>CAWDQR010000005.1:0-185116 GCA_963804515.1 uncultured Alphaproteobacteria bacterium | reverse complement strand
GTCACCATGACCGCCGCCCGCTTCCTGGGCTTCCAGCGGCCCGACTGCGCCCGCTTCTCCTTCCTGCTCGGCATCCCGGCCACGGCGGGAGCCATCGCCTTCACCATCGGCGATGCGTTCGCCAATGGCGGTCACATCACCTCCGATGAGCTTCTGGCCGCCGGGCTCACTTTCGTCGCCGGGATTCTCGCGATCGCCTTTCTCCTTTCTGATGAATCTGCTGAAGCGCATCAGCTTCCTTCCCTTCGTGCTCTATCGGGTGATGCTCGGCGCCTTCCTGCTCGGTGCTGCTCTATGGCTGAGACGGGGGCTCAAGGCCGATAAATCGAGAACTGGCCCCTGGGGCGGAATTGCTCGAGATAGTCCGGCACCACCGCCTCGACGGCGACGGGCTCGATGCCGAGAGCTTCCAGCGTGCGGCCGTCTTTCTTGGCGGCCTCGCTCACCACATTGTCGGTCTCGAGCATGCGCACCTGATCGACGGTAAGCGGCGCGTTGGGCAGCCATTGCAGAAAGGCTGCCTGGATCTTCGCGAGCCAAAAGGGAAGCGGCACAAGCGGTCTCCGCCGCATCGTATAGTCGAGCACGCGGACCATCACCTCTTTCAGGGTCATCACCTCCGGGCCGCCAAGCTCGTAGAGCAACCGCACCCCGGCCTCGCCGCGGAGGCCTGCCAGGACCGCCTTGGCGACGTCGCCCACGAACACCGGCTGCAGACGCGTGACCCCGCCGCCGATGAGCGGAAGCGCCGGCGCAATCCGCGCCAAGGCGGCAAAGCGATTGAAGAAATCGTCCTCGGGGCCGAATACGATGGAGGGGCGGAAGATCACCGCCCCGGAAAAGAGGCTGGCGACGGCAGCCTCGCCCGCCGCCTTGCTGCGCGCATAAGCCGAAGGCGACTTTGGATCGGCTCCGATTGCCGACACGTGCACCAAGGCATGCGCGCCGGCGACACGCGCCGCCTCCGCCACGTGGCGCGCGCCTTCGTCCTGAACGCTTTCGAAGGTTTGCCGGCCCCTTGGTGCCAGAATGCCCACGAGATTGATCACGGCATCGGCGCCCTCCGCGGGGGCGAGCAGCGACTTTGGAAAGCGTACATTGGCCTGGACCGCGCTGATCTGGCCCACGCCGCCAAGGGGCTGCAAATGGCCGGCAAGCTCCGGGCGGCGGACCGCGATCCGCATCCTGGCCCCGGTTTTGGCAAGCGCGCGGACGATATGGCGGCCGAGAAAGCCCGAGCCGCCGTAGATCGTGACGAGGGTCGAGCTGTTTAAGGAAATGCCCACTTGTCTTCCTGCATGATCCCTGCCGCGACCCGGCGAGGAAGACCAGCAATACACGACCCTGTCGAACTCTGTGAAGCGGGCTTCGTTGAGCTTCCGCCGATTGACAAGGCGGATCCCCAATCGTACCTCAGGGACCTCAAGCCCAGGTGGCGGAATTGGTAGACGCGCTAGCTTCAGGTGCTAGTGCCCGAAAGGGTGTGGAAGTTCGAGTCTTCTCCTGGGCACCATGTTCCGCAAATCGGCGCTGGCGCAGGAGCGCAGGCTGGCCGATGAGGCCAGCCGATGAAACGAGCCGATGACGGTGGAGCTGCATAGAGGCGATCTGCCGCCGGGCCGCGTCTGGAGCAACGCCGTCGCCATCGACACGGAGACGCTCGGCCTCAATCCCTATCGCGACCGCCTCTGCCTCGTGCAGCTGTCGCGGGGCGACGGCAACGCCGACCTCGTGCAATTCGCTAGGCACTACGACGCGCCCGAGCTGAAGCGGCTGCTCGCCGATGAGAGCGTGCTCAAGATCTTCCATTTTGCCCGCTTCGACATGGCGGTGCTCAAGCACGCTCTCGGCGTCATGCCGCGGCGGGTCTATTGCACCAAGATCGCCTCGAAGCTTGCCCGCACCTTCACTGACCGGCACGGGCTCAAGGATTTATGCAAGGAGCTGTTGGGAATCGAGCTCTCCAAGCAACAGCAATCCTCCGATTGGGGCGCGGATCGGCTGAGCCCCGAGCAGCTCAACTATGCCGCAAGCGACGTGTTGCATCTGCATGCGCTAAGGGAGAAACTTGAGGCCATGCTAGTGCGCGAGGGGCGCGAGGGGTTGGCCCGCGCCTGTCTCGCCTTTCTGCCGACGCGGGTCGAGCTCGATCTCCAAGGGTGGTCCGAGATCGATCCCTTTGCCCATTAGGGCCGGCCGAGCGCGAAGGGGCAAAGCGCTGCCCGGCCAGGGGCCGTCGCAATGTCATCAAAGTCTTGCGGCTAGTTGTGGCGGGAGCACCGGCCATGCCGGTCTCGGAGGAGCATGCTCGTGACGCTTGAGGCGCAACTGGGTCCCGGCGGCCGTCGGTATCGCGTGCGCTCTGGCGCCGAGGACGACCGCGCTTTCCTGAGCGCAGCGCGGCACAGCCGCCTGGTCTCCGTCCTGCGCAAGTCGTTGCCGGTGCTGGCGGTGCTGGTGCTCGCCGCCTATTTTATTTCGTCGAGGCTGAGCGTCACCGTTGGCGGCGTCACGGCAAGCGTCAGCGGCGTCGAGGTCCGGGACGGTAATCTGCGCATGGTCAACCCCACCCTGAAAGGCGTCGACAAGAAGAATGGCAACTATGTGGTGAGCGCCGATTACGCCGATCAGGACATGAAGACCCCCAAATGGATCAAGCTCCATGCCATCAAGGCCGATCTCACCACCGCGTCCCAGGGCTGGTCACGCATGCAGTCCATACGCGGCGTCTTCAACAGCGAAACCGAGCGGCTCATCATGCAGGACGACATACGCATGGCCACAAGCTCCGGCATCACCGGCAAGCTTACTTTTGCGAGCCTCGAAATGAAGAACAAAATCCTTCGCTCGCACCAGCCCGTCTCCTTCGACCTGAGCAACGGCACGGTGCGCGCCAAGGCACTGACGATGCGCTCCAACGAAAATATCCTTCTGTTCCGCGGCCAGGTGCGCGTCCACATCAACAAGGTGGAGAAGAAGGAGGCGACCGCGGAGGCGGCCGCCTCGACGCCGCCGCCAACCATCAAGGCTCCGACGCAACCAGCCCGGGTGGCGCCAGGCCCCAACGGGTCTATTCCCGTGGAAGCGAATCCCCAATGAGCCAGCATTCGAAACGGCGCCTTCGGCTGCCGCCATTGCAAAGCGCATTGCTTGGCGCCGCAGCCCTCGCGCCTGGCTTCCTGCTTGCCCTGCCTGGGAACGCGCAAACCCCGACCGCCACTCAAACCTCGGCCGGCCCCCAAACCCTGACCACCACCCAAACTCCGACCACCACCCAAACCACGCCTAGTACCTTTGGCGGGTTCTCCAAGAACTCCGGCCAGCCGATCGACATCGAATCCGATGTGCTCGTCGTTCATGACGCGCAGAAATACGCGACCTTCAAAGGCAATGTGAAGGCGGTGCAGGGGACGACCACGATCCACTCCAAGGAGCTCGACGTGCACTATGTGGGCAGCGGCGCCGACAGTCTCACCGGGGGTTCGCCAGCAACCGGGGCCACCGCCGACCAGGCCGCGAATAACGATCCCAAGGCCGCGAGTACCGATGCCAAGGCCGGGGACGCCAACGCCGGGGGTGGCGTAGCCCTCGGCGACAACGGCACTCAGATCAGCCAGATCGAGGCGAAAGGCGACGTCGTCATCACGAGTGACCAGGACCAGACCACCACGAGCGATTGGGCTCTTTACGATGTGCCCGCGCAGTTGGTGACCGTCGGCGGCAATGTGGTGTTAATGCAAGGCAAGAATGTGCTAAAGGGAGAGCGGCTCGTTATCGATTTGAAAACTGGCGAAAGCCGATTCGAGAACCCGGGAAGTGCCGCCGCCCCGAGCCGTATTCGGGCGCTGTTCATGCCGAAGCAGGACGCCAAGTCCGGCGACGGCAAGAATGCCAAGTCCGGCGATGACAAAGCCAATGAGAAGTCTGACCAGTCTGGCAAACAAGGTTCTGGCGATGAGCAAGCGCCGGGCAAGGCGGCGAGTAGCGCCGCGCCACCGGCGGACTCCGAGGCTTGGCAGATTTTGCCAAGCCAGCAATGATAAGGCCGAGACGGGCTTTCATTCGAATTTAACCGGCCGACGCCTCAACTGAGGGAGCGGAAAGGTCAGTGGGCAAATTGCTATCGTTCCCAGATCGCCAGGCGGTCGCCGAGCGCGGGGTTGCCCGCCCAGAGGAGGAGTACGCCGTCGAGCCGGAGGCTCCGCCGAACCCCTATGCTGGCTGGCTGACGGTGCATTCGGTCGTCAAGAGCTTCAAGAAGCGCACCGTCGTCCGCGGCGTGAGCCTCGAGGTCGCCCGGGGCGAGACCGTGGGACTGCTCGGGCCGAACGGCGCGGGCAAGACCACCGTGTTCTACATGATCACGGGACTGATCCCGGCCGACGAGGGGATCATCAGGATCGACGGCCGTGACGTGACCAAACTGCCGATGTATCGCCGCGCGCGGCTTGGCATCGGCTACCTGCCGCAGGAGGCCTCGATCTTTCGCGGTCTCACCGTCGAGGAGAACATTCTCGCCGTGCTCGAGATGGTCGAGCCCAACAAGGCGGAGCGGCAGGTTCAGCTCGATGCGCTGCTCGAGGAGTTCCGCATCACGCGCTTGAGGACGTCTCCTTCCATTCGCCTCTCTGGCGGTGAGCGGCGCCGCGTCGAGATCGCCCGCGCGCTCGCCACCCGGCCCTCCTTCATGCTGCTCGACGAGCCCTTCGCCGGCATCGATCCAATCGCCGTCAACGACATTCGCGCTCTCGTGCGCCATCTCACCCAGCGAGGCATCGGCGTTCTCATCACCGACCACAATGTGAGGGAAACGCTCGAGCTGGTCGGGCGCGCCTATATCATCCACGACGGCATGGTGCTTACCCACGGCACGGCCACGGAAATCATCAACAACGAAGACGTGCGGCGCGTCTATCTCGGCGATCAATTCAGAATCTAGGCCGGTCGATCTCGACGGCCCGCCCGGGAAGCCACCATGGCGATCAGCACAAAGCTCGAGCTTCGCCAACGCCATAGTCTGGTGATGACGCCCCAGCTGCAGCAGGCGATCAAGCTCCTGCAGCTTTCCAACATGGAGCTTGCCGCTTTCGTCGACGCCGAGCTTGAGCGCAACCCGCTGCTCGAACGCGAGGAGTCCGAGGAGCCGGCCAGCGCCCCGAACGGGGAGGCGCCCGAACCCGTCTCGAGCCCGTTCAAGGACGGCGATCGGGACGAGGCCAACGCCGCAGCCGCCGAACCCGCCAAAGACACGGCGGAAGCGGACGTCCCCGACGGCGACGATGGCGATTGGCTCGATTTGCAGGCCGAGAGCAGCGGCCGGCAGGCCGACGATCTCGACACCGAGCCGCAGGACACCCTCCTTGATGCCGATAACTTCGGCCCTGGCGCGCTCAAGGATTTCAGGCTGGACTGCGCTTGCCCAAGGTCCGCGCCTTGAGGGTGGCGAGGCGCCCAATCTCGAGGCCTATGTGGCCGAGGAAAGGACGCTGCGGGATCATCTCACCGACCAGCTCGCGCTCGCCTTCACCGACCCCGCCAAACGGCTGATCGGCCACCATCTGATCGACCTCGCCGACGAGTTCGGGCTATTTGCAGGGCGAGCTGACCGCGCTTGCCGAGCTGCTCGGCGCGCCGCTCGATCTCGTCGAGGAGACGCTGGCGGTCATGCAGGGCTTCGAGCCCTGCGGCGTGTTTGCCCGCGACTTGCGCGAATGCCTGACCCTGCAGCTGAAAGAGCTCGATCGCTGCGACCCCGCCATGGCGACATTCATCGAGAACCTCGACCTGCTTGGCACCCATGACCTCGTTGCGCTGAAGCGCGTCTGCCGCGTCTCCGATGAGGATCTCTGCGACATGATCCAGGAGGTGAAGCGACTCAACCCGAAGCCCGGGTTGAAATATGGCGCAAGTCCCACCCAGCCGATCGTTCCCGACGTGCTGGTCCGCGCCCTTCCCGATGGCAGCTGGCATGTCGAGCTGAACAGCGAGACCCTGCCGCGCGTGCTGATAAATCAGGCCTATTATGCCCGCGTCAGCAAGTCGGCCAAATGCAAACAGGACAAGAGCTATCTCGTGGATTGCTTGCAGACGGCCAATTGGCTAGTCAAGAGCCTCGATCAGCGCGCGCGCACGATCCTGAAAGTGGCGCAAGAGATAGTGCGCCAGCAGGATGCCTTCCTCACCTATGGCGTGCGCCACTTGCGGCCCCTCAATCTGAAGACCGTGGCGGATGCCATCTCGATGCATGAATCCACCGTGAGCCGCGTCACCGCCAACAAATACATGGCGACCAATCGCGGCCTGTTCGAGCTCAAATATTTCTTCACCTCCTCGATCGCGGCGTCCGGCGACGGCGACGCTCACTCCTCCGAGGCGGTGCGCCACCGCATCAAAGAGATGATCGAGGCCGAGGCGGCGAGCGACGTGCTGTCCGACGACAAGATCGTCGAGAAGCTCAAAAGCGATGGCGTCGATATCGCCCGGCGGACGGTTGCGAAATATCGCGAGGCGTTGCGCATTCCCTCTTCCGTGCAGCGCCGGCGGCAGAAGCGGGTCGCGCGCGACGCAAGCGCCTGAGTGTGGATACAAGTGCTTGTTTTTCAACATGAAAAGGCTTCGATTCGGCGCCTGGAAGTGATTGGGTTTGACACCTTGGGGGCAGGGGTCTAGCTTCCCGGGCCGCGGGTGGGAGGCCAAGCCACTTTGCGCCATGGTAGTGTGCCGTGGCCAGGGTTAGCGCCCCGTATGAGCGGCGTCGTCGTGCGTCCCGGGGGACAAGGGAAACGGGTCTTTCGGCAAGTCCGCGGGCGATGACGATACAGGTTACCGGAAAGAATTTGGACGTCGGCGAGGCATTGCGCGGATATGTCCAGGAACGCGTCGCAAACACCGTCGAGAAATATATTGGGCGGGCGCCGACTGGGCATGTACGCGTAGAGAAAGAGCACGGGGAGTTTCGCACCAACTGCACGATCCATTTGTGGCAAGGCATGAGTTTTGAGGCCCATGGCGTGGCGGCGGATGCTTATCAGAGCGCCGATCTCGCCTGCGAGCGTCTCGAAAAGCGGGTGCGGCGCTACACGCGGAGGGTTAAACGGCATGGCGGCGGGCGGTCGGCCCGCAAAGAGACGCGAGCGGCGTCCTACGTGCTGCAAGCGCGGCAGGAAGGCCAGGAGGAGAGCGATGAGGATAACCCGATCATCATTGCCGAAGCCGAGACACTCGTACACGAGATGGCGGTTAGCGACGCCGTGATGCAGATGGATCTATCCGATCAGTCATTCGTTGTATTTCGCAATGCGAGCCATGGTGAGATCAACGTGGTCTACCGTCGCGACGACGGCAACATCGGATGGATCGATCCGGCGGCTAAGATGAAATCACGGGCGCGGCGCTAGGCGGCTCGCTCCGTTTGGCGCTTCTCTTATCGGACGGGTTGGCACATGCATCTAGCTGATCTTATCGGCCCCGAGGCGGTTGTTCCCTCGCTCAAGGTCAAGACCAAGAAGCAGCTCCTGCAGGAGCTCGCGGCGCGCGCCGCGCGCCTCACCGGCCTGCAAGAGCGCTATATTTTCGACACGCTGCTGCAGCGGGAGCGGCTCGGCTCGACCGGGCTCGGGCAGGGCATCGCCATCCCGCACGGCAAGCTTGCCGGGCTGAAGCGGATCGTGGGCATCTTCGCGCGCCTGGCCGAGCCGATCGATTTCGATGCCGTCGACGGCGATCCCGTCGATATCGTCTTTCTGCTGCTTGCGCCGGAAGGTGCGGGCGCCGACCATCTGAAGGCGCTTGCGCGCATCTCGCGGCTGTTGCGCGAGGGCCAGGCGGTGGACAAGCTTAGGGCATCGAAGGACGCCGCCGCGCTCTATGCGGTGCTCACCACCGAAGGCGCCACGTCCCACGCCGCGTGAGGCGCGCCCTCCCGAAGTCTCTAGCCAGGCTCAGCGCGGCGCGAGCTCTTCGAGCAGCTCATTGGCGAATTCGCCCATGGTGAAGGCCGCGCCGAAGTCGAACTTGTTGATGGCGATGAAGACGGCCACCCCGCGCGTCGGCGCGAAGGCGATATAGCTGAAGGTGCCCTGCAACCCGCCCGCCTTTTGCACGATGAACGGGCGGTCGTCCTTCGCCATCATGCCTACCCAGGCAAGACCCAGGGCGTCCATATGGCCAGACTCGTCCATGCCGGCTGCCGTCTGGAGCCCGTCGCGCATGAGGTAGAGCCCATGGTCGAGGAGACGCGCCTCGGCGTCCTTTTGCCCGAAGCGGTCGAGATGCCATTGCATCCAGCGCAGGAGGTCGTTGGGCGTGGAGTAGAGCCCGCCCGAGCCGACGATGACGGACCCGGTGGGAACGTCCGGCAGCACCGTCCCGTCGGGAGCGTGACCCTGCATTAGCCGCTGCTTCTGCTCCTCTGAGAGCGCAAAGACCGTGTCCTTCATATTGAGGGGGCCGGTGATGTGCTCCTTGACAAGGGATAGGGCTTCTTGGCCGCCTCGGAGAGGGCAATGGCAAGCAGGTCGAAGCCGAAATTGGAATAGAGCACCGAAGACGCTGGCTTGAAGAGCAGGGGCTCTTTCTTGAGCCAAGCCGCGAAGGCGTCGCGGGTGATGGGGGCGAAGGGATCGCTGTCGGGACCCGGCTCATGGGGGAGCTCGCGTGGCAACCCGGCGGAATGGGTGACGAGATCGATCAGCCGGATACGCTGCACGTCGCTCGTTGCGCCGGACGCAAAATCGGGAACCAACTGCGTCAGAGGGTCGGTTAGTTTTACGGTATCGTTCGCTGTGAGATGGGCGAGAACAGCACCGGTGAACGCCTTGGTGACGGAGCCGATCCTGAGCAGCGTGTCGCCGTCCGGCGGGGGACTCCCGGGACCCGCCCGCTCGCCGAAACCACGCACCGACACCTCGCCATTGCGCACGGCGCCGATGACGACGGCTGGGACCTTGGTGTCGAAGAAGATCTGGCCGGTGAACTCGACCATCTCGTCGAGCAAGGGGTCTGCCTGCGCGGCGCCGAAGCTGCTCCACGCGAAACCTGCGATCGTAAGTCCGGCAATGGCGGCGCCCCGCAGGAAGCTGCGGCCGGGCTCGATCATCAA
This sequence comes from uncultured Alphaproteobacteria bacterium, assembly GCA_963804515.1. Lineage (GTDB taxonomy): Bacteria > Pseudomonadota > Alphaproteobacteria > Rhizobiales > Methyloligellaceae > Methyloceanibacter. Next base: position 176,016 of record CAWDQR010000005.1, on the reverse strand, counting down.
AGCGGGCGTTCCCGCGGCCTCAAGCGCAGCCGTCGCCTTCATCGCGCGGCCGTTCACGGTGATGTCGTTGCTGAGAATGGCCTCCACCATCTTCTCCTTGGGAAAGCGCGCAGTGAACAGCTCGCCCTTCCAGTCCTTCGTGGGCAATCCGTCGGGGCCCATGACGAAGTCGCCCGGCCTGTTCTCCCACATATAGATCTTGCTGGGGTCGCCCGCCTTGGCGGCGATGAAGCCGTCGCGGATGCGGTCGAGGATTTGATCCCACTCTTCCTGCGTCACATAGGAGACCGGAAAACCGCCGCCGATATTGACCGCCTCGAAATCGTGGCCCGCCGACTTGAGCGTCGCGCCGAGCTCGAGCAGCTTCCCCAGCACCAGCTGATAGGCGCCAAGATCGTTGATCTGGCTGCCGATATGGGTGTGGAATCCGAGAACCCTGACCGGCATGTCGGCGACGATCAGCATGTCCTTGCCGATCGCGAGATTGAGGAGATCGTCGTCCTTGGCGTTGCCGTTCACATCGAGCTGCCCGGGCGGCACGCCCGCTTCCAGCGCGCAGCGCGTCTCATAGGGCGAGGCGACGTCGATTCCCACACCGGCCTCGGCCGCCAGGCGGAACACGGCGGGGTGGGTGGAAGCCTTCCCGGCATAGCGGACCTCGCCCTTGGGATAGAGCCGCTCGAAGACCTCTTTGAAGGCGAGCAGATTGGCGCGGATGTCGGGGGCGTAAGAAACGTGGAAGGGCAAGCCGAAGGTTTCGATCCACCAGGAGACTGGTTTTCCGCCAAGGATCAGCTCCTCGCCGGACGCGTCAATGAATCCTGCAAAATCGGGCGTGGTGTCGGCCAAGGCCTCGCCGGGGAGCGCGCGCCGCCAGCGCCGCCATCGCCAGCGTCACGGTCGTCTGACGCAGAAAGTCCCGACGGGAGTAGTCACGCATGGCACGTCCCCCAAATGCTCCAACCCCCCAAGACGACCCCCTCACGCCCACAACAAGAGGTCTTAAAGAGCGCTTGCAAACGGGCCATTGCCGCGGAACCTACCGAGAGGCTCGCTCCTCGGGCACCGCCCGAGTTTTGCGCTGAAGCTACTACGGCGAATAGGGGGAAAACCTCAATGCACGCTGAGCGGCATGAGATCGTTCTCGATCGCGTTGGCGATTGCTGCGGTGCGGCTGTCGGTCAGCGCCAAAGGCGTGCCGTCGGCGCCGAGCACGGCATAGAGATCGATGCCCTCGAGCTTGCCGCGCAAGGCCGGGAACAGCTTCTGGGCGAGATCGAGATTGAGCTGCTTGATGTAGGCCACCTCGCCATCACCGAGCTGCTTGAACTCCTTCCGGCTCATGGGAAGCCCGGTCTGGCGATCTGCTTTTTCCTGCCCGTTCATCAATCTACTCCGCATTCGAGAGTACTGCGTGCGGGCTAGAACGCCCAATCTGGTGGGGCTTGTCGATTCTGATATGCGACTTTGCGCCAAGCCCTTGGTAAAGCAGCTGCGACATGTCGTAGCGTTCTTTGGACCCTGCCGGCGCCCACAAACGCAAAGCCCAGCCCGTCGCGGCGCTGAGCTTATCGAACTGGCCCGGATATGGGGAAAATCCCAAGCGGATTCAAGAACAGGGTGGGACGGAAGGCGAAAGGTCGAGCCGCCGCGAGGTGCGGGAACCGCCGCAAGGGCTTGCCCGAATTGAGGATAGGACCGATCGCGGTTAGCCCTTGCCGAGATCGCGAGCTTCGGATGTTGTGTATCCCATGCACTGGTATGTCGATTTGAAGAATGGCAACGACGCCAACGACGGCCGCGCGCCGAAGACCGCCTTCCAGTCGGTCCAGCACGTATCGCATGTGGCGTGCCCCGGCGACACCGTCCTCATCGTGCCGGGTCGCTACGACCAGAGTTTGCCGAAGCAGATCTCTCGCCTGCGGGCAGCCAATGTCGTCGTCACCGTGGCGGGCGCCGAACCTTAAGCCCGCCGGTTTGGGGTGAGACCAGAGCCATTGGCGCAGAGACGGGCGAGACTGGCGCGATAGATGGCCAGCGCAAGCTCCGCACCGGGTTTCTTCTCTTCCCCCGCCTGACGCAGCTCGATTTCACCGGACCAAAGCGGAAGTCCCTTAGGTCGGGAAACCCATCCGGCAGACTTGTTTGCTAAGGTGTTTGGTCTATGGGCACTGGGCCAGGGCAGCGTAGTCTCCACTGAAGCCTTCGTTCCTTGCCGGGCTATCTTTCCTGCATGTGTGGCCGCGTGATCCAGAGTTCCGGGCCTCTTCGTCTCGGTATTGTTCAAGGCCTCGTGAAACCCGCATTGGCCACATCCTAAAGCGCGTCGGGATCGATACGGAGGGCAAACGCCGTGACGAGATCTTGAAAATGGCACGCGAGGAGCGAAACAAGCCGCGCGTCGCGTGACCCACAAAGGGCGCCAACCCGAAGGCCGGCATGCTCTATTTTAGGCCAGGGGGAAACTCGCCAGAACCAGACGCCGTAGCTCGTCGGGGTCGGTCACGCCGTCCGAGGCAAGAACTGTTAAGCGCTGACTGAGTTCTCCTCGCAGCTCACAAGCGTTCGTGAAGCGCGCAAAGAGGTCGTGTACCGCGAGGACGCCCCAAGCACTGTCAAATGCAAGGTCAATGGACGCGAGGGTTCTCGGATCACAATGACTGGAAATTGATCTGGAAGAGCCCATTGCTCCCTCCGTTGTTTGCAGGCGGGAGCGCGACTTAACTCCACCGGGCGCCCGGGGCTTTTGCCGGTGATGGGATTGAGGGTGCGCTTTTCGAGGCCGAATGGCCAGTGAAGACTTGGTGAGCAGTCTCGTAAGCGCGCGGTTCGCGCCCCTGGGGATTCAAGTGCCGAGAAGGTGCAACAAGGGCGCCGGCCGAAGCCGACGCCCCCGCGCCTTCACGTTAGCTTGCTGACGATCCTTGGCGCGATATAGCCTTCGCCCCATGCCCGAGATTCGCGCGGCTTGCGACATGCCATCACCGCTGATGCGGATCGACTTCTATGGCGAACGGTTACAGGGGTGTTTGGCCTACAATGCATGGACCGATAGGGTGGGCACTATGCGGAAGATTGTCAAAGACGATGTCGAGGCCCTGAAGGGTCTCCAGCATGAACGCAAGGGACCGCCGGCCTATTGAGCGGGGGTCAAAAAAAATTGCCAACGGGTGCTTCGGGAGCGGCTATCCCAAACCTTCAACACCCGCGTCGTAGAGATGGTCGTCGCCGAGCTTATGTCTTCGTTCAGGCAGCAGCTAGAGCCACCGTCGATGGCGGTGCAGTGATTCGTTATTTAAGAAACTCAGGAGGGAATTCGACGTATTCGTATACCTCGCCGGTGCCATACCAGTTATCGCACCGCCTAATGACACGTATTGTCTGATCGATCTTCTTGGCACTCCCAGCTTTCATATGACCCCTGGCTCGTCGAAAGTTCTGCTGAAGCGCTAATTCAAGTGCTCTTTCGTAAAGCTTGGTCGCGATCCCCCGATGTTGAAATTCCCGCGCCACGGCAATGGATTCAATGTAATGGGTATCCCGACATCCGAAGTCAGGATCGGATTTTATGCCTGGAATTTCGGAGAAAAGTTCGAGCATATCGCTGGCGAGGTACGCGGCCAGAGGGGTCTCTTCACATCGTGCACCAATGACGATGCTCGTGTCGGATTCTACAAGGCCGCGCAAGCATTTCTCATCATCACGCAGTTTTTGATGAAATTGGTCCTCAAAGCTTACGATGCGCGGCCCGAATTGGGACCAATCACCCGGAGTGATGTCAAATAACTCGACCGGCGACAGTGCCATCGTACTCACGCTCTTGAGAACGCCCAAGCTATCAGCAGATTATCACGGGCCCGAGGTATAGAGGTGGCCCGGCCCAAGCCGACGGCTCTCGGCTTGCATTGCTTCAATGCCAGCATCGCTGGCTGCCGCTGGAAGCCATATCGGATTGGGAAAAAGTGTCTCTGGCGTTACTTTTTCGATGATCGCCGCGAGCATCGAGGTCGAGGCGGAGCTGGTACGTTTGAAAGGGATACTGCGGGAGCGGCTCTCGGAGACCTTGGCGCGGAAAGTGGTCGAGCTGGTCATCGCGGAAATGATGTCGAGCTACAGGTCACAGGTGCAACCGCCGAGCAGGGCGGTGCAGTGAGGCGGTCATTCTTTCCACTGCTTGAAGGGCGCTTCGCAATTGCCTTAGGCGAAGCCGCGTGGCACACTGAAAAATGGCGCAAATCCTCACCTCTTCATGGTTCACGAAGCTGCCAGCGGATCACTCCCGCATCGGTATCAGCCGGGGCGTCCCCCTGAAGGCGACGGGCCACCAGCTCTACAAGCGCCTCGCACCTGGGCCGTGGTACAGAACCTGCTCCTCGCCGCAGCAATATGCCGAGCGGTATTTTCAGATCCTCGCCCGCCTCGATCCTAGCCGCGTAGTGAGCGAACTAGAGGCGTTGAGCGAGGGCTCCATCCCAACACTTCTGTGCTGGGAACACCCGCCACCGTCGCCCCCCTGGTGCCATCGGGCATTGGTATCCGCGTGGTTGTTCGACGAGCTTGGGCTCGAGGTGCCAGAGTTCGGTCACGAGGCTCTTGGCTACGGCTGGCAGCACCCCAAACTCCATCCATCCTTGATGCGCGTGGCCGCATAGGCCGAGCTTTAGCCGCCCCAGGTGACGTCGATCTGGGGCGGTTTGCGCGACCTACGCGCTCAGCGCCCAAATGAAGATGCCATAGGTTAGGCCACAACCTATCAACACGCCGGCCAGCACCAGGGCGATGTCAACGGCTATTGACATTCTCCAGGTCAGCTAGAGCTTCTGTGGACCGCTGGCAGCTTCTTGGTGTGGACCAGTTGCAGCTTGGGCTGCTTGCGATGGGTCACGCTGTCGAGCCACCCCAGGAAGAGGTAAAGCGGCGTCAGCCAGAACACGGCGAACAGCCTGAACATATCGTGCCTCCTAGCAGCTCATCAGATTGTAGCGTGAGCGCTCAGAAGAATCCCAAGTTGAGAACTTTGTGAGCGACACCGCAAGGGAAAACCGGCAAGGGACGAAGCGCCAAAGTGCTTTCCGGGCGCCAGCGACTCACCGCTGACTCGTCCGGTGTGGCCGACGGCCCGACCGAGCTTCGTATAGCGCCATCGTGCGGCTGTGCTCCGGGGAGCTATCGCTTCAGAAAAACGGCGGCATCGGCGAGTGCTGCATTGACGGCGGCGCGCTGCTCGTCCGACAGCGGTGCGTACCACTCCTCATCCGAGAGCAGCAACCGTTTCCAGTCTTCATCGGTTGCAAGCTCGAAGAGCGGACGTGATTGCTCCTCGCGGATCTGTTCAATGGCGCGCTCGCGGATGGCGTCGAGTTCACGACGAAGGTTCGGATCGAGACGGCTCCGCCGAGATCGCTCGGTCGAGGTCATCGGTTGCAAAAATATTCGTGGCCTGCCCATTCGCTGCACCCCATCACCAATTTCAGCGCGTTGCCCGTGGGACCCCCCTTCGAATTTTGACTTTTTTCACACGTAACCCCACGAACGGTTTCAATAGGCGAGGCGTGCAACCGAAAACCCCCTACCCCTTGCCCTTGCTGTGTTGTGGACCACGGAGCCCGATCGTTTCAGCGCGGCGCTGTTGGAAGAGCTTCCAACCTCACTCTGGCCACTTTCGAACGAAGAAATAGGACAATGACCACTGTGTTGATTATCGTCGCCCTTCTGCTGGTGGCCTCGGCGCTTTGGGGTTGGCGGGGAACTCGGCGGGGCTGAGTAGCGCCTACACGATCCACCCCAGCTCGCGCGCCTTGGCGTTGGCGAGCTTAAGGCACGAGCGAGGAACTCGGCGTGGGTTATTGGCGCGCGGCTGTCGTCCTTCCTCGGGAAGTCCTTGGCGAGAAGCTGAGGCAGTTCAGCCGGCTTATGATAGGTCACCGTGTAGCTCGCGCCCGGCAGCGTGACGATGATCTCGTCGTCGACCACTTCTAGGTGAAGGTCCGGCCGGCTCACTCGGTGCCTTTGCCCTTCCTCATCCTGACCCCTGGCGCATCACCGTTGGTGAACTCGACGCCAGCATCTTCGAGGGCGCGGCGCAGTGGAGCAGCTCAATCCGCGCCAGCAATGGTCGATTCCGTGCGATGCGCTGTTCGCCGTGCACAAATGCATCGGGCGTGAGGACGATGTCGACGTCCGACGCCTGCTGGAAGCCGAGGAGGTGCGGTCATGAAGGGCCTTGATCGCAGAAGCGTCCTCGTTGGCATTGGAGTGGCCGCGACAGCAGCGCCGATAGGCGCATTGGCTCAAGGCGTTGGAAAGGTCGTTACAAGGTCGCCTCGCGAGCGATTCGAGTATCACGTGCGTGAGGTTGAGAAGGCGCTGCTTGACTGTTACCCGGGCTCAAAAGTCGTGACGATGGGCGAAGGCAGGGACCCGAGCGTGGGGTTCAACCCCTACATCCTCATCGTCGCCCAATCGGGCAAGGCGAAGCAATGAGCATGCTCCACTACTGGACGAGGGCTTGGCTCTGTCGCGGCCTCCTGACCATAGCCGAATGCGCCTTCGCTCTAGCCGGCGCCGTCGCGCCGGAGGAGGTGAAGCGGCTTCGGAGGGCGCGGCGGGTGGCGCCGAGCCTTGGTGAAGCATCGCGCCGCAGCTAACGGAGGAATCAGAAAGGGCTGGCCGGCCCTACATTTCAAAACTCAGGGCCTGTCTTTACCCTCGCTAAAATCTGCTCTTCCCCCCTTATGAACCTCAGCAAAATTTGCTCTTCCGCTCTGACCCTAGCCAAAATCCTGACGGGAGGAGTAGCAACAGGACGAGGACTGACAGGCTGGGCGGCGCCACCGGCGACGGCCTGCAGTTCCAAGCTGGTTAATTCGCGCATGGGTGTTTTCTCCAAGTCGGTATGCCTCCCGCCGAGCAAGTCAGCATACCTCCCATTTTTGGGACCAAGCCAATGAAGGATCAGGGGTGGCTAATCAGCCGAGTACGTATTCGTTTGAGAAATAGACGCATTAGATTCGGTTTGTAGGATCAGTCGGGAACGCGATGAGGCGTCGGCTTCGACCGGCGCGCTTTTGTCGCTATTGAGATACAATCCTCGTTCGCCACCGCCAGACGGCTGCAACTGCAAATATGGCCTCGATCAATCCAAAAGGCCACGCGCCTTGTAGGAAGCCGTAGACGGAGCCAAGAACGCATGCAGCGGCGAAAGCGAGGATGTACCAAGGGCTGCGATCCTCGAGAACATAGAATACCAGCATGGCAGTGACAGCAAAGAGGCCGAAGGCTGTCAGAGCATCCATGCCAAGATTGGATATATGCCAGTAGGCGAGGGTCAAGGGTTCTGTCGGCTTCGGCTGGTGCCTATGGCGATGCGTCGAGCCGACTGTCGGCTAGTAACCCAAAAGCAGAAAGACCGCGACGCTAACGATGCCAACGATAACGAAACTCATGGAAGCTCGCCAACGCCAAGGCGCGCGAGCTGGGGTGGATCGTGTAACAGGAGCCTAAGGTCGAACACACGTGATCGAAAACGCCCAAACGAAGCTACGTGAAGCTCAGTTCTTCTATCGCCCCGGATCGTCGCGAATGAGCCGGAGGCGTTCGGCTTCTATCTGAGCGCATTTATCTCCGCCGGTAGAAGCGCCCTCGACCCCAACCTTGGCAAGGTTGTGACCCTGGTTTTCTGACGTTTCCCTAAGTTTCCTCTGGCTACCTAAACGCTTGATTTTCAGCGATTTCTCTTGCACCCTGTTTTAGCAGGTTGTCCTCGATTTCTTTTCCGGTGATGACCGGGTGATGACCGATTCAGTTTGGTGATGACCAGATGATGACCAATCAGGCGGCAACCATGTCTTTGCACCAAACGCTGACCAAACGCCTGGTGGATGCGGCCAAGCCCCAACCAGGCCGATACATCATCTGGGATTCCGGTTTGGCAGGTTTCGGGCTGAGGGTAGAGCCGACCGGGCGCAAGACTTTCATTGCTCGCTACCGAGCAGGTGGCGGGCGAAGCGGCACCCTCCGGCAAGCCACTATCGGCCGATATGGCATCCTCACCCCCGATCATGCCCGGGTGCTGGCGCGCAAGATTTTGGGGGCAGCGGCTGATGGGAGGGATCCCGTCGAGGAGAAGAAGAGAGAGCGCAAGCCAGGAATCACGGTATCGCAGGTCTGTAACTGGTATCTTGAACAGGCGGAAGCCGGCCGAATACTCGGCCGGAAGGGCCGGTCCATCAAGGCATCAACCCTCGCGATGGATCGGAGCCGAATCGAAACTCACGTCAAGCCGCTGATAGGCAAGAAGGCTGTACAAGACCTCACGGCTGATGATGTGGAGGAGATGCAGGCCGACATTGCGGCCGGCAAGACGGCCAAGCCGCAAGCGGGCAAAGTGAGAGGCAAAAAACAGAAGCAGCTGCGCGGCGGAATCGCGACGGGAGGAAATAGCGTAGCCGCTCGCAGCCTCGGGATGGTGCGCACCATTTTCGAGCATGCAAGGCGCAAGAGACTGATTGCTGAAAATCCGGCGAAGGGCGCGCGGAAGCTCGCCGATCAAAAGCGTAAGGTCAGGCTCACCTTGGACCAGGTTAGGTTGCTGGGGAAGGCTTTGAGCGATGCGGTTGCCGAGGGCGACAATCCGACCGGCCTTGCCATAATCCGCTTCATCATACTCAGCGGCTTTCGCCGCCACGAGGCGTTGACAATCCAACGCGCATGGCTACTGGACGCTGGCGGCGTCGATTTCCCTGACACCAAGAGCGGGGCTCAGGTGAGGCCCCTGGGCCGCGCCGCCATCAATGTATTGCGGGCTCAACGCGCGCGGGGCGAGGGGAATTGGATATTCCCAGCCGATCAGGGCGGCGGCCACTTTGTTGGCGTGCGGAAGGTGTTGGGGCGGGTATGCAAGCGGGCCGGACTGGAGGACGTGACGCCTCACGTGCTGCGGCACACCTTTGCCTCGGTCGCCGGCGATCTAGGATATTCAGAACTCACCATCGCCGGCCTCCTGGGACATGCCAGTGGGAGCACCACCGCAGCTTACGTGCATTTGGACGCCGCGCTTGTTACGGCGGCCGACCGGGTCGCGGCCGTAATTGCTGCGGCCCTGGAGGACAAGCCCGTTGAGCGAGTGCCCGGCCGCCCTGACTAACGTCATCAGTTTCCTAATCTGAGGGTCGCAGGTTCGAATCCTGTCGGAGTCACCAATACTTTCAAAGTGTTACGCTGAAAAATTAGGATTATCCAAAAAGCCGTGTCAACGCCAGTGTCAACGTATCTTAAGGAAAACCTGCTTTCGCCTCTAGCCCCCAGGAGCCCCGTGGCAGGCGAAAGCGGCCGCGAGCAGGCGCCTAAGCCGAGCAACGGTGACGGGCCTGGAGCCGCAATAAGTATGAGGGCCGGACCATCGACGCAATAACGCCAATCCTGCTCGTGTCCGCGCTTACTGGGGGTCTGGCCGGAACGGTCACCACGCTCTTTGCGCAGTGGGTTCATCGTCACTGGATTAGACCGATCCTAAAAATTATTTTTGAGCGTCACGTGATCGTGGTGCGGGTTGGTCGTCTGCATACCTCGGTTCCTTGACATCTCGACTAGGCGGCTCTTCGGCGTGGGAGTGGACGAGCGCTGTCGTCGCCGCGACGACCGTGCCTGTCACGCTTGGGGTTCAGATGCATGCCGGTGATCAGCCGCGCGCCGCGCTCGAAAGTGACGTAGGACCAGAGCCATTGCGTTGCCACGATCAGCCGATTGCGAAGGCTGATCAGGAAGTAGATGTGGGCGATGCCCCAGATCCACCAGGCAAGCCACCCCTTTAGGCGCAGGCCTGGGAACGCGATGACTGCCGCCCGCCGGCCGATCGTGGCGAGCTTGCCCCGCTCCCGATAACGAAAGGGCGGCGCGTGGGTCTTGCCGGCAAGGCGCGCCTTGATCACCTCGGCCACGTAGGCGCCTTCTTGCTTTGCGACCGGAGCCAGTCCCGGGAGCGGTTCACCGTTCGCGTCAAGCACGAGGGCGGTATCGCCGATCACGAAGACGTCGTCGGATCCTGGCAGCGTCAGTCGTGCGCCGACCTTCACCCGTCCCGCGCAGTCCGCCTCGACCCCCAGCCACGCGGCTGCCGGCGATGCGGCCACCCCGGCCGCCCAGATCACTGTGCCCGCTGGAAGGCGCTCCTCACGCAGCATTACGCCGGCCGCGTCACAGCCCGTGATCGCACGCCCAAGCCACACTTCGACGCCCAAGCTCCGGAGTGCACGCTCGGCATAGCAGGATAGGTCTTCGGGGAAGGTCGGGAGCAGCCTTGGCCCGGCCTCGATCAGCAGCACCCGCGTGTGCCTGGGATCGATGGTCCGGAAGTCGGCCGCGAGCGCCCTGCGGGCCAGTTCCGCAATAGCGCCGGCCATCTCCACGCCAGTCGGGCCACCGCCGACGATAACAATGGTGAGGAGCCGTTCGCGCTCTCCGGGATCGTTCTCCATCTCGGCCCGCTCGAACGCGATGAGCAGGCGGCGCCGAATCCCTGTGGCATCGTCGATGGACTTCAGGCCGGGTGCATGCTCGGCCCAGCCGTCGTTGCCGAAGTAGGCATGGGTCGCGCCAGTCGCGAGCACCAGAAAGTCATAAGGAACTTCCCGGTCGCCCATAGTTACAACATGCCGCTCGCGCTCGACGCCGGTGACCTCGCCGAGCAGCACCCGGGTGTTGCGTTGCCGCCGGACCAGACCCCGGATCGGCCAAGCGATCTCCGCCGGGGATAGACCCGCGGTGGCTACCTGGTAGAGCAGCGGCTGAAACAGGTGGTGGTTCTCGCGATCGATCAGGGTGACCTCGACGGCTGCCTTGGCGAGCCCTTTCGCGGCGGTCAGGCCGCCGAACCCGGCGCCAACAATGACCACGTGCGGCCGGCCCACGCTGCCGCGCGACAAGAGCCTCAACCGGGTCGAATCCGACGCCTGATCCGAGCGAAGGCCCATGCCTCTTTACCCGCTCTTGCCATTGGTTGCCGTTGCCGCCCAGAACGCGACCGCGGCGTTGAACTCCCGCGCATGGAAGGCGCACGCCTCGAGTTCCTGCCGCATCGCCGGCAAAGCGTCCGAGCCGCCGGGCGCAATCAAAGAACCCTGGGGCCGGGAGGCCGCCCCGCGCCTTGCTGATGGCGATGGCGGCGATGAACGGGCGGTCGGTCGCCGCGTCCTCCGCCATGAGTTGCTCCAACGCCTCGGTCACCTGATGAATCCTGTGCGGGGGCGTCAGCGCCAGTGCCTTTGCAAGCTCTTGGTAGGTGGTCGGAACCCGCCGCCCGGCGATCTTTTGCAGGTGCTTCCGAAGCCGTGAAGTGATCGTCTGAAGGCGGTTCCCATCGGGGTTCGTCGTTGCGGCGAGGTCCTCTGCTATGAATGTCATCACGCCTTCCTCACAAGATTGAACAGACTCAATGGATCGTTGTTGGTGCGGTGCGCGGCTCAGGCCGCCCTCGCCTCTCTGCTCATGACGCGGCGGGCGTCGGTGCAGATCCGCTCGACCATCGAGGCGAATCCGTTCGAGCGCTGCGGCGTCAAGTGCTCGGCCAACCCGAGACGCCGGAACACGCCCTCCGCATCGATCCGAACGATCTCGTCCGCGCGCCGGCCCGAGTAGATCGCAAAGAGGATGGCGATCAGTCCCCGCACGATATGGGCGTCGCTGTCGCCCTTGAAGCTGACGGGCGGCGCGGCCCCGGCGGTGGCGCCATTGACCTCGGTCGCGAGCCAGACCTGACTGGCGCAGCCGCGAACTTTGTTCGCCTCCGTTCGCGCCGCTTCCGGCAGCGGAGGCAGGGCACGGCCGAGCTCGATCACGTAGCGATAGCGGTCCTCCCAGTCATCCAGGAGCTGGAAGTCCGCGAGGATGTTCTCGAGGGTCATGGGTCTTGCAGCTCATCTGCGACAGGAGACACCACGTCGCCAGCCCCGGCCTCTGCTCCAGTTCCGATGTCGCTGTCGCCAGGCTTGGGCGAAAAGTATCTCTCGTACTTGCCCGGCACGCTTTCCCACTCCTTGGAGTCCGCAGGGGTGCACTCATTCATGGTATCTACCATCGCGGTGCTCGCTCGTTGGCTGAAAATGGACGCAGAGGAGACCAGCGTCCTCCGGCTCGATTGCAACGCCGAACAGCAGGCATTCGAGGGCCGACCGGGTCGCGCTCGTTGAGCTGCAGCGGGTTTCTTCACCGAGGTGCGCGCAGTCCTGGCAAACACCGAAGCGTCGATGCGGCCCGCTCGCAGCTACCGTGGTCAGCACTTGCTGCAGGGCGTGGTGCATCGCGGTTTGCTCTTCCGCGTCGAGCGAGTCCACGGCGCACACCAGAACTTCGAACGGATCGCGCGCAACCGCTTCGTGACCTTTGTCCGTCAGTCGCAGACTGACGCTTCGCCCGTCCGCCTCCGATCGCTGTCGGACCAAGTACCCACCTGTCTCAAGCGCCTTGATGGTCTGTGTCGCGGTGCCACGGGTCGTTGCTTGAAATTCCGCGAATGCGGACGGGGTGCGGGAAAACGAGTTGGCGCGGGCGAAGAAGCGCAGCGCCATCCATTGGGCGGGGCTGAGGTCGCCGTGATAGCCCTCGGCTTGCACGAGCCGTCCCAGCAGCAGCAGCAGTTCCGCCGTTTCGCGCGCTGACATAATTGCCTCTTTGACAATATAATAGTGTTTCGAAATCAAGTTGACAACCAATCGGACTCTGATAATTTTGTTTCGAAACTAGTTGGGCGCTGATCATAGCCCGCACCGCGGCCGCGCCGATCCTTAGGGCCGAATCCGGCCTCACCCGGCATTTTGAGGAAATCCGGCGGTTCCCAATGCCGGCCGCTATGCCGGGTGCGCTTCGGAGGAATTTGATCAAATGGATTCGATGCGGAATTATCAATTTGAAGAGGAGCACGACGGTTCCGCCGTTGAGCTTCCGGTTGACGTCGCCGATTTCCCGCGTGCCAAAGTAGCTCGAATCGATTCAGGTCATGAGCTTCGCTCGGACTGGCCCAGCGTACCCCTGCGCCGGGATGGCGCAGCCGCCACCGGCAGCATCGCGAATCAGGTCGACGATGCGCCGCGCTCGCGTGACCCGCTCGACGCGTACTTCCGTAACCTCGACAATGCCGAGTTGCTCTCCCGCGACGAGGAGCTCGCGCTTGCCAAGCGGATCGATGAGGCGCAGCGGGCGTTGCTGATCTGCCTCTGCCGAATCCCTTTGATCGTCGAGCGGGTTGGTGCCTGGGGAGACGAATTGCGCGAGGGTCGCCTTCGCTTGAGGTTTTTGTTTGATGCCGTTCCGTCGGATGAGCTCGAAGCTGCCGAAGACGATCTTCTTGGCGCGGGTGGTAGCCTCGACGTAAGCGCCGAAGCGGTGGACCTCATCCCGCGGCTGGAACTCGTTGCCGCCCTGAGTGCCGAGATCGCCGGTCTTGCTCGGAAGCGCATCGCGGCGCTCGCCCGCGGCAAGGAGCTTTCACGGCGCGAGCACAGGCGGCTTGACGAGCTTCTGTCACGCGCCGTGGCGGATATTGCGGGCCTGCATCTGCAGCAGGACCGAATTTCAGACCTTGTGGCGGAGGTCGATACCGAAGCCCGGATTCTACGCCGGACGGAGCGAGAGCTGTTGCGGCTGGCTGAAGGCTGCGGCATCGCACGCGCGGATGTGATCGACCGCCTCTTTGGGCGCGAGCTCGATCCGGACTGGATCGGCGAGGCCGCATCTCTATCCGACCGAGGCTGGTGCGCTCTTATGCAAACGCATGCGCAGCGTCTGGCCGAGCTTCGTGCAGACTTCGAGGCTGTAGCCCGGCGGATAGGCTTGCCGCTGTCTGAGCTGCGTCTTGCCCTTACGGAGGTCTACCAGGCGCGGCGAGAGCTGAAAGAGCTGCGCGAGGAGATGGTGCGTGCGCATCTCCGTCTCGTGGTTGCCATCGCCAAGAAGTATCTAGGTCAAAGCTCCTTGGACCTTTCTGATCTTATCCAGGAAGGCAATCTCGGTCTCATGCGTGCGGTCGAAAAGTACAATTATCGGCATGGCGTCAAGGTCTCGACCTATGCCGGTTGGTGGATCCGGCAGTCGATCACGCGCGCTATGGCCGACCAGGGCCGCATGATTCGCGTCCCCGGGCACATGGCGCAAACCGCAAGGAAGGTTCATCGCGAGCGGAGCAAACTTCATCAACAGCATGGGCGCGAGCCAGGGGCCGACGAGATTGCTGCACGCTCGGGCATTGCAAAGGCTCAAGTCGAGCAGGCGCTGTCGCTGGTGCAAGACCCCACTTCGCTTGATATCCCAATCGGCGAGGATGGCGATGCCACCTTGGCCGATCTCATCGAGGCGCCGGACGCTGTCAATCCTCATACCGCGGCGGAGGCTGCCGCGCTTCGAGACTGCGTGGCGGAGGTCCTGGCCGAGCTGACGCCCCGCGAGGAGCGCATTTTGCGGATGCGGTTCGGGATCGGAATGCCCGACCACACGCTCGGCCAGGTAGGCGAGTTGTTCGGCGTGACCCGCGAACGTATTCGCCAGATCGAAGCGAAGGCATTGCAGAAGCTGAGCCATCCGACCATGGCGCGCAAGCTGCTGACCTTCACAGAACGCTGATCCGGAGTGCGGCCAGCTCAACGGCCGCTAGCGAGGCGCCTCGACAATCGGCGAAGACCTAACGATCACCGGCAATGTGACATCGAAGGGCGAGATCCATCTCAATGGCCAAGTTCAGGGCGACGTCCGTTGCATCGCGCTTGTGCTCGGCGAGAACGCGCAGCTCGAGGGTAGCGTAATAGCGGAGGATGTGATGGTCCGTGGCCGCCTCATTGGCTCTGTGGGTGCGCTACGGGTGACGTTGCAATCCAAGTCCCACGTCGAAGGCAACCTCTTTCACAAGAGTTTGGCCGTTGAGCAGGGCACCCATTTTGAAGGCGAGTTGTGCCCCTCGGAGGATCCGCTATCGTCCAGCCCAGAAGTTCCTACGGTTGAACCGCAGCTAGACCACAACGGGCGTCCTTAAGTAAAACAGCGCGGACCGGCGAAGGGCTTCATCAGATCAGTCCCCGAGTTGTGCAGTGCTTAGATAGGTCCTTGTTTTGCATAGGAGGAAACCATGTTTGCGTCGAGGTACCGAGGAACGGTTATCGCTAAGGGACTGAAGATTGTGGGAAGCGTCACCGCCGAGGGCTTGGTGGAGGTCAATGGTCAGATTGACGGCGAACTTCACTGCACTTCCCTCGTTATCGCCCGCGGGGCTCATGTCACCGGAACCGTTGCAGCCGAACGCGTGGTTGTGGACGGGAAAGTCGAAGGTCCGATTCAGGGCGGAGATGTTTTTCTGAAATCGCAGGCATATGTTGTTGGCGATATTCACCACCAATCTCTTGCCATTGAGAGGGGGTGCCTACTTTGAGGGGCGCTCAATCCAAGTCCGAGGAGCAAACGGGCACCAGCCGGAGAGAGTTGGTAACAAGCGCCTCAAGCAGGTCGCGAACGATAGCCAGGAGGCTCTCACTTCAACTGGGCGGGTTCGCTCGTTAGGCTCTCCTGACAAAGTAACGACCTGACCCCATTCTCGCTAGTCAGTGGCCGGTCAAAAGGCGAATTGGAATGAGTGCTGCATCCCGGCGCGGCTGGACGGTGACGCGCGTCGATCTACGTAATTCTGGCGATACGAGCGGCGAGAAGCGGCGGGTGGTGGGCTACGGTGCCTGGGCCTTCACGGCCGTGGAGGCACCAGACATCGTTAAGGCCCTCTGCTCCTCTTGAGGCGACGCCTTAGTGCTTGCGCGAGGCGGATCCCTTGCTAGTCATCAAAATTGATCGTCTGGCGCGCTCAACCTCCGATCCGGATTCTCATGCTTGACAGAGGCGGTATGGGTTCACCGGCGACGCTGGCCTTCAGTCTGAAATTTATCTTTCCATTCTTCGTAGGGCATCCCGTAGACGATCTCTTTCGCTGCCTCCTTGCTTAGCGTGAGGCCGCGTTCCGCTGCGGCCTCCTGGTACCAGTTGGAGAGACAATTACGACAGAAGCCGGCAAGCTCCATTAGGTCGATGTTTTGCACGTCGCTCCGCACGCGCAAGTGTGCGACGAGCCGTCTGAAGACCGCTGCCTCAATCTCATTTTGGAACTTCTCATCCATGCTTTGCTCCGCTTGCCAGGTTCATCCCATCTTTGGAGGACGATGACCAGCTCTTGGCCGTCCCCGCAGCCTTGTGGCTATGGTGCGTTTAGTCAGCAGGTCGAATGAAATAAGCCACCGACCGGAACGCCTTCACGGAGCTCGTTGAAGCGCTCCACCGCGGCCTCGGTCTGCAAGACCTCGACCTTAATGCCGCTTCTGGCCAAAACGTCCAGGGTTTCGGGACAGACCTGCAGTCGCTCCCAAATGCCTTTCGAGAGCACCACGGCCTTTGCGCCGTGCTCGATTAATTCTTGAACGTCGGTGGGCTGAATGCCAGGCACATGGCGAGTGCCTGTTTCGCGTCAGTCCCACTCCCGCGCGCCACCGGGGAACACCTTCGCGTCCTTGAAGGGCGGATGTCCTTCGACCTCCATGTGGCCCCATGAAAGGTGTGAGATACGCGGGGAATTGGGTTGTGCCTGGTTCATGTCTCCACCCGGAAAGAGCTTAGCGCTTCAACGCAAGAATCGCCAAGCGGCCAACGCTGAAGGCGTGTAAATCAGATCGAGCTCGCGGAATGTCAGCTTCGTGCCAACAGCGGACATTCGGCGAATGAAACAAGCTTCTCACAGCCGGAGCTGGTAAGGCGGTGACAAGAGGCTTGATCGAAACCGGCTCGATGCGACGGGACGACCACGCGCCCCTGTCCTCTCATAGATAGCTCCACCACCACTCGGTGCGGCGCTGCCTGAGTGCTGCAAACCAGTGGCAAAGTGGATAGAGCAAAATGAGCACGAAAAGCCATACGAGGTAGACACCAGCCAAGCTCAGGGCCACGGCGCGCGTTTCTGCTGAAAGGGAACCAGATAACGATGAATACATTGCTAGGACAAACGCGACCGCGAGTCCGTGGATAAGGTAGAGATGAGTGACATAAAAGAAGAAAGGTACCCGTCCGTAGGTGGTCAGCCATCGCGCCAGTCGTCCGGGCACGTATAAGGGTGCTACGCTGGGTAACCCCGGCATCGTGCAGCAGAGATCACCAAAACGCTTTCACGTCTCTGGCACCCTTGGAAGCGCTCACAGTGTTTGCATCAGGCCGTCGAACGCAATCTGCGCCACTATCAGAACGTCGAGCGCGCCATCTTCGCTCTCGCCTGTCAGGAGGGCATGTCGTAGCAAGACGGTCGTCAGCTTACCCCATAAAGTTCACCGGTGAACTCAAAAACATAAGGAATATGAATGGCTTGTGCCGTAAGGACCCTAGTACCGAGTGTTCGTCGTCACATGATCGCCATAACATCATCGAGCAGAGCAAGTACGACCGAATGACCTCTCACATCGTTGATGTAGATGATCGTGGCGCTCGTGTGCATTGGCCGCAACGCATTGATGGCAAGATCATATGCCTGCCCTTGATCATTTGTGAGTTGATAGGCCGCCGATACCAGCGCGCCGAGAGCGCATCGCCTAATAGCGCTTGAACTCGTCGCATCGACCGAAAGGCCGTCTGCATCTCTGGCAAGCTCGCACCGGCACCAGTGTTTCTCATCTTTTATTGACGCACGTGCCTTTTCGACGATCTGAGCCTTGAGTGGTTTCGACATGGCAACGCTCTTCGACGTCGGCGACCGTAGACCGATGTATTCAATCAGCAGGTCGAATGAAAAAAACCGCCGACAGGCACACTTTCGCGGAGCTCGTTGAAGCGCTCCACGGCAGCCTCGGTTTGCAGGACCTCGACCTCAATGCCGTTATTGGCCAAGGCTTCCAGAGTTTCGGGACAGACCTGCAGGCGTTCCCAGAACCCTTTTGAGAGCACCACGGCCTTTGCGCCGTGATCGATTAATTCTTGCACGTCGGCAGGCTGAATGCCGGGCTTATGGCGCGTGCCTATTTCGCGCCAGTCCCACTCCCGCGCTCCACCGGGAAATACCTTGGCGTCTTTGAAGGGCAGACGGCCTTCGACCTCTATGTGGCCCCACGAAAGGTGGGAGATACGCGGGGAATTGAGTTCTGCCTGGTCCATGTTTTCACCCAAAGCGAATGTTTTCACATGTGAAAGGCCAACCGCCGATCGCCGTCTCGGCCTTTTGCAAGAATACTGCACAGAGCTTCGCGAGCCTCACTCAGTCTCTGCAAGACAGGAGCGCGGGAGCTGGTGACAACGTAACAGGAGCCAGCCATGGTCTGGAGACCTCGTGAATGACCGCTTTGGGTCAAAGCCGGACTAAGCTGGTATGTGGCCGACGACCCTACAAGCGGACCAAGACTGCCGGGGGAGAAAATAATTACCTGTGATTACCGAGTACGATATCCCTGCTACTCGCCTAATGCGGGCCAAAATGATGGTTCGCGACTGGGATTTGCCCCGCTGTATGGTGCATCGGGTGCGGGACGCTTGGTAGCCCTGCTGGCTGATTCAGCCGACCAGGGGAAGAACATCGGGCAGGCTTTGGTTATGTCCGGGACGATGAGGTCCAACCCAGGGTGGTGAAGCTCCTCGTTCATGAGCAGCAGCGCGAGCCAGAGCGGGCAGTAAGAGTAGTGGACACAGGCCGAGCAATGGCTGGTGTCTCTGAATTTCCTTAGCTCAGTGTTGCTAAAGCGACTCATGAGACACGCTTATAGCACTAAAGGGTGACAAAATTTTGCCGCGGGATGGGGGCACTAGAACTTGCGGCGAATGACAACGTGCAGCTTCGCGAGAATGAGCTTTTTGGGCGCCTAATTCGACCTTCGTTGTCACTCCACCCTGTCCCAGGGTCTGACTTTGTAGAGTGAGCGACGGCACCTGTCGATCAGCAAACGATGCGTCTATGGCCCCTAAAACGCTGCTCTGCACAGCAAAGAGGGCCGTACGCTGATGAAACCCCGGCCCAGCGTGCAGAGAGGATCACCGAAACGCTCCACGTCTCTGGCACCCCTAGAACCGTCGATTCCGGTGGGGGGTGCCTGCTAGGCCGGTGGTAGGAAGGAGTTTACGATTACCGGCACGTTGCACTTGAAGATACCGGCGTACGTCAACTCTGAGTCCTGTCCTGCATAATGTCTGTGAGAGATGCCCCCTTCATGGTTTGCGTTCTTCTCCACCGCATTCCTACTCGCCGAGTAGCGCCGGCAACTTGGCGATGTTGGTTGCGATGCGGGCCTCGTGCTCGCTGAGCACTTTGGCCATGTGGGCGTCGGTTCAGGGTTGAGAATGACGTGGCTTCCCGTCGTCGGCTTCGGCCGGCTCCCTTCTTGTTGCATTCGACTGCTCTGATTCGCCTGGCCCCTCGCCCTTCGCGTGGGGTGGGATTTGTTCCTGCAATGCCTGTCTGAAGGGAGCGGCAGAAATCCGCACCCGTCCGGTGAAGGGGTAATCGAGGAGCAGCGCAGGAAGGACAGCGAGCGCAACGAGCGCGGCGAGGGTCGCCGTCATGAGCGTCTGCGCAATGATGTTCGACGTCCCGAAGAAGGCGGGATAACCGAGTAAAGTCATGGCACCAGCGATCAGCACCAACCACAGGATTGCCGGCACCGAGCCGTTGGCACTATCCAGACGCTCGCTCCGATTGTCCCCGATCACGGCCAGTAGACGGAGGGCCTGCTCGTAGTGGGCGAGACCCCGGAAATCCACGGTCTGAAGGTCGTGAATTGATTGGGTGAGGTGGGCGAGCGCGTCCGCCGCGATGTTACTCGGGTAACCTCGCGCCATGGCCGGCCATTCAGATTGGCGCACCTGTTCAGCATAGTCCCTAAGCGACTTGCGGATCGTACTCCCGCTATCTTCGGGCACGGCATATGAGAGCTGATACAAATCAGCAACGGCCTTGGCCTCGTTGCGCACTGCGGCCTCGGTGTTACGGAAATTTTCCCACACTGCGATGACGACAAAGCCAAGGAGAACGGCATAAAGAACGCCAATCACGGCGAACTTGAACCCGGCGACCTCGTTGTTGAGCTGCAGCCGGTCGGCGCCCCATTTCCGGCGGCTAAGCAGCACTAGACCGACGCTGTACAGCTCGAAGGCGGCAACGACCGCAACCACCACCAGCCAGATAGGCGCTTGGTTTATCACGCGTAGCAAAAACATGGGCGATGCACCTGGGCAGAGTTTTGATGGACTAGCTTGGCATCCTGGCCGGGCGCGTCACCAGCGGAATTTGAGCCCTACGCCTTCAGCGTGGTCAAAGCATCTCGCTGCGCCCGTTGTGCCTCCGCGTGAGTTGCAACCAGCATTCATTGCGACCACGGTAATGATGCTCGCTGCATGTTCCGACTCAAATCGCTGGGGCTACAGGACGACGCAAAGGGTGCCGGCCGAAGACCACGCAAGGCGCACAGCGCCAATGACAGATGATTGCCGCATCGCATGAACTTTTTGTCGGGCCAACCGAGACTCTCGATCTCACGACTGCTGTCGGCGGTAATAAGGGTGCTACGCGGGGTAACCCCCATTTCGTGTAGCAGAAGATCGTCAAAACGCTTTCACGTCTCTGGCACCCTTGGAACCACCGACGACCGTTCCTCGTCGCATCTCGCGCGAGCTGAGGACTCGACCCAATCGCGATTGTTGAAGAGGAAGTCGATATGGCGGTTAGGGAGCAGGGTGTCACCCGATCACAATTCCTACGCCAAGCCGTCGAACGCAATTTGCGCCATTATCAGAATTTCGAGCGCGCTATCTTTCGCTCGCATCTATCAGCAGGGCATGAGCTAAGATTCGTAAACGATGCAGGGAAGCGTTGAACGACCCAATGTCCGCTTATCGTCTAGCTTCAGACCTCGCACCGATAGCGCACCTTGGTCCGCTAAGTGCCAATAGCAGTTGCCCGGACAAATGTGGCAACTCCGATCTGACATAAATCAAGTTTAGCGTTCAGCGTCTGCGTAACGCTAAGTGCGACTAGACGGAGGTGTTACATCAAAAATGACCAAAAATACAAAAGCGCAATTCATCGCCACGCTGTTGACCATAGGGTTGCTGGGCTCGGCGTACAGCCCGGCTGTGGCCGCCGTTCACATCGAAGGGCAGGTCCAAGCGGGCGGCGGTCCACTCGCAAATTCCACCGTCACCCTATGGGCCGCCAGTGCCGGAGAACCAAAGCAACTGGCTCAAACACAAACCGGCAGTGATGGACATTTTGTGCTTGGCAGCCAGGAGACACCCAGCAACGATGCCGTCCTTTATCTGGTTGCCAAAGGTGGCGCGCCTACGATCAACAAGGGTAGCAGCGACAATCCGGCTATCGCCCTGCTGACAGTGTTGGGCAACACGCCTCCCGCCAAGGTCGCCATCAACGAGATGACCACCGTGGCGTCGGTGTGGACGAACAATCAGTTTCTTGACGGCACCGCAATCAAGGGACCCGCACTAAGCCTACGCATAGCCGCTGGCAACGTGCCCAACTTCGTTGATCTTCAAACCGGTGGCTGGGGGTCCGCTATTCAAGACCCGCTCAACAGTGGCCAGACGCCGACAATGGCTAATTTCGCAACGCTGGCCGACGTACTCTCTGGTTGCGCCACGCTGGTGATAGCCGATGCATGCGACAAGCTTTTCATAGCGGCCACGCCGCCGAAGGGCGATGCCCCCACCGATACGCTGACGGCGGCCGAGTCCACCGCTCTCTATCCTTGGTACAAGCCCGAGAGATTGTTCACGTTGCTGGACGGGTTCTATCCGATCCCGAACGGAAAGAACCTGCGCGCAGTTCCGTTCATGCCGTACCTCAACTGGGCGCCCAGCGCCTGGGTAGTGCCGCTCAAGTTCGACGGCGGCGGGTATCGCGCGGGTGGCAAGGCGATGTTCGACAGCGAGGGCAACCTCTGGGTCGGCGACAACTTCACCGTCGGTTGGCAGGGGCAAGATTCGTTGTGGGAGGGCCACGCCACTAAGTTCGCCCCCACTGGCAAGCCGCTCTCGCCAATGACCACCGGCTTCACCGGCGGCGGCATGGAAGGGGGCACCTTTGGCGCCGCTGTCGATGCCAAGGACAATGCCTGGTTCACTACCTATGGCAGCAAGGCCATCGTGGTCTTTGATAAGAGCGGCAAGCCTCTGACGCCTCCGGAAGGCATCACCTTCGACGGCAAGCTCGGGCTGATGCAGGGCGTCATCGTCACGCCGAGCGGCGATGTCTGGGTCCTGGGCGTGGAGAAGAGCCAGCTCGTCTACTTCCCCAAAGGTGACCTGAGCAAGGGCCGGATCGTTTGCGAGGGCGATAAGCAGGAGCCGTGCAAGTCGTTCCGGGCGCCGTTTCACTTAGGCATCGACCAGCAGGACCGAATCTGGGTTTCCAATAGCGGCGTCGACCACGTCACCCGCTTCACCGCTGCTGATCCGAGCAAGGCCGAGAACTTCAAGACCGGCATCAACAATAGCGGTCTTGCCATCGACAGTCAGGGCTACGTCTGGGTCACCAACCGGTTCGGCAGCGGGCTACTGGGCATGGCTCATTTGGTCGACATGGGGGTACGCCTGAAGCTTGAGGGCGTGACAGCAGCATCCGACTACCTGACAAAGACCATGTCCGAGCAGCAAGGAGGCCGCAATGGTGGCAGTGTCACGTTGCTGCGGCCGGACGGCACCCAATATCCCGGCTCTCCGTTCATCGGTGGCAGTCTCCCGGGGCCATGGGCCGTGGCCGTCGATGGCAATGACAATGTCTGGATTTCAAACTTCGCCGGCGCGTCAGGCCAGATCGCGCATCTTTGCGGCGTCCGGACTGAGAATTGCCCGCCCGGCATGAAAACGGGGGACCCTATTTCGCCTCCCCTCGGCTACGTCGGTGGCGGCCTGGAGATGCAGGTTGATATCAACGTCGATCCGGCCGGGAACGTTTGGGTCACCAACAACTGGCAGGACATCGACAGCTGTATTGGTACGCCCAATGAGGCGCTCTCGACCCGCTGTGGCGGCCAGGGCGTCGTGATCTTCTACGGCATGGCCAAGCCGGTCCGCGCGCCGCAGATCGGGCCGGCGCGAGCGCCCTAAGGAAAGCTGCGCTCAGGTCTGGCAGGGCCTGTCGCCACAGCGTCCGCTTTGGGTCAAAAGCAGACATCGCGTCACGTCCGCGTCATGTCCGTTATTCCCCTCAATCAAGGCGATGTGACCGATATCGACGCCATGGCAACCTACCTGCCGTATTGCGACGTTTATGGCGCGGATCGCTTTATTGCCGAGGTAGCGAGATCGCTGAAGGTGCCGGAGCGCTACGACTGCCACCTGTTCGATAGTCGAAAAGACGGAGTTGCAAAGCTCATCTATCATCTTCACAACGCGCTCGCGGGCATTGCGCCAGTCAATGTGCCTGGTCTGTCTATCTTCGTTGCGGCCACAGACGGCATCAAGGAGCAGTCGTTCTCTTTCTTCCACAAGATAGGAAACCAGGCGAAGATGGCAGAGAACCGCTGCGGCGAGTGGATCGAGCTGTTCGGCTTTGATGACGGAAGGATGCCTCGGTACGAGATGAGGCAAGTCCCAGGCATGGCCGCGCCCTTCTACGGCTTGCAGGAGGTTCTCGTGATCAAGTGCCGCGCATCCAACGGCACCGACGCATTGATCGAAGCCGCCAGGAAGGAATGCCGCTCCACCCACTTCGTTCTTGTCGATGCGTATCAAGACCTACCAGACGACTTCATGATGCAGGCGCTCGCGACGCCGATGATGGGGGTGACGCCGCGGAAGTTTCGCGAGTCCCTGGATTGAGCAACGCGAATATCCGCTAAGGGTCATTCTGCGACATCAGTGCGACCCACGCGGAGGTCCGCTTCGTGCCGTATAGCGGACGTATCACGCGGAGGCAGCTGACTTCCGCTTCGTGCCAAAAGCGGACATCATTTCTTAGTAGAGCGTAAGCGATCTATCTTCATTGAACTTCATGTTCTGCGGGGCGCCATCACTCACAGCCCTTCGGCGTTGGTCGATCACCCTTGCGCCCCGGCCATGAGACTGAGATGTCATTACTAAGCGCGACGAGTTGGCAGCAGGGCAATGACTGAAATTCAGGATGTGGCCGGGACGGCCTTCATCGTGGCCGAGTACCGCGCGCAAGAGAATGCGGAACAAAATCCACTCTATCGCGATCCGATCGTTCCGCTGTTTCTCAGCGAGCAGACGCGGCAAGCAGCCAATCGTGTTGCCGCGGATTTTCCGCCAGGCGTACAGGGGGTCAAGCTCCGCACACGCTATTTCGACGATCGGCTGGATGAGCAGCTCGGTTGCGGCTGCCGGCAGGTCGTCATCCCTGGCGCTGGCCTCGACACCCGTGGGGTGCGCAAGCAAGCGCCCGGTGTTACCTATTTCGAGATCGACGATGCGGACATCCTGAACTTCAAGAAGGAGCGACTGGTGGAAGCAGGGATTGAGGCCCACATCGTCTACGTCCCCGGCAACTATGTCGCCGACGACCTGCTCCGCCTGCTTTGCGCCAACGGCTTCGACTTTAACCTTCCGACCTATGTAATTTGGGAAGGCAACACCATGTATCTAAACCGGCCGGCGGTGCTTGAAGTCTTGACGGATTTGCGGAGTAACGTCGCCAAATTTGCCATCTCCTTCGATTATTTGACCGAGGCGGTGATCAACTACGCCACGGGCGACGAACGGATCTCAGCCTTCGTCAAGCGCTTCGCCGAAATGGGCGCGCCCTGGACCTTTGGTATCGACGATCTCGACGCGCTCGCCGGCGATGCCGGTCTAACCGTCATCAACGACGTCAAAATGGCCGAGCTGTTTCATACCTTCTGGCCAAACCGGCAGCTCGACTCGAAGTGGTACGACGATTACGCGGTGTGCACGCTCGCTGCGCCGTAACTCTCCAGCGATCACCGGCCTATACAGTATCCTCGATCCGGCGTAAGGCACTTTGCGCGCCTAGGTCGGGTCTGCCGCGTTTTGAGGACGTCCGCTTTGGGTCATTGGCCTACATCCGCTTTACCCCCGATAGCGGACATTCCTCGGTGGCTGGTGGGATGCCGAAAGGTGCCAATAGGCGACACGGCCGTTCCCGCAAAAGCTGCCCGCTGGTTGCTACTGTAAGGCGCCTTTGGGGCCGATCGCCCCGAAACTCTCGATTCTCACATGGAACACGGCTGTCGACCCGTAGAAGGGTCGTACGCGGGGCAAACCCCGCTAGGTGCAGAAAGAGATCACCAAGACGCTCTCACGTCTCCGGCACCCTTGGAAGCGCGGACCACTGTTCCTCGTCACATCCCGCTAGCTGAGACTCCAACCAGTTTGTTAGACATTATGTTAGACACCATGCCAGTAACTCCTTGATTATATTATTGTAACTCAGATTCCTAATCTGAGGGTCGCAGGTTCGAATCCTGCCGGGGTCACCAATCAAATCAACGGTTTGACATTGTGTTTCGCGCCCGCGCAATGTCTTTGGTCACCATATGGTCACCCCCTTCGAGAATGACGCATGGGGCGCGAGCTAACGCAGCGCATGCTCTACGACATTGTCTGGTCGAGCCGATGACCAAGGTCGCGGCTGACTTCGGCGTTTCGGACGTCGCCCTAAAGAAGATCTGTGACAAGCACCGAGTGCCGAGCCCACCCCGAGGCTACTGGGCCAAGAAGGAGGCTGGCGGGCCGGTCCAGCAAGTCTGCTTTCACGCGACCGACGATCCGCAGCACGAGCGGGTGGTTAGGACGTTCACACGGCAATTGCCGCGACCGCGAAAGTCTCAAGGAAGGCAACGCCAGAGCAACCAGCTTGAACTATTTGCCCATGAGCGGTGCCCTCCGAAGGCAGAGGTCGCAGGTTCGAATCCTGTCGGGTGCGCCATTTATATCAGTATTATCAATAACCTGTACCATTGGTATTCAGAAGCAGCCCAAACCTATTTTTGCAGGGAAGCATTGGGGAAGCATAACCGACCGCTTCAGCTTCAAGCGTTGCAAGTCGGCGGACGTGATCTCGCTTCGTCGATCATTGGCGAGTTCTAATCCGCTCGAGGTCGAGTGGTGAGAGGCAAGGGTGAGTTCATCCGCCTCACGGATCGATGATCGATGCCGGGCTCGCTTCTTTGGGTGAAGCCGACGAGAATTGCCGACGCGTTTGTAGACGATTGACCTTGCGGCAGGAGCAAGCTCTGATGGGTCGATCAACCGCATTTTGCTGCGCTCAGTGTATGCGGTTTGCAATGGAACTGCCCCGGACCGAACAGCCCAAAAAACTAGATCACTCGCGATTGAAGAGATCGGCCATACTGCACCAAGCGGGTGCGCCTTGCAAAAAATCCAAGAAGAGAGTCTTCGGATCCGTCTTGATCGAGCGGAGCCTCGCCAGAGAGCTCGGCGATCACGCAAGTATCGATTTTGGCGCCAAAGATGTTTCTTGCGTAGTTACGCTCCCGCTCGGGACTGACGTAAAGCCCGGCTGATCCATGCAGAGCAGAAGCGTCCCGCAGTGACGCTTGGCTCATCACGTCCTGACCAGGAACTTGGTGAAACCGAGACGGGGGCGAGAAGGGGAGGGGAACGTGTCGAATATCTTTGCCAGAAAATCGATGGCGGTACTCAAGGCCGAAGCTGAGGAGACCGAGGTCCAGGCCTTGGTGACCCATGGCGGCGTGCCCTTGAAGCGCACGCTTTCAGTGTGGAGTCTCATCTCCCTCGGCATCGGCTGCATCATCGGCGCGGGCATCTTTGTGCTCACCGGCCATGCCGCTGCCACCAATGCCGGTCCGGCAATCGCACTTTCCTTCGTGCTTAGCGGCATAGCCTGCGCCTTTGCCGGTCTTTGCTACGCGGAGATGGCCTCGACCGTCCCGATTGCCGGCAGTGCCTACACCTATGCCTATGCGACCATGGGCGAGTTCATCGCCTGGATCATCGGCTGGGACCTGATCCTCGAATATGCACTCGGCGCCACCACGGTCGCTATTGGCTGGTCGGGCTATGTTGTTAGCTTCCTCCGCGACCTTGGCATCCCGATCTCCGATCAGTTTGCAAGCTCGCCTCTCGCCTATGACGCGGCAACTCGCGTCTGGAACCATACCGGTGCCATCCTCAACGTTCCGGCCATGCTCATTATCGCGGCGGTCTCGACGCTTCTCGTCATCGGCATCCACGAGTTGACCAGGGTCAACAATGTCATTGTCGTTATCAAGGTCGCGATCGTGGTTACATTTATCGTGGCCGGCTTCGCGTTCATCGATACGCATAATTGGGTGACGACAAGCAATCCGGAGGGCGCGTTCATTCCGCCAAACCAGGGGCCGGGCATTTTCGGCTGGAGCGGGGTCTTGCGCGGCGCTGCCGTTGTGTTCTTCGCATATATCGGTTTCGACGCGGTCTCGACCGCCTCGCAGGAAGCCAAGAACCCGCAGCGCGACATGCCGATAGGCATCCTCGTATCGCTTGCGCTCTGCACGCTGCTCTACGTGCTTGTCAGCGTCGTCATCACCGGCATCATGCCCTTTGACCAACTGAACGTGCCCGATCCGATTGCTGTGGGGGTGGATGCCATCGGACTCACTTGGCTTTCGCCCATCATCAAGCTAGGGGCGATCTTAGGCCTGACCTCGGTCATCCTCGTGCTGCTGCTCGGACAGCCGCGCATCTTCTACTCCATGTCGCACGACGGTCTGTTGCCGCCATTTGGCGCGAAGATCCACAAGCGCTTCCGCACACCTTACATCAGCACAATGGTCGTAGGCATCATTGTCACCATTCTCGCCGGGCTCTTGCCGATCGGCCTTGTCGGCGAGCTGGTCAGCATCGGCACGCTGTTTGCGTTTGCTATCGTGTGTCTAGGCGTGCTCGCGTTGCGCATGTCGCAGCCAGACATCGAGCGGCCCTTCAAGGCGCCCGCTATCTATTTCGTGGCGCCGGCGGGAGCGCTGTCCGCCGTTCTACTCATGCTGGGTCTGCCCGGCGACACATGGCTCAGGCTCGGTATCTGGCTGATAATCGGGCTTGCCATTTATTTCTTTTATGGCGTGCGCCACAGCCGCGTGGGCAACGAGCCGCAAGCCGCGTAATGCCAGCGGTACCACCCTCATCCACCTCTCGCTATAGGCGAGAGGTCGACCTTCGGGACCTACAAATAAGCAAAGCAGTTATTACAGGGGCAGCAGCTGAACCGTTGCGTTTGGCTCATAACCTGAAGGTCAGAGGTTCAAATCCTCTCCCCGCAGCCACCGTCATTTGTTACAAAGCGGACGTCAGCCGGATCACCTCTCGAGGTCTGGTTGCAGCCCGATTGTGTTGCAAAAGTCGGCGGCATGCGCCTGCTACGCAATAATCGAATCCAAGAGGCCCGCCGCTTGAATCAATCTTGCGCGACCCATTGAGTTCTTGAACTAAAATTACGTCGCGGAGAACTCAGAATTGTTTTGCAACACAATCAGCCCAAAAGCGGACGTGGCTGATTGTACGTGTGAGGTCCGGCTTTGACCCAAAGCGGACTTCACGGGTACCTACCCGATCCGATCATCTTGTTGGCAGGTAAAGCGCTCGTCACCCCCTCAAATTAACTGGCGCCACGAGTTAACCTCACGAGGTCCTACAAAGATGGCGTCGCTTCGGCCGGCGCTCCTCTACGCGATCCATCCGGCGAGGACAGGCTACGAGCCGGTCTCGAATCGCACCTCAGAACTGGGCATGCAAACGTGCCCCGATTACGGACGCCGGTCCACGGTCGGTGTTGTAGGCAGGATTGGCGATGAACTGATAGTCGGCGGTGGCCCGCCAACCTGATGCGACAGGGAGGCTGTAATAGGTCTCGATGATCTGCTCAAGACCGGGATGTGGCAGTTTTCCGTCGCCGATGACAATGCCAAGGCCGCCGTCATTGAAAAAGGCTTCATGCACATTCGAGATGCCGTTGATGACGCCGGCGATCCCCCAGGTGTCGTCCGGTCGGTCCCATTGTTTGCCCGAGACCGAAAGACCGGCAGCAATCGTTCTATCAATGTCAGTAGTGTCAAACGGCTCGATATCGCCGTTCGTCAGTCCGGCGCGCGCGAAGAAACCAAGGTTAGGCATTAGCTGCTGCTCGAGATTGAGACTGATCCCGCTTCGACTGGTGTAATTGCGTACCGCCGCGATATCGGCGGGTTGCCCAGTCAACTCCGATAACTGAATGGCATCCTCGAAAGATCCCATACGGCCGCGGCTCAGATATCCCGTGATCGCGAGTTTGCCGGGTTGTTGCCAGAGCTGGTAGCGTCTCTCGATTTCGCCATCCAACTGAAACTGCCCAAATGTTGGATCCAGCCCCACGCTGCCGGGGAAAAGCGAAAGATCGAAGATCCCTCCGCGCAGGGTCCATGGGCCCTTGTACCATTCGACGGCTGTGCCGTAGGTGAAGCCCCAGGCATCGCTCGCGTAGTCGAAGGTGCCGGTGTCAACCAATGCCCAGTTCAGAAAGTGGCCGCGAGGATCGTGGGCGTATTTGTTGGTGTCGAAGATATCCGTGATGGCGAATTTGCCGATCGTGATGACCAGACGGTCAGCGGTCTGAGATCCGGCAAACTGGTTGGCCTGACCCTCGACCTCCTCAGTCTTGCCGCCGAGATCGACCGTCTGTCTGATAAAGTATCGAGGCAGCCGCGCATACGGATAGTCGGCCCCCAATTTGTAAGACTCGCCGCTAGTAAACCCAGCGACGCCATGAGTGTCGTCGAGCCCAAAGCCTTGGTCGATCTCAGGATCGAACCAGAACTCGGCACCATTCCAGAGGCGCAGCCCCAGATAGAGTGTGGCGTCCCAGGTCTCACGGGCCTGATTGGGCACAAGACTTTGCGGGCCGACATAAGGTGACTGAAATGGAGGGACATATTGATGGGTGTAGGTCGTTTGGCCGTGAATGGCCCAATTGTTTGATTCGAGTTGTTTATCGCTTTGGGTCTGATCATCGGTAACATTCCCCAGCTTGTAATTCAGGCCGAGTTCTAAGGTATCAAGCATCAAATCAGAGTCGTAATGTTGGCCGGCCGGCGCAAAGAAGACCCCGCCGCTAGGAAAATCGTAAAACCGATATTCAAGCTTGGCGCTCAACCTTGGCGTCAGTCCAACCTCGGCGCCCGCCCCAACCGTTACTCCCCAGCGAGTGAGTAGCTCAGTGTCGATGTCGCCCGCAACTGCCTTTCCTGCGGTGCCGCCGAGTTGCGTGCGGTCAATCTGATCGCGGCTGAACGCAATACCGGCAGTTCCATAAAGGAGCCAGTTGTGGAAGGCGTAGCCGACGCGGCCGCGTGCCGTACCAGACATTAATTCGGTGTCGGAGTAACTCGCCTGTCCAGCCGAGACAGAAGACACTGCCTGCGAGCCAGAAATGTCGCTAGGGAACGACAGGTCGCCTTCGACGCCGAGCACCAAGTGCGACGGCAAAACATAGTTATACCCTGCCTCCAAACCTTCAAAGTAACTTCCCGTCCCCTCAAAGGCATCAAATTCTCGGAACACATCGAACGAACCGCTTAAAGGCCCACCTGCGCCCGTAACCGACCAATTCGAAGCTCCTGTTGCATAGCCGAGTTCCGCACCTACATATGCGCCTGCCCAGTCGTAACTTCTGATCGGGCCCATGTTGCTCGTGCCAATAGGCAGATCCGCGGCGCGGCACGCCGCGGTCAATGCGAGCAGCATAGCAATGCCAATGCCCGTCCCCCGGGCGGGCCCCGATTGCACCAGCGATGCCAAGAAGGAAAAGATTGTTGAGGAAAGGCAACGCGCGCGCCTAACGCTGCGCTGCGCGGCGGTGATCACGAGAGACATTCAAGAGACCTCGGGCGGTAACGCCTAGTGGCACGTCACCGCGAACGAAGTCTCCCCAGCAGTCCACGAGGGACCTTTGGATCGGCTACCGCCAGTACACCCCGACCGACGAGCTCGCGTGTGACCACGGCTGACGGCAGGTCTCCTGGCTTACGGGTCTTCACCCTCCGTCGCCTTCCCAGGAGCCGAGGTTCCCAGTGGCATCATGACGGAAGATTCGCCGCTTACAGTTGCGGGGGCAGCCGAGGCATTAGGCGACTCATCGCCCGTACCCCGTTCCCTTTTGATCCCCGAGTGGGGAACCGTCGATGCAAACGATAAGCGCCCCTTCACCGCTAGTCAAATCGGCGTGTCGGACATGCCGAACTACGAGGCTCTCATTTCAGTGGGAGTTGAAAGCGCCGGCTATCCGCGATCTCCCAGAGCAACTTAGGCTTGATGATGCAGGAACGACCATGCACCCTCCGAACTCGTTGCGAAGGCGGCAAGATCTCCTTAGACGCACAGTTCGAGACGAGTCGTCCCATCCCCAAGCCTGCGTCTCATCGAGATAGAGATGTAATTGGCCGCGGCTGTGGTCAGCTCGCAGGCAAGGATGGTCACTTGTGACGGTGTGAATTTGTGCTCTTTGAGGGTCAACCCGAACATAGATCCTCCGCATAGAGCGCTGTTAGCCCTGTAAGGAGCGCAGTGATGAGGGTGGGGAATGGAAGTATGTAACGCATGCGGGAAATCTGCTGGCAAACGTCTTCAATGGTTGCCGCGGACTCAAGCGCGGCCTCGCCCTTTCGCATGACCTAAACTCGATCTCAGCATCCACATTGAACGTCACGTCTGAGGTGGCATCGTGTGCCGCCAAATTCCGGCGCTTCGGATTCCCGTGACGCGCGGCCCCGGCCGCTCCCTTAACTACGAGCT
Organism: uncultured Alphaproteobacteria bacterium; assembly: GCA_963804515.1. Taxonomy (GTDB): domain Bacteria; phylum Pseudomonadota; class Alphaproteobacteria; order Rhizobiales; family Methyloligellaceae; genus Methyloceanibacter. The sequence continues at coordinate 144,252 of CAWDQR010000005.1, read as the reverse complement.
CACGGAGCATGCGTGAAATGATTTATCCTCAGATGAATTGATGAATTCTATGCATTGTATATCGCCAACTGGCCCATCCGCAGGTGCCATGCAGTCTCACCGCGACTGCCGATTTACCAACCAGAGCCGCGGCCGCTCGCCACTTCGAACGCTAATTGATTACTACTGTCCTTCGTGGAATGTCATACCCGCTTAGTCCGGCTTTGAGACCCCTCAGCGGACATGGCTGCCCGCCGGGTGACGATCGCGGCAAGGTTTACGTGACCACGAATGTGAGAACGAATGGCACCTGGATCCTACGCCCCAAGCTCATCACAGACCCGTGCCAAGACACACTCGCGAGTGTACAAGCCACCATTCTGCCGAAGGTCTTATCGGCTCAGCGGGCACGGCGCGCCGGGCGTGGAAACAGTCTTGAGGGGGCGCTTAGAGCGCCTCATCCATTCGCCGTAGCCCCGATGATCGGGGGCCAGTTCGCGTCACGATCCGATGCGCGTTGTCGCCGATTTTGGCCAGCACCGCGGCCGGATTCTTTTCCTCTGCCAAGGCCTCAAGGGCTTTTTAGCCGTCGAGATTTCCTTTCCGCGCGACAGCAACCCCGTCTGCGGTATGCGACGAGTTTCCTCCTGGGTTTTTCTCCTTATCATCCCAATCGATGCAGACATTGGCATCCACGCCTACCAACGGCAAAGCGTGACCAGCCGATGTCCTCGGCTTAATTGCACTGAATGCATCTATTTTCGTGATCAACCTTCATTTGTTGCGGGCCTTCGACTAGCCTAGCATGGTGTGGCTGGAGCGTATCCGCCCTCAGCCGAAGGTCCGAACTTCTCCATTCGTTGGCAAGGGTCGCGGACTTAGGGGTTTCAACGCGGTGCGCTTCGCACGGGGGTTGGAGTTTCACGAACGGCAAGCGGCCGGGCGTGAAGCTGCGAAAATGAAGTCCAAAATTGACGCCGAGTTTACAGCCGATCAGGCCGACGACTTCGAAAAGGCGCTGTTGCTGGCCGCAGGTGAAGCACATCCCAACTGGGAGATTCTTCCGAACGGCAATTTATGCTGGCAGGGAGGCAAAGGTCCGAGGACGCCCCACGGACTGGAGAAGTGGTTCATTGCCACGTATCCCCATGAAGTGGAAAGGATCGCGGCCTCAACAAATTTTGCGGTGACTCGACGATCTCGTCGGCGCCATCTCCACGTCATCAATGAAAGCAAGCAACGGATGTCGCACCGGGACTTGCTGGTCGAAGTGGAGGGCAACGAAATCATAGTAACCATGCGTGGCACGCGCTACACCGTGGCGTACTACAAGCCCACAAATTCCGCTCAGCTTCTCACCAAGCCCTTCAGGTCAAGAGATGAGAGAGGCGCCCTAATGAGCTACGCGGAGTTCCTCGTTCACGCATGGAAGGCAGCCAACTACAGGGCGCGAGAATTGGGGTGGACTGTTTAGCGCAGTCCTAACCCTAGGGAATAACCATAGTCCGCACCGGCGAGCGGTCGGTAGCTAAGCGCACGCCGGCAAGGAAGAGTTGCGGTGCGAGCTTGCGACGCTACTGTTCGTCGCGTGAACCGGCTCGCGGTTCGGTATCGAGCGCCGAAGCGCTTATTTCTGAGAGAAATGAAAGGTGCTCGATAGCGATCCGCATAAGCTCAGGAAGCGTGCGCGCGCCAAGTTTGGCCTTTAGCTGAGTGCACGTATTGGCCACGGTCTTGTAGCTCACATTCATGTTCTCGGCGATGACACCATATGGTTTCCCCTCCGCCACAAGCGCGAGCGTCTGCAACTCCCGAAGCGTCAGTCGTTGAAGCGGACTGCCTTTCCCCCTCATAAATGCCACCGCCGAGGCTAACTCTCGGCTTATGTAAGGCCTGCCTTCGCGAACTGTATTGAACGCCTCTAATAGCTCAATTGGTGGGGCATCTTTTAACACGTAGCCGGTCGCACCCGCTTGAATTGCGTGACCGACTATGACCGGGTCACTATGCATGGTTAAAACCAGCACCGGTGTGGTCTGATCATGCAATCGCAGGCGGCGGATGAATGACAGGCCTCCAAGCGCACTGGACCCCAGCGCGAGGTCTACGATGATCACATCTGGCTTTCGAGACCGATAGAGCTGAAAGCCCTCAGCCAAACTCTCCGTCTGTACTATATTCTCGAAACCTGCCTCTTCAAGCAACTGTCGGCAGCCGCGCAATACGATGGGATGGTCATCAATACAGAGAACGAGAGTCACACCAGGGCTCCCACCCGTTGTCTGACCAATGCCTCCGTCGATATTTCACCGCATCCTGGGATCTCAATTCTCAAAGTCGTGCCCTTGTCCGGCTCACTTTCAATTTCACACGCTCCGCCGAGCAGCCGCACCCGCTCGATCATCGTTGTCAGCCCGAAGCCTCTTGGTACTGAATTCGTCAGACCGGTGCCGTTATCCTTGAGGATCAGGCGGAGTTTCGTCGGCTCTCCGTGTGTGGCATGCTCCTCGAACAGATCTATCGTGAGGCGGTGCGCGTTGCCGTGGCGAATTGCATTGGTGATGCCCTCTTGAATGGAGCGATAGAAAGTTAGGTCGATTGCTTCGCCATAGGAATTTGCGAGTTTGCCGATATTCGCCATCACGCATGTATCTGGGTGACGGCGCTCGAAGCCGGAGATCAGTTCAACGATCAGATCTGCAAGTGCGGCGTGTCCGTGCGAGGCGGGCCGCAATTTCTTGAGAAGTGCCCGGTTCATTAGCTGCAGGCGTTCCGTGATTGAGAGAATCTCCTCCGCTCGCTTGGCTATTCCAGCCAAGGGGAAGTCTCCCGCAAGGCGCTTAATTGAAGATGCATTGGCGGTGATTCCGAACAAGCAGGGACCGGCTTCATCATGAAGTTCGTTCGCGATCTCTCGTCGCTCTTCTTCCTGGACAGCAATGAGCCGTCTAGAAAGGCGAGCATTTTCGTCGCGCGCGATGTCGAGCGCTTTGGCTAGCATGTTGAACCGGTTGGTGATTGCAACAAGCTCCTTTACCTTCGGCAAATTTAAGCGGGTCGTGTAGTTGCCATCCTCAAGATTGATCATTCCTCGAGCCAGCGTCTGAAGCGGATCAAGGACGCGGCCGAGAACTACGTAAAGGACTCCTAGAATGATGACTTCGAGCACGAGCCAGACCAATGCAAGCAATCGAAAATTGTGCCAGTGCTCCGCTATCTCATCGGATGGTTCCCCAACGATCACTATTGGGTCGTGGTCTGCAGTGACGACTTTCACCGCCCGGTCGGCGAGCTTCGGACGCACTAAACGTGAAAACCAGCCTGGCGGCTGACTTAGAAAGTCTGGACCACTCCGTACGTTTGGCGGGGGCGAAAGGACGGTGAGTTGTCCAGAAGAATCCTTCATGAGGATTTGCACATGGCGCAGATGTTTTAGCTCCAGAGGTAGAAGCTCTAGAAGCTTATCAAGGCTATTTTGGACCGGGAGATCCTTGATGGTAGCCTCGACAAAGCGCTGCGCAACTTCAAGAGAAGCCTCGATTTCTACGCGCGTCGCGGTGCGGGTATTAAGAATTGACACCACGGCCGCAACAAGCGCGGCGACAAGGTTGATCACGCCTATTGCGATTAGAAGCTGCGTGCGAACAGGCCGGTCGTACCAGAGGTTTGGGAAACCTAACATTTTGGCTGAGCCCACCCACTCAACTCGTGCCTCCCGGCTCTGTTCACACTTCGCATGCGCCGAGACACATGAGAAGAAAAAGGCGACCGCTCGACCGGCCTGCTAGAGTGCGAGGCTTAGTCGCGACTCATATCCCGGATATTGAAATCCTTGTCGAGTTTGATGTCGTATGGTCCAATCTTGCAGTTGGCGTCGTCGATCTCGAAAATTCCCGATGCCTCTTTGTCATAGTCTCCACCCTCACATCCGATCTGAGCAAGAGCCGCCTTGATCTTTGCGACCTCGTCAGCCGAGGGTGGGTTCGGCTTATCAGCCAGGGCTGCGGTACTCCAAAATACGAGACCAAGCGCCAAAATTGATAGCTGTTTCATGGATTCAACCTCCGTCGATTGCGAAGTGCGTTACAGGAGATAAAGAGCCTTCACCGGCCATAGCGTTTCCCAGGGAAAGCATAGCCTGCGAGCAATGTCGTCGCTCGGCAGACAAACCAGGAAAACTAGGCAATTCCTCTACCTAGCCTTCCCGGTAATGCGCTTTTGCCAAGCGGCTGCGAAGCTTACAAAGGCAAAAAAAAGAGCGGACCGCTTGCACAACGGCCGCTCAAGTTTGTTTGGGGTTCGTCTTACCTTTTCAAAAAACTCAATTTTCTGATCGTTACGTGCAACTAGAAGAGTTCGATCTTAACGCCGCCCTAAGCTTCGAACGGTGCAGCCGGTACTACGGATCGCCCGTTAGTGAATAAATTAGGCCCTCACAGGGTTGGGGGCAGAGGCGGTGTTGGCGTCGTCAACGTCGGTATAGCCGCCATTGAGCCCATAGTGCTGGTCGAACAGGTTGTTGATGAGCCGCTAATGCGGGTTGCCATCAAGTATCTTCCCATGGATGTCAAGCGGTCGTACGCGTCACCTGACGATCTATAGGACGATCCGGACGAATCTTGAATCTCAACGCTATGATCCGGTTCTTCAACTCATAACGAGAGAAAACCAACCAGCCTGGTCTGCCGTTGGCGGATCAGCTTCTCGGCGATCGAAGCCAAAACAGATTGGGAAGACCGCAAGGATGCCTGGGTGACCAAGGCCGATCGCGGATCGAATTGGCCTCTCCGCATTAGCTCCGATGAGAGCCGCATGAGAACAGACAAATGGCATCTTAAATCGGCCTCGTTTTGACTCATTCCGAGTTACTTCATCCAAACGAAAAAAGCGGCGGCCTGCTTGCGCAGGGCCGCCAGTTGGTTTGGGGTCGTCATAAAAATCGCGTTCAGTACTGACTTTAAGCACAATGACCAAATTGATTTGGCACCACCGACACTGAATTCAAACTTGCCCTACCAAAGGGCTAACTTGGCGCCGCCGTAAACTTCGAATGGTGCGGCGGGTATGAAAGCGCGTGGGTTGGTGAAGAAATTTGGTCCGGTTGAAGGATTGGCGGCAGAGGACATATTAGCATCGTCGACTGGAGTGTAACCGCCATTCGTCCCATAATGTTGGTCAAAGAGGTTATTGATCAATGCGAAGATTTGCAGCTTGGGGGTCACGTCGTAAGAGGTGTGCAGGTTGAACTCGGCATATCCCGGGAGCAATTTGTCTTGGTTTGACTCATCGCCAAAGAAGACTTGACCGTCGGCGGCCACCATGTCGCCTCCGAATTTCCATTTGGGCGTGATCCAGTAATCTGCCCCGAGCTTGACCCGGTTTTCCGGAATGCCAGGCATGCGATCGCCAGGCTTTACGAACACACAGTCGTCGCCCTCGGATGGGGTAGTGCCCGGGCAAGTTGTCGCAAATGGGCTAAGCGACGTCAGTACCAGTGGGCTTTCAAATCTTGCATCCACCAACGCATAATTGGCGTAAAGGAACCACTTACTAGTTTTGTAGGCGAGGTTCGCCTCGATACCTTGCCGGAGGGTGTCACCGCCATTCACGAAAACACCTCGCCCCACTTCAGGAGAAAATTCCGGAATGATGTCGTTGGTAGTCTCGGTGTGGAACAGGCCGAAACTCCATTGGAGCTTGGCGTTGTTCCCTAAAGTCTGCTCGTCCTTGAGGCCTGTCTCCCAGGTCTTCGACACCACCTGTTGCAGCGAGGGGTCATTGGTCAAGAAACTCTCGATCAGACAAGGTTGGGCCGGGTTAGAGCAGGCGAGCTCGGCCGGTACGGGAGCACGGTTGGCTTCCGAGTAACCGGCGTAAAGAGAAGCACCAGAATAAAGTTTGTAAGCGGCGCCAAGCATCGGGTTGATGCGAGCATAGGTGTTAGTGCCATCCAGTCCAGGGAAGTTACCCGTGTTGTCCTCGAGTTGGATCACGGCGAGATTCCACCGACCCCCGCCTGTCAGCGTGAGCCGATCGTTGACGTCGAAAGTGTCCGACACATAAACACCGGTATAGGAATTTAACGCGGTGATATTCCGCTGGCCGACATCATCAAGAGGGGCAGAGAAAATGATTCCAAGCCCATTAAGAACGAAATTAGGTCCAAAGACTCCAAGCTCGGACGCTGTGGTATAGAGGGTGTCTCCATGGTCATAGCTCGCCCCCACTAAGAACTGGTTGGTATGGCCAAAGATAGGAGTCTTGTTCACCGCCTGCCCGGAAGTACCCCAGCTTTGGGTGCTTGTGCTGGTCATATCGTTCTCTCCGAGAATATTTCCATTTTGGGAATTAGAGGGGACTCGGATTGGGTTGCCGGTTTGATCGAGGGCCTGCTCTTGCACGGAGTCTTGGAAGCAAAGGAAGTCAGGGGTCATAGGCGCGGTCGTGCCCACGCAGGGTTGAGCGTCGGTCGGATTGCCGTCCTGGTGAAACTGGCTGAATTGGCGAAGGTAACTGACGCCGGAGAAGCTCAAAATGTCGGTTGCCTTGACCGCGTAAGTCAGGGACTCCATCGTCATCTTGTTTACGGTCGTCTGCGGTGTGGTGAAAGCCAGGTTCCAACCTTTATCCAGGAGCTGCACAGGCGATGCTGCCCCGACGCCGTAAAAATTGTCGGCAGCAGTAAAGTTCGCGTGGATCTCAACGTCGCTGTTCTTGAATCCGAGGTCGGCATACATGCGCCTGATATCTGACGGTGAGAATTGGCGCCAGCCATCGTCCTCGATGCGCTCCCCCCCGAAATAGGCGGCCCAATTACCACTCTGGACGCCGGTCTGCTCCGAGCCCCCCACGCGACCGTATGATCCACCGTAGGCGCTTATCTCTGTGCCGTGATAGAGGAAGCCATCCTTCATGTTGATGGTAATTGCGCCGCCAAGCGCATTGAGACCGTAAACGGGATTGTTGGGGAGAACCATCATGCTGTTGATGGCGATGCTGGGAAGGAAGTCCCAGTTAACAATGTCGCCAAAGGATTCATTGATGCGCACGCCGTTCTGATAGACGGCGATGCCTTGAGGCACACCATCGACCGGCGAAGCCTCGAAACCCCGATACGCGACGTCGAACTGGAACGAATTGCCTTGAAGGTCGTCGGTGATGATGCCAGGCACGCGCTCTTGCAGCAGGTCCGGCACGGATTGGAGGTCGGACGTACGAGCGAAATCAGAGCTGGTGACGATGCCAACGGCGGAGGGAACCTTACCGATCGGGATCTCAGCCCCGCTCACCGGCGACATCGGAACCAAGGTGGTGCCGCTCTCAACGCTGCCAGAGGACTCGACGTCGACGGCCGGTGGCGGTGTCGGCGGCGTTGGAACCGCAGCAGGGGTTGCTCTCGGTGGCGTAACCTTGCGCCTTACGACCGGCTTTGGCTCAAATGCCGCAGGCTTGACTGGTTTCGGCTTGGGCTGCACCACCTGCACGGGAGGAAGCTGCCCTTTTTGCTCCCCAGTCGCTGGCGCGGGTTGGGGCTGCTCGGCACCGGTCTGAGGAGTTCCAGCGGAGGGCGCGGGCTGGCTTTGCGGACCGTTGGTCTGCGGAGCTGGTGTCGGCTGCGCGGCGGGAGGCGAGGCTGTCTCCCCGGGCGTTTCTGTCGATTGGCTCGTCTGTGCGGCGGCCCCAACAGCCGCCAGCAACGTCACCCCAGGCACTACCAACGTCACCGCCAACGCGGAGACGCGCTTGCGCAGATTCATTTTTGCCCCCCAAAACCCTGCTCGTCTCGGCGCTGCTCAAGGCAGTCGCTCCGCTTATTTACGCGACGAAACTAATCGCATGATTTGGTGGGGGGGGCGTTCCAAATATATATGGAAAAGTTGGCATTCCACCTACCAGGCCGCGGTGCCGTTGAGTTGCGTGCGGTCGATCTGATCACGGCTAAATGCAAGGCCAGCAGTTCCATAAAGGAGCCAATTATTGAAGGCGTAGCCGACGCGGCCGCGTGCCGTACCAGACATTAATACGGTGTCGGAGTAACTCGCCTGTCCAGCCGAGACAGAAGACACTGCCTGCGAGCCAGAAATGTCGCTAGGGAACGACAGGTCGCCTTCGACGCCGAGCACCAAGTGCGACGGCAAAACATAGTTATACCCTGCCTCCAAACCTTCAAAGTAACTTCCCGTCCCCTCAAAGGCATCAAATTCTCGGAACACATCGAACGAACCGCTTAAAGGCCCACCTGCGCCCGTAACCGACCAATTCGAAGCTCCTGTTGCATAGCCGAGTTCCGCACCTACATATGCGCCTGCCCAGTCGTAACTTCTGATCGGGCCCATGTTGCTCGTGCCAATAGGCAGATCCGCGGCGCGGCACGCCGCGGTCAATGCGAGCAGCATAGCAATGCCAATGCCCGTCCCCCGGGCGGGTCCCGATTGCACCAGCGATGCCAAGAAGGAAAAGATTGTTGAGGAAAGGCAACGCGCGCGCCTAACGCTGCGCTGCGCGGCGGTGATCACGAGAGACATTCAAGAGACCTCGGGCGGTAACGCCTAGTGGCACGTCACCGCGAACGAAGTCTCCCCAGCAGTCCACGAGGGACCTTTGGATCGGCTACCGGCTCACTAGTCGCCTCCTGGGGCGATCAATGGTCGAAGCCGACGTTTGAACGTGATGCTTACGACCTTTGCCGTCGGGTGCTCCTCGGTGAAACCGATCCAGATCTGGGGCCGGGAACCGTCGGTCATTCAACGCCGCCTACGTGGGATTGATCCCTGTATAAGGTGTTTGCAGACTTTCGCTTGTTATGGGTAGGGGGGAGCGGCCTGCTCCGTCAATATTCACCTGAGGCGATCTGGAAGCGCCATGCCAGTTAGCAATTTCAGGCCACTTCGTGGGACAAAAGCTCAGCACAGCGGGGGCCGGGATAATAATAGCCTCGGTGCCATCATTTGAGAGCGCCATGGCTGAATCAAGAAAAGCGCGCTGTTGGTTTCAATCTGATAGAGCTGAATTGGCAAGATCGGATGACACTTGCTCGCAAGCGGCGCAACTGCGGCCCGCTTGATCACGTCCGCCCGTCGACGTCATCATGACAGAATTACAGAGGTTTCTAAGACGGCGTGCGCTAAAGCGCCTCAAGCGTCCTGCCAATAGGGTTTGGAGCGAAGCCGTTCGAGCCAAACTTCGATGTTCTTGTATTGGCCGATATCGAATTTGAGAATGCCTGGTGCGGTGTCGAGGCGAGGCCCGATGAGAAAATCGACGACGGTAAGGGGACCGAGCATGTAGTCGCGGCCCGCAAGCTGTTTGTCGAGCACAGGCAGGAAACGGTCGAGGCGCGCGCGGGCATCGGCGATGATGCCGGGATCGTTGCCGGGCTGGTTCAGCACCTTGGGCTTGATCAGCAGCTCCCAGGCGAGCGCATCGATGGCGGCTTCAGGCCCGCCGACCCACCAGCAGATCCATTGATCGACCAGAGCCTGGGTCCTGGTGTCGGCGCCGCAGAGGCATCGCTCTGGCCGCTTGGCCGAGAGGTATTTCAGGATAGCTGGCGATTCCCAGAGCACGAAGCCGTCCTCTTCGAGAGTGGGTACACGGCCGTTTGGGTTCTTTGCAAGATAGTCGCTGGTCCGCGTTTCGCCGATGCGCGGGTCGACCGGCACCTTGTTAAGGGGAATGCCAAGCTCGACTGCGAGCAGGCGGACTTTCCTTGCGTGAGGGGAGGGCTGGAGTTCATAGAGGGTAATGGCCATGGTGTTTCCGTCTGGGCTGGTTTTTACTTGCCATCTAAGGTTCCGCTTAAAATGGGCGCCGAAGCATGTTACGCCGCCTTTTTGTAATGCTCAGCTGCCTTCTTCGATACTGGGCGCGATCTCTTGGAAGCCGAGGTCACAGTTATTTTGACTCGTCGCAGAACCGCTCGGTAGCCATCCGGTCTCTGCTGGAGTTTGGACTGCCCCGTCATTCTAAGCGCGCCTGTGCAACATGACCCGCATCGAAAGGGGCAACCGAAGCGCGGCATGAGGTCCGCGAGCTTGCCCAACTCGATTTTCCTTTCCTGCGTGGCCAAGCAGAGTTCGCATCGCCGCCCCAAACGCCCAGCGATGCACCCATTGGTCAGTTGTCCGACAGCCTCCGCAATGAGATAGCGGGCGCCTGAGGCGCAGCGCCTCATCATCGGGCCAGCAGTACCTCCGCTAAGGTCGGATGGTCGGAGCTGGTAGCGGTGATGACAAGCGATAGCGGACTTTTTTACTGAAGCCCGCCCCACTAGCCGCAGGTCGTAAGCTTGCCGGCCAGATACAGCTCGAGCGAGTCAGCGCAGCCGCTCCAGCCATGGGCGTGCTTGTCGCGGGAGTCCCGATCAGTGAAGCCGGTGTGGCGCAAGGTAAGCCGCGTTCCAGTCGCGATCGGGCGGAACTCAAGCGTAATCTCCGTGACCTCATCACCTGGGGTGCCGTCCTCCTTATCCCACACCCAGGTGAAACGCAGCTTGCGGTTGGGGATGAGCTCCTTGATGGCGCCGCGCACGGTGGTAACTGTGCCGTCGGGGCGCTGCATAGGGAAGACGTAAGCACCGCCGACGCGCGCATCCATGGTCGAATGCGGCGCGCAGATTTTGCCCGGGCCCATCCATTGGCGGAGCGCTTCCCGGGTCAGTCCAGGCCTTGAACACCTGCTCGGGTGGATAGGCGACGTCTCGCTCCAGGGTGATTTCCGGGGCGACCAGCTTCGACTTTTGTTGCACCTCATTCATTGCTTTGCTCCTCCTTTGACGCGGGCGCCAGAGACGCGAACGTGGCCAAATAGGTTTCCATGTGGTCGAGGCGTCCGGTCCAGAATTGTCGGTAGGTCTCCATCCACTCCGAAGCTTGCTTCATCGTTTCGGGGCGGAGGTAACAGCGCCGTTTCTGCGCCTCCACCTCGCGCCGGATGAGCTTCGCCTGCTCCAGCACCTTGAGATGCCGGGAAATCGCCGGCGCCGAGATGGCAAAGGGCTTCGCGAGCTCGCCCACCGTGGCGCTTCCATGCACAAGTCGGCCAAGGATGGCGCGCCGCGTCGGGTCGGCAAGGGCAGTGAAGGTAGTGGTCAGCGAGTCCATGCGCTTTCCTTTACAGATACGTTAATTAACATATTAGTTAATTAAAGGCAAGCGGCGAAAGATCAAGCCCGATCTGTTCTGCTGTCTGAGTGCAGAGCAGGCTCAGGTACGGCAGGCTTCGACAAAAACCCTTAGGAGCCAATGGCCTTCAATCGCCCCGATCCGAATGTCGCATCATGAGATGAAGCAGCGGAGGTCTTCTTCAGGCAGTCGTGGCAATGAAGTCCGCGCTCGGAGCCGTGGTCAGATCGTTATAGGCGGCAGAGTCAATTCTCGGTGGTTGCAGGTCCCCGCAACCAATCTCAGGTAAGCTTCCTCAACTCCCAGCCGGTACGTTCTTGAACAAATCGTGCCCGGGATTTGAAACGTACATATCGGCTCCAATCAGTCAGTCATCCCACTGATCAAGAATCTTTTGATATCGCCGAACCGCATCAAGTGACGCCCCCTTATTGTAATGTTTCTCAGTGGTCCGTTCGTCGTTGTGCTGGAGGAGCGCTGACGCGACACCCATCTGGTCGCCCGCCGCGATCGCGACCGTGTAGACGGCGCAGTCCCGAAAAAGATGAGGGCTGACCGCGACACCAAGCTCTCGGAGCGTAGTTTCAGTGATGATCTTCTCCACATAGGTATAGGCGAGCGAACCACCCTTAGTGGAGGGCCAGAACGCATCGCCGGGGTTCAGGAAGAGCGGGCGCCACCGCTCTAGCCAGTGGTCGATATGTGCGGTGAGAATCTCGGGTACTGGCCGTTCGTCGGGTCGCCCCGATTTAGTCTCGGCTGCTTCCAGTATGATCCACCAGGTCTCACCGATCCGGCGGATCTGCCGACCGATGCCCAACTCGGCGAAATTGCGCAGCCTAATCGGGCAAAGCGCAAGCAGAGCAATCATCAGGCCGTCACGTACGAGCCGAGCGCGAGCAAGATCCGTGAGATGGTTGTTTGTTTCACCGCGCCTGATCAGCTCAAGGCCAAGCGTTAGCAGCCGGTCGGACGAGACGATGCGATGGTATTTGGATCGCGGGCACGCCTCATAACGGAGATCGGCCTCGACCTCGGCCAACCAGGCCAGGTCACGCCTCGGCGCGAGGATCGTGGCGACTCGCCGGATCTTGCCGATATAGCTTGCTCGCGTGACCGAACCGACGCGGTTGTGCAGTTCGCGGACGAAGGCGTCGATGATTTCCGGTGTCACGTGTGCGCCGGTCTCGGCGTCCAGGTCGAGCAAGCCGTTTCGCCGGCAGAAGTCGAGTAGGTAGCCGTAGGCCCGTACCAGACTAGCTCGCGTTGACGGTTTCATGCGGGCTGCGGCCCCGCCCGGCTTCAAACGGTGCCCAGTCAGGCCAGCCCGGTCCCACGCCTCACGATCGGTGGTCAGCCAGTCAGATAGAGGACAGGCTTTCACTTTCTCAGACATTGTTCTTTTTCTTGGGATGCAGTTTGATTGGCGGCTCACCGCGCGCCAAATCGGTGACCATCTCGCTGAACAGGCGGGTAGCCTCAAGCGTCTCTAGGCCGATGTAGAAATTCCGGGTGGTGGCGATATTGCGATGGCCGAGAACACGGCGGACGAGCTCATAATTGCCGGGATCCGCCTTGAGCATGATGTATGCCGCGGCATGTCGGAATTGGTGCGGTGTTATCTCTAGACCTAACTCCTTCCAAAGCCGTTCCGAGATCTGCTTCGACAGGGTCTTGGTAAGTTTGGGTCCCTGGCCTCCTCCAGCAAAGAGGCAGCCGTGGTTGAAGCCCCGCATCAGCTGGGGCCGGTAGTGGTGGATGTATTCATCGATGATGGTCGTAGTAGTCTCGTCGAACGCGAACTCCAACGGCACGCCGTTCTTCACGTCGTAGTCGGGAAAGACGAGCATATAAGGCGCTTCTGGGCCGCCTGGTTTAACCAGATTGAGACCAATCTGGATCGAGGCGAGGTTCTGCATCCGAATAGGGGCGCGGATCAGGATGAGAATGGCAATTGCGAGCTGAGCGGTGACGGCGGCTCTGTAGGGCTTTGTCTTACGATTGGCCCTGGCCTCGGCCATGAGCTTTTGCGGAAGCCGAATGACCTCCCGCCATATGTCGCTCTGGGCGATTTGGCGTATGAGCTTGCGGTTCTTCTCGGTGAGACCGGTAGAGCGGTACTGCTCAAGCGCGATTCTGATTTCGTCCAACCGCTCAATGTCTACCTCTGAGAGGGCCTCGCTACGGGCTAGCGCCAGCAGCTTCGATGCGAGATCGATGGTGTAGAGTGTTGGCTTCTGTCCGTTCTTCTCCCAGTAGTGCTCTATAAGGATCTCGACCCGATCGGCGCGGAGAAGATCGGCGAGGGATCTGAGGTCCTCGAGCGGAATGCCGGCCGCGACCTCGGCTCTGATGGCAGCAATCAGTTCCCGCCGGCGCGTGGCGATGGTGGACTGCTTGCACGGCCGGAAGATTCTGCCGCTCACAGTTTTGTGGCGTTTGCCGATGCGCACGCAATAGGCATCGATGTCGTCCATCAGCCCTTGCGGAAAGTCCTCCACGGCGGGACCCGCGGAGCGATTCGCATAGGCCGGTTCTGTCAGCTCGAACGGGGGCCAGCCAGGAATGCTAGCGGCACCGGCGTTCCAGTGCCTGACCAGTTGCCTTTGACGTGAGAAGTTGACCATTTTAGAAGCTCGTTTCCTTGCGATAGGCGAAGAAAGCCTCGACATGGCTGTCGCGGACATCATCAGGCCGGACGCCAAAGGCGGAGAGGAAGCGGAAGAAGGGGGACAGCACGTCGCGGGCATGGCGATCCGGCACCTGCTCCAAAAGCGATCGATAGGAAGGATCCATGGGCGCTTTGCGTCCGCCCTCAGGCGTCTGCCTGTTGAACCAAAGAAGAGCCGTTCTTGCGTTGGCGCGATGATTGGCGAAGGTCTTGGCGTTGACTCCTAACCTTGCAGGATGAAGCTTCTTCACCGCCGGGCCGATCGCCGCGATCCGCGCAGGAATCAGAGACAGCGGCCGATCAAGGTACCGTCCCATCTGGCGCAGCGATGTGCACCAATGGCGCTTCCGCGCGGGCGTAAGGTCATCATCCTTGTCGATCACGGTTATAGCATCGGCACATGATGGCTCGCCGATCAGCCCTCTTGCGAGGTTTGCCGGCCTGTCGATCACATTCATTAGGAGCACCCAAAGTTTCTCATCGTTGCATTGGGATGGATGTATTTGGACAATACTTCTATTTAGGAAGACGTTCAAGGAATATCATCCATCAATACAGATATGCAGTTTCCTAACCCGAGTTATACCCTAGTGTTTTCGTTGCACGTTGTTTAATGGTGTTAGCTGTGAGTTCAGAATCATCTTGAGGGGAGATCCGATCGCATGCATACTCACTTGTTGAGCCAAAGCGGTGCTGAGCGGCCCAGAAATCCAGATCGGACTTGCGATAAAGAATTTTGCGTTTGCCGAAGCGGAGAAACTTAGGCCCGCCGCCATAGACGCGCAGCTTGTCGAGATAGCTTTTGCTGACGCGCAAATATGCCGCCGCCTCCTTAGGGGTGAGGAAGCGCTCCTCCCCCTCATCGTGAGACCTAGAGGGCAGCCGCGGATCAATTTGAAGTGTGTTCGACATCAGTGAACTCCCTTGCCTTATTGCTAAGGGTTTGTCCCTGATGTCCGGCATGGAATCGCCGGCCCAATTCTATGTTTTTGCTCTGCGTCTTTTGCGGACGCCGCCGGTCAGCACCGGCCCGACCCGAAGGGCTTCAGCTAGATACTCGCTTACCCTTGGTCCCTGGCTAAACATGGCGGAGCGACGCTTAAATCGCTTCCGCTCGCGATTGTCGCTGCTCTGCTGAAGCAGCTCGTCGCGGCAATTGGCTACCGTACTGGGCTTGATGAGCCCCTGCGAGAACCGAGGCCAGTTATCGGCGTGCCGCGCAACGTGCGCCGCGGCCTCGTCCTTCCCCACCTCATTTTGCATCAGAGCGTCCATGCAGGCGGCGGCATGTATCTTAATTTCGCGGACGGCCGCCGAACGAGACCACTTCCGCTCCGGCATTTGGCCGGGCTTCAGCTTCGGATCGAACAGCTCAGGCAAAACTCCGCTAGCCACGCTCTCTAGCGCCTGCATCAAATCGGTCAGTGGCTTTAAGGCTTGGCCCGAAAGGCCGCGAGTATGCAGAAACGAATAACACGCGTGAAGGGCGTGATGAGTACCGGACCGACCGAAATCCTCTTCGGACTGCAGTAGCTCGGCCGCGTGCTCCATTTCCTCAAACACGACCTGCTCGGCCCGCGCTAGGTCCGCTTCCGGTTCGTGACGCGGAAATTTTGAGGGCGGCAATTTGCAAGTTGATTTCATCTGACTCTAGCCGTGCGATTCGGAATCGCTGACCATTGTCGCCTTCAAGGCAAAGAATGCAACTCGGTAAAGGTCGCTGGAACGAAGGGTGCCGCAGTGGAGCCTTTGTCCTCGCAGAAGACCGACCACTTGGGGAGCCCCTTCCTCAACCCGCTCAAGTACGTTGAACGCGACGGCAGCAGCTAGGTAGCTGTAGTGGTCAGGTTCATCAGCAAACCCCAACCTCTGAATGGCCTCAGCTACGTCTATGGCCTTCGCGCTATCGGGCGGCTCTACGCCGAACCAGCGAGCAAGAATCGCATCCTCATCGGTCGTAAACAGACCAACTGCTTTGGTGCGGATTGCAGGCATTGCAAAACCCTCCTTCCGGTTAGACCGAGGAGGGCTGACGCTCGAGAGACCCGTTTCGTTCCCGAATGGCCGCAACCCCTTTTCGGAAACCACCTTACCCGGGTAGGCAGGCTCGTCATTGGCCGCATTGAGCTGTTAAGTGCTGCGGCATCGTACTAGCTGCGACCGTCACCATTCAGTTGGCCCGGAACACGGGCGCAAGCTACGACTACGCGCTTCGCTTTACGTCCAACCACACCGAACAGTCTTCGTACTACGTCGTGGCTAAGCGGGACGATCGTACTGCGACTGATCGCTGAAGCGGACGTGGCGGTCTCCACAGCGGTTTGTGGACCGTCAAGTGATTGGTGCCGTGAAGGCGTCCATAAAACTCAAACGCGTAACGATCGGTCATGCCGGCGATGAAGTCGGAAATCGTTCTCATCTTGAGCATCTCGGGGGCACCTTTGCACACAGCGCGAAAATCTTCGGGCAGCAAGCGAAGGCCATCTTTCCCAGTGACGGCTTCAAAAATCTCCTTCACGATATCCTTGCCGCGATATTCGACCACTTGCATACCGGGCGACCGTATAATGGCGTAGTAGGTGAGGCTGTCACGCTATTCCGCAAGTGACTAGGCACTTTCGGACGCGCCCGACGCAGCAGCAAGTGTCTGATCGATAAGAATCTTGATCTCGGCGATCGCAGCCCTAAGGCGATTGTCGACAAGCGGGGGCACGTCGACCGGCCCAGCGACCGCTTCGGCGTCCTCGAGCATTTTGCCGAACGGGAAACGAGCCGTGACGCGGCGGTAGTCGTGCTCAATTTCCTGGATTTGCTCTAGAACCTTCGCTGGATCGCCGAGCAGCTCTATTTCTGACTTAACGCCAGAAAGCCAAGAAACGAAACTTGCCGGGAGTCCCCTGTCAAGACCCCGGTCATTTCTTAGCTTACGTAAGCGATCGGTGCTGCTCAGTGGGGCGCTTTCTGAATGATTTCATGACCAGTTTTCGCTCTGGAACATGCACTCGCTTTTCCGGAGCCGCTTTCACAAAACCAATTTGCCAAGCGTGTTTACCGTGAGACTTGACAATGTCGATGATCGTATCGGCGCTTCGCTTATCCGCTATAAAGCAGAAACCGATGCCCATATTATAAACCAGGAACATTTCTTCGTCTGACACTCCCCCCATGCTTTGGATTAGGTCAAAGACTGGAGGAACGGGCGGCAAATGGTCGATCACGTATTCCACAGAGGCGGGCATTCTGGCTAAATTTCCCAAACCGTCGCTGGTGATATGCACAAGCGCCTTCACTCCGGTAACGGTTCGAAGAATCTCAAGTGCTTCCTTTACATAAATGGAAGTTGGCTTGAGCAGTTCTTCGCCGAGCGGAACATCCAAACCAGCCAACTTGTCGCCCACGTTGTGAGAGTGGCGGTGAAAAAAGACTTCCCGGGCGAGGGTCAGTCCATTGCTATGAACACCATTACTGCCAACACCGATGATCACGTCACCGTCACTGACAGCACTACCAGTCAGAATATTTGACAAGGAAACCTGCCCGATGGCGGCCCCGACTAAGTCAAATGCGCATCCATTTTTTTCGCCACAAATGATCCCCGGAAGCTGTGCGATCTCCCCTCCAGAAATCGAGATGCCCGCCTGATCCGCTCCGCGCGAAAGCCCGACGGCTAGTTGCTCAATGACATGAGGATCGGCCCGTTCGATTGCGATATAGTCAACCATCGAAATTGGGGTAGCGCCGACGCAAATCAGATCGTTGACGTTCATTGCAACGCAATCGATGCCAATGGTGTCGTACTTGCCAAGCATCTGCGCGATGATTGATTTTGATCCCACGCCATCGGTGCAAAAGGCGATGCCTTGCCCACCAACTTCAACAACATTTGCGAAGTGGCCCAAGGGCAGGCGAACACGACCCGTGCCTACTTGGGTGCGCCATGTTTGAGTAACGTGGGTCGTTAGACGATTGAGACCATCCTGCGCTTTGTTTGCGCTTACCCCGGTTGCCTCGTAATCGACCGACCCGTGGTCTGGATTGCGCTTAAGTGGCATGGATACCATATCGATCATTGCCCTCTGTGATCGCCTCGTTTTCAAGAGTTCACTGCCCGCTTCCGAAATTCTGTGCGAGTCTCGCCCAACTTGCTTTCCAGAAAATGCTCGATCGCATGAGCGATTCCTTGAGACCTGGAGAGACGGTTTTTCGCGCAATAAGCGTCCAGCCGCTCTGCCAATTGACATTCGAGGGTCGCAGCGACGCCCTTGGTATGTGTCGACGCAGGTTTGACCATGTTCTCAGTCGTTCCCAATCGAATCATTCCGACTCAGAGTGATTCAGAATGAGTCATCCACTCCTCGTGTTCAAGGCGCCCGCCCTCTATTTTCCTAATTCTCTACAGCAGTGTTTGGTCTGGCGGGACGGACGAACGGAGTAAAAGGGCAACGGCTACGGCCGTGGCGGCCTTCTCCCAAAAAAATCCCGGATGAGCAAGCGATCAAAGGCACGTGGCTTCGTCGCGGTGATGACCGGGTGATGACCCGTCTAAAAAATCAAATCGCCCCACCGCCACCCATCCCAAGCATGTCCATGAATTTATTAGGAAAATTGGAGCGGGCGAAGGGATTTGAACCCTCGACCCCAACCTTGGCAAGGTTGTGCTCTACCCCTGAGCTACACCCGCGATCCGACCCCTCCGTCGCGCTCTTGCCAAACCTTTCGGTTCGCGCTTGAAGGCGGCGATAGGCGTTGTAGTTGATCGTATCTCCGATGTCCATAGGACGACATGCGAGCGCTGCGCAGTCAGAACATTACGGGGATCAAGGACTTGGTGAGGCCGGGATAGGCCCAGGATCGATGGCAAGAGATCGGCACTGGCTGTTCGCGCGCCTCGAGGAGCTCGGCATCGGCTCAACCACCGTCGAGCACGCGCCGATGTTCACGGTGGAGCAATCGCAAGCGTTGCGCGGAAGGCTGCCGGGCGCCCACACCAAGAACCTGTTCCTCGCCGGCAAGGAGGGGCGCCCGGTGCTGGTGGTCGCCAAAGAGGACACCAGCGTCGACCTGAAACTGGTGGGGGCGCGCCTCGGGCTCGGGCGCCTCAGCTTCGGCAAAGCAGAGTTGCTCGACGAACTGCTCGGCGTCTCGCCCGGCTCGGTGACGCCCTTCGCTCTCGCCAACGATCATGCGGCCCGCGTCAGCGTGGTGGTGGATGCCGCGCTGCTTGCCTGCGCCGAGGTCAATTGCCACCCGCTTCAGAATACGGCCACGACGCGGCTCGCCACCGCCGATCTCCTCCGCTTCATCCGGGCTTGCGGTCATGAGCCGATCGTCCTGACGCTGTCCTGATGGCCGTTCCGGACCCGAGCCCGGGTTGCCAAATGGTTCGCCGCTGCCCATGTTTTGCGAAGCGGGCCCGGCCAAACTTTGGCATCGCCAAGCGTTGTGGGGTACAGGTTCGCGGGCCCAAGCCAACGAGCAGGAGCATGGATACTCCCATTCTTACCGAGGGCGGCGCCACGGCGGACCTCGTCAAAAACACGACGACCAAAGACTTCCTGCGCGATGTGATCGATGCGTCGCGCCTAGTGCCGGTACTGGTCGATTTCTGGGCGCCGTGGTGCGGCCCTTGCCGCCAGCTGACCCCCCTGTTGGAGAAAGCCGTTCGCGCCGCCAAGGGCGCGGTCAAGCTGGTCAAGCTCAATATCGACGAGCACCCGCAGATTCCCGGCCAGATGGGCGTGCAGTCGATCCCCGCGGTGTTCGCCTTCGTCGACGAGCGGCCGGTCGACGGCTTCATGGGAGCGCTGCCCGAAGCCCGCATCAAGGCATTCATTGCCCGCCTTGTCGGCGACGATGCAGCCGATGCCGTCGCAGATCTAGAGACCGCGGAGGCGGCCTTGGCTGCCGGCGACGCCAACAGTGCCGCGCAAGCCTTCGCCGAGGCCCTGCAGAAGGACGCGGAGAATGCACGGGCCGCAGCGGGCCTTGCCATGTGCTACATCAAGACTGGCGATTTGACGCGCGCCGAACAGACCTTGGCGCTGGTACCTCCGGGGAAAGCGGACAGCGCTCCGGTGGCGAGCGCCCACGCAAACCTTGAGCTTGCGCGCAAGGCGGGAGCGGCCGGCGATTTGGAGGCGCTGCGCGCCAAACTCGAAGCAAATCCCAAAGATACGCAAAGCCGCTTCGATCTCGCGCTTGCGCTGAATGCGCGGGGCGACCGCGAGGGCGCCCTCGAAGAGCTGCTGACCATCGTGGCCAAGGATCGCGCCTTCAACGATGACGCCGCGCGCAAGCAGCTCCTTCAGCTCTTCGATGCCTGGGGCGGCAGCGATCCCGCCACGATCTCGGGGCGCCAGAAGCTTTCATCGCTCTTGTTCGCGTGAGGGTAACGCGCTGTGCCTCGTGGGTTGACCGACCGCTATCGAAGGCCTGCAGACCTCCCGCAGGTGCTGCCGGTGTTCCCGCTGCGCGGTGCTATTCTCCTGCCGCGCGCCACGCTGTCGCTGAACGTGTTCGAGCCACGCTATCTGGCGCTGGTCGATTTTGCGCTCAGCACCGAACGCCTTATCGCCGTCGTGCAGCCGGCGCCGGAGGCAGGCAGCGGCGAATCGCCCCCCGGCAAGAGCTCTGCTTTGCGGCACGTGGGGTGCGCCGGGCGCATCACCGCCTTCAATGAAGGAGATGACGGCCGGGTGCTGATCACGCTCGCCGGGATCGCGCGCTTCCAACTCTCCCAGGATGTCGCGTCGGAGCAGCCGTTCCGCCTTTGCCACGTCGATTTCGGCGGCTACACCGCCGACTTCACTTGCGGTCACGGCGAGGAGGATGTAGATCGGCCGCGCCTGCTTGCGACGCTTAAGAACTATCTCGCCGCCAACAATCTTAACGCCGATTGGGATCGCATCGACAGCGCGAGCAACGAACGTTTGGTCAACACGCTGTCGATCTTGAGCCCCTATGGGCCGGAGGAGAAGCAGGCGCTGCTCGAGGCGGCAGATCTGAAGGCCCGCGCCGAGGCGCTCGTGGCGCTCGCCGAGATGGAGCTCGCCGCCCGCGACGACGGCTCGGGCACGTCGCTGCAATGAGGAGGAAACCCAGGAGTGGCTCAGATGACGAATGAACGAGTGACGGGCGCGAAGCTCGATCCGAAGCTGCTCGAGATCCTGGTCTGTCCGCTGACCAAAACCTCGCTCGACTACGATGCCGAGCGCCAGGAGCTGATCAGCCGTGCCGCGGGTCTCGCCTATCCGATCCGCGACGGCATCCCCATCATGTTGCCAGAAGAAGCGCGCAAGCTCAACGAGCGCTAGGCGCGGGGAGTTTCAAACCCTTTCACCCTTCAAGAGACGCGGGACCTTCCCGCCGAAGCCCGCGGCCTCGCGGACGAGAACGCGCTTGAGCCATGGCGCCCGGTCGACGACACCAAGTCCAAACTCGCGCAGTGCGCGCAAGGGAACGCTGTCGTTGGAGAAGAGCCGGTTCAGCCCATCCATCACCGTGCCCGAGAAGGCGCTATCGAATCTCCGCCAGCGCTCGTAGCGCTCGAGCAAAGGCGGCTCGCCCATATCGAGCCCAAGACGCACGCCTTCCACGAGGATCTCGGTGAGCGCAGCGACGTCGCGTAAGCCGATATTGAGGCCTTGGCCGGCCAGCGGGTGGACCGCATGCGCGGCATCGCCGACCAGCGCGAGGCGCTCCGCGACGAAGCTGCGCGCCACCTGAAAATCGAGAGGAAAAGACTGGCGAGGACCGGCTAGCGCGATTTCACCGAGTTTGTGGCCGAAGCGCTTGGTGAGCTCGGCCACGAAGCTCGCCGCGTCGGTCGCCATGATCGCGTCGCCTTTTGCCTTGTCTTCCGTCCAGACGATGGAGGAGCGGTTGCCTTTCAGCGGCAGAATGGCGAAGGGTCCATCGGGGAGAAAGTGCTGCACGGCCTTGCCCTCATGCGGCTTCGCGTGCGCCACCGTGGTGACAATGCCGATTTGTGGATAGGTCCAACCGACGCATTTGATGCGAGCGCGCTCTCTGAGCCGCGAGCGCTTGCCGTCGGCCGCGACGAGGAGGCGCGCCTCGATCTGTCGTCCGCTTCCGAGCGTGACCGCTACGCCGACCGGTCGGCTCGCGAAATCCACGACGCTGTCGGGCGCAATGGAGACGATGGCGGCCTGCGCATGCAGGGCAGACAGAAGCGCGCGGTGAAGGTCGCTATTCTCGATCATGTAGGCGCCGGCTTCGCCCGGACAAAGCTCACTGTCGAAATCGAGGACATGAGGGCGTAGGCCTGCGTCCAACGGACTGTCGGTGATCTCGATGCTCGTGATCGGTTGGACGCTCTCGGCAAGTGCCAGCCAGACGCCGAGGACGGAGAGGAGGCCCTTGCTCGCGGCTGACAGCGCCGAGGCCCGGGCGTCGGCCTTACCACCACCTGGCGGCTCGGCATCGACCAGCGCCACGCGGAAGCCCCTGGGCGCAAGCTCGGCCAAGGCGAGCGCAAGCGTCGTCCCGACGAAGCCGCCGCCGGCGATAATCACGTCGTAATGATTCGGACGATTCTGCTTCGACACGCCCAACTCCGCGCCTCAAGGCGGACACCCTTCCCATAGGCAAGGACAATGTCCAGCCTGTTCCTTCGATCGCGCGTACCGCTTTCCGCCCGAAACTGATAAAGGGCGCGGGGCCCGTTTGCAGGTGAAAGGTCCAGCCTATGAGCCGCGCACTCGAAACGCTGCTGGCCATCCTTGACATCGAGACGCTCGAGGTGAATTTGTTCCGGGGCGTGAGCCCGCAGGTGGGCTGGCAGCGCGTCTTCGGTGGGCAGGTGATCGGCCAAGCGCTGGTCGCGGCCTACCGTACGGTCGAGGACCGCACCGCCCACTCGCTGCATGGCTATTTCTTGCGCCCCGGCGATCCGTCGGTGCCGATCATCTACAAGGTCGACCGCATCCGCGACGGCGGCAGCTTCTCCACGCGCCGCGTGGTCGCGATCCAGCACGGACAGCCAATCTTCTCCATGGCCGCCTCCTTCCATAAACCTGAAGAGGGGCTCGTCCACCAGATGCAGATGCCGGAGGTGCCCCCGCCGGAGGAGCTGCCGAGCGAGGCCGAGCTGAAGGCTTGGCTGATCGACCGCGTGCCGCCCCAGGTGAAAGCCTATTGGGAGCGCGAGCGGCCGATCGAAATTCGTCCGATTGACCTCTCCCGCTATCTCTCGCTGGAGAAGCGGGCGCCCTCCCAACAGGTTTGGATCAAGGCCACCGGCACGCTGGGTGACGACCTTGCCCTCAACCAATGCGTCCTCGCCTATGCCTCGGACTTCACCCTGCTCGATACGGCGCTGATCGCCCATGGCCGCTTCGTGTTCGATTCCACGCTGATGCTCGCGAGCCTCGACCACGCCATCTGGTTCCATCGGAGCTTCAGGGCCGATGACTGGCTGCTCTACGCCCAGGATAGCCCTAGCTCGGGTGGGGGGCGGGCGTTCTGCCGGGGCACCCTCTTCACTCGGTCCGGAGAGCTCGTGGCCTCCACGGCCCAGGAGGGTCTCGTGCGTGAGCGAAAGCCCTGCTGATTTTTTGCTTATACCCTGCGCAAATGCCGTTTTCTGCCTAATTATTAGGCCTTAATGCGTTGCTCCCTCCGGTTAGGGGCAGCCAGGACCCCTTAAAAACCCCTTAAAGACAACGAATTGCTGCGGTGCGGCCGAGTTGGCACGTAGCTTGACTCTGCTTTCGGGTTCACGCGGATCGCGACGGCGTGGCCAAAATCGAAGAAGCCGCAAATGGAGGGGTAGAGAGATGAAGCTGGTGATGGCGATCATCAAGCCATTCAAGCTCGATGAGGTGCGCCAAGCCCTCACCGAGCTCGGCCTGCAGGGCATGACCGTGACCGAAGTCAAGGGTTACGGGCGGCAGAAAGGCCATACGGAGATCTATCGGGGCGCGGAATATGCCGTGAATTTCCTGCCGAAGATCAAGATCGAGGTCGTCCTGCCGGCCAAGCAGGTCGACAAGGCCGTCGATGCCATCGTTGCCGCGGCCAAGACCGGCCAAATCGGCGACGGCAAGATCTTCGTCGTTCCGGTCGAGCAGACGGTGCGCATCCGTACCGGCGAAACCGACGAATCAGCGCTCTGAGAGGGGGAGGTAATTAGATGGTGACCCTTATCAAAATTCTTTCCGGCGTCGTTGGAGCGCTCGCTGTGCTGCTCCTCGCCCATATCGATCCGGCGTTTGCCCAAGAGGCAGGCGCCGCCGCGGCTCCGGCCGCCCCCGCAGCGCCGGTATCGCCGATCAATACCGGCGATACGGCCTGGATGCTCACATCAACCGCGCTCGTGCTGATGATGACGATCCCGGGCCTTGCGCTGTTCTATGGCGGCATGGTGCGCAAGAAGAACGTCCTCGCCACCTTAGGCGCAGTCTTCGGGGCGACCTGCATCATCACCGTGCTGTGGATGATCATCGGCTATTCGATCGCGTTCACGACCAATGACAGCGAGTTGCTCAACCGTTGGATCGGCGGCTTCAAATATTTCTTCCTGAAGCCGATGGGCCTCAACGCGGTCAGCTCCTTGGCGGGGACGATCCCTGAATCCGTCTACATGACGTTCCAGATGACCTTCGCCATCATCACCCCGGCGCTGATTGCCGGTGCTCTGGTCGACCGCATGAAATTCTCGGCCTTCATGCTGTTCATGGCCGCCTGGCTGCTCCTCGTCTATTGCCCGATCGCGCATTGGGTTTGGGGCGGCGGCTGGCTTGGAGCCATGGGCGCGCTCGACTACGCAGGCGGAACCGTCGTGCATCTGAATGCCGGAACGGCAGGGTTGGTGACGTGCATCGTGCTCGGCAAGCGCTACGGGGTCGGCAAGGAGAACATGTCCCCGTACAACCTCGCCTATAGCGTGATCGGCGCCTCGCTGCTGTGGGTCGGCTGGTTCGGGTTCAACGCCGGCTCCGCCGTGACTGCCAATGTCAATGCCGGCATGGCCATGGCGGCGACGCAAATCGCCACTGCGGCGGCCGCTCTTGGCTGGATGGTGTCGGAGTGGATCATCGGCAAGAAGCCGAGCGTGCTCGGCATGATTTCCGGCGCGGTCGCCGGCCTCGTCGCCATCACCCCGGCATCGGGCTTCGTCAACCCGACGGGCGCCCTGATCATCGGCATCGCGGCCGGCGTCGTGTGCTACTTCGCCTCGGTGCACATGAAGAAGATCTTCGGCTATGACGACGCGCTCGACGTTTGGGGCGTGCATGGCGTGGGTGGCGCGCTCGGCGCCATGATGACCGGCATGCTGGCCTCCAACGCCATCAATTCGGCCTCCAAAGGCTGGCTGATCGACGGCAACCCACAACAGATGGTGATCCAGTTCTACGACGTGGCCGGTACCTTCATCTATTGTGGGATCGTGACCTACATCATCCTCAAGATCCTCGACATCATCATCGGCTTGCGCGTCTCGCAGGCCGTCGAAGTCGAAGGGCTCGATATCAATCTCCATGGAGAGGTGGTCCAGTAGCACAAACACTTAGAATCAACTCCAGGGATAAGAAGGCTGTAATTCGAGAGCCAAGTCTCCTCCTCCCTTGACTTTCGCTCTCACCTAAGCCCCGGCGCGTTGCCGGGGCTTATTTATTGTCTGCTTACCCGGCCAGACCACCACCGGCCCATTGCTGGGAATCACGTCCTCACGTAACACCGGCCGCATGGCGCCTCATGCTCGGCTTACCCATCTCGACGACCTCGTCACCTCGCCTTTCGCGCGTTTGACCGAGTTGCTTCAGCGCGTCGAGCCCGGAGCGCGCTTCTCTCGTCCTTCCAAGGCCGCTATGGCTACCGGCGGCCTCAAGGAGGCTTCTTTCTCTGGCTCGACATGCAGGCGCACGGGGGCGGCGAGGCCGCGGCAAAAACCCTTTGGAAAGGGTGTGGTGTCAGACTGTTGCCGGGCACTTATCTTGCCCGTGACGGGGCCCGCGGCATCAATCCTGGCGAGAATCACGTCAGGGTTGCGCTGGTGAATGACGTCACGACCACGGCCGAGGCTTTGGCGCGCATCGTCGCCACATTGGGTTAGGGTATGGTCAACAGGCGCAGACAGAAGGAGCGGCAGCGGCTCCTGCCGGGCTCGGTCGAGTTCTGGCTTGAGGCGGCTCGTGCTTGGGGGCTACGGCCTTGGCATCATCGCCATCGCCTGCGCTGCCTGGGCGAGCCTCGCGACCTGGTCCGTCTACGATCCGAGCTTCAACAACGCCACGCAAGCGGCGCCCCGAAACCTGCTCGGGCATTGGGGCGCAGTGCTCGCCGACCTCGCCATCCAGTCCCTGGGCCTTGCGTCGATCGTCCTCTTCCTGCCGCTGGCTGCCTGGGGTTGGCATCTCGTGCTCCACACGGTGCCGGAACGCGGGCGGGCGAGGCTGTTCATTTGGCCCATCGCCGTGCTGCTGCTCGCCGCCGCCCTTTCCGCGCTGCCACAGCCGAAGAGCTGGCCGCTGCCGAACGGACTTGGCGGCATTCTCGGCGATTTCTTCATGGCCGGCGCCCATGTCATCGGACTGTTGCCCGCGGCCGCCGCCTCCTTCATCGCCGGTCTTGCCTTCCTGATTACCGGCACCTCCCTGCTGCTATTCGCCTGCGGCACGAGCGCCTCCTCGCTCATTGCCGTGTGGGCGCCGAGAACGAAAATCCCGAGCGAATGGGCGAACGCCTCGCTTGGCGCTGCGATGCACATTGCCATGCATACAGGCGCCCAAATCCGGCGCGGCTTCGGTTGGCGGAAACGCGAGGAGGCGCCCGATGACGCTCCCGACTTCGATCAGGACGCCGCGGCTGCGCCCCAGGAGGAGCCCTGGGCGGAGGCCGATGCGGATGGCCGTATCGAGCCCTCCTTCGATGTCGAGCCGTTCGACCTCGTCGATGACGCGGAGGGCGACGAGGACGAGGAGGACGTCACCGAGCCGACCTTTCGCATCACGCGCACCACGCCGGAAGCGAAAAAGGGGCATACCGGCCCGCGCCGCCCGCCGCGCTCGCACACTCCCTACGAGGCTCCGCCGCTCAAGCTGTTGCAGCAGCAGCCTCGCTCGAATCGCGGCCGCAGCATCAGCGACGAGGTCCTGCAGGAGAACGCGCGGGAGCTCGAAGGTGTGCTGCAGGATTTCGGTGTCAAGGGCGAGATCACCAATGTGCGCCCTGGCCCCGTGGTCACGCTGTATGAGCTCGAGCCCGCGCCGGGGACGAAATCCTCCCGCGTGATCGGGCTAGCCGACGACATCGCCCGCTCGATGAGCGCGGTCGCCACCCGCGTGGCCGTGGTCCCCGGCCGCAACGCCATCGGCATCGAGCTCCCGAATGAGCGGCGCGAGATCGTGGTCTTGAGAGAGCTCATCGAGTCCCCCGACTTCCAGGAGACGGATGCGAGATTGGCGCTCGCGCTCGGCAAGAATATCGGGGGCGAATCCGTCATCGTCGATCTCGCCCGCATGCCGCATCTCTTGATCGCCGGCACCACGGGCTCCGGCAAGTCGGTCGGCATCAACACCATGATCCTGTCCCTGCTCTACCGGCTGTCTCCGTATCAGTGCAAATTCATCATGATCGACCCCAAGATGCTGGAGCTCTCCTCCTATGACGGCATCCCGCATCTGCTCGCCCCAGTGGTCACCGATCCGAAGAAGGCGGTGGTGGCGCTCAAATGGACGGTGCGCGAGATGGAAGAGCGCTACAAACGCATGTCGAAATTGGGCGTGCGCGACATCAAGGGGTACAACAGCCGCATCCTGCATGCTGAGGCGAAAGGCGAGGTGCTTACCCGGACCGTGCAGACGGGCTTCGACCGCGCCACCGGCCGCGCCATCTATGAGCAGGAGGAGATGGATTATGAGGCGATGCCGTACATCGTCGTCATCGTCGACGAGATGGCGGATCTGATGATGGTCGCCGGCAAGGACATCGAGGCCGCGGTGCAGCGGCTCGCCCAGATGGCGCGGGCCGCGGGCATCCATCTGATCACCGCGACGCAACGTCCGAGCGTCGACGTGATCACCGGCACCATCAAGGCGAACTTTCCGACGCGAGTGAGCTTCCAGGTGACGTCGAAGATCGACAGCCGCACCATCCTTGGCGAGCAGGGCGCCGAGCAGCTGCTCGGCCAAGGCGACATGCTCTATATGGCCGGGGGCGGCCGCATCATGCGCGTGCATGGACCCTTCGTCTCCGACGAGGAGGTGGAGAAGGTCGTGCGCCATCTGAAGCGACAGGGGGTGCCGGACTATCTCGAGGCGGTCACCGAGGAGGAGCAGGACGAGGACGGCAGGGGGCCTGAGGACGGCGAGGACTATGCCGAGTTGGGCGACGACCTCTACGATCAGGCCGTGGCCATTGTGCTTAAGGACCGCAAGGCCTCGACCAGCTATGTGCAGCGGCGGCTCGGCATCGGCTATAACCGTGCGGCCACCCTGGTTGAGCGGATGGAAAAAGAGGGGCTGATCGGGGCCGCCAATCACGCCGGCAAGCGTGAGATCCTGGTCGGCCGCGACGAGGCGACGTCGCCTTATTAGGGCCTTTGCTCCTCGCCCGGGGAAGTGCTCGAAAAGGCGCGTCTTGGAGCGAAAGGCCCGGGCTCTGCCGTCACCTCGTCAAGAAGTTGACCAGATTTGGAGGAATCATCTATCGATTGCCGCTGGCACTTTACCGAGCCGGTCCATCAGGGGGTCATCAATGCGCTTAGGAACCGCGTGGCTTCTCTTGAGCTTGTCACCAGCTCTTAGCCTGTCGGCGGGACTTGCCTTCGCCCAGGACACCACGACGGTGCAAAAGATGACGCCCACTACTGGCGCCACCCCCCCGCAAGATGCGCTCCGGCCGGCGCAAGACGTGCCGGGGGGAGCCGCACCTGCCGCAGAGCAGCCCTACGACGCTTCGCTTCCCGAGCCAGGCGATACGGCGGCGGAGCCAGGCGAGATCAATCCCAATGCCGCCGACGAGGGGGCGGGCTGGGACGCGGCGGTGGAGGCCGCCCCCCGGCCCACACCTCTAATCGGCGAGCAGGAGACCGCGGCCGTGCAGCGCATCAATGCCTATTTCAACGGCATCACCAATTTGCAAGGGAAATTCGAACAGATCGACTCCAACAACAAGCACGCTACGGGCCGTTTCTACGTGGAGCGGCCGGGCAAGCTCAGATTCGATTATGCGCCCCCAAGCGAGCTCCGCATCGTTGCCGACGGTCATTTTCTTGCCATCGAGGATTTGGGCCTGAAGACGATCGAGAAATATCCACTCGAGTCGACACCCTTCCGACTGCTGCTGGGCGACGGCGTCGATCTCGACCGCGATGCCCGCATCGTCGGCGTTGAGAGCCAAGAAGGCTCGCTTGCGATCGCGCTCGAGGACAAGACCGGCGACGCTGCCGGTCAGATCAAGCTCTATTTCGATACCGAGCCCGAAATGAAGCTGAAGCAATGGGTAATCACCGACGCCCAGGGGCTGGCCACCAGCGTGACGATCAACGACGTCATTCCGGGAAGAAAGGTCGCGGCCGATTTCTTCAACTCGACAGTGTCCTTTCAGCCGTTCCAATAGGAGCCGGGCAGGGGTTAACTCGTGGCTTCAAACCCCCGGTCCCGTCGTTCACGAATTCGTTAGCTGACGCCAAAAAATGGCGCAATATCCGCATGATAGGCTGGAGAGCGCGCGCTCCGTTTACGCCCCATTAATTTTTTTGCCGCGCGCCGGTTGAAATCGGCGGGGAACCTCCATATTTCTGAGTTCAGAGCGGTCCACATCGCTTTTCATCGGTAGTGCCCCCCGTCTAGCCGAAGATGTGGTTCGCCCGTGCCGGCTTCCCTCCCGGCACGCGCGCGCAAAAAACGCGCTTCTGGCGCCCAACCATGCGTAGTGGTTGGGCGCCTTTTCTTTTTTCTGCGCTAGCTTGCTCCACCCGCACCCCGGAAAATTTGCGTCCGCCAATTTCCGGCGCCGCGATCGAAAGACCTTGTGTCGCCGGTCTTACGCACCGATCCTCGGCGCCCCATGCGCCTTCGTCTCGCCACCTGGAACATCAACTCGGTCAGGCTTCGTCTCGACCTCGTCGAGCGCTTCGTCAGGGCCTATCGGCCCGACATCCTCTGCCTGCAAGAGATCAAATGCGTTGGCGGCAGCTTCCCCGAGCTGCCGCTCCGTGCTCTCGGCTTCGACCACGTCGCGATCGCCGGGCAAAAGGGCTATCACGGCGTCGCCACACTTTCGCGCATTCCCTTCACGCTCGTCGAGCGCCGCGACATTTGCGGGCGGGGACACGCACGCCATCTCTCAGTTGCCCTTGGCGGGGGCAGCCGCGCACAAAAGCCGCTCGTGCTGCACAATGTCTATGTGCCGGCGGGCGGCGATGTGCCGGACCCGGCGCTCAATCCAAAGTTCCGCCACAAGCTCGACTTCCTTGAAGCGATGGAGGCCTGGTTTGACGGCATGCGCGGCAAGGCGAAGAACCGTATGATCCTTGTCGGCGACCTGAACGTGGCGCCACTGCCGACGGATGTGTGGTCGCACAAGCAACTGCTCAAGGTCGTGAGCCATACGCCCGCCGAGGTGGAGAGCTTCGAACGCGTGCAGGCTTCCCAGGGTTGGGTCGACGTCATGCGCCGGCACGTGCCGCCCGAGCGGACGCTCTACACTTGGTGGAGCTACCGCGCCCGGGACTGGCGCGCGTCAAATCGCGGGCGGCGGCTCGACCACATCTGGACCACGCCCGCTCTCGACGGGGCCGCCGTCTCGATGAGCGTCCTCGACGAGACGCGCGATTGGCCGCGCACCTCGGACCACGTGCCGGTGATCGCGGATTTCGTGATTTCTGACTCTTGAAAAACAGAATGCACGTCATGCCCGGCGTCGTGCCGGGCATTCCACGAATTTGCTCAGTGCAGAAAAGGCGTGTATGGCCGGGACAAGCCCGGCCATGACAAATGCAGGAGACAGGTATTTGGCTAGGGCACGAGCTTATACCCGCCCGTCTCGGTGATGAGCAGCTCGGCCTGAGAGGGGTCCTTCTCGATCTTCTGGCGCAAGCGATAGATGTGGGTCTCCAGCGTATGGGTGGTGACGCCGGCGTTGTAACCCCACACCTCATGCAGCAGCACGTCGCGGGTGACGACCCGCTCCCCCGCGCGGTAGAGATATTTGAGGATCGAGGTTTCCTTCTCGGTGAGTTTGATCTTGCCGCCGCCGTCGTCGACCAGAAGCTTGGAGGCGGGCTTGAAGGTGTAAGGCCCAATGGTGAATACCGCGTCCTCGCTTTGCTCGTGCTGTCGGAGCTGCGCGCGAATGCGTGCGAGCAGCACGCCGAGCTTGAACGGCTTGGTCACATAGTCGTTGGCGCCTGACTCCAAACCGAGGATGGTGTCGGAATCCGAAGTCTGCGCCGTCAACATGACGATCGGGCCCTTGAACCCGCCGCGGCGCAGCAGCTTGCAGGCCTCGCGCCCGTCGAGATCGGGAAGGCCAACGTCGAGGAGAACGAGGTCCACATGGCCGTTGCGTGCAAGCTTCAGCCCGTCCGACGCCGTGGCCGCGAGCAGCGTCTCGAATTCCTCATGCAGCGAGAGCTGCTCGCTCAAGGAGTTGCGAAGCTCGTCATCGTCGTCGATGATCAAGATCTTGCGCGCGTTGCCCATCACCGCCCCCGACTGAACTCTCAGCAGTAAAGTAATAAGCGTCGGCTCGCCCTTGGACAAGCGGCTCGCGCAACACCGGCCGAACGAAAAGGCTAGTCAAGCATGAGGGTTAAGCAAACGAACGACATCGTCGTCAGGCGCGCGCCGGGGAACCCTAGGGAAGGGCGCCTTGCCTTGGCCCATGGCGTCCGGCGGGCCGCGCTCGGCCGCGCCGGCACCGCGGCGCTGAAGCGGGAAGGCGACTGCGCCACCCCGCTTGGGCGCTTTCTTATGCGTCAGGTGCTCTATCGGGCCGATCGCGTCGCGCGGCCCCGGACGCGCCTGCCGGTCCGCGCTATCCGCGACAATGACGGCTGGTGCGACGATCCCGCCGACCGCAACTACAACAGGCTGATCCAGCTTCCCTCGCGGCGAAGCGCGGAAGGCTTGAAGCGCGCAGACCATCTCTATGATGTCGTGCTCGCGCTTGGCTATAACGACCGTCCGCGGGTCAAGGGCCGCGGCAGCGCCATCTTCGTGCATCTCGCGCGCCCCGGCTATTCGCCGACCGAGGGCTGCATCGGCCTATCGCGCCGCGATCTCTCCGCGCTCATCAGACAATTGCGACCAGGGTCGAAAGTTGTTGTGATGTGACGATTTACATTTCGTCATGCCCGGCCTTGTGCTGGGCATCCACGTCTTTGAGGGGCGATTTAAGTCGTGGATGGCCGGGACAAGCCCGACCATGACAAAAATAGGTCAGTCGCGAGTGCCTGTATCACGCGCGCCGAAGATGGCGGTGCCGATGCGGACGTAAGTGGCGCCGCAGGCGATCGCCGTGCCGAAATCGCTGCTCATGCCCATGCTCAGCTCTTTCAGTCCGAGCCGCGCGGCGATCTTGGCGAGCAGGGCGAAATGCAGCGAGGGCTCCTCGTCGAGCGGCGGGATGCACATCAGACCCTCGATCTCAAGACCATACGCATCACGACATTGCGCCACGAAGGTGTCGGTCTCGGCGGGTCGCACCCCCGCCTTTTGTGGCTCCTCGCCCGTGTTGACCTGCACGAGCAGGCGCGGCCGTTTGTCCACGCGCGCGATGGCTTCTGCAAGAGCATGCGCGAGTTTCGGCCGGTCGAGACTATGGATGACATCGAACAGATGCACAGCGTCGTGCACCTTGTTCGACTGCAGCGGACCGATGAGATGCAGCTCGAGACCGGAATAGCGCGCTTTCAGCGCAGGCCATTTTCCCTTGGCCTCCTGCACCCGGTTCTCGCCGAACCGCCTCTGGCCCAAACCGATGACCTCCTCGATGACCTGCTCGGGCACCGTCTTGGTGACAGCGATCAACCTCACGGAAGCGGGATCGCGTCCGCCGGCGCGCGCCGCATCGGCGATGTCACGCTCGACCGCGTGGAGGGAGGATGAGACCAAGCCCGCTTCGCTCATGGCAAGTCCGGCATGCCAGAGAGGCGCCGCCCCCGCAACTCTCGCGCTAATTCACGCCGGCTTGTTCGAAGACGCTGCCAATATCGGACTTGATCGCCTTCGCCGCGGCGATATCTTCCGCGCCGCTCGCATCGCCCTTTTTCAGCTTGGCGGTGCCCCGGCCATAAAGCGCGGTGGCGCGCTTGGCATCGAGCTGCAACGCAGCGTCGTAATCGGCGATCGCCTTGCCGATCTGGCCTTGACTTAACTGCGCAAAGCCGCGCTCCTCGAAAGCCCCCGGAGTTTTTGGACCGATGTCGAGGGCCGCATCGAAATCCTGGATGGCGCGCCCGGTCTCGCCTTTGGCGAGATAGACGCGCCCCCGGTTGAAAAAGGCGATGGCGGATTTCGCATCGAGCTTGATCGCCTGGTCGAAGTCGCGGATTGCATTCTCGAAGTCGCCCCGGCGCGCACAGGTCAGGCCGCGATTGACGAAGCCTCTGGCTTGATCAGGCTCGAGCTCGATGACGCGGTTGTTGTCCTCGAGCGCGCGCTCATAAGCGCGCTGATCGGCATAGATCGCGCCGCGGTTGCTGAGTGCCTTGACGTGACGCGGGTCGAGCTTGATCGCCGCGTCGTAGTCGAGAATCGCGCGGTCGGGGTCGTGCTTTCCTTCATAGGCGACGCCGCGGCCATAGAAGGCGGCGGCGTTGTTGGGATCGAGCGCCAGCCCCTCGCCGAAATCGTGGATGGCGCTGTCGTAGTCCTGCTGCTTGAGATAGGCGGCGGCGCGACGGAAATGGCTGAGGGCAAGATCGCGACCTTGAACGCTATTTGACTCGATCACGTCGGAGCAGCCGCCGATCTGCTGCTCTGGCGTGGGGTCTCCTTGCCCCTTGCACCAGGCAAGACCCTGAGCGCTTTGCGCGTCGGCCAGGTCTGGCGCGACCGTAGCCATAAGGGCGATCGCGCCACTCAGAACAATCTCGCGAAGCATTGGAGAGGTCTTTCTTTTGTGTGGCTCACTTGCTGCCATCTTGTCGCAGGCAAGCCGCCCACGGCAAATCACGCTGTCGTTGCCGGATGTGAACGAGGCTGTTCGCTTGTGCCCTTCGCGCGCGATTGACCCGACTTCGCCTTTCATGGCCTAGTCCCGTCGATTTCGGTTCAATCCTCCGGTCCTCACGCCCGACTGCAATGCCGAACGAACGCTACAACCCGCGCGACGCAGAGCCCCGTTGGCAGAAGCTTTGGGAGGAGCGGGGCCTGTTCCATGCCAACGAGAACGATCCACGCCCGAAATATTATGTTCTTGAAATGTTCCCCTATCCATCGGGGCGCATCCATATGGGTCATGTCCGCAACTACACCATGGGGGACGTGGTCGCCCGCTACATGCGGGCGCGCGGCCACAACGTGCTGCACCCCATGGGTTGGGATGCCTTCGGACTGCCGGCGGAGAACGCCGCAATCGAGCGTGGCATTCATCCCGCCAAATGGACCTACGACAACATCGCCACCATGCGGGGCCAGCTGAAGAGTATGGGGCTTTCGCTCGACTGGGCGCGCGAATTCGCGACCTGCGACCTCGACTACTACCATCAGCAGCAGAAGCTCTTTCTCGACCTGCTGGCGGGCGGCCTCGTCGATCGCAAGCAGCGCAAGGTGAATTGGGACCCGGTCGACCAGACGGTGCTCGCCAATGAGCAGGTCATCGACGGCCGCGGCTGGCGCTCCGGTGCTCTCGTCGAGCAACGCGAGCAGCCGGAATGGGTGTTGAAGATCACCGACTACGCGCAGGACCTGCTCGACGCGCTCGGCAAGCTCGACCGCTGGCCGGAGAAGGTGCGGCTGATGCAAGCCAATTGGATCGGTCGCTCGGAAGGGCTGCTCATCCGCTTCGAGACGGTGAAGGGGGCCGCAGCGCGAGATCACGAAGTGATCGAGGTCTTCACCACCCGCCCCGACACGCTGTTCGGCGCGAGCTTCTTGGGCCTAGCGCCGGACCATCCGCTGGCAAAGGCCGTCGCCGAGAGGGACGCGAACGCGTCCGCCTTCATCGCCGAGTGCGCCAGCATGGGCACGAGCGCGGCACAGCTCGAGACGCAGGCGAAGAAGGGCTACGATACCGGCGTGCGCGTGAAGCATCCGGTGATCGAGGGTGCGGAGCTTCCCGTCTTCATCGCCAATTTCATCGTCATGGAGTACGGCACCGGCGCGATCTTCGGCTGCCCCGCGC
The DNA here is from genome assembly GCA_963804515.1 of uncultured Alphaproteobacteria bacterium. Taxonomy (GTDB): domain Bacteria; phylum Pseudomonadota; class Alphaproteobacteria; order Rhizobiales; family Methyloligellaceae; genus Methyloceanibacter. The sequence continues at coordinate 109,164 of CAWDQR010000005.1, read as the reverse complement.
ACGATCAGCGCGACCTCGAATTTGCAAGGGGCCATGGGCTCCCGGTGGTTCCGGTGGTGTTGCCGCCAGGCGCCGATCCCAAGAGCTTCGTCATCGGGGACGAGGCCTATACCGGCGACGGCACGCTGAACAATTCAGCCTTTCTCGATGGGCTGTCCGTGCCGGCCGCGAAGCAGGCCATGGCCGACCACCTGGCAACGAAGTTGCTGAAGGGAAAGCCGCGAGCAACGCGCCAGACCGAGTTCCGTTTGCGCGACTGGGGTATCTCGCGGCAGCGCTATTGGGGCTGCCCGATCCCGATGATCCATTGCGAGGCCTGCGGCATCATGCCGGTGCCTGAGCAAGACCTGCCCGTCAAGCTCCCCGAGGACGTGACCTTCGAGGACGGGGGCAATCCGCTCGACCGGCACCCCACATGGAAGCACGTCACCTGCCCGGAATGCGGGCGTGCCGCCATACGCGAGACCGATACCATGGATACCTTCGTCGATTCATCCTGGTACTTCGCCCGCTTCTGCTCGCCCCACGCGGCAGTGCCGACCGACACCAACGCCGTCGGCTATTGGCTGCCGGTCGACCAATATATCGGCGGCGTCGAGCATGCGATCCTGCACCTCCTCTATGCGCGCTTCTTCACGCGCGCCATGCACAGGACGGGTCACGTCCAACTGGATGAGCCGTTCAAGGGTCTCTTCACCCAAGGCATGGTCACCCACGAGACCTACAAGGATAGCCACGGCAAATGGCTGCTGCCGCAAGAGGTGACCATCCGCGAGGGGCAGGCGGTGCACGCCGAGACCGGCGAGCCCATCTCCGTCGGCGCCGTCGAGTTGATGTCGAAGTCGAAGAAGAATGTGGTCGATCCCGACGACATCATCAGCACTTACGGGGCCGATACGGCGCGCTGGTTCATGTTGTCCGACACGCCACCGGAGCGCGACATCGAATGGACGGCCGGCGGCGTGGAGGGGGCCTATCGTTTTCTGCAGCGGATCTGGCGGCTCGTGAGCGAGGCGGCAGAGAAGGGGACGGAGAGATCGGCTGCAGGCGATATGGGAAGCGAAGCTTTGGCGCTCAGGCGCGCGAGCCATAGAAGCGTCGCTGCGGTAACGGCTGCCATCGACAAGCTCCGCTTCAATGTGGCGATCGCGCATATCTACGAGCTTGCCAATACGTTATCGGTAGCCTTGCAGGCGGGCGGCGCTTCGCCGCCGCCGGATATGCGATTCGCGCTGCGAGAGGCCGCGGAAATGCTCACCCGCATCGCCGCCCCAATGGTGCCGCATCTGGCTGAAGAATGCTGGGTAGCGCTCGGGCATGAGACCTTGCTCGCCGCGGAGGCTTGGCCCACCGCGGATCGGGGGCTCGTGACGGACGACACCGTCACAATTGCGGTCCAGGTGAACGGCAAAAGGCGGGATGAATTGAGGATTGCGCGGGACGCCGCGAAGGAAGATATTGAAGCTGCGGCGCTAAAGCTCGACAATGTCGTGCGCGCCATTGGGGGACGTAAGATCAAGAAGGTTGTGATCGTGCCGCGGAGGATCGTCAATGTGGTGGCGTAGCCCTTTGGCTGCGGCCATTCTCATGGCTGCGGCTATCGCCTTGGCCAGCTGCGGCTTCCAGCCGCTATACGGCACCACCGCGGGCGGCTCCCGGCTTGGCGCGGTGATGGCGGGGGTGGACGTCACGCCGATCCCCGGCCGCGTCGGACAAAGGGTGCGCAACGAGCTCATCTTCGAGAATACCGGCGGCGCCGGCAGACCGGACAAACCGCCTTACCAGCTCGACATCGTCGTCAAGGAAACCTTGATCAACGAGCTGGTCCAGACGACGGGCAACGCCAACAGCCAAGTTTATCAGCTCGACGCCACGTTCAAGCTGATTAACAATGCCGACGGCAAAGTGGTCCTCGAGGGCAAGGCGACGTCGCGCGCGGCCTATCAACGGTTCGATGCGATCTTTTCCAATGTGCGTGCCCAATACGATGCGCAGGACCGGGCCGCCGAAACCGTAGCCGAGAGCATCAAGCTTCGCGTCACCGCTTTCCTGTCGCAAGCGGCTTGAGCACCGCTTTCTCACAACCCTCGTCCCGCTGCCATGGTTGCCCATAAGGCCGGATCGCTTCAGCGCCTGCTGAGGTCGCTCGATCCTCAATGCCGGGCCGCGCTGATCTACGGGCCGGATGCGGGCCTCGTCGCCGAAGGCGCAGGGGCACTGGCCGGCGTCTTTGCGCGTCAGGGTAGGGGCACGAGTGATCTGGTCCGTCTCGACGATCGGGACCTCGCGGAAGACCCCGCGCGTCTCGACGTCGAGCTCCGCACCGTCGCCATGTTCGCCGACCGCAAAGTGGTGCGGGTCGCCGCGGGCGCAAGGCTCGACGTTCCGTCGTTGAAGGCACTGCTTGGAGCCCCCTTGGAGGGCGCGCTCATCGTCGAAGCGGGGGCGCTTCGGCCCGATTCCGCCTTGCGCAAGTTGTTCGAGACTCACGCCACGGCCGCAGCGATCCCTTGCTATGCTGACGAGCGCTCCATCTCCGACCTGATCGACGAGGAGCTCAACAAAGCGCGCCTCAGCATCGATGCGGAGACCAGGGCCCATTTGACGGCGCGGCTTGGCGCGGATCAGGCCATGTCGCGCTCCGAGGTCACCAAGCTCGCTCTGTTCGCCGCGGGGAGGGGCCGGATCAGCCATGAGGACATCGACGCAATCGTGGGCGACAGCGCCGAAATCGCGGTCGAGACCTTCGTCTACGAGGTGAGCGGCGGCGAAACGAAGGAGGCGCTTCGCCAGCTTGCGCGCCTCGCCGCCACAGGAATAGAGCCGTCGCTTGCACTTTCGGCACTCGGGCGACATTTCACCCAGCTGCACCGCATTGCCGCAGCTCAAGCCGGCGGGGTCAGCGGCGAGCAGGCGGTGCGGTCGCTCCGCCCGCGTCCACATTTCAAGCGCGAGCGGGCTTTCATCGCCCATAGCCGCCGGCTCGGCCCACGCCGGCTGCTCGAGGCGCTCCCTCTCATCCAGGAGGCCGTCAAGCACTCGCGCCTTACCCCCGAGCTCGAGCGCGACATTGCGGAGCGGCTGGTGCTCGTCCTGACGAGGCGAGGCGAGGCCCAAGCGAGCTCCAGGTCCGAGCGAGATCGCGGCTAGGCGGATTATGCCCCCCAAGCGCCTCCTCGCCGCCAAAGCGACGGCTGTTGCAGCGGCGCCGAAACCAGTATACCGCGCGGGACTTCACCGCTTTCCAAGGTGCCGCATGGACATTCGCCGCAGTGTGCTAACCCCGCGTGACCGGCTTTTCGGTCTCATCAAGGAACGTTCCTTCAGACGCGGCCGCTTCGTGCTCGCCTCGGGCAAGGAGAGCGCCTACTACTTCGACAGCAAGCCCACCATGCTGCATCCCGAGGGCGCGGCTCTTCTCGCCGAGCTCATCCTGCAGGAACTGCAGGACGTACGGGCAGACTGCGTCGGCGGGTTGGAGATGGGGGCGGTCCCCCTCATCGCGCCGGTGGCGATGCGGAGTTTCGACGCGGGCCGTCCTTTGTCAGGCTTCTTCGTACGCAAAGCGCCGAAGGACCACGGCACCAAACAGCGCATCGAAGGCATGGATGTCGCGGGAAAGACGGTGGTGATCCTCGAAGACGTGACGACGACCGGCGGCTCGGCCATGCAGGCGGTCGAGGTCGTGAAGGCGGCGGGCGGCACGGTGGCGCTCGTGCTCTCGATCCTCGACCGTGGCGAGGGGGCAGTTGAGCTTTATGCCGCCGCAGGCGTTCCGTTCAAATCGCTGTTCCGCGCCGAGGAGTTCCTCGCCGCTTAGAACGAAGGTCGCTGCGAACGGAGCGTGAATTCGCTCCAAGTCTTTGTTTGGCCGCATGATTCTGGCCGAAAAGTCTACTTTTCGGAGTTTAGCGGTGTCCGGGGCGGCGCAAAAGGCGGTGGCGGACATCTTCCAGCTGGTCGAGCGTGGCGTAGCGGATGCGGAGCTCGCCTTTCTCGCCGCGGCCGGAGCGGATGTCGACGTCGAGGCCCAACGCTTCCTTGAGCTCGGCCTCGGCCGCCCGCGTATCGGCATTCTTGGCCACCGGCTTCCGGCTTTTACCGGCCGCGGCACCGCGATCTTGAGCGAGTGCCTCGACCTGGCGCACCGTTAACCCTTCGTTAACGATTCGCGCCGCGAGGGCGGCGGCGTCGGCGCGCCCGATCAGGGCACGGGCGTGCCCGGCGCTGAGCTCGCCGGTCCGTAGGAGATGCTGGACGCGGTCCGGAAGCTTGAGCAGGCGGAGCGTGTTGGCGAGGTGGCTCCGGCTCTTGCCGATGACCTTGGCGAGATCCTCCTGGGTATAGCCATGACCCTCCATCAGCAGCCGATAGCCTTCCGCCTCCTCGACCGCGTTCAGATCCTCGCGCTGGACGTTCTCGATGATGGCGATCTCGATCGCTTCCTGATCGGAGAGCGCGCGGACGACGACCGGCACCTCGTGCAGATTCGCCCGCTGCGCTGCCCGCCAGCGGCGCTCGCCGGCGACAATTTCATAGGCTTCTTGTTCCCCGCGAACCGGGCGAACCACGAGCGGCTGCACCAGCCCCCGCTCGCGGATGGAGACCGCAAGCTCTTCGATCTGTGCTTCGGGGAAATTCCGCCGCGGGTTGAACCGGCCGGGTTTAAGCGCATCGAGCGCCACCATGCGCTGGCCTTCGGCCTCGACAGTGTCGCCGGTCTCGAATCCCTCAATGAAGGTCGCGAGACCTCGCACCAGCCGTTTTCTCTGCGGGCTTCCCGCCATGATGAGCCTCCTCTTGCCGCGTCTTCAGCTACAGACTCACGCCACCCGCAGTCTTCGCTCGCGCTCGATCACCTCCGAGGCAAGTTGAATATAGGCCTGGCTGCCGGAGCATCGGTAGTCGTAGAGCAGCACCGGCTTGCCAGCGGACGGCGACTCGGCCACGCGGACATTGCGGGGGATGATGGTGGCGTAGACCTTGTCGCCGAGCACGCGGCGCACGTCGTCGACCACCTGATCCGCCAGCGCCGTGCGCTGATCGTACATGGTGAGCACCACGCCGTGGATGGTGAGCTTCGGGTTCAGCTTGGAGCGGATCTCCTCGATGGTCCGCATCAGCTGGGCGAGCCCCTCCAGCGCGAAAAACTCGCATTGCAAGGGCACCAGCACCGCGTCGGCAGCCACCAGTGCATTGACGGTGAGAAGATTAAGCGAGGGTGGGCAGTCGATGAGCACGTAGCTCGCAGCGCTTTCAGGGTCGTCGGCCGCGAAGATGGTGGAGATGACGTCGCGCAGGCGGTAGTGGCGGCCGCCGAGGCCGGCTGATTCCCGCTCGAAGGAGATCAGGTCGATGGTCGCCGGCACGATGGACAGCCGCGGCACGCCCGTCGCGATCCGGGCTTGGGCAAGCTGCGCCCTTCCGCTCAACACATCGAAGGTGGAGAGTTTGCGGCTCCGCTCGTCGATGCCGAGCCCGGTGCTCGCATTGCCTTGCGGGTCGAGGTCGATGATCAGCACGCGCTCGCCTACGGCAGCGAGTGCGGTGCCGAGATTGATCGCAGTGGTGGTCTTGCCGACGCCGCCCTTCTGATTGGCGAGCGCAAGCACGCGGGTGCGGCGTCGTTCGGCACTGCTCATCGCGCCTTGACCTTTGCAAGCTTCGCCAGGTTGCTGATCTCCACAATAGATGAGTTGTCGGCGGTAAGGCTCGGATAAAGGCGGGAGCTAAAGTTAAAGCGTCGCTTGGCGGCCTCGATCTCGCGCTTGGCGTCCCGGCCTTTCAAGAACAGCCCCTTGGTCCCCGGTCCAAACCATGGCGCGGCGAGCTCGAGCAATTGCGGTAGTGGTGCGAGCGCCCGCGCCGTGACGATCTCAGGTCTTAGGCTTGTAGCGCGGGGCCCAAGCTCTTCAATGCGCATGCAGTGAACCTCCACAGGCGCTTCGGTGGCCCGCGCCACTTCGGAGAGGAACGCGCATTTCTTGGCGGTGCTTTCCACCAGATGCATGCGGAAATTAGCGTGATTTGCCTGCAGGATGGCAATGACGAGGCCGGGAAAGCCCGCGCCCGAGCCGAGATCGAGCCAGACCCTGGCATCCGGTGCAAGGCGGATCAGCTGCGCCGAATTGGCGAAATGCCGGTCCCACTTCTGGCCAAGCGTCTTGGTCGAAACGAGGTTGTGCCGCGCCTGCCATTCAGCTAGCAGCTCCGCGTAGCGGACCAGCCTGCGGATTGTTTCACGTGGAACTTTAAAGGCTTCGGCGAAGTCTTCGGGGCCGTCGATGGGCATCAGCCGCTTGCGGCCGGGGCTCACCGCGCTTCCGGCTAGCCGGTCTTCCACCGCGAACCCTTCTTCAGATGCGCAAGCAGCAGCAGCAGGGCGGCGGGGGTCATGCCGTCGAGCCTTGCCGCCTGGCCGAGACTGGCGGGCCGGTCGCGCTCGAGCTTTTGCCGGAGCTCGTTCGACAGTCCGGCGATCCGCGCAAAGGCGAAGTCGAGCGGTATGGCGACGCTCTCCTCCTTGCGGAAGGCGGCGATGTCCATGTCTTGGCGCTTGAGATAGACGGCGTAGCGCGCGTCGACGGCAAGCTGGTCGGCGATCTTAGGATCGAGCCGGCCGATCGCGGGCCAAAGGCGCTTCAGCGCCGCGAGATCGATGTCAGGATAGCCGAGCAGCTCGAAGGCGGTTCGCTTGCGGCCGTCGCGATTGACGGTGAGGCCCGCTTTGGCGGCTTGGTCAGGCGTGAGCGCGAGGCCGTTGAGCAGCGCCGCGCCTTTGGCAAGCGCGTTCGACTTGGCGGCGAAGGCCGCTGCTCTCGCGCTACTCACGCAGCCGGCGGCCACTCCAAGTGGTGTCAGCCGCTGGTCGGCATTGTCGGCCCGCAAGGTGAGGCGGTATTCGGCTCTGGACGTGAACATGCGGTAGGGCTCGGTGACGCCGCGCGTGACGAGATCGTCGATCATGACGCCGAGATAGCCGTCGGCGCGCGTCACGATGAAAGGATCGCGTGCGCCGGACGCGGCGAGCGCCGCATTGATCCCGGCAAGCACCCCCTGCCCCGCGGCTTCCTCATAGCCGGTCGTGCCGTTGATCTGACCGGCCAGGAACAGACGCGGCACGGCCTTGACCTCGAGCCCCAGCGTGAGCTCGCGCGGATCGACATAGTCATATTCGATGGCGTAGCCGGGCCGCTTGACCCTCGCCTGTTCGAGGCCCGGGATGGTGGCCAGGAAGGCGAGCTGGACGTCCTCGGGCAGCGAGGTCGAGATGCCGTTCGGATAGACCGTGTCGTCGTCGAGGCCTTCGGGCTCGAGGAAGATCTGATGGCTGCCACGCTCCTTGAAGCGGACGACCTTGTCCTCGATCGAGGGACAATAGCGCGGGCCGACGCTTCTGATGTCACCCGAATACATCGGCGCGCGGGCGAGGTTGGCCGCGATGATGGCGTGGGTCGCTTCCGTCGTGTGGGTGATGTGGCAGACCACCTGCGGCGTGGTGACCGACTTCGTGAGGAAGGAGAAGGGTTGAGGTGGCTCGTCGCCCTTCTGCACGCGGAGCACGTCCCAGCGGATCGTGCGGCCATCGAGCCGCGGCGGCGTGCCGGTCTTGAGCCGGCCCATGCGGAGGCCAAAGCCATAAAGGCGATCGGACAGGCCGAGCGCGGGGGCCTCGTTGATGCGACCGGCCGGAACTTTTCGCTCGCCGATATGAATCAGGCCGCGCAGGAAGGTGCCGGTGGTGAGGACCACGGCGCCCGCGCCGAGGCGTCGCCCGTCGGCGGTGACGATGCCGGTCACGGCGCCGTCTTCGACGGTCAGATCTTCGACGGCAGACTCGATCACTTCCAGGTTCGCCGTGGCGCGGATCGCCGCCTGCATGGCCTGGCGGTAGAGCTTGCGATCGGCCTGCGCGCGGGGGCCCTGTACCGCCGGTCCCTTGCTCCGGTTTAGCACCCGAAACTGGATGCCGGCAGTGTCGGCGATTCGGGCCATCAGCCCGTCCAGCGCATCGATCTCCCGCACCAGATGGCCCTTGCCGAGGCCGCCAATGGCCGGATTGCAGGACATCTCGCCGATGGTGGCGAACGCATGAGTGACGAGGCCCACGCGCGCGCCCATGCGGGCCGCGGCAGCTGCAGCCTCGCAGCCGGCATGGCCGCCGCCGATGACGATGACGTCGAAGACGCTCGTGTCGAATCCTTTGTTCATGGGGCCTGTACCTAGTCCGTTCCGCAAGCGCCGTCAAAGCAGGAGGGCGCCGATCAATTTTCGATTGTTTCACGTGAATCAATCTTGGCTCACTTGCGGAATTATGTAGCAGTCTCACCCGTAGCTAGAATTAGTGGTCTTGCCACGAAGATTCCACAACGTGCGACTTGACCTGAGGGGGCCATAGGTATCTCCTTGCCTTGGCTGACGATTCGTCTTGCCAACACTCCAATCCCAGACCCGCGCGCCCTGAATGGGAAGCGGGGCGCGAAGGCGCTCTGGGAAAGGAGAAAGCGATGTCAAATCGCCGCCGAATGGGCGGAGAGAAGACCGTATTTGTGCGGGAATATCTCCGACTTAGGTACGGCAGATGGGAAATAGTTCGTACCCATCTCCGAAGGCCGCGCCGCTGCAACGGCGCTAAGCCTAGAAGTTAGTAGCGTAACCTGAGCGTAGGGGATGGTCACTTCGGCCATCCCTTTTTTTGTGCCCTTATCCTGTGCATACACCGTCTCGACCTGTCAAGTATCTAATTAGAAGCTAACTAGATACACACGTCTTTGATAAATTCGGCGTGCTATGGCACGCGGAAAGAACAGAAACGCATCAAAGAAAATCCAGCCGAGTTTATCTTTGCAATTTCATCGCTATCTCGACCAGCTCGTCGCACTCGGGTATGCGCAGACGCCAACAGAGGCTGCCGAGTATCTTATTCAGCGGAGCTTGGATGATTTGGTGCGAGCGAGAACGGTGGGACCGCACTCACTAGTTAAGCGCAAACGCAAATGACTAATGGACGATCTCCCATAGATCGGCCATCGCGCGGCTCTCCGCCAATAGACGGGCGAGGATTAAGTCAGCCGCCACTTGCCTGGGTAAGTGTCGCGGCTAAACGCCACGATCCCATCTTTGCGCCGCGAGAAATTGCCGTGGATGGCCTTTACCATCATCAAGAACGCGCGTGGTTCTAAAGGCTTCTCGTGGCGTTGGAGGACGCAGGCGGCCAGTTCCTGGGAACTCATGGGCTCACCTGTCTCGCGTAAGATTTCTAGGGCTGTGCGCGTTCCTGAGCCCTTGGGAAGGCCAGCCGGGTTTTTGCCGAATGTGACCTTGGGGTCGATGGTGGCCGGATCAATCTCCGAGCCGAATATCCGTAGGCATTCCTCCACGCAGCCGAGGTCAATCCGAAGCGCAACCACCCGTAGCTCGGCGGCTTTCAATTCTCCGGCTAGACGGGCTCGCTTCTCTTTTAAGGCGGCAATAACGTGGGAGTCCGTCACGGCATGCTCCGCTGCCAGTAACGGCGCCAGTTCCGGCTCGTCGGGAGAGCAAGGGCTGAGGCCGCAATCGCCCCCCATTGCGATCCGTTCGATGCACGGCAGTGATCTTCACGCCACGCCATTTCCGATGCGTAGCGATGCAAGTACTTTCCACTCAACTTATGATGCTGACCTATTTCCGCACGACGCAGACGTGAGAAATACGACTCGGCTTGATTGGTGCACGCGCCATCTAGGCTATATGCCATCGAATGATTGATGCGCTTCATATCGTAATGAGCATGTAAAGCATCCCAGCCGCGTGCTTCGTCGGCATGGATTGTAGAACCGCGCGGTACATGCTGGCGGATGGTCGGAAGCGCGTCGCTCTCTTTGCCGAAAACGAATGGAAGCGTGCGTCCCTTGCGCTGTCGCATTACCACCACGACTTGACGCTTGCCTGTCCGCTCCTCGAAGAGGCGCCGATCAACCCGCTTTTCGGCTTTGTTTCGCGGCTTAGAGTGCCCTCCAAAATACGCGCCGTCGATTTCACAAACTCCCGAGAGCGTAGACTTGCGTTGCTCGTGCTCAAGCGCCTCTCGAAGTTTGTGAGCGAGAACGAATGCCGTCTTGTACTGGCAACCGAGATCACGCGAGAGTTGGAGCGCGCTATGGCCCTTCGCGCCGTTGGCAAAAATGGCGATGGCAAGAAGATAATCACGAATTGGGCGCTTGCGGTTGTCGAAGAGTGTCCCGGACGTGACGCTGAATTGATGTTTGCAGCCGCTACATTTCCAGACCGGTCGCGTGGCGAGGGCGCGGACCTTGAGACATCCGCAGCGCGGGCAGTAGGGCTCGCCGTCGTTGTCGGCCCACCGGATGCGCCGGAAGGTATCGCGGGCCTCCTCATCCGACATACGCGCCACGGCGCTCAGAGAGAGCGTCCTGGCAGCGGCTGAAAGGAGGAAATGCTGGCTCACGGCGACACCATATGCGATGCTTATTAGCATCAGATATAGTGTTATCCACAAGCCTTGTCAATAGTACAATCATCATATATGATGACTCTAGCATCGATTCAGGGGACTCACGGTGGCGGCCAAGCGCAAGGACTGGCGGGCCAAGGTCAAGGGCCTTCTGAAGGCCGAGCTGAAGCGGCGAGATTTGAGCTACGCCGACTTGGCCGACAAGCTCGCGGCGATTGGCGTTAAAGAGAGCCAGCGAAACATCTCCAATAAAATTTCGCGCGGCACCTTCACTGCCATCTTCTTCGTGCAATGCATGGAAGCTATCGGCTGCAAAACCATTCACCTTGAGGATGAGTAAGGGTCATGCATGGACCGTTGCAGAAGGCTACCGTGGCGCGCGTCGTTAGCCTTTCTCTTCCTAAGGCCGACAACACGTCGGCGGGTCTAGCGAGCCTCCAGTCGATCAACCGCACCTATCGAGCGCGCGTCTGGCCTGCACCCTTTGACGCAACCAAACATCAGCTTCACCGGGGCGATGCCCGCGACCTATCTTGGATACCGGATAACTCCGTCGAATTGATCGTGACCTCTCCGCCATACTGGACCCTGAAAAAGTACGAAACTCGGAAAGGCCAGCTAGGCGAGATAGAGGAATACGAGGCGTTTCTGGGGGAGCTCGACAAAGTTTGGAAGCACTGCGCTCGCCTTCTTGTAGAAGGCGGTCGTATTTGTTGTGTCGTTGGCGACGTCTGTATCCCGCGTAGAAGGGACGGTCGGCATCGAATCATGCCGCTGCATGCGGATATCCAAGTTCGCGCCAGAAGCATGGGCCTTGATTGTCTTACTCCAATCATTTGGCACAAAATCGCCAACGGCGTCACTGAGGCGGTGGGAAACGGCGCGGGCTTCTATGGCAAGCCATATCAGCCGGGAGCTATCGTCAAGAATGACGTGGAATACATCATCTTTTTGAGGAAGCCTGGAGAGTACCGCCAGACAAACATGCTCCAGAAGGCGCTTTCGATGCTAACTAAGGCCGAAATGCAAGCGTGGTTCAAGTCATCGTGGAGCGACATCAAGGGTGCCTCGACTCGCACCGGTCATCCGGCGCCTTACTCGACAGAACTAGCGGAGCGCTTAATTCGCATGTTCTCTTTTGCGGGCGACACCATCCTAGATCCGTTCCTTGGAACCGGCTCCACAACGATTGCCGCCCTTCGTGCCGGGCGTAATTCGATTGGGAATGAAATCGAGCCCAAATATCTCAAGCTCGCCCGCGCACGCCTTAAGGCGGAGATAGCGCAATCAAGGCAATTTGGCGCTCGTGAAGCCGTCCTCGTGTGATGCCGCCCAGTCTTTCCGATGCTGTTGATGATCTCCTAAAACGGGCGAAGCAGGATTCGGGACGGCTCAATAAGCTTGCAGATTATTGCAAGGCAGAATTTGAGCGCCACGGCCTTAAGGGCGTCCGAGGCGGCAAGGCTGACGAAGTTGGCATCCGCGGTCTAGGCAGACAAAAGGACTGGGACCTAGCCTTTGTCCTAGCGGGCAAGCCGCGCCTATTAGTTTCCCTGAAGTCGATTCTGAAAAATCTATCGGGTGTCGTTCCCAACCGTCTGGACGACCTTATGGGCGAGACGGCAAACGTTCAGCAACTCTCACCAGAGCTCGTTATTGGCTACGTCGTCATTATGGACGAGCACGAAGACTCAATGCGTAAGGATGGCAAAGGGACGTGGAGTGACCATTTCGAGTCTAATCTTCGCAAAATCGCTATCCGCAAAGCACCGCTCTGGAATCAAGGCTTGATCGAGGGCGCTTGGCTAATTCGGATCAACAGCAGCAATCCGGTCGGGCATCGCGTTGTAGACGCTTTGGATATGGACGCGAAGGGCACTAATTTCTTCCAAGCCCTGATTGATGAGCTCTATCTCCGCGAGCCGACGCTTCGCCCGCGAAAGCCTAGGTGAGACTGCTACATAATTCCGCTCACTTGCCGATGCAGAACTCGGCGAAGATGGCGCCCAAGACCTCCTCCACGTCGATGCGCCCGGTGAGGCGCCCGAGGTGCCAGGCGGCGATGCGAAGCTCCTCGGCCTTGAGCTCAGGCCCTCCCCGCTCGGCACGAACCCGTTGTAGCGCAAGGGCTGCGGCTTCGAGCTCGGCGCGGTGGCGGGCGCGGGTGATGATGGCTGGCTCGCTCCCGGCCAAGCCTTCTTGCGCGCGCTCGGACAGGAGCTCGACGAGCTTCGCCATCCCCTCCCCGGTCTTGGCCGACAGCGCCACGCCATTGGCAATTTGCAGGGATTTGACTAAATCGACCTTGTTCAATACGCGGATTAGCGCAGCATTTGCGCGAATTAGCGCGGCAGGCGCCTCCCATTGCGGCGCGGTGGCATCGACCAGCCAGAGGACGAGATCCGCCCCCTCGGCACGGGCGATCGCACGCCGCACCCCCTCGGCCTCCACGGCACCTTCCGCCTCGCGCAAGCCCGCAGTGTCGGTGACGATGACGGGCAGCCCAGCAAGGTCGAGATGTACCTCGATCGCGTCGCGGGTTGTCCCCGCCTCCTCCGCGACGATGGCCACGTCGCGATGCGCCAGCGCATTCAACAGGCTCGACTTGCCGGCATTGGGCGGTCCAGCGATGACGATGCGGAAGCCGTCGCGAACGCGCTCGCCGCGCCGGTCTTCAAGCTGCCGGGAGATGGCGGCGAGCAGCTTCGCGGCAATGGTGTCCGCCAGCCCTCCAACATTGGCCGCGACATCAGCCTCATCGGCGAAATCGAGACCCGCCTCGGTGAGCGCCTGCGCCTTGACGATCTCCTCGCGCCAACGCTCATAGAGGATGCGCGCGCCGCCTTCGGCCTGCGCCAGCGCCTGGCGCGCCTGCGCCTCGGTCTCCGCATTGATGAGGTCGGCGAGACCCTCGACCTCGGTCAGGTCGAGCTTGCCGTTTTCGAAGGCGCGCGCCGCGAACTCGCCTGCTTCCGCGAGTCGCACCCCCTCCACCCCGAGCACGGCACCGACGACGCTCGCCACCACGGCGCGGCCGCCATGCACATGTAGCTCGGCCATGTCCTCGCCCGTGAAGCTCGCCGGCGCCGGCAGCCACAGCACCAGGCCGCGGTCTAGCACCTCGCCGCTTCGCGGATGCTTGAGCTTGCAAAGGCTCGCGCGCCGGGGCGCTGGCAGCGCGCCGCACAGCTCGCCCAGCACCGCGGAGGATGCCAGCCCGGAAATGCGGATCACCGCCACCCCTGCCCGGCCGGCGCCGCTCGACAGCGCGCAGATCGTGTCCGCTGACTTCGTCACGGCTGATCTCGTCACGGTACTTTCGCTCGCATTGACTTGCCGATCGGATGACAAAGCGCGTTATCTTAAACGCGATCGGAGCCCAAATGTCAGATGCAACCCCTGGAAAACGGCCCGCCGGGAACCGGCTAGGCCGCGAGACGAGCCCTTATCTGCTCCAGCACCAGGAGAACCCGGTACATTGGTGGGCCTGGGGGCCTGAGGCGCTCGCTGAGGCCAAGAGGACGGGCAAGCCGATCCTGCTCTCGGTCGGCTACGCCGCCTGCCATTGGTGCCACGTCATGGCGCATGAGAGCTTCGAGGACGATGAGACCGCTTCGGTGATGAACGACCTCTTCGTCAACATCAAGGTGGACCGCGAGGAGCGCCCCGACGTCGATGCCATCTACATGGCCGCGCTGCACGAGCTCGGCGAACACGGCGGTTGGCCGCTCACCATGTTCCTCACCTCCGACGCCGAGCCCTTCTGGGGCGGCACCTATTTCCCCAAGGACACGCGCTACGGCCGCCCGGCGTTCACGCATGTACTGAAGGAGGTCGCGCGCATCTATCGCGACGAGACCGCCAAGGTGCGGCGGAACGCGGATGTGTTGAAGGCGCAGCTCACGCCGAAGCCGCGAAGCGGAGCGGCCGCGCCGCCGAACGACGCGGCGCTCGCCGATCTCGCCGCGCGGCTCGTGCAGATCGTTGATCCCGTGAATGGCGGCGTGAAAGGCGCGCCGAAATTTCCGCAACCGCAATTCTTCAATTTCCTCTGGCGCGCCGGCTTGCGCTACGGCCTCGACACTCCGCTCGAGGCGGTCGCCTTCACCCTCACCCATATCGCGCAAGGCGGCATCTACGATCATCTCGGCGGCGGTTTCTCCCGCTACGCGACCGACGAGCGATGGCTCGTGCCGCATTTCGAGAAGATGCTCTACGACAATGCGCTGCTCGTCGAGCTGATGACCGAGGTCTGGCGCGAGCGCAGGCCCCCGCTGATGGCGCAGCGCGTCAGCGAGACGGTCGACTGGCTGTTGCGCGAGATGCGCAGCGAAGCCGGCAGCGAAGCTGCCTTCGCCACCTCGCTTGACGCCGACAGCGAGGGCGAGGAGGGGAAGTTCTATGTGTGGAGCGCGGGCGAGATCGAAGAGGTCTTAGGCGCCGAGGATGCCTGTCTCTTCGCCCAGGTCTACGACGTGACGCGGCAAGGAAATTGGGAGCACCACACTATTCTAAATCGACTCAATGACTTAGACCTGCGCGTCAGGGCGACGGAGCAGCGCCTCGCCGAGATGCGCGGGAAGCTGCTAGCGCGCCGCGCGGCCCGCGTCCGGCCCGGCTTCGACGACAAGGTGCTCGCCGATTGGAACGGGCTGATGATCGCCGCGCTCGCGAAAGCCGCCGACACATTCGAGCGGCCGGACTGGTTGGGCGCGGCGGAGGAGGCCTTCCATTTCGTCAGTATCCGCATGAATTCTGGCGATCGACTGTTCCACGCCTATCGCGCTGGCGAGGCGAAGGCGCCGGCCAACGCATCAGACTACGCCAACATGACCAAGGCGGCACTCGCGCTCGCGACCGTCACCGGCAAGAGCGCATACATCGAGCAAGCGCGAGCGTGGGTCGATGTGCTCGACCGTCACTATTGGGCGGAGGATCTCGGCGGCTATTATTTCGCCGCGGACGACACGCAGGATTTGATCGTGCGCCCGATCAATGCGCAGGACGACGCGTTGCCGAACGCCAATGGCGTGATGGTATCGAATTTGATGGCGCTCTATCTCTGGACCGGCGAGGAGCGATACGCCACCCGCGCGGAGGCGATCGTCAAATCCTTTGCCGCCGCGATCGCCGACGATGTGTTCTCGCATACGGGGCTCTTGTCGGGCGCGCTCGATCTGCTCGCGCCGGGGCATATCGTGCTCGTGGTGCCGAGGGGAAGCGATGCAGACGCGTTGCGCCGTGCGCTGGCGCAGGTGTCTTTACCGAACGCGGTGGTGCAGGAGGTGCGGGTAGGGGACACGCCTTCGCGTGCGCTGTCTTCGAGCTCGCCGGCGCATGGCAAGACCGCGATCGACGGCAAACCCACGGCCTATGTCTGCATCGGCCCTCAATGCTCTGCGCCGGTGACGGATCCCGCGGCGCTTATCAAGACGGTCAAGGAAGCCCGTTCGATTCCTCATCGCCAGGAGTGATGCTCCCGACTTAACGGAGCAAATGATACTCATGGTGGCTTCGACAGCTGGCGCGATCCTACCGAGTACAGCAACGTTATGTAGCGTCGTTACCAATGCGAACAGCTTCGTATCTAATAGAATTACCAAGCTCATTAGTAGCAAATCTTTGCAGACTCCAACATCAGCGCTCACGCTAGCGCAAAATCTAGTAGTCTATTTCCCACCAAAGATATCTTCATAGGTTATGTGGCCATAAATATAGATTTTATGGGTTCCGGCAATAATCCAGGTGATTTTCGTTCGCCGTAAAAGACATCTGGGCGGTGGTGCGACCGGTGAATGGGCTATTTGGAAACAACACGCAAGGAGGGCTCCAGTCTGTAGAGATTGGTTACAGGCTAGCTTACCTGGACAACGGATAGGTCAGAACACAGACTATGTTGTGATGGCAAATTCTATATGCGGGAGTAAGGCTCCGACGTTTGTAAGCATAAATTCAGCAAAATACTTGTCATTTAAGCTTGATATCAACCTTGGCCATACGGATACATAGGCTCTCAATTGAGGTTTTGTCGTTTTGTTTTGCTGCCAGGCGATAATCGTAAGCAAGACAGTCGCAAAGAACAAGAGGACCGTTGCGGCAGCAATCCAGGCATTGGCTTCAAAAGCAAGATCACCAATCCACCCGGCAAAAAGCTTTAAAAGAAGACTGAAACTTATCGGCGAAGTTAGGATCTTGCTCTTGGTACTGAGCTGCGTGGCTGGCGTACTGGTTATAACTATCGTGGCCGGTGGGAACCGAAAGTAAGCCCCATGTCGTTCCAACGACGGCCGAAACGATCCAAAGGGCCGTTATCCAGCGCCAATGCGTTGTCAGCATCCCGCAATCGCCGTTCAGAAAATGTCCGTGTTCTCCCTGTTGTTATAGCGGAACTGGAACTCTGCAACACAGGGTTGAAGCGAGTGGGCTGACGTGACGACGGGCGCCCACAACACTCGTCATGCCCGGCCTTGTGCTTGCCGGGCATCCACGTTTTGCTCCCCTGGAAAGGCGTGGATGGCCGGGACAACCCGGCCATGACAAAGCTCTGACTGCATCAGCAGTCAGCCCAAAAATGAAGAAGCCCCGACGGGGGGGACGGGGCTTCTTCGGTTCCTTTGGGGGGAACAATGATGGGGAGGGACTCCCATCATGCAGCTGCCATAGCATCTTTCGGTGCCGCCGGATTAGGCAATTTGTCTCAGGCTTAAGAGAAAGCCCCGGCCAAAGCGACCGGGGCTTTCAAACCAAAGGGGTGATCGCAGGGTATGATCACCGCATTCACCATAGCACATCCTGGCCAAAAAACGAGCCAGGGTTTATTTCGGAAATGTAACCGCGCGAGAGCCCATGCGCCCTCTTGGCCGGGATCTTGGCTGCCGATCCCTCGCGCCGCCGTCACCACAAAGGAAAGAAGCCCCGAGGGGGGCCGGGGCTTCTTCCTAACGATTCCACGTGGAGAGACGTGATGGCAGGGGGCCACCATCACGGCCATCGGCATATCACTTGGCGGATGCTCCGGACCGGTCATTTTGTCCCATGCTCAAACACGCCGCACCCCGTTTGGAGCCCCGGTTTCGAGCGGCGACCTCACGCCTCATCGCGCATGCGGCGACCGCGCGTGTGATGCTCGCGCGTATATTCCAAGAGCTCCGACACGCGAACAGCAGGAGCATGAAGCCGCAAATCACCTCGAGCGAGGCGAGCAGGCGCGCCAAGGCTCGAATGCGGAACGATGTCGCCATAGCCGACCGTGCTGACGATGGAGAAATAGATCGACTCCGAGAAGCTCAACGCGCGCGGGACGCCGCCAACATAGAAATGCGCGTCGGCGGTGTATTGCGAGAGGATGTGGTAGGCCGAGGCGAACAGGATGACGAGCAGCGAATAGAAGGTGAGAAAGGCAAAGGCCGGGATCACCAGTTGCGAGATGCGGAAGATGGCGAGGGTCTGGAGAAGCCTGCGGTCGCCACCGCCACGAGGAAAACGAAGCGAGGGAGGACCGCTACCCTCGCCACATCCGGTACAAGCCGCCAGTCTCTGGCGTCGGGGGCCCTCCGACTGGAGCTTAGGGAGCCAGTATAGGAAAGGCGCCCGCCGGATTGGCGCGCTTTGGACTTAAGTGTTCATCGAGTCGAAGAACTCGGAATTGCCCTTGGTCTGCTTCAGCTTGTCGAGCAGGAACTCGATAGCGTCTTGCGTGCCCATGGGGTTCAGGATGCGGCGGAGCACATACATCTTCTTGAGCTGATCGGGCGCAACCAGGAGCTCCTCTTTCCGCGTGCCGGAGCGTGCAATGTCGATCGCCGGGAAGATGCGCTTGTCAGCCACTTTCCGATCGAGCACGATTTCCGAGTTACCGGTGCCCTTGAATTCTTCGAAGATCACCTCGTCCATGCGGCTGCCGGTGTCGATCAGCGCCGTGGCGATGATGGTCAAGGAGCCGCCCTCCTCGATATTGCGCGCGGCGCCGAAGAAGCGCTTGGGCCGCTGCAGCGCATTCGCGTCCACGCCGCCGGTCAGCACCTTGCCGGAGGAGGGCACCACGGTGTTGTAGGCGCGGCCAAGCCGCGTGATCGAATCGAGCAGGATCACCACGTCGCGCTTATGCTCGACGAGGCGCTTGGCTTTCTCGATGACCATCTCGGCCACCTGCACATGGCGCGAGGCCGGCTCGTCGAAGGTGGAGGAGATCACCTCGCCCTTCACCGAGCGCTGCATGTCGGTGACCTCTTCGGGCCGCTCGTCGATCAGGAGAACGATCAGATAGCACTCCGGATGGTTGGCGGTGACGGAGTGGGCGATGTTTTGCAGGATCATGGTCTTGCCGGTGCGCGGCTGCGCCACGATCAGTCCGCGCTGGCCCTTGCCGAGAGGCGCCACGATGTCGATGACGCGCCCGGTGAGGTCCTTGATGTTCGGCCGCTCGGCTTCCATCTGCATCCATTCGTCGGGATAGAGCGGGGTCAGATTGTCGAAATGGATCTTGTGGCGCTGCTTCTCGGGATCGTCGAAATTGATGGTGTTCACTTTCAGCAGAGCGAAATAGCGCTCGCCCTCCTTGGGACTGCGGATCTGCCCCTCGACTGTATCGCCGGTGCGCAAGCCAAATCGGCGGATCTGGGAGGGCGAGACGTAGATATCGTCGGGACCGGCCAGATAATTGGCGTCGGGCGAGCGCAAGAAGCCGAAGCCGTCCTGCAACACCTCGACCACGCCCGTGCCGGTGATATCGACGTCGCGGGCGGCTAACTGCTTCAGGATGGCGAACATCAGCTCTTGCTTGCGCATGGCGGATGCGTTCTCGACCTCGACCTCCTCCGCGAAGCTCAACAGCTCCGTCGGCGATTTCGTCTTGAGGTCCTGCAGCTTCATTTCCTGCATGCGCTGCTACTCCAAACGGGGAAAGGGTGAACCCTAGGGTTTAAAGGTTCCCCGCGCGTTCTGCGCGTGGGGCATTGGGGAAGGGGAAGGTATAGCCTCGGCGGTGAGGCAGACTTCTCGAGCCTGCTCCGCTCCGGGTGACCCGATGTTGCAAGGAAAGGTCGGGTCGCGACAGCGCCCCGGATCGGATACGACTCATCTTATAGCAGACCAAGACCGCGGGCGGAACAGATTTGCCGAGGTCCGCTCAGAAAGGGCGGACGATCACCAAAATGACGATGCCGATCATCAAAATCGTCGGCACCTCGTTGGCAATCCGATAGAAACGCGGGGACCTGGTGTTCCGATCCAAGGCAAAGTCTTTCGTCCATTTGGCCAGCAGACCGTGAAAGGCCGAGAGCAGCAACACCAGCGCAAGCTTCAGGTGGAACCAGCCATCGGCCGACCAGTCGATCGCGCCGGAAAAGGCGAGGATCAGGCCGAAGAGCCAGCTTGCGAGCATCGCCGGGGTGGTGATCAGCTTGAGGAGCTTCCGCTCCATGACCTTGAAGGTCTCGCCTTCCGCGGAGCCTTTAGGGCTCTCGGCGTGATAGACGAAGAGCCGCGGCAGGTAGAGCAGCCCCGCCATCCAGGCGATGATCGCAATGACGTGGAAGGCCTTGATGTAAGAGAGGAGCATCGCGGGGACCAGAGGCGGGCTTAGGCCGAGCCATGCTTCACAAGCGCGATCAGCCGCGCCACACACTCAAGAGGGGTCTCCGGCAGAAGACCATGGCCGAGATTGAACACGAAGGGCTTTTCCTCCAAGGCATCCAGAATTTCTCCCACGCGCTTGTCGAGGTGCGTCCCGCCGGCAAGAAGCAGGAGCGGGTCGAGATTGCCTTGCACCGGAAGACGGCTCTGCAGGCTCTCCCGCATGAAGGCGAGCGGCATGCCGGTGTCGCAGCCGACGGCATCGATGCCGGTCGCTTGTGCATAGGCTTCCGCCAAAGCACCACAGCCTCGTGGGAATCCGATTACGGGCACCTCCGGCGCTTCAGCCTTCACCCCTGCCACGATGGCGCAGAGTCGGGGCGATGCACCAGCGGGCGAATTCATCCTCTGGCAGGCCACCGGCCCAGCTGTCGAAAATTTGCAAGGCACCCGCACCCGCCCGCACTTGGCCAAGCAAATAGCCGATCGAGGTCTCGACCAGGAGATCGATCAGCGTTTGGAATGAGGCGGGGTCTCGGTAGGCCCAAAGCCTTGCCTCCGCCTGGTCCCTGCTTCCGCCGCCCTGGACCATATAGGTCGCCACCGTCCAAGGCGCCCCGCAGAAGCCGATGACGGGGATGCTCGAGGGAAGCTCGGCGCTTACCCGCTCCAACGTCTCATAGACCGGCGCAAACCGTGTCGTGGCCGCTCCAGGGTCGAGCCGGCCAAGATCGGAGGCGCTGCGCACCGGATCGAGGCGTGGCCCTTCGCCCTCGAGGAACTCGACCGTTTGCCCCAACGCATAGGGCACGATCAGGATGTCGGAGAACACGATGGCCGCGTCGAGGTCGAACCTTCTCAAGGGTTGCAGCGTTACCTCGGCTGCGAGCTCGGGAGTGCGGCAGAGATCGAGAAAGGAGCCAACCTCACTCCTCACCTTCCGGTATTCGGGGAGATAGCGCCCGGCCTGGCGCATCAACCAGATCGGCGGAGGGCTGATCGCTTTGCCGCTAAGAGCGCCCAGCAAGCGACTTTGAGGGGAGGGGACGCGCAACATCCGTTTCTCCAAAACACTAAAAGAGAGACTCTTAAAGAGATTTCTATTGTTACTACTTTGTCGTGGTTAGCGGACATTCCAGGCTGTCACCAGACTATCGACAGACTAGGCAAGGCGCCGCGAAGGGGCGGATCGGTACCGCTCGCTTATTGTGGGCAAATACCGTGCGGGAACCCCGGAAAGCGGCTGCTGCAGAGTGCTGGGTCGTTTCAGCACGGCTGTGAAGCACGCCCGGATAAACTGTCGGCCGTCTCGTATTTCGCCTGGGGACGATGCAGGGTATTGCGAAGGTGCCCACGACGCAGGGCATTTTCTCGACATCGGCAAATCTGTGAACAAGATTGCGCACTGACTGGGACAGACCGGGAGTGGCTACAGGGTCCGCTTCAGTTGCTCCATTCATCATTCAAAGTTATCCAAAGGCATAGCCATGGATACCCCCCGCTCTTTCCACCTGCACATGATCTCGGACGCGACCGGCGAGACGCTGGTGGCGATCGCCAAGGCCGTGCGGGTGCAATATTCACAAGCGCGCGCCATCGAGCATATCCACCCGCTCGTCCGCAGCCGGAGGGAGCTTGAACGCGTGCTGAAGGACGTCGAGGCGACGCCCGGCATCGTGCTCTACACGATCGTGAACCAGGAGTTTGCCGAGGAGCTTGAGCAATCCTGCAAGCGGCTGAACATGCCCTGCGTGCCGGCCCTGCAGAGCATCTTGCAGGTGTTCGAATCTTATCTCGGCATGCCGTCGACGCCCAAGGTCGCGGGCCAGCACGTGCTCGATGCCGACTATTTCCGGCGCATCGAAGCGCTCAACTTCACCATGCTGCACGATGACGGCCATCTGCCGCAGAATATTGACGATGCCGATATCCTCTTGATCGGTATCAGCCGAACCTCGAAGACGCCGACCAGCATTTACCTCGCCAATCGGGGCTTCAAAACCGCCAACGTGCCGCTGATTCCGGGAGTGCCCTTGCCGCCCAAGCTCGACGCGCCGACCAAGGCCTTCGTCGTCGGTCTCGTGGCGAGCGCGGAGCGCATCTCCCAGGTCCGTCAGAATCGCGTGCTTGAGCATGCCCAGTCGCATCTCGACACTTACGTCGACCGCGAGGCGATTGCGGCCGAGATCGCCGAGACGCGTCAGCTCTGTGCGCGGAGGGGCTGGCCGGTGATCGATGTCACCCGCCGCTCCATCGAGGAGACGGCTGCCGCCATCCTGCGCCTCTACCAGGACCGCGCCGCGCCGGTGCTCAACCCATGAGCGGTTTCCTGCAAAGTGGCCATCCGCCGCTGATCCTCGCCTCTGGGAGCAAGGTCCGGGCGCGGCTGCTGGAGGCGGCGGGGCTCGCCTTCATCGTCGAGCCGCCGGGGCTCGATGAGAGCGCCATGCGCCAGGCCGTGAGCAGCGAGGAGACGCTGAACGCTCAGGACGTGGCCGAGGTGCTGGCGCGCGCCAAGGCCGAGGCCGTGAGCGAACTTGCCCCTCAAGCCTTCGTCATCGGCGCCGATCAGGTGCTGAAGCTCGGCCACCGCATTCTAGCCAAGCCCGACAGCATGGAGGCGGCGCGGGCCGAGCTGCTCGATCTGAGCGGCAAGAGCCACAGTCTGCACACCGCGGTCGCGCTCGCCAGGAACGGCGAAGTCCTCTGGGCCTATAGCGATACATCCACGCTTGCCATGCGCAAGCTCACCCCTGAGTTCATCGGCCGGTATCTCGCGGCCGCCGGCGAGGAGGTGTTGAGCTCCGTCGGCGCCTATCAGCTCGAGACGATCGGAATTCAGCTGTTCGAGAAGATCGACGGCGACTATTTCTCCATTCTCGGCCTTCCGCTGCTGCCGCTGCTCGATGCGCTCCGGGGCGAGGGCGCCCTCGAAGGCTAGAGCATGATCCCGAAAAGTTGCAGACTTTTCGGAAAAGATCATGCGTCAACGAGAAGGTGCGCGATTTGAAACGGGCCTGCGTCATCGGCTGGCCGGTGGAGCACTCGCGCTCACCGGCCATCCATCGTTACTGGCTGAAGCTCTATGGCCTTGCTGGCACCTATGAGAAGGAAGCCGTGCGGCCGGAGGACCTCGCGGGCTTTCTGCGCTCCCTCGGGACCCGCGGCTATGCCGGCGCCCATGTGACGCTTCCCCACAAGGAGGCCGCTTTGGCCATGGCTACCCGCGCCGATCAAGCCGCCGCGGCAATCGGCGCCGCGAATACACTCTGGCTCGATGCGGAGGGAAGGCTCAATGCGAGCAACACCGACGCCTACGGCTTCATTGCGCATCTTGTTGAAGAGGCGCCCGATTGGAACAAGGGCCGAAGACCTGTCATCGTGCTCGGCGCCGGGGGCGCCGCCCGCGCCTTGGTGCATGGGCTGATCGAGGCGGGGGCCTCCAGGATCCTGCTCGCCAACCGCAGCAGAGAGCGCGCCGAGGCTCTAGCGAGGGCCTTCGGCCCGGCCGTTGAGGTCATTGCTTGGGAGGCTAGGAACGAGGCGCTCGCCGGTTGCGGCCTCCTCGTCAACGCGACGAGCCTCGGCATGACGGGCAAGCCGCCGCTTGTCTTGGACCTATCCCTGCTTCCCGCCGATGCCATCGTGGCCGATATCGTCTATAGCCCGCTCGAGACCCCGCTCCTTGCCGCCGCGCGCGCCAGGGGCAATCGCACTGTGGATGGGCTCGGCATGCTGCTCCACCAGGCGGTCCCAGGCTTCGAGCGCTGGTTCGGGGTGCGGCCAGAGGTGACGCCGGCGCTCCGGGCCCATGTCGCCGCGACGTTAACGGGGCAATGATGCTCGTCATCGGTCTCACGGGCTCGATCGGCATGGGGAAATCGGCCGCGGCCACGCATTTCGCGCGGGCTGGGGTGCCGGTGTTCGATGCCGATGCGGAAGTGCACCGGCTCTATGCGGGCAAGGCAGTCCCCGCCATCGCCGCGGTGTTTCCAAATGCCGTACGCGGGGGAAAGGTCGACCGCTCGCTGCTGGCGCAGGAGGTGGCTGGCTCGCCCGAGAGGCTCAAGACGCTCGAGAGCATCGTCCACCCGATGGTGGTGAAGGCCGAGATCGATTTCCTGCGTGAGCAGGACCGGCGCGGTGCCAGACTCGCCGTGCTCGAAATCCCGCTCCTGTTCGAGACGGGCGCCGAGTCCCGCGTCGACGTGACGGTCGTGGTCAGCGCGCCGGCGGAGGCACAGAAGATGCGCGTGCTCGCGCGCCCCGGCATGACGGAGGCAAAGCTTGCGGGTCTGCTCAAGCGGCAGCTCCCGGATCGCGAGAAGCGCGCCCGCGCCGACTTCGTTGTGGACAGCGACACGAGCCTCGCGCACATGCAAGCGCAGATCGATAGTCTGATCGAGTTGCTCGAAGGCCGCGACGGCCGGGTGATGCAGCGTCTACGCCAAACCTGAGGGAAGCGAAGCGTCTTTGCGTGAGATCGTACTCGACACCGAGACAACGGGATTAGATCCCGCCGCCGGACACCGGATCGTCGAGATCGGCTGCGTCGAGCTGATCAACTGCATCCCCACGGGCAGGGTGTGGCATCGTCACCTCAATCCCGAACGCGACATGCCGCAGGCGGCTTACGAGGTCCACGGGCTTTCCATCGAGTTCCTCAGCACCAAGCCCCGCTTCCACGAGCTTGCCGACGACATGCTGGGTTTCATCGAAGGCGCCATGCTCGTCATGCACAACGCCGCCTTCGACTTCGCCTTCCTAAACGCCGAGCTTGCGAGGCTGACGCGGCCGCCGCTCCGCTGGGACCGCGTCGTGGACACGCTGGCGCTTGCCAGGCGCAGGCATCCCGGCTCGCCCTGCAGTCTCGATGCGCTCTGCAAGCGCTATGGCGTCGATCCTTCGCAGCGGGAGAAGCACGGCGCGCTGCTCGATTGCAGGCTGCTCGCGGCGGTGTATGTGGAGCTGGTGGGTGGCCACCAGGCGCGCCTCGAATTCGTGGGCAACGGCGCGCAAGGGGCGCTCTTGCATGCGATCGCGGAGGGCGCGCGGCCACGCCCGAACCCGCTGCCCTCACGCCTCACCGCGGAAGAGCGGCAGGCGCATGAGGCGTTCGTGGCAAGTTTCGGCGTGGAGGCGTTGTGGCTGCCGCTGCTCGCCGCGCTCGCCGACTAGAGCATGCGTCAAGACAAGGGCTTGAGACGCGAAAGCGCGATTCCACCGGAAGCGATTTCGCTCTAGTTGTTGCCCTGGCCCTGGCCTTGAGCGCGGGCGAGGTTCTGCGCGTAGAGCCTGCCGAAATCGATGGGATCGAGCATCAGCGGCGGGAACCCGCCATCGCGCGTGACATCGGCCAGCACGCGGCGCAAGAACGGGAACAGGATCGCCGGGCAATCGACGAAGAGCACCGGCTGCAACGCGTTCTGGGGCACGTTGCGCAGGCGGAAGAGCCCGCCATAGGCAAGCTCGACATTGTAGATCACGCCTGCGTCGCTCTTGGCATGGACCTCGATGTTGAGGATCACCTCGTAAGCCTCGTCGGGCCGGGCGGCGGCGCTGACATTGACGGTGACCTGGAGCTGCGGATTTTGCGGCGGAACCTGCAGCGCCTGCGGGGCACCGGGGCTCTCGAAGGAAAGGTCCTTGATGTATTGGCCTAGAACGTTGAGCTGAGCGGCTGCCCCAGCCCTTTGGCCAGCGCCCTCTGCCGTGGGGGCCGCCGCCGCGAGGGTCTCCAGCTTGGGCTCGGGCTTGCCGTCGCCATTGCGCTTACCCTGCGGTTCGGGAGTTTCCTTTTTCCTGGCCATGAGGCTTCGCGTCCAGCTTTTCTCGCGGTCGGCGTGGGCTGCTGGCTAGCATGGCGTGTCTCCTCCTGCAATCAGGGGCTCGGAGGGCATTCGGTGTTGCCAAAGCAAGAGCGGGTTAAGGCCGTGGCCGTTTAGGGTTGGCGAAGGCACCGCGAATGCCTTAAGTTGGTTGTGGTTTGGGTGCGGTGGGAAAGCCCACGACCCCTGAGGCTCCCGCTGGCAAATCTCCAGGCGCGAACCAATATGCTCCTGGAGGGTTCCGCAAGAATTGCGGGCCTTTCCACGAACGCGGGTGGCGGTAAGGATGAGTGAAGCCTTCGACATTTATACGCTGCTGTTCCTGGTGCTCGCAGTCGTCATCTTCATTCGGCTGCGGAATGTGCTTGGGCGGCGCACGGGCAACGAGCGTCAGCCCTTCGACCCCTATTCGGCGCCGGATCAGAAGCGGCCCGGGGCGCCCAAGACGAACGAGCCCGTCGTGGCGCTGCCGCGCGGCCGCTCTGCTCCGCTTGGCGATGCGTCCGTCCCCTCCGTGGAGGATATCGAGGCGCGGCTTGGCAGCCATGCGCCGAAGAACAGCCCGCTCGCCCAGTCGCTGACCGCGCTGATGCGCGCCGATCCGAGCTTCGATCCAGGTCCGTTTCTCGATGGCGCCAAGACCGCCTATGAGATGATCGTCATGTCCTTCGCCGAAGGGGACGAGGCGGTGCTGAAGCAGCTGCTCGGCGCGGACGTCTTCGAAGGCTTCGAGTCGGCCATTCGCGAGCGCGAGACGCGGGGCGAGAAGGTCGAGTTCAATCTGGTCGGCATCGACCGGGCCGACATCATCGAGGCCGAGGTCAAGAATCGCACCGCCTATGTGACCGTCAAATTCGTGAGCGAGCTCATCTCGGTGACGCGCGATGCCGACGGCGAGGTCGTCGAAGGCGATCCGAAGAAGGTGCGCGAGGTCACCGACATCTGGACCTTCGCCCGCGAGGTCACGTCCAAGAACCCCAACTGGAAGCTGGTCGCGACCGAAACCGCGAACTGAGCCTCGCCTTGGCGCGGCTGCACGTCTCCCGCTCCGCCGCATTGCTGCTTGGCGCGCTTGCTGTCACCATCGTCCTCGTCTTGCTCTTGTTGCTCTTGCGGGGGAAACCCTTGGACAACGAGGCCGTCAGCTTTGAGCCGATAAGCTTCGCCGAGATCGACGGCTGGCAGACGGACGACCAAGCGCCGGCCTTCCAGGCCTTGCTCCGATCCTGCCCGAGTGCCTCGGCTGCGGCCGCTATTTGCGGCGAGGCACAGGCCTTGGCCTCGCGCGGCGAGGTGGGGCGCGATGCGGCCCGCGCCTTCTTCGAGGCGCATTACACGCCGCACCGGATCCTGGGCGCGAAGCAGCCCGGTCTCATCACCGGCTATTACGAGCCTGAGGTCGAAGGCGCGCGGGAGCGAGGGCCAGGCTTTCAGGTCCCGGTCTATGGGCGCCCCGCCGATCTCGTGGCGCTCACGCCGGACGAGATGCGGGCGCGCTTCAACGACCGCCTCACCGCCATGCGCGAGACCGGAGACGGGCTCGTACCCTATTTCACCCGAGAGGAGATCGATCGGGGCGCGCTGGCGGGCCGCGGGCTCGAGATCCTCTATCTCGCCGATCCGGTCGAGCTGTTCTTCATGCAGGTGCAGGGCTCGGGGCGCGTGCGGCTTCCCGACGGCACCACGCTCCGCCTCGGCTATGCCGGCAAGAACGGCTACCCTTACACCTCCATCGGCAAGCTTCTCCTGGAGCGGGGCGAAGGCAAGGCCAACGGCATGTCCATGCAAGTGCTCAAGGATTGGCTGTGGGCCGATGCCCCGCGCGGGCAGAGGCTGATGTGGGAGAACCGCTCCTATGTGTTCTTCCGGGAGCTCGATGGAAGGGAGGCGCAAGACGGTCCGATCGGCGCCGCAGGCGTGGCCCTCACGCCGGGACGCAGCCTCGCCGTGGACGCGTCCTATCACGCGCTCGGGCTGCCGATCTTCGTCGAGGCCGAGACGCTTGTCGGGTCGGACGGCGCGCCGTTTCGTAAGTTGATGATCGCCCAGGATGTTGGCTCGGCGATCAGGGGGCCGGAGCGCGGCGACATTTTCTGGGGCTCGGGTGAGGCAGCCGGCGCGATCGCCGGGAGCACGCTTGCGCCAGCGCGGTTCATCGTGCTGCTGCCCAACCAGGCGCCGGGCGCCTAAGGCCATGAGCAAGCGCGGCAAGGGCGACGACGAGGGTTCAGCACTCTGGGCCCGCGTCGCCGGCAGCGCCTCTCCCTTGAAGCGACGCGGGGCCGCGCCACCGCAGACCGACAAAGCCGTCAGATCGACGCCTAAGCCCGTCAAGCCAGCGCAGCCAGAAGGCCCCCGTCAGCCATTGGCGAAACCAACGCCAAAGTCCGGTTACGTCCCTCGCGCGGAGCCCCTCGACCGGCAGACCTCGCGGCAGCTCGAGAAGGGGCGCCTTGAGGTCGAAGCGAGGCTCGACCTGCATGGCATCCGACAGCGCGACGCCCATGCTCAATTGCGGCGGTTCCTGAAGATGGCGCAAGCACGGGGCTTGCGCCATGTGCTCGTCATCACCGGCAAGGGCGCCGATCCGGAAACGCGCACGAGCTTCTACGAGGAGGAGGAGCGCGGCGTGCTGCGCCAGGCGGTGCCGCGCTGGCTCGCCGAGCCCGACTTCGCAAGCCTCGTCGTGAACTATTCGCCGGCGCCGCGGCGCCTCGGCGGCGAAGGCGCGCTTTATGTGCGGCTCCGGAAAAGCCGGGCATAGGCAGTCGAGACCTGGCAACGGTTAGAAGCTTCTAGTGGATCAAATCTGACATTTGAATCCCGAAGAGGATTCCCACCGGATTCGACGCATGCGAGTTTGGCGCATGCGAACTGGAATTTCCATTACTCTCATGCCCGGGGATCGCCGCCGTCTGGAGGCGCTCGTACGGGATCGCAATGCGCCGCATAAGCATGTCTGGCGGGCCGCGATCGTGCTGTTGAGCACAGACGGCATCGGCACCAATGAGATCATGCGCCAGACCGGTAAGTCGAAGACCTGTGTCTGGCGCTGGCAGGAACGCTTCATGCAGGAAGGTTACGACGGGCTCCTGCGCGATAAGACGCGACCCTCGCGCATCAAGCCGCTTGGGTCGGATATCGCCGCACGTGTGGTTGTACTCACTCAGACCGATCCGCCCGCCGAGGCGACCCACTGGACTGCCGCCATGATGGCAAAAGCGGTCGGTATCAGTGCGAGTTCGGTCCAACGCATCTGGCGTGCGCACGGTCTTCAGCCGCATCGGGTCCAGCACTTCAAGCTCTCCAACGACCCGAAGTTTATCGACAAGCTGCGCGACGTCGTCGGGCTCTATGTCGATCCGCCCGCTCATGCCATCGTGCTTTCGGTCGATGAGAAGTCGCAAATCCAGGCGCTCGACCGCACCCAGCCGGGCCTACCGATGAAGAAGGGCCGTGCCAGCACGATGACCCATGACTACAAGCGCCACGGCACGACGACGCTGTTCGCTGCTCTTGACGTCCTCGAAGGCAAGGTTATCGGCCGATGCATGCAGCGCCATCGTCACCAGGAGTTCATCCGCTTCCTGAACGGTATTGAGGCGCAGGTGCCGGCCGGAAAGATCGTGCACGTGATCCTCGACAACTATGCCGCCCACAAGCATCCGAAGGTGCGTCGATGGCTCGACCGGCATCCACGCTTCACCTTCCACTTCACGCCCACCTCGTGCTCGTGGCTCAACGCTGTCGAAGGATTCTTCGCCAAACTCGCAAGCGGCGACTAAAGCGCGGCGTCTTCCGCTCAGTCGTCGATCTCCAGGCCGCTATCAACCGCTTCGTCGCGGAGACAAACAATGATCCCATCCCCTTCACCTGGACCGCAGACCCAGACAAAATCATTGCCGCCGTCAGGCGAGGACACCAAGTGTTAGATTCCATCCACTAGTACCTGGTGAGCATCCAGTCCTGTAGATCAAGCGGATCGCATGAAATTGTTATTGGTGACTGTTCACGTCGAAAAAGCTTAGACATATTCCCACTGTCTTTAGCTGATATTTAGTATCTATTTGAACAGCTTTCGACAGGGCAGTATTGAGCGCGGTTACATTCTGTTCCAGGCAGTCAATTCGCTTTTACCCCCGCAGTTTACTGCAATCCTTCAAATCGACTGCAAGAGCGGGCGATACGCCGCAGCCATGCTCACAATTAAGAACAGAAATCGCATTTCGACCTCCCCAAGTAGCACGGGACTACTCCCGCAAAAGGAGCATAGCGTCTCTTGGGAGGAGTACAACTAAAAGTTGTCCTGTACGCAAGCACAGCGATTTATTTTATGGGACGCCGCTTGCTTGCCTTCGCGTCACCTCTCATGACGACGGACACAAGGCTTCGACCTACAAAATAAACTTCGATAGGTCGGCGTTCTTGGCGAGCTCGCCGACATGGTCCCGCACGTAAGCCTCGTCGATGACGATCCGCTCCCCCGCCTTGTCGGCGGCGTCGAAGGAGATGTCGTCGAGGATGCGCTCCATCACTGTCATCAGGCGCCGCGCGCCGATATTCTCGACGTTGGTGTTCACCTCGACCGCGATGTCGGCGATGGCGTCGATGGCATCGGCGGTGAAGTCGAGATCGACGCCTTCGGTCTGCATCAGCGCCACATATTGCTTGATCAGGCAGGCCTTGGGCTCGGTTAGGATGCGGCGGAAATCCTCGCGGGTGAGCGGGCGAAGCTCGACGCGGATCGGCAGGCGCCCCTGCAGCTCGGGCAGGAGATCGGAGGGCTTGGCCGCATGGAACGCGCCAGAAGCGATGAACAGCACATGATCGGTCTTCACCGGCCCGTATTTGGTGCCGACGGTGGTGCCCTCGATCAGCGGCAAGAGGTCGCGCTGCACGCCCTCGCGGCTCACATCAGCGCCGATGCGCTCGGAGCGGGCGCAGATCTTGTCGATCTCGTCGAGGAAGACGATGCCGTCGTTCTCGACGTTGCGGATCGCCTCCTGCACGATCATGTCGTTGTCGATCAATTTGTCGGACTCCTCCGCCATCAGAATATCGAAGCTGCCGCGCACGGTGACGCAGCGGGGCTTCGTGCGGTGGCCGAGAGCCTTGCCGAGGACCTCGCTCAGATTGATCATGCCGACCTGGCTTCCGGGCATGCCGGGGATCTCGAAGGAGGGCATGCCGCCGCCCGTGTCGGCGACTTGGATCTCGATCTCCTTGGCGTCGAGCTCGCCAGAGCGCAGGCGCTTACGGAAGACATCGCGCGTCGCCGGCGTGGCATTGGCGCCGACCAGGGCGTCGACCACGCGCTCCTCGGCGTTGAGCTGCGCCTTGGCCTCGACTTCTTTTCGCTTGGCGTCGCGCACTAGCCCGATGCCGGCTTCCAACAGGTCGCGGATGATCTGGTCGACGTCGCGGCCGACATAGCCCACCTCGGTGAATTTGGTCGCCTCGACCTTGATGAAGGGGGCACTCGCAAGCTTCGCCAGCCGCCGCGAGATCTCGGTCTTGCCGACGCCGGTCGGGCCGATCATCAGGATGTTCTTGGGCAGGACCTCCTCGCGCATCTCGTCCTTGAGCTGCTGGCGGCGCCAGCGATTGCGCAAGGCGATGGCAACCGCGCGCTTGGCATCGCGCTGGCCGACGATGTGGCGGTCGAGCTCGGAGACGATCTCGCGGGGGGAAAAGCTGGTCATGTGTCCCTGGTGCTTTTTACCTGACGAGGAAATTTCTTCAACAGAAGGAGCATCATCGCGTTGCCTCGAGGCTTTCGACGACGACCTCCTCATTGGTGTAAACGCAAATGCTCGCGGCAATGGCCATCGCTTTGCGCGCAATGGTCTCGGCGTCGAGCTCGCTGTCGAGCAGCGCCCGCGCCGCGGCCAGCGCATAGGTGCCGCCGGAGCCGATGCCCATGACGTCGTCGTCCGGCTCAAGCACGTCGCCCTTGCCGGTGAGCACCAGGGTCTCATCGGGGTCGGCCACGAGCATCATCGCTTCGAGATGGCGCAGATAGCGGTCGGTGCGCCAATCCTTGGCGAGCTCGACGCAGGCACGCTTCAGCTGGTCGGGAAAGCGCTCGAGCTTCGTCTCCAGCCGCTCGAACAGGGTGAAGGCATCGGCGGTGGCGCCGGCGAAGCCCGCGATGACATTACCGCTGCCCACGCGGCGGACTTTCCGCGCGTTGCCCTTGATGATGGTCTGGCCGAGGGTGACCTGACCATCACCGGCGATGACCACCTTGCCGCCCTTGCGGACGGTGAGGATGGTCGTGCCGTGCCAGATGTCGGGAGAGGAGGGACCCATGCTGCATTGCGATATCGGAACGAACGCGGATTTAGTCAAGCGTTGAGGACGAAAGAGCGACGCGAGTCAGGGGACCGAACAAATCCTTTGTTAACGCGGGCAGCCACCCATGGTTGCCCGCGGGGCATAGCACTCTCAGGCGTCCCGGCGTATAAGCGGCGCGGCAACGACGGAAGCGAATTGCTAAGAGCCTTGCGCTAGGCTTGCCCCATGCAGAAGCCCACCAAGACTGAACCGAAGCGGACCGCCACCGTCGAGCGCCGCACCAAGGAGACGGCGATCATTGCGGCCGTCGATCTCGACGGCACCGGCGCCTTTGAGGTGGCGACCGGCGTGGGCTTCCTCGACCACATGATCGAGCAGCTCGCGCGGCACTCCCTGATCGACATCGCCCTCAAAGCCAAGGGCGACCTGCATATCGATCAGCACCACACGACCGAGGATAGCGGGATCGTGCTCGGCCAGGCCGTGGCGCGCGCGCTCGGCGACAGGCGGGGCATCGCGCGCTACGGCTTTGCCTATCTGCCCATGGACGAGACGCTGACCCGGGTCGCGATCGACGTCTCCGGCAGGCCGTACCTCGTCTGGAAGGTCGCCTTCACCCGCTCCAAGATCGGCGAGATGGATACCGAGCTGTTCCGCGAATGGTTCCAGGCCTTCGCCCAGGCCGCGGGGCTGACACTGCATGTGGAGACGCTGTACGGCGAGAATAGCCACCACATCGCCGAGACCTGCTATAAGGCGCTCGCACGCGCGCTCCGCCAGGCGGTCGCCATCGATGAGCGTCAGGGCGGCCGCGTGCCGTCGACCAAGGGCCAGCTTTAGGCTTAAGCGCAGCCTTCTTCTGACAGCATGCGAGTGTCGTGACTCTCTATTCGGTTTATGAGCCGCCGGCCGAGGCGCCCGATCTCACCGGACGTGCCGAGGCGCTTGCCTTCGTTAAGGAGGGGTTCTCTTGGCCCGCGCTGCTGGTGCCTGGGCTGTGGCTCCTCTATCAGCGCATGTGGCTCGAGCTGATCCTGTTCATTCTGGTCTTCACCCTGCTCGCCTGGGTGTCCAGCCCGAGCGATGACGGGCAGGCGCTTCTCGGCTGGGTCAGCGCGGCGCTTGTCGTGGTCTTCGCCTTCGAGGCGAATGATCTCCGCCGGGCGGCGCTGGAGCGGCGCGGCTATCGGCTGGCCGGGATCGCCATCGGCGGCGACCGCGATGCTGCGGAGCTCGCTTTCTTCGGGTCCTGGCTGCCGCGACAGCAAGGGCTCACGGCACGAGGCCGAGAGACGGGTCCCGAGTGGCCGGGCCGGGCACAAGCGCCCGCCGCGTTGCAGGCGCTCGACCCGAGGCCGGGCGCGGAAGGAGAGGAGGTCATCGGGCTGTTCCCGAGACCGTGACGCGCCATGCAGATCGCCATCATCGATTACGGCTCGGGCAATCTCCACTCCGCCGCCAAAGCCTTCGAGCGGGCCGCGCGCGAGCATGGGTCCGCGCTCGCCGTCAAGGTGACCGCGGAGCCCGAGGAGGTGGCAAGCGCCCACCGCATCGTGCTGCCAGGCGTCGGCGCCTTCGCCGACTGCAAGCAGGGGCTCGCGCGCATCCCCGGCATGATCGAGGCGCTGGAGGAGGCGGTGCAGGAGGAAGGTAAGCCGTTCCTCGGCATCTGCGTCGGGCTCCAGCTCATGGCGAGTCGTGGACTCGAGCACGGCGTGACGCCGGGGCTCGGCTGGATCGAAGGCGAGGTCCGGGCGATCACGCCCGCCGATCCCACGCTCAAAATCCCTCATATGGGCTGGAACACGCTTCGCGTGGCCCGTGAGCACACTTTGCTGGACGGCATACCGACGGGGGAAGCGGGCTCACACGCCTATTTCGTGCATTCCTATCATTTCGTGCCGGAAGACGCTGGAGCGCTGGTGGCGAGCACGGATTATGGCGGCCCGATCACCGCTCTCGTCGCCAGGGACAATATGGCCGGGACCCAGTTCCACCCGGAGAAGAGCCAGAAGCTTGGGCTGGCCCTCATCGCGAATTTCCTCAGATGGAGACCATGACCGTCGGCGACTGGGAGCCCTTCTACACCACGCAGCTCGGCGCCGCGGCGGCTTTGGCGGGGCTTTTGTTCGTAGGCTTTCGCTCAATCTTAAGACCATCCTCTCTTATGCGGTGCTTCCCGGTCGCGCACTCTTGGCGCTCCTCGTCCTGCTGGCGATCCTCGTCGTTTCCTCGTTCATGCTGATGCCGGGTCAGTCGCTAAGAGTGCTTGGCACCGAGGTCCTCGCCACTGGGATCGGCTTCTGGGCGCTCAGCACGAGGATCGAGCTGCAGGCGCTTCGCAATGTGAAGCTGCAGAACTGGGCAGGCTTCATCGGCAATTTCATTCTGCTCGAGGTTGGCGTGGTGCCTTATATCGTTGGCGGCCTCCTCATCCTGTTCGGCGACGCCAAAGGCTTTTACTGGGTCGCCGCCGCCGTCATTATCTCCATCGTCAAGGCCGTGCTGGACGCCTGGGTGGTTCTCGTCGAGATCAACCGCTAGCTGCCATGATTCTGTTCCCCGCCATCGACCTGAAGGACGGCAATTGTGTCCGCCTGCGCCAGGGCGAGATGGACCAGGCCACGGTGTTCAACGCGGACCCCGCGGCGCAGGCGCGCAGCTTCGAGGACCAGGGTTTCGATTGGCTGCATCTCGTCGATCTCGATGGCGCGTTCGAAGGCAGGCCCGTGAACGCGAAGGCTGTCGACGCGATCCTCAACGCCGTCCGCATCCCGGTGCAGCTCGGCGGTGGCATCCGCGATCTCGACACCATCGTGACCTGGCTCGACAAGGGTATCGTCCGTGTGATCCTCGGCACCGCGGCGGTGCGCGATCCCAATCTTGTGCGCGAGGCCGCCCGCGACTTTCCCGGCTGCGTCGCCGTCGGCATCGACGCCCGCGACGGTAGGGTCGCCATTGAAGGCTGGGCCGAGACGAACGAGCTTGACGTGCTCGACCTTGCCCGCCGCTTCGAGGACGCTGGCGTTGCCGCCATCATCCATACCGACATCGCCCGTGACGGCGTGCTTGCCGGCCTCAATCTGGAGGCGACCGCTGCGCTCGCGCGCGCGATCTCGATCCCGGTGATCGCCAGTGGGGGGTTTGCCTCGATCGAAGATGTTCACAGGCTGCTTCGGCCGGACTATGCCATGCTCGAAGGCGCTATCGCGGGGCGCGCGCTCTATGACGGCAGGCTCGATCCGGCCAAGGCGCTCGCGCTCATCGCCGCGAGCCGCAAAGCCACACGGCGTCCGGCCTAAGCGGGGACACCATGCGCCCGCGTACCATCTTCATCATTCTGCTCATCCTCATTGTGCTCGTCGCGCTTGGTCCCGCGCTCCTCGCCGTGGGAAGCCAAGAGATCGCGGAAGCGTTCGGCTGCGAGGTCGATCTCAACCGCGTGATACCTTGCGTCATCCACGGCAAGGATTATGGCCAGACGGTCTACGATCTCGGCTTCGCGATCTGGTATTCCTATTTGAGCATTCCGGCCGGCCTCGGGCTGCTCGGCGTCTGGGCGGTGGCCGCGCTCATTGCGGTCATTGTCAGCTTGCGCAAGAAGACACCGCGAAACTATAAGCCCCGGTCATGCTCAAGATCCGTGTCATTCCCTGCCTCGACGTGAAGGACGGCCGTGTCGTCAAGGGCGTCAATTTCGTCAATCTGCGCGACGCTGGCGATCCCGTGGATGCCGCTAGCGCCTATGATGAGGCCGGCGCCGACGAGCTCTGCTTCCTCGATATCACCGCAAGCCATGAGAACCGGGACACCATCTTCGATGTGGTCGAGCGCACGGCCGAGCGCTGCTTCATGCCGCTCACCGTGGGCGGCGGGGTGCGCAAGCTCGACGATGTGCGCAAGCTGCTCAAGGCTGGCGCCGACAAAGTCTCGATCAACACCGCGGCGGTGAAGGACCGTGATTTCGTGCGCGCGGCGTCGGAGAAATTCGGCGCCCAATGCATCGTCGTCGCCATCGACGCGAAGCGCGTGGCGGGGCAGAGGGAGACGCCGCGCTTCGAGATCTTCACCCGTGGTGGCCGCGAGCCGACCGGCATCGAGGCGGTCGCCTATGCCGAGGAGGTGGTTGCGCTCGGCGCGGGCGAGATCCTGCTCACCTCCATGGACCGGGACGGGACGCGGATGGGCTTCGACCTCGCGCTCATCCGGGCCATTGCCGACGCGGTTCCTGTGCCGGTGATTGCCAGCGGCGGGGTGGGCACGCTCGGCCATTTGGTCGAGGGGGTGCGTGAGGGCCACGCCTCGGCGGTGCTAGCCGCCTCGATCTTCCATTATGGCGAGCATTCGATCGGCGAGGCCAAACGCTACATGGCCGCCGCTGGCCTCCCCATGCGCCTCGACGGCTAGGCACAGGCTTAAAGGCGTCCTGCCTCAATCCTGCCCGCCAAACGCGCACAATGCCTCTCCTTTGCTAGGGATGACGCGCACGCGCCTATTCCACTTAGGCGTGAGGCAGTGTATGAGCCAAGTCATGAGCAATAATGATGTGCTGAGCCGCCTTGCCGCCAATATCAAGGCGCGCCGCAATGCGAGACCAGAGGACTCCCATACGCGGCGGCTGCTCGACGGCGCGCCGGTCAAGCCCGCCAAGAAGCTTGGCGAGGAGGCCGTGGAGACCGCCATCGCCGCCCTTGCCCAGGACGATACCGCGCTCATCGCCGAGTCCGCGGACCTGCTCTATCATTTGCTCGTGGTGCTCGAATCCCGCCATATCGCCCTCGACGACGTCTTGGGCGAGCTCGAGCGGCGCATGGGCGCCACGGAGCTTGCGCAGAAGAGGCGGAAAGCCGCGTCGCTCTGACAGGCGGCCCCGTCGTCACCATGAATCCGCGTCCGTCCGTCGCGTTCTCTCCCTATACCATCTACAGCCGCGACGAATGGGCGGCGCTTCGTGCCGGCACGCCCATGCCGCTCACCGAGGCCGAGCTCGAGAATTTGAGCGGCCTCACCGAGCGCGTGTCGACGCTGGAGGTGGTCGAGATCTATCTGCCGCTCAGCCGGCTGCTCAATCTCTACGTCGAGGCGCTGCAGCAGCTGCATGGGGCAACGACCAAGTTCCTGCGCAAGGGCGACGGCAAGATGCCCTTCATCATCGGGCTTGCCGGCAGTGTCGCCGTGGGCAAGAGCACCACGGGCCGCGTGCTGCAGGCGCTGCTCGCCCGCTGGCCGAGCCACCCGAGCGTCGAGCTCGTGCCGACGGACGGGTTCCTGTTTCCCAACGCCGTGCTCGAACAGCGCCAGCTGATGGGCCGCAAGGGCTTTCCCGAAGGCTACGATCTGCCCGCGCTGCTCAACTTTCTCGCCCAATTGAAGTCGGGGCGCGAGCGCGTCGGAGCGCCGGTCTATTCGCATCTCGTCTATGACGTGCTGCCCGACCAGGCGATCCTGATCGAACGCCCGGACATCGTCATCGTCGAGGGCCTGAACGTGCTGCAGCCGGCAAAATTGCCGAAGGATGGTGAAGCCATCCCCTTCGTGTCCGACTTCTTCGATTTCTCGATCTATATCGACGCCGCCGACCAGCTGATCGAGAACTGGTATGTCGAGCGCTTCCTGAGGCTAAGACAGACGGCGTTCCGGGACCCGGCCTCCTATTTCCATCGCTACGCGACCCTGTCGGAGGAAGAGGCGCGCAAGATCGGGCTGTCCCTGTGGCGCTCGATCAATCTCGTCAACCTCAAGGAGAACATCCTGCCGACGCGGCAGCGCGCCGATCTGATCTTGCGCAAAGGGCAGGATCACGCCGTCGAGACAGTGGCGCTCAGGAAGCTCTGAGGCCGGAGCAATTTCTAGACGATAGTCCCTATTTCATCGGTGGGACGTAGAGCTGGGACGGCCCAAGCCCGATGTTCAGCCGGAGGCTCGTGCGCTCCAAGAAGGCATCGTCATCGGTGATATGGGTCTGGTTGACGATCCCATTGGCTTTGCCGTCGCCGTCGTTGTAGCGCATGCCCGGCACAAAGGAGTACCAGTCATACTCGCTGAGCAGGGACACGCTGGTGCGCGGGCTGAACTGTTTGCGCGTCTCGAATTTCAGCCCGGCAATGACCGCGAGGTTGTCTTCGGAGAGCCCAAGCCCGTTCGGCCCAACCCCGTTGCCTGCAAAGCGGCCATTGTAATCGACGTTGGCGTCGTAGAGGCCGACATGGACATCAGCAAAGGACCGCAGTCCCCAGCCAGAATAAAGCGATGGGAAGATCGAATATTCACCGCCGAAGGTGAGGTAGCCGCCATAATAGGTGGTGTCGAGGCTTTCCCGGTAGTTGAAGAGATCGCTAGCGCCGGCGGTGCCGCCATGGATTTGCAGGTCCCGGTCGAGACCTCTCACGTCGAAGGCGGCGCCCCAATGAGTGTTCCTGAAGAGGCCAGGGAGCAGCACGGGCGACGGATTCGGCGTGGTCAACTCGAAGGCCGTGCCCCAACTGTCGACGTCGCGCGGGCGGTGTCGGAGATGAGGGTCCCCGCGACGCTGACGGTCGAGGGTCCGGGCTGATCGATGATATCCGCAGCGGCGCAGATGCTGCTGTTCGTCGTGGTGCATTTGTCGCGATTCGAATTGTCGATGCTCGACCAATAGCCATGGAAGGCGCCGACCCAGGGCATGCCGAAGGCGTCCCCCAAGGGAGTTGCGATCGATCCGCTGAAGCCTCCGCCAAAGTCGTCGAAGGTATCGTTCTCTTGTTTGCTGATCGTGTCGCCGGCGCTGCTGTCCTTGTATCGGAAGGTAAAGCGGGTATCGGGCAGAGTGAGATAAGCGAAGCCGCCGCCGAGCGAGATGACGGTCCCGCCCACGGCCGTGTCTTGCGCAAGGGCCGTCTGCGCGGTCAGGGCGGCAAAGGTCCCCAACACCGCGCCGGCGACAAGGCGCAACGATTTATGCATGGAGGCCCCCAAATCGACTCCGTATTGTGGATAACATAGCAGTCGGGATGCCGGCGGGGTTAATCCCTGGTTAAGGCACGCCAATTTGGCGGCCGGCGTCGCGAAATAGCCACATGACGTTCAATCGCTCAGTAGGCCTCGCTCCCGCGCGAGCTTGGCTAAGGAGATCTCCGGCCGTGCCCCGATATGGCCGATCACCTCGGCGGCAGCCAGGCTGCCAAGAGCGCCGCAGGTCTCGAGCGGCGCCGCTTGGGTGAGACCACAGAGAAACCCGGCGGCATAGAGGTCTCCGGCCCCAGTCACGTCCACCACCTCGCGCACTGGCTCCGGCTGAATGAGGATGGTCTTGCCTTGGGCCACGATCAGAGAGCCCGCCTCCGAGCGGGTCAGCACGGCCATCTCGCAATCGGCAAGCGCGGCGTTGGCGGCCTCGGCGAAGCTGTTCACCTCGTAGAGGGTGGTGATCTCCTTCTCATTGGCGAAGACGATGTCGGCGCCTTCGCGGATGAGTGTCCGGAAGTCGGCGCGGTGGCGGTCGACGCAGAAGGCGTCCGACAGGGTCAAGGCGACCTTGGCGCCGGATTGGCGCGCAAGGCGCGCCGCCTCCTTGAAGGCGGCCTTGGCCTCCTCGCGGTCGAAGAGATAGCCCTCCAGATAAATGATCTTGGCCGCTTCAATGAGCGAAGCGTCGATGTCGGCCGCGGCAAAGTCCACGCTCGCGCCCAGGAAGGTGTTCATGGTGCGCTCGCCGTCCGGCGTCACGAAGATGAGGCAGCGCGCCGTCGGGGCGCCATCCTCGGAGGGAGGGGTGTTATAGGTCACGCCGAGGGAGCGGATGTCGTGGTGGAAGATGCCCCCGAACTGGTCCGCCGCCACCCTGCCGATGAAACCGCATTTTGCCCCGAAGGAAGCGAGCCCGGCGATGGTGTTGGCCGCCGATCCGCCGGAGCGCTCGATTGCCGGTCCCATGGCCTCGTAGAGCCGGCTTGCTTCTCCGGCAGGGATGAGCCGCATGAAGCCCTTGGCGAGATCGTGCTTGGAGAGGAAGGCATCGTCGCAGCGGGCGATGATATCGACAATGGCGTTGCCGATGCCCACCACGTCATAGCTGCGTTCCGCACCAGTGCGTTCGGCCATGGATTTGCCGACCCCCAGTTGCACGTCCGATCTGGTATTGCGCAAGCGGCCCACTATATTCGCGGCCGCTAGAGTTGGAACAGGTCATGCTCGCCGCCGCAATTCAAGCCTTCCAGCCGATGTTCACGCCGCCCTTCCGCGCCGTGCTCCTCAAATGCGTCGGCTTCACTATTGCCCTCCTCGCCGTTCTCATCATCCTGGTCGAGTGGCTGTTCGGCCATTTCGTCGAATGGCCCCACTGGATCGAAACGGCGATCGAGTGGCTCGGCGGCTTGGCGCTCGTGGCCGGCTCGATCTTCCTCATTCCGCCGGTCACGTCGCTGATGGCGGGCCTCTATCTCGACGACATCGCCGGCGAGGTGGAGCGAGTCTATTATCCCTCCGACCCGCGGGGGCACGAGCTGCCGGCGCTGGCCGCAATCGGCGTCGGCCTGAAATTCTTCCTGGTGGTGCTGGCGGTGAACCTGATCGCCTTGTTCCTGCTGCTCGTACCGGGGGTCAACCTCATCGCCTTCTATGTCGGCAACGGCTATCTGTTGGGGCGTGAATATTTCGAGATGGTGGCCACGCGGCATCTGCCGCCGGAGGAGGCGAGGCGGCTCCGGAAGGCGAATGTGGCCTATGTGTCGCTCTGCGGGCTCGTCATCGCGGGGCTCGCCTCGGTGCCGATCCTCAACCTGCTGACGCCCCTCTTCGCCACGGCCTTCATGGTGCACATCTATAAATCCTTGGCCCGCCGCGCCGGCCTTGGCGAGCTTGCTGCCCGTCCGGCATAGCACTTCTTTTTGGCCCGCCAACGGGACCGGCCTTTTGGTCGGCCCGATGACAGGCTGAGGCGGGCATCCAGTAACCACCCGCGTGGCGTACCAATGAATTTCCTTCGGGTTATCGGATCGCCCGGTCAAGTCGGGCGATGACCAGTGGTAGGTCGGAGCAGACGCACCCGTCACCCCGGCGCGGGCGTCTTCGGCTGGTAGAGGCAGATGTCATTGATCAGGCAGCGCCAGCATTTGGGTTTACGTGCCTTGCAGACATAGCGGCCATGCAGGATCAGCCAGTGATGGCAATTGTGCTTGTAGCGTTCCGGCACGATCGCTTCGAGGGTGAGCTCGACCGCGAGCGGGTTCTTGCCGGGCGCAAGCCCCGTGCGGTTCGCCACCCTGAAGAGATGGGTATCAACGGCGATGGTCGCCTGACCGAAAGCGACGTTGAGCACGACATTGGCGGTCTTGCGGCCGACGCCCGGAAGCGTGACCAGCGCCTCGCGACTGTCCGGCACCTTGCCGCCATGCTCCTCGACGAGCTTGTGGGATAGCGCGATCAGATTCCGTGCCTTGCTGCGAAAGAGCCCGATGGTCTTGATCTTCTCGGTGAGCTTCGCCTTGCCGAGCTCGAGCAGCTTCTCCGGCGTATCGGCCAGCTCGAACAGCTCCGGCGTGGCCTTGTTAACGGAGGCGTCGGTGGCTTGCGCCGACAGCACCACGGCGACGAGGAGCGTGAACGGATCTCGATAGGCGAGCTCGGTCTTAGGGTTTGGGTCAGCGGCCGCGAAGCGGCGGAAGATCTCGTCCACTTCAGCTTGCGTGAGCAGCGAGCCCGGCGCCTCGCCGCCGGCCTTGCCACGCCCCTTCGCCTTGGCGGCGTGGGCGGGCTTGGCGCTTTTCGGTTGAACCCCCATCTCTCCTCGTCTTACGAATGCCTCTTCAAGACGGCTAAGAGCGACCTATGACAGAGGCCTCCTCGGGCCCACAACAAGAAACGCGCTTCTGCGCCATGCTGACGCCTCACCGGTCACTTGGACCCAAGGGCTTCGTGGTGCTGATGAGTGCTGTCTGCCTCGTGAGCTTCGGCACCGGTCTGCTGTTCTACCTGATTGGTGCCTGGCCCGTGGTGGGCTTCATGGGCCTCGACGTGGCCCTCGTCTACATCGCCTTTAAGCTCAACTACCGCGCCGCGCGCCTCTACGAGACGGTCGACCTCACCCACGATGCCCTGACCGTGACGCGGGTCGAGCCCTCGGGCAAGGCCCAATCCTGGCGCTTCAATCCCTATTGGGTGCGGCTGAAGCTCGAGGAGCGCATCGG
Source organism: uncultured Alphaproteobacteria bacterium (assembly GCA_963804515.1). Lineage (GTDB taxonomy): Bacteria > Pseudomonadota > Alphaproteobacteria > Rhizobiales > Methyloligellaceae > Methyloceanibacter. Next base: position 66,847 of record CAWDQR010000005.1, on the reverse strand, counting down.
CCGTTCGACCGAGCTGTCGCTTGCCTCCCACGGCAACCGCCTCGTGTTTGCGACCTTCCTCACCGACCCCGAGCGGGAAGACTTCGCGCACGCCCTGTCGGCGGCTCTCTCCGCGGCCAAGACGCCGAACCCAGCCTAGCCTTTGGCATATTGCGCGCTACGACCCTCACCGAATTGTGGCACGGCCCTCAAGCCGCCAAATCGCGCTTCTCGGCGACTGAGCCATCCGCCCGCAGCCGGTACACCAGCGGCACGCCCGTCCCGATGTTGAGCTCGATCACCTGTTCGGGACTGAGACGGTCAAGCTGCATGACCAGCGCGCGCAAGGAATTGCCATGGCCGACCAGGATCACGCTCTTGCCTGCCTGCAGCTCCGGCGCGATCCGCTTGGCGAAGAACGGAAGGACCCTGGCCGCGGTGTCCTTGAGACTCTCTCCGCCCGGAGGGGCGACGTCATAGGAGCGTTGCCAGAGATGCACCTGCTCCTCCCCCCAGCGCTTCCTGGCCTCATCCTTGTTGAGGCCGACCAGATCGCCATAGTGGCGCTCGTTCAGGGCGGCATCGTAGACGATCGGAAGGTCCTCCTGATCGAGCTCGCTCAGAATGATCTTCAGGGTGTTCTGAGCCCGTTTCAGGGTGCTGGTAAACGCCAAGTCCAGGCGGGCGCCCGCTGCCTTGAGCATGCAGCCCGCGCGATGCGCCTCCGCGACGCCCTCCTCGCTTAGATCGACGTCCTGCCACCCCGTGAACATGTTGCGCCGGTTCCACTCGCTCTCGCCGTGGCGGACGAGCACCAGCGCATTCTCCATAGTCTGTGGTTCTTCGCTCGGACGGGCCGACATCGCTACATCGCCGTTGTTTTGGCCGCCTAGGCGGCTCCAGCCTGTGGTGTGGGAGAGTAGCGCAGGAAAGCTAGGATAGAGTTCAACCCTGGACCCCGTTTCGGGCGTATTTTCGGCGCGAGAGGCCGGAATTTAGGCGCACCTCCAGCATTTTGCGAAGAGGGGAGCAAGAATTGGATTTCCGCCGCCGAACTCACAGGCCGATCACGTCCTTCATCGAATAGAGCCCCGGACCCTGGCCCCGGGCCCAGAGCGCCGCCTTGACCGCGCCCCGGGCAAAGATCGCCCGGTCGGTGGCGACATGGACCAGCTCGATCCGCTCGCCCTCGCCCGCGAAAATGACCTTATGCTCGCCCACCACGTCGCCGCCGCGTGAAGCGGCGAAGCCGATATCGCCTTCGCGGCGGGCGCCGACGTCCCCGTCGCGGGCGCGCACGCTGTGGCTTTGCAGCGAGATGCCGCGGCCCAGGGCGGCCGCCTCGCCGAGCATCAGCGCCGTGCCGGAGGGCGCGTCGCGCTTGTGGCGGTGGTGCAGCTCAAGGATCTCGATGTCGAATTCAGGTCCAAGCGCCCGCGCCACCTTGGCCGTGAGTTCAGCAAGCAGATTGACGCCGAGGCTCATATTGCCGGCTTTGACGATGGCAGCATGACGCGCGGCAGCCTCGATCTTGGCCTGGTCGTCCACGCTGAGCCCGGTCGTGCCGACGACGTGGACGATGCGCGCCTGCGCGGAGAGCGCAGCAAAGCCCACCGTGGCTGCCGGCGTGGTGAAATCGAGCACGCCGTCGACGCTCGCGAACACCGGCAGCGGGTCGTCGGTGATGGCGATGCCGAGGGTCGGGAGTCCCGCCGTTTCGCCCAGGTCGCGGCCAATCGCGGGCGAGCCTTTCGCCTCGATGCCGCCCGCAAGAACACAGCCTTCCGTGGCCGCGACGGCGCGGGCCAGCACCTGACCCATGCGGCCGGCGGCGCCAAGCACAGCGATCTTCATGTCGGACATGGCTAACGGACCGTCAGGATTAATCGGCTTGCGCGCGGGTTTTTTATGCGTCGCCACCGAGCCCTCGACCTTCTAGGCCGTGGCTCGCTTCGTCACAAGGCCGCATCCGCGTAGGCGCGGCCTTGCGTCCCAAGGCCCTGCGCCTGCGACTTTCGCTTTGTGGCGGAAATGACGCGGCTCCGCACACGAAGAATTGAGCCAATGCGGCGTCGGAACCGCTGGTTCGCGGATGGCGCAAAGCCCCAAACTACCGGACCCTGAGCAATCGTGCTTGGGTGGAGCCCATCATGCTCAAGACGGCCAGCAAGGTCCGACGCTCCCGCCAGGCGGCGGCAAGCTTCGATGTGGAGATCGCAGGCGTGGCGACCGCCGTGCCAGCTCACCGGCTGTCGCAAAATGATGCGGCGAGCCGGGCCAAGGACCTCTTCCCGCAACTGGCCGGGCATGACCGCCTCTTCCGCAATACCGGGATCAAAACGCGCTACGCCTGCGAGCCTCCGGAGTGGTACGGCGTCGAGCATGGCTGGGAGGCGCGAACCGAAATCTTCCTGCACCATGCGCTGCTCCTGCTCGAGGAGGTCGCCCGAGGCGCCATCGATGCTGCCGGCATCGGGCTCAAGGACATCAGGGCCATCGTCGTCAATACCATCACGGGCCTGGCCATCCCGAGCCTCGATGCCAAGCTCATGAACCGGCTCGATCTACCAGCTTCGGTGGAGGGGCTGCCGATCTTCGGGCTCGGTTGCGGCGGCGGCGTCGGCGGATTGGCAAGGGCCGCCGAGGTTGGCGATGATCCAATAGCGGAGGATTTGCAGCGCGACATAAGAGGCGATGAGCGGCCAGAGAATGAGGGCGTCCGGCGGGATCAGGAAGAACAGGGACGCGATCCAGGCAAGGTGCGTCGCGGCGACCACGGGATAATAGGCGCTTCCCACCTCGCTGCTGCCGGCGACGAGTAGGGCTCTCGTGTTGCGTGCCGAGTAGAGCTCCTCCAGCCCACGCTGACCGAGCACCAGGATGGCCGCAAGCTGCGCGGCACCGATGAGACCGAGGACAGGCAATTGGGGCTTCCGCAAAAGGACGGGCGCGAAGCTCTTATCCGTAAAGGAAGGCTGGCGGAGGTGGCAAGGCCGCAGCCCGGCCCCCCGGAAGCTTAAGCAACGAGGGGATGGTCGAGAGCGGATCGGCTCCCCCTCGGGCCCGTCTCGGGTCGGCCGTGATAGAAGCCTTGCATCTGGTCGCAGCCCCATTGTCTCAGCATCTCGGCCTTCCAAGTTTTGCGGTTAGCAACTGGTTAAGCTCTAGGTCCAGGCGAACGCCACCTTGCGCAAGGAGACCTCGCCGAACCGTTCTGCGCCCTCGGCTACGGGCTTGCCGCCGAGACTAAGATAGAAGGCGCAAGCGCCGTCATTGTCGGTCAGCGCCCAAACGACGAGACCCTTGAGGCGAAGATCAAGGAGTCTCTTCCGCGCGCGCTCGAACAGCCTCTCGCCGAAGCCGAGGCCCTGATAGGTGGGATGGAGATAGAGCTCGAAGATCTCGCCTTGGTAGGGCGTGCGTCCCGATCTGCAGCGGCCATAGGTGACGTAGCCCGACGGCTCCCCGTCGAAATCGAGCACGAGCAGCGGGCGCCGCTCGGTAAGTGCGCCCTTCCACCAGCTCTGGCCGCGCCGGGCGATCATGCGCTCGAGAGAAAGGTGCGGAATGATGCCGCGGTAGGCACCGCGCCAAGCTTCGGCATAGACCTCGGCCAAGGCAGGCGCATCCTTGAGCCTTGGCGGCCTGATCTGCACCACGTCGGTCTCCATGAAGCAAGCCTAGCGCAGAGCGCGGCCGATGTGCAGGGGGAACGCGCGTCTCCGCACATGGCGTGAGGTCGCTTTGCCGAGGCCAAGGCACATAGCGAAGGCCTTCGGCGCTCGTCAGGAGATGGGCGGGGGCAGGCGGTGCTAGCCTGCAGGGGGGACAGGCGCCTGCCGGCCAAGCTTCCAAGCTGTTCGGAGGCTAGTAGCGCGAGATGAGAATCGCGGAGAAGTCCTTGTCGAGCTTGATGTCCATCGTGTCCATTTTGCACTTGGCATCATCGATCTCGTAAATGCCTTGCTCTTCTTTACTGTAGCCTTCCGCCACGAGCCGAGATCGGCCAGAGCGGCCTTGACCTTGGCCAGTTCCTAACGGTGAAATAATCTCAGATATTCGATAGAGATCAAGACGATATAGATTTGGAGAAGAACTTTGAATTAACTGGAAATAGAAGAATTAACTGGAAATAGAAGCAAAATATACGGACAACTAAGCAATGACTATTGCTTCCCTTTGCCGCTCGGCCCGCTTCCGCGCATTGGGATCGAGATGGCGCTTGCGCATCCGGATCGATTTCGGCGTGACCTCAACGAGCTCGTTATCCTGGATATAGGCGAGGGCACGCTCGAGCGTCATGCGGATCGGCGGGGTGAGACGCACCGCCTCGTCCTTCGAGGTGGTGCGGATATTGGTGAGCTTCTTGCCCTTGAGCACGTTGACCTCGAGGTCGTTGTCGCGGTTGTGCTCGCCCACGATCATGCCGGCATAGACGCGCGTGCCGGGATCGATGAGCATCGGTCCACGGTCCTCGAGGTTCCACAACGCATAGGCGACCGCTTCGCCCGCCTCGGTCGAGATTAGCACGCCGTTGCGCCGCCCCCGGATCGCACCTCGATAAGGCGCATAGGCGTGGAACAGGCGGTTCATGATGCCGGTGCCGCGGGTGTCGGTGAGGAGCTCGCCCTGGTAGCCGATCAGCCCGCGCGTCGGGACGTAGAGGACGAGCCGCTGCCGTTCGCCGCCGGAGGGGCGCATCTCGACTAGCTCGCCTTTGCGCTCGGACAGCTTCTGCACCACGATGCCGGAATGCTCGGCGTCGAGGTCGATGACGACCTCCTCTATCGGCTCCAGAAGCTCGCCCGTCGCGTCGCGCTGAAACAGTACCTTAGGCCGCGACACGCTGAGCTCGAAGCCCTCGCGCCGCATGGTCTCGATCAGAATGCCGAGCTGCAATTCGCCGCGGCCGGCAACCTCCATGGAGTCCCGCTCATCGGACTCGGTGATGCGAAGGGCCACATTGCCTTCGCCCTCGCGCAAGAGCCGCTCGCGGATCATACGGCTCGTGACCTTGTCCCCTTCGGTGCCGGCAAGCGGCGAATTGTTGACGCGGAAGGTCATGGACAGGGTGGGCGGATCGATCGGCTGGGTGGGCAGCGGCTCCATCACCTCCGGCGCGCAGATGGTTTGCGCCACCGTGGCATTGGGGAGGCCTGCGATGGAGACGATGTCGCCAGCGGCGGCTTCGTCGAGCCCCACCCGCTCGAGACCGCGGAAGGCGAGCACTTTGGACACGCGTCCCTGCTCGACTAGCCTGCCGTCATGGTCCAGCACCTTAACCATCTGGTTCGGCGCGATCGTGCCGGAGGTGATGCGGCCGGTGACGATGCGGCCGAGGTAGGGATTGGCTTCGAGGATGGTGCCGAGCAGCCGGAAGGGGCCTTCCTCGACGCTTGGCGGCGCCACGTGGCGCAGCACCAGATCGAACAGCGGCTGCATCCCGGCGTCCTTGGGGCCTTCGGGGGCCGCCGCCATCCAGCCCTCTTTGGCCGAGCCGTAGAGGATCGGGAAGTCAAGCTGCTCGTCGCTTGCGTCGAGGCTCGCGAACAGGTCGAACACCTCGTTCACCACCTCGGTCGACCTCGCATCGGAGCGGTCGACCTTGTTGATGACAACGATGGGCTTGAGCCCCATCTTCAGCGCCTTTGACACCACGAATTTGGTCTGCGGCAGCGGCCCTTCGGCGGCGTCGACCAGCACCAGCGCGCCTTCCACCATATTGAGGATGCGCTCGACCTCGCCGCCGAAATCGGCGTGGCCCGGCGTATCGACGATGTTGATGCGTGTGTCGTGCCAGAGAATTGACGTCACCTTGGCCAGGATGGTGATGCCGCGCTCGCGCTCGAGGTCGTTCGAATCCATGGCGCGCTCGGCGACGCGCTGATTCTCGCGGAAGGCGCCGGATTGCTGGAGCAACCGGTCGACCAGGGTGGTCTTGCCATGGTCGACATGGGCGATGATGGCGATGTTGCGGAGTTTCATGAAGGTCCAGAATGTCGAACGCGGGCCAGAAGGGCCCGCGTTTCTATGCCGTTGGATATATAGATCGTGTGACACCGGCGCAATGGCCCCGAAGGGACTCCGGGCCCAGCCGGCGGTTTGAGGGGGAGTGACCCAGGGTGCGTGCGGCGCGAGGTTCAGGCTTAAGTTTCCTTCGAGTTCGCCGAGGCAAGCCTCGGCGAGCAGCGCAAGGTCAGTGTGGATCTGGATTAGGCGCGTTTGTTTTTCGCCCAATTTGCCGCATGGCTCCGAAAAGTCCTTGAGTCCGCGTGCCCCAGCGGTCATAGAAAAGCCCTAGCAACTCCATCAGATTGTCGTGCGCGGCCAGGCTTGGTCGTACGGGGCAGCGTGCTTTGAAGGACGCGGACTCCCAAAGCCGCGCTCACTGCAATCCGGGCGAATTCTCTAGCGAGGCAAAATGTGCGGCTTGGCAGGAGTGATCGACCTCAAGGGTCGACGGGAGCCCGATCGGGCTCAGGTCGCTCGCATGGGCGCGGCGCTCTTCCATCGCGGCCCCGACGATGCCGGTTCCTTGTTCGCATCGGGGCTCGGCCTCGCGCATCGGCGGCTCAGCATTCTCGGTCTTGAGGACGGGGGGCAGCCCCTCTTCAACGAGGACCGCAGCGTTGCCGTCATCTGCAATGGCGAGCTGTTCGACTACCCGGAGCGGAAGGCGGAGCTCGAGGCCAAGGGTCACATGTTCCGCACCCATAGCGACAACGAGCTCATCGTGCATCTCTACGAGGAGCACGGCGAAGATTTGTTCGCCCAGCTTGAGGGTCAATTCGCCTTCGTCCTGATCGATTTTGCGAGACGACTCGTGCTGCTCGCGCGGGATCGCGTCGGCATTTGCCCGCTGTTCTGGTCGCAGCAAGGGGACCACGTCTATTTCGGCTCGGAGATCAAGGCGCTCCTCGCCTCGGGCGCGGTGGCGCCGGCGGCCGACCCGCGCGGCCTCGACCACCTCTTCACCTTCTTCGCGCTCGGCTCGCGCCGCACGGCCTTCGCCGGCGTGCAGGCCATTGCGCCTGGCCATTATATGAAGATTGCCTTCCGCGCCGACGGCCTGGCCACCCAGCCGGTCGAGCGCAAATATTGGGACTTCGATTTCCCCGATTGGGGCGACGAGGACGATCCCGACGATGCTGCGGGCGTGATCGACGCCTTTGAATCCACGTTTGCCCGCGCGGTCGAGATCAGGCTTCGCGCCGACGTGCCCGTGGTCGGCTATCTGAGCGGCGGGGTGGATTCGGCCTATGTGCTCGCCACGGCCGCGCGGGTCGGAGGCCATGCGCTGCCGAGCTTTACCGTGCGCGTGCCCGACCCCAATCTCGACGAGATGGACGGCGCGCTGGAAGCGGCGCGTGCGATTGGCAAAACCCGCTCGACCGTGGTCGAAGCGGGGCCAAGCCTCATCGCCGACAATTATGCCGGGCTCATCATCGCGGCGGAAAGCCCGGTGCTCGACACCTCCTGCGCGGCGCTGCTCGCGCTCTCCCGCGAGGTGCGCGCGCAAGGCTACAAGGTGGTGCTCACCGGCGAGGGAGCTGACGAGGGCTTTGCGGGCTATGTCTGGTTCAAGATCCGCGAGATCGCGCGCCTGCTCGACATGGGCGACGCCTTCCGGCCGAGCACCGCGATCAGCCACCTCGCGCGCAAATGGGCGGCGCCCAATCTTAGCTTCGGCGATCTCGCCCGCATCGATCGCATGATCGGCGGCCCGCATGCGCAGTCGGTCCTCTACAATCTGGTGGCGACTTCTCGCGACCGCTATTTCAGCGCGGGGCTGAAGGAGCAGCTCGGCGCGCATGTCGCCTATGAGGACCTCGACCTCGACGTTGCGCGCATGAAGCGGTGGCATCCGCTGAACCGCTCGCTCTATCTCGGCTACAAGGTGCAGCTTGCGGGCCTGCTGCTCAGTCAGAAAGGCGACCGCGTGGCCATGGCCAACAGCGTCGAGACCCGCTACCCATTCCTCGACGAGAACGTGATCACATTTGCCTCCCGTATCCACCCGAAATGGAAGCTGCGCCGCCGGTTCAAGGACAAATATCTGCTGCGGCAGGCAGCGGCGCGCGTGCTCCCCGAAACGGTAGCGCAGCGGCGGAAAGCCATGTTCCGCGCGCCGCTTGCCGAGAGCTTCCTCGCTGAGCCGCCCGCCTTCGTGCGCGATTTGATCAGCCCCGAATCTTTGGCGCGCGCAGGCTATTTCGACGTGGGGAGCGTGCGGCGCGACTGCGAGTTCTTGGCGAAGGGCGAAGGGGCCAAGCTCGGCACCTTTGCGAGCCTTGGTCTCGGCGGCGTGGTGGCGACCCAGCTCTGGCACCATCTCTATCTCGGCGGCGGCTTATGCGAGCTGCCGCACATCTCCCACGAGCAGCCTGCCGCCGAGCCGGTGGTGGCCCCGGCGACGACCCTCGCCGTCGCGTGAGTTTTCGCTCCGGTCTGGGTGGCGATCGCTAACGACCGGTCAGGCGCGCATCGAGTCGTTGCGCTGCTTGTCGATCCCGTAGCGGATTTGTTCGTCCTTTAGCTGGGCTCGGGCCCCCGATCTCATGCGCGTACATGGCTTTCGCCAGTGACAGCATCTCATCGGTATTGTTCAGGCGGAAAACCGAGTCGGCGTTGAGCGTGCCCCCGGACGCCTGGGACCATCCCTTCACATAGGCCCTGACCGCCGATGCGCTGGCGTCCGATCCGGTATATTTTTTGGCAAGCTGCTCCAGACTCAAGCGGCCTTGGTTCTCGTACCCGTATTTCTTGGAGAGCAGCACAAACCATGCCGCAACACCGTGCCTCCGGCGTTCGGTAGAGGGTGGTCCGATTGCGGTTGGGACTGCTGTCGGGCGGCGTGGAAGCCCAACATAGCCCGGCCTGCTTCTCTGCCAGTTCGAATAGTTCAAGGCACCCGGATTGCTCATGCGTATGGAGCGCTTTAGCCCCATGTCGTCAGGATTATGGCTGAAGAAGCTGCCGGCAACGAGGGAATCGAAATAGACGCCATACTTGTCGTTATAGACACCGGACGGCGCTGCGGTTCCCGACCAATCGACACCGAGCGCGTCCAAGGTTTGCTTGTCAACCTGCCCGTCGACCACGAGACCAGAGCGGTCTGCCCAGTCTTTCGGATCGGGAATCCTCACGCCGTAGTCCCAGCCCCGCTTTTGTGGATCGGCAGAGGTGGCGCGCTCAACCCCGCATGGCGCGAACATCAATCTACAACTATACCGGGTAGTCAACATTGGTCGCAGGTGCGACCAGGCCCGCTTTGGGGCGCCCGATCGGCTCACGCCGGGGAGAGAGAGGCTATTGTCCGCGGCGTTTGCCGAGCAGCCGCAAGCGGAGCGCGTTGAGCTTGATGAAGCCTTCCGCGTCCTTCTGGTCGTAAGCGCCGGCATCGTCCTCGAAGGTGACGATCTTGCTCGCGTAGAGGGATTTCGGGCTCGAGCGCCCGATCACCATGACGTTGCCCTTGTAGAGCTTGAGCCTGACCTCGCCTTCCACATGCTCCTGGCTCTTGTCGATAAGCGCCTGCAGCATCTCCCGCTCCGGCGAGAACCAGAAGCCGTAATAGATCAGCTCCGCATAACGCGGCATCAACGAGTCCTTCAGATGCATCGCCTCGCGGTCGAGCGTGAGCGATTCGATGGCGCGGTGCGCCGCGTGGAGGATGGTGCCGCCCGGCGTCTCGTATACGCCGCGGCTCTTCATGCCGACATAGCGGTTCTCGACGAGATCGACGCGGCCGATGCCGTTGTCGCGGCCGAGTTCGTTCAGCCGCATGAGCAGCGCGGCGGGGGAGAGCTTCTTGCCGCCGATGGAGACCGCGTCGCCTTTGGCAAAGCCGATGGTGATGACGGTCGGTTTGTCGGGCGCGTCCTCTGGCGCAATGGTGCGCTGATAGACGTAGGGTGGCGGCTCTTGGCCAGGGTCTTCCAGCACCTTTCCTTCGGAGGAGGAGTGCAGCAAGTTCGCGTCGACGGAGAACGGCGCCTCGCCGCGCTTGTCCTTGGCGACCGGGATCTGGTGCTTCTCAGCGAAGTCGATCAGGTCGCTCCGCGATTTGAACGCCCATTCGCGCCAGGGCGCGATCACTTTGATGACCGGGTTGAGCGCATAATAGGTCAGCTCGAAGCGCACCTGGTCGTTGCCCTTGCCGGTCGCGCCATGGGCGACGGCGTCGGCGCCGGTCAGCTTCGCGATCTCGATCTGGCGCTTGGCGATCAGCGGCCGTGCAATGGATGTGCCGAGTAGATAGACGCCTTCATAGAGGGCGTTCGCCCGGAACATGGGGAAGACGAAATCGCGCACGAACTCTTCGCGCAAATCCTCGACGAAGATCTCTTTGATGCCGAGCATCTCCGCCTTTTTGCGCGCAGGGCCAAGCTCCTCGCTCTGGCCGAGATCGGCGGTGAAGGTGACGACCTCGCAAGCGTAGGTCTCCTGCAGCCATTTCAGGATGATCGAGGTGTCGAGCCCGCCCGAATAGGCGAGCACCACCTTGTTGACGGCGGTAGCCATGGAATGAGCCTCGTCGGCTGGCGGGAGCCCAAGAAATGTTTCGCGGACTATAGGCAGGCGAGGTGCGTGCGCAAGGGCCGAACGGGGCCTGCCCTCCCGTCGCTTACACCTTGTTAAGGCAAACCAGCGATAGTAATTCTCGTGGCTCGGCAGGGTCACATCTCCAGGACGAGCATCGTGTTGCGTCTCAAGGGACCGGCCCCTTTCCAAACGGGGCCGGCCCCACCTGGGACCCATGCGGCCGACGCGGCCGATCGGAACCCCGTCAAAATCCGTGCCCGACACTTGGAGCGCAAAAGCGCTCCTGCCCTGCGCTCGCGCGCGGAACCCCGCCATTTCTCTGAACGTTCCATCAGCTGATCGCGAAGGAGCAGAGCCATGCCTTACAGAACTGACGCCGAGCTGCCCAACAGTGTGAAGGACAATTTGCCGAGCCACGCGCAGGACATCTATCGCGAGGCCTTCAACAGCGCCTGGCAGGACTATCAGGACCCGGCGAAGCGCCGCGGAAACGAATCGCTCGAGGAGGTCGCCCACAAGGTCGCCTGGGCGGCCGTGAAGCAGAAATACGAGAAGGTTGGCGACGCGTGGCGCCCAAAGGGTTAGCCGACTCTCAAGCCCCTCGCCCCGCCAACAGCCAGTAGACGAAGCCCCCCGCGAACCCTGCGGCAGCGAAGATCGTCATATATTGGCCGGCGGGCAAGCCCGGCATGTCTACGGCTGGCGCCGAGGCCAGCATGGGAACGGCGGCAAGCGCCGCGCCGCCGGCGAGCACGTAATACATCCAGGAGCGGAGGCGCAGCGCCTCGCCGACCACCGCGGCGACCAGCGCCGGCAGCACGGTCAGGGCCGGCGTCACGGTGCCCGCGAACAGCACCATTCCGAACACGGGAGCAGCTCCATGACGGAGCATTGGATCGTGGGGGGCCGCGGCGCGAAGCTCGTCGCCGACCCAAAGCGCGCCGAGCGCGAAGAGAACGCCGAGCGCCACCGCCACGGCGAGGAGGAAGGCCGTTGCCGCCCAAAGCACGCGCATTAGCAGTCCAAACGCGTCCATAGCTGTATGCCATTTCCCTCAGTAACTAAGGATTTCGCTCATTTCCTGCTCACCATTGTCTTTGGCTGTCCAACCCCGTATATTGGACAGTCATGGGACAAGGGGGAAGGCATGGCAAAGCGCGTTAGGGACAACGACCTCGAGAACCGGACCAATCGGGCCAAGCTCGAGGCCCGTGGCAAGCCTTATTACAAGGCGATCGGACCGCGTGTCCATGTAGGCTATCGAAAGGGCGCCGAAGCCCGGAAATGGGTTGCCCGGATCTACGCCGGCGGCGGCAAGTATGTGGTCGAGACGATCGCCGACGCTGACGACCTCGTTGACGCCGATGGCATTCGTGTTCTCGACTTTTGGCAGGCGCAAGCCAAGGCCCGCGAGCTCGCCGAGAGCAGCCCCTCGACTGACGGCGCGCCGGCCGGCCCCTACACCGTCAGCATGGCGATCGCAGATTATCTCGAGCACATGCAGGGCAGGGCAACGCACCGGGATACCGAGCTACGCCTGACCGCCTTCGTGCCGGATGCGCTCGCGGCCATGCCCGTCGCGGCGCTCACGAAAGGCGACCTCGTGCGCTGGCATAGATCGCTCGCAAAGACCCCGCCGCGCATCCGCACAGCGAAAGGCGCCGAGCAAGTGCACCGCAACGTTGATATGACCGATCCTGAAGTTCTCCGCGCCCGGCAGAACAGTGCCAACCGCGTTCTTGCCCAATTGCGGGCTGCGCTCAATCTCGCCCTCAACGAAGAGCGCGTTGCATCCGGCAAGGCGTGGGCGCGAATGCCTCGCTTCAAGGGCGTGAACTCGGCGCGGGTGCGTTACCTCTCGATAGCCGAGGCCAAGAGGCTGATTAACGCCTGTGATCCTGATTTTCGCGCGCTCGTCCAAGCCGCATTGCAGACGGGCTGTCGCTATGGCGAGCTCGCCCGGTTACGTGTGGCGGATTTCAATCCAGATAGCAGGACCGTGCTAATTCGCACGAGCAAGAGCGGCAAGCCGCGCCATGTGCAGCTAACAGAAGAGGGTGCCGAATTCTTTGCCCAACTGACCTTGGGCAAAAATGGCGATGATCTCTTGATGGGAAGGGAATGGCGGCCAAGCGACCAAGGCCGCCCGATGCGCGCCGCGTGTGACCGAGCTCGGATCATACCACCAATTTCGTTTCACGGGCTGCGGCACACTTGGGCGTCACTATCAGTGATGGGCGGAATGCCTTTGATGGTCGTGGCGAGAAACTTAGGCCATAGCAGCACGTCGATGGTCGAGCAGCACTACGGGCACTTGTCGCCGAGCTACGTCGCCGCCGAGATCGACGCGCACGCTCCGCGATTCGGCATTGGCGAGTATGGGAACGTGAAGGCGATTCGCTGAATCTCGCCGAGATTTTTGGCGCCCGCTATGATTTCATTTGCCTAACGTTTCGTAACAAGCAGTCACGTCTATTGCTGACGCTCACAGAAAGCTATTGACAGCACCGCACGGACAACGCCCCATAACAAATAGCGAAGCCCACACTTCCAAACGTTAAGGAGGAATCCCACAGCCCTCTCTAGGGCAACCCCTCAGTGGCGAGTTTAAGGTCAGTAAGGCAACTACGAAGCGAATTTGGAGCAGGATCCCAATGCGCAGCCGGATAAGACCACTTCCCTTCGCTCGCATGCGGCTTGATTCAGCCCTCCGAGAACTCAGGGCTCAGCCAGCGGCCGAATGGCCGAAGCACTTCCGGCTCGCACGGGAGATCTTGGTCGACGAACTCGACGTGGATGATGACACGGCCCAGGCTATACTTTTTGATTGCCTTTCGGTGGCGCATGGGTGTGCTCGAGCCATCAATCAGAGATCTCGTGATTTAGCCGAATCCGCTCTAAGCCTCAAACTGCGAAACGCGTTTGCTCGCATTGCCAAATGCGTCCGCCGCGCGCCAGCACCACTGCGCGTAGTTCTCGATAATGATCTTTGCTCGATTGTTCACGACCAGATTATCGACTCGGAAAGCATCGAGGAAGTCATCGACCGTCTTATCTCTGCCTTCGCTAGGTTGCCTAACCACGAGACGTCACAGACCGTCCTCCGTAGCATTACCCCCAGAGGTTCATTACCGAGGTCCGACAAGACCTATATCGCCGATTTGCAGCGCTGTTTCGCCGAGGCCCCCGTCTACTTCAACGAGGATTATTCTGCACTTCACGCGACAGATCAGCGGCGGGTTGAGGCGGCCTTGACCGCTGTAGGAAGGAAGCGTGCTGCGTTCGGTGCCGCTGATGTTTGCCAAGCAATAGCGGGCGTGCTCGACTACAACGAAGGAACTGGTTTCACGATTGTCACCGCCGATCTCATCACCAATTACGTGGCGGCGGCGGCAGAAATCTGGTGGCACGCCGGACTAAGACCCACGCGTTCCGTGCGCCTATCTGATCTAGGCTACCGGAGCAAGTTCAATCGCTTCGTGGATCTTCTGCTGACTGGCATAGTTGAGCCATGGTCCAAGCGCTACGATGGGAATCAATGCGAAACAGCAGCAAAGCTTTATGAGGCACATGCCCGACTTCCCAAGGACGTTCGGAAGAGCGTCAGGGCCGCCGCCAGGCGAAGCGATGTCGAGTGGCTGGTCGGCGATGACCATGTGAGAAAGGCCCTCGCCCGGTTAAAGAAACCTGCTCCGAATCTCCGTAAGCCACTCTTGTCGTTCTCGGAGTAAGTCATCGCTGACGTATGCATGCACGTACCCCGTGGCGCGGTGGACGCGTGGCTTCGGCAGCAAGCTGGCACGAATTTGTACTGATGGCGGCTCGGCCAGTCAGAGAATCTTAGTCGGTCGATGTGCCTGACCACCTCCCAGTAAGTCCGCTTGTAGGGGTAGAGCCGACATCTTTGGCACATACCTGCTTAGTCCGGCTTTGACCCAAAACGGACATTCACTCGCGACCAAGAAACGTCCAGGCGCCAATGGCGAGCGACGCGTCAAAAATCGCGAACGCCACAAGCAAATGAGGGAACACGCCGGCTATCGCTAGGGGCACCAGCACCACAGGCACGAACACCAATCGGTCGATGACTGAAGCGGCGACAATTTGTCGTGCGCCCGAACGACCGCCGAACAAGTAGAGCCACCCGATGACCACAATCGTCAGACCAATCACGCGCATGAGCGCTTCCTCATGTCCAACAAAAGCTGGATCCATGAAAAGCGTCTGGGTCGCGCCCGGCCAAACAACGAGCAGCGTTCCGACCACCAGGTAGGCGACGCCGTTCAGCGCCGTGTACTTGGACGCGGCGGTCAAGGCGGGAGGCTTCTCTAAAAGATCCTTCGTGAGTGACATATTGCATCCGCTCCTAAGAGGGCCGCGTAGACACAAGGCGTCAACATCCCGTTGCCGACGAGCAATTAGCTTTGCCAGAGGTGGAAACTGCTTCCCCGGGACCTTGGCGACGACGCTCAGCGCGAAAAATCCGCTGAACGATCCTCGATATCTTCGGTCCGCACGCGGTCGAGTGGGAAGCTGGACACTTTCTTTGCGTCGAAATCTAGTTTGGCAAGGTCCAGGCTACGCATGCGCCGATCGTACATGGTCCAGTAGTAATAGACCTTGTGGCGGGTGTCAGCGATGACGGACCACTGCGTGTATCCGAGGTGATAGTCCTCGGCGGTCGCGCCCTCGCGCACCAGGCCCTTCGGGATGTCGAAGTTGTTCAGCATCGTTGCCGCTGCATTGACGGCTTGCGCGGCGTCTTTGACCGGCTCCATGGAGTTCACGAACGCCACCGCTCGGATGAACCTGGACGGCGGCGTGAAATCGCCGGGCAAGCCAAGCATTCCACTGCCAGCGCCGAAGGGCGCCAGCGACACGCCGTTGATGTTGCGATTGGCGGGTGCGCCTAACGGCTTCAGGTTGGCGTAGTTGCGCAGATTCAGCAGATGCCAGTCGTAGCTGGGCGAGTTGGTCATCACGCCAACCTTGTTGTCGAAGATCGCGAGCGTGCCCTTGGTGTATTCGATGACGATGGAGGCGCCCGTCGCATCGGTGACGACATGATGCAACGGCACCGGCATGCCGAATTCCTTCTCGATATCGGCATTGCGCACCACGCGAACATTGGGCATCGCCTGCCGCACTTCCTCGACCGTCTTGAAGTTGCCGAGCAGATAGTTGACGAGCTCGACGCTGCCGATCGTCATGGGCTGCTGGTCCGCACTCGGCTGCTGATATTCGGCAAAGCCAGGAAAGAACAGGGCCCCCACAGTCAGCCCCGCTTCGTTCATGCCGTCGGTTGCATGGGGCAGGCCGGCGGCATCGACGCCGACAAAGCCATACGGGTTATTCCAGGCCATTCCGGTCTTGCCGGCGCCAAGTGCCGATGTGAAGGCCAACCTGCGGGGCACCAGCACCATTTCGGATTTGAGGTCCGAAGCACCATTCCATCGTGCGGGCGTAAATGCCGGTCCCATCCTGCGCTCGAAAGACCATGGCCGTGCAGGCAATGGCAGGTAGTGCGCCGAAACCAAGCATGGTACCGGCAAGCATAGATGCAACCAGTTTCGTAACGACAGAATGACAACTCATTGAGAGTGCTCCCTTTGGAGGAATGGTGCTTCGCGGTGCGGGGCCGGCTTATGCAGCATCTAACTACACTTAGCCGCCTTCGGATGTCCGAGTCTGGCACCAGACATCGATCTGTTCGGCAACGGCAAGCGCATCGTCCACCTCGATCCCTAGATAGCGGACCGTGCTCTCAATCTTGGTGTGGCCTAGCAGGAGTTGAACTGCGCGAAGATTCCCCGTCTTTTTGTAGATGAGGGTTGCCTTGGTCCTACGAAGTGAATGCGTGCCGTAGAAGCGAGGATCAAGGCCGATCATGGCCAGCCACTCGGCTAACAGTCTTGCATACTGCCGCGTGGTCAAATGACCTGCCCGACCGCGTCCTGAAAACAGGTATGGACTGGACCCTCCGGACCGTTGGAGGAGATAGTCGTCGATCGCTTGGCGCCTTTGCTCCGTGATCTCGAAGCGAACGGACCTTCCTGTTTTGCGCTGGCGAACGGATGCTCGATCGACCGCATAACCATGGGGCGCCACGTCAACGACTTTTAGACCAACGAGGTCGCACCCCTCCTGTGCCCAAGAACAAGGAGGGTCAGCCCCCTCAAATCGAAGGTCGAGGCACTCGATGACCCTCGCGGCGACACGCCCGACCTGCTGCCCCCAGCGGGTACGGTGGTGGATAAGGGCAGTGTTGACACCGTGACGGAGAAAGGCGCTGTCCGTGAGATCAAGGAATGGCAGGCGATCATGGATCACCTCCGCAGTCTGCCGGGCAAGAATGCTGGCGAACTTCCCACCATCCCGGTCGATGAACGCGCCGCAGAGGTCCGAGCGATCAAAGCGGGCTGATCGGGTTTGGAGGGGAATAGAAAGCAGCTAATCTCCCGCTTCTCACCTTCTCAGTGATGTCTGCTTGTGGCACAAAGCGGACTAAAGTTGCGCTCTCAGTCTAGGTCTGAAACCTAGCAGTGAGCGGACATCGAATGCTTCCGCGCCCTAGATTGCGCGGATGAGCACGAACCCGCCCAGCACGACCAATGTTGCGCCGACGCCGCGGCTTAGCCACAGGCCCCCCGGCAGCAGCTTTTCCAATGCGACGTAGATGGCAATGCCGGCCACCCAGTTTAGGTTCATAACACCACCGATGAACAACAGCGCCATCAAGAACCAGCAACAACCAAGACAGTAGGCGCCGTGCACTACTCCCATGTGAAATGCTCCGGCCACGCCGGCTCGCCAGTTCGAACTCAGGAAAAATAGCGGGCTCTGGCAATGTCGCAGGCAGGCCCCCTTGAGGGGCGTAAACTGATAAAGGCCTGTCGATAGCAAGATAGCGCCGGCCAACGCGGCACTCTTGCTCGTCATCCCCGTCGATATGAGCCCAGCGCTCTCTAGCCCCCACTGCGCCAACGTCGCAATCAGGCTAAATGCGCCCCACACCACCAGGTACCCTGTGAGGAAAATGCCGGGTCCGATTGTGGCGCTGCTCGATCCCTCCTGCTTGCGCTTGATCGTGGTGAAAAGCAGGATCATCGGTGCGGCGCTCGGCACCATCATGGCAATCATCATGATCCACCACATGGCAAACATGAGAAGCGCATAGGAGAGCGTCCACGGCATTGGCTTCATCGCCATGCCGACCATGCTCATGTCTACCGCGGCGCCAGTGAAGAGATAGGCCCAGGCGAGCACCACAACAGCCGCCACGCCGCCCCCCGCTATGAGGCGGTCGCGCCGCAGCACACCTTCAAGTGAACTCGCCTGTTCCAAGGCCACCACGCAGTCACGCCGCCACACCCTGCGGCGTCTGCACCACGATCGCAAGCGAGCTATGGGCGCCCTTGGTGTCGAACTTGATCGCACCTGTCGAGTGGATGTTCGCGGAGGCAACCTCGGCCTCTGTGTGTTCGAAGCCTTCGGGCATCACCACCCGGATCCGATGGGGCAAACCCGACACCGGGTTCTTGATCGGCTCGACATCCGTCTCAAGCACGCCTTTGGCGACGAGCCGTGCCGTCCGCCCGTCCTTGTCAAATGAGAACTCGAAAGGCGCGAAAACTGGATCGTAAATCGTGGTTACGATCAGGCTGAAGATGTGGAACAGTGTGCCCTCTGCGGAGTGTTTGCCGGACATAATGTTGAACAGTGCCTCGCGCTGTTCGGGCGTGGCGCGCTCGTCAATTATAGGTTGCATCTTGCCGTTGCCCTCATGAAGGGCGCCCGGAAAGTCGACGGTCGCCGCAAATATTAGATCATCGAGCTTCGTGCCTTCGAAGTGCCCTTTGGTGATCTTCATCCCGACCATGCCCTTGCAGGAGCCATGTGTCGGCGGAGCATTGAAATCGCACGGACAACCAAATGCACAATTGCAGTTCTTGATCCATTGGCCCTCAAGGCGCCAGTTGGACGCGGCCATGGCAAAGCTCCCTTCGGTTGAACAATCGCATGGCGGTGCTCTTTCCGCCGGTTTCGTTGCTAATGAATTCTAGCATTGAGGACATAGCAATTGGCAAGCTAGCCAGCTACGCAGGCTGGCAGCCGCATTGTCCGGCGGATGACCGGTTCTGGCACTTCGGCGACATTGGCGCGGCGCTGTTCAATGTCCGGTTGCCACTTTCGGACATCAAAGCGTGGCCCGCTTATGTCGCAGAATGACCCAAAGCGGACATTTCCGGCCACAGGCTCCCTTCTCGGGGTGCGTGGCGAGAACCGCCCCAATTTCATTTCACGCGCTGCAAGGGCGGCTGCTTCCACTCCCCATTCAACGCCTCGGGCTTAGGCAGATAAATGCGCTGCACCACCATGAACGGTCCGTTCGGCGCCGGCAGCCAATTCGATTCAAGCTCGGCGCCCGGCGACTCATGCTGGACGTAGAGCGTGAGTCCCCCGTCCGCATCCATTTTGAGGTTGGGCAGCATCGGCGAGTTGATCAGATAACGATTGAGCGGATTTTCGACGAGGAGCTGGTCTGGAAGGTCATACATTGTCAGGGACCAAAACGCTTTAGCCGGGGGGAACTGGCCCGGGGCATAGCGGATCGTGTAGCGGGTTTCCGCGCCGCCGGTTAGTCCCTTGCCATTGGCGTCCGCTTGGAGGAAGCCGTAAAAGGCCTCGTCTTTCGAGTTGGCATAGATGCCGACCTGCGCGCCGACCGCGCGGGCCACATAGTCGTTGTTGAGGAATTCGCGTGTGCCGAAACTGTCGGCCGATGATGTCATTTTTGCTCGCCGCGCATCGATCTCGTTCTGACCGTCCTTCATCCCCTCTTTGAGGGCGGTCTGCATTTCGGGCGAAAGGCTTGCGACATCGAACGGCTTGCCGGGTTCGATGCCGATCTTGGCGAAGCGCTCGCGTAGCGCCACTTCGCTCGAATGGGTTGGGCAGAACTGCAACAGGAAGCTGAGTTGACTTAAGAACTCGAGAGAATCCCTCGTGTCACCCGCTTTCAGCGGCTTTGGCCAATCGATCGGGGGCGGTGAAGGAGCAGCCGGTTCACCGAGATACGCCGAAAGCGGCTCGGTTTTGTAGCCCGCTTGAATCTTTTTCACGTTCTCCAGATCGTCAGGGTTGAAGAGCTGCGTCCGGTAGGCCGCGAGTACGAGCTGGCACTCCGATCGCAGGACTTTGTCGATGCCCTTCGGCATATCGCCTTTCCAATCGGGTCCGGCGACGAGAAATTTGCCGCCGTCGTTGCCGGTGGTGCGCGTACCCAGATAATCGAAATTGAAGGTGAAAAGATCGATCAGCTGGACCGAGTAGTAACGGTCCTTCTCGATCGGCGGCAGCGTGAGCACCAACGGCTCTGCCCGCAAATCCATGCCGATGCTAGAATAGGGCGTATCCGAGTTCGGGGTGACGATCGCCTTGTCGTCCGGCGTATAGACGCGCGCAGTGTTGACGAGCTGATTGAACGGGCCCTTGTACTCGGGATTGGCCTTATCGAGATTGTACGCGTAGAGGATGCGGTAATTATCCACCATCGGATAGCCGTAGATATAGGCGTCCTTGGCGATCGCTCGTGCCTCGTCGGGTGTGATTTGATCGGCGTGCAACGACGCCGGCACTGACAAAGCCGCGGCAAAAATTGCCGCCTGGATGAGTTTATGCGAAAGCATCGGCGGTTTCTCCCAACTTACAATGATACGCGGCACGGAGCGCTCGACTATACAAATAGTCTAAGTCAGAAATCTGCCGGTGGGTCCCCTGGTCGATAGTCCGCTGTTGGCACTTTTCGGACATCCCACCTGCACTGACGAATGTCCACTATCGGGGGTAAAGCGGACATGACACGAACGCGCCGTTATGTCGGCTAATGACCCAAAGCGGAACATCATTGGCTCTTCACGCCAGGGTTCACCTTAGGCATCTGGAATTTTGGTTTGGACGGCGGGCTGCTTGGATCGAACTTAGTGTCTGTGCCGGCCACGCTTCCCCAACTTTTTTAGGGAAGACATGGCCATGCCGACCGACTTAACGCCGCGACGGCATCGGCCTGATGGACTAGGGGAGTTTGAGTGTATGACGCTGCGCTGGCTGGGCCGCTCACAATGACCGGGTTAGCCGCTTCACGATAATGGGGCCAAGCAGTCGGCGGAGCTTGTCACCTTCGGCCTCGTCTTTGTCGGTCGCTACCCGACCGCAAACGGTCTCGATCATCGAGTTGGCAAAGCCAACGCCGTACCGGATTCGAAGCGCTCTCGCCTCAGCGTCGGGTCCCCTCGGCGGCCTCCGCTCACCTAGGGGACGTGCAGCCTCAAGTATCCGGCCCACGGCTTGGACGGCCTGATCGTAGGCGTAAGGGTGACTCCACCAAGCGTTCGCACCTTCGATTGTGAAGGTCGCCGAGAAGCCGGCAGATCGCCCAACGTCATGCATAGCTGTCCCGAGCATCATCAGAAGACCCGCTAATTCTTTGCCGTAGGCCAGGCACATTGCCTCGCCAAGTAGGTCTTCGCGATTGAAAGACTGCTCCAGGCGCATCTCAGCCTCTTGGCTTTGCGTTCTCCCAGTTTCCAGGGCAGCAGCGTCAAGCCGCTCTTTGAATTGGGGCGTCACCTTCAGGCCGAGTGAGACCCGCTTGCCCGCCTCAGCTGGCTTAAGCGGACGCCCTATACGTTTCGCGCTCTCGTTCATTGCCGTTCCCTTTCCCTCCCTCACTTTGGGATGGGCGAACAGAATGAACAAGGCCGATTGTCACGCGAGGCGGTTTGAATCTCTGCAGCCCTGCCCAACAGGACCGGCGGGGGCATCGCAAGCGCCAGCTTCGCTGACGATGGCTGGAAGACGCTCCTAGCTGAAGCTCACCTAGTTCGTAATGCCTATTGGAACAGCAGCCCGTTCGCGACGTGTCCCACCAGTACGACGCACCGCACGAGAGACTATCTAAAAATGCCTGGGGCTTTGAGGGGACTCGGCACCGTCGGGCCGGTGAAGGTGGCCGCCTTTTGAATTTTGCTCAGTCGCATGAAATCTTCCCGGTATAGCCAGGGAGGCTCGCCGCGTCCTTCTGGGCCGCCAAATGCAAAGCGGCGTTAGTGGCACTATCGAAATTTGTATCTATGTCGTTCGCTGCAATGCCCGTCTGCGCCCAGTTTGCGCGAAGATAGTTAGCCCACTGGAACTCCAAGTAGTCCTCGCCGCTGGAACTCTTATCGCCCTTCTCGAACCCGCAGGACTCCCGAACCGCTCCAGCCAGGCTGCGGAATGGATCGTTGCTGAGGTCTTTGAGGGAGGCGGGAAGGTCGTGAGGTGTCATTCTATTCCCGCTTTGGTCCTTCAGATAAACTTCGTTATTGTCTTCCATGTGTTTCCAGAAATCATCCGGCTTAGCGTCCGATAGGTTATCGACGATAGTGCAGTATGTCGTCGACTCGCCGACATCATAGAGCGCTCGTGCCAGATGGTGATGATCGGTGATGTAGAAAATACCACCTGGGCCGATGACGACCGGCTCTTCCTTATTATGCTTCAGCAAATATTTGAGAAAATCGTGCTCAGATCGCCGCTGAATTTCATCTTTTAGCTTCTCTGCCTTGATCCGAACTTCCGCCATTCCCACCGATGCCTGGGTAGGATGAAGATCGGAGAGCTTGCACAGGCAGATATCTCCCTTTGGCGATTGCGCGTCGCATACATCCTTTGCCAGAGCTGGCTGGCTGACAAAGGAGATAATCAGAGCGACATGCAGCCAAGCTGGCGGTGCGTTTCGCATCAAGGACCCCATCTGCAATCGTCGACAGGGAGCGGAGCAAACGGTGCGATAGCATCGTCCGTTGGCAAGTTTTACTTGTCAATGAACGTCCGGAACTGGCACTTCGGCGACATTGAAGCAGTGCGGTCTGATGTCCGCTTCTAGCCTCCTTTCAGACCTCCGCGCGAAGGTGCTCAAACTTCACCGAAAATGCTCACCCATAAGGGATGAGCACCTTCGAGATCGATGAGCATCTTCGGGAGACGTGGACGGCATTCGCGCCGTGGAGTGCACCGCGCGGTTACTAGACGCCCACATTGGTCGTGCATACTTACAAGCGATGTGCGGTCGTTACGAAACCTGATCGTGATGCCTATGCCGGACTGTTTCGAGCGGCGCGGATACCCCGCTCAAACTTCCCACCCCGATACAATATCGCACCGACCGATCAAATACCGATCATCCGCGTCGACCCACGTGATGGCGAGCGCGAACTCGTCATGGCGCGCTGGGGTCTCATTCCCTTCTGGGTGAAAGAGAAGCCGAAGGTGCCGAAGTGTTCGCCAAACGCCGCTGTCTCATCCCCGCGACGGGCTTGAGGAGGACCGGTGGCCGATGAGATTTTGTCCGGTCTGTACCGTTGCAAACCGGCATGTAAGGGTCCATATGGCGCACGCCTATCGGAGGTTGGAAAGCCCATGGCGGCCCAATCGCGGACGCCAGTGAAGAAGGAGGGTGGCGCTGTCGAAGCCCCACTGTCGGGCGGCGCCGAGGTCGATGCCTTCCTTGCCCGCTTGAAAACCATCGCCCCGGGCGGCTCTGGTCACGGACGGCTCATTTTCGCCATGGATGCAACTATGAGCCGCCAGCCGACCTGGGACCTTGCGCTTGGTCTCCAGGCCGACATGTTCCGCGCCGTGAAGGAGGTCGGGGGCCTCGACGTGCAGCTCGTCTATTTCCGCGGGTTTGGCGAAACCCGCGCGAGCAAATGGGTCGGCGATCCGGAGGTGCTCACGCGACTCATGACGCGGGTTTCCTGTCAGGTGGGCAACACCCAGATCCGCAAAGTGCTCACCCATGCTCGCCGCGAAAGTGAGCAGGGGAAGGTCAACGCCGTTGTTTATGTGGGCGACTGTATGGAAGAGGAGATCGATGAGTTGAGCCAGCGCGCGGGCGAGCTTAGGGTGCTAGGCGTACCAATGTTCCTCTTCCAGGAGGGGCGCGAGCCAAGGGCTAGGCGCGCCTTCAAAGAGATCGCTCGGCTGACGCGGGGTGCCTATTGCCATTTCGACGCTGGCTCGGCTGGGCAGCTGCGCGAGCTGTTGGCTGCGGTTGCAGTGTACGCGACCGGCGGCCGCAAGGCGCTGCAAGACTACGGCACGGCGACGAAGAGCGGCGCCGTGGTACGCCTTCTTGAACAACTCGGCTGACGATCTTCCGATGCCAGTTTTCGTTGCCTTTGCAGCTTTCCTGCTCCTCATCTTTGGCCACCGCCTCGGTCTACCCATCGGACCGTGGGTTGGGGCGATGGGACCATTTGGAAGTAAGCGAAAGTCGCCTGGCCAGAAGTCCGGCGTACGCACGCAAGCCCTCGAAATGGTGCTCGACCATGACAGCGGCGGCATCGACGGTCGGTGTCTCAAGGGTCGTTTTGCAGGGAGAGCCTTGTCCTCGTTGAGCCATCACCAGCTGCTACAGTTGCTCGAGGAGCTCCACGCCACGGACTCCCAAGGCTCGCTTTTGATGGAGGCCTATCTCGATCGGCGCTTGCAAGGCTGGCGCGATCGGTATTCAGGCGATACCGCAAGAGATGAGCCGAGGCAGCCTCGCGGCCCACGCGGCGGCATGAGTATTAACGAGGCCTATGATGTGCTCGGGCTCAAGGCAGGCGCGAAAAAAGACGAGATTCGTGCTGCGCATCGGAAACTGATGATGAAGTTTCATCCCGATCAGGGCGGAACGACTTATTTCGCGGCCCGCATCAACGAAGCAAAAGAAGTTCTTTTGGCGCGTAAATGAACGCCGACCGCGCGTACGCAAGGTTGCCGCTCACGTTGGGGAGTTTCGCTTGCGACGCTTCGGCTTGCACTGGCGCTCGCGCGATCGCGATTTAGGCGACGGCTGCAAACACTCCTAGAAGGAGAGTTCGGAGAAGTCTTGTCTTGCCGACGCAGGGAACAGCCTCAGTAGCCCCGCGCTGCCGTCCCGCTCGGACAAAGGTGGGCGTGGAGTTCGGTCAAAGTTGAGCACATTCGTGGATCAGGTCGAACGTCCGCTGATGGCGTGGTAAGCCCAGAGCACGACGACCGCACCCACAATGGCGACGAACATGCTGTAGAGATTGAAGCCCGTGATGCCCGTTGCACCTAGAGCGGTAAATAGGAAGCCACCGAGGACCGCACCGACGATGCCGAGCACGATGTCGAGCAGAAAGCCCTGACCCGAACGATTGACGATCTTGCTGCCGATGAAGCCAGCGATCAGCCCCAATAGAACCCAACCCAGCACCGACATTTCGTGACTCCTCCCGATTTGATGCGGTCAAACCTAATCTGCAGCCGTCGCTTCTGCCTCAGCCAATCAGCCGCGCCAGCTCCTGTTGCGACGGCAGCCGCCCTTGTGGCGTGAACTGGTCGACCGCGTTGGGAAGGAACTCGGGACAGAATTTGCAAGACCTGATCCTTGGAGAGGCCCGTGCGCTGGGAAAGGGTGTCGATAACGTCTGGACCAAGTGCATCCGAAATCTGACCGGGGGCGACAGCCTTGTTCGGCCCGGTTTTGATCCAGGAATTGGCCACTTCGCCTAGACCCTTTTGCTGGAACTGTTTGAGTAAGCCCCCCAAGCCGCCGAGGATGGTGCCGGGTGAGGGATCGGGCATCGAGTTGGGTAACGTTGGTGCGTCAGGACGTGCCGAAGCTGGAGCCTCCTTTGATCCTCCGCTCATATAACGCGAGGCGAGCAGCGCAAGGAGCGCGATCATAAGCGGCTTGGTGACGTTGCCGCCTGGAACGGCGGAGCTGGAACCGGAACCGAAGACGTTGTCGAGCAATCCCATTGTGACCTCCTACTGAACGAACGATGTTAATCTGCCTTCGATTACTAGCACTGATCCCGTCCTGCGGAAACTGACACCTAGTGCCGCTCGCCTAGGCAGCGATTTAGAAATGACTCCTCACGTCCACTGTGAGACGGCTGCCGATGTCCGCCTCTGGCACTCGATATTTGAAGCGGGCGGTCTAAGTGTCCGCTTCGGGGCCGCCTTCGGACCTCAGCGCGAAGATGCTCCATTCCACACGTAGAAACGATGAACACCTTCGAGACCGATGAGCACCTTCAGGCATCTCCGGCGCTACATTTAAGGGCGGCGGATCGCTCGGCGGTGGGACACTCGCGTCAGAAAGCATAATGATCGTGTGGGAAGATTGACTGTCCCACTTTTTTCTAAGTCATTGAGTTGATTGACTTGTGGTGGTCCGCCCCTGGGCACCAAAATCCGCCATTTATAAGTGATCCTGGATACCACCACCTGCCAGGCTCGTTCGACAAGCTGGATGCATACGGTTCAATCAGCCGGTGGTGTTACTTAGCGGATGAGCGTCGCCTCGAAGAATGTCTGCTTTCAAGGGTAAAGCGGACACTGCTGACCCGTACTTGAATGTCTGCTTCTGACCCAAAGCCGACATCGCGCTTCCACCTGGCTCGATCGCGAAGGCGGCCAAATCTTGCCGTTAACAGGCGGATATGAGAAGAAGACCGGCGACGGTCCACTACCCGAACGCGGATGACGGAGGCGAACGATGTGCGGCAACTGCAAAGGCGATCACATCGGTCGGAGGGATGTTCTGAGGCTCGGTGCCGCCGGCCTTATCACGATAGGGCTTGCCGGAGCGCCGTGGTCGGCGCGCGCGGCCGATGGGCCGCCGACTACTCTAACCCCGGATGAAGCACTCAACGCACTAAAAACCGGCAATGCGCGCTACGTCAGCCACCCCGAGCTCTGCACGATCGACCTCGCCGAGCAGCGCGATACAGTGGCGGCGCACCAGGCGCCGTGGGCTTCGATCATCAGTTGCGCCGACAGTCGCGTTCCACCCGAACTGATCTTCGGCGGCCACGGCGTTGGTGAACTGTTCGTCGCCCGCAACGCCGGGAACCTGGTCGACAAGGCGACCCTCGGCACGGTCGAGTACGGCACGGCGGTACTCGGTTCGCCG
Source organism: uncultured Alphaproteobacteria bacterium (assembly GCA_963804515.1). GTDB lineage: Bacteria > Pseudomonadota > Alphaproteobacteria > Rhizobiales > Methyloligellaceae > Methyloceanibacter. The sequence goes on along the minus strand of CAWDQR010000005.1, from coordinate 40,344 downwards.
CTCATCGTCGTGCTCGCGCACACGAGCTGCGGCGCCGTTAAGGCGGCCTGCGACGTCGTCACCAAGAACGCGACCTACCCCGGCGCGATCGGCCCGATGATCGAACCTATCCTGCCCGCGGCTATCGCTGTGCGAAGCGAGGCGGGGGATTTCGTCAACAACGCCGCCAAGGAGAGCGCGCGGCGGACCGCTGGGCGCCTAATCGCGGCGAGCACGCTGCTTGCCGGTTTCGCGGGGGCCGGGAAGCTGAAGATCGTCGCGGCGATCTATGATCTCGAAACAGGTGTGGTCGCTTACATCGATTGAACCGAGTTGGACATACGCCACCCTTCGAGCAAGACGGGGTAATTCATGGCGTAGGATGACGTATCAATGTCTGCTTATGGCACTTCGGCGACATCGACGCGGCGCGGTTCAATGTCCGGTTCCGTGCCCCGTTCGGACATCAAAGCGTGGCCTGCTTATGTCGCAGAATGACCCATAGCGGACTTGGCCCCGCCCCCGCGCAAAAGGCAGCCGATTGAAATTGCGAATAAGGGCGCCCGGCGGCAGCCGACGCCCCCACACTAAGCCATCGTCACTTTGGGTCGCCGACGAAAAAAGCTCCGATGACGGCACCGGAAGCGTCTTTGATCGGCACATATCCAGTGTCGTAACTCTTGCCGAAGAGGGTCGCGTCTCCATAGTAGGCTTCGCCGTTTTTGAGCTTTGCAAGAGCGGGGCTATTGGCGGCGAGAGTGGTTCCAACCGCGCTTGTACCGTCTTCCTTCTTTAGTGTAGTGGCCACACGCACAAACTGGTCCCCACTCTTTACGAAAAGCGAGGCCACGCCGCCGAGCTTTTTCACCACAGCGTCAACAGCGTCAGCGGAGACCTTGGTGTTGCCGAAGTAAAGGTCGCCGCCTTGGACCTTTGGTGCGCCGAGCGCCTCAGTGTCAGCCCGCAAGGCCGCCATCAAGGACTTGACGACGGCCGTCTGGGCGGTCCCGAGGCTTGGCATCAGGATGATGCAGCAGGCAAGCGTAAGGATGCAGGCAATCAAGTTGTTCCTATACATTGGCGTGTCTCCTCCCAAGGAGTGTACAATTTTACTCACCGCTTGCTCGGCGGGAGCGCCTAAATTTACTCCAATTCAAAGCGCGACAGGACGAGGACAAATTCGATGTGCCGAAACGTCAGCGACTGCCCCGTAGCGGCCAAGCCGAGGAGCCGATCTTGGTAGGGCCAGCGAGTTGACGGATGTCCGCTCTTGGCACTAAGCGGAAGTCAGCTGCCTCCGCGTGATACGTGCGCTATACGGCACGAAGCGGACCTCCGCGAGCGCCGCACCGATGTCGCAGAATGACCCATAGCGGACAACGCGCCAAACGCCTTCCTCGGAGCCAAGTCTGATGGGGGCTTTTGCTTCGTGACCTTCTGGTAACCCCTCCCGCTTAGTTTCTTGTCTAGGGCTCAGACTAGGGCGCCCAGGGGGATCTCGAGTGCGCAAAGTCCTTGTAGTCACGGCCACAACGGCTGTCGGAACGGCTTTGCTTTCGTGCACGCGCCCCCCGGTGGCCGATCCGCCTCCGCCCCCTCGGATGGTCTATGAGCCGCCGGCGCCGGTGGTCCATGCGCCTCTACCACCCGTGGTGGGCTATGCGTCTCCGCCGCCTCTAATCGATTCACCGACGCCCTTAGCGCCGTATGGCAATTTCCCCTATGCACGCGCCGAGCCGCATTCGGCAGCCCACCTGGCGTGGCGCGCTACCCCACGTTGGGCCGCGGTAAAGGGGAAAGACCGCATCGTGGTTGGGCAAGATCCGCAGGCCAAGTTCAAGGCCGCTCAGGCAAAAGCAGCAAAAGTCGGGGTAGAAAACCTCTCGAAAGAGGACATCGAGGGCCTAAACCCCGCACAGCTCAAGGAGCTTAGGGGTTACTAGCTCTCGCTGCGTCTATTTAAAAATGCGCAGGAAGGTTGAGGCGGCATCCCCGCGTCAAGGCTGACTTCTCCTTTTGGCACATCTCGGACCAAGTTGCGCACTCGGTCTAAGGTCTGAAGCTGGGTGATAAACGGACATCGCGTCCTTCAACGACCCCATCTCGTTTATGGGTACACCAAGCGTGCTCACTGTCGCGAAATATCAAGTATACCCGTTGAAGCCCCCCAAGGGGCTGGCACCGCCCTCGGGCATCGAGAGCAGCTATTGCTGGCAACGACAGCTGCCTGAGGCACGTGGTAACAGTAGGCTGCGGGAGCTTTCCGCCAGCGAGGAAGAAGCATCATGCGTCTGACAAGATGGAGCACGGCAGTCATCGCGGCGTTGGTCGCGCTGTTGCCGGGAATCGTTGGCATGGCTTTGGCACAACCGATATCGCCCCCGGGGGGCCAGTTGAAATGCGACGTCGAAGGCCGCATGAGCTTCTTTATCGGTTCGCGCCGGCGGCTTGATTGCGTTTTCATGCCGACCGACAGTCCTCCCGAATTCTACAAGGGATCGATCAACAAGTTTGGCATCGATATCGGCTTTCAATCCCGCGGAGTGATCGTCTGGGCCGTGCTTTCGCCCGGACTGACGCGCGGGCCCGGTTCGCTCTCCGGCAACTATGTCGGCGCGTCAGCGGAAGTAGTGGCCGGTGTCGGCGCGAGCGTCAACGCTCTCGTTGGCGCCAACAAGGTCGTGCTCAATCCCATCAGCGTGAGCGGGGACGTGGGCCTGAACCTCGCCGGCGGCATCGCCGATATGGACCTCTTTTATGTGGGTGGGCCTCCGCCCATTCTGCGTGAGTGGGTGCCGTACGGCCCCCAGTAGTAGGGCGTAGCAGTTAGCCCGATTGGTTTCCGAAGGAGTTTTTCGGGGACGGCCACCACAGTCGATATGCAGGCTCGAGTGTGCAGACTGGGTGCATCAGAGTGGCGCCGGTAGCGGGCGAGACTCACTTAACCGACGTGCAGTATCGGCTAAGGTAATGGGGCGCCCCCTTCACATCCTGTTTGCTTGCGGGGTGCGCTCACGCCCACGAGCGGCCCTCCCCCCTTTCCCCCGGACCCTTTTTGGGAATGCCTTTTCGCGGCCCGTAGAACGGCGCTGCCGCAAGAAGCGGACGGCTGCGGCCGAGGCCCAAAAACCCTTCAGCTAAATTACCTCAGGCGATCCGCGGCCGCGCCCGAATACGTCCAGAACGGCGTTTCCCTCACGGGCTCGGTATCAAAGCCCTGTTGTCTGCCGGGTTGGCGCTGCCCCTCCCAATGGGCGCTATCTGAAGGCTCGTCCCAGGCGCTATCTGAAGGCTCGTCCCGGTCCCGGGCGCCATCTGAAGGTTCGTCCCATCCTCCTCGAGTTCGTGCGGAGGGAAGCGGCGCGGGCAGCGGAGCCTCATCCGGATCGTAGAATTGCGCGGTACCACCTGGAACCGTGGCCGCACCCGTGTCCAGTTCGAAGGCCATCGCCCGGCTGGGCAAGGCCGTCGCTGCGCTGCACGCCAAGAGCGCGGCACCCATCAGCGCGAGGCTAAGCGCAAGACGCTGCATGTTGAAATCCCCCTCGTCTGCTTGATCGTGCACCAAATCTAGCGCGTTCGGGGTTCCACCGCCATTCCGCAAATGTCCGCATGGGCTGCCCCAAAGCACTGCCCTTCGCTACCGAGGTCCAGATGCTGCGATGTCCTCCTGCGCTCCAGAGGCGACGCTACCGGTCCGGTCCCGGAGATTATCAAGCTCGCACGGGCCGAAAGCGATGCGGTGGATAAGAGCGCAATGAAAACCCATCGGCGAGGCGAGTCCTATCGCCGCAAGATGTTTTTGAGATTTCCGTGAAAGTTCAACTGATTGTGTATCAGATGGGCGACCTAATCTCTGCGAAAGACGATCAACTTGAGGCACCAGACGTCCGCCCTGCGGTGCTCCGGCCATACGTCTGCTTCTTAATGAAAAGCGGACCAACGCGATGGGAACTGTGACGTCAGCTACTGACCCAAAGCGGACATCCGGGCGTGACCCCTACTTCAGGAAGCATGTGCTGCCCCGCATTGCTATAAGCGAACTGACTTAACGAGGCGCAATCACGTTAGCTCCTGACCCATAGCGGACGTTTCAGGTCGCTGGTGACATCTCGTGATGGATAGGTGCGTGCGCAGTAGCTGGGTTGCTTTCTATTCCGTCCAAACCCCCGATCAGCCCGCTCGACCGTCCATGTCTGCAATTGGCACATTTCGTTGATTGCCGGGGCGCAGAGCGGCCCAGTATCCCCACATGCCCCCGGACTGGGCTCACCGAGCGTGAGACCAATTAACCTTGCCGCGCGAAAGGAGCGTGCCGGCAAAGGACATAAACGCATTTGCAACTGCCCTAGAGCCAGAGTTGACGGTGTCGAGCAATTGAGGGCACACCCATGGGCTACCTATCGCGGTATTTGCTGATCAGTGTTGCAGTGATTGTGGGTGTCGTTTGGGGAGGCTTGGTGCCAGCCATGGCAACCCCGCTGACTGTACCGGGGGTTAAAAGCCGAAACGCTCAGGCGACATTGGTCGAGAAAGTCGGCTATTGGCGTCGCCAGTACCGGCGCTATGGGTATCCAGTTCCTTACGCTTACTATCCGCCTGCGTATGGCTACTACCCGCCCGTGAATGGCGACTATGGCGACTATCCACCTGCGAATGGCGACTACCCTTCCGCGAATGGCGACTATGGCGACTATCCGCAGGCGAATGGCTACTAACTATCCACAGCCCGCGTGAGTTATCGGCTCGCCAATGGCAAGGGGGCCAATCGACTCCTCGATTGGGTTCTCGGAATTAGGCCGTTTTCAGACTCATTTTTGTTCACCTCGGCGAAGACCCCCGCACCATGCTCGCAACAGACTTTGCGGCGTAGGGCTTGCCACGCTCGTTGAGCTTGTAGAGGGGAAGGGGCCTATTGTTAATCATCGGGGAAGTGGGCTAAATCCCTCGCGCCTTGGCGATCTGGCCATAGGCCTCGTTTATGGCGGTGACCTTTTCGGTGGCGATCGCGATGAACTCCTTCGGCACGCCGCGGGCCATCAGCTTGTCCGGATGGTTCTCCGCCACCAGCCTGCGGTAGTGGCTCTTTAGCTCGTCATTGCCAATGCTCGGCGTCACCCCGAGCACGTCGTAAGGATTACGCTTCGCGGCGGTCATGTGGCGCGCCTTGATGTAGCTGAACTCGGTCTCGGTGATGCCGAAGCGCTTGGCGACCTGGCCCAGGAACTCCTCCTCGCGCGGATGCAGCACCAAATCAGCCTTGGCGATGTGGAACAGGCCTTCCAGCACGTCCTCGAGCAGCTTGCGGTTGCCCTTGAACATGGCGGCAAGCTGCTCGGCATAGGCCTCGTAGCCAGTGACGTCCTGCTTGGCCAGGTTGAACACGTGGGCGACGTTCTTCATCTCGCCTTCGGGCACCTTGAACACTTCCTTGAAGGCGTTGACCTCGTCCATGGTGACCACGCCGTCGGCCTTGGCCATCTTAGCGCCTAGCGCGATCACGCCCACGGTGAACGCCACCTGGTTCTCCGCCGGTCCGTCCTCCTCCTGATCGCCGACGCCGCCGAGCAGCACGCCGATCGGGCTGTCCCTCGCCAACTCTGCCGCCGCGCCGGCCAACTTGCCCCAAATCGACATTGCCGAATTCCCCAGACTGAAGTTGCCTGGAGCATAAGGAGTTTCGCGCCAGCCCGCATATGGAGAATCGCTAAGGTCCGCGGCTACGAGACCCTATACTTCCGGTCAAGGGTCGTCTATTTTCGCGGCTTGTAAGCCCCTTCTGGCGGCGCGTAGCGCGAACCATTTGAGCTTCATTGCATCGGTCTCACCAACCGCCAATGACATCGAGAAAGTGAACTGAGCAACCTGTATGTCTGCTTTTGGCACTTTCCGGACATCCCACCTGCACCGACGAATGTCCGCTATCGGGGGTAAAGCGGACATGACGCGAACGGGCTGTTATGTCGGCTAATGACCCCAGTCGACGTCCAATGGATTCGGGATCGCCAAAAAGTTCCTCGGAGCCACTCATATCGAGGAAAGCCTCATCGAGGCTTATGGCCTCAACGTCGGGTGAAAAATCAGAAAACACGCTCATGATCGTCCGGGAGACTTCTTGATACCGATCGAAATGGGGCGGAATGACTATCGCGCCGGGGCACATGCGTCGGGCGTGAACCATCGGCATCGCACTGCCGAGCCATACGGGCGAGCTTCGTAGCTGGCCGTCAGCACCACCCCGCGAGCGCTTGGAGGCCCGACAAGCAATGGCTTGCCTCGCAGGGCAGGATCATCAAGCTGCTCAATCGCCGCGTAGAACGCATCCATATCGGCGTGAGCAACAATCCGTGGCCACACCCTCGTTGAGCGAATTGCCATCATGATGCGGCGCTCCGCGAGGCAGCCGCCGTCTGTCGAGAAGCCGAGGCCTAAACCTCAGCATTCGGGTTGGGCGGTGTGAAGATCGTAGCGCCGAAGCGGCTAGCGCTTATTTTTGGCGCGGGTCACTGCGGCTTTGCGAGCCGCTTCACGTCGCTTGCGTGTAGTCGCGGCCTTGCGACCCGCCGCACGCCGTTTTCGAGTCATCGCGGCCTTCTGGCCGGGTGTGAGTGTAACCTTAGGTTTGGCTTTCATGATCTCCCCCTTTCCTCTCAATGGCAGGAAGTCTCGTACCAAGCTGATCGAGCTTGGCTTCGCCCGCGTCGTGCGGACCGGCGACTCAACGCCAGCATGTTATCTATAGGCTTGCCACAGTTTGCGACAATTGGGCAGCCCCCTGCATCTTCTCTCCACTCGTTTGGGAAGCTGCGGCGCTTCCGATCGATGACACGACAGCGCGTTGGCCGGAGTTATTGAGGGGCTTGCAGCGACGAAAGGCCCTCGCCCGTTCAAAAAACGCCCCGTCAAACTCCATAAGAGTCCCTCGTCTATCTCCCATAAGGTTAGCTGGGTATCGCCGACGCACGCAGCGTGCGCTCGGGACGAAGCCAGACGAGGTTTGCAAATGCCCGTACTCGACCTTCAAAGCGGGGAAGCCGCTTATGAGATGCCGCGCCTATTATCCATCAAGCAGGCCTGCTGCATCCTGGGACTCAGCCGCACCAGCCTCTACGCCCTCATGGCTTCCGAACAGCTTCGGTCCGTCACCGTGGGGCGGCGCCGATTCGTGCCGCTCGAAGCCATCGAAGAGTTCATCGCCGGCCTTCCGACCGAATACCGGAGGTCAGCATGAGCTCGAAACCGATGACGCGCTTTTACACGGTCGCGGGGGTTGCGGAACTGCTCGCGGTCTCAACCCGCAGCGTCCGGCGCTGGATCGCTGCAGGTGAGCTCTTGGCGCACAGATTTGGTCGCCAAATTCGGATCTCTGAGCTCGACCTCCGTGCCTTTGTGGAGTGGCGCCGGGGTGAGTAGGCCGCGAGTCTCAATGTGTCACAAATTGTCATTTAATGGCAATATGTTATCAAGATTCGGGAATACTACATATGCACAGATGTTCCATCTTTCACATGGTAGTCTTCCCGAATATCATACCCCGTCCCCTCGGGTCTTCCCGAGACTACTTCTGGCCGCTGCTGACCAAATACGAAAGGTGCTTCCAATGCGTAACGATCAAAAGACCTGCCCCAGCGCCCCTCAAGCTTCAGGCGGACCAACTCTGGCCGACGCGCGCGAGGCCCTGAAGACGTCCAAAAACCTCTCGCCGGTCCGGATCCGGGACCTGAGCTCGGCAATCTCCCGCTTTTCCGCTTTGATCGGTGAGGAGCCCGAGCGCATACCTCTCGATCTTGCTGAGATCCGCGACAGGCTGAACGCGATCAATCCCGTCGCGGCAGGGATCAGCCCGAAGAGCTTCGCCAATATCCGCTCCGACCTCTTCGCCGCGATCACTGCGAGCCGACTGAAGCCGATCAGCCGTGCACGGCCGGGTTTGACCGAGCCTTGGCGAGCGCTGAGGGCAAGGCTTACGGGGCAGCGTCACCGCATCGCCCTCTCTCGCCTCGCCCACTATGGTAGCGCCGAGGGACTGAAGCCCGGCGACGTCAATGACGAATTGATCGGCGATTTCATCGCGTCGGTCCGCGAAGGATCACTCCATCGCAAGCCGCACGATCTTCACCGAAAGACCACCGTGATCTGGAATGAGGTCGCGCATGAGCTCCCCGAGCTCGGCCTATGTCAGGTAAGAGTCCCTTCGTTTCGGCCCCCTGCCCGGCGGATCGACTGGTCGCTGCTGCCTGATAGCTTCCGCACGGACTTGGAGGACTATCTAGCCTGGTGCGCCAGCACGGACCCCTTTGCCACCGACGCCCGTTCCCGTCCGCTTGCGCCCGCGACCGTCAGGCTGCGTCGCGACCAGATCCACGCGGCCGCCACTGCCGTGATCGAGAGCGGCGTTGAACCGACAGCCATTAGAACGCTCGCGGATCTCGTATCGGTGGCCAACTTCAAAAAGGTTGCTCAACAGCGTTTGAAAATGGCCGACGGTCAAGACAACAGCTTCAACCGAGGCTTGGCGACAACCCTCGTCCAGATCGCCCGCGAATGGGTGACGACGGATAGCGGAATGCTGATTGAGTTGAAGCGTCTTGCAAGCAAGCTTCCGATGCCACGCGCCGATCTGACCGCGAAGAACAAGCGCTTCCTGCGCCAATTCGATGACCCGCTGGTCCTGCAGCGCCTTAGAGCCGTGCCCCTAAAGTTATGGACCCAAGTGCGGCGCGACGTCAGTCCCAACTTCCGCACGCTCGCCATGGCTCAGGCTGCGATCGCCCTGGAAATTCTGATCTACCTGCCGATCCGCATGCAGAACTTAGTCAGGCTCACCTTTGGCGTGCACCTGTTCCTCCACGAGGGGCCCGGTGCGGTTTCGACGCTCGAGATTGCGGCCGACGAGGTCAAGAACAAGCGCCCGATCGACTTCGACATCCCATTGCACATTGCACGAATGCTGAGCGAGTACCGCGACCAAATCGCTCCCAAGATCATAGGCCGCAAGCCCGATCGCCTGTTCGTCAATCCCGACGGGACGCCCAAAGGGTCACAAACACTCTCGTTTTTGATCAGACGGGTCGTACGCAAGCGCGCAGGTGTTGAGCTTTCGCCCCATCAATTTCGCCACCTGGCCGCCAAAATCCTGCTCGACGACTCGCCGGGCGCCTTTGAATTGGTCAGGCAATTGCTTGGCCATGAAAACCTTAAAACCACGGCTAATTTCTATGCGGGAATGGATACGCGCCGCGCCGCGCGGCATCACCATCATCTACTGCAGCAAGGGGCTGAAGAGATCAAACCTCTTCGCCGGACAACCCGCAAGCCGGCTAAGCCGAAGAAGAAGACTCAGAGGACTTAAATGCCGCCAATCTCGAAAAAGCATCTGCACTTCTCCGCGTGGCCCGCGAAAGATCGCGCCTTGTGGGCTGCCGCATTTGAAGACGGTGGCTTTTTCGATGAGGAGCGTCGCGGTGCACATCTGGCTGCTGCCACCAAGATAGGTCTTCGTACGGCCTGTGCTCGCTTCTTGGGCTTTCTCGCTTCCGAGGATCCGGACCGACTCCGCCTGGCGCCGGAAGCCAGGGTAGACCCGGAGTCGATCAAAGCATTTGTCAAATATCTCCGCCAAAGCTGTCGCGATACGTCCGTCGCGAGCCTTCTTCACACGCTACGGCTGGCTCTGGGATTGATCTGCCCGGAAACCGACCGGTCTTGGCTCAAGACTATCGCGAAGCGCATCGATGCCCGGGCGATATCACGATCCGATCGCTCACGGGGAGTAACGAGCGCCCAGCTCTATGCGATCGGTCTTCAGCTCATGGCGAAGGCCGAAAATGCTGTACTTGCGGCAGGCCAAGTAACGAGAGAGGACGCGCTCACCTATCGCGATGGGCTCATCATTGCGCTTCTGGCGGCGGTGCCACTGCGTAGGCGAACACTTGCAGCGCTTACGACCAATCAGCACTTGGTGAAGATCGGAGACTGTTGGCTGCTCGACATTCCGGCGGCTGACACCAAGACGCGCCGCCCCCTAGAATTTCCTATCTCCGATGCCTTGTCCGGACGCCTTGACCTCTATCTCGCCCGCTTCCGCAGCGCGATCACGGGTGCAGACACTCACCACGGGCTTTGGCCGTCAGGGCGCGGCAAACCGATGGCTGGCGGATCAATCTACGATGCGGTATGTCGTCGAACCACGGAAGCATTAGGCTTCCCAGTCAACCTCCACAGCTTCCGACGTGCTGCGGGCAATTTTTGGTCGATCTCGGATCCAGCCAACGTACGGGGAGTCAAGGACCTGCTCGGTCAAACCGACTTCGGGACGACTGAAAAACACTACATCGGCGCGCAATCGCGTTTAGCAGGACGGGCGCTTGCGAAGGTGCTTCGTCCCCATGGCACAAGGTAACGCTCGATCGGACTCGCGTCTGAATAGCGAACGCGCGGTGTCATCCGAGGATCAAAGTGTAGGTTCAAATCCCGGGCACGATTTGTTCAAGAACGTACTGGCCGGGAGTTGAGGAAGCTTGCCTGAGATTGGTTGCGGGGGCACGCAACCAGCGTTATTTGCACCTCGATCTTGCGATCCTCTAAGCGGGGCACCCCGTTAGCCCGGAGCGGTCTCGAAAACCGTGGTACGGGTACCGTACCGTGGGTTGGAATCCCGCCCTATCCGCCAATTCTATAACTCCATCAATGCGTTATTATTACATATGGAAGAGTGCTCTTAGGCTGGACTGGTGCTTTGCCCGCGCTATTGAGAGGATGTCCCGAGACCCGACCGTCTCGCGAATGCTGCCTTTGAGCCGCAATCCAACTGTAAATTCCAGATTGATGTCCGCCTGACCAAGAAGAGTCAGTCCAAGCAGAGCAGGCCAGTTTACTACAACATCCCACCACGTGATTCCTTGGACACCATTGCCGCTTTGGGAGATGCCAAAGAGCTCATGTGTGCAGCTCGGAGGATTGGTTCCTCCATGAGGAAACCCCCCAGAGGTGTCCCACTGCCCCTTGTCACCATCGCAAGGCGGACTAACGTCCGTAGTGGTGACCGAAAAACCTATCGCCTGCGTACCGCTCCCCCATACGAAAGGGTTATCCCAATAGATGTACACTAGCTCTGGTACACAGTTCCCCGAGTTTGTAATTTGGTATTTGACCCATCCCTCCGTCCCTGTGGCGATGCCAGATGATTCCGCTTCCCAACCTGCGGTGCTTTGCTTCGCAATCGTCGATGGAGGTGAAGCGTTATTCGTCCAAGAGCCGTGGCATAAGTCGGCAGCAATGATCGTAAGGTCAAGGTCCGTATTGTTCTGGACCTCAATCTGAGTGCTTCTTCTGGCCATAGCCAACCTCATCCAGAATCCAGGAACAATTTGCTGGGATAAAATCAGCTTACGATCTTCGGTCGCGCTAGCATCTCTTAGACCGCAGACTGACCCATTTTCCTTTCTTCAAATGTTAGCGGTCATTTTCATTGTAAAGCGACGAGAATGGGAATGAGACCCCGGCCGGATCGAAAAGAGTCTAGGGCTTTGCCAATGACCGCTCCAAACGCCTTTACTGGGTCGCCTGCCTTCATAGCGTGACCGGGCGTACTAGACGTGGTCAGGAGGTCCCCAGCATCGATCGGGGTGGTGGAGGCGTCAACTTTACAAAACACCTTGCCTACCAGGGCGATTTGCACACGTGAGGCGCGCGATTCACCACTATCAAGTATGAGTCCAGGCTTGAAGCGGCCAGCGCCTGATACAACGCCCACTACCCGCTTGTCATATGGCCGACTGCCAGGCTCCAAGGCCCCTGTCTCATCAAGTACCATAACGGTACCAGGGCTGGCGACGGCAGGCTCGACGACGTTGAAGTTCTCGGCGACGTCGGCATTGATAAGGCGAACGTCCCCGGTTACCTCGACGTCACCGTCAAAATATCCGGCGGTCTTAGCTCGCGCCCATAGCCCATAGCCACCTGCGCCATTGTTAGCAGCCACCCCAGCATGCTGCGCAGAGTGGCTGACACCGGAGACGCCATCAAGGTTCTGGCTCTCGCCCCACACGCCCACACTGCCCGGGGCGGCGGTGCTTTGTGGAGCATCGTTGAATCCCGCCACGCCCGCCGCTTGGCCGTGGCTGACTCCGTGCACCCCCTCCCAGTTCTGGCTTTCGCCCCACACGCCCTGGGCGGCGGTGCTGAACCCCGCCACACCCGCTGCGTTGCCGTGGCTGACTCCGTGCACCCCCTCCCAGTTCTGGCTTTCGCCCCACACGCCCTGGGCGGCGGTGCTGAACCCCGCCACACCCGCTGCGTTGCCGTGGCTGACTCCGTGCACCCCCTCTGAGTTCTGGCTCTCGCCCCACACGCCCTGGCCGGGGCCTTGTGTAGCATCGTTGAACCCCGCAACGCCCGCCACCTGGCCGTGGCTGATTCCGTGCACACCCTCCGAGTTCTGGCTCTCGCCCCACACGCCCTGACCATAGCTACTCTGGCCCCACACGCCAGGGCCGGCGGGGCTTTGTGGAGCAATGTTGATCCCCGCCACGGCCTGCATCTGGCCGAGGCTGTGCCCATACACGCCGATACCATACTGGCTCTCGCCCCACACGCCGGCCGACGTGAAATCCGCGGGAGCGACACCGTTGCAGATTCCGTGCACGCCCTTCCCCTGCTGCTGGACTTCTCCGTACACGCCCACACCGTTCGGCGCTTCGTTTGTGCCCGTCACTCCGGGCGTTGTCGGGCTTGTGGAATCACCGTTGACTGGTGGGTTCGCCATATGCTCCTCCCGAGTGAGTCGCCGGCCACGCTACGTTGGCGACATGACTGCACACACGCCCAGCTCGGTGCCGTGGCGATTTGCGCTGGGATTTATTTTGGCGCGATCTTCAAAAAGTAACATTTACCGCATCATGCGGCAAGGTTGTACCCGAGCAGTGTCCGAAGAAGCAGCAAATATCAGAGAGGTTCATGTGGCTCCTTTCCTCCTACGTCGCTCGCGTGCCGCTGACGCGCCGCGAAAGACGGTTCGAAAGGCGATACCTGACGTCCGCTAATGGCACTTTTCGGACATTCCAACTGTACCGATGAATGTCCGCTATTGGGGGTAAAGCGGACATGACGCGAACGGGCCGTTATGTCGGCTAATGACCCAAAGCGGACATTCGGAGGCCGATCAGAATGGAACGGGCCTTGGCGCCGCCGGTGATATCCTGGTCATGTCGCCGAAGCGCCCATCATAGAAGAGCTTGATCGACGCACCCCCTGGAACGAAGACAACTGAGATGTCCCAACCCGTTTGGCAAAACGAGGACGCAATCGTGGACTAGTCCTTCGTTGCATCCTGTGGAAAATTAATTTCCTTAGCCGGCGCTACTGGGACGAACGACGGTCGGAGGCAGCATGAAGGCTCAGAGAGAAGGCATCAATGCGTTGGCCAAGCCAAGCGGTACAGGTTGCGTTGAATGCTTGGCGACCGGCAGTTGGTGGTTGCATCTTCGTAGATGCGCCGAATGCGGTCACATCGGCTGCTGTGATAATTCGCCAAATCAGCATGCATCGAAACATAACGCCGCTACGGGTCACCCGATTATCACGAGTTTCGAGCCGGGGGAGCGCTGGTTTTACGACTACCGTTCAGGCGAATTTTTTGCCGGCCCGAATCTCCCCGCTCCGCACGCGCATCCGTTAGATCAGCCAGTACCGGGGCCGGCTGGGCGTGTGCCCTCAGACTGGCAAACGCTGCTCCACGAATAGGAGCCCCACGCTCCTAACCCCGCCCGCAGAGGCGGGGCCGGAATAGTAAGGCCGGAGAAAAACAAAAAAGGAGAGCCCGGCCCCTTGGCCAAGGCTCCCCCCGAATTCCCCCGTTTTTCCCTCTCGTCTTCGCGCGATTCGTTTGAGAGTAGGGTCGGCAAGCGTGGCAAATGTCGGGCGATCGCAAAATGACCGCCTAAATAAATTCGCTGCGTTACTCAAAAGTCACAACGCGCGGTCTGAACCAAAACAAAAAAAGCGCCCAACCGCTTGATGTGGTCAGGCGCCAAAAACGCATTACGCGCATACGCCGGGAGGGAAATCCGGCGTAAAATGGGTGACGTGACTAGACGGGGGGGACTGACAACATCACCCTCAACCCTTTAGATAGTAGGTCCAGGCCTGACGTTCAAGGGGACTGACCTCCGTTTGTTCATGTCCCTCTTTTGTATCGCTCTTCGAGTTTTACACGCCCAAGGCGTTGGTTGCGACCCCTATCCCTTCCGAAAACTATATCCGCGCGTAGCGATGGTGAAGTCCGCCTAGCACAGCATTGGCGACGATGACACCACACCTCTCGATTGGCCTACGGTTTGGAGCGTCCTTGTCAATTCCGAGATGAGTCCGCGTCGCGTTGTAATATTCGGTGTATGCCTTCAGGACATGCCGAAGATGTGCCTCACCCCAGATGATCACATGGTCGAGGCATTCACGGCGGATCGACCCGATCGAACGTTCGACATATCCATTCTGCCATGGTGATCGGGGTGCGATGGGGCGATCGCGAATGCCCATTGCTCGAAGCCGCTGAGTGAACGCCTCGCCATAGGCACCATCATTGTCACGGATGAGAAAGCCCGGAACAGTGTCCCAAGGAAAGGCTTCGGTAATCTGGCGGGCCAGCCATTCCGCCGTCGGATTGGTCGCGACGCCGATCCATAGAAGGCGACGGCGTCCGAGCCCCAAGATGACAAACACGAACAGTCGTTCGAATGCCAGCGTCGGAACGATGAGGAAATCCACGGATGCAATCCCGTCGGCGTGGTTGCGGAGAAAAGTCTTCCACCCTTGAGACGGCGGACCTCGCCGTCTCAACATGTATTTCGAAACCGTCGATTGTGCGACATCAAAGCCGAGCTTGAGCAGCTCGCCATGAATCCGCGGGGCGCCCCAAAGCGGATTTTCCTCGCACATACGGCGCACGAGATCTCGGGGTTCTTGATCAATTCCGGGCCGGCCACCTGGATTGTGAGATTTACAGCGCCACCAGGCGCGAAAACCCATCCGGTGCCAGCGAATGATTGTCTCGGGACGCACGATCGCTGCGGCGTTGCCGATATCGGGGAAACGCCGATACAACCAGACGAACAACGCCCGATCACCGCCCGAAAGCCGCAATCTTTTCGGAGCCTTTCGGTGTAGAATGTTCAGCTGATGGCGAAGGATGAGGATTTCGGCTTTCAATCTTTCATGCGAACGAAAGCAGTCCCACATATATCCGAGCAGAAGTCTGAAGAAGGTCGCCATCAGTTTCGATCATGATCCGATTCTCTTTTCTCCTGCGAATCCAGCGGATGAGGTTTTCGGAAGGCACAAGGGTACTCACCGGGCTTTGACCCAGCCATTGTCCTCGAATTGGCGGAACGTCTACTCGGACTCGCCCGCGCAACTGGATGGGTCAGTAGCTGACGTCGCACGCCCGCCGAGTTTGTCAGCTTCGTGCCATAAGCAGAAGTCGAGGGCTCGTCGCCCTGTTCGTGCCATCGACCGCCGCGAGCGCTCCCCTCAGCGCGCCGGCTGCCAACTACCGCTGCGGACCGCGTCGACTACCTCGCGAATCGAGTCGATCACGAGTTGAGGCTGTTCCTTGTGTATCTCGTGGCCGCTGTTCGTGTTCGTGATGTGCTTCGCATTCGGCACGAGCTTGGCAAGTCTTTCCAGGCCTCTCATGCGGCGAAGGTCAATTCACGCGGGCGAGCTGCACCAGATTGTCCGAAAAGGTCGGTGCGCGCCCGAGTCCGCAAAAGGCGTCGGAGGAAATCGAGTTCACCGAGCCGTCGGAGCGGTTGAGGCTTCGCCAGTAGCCGAGCGTGGCGACGATCACACCGGGCTGCACGTCGTCGGTGACGCGCGCAACGCCCTCGAAGTCGCCCCGGTCGTTGAACACGCGGACGGGATCGCCCTCGCGGATGCTGCGGTCGGCGGCGTCCTTGGGGCTCAGCATTACGAACTGCTCCCCTTGGCCTCTGATCTTATGCGGCTCATTCGCGTAGCAGGAATTGAGGAAGCCGTGGCTCTTCGGCGAGATGATGTTGAGCGGATAATGCTCGGCGAGACGGGCATTGCTCTCACGGCTCTCGCGCGGCGGCACGTAACCCGGCAGCGGGTCGACGTCCTCTCCCGACTGCATCGCCTCGTACATCATGCGGAAGGGTGGTGCGACGAAGTTCTTGGCGTCCTTGACCAGGAACTCGACCTTGCCCGAGGGCGTCGGGAAATTGCCGTTGGCATGAGGCCGCCTGTCGTCTGGGGTGCCGACGGCAAGATGGAAATAGCCGTGGCGCCGAAAATGATCCATGCCGACACCGGCCATTTGCGGGGCGTCCCATTGCACATAATGCTCGGCGAGCTCCATGTCGCTCATTTTGAATTGCGCATCGTCATAACCCATGCCGGTGGCGAGCAGCCGGAAGATCTCGGCATTGGACTTCGCCTCGCCGCAAGGCGCGATCGCCCGCTCGTTGATGGTCAGATAGAAATGACCCCAGGAGAACATCATGTCGTCGTGCTCGCCCGCCATGGTCGCCGGCAGCACGATGTCGGCATAGGCCGCGGTATCGGTGACGAAGTGCTCGGCCGTGACAAAGAACAGATCTTCGCGGCTTAAGCCCTTGACGATCTTGTTGGTCTCCGGCGCCTGGCTGACCGGATTAGTGTTGTAGATGTAAAGCCCCATGATCGGCGGATCGAGCTGCATCTCGCCCGTCAGCGCCTGGCCGAGCTGCAGATTGTTGACCACCCGCGTGCCCGGCCGGATAAAATCGGGGCGCGACACGCGCGCCCAATCCACCGGAAACTCCCAGAGCGGCATCTGCAACAGACCGCCGCCGACATGACGCCATGAGCCCGTGAGCGCCGGGATCGCGCACACCGCGCGGATGGTCTGGCCGCCGCCGGCGTGGCGCTCGAGCGCCACGCCCATGCGGATCACGGAGGGCTGGATAGCGGCGAATTCCTGGGCGAAGCGCGCCACATCCGCCGCCGGCACCCCGGTGACCTGCTCCACATAGGCCGGCGTGAATTCGGCCGCCCGCTCGGCCAGCGCATCGAAACCGACCGTGTGCCAATCCACCCAGTCGCGGTCCACTAGGTGATTCTCGATCAGCGCGGCGATGACACCCATGGCGAAGGCGCCGTCGGTGCCAGGCTTCGGCATGATGTGCCAATCGGCCTGCTTGGCCGTGCGCGACCGGTAGCTATCGATGACAACAAGTTTGGCGCCCCGCTTCCGCGCTTCGAGCACGAAAGGCCAGTGGTGCAAATTGGTCGATATCGAGTTGCACGCCCAGATCACGATATATTTGGAGTGGACGAAGCTTTCGGGATCGACGCCGCCGGTCGGACCCACCGTCAGCAGCCAGGCGGTCGAGGAGCCGGAAGCGCAGAACGTCTTCTCGTTCACCGTCGATCCGAGCCTGTTGAAGAAGGCATCGCCCGCCGTCAGCCCCTGCACCAGGCCTTCATTGCCGAGATAGGAATACGGCATGATCGCCTGGGAGCTGTATTTCGCGATGATGTCCTTCCAGCGCGTGGTGATCTCGGCGATGGCCTCGTCCCAACTGATCCGGGCGAATCGGCGCGAGCCCTTGGAGCCTGCGCGGCGCAAGGGGTAGAGCACGCGGTCGGGATTGTAATGGTGGTCGTGATAGTCCTTCAGCTTCACGCAAAGCGTGCCCCGCGTCATCGGGTGGTCCTTGTTCCCCTTGACCTCGACGAGCCTGCCCTCCTCGACCTCGTAGATCATGGCGCAGGTATCCGGGCAGTCATGCGGACATCCTCCGAAGAATGTCTGGCGTACTGGCTGATCGTTCATGCCTTGGGCCCTCCCCTTGAGGCTTTCGCGCTGTCGGCTCTTGACGGCCAATAACGCCCATCAGCCTACGGGACGCGCTGCTCTCTTGTCGACCAACAAGACGGGAATATTCCGACATTGGGGAGCAAATTGCTGCACCGACGCTTCCAAATTCATGACCGCCTCGATGCGAGTCCCGCTAGTCGCCGGCGAAGCCTTGCACCCAGCCGACAATGTTGTTGCCTCGCGGAGGTCCGCTTCACGGGCGCGGACGTGTCCGCCTCTCGCCGCGCAGAACGTCACTCCGAAGGTCGTGGCTTTTCAGAACTGGCGCTACAATCGCCAAATGCGGGAGTGTTCGGCGGGAAGCCATACCGGACGCATTCGGATTTGGTGGCGTCATCCTGGGCTAGCGCCATTGGCGCCGTGCGTTCTTGCGACGTGACGCAGCCTGCGAGCGGAAACGCCACCAAGAAGATTGGGAGCCACTTCATTGTCGCCCTCCCAACGGCCGAAGTCTTTCGGATAACTATTATTCGGTGTTCGCCATTACAATACCGAGCGACCGTCCAGCATAAAAATACCCCGCACGACCTCCAGGCAACGCGATCACTGCGTGGGGGCTTTTCGATCAGACCCTCCGCTTGCGACCGGGAGGGTCGATCTGAGGCTGTGAATCAAGGCGCAGAAATAGCGACATTGAGACGTCGGCTTAGGGTCAAAAGCTGACGTCACGACGCTTCATCGAGTTGGTCCGCTAAGTGCCATGTGTGGACGGCTCCGAGTTGGCAAGGGATTTCTTCACGTTTGCAGTATTGGTCGGTGCAGCCATGTGTTCGGCCTGTTAGCGCGGTTCGCATGACCGCTGGCCATAATGCCCTCCGCGGATCAGGTCCCGATCAAAAGCCCACATTCGACGATGCACTGGCACATGTGGGTTGTCCTGATCGCCGGATCGACCGGCTCTGCATTACGTGCTGTTCGCCCTCCCAACCTTCACATCTCGCCGGATGTCCGACGCGATCTCGTTCATGCCGCAAGCGCGACGGGTTCCTTGTAGCGCTCGCCCTTGGCCATCATCGCCCAGCCCATGCGTGCGATCTTGTTGGCGAGCGCAATGGTAGCGACCTTCGTTGGCCGCCTGGCCAACAACGCTGTGAGCCAGGGCCGATGCCTGGTGCCATGGATCTTGACATAGCGGATGACGGCGAGTGCACCGGCCGTGAATAGGCTGCGCAGATAGCGATCGCCTTGTTTGCTGATGCTGCCGAGTCTTTCCTTTCCCCCGCTCGAGTGCTGCTTCGGCACGAGTCCGATCCAGGCCGAGAAGTTCCGTCTTGCGCGCGGGCACACCGAGGTCGTAGACCTCTCCGACAAATGTATCGCTTTCGAGATTTCCGACTGACTCATCACTGCAAACACAAAACCAATCTGGTTTAACGCCATGGCCAGAAACTCGCGCGTCCAATCGGTGAGACTCTGACGCACCAGCGCAAGGCTCGGCACCGCAACAAGGATGTTCTTTGCCTTCAGCGCCTGGACGATCCAATAGGCCGTCAGGCTCTTGCCAGTGCCGCACGGCAATGATCAGGCGACCGCGTGCCGCCCCATCGCGGACGAAGTGTGTCTTTGCCGCCGCTACGGCTTCAATTTGATGTGGCTTGGGGAGTCGTGCTTTTGGTGTTTCGCTTCTGCCGCTCAGCTTTCCAAGGATTAGGCCCCAAGCTTCCTGATCGAGAGATTGCCAACGGTCGAGGCCAATCTCCGTCGTGTTGCGCATCAGGTGATGCTTACTAACGGGCTTTGAGGAGGTATCGGCAACAACGGCCAGAGCGATATTGCGGCAAGTATTGAAGGCGAGGCTTGTGAAGGTGCCTAGCTCACGTCTGGTGAGCGGCTTATCGCTTGCGCTGCGAAACTTTGACTGGATTGCCCAATATTCCCCGCGCCTCGTACACGCGCTTAAGTCGATACCTTCATCAAGCGGGGGAAGATCAAGCCGCCGCCGAACCGCAGGAGGCACGTCTCGTAGCAGCCAGACGTGCTTAAGTTGTGTGACATATTCCGGTGCGGTCTGGAGATAGAGTTGAGTTAGACGCTCTAATACAGCGCCCTTTTCTGCATCTGTTGGAAGCTTCTTCGTTCGCTCCCAAAACTCGCTCCAGGAGTTACATGAAGCGATCAAACGATCTTGCTTATGCAAATTAGCGCCCCCCGCGCCCTTCTCACACAATAGCACCAAATCAGACCGATAGTGGGCTTGTGGGCGTATCCGTCGCTTGATCGGACCGTCGCAGGTGGAACCAAGGCGCCACTCCTGGGTTGATTGATATGGTGCGGCGGACCAGGGCACTACCTCCACAGAAAGACATCAACGTTATGAAAACGACCATAGTCGCAGTGACTGCCCTTGCGGGCAGCCTGATATTAGCACCTCTAGTGGTGCCATCAGCTCAGGCGGGAGGTGTACCCAACCTAAACAACGCTGTCAGCGCCGCGCATACCGGCGCCGTCACGCTCATCCGCGGGGGTGGCGGAGGCGGGGGCGGGGGCGGGGGTCACGGAGGTGGTGGCGGCGGCGGCCGTGGCGGAGGCGGCTGGGGTAGCGGCCATATGAGTGGCGGCGGACATTGGGGTGGCGGCGGCTTTGCCAGCCGCAGCTTTAATGGCGGTCCGCGATATGCCAGCCGCAGCTTCAATGGCGGTCCGCGATATGCCAGACGGAGCTTCAACAACGGTCACTTCGATAACCGGCACTTTGTCAATAACCGTCGCTTTAATAACCGTCGTTTCGTCAATAATCGCTTCATCTTCGTCAACGGTGGTTGGTGGGGCGATGAATGGTGGGGCGATTATGACAATTCCTGCTGGTGGCGGACCCCACGCGGTTGGGTTTGGACCTGCTCCTAGTAGCTCGGAGCCACCTAACGCCTAAATGGCGGGGCAAGATCGCATCCTGCCCTCGGCGTTAACGGTATAGATGGGAGCCCGGTTTCCTCAGAGCCGGGCTTCTTTTATGCTGGTCCGACGGATCGGGGGCGATCTGAAGTTCGGTACGTCGTGCGTGAGGGGGACCTTATCGTTTCGCTGCCGGGCGATGATTTCTGCGCCGTCTACCACAAGCCTACCAATCAACCGCAACTCATCCTCAAGCGCCGCACCCAGACCGACGACTATGTGGTGCTTGCTCGCGCCTGGAAGCTCGCCAACGACAAGGCGCGCGAGCTGGGGTGGATTGTGTAATGCCAAGAGCCTACACGGAGCGGTGCTACTCCGGCCGATTCACTACCGATTCAATGCGCCGATCAGGCACGAACCACATGAGCGCGATTGCGACGTACAGCGCGACCGCGATCCATGGGCTGACGAATGCCAGGGGAATCGCCACGACGTACCCGGCTATGGACAACTTGCCCTTTAGATCGCTGCCTACCGCGACGGCGAGCGTGGAACTCCGGCCGTTGGAGGCGACGATCGCCCACTGGAGCAGATGGTAACTGATGGCTGCCATCGCCAGCACGACGCCATATGCCGCTGTCGGCAAGGCCGTTAAACCCGCTTCGTCCATCCAACGGATTACAAACGGTATCAGCGACATCCAAAAGAGCAGGAACAGGTTGGCCCAAAGAACTTTTCCATCAATACGCGCGGCGGCGTGCAGCATGTGGTGATGGTTATTCCAGAATATGCCGACATTCACGTAGCTCAGAACATACGCCAGGAACACTGGAAGACTGGATTGCAACGCAGTGAAGTCAGCTCCGTGCGGGACCTTCAGCTCCAACACCATGATTGTGATGATGATAGCAATCACGCCATCCGTGAAGGCTTCAAGCCGCCCCTTAGTCATTGCCGACTCCATCTCACAAGGGGCAGCCGCTTGTGCACGACCCAGATTTGACCCCCCTCCCATCCGCGCCGCCGCGCGGCGTAGGCTCGTGCAAAAACGATCATAACACCCATGCTATAGCCTTCGCTGCACGTCCGACCGTACCGTCACCTGCGAGGAGTGCACTCGCCCGTGGACGCAGGTCGATGGCGAATCAGAGGACGACGAGCCGGTGAACGCGTTACCATCCGTCGGTTGGGGGGACGCTCAATCGCGAACTGCTAACGCCGGACGGTTGCGAGGAGAAGATCGTGAGCTCCATTACACACGTCCTACAGCCTGGGGAGACCATTCGATACCAAAGGCAGCGTGCGTTGGATTTTGTACCTCCAAGCACTGCTTCTCGCCCTTGTAGGAGCGGTCGCGAGCCTATTAGGACCTCCTTGGGGATGGGCAGCATCGGCAATCTGCTTTTTACTGGCGCTGATCCTCGCGCTGCGCGCGTGGTTCATCCGCTGGACGAACGAGATTGTGGTCACCGACCGCCGCGTTATCTATGCGCACGGCTTCATTCAGCGCCACACCGTCGAAGTACACATGGACAAGATCGAGAGCGTTGATGTCGATCAGACCGTGATGGGACGGATTCTCGATTACGGCGACGTGACCATTCGAGGTACGGGCACCACGCTCGAGCCTATACGCGAAACGGACCGACCCATTGCCTTCCGTAATGAGGTCACGGCGCGATGACCCGCTCAGTCACGTCGATTAGTCTGGCAATGACTTGAGGTCGCACCCAACTGACTCGACCCTCTCATCAGGATGGCTCTCAGGAATCTCGCAGGCAATACAGGGACGCTGCTAGCAGCCAGAACCAAGCCTTGCGGAGCGGCATGATTTCCAATGGCCACGCGGTTAAGTCTGAGGCACGCCTTTCCTCCTCATATCCGCACCGGGGCAAACGGTTCAAGGACGGGGGAAGGATGGCGCTCAAGATCGGAGACGCATCATGGGCTTACGCCCTCATCGAAGAGATCCGGCTCGTGCCGGAAAATGGCAAGCTTAAGATCGAGCTCTATGGCGAGCTTGCAGCCCTCCTCAACCTCGCAAACGAACACCCCCGCTCCAAAGGAACGGGGGTGCAAATAACGCTGGTTGCGGGGATACCGAACACGCTTCCAATATGAGCGAAAAGCCCGAGAATAGGTCCAAATCCTGGGCCCGCAACCACCGAGAATTGACTCTGCCGCCTATAACGATTTGACTACGGCCCTCCGAGCGTAAGGTCCGCATCATTCGGGAAGGCCGGCCTCACATGTCCAGTTTGGGTCAATTGCTGACCTCGCAGCGACCCGTCACGTTGGTCCGGTTTGTGCCAAAAGCAGACATTCTCCAGGCACCCAACGAGGATGACGAGCGGGACGCGAGGCTTTGGCCGTCTCTGCAGCTCTTTCAATTGAAGGGCGAGAAGATCCTCAATGCGGACTATTTGTCCTTCATCAAGGCGATTGTGAGCTCTCGTACGAGTGGCTTCATGAAGAACGTGTTGTCGCGAGGCATAATGTTCACCTCTACCCCAAGCGCCTCGAGCTCTGCCGCAACAATTGGGCCTACAGCCGCAACGGCTATGCGTTCGAAGCCTTGAAGCAGTTCGGCTTCTCGGCCGGACGCGCGGGCGACGTCGCGGAACCGTCGAACCTGGGGCGCGCTGGTGAAGGCGATCGCGTCGATTCGGCCGGCAGCCATCTCGGCGATGACAGCGATCACACGCGCATCGTCCGATTCAGAGGCGTAGACATACGGAAGCACCGGATCCGGCTCTGCGCCGGCACCTTTGAGGAATTTTAGAAGCCGCTCATTTACATTGTCGGGATAGAGCTGCACGCCGACACGGCGCCCACTGAGGTTATGCCGTCCCAACGCCGCGATCACTCCTTCGGTCGTGGGTTCGTCTGCGGGCACGTCGGCCGCCAATCCGATCTCGCGAAGCGCCCGAACTGGCTTCGGCCCGCGCGTTATCTTGCGTGTAGCGCCGAGCGCATTGAGGAAGGCGGGTTCCAGACTGAGGCGTCGGGCAAAGCCGAGGAGCCGCCTTAGACCTTCGCCCGTCATCAGCACAAGATCGTCACACGCTCCGTCCGCGAAGCGGCGCAGCCACGCCTCGACGGGTGTGGGATCAGGTGCATCGCGGATGGCGATCATCGGGCAGGGAACGGCTTCGGCACCGCGCTCTTGTAGCATGCGGACCAGTTGGCCGAGTTCGCGCGTTTCCGGCACCACAATTCGCCGTCCGCTCAGCTCTTCCGTCATGCCCAAACTTTCATTTGACGCCAATGGCGAGACCCTAACTAGTACCTTCGAGACTACGCCGTCACCAGGTGACGAGCGCAAGTTCTTGATGCCCCGCTTGACTGCGGCGATGGCGACGCTCTGCTTAGCGGCTCATCGATAGGGGGCGTCGAGCGAGATGTTCCTCGCGATTGCCCGCTCCCAGCGGTCGCCGTTCGCGAGCAGGCGTTCCTTGTCGTAGTAGAGCTCCTCGGGTGTCTCGGTCGCGAATTCGAAGTTCGGTCCCAGGACGATGGCGTCGACGGGGCAGGCCTCCTGACAGAAGCCGCAGTAGATGCATTTCATCATGTCGATGTCGAAGCGGGTGGTCCGCCGCGTGCCGTCGTTGCGCCGCGGCCCCGCCTCGATCGTGATGGCCTGCGCCGGGCAGATCGCCTCGCACAGCTTGCAAGCGATGCAGCGCTCCTCCCCGTTCGGATAGCGCCGCTGCGCAAGCTCGCCGCGAAAGCGGGGCGAGAGCGATCCCTTCTCGAACGGATAGTTCAGCGTCACCTTCGGCTTGAAGAAGTAGCGCATCGCCAGGAAGAACGCGGACACGAACTCCGTCAAGAAGATCGACCCAGCCGCTTGATCGAGCCTCCATGATCTCACCCTGTCCGTCTTCACCAGTTTGGCTACACGCTCGAACATCTCGCGCTCCGCCGGGTCTGCGACCTGTCTACCTCCCTCAGCTTGTTTTCGACCAGCCGCCGCCGACACGCTGTCCAGGCCTCAATCACCTGTGCCGGGGTTCGGCGATAACCAGTTGCCCTTGCCAGGTTTGCCCTCCCAGTCCTTCGCATCTGGCGGTGGCTCACGTTTTATGGTGATGTTGGGCCAAACAAGAGCATATTTCGCATTGATCTCGAGCCACTTTTCGAGACCGGGCTCGGTATCCGGCTTAATCGCATCGACCGGGCACTCTGGTTCGCAAACACCGCAATCGATGCATTCGTCCGGGTGGATGACGAGCATGTTCTCGCCCTCATAAAAGCAGTCGACCGGACATACCTCGACACAGTCCATGTATTTACATTTGATACAGCTTTCATTGACGATGTAGGTCAATTGAGCTTCCTTCCAGCAGCTCGCCCGGCCAAAGGCGATCTCCGAGTCGTGGAATCCTTATGCGCACCCATTCAAGGCCAACGGCCTCAGGTGAGGGTGTGAGGCGGGTGACGTGTGTCACCGCGTCGGTTCAACCGCCGAGCATACATGATCGTGGCCTCGGGCCGCTCAGCTTTGACCTTTAACGCCGCAATGAGCGCGTCTTCAGCGTCAACGACAATTCGGTCCGCCTTACCTTTGACTCTAAGTCCGACAGTGAATTGCCACGACATTTTTGGCCTTCCTCTCAATATTGAGCGAGTCAGGGCTACAAAGGAACGCTCACTAGCATCGACCAGCTCCTCGCGTGCCAGCTTGGCCTTCTTTGCGCCTAGTGTTGTCGCGGCACCGGCGTGCACGCCTATATGCACAAATATGCGCTGGATGGTCGGTAGTTTGTAGAGGTCTTGACGACACTATACTCCGGACAGCGACCGGCCGATATAGGTCGGCACGACCTCCTCCCGTTACCCCGGATGGGAAACACGCCTGTGTCGTGAATAATATCTCCGGCACTGTCTCGGTGATCGACACGGCGACCAACATGGTGACGAATGCGCAGACATTCCGCGTAGGTATCGAGAACCCACTTTCGATCCGCTGTTTGGCACGATGCTGATGGGGTAAGCGCCTTCTTCTCGACCTTTGCAATGTCGAGCATCAAGCGATAAGCAACGTACTCCGGTGAATTGTCGCCGATGTGAAGTGCTGGGTCCGTCATTTTCATCTCCTCCTTGTTCATCTCCGCTGCCACGACCGCTCGAATCCCTTGCGATGACGGCCTGCCGTTAGCTAGCCGCGGCGGTTAGCAGCGCCTCGACCTTGGAGTCCAGAATCCTGCGCGACTTTCATAGCTTCCGGACTCCCATAAGAGCTCAAGAAACTGACCATGGTGTCGTAAGACAGATGCACTCCGTCCGTTCGCTCGTCGATTAGGATCGTCACCGGCGCATACGAACCCGCATCTGGCACGCGCTCGACCATCTGCTTCATGATCAGCGGGTTGCCGACGACAAGCCGCAAACTTCTTGGCGCTCCCGCTCCACGTTCCTTGCGCAGGACTTCACCCAGGTCAAAACGCGTGAACTCCATAAAGCCGGAAGGCCCGATCGCCTTGTTAACGATCTTCTCCACCTCAGAATATGTTTTTGCTGAAGTGACGTCCCTGCGAAATACGCTCATATCGGGATGGCCGACAGCCGCTTCCAGCCGTGATGCGACGTCCTGGAATGACTTGGATGAAGTCACGCTAAACCGCTGCACGATGACTACGGTTGTGGTGGCCAACGCGGCGAGGTCAACGAAGCGGTTCTGCTCTCCAATGCCGGGCCCGCTGCCTATAGGGCACAAGCGCGGGCGGTGGGCCAATGGCCTGCCGCCCTTCCTTTTGGGCCAGACGGCTGGTCAGACCGATGTAGACCGCGTTTTAACAGGGTTTGGGGGGCCTGCCTTATGGGGATTTTGACCTTTGCGGGAGGTAGGCGATGTATGCCCGCCATCGATGGCCTCGCCAAGCTTTTCGAGGTCAAAGCGGGGGTCAACCTCAGAAATCTAGAAATAAGTCAATATAATCAATGCACTATGGCGGAGAGGGTGGGATTCGAACCCACGGTACGGTTACCCGTACAACGGTTTTCGAGTTCTATGATTCTCGTGCCGGTGCGTATCGCCTTGTAGCTAAGCGTGTGCTCCAGTTCGCCAATTTTGCCGTGACGGTGTCGGCTTGTGATCTCTGATACCGTCCTGTGCCGCGTGGTTGGTTTGCAATTTGGTTTGCAATCATTTTGGTCTTATGGAGCAACGAGAGTCCGCTGTTACCTGAGGGGCGGGGTACGTGGATTAGCGGTAAGTGCCGGTGTGCAATTAATTGCACTTAGCCATCAGTGAAATCTGCTTGATCCCATCGCTCTCGGGTCAACGTCTCAGCGACACTGCGACCGGTCCTCGCGGAACTAGGATCGTGCGAACAGTGATCAGAATCTACCAACTGCATCGGCGTCTCGCCGACGTGGAAGTCCTGGACGGCAGACTCGGTGTTGTGAGCTACGTTGGCAATGGCCTCGTAGGGGCCGTGGATGAGGCCGTGTACTCATAAATCGAGATTTGCAAGCAGCGGATTGTCAATGTCCGATTTGCCCCCAAAAACGGACATTCGTGAGCGCATTGAGTATGTCTGCTTTGTGCCATAAGCAGACATCGGGAGAGTGCCGGGCCGATGTCCGCTTTGGCACGCTTTGCGGAACTCAATGGAACGTCATGGCATGTCGACGGGAGCGGGCTTTATTCCCGTACGATCACCAGACTGGTCACGTTGCCGTGTTCTGCTTCGTGTGATGACGCAGGCTGTGATGCCCCGATCGCCCGAGGTCCATTCAAGCACGTTGTAGCCGTTTCGGGAGGTTCGGCGTGCCCCATAGAACCCAACCAACCGTGATCAAGCGTAAGTATCCGTCCTGAAGGCAGGGATCGCGACGCTAAGCGGGCGCTGGCCAAGACCTGCTACCAGCGCAGCGCATGCTTCCCAACCACTACGCCAAACATAGACACGAGACCGATTGCTAGCGCGTACCAGATCGCCACAAACAGCGGCGAGTCGTTCGTGCAGTGCATTGCAAAAACCGTAGCCCCCAAACCGCCTGCGAGCAGCCCTCCCACCGCCCCCGTCATAGCAGGAGACGTTGGGGCGCCCCGGCGCAGCGCATAGATGGTAGCCGTCAAAGGAAGAACCGAAAGAAAGATGATGCTCGCGAAGCACAGCACCCCATTCACCCCCATCGCGCGAGATGGCCATGCCGAGGCTGGAATTGTAACGAGCTCATAAACGACCGCCGCTAAGAGCAGGAGTGCGGGCACGAGCAATGCTCGCATCGCGGATCGTGGTGTTGTGGTAGGGCTTGATAGGCGTAGAGCGACCCAAGCGGCCGCGATCACCAAAACCAAGTTAACACTGAGTTTCAGGTCGTAGCGCCACGTCCCGAGTGCCGACACGATGTCGGGGCGCACCCCCAACGTTAGCGAAAATAGCGCTAAGGAAATCGCGAGCCCGCCGACGATGGCCATGACAAGACCATGTGCAATTGGCTTCGGTCTCGGCTGCACTGCATGATCCGCGACAAGCGTGTTGATCAGTTCGTCCGTCCTCATTGGTCCAAATCCCTGCAGCTAACTGCCAGAGCTGATAAACCGCGATGCAACGCCACCCGCACTGCACCTTCGGAGATGCTGAAGCGGTCCGCGGCCTCTCGCGCACTCATCCCTTCGATTGAGATGGCGCGCACCACATCGCGCTGTCGGCCGCTAAGGACCGAGAGAAGTCGCTCCGCGTCTCGGCTCGATAACCTTTCTGTCGGGATCTCGGCAGGCAGTACCTCAAGGAAATCATCAATCGGCAATTCGACATGACGGCCGCGACGGCGCAAGCTGTCGATCAGCTTATGGCGCGCGATCGCCGTCACCCACGGTGTAATTGCTTCGCGCTCATTCCAAGTCTGCCGCTTCAAATGGATAGCCAACAGTGTCTCCTGTACGACATCTTCGACATCGCAATTCCCGAATCCCGAACGTAAGCCGCGGCGCACTACTTGCCCCAGAAACGGCGCCAGCGCCTCTAACAGACGACGATAGGCAATCTCGTCGCCGGCATTGGCCGCACGCATCCACTCGGCCCAGGTCCGATCTCTCTCGTGCACGCGTTGCTGCTCCATTTACGACTCTTCGCGGCCTTTTGTTACAAGGCAGATAGCCTTCCTACGCGTTGACGGCCTTCAGTCCAGTTCAAAAGAAGTTGAACAGGAGCTGGGTAACGAATGCGACGCGCCGGGCGAACTACTTGTCATGTTTCACTCGGACGTCCTGGCCAGCCGGTTGGAACGCTTTGATTCGAAGGCCATCAACTAAAGGAGATTCGTCTATGAAAAAGCTCTTCCTCGCCGTCGCCCTGGTCGTCGCTTTCGCTGCACCGGCTATGGCTGAACAGTTCCCGAATAACTATGCCACGAACTCGGACGCCATGGGCCGCTAGGCACCATCCGTGGTCCGGTTCGTGATCACATCCGCCTCCCTACGGGCGCTCGCTTTTCTAAAGCGGGCGTCCGTATTCTGGTTTCGGACACAGCCTGCGACGCTTTGCAGGAAGTTCATGACGAGTGGTCGTGTGACATCTCTTACGCGGCGGGGAGTTGCACCTCGTTTTGAGCAAGGAGAACACTCATGCTTAGCAAAACCGCGATGGCGCTCCTTCCCGCCGCTTGGCTAGTTGGCGCTGCCGCGCTCGCGCCGACCACCAGCTTGGCACAGTCGGGCGAGAACCACGGTTTCATCGCCGTCAACTATCCCTATTGCCAGGAAAACGCTTGGGACAGCAAGTGTCGGGGAAACCCTCCCGCCCACTCGCGCGCCAAGGAGCGTAGCTAAAGTCGGCGAGTAGTTTCCACGGACCGCGTCGAACTCACTTCAAAAGAAGTTGAACAGGAGTTGGGTAACGAATGCGACGCGCCGGACGAATTAGATCGTGATGCTCCATTTTCCGTGCGGGACGAGAGATGCATCGTAGTCAGCAATCAACTTAGAAAAAGGATTTTCGCCATGAAGTTTGCCTGTCGATCTGGTGCTTCCATCGCCGCCGCCGCGGCCACACTCATTCTCGCGGGTGTTGCTGTAACGCCAGCGTCCTACGCCAACGAAGCCAGCGTCTTTGCCCAGGAGGACACCATGGGCAAGGACACCACGAGCAAAGACACCATGGGCAAGGACACCATGGGCAAGGACACCATGGGCAAAGACACAAAACACATGGGCAAAGACAGCATGAAGAAAGACGAAATGAACCAGTAGCCTGCCGAACACTGCCGATCGGTGGCGGGCTCGCCCATCAGGCGAGCTCGCTCGCTTTCCGGTTTGCTCGACATCGCTCTGACGGAGACGCCGCACGAGCCGCTCACGAAGACGTGACGCCGGCGGCGTAATGAATAGCCGAGGCCACCCGAAATGACGGTCGGAGCCAGCGAGTTGGTGGCGAGGTTCAGGGCCTGTGCCTGTATTGATTGGCGGTCCCGATGGTGACTCTTCTATTCGCTTTCCTTGCCGGCATTGTCACGGTCGCCGCGCCGTGTACGTTGCCTATTCTGCCGATCCTTTTTGGCGCTTCCATTGGTCAGACGAGCAAAGCGCGGCCGGTTTTCATCGCGCTCGGGTTTGTTGCGTCCTTTGCGTTCGTAGCGATCGTTTTCAGTGCGATAACTCAGATAGTTGGAATTGACCCGGATAGACTTCGTACGGTTGCTATCGGACTTCTTCTCATCTTCGGCTTCCTGATGCTCTGGCCACGCCCATTCGAATGGCTAGGGGCACGCGCTGGCGATTTGCTGAACCGCGTCCACCGAATCCCAGTTCGAGCCCAAAGCGGAAATATCGGCGGATTTGTCCTGGGTACAACCTTAGGTCTGGTATGGACTCCCTGCGCCGGACCCGTGCTCGCGTCGATCCTCACTGTGATCGCAACTGCTCCCTACATCGAATGGGAAGCGTTGCTGCTCATCGTCTACGCCGTCGGTGCCGCCGTTCCCATGTTGGCAATTGCCTATGGTGGCCAGTTTGTCACCACCCGTATCAGGAGCATCGCCCGCGTCTCGCATCGTCTGCAGCAGGGCTTTGGCGCGGTGATCATCGTCTTCGCGGCGGCAACGTACTTGCAATACGACACGCTCATCACCGCATGGTTTTCCGAGTTCTATCCAAACAGCCAATTCGGCCTGTAAGAGGAGAAGTCCCATGAATATTCGATCGGAAGTCGGCGCGACTGTATTGGCGACCGCCTGTCTACTGGGATTGACGCTGGCGAGTTATGCGGACGACGAAAAAACGGCCCAGGCTCAACCTATCTTGGCCGACGCTCAAAGGGCCGCGCCGAACTTTGTCGGTATCAGCAATTGGCTCAATTCCGGCCCGCTCACCCTTGCAGATCTGCGCGGCAAGGTCGTCCTTGTCGATTTCTGGACATACGGCTGCATCAACTGCACTCGGACGCTGCCGCACGTCACGAGATTGTATGACACCTACCAGGACAGAGGCCTCGTCGTCGTCGGCATACATACACCGGAGTTCCCTTTTGAGAAGGTGGCCAGCAACGTCCAGACCGCGATCAAGCGCCATGGCATCAAGTATCCGGTCGCGCAAGACAACGACTATGCGACGTGGAACGCCTACCACAATCAGTACTGGCCGGCGCAGTACATCATCGACAAGAACGGAACGATCGTCTTCGAGCATGCCGGCGAAGGCCAGTACGATGAGATTGAACGAACGATCCAGAAGCTTCTTAATTATAAGAGCTAACGAGTGAAGCAGCGCTTAGGTCGGGGGTGTGATGTCGCAGATGAGTGTTACTTGCATTAGATTTCTTTTCGCTGCCGCACTGGCAATGGCGCCAGCATGCACCCACGCGGCGGACACTATATCCTTCAAGGCCAGCGATCGCGTGCAGGTGTTTGCGGATTATTATTCAGCAGGCTCGAAGGCAAAACCTTTGATCCTGCTTTTTCACCAGGCCGGTTCAAACCGCGGGGAATACGCAACTATCGGGCCGATGCTTGCCACGCTCGGATTCAACGCGCTTGCGATCGATCAACGATCAGGCGGTGACGCTTGGGGGCGGACCAATGAGACCGTCAAACGTCTCGGTAAGAGCACCGACTATGGTGAAGCGCTTCTTGATCTAGAAGCAGCATTGCAATGGGCCAAGTCCTCGGGTCACACTGGGCCAATCCTCGTATGGGGAAGTAGTTATTCTGCGGCTCTGGTGTTTTTGCTCGCCGCCGAGCATCGTCGTGAGATCAGAGCTATTCTCGCATTCTCACCGGGCGAATATCTGCGCGGCTCGTCGACCGTCCGGAAAGCCGCGGCACAGGTTTCGATACCGATATTCGTGACCTCAGCTAAGGATCCAAAAGAGATTGCAGCGGCCAAATCCATTCTCGACGTCTCGCACTCCACCGAAAAAACCCAATTCGTCCCGCAGATCGCGGGCGTCCATGGATCCTCGACGCTCCGAGAAGACCAGAACCCAGAGGGAGCCGAAGAAAATTGGGCGGCGGTCAAACAATTTCTCGCGAAATTATCGTCCTAGCAGGCCAATGCTACCTCCTGGAACGTGGCCGTAGCGTCGCATATGTCCGCTTTGGGTCATTAGCGGACATTGTCCAGCGTCCGGGTCATGTCTGCTTTACCCCCAATAGCGGACATTCGTCGGTGCAGGTGGGATGTCCGAAAAGTGCCAATTGCAGACATGAAAGACCGTTCGGTGCGGCTCACGAGAAAATCGGTGAACCGCACCTGGACAGCTTGGGGCCGTTGCTCTTGAAACACATGTCCAAAAGCTCGCTGCCGATCCCATGCTGAAGGACCAGCAACAAGAACTGCATGTCGTCGGCGGGGGACGGCGGCTAGTCGCGGCTTCGCAAGGGGAGTGTGTGCCAGCGCACGCCCGTGGCGCGCCCTGGCACGAGTCCTTGATTTTCGTGGAGGCGTCGCTGCTGCGGCCGGTGGACAGATTGGCAATCTCGCTTGCTGCGCGGACTTGCCGAAGGCAATCTGCTGGCTGACGACACGGCACAAACCGCCGCCGCCGCCATAAAGGGGGGAACATCATGTCAGCCACCATTATCAATTTGATTATCCAAATCATTGCCGGCGCTATCGGAGGTAATGCTGCGGGTGCTGGAATGGAAAAGGCTAACTTGGGCACGGCCGGCAACACCATCGCTGGCGCCCTCGGGGGTCTCGGCGGCGGGCAGATACTCAGTGCGCTAATTCCGGCGCTTGCAGGGTCTGCGGGGGGCGGTGTCGACCTAGCATCTGTCGCTGGTCAGCTGGTCGGCGGTGGTGTGAGTGGTGCCATAGTTACCGTCATCGTCGGTATGATTATGAACGCTATGGCTAAGCGCTAGGGCAGCCTCCCCTGTCCAAAGGACTTCGAGCCCGCGCGGCGTGTCCGCTTTGGGTCATTCGGCGACATGAGTGCGGCCCTCGCGGAGGTCCGCTTACCGCCCTTAGCGGACGTATCGTGCGAAGTGCCGAACTTCCGCTTTGTGCCACCAACGACATCCTTGGTCCTTACACGGGCGCGAGCTGCTTGGTTGTTTTTGATCGAATTGCCCACTCTGGGTAGTGGGAGCTGAAACGCAATTTGACACAATCCCATCATTCCGATGCGGCACCCTCTTAGTCGGTCACAACGAAAGGAGGGCACGAATGGATCGCAGGTCGTTTTTAGTGGGCGGAGGCGTTGCAGTTGCCGGAGTAGCAACCGGACCTGCATACGCTCAATACTTCGACAATGCCTGGCTGAAACCGCCTCTCCCCCAGCCTCTCGCCCCAGCCGACATCCAATCGGCCGTTGCGCGTCTCCGTAAGCAGTACCTTGCCGAATTCGATGCCGCCTACGTGGAGAACGTCATCGTCCCCCATTTCCTGGTGAGCGTCTATGACGGGGAGCGGCCGTTCCTCCCCATGATCGGCGAGGAGCTTACCAAAGAGAATGCCCTACCCTACGACCTGTGGGGCTTGTTGAGCGAGACCTGGAAGCCCGCGCCGCAGGACGGCGTCACAGTGTTCCTGCAAGGTCTGGACAAGCGCGGGCCGGACAACCGGCGCAAGCGCATCTACATGACGGCGCTGACGCCGGACCTCTACCGACCGATGTATGGCGATAAGGTCGTGCAATTCTTCGACAGACTGTTGAGCGATGCCAATGTCGGCAAGCCGCTGATGCGGCCTTATCTCGAAAGCTATTTCGACCTCTATTGGGACCTTCATTTGGGCGTCAAAGGCGATGCGGTTCCTGCTCCGGTGCGTGAGATCGGCGAGGCCTTCAACACCGTGCTCGCCTATCGCGACGTCACCCAGAAGATCGTCTACGACAACTACATGATCGTGCGCTCGCACCTTGCCACCTTGAAGGAATGGATCGACGACCGCCTCGCCGACATCACCAGCGGCAAGACCCCCAATCCGGAAAAGACCTTCGCCCATTACTGGATCAAGAATGCCGGCGACGGCGAATATTTCGCCCATAAGGACGTCGTGTTCGAGGTGTTCCACAATTTCGTGGCGCTCAGCCAATGGGGCAACTCGATGTACAACATCATGCTCAAGCTCGCGAAAGACACCGGCGATCCGGACACGCGCGCTTGGTTCAAGAAGACGATGGAAGGAAGTCCCGACGACGCAGGGGGCAAGCCATTCACGCCGCTCGAGCGCTTCGTGATGGAGCTGTTCCGAACCATCACGCCGAATGGCGGCAGCATCTCCGCCCTGGAAGAGGTGCGGACGCCACCCTATGAGCGGCACGGCTATATCGTCACCCCGCATAAATCGACGAGCTTCGATCCGGTGCAGTGGAAGGACCCGGATAAATTTAATCCCGACCGCTACATCAGCGCGCCGACCAGCCACGATATCGCCTCCGCCCGCTGCGAAGAAATCGGCTTCGCCAAATGCCCATTCGACCGCACGAGCTTCGAGGTGGAGGACGGGCGCAAGGCCGCCATCAACAATAGCGGCTTCGGCACGGTCTACGGCGTCGTCGACGGCAAGCCGCTGCCGGTCTGCGACCATGCCGGCTTCGCGCCGTTCGGCTTCGGCTATCGCCGCTGCCCCGGCGAGCAGCTCACCATCCAGGTGTTCGAGGATTTCCTGCGCAAGGTGTGGAAGAGCAAAATCGAGTTCCGCAAGCTCGACATCGCCAATCCGGAGCCGCTGCCCATCGGGCCGACCACGGTGATCGGCGACAATGTCGGATTCACTAGGGGCGCGTAGAAACGTCGTCCGATCATGTACTTCTAGAAATAGGGAGGAGAGAAATGAACGAGTATCGTCCTCGGAAAATCCTAGCGGTTATTCTTTGTGGTGCTTTCATAGGCGCCGCCGCTTTGGCGGTTTTGCCAAACCCGGCCCAATCCACGCCCCTGGCGATTGCCAAAGCTGGTGTCGCGAAGCCTGAAAGTCTCGTCGAGAAGGCCCGGGTCACTATTCACGTCCATCCGCGCCGCCACTATCGCCATCGCCACTGGCGCTGCTGGTGGCATAGGGGACGTCGCGTGTGTGGCTGGCGCTAGTCGGACAACACGGGGAGTTACCGAACAAAGAAGGAAGGATCCGTCAATGACGAGCTATCGCGCGCGACTGCTTATCGCCTTTGCTTTGGTTGTTTGCACTGCCGGCGTGGCACAGGCTAGTCGGAGTCAAATACGGCATTGTGCAGACGATTACCGGAGGTTTTGCAGCCAGTGGGGGCTTGAAACCCGAGGCCTGGAGAACTGTATGCGCAGGCATGGCGACAGACTGACCAACCAGTGCATCGCGGCTTTGGTGCAGCGGGGCGAAGTCTCGCAAGCGGAAGTGGATCGTAGGAGAGCGGCGCTCGGCCGCTGAGCCAGGAGCCAAAAGCACACAAGTGAGGCATTTCATTCAAGGAGGGGCTTAGCGTGATCAAAACAATCTTGATGGGCTCGCTCTTGACGGTCGCGCTGGTCTTCGCGGGTCAGCCGGCAAAAGCGGCTTGGCTCTGTGGGCCCGAGCAATGTGTTTGGGTTCACCACCCGGTGGCGGCGGTGCCTGCGTTTGCCGCAACCTGGGGACCACCGATCAATGCCCGATGCTTCTGGCGCCGCGGCGTCTTCGGCCGCTGGCGGTTTGTGTGTCCCTAGATTTCGACTGGCCGCACCCAACCAACTCGGCAAGTGGTTTGACGTGCGATTGGACCCGCCAGGGGTGATCCGGAGCCCTTTAAAGCGTCACGACTAGCCGGGCGACCCCTCAATGATCTGGTTCCGGGGAGGACTGGCGCACGTCCATGCAGCGTTCGCCGTTCCAAAACCGAATTTCACCGCAACTAAGCGGGCGAACCGGCGGCCGCATGGCGCTTGCGAGCCGCAAGGCACCTATTTCACGCTACCAAGTGCAATGTCAGCTGGAGGTAGCCGATGACGATTACGCTCAACCACACAATTGTTCCGGCCCGCGACAAGGAGGCCGCTGCGCGTACGTTGGCGCAACTCTTTGGACTGAGCTTCGAGGGTGTAAGCGGTCACTTCGCACCGGTGCGCGTGAACGAAACCCTGACGCTGCTTTTTGACGATGACGTGGACGCATTTGAGAGCCATCATTACGCGTTGTACGGATAGCAGGGCAGAGAGGCGTTGCGCCCTTGGCGCCCTGATCGCCGCGGCGTATCAAATCACCAACGACCTTAGTCAGGCCCACGACCTTGCGATCAGCGCTGTACGGCCACTGTATGGCAGCGCTACGCTCGTTAACGTCAATGATGTGAGGGGTCATGCGGCTGTGCTCGCACTACTCGATGAAGTGGTAGCTGCGATGTAAGCAATCCCGACTGCCGCTTCGGGGTGCCTACGCTCTACGGAGTGCTGTGCTTCCGCCTCAAGGCATGTGAGCACTCGGACCAGGATGATCTGGGAGTCGTTCAATGCTCTGCGGAAGGCTATTCCTTGCGACGTGCGTTGCGCTTACTTGCTCTGGGGCAAGCTCTGCCGACGACGTGGCCGTTGGTGATTTTCTATCACGCTGTAGCGCTCTGAAGCCGGTTCTCACCGGAGAGAAAGACACGGATTTGGCTGACCAGAAGAATCTGTCGTGGTGCACCAGCCATCTCTCCGACATCTTGGAGGACTATCGCGTCGGAGTGCTCCAGCGCAATCAAGTACCCAAAACGGTTCGCATCTGCCTTCCAGAGGGCACGACCGACGCCGAGCTGCTCCTGATTGTGCTCGACGAGCTGGAAACACAGGACAGATCGGCGAAGCTTGCCAAGGTGATCACGAGTACGTTGTCAGTTTGGTGGCCGTGCAAGTGATTGGTTTTCCAATCCATGTTTCTCGCTCTAACGGAAGATCTCTACCAACGACGTCAGCTCTACACCGACAAAATGACCAAGATCGAGTCGAATGGAACAAAAGAGCGCCGACCAGGCGCCGATCAATGCTAAAACCTTCGTCAGGGGAAGCCCTCATGATTGTCCGACTGGCTCTCACGGTGCTGTTCTGTATGTCTGGCCTTGACGTGGCCCTCGCCACGCCGGCGCGCATCATCATCCTGCGCCACGGCGAGAAGGCCACCGCTTACAAGCTTTGCGACATTGGGCGTGAGCGGGCCGAAGCACTCACCACTATTTATCTCGGCCGTGGCGCCGCCAAATCGCTCTTCGCCAACGGCGAGGCGCCTGCCGCAATCCTCGCCATCACCTTGCATACGCTCGAGCTTGCCTCGCCCTCCGCTGCGAGCTGGGGAGAACCGCTCACGCTCTACTCCGTGTTGCCCGACAAGGACGCCGATGAGGACGAAAAGGCCGAGCTGCTCAACCGCCGCACGCAAGAGGCTGCGCACGACGTGATGACGGGCCCACGCTATGCGGGCAAGACCGTGGTCATGGTGTGGGAGCACAAGCACATCGCCAACAAGAAGCTGGAGGATACCTTCCCCGGGGAGGCGGT
Organism: uncultured Alphaproteobacteria bacterium; assembly: GCA_963804515.1. GTDB lineage: Bacteria > Pseudomonadota > Alphaproteobacteria > Rhizobiales > Methyloligellaceae > Methyloceanibacter. The sequence goes on along the minus strand of CAWDQR010000005.1, from coordinate 2,777 downwards.
GACGCTGCGCCAGCTCTTGAAACTCGATGAGCTTCATGGCGTCCCAGAGAAATGGCCGAGCGGCACCTACGATTATTTCTGGATCGCCGAATACGGGAATCAAGGCTCCGACGTGCCGACCCGCTTCAGCATGGTGAAACAGGAGTTCGGCGCGCCTTACGACGCGGTTCCTTCCAACGATTGGGACCAACCAAACGGGTTAGAGCCCGAGAGCGGCTGTGACCTCAAAGGCGCGCAAGACTGAACCCTTTTCGTCTCCGTGCAACACCGGCGCAAGGTGGTGGCGGCCGAGAGCATCGGACTTAGGCATGTCCGCTTTTCGGCCGGAACCAGACCTCTCGAGCGATCGGCTGAACGTCCGCTAAGTGCCATTAGCGGACGTCAGGTATCGCCTTTCGAACCGTCTTTCGCGGCAGCGGGCAAGAGACAAGGAACAAAAGACAAATTTCACTGCCCCTTGCAAATCGGTGTTGGCCGCGGCGGTGGTGCCGGATGATCCTTCTTGTATTCAATGAGGATCGGCTCGAGGGTTTCCTTTGGCCAAAATTTCGGAGAGCCAATTTCTTTCAAGCAGGAGGCGTTCCAATATAATCCCGCGCGCGATGGCGACCAGCCGGCCTTCACCGCTTGCGCGACGGCGTCGATGTCGTGTGATTCAGGATAAATGTAAAGCGTCGTCGGCTTGTCCTTCATTATCGGGATGATTTGCCCGGCGTCCGAAGCCGACCAACTGGTGCAACCGTTGCTGCGACCGCCGGTGTAATTCACCAGCTTTCCGGACGGAACGTAACCGTCGTGGTTCGCGTACGGGCTGTCCGGATCTTTTCGCAGACATACCTCCCTCAACAATACGGCCGGATGCCCGCCGATGGCGCGCGGTCTGGCGTTTGCGGTGTCGCCTTTGCCGTCGAACTGCACGAACGAGCGGCTCAAAGCCACATATTTTCCCGATGAGTTGCGATAGTAACCTTTGAAAGACGTGATCTCCTCTCCCGTCACATAGGCCCCACCGGTCGTCAGCTTGGAATCCATCGCATTGCTGAAGTTCTTCGCGCACTGTATTCCGTTTGCGAAATTCGCGATGCCTTTCAAATCGCGACCGTTGCCGTGACCCACTGGAACCGCGCGAAACGACCGGTCGGTTTCGCATATAACGTAAAACCGGCGCCCCAACCCGCCGGGCCGCGTAGCGTCCATGGCGAAGTAGCAGGGATTCTTTACTGCGCCTTCGCTCACTTTTTGCAGGTAGAGCGCACGCGCCCTCTGCAAAACCACTTGTGCGATTTGGCCTTCGCCTTCACCGGCATGGGCCCGCAGCCACGCCGGAATGCCCGACGGTTGCCACGCGGCAAAAGATCGGGGCAAACCCGAGAAGGCGATAAGGATGATTAGGTTGACGACACTTGGGAGGAGCAATCTTGGCTGCACAGGATCAAATCTCCTGTCGAAGCATTCGCACGTCAGCTTGAGTTGCTCGGGCAAAAAGACCATGAAGCGCGTGCTAGTTCAAGACTCGTGGCGCAGGGTTCAGCTGTGGACCTCACGCGAGCCCGGAGTGTCCGATAAGGTCATAACCGGAAATGGTGTCGCGCCCGCGTCACGTCCGCTTTACCCCCGATAGCGGACATTCGTCAGCGCGTGTGGCACGTCCGCTATGTGCCACTAGCGGAAATTGCCCAACAGGCATGCGCCGTAGCGCTATGTGGAGGAAATAGGGGGTGGTGATTTCACCACCCTTCGCAGCTCACTTGACACGGCGGTGTTATTCGCCTGCGGAATGAGACGGCCGGGCCTCTTCGCTGCCCCAGGGGTAAAGGCGCGGAATGAGGTAATTCAGCAACGAAGCTGCTGCCACGGCGATCACTATGCCAATCACGAACTGGGTCCAATCACTTGGGCGCAGCGCCCCGAGAGAGACAATCACCAACAAGATTGGGATGTCGAGGAAGTGCGTGAACGACGCAAGCTGCTCGGCACGGGCGCGGGTCAGTTCTGGAGTGACCCGCCGCTCTACGAGCGCCGCTCCTGCCAGACGCCGCAGTCTCATGAAATAAAGGCGGGTAATAGTGTTGCCCTCGACAAACTCAAGGGCGAACAGGATCACCATGCCGACGAGCCAGGGGACCTTCAGGAACTCCCACCCTCCGTAATACGAGACGATGAGCCAAGTCCCGCTCGCGAGCAGCAAAAGCGCGCCAGGCACGACAAGGCCGTCGTAGAATACGGCAATGAAGGTAACGGCCTGGGCGAACAGCTTCACATCACGGACTTGGCGAGAGCGCATGTCGGCCACGAATACGCCAATGAGTCCAGCCGACATGAGCATGAGCCCGACTAGGTGTGCGAACCGCAGGAGGAGAAACGGGTCCATCCCATCCCTCGCATAAGATCAGGCATCGCCGATGCGCATTAGGCGTACGGTCCCGATGTGTGATGGAGCGGGTTTAGCCTGAAGCACTCCGGGTTCTCTGTCCAGATCTTACAGACCTTGTTCCTCTGGCGTAGGTTCACGATCCTCGACTTACCACTCGCAATGTCGTCACGAGCTTGGCTGCCTGGCTGACATTTCCGGTCGAGCCTTGTTTGCGACGGACCAGCGCTGTCACAATCAAACTGGCCCACTACCCAGACCTGCAAAGGCCTCCTGAATTTTGATTTGGCGCAAGCCCCTAGAGGACCATATGTCCGCTTTGGGTCATTCTGCGACATCGGTGCGGCGCTCGCGGAGGTCCGCTTCGTGCCGTATAGCGGACATATCACGCGGAGGCAGCTGACTT
>CAWDQR010000004.1:0-8349 GCA_963804515.1 uncultured Alphaproteobacteria bacterium | reverse complement strand
CCCGCTGGATTGGTTCTCTTTGCCTCACGGTCGAACGAGAGCTCTTCGGCCAGGCCCCGCTTGATGAGCTTCACGGCCACACGGTTGGCAAGCAGCTAACAAAGGAAATTGCGCGTCTCGAGGACGTTCTAATGCCCCTTCTGGAGCGTTGCCATCGAATGATGGCAAAGAGCTTCGCCCATCTTGAAACCCGTCGAGGCAAGCCGCCTCCACCTGCCACCGTGATGGTCGGCCAGGCCGGGCAAGTGAATGTGGATTGCGCCGGGTTCGTGGCTGATCGGCGCATCGAATCGATCGTGAAGCAGTGAGCGTGCGCGATAGCTGCAAGTGGTCGGCAGAAGTAGCTCCGCTCCTTAGTCGGTCGACTTTGCCGGCATGTTTTGCCCCTTGCTCCTCTACCTTGCCCTCGCCGTTTCGGCTTGGGCGACTCTGGGTCTGGCCCGAGCACAAATGCGGGTCTAACCTTGAACCAACGAGGCCGGCCATGAAGATCCGCGCCCGCACCGAGCGAAGGACGGGAGCGAGCCAAGGCGCGGCGTCAAGCGCGGACGCAAGCCAAGGCTCACCCGGCGCACGGGCGAGAGGCGATGAAGCCCGCGTGACGAGGGTGAGGGAACACGCGCCGAGCAGCGAGTAAAGGAGCGGCGAGATGAAGACTAACGGGGGCCGGAGTTGCGGTATTGCAGCGGCCGCCTTTGCCGCGTTCGCGGCGGCCATGCCCGGCCGGCTCGACGCGGAGCACACCACCGCGCAGGCGATCCACATTGGTGACAGCGACCTTGGCGGTGCCGTCACCAGTGCGAACGGACCCGAAGCCGGTGTGTGGGTAATCGCCGAGACAACAGATCTTGCGACCAAATTCGCTAAGATCGTCGTCACCGACGATCGCGGCCGCTACCTAATACCCGATTTGCCGAAAGCGAATTACGGTGTGTGGGTTCGCGGCTATGGTCTCGTCGATTCTGCGAAGGTGCAAACCGATCCCGGCAAGATTGTCGACCTGAAGGCCACACCGGCGCCGAGCCCGGCAGTGGCGGCGCAATATTATCCGGCTGTCTACTGGTATTCGCTGCTGGAAATTCCAGACAAGAGCCTGTTTCCCGGCACCGGCGCCAACGGCAACGGCAACGGCATGCCGATCGAGCTGAAGAGCCAGGGCCAATGGCTGGACATCGTCAAGACCGACGGCTGCTACACATGCCACCAGCTGGGCGACACGGCGACGCGCACATTACCCCCAAACCTTGGCAAGTTCGCATCATCGGCGGATGCGTGGGAACGGCGCATCCAGTCAGGGCAAGCCAGCACCAATATGGTCACGAACATCGGCAAGCTCGACACGCAGCGCGCTCTGAAGCTGTTCGGAGAGTGGACCGATCGCATCGCCGCCGGCGAGCTGCCCCCGGCCCAGCCGCCGCGGCCGCAAGGCGTCGAACGCAATGTCGTCGTCACCTTGTGGGATTGGGCGACGCCCAAGGCCTATCTGCATGACGAGATTTCGACCGACCGACGCAACCCAACGGTTAACGCTCACGGCTTGATTTACGGTTCTCCCGAGCTCAGCACCGACTTCGTGCCGATTGTCGACCCGATGAAGAACGCGAAGAGCCAGGTCAAACTGCCGGTCCGCGACCCGAAGACCCCGAATACCGCCGATGATCCGATCCTGGCGCCCTCACCTTATTGGGGTAAGGAGGCCATCTGGAACGGCCAGGCTAATATCCACAACCCGATGTTCGACGCCAAAGGCCGGGTCTGGTTTACCGCCAGGATCCGCCCGGCAGACGACCCCGCCTTTTGCAAAGCCGGATCAGACCAGCCCTCTGCCAAGCTGTTCCCGCTGCAAAAATCAGGGCGACAGGCGGCGATGTACGACCCCAAGACTGGGAAATTTACGCTGATTGACCTCTGTTTCTCGACCCATCATCTGCAGTTCGCCCGAGACGCCAATGATACGCTGTGGTTCAGCAGTGGCGGTGCCAGCGACGTCCTCGGCTGGCTCGACACCAAGATGTTCGACGCGACCGGCGACGAGCAGAAGTCGCAGGGCTGGACGGCGTTCGTCCTCGACACCAACGGCAATGGCAAGCGTGACGATTATGTCGAGCCCAGCCAGCCGGTCGATCCGACCAAGGACAAGCGCATCGTGGCCGGCTTATACGGCATCGCTCCGAGCCCGGTCGATGGGTCGATCTGGGGATCGGTGCTGGGGTTTCCCGGGGCGATCGTGCGGGTGAATCCAGGGCCGAACCCGCCGGCGACCGCATTGACCGAGATTTATGAACCGCCAGTCGACGATCCAAGGGTGCCAGTCCACGGTTATTCGCCGCGCGGGATGGACATCGATAGCAATGGCGTCGCCTGGGTTTCGCTTGCGAGCGGCCATCTCGCCAGCTTCGACCGGCGAAAATGCAAGGGGCCGCTCAACGGGCCGACGGCGACCGGTAAGCATTGCCCCGAAGGGTGGACGCTCTACCCGTATCCGGGACCACAGTTCAAGGGCGTGACCGACTCAGGTAGCGCCGAGGCCAGCTATTTCACCTGGGTCGATCAGTTCAACACGTTCGGCCTTGGCGCCAACGTCCCTATCTCTACCGGCAACGGCAACGATGCGCTGCTGGCGCTGGTCGACGGGAAGTTCGTCGTTCTTCGCGTCCCCTACCCGATGGGTTTTTACGCCAAGGGCATGGACGGCCGCATCGACGATCCAAACGACGGCTGGAAGGGCCGTGGGCTGTGGTCGACTTACGGCACCAGAACGCCGTTTCACGTCGAGGGTGGGAAAGGGACGACGAGCAAGGTGGTGTATTTTCAGCTCCGTCCCGATCCACTTGCGCGGTGACGACACCAACTCCCTCGCCCCCCGGTGGAGGGGGAGCCGTTGAAGCAGCCGGAAGTGCCTCTCTTTCTCCTCGAACCAAGGACATCTGATCGTGAGCTACTGACAGCGATCACGGAGGAAACGGAGCTGCTACCGCCGACAGCGAAGCCGAAACTGCAATCGTGATGATGAAGGTGAACATGGACGACGCTCAAACTTACGTTCTGAAAATGATCGAAGAGTTCGGCGGCTCCAAGGTTCGGTTAGCCGGGGAGATGGTGCTGAGTGGCGCGGCAATGATAAAGGCGGCAACCCACGCCAAGAGGACCGCGCGCACGTTGAGGGAGCTTGCCGACGCCATCGAGAGGGGATCGGTTCACAGCCAGCGGTCGGGTGTGCATTGAATCACCCCACATGCGGGGGGAATTGCCAGAGCGCTTGACAGAGTCGCACCAGGTGCGCCCCTAGAACACTATAGGACGCAAGTTGAGGGAACGGGGAGAGACTCGAATGGAACGAAAAAAAGCGTCCGATTTCCCGCAGGAGTTGCTGGATATATTTGACCACTACGTTCATGGCGAAATGAGCCGCCGCGACTTTCTCGACGCCGCGCAAAAGCATGCGGTCAGCGGCCTCACCGCCCTGGCTCTCTGGGAGGCTCTGCGGCCGAACTACGCTTTCGCGCAGCAGGTGCCCAAGGACGACAGCCGTCTCAAGACCGAGTATGTCACCGTACCCTCGCTGCAGGGCAATGGAAGCATTCGCGGATATTTCGTTCGACCCGCCAAAGCGACCGGAAAACTTCCCGCCGTGCTCGTGATCCATGAGAACCGTGGCCTCAATCCCTACATCGAGGACGTTGCGCGCCGCCTGGGAACGCAGAACTACATGGTCTTCGCGCCGGATGGACTCACGTCCGTCGGCGGATATCCCGGCGATGAGGAAAAAGCGGCGGCCCTCTTCATGACCGTCGACAAGCGGAAAATGTTTGAAGACTTCGTTGCGTCGGCAGACTGGCTGAGGGCGCGTCCCGATTGCACAGACAAGATTGGTGCCCTGGGCTTCTGCTTTGGAGGAACTACCGTCAACAGTCTTGCCGTCCGGCTCCCGTATCTCGCGGCTGTGGTTTCTTTCTACGGCGGGCAGCCCTCGACTGCGGACACCGCTAATATCAAGGCGCCGCTTTTGCTGCACTACGCAGGCCTGGACACGCGCATCACTGGTGGCTGGCCCGCCTGGGAAGAAGCGCTAAAGGCAAATCATGTCACTTACACCGTCTACATCTACGACGGAGCGAACCACGGTTTTTACAACGATACGACGCCCCGTTACGACGAAGCCGCGGCAAAACTAGCCTGGCAGCGCACCCTCGAATTTTTTGACAAGTACCTGAAGAGCTGATCCGGCCTGCTCGGCACAATTGAGATCGGACAGGGCACGTTCGGTTGGAAGAGCGCACGCGGTAAGGAGGGATTCAAGCTGATAGCGTGGAGCAAGCTAGCCGACATACTCGACGACATTTAGGTCCGCGGAAATGTCAGCAACTGACCCAAAGCGGACACATCCGAGCTCGCCCCGGCAATCAAATGGCCGGCTCGTCACGGGGTTTTCTTTGGAACGCTTTGGCTGGGCTTCCCCCGCGGAGCGGTTGAAGCAAACGGCGAAGCCGTCGGCGCGACCTTCTTCTTGACTGCCTTCGGCTTCTTCTTCTCGCGACTGCTTCTCTTTTGGCCTTTCGCCACTGTGTCCTCCTATGGCTTCTGGTCACCCGCCAGGGACCGTTTTCACGATCCTTACTCCCTCGACCGCAAGACGGATGGCTTCGATGCTGATGCAATTATGCGGCCTGTTAGAGATGCCTCCTTGCCGGAACTCAATAATCCATCCTACCCATGCCGCCCATACCGCCACCCGGCATATGCGGAGCGCCAGACTCCTTCTTCGGCATTTCGGCGACCATCGCTTCCGTTGTCACCAGGAGGCCAGCGACGGAACTCGCGTCCTGTAACGCGACCCTCACGACCTTCGCCGGATCGATGATGCCCTTCTTGATCAGGTCGCCATATTCGCCGGTCTGGGCATCATAGCCGAAGGAGGCGGACTTCTGGTCGGTGACCTTGCCCACCACGATCGATCCCTCGACGCCCGCATTCTCGGCGATCTGGCGGATCGGCGCCTGCAGCGCCCGGCGGACGATATTGATGCCCGCCTCCTGGTCCTCATTGTCGCCCTTGGCCTTGATCGACCTTGAGGCCCACAGCAGCGCCACGCCGCCGCCAGGCACGATGCCCTCCTCGACCGCCGCGCGCGTCGCCTTAAGCGCGTCGTCGACGCGCCGCACCTCAAGCCCAAGCAGCCTCGTAATCCTTTGCGTTACCAACAATATAGCTTACTTGGCGGGCAGACGTTCTGAGGGGAGAGCGAGAATGACAGCCGCAGAGACGAGACCAGAAGCCGAAGCCAAGCAAGGAGCGAGTCCATTCGTGGCGCCGGCCTACGCCGTCCGCGAAGTGCCCTTCGATGCGCCCTATAGCTGGCTCGCGGTTGGCTGGCGCGACATGTGGCGCGTGCCGCGCGTCAGCCTCGCTTATGGCGCGATCTTCGCCGTTGCAGGCTTTCTGCTGGCCGTTGGACTGAGGCAGGTCGGCCTGCAATCGCTGATCCTCGTGCTCGCGGCCGGCTTCATTCTAGTCGGCCCCATGATCGCGGCTGGTCTCTACGAGACGAGCCGCCGCCTGGAAAAGAGCGAGCCTGTGAGCCTGGCGAGCACGTTGCGTGCCGGCTTCTTCGGGGGAGGGCAGCTCGCCTACATGGGACTTCTCTTGATGCTGATCTACCTCGCGTGGGTTGAGATTGCGTTGCTTCTCTTCATGCTGTTCCTGGGGCCGGGGCCAGCGCCGCCACTGGAGGCCTTCCTTCCGTACCTATTGCTCACGCGGCCGGGGTTGGGTCTCTTGATCGTCGGCACCGCGGTCGGGGTGGCGTTGGCGGCGACGGTCTTCGCCGTGTCGGCGGTCGCGGTGCCGCTGATGATGATCGAGCGCGTCGATGTCGTGACGGCGGCGCTGACGAGCGTCAGGGCCTGCCGCGAGAATCCGAAGGCCATGACGCTGTGGGCAGCGCTGATCGCCGGCGCGATGCTGTTCGGCTTTGTGACGCTCTTCTTCGGCCTTGTGATCACGTTCCCGTTGATCGGTCACGCGACCTGGCATGCCTTCCGCGATCTGGTAGAGCGCGGCGACGGGTCCTAAGCCGCACGGTCGGGCCTGTGTGCGAGAACAGCATTCACTTCAGAAGCGCTGTGAAGGCGCAAGCGTCTTTGCGCGGATGGGCGCGCGTTCCGCTCACCCCGACGCCCTTCTCTGAGGATGCTAAGTGCCCAGTCCCGGAGTGTGATGGAATCAGGGATTCTGATCCCGCATTCCGGGAGGGGTTATGGAACAGATACTTCATGGCAGCGGGTCTAGAAGGCGACGCCACCGCGTAGTCAGCCTTGATATCATCGACACGAGCGGGCGGTTTCGGATTCCGGCTTGGCATCGGGAATGAAGATATTGGGGGACCGACAACGAATTTAATATCGTCTGGTGGCGGCGGACGATCGAACCGGGTAGGGGTGACGGTGGTGGTTCGCTGTTCTAGTGGCCCATACCGGACATCACCTGGCCATTGTAGATGGCCGGATTGCTTGCCCCTTCGACATGGAGAATACCGACCAAGCCCCTCTCGGCCCGCGCAAGCGCATGGTCGACCAATGTGTAGTTGCCGGGAACCTGCAACCTGAATTCAGTTATCGCCGCGCCTCCCGGCGGCACGGTGACGGTTTGGATACCTTCAAGAGGAGGACTTTCCAAACCTCCGAGCAGGTAGACCTTATCGAAAATCTCTCCGATCACGTGGAAGGAGGACGTAAAGTTCGGCCCGCCGACGCCGAAGAAGATGCGGACAGTCTCGCCCACATTTGCAAGAAGCGGATGGAGCTTCGAAATGGCGCCAACTGACCCGTTAAAGACGAAATATTCCGGGTGCTCGCTCAGGAGCTTTTCGACGCTGAACTCCTGGCTCCCCTGCTTGCCGAACGGCGCGTCGGTGTAAATCTCGCCTTGCATCACGTAGAACTCGCGGTCCACTGGAGGGAGGCCGCCCGTCGGCTCGACGAGAATGAGACCATACATTCCGTTGGCGATATGCTCGGCGACCATGGGCGTTGCACAATGATAGACAAAGAGCCCTGGCACTAGGGCCTTCCAGGTCATGGATTTCTCTTCGCCAGGGCCGGCTTGCAGGACAGCCGCGCCTCCGCCGGGCCCGGTTGCGGCGTGGAAATCCACCGAATGCATCATCGAACTGTCGGGAGAATTTTTGAGGTGGATGTCGATCGTGTCGCCTACCCGGACCCTGATAAAGGGTCCCGGGACTTTGCCGTTGAATGTCCAGTAACCGAAAGTAGTTCCCTCCGCGAGACGCCCCTCCACCTCAATGCTAAGAAGGTCTACGCGGACCGTCTGCGGATCGCGCTTGCCGATCGGCGATGGCAAGTCGGTCGGCTCGCGCGAGATGTCCGCCTCCACAACTGCCTGCGCCGGAGGCTTCGGTGTGACGATAAACTGGCCCTGCATGCCGGCATCCCGGTGCCCAGGGACACTACAGAAATAGATGAAATCTCCCGACCTCGCAGCCCGGAAAGCGATCGTCGTGCTCGCGCCCTTTCCCGTCACGCGCGGCGACTTGGCGTCCTGGTCAGGAAAAACAATGTCGTGCTCGGCTCCCTCACCGTTAATCAGCGTGAGCTGGACGACCTGTCCTTCGGCCGCCGACAAAACCGGATTCACTTTGCCGTCAATGTCACCGCCTTCGCCGATGAAAACCAACCGTCCTTCCGCGATTCCAGAACGCAGCGTGTACTTTGCATCGGGAAGATAGCCGACGCCAGGATTTGGGGCGCCCCCGGTACTTGCTGCGACTGCAGGCTGCGGAGGGTTGCCTCCAGCATTCGACAACAGAGCTATTACGTCTGCACGGTCACGATCGGTCTTCAGTCCGGGGAACGGCATTTTGTTGCCCGGCACTACCTTCTGCGGGTCAGTGAGGTACGGGTCGAGGGTTGCAGGAGTCCAGATGATATTGGCCTGCTTCATGGCCGGCGAGTAATCATAGCTGGGCACTGAGCCGACTCTTCGGCCAATGACTTCCGCAAGCGAGGGCCCGACCAGGTTCTTACCAGGCTCTAGAGAATGGCACGCTTCACATTTCTTGAACACCTGGCGGCCCGCGACGGCATCGCCGCGGGCCATCGGTGCTGCGGCAGGCGGGGGAGGAGGACTTTGGGGCAGGGCCGGTGTCGGCTCTGCGGCAGACACCGGCGCCGCTGTAGGTTGGGACTCCGAATTCTCCGCAAGCATCGCCGGGGCCGGCCGGGCTATCATTGTCGGCGGGGTTGAATTTTGAGGATCGGGAGTCTGAGGCAGTGCACTCAACCCGAAGAGCGCAGCGCGATCATAAGCAAGGTAGAGGCCGCCAAAAATCGC
>CAWDQR010000003.1:0-847632 GCA_963804515.1 uncultured Alphaproteobacteria bacterium | reverse complement strand
GCCTGACCGCCGGTCCCATCGGAGCACCTCCCGATGACGAAGCGCCAAGGATGACGGTGAGGAGACGGCGTCACATCTTATTCGCCAAGCTGCAGTAGCGTTCCGTTTACGCGCGCGTTCTCAAGCAACCAGCTGAAAGTCACATAGCCCACCAGGAGATACAAGGCGCTCAGCAATATCGCCCACCAAAGCGCGGTCGGGTCGAAGGTGCGGTGGAGCAGGATCGAGCGCATGCCTTCGAACACATGGGTGGGGGGAAGCGCCAGCGCAACCGGCTGGAACCAGTCCGGCAAGACCGACACCGGATAGTACACACAGCAGATCGGCAATAGTAGAAAGGCAAGCGACCAGGCAAGCGGCTCCGCGCCAAGCCCGTAACGCAAGATGGCGCCGGCGGAGATGAGCCCGAGCGACCAGCTCGTGAGCACGAGCACGGCGAAGAAGGCCGCGAGCGGAAGCCCGAGTTCGAGTAGGTTGAAGCCGAAGATGAAATAGGCGGCAATGGCGACAGGCACCATGCTCACGCCGAGGCCGATCACGCTCCACAGGCTCAATGCCGCGACAAGCTCATAGGGACGTAGAGGACTGGTCAGCAGATTGCCTAGATTGCGCGACCACATCTCCTCGACGAAGGTCGCGGAGAAGCCGATGTTGGTGCGGAACAGAATTTCCCAGAGCAGCACCGAGCCGATCAGGACGCCGGCGGCTTGCGCGAGCGGACCCGAGGTCCCCGCGAGATATTTCTGGAGGAAGCCAAAGGTGAGCATCTGGAGGAACGGCCAATAGATGAGCTGAACCTGCCTGACGCCTGAGCTACCCCACAGGTAGATATAGCGCCGAACCATCGCCCTGATGCGGCGGAGCGAAGCGTGAAGGCCGGTCGGCGGCAAGAGCACGGGCTCGGCGCCGTTCGCTGTAGCCGGGGTCGTTCTCATGATGTTTTGCGCGTCGGTTCGAGTTCGCCTTCACCCGCACGCCTGGCCTGGCCGCGGACCACATCGAGAAACACTTCTTCCAGGGTCTCTCTGACATAGGTCTCGATCAGCGCGGCTGGCGTCGCGTCCTCGATGACGCGGCCCGCGTCGAGCAGGATGACGCGATCGGCGAGGCGCTCGACCTCGGCCATGTTGTGGGAGGCCATGAGAAGCGTGGCGCCGCGGTCCTGCGCATATTGCTTCAGCTTGCGCCTGATCCAGTCGGCGGTGTCGGGATCGAGCGAGGCCGTTGGCTCGTCGAGCAGCAAGAGCTCGGGCGCATTGAGCAGTGCCTTGGCGAGCCCCACGCGCGTCTTCTGGCCGGCCGACAGCTTGCCAGTCGGGCGTTCGAGCAGGGGCTTGATCTGCAAGTCCTCGGCGATGTAGGCGATGCGTTCGGGCCGCATTGGCGATGCCGTAAAGGCCGGCACAGACGGTGAGGTTTTGCTTGACCGTGAGCCGCATCGGCAGATCGACGTAGGGGCTCTGGAAATTGATCCGATGGGCGACCTCGCCGCGATTCCGGCTCATATCGGCGCCGAATACCCTCACCTCGCCTGAAGTCGGCACGACGAGGCCGAGCAGCATGGCGATGGTGGTAGTTTTGCCGGCGCCGTTGCCGCCGAGCAGCGCCACCGTCGTGCCGGGGTCGAGTGTGAAGCTGATATGATCCACCGCGGTTACGGCGCCATAGGTCTTGGTGAGATCGCGCACCGCCACGGGGATGCTGGCGTCGGAGACGCCCCTATCGGCTTGGTTACGCAATCCCCTAACTCTCTTGTCCATACCGTTGCCCTGCTCGTCCGCTTTTGTCGGAATTATGGCTCAATCCCCCGTGCTAAGCTTCACTTATGGCCGCCCTCAACCATACGGCCAGGAGCAGCGCGGCGACCCGCATCCGCCACCCCGAGAACTCGGCCAGCGGGCGGTTCTGATCCCGGTCGAAAAACCGAGACAGGAGAAGACCTGGGACCTTCGGCTCGAGGCCATGCCCGTCCGCCAGCTCCAGAGCAGCTCGCCCGAGATCTCTCGAGCAACGCCGGAAGCTCGGAGTCATCCGGCGCCACCGTTTCGACTTGTCGGTGGAAACTCTCGAACTCCTCGCGAACATAACCCGAGCGCCCGATGGAGAACTTGATGTTGTGGAGTTGGATCATGGAGGCTCCTGTAAGCTCAGCGGGTCCAGCCTTGCACTAGGCGCTTCACTGGCGGGAGCTTGGCTCCGCGGCTCCGCCGGGGGTGTTCGCGCACGATCCGCACCGTTCCGGCCTGCTTCCAGAAGCGTGCCGCCAGGTCGAGCCCGGCGCCGCCCGCGAGCATCCGGTCGTAGAGGGCCTCAAGAAAACGCTCTTCATCGAGCGGCCCCAAATCCGGGCTCAGGGCCACGATCAGCCGGTCGAGGCCGGTTTCATTCTGCGCCGGCCAAAATTGATGAAGTCCGGGGCGCCGCCCGCCTCCTCGACCAGCCGCGCCAGAAGGGCGTCCAGGGTGGCAGTCGGCACCGCCATCCCTTCCACGGTCAACCGCTCTTGGCTTCTCACTTCCGATACTCGCTGGTCAAGGCCCAGCTCGCCGAACATGCAGCCGCAGGGGCGCACGGTAAGCCGGCCGGAGTCGCCGAGATCGGTGTTCAGGAGCACCTTGCCGGTATGCAGGGACAGTGTGGTGATGAGCAGCGGCGCGGCATCGCCGTCCTCGCGGACAGAGGCGCCCCCGATTACCGCCACCCGATCGGTGTAGATGTGCATGTCGTCGCTCACGGTCCGCGCGGCGCAGCCCGCGCCCAACAGCCCCGGCTCGGTGGCCACATATCGGGGGACGGCGCGCCATCCCACCAATTCTATGTGCCGGCGGCGCGTTTCGGTGAGGGGCTCCCCACCGGTGAAGATCACCGCCCCCGACAGATCGAGGCCGCGCTGCCGAGCGCGCTCCGCCAGCCGAACGGCCGAGCTTACGAATGTGCGGACCGCGCTCGTCCGGCCGGACTCGTGCACCGAGCTCATCCAGTCGAGAACCCGGTCGGCGTGGGAGAGGTCCGCGAACTCGGGACGGGGAACGGAGAGGCCAGCGACCCGGCCTCCCCAGCGGATCCCCTGGATAGAAATGCGATGCAGGAGCGTGAGGCCCGTGGGGTCCACCTGCGAGAACCAGCGGGCCGGCGGTCGGCCGAACTTCAGGTTGATGAGCAGGTTGTGCACACCCGCAACGCCGGGCAGCACGGGGTACCAGAGGGCCAGCGGGGCGTCGAGCACGCCGTGATGCAAGGCGAGTAGGAGGTCGTTGGCGGACTCCTCCCCGATGAATCCCCAGTCGTACATGACCCGGGTAGCGGCCGCCCGGCTGCCGCTGGTCGCACCCTGAATGCCGCCTGGCATGGCCAGGGGGTTGTCGAAGTCGGCCTCCTCCGGCTCGAAAGTGAGGCCGGGGCGGGTAATCGGCCGGATCCGTTTAAATTCCTCGAGCGTGAGGCTAACACCGGCATCCCGGAGCTCCTCGAGTGCGCCGTCCACGCCACGCGCCGCCACGCTCCGCTCGATGTCCCCGTACTCGCAGCCGGCCCATTCGAGAAGCCGCCGGTGAGGGCTCTTGGGATTGTCATAGACGAGACGGCGCAGGCCATGAAGGAAACGACTCCCACGGGTCGCCATTCGCTCCCGAACCTGGGCCATAGCCTTCTCGGGAGTGAGCGACCGCCGGAGGACACCCGGCGTCTCCTGGGCCAGGCGGAGCAACCGCCCGAGTTGACGCCAGTTCATGTCAACGCGGCCAGCGGGCCGGGGCCGCGTCGAGGAAGGCGAGGCCGAGGAAGGGCTACGACCATTGCCACCTCCCGCACCCGACGAGGACGGACAAAAGGTTGATCCCGCACTGGACTGTCCGGCTGCCACGCGGTGTTGGCCACGTCGAGGGCGGCCTCGATGCCTTCCTCCTCAGAGAACCCCTTCTCGAAAGCCTCGTAGGCCGGCATCTGGCAGACTCCGCGCAGGAGAGACATTGGGATCTTATGATGCACTATTTTCCGCGTCCTACCTTCGCACCGCCCGAGCGGCCACGAAGTATCCGGTCAGATAGCGCGTGGGCCAGCGTGCGAGCCCCTCGAAGCGTGCCAGCCAGGTGAGAAACCGTCTCTGGGCCTCGGCACCGGCTCGCCGGACGAGGAACTGAGAGACGTGGACCATGAGAAAGCGCGGGCAGTGGAGGATGGCATCCATCTCGCGGAGCTCCCAGTTCGTTTCTTCGAGCAGGCGGCGGAGCCCGCGCGGTCCGCAAGTGACGCCGATGTAGTATGGCACAATCCGAGTGCGCCGGAGCCAGTGAAACGGCAGCGCGTTGCGGAGAGCCACCACCGGGTTCGCCTTGTTGTCCAGCGTCAGGACCAGCTCGCCGCCCGGCCGCGTCACCCGGTTGAGCTCTCGCATGCTCGCGATTAGCTCTTGGCGCGTCCGGAAGTGGTCGAGTGTGGAGTTGGACACGACCACGTCGAACGCACTGTCGGCGAAAGGAAGGGAGCGTGCGTCGGCGCACGCCACCGCCATCCCCTCGGAATTGGATCGCGCTACGCGCACGGTGACGGCCGAGAGGTCCATCCCCACCACTAGCCGCGCCCGGCTCTTGAGCAGGGGGTTGAGACCCCCAGTGGCTGCCTCGTCGAAGAGGTCGGTCTTGAGGAGCCGCCTGACCGGGGTGCTGCAAAGCCAGCGTTCGACCAGGCCCGCGTTGACCGCGTCGGCATGCTGCCGCCAGAGGCGCTCGGGACGTGAGTCACGCCAGTGCTCAGCGACCTGATTCCAGTGTTCGCGAATGGTGGCGTCATCCTTCATGGCATGCCCCGGGTTGGCAGGAGGCGGCAGGCAAGACGAGGGGGGATACTACGGGCCGGCCGGGAGGAGGGCAACGCGGAGCCAGTGCCCGACGGGGGCGATGCGGCCCGTCTCGCCGGCTGACGCTTGAAAGAGCCTCCCTTTCCAGGCCGCTCTGTGTCCGTTTGCGCCAACGGGAACGCCACGCCGCGGCCGAGTCCGGCCACAGCGATCATAGACAGCCAGAGCGCCGCCAAGGGCGCGCAAAAACGGGAACTTTGCTCGATCATTCAGGCTGCGACGCGGGCAAGAAGGTCAAGGGTCCCAAGCGAAATAATATGCTCGTCAACACGCTGGGGTCTCCTGCTGGAACATGGTCGCTCATCGGGCCGACATTCACGACGGCGACGAGGCCCTCGACCTGCTGCTGCGAGCGTGTCGATTGTTTACTTTAGAGCCGTGCTCCGCTTTGAATTAGCTCTATTAGCTCTGAGTTGCTTTTCCGAGGCTACGGACACCAATCCAACAGCAAGACCCGGAATCAATCTAAAGCTCGGAACGACGAGACCCCGCGTGGCCGCAAGCACCGGCCTCCAGAGACAGCCCGCTTGTCATGACCTGAACCCTTGTTTCATCCGGTGAGGAATAGAGTCCGGATGTCATTTGAGCCCTGATGGCTCGGTGATGGCTCGATCTTGTAGGCACCCTCGTAGCGCGCCGCGTTGGTCCGTGACTGCTTCTCGCTCAAACGCTGGCCCGGGGAGCGGCGGACATGCGGAACGCCTCAAAGTCGATCAGTGCAACCGCCTTACAATCTGTTCGAGCGCGACATCGAGACGGCAATTCTCCCTTATTGCCGCAAACAGGCTTTCGCCACGCTCGGTTACGGGGCGCTTTGCCACGGCCTCTTGTCCGGCCGGATGCGCGCCGACACGAAATTCGAGGGCGACGATTTGCGCCGCACCGACCCGAAGTTCCAGCCTCCCTCTGACAGCCGTAGAAAGGCTCGATCGATTAGCCCGAGACCGACACGGCAAGCGGGTGATTCACTTGGCGGTGCGCGGGATGGTGGACCAGGGCATCACTGCGGCGCCCTGGGGCGTTCGGCATCCCGATCAGTCGCAGCCCGTCGAGGAAGTGGGTGGTCGCTCGACGCTTCCGCCAAGGCCAAAACCGACCAGATCCTTGATGAGACCATCACCAATTCGGTCGGCCCGGAATTCATGGCACCGTCGACGCGGTCCTGACGCTCGTCAGCGCTGAGATTTCCCCACATTTTCCACGTGCTGGCAGCCGCTGATCGTGTTTCTAGGCATCACCGCGATACGCACGATGCCGACCAACATCTTTCCGCATAGCGACATTAGCAACTGGGTCACCTTCGGTGCGGCATGTGGGTCATAGGTAGACATGGTCAAATTGGTGCTCCATTGTGGAGCACGCGCCGGCGTAGGGCACAGTGGCTGTTGCAATTGATCGCGGACTTCGACCTTTCTGGCGCGATGAACACAGTCTTCGCTGTCATCATCGCGTTCTGAGACCTGGAGCAGCTAAGGGTGCCGGTGGGTGCAAACATTTACAAACTCAAAATCATTCTCAGGGACGAGCGGATGAAGACCACGTTTCGCAATATAACTGGTCTGCTTAAGCGCCACTGGGGACCACTTCTCGCGACAATTGCAGCAATATTTGCTACCTACGTTGCAGTATTTTATGTAAAGCAGCCTCTTCTGGAATTTGAACCGTTTCGGCAAAACTGGACAGCACTAACGACTTATTGGATGATCCAAGAAGGATGGCGACTGGATTACCAAACCCCACTTCTTGGCTATCCATGGGCCATACCGCTTGAGTTTCCAATATACGAGTCGATCGTTGCATTGGTTGCTTGGATGGGCGGTTTTCCCCTGGACCCTGTAGGTCGCATAGTGAGCTTTTGTTTCTTGCTGGCGTGCGCTTGGCCTGCGTTTGGAATAGCCCGTCGGCTTAGCTTACCGCGAGACGTAGCCTGGGTTTTTTGTGCACTACTATGGTCGAGCCCACTATATCTATTCTGGGGAAGAACTTTTATGATAGAAACAGCAGCAGTCTTTTTCATACTCGCTGCTATCCCTTACGGCCTTGATCTTCGCAATCCACATCCTCGCTGGCGCTCAGCGTTGGCCTTTGCCTTGTTTGCGACACTGGCAATATTGCAAAAAAGTACTACTGCCGGTCCCGTGATAATGGTTATGGGCCTTTTAGTGCTCGTCGTGTACGTTAAGACTAATGGTTGGAAACCTCCGAGCTGGCGTCAAACTGCAATCGCGTTCATAGCTTTCTCAACACCAATGATCTTTGGCCTTCTTTGGACCGGCTATGCCAGTGGCGTCCTGGCGGAAAACGATTTCGGCCGAAGGGGTACAACAATGAGGAGCTATGGCATACCAATGAGCAGCTATGTCGGCAGTTTTAATGAGCTTCTTGACTTCAGCTTGTGGAAGAAAATAATCTGGGACAGAGTGCTCAAAGAAAATGCGGCAGGGCTGCTGGGCGTGGCGGTAATCATAGGTGCTTTAATTTGGTCTGAGCGTGATACCAAGACTGTAATATTGATTGGCTTGGTTTTGTTCGTATTGCCAATAATTATCTTCTTTCAAAAGCATCAATATTTGGAATATTATCAGGTCGCCTCTGTAATGTTCTTATTGGGTGCTTTGGCTGTGTCTGTGATGGCGTGGCCTCATTCGGTTGTAGCCAGGGATCGCATCGGAGCATTTGTCGCTGTCATGTTGATTTCATCCAATCTTTGGCACTTTGTAAATGGATATGGTAAGCGTGTGACACGTGATGTAGCCGACGACGAAACATTATTAATAGCTGATGCAATCAGACGTTATACGCCTGAAGATAGTGGCATCCTTGTCTTCTACTCCGAACCACAACGCCCTAGTCAGTTTGAATACTATTCCAGACGAAAAGGCCTTTCAGTAAAAGGGGCAGGCGAGGATCGAATTGGAGACGATCCGGCTTCTTTTCTCGGAGGAAAAGAACTCGGGGCAATTGTCGTCTGTGATGATGATTTGGCCAGATATTCGAAAATAATTCAGCGGTATGACGGGAGATCTCCTCCTAGTATCTTCAGGATTCATAGTTGCTATCTGTGGTTGCCCAACGTTCAATCGATCCTCCTGCCAAGCGAAAATCGAAGAGTATGGCCAGTTGGCAGTTGGTGATCCCTACTAGGGGTCTCGTATGAGGAGACGTGAAACGGGCGCCGCAAGACGTTATCTACAACATAAAGAAAAGATCTCATCTACAACGTCAAACAGGGAACCGTGGCGACCAAGTTGTTCTTTGTCTAGTTCATTCTCTATGGCTGGGCTTTCCTCCAACCATTTCGCGACGGAAGGACGTCTGGATCTAATCGTAGTGACTTCTCTCTGTCCCTGTCGAGGTCGGTTTGGGGCTCGTAACCGGGGAGGCCCCTGGCCCTATCCAGGCTCGCCCATCGTCAATCTTCTGGACGGAAATCAGTCCGGATCGCTGAGCTCTTTCGCAGATCGCACCGCCGCAGCACTCGCTTATCGCCAAGTGGATCCAGCTCACTGTTGCTGCGCGCACTAGTTTCCAGGACGATCCGATAACTCTCCGATCAATCCTCGCTCGCTGTGCGGATCGTGGCAAGCCGCTGCAGGGGCCGCGTGCCGTCTTCCTCTCCCCGACGGCCCCCCGGCGCAGCCTGTAGCCCGCGATAGGCACCCATTCCGAAAAAACGAAGCAGCCAGATTTGGCGTAGTACGCGCCAGTAGCCACCGCCAACCCTCAGCACTCGAAATGATGATGTGCCCATATCGTAGCCGCGGCCGATCCAAGAGATCGGTACCTCCTTCACCCGGTAGCCCATTATCAGCGGCTGCAGTCCGATCTCAGCATTCGCTGCGAATCCAGGCTCCAGTAGAACCAGTCGCTCGGCAACTTCCCGCCGCATCAGCTTGAGATTGTTTGTCAGATCTCGAAAACGGGCGAGCAAGACCAACTGGGCTAAAGCGTGGAATGCGCGGTTTGCGACAATTTTCTGGAAAGGGTAGTTCAGCAGCACGCTATGGCGCGAGAAGCGGCTGCCAATCGCGACGTCATAGCCGTGAGCGATGGCGTCGAACAGGTCTCGGACTTCCGGTAACAGCTGTTGAAAGTCACAATCCATCAGGAGCACGTATCTCCCCGTGGCGACGCGCATTCCATCGGCGATCGCGCGACCCACCCCGTTGGGTGGCCTTCGCTTGACCAGCTTGATCCGGCTGTCTGCCTCGGCAAGCGCGGCAACGACCGACTGGGTGTTATCCCGGCTGTTATCATCGACCAGGACAATCTCGTGGACATAGTCGTCAAATAGCGCAGTCAGCTGCGATACCAGCGGGCCTACATTCATTTCCTCATTGTGGCACGGAACGATAATCGATACCGCTCGGCGAAGCTGAAGGGGCGCCAATAAGGGCACTTTAGAAGGCTCGGAGCAGCGTGGCGGTTTCTGCGCATGCACCAGAATGGCCCCAGCCAACGTGCGGATGGCAGCGGCGTTCTCCAACACGATCGAGAGGTTGCGCAACACCCAAGCCATATGGCGGCTCAATGGCGCGTAGACGAAATCATTATAGACCGTGAACACTCGGCTGAACCCGACCTCGGACAGAAGCTCGTAAAGCTGTATTCGGTTGAGCAGTAGCCGGGGATCGTCGCGTCCGAATTGTCTCGAGAAGAATTGGCGAAGCCGCAACACAATGTTCCAAGGATTGCTCTCATAGAAGAGCACTTGACCACTCGGGATGAGCAGCTCGTGAATTCGCTCTGTTAGCCAAGCGCAAGTTCGATGGTCCAACATGTCCTGTAACACGACAAGATCGAACTGCCGGCCAGCGAGAGAACCTGGCAGGTCTGATAAGATCAGAAACTCGACAGACTGCGACAAACCAGCCGGGCGCTCCGCAGCGGGCTGAAAGGTGACTGCAGTAATGGGGCATTCTCCCCGCGATACTTGTGCCAAGCGGCGCGTCAGCAAACCCATCCCGCAACCGATCTCAAGGATGGTTTGGCCGGGCAACAGGTGCATCATGTGGCGGAATGATTGAGCCCGCCACAACATCCGGTCCTCCGCGATTGGATCGCGGCGGACTGCGTATTCATCGCGGTACTCTTCGCGGATCGCGAGCGTCTCGATTAGAGAACTCCGTGTTGCCATGGTCCGTGTAAGCCCGCGTTAAGTCTTGCTCGTCGCGATCCGTTGGGGACTATTCGCGTTGTAGGTGCGCGAATAGCCGTGCGCTCAAGGCAGCCGTCTCGGTAGGCATGTCTGGGTGGAAGACGAAAAAGCGACGGCCCAGGAAATTCCATACCAGCACAATCGGCACGGTGATCAGCTTGGCAGCGACTCCAGCCAACCGCGCCCACCCGGTTAGCATGTACATCAGCGTAGTAGTCAGGCCTAGACCGATAAGCGCAACAGCTAGGAATGAGCCGACTTCCATCGATCGCCCGAACCGGCCAGCACGGAACGCAAGCCGGCTCGACAGGAAATAGTTGATCAGGCTCCCGACCACAAAACTGGCTGCCGATGCCCAAAGAATGGCCATGCCCATGCCCATCAGGAGCACAAAAGACCCGAGGTCGCCAAGAAACGCGAGGCCCCCAACCACCAGATAAAATCCAAACTGTAGCAGGATGCCACGCACGAACATAGTTGCCCCCTTTCCCCGCCCTTTATCCAGAGTTTTTAGCAATTACTGAGCGATTTGGACACCGCGCAGCGAGGCCCTCCGCAATCTCGCCGATAATATCATCAATGCCGAATTTCAGGCGCCACTCTGGATAGTGTGAGCAAAATTTAGTCAGATCACTGATCCACCAGAGATGGTCGCCGATGCGGTTAATTTCGTTATAAGAGTAACGTAACGCTCGACCGGTAATGCGCTCGGTCGCGGCGATCGCCTCATGGACTGAGCAATTAGACATCCTCCCACCTCCAATATTATAGACCTCAGCGATCCTTGGTTTCTGAAAGAAATGCCAGAAGGCCTGAACGAGGTCAGTTACGTGGATGTTGTCGCGCACTTGTTTGCCCTTATACCCGAAGATGGTGTACGACGTGCCAGTGGCAGCGCACTGTATAAGATAGTTTAGAAAACCGTGGAGTTGGGCGCCGGAATGACCCGAACCGGTGATACACCCCGCTCGGAAGGCCGCGGTCTTCAGACCGTAATACCTTCCGTACTCCTGGACCAAAATATCTGCGGCGACCTTGGAAGCCCCAAAGAGGCTATGAAGTGTCTGGTCGAGACTCATGTTCTCATCGATCCCGGCGGCATAGGGGTGGTCCGGCAAGATTTCGAAACGAGTTGGCAATTCAATGAAAGGCAAGCGGTTGGGCGTGTCGCCATACACTTTGTTTGTGCTGGTGAAGATAAAGACGGCCTCCGGGCACGAGGTCCGCGTCAGTTCCAATAAGTTCAATGTACCATTGGCATTGATGGCGAAATCCAGTAACGGCTCGCGAGCTGCCCAATCGTGGGATGGCTGGGCCGCCGCATGAACAATTAACCGGATTTGATCGCCATAGCGCTGAAAAATTGTGCGGAGCCCATCCAGATTGCGGATGTCCAGGTCAACGTCGGTGTAATTGCGCAAGCTCTGCTGATTGGCGCGTCGGCTCCATTCAGTGCTACCGTTGGCACCAAAGAAATACCCACGCATATCGTTATCGATGCCGACTACGTGGAAGCCTTGATGTTCGAGGAACCGTGTTGTCTCCGCCCCGACCAGACCGCTGCTTCCGGTCACGACTGCAACTGTCATGAATACCCTCCGAAGCACCACGCTCCGATCTCTGACACGTTTTGGTTGTCCGCCCTAGCCTAAAGAATGCCGCTGCTTATGACGGGGCGCGCCTGGCGGACTGCTCCACCTGAGAACTGCTTGGGCGCCGCCACAAAACAGCACCTGGACCTCTACTACCCCATCGAGCGGGTCGAGGTCAGAGAGGACCTCGCCCGACCGTGGGCAATATGAGTTAAGCCGAGGATGCCTCTACGCCGATCGCGCGCAGCAGATTCGGGCGTCGACCGTGGGTAGTGGTCCTCATCTCGCATTAGCCCTGCCTTAATGCGCCGAGCGCCGAGAGCTCATTCTCCGCTCCGCAGCCCCACGACGCGGCGCTCTCTCTTCTTTTGGCGCTGCCCCCCCATCCGTCGTCGCACCAGCATCCCGCACTTTCGCCCTTCCCTGCCTCTGCATACTCTCTTTCAGTGCCGCCATGACGTTACGGACGGAAGGCGCCTTCCTAGGCTCGGGCCAATCTCCACCTTTGGGAGCGCGCTGCTCGACTTTAGACGACGAGCTTTCCGCTGCCAGTAGCCATCGTAAGCAGGAGCCGACACTGGCCTTTAAGTATCGCCTCTACCGTTCTGTTGATGGCGATCTGCTGGTAATAGTGCTCGCCTTTTCCGACAGTGTGATTGTAGGGGGTAGCGGCGTCAAGCCGTGCGTAGGCTGGATACCATGCGGTTGCTGCAATGGTTTGGTCAAATAAGACCGCTCATTTGGGGGCTGACAGCTGGATATCTTTTAAGCGAGAATGGCGTGCCCGTGCCTGTTCTCGAACGCGATTCCATCTATGATTCTGCGAGATTTCGAAAACAGTGCGCTACAAAGATTTTCGCTTCGACATAGGCAGGCATCACTGAAGGTTGAAAAGCTGTGACAAAAGATACTCGGTCCAAACTCGCGACCCCGTAAGTCGCGCATCTACTATGATGGACGGCTTGTCGACTATCAGCTCAAACCCTTCGATGCTCGCTTGCGATTTCAGAAGCGGTGCTGTTTTCTCTCCTATCGTCCGAGGCTGTGGTCTTTTCGATGAAAATTGGATTTATGTCCACGATCCACGCGTAAAGGTGGGGCGCATTGGTATCAACGCGTGGCACTCCTCTGCTTCATACGTGAAGCAAGAAAGCACCCACAATTCATGCCACGCGTTTCAAAGACGACACTGTGATCCAGAGTGAGAACCTTTCCGATCTAAGGTTTCTCGCCGCTATCGTGAACAGCGACCCCGATGTCGTTTTACATCAAGCGGATGTACGCCAGCGCGCGAGTTACAATTGTGGGGTGATTTCACAACAGAGATGCTCGATGAAATTCCGATTCCGAATAGCATCACTAGGCGGCCACTGATCAACTGTGTGAATCGGATAATCAAGGCAAGGGGCGGGTTCTCGAAAATGCCGCGATGCATGAGAGAGCCTCGGCCAATGAATGAGGGGCATGGTTCAACTCGGCCTATCCGACGGAAGCGCCACGGCAGGCTCGCGCGCGCGGCTCTTGCCTCTCGCACCTGAGTTGATCTTCGCTCTCCTCATCATCATCGATATACTGCGGCTCTTCCGTCATGCGATGTGGCGGGATGAGCTACAGGCGTTCATGCTTGCCGCAGCAAGCACCAGCCCGCTCGATCTTTTCGCCAAGCTTAAATACGAGGGCCATCCCGGCCTCTGGCACCTTCTGCTCTGGCTCATCACGCGTGTCACCACCGATCCCGTGGCGATGCAGGTGGCCCATCTTTTGATCGCGCTTGGCGTCTGGGTTCTGATCTGGCGCGCTTCACCTTTCAGCAAGATCGAAAAACTTCTGCTGCTGCTCAGCTACTTCCTGTTTTGGGAGTATTTCGTCGTTAGCCGTTCCTACGCGCTCGGCGTGCTGCTTGGCTTCGGCTTTATCGCGCTCCGAACCCACCGATCCGAGCAGCGGTTCTGGCCATGGGTGCTGCTCGGCCTGCTCGCCAATACCTCGCTCTTCGGTACCATCTGGTCGCTCGGCTTGGGCGCATTCTTCGCGGCACGGAATTTGCGCGAGTGGCGCGCCATGCTCGCAGGTGCTGCGCTTTATGCGCTGCTTGTGTCCTTGGCGATCGCCACGATGATCCCAGCGCCAGACTCATTGTTCGTATCGCTCATACCGAGTTTTGCACTGAGGCCGTTAGACCCGGCGCTGGAATTCGCGGTCGGCGCTTTCTTCCCGTTCTTCCCGCCTTTCGTCCCCGATACCCTCACCGCAATCGGTGGGCCAGCGGCGAAGCTCGCCGCGACGCCCTTTGCAAGAGACCCGGCCGATCAGCTCTCCCTGTTGCTTCTGGGCGGCGGCTATCAGCCGGTGCTGACGGCGGCTGTCTTGATCTTTCCCATCCTCGCCTGCTGGACAATTGTAAGGGATCGTTTGCGAACGGCTGAGTTCGCCACGACCTATCTGGGAGTGCTGCTCTTTGCGCAGCTTTGCGAACTTTGGGGGGCCGCCGAACCAACAGGGCACCTTATTCGTGGCGTTGATCGGCACCGTCTGGATGTGGCGCGCCGATATCGCGCCAGCACGACGCGTAGCTTGGCTCTGGATCGCGCTGATTGCGATCAACGCGGTGGGTGGGGTGACTACGCTTTCTTCCGAGCTCCGCCCTTACTCCCAGAGCCACAATGCCGCAAATTGGCTTCAGCGCAACGGCCTCGACCATGCCCTTCTCATCGGCGCACGAGATGCAACGACCTCACCGATCGCAGGCTACTTGCGACGCCCGCTCTACTATGTCAATTGCGAGTGCCTCGGCACTTATGTCGAGTGGAGCACTCGGCGAAAGCCGATGCTTGATCTGGATAACATCGTTGCCCGTGTTGCGCACGGCATGGAAGCCGAGAACAAAAGCAAGGCGATATTGATCCTGAGCCTCCCCTTGGCGCTCGACAAACAGACGGTCAGGCGCGATCTCAATTTCGAGCCAATCAAGCGATTTCCAAGCGCCATCGTTCCCGACGAGACCTATGTCATCTATCGCGTGACGAGGCAGTAGAGAATCGACCGGCAGCGATGAGCGACATCGTAATCATCGGCGGCAGGCCCTCAGGACTGCTGCCGCTTATGAGGCCGTCGATCACGGCACGCGCAGTGACCGTTCTAGAGCGCCGCGACCTCGTCGGGGCTCGTCAGTCGCGACCGGCCTTGGCGGCGAGATGTCGCCACGGCAGCGATGGCGGAGCTAATTCCGACGACGATGCGAAGCCGCCCTTCCTCAACCGCAGGACAGGCGAGAACCATGAGCCGAAGCGGTTCAGACGATCCCAAATCGCCTGAAGCAGTTCACTCTGGCTAGATGAGAGCAAGGGGTTGTCGTGAACGTCACGCGGGAAAATCGCCGCCTTGCGGCGGTCGTCTCGGATCGACGTCTCGCCTAAACATGTTGCGGATTGAACCCTGGTCGAATCGGCGAAAGGCTGATTCACTCGTCAGGTTAAAGACGGAGTGTTGGAATGGCTGGGCAACCGGGCTTTTTTGATATCGACGAGCGGCTGCAAGAGCTCTCGTCGAAGGGCGACGATCTCGAGCGTCTGAAGAGGCTCGTCGATTTTTAGTTGTTTCGCGCCGACCTCGAGAAGGCTGTTCCTGGCGCGGATCGATGCAAGGATGGCGGGCTCCGTGCTGATCCTGCAGATGATGCATTCGCTATCGGGACGAGCGTTGCGAGTATCTGATCAAGGACCGGCTGTCTTTCATGCGCTTCCTCGGGCTCGAGCTGACCGATCCTGTTCCGGACGGCAATACGTGATCAAGGAAGGAGACATCTTCCGGGCGAAAACCATAAGAGTGGTGTGTCTTGATGAAGACGAAATCGACATTCCTGGTGCGGAAGGCGCCGCGTCACCGACTTTGATGCACAGCAGCCTGCATGGCGAAGGTCCGGTCTTGCCAACCCCCGTCCATTGGGGCAATCTCAGCTCAGCAAAACGGTCATCTGGTGGATGTCGGTTAAGAGTTTTCCTCTGCTCTCAATACGGAGAGAATCGAAAGGTGTGACCGCCGGCTATTCGGTCTATCCAACCGATCACCCTTGGCACCGTGATGCTATCGTGTTCGGCGCGAGCGGCTTGCGTTGATCGCTGTCGAAGCAAAAGCCGCAGCGTTTTCGATCTGCCAAATTGTCGCGAAGCCAACCGGTGCCATCGTTCGCCTTGACCTTCATGAATTGCTTGGGGCCAACGAAGCAAAGGGGTGGTGGCTATAGGGTAAAGTGATTTCGGCATTACAATGCGCCTTGATCGCGATCCATTTCCCTTGATACCGAACACCCGCGAGGCAAACCGGGCCATGGTGCGCATCGACGTGCACGAGCAGCTCGGCTCAGGCGAGACGAGTGACCTCATCACCGCAATCTGCAAGATCGCTCGGCATTACCGAGCCGCGTGAGTCCTAACCGCCCTGTTGCCCAAGCCCATGAACCCCGTCATCGCGGTCATCACACCGACTAAGAACCGGCTCCCGCTGCTTTGCGAGACCATGGACTCGGTTCAGCGGCAGAGCTTCGAGACCTGGGAACACGTCATTGTGGATGACGGATCGGATGACGGCACGGCAGAGGAGGTCGCCAGGCGCGCGGCCGCCGATCCACGCCTCCGCTACATTCAGCGGACGGGTGACAAATCCGGCGCGAATGTGTGCCGCAATCTCGGCATTTCCGAAAGCCGGGCCGATCTGATCGTCTTCCTCGACTCCGATGACCTGCTTGCGCCGGACAGTCTGGCACGGCGCGTCGCCATCATGGGTCGAAACGAAGACCTTGACTTCGTGACGTTTCAAAAAGGCGTCGTCTTTCAGAACACACACCTCAGGCGACAATTGGACGCCGGCCTGGAACTCATTGGGGACGACCTTCTGCGGTTCCTTTTCCATGAATGTCCCTGGCCCATCACCGGGCCGGTGTGGCGAAAAGCATCACTGCTACGGTTAGGCCTGTTTGATAAATTGCTCTTGAGTTGGCAGGACGTCGACCTGCACATCCGGGCGATTACGGCGGGTTGCCGCTACCTCCGATTTCCCGAAGTGGACCATTATATCCGCTGGTATTTTGAGCCGACCAAGGTCAGCGTTGAGCAGTTTCGGTCACCTCGTCATCTCAGCGCGGCAAATGGAATTCTGGAGAAATTCGAGCGAGTAGTGAGCGACGGCCCCGGTATGAGCTGGGTTCGACAGCGGGCCTTGTGCAGCGCCTATTTTTTGGTCGCAGAGCAATGGTTACGTACGGGAAGTTTGTCAGCTGCTTTGCGGGCTTGGAGAAGAATCCGACAGAGGGCGCTCGGCTCGCGCGTATTACACCTCACTGGCGCCGCTTTGCTCGTCATACAGGCGCTGGGCGCTTTAGGTCGCGGTGTCGGCGGTCGCTTGGCCCATAAGTGGAAAGGCTGGATGCGGTTGAGGACTAATCCAGATTATCATCCAATACAGGAGGACCCGCCTGTTTTTGTTCCAGCAACTTTCATGCCCCTATCGCTGCCAGAAAAGTCGTACCTGAGGCTGAATCCCGAAGGTTTCGCATCGCGGATTTCAAAGCCACGCTGGATCGCGCGTTTGAGGAGATGTCCTCTAAAAGAGGGTGACGTCATCTATTCGGTCAACAAGGTCGAAGAGTGTTCTATGGCTCTAACCGCTATGGGTTATATTCTTCTTTGCCACAAACCTGGCGAAATAATCGAGTTGGGTTTGATCCGAGGCGAGCAGCGATTGACACAGAACTTAGAACTCTACAGCAGTCCCGCACCGCGTCTTCTAAGGATGTATTCCAGGGTTCGGCCTCGCCGTCTCAATAACCTCGTTTAGTTTTAATGCGACGAATTATTCTCGCTTGTCAGCCTAGCGTGAGCGGATTTACCCTCTCTGAGGGCTTGGCCGGTGAGTTCCGCCGCAGTTCTCTCGTTGTAGACGAGATTCGAGAGTTCGATCTTGCCGCATTGTTCGGCCGGTCATTGAACACCCCAAAGCGCCTCTGAGGACATCGTACCATTGGTGGTGGCATGCCTGTTGCTGTGGTTCACCTCTCTCTACGAGCACGGCGCGCACGCATTGCAGGCGGAATGCCCTCTATCGCGCTGAAAGTATGGGCGGTGGCCGGTGCGGCGCTCGCGTTGGCCAATTAGGCATGGTCTATGATCAGATGATGCGTTTCCATCTCGTTGCCGCTCAGGCCATCAGCCATCCTCTGCGCGAAAACCTTCGGCTCGTAAGCGTGATGTTGCTCGCTGCACCGCGCGCAACACTACACGTAAGCGCGACTTCTGGCCATGACGGCGCGCTCTTCCTGCTGAGCCGAAACAACCTGCGTTGGCTTACCGAAACAAATATTCTCCAATCAGGCGTGAACTTTATCCTGGCTAACTAGGCGCTCGATAACGTAGGGATGGATCACTAAGGCCGCTCTGCGCTATTCACCAGAGACATGAACGGCGAAGGGGAACAGCACAAGATCGACACTCGCGAAGAAACCATTGACTGAATTGGACTGTGCAAAATCCAGCAATTCACCTCAGTACTGAGCGAGCAATTCACCTAAGTCACTGAAGACGTCAGTCGAGGGTAAGCTGGGGTGGATTCCAGCGCTGGCTTGGCAGGGTTCTTCCATGGGCGTTCTGGTCACGGGTGGGGCCGGCTATATCGGCAGCCACATGGTTCTCGAGCTGCTCGATGCCGGCGAGGACGTCCTCGTTCTCGACAATCTGTCGAGCGGCTTCCGCTGGGCCGTGCCCAACGATACAAAATTCGTCGAAGGGGATGTCGGCGACCATAATCTCGTTAGACGCTTACTGCTCCGCAATCCGATTGACGCCATAATCCACTTCGCGGGCTCGATCGTGGTGCCACAGTCGATTAGCGATCCGCTCGGCTATTATCTCAATAACACCTGCAAATCCCGCGCGCTGATCGCCTGCGCGGTCGAGACCAAGGTAAACCATTTCATCTTCTCGTCGACGGCTGCGGTCTACGGCGCGCCAGAGAGCAACCCTGTCAGCGAGGATGCGCGGCTTGAGCCCATCTCACCCTACGGCAGCTCGAAGCTGATGACGGAGATCATGCTGCGTGACGTGAGTCGGGCGCATGACTTGCGCTATGTAGCCTTGCGCTACTTCAACGTCGCCGGCGCTGACCCCCGCGGCCGGAGCGGTCAGTCGACGGCGCACGCGATGCATTTGATCAAGGTCGCGGCGCAGGCGGCACTCGGGCAGCGGCCCTATTTGGAGGTGTTCGGGGCCGATTATCCCACCCCCGACGGCACATGCCTGCGTGACTATATCCATGTGACGGATCTCACCAACGCTCATCTCGCCGCCCTCGCATATCTGCGCGAAGGCGGAAAGAGCGAAGTTTTGAACTGCGGCTACGGCCGTGGGTTCTCGGTGCTCGACGTGATCGCGTCGGTGAAGACTGCAGCAAACAAGGATTTCGCCGTCCATATCGGTCCGCGGCGGCCGGGCGATCCCGCCGCGCTCGTGGCAAGGGCAGATCGTATTGGCCAGGTTCTCGGCTGGAGTCCGCGTCACGATGACCTTGACATGATTGTTGGCCACGCGCTTTCTTGGGAACGTCGGCTGATCGAATATCCCCCGCATGTAACTCCTGAAGCGTAGGAGGAAAAGTACATATGATTGGACGTGAATTTTTCCCGCGACAAACTTGGTGCGAGCTCCGAGAAAAACTGCCGTGGAGGAGCCGTCGATGTCGCGATGGTTCTGATCTCGTCCATGCTAATTTGCCCGTCCATGATCTTGATCCAAGCAATCGGGGGGTAAACGGGCTGCTGCATGATGGCCTCGATGGCCTCCATCGTGCGAAGCGCGTTATGGCACCTGATTGATTATTGCGCCACGGCAACCAAGAGATGATCGCTGGCCGAGTGGGTCAAGGTCATCCATACTTCAATCAGCACACCGCCTGACTAAGCTAACGCGCATGTTATGAGGTTGAATTGGGCGATCATCTTACATGCGTCGCATTGTTGCCTGAAGGATGTTGCTTAATACACTATAGCGAAATCGTATCAGGACTTCTGCCCCCTACAAAGAAATGAAAGGTCTCATTCTCCTATACCATCGAGTCGCCTCGTCCGGCGCGGATCCGTGGGCGCTCTGCGTATCGCCTGAACACTTCTCTGAGCACATGGAAGTGCTTCGCAGGATCGCGTACCCCTGCACCCTGAGCGAATTGGTTCGCGCTCACGCGGCGAACAGTATTCCGGAAAATGCGGTCGCGGTGACTTTCGACGACGGTTATCTCGACAATCTGACGAACGCTAGGCCCATTCTCGAAGAGCACGACGTGCCAGCGACGATCTTCGTCTGCAGCGGCGCCGTCGGACGGCAACAAGAATTCTGGTGGGATCAATTGGAGCGGGCTCTGCTCCGATCTCCAGAGAACCTGCCGGAAAGGCTCGAGCTCGACATCGACGGAAAACGCATGATCTGGAGTCTCGAGGAAGACGACAGGCTCGGCAATGGCCACGACTGGCGTGCGATGCACCCGCTCCCGCACGCCGTGTCCCGCTCCCTGTTCTACTCGGTCTGGGAGCACCTTAAGGCCTTGCCTCCGGTGGCACAGGCCGACGCCATGCGCCAGATCCGCCTCTGGTCCGGCACCCCGAACGAAGCGCGTTGGGACTATCGCACGCTCGATGCCGACGACCTGGTGAAAATGGCGGACAGCCGCTTGATCGCAATCGGCGCGCATACTGTCAATCATCCGCGGCTGCCCGCCCACCCGCGCGAATTTCGGCGGCTGGAGATTTTGAACGGCCGGAGCGAACTTCAGGACGTCATCGGACGCCCCGTTCGGCATTTCGCGTACCCATACGGCGACTACGATCAGATGACAGTCGATATTCTGCGCGAGGAGGGCTTTGCTTCCGCCTGCACCACCGTCGATCGCGCCGTGACGACGCGAAGCTTTGCGTATGAGCTGCCACGGGTCATGGTCCCTGATTGGACCGGCGAGCAATTCCGGAAGGTGATCCAAGAAAAGCTATCCAACGCGGATGCGATGTCCGGCGCCTATCGACTCGGGTTTGTGATGGAGCAAGCGGCTAATCGCTATATCTCTGACAAAATCAAAAACAAGACAGTTCTTATCATCCATCCAGCCTGGCATTCTTGTGGCAGTCATGCCGTCTTTTGTTGCCAAAGCAAGGCATATAAAGCCCTCGGCGCAAAAGTAATTTCCTTGGCTGTCGGGACCACGCTAAGTCATCATTCCTCGAATCGTGTTTTTTGGAACCATTATTATAGCCGAACACCCGATTTAATCGCCGACGCGCGATTTCACACCGGTCCTAGCAGGTCAGCCTTTATGCGGCCGTCATCCATTAGCGCGATTCTGAAAAATCTGTTTGCAGATTACGCGCAACAAAGGGCCGGGTTAGCCGAAATCAGTCCGATCCAACCTGAGCTTTTCGTCAGGGATATCGCACTTGTACATTGCAACCACTATTTTAACATGCCAATCGCGGTTCGGTTCACAGCGACAAAAGAAACGCCAATCCTCTTAGAAACGCACGATGTTCAAGCACGACAATACGAACTCCGTGGCGCCAAAGCTCTATTCCGCAACCGCCGAGACTCCTTTGAAAAGCTTCTGAAAAGCGAACTCTCTCACTGCGCGATGGCGGACTACCTTATCCATATCAACGCAGATGAGATGAGTTTGTTTTCCGATCGACTTCCCGGAAAGCCCCATGCTTTGTTATATCCATGCATACCCGTGCTATATCCGTGCATACCCGTTCTGGTTGAGACGACGCGCGCGGAGCAGTTCTTCCTAATAGTCGCGAGTGCTAATTATCCAAATTTCTTGAGTGTTAAGTGGTTCTTAACTGATGTACTACCTCTCATCCAAAGTATTAATGTGAAGATAGTAGGGAATATAGATTTACAGTTCAGCAATAAAACGCCAGAATTGTATAGTAAGTATAGAGATATTTTCCTTGGCCAGGTTGACAACCTTGCCAGTTATTATTCCGAAACAACAGCTATCCTGATACCAACCATTGAGGGTCACGGGCTATCTATAAAAACTGTCGAGGCTATGGCGACGAATCGGACGATAATAGCCACGCCAAGGGCCTTCCGTGGAATTGATATAGACTTATCTCGTATTTCAAACGTGCAGGTTGCTGAAAGCGCCGCTGATTTTGCTGCGGCGATTATGGCGAAACTGAACTCGGCAACTCTTTGCAACTCCTGGAAAAGAACAATTCGATGTAGGAACCAAACGTTTTACGACCTCGCAACAAATCGTGGCGAAACTATTCTCTTTTGACCACTATCTCCAAGAGCTTGGCGCGATCGTTGAGCGTGTTCTCCCGTAGAGTGGACGTTGCATATGGCCGAAATCACCAGGGCGCATCGGTTGAAAATGACAGACCACAATGATAAAAAACTTACAGTGGCAATTTGCACGTACAATCGTGCGGATATGGCCCTGGCGCGCGTACACGAGCTTCGTGCGCAGAGTGGTTATTCAGATCTGCTCAGATTGCTTGTGATCGACAATAGTGACCACTCTAACCATACCAACCTTCTTGCCAAGCGTCTTGGCGAGTTTGACAAATTGAAGTTTG
Source organism: uncultured Alphaproteobacteria bacterium (assembly GCA_963804515.1). Taxonomy (GTDB): domain Bacteria; phylum Pseudomonadota; class Alphaproteobacteria; order Rhizobiales; family Methyloligellaceae; genus Methyloceanibacter. Next base: position 825,412 of record CAWDQR010000003.1, on the reverse strand, counting down.
TGCACATTGACCCCCCGTCTCTTTCACGCGCTCGCAACGAAGCTATTCGTCTCTGCGAAACACGTTATCTGGCGTTTATCGATGATGATGCGATACCATGTGAGGGTTGGGTCAGATCAATACTTGAAGTATTTGAGGCGAATTCTCCAGCGGTCGTGGGTGGTCCTATCTCATTGAAATGGCCAGGCCAGGGGCCTCCTGAATGGCTGTCTTCAGAGGAAATGGGGTACCTAGGCCAACTGGATCTTGGCGCGACCGAACGCTGGCTCTGTGATTCTGAGTTTGTTTTCGGTGGTAACATCGCCTTTGATATATCAGCACTTCGTAACATTGGAGGTTTTAGCCCTACTCTGGGTCGAATGGGTGCCCATCCTCTCCTCAGTATGGAGGAAATCGCCGTACAGAAAGAAATAAGAAAATATGGATTCCGGGTTCGCTATAGCCCTAGCGTGCACGTGTTTCACTTGGTTCACGAAGATAGGTTGAGCCGAAATTGGTTCCGAGCTCGTACAGCATGGCAAACGGTGTCCGAGGCGCTCACGCTAGAAAGCCCTATGCCCGCGGATGCACGTTGTAAGAAATTGATCGATCTCGGTGAACAGCAAGGTATGGCCTGGTTATTACCCGTACTTTTCAAATCTAACAATACAGCTAAATTTTCGGGGCAACTCGGCTTCTTGGCTAATCTAACCGCACTTCTTTTGCAGGCAAAGGCGTATGACGATGGGGAAATCGAACCATACTTTAATCAGGTCGATGCTGGGGGCGATGAGATTGCGCGATTAATAGAGCAGTGTCAAAGTCTTGCACTCCAAAGGGACGATGCCTTAAAAAATCGAGACGAAATCCTGAAATCCACGAGTTGGAGAGTAACTGCGCCGTTACGGGTTATCGTAAATCAGGTGCGGCGCCTTTTAGCGTAAAGCATGAATGCGGCAAAAAACTCAAGAAGACGATGGTACGGTCGATTGGGGTGAGGTGCTGCAGCTGTCCTGAAGCGTAATAACTATATTGGTCGGTAACCGGGCCTTGAGAATCAGCGAGCTGAGGGGAAAAAGCAGTCTGAGAACTGATTCCAGACTTGTTGTCCCTGATGGACCTGCTTGATACCCGCTAAGGACGAGGAAAAGCACCAAATCGGCTTCTCGGGAAGGTCCGGGCCGCGACCAACGCCCGAAGCCGTGCAGACGCCGCCTTATGGCTTCCGTGTACCCCCAGCAGAATGCTAGCCTTCACGCTGATCCCTGGTCATCTGGGGAATGTCGGCTTGATCAGATACTCGCAGCGCTCGTCCGATAGCGACTGCATCGTCTGCAGGATAAGCACCTTGAACATCAACACATGGACACCTCTAAAAACTCCCGTGCGGCGAACTCGGCGTGTTTATTTGGTCGACTTGATTCCGGTTTGTTCCCGGTCCGATACCTGACGAAGTGAATCAGCCCGTCGATTCAGCCAGGGGCTTTTGGAGGTTTCCAGCATTTGGATGCGGCTGTTGCGAGTCACAATGGAACAATTAAAGCCTGATGCATCATGGTTCCCCGGCCAAGCTATGATTCCAAATTGGTCATGCGGGTCTCGCGCTGCCGCAGTTGCGTCGCGATCTCACGCCAGGTGATGAGCCTGACGTCATGCTTTGCGAGCAGGGCTCGGAATTCGGCGCTCGTGAAGAAGTCGAAGTCGCGCTGACGCCACGCCGCGCCCCAGGTCGGTCGGTCCTCGGAGAAAGCCTGGAGTTCCGGGTCGTCTAACCCGGGGTGGATCACAAACTCCGTGACCCCCGAAGGCAGGCTCTCGACGGCGTGCCGGTAAAACTCAGGCCACTCCTCCGGCGCCACCTTGAGGTTGATGGTGACTGTATGGTCGATCACCACATCGTTCGAGGTCAGCGAGAGTTCTAGGTAGGGTGACTGGACGAACCAGTTGCGCGCGACGAACACCGGCAAGCAATACTCACGTCCAAGGCGCAGGAATACCAAGAACAGATTTCGTCCGCCCATCTGCAATCGGCACTGGTGGGAGTCAAGATGCGTCGGGCGGAGGCCCGCCGCATACGCTTTTTCGATCTGCGCGCGCAGCTCGACTTCGACCTCATGCGGGTTGACGCGGGTCTCTGGCGTCCATGTTTGATGAAGGTAGCCCAGGCGGTCGACCAGCGATGGAACCTCCATTCGCGGTGCCGTCGGCCCCCACCGGTAATTCGTCCGTTCGCTCGTGAGGGTGAGGTGGACGCCAAGGTCCGCCTCCGGGTGTGCGCGCGCATAGGCCACGACCTCGGGGAACCACGGGCAGGTGACCATGACACTCCCCGAGTTGATGAGCCCACTCTCGAGGCCTCTGATGAACGCAGCGTTCACGGAATGGGTAACCGCGATGTCGTCTGCGTGCACGATGAGGAGCCGCGCGGCCGGTCCGTACCCGAGCCGCTCCGCCAGAGTCTGCCGTGGCGCGGGCCGGTGGATTGTATTGAAGTCACGATCTCCGAAACCTTGGGATCCATTCGTTACGGAGGCCGCGACCCGTGAGCCAGCCTTTTTGTTCGGGTAACGAAGGCGCGACTTCCGATCGCGCAATACCATTGCTTGAACCGCCTTCAGCTGAGCAAGACCACGCTGCAATAAATACCTGACGCGCTGTCGCATCCCCGGCATCTCCATGAGCTGCAATCTTGCAGTACGCGAAACCCCTTGTGAGGAAATTCGACCCTCTAAGCGTTGCAATCGGTCGATCTCACGCCGGCCTTTCTCTTCGTCCGTCGGATTCGTGGCCTGCCCTTTGCGATGACCGCAAATCTTCTGTTTTCATAGGCGCCAAAAAAGTTCAAGTACTACCAGTCAATGCCAAACCCCGTCAGGCTACCTCGTAAACGCGAAGGAACTCCTCAGTAGCTTGTCGCGACGGAAGATAGGAAAATTGACGATTGTGAGAGTCGAATTGCGGCCAGCATCAACGGTAATCCAGTGCCAGTTCTTCCCGTGGGCACTAATACCGGTTGCGCAACCCAGAAGTCAAAAGTCTCTGTGACACCGAAGACTTCGTCGATCCGGTCCGCCGACATCCGGATAGGCCTCAAAATCGGGCCGGTCGATTTTATTATCTGAATGTGTGGCTATGTCACCAATCTAGCGTCGATTCATAACCGAGTTTGAGCAGTATATTGTTATAATTATACTTAAAGTATTCTTTGTGTTGAGGCTTGAAGTGGTTCACCCAATCGCCTGCCACACCCTTTCGATAGTGACTACAAGCGTCTTCTACTCCTTGCGCACGCCCCTTTGCCATTTCTGAAAAGCGGTATTCGTAAATATACCCTAGTAAAAATTCGACTGGAATTTTCGACAACACATACTTCGGCACTATCATGGACGGAATCCGGTACAGATGTCCTAAATCTCGAATCCCACTCGCGACCGCGGCCAGCAACCTTGTCCTGAGACGTGTCTTGTCAGCAGCCGCCTCGATAAAGAGGAGAGCCCTCACTATTTGATCATAGGGATTTGCAATGACGTCTTCCATCTTCAATTCTAGGACGTTCTCCTGTGCATAATCCCATTCACATAATTGTTCGAATTCTTCCCTGCGCAATTCCATTTCCAAAAGCAGGCCATCATCCTTCGATAGCTTTTGTAATTGAGCTCTATAAGCGACCAACTTAGGCAACTCGTCGGTAGGATGTGAATAGAGGTGAGAAAAGTATGCTGAGACCGCGATATCCCGCGGGTCCCTGATGATGTGGAATCCGACAAACTCTCCCAAAGTCCGAACAATTTCCAGATCAGGATCTATATATGCCAACATATCCACTTTATTTCTGCGGACGTATTCAGATAAACTCATGTCCAATAAGTGTGGTTCTTCGACCGCCACAAAATTCCAGTTCAATTCGGCGCAAACGCGGCTCAACAAGTGATTGACCCACGATGTCATGCACTTGTGGTGGCCGAAATAAACCCGCAAACTTCTGGCTTGCTCCAACGAACGACTGACTGGACTCATTCGCCCTTCCCTCCGTTTTCCTACCTCTAGAACACGGAACAAGAGAGAATCCAGTGCTGGCTGCCGGAAAAAGCAGATCGGCCGCTTCCTGCTGTCTCCCCTACCCCAGTAGGACTTTCAACCCCGGGTCGCGTTAACTCTTCAGAGTATCGGCAAGACCCATACCAGCCCCGCCTTTTGGGTTCACCGACAGGGCTCTGTATGAGTTCAGAAAACCGGCGGCGCGCACGGCACCTGATTTTATCCTAGTGCGGCGAACGGTAAGGTAGTGCAGAGGATACGTTCGGCGGTGGCGGTCGCGTCTGCGAAGAGTCCAATAGACCAAACGAGCTTCCCCCCTTGCCGCTTCAGGCCCAAATCGCTAACGTCACACGTGGAGAGACGCTTGCGAGAATTGGCCTGAAAGTTGTCTTCAGCAAGGCCGAGGGTCCGGGTGACAAGAGGTTAGGCCAAGTTGGCAATCGCCAGCGTCGCTATGCGTCAAGAGCTCTGCCGTTCTGGCCCTCCGAGGGCGCTTTGGGGGTGTCCAAATGGCTCGGCCAAACAATGCGGAAACAGGTAGATCGACCTCACTGCCTGCTGCGCCGTGGACCGGCACTGCTCAGTCTGTTGGTCTCGTACTTGTCGTCCTATTGGCCGCTGGGCTGCGCCTCTATGATTTGGACCGCACGAGCTTGTGGCTTGACGAGGCTGTGTCCTGGCAGCAAGCCAGCCAGCCCTTCCTAGGGATGATTGCCGCGACGGCTGACGACAATCATCCGCCCCTCCACAATATCATCCTTCATGTGACAATCGCACTTTTCGGCGACGGGGAGACGGCGCTGAGGGCTCCGTCTGCCCTGCTCGGCGTCGCCAATGTTTACGTGCTCTACCTGCTCGGCTCCGCGCTGTGGGATCGTACCACAGGGTTGATCGCGGCGTTGCTTCTGACGGTATCGGGCTTCCATATCTGGTATTCTACGGAAGCGCGGATGTATGCGCTTCTCGCGTTCACGGCCACGCTCTTTGTGCTCACAGTGGTCTACGCCGCGCGCCGTCCTAACTGGGTAACTCTCACTGGATGTGCAGCGGCCGGCACGGCGCTTCTTTATAGTCACGTCTATGGCAGCTTCGTATTCGCTGGCGTCAACATCGTTGTACTGACAGCTCTCCTGTTGCGCAGTCGCTGGCTCGCTGTGGATTGGAAGAGTTGGATCGCCGCACAGGCCCTTCCCGTCTTCCTCTTCCTGCCATGGGCACTCATCCTGTGGGGTCGTGCGCGTGAAGTGATGGAGGGCTTCTGGATACCTGAGCCCACAGCGGGCTTTTTGCTTAAGCAGTCTAAAGAAATCGCCGGAGTACTGCCCTTAGGGCTACTAAGCCTCTTTGCCGGCCTTTCACTAATCAATCTGCCGGCATTCTTTCCACGCTTTTGGCAGGCGGAGAGTGCAACTGCGCCCACAAAGGCGAAGTCCTGGCTAAGAGCGGATTGGCAGAACGCCATCCTCGGGGGATGGCTTATTGCTCCGATCTCCTTGGCTTACCTAATCTCGGTTACCGGCCAGCCAATTTTAGTCGCGAAGTACCTAATCTGCGCCCTTCCAGCCTTTCTACTTCTGGCGGCGCGGGGCCTCAGGTCCTTGAATTATAGCATCCCCATCACGGCAGTCATCCTTGGCATTTTCGTTTTGACAGCCGTTCCCGATTTGCAATATGACATGTTCATAAGAGCCCGTGATGACAACAGGCAGGCAGCTCGAGAGTTTTCGATTCGTTATCTGCCTTCGGACCGAATATTTTTCATCCCCTCTTATGCAGCTGTACCTTTCCAATACTATTTCCGTAAACCCTTGGCCCACTCGCGTAGCTACAAGGAGGCAGCTGATGTATCTCCAGCTGATTTGAATATTGACAGGTTTTGGTTGGTTTTTATCCAGCGCCAAGCTGGCCATGCCAGCGAGGCTATTTCAATAGCCGACCGGACACACTTAATGACATATTCGCTGCTCTTGCCACGTGTAAAGATATTTCTTTTCGAGCGGCGCGATATGGGGCGTTGAGGAGATGCGAGCGCGATCCCCTCTTCCGTGCCAAAGCGTACGTGCGCCTCAGTCTTGGTCCGCTTGTAGGAGTAAAGCTGACGTCTTTGGCAGACACTTGTTGGTCCGGCTTTGACCCAAAGCTGACTCTCGGCGAGCCGTTCACTCGATCACCACGGGCGGCAGGCGCGGTGCCCACAACCGCTACTGCTTTACCATCTCGACGTCCGGTAGCATCCAGGTCTTTTCGGATAGCGGCCTTCTCAGGTCCGTAGAGGCCGGAACCATAGGAAGAAGTCCTCACCCGTAGGGATCCAGTTCGACGCAGATCGTGACTGATCACGGTGCGGGGCGGATGTCGCTTTTTTTAAAGCGTTGTGGCCATTTCGCGACCAAGGCAAGCTAGGGTCTGAACCCAATCAAGATCGTTGTGCGGATTTAGCTGGCTGAGCGATGACGCTCGGGTAGGTGGCCCTAGCGAAGTCGCGGCAGGCCGGACATCGCTGCCTCCGCACTCGTTAATGCCTTAGCAACCCGAATCACCGTGATGATAGTTCGGCGTACACGGAGGATATATGCGGGAAAAGAGTTCGCGCTCGCTCCCGATACCGTACCGGATCGGCTCTAGACTGCACCGACATATAGGGCTGCGCGCGCCCCGTTACGTCATTTCCTTCCCAAATCCGGCCGGACAGGGCTGCGCAAGCGGCGTCTCGACGATCCACTCACGCCACTCCCTATCACCGAGTTTCTCTGATGACACTCGGTCGGGCGGCAGGGTGAGGCGCAGCCCAAGGCAGAATTCACAGCACCGGTCACCCGACGGTTGGCATTGGTAACTTGGTGAGGTGATTAGTATGCAGGGCGGAACCGGAACGAGCAACCGAACGACGGCTATTGGCATTTTCTTGCTGGCGTTTGGCGCTTTCGCGTGGCTGGCCCCACAACGAGCGGCGCCGTGCTGGACCTGGATGCCATGGTGCTCCAAAGCACTGACAGAAAATGTGCAAGTCGTCACCCGTCTGGGCCTAACCCTCTCTATCGTTGAGTCCGGCCGGCTCGACATCGACCGCTTTGCCCATCACACTGTCGACAAGGCCCTGTTCGAAGACCATTACTATGCGGATAAGGTTCCCGGCCTCTCGTTTCTGGCAATTCCCGTGGTGGCCGCGACCGCCCTTGTCATCAATGCGACGGGCAGTACCGTCGACTCTAACAAGCCACGGGTCTTCGCGCGCTTTGCCAAAGTGGCAAGCATCGCCATCAACGGGCTCATCTCGGCCCTTGCCACCGCCGTGCTGTTTCTCACTGCCATTCGCCTGGGGGCGACGCGCACCGGAGCGCTCTTCGCCGCTGGCGCACTCGCCTTTGCCACACCCTTCTTCGGCTGGTCGACGACCTTCTTCGCTCATTCTGTCTCCGGCAGCCTGCTAATGTTCGTCGCAGCGGCCATCGCCTTCGCGTTCGCAGGCGACAGGGCCGGTCAGTCCCGGCCTCCATCCATGCTGTTCGGTCTGGGGCTGGGAATGCTGTTGGGCTATACGATTGTCGTCGACCTGACCGCCGCACCTGCTTGCCTTCTCGGCGGGGTGCTCACGCTGGCCCTTGCCGCGCGTCTGGGTGCCGCCGCCTTGTTCAGGATGGCATCCGGGCTGGTGCTTGGCGGCGTCCTCGGGCTTCTGCCGCTGCTCGTCTACAACCAGCTGGCCTTCGGTTCGCCGTTCAAGCTCGGATATTCGGCGGTCGTTGGCTTCGAGGGCATGCAGCAAGGGTTCTTCGGCATCACCTGGCCCAAACCCACTGTACTCGCGGAACTTTTGTTCGGCCTCTATCGCGGCCTGCTGCCGCTCTCTCCAGTTCTGGTGCTGGTCCCGGTCGGTCTCTATGTGATGTGGCGCGAGCCGAGCACGCGCGTCGCGGCGGGTGCGATTCTCTTCGTGCTCTGCTCATTCCTCTGGATCAATGCGAGCTATTACTACTGGGATGGTGGCGGGTCGACCGGGCCACGCCATCTCGTACCGATGCTGCCTCTCTGCTGCCTCGCGCTTGCCTTCGCCTGGCCGCGCGCCTCCTGGGCCCGGATAGTGACACTGGTCCTGCTGGCTGCGAGCCTCGTCCTGTCCTTGATCTGCGCAGAAGCGGGCATGTTCGCGCCCTCCGAATTTAGCAACCCGCTTGTCGACTTCCTTCTGCCGATATTCCTGACCCCGGAGAATCTGCGGAGGTCACTGCCGATCGTCCTGGTCTGGGCCGCCCTCGGCCTGTTGTTTTTCCGTAGCGCGCCAGCCGCAGGAGGGTACAGCGCATTCATTGGCGAGTTCTTCGACGGTATCGGTCGGAAGTGGACACTGCCTAGCGTTGAGCGCTCATAGCTCGCCAACGATTGCTATCGCCCTCTCGCCGATGCTGGATCTCTCCTGCCGGCATCCCTGAGACTTGAAGCGCGTCATGTAGTCGAGCGCGCTGCCCTAGCACCCGCCTAGGGTGACGCCGGCGTTGATCGCTTCCCTTGCGAACGTCGATCACGTTCGCCGGATAGATTGCTGCCACGCGTGCTGCAGCTCGTCGCGCGACGTTTGGGGAGATGCATGAACACATGAAGGTGCGGGCTCCTTCTCCCGTCTTCAGCGTGCCAGACCCACGCTCCAGTGAAGGGCTTGCCAGTGCGCCTCCGCAACCACGCGCGGAGGTGAGAGAGAAAGCGGTTCGCATCGATCGATCTCGTCCGGCAGGCCTCATTGCCGGATAAGGCGACCAGGTCGCCCCTTCTGGGGCGGAGCGACATCGGCGATCTTGCCAAGGTCCTGCGGGAGGGTGGTGCAGGCTTACGGCAATCTCTCCCTGCCCAGAAATCGTCGGCACTGCTTTCTTATCCCGAGCAGTTCAAGGAGATTGGACTCCGGTCGGTCAGTGAACATCGTGCTCGAGCCCGTCGTTCCCGCATTGGCGCTTGGGGCGAGGAGACCAGGTGGCCGTGAGGTGGTTCTACACGTCTCCAAGAACAGCGTAACGTCAGTGTCCCTTCTGAGCTATCTCGCTTAGCTCGTAAAAAAACCGGTCCATTGAGCGCTCTTTTTTTGTCTCCATAATTCCTTGCCGGATGCGCCGAAGGAAATTTCGATCTTCGGCGAAACGCCTGACGGCCGCAGCAATGGCTTCGGCTGAGATATCTGCTGCAATAAGCCCCGTGACCTCTGGGATTATCTGTGCGGTCAGTCCACCGACCGGCGTCGCAACCACCGGGAGGCCAGCACCGTGGGCCGCTGCAATGACGCCCGATTGGCTGGCCTTTGTATGAGAGATGACGACAATATCATGCCGGCCCAATATTCCAGCGATGTCTGCAGATGGGATCCATTTATTGACAACTTCGGCTGCCAGGGCATCGAGCCGCGAACGTTCCTGGCCAATTTCACCTGCTCCGAAAACGCCGACGTTAATTGAAACGCCAGCTCTCTTAAGAATTTCCATGGCACCTATAAACTGGCTTAGACCTTTGTATGGTAATATTCTTCCAAAAAAAAGCACTCGAAGAGGTCCAGGATTGCTATTAGCGTTGCTCAAATTCCGGGAATAGGTCAGGTCAGGATGAAATAGCACAGAAATCTTTTTCTCTGGGACGACGTTTGACCGGATCAGGCGCTCCGCAACAGACGCGGTGAGAGCCACTACTTGATCGGCCATCTTGACTTCTCGCAAAAGCCAGCGGTTGACCCAGGCCGTGCGATCACCAACATGCGGATCCGCATCGTGAATAATGACGGTGTGGCGAATACCAGCCTGCCGTAGCATTGGGATAACAAGCGGCGACCAAACATGGGGCATAAGGGTCACGAAAGCGCGGGTGCCATCCGCCTCTAATCTCTCCAAGAGATTTCGGCGCAGCCTGAGTACAGCTGCCACGCTCAGAGTTGCGAATGGCGAACTGTAAGTCTTTACTGGGAAAATTACCTCTCCAAGGTGCTCGTACCCGTGAAACAACTCGTTGCTAGTTGAGATCGAAATAGTCGTACGCAAGCCATACCCAAGGCGCACACAAGCATCACCCAGCTCAAGGGCCAATTGCGGTAGAGCGCCGTAGCGACCCCAGTAGGCGAGCATCAGGGGTCGTTTGGGCCTGCGTTGATGAGTGGGAGAAGCTACGGTCGGCCAGCTGTGCGCCTTCATATATCTTCGCCTGGCTAACTTTTGCAGCAAGTACACGCGAGTTCCCAATTTAACCCGGATCGATGTAGATCGTCACCGCGGCCGCCACACCACCTTACTGGAGACAACGAATTTCCAAACTGTGCCTATAGCGATACCCCGCTAGGGCTGACCGAGCTGTCATTCCCTTTAGTCTCTCGAAGGCCAGCGCAGTGCGCGGGTCCCGACGGGAGAGCCATCATAACCGGCTCCCTGAATCGGTAGGTAAGCATATACACCCCATTCAGAACCGAATTCGTACCAGAAACAGACGGACGCGAGCTTTGAGCCAAATCCAGCGTTCAACCAGCGTCATCAAGGCACAATCTTTTACTGACGGAAACGCGCTGTCCGAGGATTGCGAATCTTGGGCCAAAGAGTTCCACCCGGCGCAACAGCACTGACCGTGATTGAAGAAGATGGCACTCGCCGTACCCGCTATGGCGAGGTCGAGATCAGCATCGCGCAAGACGACGTTCGGAGACTTGCCCCCTAGCTCAAGCGATACCTTCTTCAGGTCATTGGCGGCGGCCTTGAGAATGAGTTTGCCGACCTCGGTTGAGCCGGTGAACGCCACTTTGTCGATCCCGGGGTGCGCTGCCAGTGCCGCACCGGCCGTCTCGCCAAATCCGGTAACGATGTTCACCACACCGTCCGGAAATCCCGCCTCCTGGATTAGCTCGCCGAGCCGTAGTGTGGATAGCGGTGTTTCCTCAGCCGGCTTCAACACCACGGTGCAGCCGGTGGCGAGCGCAGGCCCGAGTTTCCATGCCGCCATCAACAAGGGGAAGTTCCACGGGATGATCTGGCCTACCACACCAACCGGCTCGCGCAGTGTATAGGCGTGGAACTTCACCCCCGATGCATATGGCACCGAAAGTGAGATGGTGTTGCCCTCAATCTTGGTGGCCCATCCGGCCATTTAATGGCGGGTCGCGTCGGGCGGATCGGAGTGAAGACGCAAGTACGAATCCAATTTGGCGAAAACCAGGTAAGAAAGTAAACATCTTCCAACTTTCAGGGTAGTTCTGCCGTATCCATGGCAAGAAAATTTCTCTAGTTGTGATGACAAAAACAACGAACACCATCAACCACGCAAGATAAGAGTAGCGACCCCACGGAAAATAGAACAGAAGCAGGCTCTGCATGGATAGTGCTGCTATAGCTAAAGCCCGCAGAGCAGGCGCAGTGTTTTTGCGGATTGCCACCCAGATGACGACAATAACGGTCAATAACCTGTAAAAGTCCGACAAATGATTCCAATCGCCAAGTTGGCGTATAACGCGCGCCAAATTATCGCCGCTAAGATTCAGTTTAAGTATCTCTTGTAATGATGCTATGTAGACTGATGGCGGTGTGAGAAGGTTGTCGGGTACAAAGGCACTTGAAGTTAATGGAACAAATTGGTGCCCGAAATACCAGTTATGGAATGCAAGTAGAAGAACCGGGGCAAACCCCAATACCACTCCAGCCAGTTCCCTCCATCTCTTTCCAACCAACAACCAAAGTGCCACCATTGCCAAGAGGAACGTAGCAGGAACGGCCAGATTTGGCCGCATAACAACACTGAGCGCGAAGGCAAGTCCGATCGAAACGGTTGGCATCTGTCCGCATAGTGGTTGGGCAATCGAAGTTGGGACGTACCGCGCCAATAGGGCGAGCCCGCCCAGAAAAGCCGCGTACCCGATTGGCTCTGCAAAACCCTTGATCATGTCCCTGATGTACAGGAAGTGGGCGAACCCGAAACGCTCCAAGATTGGAGTGAAGAGGAATATGAGGATTAGTATAACGCTCAAGCGTAATGGTAGCAGCCGGCATAGAAAATAATATAGAAAAATAGGTAAAAACATTGTGCAAAGCACAATGCCGAAATTCGTGTCTCCGAAGATGAAATCTTCTAGGGCCCTAGAATAGCGTAAGCCTGGTATATAAAAAAAGATATCCTCACCACCTCGCAGAGCATCTGCCCAGTCGCCATGGTAAATCGCCTGAGAAATGTCGAAACCCAGTGACTGGTGGCGGATCCCGTCGTTTCCCCCAACGTGGGTGTGAAGTCCTAACAAGTATTGGGACGAGAAGACAGTGGTAGTAACAATCGTTGAAACGGCGGCGCCGATTGGAAGCAGCAACTGATAGAAGGTATCGAACCTGACAAGTGTCGCTATCACGGCAATTACGCCAAGACTCCGTATTACCTGCTTGACCCCTAGCAATAATCTCAGTTGCAACCTTGGGTAAACCGCGAATTCGACTGGCTTTCTGATAGCTAGGGCGAAAACGCGCTTGCCTATATCCCGCTCCCCAAGCAACTGGCAACCCCAAGCATCTCTTCCAGCAAGAGAGAAATTTCCATCATCGCCCTCCCACAAGACGTCGCCTCGCCAGCAAGCTTTTCCGCCCGAAAGTTCACTGTTAATTTCAGCCATCACAAAATACGGCATTGCGCTCCGGTCGATTCTTGCGGCTGTGGCAAATTTATATGGCTTAGACGTATACAGCGGTTTGGTCCGATGGTAAAAGTCGTACTGTTCGCGATTTATGGCTCGGATTCGAGCCTGGTCCTGATTACTAAAGTCGATCATATCCACAATACGTGAGTATTTAGGCTGTTGCCAAAGGGCATCAGCGGACGGCGCAAAGGCATGTTCCGTAAAGTACCCCGGCTTCGCGAACTCTGGATACTGCCACCAACTTACGGAACCTGGGAGTCCATCTGTGTTAGTGAAATAGGCGCGGTCAAATACACTCTTCATCGCTGTCTGCGCCTGCCGGGGAAGCTCTGCTTCAAAAACCTTGAGGCTTTCCCCCACTGGGATGTAGACATTATCGCCTTCCTGAATCTGGGGTCCCTGAATAAGCCATCCTGCAGCCGCACTACCAATGGCGATTGTCAGAGCAATGAGCCAACGGGGTCCCCACTGCCGGATGTTTCCGAAGCAAATTGCAATGACGGCCGCTACCAGAAGGAGAAAACGCCAGAGATCCGTTATCGGCAGTCCCAGCACCAGTAGGATCATGCCGAACACTGCCAGTCTCGACACCACGGCAACCGCCCTCGCGGCACCAGTTTGCACCACCGACTCGGTGATCACGGTACTTGCCATGCTATCCCCCGCAGAACACATCCCAGATTTGGCGGCGAGCGCGATCTACAGCAAGATCAGCATATTCAGGCTTCCAGCTAAAGTCGTGTGCGTTAAGTATACAATTAGGCGGGGGCGTGATCGCTCGCCCCTTCCCTTCCGCGGATCTCGCGATCCACGCCTGCGTCTACGAGGCGCGCTCCGCAGCTTTTGGGTTCAGCAACACGTGATCTATTCGAAGCCCGGCATCGCGTTGCCAGCGATTTCGCTTATAGTTCCAGAACGTGTACATCGGCGCATCGGGATGCAACGTTCTGATGGCGTCCATCCAGCCTTGGTCGAGAATGCGCCGAAACAGGGCGCGGCTCTCCGGCTGCAAAAGCGCGTCTTTCGCAGGACTTCGTAGGGTAGATATCCGCGTCGGTAGGCACGACATTGTAAGTCGAGCGCATAAAGCTCAGCGGCGTGGTTGGTGAGGCGCCTCATCCAGGCGAGCTTGTTTTTGAATTTCGGTCCCGGTTGGGGATTGCCGTTTGGCGCATAAAGCGTTGCGATCAGCACGCCATTGACGGCCGCTTCGATGTAGCGCCTTTGCGTGTCGGCGAGATCACCGGGCAGCACGGTGTGCGTGACGATGGGCTCCCCATCGCGTGCAAGTATGGCGACGCCGTTCCATGACTTTTGCCCGCGCCAAATCGCGCCGTAACCGGCCTTCCCGATCGCCGCTACCGGAAATTCCGAATCTGTCGCTTTCAGCTCCTGAAGACAGGCTACGTCGGGCCGAGCTGCGCGCAGCCAGTCGAGGAGATTGGCAAGCCTCTTGTTGACGTTGTTTGTGTTGAAGGTGGCGATTTTCATTCCCCGGCCCCGGGGCTTCGAGAAAAGCGAAGGCAGTTTACACCCCCCTTCGCGCTCGATCCATGCGGAGTGTTGTGCACGGCCAGAGCTAATATCGCGCTCCTCGGGTTCCGGCAGCTCCTGGCTTGCATCACAAGCGCCGGCAGACCTATGCCTTCCTCAACGGCCTCAAGGCGCATTTGAAGGCGAATGCCGAGCATGTCGGCCCCGCCTTCCCGGAGGAGGCGCGTAAGATGCACTACGGAGAAACCGAGGCGCAAACATCTATGGCGAGGCGAGCCCTAAGGAGGCGAAGGCGCTCCAAGAGGAGCGCATCCCCGCCTTGCCACTGCCGCCTCTGCCGGAGGACCAGAACTGACGCATGGGAGTCGCGCTTTGGGCGGTGGACCTCTAGAGGTAAACCTCTTGTTGGGGACCTTCCGCTAAAACTTATCGTGAGGTGCCCTGGCAAAGCCCTGATGAGCTTATATTTTGATGCTGCCGGGCGTTGGTTTCTGCGCAACCATGGTCAAGACATGCTCCTATTAGCTTCCCCGAGACATTTCCGCGGTCTGGTGACCGTCCCTTTTTTGGCAGTGATGCTCGCTTTTCCTGCGAGCGCGCAGACCGGCTCCGATTCCAGCACCGGCACCGCCGGCGCCCAGGCCCAGTCCAAGTCAACGGGTGCGCCTACCAGCTCCAATCCGGCGACCCCAAAAACTGGCTCTAATGCGGCGACACTGACCACGGAGTCGAATTCGACGGCCGCGCAAGCCGAGTTTAAGCCTGAATCCCCTCCTGGAACCAGAAAGACTGGCTCCAGCGTCCTCATCACCGTCGACAAAACCAAACAAGAAATGACTGTCTTTATAGATGGGGTAGAAAAATATGACTGGCCAGTATCAACTGGTCGACCAGGATATTCAACTCCTTCAGGAACTTATACTGCTACTTCTATGAATGAAGTCTGGTATAGCAAACAGTGGGACAACTCCCCCATGCCACATTCTATTTTCTTTATGAAAGATGGTCATGCCATCCATGGCAGCTATGAGGTGAAGACTCTCGGCAAACCCGTCTCGCATGGCTGCGTGCGTATCTCGCCTCAGAATGCCGCCACGCTTTATGCGCTGGTGGAGAAGAATGGAATGGAGAATACGCAGGTCGTGTTGACCGGCCTCACTCCGGGCGGCGAGCCTAAGGTGGCGAGCCCGGCGGGCCCTGGATCCAGTTATGGTCAGGCGGGTCTCGGCTGGTACCAGCCCGGCGACAATTACTATGCCCAGCCCCAGAGGCGCCGCGGCTTTTTCGGGCGCTTGTTTGGCGGTCCCTAACGGACCTCAGGGCTACTACGGACCACCACCGGCCTACTACCCGCCGCGCGAATATTGAGGCCTGGAGCGGATTCGACTTACTCCGGGTTATATCTTGCTGCTTCGAAATAGTGACGGCATTCGGTCGGCGAGAACTGGTCGATGCAGTCTGCGATCACGGTCCAGAGGTCGTCGATGGTTCGGGCTGCCGCCTTCCGCAGAAGCGCCTTGAGCTTGGAGAAGGCCATCTCGATCGGGTTGAAGTCGGGCGAATAGGGCGGGAGAAGGAGCAGGCTGGCTCCGGCCTTTTCGATCGCCTCACGGACGCCGGATATCCTGTGGGCGGGAAGATTGTCCATGATGACGAGGTCGCCCGGCCGAAGCTCGGGCGCCAGCACCTGCTCGGCATAAGCCAGGAAGGCGGGTCCGTTCATCGGCCCGTCGAGCAGCATCGGCGCTGTCAGTCGGTCCAGCCGAAGCCCGGCGGTGAAGGTGGTCGTCTTCCAATGCCCGTGGGGAACCGACGCGCGGCAGCGTTCGCCTTTCCTCGCCCGGCCACCCAACCTCGCCATCTTCGTCGATGCGGACGTCTCGTCGACGAAGATCAGCGTCGAAGGGTCGAGATCGAGCTGGCCGTCGAACCAGGCGCGACGGCGGGCCTTCACGTCCGGCCTTTGCTGCTCTCTGGCATGCGCTGTCTTTTTTTGAACGTGAAGCGGCGCTTGTCGAGGAACATCCAGACCGTCGAAGGCACCACACGCACGCCGCGCTCCTCCGTCAGTCGCTCGACGATCTCGGCAAGCGTGATATCCGGGGTCGCCTCGATCAGCGCCAGGATGAACGCCTCATACGGGTCGAGCCGCGAACGTGATGGCTGGCCCTGCTTGCGGGCAACCATCTCACCCGTCGCCCGATAGCGCCGGTACCAGCTTCCCGCCGTCGAAATCCCGATCCTGAACCGCCGCGCCGCCGCGCGCGTCGACAGCCCTTCCAAAATCGCCCCAATTACCCGGCCACGAAGGTCCGCACTCAAGCTGCGCGTCATCATCGTCTCCCTGCAAATCACAGGGGAAACTGAATCAGACAAACCCGCTCTCGGGAATCCCCAAAACCGACTCTGCGTTCAACAAAAATGCTCTAGAGCACATTCAGGCTTTTCCGATTCCTGCAGGGATTCCCAAATCGCGCAAACAGTGCGAGTCCTCTGTTCCTTGGGGAATGGAGGGGGACCATGGCGCGAGCTTACAGCCAAGACTTGCGTGATCGTGTGATCGATGCGGCGTTCGGTGGGATGCCAGCCCGGCGTGCGGCGGCTCAATTCGAGATCGGAGTCGCTACGGCGATTCTTTGGGTGCGTCGGGCGCGCGCAAGCGGTGAGCGAACGGCGCGCCGTCAGGGCCAGCCGCGACGCTCCAAGCTCGAACTCGCAGCGCGATTTCCTGCTCGGTCTGGTCGAACAGACGCCGGACATGACCATCGTAGAGATGCAACAGCAGCTTGCCGCGGAGCGCGGCATCAAGGTGAGCGTGGGCACCATCTGGACCTTCCTCGACCGCTGCGGCCTGACGTTCAAAAAAAGTCGGCGCACGCGGCGGAGCGGGATTGGCCCGACATCCTGAAGCGGCGCGAGGCCTGGTTCGAGGGCCAGCTCGAACTCGATCCCGGCAAACTCGTCTTCATCGACGAGACCGGCGCGGCGACCAACATGGCCCGTCTACGCGGCCGGGCTCAGAAAGGCGAGCGGCTGCGTGCCGGCATCCCGCAAGGTCATTGGAAGACCACCATCTTCGTGGCGGGCCTGAGGCTCACCGGCATGACCGCGCCGATGGTGCTCGACGGTCCAATGAACGGTGCCGCCTTCCTCGCCTATCTGCAGCAGGTGCTGGTGCCGGAACTCGAGCCCGGCGACATCGTCATCATGGACAACCTGTCCGCCCACAAGGGCTGTCAGGTGCGCGATGCAATCGAGGCAGCCGGCGCGCGACTGCTCTACCTGCCGCCTTACAGCCCAGACTTCAACCCAATCGAGAACGCCTTCGCCAAACTCAAGGCACTGCTGCGCAAGGCCAGCGAGCGCAGCGTCGAGGGCCTTTGGCACTTGATCGGAAAGCTGCTCGACGCCTTCAGCCCGAAGGAATGCGCCAACTACTTCGCCGCCGCAGGCTACGATCCGGATTAAGCTGAAGATGCTCTAGCCCCGCATCGCCGTCGCGAAAGGCTCCATTCGTCGGCAAGCGGGTCGTAGACGAGGCCTGTCGTGCCGATAAGCGTAAGGCCGGCGCTTTTGAGCCCTGTCCTTAACTCCTCAGGACGACGGGGGGACGACCTACAAAGTTCATCTCGACGGTTACAATCAGCTTCCGTATCTGACAGGCCAGCAGGACAAATCCGCCCGCAAGGAACGCCGCGGCAAAGAGTGGCGAGCTTCAGCGTCGATCAAATCATGGAGATGCTGCAAAAGCCGCAAGGCGGCTGACCCTCAACGCAAGGCGAACCAAATGACGTGATCGGATGTCTGCTATTGGCACTTTGCGGACCAACGCGACGGGTCCTTGTAAGGTCAGCAATTGACCCAAAGCGGACCTGCCACCAAAGGCGCACGCCTTTCAATGGAAGGGTGTGGCTGAGCGGTCAGGCCTTACCTTCGCCTTCAATCTCGAGCGTCACGAGTTCTTGCCAACAAGGTTGCGGGATACAAGCTGGCCGATCATTGCCTCCAAATTGCAAAGGCTGCGAGCCATCGGATGCCTCGAACAAGGCCTGAGACTCGATCTCAACAAGCTTCGTCGTCAGGGATTGGTTGGCCCGGAGGTTGGCCTGAACGTTATTCGCTGGACCTACACCTACACCGGCGAGGAAATCGCGAGAGAGGGTTGATTACCGGAAACATGAAAGGCCAATACCAAGGCTGGTTAGGATTTAAATCGGAGATCTCGATGGCCGCAACCTGTGCCAGCACGCCTCTCCGCTAGCGCGGATAGATCAATTGACGGTAAAGGCGATGATGTCGTTGCCCGTGGAGCCCATCAGAGTGTTTCCGCCCGCAGCCACGACGATGTATTGCTTGCCGTCGGCCATGTAGGACGCAGGCGGCGCATTGACGCCTGCACCGACAAAGAACGACCAGAGGACTTTGCCGCTTTTGGCATCATAGGCTCGGAACCAGCCGTCACCCTGACCCGTGAACACTAGACCGCCGGCGGTCGTCAACACACCACCAATCATCGGCAGTTGCGTCCGCACCTGCCATTTGATCGTGCCAGTGTTGTATTCAACGGCGGTGACGTTGCCCCAATACTTCCCGCGAGGAACTGAAACGCCACCTCGCCAGAACTTGCCTCCCGGATAAGGCGTGGGCTCGACCATATAGATGACCGGCTGATGCACGTTAAGCGCGTAGGTGAGGCCAAGTTCCGGATTGACCGCCATGGGAGACCAAACCACGCCGCCATAACTACCCGGCAACACTGGCTCGACACCGCCTAACCACATTGGTCTATTCAGGTCATCCGCAACTTTCTGATCGACAATTGCGACCAAGCGTTTGGCTAAGTTGAAGATGCGGTCCTGCATCTTGGTAGGCATCTCTGCAGGCAAGGTCCACATGCCGTCCTGCGGCACCATGGGTTCAGAGAAGCGGATCAGGCTGCAATCCTTGCGGTTGTGAACGTAAATATTTCCGGTCTTGCCTGCATGAATGGCCCCCGGCACGACCTTGCCGTTCATGTCCTTGACGTCAACCAGGATCACGGGACTCGCCGGGTCGAGGTCCCAGACATCATGGGCAATGTACTGAAAGTGGCAGGCATATTTGCCGGTATCGAGATCGACCGCGACGAGCGAGTCAGTATAGAGGTTGTCGCCGGGTCGGAGCGAACCGTCGAAGTTAGGTGATGGGTTGCCAACTACGAAATAGAGGCGGTTCGTTTTGAGATCGACCGCCGGGTTCTGCCACACGGGGCCGCCAAGCGTCTTGTAAGGGTCGCCTATCTTTTCCAGCGTGCCTTTCTCTGTCGCGATGTCGCGATGCATGTCCTTCCCAGTAGCGTCGTGTGTAGCCCATACTCCCACCGAGTTCTCGGGGATCGTGTCGAAGTTCCAGACGAGCTTACCGGTCTCGGCACTATAGGCTCGCACGAAACCGCGAATACCATACTCGCCGCCACTTGTGCCGATGAGGATCTTACCGTTTACGGCGATCGGCGCCATGGTCTCGCTGTAGCCGAGCGTTGGATCGGCAATCTGGGTCTGCCACACGATGCTGCCGGTCTTGGCGTCAAGCGCGACCAGCTTGGAATCGAGCGTGGCCAGATAGACCTTGTCGTCATAGACCGCGACGCCGCGGTTGTTGGGTCCGCAGCAATAGGTCGTAACTGGACCCATGGCATGCTTGTAGTGCCAGTACTCCTCGCCAGTCTTGGCGTTGAGCGCATAGACATGGTCGAATGAGGTGGTGACGTACATGACGCCGCTGACGATGATCGGCGTCGTCTCCATCAACTCCTTCACTTCCGTCTGGAAGATCCAGGCCGGGTGAAGCTTGCTAACGTTGGACGTGTCGATCTGCTTGCCCGGGAAATATCGGGTTTGATTGTAGTTGCCGTTGGTATGAAGAAAGTTGTTCCCGTCGCCACCCGCGGCGTTGAGCTGATCCTGCGATACAGGAGTTGCGGGCGCCTCATTCGTCTGAGCTTGGGCGAGACTAGCCCCAGCAAGGCACAGCATTAGCGTGCTGGCGAATTTCCAATTTTTGATTTTAGCTTTAGGCATATAGGCAAGAGATTTCGATCTCAACCAACGCCATCAGCCGAAGCTCCATTGAAAAGCTCGATCGATCTTCAAACTGGGTCCGGTGCATACCCCCGGGAGGGCCATCTGCTGAAGCGGTGCCGGGCGGGTATGGGATCACCGCTGTAATCCCTTTCGGTTAAGCTCCCACTCCGCCTGCGTCACTTGGCCTTTGATCCCGTCGAGATACTGCTGCCATCGCAATGCCATGTCGGCAGGCACCAGTCTCCCGTCAGCGCGGACATCATTGCTACGGCGTCTCCATGATTCCATGTTGTTCAGTTGTATCTCCTCACTGCCGCTGGCGCCATAACCGCTGATATGCTCCGTCTGGGTGGCCCAGCGGAAAACGTAGGAGGTCCGTCCTCCGAGCTCGGTTGTCGCCAATCGCCCCGCCTCCACCGTCTGCCTGATGATAGGATGATCTGTGTAGGTAGGATGGGTATGCAGAGGCGCCGCTTTCAAGTAGTCCGACCGAAATACCCACGATCCCTCGAATGTGTTGACCTGGCGGGAAAAGCTTACATTCCCCTGCGACATCCAGCTCGACGCTGGCTTCCACGCGACATTCCCTGCCACGTGTTCGAGACAGTCCTCCAAATGCCAGGGGAGATAGAGATCATCGTCATCCCACCAGTGGATCAGCTCGGCGGAGCGTTCAGCAAGCTCATGCATCCGTTGGCGAATATGGCGCAGCGAGCTCGCGGACGGAGCCTCGTTGACGATCCGGACTCTCGGGTGATCGAAGCGCAGCGGGATAGGATGCTGATTGTAGATAAGCAGGGTCGCCTGCGACAGCACCGACTGCTGCAGGAAACACGCAAGAGCTTCGCAGGCAAGAGAGTGTCTCCCGTAAGTTCCCATCAAGCAGTCGATCTTCATTTCAATGAACCCAATCGGCTACGTCTATCAATTGAAATAGGCCGCACTCAATGTCTCGCACCACAAGGCTGTGTGAGCTTTGTGGTAGCCTGACCCAGTCAGATTCTGACCACGGAAAGAAGCGTGTGAGACACGCGACGACCAAACCAAGACCTGGCAAACGGAGCTTGACCGCATACCCAACTCAGTGGCGGAATACTCAAAGGCATGTGGAGGGTACAATTTGTAGTATCGCCATTTGCCGGGCGTTCCCACTGAAATCTAGATTTGTTATTTCGTTCATAAAGGACTGGTAGGAAATTTGAGCCGAGCCGCCGCATTTCGGTATCTGTGCGATTGCCTCGCCTTGCCTCGCTGCGGCATCGAGCTTGAGTTGCTGCGTCGAACGGCTAAATCCAAGAACTTCACGTGGACTTCGTTTATTGCTGGTGCATATGAACACTTGATGGCACCGGCAGTTCCGTTCGCATTGCAGGAACTTAAGCTTTTTGAGGTCCTACCACCGGACGCGATCGCATACTTCGACGGAGTTGCGAGGATTGTCCGTGGACGCAACGAGAAGGTTATCGATCAAGCTGTCGAGGTAGCGGAAATTCTCAATCGCATCGAGGTAACACCCGTATTGCTGAAAGGCGGAGCACATCTCCTCCGGGGGCTTTATCCCGATCCTGCGATGCGCGAAATGGTTGATCTCGACGTGCTGGTAGCCGCCGAGCGGATCAATGATTGTGCGGCTTGTTTGCGCGACAATGGCTTTCAGCCGCTTACTGACTATCTGCATCCACGTGGACATCATTATCCGCCGCTCGGGCGGCCGGGCTCGCCCTTGCCTATAGAGCTACATCACCAAGTAATGGCCCATCGCTACAACCAGTTTTTGACCGCAAAGGAAGTGCGCGAGACTGCCAGCATTCTCGACGGCTACGAACCGCAGATAGCAGTTCCATCTCCAACATGTTCCGTGATCCACAATGTCGCCCATGCGCAATTGAGCAATCATGACTACCTTTACGGCCGGATTGATCTCCGGTCATTGTTTGACTTCGCACTGCTTTCCCGCGCTTACACTGGTGAAATCGATTGGAGTGAAATCAGCCGGCGATTTTCACGTCACAGAGGCAGAACGGCCCTAAACTTCCATATGCGCTGTGCGCAAGATCTTTTGCGCATGAAAATCCCTGAATTGAGCCGATTTGACGTCGTTACGCCATTTCTTTACTGGCGCGCACGATATCTGGCAGGAAGGCCAAAATTGCTAGAACTGAGCGTTAGACTGATACGTCCATTTCTCCTGCTTCGCAGAGAATTGTCTGATCCCATCCTAAGGCGCCGCCTGGCTCGCAACATGACGGATCACGCCTGGTGGGCTCGTCACTTGGGGATGTTGTCTGGTCGCTCCTGAACTGCGGTTACGCGGAAGCCGAAATATTGCAGCGTCCGGAAGCATGGCTTTCAAACTCTTTGTAAGGCAGTCAACTTTCGTCGGCCTCAAACTGAGCAATTTCGGCTTTGACGCGTTCAATAATGGGTGCCGCAACTGATGGCCCTAGAAATTCATTAAAGTGCTCCTCTACAGGACCCGTCTCCCAACCCAGTTCCGTGAATCCGATCAGATAATTACGCAATCTGTCGTCCCACGTGTTCATATAGGGAATACCCATTGGGCGATTGAAGCGATGCGTCCAACGGAGGAATGGAAGGCAGAGCGATCGTCCTCCGGCCTGTCGGAATTTTTCGTGCAGATAGCCTTCCTCACCGCCAAAACCGCGAAACCTGCGATTAAAGCCCGGCCATGCCGATCGCCGACAGGCAAACAGCCCTAACCCCTGCATCGGAATTTCAAAAGGCTCAAAATCCGGATCTTTGCCTCGGTCGTCGGTCGCCCAACAACCATACATGCCCTCACGCCACTTCGGTTCGAAATGGGTCGACCAAGTTTCGAGGTCATCATAAAGAAGAGGACCCTGGAGCAAATCCCTAGAGTTGGGATGAGATTCGCAATAACTTATTAGTTTTTTCACCGCACCTGGCACGACGAAGATATGGCAATCTATGCACAGGACGAGCTCAGCATTCGCTTCTTCAAAGATAAATCCCCTAGTTGTTGTGCCTTTCCAGTGGTTGCACGGGACATAGCGGTAGTTGTCGATCCAGTTTTCAAGCTGCTTCAAGGGCTCAGCACAGGGGCCCTCCGGATGATTGTCGACAACCAAAAACTCAGCATCCTCAATGATCTCAGGATGGTACATACGAAGTGCTTGCAACGTAAAATAAACACCGTCGTAATCGTCATAAGTCGCCATTCCGATCGTCAGCTTCTTCGGATCCCTTCGTGGCGTCGGAGCCGGAACTTTTGAAGGGACGAACCCCGCCGATGGCAAATTACCGCTATTTTCTTCTTCGGGACCGATGCTTGCTCCCGCGGTCGTTCCGAAGAAGCGAAAGATCCGGCAGAATCTCTTCGAGTCCAAATCGCTCTGCAAAACCAATTCTGCGAAGGCATCCAAAACGCCGTGGAGCAGCTCAAAATTGCCGTAACGCAACATCACTGCGGGCACGCTTCGGGCGATCGAGGTTACACTATCAAATCCGTGATTGACGAGATTCCGCGCATTGACGTTGCAAGCCATCAGCTCCAGTCCCGTCTGTGCTGCGGTTAGAGGTTCGATTGTCAACTCTGCACCTTCGGCAAACCGCGGAAAGACAATCAGACGACATTGATGTTGCATCGGGGGGCGAGGCTCCGCTGTCGGCAAGATGATTTTGTTGGAACCCACAGCGATTGACGGTGCCGAAGCCATCGCTTTGAGCGAGGCGACTGCCACGCTCGAGCCGCTCTTGAGGACAAGCGGTCGTGCGAAGGCCGTAAAGTTGGGAACATCAGAACCAAAAACGACGATCTCATCGGTAAGATAATCGAAGCCGTTGTCGATGAACCAGGCCGTGAGCGAACTCTTCCCCGATCCGCTTGTCCCAGGTAGGACAATCCCGAGTTTCCGCATCGAAACGGCCCCGGCATGGAAGGCAACACCCGTACTTAGATTGGTAAGCAAAGAATGCCCGACTTCACCAAGCAGGGCATAGATGCAGCTACCTTTGTCGAGGCCGCGGAGCTTACCTCGGCCGTCTGGGTGCAAAATGTATCGTTCTGAACTTCCGTCCTCTTGGACGATGATGGTCGGCGCGGTCTTAGGTGCCCTATTCGTGCACTCGCCGAGCAGAGTGCGGAGATCGTCCTGAAGGCTTTCGGGATACTGGACAACAACCGCCTGATCTGCAAGCGACAGAACGATCTGCCTCACGTCTCAGTCCCATCCAGCATGCTATAGCGAACGAATTGTTGGATCGTGTCGCAAACATCGGCGTCGATTTGATGCGACAAGCTCGGGTAGGCCGACTTCAAGACGTCGACAATTTGTCCAACGGTGCGCTGACCGTCGCACAGTCGCCAAATCACGGCGGCACTTTCATTGAGGTAGACCATCGTCATCTTCTCGTGACAATAGAGCAGGCTTTCACCGTCCATCTCCGCGAGATGAAAGTCCTTTCGGGGCGCTGGCACACGTTGAAGAATTGTAACACCCTCACACGCTACTCTGACCGACGGAACTGCCAACTGCCACGCTGCGGCTTCACGTGTTTTGTTGGGTTTCCGGTGCAAGAATGCCACTTGCCCTCCTGCGTTGGCAACAGCAATAGACAGCAGGGTGGCCAAGCACCGGCCATAGGCGCAGAAGGATCGGTGCGCGCAAGCCGAAGCGGCTACAGAGGCACTCAGCTCGACTGATCACGCTCACCCTCAAGGCCCTTCATGAAGTCGGCCATAACCTCCTTCCGAACCGGCAGGTTTTGCCTTGAAACTGCAATTCATAGACCAGTCAGTGGCTATGTCCTACTCGCCAGTCAGAGCCAAAGCCGCCGTGGCCAGACCAAACAAGAAAGCACTTGCAACAGCGGATTTGATGTACGCTCAAGCGTAATTTCCTCCCTAGAGGTCAGGGGGATTCTGCCCATTTTTCCAAATCTCGCGTACCACTTGTAAATGACTTTGGGTACGTAGGCCGCCTTGCTTGTCGCGAGCCGAGCGAGGTCTGAGGGGGTTGAGCCGATCAGCTCGACAGATCGCTATGACCTCGGCGATTGACCCAAAAAGGGGGGACACGTCACCGCTTGGCGGCTATTGAGGCGGCTGGGTGTGAAATGCGTAGAGACAAGAAGGATCGGAGACTACCAATGATTACCTGAAAGTTCTAGGGTTTACTCCAAAAAGCCCGACCACAAAGATCAACCAGCACGAACTATGCACATTTGATACCGGTTTGGGGCAAAACACGCATGCACGCACCCCTTCGTCAACCACACGGCGATTCTCTTGGAACCGCGAAAGAAACATTATCCTCAGCCGACATCGAGAGCGTCAGAGCCCGCGCCCACCTCTTACAAAAGAGCAAGAACTTCGAGGCAGCGGCGCAAGCATGGCGGCAAATTATTGAGAGACATCCCGAAGACGCGGAGGCCATGAACGAGCTCGGAAGCGTTCTTACCAGCAATGGCCGCTTCGAAGAAGGCCTACGCTGGTCTCGGCGTGCGCTAGAGATCCGCCCTGACTTGATCTCGGCTAAAGCGAACGCTGGCGTCGCATTACGTCACTTGAACCGATTCGAGGAAGCCGTATCCAGTTTCAAGGATGTGATTGTATCGACCCCGGACGATGCAATCGCCTGCTTCAATCTCGGCGTTTCGCTCCACTCTCTACAACGCCAGGAAGAAGCACTGAAGTGGCTTCAAAAGGCCTCCGACTTGTGGCCAGGCCACGGGGACAGCGCTCACGAACTGGGCAACGTTCTGCAAACGCTAAAGCGGAACGAAGAGGCCATCAGCGCCTATCGGCGGGCGATTTCCCTAAAACCCGATTGCATTGCGGCGCTCTTGAGCCTTGGAGGACTTCTGCAAGAAGCCAGGCAGTTCGAGGAAGCGTTAGCGACGTTCCAAAAGGTCGTCGATGTCGATCCAAACCACTGCAAGGGCTGGCTCGGGCTCGGCGGCGCTTTGCTCGGCACCAGGCGCTATGCCGAGTCACTCGCTGCATTTAGGCGGGCACTCGCAATTCAGCCGGGCTCCACGGTCGCCTACTGCAACATGTCCCTGGCGCTAATCGGGCTGGAGCGCTTTGAGGAGGCGATTGATGCCTGTCGGAAGGCCATTTTTATAGAGCCGGGGTCACCGGTGGCGACATTCAACCTGGGGTGCGTGCTGCTGACGCTTGGAAATTTTCGCGAAGGCTGGGAGGCCTACGAATATCGGTACGTCATGCATGGGAAAAAATGGCTGCGCGAGGAGGCTTATGCTGCACCCTGGACCGGCGAGGCGCTACAGGGCAAGTCGATCCTGATTCTGGGGGAGCAAGGAAACGGTGACCAGATCCAATTCGCGCGTTATCTGCCTGAGCTAAGTGATCTTGGTGCATCCGTATCTTATCTCGTCCCAGCCAGGCTGCATCGACTCTTCGGCACGCTTCGTGCTTCCATCAACCTGCTGTCCGAGATCGCACAAAACAGTCGTTTCGATTTCCAGTGCCCGCTCATGAGCCTGCCGGGTGTATTCGATCGCCTGGGGCTCCCCATTCCAACCACGACGCCATATCTGGCGGCCGAACCCGAGCGTGTCGCGCGCTGGAAAAACCACATCGGGGATCAGGGCTTTTGTGTGGGCATTGTCTGGCAAGGCAATCGATACCCCGATGCTGAGGTCCGATCCTTCCGACTCGATGCCCTTCGACCACTCGCCGCGATTCCAGGGGTGCGCTTGATCAGTCTCCAAATTAACGAAGGTACGGAACAGCTGAGGAATTTGCCCATCGGCATGCATGTTGAGAGCCTCGCTCCGGACTTCGATATGGGCCAAGACGCCTTCCTCGATGCCGCGGCTGTCCTCGAGGTGGTCGACCTGTTCGTCACTTGCGATACATCGATGGCGCACTTGGCCGGCGCCCTCGATCGCCCGCTGTGGGTCGCCTTGAACGACGCTCCTGAATGGCGATGGCAGCGACAGCGAGCCCACAGCATCTGGTACCCCACTGCCAGACTGTTCCGACCGCAGGCGAAAGGCGACTGGGACGGGGTATTTTCGCGCATGCGGGAAGCGTTGGCGGAATTGCTTGAGAGCAAAGCAACCTCCTCCAGAAACGATGTTCCTACTCCACCCAAATCGCCTCCACACGTGGAGGTGTCGTGGGGTGAGCTGCTTGACAAGATCACGATCCTAGAGATCAAGGCGGAGCGCTTTACCTCTCCTGTTTCGGTTGCCCATGTCCGCCGTGAGATGGAGCATCTCAAGTCGGTACTCGCAGGTCTCGCGCCGCTTCCTTCGGATGTCGAAGCGAAACGCGACTCATTGCGAGTCACTAACGAAAAGCTTTGGGATATCGAAAATGCAATCAGAGCTTGCGAGGCCGAGCAACGCTTCGATGCACATTTCATCGAACTTGCCCGGTCTATTTACGCCTTGAACGATGAACGAGTTCAGGATCAAGCGGGAGATCAACGCGGCAATGAGGTCATCTTTCGTCGAAGAGAAGGAATATCGATCCCGGAGCAATCTACAAGCTTGACGCCACCCGCCACATCTAAGTCCCGCAAAGCCAGCATATCAGGACCCCGGAAATTCACGTATTCGGACACCTCCAAAAACCCTGGTCGAATTGGCGACAGGCTGATTTACTTCGTCAGGTTGAAGAGGGAGGATTGGCATGGCTGGGCAACCGAGCTTTTTTGCTATCGACGAGCGGCTGCGAGAGCTCTCGTCGAAGGGCGACGATCTGGAGCTGTTGAAGCGGCTCGTCGATTTTGAGCTGTTTCGCGCCGAGCTTGAGGAGGCTGTTCCTCGCGCGGATCGATGCAAGGGTGGGCGGCCGCCGTTCGATCAATGTGTTGATGTTCAAGGTGCTGATCCTGCAGACGATGCATTCGCTATCGGACGAGCGTTGCGAGTATCTGATCAAGGACCGGCTGTCTTTCATGCGCTTCCTCGGGCTTGGGCTGGCCGATCCTGTTCCCGACGCCAATACGATCTGGACCTTCCGCGAGGGGCTGAGCAAAGCGGGTGCGATCGAGGTTTTGTTCTGGCGGTTTGACCAGGCGCTGAAGCTGTCGGGCTATCTGGCGATGGGCGGGCAGATCGTCGACGCCACGATTGTGGCCGCGCCCAAGCAGCGCAACACGGACGAGGAGAAGAAGGTGATCAAGGAAGGACGTGTTCCGGACGCATGGAAGGACAAGCCTGCCAAGCTCGCCCAGAAGGATCGCGACGCGCGCTGGACGGTCAAATACGCCAAAGCCAAGCCGCGTGCGGATGGCATGCCGCAGGTCGATCTCGCCATTCCGGCGTTCGGATACAAGAACCACGTCTCGATCGACCGCTGCCATGGACGGAAATGGACGGCTACGGACGCCGCTGCTTATGACGGGGCGCGCCTGGCGGACGTGCTCGACCGTGAGAACACGGCGAGCGAGGTGTGGGCGGATACCGCCTACCGGTCGGCGAAGAACGAGGAACATCTGACCAGGCACGGCTTCGTCTCGTGCATCCATCGCAAGAAGCCCAAGGGCCGACCGATGGCGAAGCGCACCCGCATTGCCAATGCCCGCAAATCCAAAGTCCGCTCCGCTGTCGAGCACGTCTTCGCTTATCAGAAAGGGCCGATGGTCTTGGTTGTGCGCACGATTGGAATTGCCAGGGCGCGGGTGAAGATCGGCCTTGCCAATCTCGCCTCTACAACATGCGGCGGTTTGTCTGGCTAGACAGGCGTAATGCGCCCGCTGCAGCCGCCTGAGCGCTGAAGTGGGCAAACCAAAGAACCCGCCACCCCGAAAACCTCATCCCAATCGACCGTGCCATCGCCGCCGCACTGGTCGATCGCCAACAACCCTTCAAGCAGCCGTCGAAACCGCGTTTTTGGAGGTGTCCATTCGTGCGTGTGCGGCTCCTATTTCGACGCCCCTCAAACAGAGTGATGCAATTTAGGGCGACTTGTACCAAATCCCTGAGTGACTGGGTGCTGCGGTTCAATGTCGGGGGCCGGACGGTCTCACCGATGGCAAGGCGCCGGGATGGGTGACCAAGCTCATGGCGCCCAGCACCAGGAACTCGCCAGCATCATCGAGAGCGGCCCGATCCCGGCGATCCATGGGGTCGTGCGCTGGCGGCTGTTCGACTTGGCGCAGTGGTTTGGGAGGAGTACCGCATCAGGGTTGCCAAGCAGACTTGAGCCCGCAGTTGCGGGCGATGGGCTTCCGCAAACTCTCGGCCCGACCGCGGCATCACACCCACAACGAGCACGCCGTCGAGATGCTGTCGCGATGCTATCTCAATCGAGCGCGGGCGTAACTCAGACTATCTTCATCAAACCCATCGAGTTTATGACCATGGCCAAGTCGTTCGTCCGAGCCGAGGGGTCCACTTCCAATTGCATACTGGCGGTGGTGGTCGTGATGGTTTCGGTCGAGGTGGTGGTTGGGGTGGTGGTTGGGGTGGTAGTTGGGGTGGTAGTTGGGGTGGTGGTTGGGGTAGTTCCGGTGGTTCCGGTGGTTCTGGTGGTTGGTGGAGGTTTCTTTGTGGTCGAGGGGGCTTGTGTCGGCGTCGTATGGGCATGCGCTGGCACGACAACGGCGCGCAGAACGGGCTTCATCCAAGACTTCGGCAGCACCAATGTTGAGGCGGCCGCCGCGCCCACGGTCGCAGTAACCTTGAGCATGTCTCTTCGATCGGCGCGCGGGGCCACAGGGCCACGACGGTCACGCCGAAGGATCATGACAAGGCGATGCCAGAGGGCGGAAAGAGGCTTCATCAGAATCCCCCCATTGGGAGCCGATAGGCAGAAGACCACAACTATCACGGACAAACATGCAAAGGTACAGCAAACGAACGAGATATAACGTTTTCTCCCAAATGTTGTAGATTCGCATCAGTTTCATGACGTCCGCTAGCGCGCGCTTGCTCCATGGGATTGCCCATTCAGGCCTGCAAGTTGTCGCCAATCGTCCAAAATAGGCTGCAACACGACCTCGTCGGCATAATGCGCATAAGCGAAATCAGCATTTCTGGCAGATCGCAAGTTCCACTCCTCATCGGGCCAGTCCAGCATGGCTTTCAAAAGGGCGGCCGCCTCTTCTCGCGTATTGAAGTAAAGGGCCGGACCGGCGTAAGCCTGCGCTTCAGCACAGTCACGCACCAAGGTAACAGCTCCGCAGGCGAGTGACTCGGCGAGCGAGACTGGCATACCAAAACGCTGATCAAAGCCGAAGGTGTGCAGACAAACGCCGGCTTCCGCAGTCAACGCAGCCATTTCCTCGTATGGAACATTGAAGCGGATCGCGACCGGACTGCCCAGAGATTCGTTCAGGCCGCAAAACTCGTCAGGCAGATTAGGTAGGGTGGCCATATCTGCCAGTGCGAGGACAAAACGATATTCAGGACACTCCGCCGCCACCCGGATGAACAAGTCGACATCCTTTGTGTCCAGGCAGGCGCCTGCACACAGAACCAGATAGCGATCACGCCAAATGCGCGGGTAAAAACGGTTTGAGTTGAAGCAAGCTGGAACCGCGCGCGCTTTGGGGTGTGCTTCAAATGGCGGGACTAAAAAGTGGGGGAACAGGTAAATTGACTTGACGGCCTGCTGCGCCCCGCAACGCATGAGGTTTTCTGCGCTGAACTCAAAACCATGCCCTCGCACCGTTGCCGAGATGTTTAGATCGTTAGCCAGACTGACCACGCCCTCGCTTAAGGGCAACCAGTAACAATGGATCACATCCGGTCGGAAGGTGCACACCATCTGCTCAAAATTGCGGCGATGTACCGGTACCGTTGCTTTGCCTGGCGCTCCAGACGCCTCGACAGCGAAAACTTCAATTTCGACGCCCTGGCGCGAGAACCACCTTATTTCGGTATCAACATACGATCCAGAGAGTTGAGGGTAGTCGTAACAATAGATAAGTACACGTAAAGGCGCCGCGCTCATGGCGTGGTGTTTTGAACGTATCTGCATGTAATTTGGTAGGCTTGGCTGTGTATACGACAATCTGGAGAGAGCACGAGTGTTGTTATAATGAGCCGCCACGGCATTGATCCTCAAAGGCTCATGTGCTTTGGTATAGCGCAACGCCAAATCGTAATCAGAATGCT
Source organism: uncultured Alphaproteobacteria bacterium (assembly GCA_963804515.1). Lineage (GTDB taxonomy): Bacteria > Pseudomonadota > Alphaproteobacteria > Rhizobiales > Methyloligellaceae > Methyloceanibacter. The sequence goes on along the minus strand of CAWDQR010000003.1, from coordinate 794,128 downwards.
TTGTTAAGCTGTCGTCAAAACCACCAAGCTCTTGCCATAGCTCTCGCCGGTGCGAAAAACAATTCATATCCAGATTGATTTTGTTTGCGAAGAGATCCTGCCAGTCAAACAAGTCATGACGCAAATGCACATAGTATTCACGATCATCCCATAGCATGGCAGCAAAAGCACAATGAGCATCCGGCGAGGCAGCATAGGCTGCTATAAGAATTATGAGATAGTCTTGGCACATAAGGTTATCGCTATCAAGATACGCAATGACGTCGCCACTGCTTGCGGCAAGACCTTTGTTCCTCGCTACAGTAACGCCGGCATGTTCAATACGCAAAAAATGCAGTGCAGCATGAGACAGGTACGGTCCCAAAGCGGTATCAACGTGATCGTCGCTACCGTCATCAATGACTACCAATTCTAAATTTACGTCCTGCTGATCTAGGACGCTCCCGCACGGCTGCTGAAACCATGTGCGCACGGTTATAAACAGGCAGGATGACCGACACCTTCAACGGCGACTGCGTGGATGCAATTCCGTAATTGGCGGTCAACGTGGTGAGATTTCTGATTGATTCGGCCTGCTTACGGATTGCGTCGACCGACCTCAACAACAATGTCTTGTAAGCTTGCGTTTCCGAAAATAGATTTTGCTGATGCTGGTGTAGATCTCGCGTTTCAGACGATAGGGCTTCCTGATGCTGCTGTAAGTCCAGCATTGCGAGCCTTAGATGCTGAGTTTGCTCATCAAGTAGCTGCCACCTCCGGTCAATGGCGGCCAAGTCATAACCCGCGTAAGCCAACAAGTGCCGGAGGACCTTCCCAAGCGCCTTGCCGAAGGCAATCTGGAATCCGTCCTGGACCGCCACCCGAACGAACTCAGTTCCGTATCGAAAAGACTTGGTCAGCATGCGGAGTTCAAACCGTTGACCCGACGCGACGTCTCGAAGCTTCTCGTGACATGTTATTGCCGATGCAAAGACTGGTCGCGCCTGTTGGCGCGTCTGTTCAATTAGATCGTAGGCGTGGACCTTAAACCCCGCTAACCGTGACTGAAAGCATCTCCTCATCGGGAAAACCCGGTTGTTTCACCTCAGTGAAGATCGCACGGTTTGGCAAGACCTTCCAATGCCCGGGCAGCGCCCCAAGCCACGGGACGCCAGAATCCTTCATTGCCGGAAAAGGCTTCAGGCCGTCGATCTCGATTGCGCGTCCTTCATTAGAGTGCGGGGTCCCAGATCGTCTCGGCAAGTCTCCGGTAGAGGGTCGTGCGCCCTTCGATGTCGGCCTTCTTGAATTTGTCGTGCGCGTGAAAATTCAGACCCGAGGAATTTAGGAAACGTCTGAAGCCTGGGTTGTGATCATAGGTATCTGCAGACAAGCTCTGCGCCAGAATGTTTTGCCCGCGATAATAAAGCTTCGGAACCCGTTTGGAACCTACAGGCGGGTCGCGCCAGCGCGCAAAGGCTGTGCCGGGAAAATCAACCTTTAATCTCAATAGGCAATTGGTGGGCGCAGTAGGACTCGAACCTACGACCCGCTGATTAAGAGTCAGCTGCTCTACCACCTGAGCTATGCGCCCGCCGGCTCGGCCGCGAGGCAACCGGACCGTTAGGACCGCCCCCTTACCAGAAGCCCGCGCGCCCTGTCTATGGACCGCCGCGCACCGGAGGAGCCTTCCCCGCCATGCATGACGATATAAGCACGATACAAAAGGGGTCCCCTCCCCGCAAAGACCACCTCACCGATCGAGATGCAAACATCGTGGCAAAAGCGGCGCTGCTGCCAGTGTTTGGCCGCAAACTGCACATAGGAGCCGTTCCAGCGATTTGGACTATATCCCGAAGCCGAGCGCGGGAAGACAAAGGCGGTTGGCGCGAGCCAGCCGCCTTCATTTTTAAACCTGAGCCAAAGTCACGGGGATAACCAGCCGGGACTCGACCGAGCGACCTCGTCACGATGCGTGCATCACGATGCAAGCATCTAGGAGGCAAGCATCGTCTCTGGCTTCCGCCGCGCCTCGCGCGCCAGCAGCTTGTTGAGGGCGCTGACATAGGCTCTGGCCGAAGCCACCATGGTATCGGTATCGGAGCCCCGCCCCGTCACGGTCTTGCCGTCCGCCTCGAGTTCGCACGCTCACCTCGGCTTGCGCGTCGGTTCCTTCCGTCACCGCGCTCACCTGATAGAGCGGCAGCCGCGCCTCATGGGGAACGATCGCCTTGATCGCCTTGAAGGTCGCGTCCACCGGCCCGTCACCGGTCGACTCGAAGGTGTGATGCTTGCCGTCGATATCGAGGGTGATGGTCGCCTTTTGCGGCCCGCCGGTGCCGGCGATCACGGTCAGCGCCACCACCTTGATACGATCATGGGCGGAGGCGATCTCCTGATCGACGAGGGCCTCGATGTCCTCGTCATAGACGTGCTTCTTGCGGTCGGCGAGCGCCTTGAAGCGCATGAAGGCGTCCTCGAAGGCATTGTCGCCAAGCTCATAGCCGAGCTCCTTCAGCTTTTCCCTGAAGGCATGGCGCCCCGAATGCTTGCCCATGACGAGCGAGGATTCCTTCAGCCCCACGCTTTCCGGGGTCATGATCTCGAAGGTCTCGGCGTGCTTCAGTACGCCGTCCTGATGGATGCCGCTCTCATGGGCAAAGGCATTCCGTCCCACGATCGCCTTGTTGTACTGCACCGGGAAGGCGGTCACGCGCGCGACCAGTCTGGAGGCGCGGGTCAGCATGGTGGTGTCGATGCCGGTCCAGAACGGTATGACGTCGGCGCGGGTCCTGATGGCCATGACGATCTCTTCCAGCGCAGCGTTGCCGGCGCGCTCGCCGAGCCCGTTGACGGCGCATTCGACTTGGCGGGCGCCCGCACCTACTCCTGAGAGCGAGTTGGCGACGGCGAGCCCGAGATCGTTGTGGCAATGGGTCGAGAACACCGCTTTGTCCGAGTTCGGCACTCGCTCGACGATCATGCGGATGAGCGCCGCGAATTCCTCTGGCGTCGCATAGCCCACGGTGTCGGGGATATTGACCGTGGTGGCGCCGGCCTTGATCGCCGCTTCGACGCAGGCGCACAGAAAATCGTGCTCGGTGCGGGTCGCGTCCATCGCCGACCATTCCACATTGTCGGTATGGCCGCGGGCACGGGTGACCGACGCCGTCACGCGTGCCAGCACCTCCGCCTCGTCGATGCTCATCTGATATTTGCGATGGAGCGGCGAGGTGCCGATGAAGGTGTGAATGCGGCCGCGGGCTGCCGGCTTGATGGCATCGGCGCAGACGTCGATGTCCTTGATTTGCGCCCGCGCCAGCCCGCAGACCACGGAGCGCTTCGCCCTGCGCGCGATCTCCTGGACGCTGTCGAAATCGCCCTGGGACGCAATGGGGAAGCCGGCCTCGATGATATCTACGCCCATCTCGTCGAGCAGCTCGGCGACCTCGAGCTTCTCCTCGAAGGTCATGGTGGCGCCGGGGCATTGCTCGCCGTCGCGCAAGGTGGTGTCGAAGATGACGACGCGGTCCTTGTCGGAGCGCCTACTTCGTGGCGTTTGATCCTGATTGGAGTCCATCGTTCTGATCCTCAGCTCCTGGCCTATCAGTCTAGCATGACGGACAAGCCGCTTGAATTATCGCGGGTTTTGTCTTGCTATCCCCTGAACGCCCGTCTCGCCAATAATTTGCGAGAGCGAAGGAGCTCAGGGGCGTCTAAGGAGGAGTTTGAGGGGGATGATGCGCGTGCGCAGAGAGATGCCCGGCAAAGCCAAGCCAACTCCACACTCCATCTGCCCGTATGGCGCTTGCATCGATCACCTGGTCTCGCGCGAGATCCGCGCCAGGGGAAAATAGTGCGGAGCGCCGTCGGGAGCAAGGGCATCGGCATGGCGCTCTCCGCGCAACGACCACAGGCCGTACCCGCCCTACAACACTTCCATTTGTCATCGCCCGGCTTGATCGGGCGATCCAGTAACCACCGCCTGATATAGCTTTGTCGCGTCATTGGTTACTGGATGCCCGCCTGCGCGGGCATGACGTCTGAGCGACATGCGACTCCATCACCGCGACGTGGACGCGTCCGGGGTTTGCTTCTTTCTCCCCGCATCGCGCATGCGCGAGGGGAATGGCGCGCCGAAAAGCGCAAATCCTAATGGCTCGCTCCAGCGAAGGACGCGCGGGCGCCTCTCCCGCCATGAGCGGCGTTTGTTCGGCCACCGTGCCGCGCTTTCGCCTGAGGTCAACAGCGATGCCGCGACGCAGCGAAGCTGCCTTAGGTCGTCACTCTCCGGTCACCCCAAGCGCGGCTGGCGAACCCGCGGCTCTATTCTGAAGCATCGGGTCTTCCAATTCGGGGCGCAGCGTAGCGAGCGCGATGGCACGACCGGCGGCACGGCGGCTTTCGATACCTTCGCGCGAGAAATCACGAAAGCCGTAGTCATCGTTCGATCCCGTTTTGGGCTCCAGGTTGATCTCGACCGTCTTGACGAGCTTGAGCGCGCGCGCCCTGTCGACGCCTTCGGCGAGGTCGTCGGGGAGTTTGCCCGGAACCAGCCCGGCCAGCTTGTCGATCGTTGTGATCAGATCGTTGACTCGGTCGGCCGTCTTGGTGTCCTGGCGCAATCGATTGCCAAAGCGCAGCTGATCCACGCGCTCGGTCACTTCGAGAAGCGAAGCGGGAAGCTTCGCCGTGGCCGGAAACAGGTTCATGACGACAAGCAGCCGCCCGACGTTCTTGTCGGGGCTAAACGCATCAATGGCATCGCCGAGCGGGGTATTGTCGACGATGCCTCCGTCCCAATAGTGCCGCACCTTCTTGCCGTCCTTGATGTCCGTCCAGGGAAATTGCGGTGGCAGACTGCCGCTGGCCAGCACATGAAGCGGCTCGATCGTGACGTATTCAGTCTTGCCGCGTTTCTGGTTGGAAAACCGTTTCAGCACGCCGCTTTCCACATCCACGGCAGTAATGACGAAGGCAGTGTCGCTCGCATTGAGTGCGGCAAAATCGATATGGCTGGCGAGCGTCGACAGCAGTGGATGCGTATCGTAGAGGTAAGTCCAGCTCGGAAAGGTCAGCACGTCGGAGCGAAGCGCATAGAAGTGCGGCAACCCGTAAAGGGACAAGTCCCGCGTTACCTGTAGCGGCCAAAATAGCGGGGACTCAAGCACGAGGTCGTTCCACAGCGCCGCGAGACGGCGGCGCGCGTCGGTGCGGTTCGCCGCACCCACAATACAAGCCGCATTGATCGCCCCGATGGAGACGCCGGTGACGACTTTGAGCCTGACCGCGCGGCCTTTGCCGACCGCCTCGTCGATCAGTTCCAGCAGCGCCGTGATCGCGCCGTACTCATAGGCGCCAAGCGCTCCTCCGCCTTGCAGGACAAGGCCGATCTCAATCGTCTCAGTCGTTGCTCCGGCCATGGCGTCGCAGCCTCAAAGCTTGTCCATCACCTCTTAGCGCTCAAGCGGTTTCCAACGCGACTTAGCCGCCAGCGCTGGCCAGCATACATGCCGATTGGGGCCATGCTTAGCTCTTCTTGGAGGTCACCTTAGCGGCGAGGGCCGTGTCGAGAAACTCGATGAAGGAGACGACCTGGCCGTTGTCGGTGGTGATGAAGTCCGCGAGCTCGCTCGAGAAGATCTGGCCGGTGCCGGTGTAGTGGATCGTCGCCTGCCAGCGGATGGCCGCACTCGCGCCATCGATCAGCATCTCCAGGATGGCGAAGTCGCTAAGCTCGAACGTGGCGATCATGCCCTGCATCAGGCTCATGATGCCCGCATGGCCCTTGACCAGAGTCGGCATCGGGCTTGCCTGATCGGAGCCCGCTACCTGAAAGGTCGCATGGCTCGCAAACAGCTTGGCGAGAGCGTCGAGGTCGCCGCGCACGCGCGCCGCGTAAAGCTCCTCCAACAGATCTTCGATGGCTTGCCGGTCGTTCATGACGAGGGCTCTGCTTTGTCCGTTCGCCGGCGCGTGCGCGCTGGCCGGCGCGCGGCCACATCGCCCGGCAGGTCGGGATCCGGCTGGTTGAGCAAGATCAGCACGGCGAGCACCGCCATGCAGAACCGGAATGCTGCCTGCTGGCCATTCCAGGTTTGCGATTCCCACATGGCGAACCACTCGCCGGCTATCACCATGAAGCCGAAGAACCAGACGAGGAATGCGGCCAAAGCGGCGGCGATGGCGTAGGCCTTGGCGCGATCGAAGTCGGCGCCGGAAGCTTCCCGCGCCTGCCACATGCGAACGGCGCCCGCCAGGAACAGGAGGCCCGTCACGGCTTCCGCGGCGATGATGAGCCCATAGGCCACCCGCCAGAGTAGCGGATCGGAGATCGACCGGTACATCAGGCCGTTGCCGGCGAAGGTCGTGTCCATGCTGAGCACGTGTCGCACAAACAAATAGTTTGTCTCGTAATCGGTGAGGTTGTCGAAGGCGACCAGCAGACAGAAGACCGCGAGCACGAGACACATTACAATCTTGCAGAACCGCGTGATCAACATGGCGGGAGCGTCCTCCCCTTTGCGCGCTCAGTTCTTGCTTTTGTCGACCAGCGCGCGCTCGGCGATCCATGGCATCATGCCGCGCAAGCGCTTGCCCACCGCTTCCATCTCATGAGAGTCGCATTTCGCGCGCATCGCCTTGAAGCTCGTCTGATTGACGCGGTTCTCAAGCATCCAGTCCTTGACGAATTTGCCGGACTGAATGTCGTCCAGAACCTTTTTCATGGCCTTGCGGCTCGCCTTCCCCACCACGCGGGGGCCAGAGACATATTCGCCATATTCGGCGGTGTTAGAGACCGAGTAGTTCATATTGGCGATGCCGCCCTCATAGATGAGGTCGACGATCAGCTTCACCTCGTGCACGCATTCGAAATAGGCCATCTCCGGCGCGTAGCCCGCGGCCACCAGCGTCTCGTAGCCGTTGCGCATCAGCTCGACCAGGCCGCCGCAGAGCACCGACTGCTCGCCGAACAGATCCGTCTCGCATTCCTCGCGGAAACTGGTCTCGATGATGCCGGCGCGGCCGCCACCGATGGCGCTCGCATAAGAGAGCGCAAGATCGTGGGCATTGCCGGATGCGTCCTGGGCGATGGCCATGAGGCAAGGGACGCCCGCGCCGCGCACATATTCGGCGCGCACGGTGTGGCCGGGACCCTTGGGCGCCACCATGCAGATATCCATGTCTGCCCTAGGCTCGATCAGGTTGAAATGGATATTGAGGCCATGGGCGAAGAACAGCGCCGAGCCTTGCGGCATGTTCGGCTTCAGGTCTCGCTCCCAGATGCCCGCCTGCAGCTCGTCGGGAGCGAGCAGCATCACCACGTCCGCCCATTTGGCGGCGTCCGCGACCTCCATCACCTTGATGCCGGCCTTCTCGGCCTTGGGCGCGGATTTGGAGCCCGCGCGCAGGCCCACGGCGACATTGGCGATGCCGGAATCGCGTAAATTCAGCGCGTGCGCATGGCCTTGGGAGCCATAGCCGATAATGGCGACCTTCTTCGACTTGATCAGATTGAGATCGGCATCCCGATCGTAATAGACGCGCATCCGACCTGTTCCCTTGTCCTATAGTGGCTGACGCCGTTGCTGGTTGCGCGTTTGTGACGCCCGGCAACACACTTTGCAAGTGGTCTCGCCTTAGCTCTAATCCGTTTTGAAATCGTGTCTTAAGGAGAGGATTTGATGAAAAACATCGACCGCTGGTTCATTCTGATCGGGCTGCTTTATGGGATTTTCGGCTTCGGCTTCGGCATCTGGGTTGGCATCAACGAGCGCTTCGAGCAGGCGCATTTGCACGCCCATATCAATCTGATCGGCTTTGCGTCCATGACGCTGTTCGGTCTCCTCTACCGTGCCTTCCCGGCGCTCGCCCAGAGTCGCTTGGTGGCGGTGCATTTCATCCTCTACAACCTCGGCGCCATCGTCTTTCTCGCCGGCATACCGCTGGCGCAGGCGCGTCAAACCGTAGCGCTCGCCGCCGGCGGATCGCTCACGGTGCTCGTGGCGATGCTGGTGTTCCTGGCGAATTTCCTCATGAACGCCTTCAGCCAATCGACTGCCCCTGCCCGCGGCAAGGCCTGAGACCGCATTTGCTGCCTACCTCTCGTCGTCATGCCCGGCATTGAGCCGGGCATCCACATCCACGTCTCACCCTTTCAACAAGCCGGGCCATGACGAGGGGTCGCGTTCGGCCCAGCCATGAATTGTTTTTCGTTTCCATGATGCGAATGGACTTTCTAACTCCAGCTCATTAGCCATGCTCTCCAGCGCTTCCTCCGCTTTGAATGCTTCTCGCTGGGTAATCCATTCACCGAGAGCCCGCTGAGAGTGCATCTGAGAAGGCCGAGAAAGTTGCGTGACTGAAAAATGCCTCGACCAGAGCTGGTGCCTTTTGGATCTGATTTTCTGTCTCAAGCCTAAAGTGAATCTGCGGAGTGACTCCGCCCACTACAGGCTTATTGGCTTGGAGGTTAATGTCCAACGCATCTGCTTCATACATGGCCCACGCCAATACAGCCTCATCGAACGTGGCTTGCTTTATTTCAAATCGCGTTTGGGCCCGCCAAATGATGTGCTGCTGCAGGAAGGCGAGGACAAACGGTGAAATGATGCCACCAATGATGCCGGCGCCAATCGAGTAGACAATGTTTGCCATTCTAAGGCTACATCCGTTCGGCGCCCCGGGAGATGGCGGCGAGCCCGGTGCGAGAGACCTCGACCAGCCCCAAGGGCTGCATCAAGGCCACGAACTGCTCGATCTTGGTGAGCTTGCCGGTGATCTCGAAGATGAAATGCTCGGTCGAGGCGTCGATTACCTGGGCGCGGAAGGCCTCGGCGAGCCGCAGGGCCTCGACCCGCTTCTCGCCTTTGCCCGCGACCTTGACGAGCGCGAGCTCCCGCTCGACCGGATTGCCTTTGACCGTGAGGTCGGTCACCGAATGCACCGGCACCAAGCGCTCGAGCTGGGCCTTGATCTGCTCGATCACCATGGGCGGGCCCGAGGTGACGATCGTGATGCGCGACAGATGCGCCTCGTGCTCGGTCTCCGACACGGTGAGGGAATCGATATTGTAGCCGCGGCCGGAGAACAGCCCGATGACGCGGGCGAGCACGCCCGGCTCGTTGTCGACGAGCACGCTCATGGTGTGCGTCTCGGCCTTCTCCTCGCGCTTTTCGAGCGAATAGGCGGATCCTGGCTGTGCCATCACGCTTTCATCCATTCCGATCGGAGCGCATTGCCGCTCTAATGGGCAATGTCCCCCTGCTTCGCTTTCTTCTCGCCGCCAAGCTCGATCATGCGGACGGCCGTGGCAATCAACAGGATCGAGGCGGGCAGCACCAGCATCGACCATTCGAGGTGACCGTTGGCCTCGACGATGATGCGGGCGAAGATCACGATCAGCACGACGATCACCACCTCGGCAAGGGTGGCCTTCAGCTGGCCCACGCCGTCGACCTTCATCCAGTTGGGCAGCCGTTTGCCATAACCCTCAGGCAGGGTGAAGACGAAGCCGATGGCGATGCCATAGGCGAAGATCACGAGCACGATGCCGAACAGGAAGGCATCCACGGCCTCGAGCACCGGCACCGTGACCTGCTTCTGCGCCGCGTTGCCCTCGGCCAAGATGGTGTGCCACGCTTCATGCAGGAAGAACCCACCCTGCAGGAACATCAGCAGCGAGCCGACAATGGCGCCCGCCGAGCCGATCAGCATGATCGCCCTGAGGCCCAGGAAGAAGTTCAACATCCCGCGCATCGCCCGCTACACCATCACCTTGCCTTCTTTGGTGATGGCGTTCTCCAGATCCTCCTCGGTTAGATCATCGCCCATCAGCATGTGGTTATGGGCCTCCCCGCTCGGGATCATCGGGAAGCAATTGGCGTGCTTATCGACGCGGCAGTCGAAGATCACGGGCTTTTTGATCGCGATCATCTCTCGGATGGCGTCGTCGAGCTCGGACGGCTTTTCGGCCCTGATGCCGACCCCCTGATAGGCCTCGGCGAGCTTGACGAAGTCCGGCAGCGCCGCGGTGTAGGAGTGGGAGTAGCGGCCGCCATGCAGAAGCTCCTGCCACTGCCGCACCATGCCCATATATTCGTTGTTGAGGATGAAGATCTTGATCGGCAGGTCGTATTGGGCCGCCGTCGACATCTCCTGCATGGTCATCAGCACCGAGGCCTCGCCGGCGATATCGATGACGAGCGACTCTGGATGCGCCACCTGCACGCCAACGGCGGCCGGTAGCCCATAGCCCATGGTGCCGAGGCCCCCGCTCGTCATCCAGCGGTTGGGCTCCTCGAATTTGAAGAACTGGGCCGCCCACATCTGATGCTGGCCGACCTCGGTGGTGATGTAGACGTCGTGGCCGCGTGTCAGCGCGTAGAGCCGCTCGATGGCGTATTGCGGCATGATTACGTCGTCGCGCTTCCTGTAGTGCAGGCACTTCCGCGCGCGCCAATGGTCGATCTCGGCCCACCAGGCCTTGAGCACCGCCTTATCGATCTTGGGCTTCTTGGCTTGCCAGCGCTCAATCATCTGCTCGAGCACCCGGCCGCAATCGCCGACGATCGGCAAATCGACCTTGACGTTCTTGTTGATCGAGGAGCGGTCGATGTCGACATGGATCTTCTTCGAGCCCGGCGAGAAGGCGTCGAGCCTGCCGGTGATGCGGTCGTCGAAGCGCGCGCCGATGCAGATCATCACGTCGCAATCATGCATGGCGTTGTTGGCTTCGTAGGTGCCGTGCATGCCGAGCATGCCGAGCCACTGCCTGTCGGAAGCCGGATAGGCGCCAAGGCCCATCAGGGTCGAGGTGATGGGATAGCCGGTCATGCGGACGAACTCGCGCAACCGCTCGCTCGCCTCCGGCCCGGAATTGACGATGCCGCCGCCCGTGTAGAAGATCGGGCGCTTGGCATTGGCGATCAGCTCGACGGCGACCGCGACCGCGCGCTCATCGCCTTCGGTCTGCGGACGGTAGCTCTTATGCTGCGAGTTGGTGAGGCCGGTGTAGACGCCTCTCGCGAATTGGATGTCCTTGGGGATGTCGACGACCACTGGGCCCGGGCGGCCGGTGCGCGCCACATAGAAGGCCTCGTGCAGGACGCGGCTCAAGGCGTTCACGTCCTTCACCAGATAATTGTGCTTGGTGCAGGGCCGCGTGATGCCGACGGTATCGCATTCCTGAAACGCGTCGGTGCCGATCAAATGGGTCGGCACTTGGCCGGTGATGCAGACGATGGGGATGGAATCCATCAGCGCGTCGGTGAGGCCGGTCACGGCATTGGTGGCGCCGGGCCCCGAGGTGACGAGGACGCAGCCGACCTTGCCGGTCGAGCGCGCATAGCCTTCCGCGGCATGGACGGCCCCCTGCTCGTGGCGCACCAGGATGTGCTTCAGCCGATCCTGCTTGAACAGCTCGTCATAGATCGGCAGCACGGCGCCGCCCGGATAGCCGAAAATATGCTCGACTCCCTGGTCGGCCAGAACCTGGAGCACCATCTCGGCGCCCGTCATCGCGCGTGACATTTCTTTACGTCTCACAGTCTCGGCTTACGAAAATCGACCTTGCGGTCCACTCGCTTCAAGTTGGGGCGCGGCGCAAAAGGCCCAAATGCGGCGCGCACCCTAAGGCCTCAAGCATAGAGGGTCAACGCTAAACGCAAATGAATGAAAAATTTGCTGCCATATCTCTTTCCGAAAATTGCTCGTTTGCCCGCAGCACGTAATATTATTACCCGCGCGCTTTGTGACACGGGCGAACGCGCGCGGCTGGACAATCCGTTTCAGTTCGCCTACCTGCTTTGCGCAGATGGATCGCGTCTGCCCATTTTGGCGTTAACGCCCTAACTCTTCATCACCCTCCAATTTTCTTGAGCGAATGACGCGGGTCCTCACCGAAACGTCTATTGCCAACGGGACTGAGAGTGAGGCACGGCGGCGATCGTTCTCGCCGCTGACGCTCGGCTGCATGGGCGCAGCGCGGCTTTGTCTGCACATTCCCTTCAAATCCGATACATGGACAATCGGGGCGGTTCGGTCTATGCCCGGCTCCGCTCTGCTTGGATCGCAGCCACGCGACATTCTCTGAACCCGATCCAGCCCTCCAGTCCTCCCCTATGCCCCACGCCCTCGCGCTAAACACTGCCGCCAACGGCTCGAGTTCCGAGGCTGCGTCGCGCCGCAATTTCTGGGGACTTACGCTCGGTTGCATTGGCGTCGTCTACGGCGACATCGGAACGAGCCCGCTCTATGCGCTGCGCGAATTGGTGCTGGCGGCGGGCGGCAGTCAGACTGCGAGCGAGGCCGTCATTCTCGGCATCCTTTCGCTGATCGTTTGGGCGCTGATCCTCGTTGTTACCGTCAAATATGTGCTGATCCTCCTCCGCGCCGACAACGAAGGCGAAGGTGGAACGCTGGCTTTGATGGCGCTTGCCTCTCGCGCGCTCGGGGGCAAGAGCTTCACCATCGTCGTGCTCGGCATCGTCAGCGCCGCGCTGTTCTACGGCGACGCGTTGATCACCCCGGCGATTTCGGTTTTGTCGGCGGTCGAAGGCCTCAAGGTGGCCGCTCCCGCTCTCGAATTGTATGTCGTCCCGCTGACCGTGTTGATCCTTTTCGCCTTGTTCGCGATGCAGTCCCGAGGCACCGCCAAGGTCGCCGCCTTCTTCGGCCCGATCACCCTCATCTGGTTCATCGCCATCGCCGTCGCGGGCTTCGGGCACATCGTCCAGAATCTGGACGTGCTGCGCGCCTTCAATCCCGTCTATGGGGTGGCTTTCCTCACCAGTCATGGACTGATCGGGCTTGCGACGCTCGGCGCCGTCTTTCTCGCGGTCACCGGCTGCGAGGCTCTCTATGCCGATCTCGGTCATTTCGGCAGAAGGCCGATCCAAACCGCGTGGTTCAGCGTCGCTCTGCCCGCGCTCACCCTCAACTATCTCGGCCAGGGGGCGCTGCTGCTCGCCACCCCCGAAGCGATCGAGAATCCTTTCTTTCTGCTTTATCCGCACTGGGCGCTGCTGCCCATGGTGGGACTCGCCGCCGCGGCCACCATCATCGCCAGCCAAGCCGTGATCAGCGGCGCCTTCTCGCTCACCAACCAAGCCGTGCAGCTCGGCCTGTTGCCGCGCCTGCAGATCAGGCGGACCTCCGAGACGCAAGCCGGACAGATCTACATCCCCCGCGTCAACGGCCTCCTGCTTGTCGGCGTGCTTCTGCTCGTCGCGCAGTTCAAGTCCTCGAGCGCGCTCGCCTCCGCCTATGGCATCGCCGTGACCGGGACGATGGTGGTGACCGCGGTGATGGCCATCGTCGTGGTGTGGAAGAGCTGGAGGTGGCCGCTCTGGGCCGCAGCGGGCCTGATCCTCCCGTTCCTTTTCATCGACACCACCTTTCTCACTGCCAATTTGCTCAAGGTGTTCCACGGCGGCTGGGTGCCGCTGCTAATCGGCGGCTTGGTGATCATCATCATGCTGACCTGGCGCAGAGGCGCAAACATCCTCGCCGCCAAGACGCGGCGGCTCGAGACTCCACTCGATCTGCTCATCCGGTCGCTGGCGAAGAGCCCCCCGCCGCGGGTGCCAGGGACGGCTATCTTCCTCTCGGCCGCACCGGAAAGCGCGCCGACGGCGCTTCTGCACAGCCTGAAGCACTATAAAGTGCTGCACGAGCACAATGTGATCCTGACCATCGTCACCGAGAACGTCCCAAGGGTGGCGCCCAAGGACCGCGTCGTGATGGAGCGTCTCGGCGATAGCTTCATGCGGGTGATCCTGCATTTCGGCTTCATGGAGACGCCGAATGTTCCCAAGGCGCTGGCAATCGCCCGGAAGCAGGGCTTGAGCTTCGACATCATGTCGACCTCGTTCTTCCTGTCGCGGCGATCCGTGCGGCCCGACGCGCGTTCGGGGATGCCGGCGTGGCAGGACAGGCTCTTCATCTTCCTCGCGCAGAACGCCGATGACGCGTCGAGCTATTTCCAGCTGCCCACCGACCGCGTGGTCGAGATCGGCACGCAGGTCACCGTGTAGCGAGCAGCGCGCTTGCCGCTGCAACGGCGGCGGCGGCGGCGGGGAACCACTCCCAATCGGTCATGTAGCGTCTTGCCCAAGTCATCTGGCGCTTGGCGTAGCGGCGCGTCTCGGTCTTGGCCTTCGCCACCGCCTCCTCCAGGCTGGCGGTGCCCGCGAGATAGGCGCCCAGTTCACGCACCCCGTGTGCCCGCATGGCCGGCAAGGCCGGATCGAGGCCGAGACCGGCGAGGCGTCGCACCTCTTCGATCGCCCCCCGCTCGAGCATCCGATCGAACCGCGCATCGATGGCGGCGTAGAGGGGCTCCCGCTCCGGCGCGATCACGAGCCTTAGCGCTTCGCCGCTCGCGAGCAGAGGAGGCGCGTTGCCGCCCTGCCACTCTGCGAGCGAGACACCCGTGGCGTCGATCACCTCGAGCGCGCGCAGGATCCGTTGCGGATTGGAGGTGCCGAGCCGCGCCGCCATGGCGGGATCGCGGGAGGCAAGAACCCCATGCAGCGCCTCCAATCCGAGCTCGTCAGCCTGCTCCCGCCAATAGGAGCGGACCGCAGCGGGGATGTCGGGGACCGGCGCCAGGCCCTCGGTCAGCGCCTTGAAATAGAGGCCGGTGCCGCCGACCAGGATCGGTAGCCTGCCTTGCCCCCGCGCTTCGTCGATGGCCCGGGTGGCGTCGTCGAGCCAGCGGCCAACGGAATAGGCTTCGGCCGCCCCGACGATGCCATAGAGGTGATGCGGCACGCGAGCCGTCTCGCCCGGGCCCGTACGTGCGGTGAGTAGCTCAAGCTCCCGATAGACTTGCATGGAATTGGCGTTGATGACGGCGCCGCCGAAGCGTCGCGCGAGCTCGAAAGCGGCCCCGGATTTGCCACTCGCCGTGGGTCCCGCGATGAGGACAGCCCGGTATGATCCTTGACTCGCCGGGTCAGCGGGCAAGGATCGCCCTTGGTGGCGCGTTGAGACGGGTGATGTCGATGTTTCGCCCCCCTGCTTCCGCCGACAAGGCCGAGCGTTTCGTTGCGCTAGGCGACCGGCACGGCCACGAAGCGGAGCCCACCCTTGGCGTCGGAGATCAGCAGCAGCACCGATTTCCGCCCAGATTTCTTCACCGCCTCGATCCGGGCCAGAACCTCTTGCGGGTCGGTCACCCGCTCCTGGGTGACTTCGACGATGACGTCGCCGGGCTTCACATACTTCTGCGCCGCGGGACTGTCCGCATCGACCTCGGTGATCACGACGCCTTCCACGCCCTTGCCGATATGGAACTGGCTGCGCAGCTCATCGGTCAGGGGTGCCATGGAGAGGCCAAGCAGATCCTCATGGTCGGGTTCCTCTGGCTGCTCCGCGTCGATGCTCGGTTCGGGCTCCGTCGCCTCGTCCTCTTCCGGGAGCCGTCCGACCGTGACATTGAGATGCAGGGTCTCGCCCTTGCGCCAGATCTCGGTGTCGATCGCCTTGCCGATCGGCGTGGAGGCAACCGCTCGGGGAAGGCTGCGCATGGTGTCGATGACCTGGTCGTCGAATTTTAGGATCACGTCGCTTGGCTGAATGCCGGCCGTAGCGGCGGGACTGCCCGGACTGACGCTTGCCACCAACGCGCCAGCCGGCTCCTTCAATCCCAAGCTCTGGGCGATCTCGCCCGTGACGTTCTGCACATGCACGCCGAGCCAGCCCCGCCGCGTCTCGCCGAACTGCTTCAGCTGGTCGACGACCTGAACGGCGCTGTTTGACGGCACGGCGAAGCCGATGCCGATCGAGCCGCCGGTCGGCGAGATGATGGCCGTGTTCACGCCGATGACCTCGCCATCCATGTTGAAGAGGGGGCCACCGGAATTGCCGCGATTGATCGCGGCGTCGGTTTGCAGGAAATCGTCGTAGGGGCCGGAATTGATGTCACGCTTCTTGGCCGAGATGATGCCCACCGTGACGGTGCCGCCGAGGCCGAAGGGGTTGCCGATCGCCATCACCCAATCCCCCACGCGCATCTTAGCGGAATCGCCGAAGCTTGCGGCCTTGAGCGGCTCCTTGGGCTCCACCTTGAGCAGCGCCAGATCGGTCTTCGGGTCGTGACCCAAGACCTTCGACACCTTGAGCTTGCTGCCGTTGGTGAAGTTGATGATGATCTCGTCGGCGCCCTCGATGACGTGATTGTTGGTGACGATCAGGCCGGAAGGATCGATGACGAAGCCGGAGCCGAGCGAGCTCACCTTGCGCGGCAGGCCATCCTTCTCTTGCTCGTCGAAGAAGTCGTTGAAGAATTCCTCGAAGGGCGAGCCTTTCGGGCCCGGCCCTGCGGGGACGCTCTCCTTGGAGCCCTTCAGCATCTGGGTCGTGGAGATGTTGACCACGGCGTCCTGCAGGCTCTCGGCGATGTCGGCCACGGATTCGGGTCCGCGCGCCAGGCTGGGCGTGCTCAAGAGCGGCGGGATGGCGAGCAGCAGGGCAATGGTGGCGGCGAGACAGGAGGGCTTGAAGACCCACGCAAACCTGCGCCCGCACCGGTCGTTCCGCTCAGTCATCTCGCAACCACTCCCGCATCACCGACAACACCATGTTAGCGCAAATCGCCAGGGCTTGGCAGAGCACGTCCCGCCGAACCCCCCGGGGCTAACCGCGAATGAGCCAGACGACAAGCACGCCAGCGGCGACGGCCAGGGCGCCGGCCACGCGCAACGACGATTCGGAGGCCTCCGCCGTGGCCTCGAGGAGCTTCAGGCCGAGACCAGGCCACAGCGACCACAACAGCCCTTCGATCACGAGCACGAGGCCGAAGGCAACGATGAGATCGCTCATTGCGCCGGCGGCAAGGATCTAGTGGGCCTGTGGGACTTGCCCACCAGGCTCGCCTGAGGCCGGTTCGCCCTCCCCGAGCTCAGCGCGCGGCTCGGCGGATGGCGGGGCCGTGGTCTCTTGCGAGGCCTTGGGTTCGGCAGGCGCGGCGGGATGATCGCCAGGGCTCGCGGAGCTCGCACCCTGCTTGCCGGCAGCATTGTTGAAATATTGGAAGAATTGCGAATCGGGGCTCAACAAAAGCCGGGTATCGCCGGATTTCAAGGCCGTCTCATAGGCCTGCATGGAGCGATAGAAGGCAAAGAAGTCCGGGTCCTGATTGTAAGCCCCGGCATAGATGCGGTTCCGCTGGGCATCGCCGTCGCCGCGGATCCGTTCCGACTCTCCCGTGGCGTCGGCCTTGATCACGGTCACCTGGCGGTCAGCCGTGCCGCGGATGCGCCTCGCTCCCCCCTCGCCTTCGGCGCGGAACTCGGCCGCTTGTCTTTGCCGTTCCGTCTGCATCCGCCGATAGATCGCCTGCATGTTGGCTTCCGGCAGATCGACGCGCTTGATGCGGACGTCGACGATCTTCACGCCGAACTCCGCCGCTTCCTGGTTGACTTGGCTCGCGATCGTGCGCATCAGCCCTTCGCGCTTGTCGCGCACCACGTCGGCAAAGCTCGCGCCGCCCAGCACGCGCCGGAGCGAGGCCTCGAGAATGGCGCCCAGGCGCGAGTTGGCGATGCGCTCGTCGCGTACGCTCTGGAAGAACAGCAAGGGATCGGTGATCCGATAGCGCGCAAAGGCGTCCACGACGAGCCGCTTCTGGTCAGAGGCGATGACCTCTTGCGAGGCGGTATCGATGTCGAGGATGCGCTTGTCGAAATATTCGACGTTCTGGATGAACGGGATCTTGTAATGCAATCCGGGCTCGGGTTCGGTGCCGGGCACGTTGATGGCTCGCTTCGGTTTGCCGAATTCGAGCACGAGCGCCTGCTGGGTCTGATCGACGGTGAACAGCGTCATATAGGCGACGAGCGCGGCAATGCCGAGAAGAATGAGGGTTAGGGTGAGGCCCGTTCTGTTCATTGCTGGCCCTCCTCTGCGGGAGCCGCTGGCGCCTTCTTGGAGAATTCGGACAAGGGCAGATAAGGCACCACCCCGGAGCCCGCCTTCTGGTCCACGATCACCTTGTCGGTATCGGCAAGCACGCGCTCCATGGTCTCGAGGAACATGCGCTTGCGGGTGACGTCGGGCGCGAGCTTGTATTGCTCATAGATCTTGAGGAAGCGGTCGGCCTCGCCCTGGGATTCGGCTACCACCTTGTCGCGATAGCCTTGTGCTGCCTGCAAGATGCGCTCGGCCTCGCCCTTGGCCTCCGGAATGATGCGGTTGGCGTAGGCTTGCGCCTCGTTCTGCAGGCGCTCCTGGTCGGCGCGGGCGGCCTGCACGTCACGAAAGGCGTCGATGACTTGGGCGGGCGGATCGACCTTCTGCAGCTGCACCTGGGTCACCTGAACGCCCGCGCCATAGGCGTCGAGCGTCTTTTGCATCAGCGCCTGCACCGCGGCCTCGGTCTTCGCCCGCGCCTCGGTGAGGAGCGGTTCGATGTCGCTTTGGCCGACGATCTCGCGCATGGCGCTTTCCGCCACATCCTTGACCGTCATTTCGGGGTCCTGAATGTTGAACAAATATTTGGGCGCATCGCTGATCCGCCAGAACACCACGAAATCGACATCGACGATATTCTCGTCGCCGGTGAGCATTAGGCTCTCTTCGGGCACGTCGCGGACCGCAGCCGCCGTCTCCCGATTCTCGGCCGAGCCGCGCATGCCGAGCTCGATGCGGTTGACGCGGGTGACCTTGGGCAGCTCCACCACCTCGATCGGATAGGGCCAGCGAAAGTTGATGCCGGGGGGAAGCAGGCGAACGAATTTGCCGAAGCGGAGCACGACGCCGAGCTCCTCGGGATTGACCCGCACGGTGAAGCCGAAAAAGCCGATCAGCGCGATCAGCGCGACGGCGAGCAGCGCGGCGAACGGACCGCCCATGCGCCCGCCGGGAATGGCCTGGCGAATGCGGTCCTGTCCCCGGCGCAAGATCTCCTCAAGGTCGGGCTGTTGGCCGGAACTGCCGGGGCGCGGGCCCCAAGGGCCGCCGCCGCCGCCCTTCCAACCGCCGCCGCCGCTCTGATTGCTCCAAGGCATGATGGGAACTTGTCCTGATGTCTGCTGAAGGGGTGGCGCCAAGCCGCCGTGCCGTTCCGAGATCTGCAAGACTGGCCGCAACATGAAAGTGGCAGTCTCGGGGCTCCAAGTCAGAAGCGTTATAGGCCAGTCACCAGGCCCGCGCAATGCAACGAAGGACGCGCGCCAGTTGCTGTTGTAAGCGAGGCCGCTTGCTAGGTCGGGCTTTTCTAGACGCGCTCCAAGACCACGAAGCTGAAAGGGTGCTCGTCCTTCGGCCCCGCTTCATGTCTTTCTCGGGAAAGCTCGCGCCAGCCGCTCAAATCGAGATCGAACCAGGTACCCGCTGGCGGCGAGGCGTGCACCTCGGTGAGGTAGATGCGGCTCACCCGCGCCATGACCGCGCGGAATACATCGTCGCCGCCAATGACCATGATCTCGTCGACGCCGGCCGCCTTGGCGGCAAGGTGCGCCTGCTCGAGCCCCGCATCGAGGCTGTTCGCGACCACCGCGCCCTCCGCCACAAAGGCAGGGTCTCGCGACAGAACGATGTTGACCCGCTGGTCGAGGATCCGGCCGAGCGACTGAAAGGTGCGCCGTCCCATGAGCACGGGCTTGCCGAGCGTCACTTTGCGAAACTGCCGGAGGTCGGTCGAAAGCCGCCAGGGAAGCACGCCGCCGATGCCGATGGCGCCGTTTTCACCCCTCGCCACGACAAGGGCAACGATGGGTCGGCCTTCAGGCATTCAATCTTAAACGGCAACTTTGGCCTTGATGTGCGGATGCGCCTGATAGTTGGCAACTTCGAAGTCGCCAAACTTGAAGTCGTCGATTGTCTCGACGTCCCGCTTTATCACCAGACGCGGAAGCGGCAATAGTTCTCTTGTGAGTTGGTCACGAGCCAAATCTAAGTGGTCCCGGTAGAGATGTGCATCGCCAAGCGTGTGAACGAATTCTCCGACTCGGAGCTTAGTCACATGGGCAATCATATGGGTGAGGAGAGCGTAAGACGCTATGTTGAACGGGACTCCGATAAAGATGTCGGCACTCCTCTGGTACAGCTGGCACGACAATTTGCCGTTCGCCACATAGAACTGGAATAGGCAATGGCATGGGGGAAGAGCCATCTGGTCTAGCTGGCTCACGTTCCAGGCACTAACGACGAGACGCCGTGAATCGGGTTTGACCTTGATGGTTTCGATAATGTTCGCGATTTGGTCAATTGGCTCGCCGTCCTCAGCCGTCAGCTTGCGCCATTGAACCCCATAAATCGGACCTAGGTCGCCTGTCTCCGGGCACCAAGGTTCCCAAATCCGAATCCCTTCGGTCCTAAGATAATCGACCTTGCGCTCACCCGAGAGAAACCACAGCAGTTCGTGAATGATAGATTTGTAGTGAAGTTTCTTCGTGGTCAGCAGCGGGAAGCCCTGACTCAGATTGAACCGCATCTGATAACCGAAGACACTTTTGGTGCCGGTGCCGGTGCGATCGTCTTTATCGACTCCGTGCTCCAGCACGTGCCGCATCAGATCATGATACTGACGCATCAGGGCACCTGCATTTGTGAGCGTTTCAGTTAGTGCAACAGAAATTTTATCAACGCGGAATGATTTACGCGATTCGCGAGTTGAAGCAATAATTTGCGAACGCGAATCCAGCGTTGCAATCCGCTATGGGGCCTTCAGATTAGGCAAGTCAAGCGCTGGATTGGCTTTTTCGGCAACGGACCGCCTGCTTAGGTCCTGCTTGCGGATGCCGGTGGTGCGGATGAGGACGAGCAGATCGAGATATTGGCGCAAAGGGAGGTCCTCTTCAGTCCCACGGGGGACAGCCCCTGGCCCGGGCTAGCCATGCGTCAACTCTTGTGGAGCGTTATCCTCGGCCTTGCCACGCTTGGGCTGCCCGCCGCCACAGCAGGCCGTCTGACGGTCGACGATGTGCGCAACATGGCCTTCGCCAAGGGCGTCGTCACCATCGAGGAGATCAAGCTCGACCACGGCGTTTGGAAGGTCCAGGGCCGCGATGCAGGCGGCCACAAGATCGAGATCGAGGTGGACGCAGGAAGCGGCGAGATCGTGCGGATCAAGCGTCACTGAACCGGCGCGCGCGGGCGCACAGGTCACGGGCGGCGGCGCCAGTTTATCCCCACGCTGTTAGGCCCTGGTCATGAACCTTTTTTTTGCCGCGATAGCAGCTTATATAGTGAGTGTCGGTGCAAGCCGACTATGGCGATAAATAGCCTTCGTAATAAGCCATTCGGACCCGGGGGCGGTACCCGGCGCCTCCACCAGGGTTCAGACTTCGGCGATCAAACATCCGTCAAGATGCAGGCTGCTGATCCTTGAGAACCGACATCTGAACTGTGGCGGGGGCGAAACAGGATCGACGAGGGTGTAAAGGTCGTGCTTTCGCCCGGCATGGTTCCGCCGTTATCGGGCCAACCATATAGTTGCCAACGACAACTATGCGGAGGCTGCTCTCGCTGCGTAAGCGGCGCGATAGCCTAAAGATCAAGTCCTACCCTGTTCGCAGGGGCTAGGCGCGGTTTCGGAGGGCACCGGGCAACAGAAGCCCTCCACTTTGATTTTGGGGGCTCTGCCTCAGGTCGCGAAGCGGGCGACGAGGTCCATGGCAGAAGACGAGATCCGATACGACCTCCTCACGCAGGACGCATTGCGCGGCGTGATCCGGAAGGTGCTGAGCCTGGTGCAGAGGAGCGGTCTGCCCGGCCAACACCACCTCTACATCGCCTTCGACACTGGGGCGGAAGGGATCTCGGTGTCGAAGCGCCTTAAGGAGCAATATCCCGAAGAGATGACCATCGTGCTGCAGTACCAATTCTGGGACCTGCAGGTGACTAACGACCGATTCGAGGTGAAGCTTTCCTTCGGCAGCGTACCGGAGAAGCTCGTGGTGCCGTTCCAGGCGGTCAAGGCGTTCTACGATCCGTCCGCCCAGTTCGGCCTGCAGTTCGGCAAGCCCGACGCGGCCAACGACGTCGCGCGCCAGCATATGGCGGCGGCGCTCCCCGATCTTGTGGGCGACCAGGACGACGAAAGCCACCAGCGCAACGTCGATCCACGCTTGGAGCCCGCCCCCTTGCCGCCTCCCGCGGAGACCCGACTGGCGCCCACGGAGAGCGACGCGCCGCGGCCAGGCGCCGAGGTGGTGCAGCTCGACCGCTTCCGCAAGAAATAGACCTGCCCGCAGGATCGCCGGAGCTCCAAGCTCAATTCTTGCTCGCCGCTGCCCAAAACTTGGGCGTGCACGCGGCATGCTCGCGCGCGGTAGCGTGAGCGTGCAGATCAGGGTTCGGACCCAGACGGGAGAACGCAAGCGGCGCGTGGCGTCGTTGGGGCCGGGGCTCGCCTTCGGCGAGGTGGCGCTGCTCGACGGCCGCCCGTGGTCGGCCGACGTGATCGCCGACGAGCGGGTGATCTGCTACGGGCTCGCGGTCGAGCAGGTGCAGGAGCTCTCGGTAGCGCACCCCAACATCATGGTGACGATCCTCGCCAATCTCACGCGCGAGTTCTCCGAGCGCTTGCGCCACGCCAACGAGGCGATCCGGGCGCTGGAATAGGGCTAGACCGGCTCGGCCGGCGCGGGCAACGCCTTGGGCTGCATGTCCTTGGCAGGCTCCAGCGGCACGTTGAGCTCGACATAAAGCCCCGTCGCCCGGAAATCGACCTTGGTCTCGCCGCCGAGATTGTGGCGGATGCCCTTGTCGATAAGCTGCATGCCGAACCCGTTGTTGCGCCGGAGCGGGGTGGCCGCTCCACGTTCCTCCCAAGTGAGCAGCAGCCGGTTCCCGCGCGCCGTTCTCCAAGTAACCCCGAGCTGGCCCGCGCTCGCCGACAAGGCGCCGTATTTCACGGCGTTGGTGGCGAGCTCATGCAAGGTCATGGCGAGGATCGAGGTGCATTGCGGCGGCAGCAGAATGTCGGGGCCCTTGATCATGATCTTCGGGCCGTCCTCGCGCTGATACGGCTCGAGCTCACGCTCGACCATGGCCTTGAGGCTCGCGCCCGACCATTGCGCGTCGAGCAGGAGGTCGTGGGCGCGATGCAGGGCCCGCAACCTTTCGGACAAGGTCTGGGCCATGGCCTGGGCCGGCCTGCTGGTCGCCTGGCGCAGGCTCGCCTGCACCAGCGACTGCACGATGGCGAGCACGTTCTTGACGCGATGATTGAGCTCCCCGACCAGCATGCTCTGGCGCTGCGCGGCGCGCCTGCGCTCGGTGACGTCGCGGAAGATGAGCACCGCGCCGGCGGTTGACCCGTCGAAGCCGAGAATGGGTGAGCCCGAATCCTCGATCGGCAGCTCCTTGCCGTCCCGGGTCACGAGCAGCCCACCGGATTCAAGCCGCGTCGTCGCGCGTTCACGCAGGGCCTGCAGCGCCGGATCGTCGAGCGGCTTGCGCGTGGCTTCGTCGATGACGCGGAATACCTCCCAAATCGGCTTGCCGCGCGCTTCCGTTCCCGGCCATCCGGTCAGCATCTCCGCGACCTTATTGAGCAGCAACACGCTGCCCGAAGGGTCGGTGGCGATCACGCCCTCGCTGATGCTGCCAAGCGTGGTGCTCAGCCACTCCCGCTGACCTCTGAGCTCGATCAGCGCCTCGTTGCGAGCGCGATCCGCACGCCGCACGGCGCCGATCGTGGTCCAGGCAAAGGCCGCAAGCACGACGATGCTCGACACGGCAAAGATCGCAAGCGTCGCAGCGCTATCGTAATAGTCCGCAACCTCGGCCTTATGCGCGAACCAGCCGATGATCAGCGGAAGCACGAGAATGCCTGGAAGCAAACGGCGCAGCATCTCACCCGCGGGCGACTTCTCGACGATGGCGCCCGCGACGCCGTAGTCGGGAGAGGCCGCGAGAAGCCCGCCGGCAAGCAGGAACGAGCTCACCACGCCCCAGAGCGACATGGCGGTGAAGGGGAATGGGTAATAGAAGGTGGCCACGCCATAGGCGTATCCGGTCAGCACGATCAGCACCTGCGCCAGCATGGCGATCGCCAAGACTTGGCTCAAGGCCGAGCCCAGCCTATCCCCCTTGGCGCAGAGCAGCGCGAGCCCGAACACGATCAGCAATCCGGCGATGCCCGGCGCCATGCGGATAGACGGCGTCTCGCCGGAGGCATCGGGAGAGAGGGACACCCCGCCAAGCAGGGCGCGATCGATGCTGAGGTCGAATTGGTACAGGTCCTGGGCGAGGGTAGCCGCGCCGAGCAGCACAAGCCCCACGCCGATGAGCCAGGCAATCGGCCGGAGAGCCCTAAACGTCAGGCAGAACAGGCCAACACCTCCAGCAAGCACCCCTGCCGCTCCGTTCGGGGCCATGCTGCCGAAGGCGGGCAGCACTTGGTCCAGGGCGGAGAGGTCAAAGTGCCAGCCGGCGAGAACGAGCGCCCCGATGGCGCAAGCCAGCAGCGCAAACAGGCGCGCCAAGAACAGCGACACGCGCACCCCTCGCGGCGCCGGCAACGGCATTTTCGCTGGAACCTCGACCACTAGCCTTCCTCACCCAATTTCAGGGGACTGAAACCCCGGTAGAGTTGGGCGCTCCTCGGCAGAAGGCCTTAAAACGAGCAACAATGAACGCGTTCTCCCACCCTATTGCCGATGTTATAGCCTAGCCAAGATCGAGCCGATAGGTCATGCAGGCGCCCGGAAGCGCAGGCTGCGCCGGTGCCTGACCGAAGTGCCGCCAATGGAGACTTGAGCATGGCTTTGAGCAAGAACACCCCAAACCCAATCGACCCCGATTCGACGCGCATGGAGACTGACTCCTTTGGACCGATCGAGGTGGCGGGCGACCGGTATTGGGGCGCACAGACCGAGCGCTCCCGCCGCAACTTCAGGATCGGCGAGGAGACCATGCCCCAGCCCCTGATCCGGGCCCTGGCCATGGTCAAGAAGGCCGCCGCTTTGACCAATCTCGAGCTTGGCCTGATCGACAAGCCGCTGGCCGGCGCCATCGCCGCCGCGGCCGACGAGGTGATCGAAGGCAAGCTCGACACCCATTTCCCGCTGCTCGTCTGGCAGACAGGCTCCGGGACGCAGTCCAACATGAACCTGAACGAGGTGATCGCCAACCGAGCAAGCGAAATGCTCGGCGGCACTTTGGGCGCCAAGCACCCGATCCACCCCAATGATCACGTCAATCTCGGCCAATCCTCCAACGATACCTTCCCCACGGCCATGCATATCGCGGCGGCCCAGGAGCTCGCTTATCGGCTGAACCCGGCTCTCGCCCACCTCTACCAAGCGCTCAAGGACAAGGCGGAGGCGTTCCAGGACATCCTCAAGATCGGCCGCACGCATTTGCAGGACGCCACTCCCCTAACATTGGGGCAGGAGTTCGGCGGCTATGCGGCGCAAGTCGATCACGGCATGGAGCGCATCAAGCAGGCGCTATACGGGCTTTACGCTCTGGCGCAAGGGGGCACCGCGGTCGGCACCGGACTGAATTGCAGCCCGCTGTTCCCGGAGCGCTTCGCCGCCAAGATCGCGGAGATGACCAAGCTGCCCTTCATCACCGCGCCGAACAAGTTCGAGGCGCTTGCCAGCAACGACGCCTTTGTATTCGCGCATGGCGCCCTCAACACCGTTGCCGTGTCGCTGTTCAAGATCGCCAACGACATCCGCCTCCTGGGCTCGGGTCCGCGCTCGGGATTTGGCGAGCTGATCCTACCCGAGAATGAGCCAGGCTCCTCGATCATGCCGGGCAAGGTGAACCCCACCCAATGCGAGGCCGTGACCATGGTTGCGGCGAAAGTCATGGGGAACCAGGTAACCATGACCTTTGCCGGCAGCCAGGGTCATTTCGAGCTCAACGTGTTCAAGCCGCTCATGGCCTATTCCATGCTGCAATCGATCCGGCTCCTCACCGACGTATCCTTGAGCTTCACCGACAATTGTATCATCGGCATCGAGGCCAATCGGGAACGCATTAGAGAGCATCTCAATCGCTCGCTGATGCTGGTCACCGCGCTTGCGCCCCATATCGGCTATGACAAGGCGGCCGAGATCGCCAAGGCCGCGCATAAGCGTGGCACCACCTTGCGCGAGGAGGCGGTGCGGCTCGGCGCCATCAGCGCGGCGGATTTCGATCGTCTGGTGAGACCGGAGGACATGGTCGGTCCGAAGCGGTAGCGTTCAGGTGTCATCCGTCGAGACACTGCTTCGCAGCTCCTCGGGATAAAAAGGTAGGCCTCATGGCGGAGCCGTCCCTCATGGCCAAATCGCGCAACAAGCGCTCGATCACCATCGCCCGCCACCGCACCAGCATCTCGGTAGAGGATGCGTTCTGGGAGGCGCTTTGCGCGTTTGCGGAAGGCGACGGCAGGTCGGTGGCCGACCTCGTCGGCGAGATCGACAAGGGACGCGGCGGCGCGCGTCCGACAGAAACGAGTCCCTCGGACACAGGCCTCTCGGAGACAAGTCTCTCCGCGGCGATCCGTCTCTACGTATTGGAGCGCATGCGGAAAGCGCGCTAGAGCGCCGATAGTTGCAATGGCGCTCTAGCCTTTTGATTTACGCATGATCTTGCCGGAAAACCGGATCCCTCTTTTCCGGATCAGGCTCTAGCCCCCGCTGAAGATGCCGACGCCCTTCTTCCAGTCGTCCGGCGTTTGCGGCGGACGGCTCGGCGCTCTCGGCCCTTTCGATGCTTTTGGCGCGGGCGCCGCTGGCGCCCCAACGTCGTCGCCCACGGCGGTAACTGGCGCCGGCTGCTCCGGCGCGGTTGCGGCCGGCGCGGGCCTCTGGTCTGGCGCTGGGTTGGCCGGGCCTTGGCTCCATGGGAGTGCCGGTTCGGGCTGCGGTGGCGCGCCCTGCGTACCGGCGTCCAAATCCGCCGCCCGCGGCTCCGGCGGTGCGGCGGCCGAGACGGGCGGTGCCTTGGCCGAGGCTGCCGCCTTCGGCGCGGCAACGCTTTGGCGCTTGGCTTCGGCGGGGGCCTCGGCTGACGACTTAGCGACGTTCGAGCGCTTGGCTTCGACGGGCGCCTCTGCCGGCCGCTTGGCCACCGCAGGGATGTCGGCTGACGGCTTGGCGACGCTTGAGCGCTTGGTTTCAACGGGCGTCTCTGCCGGACGCTCGGCCTCGGCAGGGGGCTCGGCGGACGGCGTGGCGTCGCTTGAGCGCTTGGCTTCGGGCGGGGCGTCGGCCGACGGTTCGGCGTCGGCCGGCGCCTGATTGCGCCCGCTCACGTCAAGCGTCTCGAGCCGCTCCACGTCCTCCTGCATGCGGCGAACGGTGAGAAAGCTCTCGATCGAGGCCGTGTCAATCGCGGGCGTGATCGCGCCGGCATCGCTGAGCGGACCGGCAAAGACGAGGCTTACCGGCGGCACATCGGCGTCCCGGCTGCCGTCGAGGCGCATCACCCACTCGCTGTCCAGGCGGAGGCTCGCAAGCTCCACATAGCCGTTGATCGTAGTCTCGGCGCCTTTGCTCGCAAGCGTCGCGGGCTCGAATTTGAGCGTGCCGTTCTTCACCTCGAAGGCAAGCTTGGCCGCGGCGTAGCTGTAGGTCCCGCGGGTGAGCTTGTCGCGCAGGCTGCGCGCCTGCGCCGCGATCTGGTCCTTATCCACCTTGATCTTCTTGGTCTTGGCGGCATCGATCGCCATGCGCCGCAGCGGCTCCGGCGAGAGGGCCTGCACTACTCCGGGATCGAGCGTAAGCGTCCCCTCGCCGCTTAGCCCAGCGACGAGGCCGGGAGGACTGAGACCTTCTCCGGAGACATTGACGGTGAGGGCAAAGGGACCTTTGGCGAGAATGCGCCCGGCGACGCTCTGCGACAGCTGATCGAGCTGGCCCGAGGTGAGCTCGGCATGGGCTTTCAGCTCCGCGCCCGCGCCCTGCGGAGACAAAGTCGCCGATGCGGCGAAGGCACCGCCGAACAGACGGCCCTTCAAATCGGTGAGCGAGAGCCCTGCCTTGTCGAGCCGTGCCAGTAGCACGGCATCCTCGAGCTGGAACGGCGCGCCGAGCGCGAGCCGCTTCGCGTCAAGCCTGATCTCGCCTTCGGCCCTTTCCAGTGGCTGAAGCGCAAAGCCGCGCGACGGCCACACGTCCGAGGCGCCATTGCCGATCGCGCCCAAGAGCTGCTCTGTCGTCGGCGTCCGCTGCCACGCGACCAGCGGCCCAAGCAGCGACGGCAACGACGCCGACGCGACATTTGCCTGAACGTTGAAGCGCGTCTTGTCCCCGCTTAAGTCGAAATGGGCGCTTCCCCGCACAGTCTGTCCCGCGATCTGGCCCGCGACGGAATTGAGATCGATGCTTTGCGCGGCCTTGGCCATATCGGCGTGCAGGTCGAGGGGGACGCCGGAGTTGCTTGGCGACGCGTCGAGGCCCATCAGCACGAGCGCCAGCGCCGCGTTGCTGGTCTTCGCCGAGGCTTGCCCCGAGAGGGCGACGCCATCCGGTTTGAGCGAACCCCGGCCGTCAAAGGCCGCTTGCAAGGACGCCGTCACCAGCTCGGCGCGGCCCTTGACGTTCGCATTCGGCACGCCATGGGCTTTCAGCGTGAGTTTGCCCTGCTCGGCGCCGGCGAGGGCCAGCCGTTCTGGCGTAAGGCCGGGAACCAGCAGGCTCAGCAGCGCCTGCGGCCGGTCGCCCGCAACGGTGCCATCAATGTCGATCTCGGCATCGGCGAGCTTGGCCGGCTCGCCAATGGCCTTGGCGATGGCGGAAACATCCGCGCCGCCCGCCTTCCCCTTCACCTGGACCGAGGCTTTGGTCGCATTGCCGTCCCTGACCGCGGTAAGGCCCACCTGCAAGTCCAGGGGCGCAAGGCTCGCAAGCTGCTTCGATTTGGTCACGCTTTCGGTCATGCCCAAAAGCTCGGCCGCCACGCGCAGGCCGTCGGCGGTCGCTGCTTGCAGCGCGAAGTCCACCTGACCCACGGGAACGTCGCTCAAGCGCTCGATATGGCCTTTGCCGTTGAGCGCGATGGCGCCCGTGGCAGCAAAGTCGAGGCGCTCCACGTCGAGGACATCCTTAGCAAGCGTGAATTTCGCATCGAGCTTGCCTGGAGGGATGTTGGGAAGCAGGAGCTCGCCCACGCGCAAGGTCACATCCGCCTCGTCGTCGCGGAGCGAGGTGAGGAGGTTCGGCGCGGCCCCCGAC
The DNA here is from genome assembly GCA_963804515.1 of uncultured Alphaproteobacteria bacterium. Classification (GTDB taxonomy): domain Bacteria; phylum Pseudomonadota; class Alphaproteobacteria; order Rhizobiales; family Methyloligellaceae; genus Methyloceanibacter. The sequence goes on along the minus strand of CAWDQR010000003.1, from coordinate 765,023 downwards.
GTTGCGTCCTTGGTCGACGTGGATGCCGGCAGCCAGCTGCGCCAGGCGGCGCTGTCGCCCAGCACCTCTCTAAGGTCGAGCCGGTCGCTGTCGAGGGCAAGATCGATCAGGCGCTGCTCACGACCATGGTAGTGCAAGGCACCGCTGAATTTCGTCCCGCTCAGCTCGCCGCTCGCATCGTTGAGATCGAGATTGCCGCCGCCAATGGTGGCCTTGGCGGACAGCGCGAAGGCGCCCACCGACGCTTGCCCCGACATTTCGCGGTCGCCGGCGGCCCAGCGGGTGAGCGTCCTGAGCTTGGAGCCCTCGAGCTTGAGCGGGCCTTCGAATACCGGGGCCCCCTTGGCGCGGCTCAGGCGCCCCGAAACCTCCAGCCTAGTCTCGCCCGGTAGCTCGGCCTTGAGATGCTCGATCGTGACCGCGCCGTCGCGCGAGGCGAGCGCGAGGTCAATGTCGCCGATCAAATCCCCACCAAGGCTCGCCTGATCGAGATTGATCAATAGCGCGCCCTCCCCGACCGAGGCGGCCTCTGCCAGCAGCTTCTCGGCAACCGCGCTGAGAGCCTCGGCTGCGGAAAGCTCGGCTTGGGGCTCAGTCTTCGCGCCCACCGCGAGCAGCGTATCGACGTCGATCCAACGCGCCGAGAGCTCGCCGGCGGCTTTGGGGTGCTCGCCGAAATCGAGCGCGAGCTTGCCTTTCAGCATCTGCGAGCGGCCCTTGGCATGGAGGGTGAACTCGAAGGACGGCAGCTCGGCGCGGTCGGGCGTCGCCTTGACCTCACCCTTCAGCTCGAAGGCCGAGAGGTTGGTCTCGGGGGTGAGCGCCTCGTCCCCAGCCTGCGGCCCGGCCGCCGGTGTCGGCGGCTCGGCGGCCTGCTGCCCAGCCTGCGGCCCGGCAGCTTGCGGCTCCGCGGTCTGCTGTACAGCGGGGAGGTTCGGGGCAATGCGAATGATGAGGTTGCCGGCATAGCTGGGCTTCTGCCGCAAGCCCGTCACGTCGCCCTCGAGCAGATAGGTGGTGCTGCGGTCGGGATCGCGCAGCGCCGATTTCAGCCGGAACAATCCATCGGCGTCGCTCGCGCTCGTCGAGAAGCGAAGCTCCTGGTGGCGGCCTGCAAAATCATAGGTCGCGGAGACCTTATAGGGCCCGGACAGCGAGCCAGCGCTTGCTTCGCCTTCGACCCCAGCGATCACCAGCGAGGGCTGTCCCGGCCGCATCACCTCGATTCTGCCGCCGGTGACGCTGACCTCGTCGAGCAGGACCTCTTTCGGAACAAAGGGAAGGGCCTCTCCGGGCCGCCCCACATCGCTCCAATTGCTGCTGCCATCCTGCCGGAGCGCCAGGCGTAGGACAGGGTCAGAGATCGTGATGTTGCGGGCCTCGACGCCGCCACCGAGTAAGGCGCCGATATTGAGCCAGGCCTCGATCGACCGCGCCTCGAGCAAGGGCTGGTCGAAGCGTCCGTCCTGATCGGCGACCTTGACGGCATCGAAGCGGAGCTCTGGCGCGGGCAAAAGCACCAGATGCACCTTTCCACCAACCTTCACCGCACGGCCGAGCAGCTTCGCCGCTTGCGTCTCGAACACCGGCCGGTAGTCGTTCCAGTCGATGAAGAGCGGCGCCGCGAAGAGCGCGCCGAGCACGACGATCAGCACTGCAGTTAAAGTGAGCAGAAACGAGTTCACGAAGGTCTATGCCTTAGGCTCGGACGCGAGCATTCGCAGGGCATTTGGCAAAGCCAGGGGACCCTTTGGTCCTGTCCGCCCGCAAGTTTGGTCATGATAACGCAAAGTTCTTGTCAGGATTGAGGATTTTCAACGGGTCTAGCGCCTTTTTTTATGGCAACCATGACTTCGACGCCCTGCCCGTGCTCTTGCGCGAGATAGCGGATCTTGCCCCGGCCCACGCCGTGCTCGCCGCTACAGGTGCCGTCCGTGCGCAAGGCCGCGCATATACGCCGATTGACCGCTTCGATCGACCTGATCAAGCCAAATCGGCACGCGGCCCCGACCTGGCGCCCCCGCCTGGCCGCTCGCCGTCAGTTCAGCTTGTAGGCCGTGAAGATGATGCTCGGCACGACCGGCTCGCCGGCGGGTTTGGACGCAATCATCGTCACGGCGGCCGGGTGGTTTGCAGCCGCGAGTTGCTGATCGGCGCTTGACAACTGAGCGAAGGGTGCCGCGACAGCGGCAGATGCCGCCAGGCTCAGCAAACAACCGGCAAACGGCGCGCGAAAGTTGACCATGACTTTCTCCACAAATGGCAGCGAAGCATTCGTCTACGGGAACAGTGATGAAGCTTCGTGAATGTCGACCAACGTGCCGATCGCGTCCACTCGTAAGCTTAGTCATGATACCGCAAAGATCTTCCCGGGATTGAGAATATTCAACGGGTCCAGCGCTCTTTTTATCGTAAGCATCACCTTAACGCCCTGCCCATGCTCTTGCGCAAGATAACGGATCTTGCCCTGGCCCACGCCGTGCTCGCCGCTACAGGTGCCGTCCATGCGCAAGGCTCGGGCGATCAGCCGGTCGAGGAAGCCCTGCACCGCGCTCCTCTCGGTGGCGTTGCCACTATCGAGCAGCGGCATGACATGGAAATTGCCGTCGCCGACATGGCCCACGATCGGGGCGAGCAGGCCGATCCTGTCAATATCGGCGCGGGTCTCGCCGACGCAAGCGGCAAGGGCGGAGATGGGCACGCAACCATCGGTCGTCACAACCTCGGCGCCGGGCCGCAAACCCCGCGCGGCCCAATAGGCATCGTGGCGGGCTTGCCAGAGCTTGCTCCGCTCTTCCTGACGCTCCGCGTGAGCGAGCTCCCCTCCCCCGTGCTCCCGCGCAATCTCGGCGAAGGTTTCGACCTGCTCGCGGGTCGCGGCGGAGGTGCCGTGGAACTCGAGAAACAGCGTCGGCTGCTCGGCCAGGGTAAGCCGCGAATAGGCGTTGCAGGCCTTGATCTGCACCTCGTCGGCGAGCTCGATGCGCGCCAAGGGAAGGCCCATCTGCATGGCGGCGATGGCGGCGTTGCAGGCGCCTTCGATGGTGGCGAAGGGGCAGACTCCTGAGAGGATGGTTTCAGGGATGCCGGCGAGCTTGAGGGTGAGCTCGGTGATGATCCCGAGCGTGCCCTCGGAGCCTATCAACAGACGGGTGAGATCGTAGCCGCTTGCCGATTTCCGGGCGCGCTGCCCAGTCTTAACCAGGCTGCCGTCGGCCATCACCGCTTTGAGGCTCAAGACATTGTCGCGCACGGTGCCGTAGCGCACCGCGTTGGTGCCGGAGGCGCGGGTCGCCGCCATGCCGCCGAGGCTTGCATCGGCGCCGGGATCGATCGGGAAGAAGAGCCCGCGGTCGCGCAGATAATCACTCAGGGCCTTGCGGGTAACGCCGGGCTCGACCACGCAATCGAGGTCTTCCTCATGCACGGCGAGGATGCGGTTCATGCGGGAGAGATCGAGCGAGACGCCGCCGAAGGGCGCATTGACGTGGCCTTCGAGCGAGGTGCCGGTGCCGAAGGGGATCACCGGCACTCGTGCCTCCGCGCAAAGCGTCACCACCTCGACCACCTCGGAGGTCGCTTCCGCGAACAGCACCGCATCGGGGGGGTTGCGTCGCGATCCAGGTCAAGGTGTTGGCATGCTGCTCGCGCAGCGCAGCGCCGGTCGAGAAGCGAGCCCCGAAGCGCGCGGCAAGCTTGGCGAATAGGGTTTGCTTCGCTTCCGCCGATGGGCGCTCGCCCGCGTCTTCCGTGACCATGGTCATGCGGCACTCTAGCACCGCTCTCATTCGCTGAAAGCCAGAGCATGATCCCGCAAAGGTGCAGACCTTTCGGGCAAGATCACGCGGCAAAAAAAGATTTCAGCCTTGGCGGCGCTGTCCGAGGCAGACGGGTCAGGAGCCCGCGACGTCGAGCACGGCGACGTAATGCACGCTCGCGGCGGTGAGCACGAAACCGTGCCAGATGGCGTTCTGGAATGGCAGGCGCTCCCAGAGATGGAACACCACGCCGACAGTATAGAGCACCCCGCCGATCGCGAGCAGCGTCAGCACACGCTCCGGCACCGCCGACGCGAGTGGATGCCAAGCCAAGATCACGGCCCAGCCCTGGACCAGATAGAGCGCCGTGGAAACGCCTTCGAGATAGCGCGGCGCGAACAGCTTGATGGCGATGCCGATGGCTGCCATGGTCCAGACCACGGCGAGCAAGCCGAGCCCCCAAGCAACGTCCATCTTCATCAGCGCGAACGGCGTGTAAGTGCCGGCAATCATGAGAAAGATCGCTGCGTGGTCGAGGCGGCGAAACACCTCCTTGAGCCTCGGGCGGACGATGAGGTGATAGCCTGCGGAGCAGCTGAAGGTGGCGACGAGGGCGAGACCATAGATGGCGAGGCTGACGCTCCAGAGCGTGGCTTGCGCCTTGACGCCGATGATCAGAAGCGCTGTCAGCGCCACAAGGCTCGCGGTGACGCTGATCACGTGAATGCAGCCGTCGGCCACACGCTCGCGCATCGAATATTGAGGGAACCCCACGCCACCCATACTCAGCTCCGTCCTTTCAGTCACTATCCAAGCAGATAGAGATTGACGAGGAGCTTACCAAGGGATGTGGCGGAGGCGAGGCATCGGCGTCGCGGCGTTTCAGCCGCAAAAAGCCCGCGCCAAAGCCCACCGTCATCGCCGGGTTGGCCCGGCGATGACAAAACCTCTAAGGCCGACGCCTGCTAGTTGCCGCAGACGGCCGAGCCCGATGTACAGACATAGGGAACGACCACGCCCGTGAAGCAGGTCGTATAGGTCTTCGCCGTCACCACGTCAGGCTTGAGAAGAGCGTATTGAGGGACCACGGGCCGGACGGTCTTCCAGAACGGGTCGGGCTTCACCTTGTGCGCACTCATGGTGATGGACTTCCACCCCTTGGAGTGCTTCAGGTCATTGGCGCTTTCAACCGCCAGCGCCTGCGAGCTTTTCAAGGCCTCGGCCCGGGTGTCAGCGCTGTGAGTGGCGGAAATCACCTGACAGCCCGCCGCCGCAGGCTGATGCGCCCAAACCGCAAATGCAAGCACACCAAGCCCAACGATCTTCGCCGCTCGAAGCATAGAATTTCCCCCAGAAAGAATTGCCCCGCGATGACGCCCTTTTTGCCAGCGACGCATTACGCATGCAACCCGCTTGACGCACTCTCCCCTGTGGCTTTTTGCCCGCGCGACGGGAGCGCGCATGCCGGCGAGCGCAAGGTCTTGCCCTTTTTCGCGCAAGCCCGATGTATAGTTTGAGAGCAATGACAAAGATTTGCGTGAATGCGCTGCCGGCTGCGGAGCCACCCCCCGAGACTGAGCCGCTGCCAACCTCGATGCGGGCCATGGGCCTTAAGCCCATGCGCTATCTCGAAGCGCTGAACCCAGAGCAGCGCGAGGCCGTGGAAAACCTTGACGGGCCGCTGCTGGTGCTTGCCGGCGCGGGGACCGGCAAGACGCGCGTGCTCACCACCCGCATTGCCCATATTTTGAGCTTGGGCCGTGCGCGGCCCTCGCAGATCCTCGCCGTCACCTTCACCAACAAGGCCGCTCGGGAGATGAAGGCCCGAATTGGCCAGCTGATCGGGGGCGTGGTCGAGGGCATGCCCTGGCTCGGCACCTTCCACGCAATCGGGGTCAAGATCCTGCGGCGCCACGCCGAGCTGGTCAATCTCAAGCCCTCCTTCACCGTGCTCGATACCGACGACCAGATCAGGCTGTTGAAGCAGCTGCTGGAGGCCGAGAACATCGACGAGAAACGATGGCCCGCGCGGCTGCTCGCGGCGATGATCGACGGCTGGAAGAACCGAGGGCTTACGCCGAAGCGCGTGCCGGAGGGCGAGAGCTTCGCCTTCGCCAATGGCAAGGCCCGCGATCTCTACGCGCTCTATCAGCGGCGGCTGAAGGAGCTCAATGCGGCCGATTTCGGCGATCTGCTGCTAGAGAACCTGAGGCTGTTCCAGGAACACCCCGACGTTCTCGCGCAATTCCAGCAGCGCTTCGCCTTCATGCTGGTCGACGAATATCAGGACACCAATGTCGCGCAATATCTGTGGCTCCGGCTGCTCGCGCAAGGAAGCCGCAATATTTGCTGCGTCGGCGACGACGATCAGTCGATCTATGGCTGGCGGGGGGCGGAGGTCGACAACATCCTGCGCTTCGAGACGAATTTTCCGGGCGCTAAGATCATCAGGCTCGAACACAACTACCGCTCCACCGCCCATATCCTCGGCGCAGCCTCAGGGCTGATCGCCCACAATAAGGGGCGCCTCGGCAAGACGTTGCGCACCGATGGGAGCGCCGGCGAAAAGGTCGAGGTGCAGGGCTGCTGGGACGATGAGGAGGAAGCCCGCATTATCGGCGAGGACATCGAGCAGCTGCAGCGTCAGGGGCAACGTTTGAGCGAGATCGCCATCCTGGTGCGGGCGAGCTTCCAGATGCGCGCCTTCGAGGATCGCTTCATCACGCTTGGGCTCCCCTACCGCGTGGTCGGCGGCCCGCGTTTCTATGAGCGCCAGGAAATCAGAGACGCGACCGCCTATATCGAGGTGACGCTCAATCCCGCCAATGATCTCAAATTCGAGCGGATCATTAACACGCCGCGGCGGGGCTTGGGCGAGTTCGAGCCTGAAGTCACTGCATCAACTTGCCCGCGCGAGAGGCGTGCCGCTGATGCAAGCGGCGCGGCTGATCGTCGAGACCGAGGAGCTGAAGCCAAAGTCCCGCAAGGCGCTGTCCGACCTCATCGGCGCCTTCGACCGCTGGCGCTCGCTGATCGAGACCATGCGCCATACTGAGCTGGCCGAGCTGATCCTCGATGAGTCCGGCTACACCCAGATGTGGCAGGCGGAGAAATCGCCGCAGGCGCAGTCGAAGCTCGAGAACCTGAAAGAGCTGATCCGCTTCATGGAGGAGTTCGATAGCCTTGCCGGCTTCATGGAGCATGTGAGCCTGGTGATGGACGCGGAAAGCGAAGAGGGCACCGAGCGCGTGAACCTTATGACGCTGCACAGCGCCAAGGGGCTCGAATTCGACACGGTGTTCCTGCCGGGTTGGGACGAAGGGCTGCTTCCCCATCAGCGGAGCCTCGACGGATCCGGCCGTTCCGGCCTCGAGGAGGAGCGCAGGCTCGCCCATGTGGGGCTGACGCGGGCGCGGCTCAGGGCCAAGATCAGCTTCGCGCAGAACCGGCGTACCCATGGCATGTGGCAGTCGGCGATTCCCTCGCGCTTCATCGACGAGTTGCCGGTCGACCATGTCGAGGTGGCCGAGGGTAGAGGCTTCCATGGCAGCTACGGGCAAAGCCGCTTCGATACGGCCGAGAATTTGTTCGCGAGCGGTTTCTACGAGACACCGGGCTGGCAGCGCGCGCGCGCGAACCGGCCGCGCGGGAGCACGCCTTCACCGCCGCGGGCGCGGGAGCCGATCACCATCGACGGCACGCTGGTCGCGGCAAGCACCGTGGAGGGCGCCGGGCTCGAGGTCGGCATGCGCGTGTTCCATCAGAAATTCGGCTATGGCCGCGTCGCCCAGGTCGATGGCAACAAGCTCACCGTCGATTTCGACAAGGCCGGGCGCAAGAAGGTGGTGGATAGCTTCGTCGAGCGGAGCTGAAATGATCGGCGATGTTGCGGCCAGGGGATGCGTTTCAACCAATCCGAACAAGCTTGATGGCTAAGTCTGTCGCCGCGTTTCTCCTGCTCGTCTTCGCCGCCACCGAGGCCCTCGCGCTCTCCGGCGCGACGCCGGACCTCAACGACCGCTTTCCTTACGTCGTCGCCATCAAATACCGCCAGCGCTTCATCTGTTCTGGCACGGTCTTGTTCCCGCGCATCGTCGTCACCGCCGCGCATTGCGTGCAGAAGGAGCTCGACATGCGCAAGAACCTCTTCGCCGACGAATATCTGCGCCGCTCGCAATTGACCGTGGTCGCGGTGCGCAACGGCAAGCCGGAGAGCTATGCCGTTGCCAACGTGATCGCCTCGCCGGTGTGGCGGAATTACGTGGCGAAACCGAACGCCGGCGAGCGCTACGCCTACGACCTCGGACTCATCATCACCAAGGACCCGATCGACGTCCCGACTCCGCCAAGCCTGCAGAGCCTCGCCGCCGATTGGCGGGTGCCGACCCACACTGTGCCGGACGCGGCAAAAGGGGACGTGGTGGACGATGGCACGCAGGCCTGGCGGGACACTCTCGCCGAGGCGCTCACCCGTAACGGCATCTTTGTGGGCTTTGGGGCCACCGACTGCTCGGCGCTCACCCGCTGCGGCGGCATGGGCATCCGCCGTTATCGCTCCGTCGAGATCGGGGACCCGGTGGAGTGCTTCAATGCGGCCATCGACGCGCATGGCAAGCCGGGGAGCCCGAGGATCGAGGCGAGCGCCGCCGCGGTGTTGCCGCTTGCCGTGTGGTGCACCGATTTCGGCGTGATGCCGGGAGACAGTGGCGGCGCGCTGCTCATCGAAGGGCCGGCCGGCAAGCTCTATTATCTCGGCGTGATCTCCTCGCATTGGGGCAGCTATACCGAGAAGGCCACCAAACGGGAGGTCGACAAGCGGAGCTTCGCCGCCGCGCTCTACCCCAGCCTCGATCTCATCTCCGAAGAGGCCCGCAAGCTCGGCTATGGGCCGTAGGCGCAGGGGGCAGAAGCAAGGCAATAACGCCCATGAGCGGACCTCGTTGGACAGGCTAAGGCAAGCTCGTTGGGCCGTGGCTGCCGACGCTTTTTTCAGGTGACTCCGCCACTTGTACGCGAGCCGACACTCCCGCAAAAAAAAGAACAAATCGTGTACGTTATCGACGAAGTAGGCTTCTTTTGTCGCAAGAGGGAGCTCGCGCATGCGTGCTCTTATAGCGGCAGTTACCGGCAGTTCTCATCCTGTTCTCGTTCGCTCTACTGACACCGGCCTTTGCCGACGATGCTTGCTGCTGCTGCGGCTGCAAGGGTGGGCCCCGGCTGGCGGGGCCCCGACGGCGCCTGCGTCCATGCGGCGACGCTTGGGCAAATTTGCGGCACGCCACCCGGCGCACCCTGCAAGCAGGAGGCCACGGCCCGGGTGTGCTTTGGAAGGCAATCCTCCTCGACGGACCAGGGCCAATACCCAACCTCAATAGAGCCCGACGGCGGAAGGCTTCGCGGACTGTCGCCGCTTCGTCGTTTGCGTCAACGCCGAAGGCGAGCCTAAGCTTCAAGCCATGCCGGCTTTTGTGGATAGCGAGCCTGTCCCCGCCTCTGGCGGAGATGGAAGGCGGAGCGAGGCTCAAATGGCGCACGCTCCTGCCGCTGCCAATGGCTGACGCGCGGGCGAGCGCCGCCTCGTCTGAGGCCAACACCGTCACCTACGTTGTGACCATCGAGGTTCCGGTTGAGGCAGCGCACGCAATCGCGGGCGTCCTCGAAGCGGCGGAGACTCCCGCCGCGATCGCCGTAACCCTGTTCGAGCGCGGCTGCGGCCGGGTCGAGGTGTCGGCGCATTACGCCGAAGCTCCCGCCCGCGATCAGTTGACCGAATTGATCCAGGCCACACCGAACCCGCAGGAGCTTGGTGCTTTGCGCATCGAGCCGCTTGCCGATCGGGATTGGGTGGCGCTAGCCGAAGGCTTGCGGCGACCGGTTCGCGCCGGCCGCTTCCTCGTGCATGGCCGTCACGACCGGGCCAAGGTCGGCCATGGGCGTTTCGCCCTGGAGATCGACGCCGGTGTTGCCTTCGGCACGGCGCATCATGCGAGCACACGCGGCTGCCTGCTCGCACTCGATCGCCTGTTGAAGACCTATCGGCCGAAGGCCGTCCTCGATATCGGCACCGGAACCGGCATCCTTGCCATCGCCGCCGCTAGGACGCTCGCGCCGAGAGCGAGCGACATCGTCGCAAGTGACGCGGACGCGCGGGCCGTCGCCACCGCCATGGCGAATGCCAGGAAGAACGGGGCGGCGCCCCAGCTCCGCGTGCTGCAAGCCTCCGGGTTCGCCCATCCTCTTTTGCGACGAATGCAGGCCGATCTGCTGTTCGCCAATCTCGCTCCGCCAGCCTTGCTTGAGCTTGCAGGATGCTTCGCCCGCCATATGGGTCCAAACGGCATCGCCGTGCTGTCCGGCATCGAGCAAGCGCAAGCCGGGACGGTCGAGGCACGCTATCGCGCCGCGGGCTTTATCCTGAAAAGTCGAATCCTTCTCGATGGATGGGCGACGCTGATGCTAACGCGTGGTAGCCCGCGGGCCCTCCGCGATTGATCGCGAGCGACCCCCGCTCTACAAAGCTTGACCATGTTCCAAAGCTTCGATGAGGTCAGTTCGCCGGGTGTCGCGCCGGAGCGCGTCCAGGCGTTGCGGCAAGAGCTCAAATCCCGACAACTCAAGGGCTTTCTCGTCCCGCATAGCGACGAGCATCAGGACGAGTTCCTCCCCCCTGCCGCGGAGCGCTTGCGCTGGCTCACCGGCTTCACCGGGTCGGCGGGAACGGCAATCGTCTTGGAGAACGCGGCGGCGCTGTTCGTGGATGGCCGCTACATCCTGCAGGCCCGGGCGCAGGCGGATAGCGCCCTGTTCGAGGTGCTGCAGGTGCCGGAGGCCAGGGCCTCCAAATGGCTGGTGAGCCAGCTCACCAAGGGCGACACCGTCGGCTACGACCCGAGCCTGCACACGATCAAGGAGATCGAGCGCCTCACCGAGAGTTTGAGCAAGGCAGGCCTTCGCCTCGAGCCGCTGGCGAGCAACCCGATCGACCGCTTGTGGCGGGACCGGCCTCCGCCTCCTTCCGCTCCGGTGGTGCCGCATGGTCTCAAATTCTCGGGGCGAAGCGCGAAGGACAAGATTGCCGAGCTCCAGGAGACGCTTGTGCGCGACAAGGCCGATGCCGTGCTCCTCACCATGCTCGATTCCATCGCTTGGCTGTTCAATATCCGCGGCGGGGACATCAGCCACACGCCCTTGGCGCTGGCCTTTGCCATCGTGCCCGCGCGCGGCAAGGCCTCTTTCTTCATCGATCCGGTCAAAATCGGCGACAATATGCGTGGGCATCTCGAAGAGGCTATCGAGATTCTCAGCCCCGATTCGCTGGAAGGGCGCCTCAAGGCCCTCGGGGCTGCAAGCGCCCACGTGCGCATCGATCCCGAGACGGCGCCGATTCGCTTCGCGCAAATCCTCGAGGCGGAAGGCGCCAAGCTCGTCCCCGGCGAGGACCCTTGCATCCTGCCCAAGGCGATCAAGAACGCCACGGAGATCGAAGGCGCACGGGCCGCGCATCTCCGCGACGGCGCCGCACTCGCCCGGTTCCTCGCCTGGCTCGACGAACATTCTGCCACAGGGCGCATCGACGAGGTCGGGGCGGCGATGAAGCTCGAAAACTTCCGGCGCGAGACCGGGCAGCTCAAGGATATCAGCTTCGACAGCATCTCCGCGGCGGGACCGAATGGGGCGGCGGTCCACTACCGGCCGACCATGGCGACCAGTCGCAAGCTTGGGCCTCGCTCGCTCTATCTGATCGATTCCGGCGGTCAATATGCCGACGGCACCACCGACGTCACCCGGACCATCGCCATCGGCACGCCCAGCACCGACATGCACCGCCACTACACGCTTGTGCTGAAAGCCCATATCGCCATCGCCTCGGCGCGATTCCCCAAAGGCACCCGCGGCCAGGACCTCGACCCCTTCGCCCGGAGGCCGCTCTGGGAGGCGGGCCTCGATTTCGACCACGGCACGGGTCACGGCGTCGGCAGCTATCTCTCGGTGCACGAGCCGCCGCAGCGCCTGTCGCGCTATGGGACCGTCGAGCTGCAGCCCGGCATGATCCTGTCCAATGAGCCGGGCTATTACCGCGAAGGCCATTACGGCATCAGGCTCGAAAATCTGGTGCTGGTAACGCCGCTAGGCACCATCGAGGGCGGCACGCGCGCGATGATGGGCTTCGAGACGCTGACGCTCGTCCCATTCGACCGCCGTCTCATCGACGAGGGCCTGCTGACGCGCGCGGAGCTTGCCTGGCTCGATGCCTATCACGCCGAGGTTCTGCGCAAGATCGAGCCTTTGCTCGAGCGCGGCGACCGGCCGTGGCTCCGCCAGGCCACGGCGCCCATGGACTGACGCCGAGGGATAAGGATGGAGCTCTGGGTCTCAGCCTTCGCCGCGACGCTGACCACGGCGGCCTTCGTGCCGCAGGCGCTGCATATCATCCGCTACAAGGAGACCAAGGCCATCTCGCTCGTGATGTATGTCGCCTTTGCGAGCGGCGTGGCGCTGTGGCTCCTGTTCGGCGCGCTGATCGGCAACTGGCCGATCATGATCTCCAACGCCATCACGCTCATGCTCGCGCTCGCCATCGTGGCGATGAAGCTCCGCTACGGGTAGGAGTTCATAGACTTCCGCGAATTCAGTCTATTATGGGCCATGGCAAAGACCCTGGTCCAGGCCCTCAATCAATTGGCAACCCTCTCGCGATGCCCGGGCTGTGGGCACGTCGTCCATTCCACAATCGGGCGCCTCAAGAAGAAGCCGAAATTTGCGTGCCCCACCTGCGGCGGCGATTGCGATGTGCGCGAAGCTCTCGCCTGGGCTGAGGCGCATGCGCGGGCTAGCTGGTTGAAGCGCGTCGCTTAGCGGCTAAGGCAAAGCCATAGCGCTTTCGCTTCATTGGCCAATCAGCTTGAGCCACTCATTCTCGGTGAGCACCTTGAGCCCGAGGCCCTCGGCGTCCTTCAGCTTCGAGCCGGCGCCAGGGCCCGCCACCACATAATCCGTGTGCTTGGAGACCGAGCCCGCAACCTTGGCGCCGAGGCGTTCGGCCCGCGCCTTCGCCTCGGAGCGGGTCATGCGTTCGAGCGAGCCGGTGAACACCACCGTCTTGCCGGAGATGGGCGAGGCATGGTCGACGGCCTCGAGTGGCTCCGGGCTCACTTTGCCCAAGAGCTCGTCGACCACGGCGACATTATGCGGCTCGGCAAAGAAATCGGCGATGGCCTCGGCAACCACAGGGCCGATGCCTTCGATATTGTCGAGCTCGGCATAGGCTTCGCCTTCGCGGTTGCTTGCGGCGGCGAGCATGGCGTTGCGGAACGCGAGGGTCGTGCCATAACTCCGCGCGAGCAGCCTTGCGGTGGTCTCTCCCACATGGCGGATGCCGAGCGCGTAGATGAAGCGGTCGAGGCGGACGGCGCGGCGCGCCTCGATCGCCGCGAAGAGCTTCTCGGCCGAGAGCTTGCCCCAGCCCTCGCGCGCCTCGAGTTTCTTGGTCGAGCGCCGGTCGCGCGCGGCCAAGGTAAAGATGTGGGGCGGCGACTGGATCAGGCCGTCGTCGTAGAAGGACTGGATATGCTTCTCGCCAAGGCCTTCAATATCGAAGGCGTTGCGTGAGACGAAATGCTTCAAGCGCTCGACGCGCTGCGCCGGACAGATCAGCCCGCCAGTGCAACGCCTGACCGCGTCCTCCTTGCCCGTGACCGGATTGACCTCGCGCACCGCATGGCTGCCACAAGCGGGGCATACGGTCGGAAAGCTGAATCGTTTCGCGCTCTTAGGCCGCTTCGCCTTAACCACTTCGAGAATCTGCGGGATCACATCGCCGGCGCGCTGGAGCATGACTGTGTCGCCGATGCGCACGTCTTTTCGCTCGATCTCATCCTCATTGTGCAGCGTGGCGTTCTGCACCACCACGCCGCCGACGGTCACCGGTTCGAGCTTGGCCACCGGCGTCAGCGCGCCGGTTCGGCCGACCTGGATCTCGATGTCGCGCAGGATCGTGGTCGCCTTCTCGGCGGGGAATTTATGGGCGATGGCATAGCGCGGCGAGCGCGAGACGAAGCCTAAGCGCTGCTGCAAGTCGAGCCGATCGAGCTTATAGACGACCCCGTCGATGTCGTAGTCTAGCCCTGCGCGCCCGCTCTCGATATCGCGATAGGTTTCCAGCATTTCCTCGACGGAGCTGGTCAGCTTCGCCAGCGGGTTGAGTGGGAAGCCCCAATCCGCCATCGCCCGGTACACGCCCCATTGGGTGTCGGCCGGCAGCTGTGGGGCCTCCCCCCAGCCATAGGCGAAGAACTGCAAGGGCCTCGACGCCGTGATGGCGGCATCGAGCTGGCGCAAGGACCCGGCCGCGGCGTTGCGCGGATTGGCAAAGGTCCGGTCGCCGCGCGCGGCTTGGCCTGCATTGAGGCGTTGGAAGGCGGCGCGGCTCATATAGATCTCGCCGCGCACCTCGAAGGGATCGGGAAAACTCTTGGCCCTGATCGCTTGCGGAATGTCGGCGATGGTGCGGACATTGGCGGTGACGTTCTCGCCTTCATAGCCATCGCCGCGGGTGGCGCCTTGGACTAGGCGGCCCTGCTCATAGCAAAGGGTAATGGAAAGCCCGTCGATCTTGGGCTCGGCGGTGAAGGCAAGACCCTCGACGCTGTCGAGCCCGAGAAAGCGCCGGATGCGCTCCAGGAAGTCGCGAACCCCCTCGTCGTCGAACACATTGCCGAGGGAGAGCATGGGTACGCGGTGGACCACCTTGCCGAAGGCCTCGACCGGCGCCGCCCCTATTCTCACCGACGGACTGTCCTCGCGGACGAGATGGGGAAAGCGAGCCTCGATCGCCGCATTGCGCGCCCGCAAGCTGTCATATTCGGCGTCCGAGATCTCGGGCTGGTCCTCGCGGTAGTAAAGCTCGTCGTGATGGCGGATCGCCAAGGCAAGGCGCGCAAGCTCATCGGCCGCCTCCGCCTCGTCGAGCGCGGCGACAGGCTTCGGCTCCGCCGAGGCACGTTCCGCCTGCCTGCCCCTGACTTTGCCCGTCTTGCTCATGCGCCGCGTCCCAGCAGCCGCTCGGCCGCGGCGCGGGCCTCATCGGTGATGGTTTGACCCGCAAGCATGCGGGCGATCTCCTCGCGCCGACGCTCGCCGTCGAGCGTGAGCACGCGCGTCGCCATGGTCTCGCCCTCCGGCCCGCGCACGACCTCCTTGGCGATCAGCATATGCTCATTGGCCAGCGCCGCCACTTGCGGGGCGTGAGTCACAGCGAGAACCTGCACGCGAGCTCCCAGTTTTGCCAGCCGCTCGCCGACCGCGGCAGCGGTGGCGCCACCCACGCCCGCATCGACCTCGTCGAAGACGAGCGTCGGCGCCGAGCCGCGGGCCGCGAGCACCACTTTAAGCGCGAGGATCACGCGAGCGAGCTCGCCGCCCGAGGCGACCTTCATCAAGGGTCCGGGCTCGGTCCCCGGATTGGTGCGCACGAAGAACGACACGCGGTCGAGCCCGTGCGGGCCGCCTTCGTCGGTGCCGGAAGTCTCGACGTTGGTGAAGAGCTTCGCCCTTTCGAGCTTCAAGGGCCCAAGCTCGGCGGCAACCTCGGCGTCAAGCCGCGTAGCGGCTTCCTTCCGGGCCTCGCTCAGGCGCAAGGCCGCGCCCGCGTAAGTTTCACGGGCGGCGGTCGCGGCCGCGGCAAGCTCCTCAAGCCGCGTCTCGCCCTGGTCAAGAGCGGCAAGCTCGGTTTCAAGTCGGGCGACGAGCGCCGACAGATCGTCGACCGCGACCTTGTGCTTGCGGGCCATGGAGCGCAAGGCGAACAGCCGTTCCTCGGCGCGTTCGAGCTCGATCGGCTCGAAGGCCGTCGCGGCAAGCGCCTCTTCGATCTTGGCGCGCGCAGCATTGGTCTCGGCGAGCACGCGCTCAAGCGCCTCGGCCACGGGCGCGAGCAGCGTCTGCCCAAGTCCTGTCTGGCGCTCGAGACGGCGGAGCGCCGCCGCAAGCCGCGCGCCTCCCGTCCCCTCACCTTGAAGGGCGTCGAGCGCCTCGTTGAGCTCGGTCGCGATCTTCTCGGCATGCATCATCAGCTGCCGGCGAGAGGCCAAGGCCTCCTCTTCACCCACTTGCGGATCGAGGCTCGCGAGCTCATCGAGGGCATGGCTGACATAATCGGCATTAGCGCGGATGGCGGCGATCTCGCTTGCATGACGGGCGCGGATCTCCTCGGCGCCCTTCCAGGCCTCCCAGGCGGAAGCGACGGAAGCCGCCTCGCGGGTCAAGCCGCCGAAGGCGTCGACAAGGTCGCGGTGGCCGCTTGGGTCGATGAGCGCCCTGTCGTCGTGCTGGCCGTGGATCTCGACCAGCGCGCGGCCTACCTCCCGCAAGAGCTGCACGCCCACGGCGACGTCGTTGATGAAGGCGCGGGTGCGGCCATCGACGGACTGGATGCGCCGCAGGATCAGCGTCCCTTCCGCCTCCAAGCCATTATCGGCGAGGAGCCGCAGCACGGGGTGATCGGGGGCAGGCTCGAAACTCGCGGTCACCTGGCCTTGCGCAGCGCCGCGCCGCACCAAAGCGGCATCGCCGCGGCCGCCGATGGCGAGCGCAAAGGCGTCGAGCAGAATCGATTTTCCGGCGCCGGTCTCGCCGGTCAGCACGCAAAGGCCCTGGCTGAATTCGAGATCGAGCCTGTCGATCAAAACGATGTCGCGGATCGACAGGGCGGCTAGCATGGCGCGCGCGTCAGGCGGGCTTGCCGTCGCCCTTCCAGGTCTTCGTGATCCACGACTCCTCGTGCTGTTGCGGCTTGAGGCCCTGCTTTTGCAGCAGCGTGTAAGAGTTCTTGTACCACTGGCTGTCTGGAAAGTTGTAGCCGAGGATTGCGGCGGCCGTTTGCGCCTCGGGGATGATGCCCAACGCCATATAGGCCTCCGTCAGGCGACTCAAGGCCTCCTCGATCTGCGCCGTCGTCTGGTAGTCGCTGACCACGACGCGGAAGCGGTTGATCGCCGCAAGGTAATTGTTGTGGCGCAAATAATAGCGGCCGACCGTCATCTCGCTCGCCGCGAGCAAGTCGCGCAGGATGCGGGCGCGATTCTGCGCCTCTGCGGCATAGCGCGAATCGGGATAGCGCTGCAGCAAGGTCAGATAGGCCTGCAGCGCCTTGCGGGCGTTGGTCTGGTCCCGCCTCGGGTCGAGCACCTGATCGTAGTAGGACATGCCGATAACGTTCTGCGCCAGATCGGATTCCGCGGTGCCGGGGTGCAAAGTGAGATAGCGGTCAGCGGCAGAGACGGCGTCGTCGTATTTTCCCGCTTTGTAATAGGCATAGGCCGCCATCACGATCGCCCGTCGCGCCTCCTGCGAATAGGGGTGATTGATGTCGACTTCTTCATATCGCTTGGCGGCATCGGCGTAGCTCTGCTTGTCGAGCAGCTGATCGGCCTTGCCATAGATCACATCCGGCGGGGAAGTGTCTTCTTCGTGCTCCTTCTTCGACTTGCCGAAGAGCGAGCCGCAGCCCGCGAGCAGGCTCGCGGCAAGCAGCAGGACCCCCAGCCTAGCGGGCAGCCGCAACCGGCCATGATCTGCGGCCAGCGCAATCCAACTGAACTTGGTGACCCTCAACGAACCGCCCCCGATGTGCATCCCGGCGTGAACTCTTTGGGGCCTACATCCCCCTTAAAAGCCGCCGCTAGGCTAAAGTGGTTTCCGGCCCAGTGGAATCGGAAACGCCTTCTGCCTTGGTTTAGCGCAGTTTTTCTTTATGACTTACGCCCGACCCCGCGCTCACGCTGACCGTAAGCAGCCAACCCGCTGATTATGGTGTTTTTTTGCTCATGGCGCGCCGCCAGACGCGTTTCGCCGATCGGCAACGGCCTTCACGCGCCGCGCAAGGACGGGGGCCAGGACCGATGGGCCCCGAAAGCGAGCAATCGAAGAGGGTGCGCTTGGCGGCTAGCTCCGCTCGGCCGCGAAATTCGCCGCCGCCAGACGGTGGCTGAGCTCGGCATGGCGAACCTCGCGGGCATGCCTCGGGGCTTCGACCATGGTCCAGGCATCGGCATCGGCGAACATGGTCTTGAGCACGAGGCTGTTCAGCCGGTGGCCGCCACGACGGGACCGGAAAGCGCCGAGGATGGGCGCACCGGCAAGCGCGAGGTCGCCAACCGCGTCGAGCGCCTTGTGGCGCACGAACTCGTTGGTATAGCGAAGGCCCTCACGGTTGATGATGCGGTCGTCGCCGATGGCGACGGTATTGTCGAGAGAGGCGCCGAGCGCCAGACCCGCGGCCCACAACCGCTCCACGTCCTTCATGAAGCCGAAGGTCCGGGCCCGGGACAGCTCCCGGCGGAAGGAGCCGGGATTGAGGTCGATCTCGATCCTTTGACAGCCGATCAGGTCGGAGTTGAACTCGATCTCGACATCGAGGCGGAAGCCGTTATGGGGGGTGAGCTCGCCATAGGCGCCGCCGTCTTCCACAGTCACGCGCTTCAGGACCTTCAGATAGCGGCGGGGAGCATCGAGCTCGACCAGCCCTACCTCGTCGATCGCCTCGACGAAGCGGGCGGCGCTGCCATCCATGATCGGGACCTCGGGGTTGTCGATCTCGATCAGGGCGTTGTCGACGCCAAGCCCGCGGAGCGCCGCTAGGAGGTGCTCAACCGTCGCCACCGAAGCGCCATTGCCATCGCCGAGCACAGTACACAGCGTAACGCCCGTCACACACCGTTGGTCGGCGGTGATCTCGGTGCCATCGGCGTCACCGTTGGAGAGAAGAAAGCGTAGCCCCGTATCGCCATCAGCCGGATACAGAATGATGGAGACTGGCGCTCCGCTGTGAACCCCCGTGCCCGTTAGTAAGATTTCGCTGGCAAGCGTAGTTTGCCGTGCCCCAATAAATCCCTTCATGGCCCCCAAGCCGTTCTTTGAGTTCCCTCTGGCTCGAGGCTAACGACCCCGAGCCCCCCATTGATCCAGCGCGCCCGTGGCACTTCGTGCCTTTTTGGTCCCGGGGATCAATCTAACAGGAACCTTAATCCCCGGGCGCAAGGGCGACAAATCACGGTTTCTTTCAATGTGTTACCGGATCCCCCACGGCCTAACGCACTGAAACATCAGTCATTTTTATGTCAGCGCCGCTCTCTCACGCGTCTTTTGCCGACACCAAACGTCCCCCCTCAAGTCGCGCGCCGGCGCAGAAATGCGGGAATCTCAAGGTCGTCCACCGCAGGTGATTCGGTCACGACTTCGCGGGTCTCCATGGAGACGATCTTGGGCTGCACGTCGATCCGTTTTAGCACAGCGGTAACCACGCTATCGGCGTGCGGCCGCTCGATGGTCAGACCCTTGGGGGCCGCGCCCACCGGTTTCGGCGCCATTTGCACCGGCCTTGGCTGACCGAATTCGGGCTCGCGCTTCACTGACATGGAGGCATCCTCATCCTTGCGGCCACGCCCCACGCCGGTAAGGCGCTCGAGGAAGCCGACCTTCTTTTTTTGCGCTGCAAGACCAACCGAAAGCGATTCGCCCGAATGGGCCTTGATCTCGTTCTGGGCCGGAATCGGAAATTCCTCGACATTCGGCATGCGCCGCACCGCGCGCCGTGCGGTCGAGGGCGGCGCAGGCACGAAAGCCGGAGCCGGGGGTGCCTGTCTTTGCGGTTGGGAGCCTTGCGGCATGGTGCTCGCGGCCAATTGCGGCGGGCGCCGTTCGATCGTCACATTGCCGGGGGCGCGCCACACCGGAGGCTCGCTCGGCTCCTCGGCCGGTGCCGGGGCCCGTACCGGTCGCTGTGTTTCGGCCTGCGGGAGCGGCGCCGGCATGGGGGAGAGCCCTGCGAGCCGCTCGCTCAAGGTGGTCTTGTCCTTCGCTGCGGGCCTGCCCTGCTCGGCGTTGAGGAAGCCAAGCCCAGTCGCCACCACAGACACGCGGATCGAGCCGTCGAGCTCATCGTCGAAGGTCGCGCCGACGATGATGTTGGCGTCGATGTCGGCCTCCTCGCGAATGCGGCTCGCGGCCTCGTCGACCTCATACAGCGTGAGATCGTTGCCGCCGGTGATAGAGACCAAGAGACCGCTCGCGCCCTTGATCGACACATCGTCGAGCAGGGGATTGGAGATCGCGGCCTCAGCCGCCTCGATGGCGCGGCGGTCGCCGCTCGAACTCGCCCGTGCCCATCATCGCCTTGCCCATGCCCGCCATGATGGTGCGGACATCGGCGAAGTCGAGATTGATGAGCCCTTCCTTGACCATCAGGTCGGTGATGCAGGAGACGCCCGCCCGCAACACGTCGTCGGCCATGGCGAAGGCATCGGCGAAGGTGGTCTTTTCATTGGCGACCCGGAACAGGTTCTGGTTCGGAATGATGAGCAGCGTGTCGACATATTTCTGCAGCTCGGCGATGCCACCTTCGGCGGCGCGCATGCGCCGCTGCCCCTCGAACTGGAACGGCTTGGTCACGACGCCGACGGTGAGGATGCCTTCCTCGCGAGAGGCGCGGGCGATCACCGGTGCCGCACCCGTCCCGGTGCCCCCACCCATGCCCGCGGTGATGAACGTCATATGGCAGCCGGCGAGATGCGCCTTGATGTCGGCCATGGCCTCCTCGGCCGCGGCCGCGCCGATATCGGGCTTCGAGCCAGCGCCCAAGCCTTCGGTAACGTGGGCGCCCATCTGAATGCGGCGCTCGGCGCTCGAGCTCAGCAGGGCCTGCGCGTCGGTGTTGGCGACGACGAACTCGATGCCGCGCAAGCCGGAGGCGATCATGTTGTTCACGGCATTACCGCCCGCTCCACCTACACCGAACACGGTGATCCGCGGTTTGAGCTCGGTGAGATCTGGAACCTTGAGATTGATAGTCATGGCGGCCTTCCGTTTCTCGATCATTTCCGTTTGGTTGTTCAGCCTCAGAAATTGTCCCGTATCCACTCGCTGACCTTTGCCAGATAGCCGGTGCCGGTGCCGAGGAAGCGATGCTCGGCGCGGCCCAAAAGCTTGTCGTCGCCACGTGCCCATTGCAGCAAGAGGCCGATGGCGCCGGCGAAATCGGGGCTCCCTCCGCCTTCCGGCAAACCGCTAAGGGCGCGCGGCCGGCCGAGACGCACCGGGCGCCCGAAGATGTTCCCGGCCAACTCGGTGAGCCCGGTGAGCTGGCTGCCGCCGCCCGTCAGCACCAAATGCCGCGCGGCCTCGGAGGCGTGACCGCATCCCGCGAGGCGCCGGCGCATCAGGTCGAGAATCTCCTCGACGCGCGGGCGGATGATGACGGCGAGCTGGGCCTTGGTGATCTGGTTCAGGCTTCCCCGCTGCCGCTCGCCCACGGAAGGGAAGGTGATGATCTCCCGCTCGTCGGAGGGAGTGGCGAAGGCGCTGCCGTGCAGTGACTTCAGGCGCTCGGCGTGATCGAGCGGCGCGGAGAGCGTGCGGGCGATGTCGGTGGTGATGCCGTTGCCGCCAAGCGCGATGGCGTCGGTGTGGATGAAATGCCCGTCGGCGAACACCGACAGCGTGCTGGTACCGGCGCCAAAGTCGATGCAAGCGACGCCGAGCTTGGCCTCGTCAGGGGTGATTACCGCGAGCGCGCTCGCGTAAGGCGCGGCGACGAGGCTCGTGACCTCCAAATGACACCGCTCCACGCAGAGCATCAGATTGCGCATGGCAACCTCGTCGGCGGTGACGGCATGGATATCGATGCCGAGCCGCTCGCCGCACATGCCGAGCGGTTCGCGGATCCCGGCGTTGTCGTCGAGGCGATAGCCCGTGGGCAGCGCATGCAGCACGGTGCGCTTGTCGCGTCCGGCGTATTGGCGGCCGCCGGCGAGCACGCGCAAGGTGTCGTCCTCCCGCACCGCGCCGGTGGGCAGCGCCACGCTCGCCGAGAAGGTCTCGCTTTTCAACCTGCCGCAGGTGACGGCGACATGCGCCTCCTCGACGATGACGCCGGCCATGCGCTCGGCCGCGTCGACGGCTGAGCGGATGCAGTGCTCAGCGCGGTCGAGATGGGTGACCATGCCGCCTTTGAGGCCCTCGGCGCGGTGGTGGCCGAAGCCGAGCACCTCGAACTGGATCGCCTCGCCAGCGACCTCGAACCAGTCGGGCGCGGACGCGGTCTTGGCGATCAGGCAGCAGATCTTGCTCGTGCCTACGTCGAGCGCGGTCACGATGCGCTGACGTTTGCTGCGATTGAGACCTGATTGCCGCATTTCCCCCCCTCACCCCCTGCTTAGGTATTGCCCTTGGTGCTCGCGGTCGGCATCTCCGGCGCGGCGGCTCCGCCGGGGGCCGATGCCGCCGGACCGCCGTCGCGCAGCCGCACGCTCACGCGGTCGGCGAGACGCAGATCGACGGCGGCGATATTCCGGCTGAGCAGGCCGCGATCGCGGTCAAGCCCGATAAGGGTGTTGAGCGCGTCAGTGGCGCCGTCGTCGGGAAGCATGATGTCCACGCCTGAAGCGAGCTTGAGCGTCCAGCGCCGGTCTCCCACTCTGAGCGCCGCGATGAGCTCCTTTCTCAGGCCGTCGAAGGGCTCCAGCGTCTGGAACAAATCGGCGGCGTTCTTGCCGGCCCCCTCGCCCACGACCAGCGGAAGGCCGGCATAGGCCTCGCGCACGGCCGGAGCAATCACCGCCCCTTCGGCGTCGACCACATAGGTCTTTCCTTGCGACTGCCACACGGCGAAGGGGACGCGCTCCTCGATGACCACTTGCAGCGTGGATGGGAGGAGCCGCATCACTTGCGCGTGCTTGACCCAGGCCACCTGCTCAAGCCGCGCCTTGGCCGCATCAGTGTCGAAGGCGAGCATCATGGTTTGGGGACCCGCGGCAAGCGCCCTGGTAAGCTCGGCGTCGGTGACGTGCTGCTGGCCTTCCACGGTGATTGTTTTCACGCCGAAGCCGGCGGCCACCGCGAGGGCCTCGACGCCCGCTTTGGCCTCGCCATAGAGGCCATCCTTGCCACTGACCCAGAGGCCGTAGCCGGCGGCGCTCGCCAGGACGAAAACAACGATGACGCGCCACGCGCCGCTGCCGCGGTCAAGCGCCGCGCCGCCCGGCAGCCACTTGGGCAACCGGCGGGCTCCCCCAAACCCGGGCAAGTTCAGACCGGCGAAGGAACGGGTCGGCGTGGCGATGCCGCGCGCCAGCAGGGCGTCGGTCGGTCTCCTTGCCTTGCCTCGCCCTTTGCTCGGGCCTAGCGATTGCACGACGCATCCTCCACGATCCAGCGGACCAACTCGCCAAAAGAGCGGCCGCTATGAGCCGCAAGCTCGGGCACAAGCGACGTTGACGTCATGCCGGGCTGGGTATTGACCTCAAGACAGATCATTTCCCCGGTGCCGTTCGGCCGGTCGTCGAAGCGGAAGTCGGAGCGACTGACCCCTCGGCAGCCCAGTGCCCTGTGAGCCGCTAAGGACAGCTTCTGTACCAATTGGTAAATTTTCGGTAAAAGCGGCGCCGGCAGCACGTGGATCGAGCCACCAGGGGCGTATTTCGAGGTGTAGTCGTAGAAGGAAAGTCCCTCGGCCGGGCGGATCTCGATCACGCCCAGAGCCTCATCCCCCATGACGGCGCAAGTCAGCTCCCGGCCGGGGATATAGCGCTCCACCATGACCTCCTCCCCCAAGGTCCAATCGGCGGCCTGGAGCTCCTGCGGGGGGTGGCGCTGGTCCTCGCGCACGATGAAGACCCCGACGCTCGACCCTTCGGCGACCGGCTTGATCACGTAAGGGGGCGGCATGGCGTGGGCACGCGCCGCTTCGTCGCGGGAGAGCACCAGGCTCTCGGCAACGGGCACGCCCGCTTCACGCAACACCGCCTTGGCCCGCTCCTTATGCATGGCGAGCGCCGAAGCGAGCACGCCCGAATGGGTATAGGGGATGCCCAAGGTCTCGAGCACGCCTTGGATGCAACCGTCCTCGCCGAAGCGCCCATGTAGCGCGTTGAAGCAGATGTCGGGGCGAAGCTCGATGAGTTTCGTCGCCACGTCGCGGCCGACATCGAGGCGGGTCGCACGATAGCCTTGGGATTCGAGCGCCGCGGCGCAGGCGTGGCCCGAGCGGAGCGACACTTCCCGTTCCGACGACCAGCCGCCCATCAGCACGGCGACGTGGGTTTGCGTATCAGACATGCGACGCCCCCTGAGCTAAAAGGATTTCAAGCCAAACCCTTGCGTCATCGCCCGGCTTGACCGGGCGATCCAGTACTCACCGCGGTGGTTACTGGATTACCCGCTTTCGCGCGTAATGACACGCGAGGAGGAGGGGCCAGCTCGTTAGGGGACGCCGAGGCGCTTGATCTCCCATTCGAGCTCGATGCCGCTTTCCGCCTTCACCCGCGCGCGCACCGTCTCGCCAAGCGCCTCCAGATCGGCGCCGGTGGCCTTGCCCTCATTGATGAGGAAGTTGCAGTGCATCTCCGAGACCTTGGCGTCGCCGACGGAGAGCCCGCGGCAGCCGGCGGCGTCAATGAGCTGCCAGGCCTTGTGCCCAAGCGGGTTCTTGAAGGTGGAGCCGCCGGTACGGCTCTTGATCGGCTGCGCCTGCTCGCGATAGGCGGCAATGTCGTCCATCTCGGCGAGGATCGCGGCGGGGTCGCCGGGCTCGCCTTGAAACAAGGCTTCGGTAAAGACGAGGTCTTCCGGCGCGCCGCAGTGGCGATAGGCATAGTGGAGCTCCGCCACGAGGAGCACATGCACGCGGCCTTGGCGGTCGACGGCGCGGGCCTCGATCACGACCTCCTTGGTCTCGCGCCCATGGGCCCCGCCATTCATCCTGAGTGCGCCGCCGACGCAGCCGGGGATGCCGCGGTAGAAGGAGAGACCGGCAATGCCGGCATCCGCCGCGGCGCGGGCGACCTTGACGTCGGGCACCGCGGCCCCGGCACGGAGCCTCGATCCTTCTTCGATCTTGATGTCGCCGAAGCCCTTCCCCAAGCGGATCACCACCCCGCCAATGCCGCCGTCGCGCACGAGCAGATTGGAGCCGAGCCCGACGACCGTGACAGGGACCTCGGGCGGTATGTTCGCCATGAAATAAGCAAGGTCGACCTCGTCCCCGGGGCTATAGAGAACCTCCGCGGGACCGCCGACGCGGAACCAGGTGAGATCCGCAAGCATGGCGCCAGCCTTCAGTCTCCCGCGCAACTCCGGCAGGTGCGCGGCCAGCTCGCTCGCCAGGCCGCTTTGTGGCTGAACCCCATTTCCATCGGAGGAGCCGCTCGCGGCAGGGGCTTCGCTCATGGGCGCCCTCCATGGTCGGCGAGACGCTGCGGCAACGCATTGATCCAGTCTGTGATAGTGCCGGCGCCGAGGCCGACGACGAGGTCTCCGGCTTGCGCCAAAGCCACTACGGTCTCGACGAGCTGCTCTTCGCCGTCGACGGTCAGCACCTTCGGGTGACCGTGGCGGCGCAGCCCCGAGGCCAGCTCGTCGCGATCGATGCCGGGGATCGGGACCTCGCCCGCCGAATAGACCGGCGTCACCAGCGCGATGTCGGCATCGTCGAGGCAGGCCGAGAATTCATTGAACAGGCTCTGCAGCCGCGTGTAGCGGTGCGGCTGGAGCACGGCGATGACGCGCCCTGTCCCAGCGACGCGGGCTGCCCTGAGCACCGCGGCGATCTCGACGGGATGGTGGGCGTAGTCGTCATAGACCTGCACGCCCTGCCATTCTCCCACATGGGTGAATCGCCGCTTCACCCCGGAGAAGGCGGCAAATGCCTCCCGGATCAGCTCGTCGCTCACGCCCGCTTCGGCCGCCACGGCAAGAGCGGCAAGCGCGTTCAGCGCATTATAATGACCGAGCACGGGCAAGGTCAGATCCGTGAGCTTGCGGGCGCCGCCGCCCACCGCCGGCCCGAGATCGGCATCGAAGACGATCCTGTCCCGCGCCGGGCGCAAGTTGACGAGCCGGATGTCGGCATCCCGCGCCACCCCATAGGTCAGGGTGCGGCGACCATTGGCGGCGCCGCCGAGCTTGGCAAGAAGCTCGCGCACCACGGGATGGTCGATGCAGGCGACCGCGAGCCCATAGAAGGGAATAGCCTCGATGAATTGCTGATAGCCCTGATGCAATGCGGGGAGCGTCTGCCAATAGTCCATATGCTCTGGATCGATGTTGGTCACGACGCCGATCTGGGTGGGGAGCTTCAGAAAGGTGCCGTCGGACTCGTCGGCTTCGACCACCATCCAGTCGCCGTTGCCGATCCGCGCATTAGTGCCCCAGGCATTGATGATGCCGCCGGTAATCACCGTGGGATCGAGGCCCGCACTTTTGAGCAGATCGGCGATCAGAGAGGTGGTCGTGGTCTTGCCGTGGGTGCCGGTGATGGAGACGGTGGCGCAAGGCCGCATCAGCTCGGCCAGCATCTCGGCGCGGCGGATGATCGGGATGCCGCGCTCCTTGGCCGCCTCGAATTCGGGATTGCCCGCCTTCACCGCGCTGGAAATAACGAGATAGGCGGCGCCTTCGATATTCGCCGGGTCGTGGCCGATCAGACAGCGAATGTATTGCGCGCGCAGGCGTTCGAGATTGGCGCTGTCCTTGAGGTCGCTCCCCTGCACCGTGTAGCCGCGGGTATGCATGACCTCGGCGATGGCACTCATGCCGATGCCGCCGATGCCGACGATATGCACGAGGCCGGTCTTTTCGGGATCGGGCATGCGCATGACTTGGCTACTCCTTGGGCCCGGCGAGCTCGTCGACGAGATCGGCGAGCTTGGTCACGGCACCGATCGGCGCCATAGCGTGTGCCTTCCGCGCGGCGTCCGCCAAGCGTTCAGGCGAGGACAGCAGCGCTTGCACCAGCTCCGCGAGGCGCGTCTCGGTCAATTCCGCCTGGCGCACGCACCAGCCGCCGCCCGCCTGCTCCAGCCGTGTTGCATTTTCGAGCTGATCGTTGTCAAGGGCGTGGGGCAGCGGCACGAGCAAGCAAGGCCGCCCGATCGCCGTCAGCTCGGCCACGGTGGAGGCGCCCGCCCGCGCCATGACGAGCTGGGCATTGGCGATCCGCTCAGGCAGATCGCCGAAGAAGGGCGCAAGATGCGCGGCGATGCCCGCCTTGCGATAGTCCTCGCGCAAGCCGGCCAAGTCCTCCTCGCGCGCCTGTTGCACGACGGTCAGGCGTCCGCGCAAGGAGGCCGGCAGCCGGAGCAGCGCCGGGGGCACCGCCTCAGAAAAGAAGCGCGCGCCTTGGCTGCCGCCGAAGATCAGGAGCAGCAGGCGGGAGGAGGCATCGGGCGGAATGTATGGAACGTCGCGGAATTTGAGCACGGCGTCGCGCACCGGCGTACCGGTCAGCCTCGCTTTGGCTTCGGCCTCTGGCTTAAGCAGCTTGGTCGGCACGAAGGAGAGCGCGATCCGGTCGACGACGCGCGCGAGCAGCCGATTGGCCCGGCCCATCACGGCATTCTGCTCGTGAATGGCAGTGGGGATGCCTAACGTGCGCGCGGCGATGATGGGCGGCAGCGTCGGATAGCCGCCGAAGCCGATCACCGCGCGGGGCTTAACCCTTAGCAACAGGCGAAGCGCGCCGGCGAAACCAAGGCCGAGGCGGGAAAACGTTGCGGCCACGGCGATGGCAGAGCGGCTCGTCAACGTGGCCGAGGGAATGCGGTGAATGGCGCGCGCGGGAAAGTCGCCGCCATATTTTTCGGCGCGCAGGTCCGTGGCAAGCTCCACCGCATAGCCCCGGCGACGAAGCTCCTGGGCGAGAGCGGCTGCCGGAAAAAGATGGCCGCCCGTGCCGCCAGCGGCGAGCAGAACGGGGCGCGCGCTCACGCCACCTGCTCCGGGGCGCTGGTGTCTGCACTCGTACCGGCCTCGCTGGCGCCAGCTTCGCTGGCAGCGTTTTGCGGCAAGCGTCCAGCCATGGGTCTTCGCCGCGTCAGCCCGAGGGCAAAGCCCATGGTCAGCGCCATGGCGAGCAGCGACGAGCCGCCATAGGAGATGAAGGGCAGCGTCATGCCCTTGGCGGGAAGCAGTCCGACATTGACCGCCATGTTGATCAAGGCCTGCAAGCCAAACAGCATGATCAGCCCAGCAATCGCGTGGCGGATGAAGCCGTCGGGCTCCTGCGACGCCTTGGACAGGCCGCGCAGCACGATGAAGGCGAAGACCGCGAGCAAGATGACGCAGGCGATCAGCCCATATTCCTCCGCCGTCACGGCGAAGATGAAGTCGGTATGGGAATCCGGGAGCACATCCTTGATCGTGCCCTCACCCGGGCCCTGGCCGAACCAGCCGCCATGCAGGAAGGACTCGAAGGCGCGGTCGGCCTGATAGGTGTCGCCGGAGGCCGGATTGAAGAAGCGGTCGATGCGCGAGGCCACATGCGGCACGAAAAAATAAGCGGAGGCGATCCCGGCAAGGCCGGCGACGGCGAGCGCTCCGATCCAGAGGAGATTGATCCCGGCCATGAAGAACAGCGCGCCCCAGACAAGGGTGATCAGCAGCGTCTGACCGAAATCGGGCTGCAGCACGAGGAGCAGCGCGAAGACGCCGTACAGCGCGAGTGCAAGCTCGATGCCGGGTACGTCGCGGCGCTTCTGGCTCTCGTTGAATAGCCAGGCGGTCAGCACCACGAAGGCCGGCTTGACGAATTCGGAGGGCTGCAGCGAGACGAAGCCGAACTGTATCCAGCGTCTGGCGCCCTTGATCTCCGGGCCGACCAGCATGGTAGCGGCCATCAGCGCGATGCCGACGACAAAGATGATGAGGCTCGCGCGGCGGATCTGCTTCGGGGTGAGCGTCGAGGCCGCGAACATGATGACCACCGCGGGCACGAGCAGCGCTGCCTGGCGGCGCACGAAATAGAAGGGCTCGAGATTGTATTTGGCAGCGATGGCCGGGCTCGCGGCAAGCAGCAGCACGAGCCCCGCGCCCATCAGCAGGAGAAGGCCGAAGAACATCAGGCGGTCGACGGTGAACCACCAATCGGAAAGCACGCTGCGGTCAGCGCGGGTGATCCTCATGCCGCCCTGCCCCGCTCCGGCCGCACCGGCTTCACGCCGTCGAGGCGCAGGACGTGATCGCGGAAGCATGCCCCGCGCGCTTCGAAATTGGCGAACTGGTCGTAGGAGGCGCAGGCCGGCGACAGCAGCACCACCGGCTCCTTGGCCCCAGACCGGCTAGCATCGGCGGCGGCCTGCTCGATCGCGCGATCGAGCGTGCCGCATGTGACGTGGTCAACCGCGACGCCAAGCTGAACGGCGAAGGCGTCCGCCGCCTCGCCGATCAGATAGGCGCGGGCGATGTTCGAAAACAAGGGCTCAAGCCCGGCAAGCCCTCCAGCCTTGGGTCTGCCGCCAGCGATCCAATAGATGCTGTCGAAGCTCGCCAGCGCCTTGGCGGCGGCATCGACATTGGTGGCCTTGGAATTGTTCACGAACAGCACGGCCCCAAGCCGCGCCACCTGCTCCATGCGGTGGGCAAGTCCAGCGAAGCTTGCAAGTCCTTTCGCGATCGTAACGGCGAGCCCTTGCGAGCGTGCCAGCGCATAGGCAAAGGCGGCATTCTGCCAGTTATGCGCGCCCCGGAGCGAGCCGATGCCGGCGAGGCTCACGCGCCCGCGCTCCACGCCGTTCTCCATTTCGATCACCACGCCGTCCTGCACCCAGACCCCGGTTTCGACCGGGTGGCCGACGGCGATGTGCTTGACGGCGAAGGGGCCGGTCAGAGCATCGGCGATGGCACGGCAATAGGCGTCATCCACGCTGATCACGGCGGTCCCCCCCGCAGGAATCCCTGCGAACACCCGCGCCTTGATCGCCGCATAGTTTTCAAGGGTGCCGTGGCGGTCGAGATGATCGGGGGTGATGTTGAGGAGTGCCGCGGAGTCCGGCCGAAGCCCGGGCGTCAGGTCGATTTGGAAGGTCGACAGCTCGAGCACATAAGTGAGCTCGTCGGCGAAGCGGGGAAAGTCGAGCACCGCCCTCCCGATATTGCCGCCAAGGGCTACGGGCCGGCCTGCCGCCTCCAGCAGATGGGCGGTGAGCGCCGTGGTCGTGGATTTGCCATTGGTGCCGGTGATGACCACGATTTTGGCGCGGGAGCCTTGCTTGGCGTGCTGACGGAAGAACAGCTCGGTGTCGCCGATTACCTCGACCCCCGCTACGCGCGCCTTGTTGACGCTCCAATGGGGCTCGGGATGCGTGAGGGGCACGCCGGGGGCGAGCACGAGCGCGGCAATCTTCGTCCAATCGGCGGAGGCAAGATCGCGCAAAGCAATGCCTTGAGCCGCAGCCTTGTCGCGCGCAGCTTCGGTGTCGTCCCAGGCGAGCACCCGCGCACCGCCTTCGCCGAGCGCACGTGCGGCGGCGATGCCGCTCGAGCCGAGCCCGAAAACCGCGACATCGCGGCCGGCAAAGATCGTGACAGGAATCATGCTGCTCGAATTTAGCGCAATTTGAGCGTGGCGAGGCCAACGAGCGCGAGCACCACGGCGATAATCCAGAAACGCACCACCACCGTGGATTCGGCCCATCCCTTCTGTTCGTAATGATGGTGCAGCGGGGCCATGCGGAAGACGCGCTTGCCGGTGAGCCGGAAGGAGGCCACCTGCACGATCACGGAAATCGCCTCGAGCACGAACAATCCGCCGACAATGGCGAGCACGAGCTCATGCTTGGTGGCGACCGCGATGGTGCCGAGCGCGCCGCCAAGGGCAAGCGATCCCGTATCACCCATGAAGATCTGGGCCGGCGGCGCATTGAACCAGAGGAAGCCGAGCCCGGCGCCGACCAGCGCCCCGCACACCACGGCGAGCTCGCCGGTGCCTTGCACGAAATGGATCTGCAGATATTCGGCGAAGAGCGCGTTGCCGACAAAATAGGCGATGAAGCCGAAGGCGGAGGCGGCGATCATCACCGGCACGATGGCAAGCCCGTCCAACCCATCGGTCAGATTCACCGCGTTGCCCGCGCCGACGATGATGAAGGCGCCAAAGGGAATGAAGAACCAGCCGAGCGGGATCAGCACATTTTTGAAGAAGGGAATAGCGAGCGCGGTCGACATGGGCGCCTCGCCGACCGAGGCGATGACCCAGGCGGCGACGAGTGCCACCACCGCCTCGATGACGATCTTGATGCGTCCCCGGAATCCCTCCGCCGACTGCTTGGTCACCTTGAGGTAGTCGTCATAGAGGCCGACCGCGCCGTAGAACAGGGTGACGGCGAGGACCACCCAAACGTAAGGATTGCGCAGATTGCCCCAGAGCAGCGTGGCGACGGTGACGCCGGACAGGATCATCAGGCCGCCCATGGTCGGCGTGCCCTGCTTCTGGATCAGGTGACGCTCGGGCCCGTCGGTGCGGATCGGCTGGCCCTTGCCCTGGCGGATGCGCAGCGACCTGATGATGCGCGGGCCGAACAGGAACACGAATAGAAGCGCGGTGATCAAGGCCCCGCCGGTGCGAAAGGTGATGTAGCGGAAGATATTGAAGGCGCTGAGTTCGCCCGCGAGCTCGGTCAACCAATAGAGCATGGTCCTCCCCCCTTCGGCTCGTTTACGTCGAAAGCGTCGCGGAGGGAATTGCGATTTCGCTGCGACCCCTTGGTTTATGGCAAGAATTTATCGAAAAAGCCTGCGAATACCGATGCTTAAGGCTACTCGGCGGGCGCCTCGGCCGTGTCGAAATGGCGCTTCAGGGTCTCGACCAGCGGCGCCATGCGGCTGCCGAGAGACCCCTTGATCATCACCACGTCGCCGGCGCGGACCCCGCTCGTCAGCATGGGGACGAGCTCTCCGGCGGTCTTGGCATAGGCGCCTCGGCGGCGCGGCGGCAGAGCGTCGTAGAGGCCGCGCATCATCTCACCGCAGGCAAAGACAATATCCACATCGGCGCCGTCGATGGACTCGGCAAGCTCCTGGTGAAGCTTCGGACCGAGGCCGCCAAGCTCGAGCATGTCGCCGAGCACGGCAACCCGGCGTTTGAACTCCGCCCTCGGCGTCAGCCCCAGGGTGGCGAGCGCCGCGCGCATGGACGCGGGATTGGCGTTGTAACTTTCATCGACAATGGCGATGCGGCGGTCCTTGCCGCCGATGACGATGCGCGCGCCCCGTCCCGTTTGGGCGCGCCAGCCAGCAAGCGCGCGGGCGGCGGCTTTCAGATCGGCGCCAGCAAGTTTAACGGCGGCGAGCACGGCAAGCGAATTCTGCACGAGGTGAGCGCCCGGCGCGCCGATACGATAGCTAACGCTCTCGCCCATGATGTCGGCCTTCACCTCGGAGCTGTCCGGACCGAGCTCCACGGTCAAGGCCCGCGCCTCGGCACCGCGTGCCACGCCGAAGCCGATGACCTTCGCCCGGTGTTGCAGCGCGTAGCGCCGGAGCCTCTCATAGTAGGGATTATCGCGATTGAGGATGGCGGCGCCGCCTTGCACCAGCCCCTCTAGGATTTCGGCCTTGGCGTCGGCGATCGCCTGGACCGAGCGGAAGAAGCCGAGATGCACGGACGCCACCGTGGTGATGATGGCGATATGCGGCCGGATCAGCTTAGTCAGGCCCTTAAGCTCGCCCGCGTGGTTCATGCCGGCCTCGAACACGCCGAAGCGCGTGGTTCGGCGCATATTGGCGAGCGACAGCGGCACGCCCCAATGATTGTTGTAGGATTTGGACGAGACATGCACCGCTCCCGAGGGAGCGAGCGCGAGCTTGAGCGCCTCCTTGGTCCCGGTCTTGCCGACGCTGCCGGTCACGGCGATCACCACTGCATCACTGGCCCTCGCCCTTGCCGCCTGGCCGAGATCCTCCAGCGCTTGAAGGGTATCGGCAACGCGCAGCAGGCGACGCTCGCCGCGCTTCGCCGGATAGCCCTGCTCGACGATGGCGCAGGAAGCGCCCTGGGCGAGCACGCCCGGGACGAAGGCGTGTCCGTCGCGATTGGGGCCACGAAGCGCGATGAAGGCCTCGTCCGGCGCGAGACTCCGGCTGTCGATGGAGATGCCGCTGACGGCGGTGCGTTTCCCGGCCGAGCTCTTGCCGCGCACGGCCTTCAGCATCTCACCTAAGGTCCATAACGGCTCAGCCAAGTTTCGCCTCCTGCTTCAGTGCGGCGCGCACCGCATCGTGGTCAGAATAGGGAATGATGGTGCCTTTGACGATCTGTCCAGTCTCATGGCCTTTGCCCGCAATCAGCAGGACATCGCCTGACTTAAGCCCCGCAATGGCTTCCGATACCGCGGCGGCGCGGCCGGCAACCTCGATGAGGCCCGGTGCCGCCGCCAGGATGGCGCGGCGGATCTCTGCCGGCTCTTCGCTGCGCGGATTGTCGTCGGTGACGATGGCCAAATCGGCCTTGGCCGCCGCCGCGGCCCCCATCTCCGGCCGCTTGCCCTTGTCGCGGTCGCCGCCGCAGCCGAACACGACGGCAAGCCGGCCGCGCACATAGGGCCGCAAGGCGTCGAGCGCCTTGGCAAGCGCGTCCGGCGTGTGGGCGTAATCGATGAAGATGGGAGCGCCGGAGGGCGCGGTACCGGCAAGCTCGAGCCGGCCCCGCGCGCCGCGCAAATTGGCGAGCAGCGGCAGCACCTTCGACGCGCTCGCACCGGTGGCCACGGCGAGACCCGCCGCAACGAGCGCATTGGACGCCTGGAAGGCGCCGACGAGCGGCAGGCGCAAGCTCTCCCTTCCGCCCTTATGCTCCACCACGAGGTGCTGGCCGAAGCCGTCCTGCTCCGAGGAGACGAGCCGCAAATCCTCGCCCTCCCGTCCCACCGAGAGGGCGGCAAGCCCACGCGTCTTCGCGAGGGCAGTCACCCGCAAACCTGCCTCACTGTCGACGTCGATGACCGCCGCGGCGCCCGGCGGCAGCAGCTCGCCAAACAGGCGAAGCTTCTCGGCGAAATAGGCCTCGAAGCTCGGGTGATAGTCGAGATGGTCGCGGGAGATGTTGGTGAAGGCGCCGGCGGCAAGTAGCACGCCGTCGATGCGACGCTGCTCGAGGCCATGGCTCGAGGCTTCGAGCGCAAGATGGGTGACGCCGGATTTGGCGAGCGAGGCGAGGACATGGTGCAGCTCGACGGGGTCGGGCGTGGTGTGGGCGAGACTTTGCATGCCCAAAGGTCCCACCACGCCGACGGTGCCGAGACTTGCCGCGCGGAGACCTTGCTGCTCCCAGAGCTGGCGGGTGAAGGAGGCGACCGACGTCTTGCCATTGGTGCCGGTGACGGCCACGGCGATCTCGGGCTGGGCGCCGAAGAAGCGCGCCGCGATCAGCGCGAGACGGCGGCGGGGATCGGCATCCTCGACGACCGGCGTCCCGCTGAACGACGTTCCGTCGAACGGCGTCCCGTTGACGGCATGCGCGCCGCCTTGCGGCATCAGGATCGCCGCGGCGCCGCGAGCCAAGGCTTCGGCGATGAAGCGGGAGCCGTCGGTGCGCGTTCCAGGCAGCGCCGCGAAGAGATAACCGGGCCGAACCGCGCGGCTGTCCGCCGTTAGCCCCAGGATCGGAACTTGCAGCCAAGGCGCGGGCAGCAGGGCCTCAGGGCCAATCAACTCACCGAGAGTCATGGTCCGACATCCGTCCCGTCAAGCCGTCGAGCGATGCCCGCGGCGCTAAAGGGGCTTGGGCCAAGCCCCAGGAACCGGCGTCTTCTAATAGGAGGCGAGCACCTTCTCGTCAAACTTGTGCTGATCGTCCGGAAGCTTCGGCGCCACGCCGAGAATGGGGGCGATGCGTTCGACGATCCTGCCGGTCGTCGGGGCAGCGTTCAGGCCCGCCGTCGCCTGGTTATCGCTTTCGGCCACGCGCTGGGGCTCGTCGAGCATGACCAGCACGAGATATTCTGGGGCATCGGTGGGAAAGACGCTCAGAAACGAGGCCAAGAGCGAGGAGCCCTCATAATGGTGCCCGACCACCTTCTCGGCCGTCCCCGTCTTTCCGCCTACGCGGTAGCCCTCGGCGTCGGCGCGCTTGCCGGTGCCCTTCAGCACATTGAGGCGCATCAGCGAAAGCATCTCCTCGCTCGTCGAAGGCTTCACCACACTTGGGGCTTCGCGAAGGGCGGCCATGCGAGAACGCGGCAGGAAGGTGGGAGTGACCGCGAAGCCACCATTCACGAGCGGAAGCGCTGCCGCGGCAACTTGCAAGGGCGTGACCGACAGCCCGTGGCCATAAGCGATGGTGATGGTGTTCAGCCGTTCCCAGGGGTTAGGCACGATGGGGGACGCGCTCTCGCCGATCTCCGTGGAAAGACGGCTCAAAAGCCCGAGCTTGCCCAGGAAGGCGCGGTGGCGGTCGATGCCAAGGTCGAGCGCCATTTTCGCCGCGCCGATATTGGACGAATAGATGAAGATCTCCGGCACGGTCAACCTGCGCCGCTGGGCGTGGAAATCCTCGATAGTGAAAGAGGCGACATGAAGCGGCTGGCTCGCATCGTAGCTCGAGCGCAAGGTGGCGCTGCCGGCATCGAGCGCCGCTGCCGCGGTGAACACCTTGAATACCGACCCCATCTCATAGACGCCTGAGCTCATCCGGTTGAACCGGTCGTTGTCGAGAGCCTGCTCGCGGTGATTCGGGTCGTAATCCGGCAAGGAGACGAGGGCTATGACCTCGCCGCTGTGCACATCGATGACGACGCCGGCGGCAGCCTTGGCGCGATAGGTGGCCATGGCCTTGGCGAGCTCCTCGCGGACGACGTGCTGCACGCCGAGATCGAGCGAGAGGGTGACGGCCTCTCCGCCCACGGCGTTCTCGGGGCTCGACATAGCGAGCTGGGGATTGTCGTCGATGAACTTCTCGATGCCGGCGAGCCCCTTATTGTCGACATTGACGTAGCCGACCACGTGACAGGCGGTGGCGCCGACCGGATAGACGCGGCGATATTCCTCGATGAAGTCGAGCCCGGGCTGTCCGAGCTCGTAGATTTCGGCCTGCTGCTTCGGCGTGAGCTCGCGCCGGATCGCCACGAATCTCCGCCCCTGCTTCAGCTTCCCGCGCAACTCCGCGGCGTTGATGTCGGGGAGGACGCTTGCCACCTGCTCGACCAGCTCGTCCCGATCGATAATTCGAGCCGGGTCGGCATAAAGCGTGGCGCCCTTGATGTCGGTGGCGAGCAGCCTGCCATTCCGGTCCAGCACGTCGGGGCGGTGCACGGTCGTGGAGATGTCGTGGATGCCGCCAGAGCCAGGTTCCACGGCGGCAAAGCCGAGGCTGACGAGGCGCAGCCCAATGGCGAGGAAGCTGAGCGCGAAGGCGAGGCAGGCTAGGCGATAGCGGTCGCGGCTCCGGGCCAGAGAAGCGCGCTCGACACGGTACGGCGCGGCGCTGGCGTGGGGATCGCGGGCCATGAGCCTCAAAGCTCTACTCGCCTGGTGCCGAAACCGTCACGGGCGGTAATGCCGTGGCCGGATCGGTCTCGATCGGAACGGTCTTGACGGGATCGGCCTTGACCGGATCGGCCTTGGCTAGAACAGCCTCGGCTGCCACAGCCTTGGCTGCAGCAGTCTTGGCGAGATTGGCCTTGGCTCGAACAGACTTGGCTGGAACAGTCTTGGCTAGAACAATCCTGGCTGGAACAGTCTTGGCCGGATCAGCCTGGACCGAAGCAGCTTCGTCCGAATCAGGCTCGGCCGAAGCCGCCTCGGCCGGATCGGCCACGGGCGAAGCCGTGGGCGCCGGCGCCTGCGCCAAGGTTTGATCCGCGGCCTCGACGCGGGCCCGCTCGAAGTCGCTCTCCGAAACCGTGTCCAGGGTAACGAGCTGCCGGGGTTGCGCGGGCGCGAGTTTGAGATATTTCGCCGCGAGGCGCTCGATGCGCTCCGGCCGGTTGAGCAGGCTCCATTCGGCGCGTAGCACCGCGACCGCGTCCCGCTCGGCCTCGATCTCCTTGCTGAGCCCCGCGATATCCTCATCGAGGGCGCGGGCCTCGTATTTCACGTCATAGATGACGTAGGCGAGCGCAACGAGGCCGAGCACGAGGCAGATATTGACGAAACGCAACATGACCAAAACCCGTGAAACGAAGGCCTGTCCCTTAGACAGGCAGAGCGATGCGTGGCACCCCCAAGGCAACGAGGTCGAGAGCGTGAGGCGGCGCCTCCGTGCGTTCGCCGGCCCTGAGGCGCGCCGAGCGGGAACGGGGGTTCAGCCTGATCTCTTCCTTCGATGGTGATAGCGGACGCCGGTTAAGAAGACGGAAGCTCGGCGCAAAAAGCGCTGCTCCCTGCTCCGGCAGATACCGGGAGCCGCGCGGCGCCGGTGCGATTCTCGCTGCGAAGAAGCGTTTGGCGATTCGGTCCTCCAGCGAATGAAAGGTGACGACTGCAAGGCGCCCTTTCGGCTTCAACAGGTGCTCGGCCGCGCTCAAGCCCCGCGTAAGCTCGAGGAGTTCGCTATTGAGATAGAGGCGGAGCGCCTGGAAGGTCCGCGTCGCAGGGTGCTTGGTCTCGTCATGCCTGCGGCCAAGGATGCGGACGACGATGTCGGCAAGCTGCCCCGTCCTTTCGATCGGCTGCTCTTGCCTCCTCGCCACGATAGCCCGGGCGATGGCGCGGGCGCGCTTCTCCTCGCCGAGGGTGCCGATGATGGCGGTAAGCTCCTGCTCCGAAGCCGAATTGACGAGATCGCTCGCGGTCGCGCCCTCCCGGCCCATGCGCATGTCGAGCGAGCCGTCCTGGCTGAAGGAGAAGCCGCGCTCCGGCTGGTCGAGCTGCATCGAGGAGACGCCAAGGTCGAGCGCGACGCCGTCGGCTGTGCGAATGCCTTCCCGTTCGGCGATCTCTCCCATCTCGGCGTAGCGGCCGAGGACGAATTTCAGGCGTCCCGGGAAATGCTCTTCCAGCGCGCGGGCGAGGCCGGCCGCGTCGGGATCGCGATCGATGGCCAGCACGCTGCAGCGCGCCGCTTCGAGCAGCCCGCGCGTATAGCCGCCCGCGCCAAAGGTGCCGTCGATGAAATATTTGCCGTCGCCCGGCTCAAGTGCCTTGAGGACTTCGGAGAGCATCACGGGAATGTGGCGGGCCGGTCCGCCGGCGGCCGTAAAGCCCGTGCCGCGACCCGCCATCATTCCCGTGCTCCCTCTGGCCCGCCGCTTCCGTGGCGCCCCGCGCCGAGTAACTTGCGGAGATCGCGGACCTTTTGGCGCGCTTCCGCCAAATGCGTTGCAAAACGTCCCGGCTCCCACATTTGGAATTTCTCGCCGAGCCCGACAAAGGCGATGTGGGTGGTGATGCCGGCATGCTCCCTGAGCCGCTCCGGCAAAATGGTGCGTCCGTCCTGATCGATGGAGAGAATCTCGCTGGTGCCGAACAGTGCCGTGGCGAGGTGGTCGCGCTCGTCGGAATAGGGCGCCAGATCCTCGACAAGGCCGTTGATCTTGTCGACCAGCCGCTGGCCGCCTGCGTCGAGCGCAGGTGCATCGAGCGACGGATAGCAATAAATGCCTTCAAGGCCGTCTTTGGCGAGGACGGTGCGAAAG
The DNA here is from genome assembly GCA_963804515.1 of uncultured Alphaproteobacteria bacterium. GTDB lineage: Bacteria > Pseudomonadota > Alphaproteobacteria > Rhizobiales > Methyloligellaceae > Methyloceanibacter. The sequence continues at coordinate 726,868 of CAWDQR010000003.1, read as the reverse complement.
GAAGCGGGGACCGAGACGCGGCCTTTGGTGTCGATCTTATTGGTGAATGTCGACACAAACTGGTCCATCTCCCCCTCATGGGCACCTGGGCCAACTCGAGACTTGCGACGCGTTCCAGGCGCGACCCCTTCGCTCGCAGATCGGGTGGGAGAGGCGGCGCGGTTCCCCCCGTGGCCTCAAAAGGAGCGCTGCCGAGCCTCCCCCACCTACTCACCGAACGGGCGATTTTGGGATAACATGGGATATCATGGGTGGTCAAGGGACCTCATGGGAAAAGGCTTAACGAAGCTGGTCTTCCTGTGGGTAAAACTGGAGCCACGTCGCCGAATGGGTTTCGTTGCCGACGAGAGGCCCCCTCTCCTTTGAATTGGCGGCAAGCGGCAAAGCGCGTTACAACGAGCGGACAACAGACGAGGTGGCTGCTTCCGGAGCGGCAACGCCATCGCGGGTGTGGTGCGTCGTAAGGGCACCCGGAGGGAGTGCTTCGCTCGCATCGACATGGGAATGGAACAAGCGGCTTGACGTCAGCGTTCATGCAGCGAAGACGACTCACAAGGACGCTCGGCCTGGCGGCGCTCCTGGTTGCTGTTGGCGCCTCCGCCCTTGCCGCCGGAGGCGCGAGCGCCGGAGACACAAGCGATGGGCCTTTCGCCCGGCTTGGTCCTCCGGACGCGCCGGTGCGGCTCTATACCGTGGAACGGGGCGAGGGTCCGCCCGTGCTCCTCATCCACGGCTTCGGCACCAACAGTTTCACTTGGCGTCACATCGCGCCCGACCTCGCCCGCGACCATCGGGTCATCGCTGTCGATCTCAAGGGGTTCGGCCAGTCCGACAAGCCATTCGATGACCGTTATGCGGCCTCCGATCAGGCGGAGCTCCTCACGCAGCTCATCCTCGACCGCGACCTCCACAATCTTACTTTGGTCGGACACTCTTTCGGCGGCGGCGTGGCGCTGCTCCTGGCGCTTGAGGCGGACACGCGGCTCGAAGGGCAAATCTCAAAGCTCGTGCTGCTCGACACCATCGCCTATCCGCAATCCATCCCGACCTTCTTCAAGCTGCTCGACATGCCCGTCGTCTCGCAACTCGGGGTGCGCATGGCTCCACCCACCTGGCAGATCGAGGTCGCGCTGAAGCTTGCCTATTACGACAACAGCAAGATCGACGCCGACGAGGTCGCGGCCTATGCGGAGCCGATGAAGACCGCCGCGGGCAAGCACGCCATCATCTATAGCGCGCGGCAGATCGTGCCGGCCGACGTGGAGCAGATCTCCGCCCGCTACGCGTCGATCACGCTGCCCACGCTCATCCTCTGGTGCGACCACGACCGCATCGTGCCCCTCGACATCGGGCTGAAGCTCAAACGTGCGATGCCCAACGCCACGTTCCGCCTGATCGATCAGTGCGGACACATGCCGCAGGAAGAGCAGCCTGAGGCGACCATGCTGCAAATCCGCCAGTTTCTGGGCAGATCTGCCGCGGAATAAGCTCTACTTATCACCCCAATAGACAAATCCGATTTGCTCTGATCGTGCAGCGCGCTCAAGCTTCCCGCGAGCAGCGCCAAACCTCCCAACCCAGCGGATAAGGACCAACCCATGTCGAAGAAACCGACCCTGACGACCACGGCCGGAGCGCCGATTGCCGACAACCAGAATTCGATCACGGCGGGACCGCGCGGCCCCCTGTTGATTCAGGACTACCAGCTGATCGAGAAGCTTGCGCATCAGAACCGGGAGCGCATCCCGGAGCGCACGGTCCACGCCAAGGGCTGGGGCGCCCATGGCACGCTCACCATCACCGGCGACATCTCCAAATACACCAAGGCGAAGGCGCTGCAGCCCGGCTCCATGACACCGATGCTCGCGCGCTTCTCCACCGTCGCGGGCGAACTCGGCGCCGCGGACGCCGAGCGCGACGTGCGCGGCTTCGCGCTCAAATTCTACACCGAGGAGGGCAATTGGGACCTGGTCGGCAACAACACGCCGGTGTTCTTCGTGCGCGATCCCTACAAGTTCCCGGATTTCATCCACACCCAGAAGCGGCATCCGAAGACCAATATGCGCTCGCCGACCGCGATGTGGGATTTCTGGTCGCTGTCACCGGAGAGCCTGCATCAGGTGACCATCCTGATGTCGGATCGCGGGCTGCCCACCTCGGTGCGCCATATGAACGGCTATGGCAGCCACACCTACTCCTTCATCAACGCTGCGGGCGAGCGCTTCTGGGTCAAGTTCCATTTCAAGACCGAGCAGGGCCACACCCATTGGACCAACAAGGAGGCGGCCGAGATCGTCGGGCGCACGCGCGAGTCGACGCAAGAGGATTTGTTCACCTCGATCGAGCGGGGCGACTTCCCGCGCTGGAAGATTCAAGTGCAGATCATGCCTGAGGCGGACGCCGGCAAGCACTGGTACAACCCCTTCGACCTCACCAAGGTCTGGCCGCATGGCGACTATCCGCCGATCGACGTCGGCTTTTTCGAGCTCAACCGCAATCCGGAGAATTACTTCCAGGAGATCGAGCTCGCCGCCTTCTCGCCATCCAACATCGTGTCCGGCATCGGCTTCTCGCCGGACAAGATGCTGCAGGCGCGCGTATTCTCCTATGCCGACGCGCATCGCTACCGGCTGGGCACCCATTACGAGGCGCTGCCGGTGAACGCGTCGAAGTGCCCGGTGCATCACTATCACAAGGACGGACCGATGCGGTTCTTCGAGCAGAAGGCCGGCAACGTCGATGCCTTCTACGAGCCCAACTCGTTTGGAGGCGCCGTGCAGGACGAGCGTTTCGCCCAGCCGCCACTGCGCATCTCGGGCGACGCGGAGCGCTACAATCATCGTGATGGCAATGACGACTACCGGCAGGTGACGGCGCTGTTCAATCTGTTCGATGCCGGCCAGAAGGCGCGGCTGTTCCTCAATGTCGCCGAGGCGATGTGGGGCGTGCCGCAGGAGATCGTCGAGCGGCAGCTTGCGCATTTCAAGAAGGTGCACCCGGACTATCAGGCCGGCGTGCGGAAAACGCTCGCGCACATGACACGCGCCAAGGCTTCGGAGACCGCGCAGCAGCAGAAGATGCCGCAAGGCGTCCAAGCCGCGGAGTAGCTCTAGAGCTGGACGTCGCACTCTATCAACCGCTTGTTCTCCCTCCCCCTTGAGGGGGGGTATAGTGATGTCTGCAAAGTTGGGCCACCTCACCCGGCGGTGGGCGAAGCACTCATAGGTGGACACCTCTAAAAACTCCCGTGCGGCGAACTCGGCGTGTTTATTTGGTCGACTTGATTCCGGTTTGTTCCCGGTCCGATTCCTAAACGTTCGCAATTGAGAGGGCTATCGGGAACGACCTTCGAGGTTTTTAGAGTTGTCCAGGTGTTCACCCACTACGGCCGGCTCGTCGAGCACATACAACTCATCGAACACCTGCTGCCACGCTTATAGCTCTCGCCGCATGACGACCTGCTCAACGAAGTCGAAATCCATCTTGTCAAAATGACGTTTGGCCGCTGTTTCCGGACCGCACGCGTGATGCCCACGCGCAGCCTTGATATCGTCTTGGTCGGGAGGCCTTCGGGTCCGATACCCAAGCCTCGCAACGACGGCGACTATGGAATTGGTGATGTTACCCGGCAGTATAAGCGTCGCAATGTTTGGAGCTCTGCTTAAGGTTGTCCGCCTCGTCGAATGTCATAGGCCCGTCGAGTTCCCAGAAACCAACAATAGCTGACTTGGTCACTTGGCATATCCCTTCGCGATTCGTTTGAACATAGACGTACCAGACCCTGTTATCGCGATCGGGATCCCCGGGCTTCGGCGTTTCACGTTCGAAACAATTGTTTTCATCGAAGACCTGCATTCCTCCTTCCGCAAAACGGGTCGAAATATTGACATACCCCGTTTTCTGATCGATCACTCGATCACTCTTGCGTCAGGCGAATGCCCGCTTCAGCGCGCCGCAGTTTTTGGGTCGGAATCTCAATGCTGTAATTTGGAGAGAAAAGTCCGGGAATTCCGATTTGCACACGCTCAGAAATTTGGTTGAACAGGACATCCGATATTCGAGGTGGGCGCTCTGAGTATAGCAAAAACGACATGTGTGACAGCGAACTTCAACGCATCTCCGAGCTTCGAGATTATTCGAAACATCTCCAATCGCCGAAGTCTTATTTTAGGGATGACGACACCAAGTTCAGTGATCCCCGAAGGCGAAGATTCTTTCTCGATATCGAACTCGACTTGCAAGGCCTTGATGTCGATGCGTGGACTTTTGTTAAAGGCGAAGCCCTTCCGCGATTGCAAGCAAAACACCCAACTCGCGGATGGGAACAATTGTTCGAAACCTTAAACGAGGCCAAGGGCTACAATTACCTCGTGCGCATTGGCTGTAGGGACGTAAAGTTCATTCCGCGTTCCACAACCAAAGGCGTGCGCACGCCGGATTTACGTGGGCTTTTGGCGTCCACGAAAGTCCTGTGCGAAGTCAAATCTATCAACGTGTCAGCGCGTGAGCTAGATCGCAGAACAAATGGTGGCGTTGGAACGATACTGGCATACTTGGAAGAGGGCTTTTTTAACAAGTTGATGAGCGACATAAACACGGCCGCATTGCAGATGCGCGCCCTTGATGTTGATGTCGAAACTCGTCGAATTGTTTATCTTGTCGTCAGTTTCGACGACAACCTGCATGAGTACGCTATCGAATATCAGAAACAAATCGAAGCCTATATCGCAAGTGTTGGGACGCCCGGCGTTGAAGTGGTCCTTGATATTAAGCCACCATTTTATTCCGCGATGTGACGGTCGCTTTGAAAGGATAAGGTCGCCATGAGCCGCTCCTGTCTCCTGGCGATAGAAATCGCAATCGGGGCGATCCTAGCATTCTCGCCAAACATCGCTGCTGCCCAGTGCAAAGGTTACTCAGGACCAGGCGGGCCTTGCTACTCTGGTCCAGGTGGTGGGCTTTATTCTGGTCCGGGCGGCGGACTCTATTCTGGTCCGGGCGGGGGACTCTACAGTGGACCGGGCGGAGGACTCTACACCGGCCCCGGAGGCGGCATGTATTCAGGACCGGGTGGTGGGCTCTATACCGGTCCCGGAGGAGGTCTGTATTCAGGGCCGGGCGGAGGAATCTATACGGGACCGCCCGATCCCAATGGCGAGGGGTCGTATAAAGGTCCATGGAGCCCGTGTATTACCGGGGCCAAAGGACCAGAGTGGACCGAGCAAAACTGTCCTCAATGAGAGCCACGCTTCCGGGCGATTTCGTCATACAGCACGCCTCTGGGCATCGCGATATGACCCCACATACCGGAGAAGTTATAGAGAAATTTTGCGACCTGTGCAGATGGGTTCACCAGTCATGGCAAAACCCGGAAGGCGCCCGGGCCGAGAGGAAACGGGGTGTTGACCCGTCACTGCCCACGCTTTGCCGGGCAAATGGGGCCATGCGACACAGAGCATTAGTCTTCGAACCGAACGTCGAGCAACTTCCAATTATCAGGCGACCCACCTTGGAGATGGTCTCCGAACCGGGCGACCAACTCCCACGCAAACTCCAATGCACGCTTTCGCATCTCCCAGTGGATCGAGATCACGAGTTCACCATGGCGACTCCTTGCGGCAACTGCATCCAGTGCTTGAAGGCTCTTTCGCGTCAGGTGAAGTGCGGCACACATTGCCACTTCGCCCTCACGCCACCGCTCAGCGTGGCCTTTGATGGTAGGCGGGTCAAAATGTCGACGCACGGCTTCGACTGCCATACGACAGTGCTCGAAGGTGCGGCGTGGGTATCGTACGGCTGCGGTTAGATCGTGCAGGGCGGTTGGCAGTTCAGGTACGGCAGCGGCCGCCCAAGGTACTTTCAGCTTCGATTTGTCGGCCCGTGCATCGAAGCAGAGACCTGCGTCTTCGGTCTCGAACGTCGGCTCAAAGATGGGGATGGCCGTGGCCTCGCCGGTTCGATTGTTGATGCAAAGGTCCAGCACGACCTCATAGGCCCCCCGATTTTGAAACGCGATGTAGTCAATCGGAAACGCCAGGGCGCTGCGCACGACATCGACGATCTCAAAGACGCTTGGGTTGCCCTTCTCTAGGGCACATACAGCCACAATGAGGGATCGGATAACCTCCAGCCGAAGCTGGAACCTTCCCGCTGCTCCAATCCCTTGAGACCCAGTCGCGGCCACTCCAACGTCACATCGCTCCGGCAGCACGCGACCCGTGACAGTCCACGTCGGCCAAGCCGAGGTGTCCCAGGCTTCGGCGTTGGCCAGTTCAGACTGATACTCGATACGTTTCTTCGCATCGAGTTTCGAGCCCCTCAGCTCCTTCACGGTTCCCTCTGCATGAGCTTTAAGGGATATATCGTTTGCATGTCCGAAGTCTCCGGGCGACGCTATGTGCGCTGCAACCCACTATAGCGTGGTCCAGGTTTGGTGACGGAACCCAAAGCTGAATCAGGTTGGCGGACGTGTTTCGGCACGAAGCTACGTGGCCCAATTTTACGGCTATCGCTATACCCCCCCTTGAGGGGGAGGGCCAGAGAGGGGGGTCATTAAGAGGCCGAAGAATCACCAGCCTCCGCACGCCCGATGGGGGCGCGTGCGCCCCGGCAAGGGGGGAGCAAAGAAGTCATGCCCTAGAGAGATTGGAGGCTGGCGCTTGGGCGCTCCCCACGCGCCAGCCATAACATGTCACCAAGCCTGTAAGCCGGGTTCTGTACCGCGCCTCGCATGGGAGCGCGCGGCGATGGCCATTCATCTGGGACGCCTGTCGCCAGACGCCTCTTGCGACCAACCCGGGCGGCTCGCCTGGAAACGAGACTGGCGGTTTTGACGCCGCCGCGCCGCCCCTATTCGGTCTTGCTCCCGGTGGGGTTTACCGTGCCGTCCTTGTTACCAAGAACGCGGTGCGCTCTTACCGCACCCTTTCACCCTTACCGCGCCTGCCGTCTCCGGCGGACGAGGTGGTTTGCTTTCTGTTGCACTGTCCCTGGGGTCGCCCCCGCCGGAGGTTATCCGGCACCGTATCTCCATGGAGCCCGGACTTTCCTCTCCGTCCGCCGATACGCTGGCAACTGGCAGAGCGGCCATCCGGCCTGCTGACGAAGCTAATAAGGGGCTTGGGCGCTGCGGCGTCAAGCGTGGGCAGGGGGTTCACGCAGGGAAGGCGCGGAGCGCCGTCGCGGCGATCGCTTGCAGATCGTTGCGGCTTGCACCTCCCGTCGCCTGCACCGACATGCCTTGCATGACGATGGCCACGAAGCTCGCAAGCGCCGTCGGGTCCGCGTCGGCGGGTAGATCGCCCTCCCTTTTCGCGCGCTTCAGGCGCTCGCGGATCGCGACCTCCCCTGCCGCCCGGCGAGACGCGAGGACCTGTTTGACGGATTCGCACTCCTCGCCACCACAAAGCGCTCCCTGCACCATGAGACAGCCGGTCGGAGTGCGCTTGTCGCTCAAGAGGTCAGCGGTGCCCCTGAGTATCCGCTGCTGGCTTCGCGCGCCGATGGGGCAGCGAAAGCCTCCGCGAAGAACGCGTCTCGGCTTGCTTCGTAACGTTCTGGCGCCTTCTTCAACAACGCCTCCTTGTTGCCCAAGGCCGCGTAGAGGCTCGGAGAACCGTGAACACCGTACAGCCCGATCCCATATCGACACCGACATGAAAACCCTGCCGACGGCAACTTTGCCGAGGCGCAGAAGGCGCGCACGGCGCTTGGACGCTACGGCAGGCCTGAAGAGGTGGCGGTTGCGGTTGCTTTTCTTGCCAGTCCCGCCGCGACCTACATCACCGGCACGACGCTCACCGTCGATGGGGGCTACAACGCCTGGTTTGAAACCAGCAGACATCGAGGCGGAGCGGGACCGGCTCCGCCTCGGGCGTCCGCTCAGTTGGTGACGTCGAAATCCATGCCGTCGAAGGTGTAGCGCGGGACTTGGGTCCAGACGCCGTCCTCCTGCACCGGAACCTTGTGGACCTTGACATTGTCGACTTCGAGCTTGCCGGTCTTCTGGTTTACCCAGAAATCGATGTCGTAATATTCGTCCTGGCTGCCGGGCTTGCGGAAGTCGGTGCAGACGAAATATTCCCCTTCCTTTTTCAGGTGGCGCACCGGCTGGTGGATCTCGACGAATTCAAGCGGCAAGGTCTCGCCGGTCTTGTCGTCCTTGATGGGAACGTCGCCATTCTGGTCCTTGTGGGTGGCGATGTAATTGTGGATGGCGCCCATCACCTGCCAGGCGCGCGTTACCTCCATGTCGCCCGGATGCTCCTGCACCGGGAGCCACCACCAGGCTACCGGCATGCGCGTGATCATGATCCAGCCGTCGCCCTCCTGCTTCGGCCCTTTCTGCACGCGGATGTCCATCAGCTTCAGCTCTTGGCCTTCGGGCTTGAACCAGAAGTCGATGGCGTATTGCTTCTTTGGCTCATCCTTGTCGTGGAAGATGGTGTTGGCGAACCAGCCATAGCCTTCCATGCCGCGCACGATCTTGATGTTCTCGAAGATCAGATTGAGGTCGGCGTTGAGCTTCGGATCGTGAAACACGAAGGTGCCGTCCTTGCTCCGCTCGTCGACGGTCTTCTTCACCGCCGCGTTCACGTCATCCTCGGTGAACTCCTTGGCCGGTTTGTTGCTCGCAGCGGCGCCCTGGGCGGCTGGTGCGGAGGCGGCCGCATTGTCCTTGGCGATAAAGAACTCGCGAGCCTTCTGGATGTTCTCGGTCGGGTTCTTGAGGAAGGCCTCCTTCGACGCCTCGCTCGAGAAGCAATAGACCTTGCCGTCCTCGGCCGTCCAATTCACCGAGCAATCGGTCTTCACCACCTGACCCGAAGCCAGACCCATGGCGCAAGAGTTATCGAACTCGCCCTTGGCGGGAGCCGCGGCAGGAGCCGGCGTCATTGCCGGTGCGGCCGACGTAGCCGCATCCTCAGCCGCCGCGGGGCCCACGGTGGCGAGGCCAAGCAGCAAAGCGGCTGCCACGGCGGACAGGAAAGGAACCCTAGTCATGGCGTTTCTCCTCGTAAGCCTTCTTGAATTTTGCTCAAGACCGGTGCCTTGAATGCCCGTTTCTTGGCGGATTGTAAGCCATCCGTATGTGACCGGAGTCACCGTCTGTCCAATCCCGTCTGCGTGATCGAGGTGCGATTCCCGGGAGTTTTCGCAGCTTAAGGGCAATCCTCGATAACTCTAAGCTCGCAAGCCGCAGGACGTGGTCAGCACGCAGGTCTCGCCGGGACCGACCTGGTAAAGCAGGATTCTCGCGCCCCGACTTCGGAGGTCTCGAACACCCGCGTCCGGCCGGCGATGCACATCACGTAAGCATGGCAATGCTGGCCTTGGCGGTGGCGATGTCGCCCTCGTTCAGCCGGTTGAATCTGATGCTTCCAAGCATTTCCCCCCGGTGCTCTGGCTCGAGCTCAGGCAGGTCGCGAAAGGCCGCCAGCCAGCGTCTGGTCAGCGGCTTCGATCGGGCATCGGATGCATGTCCACCCGGCCAACTCCTTCCTCTCCGCGCGGGGTACCGACGCGCTGCCGAAGCCGAGATATACAAGAATTTTACCACCCATATTTGGCCAATCCGGGGTGCCGCCACGACACAATATCGCTACGCTGCCTGATGGCCGGCAGCCCCTTCCCGGCCGAAAGCACGGCCGAGACCGACGCACTGCTCGCGACGGCTGCCGGCCTCGGTATTCCATCGGCTGCTCACCGCCTCGGTACCGTTCCGCCAATTCGTGCTCGCCAATTACGGGGATCTGCTCTGGAGCCTGATCACCCTCGTCGACGAGGTCGCCTTTACGAGCCTCGATCTCAGGCTCGCGCGGCGCCTGCTCGCCGAAGCCGACGCGCAAGGCATCGTGGCGAAGACCCATCAGCAGCTCGCTCGATCTCGGCAGCGTGCGCGAGGTGATCAGCCGCTATCTCGGCGAATGGGAGCGGATGGGTTGGGTGCGGGCCTCGCGCGGCAGCATCGAGGTGCGCGACCGCGGAGCGCTCGCAAGCTACGGCGCCGGCAACGCAGCGTGACCCCGGTTACCGACTACGTGCCGCGAGGCGCCTAAACGAAGCATCCGGACCAACCCCGGTTTAGCTCAAGACAACGCTCAGACAACCAACCCCCATGGGAGACGACCATGACGAGAACCACTTTCCTGTCCGTGATCGCGGGCGCCTTGCTGCTCGCGACGGCCGCGGCGGCGGCCACGACCGGCGAGTTCGACAATATGTGCGCCGAGGGCCTTGCGCTCGGCAAGAACATCGCCACGGATTGCTCCGTCAACGCGGTGATCGACGGCAAGACCTATTGCTTCGGCAATGAGGCGGCCAAGACGCTGTTCATGAAGGACCCCCAGGGCAACCTCGCCAAGGCCCAGGCCTACTATTCGAGCAAGCCTTAGCGACGGACAGCATGGACCCGCTTCCTTCAGGGAGCGGGTCCCTACGCTGCGGGCGTCCCTTGCAGCGCAGCGAGGAGGCGCTTCAGCGTCGCGCGGGTCGAGGCGTCTGCGCGGCCATCGATCCGCTCGGGCCGGAAGTGGCGCTGAAATGCCTCGACGACGCTCTCCAGCCCCTGGCCATAGGTGCCCGTCACCTCCACGCCATAGCCAAAAGCGGCGAGGTCCTGCTGCAGCTCGGCAACCGCCTCGCCTTCATCGCCCAGGCCGAGGCCCAGATCCTCGTCCACAGGCGCGGGCGCGACCCAGAGGCCGATGCCGGCTCTGGCCAGCCGCGCCCAATCGAATTTCTCGCCCGGATCGCGCTTCCGCCCAGGTGCGATGTCGGAATGAGCCAGCACGCGCTCGGGCCGGATCGGGTGACGGCTCAAAATGTCCCGGCTGAGCGCCTCGACCGCCTGCATCTGCACGTCTGGAAAGTCCCGATAGTCGAGATCGTGGCCGGGATTGTGGATCTCGATGCCGATCGAGCAGGAATTGAGGTCGGTCTCCCCGGCCCAGAGGCTTTGACCCGCGTGCCAGGCGCGCATCGACTCGGGCACCATCTGCGCGATGCGTCCCTCCTCGTCGATGAGGTAGTGGCACGAGACTTTGGACTCGTCCCGGGTGAGCCAGTCGAGCGCCGCATCGGAAAAGTCCATGCCTGTGTAATGCAAGAGGAGCATATCGGGGGCGCACCCCTCGCGCCGCTCCTCGCGGTTCGGCGAGGGACACCAGAGCGTGGCGAGCGAGCTGTCCGGGGCTATGTTCATGCGTTCCGATTGAAACTTAGCATCGTCATACCCGGCTTTATGCCGGGCATCCACGTCTTTAGGAAAGAATTTCGTGGATGGCCGGACAAGCCCGGCCATGACGAAAAATGCGGGCGCGGGTGCAAGCGACATCGGGCGGTGTTTACTGGATTCCCGCCTGCGTGGGAATGACATCATCCCCGGGGCCAGGCAATCCGAAACTGCTAAATCCCCCGCTCCTTGGCGATCTCGCCATAGGCCTCGTTGATGGCGGCCACCTTCTCGGTGGCGATGGCGACGAACTCCTTCGGCACGCCGCGGGCCATCATCTTGTCGGGATGATTTTCGGCAATGAGCTTCCGGTAGTGGCTCTTCAACGCGTCATTGCTGATGTTGGGCGCGATGCCGAGCACGTCATACGGATTGCGCTTCGCCACGGTCACGTGACGCGCTTTGATATAGGCGAACTCGGTGTCGCTGATGCCGAAGCGCTTGGCGACCTGCTGCAGGAATTGCTCCTCGCGCGGGTGCAACACCTCATCGGCCTTGGCGATATGGAACAAGCCTTCGAGCACGTCCTCGAGCAGCTTGCGGTTGCCCTTGAACATGGCCGCGAGCTGCTCGGCATAGGCCTCGTAGCCGGCGACGTCCTGCTTGGCGAGATTGAAGACGCGAGCCACGTTCTTCATCTCGCCCTCGGGCACCTTGAACACCTCCTTGAAGGCATTGACCTCGTCCATGGTGACGACGCCGTCGGCCTTCGCCATCTTGGCGCCAAGCGCGATCACGCCCACGGTGAAGGCCACCTGATTCTCGGCAGGGCCCTCCGGCTCCTGATCGCGGTCGATGACGTAGTGCCCGGCGACGCCGCCGAGCAAAGCGCCGATCGGGCCGCCGACCGCGAGCCCCGCCGCCGCGCCGGCCAATTTTCCCCAAATCGACATTGCCGAACCCCCCAACTGAAGCTTCGCTAGAGCATAAGGATTTTTGCGCGGCCTCGCATGCGGATAATCGTCTCGGGGGCGCCCGGCAGCGTCCCTGCCCGCTCAGGATTTCGACGGCGCCGGCCCCAAATCGCGGAAATTGGCGAGGATGGAGAGCTGCGGCTCGTCGACATCGAAACCCGCCCGGAGGCGCCGCTCGACATGATAGGAGCGCGCAAAACACCAGATGAAGAGCCAAAGGCTGAGCAAGGCAACGACGACGCTCATCACCATGACGAAGGTGCGGCCAAGCTGGAAGAGGTCGGCGCCGGCAACGACGAAGGCCTCGATGATAATGCCGAAGCCGCCGGCGACGACGATCGCGGCGCTGAGCGAGGTGATGAACATCGTGACCGGATTGCCGCCGCTATGGCGGGCCCGGGGGTTGGATTCGGTATCCATCACTGATCACTTTAAGTGAAGGGCCGATAAGGCCCTAGGAACTGGACCTCTAATAGCCGAGCCCGAGGCGGGGTTACAAGAGGCGGATCGTTCAGGGGGAGGACGTTTGGCTCAAGACCGCGGCACGGCGCGGCGGACGCTGCGCGAGGCGCCGACGATGTCGATGCCCTTTGTGCCCACGAACTGATCGAGGTTCATGGTCAGGTAATAGGGCGCCGGGATTGGCAGCACGAGGCCGTTTTTCACGCAGCCGATGACGAGGGTCCGCCAATAGGCCGGGCGGCCGCTATAGGCCTCGTGGCTCAGGGAGACCTCCATATTGGTGTACGGCTTCACGCCGCTTACGGTGAGCTGGTAGACGCCGCGGCCGGCATACCACTCAATGTCGACATCGCTGAAATCGATGGGGTAGCAGTCGCCAAGGAGACTCCAGGCCGGCACCGCGAGCGGCGGCGCGTACGGCCTGCTCGCGAGCGGCCCCGCTGCCACCGGCAGCGCGGCAATCAGGATCAACCCCAGTCCGACGATCAGGCTCGATTTATGGCGTCGCATGGCGTCCCCTTTGTTCACGGGCGGTACCCTAGAGCCCGACTGTGACCGCCTCAAGGTCTGGCACCGATTCAGTCAGGATGGTCACCATCTTGCCGAGGATTCCGCTCGTCCTCAAACGAGAAGGCTCGCAGGATCTCGGACCGAAATTTGCCAAGCGAGGAGGCACTGAACGCGAGCGCCGTCGCGCTCTCATCGTCAGGCGCTTCAAAAACGGCAATGACATCATGACGGCCCATCGTCCAGCAGAGCTCCTTGATGGTAATGCCGCTCATCTTGGCCATCTCTCTGAAGGTCTCCGCCCGGCCCATAGTGTCCTTGATGTCGCGGATGCCCTGATCTGTAAAGTTAGTGAGCAAAATGAATGTGGCCACCGTGATGCTCCTCTCCAGCCATGGAGGCCGACTATAATCCAGTTGCCCTCATTCTTGGTGGCGATCACCCGATGATCAACTTGGGCAGGAATGCCCCGGCAATGAGGCCGAAGCGGCGTTGATCTCGTGGAGGCGACCTGCGAGCAGCTTCAGCGCCACATAAGGCAATGAAGCCGAGGCCGATGCCGGTGGCGATGGAGTAGCTCAAGGGGATCATGAGCGCGACGATCAGCGCCGGGATGTATTCGGTGGGCTCGTCCCAGGCAATCGCGCCGAGGCTCGTCGCCATATAGGCGTTGAGCCCCATGCCCGGAGCGAGCGCGATGGGATAATTGGCGTAGAGGCCCATGATCGCGGTGCTCGCGGCGGCGGCGAGGCGGGTCGCTACGAACACGACGCCATGATCCATGCCGGCTTTCTCCAGGATCGCCGGGTTCACGAACATGATGTATGCCATGGTGAGGAAGGTCGCTCGCCCAGCGCGCAGCTCCGTGGCGATGCTCGCGCTGGCTGCGGTGAGGCCGAAATAGCGGTCGATGGGGCTTAGCGGCGGCGCTGCCTCGGCCGGCGCCTCAGCCGCCGAGGTTTGCTCAACCTTGCGGCCCCCTCCCTGTCGCCATTTCCCCTCCCCTCATCCGTCATCGCCCGGCTTGACCGGGCGATCCAGTAACCTCATGCGAGATTTGTGTTTACTGGATGTCGGCTTTCGCGGGCATGACAACACTGCGTATGAAGCTTATCCACACGCTTGGCAGTGACGAAAGGAGCAGCCTATGGCCATCTACGCGCTCGATGGCGAGGTCCCAGAGCTTCCGGCCGACGGCCTCTACTGGGTCGCCGAGACAGCCGCGGTGATCGGCCGCGTGCGGCTCTGCTCCGAGGTCAGCATCTGGTGGGGCTCCGTGTTGCGCGGGGACAATGAATGGATCGACATCGGAATGCGCTCGCAGATCCAGGACAATGCGACGCTGCATACCGATCCCGGCTTTCCTCTCACCATCGGCCGCGACTGCGTCATCGGCCACAATGTCGTGCTGCATGGCTGCGTGATCGGCGATGCCTGCCTGATCGGCATGGGCGCGATCCTGCTGAACGGCGCGCGCATCGGCGCTAATTCTCTCGTCGGCGCAGGGGCGCTGATCCCCGAGGGCAAGGTGTTCCCCGACAATTCGGTGATCCTCGGCGCGCCCGCCAAGCTCGTGCGCGAGGCCGACGAGAAAACGCGGGCGATGACGGCGCGGGCGGCGGACGTCTATGCGCACCGCTGGAAGCGCTACGCGGCGGGACTCACGCGCCTCGGATGACACGCGCCGGCACTTGGCAGTTCTGCATCGATCGGGGAGGCACCTTCACCGACATCGTCGCCCGCGCGCCCGACGGGAGGCTCCTCACCCACAAGCTCCTCTCCGATAACCCGGAGGCCTATGACGACGCGGCCATCGCCGGCATCGCCGATTTGCTCGGGGTTGCGCGTGGGCGGCCGCTGCCTACCGAGCTGATCGCGAGCGTCAAGATGGGCACCACCGTCGCCACCAATGCGCTACTCGAGCGCAAGGGCGATCCCGTGCTGTTGCTGGTCACGCAAGGCTTCCGCGACGCGCTCGAGATCGGCAATCAGGCTAGGCCGAAGATCTTCGCGCGGAAGATCGAGAAGCCATCCATGCTCTATGCGCGCGTGGCCGAGGTGTCAGAGCGCGTGCGCGCCGACGGCACTGTGGAAATGCCCCTCGATCTCGAGGCTACCCGTGCCGCGCTCGAAGCGGGCCACGCCGAGTGCATTGCCGCGGCGGCCATCGTCTTCATGCATGCCTACGCGCATCCCAAGCATGAGCGGGCAGTGGCCGAGCTCGCGCGCGAGCTTGGCTTCGCGCAGATCTCGGTGAGCCATGAGGTGAGCCCGCTCGTCAAATTTGTCGGGCGCGGTGACACCACTGTTGTCGACGCCTATCTCTCGCCGCTGCTCCGGCGCTATGTGGACCGCATCGCTGCGGCCCTTTCACCTCTCCCCAGTGGGGGGAGGTCGATCGCTTCGCTTCCGGCGGAGCGATCGAGTGATAGGGACCAAACTGATGCCACCACCCCCCTCACCCCAACCCTCTCCCCGACGGTGAGAGGGGACTCCACCTCCCTGCCAAAGCTGCTGTTCATGCAGTCCTCGGGCGGGCTCACCTCAGCGCATCTGTTCGAGGGCAAGGACGCGATCCTATCGGGCCCCGCGGGGGGCGTAGTCGGCGCGGCGGAGACGGCGCGGCTCGCGCGCTTCGCCCGCGTGATCGGTTTCGACATGGGCGGCACCTCGACCGATGTCTGCCATTTCGATGGCGCCTATGAGCGGACCTTCGAGAGCGTGGTCGCCGGCGTCCGCGTGCGCGCGCCGATGATGCTGATCCATACGGTAGCGGCGGGCGGCGGCTCGATCCTCAGTTTCGACGGCGCGCGCTTCCGTGTGGGACCGGACTCGGCCGGCGCGGTGCCCGGACCGGCCTGCTACCGCCGCCAAGGCCCCCTGACCGTGACCGACGCCAATGTCATGGTAGGGAAGCTCCTACCCGCCTTCTTCCCCAAGATATTCGGGCCGGGTCAAGACCAGCCGCTCGATGCCGAGATCGTGCAGTCCCGCTTCGCCGCGCTCGCCGCCGAGATCGGCGATGGCCGGCCGCCTCAAGAGGTCGCGGACGGTTTCATCCGTATCGCGGTCGAGAACATGGCGAACGCGATCAAGACCATCTCGGTGCAGCGGGGCTACGATGTCGCGGACTATGTGCTGAACTGCTTCGGCGGCGCCAGCGGCCAACATGCCTGCCTGGTCGCCGATGCGCTCGGGATCGCGCGCGTTCTGATCCATCCTTTGTCGGGCGTGCTCTCCGCCTATGGCATGGGGCTCGCGGAGCTGAAAGCGACGCGCAGCCAAGCGGTGTTGCGACCACTCGACGAGCATGGCCTCGCCGCGGCGGAGGCTCTGGCCACACCGTTAGCGGCAGCGGGGGTTCAGGAGCTGGTGGCGCAAGGCGTCGCGCGTGAGCGTATCTGCGTCACCTTTCAGGCGCATCTCCGTTATCTCGGCACTGAAAGCGTGCTCCCCCTCCCGCTGGGGACCCTTGAAGATATGCGAGCGCAATTCGAAGAATTGCACCGGCAGCGCTTCGGCTTCGTCAGTCCCGACAAACCGATCGAGATCGAGGCGATCGAGGTCGAGGCGCTTGGTGGCAGCGAGCACCCCCAAGAGCCGGACCTTCCGCTTGCTGCCGACGGCGCGCCAGAACCGGACACCTCGACCAGGCTCTACACCGGCGGCGCCTGGCACGAGGCTCCCGTCTTCAGGCGCGCCGGCCTTGCGCCCGGTCACCACATCCAAGGCCCCGCCCTCATTATCGAGCCGCATCAGACCGTTACGGTCGAGCCCCACTGGCAGGTGGACATCACGCAGAAAAATCATCTGCTGCTTACGCGTGCTGGCAGGCGCGGGGCGCGCGCCGCCCTCGACACCAAACCAGACCCGGTGCTGCTCGAAGTCTTCAACACGCTCTTCATCGCGATCGCCGAGCAAATGGGCTACGCCCTGCAAAACACGGCGCGGTCGGTCAACATCAAGGAGCGGCTCGACTTCTCCTGCGCCATTTTCGATCGCGCCGGGCGCCTTGTCGCCAACGCCCCGCACATTCCCGTGCATCTGGGCTCCATGGATCGCAGCGTGGAGACGGTGCGGTGCGAGGTGGGCGATGAGCTCAAGCCCGGCGATGTGTGGATGCTGAACGCGCCCTACAATGGCGGCACGCATCTTCCCGACATCACCGTGGTGACGCCGGTGTTCGCCGAAGGACGCGCCGACATTCTGTTCTTCGTGGCGGCGCGCGGACATCATTCTGACATCGGCGGCATCGCTCCAGGCTCGATGAGCCCGAAGGCCACGCGGATCGATGAGGAAGGCGTCTATATCGAGCCGTTCAAGCTGGTGGAGGCCGACCGCTTCTGCGAGGAGGCGGTGCTGGCGCTGCTGACGCAGGGCCCCTACCCCGCGCGCGACCCGTCGCAGAACATCGCCGACCTGAAAGCCCAAGCCGCGGCCAATGCCAAGGGCGTCGAGGAGCTTCGCAAGATGGTTGCCCATTACGGGCTCGATCTGGTGCAAGCCTATATGGGCCACGTCCAGGACAATGCGGCGGCGAGCGTCGCGCGCGTGATCGAGACGCTCAAGCCCGCCAGCTTCGAGGTCGAGACCGACACCGGCGCGCGCATCAAGGTGGCGATCCGCATCGACCGCGCGCGGGGAAAGGCCATCGTCGATTTCACGGGCACGAGCGAGCAAGCCCCAGACACGTTCAATGCGCCCGAGCCGATCACGCGGGCTTGCGTGCTTTACGTGTTCCGCACCCTGGTCGACGACGACATCCCGCTCAACGCGGGCTGCCTCAGACACATCGAGATCGTCATCCCCGAGGGCTCGATGCTCGCGCCGCGCTACCCGGCCGCGGTCGCCGCCGGCAATGTGGAGACGAGCCAGACCATCGTGAATTGCCTCTATGGCGCGCTTGGCGTGCTCGGCTCGGCGCAAGGCAGCATGAACAATCTCACCTTCGGCAATGCGCGCACCCAATATTACGAGACGATCTGCTCCGGCGCGCCGGCGGGCCCCGGCTTCGACGGCGCGGACGCGGTGCAAACGCATATGACCAATTCGCGCCTCACCGACCCGGAGGTGCTGGAGCTGCGCTACCCCGTGCTGCTCGAGCGCTTCGAGATCAGGCGCGGCTCCGGCGGCAAGGGCAAATGGTGCGCCGGCGCTGGCACACTTCGTGTCATTCGATTCTTAGAGCGCATGGACTGCGCCATCCTGTCCGGCTTCCGCCGCGTCCGGCCGTTCGGGCTCAACGGCGGCGAGCCTGGCAAAGCCGGCGAGAACTCCGTGCGGCGCAAGGATGGTCGTGTCGACCGCCTCGGGGCTTGCGCTCAGACCGTGCTCGAGGAAGGCGACGCCATCATCATCAAGACCCCCACCGGCGGCGGCTTCAGGCCAACTAGCGAGCGGGATTAAGATCCAACTTACGCGACTATCATGCCCGCGCAGGCCGGCATCCAGTAGCCACTGTCCCTGCTTGGTCTCGACCGGCGGTGGATGGATCGTCCGCCTTCGCCGACGATGACAATAACAATGACCTCGCAACAAAAAGGGCGTGGGATCGAAATCCCGCGCCCTTAGCTTCGTTGCCTCTCTTAAATTTCGCGGGCGCCCTTATGCCCCCGACGGAGTTGGCCTCGGACCGCTCGGCCTGCGCTCGGCCATAAACTGGTCGAACTCGGCCTGGTCCTTCGCCTTGCGCAAGCGCTGCAGGAAGGCCTGAAACTCATCGGCCTCCTCTTCCAGGCGCCGCAAGGTCTGCTCGCGATAGTCGTCGAAGGCCGCGTTGCCGGTCGAGCGGAACGGACCGAAGCCGCCCCCAAAGCGCCGCGCCTCTTGCATAAAGTGCTGCCGCCATTGCATTTTGTTTCCGCATCCCATGCGTCCACTCCAGATCAGATAGGCCAAGACCCCTAGCCCAATGGGCCACCAAAGCAGGAAGCCCACGATCATGGCTATGATCCAGGCAGGCTTCCCATAATCGTCCAAGGTCGAAACCAGCTGCATTGAAGACCCTTCCTTCAGTGTGAATGTTATTCACATTCACATAGGTGACCCCGCTCTGTCCAGAGTCAAGGGACGACATAAAATGTGATCGGAGCGGCTCGGGGACTAGGGGGAACCGACCGCTTTGTCGTCAGGAAGGATGCCCAGGCCCCGCAAATAGATCAGCATCCCCAATTCGAGGATCTCTTCAGGGCTGAGGGGGAGCTTGGTGGCGCCCGGCCTCTCCTCCACGAACAGATCCGCGACGCCGTGGGAGAGCGCCCAGACATGCAGGCTCATCAGTCGGACTGGCGGCCTCCGGTCGGCGGGAAGCGCTTGGCAAAGCGCCGTGGAGGCGCGCCGCAGCACATCGAAGGCGCAATCGGCGGCGGTCTTGAGCACGGCATCCTCACCTGGGCCGAGGCCCGCCTCGAACATCACCGCGTAGCTCGCGGGCTCCTCGCGGGCGAAGGCGAGATAAGCGCGTCCCAGATTTTCGAAGGCCGAGAGCGGGGTCGGCACGCCATTGTTCCAGGCCGCGTCGAGCTTCGCGGCGAAGCGCTCGAAGCCGTTGCGGGCGACCTCGGCGAGGAGCGCGTCGCGGTCGCGGAAATGCCGGTAGGGCGCCGCCGGGCTGACTCCTGCAAGCCGCGCTGCCTCGGTCAGGCTGAACCCCACGGGCCCATGCTGCTCGATCAGCTTGCGGGCGGCTTCGAGCAGCACCTCTTTCAGATTGCCGTGGTGATAGGAGCGCGGCCGGCGCGGGTCATCGGGGCCCATGTGAAGGGCTTTTACATGAAAGCGCGGGCAGCCGCCACCCGCCGCACAGGCTCTCCGTCCGTTGCATGATCTCGCGGCGAATCGACGCCTGGGCTAATTTCGCCTCAGCCTCGCCCTTTGGCGGTGCTCTGACAGCTCCTCCGGCGGCGAAAACAGGGTCCATGAATCAGCGCGAAGTGGCCATCGAGCAAGTGGCCACGCGGCTGTCGAGCCATTGGCGAAATTTTCCCACTGTCGCTCTAACCCTCGGGGGGCTGATCACCGCGGTCCTTGTTGATACGTTCCAGGGGCCGCTCTTCCGTGACCTGCACAGCTATCCCCTCACCATCCTGGTGTTCCTTTGGCTCTTCGGGGTGATGCTGTGGGGCCAACGTGCTGCGGGGCACCGTGCATCTCTTGCTGTTCCTGGTCTATATCGTGCTGATCTTCAGCCCTTTGCGGGGGTCGGCCCCATAGGTGTTGCGCTCGCGGATGCGGCCATCTTTGCCGTGGAGCAGGGCTTCCGACCGCTCGCGCCTGGCAATGGACTTGGCCTTTTCCCAGGCCTCGCTCTGGGTCTTGAATACGGCGCTCGGGGCGCCGGCGCCTTCGGCCTCCACCGCCCAGCCATTGTCATGCGCCACCACGTGCTGGTTCGTGCCCATGGCTCTCCTCCCCGCGGCGCGCGCCTGTTCGCGCCAGTTCGACTATAGTCTCGACCGGCCGCGAAGACGAACGCGCCGTAGATTCGAGCGCGCCATTGGCAGAACGGCCTGATGCGCCTTAGAGTGGCGGCGTGCTGCAGCAGAGCTTCTAAGGCGACATGACGGACCGGCGCTCAAAAGCGAGCGACACATTGCGGGTGGGCTGGCGCGAATGGGTGCGGCTTACCGACCTCGGCGTCGCCGCCATCAAGGCCAAGATCGATACCGGGGCGCGGACCAGTGCGCTGCACGCCTTCGCCATCGAGCCCTTTCGGCGGGCCGGCGCGCTCTGGGTGCACTTCGAGGTGCATCCGATCCAGCGAAGCAGTTCGGTGCGGATCAAATGCGAGGCGCGTGCCGTCGACGAGCGTGCCGTGCGCAACTCGGGCGGCCAGGTGGAGCGGCGCTATATCATCGAGACACCCCTGATGCTCGGCGACCACTCCTGGCCCATCGAGCTCGCCCTCGCCAATCGCGATCAGATGGGCTTCCGCATGCTGCTCGGGCGCACCGCGCTGGAAGGAAGGGCGCTGATCGAGCCGGGCCGCTCGTTCCTCGCAGGCCACCGGCCGCCCCGCCTCCGCCAATGGCTGGCGTGGGTGGCGCTTGAGCCAAGCAAGGCGCTGCCGTAACGCTATCCCCCAAGGACGGGAAGGCCTCCCATGAAGATCGCGTTGCTCGCGCGCAATCCGCATCTCTACAGCCATCGGCGCATTTGCGAGGCGGCCCGCGTGCGCGGCCATGAGATCGAGACCTTCAACACGCTCCGCGTCTCCATCAACATCACCTCGCGCAAGCCGATGCTCTATTACCGCAAGCGGCGGCTGGAGGATTTCGACGCGGTGATCCCACGGATCGGCGCCTCGATCACCTTCTACGGTCTCGCGGTGCTGCGCCAATTCGAGGTGATGGGCGTCTATCCGCTGAACGAGTTCGTTGCCATCGGCCGCAGCCGCGACAAGCTCCGCTGCCTGCAGCTCCTCGCCCGCCGCGGCATCGGGCTTCCCGTCACCGCCTATACCAACGACCCGAAACAGGCCGAGGACGTCATCGACCTCGTGGGCGGCGCGCCGGTGGTAATCAAGCTACTCGAAGGCACGCAAGGGATCGGCGTGGTGCTCGGCGAGACGGTGAAGTCGGCGAAGTCGGTGATCGAGGCGTTCCAGGGGGCGAACGTCAACATCCTGGTGCAGCAATTCATCAAGGAGGCCGGCTCGACCGACATCCGCGCCTTGGTCATCGGCGACCGCGTGGTGGCGGCGATGAAGCGGCAAGGACCGCCAGGCGAGTTCCGCTCCAATCTGCATCGGGGCGGGTTGGGCGAGAAAGTGCGCATCACCCCGCAGGAGCGGATGATGGCGGTAAGGGCCGCCCGCACACTCGGCCTCAATGTCTGCGGCGTCGACATGCTCCGCTCCAAGAGCGGGCCGCTGGTAATGGAGCTCAACTCGTCGCCTGGCATTGAGGGGTTGGAGAAGGCATCAGGCGTGGACGTGGCCGATTTGATGATCGAGTTCCTGGAGCGCAACGCCCCCCATGGGAACACGCGCACCAAGGGCAAGGGCTGACACGCTTCGCGTGACGCGCTTAGCGCGACCGGCTACGCGCCTCTTTGCCGAGCAGGGTGCGCTTCCGCGCGACGCCCCAGCGATAGCCCGACAGGCTTCCGTCGGTCCGCACCACGCGGTGGCACGGAATCGCCACGGCGAGCCGGTTGGCGGCGCAAGCGCGCGCCACCGCCCGCACCGATTTCGGCGAGCCGATGCTTTGTGCAATCTCCGCGTAGCTGGCAGTGGCACCGGCGGGGATGCGGCGAAGCGCGTCCCAGACGCGATGTTGAAATGCCGTGCCCCGCACATCCAAGGGCAGGTCGAGGCCGATACCGGGGGCTTCGACGAAGCCGATGACCTTGGCGGCAAGCCGCTCGAACGCCGCATCGCCACCGATCAGCTCAGCGCGCGGAAACTGGTTTTGCAGATCCTGCGCCAGAGCGTCTGGATCGTCGCCAAGCAGAACGGCGCAGACGCCCTTCTCGCTCGCGGCTACCAGAATGGCGCCGAGCGAGCATTCGCCGATGGCAAAGCGCAGCGTTTGATTGGCGCCGCCGGCCCGGAAGTCGGACGGCGTCATGCCGAGAAGCTCCGACGAGGTGGCGTAGAACCAGCCGTTCGAATTAAAGCCCGCATCATAGATTGCCTCGATCACGGTTTCGCTCCTGCCAAGCTGCGCACGCACGCGCTTGTTGCGCTGCGCCGTGGCGTAGGCCTTCGGTGTCACGCCAATGGCCGCCTTGAAGATCCGATGGAAATGATAGGAGCTTAAGCCTACGGCCTCGGCCAAATCGTCGAGCTTGGCCGCCTCTTCCGCCGCCTCGATCAGGCGGCACGCCTTGACGACTTTCTCCGCATGCCGCTCATCCAAGGACGGCTGGTCTGGCTTGCAGCGCTTGCAGGGGCGAAATCCGGCCCGCTCGGCGTCGGCCGGCGTGTCGTGGAAGCGGACATTGCTGCGTTTGGCGAGACGGGCGGCGCAGGACGGTCGGCAATACACTTCGGTGGTCGCGACCGAATAATAGAAACGGCCGTCGAACGCGGCATCCCTCGCGACCACGGCCTCCCATCGGGCGTCATCGCGCGCGGAGGCGGCAGGCGGCTCTTGCAGCGTGTGGCTCATGCTCGTGTTTCCTCAAGGCTCTCAATCGTTGCCTCAGGAATACTCCGCTTCTCTCTCCCGCGCACTCCGATCCTTGCTGTCGAATTCCATGGCCCGCGGCGCGCTATCTTTCCCGTTTGGCGCCAGAGGGGAGCTTGGACAGCTCGCTTTCGAGCGTGGCGATCCTGTCGCACAGATCGCCATTCTCAAGCTCGGCATAGACCGCGGCGGCGTCCTGGGCGATGCGCCCCAGCATCGCACGCTCATTGGAGTCGAGATCAGTGCCGGAGGCGTGCGGCCCATATAGCGCCACGGCAAAGCAACGGAGCGGGTTCGCCGCCGGGACGGCGAGAATTGGCCGGCTCAGTCCAGAAGGGAGCCGGGGCTCGTCGGCGTCGTCCTCGCCCACGCTGAACGGCTCCCCTTTCGACAAGGGGGCGAGCATCGGCTCGTCAGCCGAGAGCGTCATGGTCGCGGACACATCCCAGCCATTGCCGCTGCCGTTCCGTCGGAACACGGGGCCGGTCCGGCGGAAGGCCGCGGCGGAGGTGAGCTTGAGGGTGCGAAACGGCTCATCGGCCAAGAGCCGGTCGACCTCGGCGGGCTGCTCCGCCTTCAGGATCGCCTGGCCGAGCTCCGTCCCCACCTGGTCGAGCGCTCGATTGAAATAGCGGTCCGTGAGATGAGTTGCCACCTCGTGTAGACGGGAGATGAGATAGAGGCTCCCCCCGCCGATAACGAGCCAAGCCCAGTTCGGGATAGCGAGATGCTGTTGCATGTTCTCGACCTCGTGATGCAGCAGAAGCGCAGGGATGCTCAGAGTGAGCCCGAGAATGGTGACGCGGCGAAGCGGGATCGCCACGCTCACAACGCGCTCTCTGCGGACGGCCTCGAACACGAAGAGGCAGAGGATGCCGTTCACGAGATAAAGCAGACCGAGGATGTCGTCCGATGGGGTGTAGTTGCCCCAGGGCGTGCCGAAGAAGGTGGTGGTCGAGCCGAGCTCGGCGATGGTGAAGGCAGGAAGCCCGATCAGGCATCCCCAGATCACCCAGCGGAGGCGCTGATAATCCTTCGGGGGTAGCCTCCGCCGACGCTCGAGCAGGATGGCAACCGCTGAGATGGCCACGCCGAAGCCAGAAAGGATCGCGAGGCGCGTGCCGGTCTCGGTGCGGTAGTAGAACAGCCTGCCATAGGACGTCATGAGCCCCAGCGCGAGCACCACCCCAATCGCCGGCAACGCGCGTTCAAGCCAGCGCCATTTTGGGTCAGGCTGGTTGTTGGGCGCTCGCAGGACGAAAAGAATGAGCCCCATATAGCCCGCGGCCTGGGCGATGCACTCCGCGCCGTTCTGCGCGAGCAAGACTGGGGGCCATTGTTGCAAGAGGGCGTAGAAGGCATAGACCTGCCCGGGGTTGAACCACATCACGTAGAGGAAGAAGCCCCAGCTCATGGGACCGGGACGCGTCCATACGAGCCATGCCGCCGCGACCACGACCAGGATGCCGGCGATCTGATCGAGTGCCACCACAAATCGCTCGAACGGGTTCGCGGGCTGCGTTTCCGCGACAAGGGTCACCTGCCGCGCCGGCCGATCCGAGGTCGCGAGAAGGTCGAGCGTAACAGGGCGCTCAGGTAGAACAAACTGTTGGCCCCCGAGCACCGCAAGAGCGTTGCCGCAGCTCGTGGCGTCGTAGGGGAAGCACTCCAAGCGCGTGAGATCGAGGCCGGTCGCCTTTCCGAATTCCCGCCTTCCAGGCCGGCGAATCGGTCTTCCAGTCGAAGGGAGCGGTGACGTCGTAGATCAGGCCGTCATTATTGGCGGAGAACCCATAGGCCCCCAAGGGCTGCACGACCCGCAAAAGATCCGGGACGATCATGACAAGCGCCCAGGCAAGCAGCACAATAAGCAGGATCCGGTAACGGGCCATGCGCTTGTCTTTGCCTCATCTTGCAGCAGTCCGTGGGAATCGGCGCGGTTGGCCGGCGATGTTAATTCGGGAGCGATCCCGGAGCCAGCGAGCGGCAATCGGCGCCTCTTCTTGGCGTCACCTCCCTCCCCCGATCACGATTGCGTTACTGATGCCGATGCCCGCCAAGAAGGGCTTTGGCTCGGCTCTGTCAGGGGGATTAGGCTTATCGCCAAATTGGCATTGTGGAGGCTTCGATCATTCGTCTTACGATCTTCGCCGGAGCTGCGTTGCTAGGGCTAGGGCTGTTCTGCGGCAGCCTCTATGCCGCAAGTGATCCGACACATAAGCCTCGGCTGCCGAGTGTCGACAATCCCTATTGCGCGATTTCGACCTACCTTCTGCCGGACTTTCCGGAGCAGGCGATGTCCATGCTCGACTCCAACGAGCACCCGGTCATCGTAGTGAACGCGACCACGCTCGCCGACACTCCGCTCTACGGACATTTCCTGATGGCGCATGAATGCTGCCACCACACGCTTGGCCATGTGCGGCGTTACTACGAGGGACTTGGCCATTTGGGTCCTCAACCCTTCTATTACATCCGACCGGCGCTGAAGCAGATGGAGCTCGACGCCGATTGCTGTGCTGTGAAGATGCTCAAGCTCACGCATGAGCCAGAAAGCATCGAGGCCGCACGGCAGACGATGTTGGGATTTGGTACCACGCCCACCGGCGCCTACTACCCGACCGGTACCGAGCGGGCCAACAACATCGACAAATGTGCCGCTGAGGACTGAGGCGGCCGAGGGTATCACGCGCCCCGGCCCGTTGGCTTGGCCTCTTCTATTTCGCCTTTTCCGCCTCGGATGTGTTGGTCGGCTTCCCGTTCAGCGGCTCGCCTTTCTTGAAGGCCGCCTTCACGTAATGGTCGCCCTCTTTGCTGATCTTCGTGGTCCAGCCCGTGTCCCAGCTGATCACGGCCGAGCTCTCCTCCTCCTTCCAGGTACCCGTCATGGCCTCGCCGCGGGTAGCCTTGGCGTGCCCGTCGGCAGACAGCGTGATCTCGAACGGCTTGCCAGCCGAGTCCTTGACCTTCCAAACGCCCTCGAATTCGCTCGCGGCAAGGCTCGCAAAGGCCGTCATGGCCATGGCCATGCCCACCACCAGGGCGGCCGAAATTTTTCTTCCAATTCTGCTCATGGGGTAACTCCTTCGACGGGAGAGTGTCTGCAAATGACGGGACCATAGCCGTTTGGGTGCGCCTCTGCACGCGCTTGATCATGCCGTCTGTGCGGTCTAGTAGCGCGGGGGCCGCTCGATCAGCCGGCCGCTCCTGACGTCATAAATATTAGCTGTAAACCCAAGCGAGGACGATACCGGCAGGCCGAGCCAATTGGGCTCGCGGTTGGCGCCGCTATTCTACGGCAACATGCGTTAGCGGAGCGGACAACAGCCTCTGGGTATTGGGCAGAACAACGCTCGCTCGGAGTCCAACACCCGGAGCTTCGCTGAGCGTGACGTCGCCCCCATGGGCACGGGCGATGGTCCGCGCAACCGTCAGCCCGAGGCCGGAGCCGCCAGTCTATCGATTGCGCGACTGCTCGAGCCTGTGGAACGGGCGGAACGCGTCCTCCCTGAGCTCTTCCGGAATGCCTGGGCCATGATCATCGATGCGAACAATAATGCTACTTGCGCCGACCTCGAGGCTCACATCAGCACGCTCGCCGTATTTGAGAGCGTTGTTCAGAAGATTGGTGAAGCAGCGCCGGATTGAGAGTGGCCGGCACAAATAGGGGAGGCGCCCGTTCGCTTCGAAGCAAACGTCGAACCCCCTGTCGCTCAAATCATCGCAAATGCTTTGCAACATCGCCCCGAGATCGACCGTGACCGTCGGCTCCGAACGTGCATCTTCCTTAGCGAAGCTAAGGACGCCGGTGATCATCTGCTCCATCTCGTCGAGGTCGGCCAGAAACTTCCTACGCTGACTCCGGCTTTCGACGTACTCGGCCCGCAGACGGAGGCGCGTGATCGGCGTACGCAGATCGTGGGATACCGCCGCAAGCATTTGGGTCCGATCCTCGATGAACCGCTGCAACCTGGTCTGCATGTCATTGAAGGCACGGATCGCTCCGCAGACATCCGCCGGTCCTCGCTCCGGGATGGGCTCGGCATTCACGTCGGTGCCGAGTAGTGTCGCCGCGGCGGCGAAGGCTTGAAATGGCGCGGTCAGACGAGCAATGGCCCAGATCGATAGCCCGGCGATCAAGGAAATCATGGTGGCGACACTGAAGACGCTCCGGAGCGGCCAAAATTCGATGTCCTCCACATAGGCTGCCAGCAGCTTGAGCCAAGTTCCGTCGCTCAGACGAACCGTCACCAGGAATGTCGGCTTGGCGGCGAGCTCGTCGATGATCTGCCCGATCGGTTCTGGAAACGTCCCTGCCTTGCGCCACAACGTCGCGAGCTCGGCTTCCCCCGGGAGCGGTACGGACTCACCTGCGGGCAGGTAGCTCACGATAATTTCGTCATTGTTGGAATGGGGTATGACTCGCAGCAGCAGATCGCGAAGGAGACGCGCTTCCGTGCCCGGCTCTTTGTCGTCGACTAGCCGCCGCTCTCCAGTCCACGCCACCGGTAGCTCCGAGCCCCGAAAGTTCTCGAGCAGCTTTGGCCGGTCTTGTGGCGGCGTGTTGTTTACCAGCGATACAATAACCGCGACGCGGTCGGCAATTCGGATCGACTCGAGGGCCGACAGCGCCTCGGAGTGATCGAAATAGCGATAGCCGACGCTTAGCATCTCCGCGATGACGATGACGGCAACAAAAAGAATTATCAGCTCGATGGTTATGCTTCTTGGACGAAGGCGGGTCACATGCGCTGCACCGCTCGTGTGAAGATATAGCCGCTGCTCCGAACCGTTTTGATCAGCTCGAACATCGTGCCAACGCCTTCAATCTTGCGCCGCAGTCGGCTAATCTGCACATCGATGCTTCGATCGAAAGCGGTGGCTTCTCGCCCGCGAGCCAAGTCCATCAGCTGATCCCGGCTCAAGACCCGCTGTGGCCTCTCGGCAAAGACAAGCAGGAGGTCGAACTCGCCAGAGGTCAGCTCGACGACGACGCCTTCGGGCGACAACAGCTGACGTTGACGAGCATCCAGCATCCAACCAGCGAACATGAAGCGGCCTCCGAGCGTGCCGTCTGGACGCGAGGACGCGGCGCCAGACCTTCGCAATACGGCCTTGATCCGTGCCTCCAACTCGCGCACTTCGAACGGTTTCGGCAAATAATCGTCAGCGCCGATCTCAAGGCCCACGATCCGGTCGGTCGGCTCGCCACGCGCCGTCAGCATGATGATCGGAATCGCCTTGGCTGCGCGAATTTCCCGGCAAATGGTAAGGCCGTCCTTACCGGGCAACATCAGATCGAGAATTATCAGATCGACTTGGGACGATGCGAGCGCCTGGTGCATCTCCTGCTCCTCGCGCGCAGTCACCACCTTGTAACCCCTGCGGGTCAAAAGCACAGAAAGCAGATCGCGAATTTCTCGGTCGTCATCTACGACCAATAGGCGGGGCGCCTTGCGTGGCTTAAGACAGGGAGTTTTCGTAGCCATGGCCAGAAGATAGTCCGAGGCGAAGCCTGTTGGCACGTGTGAAATTATATCAGGAGGCCCCCGGCCCGCGATCCGAACAAACGCCAAGCGGCGTGCGAGAAATTGACGGTCCCATGGTCCAATTTCGGGAATTGATATGGTGGGGGCGACTTGAACGAGCGGTCTCTATTCAACCGCCAACGACATGCTGCGCTGGCTGAAATGGCATCTCGACCGCTTTGCCACGGTGGACGCGGAAATGCGGCTGCTCGACCATGCCGCTTATTTGCCTCGCGATGGTCTGAGCCCGGCATTCGGTCTCGACGAGGCGGGCCAGATGGATGCCATGGGCCTGGGCTGGGTCGTGATGCAGCCGGAAGGCAACCGCCCCCTGATCTGCAGAAGACGGGCGGCCTTCAGGGCATCTTCAGCTATGTGGCGTTTGCACCGTCGCGCGGCATCGGCGTCTTTGTGGCGATCAACCAGTTCAACATCGCCGGCGTTTCAGCCATGGCTCAAGCGGCGAACGAGCTAATCAGCGAGCTTGCGCCCCGGTAGGGCATCCAGGCCCAGACCCTGATTGAGCGGCGCCAGGTCAGCAGCGCGACCGCCGCTAATTGGCTTCGGTCTTTTTCTTTGCGTCGTTGTCGACCGATTTGATGCCGCGCAAGAGATCGAGGCCATATTGGAGCTGGGTATCCTTGTCCTTGTCCGGGGCCACATAGGACGAGCTGCCATCCTCCTCCTGGCCCGTATTCGCCTCGCCCTCGCGCTTCAAATGGCCCCGCAGATTGGCTTCGCTCTCCCCGGTCACGGCCGCCTTCTTTAGGTCGTCGGGAAGCGCCTCCTCGACCACCGCCTCAGGCTCGATGCCCTTGGCCTGGATCGAGCGGCCCGAGGGCGTGTAGTAGCGCGCCGTGGTCAGCCTGAGCGCGCCGTTCGAGCCCAACGGGATGATGGTCTGCACCGAGCCCTTGCCGAAGGATCGCGTGCCGACGATGGTGGCCCGGTGGTGATCCTGCAGCGCGCCGGCCACGATCTCCGAGGCCGACGCCGAACCGCCATTGATCAGCACCACGAGCTTCTTGCCATCGGTAATGTCGCCGGGCCTCGCATTGGAGCGCTGGGTCTCCTCGAGGTTACGCCCCTTGGTGATCACGATGGCGCCCTGGTCGAGAAAGTCATCGGAGACCGAGATCGCTTGGTCGAGCAGGCCGCCCGGATTGTTGCGAAGGTCGATGATATAACCCTTGAGGCTCTGACCGATCTCCTTCTTCAGATGCTTGACGGCGTCCTGCAGATCCGCCGTGGTCTGTTCGTTGAAGCTCGTGATGTGGATATAGCCCACGTCCTTCTCGGCGCTGTATTTCACCGGCTTGATATGGATCACGTCGCGGACCATCCTCACATCGAACGGATTTTCCACGCCCTTGCGCACGATGGTCAGCGTAATCGCCGCGTTCACCGGCCCGCGCATCTTCTCCACGGCTTCCTCCAGGGTGAGACCCTGGAGTTGCTCCTTGTCGAGCGCGGTGATGAAGTCGCCGCTCTGCAGGCCCGCGCGCGCCGCCGGCGTATCCTCGATGGGGGAGACGACCTTGACCACGCCGTTCTCCATCGACACCTCAAGCCCGAGGCCGCCGAACTCGCCCCGGGTCTGCACCTGCATGTCGGCGAATTCTTTCGAATTCAGATAGGAGGAATGCGGGTCGAGCGCCATCAGCATGCCGTTGATCGCGGATTCGATCAGCTTGGCGTCGTCGGGCTTCTCGACATAGTCCTCGCGCACGTGCTGCAGCACCTCGCCAAAGACATCGAGATCCCGATAGATTTCAGCGTTGGCATCCGGGGCCGATTGGCTCCGTGCCAGACCCACCATGGTGCCGCCAGCAATGAGTCCGGCCAGCACCAGAACACTTAACCTCCCATAGCCGAATTTCCGCATCATGCTTGCACCTTGTTGAAGCTCTCCGCCCCGCTCATGAGGCTACTCCTGTAGGACGGCGCTTTGGTGCGACACGCTGTCATCGGGTTAAAGGCCCGCTGCCTCCTGATTGGGAACCATTGGCAATGCCCAGCTCCATGAGAGCACCCGACGAAATTGGCCTCCGTTGAAGGCGGAAGCGAGGGGTCGCGACGCTCTATCCCGGCCTGCAACAGAAGCACGCAGCATGGCGTTTCACAATCGCCAAATGGCCCCTTACCAACCGTTGGAGTAACACTTGAAAAGTCTAAAAGAGGCGGCAGGTCATCCGCCCTGCCGCCCCTGGCGCTGGTTTCCGCTCCCTGTCGAATGTTGAAGGGTGCTTCCTTCAGCCATAGCCCGCCAGACTGCCCGCCTTTGGGCGGACAGTTTCTCCAAAAGATCGAACCATCTCCTTGCCATGGGCGGCTGCGGGTCACGCGCTCTTGAGAGGTTATGTGATGAAGCGGAACACCAGCGCTTGGTTCGCCTCGATCGTCCTAGCAACATCGGTGGCCCGGTGGTTTCTGACGGACCGTTCTGGCACGCAGGAATGGTCGACCTACGTGACATTTTATGGATTTGACGACAACGACGACGGCAATCCTGCGCATCGGGGGACCAGCGCAATTTCGCACGCCGTCGTGCACACGTCCGCGGACGAAGACCTGGGCACCTATGACCAACCAGGGACGATGGCGGCTGACAAACACTTCTTGCCTCCCGGGACGAAGGTCTATGTGCTCGCCGTGCGACGCTACTACGTCGTGGAAGACACCTGCGTGGAATGCTCCGAGGATTGGCTGCGCAAG
This sequence comes from uncultured Alphaproteobacteria bacterium, assembly GCA_963804515.1. Taxonomy (GTDB): domain Bacteria; phylum Pseudomonadota; class Alphaproteobacteria; order Rhizobiales; family Methyloligellaceae; genus Methyloceanibacter. The sequence continues at coordinate 695,379 of CAWDQR010000003.1, read as the reverse complement.
AAGCCACATGTTGACTTGTATGTAGCTGGCAGCGGCGAGAGACTTGCAGAGTGCGAGGATCGGCTTACGATGAAGGCCACCAAAATTATCGTCAGTCCACCAGCTGGACTTCCCGTCAAGCAGGGTTCAGCCTGCGACTAGGGACTCTCCCGCTCGCCCCACTCACGCCCAACCCCGAGGTCGCTCACCAGGTCCAATGATGACGGTATGAGAGCGGTCCGCATGTCATGAACGCCAGACCACTTCCAAGCTTCGGCACGATTCTGGTTGCTCTGACGGCTCTGCTGGCCTCGAGCGCGAACTCGGTCGAGAAAAAGCTCACGACCGGAACAATAACCATCGATTTGTCCGGCCAGCCAATCTCCGAGTTCCGGCCCGATGATACGTTGGGCGCCGCGCTCGACGGGCAGGAAGAAGGCAAGCTAAACCAGATCTACACGCCAGAGAACATCGGCAAGATGCGCAGCGCGGGGCTACGGAAGATCACATATCGCTTGCGCACCGAGCTCGGCATCGAAGCATGGCATTGGAGCGAGCATGGGACATGGAGCGATCCCGAGCACCAACAGGGGTATTGGATTTCGAGTGACAGCCCAGAGCAACACATCCGCATCTCGCACGGCTATCGGCTGCCTCGCAGGGGCAATACGATCGACCAAGCCGATAACGACGGCTATTCGCGCCTGACGGATGGCGACACTGCAAGCTTCTGGAAAAGTAACCCTTATCTCGACAAGTACTACACCGGCGACGAGGACGACGCGCACCCGCAATGGGTGGTGATCGATTTTGGCAAGCTACAGGACATAAACGCGGTGACGATTCGCTGGGGAGAGCCTTACGCCAAACGGTACGAAATTCAGTATTGGGTCAGCGACGATCCGGACTTCCAGGTCACCGAGGATGGCGAATGGCATCACTTTCCGTTTGGGTCGATCGCCAACCCCGATGGCGCATCGGTCCCGGTACGACTCGATGGTAGGCCCGTGCAGACGCGCTACGTCCGAATTCTACTCCATGAGTTCCTCGGGAACCGCGCCCGCCGGCTCAACCGACCTCCGTGATTCTCTCGGCTTTGCCATCGCCGAGCTCTATGTCGGCACGATCGATGACAATGGCACCTTCAAAGATGCAATTGCGCATGCCCCGAGCAACGCGACCCAGACAGTGGTCTACACCTCTTCCACTGATCCCTGGCATCGCGCCATCGATCTCGACCCGAATACGGAGCAGCCTGGCTTCGATCTCGTGTTCGGCAGCGGCCTCACCCATAATTTACCGGTGCTGATGCCGGTCGGCCTACTCTACGACACGCCCGAGAACGCTGCCGCCGAGATCAGATTTCTTAAGGCCCGCGGCTATCCGGTCCGCCAAATCGAAATGGGTGAGGAGCCAGATGGACAGTTCGTCTCCCCGGAACATGAGGCGGCGCTTTATCTCGAATTCGCAACTGCGATCCACCAGGTTGACGCGACGCTCGCGCTTGGCGGTCCGAGCTTTCAGAGCGGTATCGTCTATACCGGCTTCGACGTCGATCCGGACAAGTCGTGGGTCACTCGGTTTCTCGGCTATCTCCGTGACCATGGCCACCTGGACGACTACAGCTTCCTCTCCTTCGAATGGTATCCGTTCGACGACCTCTGCCAGCAACCCGCCGGCCAGCTCGTGCAACAGCCGGAGCGCCTGGCTCAGGCATTGCAACAATTTCGGCAGAGCGGTGTCCGCAACTCCATATCCATCATCATCAGCGAGTATGGCTTTTCTGCCTTTGCCGGGCGGACCATGGTCGAGGTTCCAAGCGCATTGCTCGACGCCGACATCGTCGGTCAATTCCTGACACTCGGAGGTAAGACGGCCTATCTCTTCGGCTACGAGCCGAGCCGGCCAATCAACGAGCGAAGTCCGTGCGCGGATTACGGTCAATTGATGCTGTTCGAGGGCGATCAGAAGCTGCAGGCACGCTGGCCAATGCCAAGCTATTTCGCTGCGAGGCTGATAACTCAGGATTGGGCGCAACCAGTCAATCGCCGGCATCTGCTCTACGCCGCCAAATCAGACCTGAATGACGGCAACGGCCGTCAGATCGTCACAGCCTATGCGGTGAAGCGTCCGGACCACAATTTGGCGATCATGTTGGTGAACAAAGATGCAGAGCACGCCTACTCTGCGCGCGTCAGGCTCCTTGAGGGCCGATTCTCAGAGCAACCGTTCAGAAGCAGGGTCGACGTCTTCCAATATTCCCCCGAACAATATGCCTGGAAGAGCGCTGGCGAGGATGGCCGCCCCATTCGCAGCAACCCACCACGTCATTTTACGCTTGGTGGCAACAAATCGGTCGAGCTTCCGCCTTTCTCGCTTACCGTCGTGCGAGGTCTGGTACCGAGGGAGTCTCAAGTGCCTTCTCCAGCTAGTCGCCGCTTAGCGGGAGGCAAACCTGGCAATCGAAGACCGGGAGCAAGGCCGAGGCCGCATGCATGAGCCCTGAATTCAGACCAACGCACCCTTACGGCCCCGCGCGGCAGCGTTGGTCGCTGAGATGCGCGGTCTCGAGTCTGGGAAACGAGCCAAGGAGAGTCACATGCGTAGGCTTGGATTTATGGCCGTCTCGTTTGGCATTGCGAGCGCCGTCATGCCGGCAAGCGCGGTGGAATTGAAGTTCTGCAACGACATTAAAGATGGCGACAGCAGGATGGCCTGCCTGCAGGACCACATAGCCGCGTTGGAAGGCGAAATTGTCGCGTTAGACGGCGAGCTCTCCCAACTAAAGATAGACCTGGAGCAAAAGCTCAACGCCAATGGGGCGTTTAAAGTGCAGGCAGCGACACCTGAACAAGGCCTGTGCCTGGGGCCTGCAGCGCAAAATCAGCCTCCCCTTATGATTAGTTGCGATCGTCCAGATGCGTGGAGATTTCTGGGCGGAAAAGCAGCCGAGGTCCATGCCAAAATGAGCCCAGACAAGGAGACGGGCAAAGACGCGGGCACGGACACGGGAAAAGAGACGGGCAATGCCGTAGCCAAAGCCCCGGGCAATGCCGTGGCGAAAGACCCTGGCAAATAACTCTGGCCCGGCCTGCGGAGGAGGCGCCAAACGGACGCAGGACCATGTCATTGACGCGCCACATGCCGATGACCAAGCTTGCGCGAAGTTCAGCAGGCCTATCCATGAGTTCTTGCTCGCGTCATGATCTTGGCACTGCTGCCGCTTTTGGGCAGCGCCGCCGCATTCGCCGAAGATCCCGTGCCACCGCAACAGTGCTGGACGCCACAAGCGCTCGCCGGCACCGCTGCAGAGTTGCAACTTGTGCACTCCCCTCACCCGCTCGATCTGACGCCGCTCAAGCAAGTGACGCTGCCGCCCACCACGGCCGTGCCGCCACCGCTGCGCGGCTCGATCCGCAGCGTCGCGCTGCTGCCGGGTGAGAAGCTAATCGCGCTCACCTTCGATCTTTGCGAGGAGAACGGCTATGTCTCGGGCTATGACGGCCGCATCGTGGATCTGTTGCGCGCGCAAGGGATCAAGGCCACCTTTTTCGCTGGCGGCAAATGGATGGAGACGCATCCCGAGCGGGCGCAGCAGCTGATCGCCGATCCGCTGTTCGAAGTGGGCAGCCATGGCTTGCGGCATTACGACCTCTCCCAAGTGAACGACGCCACGCTTGGCGAGGAGATCAATCTCACCGACGCGGCCTATATCCGCGCCAAAGACAAGCTTACTTCGCGCCAATGCCTTGTGGGCGCGGCGAACCCCGAGCCGCCGGAGCGGATCACGCTGCTCCGCTTCCCTTATGGCCGCTGTAACGCTAGGTCGCTCGCCGCCGCCGGCGATGCTGGGCTGCTAACCGTGCAATGGGACGTCGTCACCGGCGATCCGGATCCGCTCGTTTCCGCCAAGACCATCGTCAGCACGATCCTAACCAAAGCGCATCCCGGGGCCATAATCGTGGCGCATGCCAATGGCCGGGGTCACAACACGGCGGATGCTCTGGCCATCGCGCTGCCGAAGCTGAAGGAAAAGGGCTACAGCTTCGTCACGGTGAGCGAGCTGATCGCCGCCGGCAAGCCAATCATCGCGCAGAGCTGCTATGAGAACAGGCCCGGCGACGCGACGCGCATCGCTCATTCGTCGCCGCGCAAGGGCAGCCATGACCTCCTCTCCATTTTCAACGAGCCCAATTGAGCTTGACGCTGCGCGTCTTGGCGGCGCGCGTCTCGAGCCGCTCGAGCTGCGCTCTTGCGCTCGTCTCGCCGCGGCGATCGCGGCCATGGAGCCCTGGTCGGTGATCAACTATCCAGCCGAGACGCTCGCCGCGTTCCTGGCACGTCCGGACGGAGGGGTGAGCCGTTATTTGGTCGGTGTGGGGGACACTGAGGCCGGCGTGGTGTCGGTGCGCCATCCCTGGCTCAAAGGGCCATATCTCGAGCTGCTCGCATTGCTGCCGCAGGCGCAAGGCAAAGGGATCGGGTCGAGCATCATGGCCTGGTTCGAGCGCGAGGCGCTTCGACATCAGGCGCGCAATCTCTGGGTCTGCGCCTCGTCGTTCAACGCGCGGGGTTTGCGCCTCTACGCGCGCCATGGCTTCCGGCCCGCGGCAACGCTGCCCGGCCTCGTCGCCGACGGCTATGACGAAATCCTGTTGCGCAAATATCCGCTTCGGGATTGCCCGTGACGACCGGCGCTATTGTGGAGGCGACGCAGACTTGGCTGACGCAGACGCGTCCGAGGCAGCCTTGGGCGCAGACTCGTCCGGCGAGGCGCCCGCGCCTTGGGAGTCGTCGTCTGCCGGCGTCGCATCGGGATCGATGTCGGGAGCGTCCTCGGCGTTAGCGTCGGGCGAGGAATCGACAAAGATGACTCCGTCCTCGATGGAGATCGCCTCGCCGCCCTTCAAATCGTACTCTTCCCCATTCTCGAGCTTGACCTTGCAGCCATCCCCGCAAGGCGCATCGACCTCCTTCTCCGGCGCGAGGGTCAGCTGCTTGGTGTCGCTGCCAACGGTCACGGTGATGGTGTGAGGATCGGGATCCACATTCAAGATGCTGAGAGCGAAGGCCGGAGTGGCGCAGATCACGCCCAGGACACCGAGCCCCGCGATGCCGACGAACCTCATCCCTTTTTCTCCTCCCAATCAGGGGCGTTCAGGCCCCTTCGCCTCTTAATCCTACGGGCAAGCTCTTAGCTTAACAGAGCGCCGGGATTTTGTTGCCGCTGCGGCCAAAAAAGTGTGGAAGGCGGCAGCTGATCGATGGGTACGGGCCGGTACAGACCCCGGCGCACCCCTCTCGAATCGACACCTGTTTACCATTCTCGCGGGGCTCCCCGTAAGGATTTCGCCAAGCAGCGATCGAACCAGGGGAACCGATCTTCTATTGAAGCGTTTAGTGCCCTAGTAAAAAGAGCTTGGCGGGCGTCACAGAAAGTCCTTAAAATCGCCCCCTTAGAGCCAAAGACGCAACGATCGGAGAGGAGGCTTCCCTTGGAGCTTACCGGTACCGTGACTGCCATCATGGCTTTGGTGTCATTCGCGTTTGTGGCGGCGATCATCCTCGGGATGATCTGAGCCCTTCCCGTTTCCAACCTTCATTCGGCCGCATCGGCGATCCGCTTCGGATCGTAATTGAGGCTGGGTCCAAGCCAGCGCTCAGCCTCTTCCAGGGTCCAGCCCTTGCGCGCGGCGTAGTCTTGGACCTGGTCGCGCCCGATCTTGCCGACGCCGAAATAGCGGCTCTCGGGGTTGGCGAAATAGAGGCCGGAGACGGCAGCGGCCGGCCACATGGCGCAAGATTCGGTGAGCTTTAAGCCCGTCGCCTGCTCGGCGTCGAGCAGCTTTAACAAAGTGCGCTTCTCGGTGTGGTCGGGCTGCGCCGGATAGCCCGGCGCGGGCCGGATGCCGGCATAATTCTCGGCGATCAGCTCTTCGTTGGAGAGCGTCTCGCCTGGCGCATAGGCCCAAAGCTCGCGGCGCACCTTCGCATGCAAGGCCTCGGCAAAGGCCTCGGCCAACCGGTCGGCGAGCGCCTTCACCATGATCTTGGAGTAATCGTCATTGGCGCGCTCGAAGCGCCGCGCCAAATCCTCCTCGCCGATGCCGGCGGTGACGGCAAAGCCACCAATATAGTCGGCCACTCCGGTTTCCTTCGGCGCCACGAAATCGGCGAGGGCTAGGTTGGCGCGCCCCGCTTCCCGCGCCATCTGCTGGCGGAGCGTGTGTAGGGTGGCGAGCACTTTCGTGCACGTCTCATCGGCGTAGAGCTCGATGTCGTCGCCGACGCTGTTCGCCGGCCAGAAGCCCACAACCGCGTTGGCGACAAGCCATTTTTCCGCGACGAGCTGCTTCAGCATGGTTTGCGCGTCCTCGAACAGATGGCGCGCGGCCTCGCCATATTTGTCGTCCTCCAGGATGCGTGGGTATGGGCCCTTCAGCTCCCAGGCCTGGAAGAACGGCGTCCAGTCGATATAGCGGGCGAGCTCGGCGAGGTCATAGGCGCGGAACGCGCGTGTGCCGAGGAAGGTCGGACGCGGCGGCACATAAGCGGCCCAATCGAGCTGCAAGCGATTGGCGCGTGCTTGCGCCAGCGACGTGCGGCTTTTCTCAGCCTTCCCGCGGGCGTGCGACGCCACCATGCTCGTATATTCCTCGCGCACGCGCGCAATCGTGCGGGGGCGCTCGTCCGCCGACATCAGACTCGACACCACGCCTACGGCACGGCTTGCGTCGGTGACGTATATGGCCTGGCTGCGGTGGTAATTCGGGCTGATCTTGACTGCGGTATGCACGCGGCTCGTGGTGGCGCCGCCGATCAGAAGCGGCAGGTCGAAGCCCTCACGCTCCATCTCGGCCGCCACGTGGCACATCTCGTCGAGTGACGGCGTGATCAGGCCGGAAAGGCCGATAATGTCCACCTTCCGCTCCCGCGCGGTGTCGAGGATCTTCTGCGCCGGCACCATGACGCCGAGATCTATCACCTCGTAATTGTTGCATTGGAGCACGACGCCGACGATGTTCTTGCCGATGTCGTGCACGTCGCCCTTCACCGTCGCGAGCACGATCCTGCCGGCAGGCTCCCCTTGCGCGAGCCCAAGCTCCTCCTTCTCCTTCTCCATGAAGGGCATGAGATAGGCGACGGCCTGCTTCATCACTCGGGCGGACTTCACCACCTGCGGCAGGAACATTTTACCTGCGCCGAACAGATCACCGACCACGCTCATGCCGGCCATCAGCGGGCCTTCGATGACATGCAGCGGGCGCTCGGCTTTGGCGCGCGCCTCCTCGGTGTCTTGCTCGATGAAGCTGCCGATGCCATGCACCAGCGCGTGGGTGATGCGTTCCCCGACCGGCTTGTCGCGCCAGGCAAGATCGATCTCGCGTTTCTGCGCGCCCCCGCCCCGATAACGCTCGGCGGCCTCGAGCAGGCGGTCAGTCGCGTCGGCGCGGCGGTTGAGGATGACGTCCTCGACGAGCTCGCGTAAGCCGGGCTCGATGTCGTCATAGAGGGCGAGCTGGCCGGCATTGACGATGCCCATATCCATGCCGGCCTGGATGGCGTGATAGAGGAACACCGAATGCATCGCCTCGCGCACCTGCTCATTGCCGCGAAAGGCGAAGGAGAGGTTGGAGACGCCGCCGGAGACGTGCACGTAAGGGAGCTTAGCCTTGATGCGCCGGGTTGCGTCGATATAGGCGCGCGCGTAATTGCTGTGCTCCTCGATGCCGGTGGCGACGGCGAAGATGTTGGGGTCGAAAATGATGTCTTCCGGCGGGAAGCCTACCTTCTCGGTGAGGAGTTTATAGGCGCGCTTGCAGATTTCGAATTTGCGCTCCGCGGTCTCCGCCTGGCCTTGCTCGTCGAAGGCCATCACCACCACCGACGCGCCATAGCGGCGGACTTTCCTGGCCTGCTCCAGAAAGGGCCCCTCGCCTTCCTTCATGCTGATCGAATTGACGACGGACTTGCCTTGCACGCATTTGAGCCCCGCCTCGATCACCGACCATTTCGATGAGTCGATCATGATGGGCACCCGCGAAATATCGGGCTCCGCCGCGAGCAAATTGAGGAAGGTCACCATGGCAGCTTCGGAGTTGAGCATGCCTTCGTCCATGTTGACGTCGAGCATGTTGGCACCGTTGGCCACCTGATCGCGCGCGACCTCCACCGCGCCCGCATAGTCGCCGGCCTCGATCAGCTTGCGAAACTTGGCGGAGCCAGTGACGTTGGTCCGCTCGCCCACCATGACAAAATTTTGCGCCGCATTGGTCATTATGAATGCGCCCCTTCACCCATGCACGAAGGGCTCGAGGCCCGAGAGGCGCAGTTTGTGCGGGACCTCCGGCACGTGGCGCGGCGGATATTTGGCAACGGCCTCGGCTATGGCGCGGATATGCTGGGGCGTGGTGCCGCAACAGCCGCCGACGATGTTGATTAGGCCGTCCTTCGCCCATTGCTCGAGCAGCCCCGCCATGTGCTTTGGCGTCTCGTCATATTCGCCCATCTCGTTAGGAAGGCCCGCATTCGGATAGACGCTGATCAGCGTATCGGCGACCGCGCCGATCTCGGCCACGGCCGGACGCAGCTGCTCGGCGCCGAAGGAGCAGTTCAAGCCCACCGAGAAGGGCCGCAGGTGCTTCAGCGAATACCAGAAGGCCTCAGGCGTCTGGCCAGACAGATTGCGCCCGGAGAGATCGGTGATGGTGTCGGACAGCATGATCGGCAGCTCGACCCCCATCTCGTCGAAGATCTGCTCGACCGCGAAGCCCGCGGCCTTGGCATTCAGCGTATCGAAGATCGTCTCGATCAGAATGATGTCCACGCCGCCCTCGATCAGTCCGCGCGCCTGCGTGGCATAGGCCTGAACAAGCACATCGAAGCTCACATTGCGGAAACCGGGATTGTTCACGTCGGGGGAGATCGACGCGGTGCGGTTGGTGGGGCCGATGGCGCCCGCGACGAAGCGGGGTTTGTCCGGCGTCCGCGCCGTCCAAACGTCAGCCGCCTCGCGGGCGAGCCTGGCGGCAGCGACATTCAACTCATGTGCGATGGAGTCCAACCCATAATCGGATTGGGAGATGGCCTGCGAATTGAAGGTATTGGTCTCGATGATGTCGGCGCCTGCCTCCAAATAGGCGTTATGGATCTCGCTGATGATGTGCGGCTGGGTCAACACAAGCAGATCGTTGTTGCCCTTCAGATCGTGGCGATGGTCCTTGAAACGCGTCCCCCGATAGCCCGCCTCATCCAGCCTATAGCGCTGGATCATAGTGCCCATGGCGCCGTCGAGGATCAGGATGCGCGTCCTTGCCTCCCGCTTCAGCGCGGCGATGCGTTCGTCGCGGGTCATGACGCGGCCCTCGCTTTTGCCTCGGTCGCGACCGGGCGCAAGCCGAGCAGATGGCAGATGGCATAGACGAGGTCGGCGCGGTTCAGCGTGTAGAAATGAAACTCGGTGATGCCCTGATCGGCCAGCCCCATCACCTGCTCGGCCGCGACCGCCGCCGCGACGAGGTGCCGCGTCTCCTGGTCGTTATCGAGACCATCGAATCGGTGGCCGAGCCAGTCGGGCACGCTCGTCCCCGATTTCAGCGCGAAGCCCGACACTTGATGGAAATTATGGATGGGAATGATGCCGGGCACGATCGGGATGGTGATGCCGCGCGCGCGGACCCGGTCGAGATAGCGGAAAAAAACTTCGTTATCGAAGAAGAATTGGGTGATGGCGCGGATGGCACCCGCGTCGATCTTGGCCCAGAGCATGTCGATATCGGCATCGACGGAGGGCGATTCCGGATGCTTCTCCGGATAGCACGCCACGGAGACCTCGAATGGCGCGATGGCCTTGATGCCGGCGGTGAGGTCGGCGGCGTTGATATAGCCGCCGGGCGTAGGGGTGTAGAGCTGGCCCACGCCGCCAGCGGGATCGCCGCGCAGCGCCACGATATGGCGCACGCCGATGTCCCAATACTCCTTGATGACCGCATTCACCTCCTCGCGCGTCGCATCCACGCAGGTGAGATGGGCGGCGGGCGTGAGACAGGTCTCCTTGAGGATGCGGGCGACGATAGCGTGGGTGCGCTCGCGGGTGGAGCCGCCGGCGCCATAGGTCACCGAGATGAAGTTCGGATTGAGCGGCTCGAGCCGCCGTATCGAGCGCCAGAGCGTCTCGTCCATGGCTTCCGTCTTGGGCGGGAAGAACTCGAAGGAGACGTCGATGTCGCCATGGCCGAGAAAGCGGCTTTTACGGTTCGGGGAAGCGAGCATCACGCGGCGAACTCCACGGAACTGGCCTTTTTCTTCTTCGGCGCAGACGCGGGCGGCCTAGCGCCCAGCCAAAGCGAGACTGTGAGCGTCTCGGGTGCAGCACTTGCGCCCGGTGCAAGGTCGCGCTGACGCTCGACGGCGACGCCCGCCTCCTGCAGCCAGCGCTTGAGCTGATCGCCGGAAAAGCCGAGGCGCCGATGCGCCGATTGCTCGCGCAGGAATTCGAGTTCATGGGGAGCGAAGTCGACCACGAGCAGCTTGCCGCCGGGCTTGAGCAGCCGCGCCGCCTCGGCGATCGCTGCGGCAGGGTCGTCGAGGAAGTGCAGCACCTGGTGCAGGATGACGGCATCGGCCGACTGGTCGGGAAGCGGCACATTGTAGAGATCGCCGTGGCGGGCTTGCGCGTGGGCGAGACCGGCGCGCTTGAGCTTTATGCGGGCATAGGCCAGCATGTCGTGATTGAGATCGAAGCCGAGCGCGCGAGAGGCGCGGGGAGCGAACAGCTCCAGCATGCGCCCGGTCCCGGTGCCGAGATCGACCAGAAGCGAGAAGGGACCAGGCCCCAGCGCCTGATACATGGCGGCCTCGACCTGGCTCTCGGCGACGTGGAGCGTGCGGATCCTGTCCCACTCGCCAGCATGCACCTTGAAATAGGCTTGTGCCGCCTCTTCCCTCGCCTTCTGCACGGCGGAAGCCCTGGCCTGATCGCGGGCAAACACCGGGTCGGCGGGATCAAGGCTTGCCATGATGGCGGCCGCGAGCGCTGCCTCGCCGCCGGTCTCGGCCAAGCGGAAGAACACCCAGCTCCCCTCGCGGAAGCGTCCAATCAGGCCAGCCTCCGCCATCAGTTTGAGATGGCGGCTGATGCGCGGCTGGCTTTGCCCCAAGATTTGGGTGAGGTCCTTGACATTCAGCTCGCCCTTGGCAAGGAGCGCGAGGATGCGGAGCCGCGTCGCCTCACCGGCGGCGCGGAGCATGCCGAGCGCTTGGATACGGGACAGGCCTTCCAAAGAGGCCTGGGGTTGGGCATCACCTGACATAAAGATATGTTTATACGTTTTGTCTCGGCGGTGCAAGACGTGCTCGCCGCAGACGCGCATGAAGAACAGCCGCAGCCTATGGTGGAATTTTATCCACATGCACAACTTCCGAATCTCGACCTTGAGGGCCATCCGGAGATGTCGGCCGAGCCCGCGCTGTCCCTGCAGATCGCCTGCGAATATTGGAAGCGGCACAAAATCAATCTGGATTGCGATCGCGACGATCTCGTCGCCGTGACGAAGAAGGTCAATGGCGGCAGGAATACTGGAAGACCGCGGGACCTACACCCGCAAAGCCAAGGAGGCCTTGGCGTGGATCGAAGGCATCCAGCTCTCGGGCGCCACGCCCGATGCGCGGCCGGTCTTGCGGCGGGGCTCTACCGGCGAGGCGGTGGGCCAGCCGAAGATCTTCCTACAGAAAGTGAAGTTCCCGCTCGCCATCGATGAGGACTTCGGAGCCGCGACCGAGCTAGTGGATGGAATCTAACACTTGGTGTCCTCGCCTGACGGCGGCAATGATTTTGTCTGGGTCTGCGGTCCAGGTGAAGGGGATGAGATCATAACGGCGCACGCAGCTTCGAGCCAGGAAAACCAGATCAGCTTGGTGGCCTCAGCCCAAAATGCAAAGGGATTGGCTGCCTCCAGAAAGCGGCCGAAGGCCTCGAAGGAGGGCACCGCCTGCAGGTTAATCGAAATTTGCTCTCTGTCATTGCCTGGCGACCGACGGTGAACGATCTCAATGTCCAGACCAGGCAGGCGCGCGGTCGCCGTCGTTACGTCGACTTCGCTTGAATGTGTGGTTTCCTTGAACCCCGACAACACTCGTCTCCTTCTCAAGGTCGCATGCCAAGGCCGCCCCATCGTCGAGTATACCGAACTTAGGGCTCCGGCGAGACAATCGCCGCTTGTTTGCCCGTCCTCGAGATCGATAGTGCCCAACGACTTTAGTGGGCGAGCTTCCCAACGACATCATTCCCCAGACGCTCATGGCAGCCACTATCTTCCTCTGTAGCCATTCGTTGCCCTTCGGCCTGAACGCGCGCACCACCAAAAGCCATCGCTAGGACACGACCCGGCGGCTAACTCGCTTTTCAGCCGCCTGCTCGGATCGTATAATCTGCGCCATCTATGGTGCCCGGCAATCGAAGGAGGCAACCCATGTATACTGGGACATCTCGGCGGGCCGCGATCCTCATGGCTTGTCTGGCAGGCATGGCTTGGGCGGGGCTGGCGCAGGCTGCGCCCGTATCCTTCAAGGTACCGCTCACCGGCGCGCAACAAGTGCCGCCGATCCAGATTCCGGGCACGGGAACGGCCGACCTTACCTATGACCCGAGCACGCGGGTCCTCACCTGGACGATCACCTATGGCGGGCTTTCGGGTCCGGTGACAATGGCGCATGTCCACGGACCCGCCGCAGAGGGCAAGAATGGACCCGTGGTGATCTGGCTAAGCAAACAGGGCAGCTCGGCCGCGAGCCCCATCAGCGGGCAAGCCACGCTGACCCCGGAACAGGCACAGCAGTTTACGGCCGGCGAATGGTATATCAATGTTCACACGCAAGCGCATCCCGCGGGTGAGATCCGCGGTCAGGTGATACCCCCTAAGAGCTGATTGCGGTCAGAGGAAATTGGCGAGCGCGGCGGCGGCGAGGACGCTGCAACTGAGGAGCAGAATTACGCGCGCGGGACCTACCATGCGCGGCTGGGGCACGCTGTCTGGCAGGGTCTTCCAGCCGGTGATCATCGGCAGCACTAGGTTGTGCCGCTTCGCCACCGCGTAAACGAGGACCGCCAGCACGTGCAGCGCCACTGCCGCCAGCAAGGCATCCCAGAAGATCAGATGAAGCGAGGTGATCGCGTTAGCGATTGGTGCGGGAACCGACGCGGTAAACGGCCCGACGTCCGCCACGTCGTTGGCGACGTAGAGCCCGGTCAGCGCCTCCCCGAGCAGCAGGGCGAGGAGGATCAGCACCATCCAGCCGCCGGCCGGATTATGGCCGGCCTGACGATCGGGCTCGCGGCGGAGCATGTGCGCCAGATGTCGCAGGGCCACGCGGGGAGAAGTGAGAAAGCGGGAAAACCGCGTCGTCTCGCTACCAAAGAAGCCCCAAAGCAATCGGAACAGCACCAACGTGAGCAACGCGTTGCCCGCCTGCGCGTGCCAGTCCATCCAGTTCAATCGCCACGTGGCATAGGCTGCCACCACCAGTGCCACAATAAGCCAATGGAAGAGGCGCGTGGGAGCATCCCAGACGAGAATCTTGCGGTCGGTGCTGCTCATCGTTCATCGTAGCGTTCCTTTCGCGGGACGGGGTAGTCCTGCAAACGCGCGCCCAGTCGGCAGAGCAAGCTCAAGGCTGCCGGCCAGGCATTCGACCCTCGCTGTCAACCCATGACCCGATCTCATCTAAGGATCGAAGTTCAGACCCCGCAGATCATCATCAGAATGCCAGACGTTCCGCACAAGAAGTAGTAACCAGTGTTGAACGACGGGGCAGAAACGGCGGTCGATCCGACTACGCCTCAGTGGGAAGCCCCGAGAGAGAAACTGAACACCGCTGGCCTTCGGATCGGCGCTATTTCATTTCACCGGTGAGGCGCGCATGGGATAATGCACTTTGCGCGAGCAGCGATGGCGGGAGCTGTCCAGGTGGCCTTCCAGATCGTAGATGCAGACGACAGCTACTCACATGAGCGTACTGCGGGGACATGCGGAGCGAGTTTCAGGTGCGCCGGCAATGACCTCAGTGGAAGAGCTTCTTAGGTGCTGTCGGGAAAATGGACGAATCTGCCCACGGCCGCAGCAATGGAATGAGCTTTACCAACTACTCGTGAAGACTGCGCCCACGGTCGTTAGTCAGAAGCCCCGTTTGCCTCTGATCTTGGCGGCGTGGTCGGAAACATCTGATCAGGAGAAGCAGGAGCGGCTAGAACAACATGTGCGCTGGGCTTATGATCACGCTACGTTCGATCCAGTAGCGACATATCTGAGATCCCTTCCCGAGGACAAGTGGCATCATGTTGGCGACTGAGCAAACCCAAAAATGGACTCGCGGATGTCTGCATGTGGCACTTAGCGGACTAAGTTGCGCTATCGGTGCGAGGTCTGAAGCAGTCGATAAGCGGACATTGAATTGCTCAAGGCTCCCGCCTCTAGCTTGTTCGACGATCTCGCGTGCTTGACGTGAATTCGCTCAACGCTGCGCTTGGGCGCTTCCTCCTGCGCTCGGGTCACGGCCTCCTCAAATGGCACCGGTGCGACAAGCACAAGCTCGTAATGAATCATCCCTATGTAACCGTGCTTTCTGGTTCATCATCCACGTACCAAGTGTAGACCACAAGGGAGGGAAGCGCGGGCGCAAAAACATCGAGGTCGCCGATCTCGACCGTAGTCCGGGACATCAACGTTGGCATTGGGCAGCCTCCAACCTATAGCCCCTCATGCGACTATGGCCGAGGAGCATATTGGAAAAAAATAGTAATGAAGGGAGCGCAGAATATTGACTTGGGTCAAGTTCGCAGCTCGAAAATCTGTCTTTCCATTGCGCACTGTTAGGATCAGTCGCTTAGGTTCGTCTGCAACCGTGACGTCATTGTGACGTGCTTTGATCGCAATACGAACACCTGTCGTCTTGACGATGTGGCGCTGGCGCTCCCGATCCCAAACGCGGACGTACGGATTCTCACTACCATGCACTTGGTGACGAGGTGATTGAATAAGGGGTCGTTGCACTTCCGCTAAGGGTCATGAGCAGACTGAGTTGGCACCATCCGGTACTTCCGCTCTCCACAGATGAGCAGACATTGGATCCAGCAATGTCCGCTATGGGGGATTGTGTTGCAAAACTCGATTGATGGAGGTCTGGAAGCGTGATTCGGTGGAGCTGAAGCGATCAATGTCGGGGGCAGGACATGATGGGTCGGCTGACAGCGGGTCAGGGGCAGCTCTTCTACGCATTCCATCTCGATGAAGTGGTTCCAGCCGATCACGTGGTACGGCGGATTGATGCGGTGCTCGATCTTGGCTGGATCCACAAGGAGCTTGCGCCGTTCTACAGCAGCACCGGACGACCCTCGATCGACCCGGAACTGATGATGCGAATGCTGCTCGTCGGCTACGTCTTTGCGCTCCGGTCAGAGCGACGGATCTGTGCCGAGGTTCAGGTCAATCTGGCGTACCGCTGGTTCTGTCGTCTGAGCATCGAGGACAAGATCCCTGACCACTCGGTATTCTCTCGCGCCCGGCACGAGCGCTTCCGCGAGAGCGAGGTGTTCCGACGTGTGTTCGAGCGCGTGGTGGGCACCTGCATTGCGGTCGGTTTGGTTGGCGGCGAGGCGTTCTCGATCGACGCCAGCCTGATCAAAGCGGACGTCGACCAGACGAAACGCATGCCGGGTGACGAGGCCGTCGATTGGCCTAAGCCCGAGGAGGCATCGCGCGCGATCGCGGAGTATCTCGCGGCGCTCGACGAGGCGCGTGTCGCGGAAGCCGGCGACGACGGCGATAACGATCGCAAGCCACCGAAGCAGATCTCGTTGACGGATCCACAGGCCGCTTGGGTGGCGAGGAAGAAGATGAGCCCGTTCTTCGCCTACGACGCCAACTATCTGATCGACAACAAGCTCGGCATTATCGTCGATGCCGAGGGTACGCGCGCCAACCGCAGCGAAGAGACCGCCGTCACCGAGACGATGATCGCGCGCGTTGCCCGACGCTATGATCTGAGCCCAAAGAGGCTGCGGCCGACACGGCCTACGGGACAGGACGCCTGCTGAGGTGGCTCACCGATCGAGACATCGCGCCACACATCCCGGTATGGGACAAGTCGCGGCAGACGAACGGCCACTTCAGGCGCGATGACTTCGCGTATGACAAAGAGCGCAACGTCTACCTCTGCCCTGGCGGCAAGCTGCTAACCTCAACCGGCAATATCGACCAGGGCCGCATCCTCTATTACCGGGCTCTCAAAAGTGATTGCTCAGTCTGCCCGCTGAAGCCCCAATGCACGATCGGGCCCGTGCGCAAGGTCACGCGAGACATCGACGAGGAGGTGCGCGAGCGCGTCCGCGCGCTGGCCAACACCGAGGCCTTCCAGCAGTCGCGCCGAGAGCGCAAGAAAGTCGAGATGCTGTTTGCACACATGAAGCGCATCCTGAAGCTCGACCGGCTGCGGCTGAGGGGCTTGAGCGGCGCCCGCGACGAGGTTCTGCTCGTCGCCACCGCCCAGAACTTGAGAAAGCTCGCTAAGTATCTCGAACGACCACCGCCGAGGGTGCCAGCCGCCTGCGCTGCGTAAGCCTAGTTCGCGTCGAATATCGTATCTCTGCCGCCGATCCCCCCGGAGATGGCGGCAGAGCAAACAAAGCACCAGCTCTGACACTCTCCCCAAAGCGAACTAACCCGCGCCATCGGTGAGTTTTGCAACACAATCCGCCAGTAAGCAGACCGCTGGGAGCGGCTGTAGTACGCCTGCTTAGTGCCAAAAAACAGACTATGGCCCGCGGTGGTAGCTCGGCGCTGCAGAAGATCAGCGATAAAATGGCATTCGGCCATCGTTTTTGAGTGGCCGATAACTTTGCAGATCCTTTACGAGCTGATGGAGAGCGCCATGGCTGAAGCAAGAAAAGCGCGCGTCGTTGGTTTCAACCACGTAGCGCTCGAAGTCGGTGATATCGATGATGCTCTGGCTTTCTACGGTCGATTGTTCGATTTCAAACTTCGGGGCAAGAGCGGCAATTCGGCCTTCATCGATCTGGGCGACCAATTCCTCGCACTGCAGAAGGGCCGTACTCAACCCGCTGACGAGGGCCGCCATTTTGGACTTGTGGTCGACGACAAGGATGCAGTCCGCAAAGCGCTGGCCGAAGCGGGGATCCAACCGCTGCCCGGCCCGTTTCTCGACTTTCTCGACCCGTGGGGCAACCGGATAGAGATTGTCGGCTACGACAACGTCCAATTCACCAAGGCGCCGAACGTGCTGCGCGGCATGGGATTGACGCATCTGTCAAAGAACGAGAAAGCGATCAAAGAACTCACTGGGAAGGGCATGGCGCTCGAACTAGAGAGGACCAGCGGAGCGCCACTCTGAGGATCCGAAAACGAAGCCCAACGAGAAGTGAGCCGGGAAACCAAAGATCGCCGTGAACAGTGACCCAGCAGTGGAGAATGCGATGCCAAGCGCCTTGATCACCGGTGCCAATCGCGGGCTAGGGTTGGAGTTCGCCACACAGTATTTGGCCGATGGCTGGCAGGTTTACGCGGCTTGTCGTGATCCAAATTCCGCTTCCGAGTTGCGCCGCCTAACTGACACGAGCGGCCACAAAGTGCGGATCCTGGCCTTGGATGTCACCGACCTGGCGAGTGTCAAGGCAGCAGCCGCGGAACTCGATGGGCAAGCCATTGACCTCCTACTCAACAACGCCGGCGTCATGGGAGCTCGGGGCCAGACCATCGGAAACATCGATTACGAGGCCTGGGCGAAGGTGCTCGACGTCAACACCATGGGCCCCATGCGGGTTTCAGAGGCGTTTGTTGACCATGTGGCACGAAGCGAGCGCAAGCTTATCGTCACCCTTACCAGCGGCATGGGATCGCTTGCCGACAATACGTCTGGCGGCTGGATTGCCTATCGCAGCTCGAAAGCCGCGGTGAACATGGTGATGCGCAGCCTGGCGATTGATCTCGCTCCGCGCGGCATCACTTGCGTGGTTGTCAATCCCGGCTGGGTGCGGACTGACATGGGTGGGCCACACGCTACTTTAACCACGGCCGAGAGCGTGACGACACTGAGACGTTTGATCGAGACCCTGGGACCGGCGCAGTCCGGCAAGTTCTTCAATTACGATGGTTGCGAATACGCCTGGTAGGCGCGGTCACGACGATTGGAGGCCCGAAATGAGCGAGCCATTGCCTGTCGGCAATGTGATGTTGACGCCTCCTCGAGATCGCCGGTCTTGACACCAGGGCTCTGCGTCACGGGCCTTCAGCTCTCGATCGTCGTCTCAATTGATGGGCTTGCGTCCACCCATTCGGGTCTTGAGAGCGCAGACGGAGACCCTTCACGCGCGCCTCACACGTCCGCTTTGGAGCGTTCAACTCATTGATGAGTCTAGCGATCGGTGAGCTGAAGCGATCAATGTCGGCAGACATGAGGTGGTACAGCGGTCAGGGTTTCTACGCATTCCATCGATGAAGTGGTTCCAGCCGATCACGTGGTACGGCGGATTGATGCGGTGCTCGATCTTGGCTGGATCCACAAGGAGCTTGCGCCGTAGCAGCACCGCCTCGATCGACCCGGAACTGATGATGCGATGCTGCCGTCGGCTACGTCTTGCGCTCGGTCAGAGCGACGATCTGTCGAGGTTCAGGTCAATCTGGCGTACCGCTGGTTCTGTCGTCTGAGCATCGAGGACAAATCCTGACCACTCGGTATTCTCTCGCGCCCGGCACGAGCGCTTCGCGAAGCGAGGTGTCCGACGTGTGTTCGAGCGCGTGGTGGGCACCTGCATGCGGTCGGTTTGGTTGGCGGCGAGGCGTTCTCGCGACGCCAGCCTGATCAAAGCGGACGTCGACCAGACGAAACGCATGCCGGGTACGAGGCCGTCGATTGGCCTAAGCCCGAGGAGGCATCGCGCGCGATCGCGGAGTATCTCGCGGCGCTCGACGAGGCGCGTGTCGCGGAAGCCGGCGACGACGGCGATAACGATCGCAAGCCACCGAAGCGATCCGGACGGATCCACGCCGCTTGGGTGGCGAGGAAGAAGATGAGCCCGTCTTCGCCTACGACGCCAACTATCTGATCGACAACAAGCTCGGCATTATCGTCGATGCCGAGGTACGCGCGCCAACCGCAGCGAAGAGACCGCCGTCACCGAGACGATGATCGCGCGCGTTGCCCGACGTATGATCTGAGCCCAAAGAGGCTCGCGCCGACACGCCTACGGACAGACGCCTGCGAGGTGCTCACGATCGAGACATCGCGCCACACATCCCGCTATGACAATCGCGGCAGACGAACGGCCACTCAGGCGCGATGACTTCGCGTATGACAAACGCGCAACGTCTACCTCTGCCCTGGCGGCAAGCTGCTAACCTCAACCGGCAATATCGACCAGGCCGCATCCTCTATACCGGCTCTCAAAGTGATGCTCGCCGCTGAGCCCCAATGCACTCCCCGGCGCATCACGCGACATCACGAGAGGCGCCAGCGCGTCCGCGCGCTCCAACACCGAGCCTTCCAGCAGTCGCGCCAGAGCGCGAAGTAGAGCTGTGCACACATGAGCGCACCTAGCTCACCGCGCGCTAGCTCAGCCCCCGCACGAGGTTCTGCTCGTCGCCACCGCCAGAACTAAAGCTCGCAAGATCACACCACCGCCAGGCCAGCCGCCCCGCGTAAGCCTAGTCGCGTCGAATCGTACTCCCGCCGACCCCCCGAGAGCGCAAGCACAAGCACCAGCTCTACACTCTCCCCAAGCGAACTAACCCGCCCTCGGAGTGCCACAATCGAGCTATTCCGGACGAGCTGACTGAGGCTGAGCATGTCGCAGATGTGCCATGTGTAGACGGCTCCGAGTTGGCAAGGGATTTCTTCACGTTTGCAGTATTGGTCGGTGCAGCCATGTGTTCGGCCTGTTAGCGCGGTTCGCATGACCGCTGGCCATAATGCCCTCCGCGGATCAGGGCCCGATCAAAAGCCCGCATTCGACGATGCACTGGCACATGTGGGTTGTCCTGATCGCCGGATCGACCGGCTCTGCATTACGTGCTGTTCGCCCCCCCAACCTTCACATCTCGCCGGATGTCCGACGCGATCTCGTTCATGCCGCAAGCGCGACGGGTTCCTTGTAGCGCTCGCCCTTGGCCATCATCGCCCAGGCCATGCGTGCGATCTTGTTGGCGAGCGCGATGGCAGCGACCTTCGTTGGCCGCCTGGCCAACAACGCTGTGAGCCAGGGCCGATGCCTGGTGCCATGGATCTTGGCATAGCGGATGACGGCGAGTGCACCGGCCGTGAATAGGCTGCGCAGATAGCGATCGCCTTGTTAGCTGATGCTGCCGAGTTTTTCCTTTCCCCCGCTCGAGTGCTGCTTCGGCACGAGTCCGATCCAGGCCGAGAAGTTCCGTCCCGATCGGAAAGCCCTCGGATCAGCGACGCTGGCGACCAGAGCGGTGGCCAGTGCCGGACCGACGCCCGGGATCGCATCGAGCCGCTTGCTCGTCTCACTGGATCGGTGCCAGGCCATTATCATACGGTCGAACTCTAGAATTTGCTCCTTGCACCTGCGCAGCTGGGCACCGAGAGCGGCGAGACACACGCGCGCAACCTCGGGCACCCGTTTGTCATTTGGATCAGCGATTACTTCGAGCAGCGCCTCCACGCCATTGCGTCCGACCGGCGCAACGACCCCGAACTCGGCAAGATGGGCACGGATGGCGTTGATCACCGCGGTCTGCTGGCGGATGAACAGATGGCGCGTGCGATGGAGCATCAAGCGTGACCCCGGACAAAAGCGAAAAGCCCAATTGTTGCTGAAAAACGCCACCTGCATTTCAACCAGATCTCTGGTCGAATTGCCATCAGAGGGAGTTCATCGATGACGTGCTATGGTTCGAAACTGCTGGTCGCCTTTGTCGCGATCTCTTGCTTCGCCTGCGAGACGCAAGCAGCGCCCGACATAACCCAAGCCGTGTCAACGGACTGTCGATGGGACTATCACAATTTCTGCAGCGAATATGGAATCGGAAGCCCTCTTCTGAATTACTGCTTTCGCAACAACGGCGCCAAATTGTCCAAGGCATGCGTGGGGGCATTGATCCAGGCGGGTGACGTCTCGAAATCCTACGTACAGCAACGCCGGAAACAAGGCCACTAAAGTCGTAGTGGGAGAGCAACGTCCAAGGCGACTTG
Organism: uncultured Alphaproteobacteria bacterium; assembly: GCA_963804515.1. Classification (GTDB taxonomy): domain Bacteria; phylum Pseudomonadota; class Alphaproteobacteria; order Rhizobiales; family Methyloligellaceae; genus Methyloceanibacter. The sequence continues at coordinate 674,178 of CAWDQR010000003.1, read as the reverse complement.
AGATGAGGAGGGGGGCGCGCTCGCTGCCAAGCGCTCCCCCTCGCCACCGCAATTCGACAAAGGAATTTCAGACTTTGAGGGCATGCCGAAAAATAACTCGGCGAAAAGGTCATGGGCTTTGGCGGTGCGCTCGCCGCCCCATCTACCGCCTACCTCTACGACTGGAACATACTGCCCATCGGCCAGCAACTATGGCTGAATGAACTCGAGTCGTACAAGACGTTTCCACCGATGCAGGCACCGGAGACCTGGAACCTCACTCAGGTCCTGCAGCAGGTTAAGGCAAACAATCACCCGAGCGACTAGCCGGGTAAAGCACACCTTGTCCGGATGCCGCGCTGTTCCTCTCAATTGGATTGGACAGCGCGGCATTTTTTCTTACGTCCGGCGCCGGGGCTCACTGCGCTCGGCATGTCCGCTTTGGGTCAAAAGCGGACTATCTTCACAGCACCATTCTATGACTGCTTTGCCCCCGAAAGCGGACATCTCAGTGCCTGGGGCGGCAGGAAGGATTTATGAGTACACGCCCTAATACAAGGCACTACCGGCTAGTGACGGGCGTGGACGAGACTTCGCCGCTCGCCAATTCGGCGCTCTACCTCCCGGCGCCCTAACCCTCATTGATGCTTGACCGCACATCGCCGGTCTCGTAGCCAACCGATCACGGCCGCGTCCTCATATGTCGGCCTCGGCTACCCTGACGATGCGGATGCGCGGGCATACCGGCTCCTCATCGTGCCAGAAGGCCCGCCCCGTCCGCGCGAAGTCGATGGCGCCAACCCGCAGCCTTAGCCTGTTCGCCACAGCCAGTACCCCTCTGACGAGTGGAGAAGGAGTTATCGCCGCGTATCGGGACCTTTGGTCAGACAGGCGCGCTCGGCGATCTTATCGATGGCCTTTTGCCAGCCCGCCTCAGACACTCAAACCCACTGGCCAATTGTGTGTGGCAACTCTGGCGCGTGGTAGAGATAGTGGTTGACCCCTTTGACAAAGGCCTCGAGCCAGTCGCGGGTCTCCTCTGGTAAGGAAGTTAGAATTTCGGGGACGGCGCGGCCGAGGTCGAGGATGCGCATGAGATGATCAAGGTCGAGGCCAATCGGACCGACCGTCTCCGCTAGCCGCCCCTGCGCGAGGAGGCGAATCATCTCCATCTGTCCCAACCTCAGATGTGCGTGCGCGAGACCAAGAGCCATCGCTAGATCTGCGTCCGTGTTGGCCTCGATAAAGGGAACCTGATGCTCGTTCCAATGAATGACGACACTCTTCTTCAGAGGAACTCCGTCCAACAGAAAAAAGCGGTTCTCGGTCGGACGCTGCATCGTGTGAGTTTAAGCTCTTCGGTTACCTGCGCCTCTTGCATGCGGCTAGTTTCTCCTCCAACAGCGCCAGGAGCCGGCTCCGTAAATGCGCATCCGCTTCAGAAGCGGCGGGAAGCTTGTCACCGAGCAGGATAGTTTGGGCCTGCCAGCCGTCTTCGGTTGCGCACTCCACGCGCAGCTCCCAGCCGCGCTCGGTGTGCTCCACCGCGAACAGAAAGGCTTCCAGGTTTAGCCGCGTGAGCAGCTCTTCGACCGCGTCTTTCGCACCAGCAAGATCGAAGGGGAAAAGTGGCATGCCTTGCCTCCAGTCGCGCGCACCATTCAACACCCGGCAGGGTGCCGCATGGTTGATCAAGGTCAAGATGCGAGGGCGGGAACCGGTTAGAGCGGGTTCCTGACGTGGAGACATCCCCGACAGGGCGCGGCCCCGGCGCGGATGACGGGGCAAAAATAGCTGAGATCGACGAGTAGCTCGCGGCTACGTCGAGCTATATGTCACCCACGAACCGCCAGTTTGGCGCCGATTTGGCTTGCCGCTTCGAGCTTGACTGCGCTGGCAGACACACCAGCCAGCGACGGACTAGGTCGTCGAGCCCGGCATGAGGAGCTGGCCGAGCGAACTACGAGAACGTGATTCCTTTCGTCTCGAACAGCATAATGAATTTAGCGTTGGAGTTTCGCGCCGGCCAGGCGCTGATACCGAGGACCACGAGGCGGCGGATGACGGTCATGTTTTAATTGTCACATCTGCCCTGACGATTGCGGAGTTTTGGCGATGCGTGGGGCTCCGCCAATCCCGGCTTCTGACTGCGCCAGAGTTCAAATCGTTCTTTCGGAGTGAGTACGTCGTGGTCCGTAACATCACGCGCCATGTTGCGGAGCAAGCGCGTGAGTATGTTTGCGATCACGGAGTGGACCCAAAAGACGCGCTGCATGTTGCAACTGCAATCGACGCGCGCTTGGAGCTGCTGAACACATTTGATCGGCCATTATTGTCCAAGAACGGACAGCTTGGGAATCCGTCGTTGCGAATCGAGATACCGTCTTGGGAGGCTCCCAAGCTCCCCCTTGAGGTCCCTGATGGGAAAACAAACCGGAAGTGACCAGTCTCAACGCTTCATCGAGAAGGCCCGTGAACTCGGCTGCGATGAAGACCCCAAGGCTTTTGAGCGCACCTTCAGCAAGATCGTGCCGCCAAAGAAGCCTGCACCGCCGAAGTCAAAAATGAAGAAGCCCCGACGGGGGTGACGGGGCTTCTTCGAGTCCTTGGGGGACTGCGTGATGGGGAGGGACTCCCATCACTGCTATTGAGATAGCACTCCGGGAGTTGAGAACAACCCCCGCCATCCTAAACATTTTGTCATGAGTTAAGAAGAAGCCCCGGCCAATGTGACCGGGGCTGAGTTACCCAAGGAGACCTGGATTTAGGAAACCGAGCCTTCGCCACCATAATAGCACAAATGCTGACCTGGTCCTGCACAAAGTCCCCAGTAGCACCAACGATAGCGTTGAGTGTATGGTTTGCTGGCAAGTGCAACCACTGGGAGGAAACAATGAAGAAATTCGTTACGATGATCGTCGCTCTGGGTCTTGCGACTGCCTTCGCCGCCCCCACGTTTGCCGCAGAGCCCCCAAAGACGAAGGCTGACTGCGAGAAGGCCAAAATGAAGTGGGATGACACGGCCAAGAAGTGCACCAAGTAACGCGCTGAGGCTTACCGTGCGGCGGGTCTTCGGACCCGCCGTTTTTGCACCAAATCACCAATTTTCAGTAGGCTGGTCGCGCGGTCGCGCGCCGAAGCAAAAAGGGCCCCGCCAGTGGCGAGATCCTTTGGTACGTCAAATACAATATCACCAACAAAAACGCGCCCTGAAGCTTGGCCTTACCTGAGGCAAGTCCCGGAACCGGTATTGGATCCGTCCGGAATGTTCATGTTAGACCTCCTCGAGAGCCGGAAAGCTGACGCAGGTCAGGCCCCAGAGGACTAGTCCCACGCCCGGAACTCGGCCCCGAAAGAAATCAGCCGCCTTTCAAACAGGTTTGGCGGAAGCGCCCAATTAATAGAGATGCCTAAGGGGCCAGGACTTCCCCGCGCGTTCATTGGGTTACGGCTTTTGGTCTTCCACGCCGCGCGCCAGCCCTGTCCTACGCCAGCATCGGTTCAGGCGGCCGCTATTCCCCGGCTCGATCGGTCCGAGATTTGCAAGAACCGACTATCGTTTTCCCACTCGCCGGCCGTACCTCTGCCGTACCTCACAACGGGTTTTTGGCAGAAGACATACTGGTTTCAGCCATCCTTCAAGCCTGCTGTGGTGAAATTCAGACGGAGCAGTCCTTGGCGGAACGGAGCGGTTCTAAGCGCTTAATCCTCGCCATTGGCGAAGCGCCCGAAGTCACACCGTACCTTGAAGCAGTTCCCCTTATGTTGGGGGCGAACAGCCGCCCCGAGCGATGCCCCAGCATCTTCGGTTTTGCTTATAACACATCCTCGACGTCATTGATTATCGTCATCGTTAAGCCGGTCGTCGTCGGTCATAACGCAACAATACAGAACCTAACCTGCAGACGACCTTTTCGCGGAGTGTCTGCAACAAGATTGAGGGGTGGAGGGCGTGTCAGCCCCGAGCAAAGAGTTGGTCGATTTGCGCGCGACGAGCTTCAGCTTAGTTCTGCTCTATGTGGCCGTTCGCAGAGCGTTTGGTTCGGGTACAATTGAAACCTATCGGCGAGTTCGCCGTGACCGCTTCTGGCACTTATCGGACTTGGCGCGACCTCTGACTTGAGTCCACAAAGTGCTCCAAAGCGGACATTGAGCAACTATTGCTTCTCCTCGTCACCAGGCGCCGCTACCCGGGAACCCGTAGGGGTCGTTGATGGTGTTGTTGGGAAAGTCTCTGGGCCTCGTGACGATTATCGGCATGACGAACCGCATGACCTCGTTTGTGGCCGCGAGCCAGATCGCTCCAGCCGCGGCGTTCGCCAAGTCGTCGTGGGCTCCGGGGGCGTGGTCCACGCTGTCGCGGCCGCCCCGCGCCGTGCGGCGCTCGAGCGTGATGAGCTGGCTGGTAAGCCTGGGAAGATCGAGCAGATCGACCTCGCCGCTGTTCATGTGGAGGAGCTCCAAGTAGATGTCCGACTTGGGCTTGCCGGCCGCGACGTAGGTTATGCCATGGCGCCTGAACGCCTCGCTCACCCACTCGCCGGCGTAGCGGTCGCCTCTCACGGTGAAGATGCGGTAGCGTCTGAGCAGATCGGCGAACTCGGCCGCGACGCCGTCGGGCTTGAAGGGCGGCCTGCGCTCCCTAACCGCGTCGAGGATCGCGACCTTGCCCTCGAGGTGGGAGACCGCCATCGTCATGCTGTCGGAGCTGCCGCCGCTCGGATCCACGAAGCCTTGGTACCTCAGGCCGTCGATCGGGGCTCGCTCGACGAGGCCGTGGCTGACGCATCCGTCTGGTTCGAGGTTCGAGCCCTCCCGGGCCCACCACGCACTTCATGTGACACACTTCGTGTGGTTTGCGCTTCGCGCATATTTCATGTGCTTCGCCCTGGACGCGCGTCAGAAACTGTAGCCGAGCAGCGCGATCTCGGGCGAGTACCACTCACGCACCAGCGCCTCGGTCCGGGGCGTATAATAGCTCCGGTAGTCGTGGCGCTCCTCCCGATGGGGCGTGACGTTCGACTGCGGCACCTCTAATCGGCGATCGATGCCAAGCATTTGAAGCGCTTTGGCGAGATCCGCATCAAGGTCCTCGTAGCGGCCGAGAAAATCGACCGCGAGCGCGCCGCCTAGCGTGTAAATCTCGTAATTGTCCACATAGGCCCGCCTCCGGCTGCGCATGAAGCGCTCGAAGCTCGGCCGGCCCGCTTTCGATTTCGTCTTGTAGAAATACCAGGAGATCTGGCGGTCCCAAGGGTTGCGGTCGAAGGCGAATTTGAAATAGCTCCGCCACACCTCGTCCCCCACATAGGCGCGCACCAGTGCCGCCGGCATGTGCTCATAATAGCCAACGCTTCGATGGTAATAGCGCTCCGGGCGCCCAAGCAGCCTTCGCCACAGCGGACGTTTCGGCTTCAGCGGATGCTCGATGCGATAGTTTTGCGGCCCGCGGCCTTTTCGGTCCTCTTCGCTTTCCGCACGGTAGGGCGTGATCACGTCCGAAGGCCCGCACAGCTCAGAGAGCGCCGCCTCGATGGCGGTGCCAGCGGTCTTCTTCGTCTTCAGGAAGATGAATCTATTCTCGTGGGAGATGATCATTCGGCCGGCGCTCAGAACGCATAATCGAGGAACTCGATCTCGCGCGCGTACCAGCGCGCTACGATATCGCGGGTGTCGTCGTCGTAATAATCCCGATAGGGGACGTTGGCGCGGCGGAAGGTGGTCTTGGCGCGGGGGAGCCGCGTGGTGAGCCTCAAGCCCACGCGACCGAGAACGAGCTTCAAATCGTCTTCGGGGCTCTCGAAGCGCCCGACGAAATCGACCGAGACGTTCCCGTCGATCGCGTAGATGTCGTGATTGTTGATCCGCTCGCGGCGGTCCTTGTGCATGAAGCTGGCGAAGGACGGCAGCTCCTTCTCGCACCGATAGCGGTGATGATAGAATGAGACTTGCCGGTCCCACGGGTTCCGGTCGAAGGCGAACTTGAAATAGCTTCGCCACAGCTTCTCGTCGATGCGCGGGCGCGCCTCCGATGCCGGCATGTGATTGTAATAGCCTAAATCCTCTGCGGTGAATTCGAACCAGCGGCGTGCAAACAGCGGACGCGGGGACCCCCACCAGCCATGCAGCCGCCGTTTCTGCACGCCGCGCCATTGTGCGCGCAACGCCTCGTCGATCTTGGTGAGCGGCGTGAGGATGTCGTCGGGCCCGCAAAGCTGGCTCAAGGCGAGCTCGATGCTCGTCCCAGTCGTCTTCTTGGTCTTGAGGAAAATGAATTTGTGCTCGTGGGAGACGATCATCGACGCTTGACTGATAGGGGCCCCGCCCGACGCGACGCTAGTCGACCTTGCGGCATGGAGGCAAGGCTCTCAAGCGCCTCACTTGGCCTTTTGCCCCGCGAGCCAGATGGCGAGGTCTTCCAGGATCGCGCCGAAATGTATCTCGGGGACGCGCAGCGCGGCGGCGATGTCCTGCAACTTCTTGCGTTCTTCCCCGGCGATGCGGTCGTCGGCGAGCAGCACCAGATAGGCGGCCCTGATGATCTCCTCCTTGGTCTCCCGGTCGAGGACAGGAGCTGCCGCGGAAAGTTCCGCCAGGATGCTTTCCCGCGCATTGACCTCGGCGGCGCGTGCGATCTCGTCGGCCGTGATCGACCTCCCCGACTGGTCTTGGTAGATCTGCTGAATGAGGCCAATCTCTTTGTCATCGAGGGCGCCGTCGGCGGCAGCTTCGGCGATCATTGCCTTCAAGATGAGGTCGGCCCGCAGATGTGCCGCTTGTTCCGCCACGTCCTGCGCCCTAGCGCTGCTCCGCGCCGATTGTGCTGAGGCAAACACCCTTTGCCAAGTGGCAAAGGATTCTTTGGAACGCGGATAAAGCCTGCGCTATGACGCGGGACACTCGCACTTTTCAGCCATAGCCCCGCAAGAGCCTGTGACGCCGCTCAAAGTCATTTTCCTCGCCGATACGAGGCCAGGACATTATCACCTCGCCGAAGGCGTCATTGCGGCGATTTCGCGCCTCCGCCCGGTGGAGGTGACCCGCGTGCCCGTCGAGCGCCGCTGGATCGTGCCGACGCGGTGGTTGCGCTGGCGTATCAACAGCGAGGCCTTCTATCCGCCGCGCATGCTGCGCATGGCCTATCGCATCCAAGCCGACGCGCTGCCGAATGCGGACCTCGTGATCTCGGCGGGCGGCGAGACCCCGATGCCCAATATCTGCGTGACGCGCCTGCTCGGGGTTCCCAACATCTTCTGCGGCTCGCTGCTGCGTGGGCTTGGACCAGAGAATTTCAGCCTCGTGATCTCCTCCTATGACCGCGATGCGGCGAGCCCACGGCACATGGTGGCGCTCAAGCCTTCGGCCATCGATCCCGATGCGCTTGGGCGCCCCGCTCAGGTACCGCGCTACGGGCCTGCGCAGCTTCCGCGCCTTGCCGGCCTGCTCATCGGCGGCAATGCCGGTCCCTTCCGCTACCGCAGCGCCGAATGGGAGCGGCTGCTGATTTCGCGCGCGCGGTGTCCAAGGCCTGGAGCACGCGCTGGCTTGTCTCCACCTCGCGGCGGACGCCGCCTCACCTCGGCGACCGCATCACCGAGTTGGCGAAAGAGAGAGCGTGGTCGCGCGCTTCATCGATTACCGCAGCGCGGGCCCCGGCACGCTGCCGGAGGTCTTTGCCTCAGCGGAGGTGATCGTCTGCACCGAGGATTTGAGCACCATGATCTCCGAAGCCGTGTCGGCGCGGCTGCCCGTGATTGGTGTGGCGCCCGCCGCGCACCGCTTCACCGACGAGGAGGAAGCCTACCGGGAGTTTCTCATCCGCAACGGCTGGTGCCGCGTGCTGCCCATCGCGGCGCTGACGCCTGAGAGTTCGCGCTTGCGCTTGCCGAGATCGAACCGCTCAAGGAGAACCCGCTCGATGCGCTGGCGGCGCTGTTGAAACAGCGCCTGCCCGCGCTGTTCTCAGCCGTTAATTCCGGCGCAGCGATTGGTTAGAAGCGGGCTCAAACTCCTGCACCCCAATGCCAAGCGAGCTTCGGGAGACCCATGGCCAGCCCGCAATATGTCTATGTCATGAACAAGCTGTCCAAGACCTATCCGGGCGGCAAGCAGGTGCTGAAGGATGTGACCCTCGCCTTCCTGCCCGGCGCCAAGATGGCGTGGTCGGTGTCAACGGTGCGGGCAAGTCCACGCTGTTGCGCATCATGGCGGGGGAGGAGACCGAGTTCCTCGGCGAGGCTTGGGCCGCCGACGGCGTGAGCGTCGGCTATCTGGCGCAGGAGCCGAAGCTTGACCCCGCCAAGGACGTCACCGGCAACGTCATGGAGGGCGTGGCGGCGAAAAAGGCGAAGCTCGACCGCTATAACGAGCTCGCCATGAACTACCTCCCGACGAGACCGCCGAGAAGATGGCGGCGCTCCAGGACGAGATCGATGCGCAAGGGCTCTGGGACCTCGACGCCCAGGTGGAGCAGGCCATGGATGCGCTTCGCTGCCCGCCTGGCGATGCCGCGGTCGACACGCTGTCGGGCGGCGAGAAGCGGCGCGTGGCGCTTTGCCGCTTGCTGCTGTCCAAGCCCGACATCCTCCTGCTCGACGAGCCCACCAACCATCTCGACGCGGAAAGCGTGGCGTGGCTCGAGCATCATCTACGCGACTATCCGGGCACTGTGGTCATGGTCACCCACGACCGCTATTTCCTCGACAACATCACCGAATGGACGCTTGAGCTCGATCGCGGGGCTGACATCCCCTATCACGGCAGCTATTCCTCCTGGCTCGAGCAGAAGCAGAAGCGGCTCGAGGTCGAAGGCAAGCAAGACGCGGCGAAGGAGCGGACGCTTCAGCGCGAGCTCGACTCGATCAGGGCGAGCCCCAAGGCGCGCCAGGCGAAGTCCAAGGCGCGCATCTGCGCCTATGACGAGCTCCTGGCGGAATCGGTGCGCGACAAGATGGGCAAGGCGCAGATCACCATTCCCCCGGGCCCCCGGCTCGGCGACGTCGTCATCGAGGCGAACCATATTGAGAAGGCCTTCGGCGACACGTTCCTCATCGACGATCTTTCCTTCAAGCTGCCGCCCGGCGGCATCGTCGGCGTGATCGGCCCGAACGGCGCCGGCAAGACGACGCTGTTCCGCATGATCGTGGGCCAGGACAAGCCCGACAATGGCGAGATCCGCGTGGGCGACACGGTGAAGCTCGGCTATGTCGATCAGTCCCGCGATACCCTCGACGGCAAGAAGACCGTGTTCGAGGAGATTTCCGGCGGCAACGACGTGATCAAGCTTGGGGCAAGAGAGGTGCCGTCGCGCGCCTATGTAGGCTGGTTCAACTTCAAGGGGCCAGACCAGCAGAAGAAGGTCGGCCAGCTCTCGGGCGGAGAGCGCAATCGAGTCCAGCTCGCCAAGATGCTGAAATCAGGGGCCAATCTGATCCTGCTGGACGAGCCCACTAACGACCTCGACGTCGAGACGCTGTCATCGCTCGAAGCCGCACTCGAGGACTTTCCCGGCTGTGCCGTGATCATCAGCCACGACCGCTTCTTCCTCGACCGCGTCGCCACCCACATTCTGTCGTTTGAAGGCGACAGCCATGTCGAATGGTTCGAGGGCAATTTCGAGTCCTATGAGGAGGACAAGAAGCGGCGCTTGGGCGAGGACGCCGTGATCCCGAAGCGGATCAAATACAAGAAATTCGCGCGGGGGTAGGGCGTCTCAGCCCCTACTTCCCCTCGAGCGCATCCCAGGTTTTTGCCCCGACGATGCCATCGGACGAAAGCTTCCGGTCGGCCTGGAAGCGCATGACGGCTAGTGGATCAAATCTGACATTTAAATCCCGAAGAGGATTCCCACCGGATTCGACACATGCAAGTCTGGCGCATGCGAACTGGAATTTCCATTACTCTCATGCCCGGGGATCGCCGCCGTCTGGAGGCGCTCGTACGGGATCGCAATGCGCCGCATAAGCATGTCTGGCGGGCCGCGATCGTGCTGTTGAGCACAGACGGCATTGGCACCAATGAGATCATGCGCCAGACCGGTAAGTCGAAGACCTGTGTCTGGCGCTGGCAGGAACGCTTCATGCAGGAAGGTTACGACGGGCTCCTGCGCGATAAGACGCGACCCTCGCGCATCAAGCCGCTTGGGTCGGATATCGCCGCACGTGTGGTTGTACTCACTCAGACCGATCCGCCCGCCGAGGCGACCCACTGGACTGCCGCCATGATGGCAAAAGCGGTCGGTATCAGTGCGAGTTCGGTCCAACGCATCTGGCGTGCGCACGGTCTTCAGCCGCATCGGGTCCGGCACTTCAAGCTCTCCAACGACCCGAAGTTTATCGACAAGCTGCGCGACGTCGTCGGGCTCTATGTCGATCCGCCCGCTCATGCCATCGTGCTTTCGGTCGATGAGAAGTCGCAAATCCAGGCGCTCGACCGCACCCAGCCGGGCCTACCGATGAAGAAGGGCCGTGCCAGCACGATGACCCACGACTACAAGCGCCACGGCACGACGACGCTGTTCGCTGCTCTTGACGTCCTCGAAGGCAAGGTTATCGGCCGATGCATGCAGCGCCATCGTCACCAGGAGTTCATCCGCTTCCTGAACGGTATTGAGGCGCAGGTGCCGGCCGGAAAGATCGTGCACGTGATCCTCGACAACTATGCCGCCCACAAGCATCCGAAGGTGCGTCGATGGCTCGACCGGCATCCACGCTTCACCTTCCACTTCACGCCCACCTCGTGCTCGTGGCTCAACGCTGTCGAAGGATTCTTCGCCAAACTCGCCAAGCGGCGACTAAAGCGCGGCGTCTTCCGCTCAGTCGTCGATCTCCAGGCCGCTATCAACCGCTTCGTCGCGGAGACAAACAATGATCCCATCCCCTTCACCTGGACCGCAGACCCAGACAAAATCATTGCCGCTGTCAGGCGAGGACACCAAGTGTTAAATTCCATCCACTAGCTGAGACTCCAACCAGTTTGTTAGACATTATGTTAGACACCACCAGTAACTACTAGATTATGTTATGGTAAAACTCAGATTCCTAATCTGAGGGTCAGCTGTTCGAATCCGCTCGGGGTCGCCATGATTTTCAAAACACTTAGTTGATTGACGGGAGGGAAGCTCTGACTAACTAGCTAACTGTCAGCTAACACCAGGGGGCAAGGGGCGAGCGCCAGGGGGCGGAAGCGCTCTTCGGCTAGTTCGGGGGGGCATAGGGAAGGGGAAACGGCCGCCAGCGGGGCGCCTAAATTAGTACTGCTCACTCGCTGAGTGCTATTCTACCCAAGGTAGCAGGATGGGGGTGGTTATGCGCGCTGCCTTGGCAATTTCTTTAGCTCTCGGTTTCGGCCTCACCGGATCTCCGGCAAGCGCCACTTGTGTCGGCTCCGATGCTTTTTCGACCTGCTTTGACAGTTCCGGCAACTCATATTCTGCCAACGCCTCGGCAATTCAGACCTTCATGAACGGATCCAATGCCGTGACTGGCAGCAATTGGTCGGAGCACGCAATGACGATGGGGAATACGACTTATCTAAACGGCCAAGCCAGTGACGGTGGCTCGTGGAACGAGACAGAGCAGCATATTGGCAATATGGAAGTTAATCGGGTGTACGGACAACCAGGGAAACAGCTTCAATCGCACGTGCGGACCATGGGGCGTAGCCCACGTGACGCCGATTCGTTCGTTCCCCTTCCCGAAGACACCCGCCGGTCCGCGCCCTCCCAAGCCGTCCCGCCTGGTCCTCGGTGGTGATCCTTGCTCAAACTCTCGTTGAGCACGGGACCACCCCTTCCAAAGGAGAGGACTTCCTTAACGACTGCACTACGCGGGCCGGGATCCAAACCCGGACCCGCGCGGTGTGCTCTTCACCGGCCTCGCCGAAGTCTGGCTCAAGCTGGCAGCCGAGCTAGAAGCTGACCACGCACTTATCAGTGCTTTGAGCCATTCAGTGCCGGAGCTTGAGAAGCAATCCGGCTAAGCGGGCTTCGGCCGGCGCCCTTCGCTTTGCTTCCTAGCCTTGATACAATAGCCGAGCGCGCCGACATTTCGTCTGCTACCTACACAAGACGAGGCCTGCGATGCGGATTGGTATCAGCCACGCTTGCTGGTCGTCCCGTGCATCCTCATGTGAATGGCGCTCCGCGTAAAGGAGATCAGAATGCGTCACCTTCTTATCGCGGCGAGCGCAGCCGCCCTCGCTTTGTGGGTAGGTCTCGGCGAGGCCGAGGCGGCGCCCTTTTCCCTTGGCGGCCTGACCAGTGCCACTGCTCCCGCGATCAATGTCGTTTATAACCAGCGGCACCCGTCGCACTACAAGACCCATCCGTGTACCAGCGACGAGATCGCAGCGCTACAGAGGTACCAGCCGCAGGTCCGTTGGCCGTCAAGCATGCAGTGCCACACCTATCACTAGGCTCACCGCTTGCTCGCCTTCTTGTACGCCTTCGCGTATGAACCGCTAGCGTCTTAGCTAACAGGATTGGCCACCGAAAGGACATCTATCGATGAAGCCAAAGCCAAAGTCGACTTGCGAAGGGCCGCTTAAAATTCCAATGAAGTTCGATGACGCCATCAAGAGCGTCATGACGGTGAAGCCGCCGCCCGAAGGATGGGCGGAATACGAAAAGAAGCTGAAGCGAGAGCGGAAACGGCGCCGACCAAAAACGGCAGCCTAATTTACTGATTGCTGGCCGTCACGAACGCGAAGAAGAAGATTGGCTAATAGTAGGTCTGATGGTGGTTGTGTATCGCACAAACTTAGCCGCTTTTGCGCTCGATCAGCTGGACTTCATCGAAGGCAAGCTAAAAGAAGCCCACGATCACCCAGCTTCACAAAAAGACGCGGTGATCGAAGCCGGAGGGGTCATCCCTCAGCTTCGGGAAAGATTGTGGTTGGAGAACCCTACAAAGGCGGCACAGTGTCTTCTCGCAATCCGCGATCTCTTTGACGGGTGTGCCGGTGATTGGTGGGCCAAATTGTCTGATATGGACCGCGAACAATTTCTTCAAGAAGTTCGCGCGCTGCTAGACCCTGAGAATGGCAGGATCGCAGCGGCCAAATCCATAGTTAGACAGTAGGTCACTAGATATAGAATAACCTTTGTCAAGTGGATAATCGCGAATCGAATTATCTCTGCCCAACTAAGTCATTTAGGCGGGCAAGAGGGCATCGGCTTCGACCGGCGCCTTCGCCAAAAAAGGGAGAGCCTGGCCACTTGCCAACCCTCCCCCGTCTCGGATCTAAGTTTTTCCCTCTCGTCTTCGCGCGATTTCCTTGGCCAGTAAAAGCGGCAAGCGTGGCAGATCTCAGGCGATCCCAAAAGGCAGAACACATAAATTCGCCAAAAAAAAGCGCCCAACCGCTTCACGTGGTTAGGCGCCAGAAAGCGCATTAGCGCGGTGCAGCGGGAGGGAAGCCGGCTGCACTCGGGTCACGTCTCGGCTGGACGGGGGGAATAGCGATAAATCGACGTCACCCAGCCCGTTAAATAGTGCGCCTGGGTGTCATGCTCAAGCGTTCGGGGTATCAAATTATTGAGAGGGTGGCCCATGGCCAAAGTGCTCAACGCTGCTAAGTGGGCCCGGCTTGACTGTGCCCGTCTGCTCGACGCAAAAGCCCCGGCCGAGGGATACCCGACCGAGGCTGGCAATTGCAGGAGAGGTACGATGCAGAGAAACGTAAGCCTAGTAGCCTAGCCCGCTCCCATCAAGCCCCTGTTCGGTCGCCGCTATTTCAGCGGCGTGTGCGAAATCGGCTGCTCGACGACCGCCTGCTGGTGGTGAAAGCAGCCACCAAGCCCAATCGCCGCCGTTACGAGAATGGCGCAAGCCAGCAAGACACGCATTGATCAGCCCCCGTTGTTAGTCTCTCTCACAACCCTAACATCCCCCGGGTACGGAAGCTGTGCCAGTTTGGCCACACAACATTTAAATGCGATAAGGGCGTCCGTCGAAGCCGACGCCCCCATATTCATAGCTCTGAGCCGCAAGCCGAGTTAGATTCGGGATGCAGCCCAGGGGGCTCGCATAAGGGGGGAAACCATGTCAGCCGAAACTCTTTTGATCATTTTGTTCGTCGGTTTGGTCGCGGGATGGCTTGCGGGGCAAATTGTACAAGGGACTGGTTTTGGCCTGGTCGCCGACATCGCAATCGGCATCGTCGGTGCTTTTATCGGAAGCTGGTTGCTACCGCAGTTGGGCATCCATCTTGGCGCGGGGATCATCTCCGCCATCATCGGCGCGACTGTGGGTGCGCTGCTGCTCCTGGTGATTCTCCGGCTCGTTTACCGGAGAGGCCGATGGTAGTCGCGGCTTTCGCTTAAAGCGAAGGGGCGTCGGCTTCGGCCCGGCGCACCTTTTGGTTCCCTGCGGGCTGCGAAGCGCAGTACGTTGACCGCTCTGGAAGGTGAGGTAGTCATGCGCGCGAGGTCCAGACAGCGTATCGGGGTTATGGCATTGACGTCTTCGGCAAGGGCAACCATTGGCACTATAGCGCGAGGCCCATAGGCCTTCACCTGCCCACCCTCACCCACAATGCCTTTGCTGTGGATGCCAAGAGCGAAGCCCTCGCGCTCGCTACTGCAAGGCAGCAGATCGACAGCCTTCTCATGTAGCTCAGTTCGCGGGCTGTGCTCAAGGCCGCGCAAGCAAGTTACAAGCCAAACCTCGGCCGAGCCGCACGGCGTGTCGCCGCCGCTATTACCGCTATTAGGCGTCGTCTTGGCTCCTCGCACGGTGCTCAATGCGTCGCATGGGGTCCGCACATGCAGCCAACTCTTTCAATAGGTGAATAGCTTCTTGTTAGTGTCGATAGACCGCAAACTCCAGTCACCGTGGTCGCCTCGGCTTTCCAGGCGAGGGAGCCGGCAATGAGTATCGCCGCTGTTGCCGCCAGGGTAGTGATCAACTTGCGCATACGGTGGTCCTCCTTGTGGTGAATTCTCACGAGCAAGCCATAGCACCGAAATTCGACAAACCGGCGCAAGGACCCGGAGGATGCGTACCAAGCCAAGGTGCTCACCGAGGATGAAGCCCGCCCGCATCGCGAACAACATAGCCAAGCTGCCGGCACTGCTCGGCGCCCGAACATAGGACGCCTAGTGAGCAAAAGCAGGAAACGACGGTGAGTGGATCGGCTAAGCGTAACAGAGTCGAGCGGACAGCGTTACGCTACCGCCTTATCTACTGCGATACCAACACGCTCCTGAACAATATCAAACGCCATCAGGAGCCAAAGACGCGGCAGGAGTTGCTGGCACTCCAGCAGTTACTGGCCTTGAGAGTTGCCGGGTCGATAAAAATGGTGCGTTCACGCGTCGCCCTCCGAGAATTAGAGAAAACCTCTGACCCCGACCTCATGGCTAAGCTGCGCGCCGACTATGAGATGTTGGATCAGATAGCCCTCGACGAGAAGGTTCTGGGTTTTAATAATCAGTGGGACCGGTTTGGCGGTATTACGCATCCTCTAATTTCGGATGTTCAAGACGATGCGCTGCGCGAAGAACTGGTGCAATATGGCTTTGACCGGCCAGATGCGGAACACCTGACGCAGGCTGCCTCCAACAACTGTGACGTATTTCTCACGCGCGACGGCGGCATCGTCCGCCATAAGGAATGGCTGCTGGCGCGCCTCTCGCTCAGGATACTGCGTCCGTCGGAACTGCTCAGTGCACTAACCTGGGGAGCCGATCGAGGCCATCGCCGTCCCACGTCGAAGGGCTGACGTGATGTCGAGCAATGGCGCCGGCCAAAATGATCACCACGCAGTCGCGGTCGTGGCTGTGTCGCTCATGGGCGGGCACGGTGGACCGGCCGTGTGCTGATCGTCAAATCCTGCGATGATCTACCCGGAGCCGAAACGCGGCATTCATTCCGAGTTGAAAGATTCAACCCGGTGGCAGCGAAAACACGAATGCCAGACAGTTCGCGGCGACGATTGCGAAAACGATCCAGAACAGCATTGCCCACCCCAAGTGCCGCCAAATGCTGCCCATCAGGGTTTTTATCCGTTTCGCGATATTTTGCACAGACCTGCGCTCGATAGGCAAGCCGCTCCCAAGATTGACCCCCCGAAGCGGCGAGGCCTGGTGACGAGGAGAAGCAATAGTTGGTCAATGTCCGCTTTGGAGCACTTTGCGGACTCAAGTCAGAGGCCGCGCCAAGTCCGATAAGTGCCATCAGCAGACATCGGTGGATTGATGACACCCGGCGAGCGATCCGACGGCCGCCCTTGCGCGCATCTCCCGCAGAGTGAAAGCGTCAGCTGCGTCAAAACCGATAACCGTAGCGAATGCCGAGCCTGTCGAGGCCTTCATTTGGCTCTACGATGAAGGCGTTCGGTGTGTGCTCGAAATAGGCCGACAGGCTGCTATGCGCACCGAAGCGATAGCCAATCTCAATGGGGATGTGGAACAGCACGCGCGAGCCGAGCGCCTTTAAATCCGGGTCCTCCAACTGCAGCTGCCCACGGCGCCTCCGATGCCAAGCCCAAAGAAAACGCCGCTCGGCATCTCGTATTGCCAACGAGCGTCGATATAGGCATGGCTCGTCGCACCGACTGTGTTGATCGTGCCCCCTAGTGCTGGCCGGACCGTGCCCCCCAGAAAAGGCGCGGACGGGGGGGAGCAGGGCTTCGATATTGATATCGACAGAGTCAGGCTCGGCGCGAAAGCCGCTCCAGAGGTCTGGCACGTCATGGTCGAGGATGCCGAGCTTGAGCTCCTCCACGACGCCGCCGGCAAGCGCGGGCACGGCAGCGCCGCACAGTAGAAGCGTCATTGCAGTCCATCCGATGAGGTATCTAGCCCGCATCGATCCCATCCGCTGAATCAAGCAAGCCATCCTCGCCCGCAACCCTCGTCCAAGCAATCAGGATAGATGCTTCGTTCGGTCACAGCGCGGCCCGAGCAATGCCTTGTTTTAGCGCTACTTTTTCCAAAAAGACGCGCGACCTTCTCCCCTGGGTGGCGCCGGCGACAGCACCCAACAGACAGGACATCCGGCATGCAGCACCTAAGCGTGGGCAGGCTTGCCCTGATGGGACTCGTGGCATCGGCGACGCTGGGGGGCTTCACCAGCCCTTCGCGCCCGCAAGTGTTCTCGACCTATGTGACATTCTATGGTTTCGATGACAATGACGACGGCAATCCGACCCACCTTGGCACCGACATCATTTCCCACGCCGTCGTCCATGCCTCGGCGACCGAGGACGAAGGCACCTATGACCGACCCGGCACGCTCGCCGCTGACACCGGATTCCTACCACCTGGCACCAAGGTTTATGTGCCGGCGCTGAGGCGCTACTACGTCATGGAGGACACCTGCGTGGAGTGCTCCGAGGACTGGCGTCACAACAAGCCCCACGTGGATCTGTATGTATCCGGCACCGGAGAGGAGCTCGCGGCTTGCGAGGACCGGCTGACCATGGAGCAGGCCAAGATCATCGTCGCTCCGCCCGTTGGGCTTCCTGTGAGGGAGGGCTCGGCCTGCGACTGAAGGACCCAGAACGGGCGCGTCTTATCCTGCATGGGCTGAGCTGCCCGTGTCGTGCGCGACGGCTGGGCCGAACCGGCAGCGCCGAGCTTAAGCTGTTCTATGACGGCCGTTTTGGCGATCTCGCCGGAGAGTCCGGCGGCATCTCGGCAAGGCACGCTAATGTCCGCTTTGGGTCATTCTGCGACGTCAGCATGGCCGTCGGGAATGTCCGCTCTTGCTCAGGTTTCAGACTAATGAGGTTCGGCGTGCTCGCGCGGGCCAACTTGCAGGCTCCGCCAGTTCGATCGCCTCCCCCGCTGACGGTTCGCTCCACAGTGGGAGCGGGCGCCGGGCTTCGATTCGAACGCCTGCAGGCCAGAGCCCCAGCGTAGTCCCAGCTGGCGCTCTGATCACCGCATCTCAGCTAAGTCCTTGATTTAATGGTGGGCCCGGGAGGGCTCGAACCTCCAACCAGACGGTTATGAGCCGCCGGCTCTAACCAGTTGAGCTACGGGCCCCTATTCGCTCTCACGCAATTCCGCGTCATAGCAGGATTCCCGGCCCCGGCGAACCGGCACTGGAAGACAGATTGCATGACCGCCCCGCCCGAGCGATGCTGCTGGTGGGCTGGCCAACCCTCAAAGGAATCCCATGATTCGCACGTACAAGACTCGCTCCCTCGCCCTGCTGCTTCTGGTTTCGGCGGCCATGGCTGGACCCTGCGCGGCGCGGGCGGACGATGCGCCGAAGCGCACCATCTCGCTCGCCGCGACCGGCGCGATCAAGGCGCCACCCGACAAGGTCGACATCTCGACGGGGGTGACGAGCCAAGCGCCGACTGCCAAGGATGCGCTCGCCAAGAACAGCGCCGCCATGGAGCAAGTGATCGATGCGCTCAAAGGCGAAGGCCTCGACGCAAAAGACATTCAGACCACGAATTTCTCGGTGCAACCCCTTTACGAGGAGAGGAAGGAGGGGCGGTCGTCGACGATCATTGGCTACCAGGTGACCAATTCGGTTCGCTTGACCCTGCATGACATCGGCAAGCTTGGCCAAATCCTCGACAAGGTGGTGACGCTCGGGGCCAACGGTGTGGGCGCCATCGAGCTCGGCGTATCGGAGCCCGAGGCGCTCAAGGACGAGGCGCGGAAGCTTGCCATGAGCCAGGCAATGGCCAATGCGAAGCTTTATGCGGAAGCGGCGGGGGGCAAGCTCGGTAAGGTTCTGAGCATCAGCGAGGACGAGGGGATGATCGTGGCCCGCTACGCCTCCCCGGCGCCGATGGAGATGGCGGCAAAGGCCGTCCCTATCGAAGCCGGCACGGCAACGGTCGAGGTGCGGCTTCACGTCAGCTTCGAGCTGGAATAGCAAAGAGCTTGATGGCGCGAGGCATCTGCGGCCGCCCAGAAACGCGCAACGTCTCGCAAGCCAGACTTCGGCAGCCTATTATGATCCAAATCAAGGCCCAACCAACCGGGAACCCGTTAGTTTTAGAGCCATGCCAACACAACGCGCCGAGGTTCTCGACACCGCTTACGCCCAGGACAGGGCGGTCATGGTCGCGCGGCATCTCCGGGCCCGCGGCGTCTCCGATCCTCTTCTCCTAGCCGCCATGGGCGAGGTGCCACGCGAGACCTTCGTCGCCGAGCCCTTGCAAGAATTCGCCTATGAGGATTCGGCGCTGCCGATCGAGGCAGGCCAGACCATCTCGCAGCCCTATATCGTCGCCCGCATGATCGAGCTTGCCGAGATCAAGCCGGGCGACAAGGTGCTCGAGGTCGGCGCGGGCTCGGGCTATGCCTCGGCGGTGATGAGCCGGATGGCCGGCAAGGTCTACGCCATCGAGCGCCATGAGCAGCTCACAGGCCTCGCGCGCGCGCGGCTGAAGCGGCTCGGCTACGCCAATGTCGAGATCATCTGCGCCGATGGGACCAAGGGCTTGCCGGAGGACGCTCCATTCCAAGCCATCATCGTCTCAGCCGGAGGCCCGCAGGTGCCGGAAGCGCTGAAGCGCCAGCTCGCGCCCCATGGCCGGCTGATCATCCCCGTCGGCCAGCACGGCTATCAGACGCTCATGCGCGTCATCCGCACTGACGAAAACAGCTTCGAGGAGGAAGATTTCGGCGCCGTGGCCTTCGTTCCCTTGATCGGGGAGGAAGGCTGGGCCGAGCCCGAAGGAGCCAAGAAAGCGCAAGTCGATGCGGGGCCGTCAGGCTTCGCCGCCGGGCTGCTCTTGCCGCAAAAGCGCGCGCGGACGATCCAGAACAGCGTCAGCCGGCTGATGGCCGAAGCCGCGGAGCCCTTCGGGGACCTGCACCAGCTCTCGGAGCTCGTCGAGCGCTTCGCCGACCGCCGCGTGATCCTGCTCGGCGAGGCAACCCACGGCACGGCCGAGTTCTATCAGGCCCGCGCGCGGATCACCGAGATGCTGGTCGACCGTCACGGCTTCAACATCGTTGCGGTCGAGGCCGACTGGCCGGATGCGGCGGTGTATGACGCCTTCGTCCGCGACCTGCCCCGGCCCAAGGCGCCGAAGGCCGCCTTCACGCGCTTTCCGACCTGGATGTGGCGGAATGGCCAGGTTGCCGAGTTCCTGAACCGGCTGAAAGATATCAACGCCACGATCGGCGGCCCTGACCGAAAGGCCGGCTTCTACGGGCTCGACATCTACAGCCTCGGCGCCTCGATCGAGGCGGTGCTGCATTATCTCGACAAGGTCGATCCGGAAGCAGCCCGGGTCGCGCGCGAGCGCTATGGGTGCCTTGCTCCCTGGCGGGCGGAACCAGCACGCTATGGCCGCATGGCGCTGAGCCGGGGCTATGCGCTGTGCGAGCGGCCCGTCGCCAACGCGCTGACCGATCTCCTGCACAAGCGGCTCGACTACCTCACCAAGGATGGCGAGGAATTCTTCGCCGCCGAGCAGAACGCGCGCATCGTCGCCGGCGCCGAGCAATATTACCGGGCCATCTATTACGGCGACGCGGTGTCCTGGAACTTGCGCGACCAGCACATGTTCGACACGCTGGAGCGCCTGCTCGCCCATCGCGGGCCGGACGCTAAGGCCGTGGTCTGGGCCCACAACTCGCATATTGGCAATGCCGCCTTCACCGAGATGGGCCAGGTCAGGGGCGAGCACAATATCGGACAACTCGCGCGTCAGCGTTTCGGCGACGATGCCGCCTTGATCGGCTTCGGCACCGACCGCGGCACCGTTGCCGCAGCTTCTGACTGGGATGGGCTCATGGAAATCAAGCGCGTGCGCCGTGCCCGCGACAATTCCTATGAAGGCCGCTCCCGCGACACCGGCATCGCGGCCTTCATGCTCGAGACCGGCCCGGGACAAAACGAGGCGATCCGCGACGCGCTGGCAGAGCCTCTGCTTGAGCGTGCCATCGGCGTCATCTACCGGCCCGAGAGCGAGCTTCTGTCCCACTATTTCCAGGCCGAGCTCTCACGCCAATTCGACGCCTGGATCTGGTTCGAGGAGACCGAGGCCGTGGCGGCGCGCCCCGTGCACGCCCATGGCCCCGACGAGACCTATCCCTTCGGCCTCTAGCCGCTTCCGCTTACCTCAGGATTGCTTTTTGTAACGCTTTCCTAGGCGGTCTTCGTGCTATCGCAAGGACCGAGGAGATCCATGGCAAATCGTTGGCTGCTCATTCTGGCTGTGGCTGCCGCGGCGGGTGGCGGTGCCTATTACTTTTTGGCGGCAGCAACAGCCGGGAAAGCTCGACATGGAAACGGCCACGATCAAGCGTGACGATGTGCGCCGTGTTGTCTCGACCTCGGGCACAGTCCGCGCGCTCGTCACCGTCGATATCGGATCGCAGCTCTCGGGCAATATCGCCGCGATCAATGTCGATTACAGCACCAAGGTCAAGCAGGACCAGGTCCTCGCCCGCGACCTCGGTGGATGGCGTGACCGAGGATTATCTCGAGGTGCGCGACTGGCCGCTCACGGAAGGCCGTAATTTCAGCGAGGCCGAGCTCCGGTCCGGCGCCAAGGTGATCATTCTCGGAGCCACGACGGCGCGGGAACTGTTCGGCGATGGGACTGTCATCGGCCAGCAGATCCGCGTCATGAACGTGCCCTTCGTGGTGATTGGATTGTTGTCCCCGAAGGGTCAGTCTGACTTTCGGCACTGATCAGGACGACACCGCAGTCGTGCCCGTCACCACAGCGCGGCGCCAGCTGTTCGGCGCCGAACAGACGGTGCCCGATAGTCTTTCGTCGCACATGGTCGGGGTGGCCTCGGCCGAGGAGATGAATGACGCTCAAAGCGACATCGAGACGCTGCTCCGGCAAAGTCGGCATGCTCGGGCCGGAACGACCACCGATGATTTCCAGGTGCGCAATATGGCAGAGTTCTTCCGGTAGCTTCGCTACGGCCCTCAGGCCATGCGCTCGATGGCGTTGCCCTCGCCCAGCACCACCACAGACGGACGGTAATTCCGCGCCTCCTCCGCCGGCAGCTGGCAGTAAGCGACGATGATCACCCTGTCGCCCGTCTGCACGAGCCGGGCCGCCGCGCCATTCACCGCGACCTCGCGCGAGCCCCGTGGCGCCTCGATGGCATAGGTGGTGAAGCGCCCGCCGGTCGAGATGTTGAGCACGTCGACCTGCTCATGCGGGAGCACGCCGGAGGCATCGAGCAGATCCCGATCGATGGCGATCGAGCCCTCATAGTCGACATCGGCCCCGGTCACCGTAGCCTGGTGAAGCTTCGCCTTCAGCATGGTCAACAGCATGATCGTCTTGCCTTAAAGCCTGGCCTCGAAGCCTAGGACGCATCTCTTCGTCCACCCTCGCGGGATATAGAGCAAGGCCGCCCTTGTTGCAATGCAGCACGCCTGCGCGTCAGGTGAAAACCGCGCGCCGCTGTGGTGTAGTCTTGCCGCCAAGCCAAGCCGCCACCCCGCCACGCTCAAGGATAGAGACCCATGCCAGCCCTTCCCTTCGACCCGCTGATCGCCGCCGCCGTCATGGCCGCCACGGCCTGCACCGACGCCGTCTATGTCATGTTCACTAATGCGGTGGTGAAGCGGAAGCGCCTGCCGGCGGCGAGCTGGAGCAGCATCTGGTATCTGCTCTCGTCCTTCGCGGTCATCAGCTACACCAATCACTGGGTCTATGTGCTGTTCGCGGCGGCGGGGTCTTTCATCGGCGCCTATGCGACGATCAGCATCCTGCATCCCGGCCCAACCTATCCCACGCAGCCGCCCGGCTCCGCGCCGCTATAAAGATGCGCTACGCGCTTTCCCACTCGTGGGTTCGCGCTACTTGAGCGCGCTAGAGCGCCTCGCCAGGCGGAGCCCACGAGGGTGCGAGGGAAGCGCGGAGCGCCGAATGGCCGCGTCCGTCTGCAGATTAAGGGCAGCCTTACGGCGCCCCGCGCGCGGCATCGCTTCCACCCTCTTCCCCGCTTGTGCGGGCCATGCTTCGGCTGCCGGGGCACGTATCCTGAGAGCTCCCCCAAGCACGCGCTACTTTTGTGCAACGTAGACCCGGCGTGAACAAACCTTCGGCTGCCTCTTGGGCTGATTAGGGCCCAATGCGACGCCCTAGGGAATGGCGTGGAATTCCTTATAGGCCTATGATTATGTTTGGCGAACGCCAGCTTCGTACTTTCGACTACATGGTAAGAATGCCAGGGCAACCCGGATACGCCCAGATGTTAGCCCTTACAATCGCCCATCCTAAACTGGGTAAAGGTCTTCCGCGAGTTATCGTTTTCAGGGCCGATATCGCCGCCGCTTGGCCCACCTGTCCGCTTCTCACCCTTCCGGCCCCCCTGTCACCTGGGCATTGATATCGCTGGCTCTGGTGCGACCAACATTCAACCTGGAACCGCGCGGATTCAGTTCCCGCAGCGCCTTCGCCTTCATCTGGCGGACGATGCGAAGCGGCTGCCGCCGCCGCTAAGCCACGCGCGCGCGGGTCGGTTGGACGACGATGCTGCCGCGATCGCCTTCTACGATCTCCGCATCAGAGAGCTTGAAATTCTCCATCTGCACCGTGTGATAGCGCGAGAAATAATCCTTCAGCGGCGTCTCGATGGCGCGGTCAAAGCTCGGCCGCGCCACATGGGTCGCGCCTTGCGTGACCTTGACCACCTTGCCGTCGCGGACGATCAGCTCGCCATTCTTGAAGACGAGCTCAGGCGTCGCGAACATCGCCTCCCGGTCAGCATTGTCCCGATAGACGGTGATATCGGCGTTGGCGCCCGGCCCCAAATGCCCGCGGTCCTTCAAGCCGAGACTCCGCGCGGGGCCGGCGCGCGTCAGAATCGCGATCTCGTCCAGCGTATATTCGCGGGTGAGCGAGCCGAGGATGCTCATCGCCGCCGCATCCCGATTGATCTTTTGCAGCATGTCGTTGCGGAAGCCCCGATCCATCAACAGCCGGATCAGATGTGGGTAGGTGTAGAACGGCGCGCCGTTTGGGTGGTCCGTGGTAAGGAAGATGCGCCAGGGATCCTCGACCAGGAGAAACGTCTCGAGCCCGATCGCCCATTGCAGGGCGTTAACGTAGCTCTTGTCGCGATAGCGCATTGGCACCACGCCGCAGCCCGCATCGCATTCGATGTCCATGACCACCCATTTCTTGGGGTGGGCGCTCCTTGAGATGGCGTATTGGCGCATGCTGTCGCCCGACGCCGTGCAAGTCTGGCCGAACATGACCTGGCCCACATCGATGGAGATGTTGGGGGTCTGGTTGACGAGCTCGGCGACGCGGGGGGCGCCTGAGGAGAATTTGCGGTCGCCTTCGGTGCCGTAGCTCAGGAACTGGGTGTGGGTGAGATGCAGCGGCAGCCCTTCCGAGGCGCGGATGGTGTCGAGCGTCGTCTCCACATTGCCGGGGACGCCGAGATTGCAACCATGGATGTGCAGCGGATGGGTGACGCCGAGTTCTTGCAGCGAGCGCGCGAGGGTGAGGATGATCTGGCGCGGTGAGACGCCGTAATAGGAGTGCAGCTCGTCGAGATCGAGCTTGCGCTGGTTGAATTTGAAGGCGCTGATGCCGCCCGGATTGACGACCTTTACGGCGATGGCTTGCGCCGCGTGCATGGTCCAGGCGACGTAGTCCTTGATCCTTTCGAAGTCCTGCTTTTGCGCGAGCTGGCGCAGGAAGAAATCGTCATTGCCGAGCATGACGAAGGCGCCTTTGTCGACCATGGGCGTGTCGCCCATCTCCATATGCGCCTGGCGAGCGTTGGCGGCGAGCATGGCCGGCTCGAAGCAGGCGGTGTAGCCCATCTCGGCGTAGCGATAGCCGGTGATCATAGTCGAGGGCACGGCGTGGCCGGTGCCGGCGCGCGTGAGGGCCGTGCGCGCGACCTCGTCCCTGAGATGATCCTCGGGCAGCAGCATGCGGGCGATGGTTATCTTGCCGCCACCGATATGGGTGTGGGGGTCGATGGCGCCGGTCATGACGATGCGGCCCTTGAGGTCGTAGGTCGCGTCGATGCGGGCCGCGGGCGGCCCCGCAACGATCTTCCCGTCCTCAACATAGATGTCGCGGATTTTGCCGCTCACCTGGTTGGCGGGGTCGTAGATTTTGCCGCCGGAAAGCTTGATGAGCATATCTTGGAGAACTCCAGGCTTAGAGGGCCGCTTCGATCGCGGCGAGCACGTCGGCGGTGCGGGGCAGCGGCGCCCGGCCGAGATCGGTAAGCGGCAAGGACACGACGCTGTCGCAGCGGACAAGGCGCCCGGCGTGATCCACGCCCGGGGTGCCGACGGGGATGAACACCGCGGGGGTTTCCGCGAGCTTCAGGCCCGGCGTGCCGAGTACGATGGTCGGGATGTCGGTCTTGGGCGGCGTCACATTCGGCGTGATGGAGGCGATCCAGACGAGCACGTCGCCCTCGCCGTCGCCGAGCATCCGGCTGATCGCGTAGCGGTAGGGGTCGTAGTCCGGAGCCCCGCTCGCATAGCTCATGCGCAAGGGAAAGCCACTCTGCCAGGTCGAGACCGCGCCCGCCGTCACCGCGCCCTCATTGCCGCCGAGCGGCAGGCCGGCGACGCGCGTCGTCTTGTTGAGATCCTTCACGAGCTCGGTCATTTGCTGGAGCATGAGCTCGCCGCGCGGGAAGTCCTTGCTCGGCGGCCCCCAGACCATGACGCCGTACTTGGCCGTCCGCAGCCGTTCGACCAGCACGTCGATGTCAGCGAGACTGAGGCCCGCGAGATGATCGAGCGGCGGAACTGGAGAGCCATGCAGCCGAGCCCGGAGCACGCTCAAGACCTCGCCGACATCCTCGAGCGCGCAAGGGATGGTGACGACCTCGCCGATGCGCGGGCCGATTGCGGCGGAGCTGTCCAGCCCCTTGCCGAGAAACACGACCACGCGCTTGGCGGCCGACGCCGTATCAAACATGGAGTCGGGGGGGCAAACGATGCGCTCGAAGAAGCGCGGGTGGAGCTTGTGCACGTCGCTGCCCACAATGACGATCAGATCGGCGCGGTTGCGCGTCTCGGTGAGCGTGGAGGTGATCCAGCCGCCCGTCTGCAGCACCCTGAAATTGGTGTATTGCGCGTCGCTCAAGACATGATCGACGATGCCGCCTGAGCGCTCGGCAAGGGCCATCGCCGCACGCATGCCGGCCACGTCGGTGGCGAGACCGCCATATAGGGGAAGCGCGGCTTTCCGGATCAGCGCGGCCGCTTCGCCGACGGCCTTGGACAGTTCAACCTCCTTGGCGCCCACCATCGGGCTGCTCGGCGGCAGCCGACGCTCGAAGCCAGCTTCCGCGCGCGGACAGCCATTCTTCAGAAGTTTGACGGTCTGTCCGTTCCGCTCTACCTCCAGATCGTCGCAAAGCAGCCCGCAAAAGGGGCAGGTGACGTGCTCGAACAGTTCGGACGGGGCGCGCTCGCCGATGGCCTGGCGCGCGGTCGAAGTCGGCATGCGCTTGACCTCATCTACGGTGGGAAGCGAAAGAAAGCACGGGACGGATTGCAACACAACCGACAGACGGCGCACCAATGTTTCCGCCAAAAGCGCAAGGTTCCCCCGTCCAATGCTGGGTTTTGGCCGCCCTGGATCGGCGGCGCCCGGCCGCCCGGCCGTCCGGTCTAATTGGTCGCGGCATCTCTGGGCTTGAGCGGGGCGGAACTTTGTCGTTCCCTCAATCCTGGCAATGTTTCGGCAAGGTCTCCTTGAGGGGCCGGCGAGGATGGCGATGAAGATTCATGCGGGGTACGAAATCTCCTACGATTGCCTGCAGCCGACGCCAATGATCCTCACCTTGAGCGTCCATCCGACGCGACGGCACGATCTCATCTCACCGGATCTGATGCTGCTCAATCCCCTCGTCCCGACCAAGGAATATTGCGATGGGTTTGGCAATATTTGTCATGTGATCCGTGCGCCGGCCGGCCGACTGACGATTTCCGCCGATTTCCTTGTCGAAGACAGCGGCGAAACGGACGCGGTCGCCCCGGAGGCCACGCAGCGCTCGCTGGAAACGCTGCCGGTCGAGACGCTGGTCTATCTTCTCGGCAGCCGCTACTGCGAAACCGACCGGCTGTCGGAGTTCGCCTGGTCGACCTTCGGGACGATCCCGAAAGGTTGGCCGCTGGTCCAGGCGATCTGCGATTTCGTGCATGGTCACATCACCTTCGGATACCCGCATGCGAACCCAACCAGGACGGCGTTCGACACGTTTACCGAGAGGCGGGGCGTGTGCCGCGACTTCGCCCATCTCGCCGTGACGCTGTGCCGCTGCATGAACATACCGGCGCGCTATTGCACCGGCTATCTCGGTGACATCGGCGTCCCGCCAGACCCCGCGCCGATGGACTTCAGCGCCTGGTTCGAGGCCTATATCGGCGACCGCTGGTATACGTTCGACGCCCGCCACAATGAGCCGCGCATCGGCCGCATCCTCATCGCGCGCGGGCGGGACGCGACCGACGTTGCGATCACCACCTCCTATGGTCCCCACGATCTCGCGGGTTTCAAGGTGGTTACGGACGAGGTGACGGAGGCAGAAGCTCCGCGATCTCCTGACGCTGCCGCCGTCAATTCCTGAACTGCCCGCTCTCGCTTCGGCCTTTTGCCCCAGCATGTCCGCTCACGGTCACACCACATCCATCGGCAACCGCCGAGTCCAGTCCACGGCCAATGGAGGCGGCCGGTGGCGAGCGCGCCGGCGCGCCTCGCGAAATTGTGTCGGAACCAGCGAGACATAAGATTTACCGCCGCCTAACTACGTATTGTGAGTGCATATCCATAGATTATTATATGATACAATGCGCTTAATGAATTACAGATCATGATAACCTACATAATTCATAACTCGTGATCGCCTTATTTTACATCTATAATCCTGATAGATGTGCTACAATTACGTCACGCATAGCTATGCTAAATTTTTGTGATAGTAGTATTTTTGACACACTTGTTTTTGTGATGCACATATCTTAGGTGATGTTGGTCGTTTGAATGATGATCGTTCAAATGATATTTCCTCAGTTTAGGAGAACCTATAATGAAAAATTCAACCGTAACCGCCACCGCTGCAAAGCCGCAAAATACCAACGAAAACAGACAGGCTATGCTCAAGGAAATCTGCGCAAAGTGGAGCAAGTTTTCCGAACATGATGCGTCGGCGTTCAAGAGCAACGACGATCTCGTGACCCAGGTCGTGGCCAAGTATGGTTTGGACCAGGCTCAGGCCAAGCGTGAGGTGGAAGCCTTGCTGAAGGGCCGTCACATCGGCACTGGCTCCTAAATAACATCCCCCGGGGCTGCTTCACGGCGGCCTCGGTTGTTTTTTTCCATGACAAACACTCACTTGGCGAAAGCGATGCGCCATGGGTGCCGGACGGGCTAGCCCCAGCGCCCCCAAGAATGAGCCGCCCTCGGGCGGCTCTCTTTTTTTGAGTCACGGGGATAAACTGAGCGGCGGAGTTTGACTGCGAACCTTCAGGCTTGTGTGCTGCCGGCCCGCAGACGTGGTAAGCCATGTCGATAAGCGACCGTGTCGTGCGGTGGCCCCCGCTTAACTTTGATAGATCCAGAAAGCAAATAGGAGGACGAATTGGCGAAAGGCCAGCAGAAAAGCAATCGCGAGAAGAAGAAGCCGAAACAGGACAAAGAAGAAGAAGACGCCGGCGGCTTCGCCTTTGGCGTTAACCGAGCAGCGCGGAAAGCTCGGCCCGAGCGGGTTTCCGAAGAAGGGCCAGTGAATTTTTCCCAAGGCCTTCGATTTAGCGCGCGACTCGATCTGCACCGCCGCCTCGCGCATTGGGCGTTGCGGCATCCAGGTCTTGCGCGGCCTGAAGGTCCAAAGGATCAATGGTCACCATCTCGACGGAAGAGCCAAACTCCGCCGGCACGAAGATGACCGTCGAAACCCGATGGTAGGCCGGAAAGGACAGACCCTCGATAAGCTCTTCGTCTGTCGTCACCCGATAGTCCGCAGCCGGCAGCCATCGATCGACCCCCTTCAGCCAGAAGGGTCGATGGAACGCGACGGTCTTGCTGGTGGTCCGTGTCGTCATCGACCGAGGCCTGCTTCGAGCTTGCGGGTCGGCGCCTGTGTCAGGAGCGCTTAGCCGGTCAGTGCGCCTTCCCGAGCTGATCCACACCGCGCTCAAGCTGCGCCTTGATCGGCGCGGCCGCGTCGGCCGTCACCTTGGTCGAAAGCGCGCGGACTTCCTCGGCTTGGGTGGTCAGCGCGTCGAATTGCTTGCGCCAATAGGCCGCCTGCAATTCCACGATGTCGGCGAGCTTCTTGGCGCCGGCCAAGCTCTTTGCCAAATCGAAGGCGGAATTCAGGTTCCGCTGGGCGATGTCGATGATTTTGCGGTTGAAGGCTACGGCGCCTTGGCCGGCGGCATCGAAAGATCTCTCAAACGTCGTCACCGACGCTTCGAAAGCATCGGCGGAGCGGTCATAGGTCTCGCGGGCCTGAGCCACGGTCTTCTCGGCCATTGTGCGGACGCCCTCCGGAATGGCGGTGTCGAGACCGAGGTTACCGAGTTGAGCCGTCATTTTGCGATAGGCGGTGCGGGCCTGGTCGGCGGCAGCTTGGGGGGTATAGGTGGCGGTCATGAAAGTACCTCTTGAGGTTAACATCGCAGGCGATTGTTCGCGGGCTGGGAAGCCGCGGGCCTCGAGCGGGAAGGGCTGCTCGGCGTGCTGAGATGTTCGGAAAAGGGGGCGTGCACAGAGTTGGCACGGTAGTCTTCACCGTCAGCGCCTGGGTCCGGCGTGCCAGTGGTCAAACTATAGGCCCTGCCTAAACATAATGCAAGCTTCGCGCGAAAATATGGCTGTGGCTCTTGCAAAAGTTGAGGGACTGGCAAGGCGGATGACGATCGAGGGGCGTCAAAACTTCCAGCCGTAACGCGGGACTTCTGCCTTATAGGCGAGATAGGTCGCGCCGAACTTACGCTCCAGATAGTGCTCCTCGCGCAACACCACGCCGTAATGCAGGAGCAGGAGCGCCGGCACCAGCAGCACCGCGGTCCAGTCCGAGTCGAGCATGAGCGCCACGCCGACCAGCGCGATGGCGCCCCCGACATAGACCGGGTTCCGCGCATGGGCGAAGAGGCCGGAGGTGACGAGCGCAGTCGTCGGCATGTCCGGCCTGATATTGGTGCCGGCGCTGACAAAGACGCGGCGTACCATGATCGGCGCTGACGCGCCGAGGACAAACAGGATCGCGCCGGCCACGAGGCGTGGAACCCACGGCATGCGCGCGAGAAGATTGAGCGGCAGGAAGTGATCGAGGATGATCCCGGCGGCGAGGGTCGCGAGCAGAATGACCGGCGGGAAGACGATCACGCCGGGGTTGTCTTGCGCGGGGTCGGTCATACGCGAAGCTTAGGTCGAGCCCGTACCGTTGTCGAGGCAACCCCGGTCAAGCCGGTCGAGGGTAGGATCATAAGCATGCGGGCTCCTTTGTTTGCGCTACCGCTTCCACGCTCGCGTGTTCGCTCCTTGAGCGCGAGGCCCATGTCGTGGAATAGGGGCACGTCGAAATCTCGCCGGGCAGCGCCCGCGAGTCATGACGAGCGGCATGGCGCGCCGAAAAGCGCAAATCCATGTGGCTCGCGGGTCTTTAAGGACCGCGCGGGCGCCTCTCGGCGCGCCATGAGCGGCGATTTGACAGCCACCGGGCCCCGCTTTCGCCTGAGGTCGGAGCGAAGCAGCGAAGCTGCCTTCGGTCAAAGCCTTCGGCTTGAAGCCTAGAGCTCCGCAACAGGTCGTCAGCCAGCTCCTGGCAGCAACCCCTAGTGGTCCCGGGGGAAGCCCCGGCGTCGCCCGAGTGCGGACTTCAGCGTCAAGCCGGCCCGCAGGCGCCGCACCGGCGGACATCAGGAATTGCCCGATGCCGCCACCGGACACTTCGCGTGGAGGACCAAGAAGTCCTCAGCGCGAAGCGCTGGTTCGTCCCGCTTGTTGCGACGCCTCGCGACAGCGCCCCTCGGCGGACGAGGTGATACGGAGTGTAAGGGAGGTTCGGCGGGTGGGGATAAAGTCTAAGAAGCGAACGATGGTAGGGTCTCCCTGATTCGCCTGAACCCTGCCGGAATTTTGGTTCACGCTCGATGCTGTCCTTCCGGGCGCCAACATCGTTAGGGCGCGAACCAGCGGCAAAAACCATCTTGGTAGAGATACGTGGAGAGATGATCCAGGATGTTCAGTGCGTCGCCCAAACGAGGAAATGCCGCCGATGACAGACCGACGAGTGGAACTGTGCCTCGGCCACAGAAGGGGTCCGATAAGGAGCCTTTAGAGCAGAAGTGGCAGGATTATCGATGAAGACCACCGACAACATCACGAGGCTGGCCTCAGCGCCGGGAAAGCCATTTTGAACCTTGTGAGTTATGGTCAAACCCAGGGACTGTTAGTGGATGAGTTCCAGGCCTCACGCCAATTGCTCGCCCCAGAGCCGGCGCGCCTTCGGGACGAGGAGCTAGTTGTCGAGAAAACTCCTGAGTTTTCTCGATCGGCTTGGATGCTTCAGCTTGCGCAGCGCCTTGGCCTCGATCTGACGGATGCGCTCGCGGGTTACCGAGAACTGCTGGCCGACCTCTTCCAGCGTGTGATCGGTGTTCATCCCGATGCCGAAGCGCATGCGCAATACGCGCTCCTCGCGCGGCGTCAATGAGGCCAGCACGCGCGTGGTGGTCTCGCGCAAATTCGACTGGATCGCGGCGTCGATCGGCAACACCGCATTCTTGTCCTCGATGAAATCGCCGAGATAGCTATCCTCCTCGTCGCCGATCGGGGTCTCGAGCGAGATCGGCTCCTTGGCGATCTTCAGGACTTTCCGCACCTTCTCGAGCGGCATGGCGAGCTTCTCGGCGAGCTCTTCCGGCGTGGGCTCTCTGCCGATCTCATGCAGCATCTGGCGGCTCGTGCGCACGATCTTGTTGATGGTTTCGATCATATGCACGGGGATGCGGATGGTTCTTGCTTGATCCGCAATCGAGCGGGTGATCGCCTGCCTGATCCACCAGGTGGCGTAGGTCGAGAATTTATAGCCGCGGCGGTACTCGAATTTGTCCACCGCCTTCATCAGGCCGATATTGCCTTCCTGAATCAAATCAAGGAATTGCAGGCCGCGGTTGGTGTATTTCTTGGCGATGGAAATGACCAGGCGCAAATTCGCCTCCACCATCTCCTTCTTGGCTTGGCGCGCCTCGCGCTCGCCCTTCTGCACGATGTGCACGATGCGGCGGAACTCGGAGATCTGCAGGCCCGTCTCGGCGGCAAGACTGTGGATCTCGCCGCGGATCTCCTTGACCATACCGCGCTCGTCGCGGATGCAGTCGGCCCAGCCGCGCTTCTTCAGCCGGCCGACGCGGCGGAGCCAATTGGGGTCGAGCTCGTTCGACTGATATTCGGCGAGGAAGTCCTCGCGCTTGACGCCGTAGCTCTCGGCGAGGCGAAGCAGGCGCCCCTCATAGCCGAGCAGCTTCTTGTTGATGTCATAAAGGGTCTCGACCAGGCTCTCGATGCGGTTCGCATTGAGCGACAGGCTCTTGATCTCGGCGACGATCTCGTCCTTCAGCACCTTGTAGCGCTTCTCCTGGCCGGTGGAGAGCACGTCGTTCTTCAGCGCGCGCTCGACGAGCTGGTCCTGCAGCTTGCGCAGCTTCTTGTAGTTGGTGGCGACGAGGTCGAAGGTCTCCAGCACCTTGGGCTTGAGCTCGGCCTCCATGGCGGCGAGCGAAAGCGAGTTCTCGAGATCGTCCTCCTCGTCGTCGAATTCCTCTTGCGCGACGCGCTCGCCGTCCTCGTCGTCGCGGGCTGCCTCCTGCGCGGGGGCCGGGGCGGCCTGGCCGTTGCCGCCATGCGCCACATGCGCCTCGCCATTGACGCCTTCCGGCAAAGGTTGCGAAGGGGCGGGCTTGGCGTCGGGGCCCTGATAGGTGGCTTCGAGATCGATGATGTCGCGGAGCAGAATCTTGCCTTCGTTCAGCTCGTCGCGCCAGATGATGATGGCCTGGAAGGTGAGCGGGCTTTCGCACAGGCCTGCGATCATGGCCTCGCGGCCGGCCTCGATGCGCTTGGCGATGGCGATCTCGCCCTCGCGCGACAAAAGCTCGACGGAGCCCATCTCGCGCAGATACATGCGTACCGGGTCGTCGGTGCGCTCGATCGGCTCGGTGGTGCGCTCAGCCTTGGCGATGGGCGTGACCGTGGCCACCGGGCGCGGCGTCGCTTCCGCTGCTCCCTCCTCCGGCGTCTCCTCGGCCTCGTCGGTGTCGATGACGTTGATGCCCATGTCGGAGAGCATGGCCATGGTGTCCTCGATCTGCTCGGAAGACACCTCCTCGGAGGGGAGCACCTCGTTCAGCTCGTCATAAGTGACGAAGCCGCGGGCCTTCGCGGTCTTGATCAGCTTCTTGACTGCGGCATCCGACATGTCGAGCACGGGACCGTCCGGAGTCTCGGCCGGGGGCTGCTCCTGGTCTTCTGCTTCAGCGGTCTTGGTCGCCATTCTTCTCTACTCCGAAGGCTTCAGTTCGGGTTCGTTCCCCGAGGTCTGTGACAAAGCGGGCTTCAACGCGCCCGCGCGACAGTCCCTGGATGGGGGCCTCACGAACACCTCTAGCGATTAGCGGCGTCACCCGTTAATCGACGATTAAACATGACTTAGGCCCAACGCTGGCCGCCAGTCCCCTTAAGGCTGGACGCTAAGCTTGGGTCGACTTCGCTCTCCCCAACCAAACTCGCCCATGAGGGCAGAACGATTGGAACTGAACGTTCCGGACTAAAAATCATGTCGCGGGCTTAGCCCGCCTTCCGTCGATAGGGCGAAGGGCCCGTCGAGCGAACGCCATGCCGGCGCTTAGACCCAAGGCCTCCGAGCGCTCCGACCTCGTCTCCAGGGCCTCCACGGCGCTCGCCACCGATCAAGTTCCTGACATGGAATTGGCGAGAACAGGCCCATGTGTCAAGGCCGCAATGCCCTCCCGGAGCACAATTCTTAGCCAACCCAGCCCTCAGCGCAGCACCGTCTTTTCCTTGCAATAAAGGTGCCGGGCGGGCTTCGACTAGCGGTGATCTGGACGGCGGTCCGGGCGGCGCCCGCGGTTGCCCCCGATATTCTCGCCTTTCAGCCTAGCGATGGTCTCCTGAAACCTCTTGGCGCTTTCGCGATCGCCGGCATCGTCGGCGGCATGGCGGAGCCCGGCATTGGCGACCTGCTGCTGCAGCAGGGCAAATTGCTCATATTCGGCCTCGGACAGATCGGACAGGTCGAGCGCCGCCTCCTGCACCTCCTTGTTCAGGCTTTTGAGCGTGGTCCAGCGGAACAGAAGCTCCGCAAATTGCTCCTCGACCTCGGCGGCCGGGGTCTCGGGTTGCAGGAAGGCCACGCGTTTGAAGGCGCTTGAGCGCTGAAGCGTGTCGAAGTGGCCGGCCTGATTGCTCTTGCTCATCAGCTCCGCCAGCGTGTCGGGTGCGATGGCCGGGTGCTCGAAGATAGTGCGGGTGAGCACGGCAAGGACCTCGGCAAGCTGCTTTTGCCTGATCTCGAGGCCAGCCACCTCCTCGGCGAAGTGGTCGAGCAGCCAGGGATGCCGGGCAAGCGCCAGGATGATGGTGATGGCGAAGCCGTGGGCCGAAGGCAGCGGCCGCGCGCCACTCTTGGCAGCCGCGGACGCCGGCTTCGCCGGCGCCGCGCCGCGCTTGCCCCCCTCCCGCCACAGCGCCCAAAGCCGGTTCTTGACGTCCCGCCGGTAATGGTCCCTCACCCGCGCATTGCCGATGGTCTGAAGCAGGCGCTCCAGCCGCTCCTCGAGCGCGGCGCGCCGCTCAGGCGTATCGAGGCTTTGCGCCGTGCATTCCCGGCGCCACAGCACGTCGATGAGGGGCCGCGCCTCCGCAAGACATTGGGCAAAGGCACCCGGCCCCTCATTGCGCACGAGGTCGTCGGGGTCGGAGCCTTGCGGCAGGAAGGCGAAGCGGAAGGAATGACCCTCGCGCAAATTGGGCAGCATGCGATCGATGGCGCGCGCTGCCGCGGCTTCGCCGGCATGATCGCCGTCGAAGCAGATGATCGGCTCGGGCGCTAGCAGCCAAAGCTGGTCCATCTGCCGCTCGGTGAAGGCGGTGCCGAGCGTGGCGACCACATGGCGGAAGCCCGCCTGAGTGAGCGCGATCACGTCCATGTAGCCCTCGACCACGATCAGCTCGCCCTTGTCAAAGGCGTGCTCTCGGGCGCGCGAGAAGTTGAAGACCATGGACCCCTTGTCGAAGAGCCTGGTCTCGGGGGAGTTGAGATATTTCGGCTCCGTCGCGGCATCGAGCACGCGTGCGCCGAAAGCGACGATGCGGGCGCGCGCATCGGCAATGGGGATCACGAGCCGGTGGCGAAACCGGTCGTAAGGGGCGCGGCCGTCATCAGGCTTGACAAGGAGGCCAGCATCGAGGAGCTGGGCCTCGCTGAAACCTCGTCTGATCAGGGTCCCTTTCAGCACATCCTTCGAGCTCGGCGCGAAGCCGATGCGGAACTCTTTGAGGGTCTCGGGCGAGAGCCCGCGGCGCTCGGCGTAAGCAAGCGCCTCGCGTCCCCCGCTGCCCTTGAGCTCGGCCTCGAAGAAGGACGCGGCGGCCTCCAGCGCCTCGAACAGCCCAAGGCGCTCCTTGGCCGCCCGCTCGAATTGCGGGTCGGGCTTCGGCATGGGGAGCCCCGCTTCGCCAGCGAGCTTCTCCACCGCTTCGGGGAAGCTCAGGCCCTCGGTCTCCATGACAAAGCCGAAAATGTCGCCATGCTTGCCGGAGGAGAAGCAGTGATAGAACCCCTTCTGGTCGTTGACGGTGAAAGAGGGCGTCTTCTCCTGGTTGAAGGGGCTCAAGCCCACAAACTCGCGGCCGCGGCGCTTCAGCGGCAGGCGGCGGGAGACGACTGCGGAGACGGGCAGCCGCGCGCGTATCTCATCGAGGAACGAATTGGAGAATTTCATTGGGAGCGAGTGGGCGCTGCGCTCGGGCGGAAGGCCACTCTCCTGTTCATGTCATCACCGCTATTCACTGCTAGAACAAATAGGGAACCCTCGCGCACCTGTCCAGTGCCGAGCAGCGGCGTCTCGGAAAGTGAGTTTTTCTTGAAGGGTTAGGTGAGCCGGGTGAGGGAAAGCTTCCTCCCACCCGGCTCAATCGCTTTGCCAGCCACCCGTGGAAGAGTGCCGGCTAGATATCGAATAGATCAGTTGCGTCAGTTGCTCGTGGCGCCGGTGTTGATGAGCTCGGCGGGGCCGTTCAGGGCCAAGGTCGCAGCGTTCTCGCCGCAACGGAGATCGATCGATTTCTGCTGCGTGCCGTCGAGGGCAAACGCCTCGCCGGCCATAGGTTGATGCGAACCCGTGAAGCCGAGTACGGCGCCTCGGGGGAAGCGGAATTGAAGACCACTGCGTTGATGGAGCAGCGGCCGCTATCCGGCACATAGAAGGCGATGACGCGCTTCGAGCCAACCCGTGGCGAGGATCGGCTCGTAGGGCCCGACCGGTCCTAAATGGCCGGCGTAACGTGCTTTCAGCGTCGCCATCACCTTGCCCATGTCCTTGACACTTGAGGCGCCGGCTTCCGCGATCGCCGCGCCGATGGCCTGTTGTATGTCGGCCTCGGAGAGCTGCCTGGGGAGGAACTCGCGGATGATGGCAATCTCTTCCGATTCTTGCTGCGCAAGCTCGGCGCGTCCGGCCTGAGTATAGATCTTCTCCGACTCCTCCCGCTGCTTGATCATCTTGGCGAGCAGCTCGAGGAGCTCGGCGTCACTCGCCTCCGCCTTGCCGAGCCCCCGCGCGGCGATGTCGCGGTCCTTGATGGCGGCAGAGATCAGCCGAAGCGTCGACATGCGCCGCTTGTCTTGCACTTTGGTCGCAGCCTTAAGCGCAGCGTTGATGGTCTCGCGCATGGGTCAGGGGCTGAGGAATCGAGGAAGAAGCTTCCAAGGTAATTGAGACCATCTTCGCAAGCAAGGGATTTTTCCGCTTTAACTCATTGTTTTCACAAGAAAATATTTATGGAGCCAGCTTGACCCCGGTGAGGCCATGACTTAAGAGTCCGGCTCGTTGGAAGCGTGCCAGAGCGTCGGCCTTGACGCCGCTAGACTTGCACCCGACTTCACGCCGTAGCCGCCCTACCCTAGCGGCAGCAACGAAAGCCGATGAACGATCATCCCGAAAGCCCGGCCGCAAAGGCCTTGAGCCCATGCGCGCGGGCCACTCCCGCCTGGGGCGAGGAGCGGCCTACGGCGCTGCTCGTGCTTGCCGATGGCACTGTCATCGAGGGCAAGGGCGCGGGCGCGACCGGCGTCGCGGTGGGCGAGGTCTGCTTCAACACCGCCATGACCGGCTATCAGGAGATCCTGACTGATCCGTCCTATGCTGGGCAGATCCTCACCTTCACCTTTCCCCATATCGGCAATGTCGGCACCAACAATGAGGACATCGAGACTGCGAGCCTCGCTGCCGCGTCTGGCGTGCGCGGCTGCGTGCTCAGGGCCACGATCACGCCGCCATCGAATTACCGCGCCCGCCAAAGCTTCGACGATTGGCTGATGGCCCGCGGCATCATCGGCATCACCGGGGTCGATACCCGCGCGCTGACGGCGCTGATCCGCGAGAAGGGCATGCCCAACGCGGTGATCGCGCACGCCTCGGACGGCAGGTTCGATCTCGACGCGCTGGAGCGCGAGGCCGTTTCCTTCCCCGGTATGATCGGGCTCGACCTCGCCAAGGACGTGACCTGCGGCCAGAGCTATAGCTGGGACGAGACCGCGTGGCGCTGGGGCGAAGGCTATGGGCGCGAGACCGATCCGCGTTTCCATGTGGTCGCGATCGACTATGGGCTGAAGCGCAACATCCTGCGCGAGCTTGCGACCGCGGGCTGCCGGCTCACCGTGCTTCCCGCTTCCGCCACCGCCGAGGAAGTGCTGGAGCGGAAGCCAGACGGCGTGTTCCTGTCCAACGGTCCTGGAGACCCGGCCGCCACCGGCGTTTATGCCGTGCCGGAGATCAAGAAGCTCGTGGAGTTGGGCGTACCCCTGTTCGGCATCTGCCTCGGGCATCAGATGTTGGCGCTCGCGCTTGGCGGCACGACGCAGA
Source organism: uncultured Alphaproteobacteria bacterium (assembly GCA_963804515.1). Classification (GTDB taxonomy): domain Bacteria; phylum Pseudomonadota; class Alphaproteobacteria; order Rhizobiales; family Methyloligellaceae; genus Methyloceanibacter. The sequence goes on along the minus strand of CAWDQR010000003.1, from coordinate 636,145 downwards.
AGATGCATCAGGGCCATCATGGCGCGAACCACCCGGTAAAGGACTTCACCACGGGGAAGGTCGAGATCACCTCGATGAATCATGGCTTCGCCGTCGACCGGGACAGCCTTCCCGATTCCGTCGAGGAGACGCATGTGTCGCTGTTCGATGGCTCCAATTGCGGGCTGAAGCTGAAGGACGGGCCGGTGTTCTCGGTGCAGTACCACCCCGAAGCCTCGCCCGGCCCGCAAGACAGCCACTACCTCTTCACCCGCTTCGTCGCGCTGATGGAGGCGCGCAAGCGCAGCCCCAACAGCGGCGCGTGAGAAGCGTTGCGGTCAGACCAAGAGTCCCAGTAAGTCAGGCAAGTTGTGAGGTCCCTCCCTGCCCCTCCCGCTCAAGGGGGGATGGAAGCTAACCGATGCCCAAACGCACAGACATCAAGTCGATCCTGATCCTCGGAGCCGGCCCGATCGTCATCGGCCAGGCCTGCGAGTTCGACTATTCCGGCACGCAAGCCTGCAAGGCATTGAAAGAAGAAGGCTACCGGATCGTGCTGGTGAACTCGAACCCGGCCACGATCATGACCGATCCGGAATTGGCTGACGCCACCTATATCGAGCCGATCACGCCGGAATTCGTCACCAAGATCATCGAGCGCGAGCGGCCCGACGCGCTCTTGCCCACCATGGGCGGACAGACCGCGCTCAATACGGCGTTGAGCCTGCACCGCTCGGGCGTGCTCCAGCAATACGGGGTGGAGATGATCGGCGCGCGCGCCGAGGTGATCGACAAGGCTGAGGATCGCGAGCTGTTCCGCGAGGCCATGGTCGCGATCGGGCTGGAGACGCCCCGCTCGCGGCTCGCGGATGCCGCCGTGCTGAAGCGTGCCGACCGCGAGAAATACAAGGTCGAGATCGCGCGCCTCAACGACACCGTTGCCAACCCGGAAGAGCGGGCGCGAGCGCTCGCCGCGTTCGAGCATGGTTGGGCGCAAGGCGAAGGGGCGAGGCGGTGGCGTTATGTCGAGAAGGGGCTGATCGAGGCGCTCGAGGCCCTGCCGGAGATCGGGCTTCCTGCCATTATCCGCCCTTCCTTCACCCTTGGCGGCACCGGAGGCGGCGTCGCCTATAACCGCGAGGAGTTTCTCGAGATCGTCGAGCGCGGGCTAGACGCCTCGCCGACCTGCGAGGTGCTGATCGAGGAGTTGGTGCTCGGCTGGAAGGAATATGAGATGGAGGTCGTCCGCGACAAGGACGACAATTGCATCATCGTCTGCTCGATCGAGAATATCGACCCCATGGGCGTGCATACCGGAGATTCCATCACCGTCGCGCCTGCGCTCACGCTCACCGACAAGGAATATCAGATCATGCGCAACGCCTCGATCGCGGTGTTGCGCGAGATCGGGGTGGAGACCGGCGGCTCCAATGTGCAATTCGCGGTGAACCCGGCCGACGGGCGCCTCGTCATCATCGAGATGAACCCGCGCGTGTCGCGCTCCTCGGCGCTCGCCTCGAAGGCCACCGGCTTCCCCATCGCCAAGATCGCGGCCAAGCTCGCCGTCGGCTACACGCTGGATGAGCTTGCCAACGACATCACCGGGGGGGCGACGCCCGCAAGCTTCGAGCCCAGCATCGACTATGTCGTGACCAAGATCCCCCGCTTCGCCTTCGAGAAGTTTCCCGGCGCCAAGCCCGTGCTCACCACCTCAATGAAATCGGTGGGAGAGGTCATGGCCATCGGCCGCACCTTTGCCGAGTCGCTGCAAAAGGCGCTACGCTCGATGGAGACGGGCTTGACCGGCCTCGACGACATTGCTTTCGAGGGCTTGGGCCAAGGCGACGACAAGAACGTGATCCGCGCAGGCCTAGGCACCCCCTCCCCAGACCGCATCCTCAAGGTCGCCCAGGCGCTCAGGCTCGGCTTCGACGAGGAGCAGATCTTCGAGGCCTGCGCCATCGATCCCTGGTTCATCCGGCAGCTGCAAGACATCGTCGACATCGAGGAGCGCGTCCGCCAGCACGGGCTCCCGCAAAGCGCCCCCAAGTTCCGAGCGCTGAAGGCCATGGGCTTCTCCGACGAGCGCCTGGCGGCGCTTTCGGGGCTCGAGGCGAGCGAGGTGGCGGCGCGGCGCCGCGGCCTCGACGTACATCCCGTCTATAAGCGCATCGACACCTGCGCCGCAGAGTTCGCCTCGCCCACGGCCTATATGTACTCGACCTATGAGGCCGGCTTTGCCGGCCCCCCGCAATGCGAGGCGCGGCCCTCTGAAGCCCAGAAGATCATCATCTTAGGCGGTGGCCCGAACCGCATCGGCCAGGGTATCGAGTTCGACTATTGCTGCTGCCACGCGGCCTTCGCGCTCTCGGCCGCTGGCTACGAGACGATCATGGTCAATTGCAATCCGGAGACGGTCTCGACCGACTACGACACCTCTGACCGCCTCTACTTCGAGCCGCTCACGGAAGAGGATGTGCTCGAGGTCGTGCGGAAAGAGGAGGCGAACGGCACGCTCAAAGGCGTCATCGTCCAGTTCGGCGGGCAGACGCCGCTCAAGCTCGCCGCGGCGCTCGAGCGCGCTAAGGCGCCGATCCTCGGCACATCCCCCGACGCCATCGATCTCGCCGAGGACCGCGACCGGTTCAAGGCCCTGATCGAGCAGTTGGGGTTACGCCAGCCCAAAAGCGGCATCGCCCGCTCGCCGGATCAAGCCCGCGCCATCGCGAGCACGCTCGGCTTTCCGCTCGTCATCCGCCCCTCTTACGTGCTCGGCGGCAGGGCCATGGAGATCGTGCATGACGATCCACAGCTCGCCCGCTACATCTCCGAGGCCGTGGTGGTCTCGGGCAAGAGCCCGGTGCTGCTCGATTCCTATTTGCGCGACGCGACGGAGGTCGATGTCGACGCCATCGCCGACGGCAGGCAAGTCTTCATCTGCGGCGTGATGGAGCATATCGAGGAGGCGGGCGTGCATTCGGGCGACTCCGCCTGCTCGCTGCCCCCTCATTCGCTCAAGCCGCAGATCATCGCGGATATGGAGCGGCAGACAATCGAGCTCGCCCGCGCGCTTCGCGTCGTGGGCCTGATGAACGTCCAGTTCGCCATTCAGAACGACGAGGTTTATGTGCTCGAGGTGAATCCTCGGGCAAGCCGCACGGTGCCGTTCGTCGCCAAGGTGATTGGCCTGCCGATCGCGGGCATCGCCGCGGAGGTCATGGCCGGCAGAAGCTTGGCCAGTTTTGGCCTGCAACGCCCCCAACTCGACCATATCGCGGTGAAGGAGGCGGTGTTCCCCTTCGCGCGCTTTCCCGGCGTCGATACGGTGCTCGGGCCCGAGATGCGGTCCACGGGCGAGGTGATGGGCATCGACAGGGACTACGCGATTGCCTTCGCCAAGAGCCAGCTCGGCGGCGGCTGCAAGCTGCCGCTCACCGGCACCGTGTTCGTCTCGGTCAAGGATTCCGACAAGGACAAGGTAGTGGTACCGATCCGGCAGCTCGCCGAGATGGGCTTCCGCATTATCGCCACGCGCGGCACCAAGCGCCATCTCGACGCCCATGGCATCGCTTGCGAGAAGGTTAACAAGGTTCTGGAGGGGCGCCCGCATATCGTCGACGCCATTACCAATGGGGAGGTCGATATCGTCTTCAACACCACCGAGGGCGCCAAGGCGCTCGCCGACTCCTTCTCGATCCGGCGCTCGGCCTTGCTCTACCATATTCCCTATTATACAACCCTAGCGGGCGCTTTGGCCGTGACCGAGGCCATCAAGGCGCTCAAAGCCGGAATCCTCACCGTTGCCCCCCTGCAGAGCTACGCGAGCAAGCGGCCTCAAACCGCCCAACCGCACCCTTAATGGGCAAATCAACCAATTCTTGACTTAGACTGGGCAATTCCTGGACAGTATCCGGAGGCGAAAGGAGCTTCGACGAAGATGGACAAGGTGCCGATGACCGCGGAGGGCTTTGCTGCGCTGGAGGCCGAGATTAAGCATCTCAAGACGGTCGAGCGCCCGCGTATCATCAAGGCGATCGCCGAAGCGCGCACCCATGGCGACCTCTCGGAGAATGCCGAGTACCACGCCGCCAAGGAGCAGCAGGGCATCACCGAGGCCCGCATGGCCGACCTCGAGGACAAGCTTTCCCGCGCCGATATCATCGACGTCAGCAGGCTCAAAGGCGACCAGGTGATGTTCGGCGCCACCGTCACCCTGATCGACGAGGACACCGACGAGAAGGTGAAGTACCGGATCGTGGGCGAGGTCGAGGCCGACGTGAAGAAGGGCAAGATCTCGATCACTTCTCCGATTGCCCGCGCGCTGCTCGGCAAGCGTAAGAACAATATCGTCGAGGTATCGACGCCGGGCGGCGGCAAGTCCTATAAGGTGCTCAAGGTCGAATTCAAATAGGCCTGTCGATCACGCGCGTGGCCTTGCGAGAGCGGCGGCTTCTGCCCTCTCAAGTCGTGCGACGTCTCCAAGGAGCGCTTCCGGTGATCGATCTGAACGCGCTGCTGCGAAGACGGGTCGAATATTACGAGCTTCCCTGGGCGATCGAGGGCCGCTTGCTGAGTGCGCAATCGCGGCTCCGCTCCCTGTTCCAGAGCCGTCACCGCCCGTGCGCGCCGCTCGAGCCTGACCTGCTGGTAGATCGACCGCAACAGAGGCGCGGAAAGACGCAACAGCCGTAGAGCAGTCGCGCGGCGCTGCGCGCTAAGATTTGGGGCAACGCATCCGCCATGTCCGGTCTTCGCGCCCTCCCCGCGCCTTCAGCATGATCCCGAAAAGTCGCAAACCCTTCGGATGAGATCATCCGTCAAAACCAAGACCCAGAACGAGATCGCGATTCCGTCCGCAGCGATTGTCGCTCCTTGGCCATGACCCAAATCCGCGCCAATTGCAGCGCTTCGATGGCGTGGCACCGGCTTCGGCCAACAGGTTAGAGCGGACAATGCCAAAGTTCTAGGTCAAAGGCCGTGCGAGCTCCGCGCCTGCGGCGGCGAGCCTCGTGCGCAAGCCCGCGGCCGCGCCCTTGAGCGTCGCGAATTCGGCCAGGATGACATAGACCGGAATGGGCGCGAGAAAGCTCCGCATGCGCCCCTTCTCCTCGAAGGCGTGGCGGAAGGCTCCCGTCGAAAGCGCAGCGATCATCTTGGGGGCAATGCCGCCGCCGAGATAGACGCCGCCGCGGGCGCCGAAGAGAAGCGCGGCATCGCCCGCAAAGCTTCCGAGCCAAGCGACGAACAGGCCGAGCGCCTCCACGGCCATTGGGTCGATTACCGCAAGGGCTCGCGTCAGCACCTCGTTCGGGGAGAGCGGCTCCACGCTCTCCCCATGCGACGCCGCCACGGCGCAATAGAGATGGGCGAGGCCAGGTCCTGACAGCACGCGCTCGACCGAGAGATGCGCGCGGCCCGAGCGAAGCCGCTCGGCAATCGCGAATTCGCGCGAGTTATTGGGGGCAAGCGAGATGTGGCCGCCCTCGCTCGGCACCGCCACCCATTCCGTTCCGCCCCAGACGAGCCCGGCGACGCCGATACCAGTGCCCGGCCCCAGCACGACTTTGGTACCGCCTTGGAGAGGCTCGCCGCCGCCGATCCGAGAAAGCTCCTCGCTGCCGAGATGAGGAAGCGAAAGGGCGAGCGCCTGGAAGTCGTTGAGGACGAGGAGACCGTCGAGGCCCGTGGCGCGGCAAAGCTCCCGCTTCGCGAAGGACCAAAGCGAGTTGGTGAGCTTGACCTCCTCGCCACCCACCGGCGCCGCCACGGCGATCGCGCCATGACGTGGCCGCTGCTTGAGGCCGCAGAGATAGGCGCAAGCGGCCCTTTCGAGAGTTGGGTGCTCGGAGCAGAGAAAATGCCCAATCTCCGACAGCCTCAGCGTCTCGAGGTCGGCGATAGCGAAGCGGGCATTGGTGCCGCCAATATCGGCGACGAGGGCGCGTTCGGGCGGCATTGGCAACTCAATGGCGTTTCAAGGCGGTGGGCGCTCAACCAGCGTCCCGCTACCTAGCGCATTTCGTCTGCGCTCGCGAGCGAACAGCGCCGGTTCAGCTCCTCGGCGAGGACCGACAGATGTGGCAAGCGAGCGACGAGGTCGGAGACCCGTTCGCCACCTGCGCCGGATCAGGGGCTGGAGGTCATTTCCGCGGCGGCCTCGGGGGAAACGACGCGGGCGCGCGGTTGAAGGTTCATCAGCCCGACAATGATCGCGAGTGTGAGACCATAGACGACTAGCTGCGCGCCGCTTGGGCGGTCCGAATAACCAATCAAGGTGTGCAGCAAGCGGCCAATCACGCTGTCTTCGGGAAGGAGCCAGGAGGTGTCCCATACCGAGACGGTGAGGACGTTGACGTAGCCCGCCTGCTGGAGGAACGCGACGGCCTGGGCGGCAAGGCCGGCGGCCAGGAGGGTGATGAGGCCCGATGTGGCCGAGAACAGATATCTTGCGGGAATGCCCAGAAGGCCGAGATAGATGAGCGCCGACACGGCCGCCCCGGCAAGCACCCCGAGCACGCCGCCGGCCATCATGCCGAGCGCCGACGTCCCGCCCGACGCCGCGATGCCGTAGAGAAACAGCACGACCTCTGATCCCTCCCGGAGCACGGCCACGCCGCAAACGACCGAAAGGGCGGCGAGCGGCCTTCGTCCGGCAACAACCGCCGCGCCCACCTGCCGCATTTCCTGGGCGATGACCCTGCCGTGGCTCGCCATCCAGACGTTGTGCCAGGTGAGCATGCCCACGGCGAGCAGGAGGATGCCCGCATTGAAAAGCTCTTGGCCCGAGCCTTCGAACAACTCCCCGATCTCGCTTGCGAAGGCGGCAACGAGGCAGGCGCCGGCAACGCCGCCGACCACGCCGTAGCTCACCCAGAGGCCGCGGCGCGGCACGCCCCGCGTCGCAGCGAGCATGATGCCGACGATGAGCCCAGCCTCGATAACTTCGCGGAAAACGATCAGGAGTGTAGCTAGCATCGGGACCTATTCGGCGATGACGACACCTTTCGCGGTGTCCTCGTGGTATTCGCCCATGAAGGGATAGTTGCCAGGATCAAGCGGCCGGAGCCGCACGCTGCCTTCCTTGCCGCCGCCGATGACCTTCTCGATCTTAAGCGCGGAGGAATCGAATTCCTCCGCCGTCGCATCCTCATTCTTGATGTTGAGCACGGCCGGCTTCCCTGCCGGCACATGGATCTCGGAGGGCGTGAAGCGATGATCCTTGATTGTCACGTCGATCGCGGTTTGCGCCTGCGCCCGCTGAGCGCTGCAAAAACACGCGCCGGCGATCACGATGCAGCCGACAGCGCCGCGCATAAGCTTGCCGTGCAACACTGCCATCAGCTCTTTTCCTTACTCGGATAGGTGAAGGTCCAGTGCGCGGTGATCGGCTTCCACCACTCGGGCACGCCGGCCTCCTTATCGATGTGACGGATGAAGCCGTTCGACGAGGGCGGCAGGATCTCGTAGGTGAGGTCATAAAAGCCGGGACCGGCCATGCTGACGTTGTTGGCATAGTGCGGCCCGTCGCCAGCCGTCATCGGCGCGAGCGTGCCGGTCTTCTTGAACTCACTCCCCTGCTTGGTAATCGTAAAGTTGATCGTCAGATAGGGAATCCACGCATCCTCGGGGAAGCCGTGCTTCTCATCCTTGGTGGCATGGACGTCCGCTTCGAGATGGATGGCATCGGGGTTCATATCCATCCCCTTCGGCATCTGATCCATTTTGATGCCGGTCAGATAGTTGGGCACGATCTGCAGATTGTCCTGAACGATGGGCTCGCCGACATAGAACTCCGCGGCCTGCGCAAAGGCCGGCATGGTCAGACCGCCGGCCATGACTAGTACGGCAAGAAAGCGCATGGGAGTCCTCCAGCGGCGACATGGCCGTGAGACGGGCGTTGCCAAGGAAATTAGGACAGTTTGCCACTGTGCAGGAAATGAATGGTAAGCATGTCAATAGTTGCAGTGTTTGCATGGCTGCGATTGACATCCGGCGACGCCGGCTCGAGGTGGCGTAGGCTGTCGTCCAGCAGGCGAGGCTCACATGCAGCTCGAAGGACGGCGGCGCCGCCCTAGACAGTTGATAAGGCTTGCACTTTATGCATCGTCGTCGCGCATTGATCGGCATGGCCTTCGAGGGTATGCGGGTTCGCCGGCCTTTGGTCTTGCCGGCCAGCGCCCCCGCTCAATGGCTCGGAGCTAGGGATCTCCGCCCTGGCCCATGCGCCCCTGTGCCGCACCGGGCTTACCGGTAAGGCCGTCGGCAAGGACCGATAAACCAACCGCACAACAACCCTCGCAATAGGAGGAAGCGATGTCTCGCATGAGATCTTTCACCCTATGTGCAATCTTCGTGATGATTGCTGCGGGGGCAGCGGCGGAAAAATCGAGCGACACTGCATCGATCAAGGCGTTCATGGCGCCATGGAAAAAATGCATCAGGGCATGCAGATGAGCTACAGCGGCGATGCCGATGTCGATTTCGTCCGCGGGATGATTCCGTACCATCAGGGTGCCGTTGACATGACGAAGGTCGAGCTTGCCTATGGCAAGGATCCCGCGCTGCGGAAGTTGGCCGAGGACATCGTCTCCTCTTAGGAGACGGAGATCGAGATGATGCAGGCTTGGCCCTGATCAAGAGCGACCCCGCCGACGCCGTCGCCTACCTCAATCGCGGCAGCGCACTGGCAAGTGCCGCAGAGGTGGCGCTCGCGATCAGCGATTTCGGCGTGGCGATAAACCTCAAGCCCGATCTGGTCGACGCCTGGTACGCCGCGGCACCACCCTCACCCATATGCGGCGGTTCGAAAGCGCCATCGCCGACTTCACCGAGGCGATCAGGTTGAAGCCCGATTTCGCGCTCGCTTATGCAATCGCGAATTGGCGAATCTCCAGCTCGGCCATTACGACGAAGCCCCTGGTCGACTATTCAATCGCGCTCGACCGCGATCCCAAGCTCGCTTATTGCCATCTCGATCGCGGCAGCCTGTACCTCACTTGGGCGACTACCAGAAGGCGATCAACGATCTCGCCGAGGCCCTGGCCCGGAAACCCGGCGATCCCATCGGCCTGACCAGGCGCGGACAAGCCTATGAGGCGCTCGGCCAGAAGGCGCTGGCGCTTGACGATTTCCGCGCGGCGCTCGATGCCGATGCCGCGCTCGAGAGCGCGAAGGAGGGCTTTGCCCGCATCATGACGGAGCAACAGCGGTCGAGGGGCAGAAATAGCCCCTTGGTGACAGCGGTCGGGACGGGCTCTGGCGTGCTGCCCGATGACGATCTTGTCACAATGATCAGGCTTCAGAGGCGCTTGCTATGGCGCTCGCTACGCCTTCTTGCGAAGATAGGCACCCGCCAGCAAGGCAGCCCGCATGATCGAGAAGCTCGAATTCATCATTGCGCTCGCTCGCGAGCGGCATTTCGGCCATGCCGCGGAGGCCTGCGGCGTGAGCCAGCCCACGCTCTCCGCTGGCATCAAGCAGCTCGAGGATTCTTTCGGCGTGCTCCTGGTGCAGCGCGGATCGCGCTTCCAGGGCTTCACCCCGGAAGGCGAGCGGGTGCTTGACTGGGCGCGCCGCATCGTCGGCGACACCCGCGCCATGCGCCAAGAGATCGACGCGCTGAAACACGGCCTTGCCGGCCACATCCGTATCGCCGCCATCCCCACCGCGCTCGCCATGGTGGCGATGCTCACCACCCCCTATCGCGCCAAGCATCCCGATGTGAGCTTCACCATCTGGTCGCGCAACTCCATCGAGGTTCTGGGGCTGCTCGAGAATTTGGAGGTGGATGCAGGCCTCACCTATCTCGACAACGAGCCGCTCGGGCGCGTGCAGACGGTGCCGCTGTATAGCGAGCAATACCGGCTGTTGATCTCCTCGGACAGCGCCCTCGGCAATCGCGAGAGCGTCACCTGGGCAGAGGTGGGCAAGGTGCCGCTGTGCCTGCTCACCCCCGACATGCAGAACCGGCGCATCATCGAGGGCCTGTTGCGCGAGGCCGGAGCCGAGGTGGCGCCGACGCTCGAAATCCAATTCGATCGTTGTCCTCTTCGCCCATGTGCGGACGGGGCGGTGGGCAAGCGTGATGCCGGCCAAGCTCGCTACGGTGTTGGGCCTCACCGACACGGTACGCGCGATTCCCATCGTCAAGCCGGAAGTGAGCCATTCGATCGGGCTCGTGGTGCCCCAGCGCAATCCCTTGACGCCGTTGATTAATGCACTGGTCAGCGAAGCGAAGCAGCTCGCTCCGATCCTGGGCGCGGATGGGCCATTGGTGACCGGTGGCGCCAAGCGTAATAAGTAATCCCGATCGGGTCATAGAATATTGTAATAAAAGGGAAATCTGACGCCGCCGGCTTGCGGTGCGCGGGGCGACCTAATATGTTTTAACTAAGTTCGCGTCCCTCCTGGGGAGGATGGGTTTGCGGGGGGGCTGGAACGATAAGAATTCCCAATCGGGCGATGGCCCTGCTTTGTTGATTCACTAGGCCTTTTTCTTCATTTTCTGACCTGCTTATGAAAGCGGCCTCGCCCATGCCTAGATATGAGCCGTGGAGCGCCGAGCGCGCCAGCATGATCATCGCGGCGAATAGCCACCGCGAGGGCGCGGCGTTGCCCATTTTGCACGCGTTGCAGCAGGCTTTCGGCTGCGTGCCGGACGCGGCGATCCCGATGGTGGCGGAGGCGCTGAACCTTTCACGCGCCGAGATCTACGGCACGGTGACCTTCTATCACGATTTTCGCAAAGAGCCCCCGGGGCGCCGCGTGCTGAAGCTGTGCCGCGCCGAATCCTGTCAGGCTGCGGGCGGTGACGCGCTCGCGGCGCGGGCGGAGGAAAGACTCAGGGTGGAGATGGGCGGCACCACGGCGGATGCCCGCGTGACGCTCGAAGCCGTCTACTGCCTCGGGCTTTGCCATAGCTCTCCCGCCGCCATGCTGGACCACGACGTTTTCGGCATGCTCGACGAACGCAAGCTCGATGCCCTGCTTAAGGAGGCGCAAGCGTGACCGCGCGAATCTTCATCCCGCGAGATTCGGGTGCGCTCTGCGTTGGCGCCGAGCAGGTGGCACGCGCCTTATTCAAGGCCGCGGAGAATCGCGGGTTGGACGTAACAATCGTACGCACCGGCTCCCGCGGCATGTATTGGCTCGAGCCGCTTGTCGAAGTGGCAACGCCGCAGGGCCGCGTCGGCTACGGCCCGGTGAAGGCCGCTGATATCGACGGCCTGCTCGATGCCGGCATGCTCGAAGGCGGCGAGCATCCCCTATATCTCGGGCTCGTCGAGGAGATTCCCTTCTTCAAACGCCAGACGCGGCTCACTTTTGCCCGCTGCGGCGTGGTCGATCCCCGCTCACTCGAGGACTACCGGGCGCATGGCGGTTTCCAAGGGTTGGAGAAGGCCCTTGCACTCGGGCCTGAGGCGACCGTCGAGGAGGTGGTGAATTCGGGCTTGCGCGGCCGGGGCGGCGCAGGCTTCCCCACCGGCATCAAATGGCGGACCGTCGCCCAGACGCCGCCGCAGCAGAAATACATCGTGTGCAACGCCGACGAAGGCGATTCTGGCACCTTCGCCGACCGCATGATCATGGAAGGCGATCCCCTCGTGCTCATCGAAGGCATGACCATCGCCGGCATCGCGGTCGGCGCGACGTATGGCTATGTCTATATCCGCTCCGAATATCCCCATGCCGTCGAGGCCATGGAGATTGCCATTCGCCGCGCGCGCGAGGGCGGCATGCTGGGACCGCGCGTCGCGGGCTCGCCTCACGCCTTCGACATGGAGGTGCGGGTCGGCGCTGGCGCCTATGTCTGCGGCGAGGAGACCTCGCTGCTCGAAAGCCTCGAAGGCAAGCGCGGCGAGGTGCGGGCGAAGCCCCCGCTGCCGGCCCATGCCGGGCTGTTCGGCAAGCCCACCGTCATCAACAACGTACTGTCGCTGGCGACGGTGCCGATCATCATGAGCGACGGCGCCACCTTCTACCGCGATTTCGGCACGGGGCGCTCGCGCGGTACCATGCCGATCCAGCTCGCCGGCAACATCAAATATGGCGGGCTATTCGAGACGGCCTTCGGCATTAGCCTGGGCGAGCTCGTCGACGACATTGGCGGCGGCACGCGCAGCGGGCGCCCGGTCCGCGCGGTGCAGGTGGGTGGACCGCTTGGCGCCTATTTCCCGCGCGCGCTGTTCGACACGGCCTTCGACTATGAGGCGTTCACCGCCCGCGACGGGCTGATCGGCCATGGCGGCATTGTGGTGTTCGACGACAGCGTGGATATGGCTAAACAGGCGCGCTTCGCCATGGAGTTCTGTGCCATCGAGTTCTTGCGGCAAATGCACGCCCTGCCGCATCGGCTCGGCGCGCGGCGTCGAGCTCGTCGACAAGATCGTGGCCGGTGAGGACCGGGCCGAGAACCTCATCGTGCTCGAGGATCTCTGCAACACCATGAAGTTCGGATCGCTTTGCGCCCTTGGCGGGTTCACCCCCTACCCCGTGATGAGCGCGCTCACCCATTTCCCCGAGGACTTCGGCGCTTCACCCAAGCGCCTTGCAGCTGCTGAATGAGGACGCTCGAAAATGTCGCTGATCCACGAAATCGATTACGGTACGCCGGCCTCAAAAGCCAAGAAGAAGGTGACGCTCACCGTGGACGGTGTGGCGGTGACGGTGCCGGAAGGCACCTCCATCATGCGCGCTGCCATGGACGTGGGCACGCAGATCCCGAAGCTTTGCGCCACCGACATGGTAGAAGCCTTCGGCTCCTGCCGACTTTGTCTCGTCGAGGTGCAAGGCCGCGCCGGCACGCCTGCCTCCTGCACAACGCCGGTGGCCGAAGGCATGGTGGTGCATACCCAGACCGAGCGGCTCAAGCGCCTGCGCAAGGGCGTGATGGAGCTCTATATCTCCGAGCACCCGCTCGACTGCCTGACCTGCTCGGCCAATGGCGATTGCGAGCTGCAGGACATGGCGGGCGCGGTGGGCCTGCGCGAGGTGCGCTACGGCTATGACGGCACCAAGCATCCCAATCCGGGCATCGACAACTCCAATCCCTATTTCACCTACGAGCCCTCGAAATGCATCGTCTGCTCGCGCTGCGTGCGGGCTTGCGAGGAGGTGCAAGGCACCTTCGCCCTCACTATCGCCGGGCGCGGCTTCGACTCGGTGGTCTCGCCCTCAATGGCGGAGCCGTTCCTGTCTTCCGAATGCGTCTCTTGCGGCGCCTGCGTGCAGGCCTGCCCCACCGCCACGCTGAACGAGAAATCGGTGATCGAGATCGGCACGCCCGAGCATTCCGTCATCACCACTTGCGCCTATTGCGGCGTCGGCTGCGCCTTCAAGGCCGAGATGCGCGGGCAGGAAGTGGTGCGCATGCTCCCCTATAAGGACGGCAAGGCCAATCGCGGCCATTCCTGCGTCAAGGGCCGCTTCGCCTTCGGCTATGCCACCCACAAGGACCGCATGCTGAAGCCGATGATCCGCGAGAGGATCACCGATCCCTGGCGCGAGGTCTCCTGGGAGGAGGCGATCGGCTACGCGGCCTCGGAGTTCAAGCGCATCCAGGCGAAATACGGCCGGGGCTCGGTCGGCGGCATCACCTCCTCGCGCTGCACCAATGAGGAGACCTTCCTGGTGCAGAAGCTGGTGCGCGCGGCCTTCGGCAACAATAATGTCGATACCTGCGCCCGCGTCTGCCATTCCCCGACGGGCTATGGACTGAAGACGACCTACGGCACCTCGGCCGGCACGCAAGATTTCGACTCCGTCGAGCAGTCGGACGTGATCCTGATCATCGGCGCCAACCCGACCGACGGCCATCCGGTGTTCGCCTCGCGCATGAAGAAGCGCCTACGCGAGGGCGCCAAGCTGATTATCCTCGATCCGCGCCGCATCGACCTCGTGCGCACGCCCCATATCGAGGCGGACTACCATCTGCCGCTCAAGCCCGGCACCAATGTCGCGGTGGTCACGTCGCTCGCCCATGTCATCGTCACCGAGGGGCTCGTCAACGAGGCTTTCGTGCGCGAGCGGTGCGACTGGGACGAGTTCCAGGACTGGGCGGCCTTCGTCGCCGACCCGAGGCACAGCCCGCAAGCGGTGGAGAAGATTTCCGGCGTGCCGGCCGAGCTGATCCGCGGCGCGGCAAGGCTCTACGCCACCGGGGGCAATGGCGCGATCTATTACGGCCTCGGCGTCACCGAGCATAGCCAGGGCTCGACCACGGTGATGGCAATCGCCAACCTCGCCATGGCCACCGGCAATATCGGACGCGAGGGCGTCGGCGTGAACCCACTTCGTGGGCAAAACAATGTCCAGGGATCATGCGATATGGGGTCGTTCCCGCATGAGGTCTCCGGCTACCGCCACGTGTCGGAGGACGCCACGCGCGCGATGTTCGAGGCGCTTTGGGGCAGGCCGCTCGATGCCGAGCCAGGCTTGCGCATCCCCAACATGATCGACGCCGCGGTCGACGGCTCGTTCAAAGGCCTCTACATCCAGGGCGAGGACATCCTCCAGTCTGACCCGAACACGCAGCATATGGCCGCGGGCCTTGCCGCCATGGAATGCGTTGTGGTGCAGGATTTGTTCCTGGTGGAGACCGCGAACTACGCCCATGTGTTCCTGCCGGGTTCGACCTTCCTCGAGAAGAACGGCACCTTCACCAATGCCGAGCGGCGCATCCAGATGGTGCGCAAGGTGATGGCGCCCTTGAACGGCTATGAGGATTGGCAGGTGACCGAGTTGCTATCGAACGCGCTCGGCTATCCGATGCATTACAACCATCCGTCGGAAATCATGGATGAGATCGCGGAGCTGACGCCGACCTTCGCCGGAGTCTCCTACAAGAAGCTCGACGAGCTCGGCTCGGTGCAGTGGCCTTGCAACGAGAAGGCGCCGGAAGGCACGCCGGTGATGCATGTCAACGGCTTCGTGCGCGGCAAGGGTAAGTTCGTGATCACCGAATATGTGGCGACCGACGAGAAGACCGGCCCCCGCTTCCCGCTGCTGCTCACCACGGGCCGCATCTTGAGCCAGTACAATGTGGGCGCGCAGACGCGGCGCACCGCCAATGTGATCTGGCACGAGGAGGATCGGCTCGAAATCCATCCGCACGACGCCGAGCAGCGCGGCGTGCGCGACGGCGACTGGGTCAAGCTCGCGAGCCGCGCGGGCGAGACGACGCTTCGCGCGCTGATCACCGAACGCGTGGCTCCGGGCGTGGTCTACACCACCTTCCACCATCCGGACACGCAGGTGAACGTGGTCACCACCGAGTTCTCCGATTGGGCCACCAACTGCCCGGAATACAAGGTGACCGCGGTGCAGGTGATGCCGTCCAACGGGCCGTCGGAGTGGCAGGAGGAATATGAGGAGCTGACCCGGCAGTCGCGGCGCATCGCCGAGCCCCTGATCGCGGCGGAATAGGCTAAAGACACATGTCGCCCGACCGCCTCGTCTATATGGCGAACCAGATCGGCAAATTCTTCGAGGTGCAACGCGCCGACGAGATCGTGCCCGGCATCGCCAACCACATCCGTAAGTTCTGGGATCCGCGCATGCGCGAGGCGATCTTCGCCTATATGGATGCGAGCGGCGAAGGCATCGATCCGCCCGTGCGCGAGGCGCTCGACCGACTGAAGGCGGAAGCCGGACAGAACGGCAAATCCAGCGTCGGCGAGTGATCGAGCTTTCAAGGGACCTGATCGGAGAACGCCGTGCTCAGCACCACGAGAAGAGGTCTGATGCGGTGGGCGGTCGTCGCCGCCGCCGTGGGCCTTTGTCTTGCGCCCGTCTCTGCTAGCGCGGAGGACAAGGGTCCCGTCATCTTCGCCGCGGCGAGCCTCAAAGACGCGCTCGATGGGGTGAACGCCGCCTGGCAGAAGGCCACCGGAAAAAACGCCGTGATCTCTTATGCGGCGTCCTCGGCGCTCACCAAGCAGATCGAGCAAGTGGCGCCGGCCGATGTGTTCATCTCGGCGGATGAGGACTGGATGGATTATCTCGCCGCGCGCAACCTCATCAGGCCGGACTCGCGGTTCGATCTTCTCGGCAACAGCCTCGTGTTGATCGCGCCCAAGGATTCGACGCTCACCGTCAAGATCGTTCCCTCCTTCCCGCTTGCTTCGCTGCTCGGCGACGGGCGTCTCGCCATGGCCGATACCCTGACCGTGCCGGCGGGGAAATACGGCAAGGCCTCGCTCGAGACGCTCGGCGTGTGGGATGCGGTCAGGGACAGAATCGCGCAGGCTGAGAATGTGCGCGCGGCGTTAGCGCTCGTGTCGCGCGGCGAAGCCCCGCTCGGCATCGTCTATGCCACCGACGCCAAGGCCGATCCCAAGGTGAAGGTGCTCGACACCTTCCCCGACGGCACCCACCCGCCGATCATCTATCCCGCGGCGATCACCGCGGCCTCGACCCAGCCAGACGCGGAGGCGTTCCTCGCCTTTCTGAGGTCCTCGGCTGCGCGGGCCATTTTTGAAGCGCAGGGCTTCACCGTTCTCACTCCCTCAGGCTGAGAGTCGCCGCAAGGCGCGCGGATGCAGGGGCCTGACCGCTTAGCGCGAATTCGCTTCGCCTTCGATCGGGACTTAGCTAAGCGTCGGCTCGGTGCATAATCCACGTCCGGAGAAGCCTGCCGCTTTTCCTGGAGCGAATTGTCATGCTCACGCTGACGCCGGAAGAACTCGCCGCGATCACCCTCAGTCTGCGCGTCGCGGCGCTCGCGACCGTGGCGAGCCTGCCTTTCGGCGTGGCGGTCGCCATGCTGCTCACCCGCGCCCGCTTCTTCGGCCGCCCGCTGCTCAATGCGCTGGTGCTGTTGCCCCTGGTGCTGCCCCCCGTGGTCACCGGCTATGTGCTGCTCTTGTTGTTCGGCCGGCAAGGGCCGCTCGGGCGCATGCTTGCCGAACAATTCGGCATCGTGCTCGCCTTCCGCTGGACCGGGGCGGCGCTCGCTTGCGCGGTCATGGGCTTTCCGCTGATGGTGCGGGCGATCCAGCTTTCGCTCGAGGCGGTCGACCGCAGGCTCGAGCAGGCGGCGGGCACGCTCGGCGCCAACCGGGGATGGGTGTTCCTCACAGTGACCCTGCCGCTTGCCGCACCCGGCATCGTCGCCGGCGCCATCCTCTGCTTCGCCCGCGCCATGGGCGAGTTCGGCGCCACCATCACCTTCGTCTCCAACATCCCCGGAGAGACGCAGACGCTGCCCACCCTGATCTATAGCCTCACGCAGATCCCGGGCGGCGACGTCGGGGCGCTCAGGCTGACGCTGATCTCGGTCGCGATCTCGCTTGGCGCCATCCTCGCTTCCGAGGCTTTTGTGCGGCGGGTCGCGCGCGCGTCGCGCGCCGAATGAGCCCGCTCAGGGCATCACGGCCACACCCCAGGGCAGGCGTCCAACCGGAACCGACTTCTCCGCCTTCTGGCTCGCCACGTCGATGACGGTCATGTCGTTGGTCAGGCCGTTGGCGACATAGAGCTTGGTGCCTTCCGGGTTCAACTCCAGATGCCACGGGCGTTGGCCGACCAGGATATAATTCTTGACCTCCTTGGTGGCGGTATCGATGACGCCGACGCGGTTGGCAGGCCCAAGCGCCACGAAGAGCAGCTTGCCGTCCTTGGTGAACTCCATCCCCACCGGCTGCAACAGCTCGGGCCTCACGCCGGGGACCTCGAACCGGATCTTCTTGATCACCTTCCAGGTCTTCGGATCAATCACCGAAATCGAGCCGCCGACCTCGGAGGAGACCCAAAGCTCCTTGCCGTCGGCGGTGAACTTCGCCTCCCGCGGCCGGCTGTCGACCAGCACATTGGCGATCAGCTTCATCTTCGCGTTGTCGATGACATGCGCCATGCTCGTGCTCTCGGACGTGGCCACCGTGTATTTGTTATCGGGGCTCACCGACATGCCTTCCGGCTCGACGCCCACCGGCACTTCGCCCAGCACGTCGCCGCTTTTGATGTCCATGATTGTGACGAGGCTATCGTCCTCATTGGCGATGTAGATCTTCTCCCCCTTGGGGTCGACGGCCATCAACTCCGGGTCGGGTCCCGATTCCAGCTCGCGGCTCTTCTCCAGCGTCTTGGTGTCGATCACATCCATGATGTCGCCGTCGCCGGCTGCCACGAACAGCTCCTTGAAGTCGGGGCTCAGAACCACGCCACGGGGACGGCGCCCCACCGGAATGGTCTTGACCGTTTTCAGCGTCTCGCTGTCGATCACCGTAATGGTGTTGTCCTTCTCGTTGGAGACGAAGATCGTCGCGGCGAACGCGGGCGGCGCGAAAGCGAGCAGCATGGCCGCGGATGCTAGGGTGGCGGTGAGGCGGTTCATGGGACTAACCTTTGGTCTGGAGTTATTGGAATTTGCACTTGGTCTCGGGCTTGTCGTAGCCGAGCGTGTCGGTGAGGTTGGTCTCGTGCAGAAAGCCTTCCTGCGGCGACTTAGAGACGACCGTGCGGGTGCCGCCGCCAAGGATAATCGGCTGCCGCATCTGATGGTCCCAGGAGCGGAAATTCATCGCCTGCCCCTTGTGGCCCTCGAGATTGAAGTCATCCGATAAGAGATATGCCTTGATCTCCGGCGCGGTGGTCTTGCCCGACCGCATCGCCGCGTCAGTCAAAGCGCGCACGCCGATCCAGGCGGTGTAGTCGCGCTCGGTCGCGTCGCGCTTGGCGAGCTTGAGAAGGTCGTCCTGGAAGGTCATCGCTCCGTATTCGGTATAGGACTTGTCCCAGGCCGTTGCCTGCAGCCCTTGCGTACCAACCACGAGATTGGGTTCATGGGTGCGGTAGGGCAGGTAGTCCCCGAAATTGTCTTCGGTGTCGATCGCCCAGATCACATCGTGGCTAGGCGCGCCTTCCGTTACCATCGGGATCTGGCCCTGCACCTGCTGGTAGCCGGAGTTGAGGTTGCGGGCGCCGGGCGGTAGATCATAAACGCGCTCCTCAACGATCTTCCCACCATAGCGCTTGGCCGAGCGTTCGATTTGGGCGAGGAAGTCCTTATCTTCGGCAGAATTGCCGTGCAGCACGAACCAGCGGGGCCATTTCTTCACGATCAGATATTGCGCAATGGCGTCGGCGCGCATGGCCCAGTCCGGAATAATGTGAAAAACATTCTGCCGGCATTGCTCCTGCCGCAGCGCTTCTTGGCTCGACCGGATATTCATGATGACCGAGTTCTTCGCCTCGGGCAGATCGGCGACGGCAAGCAGATCCTCCGGCTCGAGGTCGGCAACGATGAGCGCGTCTCCCTTCTTGAGAATCTCTTTGGCCTTGGCGACGACATCGCCCTTTGCCGGTACGATCGCCTCGACAAGCTCGAAGGCCATGCCGACAAAGCTTCCCGATTGATTTGCCTCCTTGGTGTAGAGACGAGCACCTTGGATGCCTTTGTCTTTGATGGGCCTTTCCGCATAAGAGAGCGGCAGCGGCTCAGGGTAGGCCTTGCCGAGATAATAGATGGGCAGCTTGACCGGAGCCTGGTCCGGCGCCTGTGGTGCCGCGGCGGGAGCCGGCGCCGGGCTCGCCTTCTGATCCTCAGCAAGGACCGAGCCGGTGAGCGTGCAGATGATGAGGAGGGATGCTGCGGCTGCGGCCGAAAGCTTGATACCCTGCCGCAGGCTGGGGACGGACAAACTCAACATAATCGTAGGCTTCGCTCCTATGACGCTCGGACTACCGAATCCTCTGAAAGCTGCCGGTGACGCGTAGCGCGGGTCGCGGAGCGCTCACCGATCGCGTGAACATTCTCTTTCAGAGATAAGGATTTATGGCAATCCGCAACACAGCGCATGGCAATCTTTTTGCCAAGTTAAACTATCGCAAGGTTGACGTTTTTGGCCGCCACCGCGTTTCGGCTCGCGAAAGCCCGACGCATGCAGCATAGGGTCGCCGCCAAGCGATAAGCAGCTTGGCGGCGAGAGGAATAGCGTAGCGAAAAGCTTAGTAGTTGTTTGGCACGAAGGGATCGCCTTCGTGCTTCACCGAAGACGGGTTCACCGAGCGGATCCAGGCGATGACCTTCCACAACTCATCGGAAGATTTTATGATGCCGCCGAAGGGTGGCATCGGTCCGACCACGATCTCGTGCTTGACGCGGGAATAGCCGTCTTTCTGGAGCCCATCCGAGCCAAGCGTGACCAGGCGGAACAGCGTGTCGTCGCCAGCGCCGTAGACCCAGATGTCGTTGGTGAGCGGCGGGCACATACCCCCTCCACCGCCGCCGCCATGGCAGCCATTGCAGCCGAGGGAAAGGAAGTCGTGGTGACCCTCCTCGGCAATCGCGTCAATCTGGTCGTTATAGGGGTTCTTGAGCTGTCCCTTGGGCGTGTTCTTGACAAGATCGAGGGGCGGCGTGTTGTCGCCTGCCTTGCAGCAGGACCCTTCGCCTGCCGCCGCGGCCGCTCCCTCCGCTGGTGCTGCTCCAGACGCCGCTGGAGGCGCGGCCCCCGATTCTGCTGCAGGGGCGGCCTCATCGGCCGCCTGCACTCGTCCGATCCACGCACCGGCACAAACAAATCCTACTGCCAAAAGTCCGATGATGATTTTGCGCACCGCTTCGTTTCCTTACCCTAGTTGCCTTTACTAGTTGCCTTTAGTTGAGTTTTTTCAGTTGAGCACGTCGAAATAGAGACCGGTCAGAACCGACGAGGGAACGTGGCATTCTCCTCAAGCGAGACCTTACGAGGCTCTATCGCCCCTACCGTGACTGATCCGTCTTTTTGGTCAACCCAGAAATCGACATGAACGCGTCCCCGCCAGCCTCACGGAAGGGCCGTGCAAACGAAGAGCTGGCTGTCGCCCAGCCGCACCTTGTCGACGACAAGGTGAACTGCGCCTGTCCGGGAATCTTGCAACGTGAAGACGCCATCTTTCGAGCGTTCGGCGATAATAGCCTTAACGGCTTCTGCGACGTCATCTTCGGTAAACGCCTTGGCGGCCGGAGTCTCGGTCGCCAATGTCGCAGAGAAGGTCCGGCTTCCTTGGGGTTTGCCGCCAGGACCCGTCGCGGCGGTTAGTGAGGGTTCCGAGCTTCCGATCAATTGGTGATGTCGAACGTCGTGCTATCGAAGGTGTAGCGGGGGACCTGGGTCCAGACGCCGTCCTCCTGCACCGGAACCTTGACCAGAGGACTGAGCGGGGCGGAGGCATCGGCGGCACGCGCGGAAGGTGCCGCAAAACGGTAGTGTCTCAGTTTGAATCCGGGCGCTCTTGACAGGGTCTAGAATGCGGTTCGGTCCCATGCCACATAAAGGCATGGCGGAACCGCAACTCCAATCGAATATCACTTGCCCACATTGCGGCCATCAGGCAACCGAGCAAATGCCGATTAACGTCTGCGTCGTCATCTACGCCTGCAAAGGATGTGGCGACGAACTCAGGACGCCCCTTGGCGACTGTTGCGTGTTTTGTTGCTACGGCTCAGTGCCGTGTCCGCATGCCCAAGAGGCGCGTGGCTCCGAGCATTACTTAATATTGACAGGTCAACGAATGCCAAAAGGTCCCAAAGGCGAGAAAAGACCCGCTGAGGTGATCGGTGCCGCCATAATGGTCGGCAGGATCGCCACCGGAGAAATTGAGGATCCCATGTCCAAGGCCCCGAATCGAGCCAAGGGTGGCAAGGCCGGGGGAAAAGCTCGTGCGGTTAAACTGACGTCCAGCCCAAGGCTGAGATGGTGAACCCCGGCGCGTCAACGCCGGGGGAACCACCTGTACCCCTCGCGCCGGACCAGTCCGGCCTGAGAGAGGCGATACAATGTCATCCCAACAGTTTTCTCATGAGTATCAATGTAATAAGCTCGCTTGATGTACTCGCGGATGCCAGCCGCCTTTGAGCCCATGCTCCCTGCCTGTGACAGTCGCTCCAGCACCAGGTCCTTGACGGTCGGGGGGGACCTCCAAGGTGCATTCATTGGCCGCAATGATGTTCCTGCTCGATCTGCGGGAGCGCCTGTCAAGCCGGGTTCAACTCACCACGGACGGTCACAAAGCGTACCTGGAAGGTATGTTCCGGGCATTTGGGGATGACGTGGACTATGCGATGCTCGTCAAGCTGTTCGGCCCTTCCTCAGAAGGCGAAAAACGGTACAGCCCTCCTGAGTGTGTCGGCGCCCGCCGACAGTCTCTATTTTTGGTTTTACAATTGGGCTCGCCAGCACAAGAGCCTAGGCGGCATTTCTCCGGCGATGGCTGCTGGACTATCAGACATGCTTCGGAGCATGTCTGATCTCGTCTCGCTGATTGATCGGCGTGAATTTGAGGCGAAACAGCCTCATAGGATTTCAGTCCTATCAAACTGAGACACTACCCGCAAAACAGCACAAAGCCACGGCAATCGCCGTGGCTTGCGCAATCAAAAGCCGGCCTCTCTCGCCATGACCGCAGGTCATTGGCTCGAGGTTCCCTGCCCATTCCCCGCGGTCGGCGCGCTTGCGGACTTCGCCGTGCCAAGCACCTGGATTGCCTGAGCGGCCTCCCGATTGCCGTTTTGCTCCGCCACATCCTGGGCCGTCTTGCCTTGATTGTCCTTGGTGTTCACATTCGCGCCTGCCTCGATCAACAGCCCGATCATCGGCGGGTTGTTGTGGGCCGCGGCCACCATCAGCGCAGTGACGCCGGCGTTCGATTTGGCGTTCACGTCGGCGCCGCGATCAAGCAAGCCTTGGGCGATGTCGATCGGCCGGGTACTCGAGGGCAGGAAGACGGCTCCCTCGGCGGCGGAGGTCTGACCCGCCGCGATCATCAGCGGCGTCAGCTTGTCCGGGCCTGCCGGCGTCTTCACATCGGCGCCCGCATCCATCAATGCCTTGGCTGCCTCGTATTTGTTCTCGGCGATGGCAACCGCCAAGGGCGGGTAGCCTTCGGGGCCCGGCTTCTCGATGTCGGCGCCTTTCCCGAGCAGCACCTTGGCCGACGGCACATCGTCGCGCATCACCGCGGCAACCAACGGCGTCATGCCGTCACTATTCTGCAAATTGACGTTGGCGCCCTGCTCGATGAGCAGCTCGACCATGTCGGGATGCCGCTGGCGGGCGGCACTGGTGAGCGGCGTGGCTCCCTGATTGTCGATCTTGTTGACGTCGGCGCCCTTGCTGATCAGGAACTTCAAGCGATTGGCGTCGTTGGCAATCACCGCATTGCTCAACTCTTGGGTGATGTCGGCGCCCTCGGCGAGCCAGCCCTCGAGCTTCGCTTGCGTGACCACCTGGTCGGGTGAGGCCAAATCTGGGCGCGGCTTGAAATCCTGCTGGGAAACTTCGTTGTAGTAACCATGGGCGGGCAAGTCGCCGGGGACGAGGCAGCGGCTGCACTGCACCAGGGGAACGCCGTAATCCTTGAGGATCTTCTCGACCTCGTCCTTCTTATCCTCAAGCGCGTAGTCGAGAATGTATTTCAACAGGGCGTCGGTCTTGCGCACGCCGATGGCGAGGTCGAACTCGAGTGGCACATTGTCGTCCATGAGGTTGACGGGCTGGATGGTGATGGGCGCGTCCTTCATTGTCTTCAACCAGCCCGCGAACGGTCCCCAGACAGCAGCGACATCGAGATCGCCATTCACCACCTGCTGCACTTGATACCAAGGCTGGTGCTCGGGCTTCAGATCCGCGTCATGGGTGACCACGTGTAGCGACACATTGACCACGCCGTGCTTCGCCAGCGCCTCACGAATTCCCGAGGTTTGGAACACGCCGATTCTCAATTGCTTGAGTCTCGGGTCATCGAGGCCCTTGAAGTCGAGGTTTTTGTCAGTGCGCGTGGCGAGCACATAAGTCGTGCGGTAGATCGGGTTCGTGGTGAGCAGGCGCTCGTAATTGGCTGGGACGTCGATCATCACGTCGCACATGCCAGAGTCGAAGGTGTCGCGGGTCAGGGCGCGCTCGAGGAAGGGACGCCAATAGAAGCTGACTGGCGCGCCCGTGGCTTCGCCCAGCAGCTTGCCGATCTTGTTCTCGAAGCCTTCGAGCTTGTCGTTGGAGAACGGCATGTTGCCGGGATCGGCGCAGATCACCAGCGGACCAATCTTCTTCGCCTTGTAGGCGGCCTTGGCCGCGGCGCGGATGGCGATCTTCTCGCTGGGGGTTAGGTCGTCAAAGTCCTTACTGAGATCTCGAGTAATCTCCTTAGCGGCGACGGCCGGCGCCGCCGCGAGACTGAGACCGGCGAGGCAAACGGCCACGGCCGTGAGGATGCGTAGAGTGATGGGGGACACGGGGCTACTTCGCTTGCTTGTGCGGGCCCGATCGTTAGGACCAAAATCCCTGTCGGCTCTGCCCGCCGGGGGGTGTCTGATCTTCGAGTGTTATATAGGAAAAAGACGCCCGATGCCGCAAGGGCACCGGGCGTCCAATGTTTCCGTCTAAAAGATCAGGCTACTCCGAGAGCCTGAAGACGTTCAGTTCGCCGCCTTGCGGGATCAAGCTCAGGCCAGCGGCCTTGGTCATGGCCGTGGCACCGATGGCGCCGAACTTGTCGTTGAGGTCGAGACCAGCCGTCACGGGAAGGCCGATCCAGCCGCCGATACCGGAATAGACGCCCACATATTGGTGGCCGCCGAGTTTCCAGGTAGCCGGGTTGCCGATGATGCCGGAACCGAGCTTACGGCTCCAGACGATCTTACCGGAACTACGGTCGACTGCGCGGAAGTCACCGCCCAGGCTGCCGTAGAACATCAGACCGCCATCGGTCACCATGGTGCCGCCCCAGTTCGGATACGGATCCGGGATCTCCCATGCCGTCTTGCCGGTCAAGACGTCATACTTCTTGACCTTGCCGGTTGTGCCTGGCTTCTCAGGATACATGTACACGTTCGCGAACACGTAAACCGTGCCCTGGTTCGTGTGCGTGCGCTCCTGGGGCTCCAGCTCCATGCACCAGTTGTTGGTGGGCATGTAGAAGATGTTCCCCTCTTTGGGGTCCACCGAACCAGGCTGCTGGTCTTTGCCGCCCATAGCTGACGGGCAGGCTTCGACGTTGCGGCCGCGCTCCAGCGGAGAGTGCTCGCGCACCTTCACCGGACGGCCCGTCTTCATGTCGATCTTCTCGGCCCAGTCCACGGTCACATATTTCGTGGCGCGGAGCAGAGTGCCGTCAGTGCGGTCAAGCACATAGGCAAAGCCATTGCGATCGAAATGGGTCAGCGTCTTGTGCTTCTTGCCGTCGACGTCCATCTCGGTCAGCATGTTCTCGTTGATGCCGTCATAGTCCCACTGATCGAAGGGGGTCATCTGATAGGCAAAAACCGCCGAGCCGTCCTTGACGTTGCGGGCGAAGATGGTCATCGACCACTTGTTGTCAAAGCCGCCGGCATTGCACTCTTCGTGGGTCTTGTCGGGGCAACGATAAGCCGGGCTCCACAGGCCGGGGTTACCAGTCGAGTAGTACACGATCTTCGTCTCTGGGTCGTAGCTGTACCAGCCCCAAGCAGCGCCGCCGCCGATCTTATAATCCTCACCCGGGAAGGTGTGGATGCCAAGGTCGGAACCAGCCGTGCCATACTCAGGATGGGCCTTGTTAGTGTCGGCCGTCAGGCACACGTCCGCATCGGAACCCGTGCTTTGGCACTCCCAAGCCTTCGAGCCGTCGGCGAGGTTGTAGGCCGTCATGCGACCGCGAGCGGCAAACTCGTCGCCGCCGAAGCCTTCGAGCACCTTGTCGTCAGCAATCAGCGGAGCGGGGGTGATGGTTTCACCGTGCTCCGGCCAAGCATGCTTGACCACCCAGACTTCCTTGCCGGTCTGGCCGTCGAGGGCAATCAGAAAGCCGTCGAGGGTGCCATACACGAATTTGCCGTCGGCATAGGAACCGCCACGGTTGACCGTGTCGCAACAAGCGCGCGGAACAGCGGACTCGTCGCGGTCGGTCTTCTTGACGTAGTTCCAGATCTCTTTCGGATTGTCTGCATCGGTCAGATCAAGGGCCTGCACGACGTTGCAGTTTGCCATGGACGGGCAGCCGCTGACCATGAACAGCACGGGTTTGCCGCCAACGTCCTTGATCACGAGGGGCTGACCTTCGTGACCACGCAGGGCGTTGGTGCCCTGCAGCCAGATCATATTCAGCTTGCTGACGTTCTTCGTGTTGATGTCAGACAACGTGCTGTGACGCGTGAGCGAAAAGTCACGGCCGGGGGCCGGCCACTGATCCGGGTCTTTCATTCTCGCCAGCTGCTCCTCATCGGAGCCAGCAATAGCTTGACCGGAGAGACCCATCATCAAGGCGATGAGCCCGCCGGTTACAAGACTAAACTTTAGATAGTTCATTTCCTTCTCCTCTCCCTAGCTTACTCAGTTCACCGAAACCGAAAGCTGAGTTGTTTTGGTAGTGTGGTGGTTTGCCCTCAGCAGCGAATTGCCAAGGGGCTGAAGCCCTTGCGAGTTTGCCAAATGTCACTGTTGATATGGGAGGCTGCCCTAAAGCGCCGAAGCAATTGAACGCGCCTCGCGCCCGCTGCAGTTGGCGGGTTCTCTGATGACCACATCACGCTAGTGACACCTCACGAGGAAACGCAGCCTATCGCAGAGAGCGCCGCGGGCATATCAAAAACCCGTTGCAAAAAGACGGCGCGCTCCTTGTCAAGCTGCCCGCTCATAATTGCCAAATGTAATCGTTTTGCAAGTGAAAATTTGTTGTGGCAACGAAATCTGCCGATGTCGCTTGCTTTTGTCGGGCCGTGTTCGGGAATGCGAAGCAGCAATGCCCAAAGAACGGTCAGAATTGTGCAGTGCACCGCTGCCTGCTCAGCGGATCGCCACTATTCTTTGTGCTTCCGCCGCGCTTTGAGGCAAGGATTGTTGGCTTGCGCCGCGAACTTTAACTTTGACGGAAGAGAAGACCGCGCGTGTGCGGCTTGCCGCGACACGCGCCGCGCGTGCTCGCAGGCTACCGCGGAGACCTTGCGGAGGGGAGATGCTGGATGGCGATTCGCATCAGCTCGGGCAGCGTGCGCACGCCGAGCTTGGCCTTGAGCTGAGTGCAGGTGTTGGCAACGGTCTTGTAGCTCACATGCAAATGCTCGGCGATCACGCCATAGGGTTTCCCCTCGGCCACGAGCGCGAGGGTCTGCAGCTCTCGCACGGTCATCCGCTTTAGCGGATTGGTCGTGCCCCTCGCCTCCATGAAAGCGACCTCCGACGCAAGGTCGTGGCTGAGATAGGGCCTGCCCTCACGGACCTTCTGGAAGGCCCTTAACACCTCATCGGAGGAGGTGTCCTTGAGGACGTAACCGGTCGCACCCACCTCGAGCGCGCGGCTGACGATGACCGGATCGCTATGCATGGTGAAGACGAGGACCGGCGTGCGCGCATCGTGCAGGCGAAGCCTGCGGATGAAGGAGAGCCCGCCGAGCGCGCCGGTGCGCATGGCGAGGTCGACGATGATCACGTCGGGCTTTTGCATCCGGTAGAGCCGAAAGCCGTCGGTCAAGGTCTGCGCCTGAATGATGTTCTCGACGCCCGCATCCTCGAGCAGCTGTCGACAGCCTTGCAGCACGATGGGGTGATCGTCGATGACGAGGACCCGGGTCACGACATGCCTCCCACCAGCTCGAGCGCGCGCATGCGTTCGGCCTTCTCCCGTTGCACCGGAAGCTCGACGCGTATGGTGGTGCCTTTTCGGGGTTCGCTCTCGATCACGCAGGACCCGCCAAGCGATTTCACTCTCTCGGTCATGGTGGTGAGGCCGAAGCCTTTCGAGGTGGACGGGTCGATCCCCTTGCCATCGTCGCCGACGGTCAAGCGAAGCACGGCTTGCGGCCGCTTGGCACCATTGCGGCGGTGCCCAGCCTCCTCGACAAGGTCGATCGAGAGGTTGCGCGCCTTGCCGTGGCGGATGGCATTGGTAATTCCTTCCTGGATGCAGCGATAAAGCGTCAAGTCGACCGGTTCGCCATAGGATTTGGCGAGGCGCCCTGGAGCGTAGAGAATGTGGGTTCCGGGGTGGCTGCGCTCAAAGCCCGCGATCAGCTCGTTGATGAGCTCGGCCAAGCCGACCCGGCCATGCGACCCCGGGCGGAGCTTCTTCAAGAGCGCGCGGTTCATCAGCTTCAGCCGCTCGACGATGGCGAGAATCTCCTCGACGCGATGCGCAATCTCGGCCATGCGTTGTCCGGTGGGATGATCGGCGATGGTCTGGATCGAAGAGGCGTTCGCGGTGATGCCGAACAGGCAAGGACCGGCCTCGTCATGGAGCTCGTTCGCGATCTCGCGCCGCTCCTCCTCCTGCACAGAGATCAACTGCCGATAGAGCCCGCTGTTTTCTTCCCGGGCAACGTCAAGCGCCTCGGCAAGGGTGTTGAAGCGGTTGGTGATGACGGCAAGCTCCTTCACCTTCGGCGGCTGCAGCCGCGTGGCGTAGTGACCGTCCTCGAGCTTAAGCATGCCGCGGCAAAGACTCGCGAGCGGATCGAGGACGCGGCCGAGCACCACATAGAGCACCGCGAGAATCAGGACGTCGAGCGCGAGCCAGACAATGGCGAGCGAATACAAATCCTGCCACGCCTCGGCGATCTCGTCCGCCGGCTCGCCGACGATGATTACCGGGTTCATGTGGTCGGCGGTGACCAATCTCACCGCGCGGCCGACCAGCTTCGGGCGAACCAAGGCCGCGAACCAGCTCGGCGCCTGCGGCGTGCTCGCGCCGGTGCCCTCGGCCGGCTGCGGCGACAGCATCGTGAGCTGGCCCATGACGTCCATGAGCAAGATGCGGACGTGGCGCAGATGCTTGAGCTGTAACGGGAGCTCCTCCTCGAGCTGATCGAGCTTCCCTTGCTCGGCGAGGTCCTTGATGGTGGCGCCGACGAAGCGCTGGGCAACTTCGAGCGATGCCTCGATCTCGACGCGGGTGGCGGTGCGGGTGTTGAGGATCGACACCGCAACGGCGGCAAACGCGGCGAGGAGGTTGATCAATCCTACGGCGACGAGGAGCTGAGTGCGGACCGGCCGATCGTACCAGAGTTTCTGCAGCACTTAAGTTCAGTCTCCAAGAAGTTGGCCTTGGGCGCGAAGCCCGGCACATCTCGTCGGCGCAAGCGTCGCCGCATCCTTATAGCGCCTGAGCCGTTCTTCCCGCCCGCGAAATTCGCAGGTTTCCAGGCGTTTGGGCCAGCGCATCCCGCGACCTGCGCACTGCATGACGGAAGGCGCCAAATTGCAAGGTCAAGCTTGGCAAAACGATTGCCAAACTTTCCCGACCAACATTGGGAAGCATTGTTGTAGGGGCGCTGTAGGCTCGCCCCAGCCTCTACCCGAGCTTCGCCTCTCGCCTCGGACAGCTGCCCGCGTCCGGCACGGGGTGCGTCTTGGGATAAGGTCGATCTCGGCCGGCGAAAAGACGTAGCTCTTAAGTCGTCTCCTGCAAGGGAGCTACGGTTTTCAAGGCGCTCTTACGCTCTCGCCGACGAGGGTGGGGGTGCGGTCAAGGCTGCACCCCCGAGCCCCCTCTGCGAGGGGAGGATTCGAGCCGGTTCGGCGGCCAAACAAGGTAAAGCGCGAGAGAAAGAACGCCAAGGCTGCAACGGCGACAACGCGCCAACCGGTTGGGTGGGCTCCCGCGGCCACAATCGGGCGCTGGGCCAAGGCGCAGATGGCATGAGATGCAAGGTCAATGTGTACTCTTCCGCGAGAGGAACGGCGAAGATCCCGAGCTCGCGACTTCACGCGTCGATTTAAGTTGCGGGGTCGTCGGTGGCGAAGGGAGGCTAGCCGATCGCGCCCTGCCAGGATTTCCCGACTTCGCGAGCAAAGACGGCAGTTATCCGGGAACTAATCCTGGTTAGGCCTTGCCACTCTTCCCGAGCGCGCCGTCTTGAGCGTCTCCATCGCGGGGCGCCATCGACTGGCGGCGGAAGATTGAGGTTGCGACGCGGCGGTCATGCCCTGCTAAAGGTAATTTTCGCCAAATCCATTGGGTTGATTTCCCTCAAGGGCAGACCCGACCTAATCTGTTGGCCTCTGTCATCGCGTTGAGAGGATTCGGCCTTAGCCTACGGAGGATGCTTATGAGCTTAAGCCATATTCGCTTGGAGCTAGCTCGGGATCACGATTTTCCAGATGGGAGCCGCGAGCGAGGCTATGAGTTCGTCGCTCCACTCTCCGCCGATGGCCGAATTGCAGCACCCGAGTGGAAGTCTGCCCGGGACAGCTGCCGTGTGCGCCGCTTCTGGAACGACGACCCCGACGAGATCGGACATCTCATCCGCAAGCCCGGCGGATCGTGGGCGTTTCACTACGACCTGCTCGGCGATCCCGAGGATGAAGAGACCGGATACCGCTTCGGCGATCATAGGTTTCTCCCGGGGGAATACGTCTCGATCAAGGAGCATGACGACGTACTGCGGACATTCAGGGTGGTGGCGGTCCAGGCAGTGCCATGAGGCCGCCGTCGCAACGGCCCGCCGGCGCGAGCTTGCATGACAATCCGGAATCTTGAGCACGCGCTGCGTCCGCGCTCGGTGGCCCTGATCGGGGCGAGCGACGAGGCGGGCTCGGTCGGCCAGAAGCTCACCGAGAATCTCCTCACCGGCGGTTTCGCCGGACCCGTCTATCTCGTCAATCCCAAGCATCGGACGATTGGTGGCACCGATTGCTTCGCCAGCGTCGACCTGTTGCCGGAGACGCCCGAGCTTGCGGTGATCGCAACGCCGCCCGAGACCATCCCCGCCCTGATCGGAGCCTTGGGGCAAAAGGGCAGCCGTGCCGCCGTGGTCATCACCGCCGGTCTCGGTCCCGAGCTCCGACAAGCCATGTTGAACGCGGCGCGGCCCACTTGCCTCCGTATCATCGGTCCGAACTGCTTGGGCGTCTGGGTTCCGGAGCTTGGGCTGAACGCCAATTTCGGGATGGCACGGCCGGCTCCCGGCAAGCTCGCCTTCCTGTCCCAATCGGGCGCGCTCGTCGGCGGGGTGCTGGATTGGGCCGCGGCCAGCGGGATCGGCTTCTCCTATGTAGTGTCGATGGGCGACATGGCGGATGTCGATGTCGGCGACCTGCTCGACTATCTTGCGGCGGACATCTCCACCGGCGCCATTCTGCTTTATCTCGAGACCATCCCCGCCGCGCGCAAATTCATGTCGGCAAGCCGGTCGGCCGCGCGCGCCAAGCCGGTGATCGTGATCAAGTCGGGCCGCACCACGGCTTCTGCCCGCGCCGCCGCGACCCATACCGGGGCCTTGGCGGGAAGCGACGCCGCGGCGGCGTCCGCCTTCCGACGCGCCGGGCTCGTGCGCGTCGACGACCTTGAGGAATTGTTCACCGCGGCCGAGACCTTGACCTGCTTGAAGCCAGTCTCCGGCAACGAGCTGTTGATCGTGACCAATGGGGGCGGCGCCGGCGTGCTCGCCGTCGACGATCTGATGCAGTCGGGAGGAGCGCTGGCCAAGCTTAGCGACGGCCTCATCGCGCAACTCGACGCCATCCTCCCCTCAACCTGGTCGCGCGCCAATCCCATCGACATCGTCGGCGACGCGACGCCCGACCGCTACGCTGCCGCCATGAACGCCGTGCTCGACAGCGCCAGCGCCAACGCCATTCTCGTGATGAATTGCCCGACGGCGCTCGCCTCCTCGAGCGACGCTGCGCAGGTGGTGATCGATACGATCGCGCAGCATCAAGGGCGAAGCCCGGTGCCGCCCATTCTCACCAATTGGCTTGGGGCTGAGGCCGCAGCCGGCGCGCGCGCCAAGTTCCAAGAGGCGGGCATCCCCACCTATGAGTCGCCGAGGGATGCGATCCGGGGCTTTGGCTATCTCTGGCAATACACCAAGGCGCAAGAGGCCCTGATGCGGACGCCGCCCCGCGAGGCCGATCTCTCCGAGATTGACAGCGAGGCCGCGCTTGCCGTGATGCGGGCGGCAGGGCGCGCGGGGCGCACGCTGCTGACGGAGCCCGAGGGCAAGGCCGTGCTCGCGGCTTACGGCATCCCCACGGTGCCGACCCGCGTGGCGGCCTCGCCGCAGGAGGTGGAGGAGGTCGCGGCCGCATTGCTCAGTGAGGCGCCGGCGCTCGCGATCAAGGTGCTGTCCGAGGACATCTCCCACAAATCCGACGTGGGCGGCGTGCGGCTTGGGCTTAGCTCCGCGGCTGAGGCCCGCGCAGCCGCCGAGGCGATCGATAGGCTGGTCGCCAAGAGCCGCCCCGGCGCCCGGCTGCAGGGCTTCACCGTGCAGCCCATGATCGTGCGGCCGAACGCGCACGAACTCCTCTTGGGCGTGTTCGACGATCGCCTGTTCGGCCCGGTGCTCCTGTTCGGGGCCGGCGGCACCGCCACCGAAATCATTCAGGACACGGCCGTCGCCTTGCCGCCCTTGGACATCGAGCTTGCGCGCGACCTCATGCAGCAGACGCGCATCTTCAAGCTGCTCAAGGGATATCGCGACCGGCCGGCCGCCGATCTCAAGGCCATTGCCGACACGCTGGTGCGGCTCTCCCAGCTCGTCGTGGATTGCCCCGCCCTGAGGGAGCTCGACATCAATCCGCTGCTCGCCGATGAGAGCGGCGTGATTGCGCTCGACGCCCGCATCCGCATCGAGCCGCGCGATCTCTCCCTCCCCGGCCCCAATCCACGGCTCGCTATACGGCCCTATCCCAACCAATGGGAGGCCTCGGCCGAAACCGCCGAAGGCATGCGCCTCCTGATCAGGCCGATCCGGCCCACCGACGAGGCGCTCCTTGCCGCCTTTCAGACCAAGCTGTCACCGGAAGACATCCGCCTTCGCTTCCTCGCCCCGCGCAAGGAGTTCTCCCACAAGACGAACGCCCGCTTCACGCAGATCGACTATGCCCGCGCCATGGCCTTCGTGGCCTTGAGCCAGGATCAACAGGAGCTATTGGGCGTGGCGCGGCTGGCGGCCGACCCCGACTATACGAGCGCCGAATACGCCATCATCGTGCGCAGCGATCTCAAGCGCCGCGGCATCGGCTGGGTATTGATGCAACATCTCATCCACTATGCCGAAAGCGAGGGGCTTCGCGACCTGCATGGCGACGTGCTCGGCGCCAATGAGCACATGCTCAAGATGTGCCGGGAGTTCGGCTTCCATATCGCCGCCAATCCCGAAGATACCAGTCTCCGCCAGGTCCGGCTCACCCTGCCGCTCGCCACCTAGGCAACGGCGTATTGCGCATCGCCACACCGGTCAGGCCCGGCTTTATCAGGGCGACGGCGAGAGATACCCAATGAGCTCGTGATCCGGGACTTTGGTCAGGTCCTTGTGCAGCTCCTTGACGACGGCCTTGGCCGTCGGCTTGCTCAACGAGTCCTTGAGCTCTGCGATCACCCCCGGAGGCGCCACGAGGACAAGCTCATCGAATTGCCCCTGGCCGTGCCGGTGAGCGAGCTCGGTCCCGACGGTGCGGACGAACTCCTCCTTGGCGGCTTCGTGCAGATCGCGGCGGGGCTCGACCGCGTGACGCGAGGGCGAGGCACTCTCCTTGACCCGCGCAGGACGATCACGCCCGAGCTCGTGCGCGCTTTGGTGCAATTCGGTGGAGACGAAGCTCGAAAGCGTCCGGAAGGCGCCTTCCTCGTCGCGCTCGACGAAACGCGCCCGCCCACCATCGGCGATGACGTACCACAGCTTGGCCTGCTTCATGACTTGGCTCCGGTTCGAGCAGCACTTGGGGTTCGCGGGCCCGGGCGTTTCCGATGGAACACGGCATAGCCATGGGCGGCCAGCGCCACGCCCCATCCAAGCAGCGGGAAGACGAACCAATGATAGGTCGGCATATACAGCAGGTTGACGATGATCAGGAGCGTATTCACCGCCACATAGACGAAAAGGTGAATGAAGAAGCCCCTCACCTTCGCATCGGTGAACATCGCCTCGCTTCGCCCGGTGCGCTGCAGCAGCAAGGCCAGGTCGTGGGCGGCAAGCCCAATCCCCCAGCCGGCGAGAACCCAAATGAACCAGATATGGTGCGGGCTCCTATAGAGGTTGAGAGCAGCCAAAAGGGTGACGACAACGACGAAGATGCCGAGGTGAATGATGAACCCCCGCATCGCCCGATCGTGACCAAACATCGGAGACCTCCTCCTTAGCGCTTCCGGGCGCGTCCGCGGCACGCCATGCGATCCGGGCGCGGCTCAGCTAGTCAATGAGCCGCCAGAGGCGCTGCTCGAGCCCAAAACCGCGGGCGCCAAGTCGTGCCCCTGCACCTCAACTACTGCCGACCAGCATCATCACGCAAACTGAGAATGTAGACGCTGAGATCGGCAATCTCGCTCTTAGTGAGCGGGATTTGCGGCATGGGATGCTTGGGCAGAATGATGTGCGCCGTGATGGTGCCGGCCGTCTGGCCCTGCAAATTGGCGATCTCGTGAAAGCTCGGAACGTCGGCATTGGCATGCTCTTGTCGCGCGCTGCCGACGAGATGGCAATTGGTGCAGAGCCTCTCGGCCAATTCCTTGCCATGCACGGGGTCCGGCCGGCCCGGCACAGGGGCGCCAAGGGCGAGCCCCCCCGACAGCAGCAGCGGAAGAACGATGAGGATCCGTCCGAGCAGACTGATTTTATCTTGCGTCATGTGCGCCTTCGCCGATCGTGCTGTTGCCAACGCCCGCCCCTATTCGATCGGCGCACGCTTGCGCCGACCGGGAAAGACCTATGGCGCATGATCTGGGCCCGGCGCAAGCCTCGCATCGGGTTCCCTGATGCGCGAGCGCCCCCGCGGTCTCACGCACCCATGGCGGCAAGCCGCTCGGTATCGAGCAAATGTACCCTCCGGGCGCCGTCGAGCTTGATCGCGCCCAGCTCCTTCAACTCTGCAAACATGCGCGAGACGGTCTCCAGCGTCAGGCCGAGATAATCCGCGATATCGTGCCGCGGCATCGCCAGCTCCAGGACCGAGCCCCCATCGGTGCGCTCGGCCATCTCGAGGAGGAACGCCGCCACGCGCTCCAGAGCGTTCTTGCGACCGAGCAGGAGGAGATGCTCCTGGGTCTGGCGGAGGCCGATCATGGTCAGATTGAGGAGGTTACGGACGAGGCTTGCCGATCGGGTCCCCGCCGCGAGCAGGCTCTGCCATTTGTAGGCGATCACTTTCACCGGCACGACCGCCTCGGCTGAGGCGTGGTGCGCATCGTCGGCCTCGAAGCCGAACATATCGCCCTCAGTATGGAACGCGCTGATCTGACGACGCCCGTCGGGAAGCAGCTTGCTGATCCTGATGACGCCCGAGACAACCTTGTAGACATGGCCGGCGGGCTCGCCCTCGGCATAGATTTCCGTGTTACGGCCGAAGCTCATGGGGATGCCGACGGGTCCAAGGCCGAAGAACTCGTCGCCGAGCTCTCCGCGCAAGGGAAGAGCAAGGTCCAGTTTGCGAGGTAGGCGGGAAGCTTGGACGGCCGGCGTCAGCATTGGTGATCCTCCCGAAGTCTCGTTGCTGCTGACGCCCTTCCTAGACCTAGCATAGCGGCGCGAGAATTCGGGCCACCTCCCTACGGGAAACTACGTAGGTGGAGGCTTCCCTTGGGGCCCACAATGTTCACGAGATGTCAGATGACGTCGGCCGCGCCTTCGGGCCACAACAGCCAGTCGCGCGCGGCCTCTACCTCGCCGGGGGGAAAATAGGAGACCTCGCAGTCGATGAACGGCTCCGCGACGGCCGACCAGAGCGAGAGCCATTTCGCGTCGGAGACGATGGCGCAGCGGCTGAAGTCATTAAGATGGCGGAGGCTGAATTTCAGGTCGTGCCAGAACGCCTTCGCATCCATGCCTTCGAAGTCGTGGATCATCTCGAGCACGCGCACCCGGCCGTGACGCGCGATGAAGGCTTCAAGCTTCTGCGCCGTCTTGTCGAACTCCTCGGTGGAGACCCGCGCCGAAATCTCGATCTCGACCGCGGCGAGGTTGTCCATTTCCTTGTAAGACAGCACGGCCGCTCCGCGGTTGAGCTTCAACGGAGCTTGGAGTTTCCGTCCAGCGACCCGTCCCCGTCCAGCACCATTCTTATGGTCTCGAACAGAACGCCTCCCAGCAGCGGCTTCTCGACGATGGATGTGACCCCCGCCGCCCTGGCATGCTCCAAGAGACGCTGAGTCCGTTGGTTGACCATCAGCACGGTCGGCATGCCGAGCCGGCCCAGCGCCTTCCCGTCTCCTCTCCCGATCATGGTCGCGAATACGTCCTGATCGAGCAGGAGGCAAGCCCGGGACTCTGCATCCGCCATCGGATTGAAAGGCAGCTCGCAGAGCTTCGTCCTGTAGCCCTCAAGCTCCAAGGAAAAGCGCAAGGAATCGGCCAAGACCAAGTCCCTGACTGCGATGAGGACCGTACCAACCTCTGCCACTTAATAGTGTCCCGCTCTGCCCGGCCCCTCACAGGGCGGTGGGCTGCAATCAGAGGTAGGGTACGGGCGCCGAACACAGGCAGCATTGAGCTGTATCAAGACCGGGAGGCGTTAGCGAATTGGCCGAGGAGCGTGGACTTTGCTGGCCGATCAATCGGGGGGACGAACAGTCAGAGCCATGCGGATGAGCTCGGAAAGACTCTTGGCCTGCATCTTGGTCATCAGATTGGCGCGATAGACCTCGACAGTCCGCGGGCTGATGCCGAGATCATAGGCGATGGTCTTGTTCGCGTTCCCCGCCACGAGCCCGTCAAGCACCTGCCGCTCGCGTTCCGACAAGGATGCAAGTCTTGCCGCAAGCGCCGTCTCGTCTTCGGAGCGATGCCCCTGCCTGTCGACCCGCTCCTCGGCCGATCGAACCGCCCGCAGGATCACCTCGTCTGCGAAGGGTTTCTCGATGAAATCGATGGCGCCGGACTTCATCGCCTCCACGGCCAGGGGGATGTCGCCATGCCCCGTGATGACGATAACGGGAAGGGTGATCGATTTTGCCTTGAGGCGGTGCAACAGCTCGATGCCGGTCAAGTCGGGCATGCGCACGTCGGTGATCAGGCAGCCCGCCTGGAGCGACGGCAGGGCGTGGAGAAACGACGTTGCCGAATTGTAGACGCGGACCGCTATGCCGGCGGTGCTCAAGAGAAAGGCGAGCGATTGGCGCACCGCTTCGTCATCGTCCACGATATGGACAACGAAACTATCTTGCATCGCTGCCGCTCTCTTCGCTCGAGGGCTCCAGGGTGAAGTGGAACAGGGTCCCGCCTTCGGGATTGAGTTCTGCCCACATCTCTCCGCCATGGGCCTCGATAATGCGCTTTGAGATGGACAAGCCGACGCCCATCCCAGCGGGTTTGGTGGTGACGAAGGGCTGGAACAGGCGTGGCACGATCTCCTCGGCAAGACCGCACCCGGTGTCGGCCACGCTGACCTCGACCATGCCGTCTTCCGATAAAGCGGTGATGACCAGCAGCTCCTTCCGCTCGCAACCATTCATGGCCTCGACTGCGTTGCGTATCAGATTCAACAGCACCTGCTGAATTTGAACCTTCTCGACAAGCACAGGCCCCACCCGCGTATCGAAGCGAAAGATAGTTTTGACACCCTGCTCCTTGGCGCCCACCAACGCGAGCGCGCTTGCCTCCTCGACCAGCTTGTTGATGTTCTCGGGCCGCTTCTCGGTCTCTCCGCGCGCCACGAACTCGCGCAACCGGCGGATGATCTGTCCGGCGCGCAGCGTCTGCTTCGTGGTCTCGCCCAAGGCGTCGTGGATCTTTTGAGCGCTCGGATGCTCGATACCCTCGAGCAGACGCCCGCACCCTTGTAGGTAATTGGCGATGGCCGAGAGGGGCTGGTTGATCTCATGGGCAAGCGTCGACGCCATCTCGCCCATGGCGGTCAGCCGCGACAGGCGGGCCAATTCGGATTGCAGCTCTTCCAGTTGACGCTCGGTTGCCTGGCGCTCGGTGAGGTTGTTTATGAAACCGGTGAAGAACCGCCGTTCGCCAGACCGCACTTCGCCGACCTCGAGCTTCATGGGAAAGGTCGAGCCGTCCTGGCGCTGGCCGGTGACGACCCGATCGATGCCGATGATGCGTTTCTCTCCCGTCGCGAGGTAGCGGGCGATATAGCCGTCATGCCTTTCCCGAAACGGCGTGGGCATGAGCATGCTCACATTCTGCCCCACGACCGCGGCCTCGGAATAGCCAAACAGCCGCTCGGCGGCGGCGTTGAAGGACTGGATGATGCCTTTTTCGCAGATCACCACCGTGGCGTCGGGCACCGTATCGAGAACCGACCGCAGATGCGCTTCCCGTGCCCGGAGATCACGCGCGGTCTCCCTATCATGGGTGAGGGTGCGGCGCAGCTGCTCTCCGAACCAGGAGATACCGGCACCGACAGCCGCAAAGATCGCGGCTTCAGTAATCGCTGGGTTGCTCGGTCCCTCGCCGGCGCCGACAACGAGGACGCCCAAGATTAAACCAAGGGCGGTTGCGGCAAGCCCCGGCCCCAATCCGCCAACGCCGGCAGCGAGCAGAACGGCCGGGACGAAGAGGAGGAAGGCCGCGCGATCGTGTAGCCAAGGCTCCAGACCAATCCGAAGCAGCAGCAGAACGCTGACCGCCGCCAGCGCGAGCCAGTAGGGGCCTGCCGCAGATTGAGGATTGAGGATCAGCTTCCTCACCCTCTCCAAATGGCCGGCTTCGGGCTGAAAACTCAACTGGGACACCATCTGACGAGGAAGCTGCTTCGCTTCTTTTCTTGTGGGGGCCGGGACCCCCGGGCCTTGGGCCACTCTGAGGATTGAGCCAAATCAAAGCCCCTGCCAAAGGCGGGTGTCAATTGGTGGACGAGATTTGGATACTAGAGTTGGAGGCCACTTAGTATGGGCACTGATCCGAATCGAGCCGATCTTGTGCTTGGCGTATTGCTCGGCGGCTGGCACTCCATTTGGTCGCTCTTGGTTGCGCTTGGCCTCGCGCAGCCGCTGATCGACTTCGTGTTCTGGATTCACTTCATCAAGCCGGTCTATGTCATCGAGCCGTTCGCCATCGGCAGGGCGGCGATCCTCGTTCTCGTCACGGCGTCAATCGGTTATGTCAGCGGCTTCGCGTTCGCCATGCTATGGAATCGAATTCATCGTTAGCCTGATCGGAATAGAGGAGAACCACAGATGGCCCCGATGGACGCCGAAATGCCCACTGCGGAAGGGCTCGGCGAAGATTTGCGTGAGATCTCAAAGCATATCGCGAGCCTTCGCGAGGAACTCGAAGCCCTTGCAGGCGATGTGCGCCGCCTTGGAAGCCATCAGGTCGAGCATATGCAGAGCGCGGCAAATGCCGCTGCCGCCGAACTCGCGGGGGCCGTCCGCCGCAACCCGCTTGCCGCGCTCGCCATTGCGGCAGGCGCAGGCTTCCTTTATGGGGTTCTGACCCGCCGCTAAACCACGTCCGGACCGGCGCCGGTCAATGCGCCATCAGGACGGGAACCGTGGCGTTGCGGAGCACGTGTTGCGTGACGCCGCCAAAGGCCCATTCGCGCCAACGCCAATGGCCATAGGCCCCCATGACGAGCAGGGCACCCGGCTTGCTCGCGGCCTTAAGCAAGAGCGCTTCACCCACAGTGTCGGATTTGGGCACGATCTTGGAAAGCTCCACCGTCAGGCCCACCAGCGTCAAATAGTCGGCCATCGCCGCCAGGGACTTGTCCTCGTGATCGCCCTCGTCGACGGTGATGAGGCAAATGCGTTTGGCCTTGGCGAGGAAGGGCGCCGCCGCGGTCACCGCTCGAACTGCCTCCACGCCGTCCTTCCACGCGACCACCACCGTCTCGCCGAAATCGGCCGGCGGCGCCTGCGGCACCACGAGCACGGCCCTCCCGAATGGAACAGGGCGCCGTCCCGCACATCGGCCCAGAACAAATCGTCCCCCGCCCCGATGCTTCACATCGGCAACGCGCGCGCGGCTGGTGACAAGACCCTCGATGGCTTGGAAATCGGTGGCCACCCCAGGGTGGGCTTGCGCGGCCTGGTCGAACCATTGCCTCGCGTCGCTTTGTTCGAGGGAGACCTGCTCGCGGCCGACCTCGATCAGCTCCGGGAATAGTAAGGGCTAAGCTCGGTGGAATAAGGGAGCCGCTGCCAAGGCGCGGCGCAGAGCTGCGCGACGGCGCGCGCCGAAGCGCTGGGCCAGGGCGAAAGCAGTGTTCCGGCAGGACTCCGTGGTTCCCTGCTGGGATGGGCAACAAGACCCTGACAAGCTTCATGGCAGCTCCATCCTGAATGCCATCGGCCCCATCCGAGCGCCGATTTGCGCGAGCGTCACTCCCGGCCTTTGAGGCTCAGGATATAGGCGATGACGTTGCGCATGTCTTGCGGCTCGACAATGATGTTCGGCATGGTGGGGTGCGAGGTTTGCAGCCAGACCGTCAGCGCCGTCGCCGTGATCCCGGGCTGCTCGGCCACGTCGCTGAAACGCGGCGCCTGCGGCAGTGGCGATGCCTCCTTCGAGATGCCGTGACATTTCGAGCAATACTTTTGAGCGTAGACGAAGCCCGCTTGGGAAGCGGCCAAATTGTCGGCCATGGCTCCGGCAGCGGCCGCAAAGACGGCGCTTGCGCCCAGCACGCCCAGCAACAGATGCTTCATGCGGCAGCCTCCTTGTTTCCGCGACGCTCGATGAAGGGTCCAGCGGCACTCACCGAACGACTGACATTATATGAGCCCCGAGATCCACATATGAGCCTGAGATCTACGCTTGCGGTTTGATGCTGGTCAATTCAGCGGCTCACGCGATCGCCAGCGCGGTCAAGGCGAGGCACTCGCTGAGTTGACAGCTCGCGCCGAGCACATCGCCGGTCTGGCCGCCGAGCCGCGCGCGCGCGATGCTGCCGAGGATGAGGGCGGCAGCGAGCGCGGTCAGCATCACGACGAGCGCCCGGCCGAAGGGGAGCAGCACCCAGGAGACGACGAAGGTGAGGCCAAGAGCGGCGCCCGCGAGGGGCGCCCTCGGGCGCCCAACCGCCACCGACAGCCCGTCGGGCCGCGCATGCGGCAGCGCCGCCATGAGCAGGACCGCGCTCAAGCGGCTTGCGGCGCCGGCGGCCATGAGCGCCGCCACAACCGCATGGGGGTCGGCGATGAGCGCAATGGCCGTGCCGCGAATGGCGAGCGAGAGCATAAGCGCAATGACGCCATAGGCGCCGATCCGATGATCGCGCATCATGGCAAGGCTCTGCTCCGGCGTGCCCCCGGCGAAGCCGTCGGCCAGGTCCGCGAGGCCATCCTCATGCAACGCCCCCGTCAAAAGGATCATGACGGCGAGCGCCCAGAGCCCGGCAAGCGCCGGCGGGCAAGAGAGACCGTGCGCCAGCCAATAGACGCCGCCGCCGAGCGCGCCGACCGTGGCGCCGACAAGCGGATAGGCCCAAACCGCGTCGGAGCGCGTCTGGATTATGGAGAGCGGCAGGCGATGCACGGGTAAGCGCGTCAGCAGCCCGAAAGCCGCGGCAAGCTCGGCGAACCTCTCCCGCACCCTCTCATGCGCGTTCATCGACGCCTGCCTGATCGAAGGTGGCCATGCCGAGATGGCAGGCGAGCGCGGCTCGCAGCACCGATACGGAGAGCGCGGCCCCGGAGGCCTCGCCAAGCCGCATGTCGAGGTCGAGGATCGGCCGCATGTTCAACTCGGCACAGAGCCCGCGATGGCCGGCCTCTGCCGAGCAATGGGCGACTTGGGCATGGTCGAGGCCGCCCTGGCACAGAAGCGCAAGCGGCGCCGCGGCCGCCGTGGCGACGAAGCCGTCAAGCAGCACGGGAACGCCGTGGCGGCGGGCTGCAAGCGTGGCACCAAGAATTGCTGCGAGCTCACGACCACCGAAGACCATGCTTGCAAGCAATAGATCGGCATGATGCGTCCGATGCCGCTTCAGACCCAAATCGATCGCCTCGCGCTTCCGCGCTAGCCCAGCCTCGTCTAGGCCCGTGCCGCGCCCCGCCCAGCGCTCGCCTCCGCCGCCGAGCAGGGCCGCTGCCAAGGCCGACGCCGCGGTGGTGTTGCCGATCCCCATCTCGCCGAGGCAGATAAGATCGGCGCCTGACGATACCGCATCGAAGCCGGTTGCGACTGCCTCGACGAAGTCGGCCTCGCTCATGGCTTCAGCTTCCGTGAAATCCGCGGTCGGAGTGTCGAGCTTCAGCGGGATCACGCGGAGCGAGGCGCCCACGACCTCACAGATCTGATTGATGGCGGCGCCGCCCCGCTCGAAATTGGCGACCATCTGAGCGGTGACCGATGCTGGGTAGGCTGAGACGCCGCGCGCCGCCACGCCATGATTTCCCGCGAAGACCAGCACTTCGACGGTATCGAGGCGCGGCACCTCCCGGCCCTGCCAGCGCCCGAGCCAGGCGGCAAGCTCCTCGAGCCGCCCGAGGCTCCCTTGCGGCTTGGTCAGGCGCGACTGCCGATGGGCGATCACGGCTGCGGCCGCCTCGTCGCCTCCCGGCAAATCTTCGAGCGATGCGCGCAAGCAGGCGAGACTGGCGATGCCGCTCATGCAAGCTCCGCCAATTTCGGTTGAGAGCGCTCGGCGAGCTCGTGCTCGCAAGCGATGGCATGGAAGAACGTGCCGGTGACACGCCCGCGCCGTCCGCCGGCGCCCCCGAGCGCCTTGCCCTCGGCGTCGAAGAGCTCGGCCAGCGCGGCGTCGCCGCCCGGCTCGTTGAGCGAAGCGTAATGGAACTCATGACCGCGCAGGGTCGCACCCTTGTCTCCGAGCGGACAATCCTGCAGCAGCCTTGCGCGCCGATAGCCGAGATGGAGGCCGCGCTCGGCAAAGCTCGTCCCATGGCTGAGCAGGCCGGTCATGGCATGGCGGACGCCGTCTACATCGACGAGGCAAGCCCCAAGCACCATGTAGCCGCCGCATTCGCCATGCACGGGCCGCGTCGAGGCGAAGCGCGCGAGCCCCTGCTTGAAGCGCTGGGCATTGGCGAGCGTCGCGGCATTCAGCTCCGGATAGCCGCCAGGCAGCCAGCACGCGTCGCAATCTTCCCGCGGCGCCTCGTCGGCAAGCGGCGAGAAGGGTACGATCTCAGCGCCAACGCGCCGCCAGCCGCTCAATAGATGCGGATAGATAAAGGCGAAGGCCGCGTCGCGCGCGAGCGCGATGCGTTGCCCCGGCGGCGCCAAGGCGGCGACACAGTGTGGCTCGGCTGCAAGGGCGCATGCCAAATCTTGGATGAGGGTGAGATCGCAATGGCGCTCGGCGAGATCGGCCAGGCTGTCGAGACGCCGTTGCAGATCATGATGCTCCAGCGCTTGCACGAGCCCGAGATGGCGTTCGGGGAGATGCATGGCCTCGTCGCGCGGAATGGCGCCTGCCACGGGGATGCCGAGCGTGGCGATGGCGCGCTCGATCATGGCGCGATGCCGGTCGCTGCCGACCCGGTTCAAGACAACGCCGGCAAGCTGCACGCGCGGGTCGAAGCGCGCAAAGCCGTGCACGACCGCCGCCGCCGATTGCGCCTGGCCTGCCACATCGAGCACCAGCAGAACCGGCAGTCGAAAGCGGATGGCAAGCTCGGCGGCGGCGCCCTCGCCCATCGCAGCGCCGCCGGCGCCGTCGAACAGCCCCATGGCCAATTCGACGATCAGGAGATCGGCGCCCGCTGCCGCCTCATGGACGAGGCTCTCGAGCAGCGCCGGGCCCATGGCCCAGCTGTCGAGATTGAGGCAGGGCGCGCCCGAGGCCGCCTGATGGAAGGCCGGATCGATATAGTCGGGGCCGCATTTGGCGGCGCGCACGCGCAAGCCCCGGCGCCTGAAGGCCGCAAGCAGAGCGAGCGTGCCCGTGGTCTTGCCGGCGCCGGAGCGCGGCGCGGCGATGAGGATCGCCTTCGGGTTTGCCTTCATCTCACCCCACCATTTCCGGGATGCGGAACGCGAGCGCGAGCAGCTTCGCTCTCACCCCAACGATGGCGCCGATAGCGATGATGGCCGGCGCCGCAAAGGCAAGCTCTCGCGTCTCGGCAGCGACGCGATGCAATTCGGAAATCAGGATGCGCTGGTCGGGCTGCGTGGCCGAGGCAATCACGGCGACGGGCTCATGCGGGTCGAGCCCCGCCTCCATGAGCGCGGCCGCGATAGGATCGAGATTGCGCAATCCCATATAGAGGACGATCGGCTGGCCGGCGCGCGCTAGCGCGCCCCAGTCGATCGCGTCCTCGCCCTCACCACAATGGCCGGTGACCAGGATCAGGGCTTGATTCACCCCGCGCATGGTTGCCGGGATCGAGGCGATGGTGAGCGCCGCGAGCCCAGAGGTGACGCCGGGGATGATGCGGAAGGGGATGCCGGCGGCGGCGAGCGCCAGCGCCTCTTCGCCGCCACGGCCGAACACGCAAGGATCGCCGCCCTTCAGGCGCAGCACCCGCTGGCGCGCGCGCGCCAGCGCAATGAGCCGGTCGGTGATATTGGCCTGAGACAGCGACGGCTTGCCGCCGCGCTTGCCGGCAAATTCGAAGCTGGCGCCGGGATGCGCAAGCGCCAACACCCGGGGATCGACGAGCGCGTCATGCACGATGATATCGGCCTCGGCGAGACCGGCCAGTGCATGCAAAGTGAGCAGGCCCGGATCGCCTGGCCCGGCACCGGCGAGCCACACATGGCCGGGCTCGAGCACCGGCAATCGCGCCATCGCGGATTTGAGCGTGTCGGTCATGCCGGGGGTCCCGCGCGGTGACAGGCTCGCCCCAAAAGTCTATTGCCTCTCCCATGTACGAGGCACGCCCCCTTCGCCGCGGCTGGACCACCGGCGCCTGTGCGACGGCTGCGAGCAAGGCCGCCTTCACCGCGCTGCTCACCGGAGACTTTCCCGATCCCGTCGAGGTCACGCTCCCCTCGGGCCAGAGCGTCGCCTTCGCACTCGCGGTCAACCGCAAAGACGCACGCTCGGCCACGGCCGGCGTGATCAAGGATGCCGGCGACGACCCCGACGTGACCCATGGCGCGCTCGTGCTCGCCACGGTGCGCAAGGGCGCAGCCGGCAGCGGCGTCAGCTTCAAGGCGGGGCTCGGGGTGGGGACGGTGACGCTGCCCGGACTTCCCGTGCCGCCGGGCGAGCC
The DNA here is from genome assembly GCA_963804515.1 of uncultured Alphaproteobacteria bacterium. Classification (GTDB taxonomy): domain Bacteria; phylum Pseudomonadota; class Alphaproteobacteria; order Rhizobiales; family Methyloligellaceae; genus Methyloceanibacter. The sequence goes on along the minus strand of CAWDQR010000003.1, from coordinate 591,205 downwards.
CGCGATCAATCCCGTGCCGCGCCGGATGATGCGGCGAGCGATCGAAGAGGTGGCGAGCGCGCTTGGCCGCGCGGGCGATGTCGAGATCGAGATCTCCATTCCGCACGGGGAGGAGCTGGCGGCGAAGACCCTCAATGCGCGGCTCGGCATCTTTGGCGGGCTCTCGATCCTCGGCACCACCGGCGTGGTCGTGCCCTATTCCTGCGCGGCGTGGATCGCATCGATTCATCGCAGCATCGACGTCGCGCGCGCGACTGGGCTCGCGCATGTGGCCGCCGCGACGGGCCGCACATCGGAAGCCGCTGTCAAGACGCTCTACGATCTGCCAGAGACGGCGCTGCTCGATATGGGCGATTTCGTCGGCGGCACGCTGAAATATCTGCGCAAGCACACTATCCCCCGCGTAACCATAGCGGGGGGCGTCGCCAAGATGACGAAGCTCGCGCAAGGCCTGCTCGACCTGCATTCCGCGCGTGGGCGCGTCGAGCTCGGCGCGCTGGCCGAAGTCGCGCGGGCGACGGGTGGATCTGATGAGCTCGCGAGCCGCATCGTTGGTTGCAATACCACCACCGAGGCATTCGATCTTGCCGCCGAGGCGGGCCTCGCGCTCGGCGATGCCGTGGCGCGCAGCGCCTGGGACGTCGCCGCCGAGGTGCTGGCCGGAAGCAACATCGTTCTCGACATCGCGATCTTCGACCGCGATGGGGAGTTGGTCGGAAAATCTCTGCCGAAGGCAGTTCTGGCGAAGCCAGTTCATGCGGCGCCTCCCAAGCGGTAGCGGCGCCGGTAGCCCGCATCGTAAAGAGCGCTGTCCCGGAAATCTTCCACGCCGAGCACCGGACCGACTAGGATCAGGGCGGTGCGCTCGGGTGGATCCTTGGCGACCTCGCTTATGAGCGTGCCGATGGTCGCCCGGATGATGCGCTCATCCGGCCAGCTCGCGCGGATAACGACGGCGGCAGGGCAATCGGCGCCGTAGAAGGGCAACAGCTCCTCCACCACGCGATCAAGCGCCTGGATGGAGAGATGCAGCACGAGCGTGGCGCCGGTCGCGGCGAAGTTGGCCAGCGTCTCCCGCGGCGGCGTGGCAGACGCCCGCCCACTCATGCGCGTGAGCACGAGAGACTGGCCGATTTCCGGCAGGGTGAGCTCGCGCTTGAGGGAAGCCGCCGCCGCTGCGAAGGCAGGAACCCCTGGCGTCAGCGTGTAGGGGATGTGAAGCGCATCGAGGCGGCGAAGCTGCTCGCCGACCGCGCTCCATACCGAGAGATCGCCGGAATGGAGCCGTACCATGTCTTGGCCGGCGGCATGGGCCGCCTCGAATTCGGCGACAATCTCGTCAAAACTCATCGGCGCCGTATCGACGATGCGCGCGCCTTCTGGGCAAAAGCTGAGGATCTCCGGATTGACGAGCGAGCCCGCATAGAGACAGACGGGGCAGCGCGAGATGAGATCGCGCCCGCGCAGCGTGAGAAGGTCGGCCGCACCTGGGCCCGCACCGATGAAGTGCACGGTCATGGCTCGACGCCCCTCGCCAGCGCGCAAGTTGCGCTCGATCCTTTGATGCGGGGGAGCAGCAGCGTGGCGCCCTCCCCGGCCGCAGCGAGCGCCGCGCATTCGGCGATCGACGCGAAGCCAGTGGCCTTCAGCGCCGCCACGGAGGGCGTGAGCGTGCGCGGCTCTGCCGCTTTGAGCGCCTCGTCGCTGATGAGCAGAAGCGGCACCCCGAGCGCCTCCGCCGCCTCACGCGGTCCGGCCGTCCCGGCCTTGAAGGCCGGCGTGGCTAGCGCTGCGAGCCTGGAGCGGGGATGCGCCACTTGCGCAAGCGCCTGCTCGACGAGGCGCAGGATCTCTTGCGCGTCGCAGTGTTTGCGGCAGCCTAGGCCGGCGACGATCATGGCTTTGTCGCGCTCCACTGGGTCACGGTCATGGCGGGGCGGAAGGCCTGCCTGCCGCCAACAATGTCGAGACGCTCGATGGCGAGCCGGGTCAGCGTGCCGCCGTGCTCGGCTTGCGCGGCAAAGAGAGCCCGCTCGGTTGCGAGCGTAATGGCGTTGGCGACGAGGCGGCCGCTCGGCTTCAGCGCGCCCCAGCTCTTGTCGATGACCTGAGAGCCCCCTCCCCCACCGATGAAGATTGCGTCGGGTTGAGGCAGCGCATCGAGCGCCGCCGGGGCTTCGCCGGTCACCATTTCGAGCCGCGGCACGCCGAGCTCGGCGGCATTGCGGGCCGCCCGCGCGGCGCGCAACATCTCGCGCTCGATGGCGATGGCGCGATTGGCCGGATGGCGCAGCAGCCATTCGATGGCGATGGAGCCTGAGCCGCAGCCTACATCCCAAAGCAGCTCGCCGGCGCGAGGCGCAAGCGAGGAGAGCGTGACGGCGCGGATCTCGCGCTTGGTGATTTGACCGTCATGCTCGAACATCTCGTCGGGGAGTCCCGAGCCAAGCGGAATGACCTTGGCGTGGGCGCCCGCCTCCACCTCGATGGCCACGAGGTTCAGAGCCTCCACGTCATTAAGACCGAAGTGATCGGCGGTCATGGCGCGAATGCGCTCGCGCGGGCCGCCCAAGGCCTCGAGCACATGCAGCATGGAGCGCTCGAAGCCGCGGGCGGTGAGATAGCGCGCGACGTCAGCCGGCGTCGTCGCGTCGGCGGAGAGCACGAGCAGGCGACGCTTCGGCTGCAGTGCGGGCGCAAGCGTGTGGATGGACCGGCCGCAGAGCGAGACCGTGGCTACATCGTCGAGCGCCCAGCCAAGCCTGGCGCAGGCAAGCGACAGCGCTGACGGCGCCGGCACGCAGATTGTCTCCTCCGGCGGCACGTGGGCCGACAGCATGGCGCCGACGCCGAAGCAATACGGATCGCCGGAGGCAAGCACCGTCACCAGCTCACCGCGATAGGCAAGGATCGCCGGCATGGAGTTGGCGATCGGACTCAGCCAGGGCACGCAGTCTCCGCGGGGCAGACCGTCGGCGAGCGCGAGGTGGCGACGCCCCCCGATCACGAGCTTCGCATTGGCGATGAGCGCCCTGGCCGCTGGCGACAGACCCTCGACACCGTCCTCGCCGAGCCCCACGATGGCAAGCCAACGGCCTGGCGGATGCTGATGCTGAGCATCGGTCATGGCGCAACCTCTGAGCGCGGATGCCGCAAACCAAGCTCCTCATTCTCGGCGGCAGCAGCGAGGCCGCGGCACTGGCGCGGACGCTCGCGGCCGAACCGCGCTATACGTCCAAGCTTTCGCTCGCTGGCCGCACCGAGCACCCGGCTCAAAGTCCGTTGCCCACGCGGAGCGGCGGGTTCGGCGGCGCGGAAGGCTTGGCGCGCTATCTCACCGAGAACCGCATCGATGTTCTGGTGGATGCCACGCATCCCTACGCCGCGCAGATGAAGCAGAACGCCGTTAAGGCCGCGAGGCTTACGGGCGTCACGTTCCTCGCCATCCGCCGGCCTCCCTGGACGCCGGAGCCCGGCGACACTTGGATCGTGGTCGCGGATCTCGAGGCCGCCGCCCCCGCGCTTGGCGAGCAACCGAAGCGCGTCTTGTTGACCACCGGGCGGAAGGAGCTCGCGCCGTTCAAAGCCGCACCGCAGCACTTCTATCTGCTGCGCAGCGTCGAGGCCCCGGCGCGGGACGCCTTGCCGCCGCGGGTCAAAATGATCACCGCGCGCGGGCCCTTCACCTTCGCCGACGAGTTCAAGCTCTTGAAAGCGCACGCGATCGAGGTCCTGGTCACCAAGAACTCCGGCGGCACTGCGACCGCGGCTAAGCTCGCCGCGGCTCGCGCGCTCAATCTTCCCGTGGTGATGGTGCGGCGCCCCGCGATCCCGGACGCACCGAGCGTCGAGACCGTGAGAGAGACACTTGCCTGGCTCGAGCGCGGTCATGACGGGGCGAGCTCCGCGTGACGGGGCGTGTAGACGAAGGGTCCTCTCGGTCCCCGGACCAGCCTGGTCGCGCTCGATCCCACGATCACCAGCGTCCGCATATCGGCGCGTGACGGATCGGCTTGCCTTAGCGTCGTGATCTCAATGCTTTCATCGGCTCGGGTGACCGCTTGCGCAAAGATCACCGGCGTGGCTTGGGCGCGGTGCCGCGCGATCAGCCTTAAGGCTTCGCCGAGCTGCCAGGGGCGCGCCTTGGACGCTGGGTTGTAGAGAATAATGACGAAGTCGCCGGCGGCCGCGGCCTCCAGGCGCTTCAACACCAAATCCCAAGGCTTCAGATTGTCGGAGAGCGAGATCACGCAGAAATCATGGCCGAGCGGGGCGCCGACGCCGGCGGCTGCGGCAAGCATGGCCGAGACGCCTGGCACCACGGTCACGTCGATGTCCTTCCACGCCGGCTTACCGGTCTCGATCGCCTCGAACATTGCGCTCGCCATGGCGAAGACACCGGGATCGCCGGAGGAGACGACCGCCACGCTCCGCCCCATCAAAGCAAGGTCGAGCGCCTGCCGCGCGCGGGCCAACTCCTCGCGATTGTCGGAGGCGTGCCGACGCTGTCCGGCGCGCTCGGGCACGCGTGCAAGATAGGGCGCATAGCCGACAAGGTCGGTCGCGACCGCGAGTGTCTCGGCGGCAAGCGGCGTCATCAGCTCCGGCGCGCCGGGGCCAAGGCCCACAATGGCCAGCCGCCCGGTCATAGCGGCTTCCTTAAGCCCGGCACGAGCACGATGCCGAAATAGGCCGCCTCGTCGTCGGGCTTGTCGGCGAGCCGCAGGATGCGCTCCTCGGGCATGGTGCCGCGCTCCACATAGATGGCGCGGTCGAGCATGCCGGCGCGGGCGAGCGCCTGCCGGATCTTGGGGAGGTTGCGGCCGACCTTCATGATCACCACGGCTTCGCAGGCGGCGAGCCGCTCGGCGAGGCGGTCGGCATCCATGGTGCCGGACAGCACGGCAAGCATCTCATCGCCGCAGGTCATGGGCATGGAGGCCCTGGTCCAGCACCCGCTCATCGCGGTGATGCCGGGGATCACCTCGCAAATGTAGCGCTCGGCGAGCCGCTCATGCAGATGCGCATAGGAGCCGTAGAAGAAGGGGTCGCCGGCGCAGAGCACGGCCACGTCCTGGCCGTGGTCGAGCTTCTCGGCGAGGCGCTTCGCGCTCGCGTCGTAGAATTCGGTGAGGACCGAGCGATAGAGAGGGTCGGTCTCGGGCAGTTCGTTGGTGAAGGGATAGTCGAGACGAATAAGCTCGGCTTGCGGGTTGAGCTGGCCGTCGACGATGCGGCACGCATTGCCGGGGTTCCCCTTCTTGGCGAAGAAAGCGATGACTGGCGCCGCTTTGAGGATGCGCGCGGCCTTGAGCGACATGAGCTCCGGATCGCCCGGGCCGACGCCGACGCCGTAAAGCGTGCCCCGCTTTCCCATCACTCGGCCTCGCTCGCCAGCGCATTGACGGCGGCGACGGCCATGGCGCTGCCGCCCTTGCGGCCCTTCACGATCAGGTAGGGGAAGGCACCATGGCTTGCCAGCGCCTGCTTGGATTCGGCGGCGCCAATGAAGCCGACGGCCATGCCGATCACGGCTGTGGGTTTCGGCGCGCCTGCATCGATGAGCTCCAACAGCCGGAACAGAGCCGTCGGCGCATTGCCGATGGCGACCAGCGCGCGGTCGAGCCGGTCAAGCCAAAAGTCGAGCGCCGCCGCCGATCGCGTGGTCTTAGCCCGCGCGGCGCGTTCGGCAATGCCGGGGGCGTCGAGCGTGCAGATCACCTCGTTGCCAGCGGGAAGGCGCGCGCGGGTGATGCCGTTCGCCACCATCTTGGAGTTGCAGAGGATCGGTTGGCCTTCGAGCAGCGCGGCCCGCGCGGCGGACACGAAGCCGGGCGAGAAGGCGAGGTCGTGGGCGATCTCCACCATGCCGCAGGCGTGAATGACGCGCACGGCGACGCGCGCCTCGTCGGGTGTGAAGCGCGCAAGGTCCGCCTCTTCGCGGATGATGGCGAAGGAGCGGCGATAGATCTCGGCCCCGTCGCGGGCGTAGTCGTATTGGCTGCTCATGGACGCTGCCCTTCCCCGGGGCGAAGCAGAGCAATGACTTCATCGATGCTGAGACCGGTCAGAGCCGGTTTGTCGCCGGCGCTGCCATTGCGGATGAGATCATAGCGGCCATCGCGTCCCACGAGGGTGAGCGCGGCGGGACCGCGATAGGCGCAAGCTTTGGCGCAGCCTGACACATGGAGGGTGCGATTGCGCGTTGGCGCCAATGTCGCGGCAAGGCGATTGGCATCGCCGCGGGCGTCTACGCTTGCGCTTTCGCAAGACGGCGCGCTAACGCAGGCAAAGCTGTGGAGACGCAGATCGGCATTGTCGGCAATGAGCCCAAGCGTAGTGACTTCGTCACGGACTTCGTCCGCTAGGTCTGGGACAGCGGCTTCCTTGATTCCCGAAAGTAGCAGCGCGCGCCACGGCGTGGTTCTTAAACTTCCATCGCCGTAGCGCTCGGAAAGCTCCGCAAGCTTGGACAAGGCTTCCGCTTCAATGCGGCCAAAGGGCAGGCCGACGCCGAAGGAGCCTTCGCCTCTATCCGAATAGGAAACGAAACCGATCGCGGATGGGGCGTCGGTCACGGGCGCCGAGGGCATTGGGACAGAAGTGAGCTCCGCGGCGTCGAAGATCGCCTCCTCGCCTCGGCCCAAGACCACCGCGCGCATGCGGCGTGGCGGCTCCCGGCGTTCCCAGGAAAGGTGAAGAAAGGCGAGCGCCAAAGCCTTGACCGTCTCGGCAAGCGCAAGGGGGGAACTAAGCGCCACGAGCGTTCCCCCATCGAGCTGAACCGCCAGCTTTCCACTAAACGCGCGGACCATGATGTCGGCCGTGCTACCCACGAGCGGCAACGCGCCGCCACCATCGACCAGGAAACCGAATTTGGCGGGCAGCGCTTGAAGCGCGGGCTCCGCGCCCAGCATGGCTTCGATGTCGCGAGCAGCGGCATGGGAGTTCGAACGCGGCCGCTTCGTCGTCCGGCCCAAGCGGGCTCGTTACGACGTTGCGGATCGCCTCGAGCGAAGGATCGGAGCTCGCAAGCCCAGCGCCGATGATAATGTCCGCCAGCCGCTCCGCCGAGCGCGGCGTCAGGCCCCGGATCTGGAAATTGGCGCGGGTGGTCAAGTCGATATGGCCGTTGCCATGGCGGCGCGCCGCGCCTGCGATGATGCCCGCCGCGGCGGCGCTCAGTTTGGCGCTTGCGGGCTTCACCCGCGCGAGCCAGCCATCGCCCGATGGCATGGGCGCGAGCAGCGTCGGGCACCAGCCCTTAATTGCGGGAGCCGCGGTCATGATGCGTCCTCATGCATGCGAGCGACGCTGTTCCGCCGCGGGCGCCAGAGATCGCGGCGGATCGCCTCGTCGAAACGCGCGGCCATGGCCTCGCGCGCGGAGGGGTTTTCTTTCCGCAAGAAGCCATCGACGGCCTCATTGCCGAGCGTCGCATCGAACAGCACCTCGAATTGACGGTCGAGACGCGCCGGCAGCGTGGCGGCAAATGCAAACAGGCCCTCGACGCTGCGCGTCACCTCGGCGGCGCCGCGATAGCCGTGGCGCATCATGCCTTCGATCCAGCGAGGATTCGCCGCCCGGCCGCGCACGATGCGGGCGATCTCCTCGACAAGGGTGCGCACGCGAGGCGCTTCGGGACGGGAGATGTCGGTGTGATAGAGCGCCGGCGCAGCCCCGAGACGATCGGCGGCGGCCGCGAAGCCGCCCTCATAGGCCGCGTAATCGAGGCTATCGAGGAGATCGATCTCGGCGTGATCCTGCTGATGCAGGAAGGCATCGGCGCCTCTCACCCGCGCGGCGAAGCCGTCCGCGTCGGTCTTGCCATCGATCCCCTTGCCGTAAGCCGTGGCAGACGCGGCGAGATAATCGAGGCCGAGATCGGCGCGGGCTTCCCAGGCGCCACGTTCGACTCGCGTCGCCACCCCTGCCCCGTAATCGGCGGGAGCAGCCCCATAGATGCGCGCGGTGGCGCGGCGCCAAGCCTCGCCTTCAAGCCCGCGCACCAAGGCTGCAAGCGGGTTCCAGTCTGCCGGCTCGTCGCGGGCGGCGATGGCGCGGATGGCCTCGTCGAACAGCGCGATTTGCGTCTCGAAGGCATCGCGGAACAGGCCAGAGATGCGGAGCGTGACGTCGATGCGCGGATGATCGAGCTCGGCAAGGGCCAAAATTTCGATGCCGGTGACTCGGGCGGAGCCCTGATCCCAAACGGGCCGCGCGCCCATCAGCAGCAGCGCGAGCGCCAGATCCTCGCCGCCAGTGCGCATGGTGGCGCTGCCCCAAACATCCATCACCAGCGCGCGCGGCCAGTCGCCGTGATCCTGCAAATGGCGGCGGAGCAGCTCTTGGGCGGCCTTCTCGGCAAGCACGAGGGCAGAACGCGTCGGCACCGCGCGCGGATCGATGGCATAGAGATTGCGGCCCGTGGGGAGAACGTCGGCGCGGCCCCTGGTCGGGGCGCCCGAGGGGCCCGGCGGCACGAATTTGCCGTCGAGCGCCGCGAGTAGCGCGTCCCGCTCGCAAGCCGCCGCAGAATCGAAACGAGCGGCGAGCGTTTCGGCAGGGATGACCGAGTTGGACTGCGCCAGCGCCGCCAAGAATTCCTGGCGGCGGTCGGCATCCGGCGCCCTGCCGAAGACGTGCAAGCCATCCCTGATCTGAAGGTCTTTCACGTCGCAGAGATAGGCGTCGAGGCGCGCGAGCCGGTCCTCCTTGGTGTCGGCGCGGTCCGCGCCGCTCTCGGCGAGCAGTCCCCCCGCTCCGGCGCGATCGAGAATCTCCTGCCGCAGAAGCGCGGTGCGGCGGCGGTCGAGCCCATCGGCCGCGGCATATTCGTCGATCAGGCGCTCGAGCTCCAAGCTGTCGTTGCTGTGTCCGGCAGGCTTCAAGGGCGGCGTTAGATGGCCGATGGTCACGGCGCCGAGCCGTCGCTTGGCGGCGGCGGCCTCGCCCGGATTGTTGACGATGAAGGGATAGACCACTGGCAGTCCGCCGAGCAGCGCCGCGGGGAAGCACGACGCCGACAAGGACATGGCCTTACCGGGCAGCCATTCCAGCGTGCCATGGGTGCCGAGATGGATGAGCGCGTGGATGCCGATCGCTTCCCGCAGCCAGAGATAGAAGGCGGCATAAGCGTGACGCGGCGGCAGATCCGGATCGTGATAGCTCGTCTTGCGGTCGAGCGCGTTGCCGCGGTCCGGCTGGATTGCGGCAATGAGCTTGCCGTGAACCGCGAAGCGCAAGGTGAAATAGCCCTCGCGCACGGAAGGATCATCCTCCGGGGCTCCCCAGGCAACCATGATCTTGGCGCTGGCCTCGGGGTCTAGGGACGCGAGCAGACGCCGATAGTCGCCCACGGACAGAAATGGGTCAGGTTCCGCGTCGCAAAGCTCCGCGACGAGATCTGCGTTCGCGGGGAGCGTGTCGCCGACATCGAAGCCCTCACGCTTGAGCAGCTCCAAGATCTCCGCGGTGCTGGCGATGGCGTCGAGGCCGACGGCGTGCGCCGCCTGTCCAGCCGCACCGGGATAGTCCGACAGTACGAGCGCGAGCTTGCGCTTCTGCCGCGGCGTGATGGCGAGCCGCGCCCATGCATGCGCGCTTCGCGCGGCGGCGGCGATGCCCGCTTCCGCCGGCTGGTGGGCGAGCCTTGCGAATTCGAGCTCGGCGACCGCGCCCTGCTCGGCCTTAAAGGAGATCGCCGTGGTGAGCAGCCGGCCGTCGAGCTCGGGCAGCACCACCTGCATGGCGAGATCGGTCTGCGACAGGCCCCGCGACGAACTTTGCCACGCGTCCCGGTCGGAGCCCGCAAGCACGAGCTGCAGCACCGGCACGCCGGCGGCTTCCAGCGGCGACGGCGCGTCGTCGAGGCGGGCGGAAAAGGCGGTGGCGTTGAGAATTATGTGGGGTTGCCACTCGCTAAGCGTCGTCGCGACAAAGGCGGCCGTGTCGCGATCCTTCAGGCTGCCCACATAGAGCGCGCGGACGTTGAGGCCTTGCGCGTCGAGCGCTCGTGCCAGAGCCTCGATGGGGGCGAGATCGGCGGCGAGCAGATAGGCGCGATAGAACAGGATCACGGCAAGCGGCCGCCCCGCTATCTCCGTCATCTCGAGCCGATGCACGCCATGCATGGCGACCGGCTCCGCGAGGAGGCCATGGTCGGGGGCGAGCCCCGCCAGATGCGCCATGAGCCCGAGCGCCCGGCGCATGTTCTCGGGGCCGCCGGACGCGAAATGACCATCGAGCCGGGCGAGTATCGGCTCCGCCACGGTGGAAAGCTTGGCAAGCCGCGCATCCTCGCGGCCATCGCCCGGCAAAAGCGCCAAGGGAATGCCGGCCGCGCTGGCGGCGTGAGCCAATTCCTCGGCGCCGTAGCGCCAATAATCGAGCCCGCCGAGCAGACGCACGACCGCGCAACGTGCTCCCGCGATCACCTGCTCGACATAGAGGTCGACCGACATGGGGTGGCGGAGCCTGGCGAGATTGGCGAGGCGCAAGGAGGGGAACTCCCCATTATGCGCAGCCCAAGCAGCAGCGGCGGCGCCTAGATCACTGTCGGAGAAGGAGAGAAAGACGAGGTCGGCCCGCGACTGGCCGAGATCGATGGCGGCGTCCGCCTCGTCCAGCCCCCTCGTCTCGCGAACCAACAAATGCATGGCCTAGCCCAGAATTTGCGCTTCGATCGCGGCGCGGTCGAGCCCTCTCTCACCGATCACCACGACATGACCGCGCCGGGCGCCACCGTTCGGCCAAGGCCGGTCGAAGCTCGAACGGAAGCGCGTGCCGACCCCCTGCACCGCGAGGCGCAGGGGCTTGCCGGCGATCGCCGCGAAGCCCTTGATGCGAAGCACGTCGTGGGTTTCGGCGACCGATTTGAGGCGCGCGAGCAGCCGATCGGCATCGCCGATCTCCGGCAGCGCCACGACGAAGCTCTCGAAGTCGTCATGCTCATGCGCGCCGTCCAGCGCGTCGTGATGGGAGGGCCGCGCGGCGAGATCGTCCTCGGCGGCCGCGTCAAGCCCAAGCAGCACGCTCGCATCCACCCTGCCCTCATGCGCGGCGATCACCTTTACCGCGCGCGGCACGAGGGCTGCCACTGCGCGCTTCAGCTGCTCGCCGGTCTCGGCGTCGATCAGATCGGTCTTATTGAGCACGATCAGGTCGGCGGCCATCAGCTGGTCCTCATAGACCTCGGCGAGCGGGTTGTCATGATCGACGGAGGGGTCCTCTTCCCGTTGGCGCGCGATGGCCTCGGGGTCGTCGGCGAAGCGGCCCGAAGCCACGGCCGGCGCATCGACCACGGCGATCACGCCGTCGACGGTCAAGCGCGAGCGGACGCTCGGCCAATCGAAGGCCTTCACCAATGGCTTCGGCAGCGCGAGCCCCGAGGTCTCGATGAGGATGTGCTCGGGCGGGAGCGCACGGTCGATGAGCGCCTGCATGGTCGGCACGAAATCCTCGGCCACCGTGCAGCAGAGGCAGCCATTGGCGAGCTCGACGATGTTCTCCTCCGGGCAGCTCTCGATGCCGCAACCGCGCAAGGTCTCGCCGTCGATGCCGACGCTGCCGAACTCATTGACGATGATGGCAAGCCGCTTGCCGTTGGCGTTCTCCAAGACATGGCGAACGAGCGTCGTCTTGCCGGCGCCGAGGAAGCCCGTGATGATGGTGGCGGGAATGCGCTGGGTGGTCGTCATTCGGCGGCATCCTTGGCTTGCAGAAGAGAAGTGGGGAAGCGGGCGATCACGCTCGTTTGCATGGAGGCCGGGCGCCCGGAGGGCAGCACGACCCCGGTCTTGGCCTTGGCGTAGGCGGCAGCATAGATGAGGAGATCGCCGGCTTGCTCGGGGCCGAGCTCACCCATGAGATAGGACCACTTGCCGGGTGCGGCGATCCCTGCGGTGCAGCCCCGCTCGCAATTGGCAAAACAGAGCGTGGGAAGGACATGGACCGGCGCACGAGGCCCCATCTCCGCCACCAGCGACCGGACCGCATCATAGAGCCTACGCCCGTCGGCCGGCTCGCCCTCTGGCACTGCTTCCGCGCTGCGGCACCGGCAGGAGAGGCAGATATAGAGCTGCGGACGATCCTCTTCCGGCACGTCGACCCCGTCAGACACTTGAAACGCATCCTCAGGGTGCAAGCGCCGTCACAAGCGGCACGAGGGTTTGCCTCGCGCCTGGCCGATCAGCCGGCCTCCGCGCTGCCAGGGCACCCCGCCCGGCAACTCGGGTCGAACAAGCGACGGCAGGTCTCCTGGCTCGGGATCTCTCGCTTGCCGTCGCCTTCCCAGGGCTCACCCCAGTGGTCATTTGGCGACAAGCTTTCCGCCTACAGTTGCGGGGGCAGCTGCGGAATTCGGGCAAAACGCCCCTCACCGCATTCCCTTTTCACTCCTCAAAATCGAGGAGACCGTCACGCCTGCATAAAACGGCCGGTACTGGTGCTTGTCAATGAGGGTTCGGTAAGCGCGCCGGGCGGGCTATGGTCGCGCCTTACGATCGGCGCTCAGGACCCTTGATCGAGCATGGCGACACAGGGAATCGTGCAAAACCCGCTGCTGACCTTGGTCATCGGCGGCGCGCGCTCAGGCAAGAGCCGGCATGCGCAAAGTTTGGCGCGAGCCACGCCGGCACCTTGGGTCATGATCGTGACGGCCGAGGCGCTCGACGACGAGATGCGGGAGCGGATCGCAATGCATAAGGCGGCGCGCGGCGAAGGATGGATCACCATGGAGGCGCCGATCGATCTCGCCGATTCGGTCAGCGAAGCGCCCGCTCACGCCGCAATGGTGATCGACTGCCTGACGCTCTGGCTCTCCAATCTGATGCTTGGCGACCATGACCCCGATCTGGCTGTCACCGGGCTTGAGGCGGCGCTGCGCGCGCGAACCGCACCCACCATCGTGGTCTCGAACGAAGTAGGACTCGGCATCGTGCCGGAGACGCCGCTTGGCCGCGCCTTTCGTGATAGAGCTGGCTCCCTCAATCAGCGCATCGCCGCGCGCGCGCAGCAGGTCATCTTCATGCTGGCCGGGTTGCCCATGACCGTTAAGGCACTGCCATGACCGATGAGACGAGCAAGGACGAGCAAGAGCGCCATCGCGCCAAGATGTTGAACCGCAAGGCCGCCCAGGACGCCGAGGTCGCCTCCAAGACCATCGCGCACAAGGGCCTTCTCATCGTCCATACCGGGACGGGCAAGGGCAAATCGACGGCCGCCTTCGGCCAAGTCTTGCGCATGGTCGGCAATGGCGGGAAATGCGCCGTGGTGCAGTTCATCAAAGGCGCTTGGAACACGGGCGAGCGCAGCGTGCTCGAAGGCTTCGGCGACAAGGTGCGCTGGTACACGCTGGGCGAAGGCTTCACCTGGGAGACGCAAGACAAGGCCCGTGACAAGGCGGCGGCCGCCAAGGCTTGGGAGACGGCGAAGGCGCTGATGCAGGAGCCCGACCTGAAGCTGTTGGCGCTCGACGAGCTGAACATCGCGCTCCGCTACGATTATCTGCCGCTCTCCGAGGTGGTCGCGACGCTAACGAACCGCAGGCCCGATCTGCACGTCGTCGTCACCGGGCGGAACGCCAAGCGCGAACTGATCGAGGCCGCCGACCTCGTCACCGAGATGACGCTGGTGAAGCACCACTTCGCCCAAGGGGTAAAGGCGCAAGCCGGCATCGAATTCTGATGGGCGCCCGCGCCATCATGCTGCAGGGTACGGGATCGAGCGTCGGCAAGTCGCTGCTCGTCGCCGGGCTGGCGCGTGCGCTGGTGAAGCGCGGGATCTCGGTGAGACCCTTCAAGCCGCAGAACATGTCGAACAACGCCGCGGTGACGGCAGATGGCGGCGAGATCGGCCGGGCGCAGGCGCTGCAGGCGCTGGCGGCCTATATCGAGCCCTCGGTGAATATGAATCCGGTCCTGTTGAAGCCGCAAAGCGAGATCGGTGCGCAAATCATCGTGCAGGGCAAGGTGTTCGGCCGGGCGACGGCGCGCGAGTTCCAGGCCATCAAGCCGACGCTGCTGCCCTTCGTGCTTGAGAGCTTTGGGAGGCTCAAGCGGGAAGCGGACATCGTGCTGGTGGAAGGCGCAGGGTCCACGTCGGAGATCAATCTCCGCAAAAACGACATCGCCAATATGGGCTTTGCGCGCGCCGCCGACGTGCCGGTGGTGGTGGTGGGCGATATCGACCGCGGCGGGGTGATCGCAGGCCTCGTCGGCACCAAGGCCGTGCTCGAGCCGGAGGACGCGAAGCTCGTGGCAGGTTTCATCGTCAACCGCATGCGCGGCGATCTCTCGTTGTTCGGCGACGGTATGACCGAGATAGCCAAGCGGACCGGATGGCCGGCGCTGGGGCTCGTGCCGTTCTTCGAGGGGGCACGGCGCCTCCCTGCGGAGGACGCCTATGATCTTGCCGAACGCGGGCGCTGGCGCGGCAACGGCAGGATCAGGATCGCGGTGCCGCTCCTGCCGCATATCGCCAATTTTGACGATCTCGATCCATTCGCGGTGGAACCCGATGTCGATTTGATCATGGTCGAACGCGGCACGCCGCTGCCCATTTGCAATCTCGTCGTGCTGCCGGGCTCCAAATCGACCATCGCCGACCTCAAGGCGCTCCGCCAAGAAGGCTGGGACCTCGACATTGCCGGCCATCTGCGCCGCGGCGGATATCTGCTTGGGATTTGCGGCGGCTACCAGATGCTCGGAGCCGCCATCGCCGACCCAGACGGTATCGAGGGTCCGTCCAAAGTCACTGCCGGGCTCGGGCTGCTGGCGGTCGAGACCATCATCCAAGGCGAGAAGACGCTGACGAAAGTATCCGGCGAGACGCTCACGGATTTGGTGCCCTTCCATGGCTACGAAATGCATGTGGGGAGCACGCGCGTGCTTGCACCGCCTTTTGCTGGCCTTAAGGATGGCCGCATCGACGGCGCCATCTCGGCGGACGGGCGCGTTGCCGGAACCTATGTGCATGGGCTCTTCGCTGACGACCAGCAACGCGCGGCCTGGATCGCCCGGCTTGGCGGCACGCCCGCCGGCTTCAGCTATGAGGCTGGTGTCGCAAAGACGCTCGACGCGCTCGCCGCGCATCTGGAGGCGCATATCGACATCGATCGCCTGCTTAAAGCAGCGCGATGAGCAGGGCGAGCAGCCCAAGCATGGCGAGTTGCACCGTGCAGGCGGTCCGATACAGCGCCAGGGCGCGGCGGATATCGGCGCCCGTCGCCTCGCTGCTACCCTGGCCGATCCATGCATCCTCGGTGGGCGTCCCATGATAGAAGCGCGGCCCGGCAAGCTTGAGCTGAAGCGCGCCGGCCATGGCCGCTTCGGGCCATCCGGCATTGGGCGAGCGGTGGAGCTTCGCGTCCCTCCGCACCGCCGCAAGCGCACCCTCGATGCTGGCATCGCGATGCAAGAGAGCGGCAAGGGCAATCCACAGCGCGGCAAGGCGCGAGGCGGGCAGATTGAGCGCATCGTCGAGCTTGGCCGCAGCGAAGCCGAAGGCGGCGTGGCGTTCGGTCAAATGCCCGATCATGCTGTCGGCGGTGTTGACGGCCTTATAGGCGGCCATGCCGGGAAGACCCAGCAGAGCGCCCCAGACGCAAGGTGCCACGATACCGTCGGAGAAATTCTCGGCGAGGCTTTCGATTGCCGCTCTGGCGACACCGGCCGCATCGAGAGCGCCCACGTCGCGGCCGACGATCTTCGCCACCGCCTCGCGGCCGCTGTCGAGCCCGCTCTGGTCAAGCGCATCGGAGACGGCCGCGACGTGGTCATAGAGGCTCGCTTGCGCGATCAGCGTGCTTGCCAGGAGCGCAAGGAGCGCAAGCGCAAGCACGCTCGGCAGCAGCGACACCGCCAAATATTGCAGCGCCAGTGCCGGCAGGACGCTCGCCAAAAGCAACGCCCCGAGTGCGATCAGCCCGTTGAGCCTCCGCCTTGCCTCGGGCATGCTCGGCCGATTGAGGCGGCTCTCAAGGCGGTGAAGCAGCGCGCCCATCCACATCACCGGATGCTGGATACGGCGAAAGACAGAGACGGGATAGCCGAACGCGCCCTCGATCAGAGCTACGCAAAAGACGGTGAGGACATTGAACGATAGTCCCATGGATCAGCCTCGCCCCAGCCTGATGCGCGCGCTTGAGGATCCCCTCCTCCATGGCGGACGCCTGCAGGAGGCGCGGCGGCTCTTCGCGCGCGCAACCGAACCCTTCATCGATCTTTCGACGGGGATCAATCCCCTGCCCTATCCCATTCCGCAGCTCGGGTCTGCTGTCTGGACGCGACTGCCGGAGCCGGAGGAGGTTGCGGCGCTCGAGGCCGTAGCGGCGGAAGCCTATGGCGCGCCAGATCCGGCCATGGTCGCCGCCGCCCCCGGCACGCAGATGCTGATCTCTCTCCTCCCCCATTTGTTTCCGCAAAGCTCAGTCGCGATCCTTAGTCCCAGCTATGGCGAATATGCGCGCGCCTTTGCCGCGGTTGGAACCCGGGTCGTGGAGGTGAAGGAGCTTGAGCAGCTGGAGGATGCCGGTCCCGGCGGCATCGTCATCTGCAATCCCAACAATCCGGATGGACGGCGCTTCGACGCGACCACCCTGATCGAGCTGCTCAGCGCCAGGAAGGCGGGCGGATTGGTCCTGGTCGATGAGGCCTTCGCCGATCTCGAGGACGGACAGCTCGGCCTCGCGCCCCATCTTCCCGTGCCTGGCCTCGTGGTGCTGCGCTCGCTCTCCAAAGCTTACGGGCTCGCGGGGCTCCGGCTCGGCTTCGCGATTGCCGCCCCCGAGCTTGCCGCCTCGATCCGCGCGGCGCTAGGGCCCTGGCCCATATCGGGGCCCGCCATCGACATCGGTCTGCGCGCGCTCAGCGATCGGACGTGGCTCGCGGCCGCCCAGCGGCGGCTAGCCGGAGACGTGACGCGCCTCGATTCGATGCTACGCAAGGCGGGCCTGGCGCTCATCGGCGGCACGCTCCTGTTCCGTCTCGTCGAGACCGCGGCGGCGCCGAGACTATTCCACCGCCTCGGCGCGGCCGGCATCCTCGTCCGCCGGTTCGACACCCGCCCCGATTGGCTGCGCTTCGGCATCCCCGGCAGCGAAGCGGCATGGCAGCGGCTGGCCGGGCCCTTGCTTGAGCCCTCGTGACGCACCCGGCAGCCCCTCCTTGACGCCCATGGCTCGCACTCCTACGGTGAAGCCTCAGCGAAGCGAGGAAGCCGGTGGGAGTCCGGCACGGTCGCGCCACTGTGATCGGTTTCGTGCTTCCCGCACGTAGATCGAGAGTCAGACCTTCCTTCGTGGGTAGAAACACTCGAAATGGGACGCCGGATCCCAAGGAGGCCGCCATGGCGAAAGCTGTCACCGCACCAAGCTCTCCCCCCATCGCCATTCCGGTTCGCGAGATCCTGCCCTGGCTGATCTTCGCGGGCCTGCTGCTGATGCTGATCTATTTCGTCGGGGTGGAGGAGGGAGCAACCTCGATCGTTCCCGGCATGTATGTGCATGAATTTACCCATGACGGGCGCCACCTGCTCGGCTTTCCCTGCCACTAGGTCCGCGGGGCCGCATCCATGGTCAGAGATCTTCTCATCCGCGGCATGATCGCGGGGGTGGTTGCGGGTTTGCTCGCTTTCGGCGTCGCCAAACTCTTCGGCGAACCGCAAGTCGACCGCGCCATCGCCTTCGAGGCGCAGCACGCCGAAGCCGAGACACCTGGGGCGCATCACCACGAGCAGGCCACCACCGATCAGCGGGAGATAGTCTCGGCGCAGGAGCACAGCCATGGTGACGCAAGCGAAGGGCTGGTCAGCCGGAAGGTGCAGAGCACGATAGGCCTGCTCACCGCCGTGGTCGTCTATGGCGCGGCGATGGGCGGGTTGTTCGCGCTTGCCTTCGCCTTCCTCTATCGGCGCGTCGGCGATGTGAGCCCGCGGCTGCTTGCGCTGCTCCTGGCCGCGGCCGCCTTCGCTGCGCTCTATTATGTGCCGAGCCTGAAATATCCCGCCAACCCGCCAGCGGTCGGCGAGGGCGCGACGATCGGCTACCGCACCGGTCTGTTCTTCCTGATGATCCTGATCTCGCTTGGCGCGCTCATGTTCGCGGTGGCGGCGGCGAGACGCCTGGTCGAGCGGCTTGGCGGCTTGAACGCGATGCTGGCCGGCGCCGGCCTGTTCACTGCCATCATCGTCGTCGCGCAGCTCGTGCTCCCCGACATCAACGAGATACCGGCGGAGTTCCCGGCGCAGGTGCTATGGAGTTTCCGCATGGCCTCGCTTGGGCTGCAGGCGCTGATGTGGACCACGCTTGGGCTCTTGTTCGGGGTGCTCGCGGAGCGGTCGCTGGCTGCGTCCTCCCGAACGGTCCGCAGGGCGTCCGCGCCAGCCTGACTTCGAAGTCTTTTCTTGGTATTTCTATCGAATATTTAACAGCGGGAGCATATATTTGACAATGGGACAACGAATTGGTCAATGCATCATAAGCACCGGGATGTTTGCCTCGCGGGAGCACATAATCGGTCACGCCGCCCAACAGACGTTCCTGCCAGCGCCACTGGCCGAAGACCCCCCCCCATGACCAGTAGTGCTCAGACCATCGGCCTTCGCCAACGGCAATTTTCCAATTTGATGAGATTCGCCACTGAGGACATCGCTGCGGACCTCATCATAGTGCAGCGACAAGTATTCCTCCGCGTCTCGCAAGGAAGTCACCGCCTCGTCGCTCGTCCTTGATGCGCATCAAACCTGCAGGCCCTGGCGCAGGTTTCAATTCCGTTGGCCGAGCGCGGCGTGCTTGCTAAGCAAGGCGGCAGATCCGCTGGTCCGGGCTGCCATACTAGCCTGCCGAAGCCTAGACACCGGCCCCAATCGCCATGCGGATCGCCACCTTCAATCTCGAAAGCCTGGGCAATCGGCGTCGTCGGCATGGCGCCTCCTTTGAAGAGCGGGCGGCCGTACTCCGGCCACAGCTTGAACGACTCAAGGCGGACATCCTTTGTCTGCAGGAGGTGGATGCATCCAAGGTCGGCAATACAAGACGCGCGGTGGATCTCGAACGGCTTCTCGACGGTACGCTCTACGCGAAGCATAATTTGCTGATTAGCGTGTTAGAGGTCGGCCCTGCCGACGTGCACAATCTCGCGGTGCTTACGCGCCTGCCTGTTCTTGAGGAACACAACATCAGGCACACTTTGGTTGAGCCTCTCCAATTCCGCCGCCACACCGCCCTTCCGCCCGACGAAGCTGCGGTTCCCCTTGTGTGGGATCGGCCGCTGCAGCACTTGCTCCTCGCACTCCCCGGTGGACGGCATCTTCATGTGTTCAACGTTCATTTGCGAGCGCACCTCGCCGCGGCCGTGCCCGGACAGAAGGCGGGGCCATTCGCCTGGAAGACCGTGTCCGGCTGGGCCGAGGGCTTCTTCGCAGCCGCCACAAAGCGAGCCGGGCAGGCGCTCGAACTGCGGTTGGCGATTGAGCGCGTGTTCGATGCCGAGCCTGACGCCCGCATTGCCGTTTGCGGCGACTTCAACGCGGAGGACCACGACACCGCGCTGAGGCTGGCCTGTGCAGGCGAAGACGATACCGGATCGGGACATCTGGCGGGGCGCGTGCTTACCCCGGTCGAGCGTACACTGCCCGCCGACCGTCGCTTTACCGTGCTGCATCACGGTCGTCCGCAGATGCTCGATCATATTTTGGCAAGCCGAGCGCTGTTCGCAGACTTTGCCGGCGTCGAGATCCACAATGAAATGCTTGAGGACGAGCTGGTCGCCTATGGCCGCATTGATCGCCCTCCGGAATCCCTGCATGCGCCAGTTGTCGCACGTTTCGATCTTGGGGAAGCGCTAGCGGCTACCTGAACGGAGTTCTCGGTGACCCCTGCAAAGCCGACGCTAGGCCCTACGCCCAACACGTTCGGTTTCGACAAAAGACCCGTCGCACCGGAAGGCAGCTCAGACGCTTGTCTCTATCTCGTCGGAGAGGCGCCCGGCGGCAAAGAAGCCGAACTAGGCCGCCCCTTTGTCGGTCCCGCCGGCGAGGCGCTGAGAGACATGATGCGCGAGGCAGGAATAGATTTTTCGCGCGTCCGCCTCGCGAATGCGATTCCCTTCCGCCCCATCGAACGGTCCACGCGCGACCGACTGCGCAACCGGACGCCGACGCAGACGGAACTGCACACTTATGGGCAGTCCGTGCTCAGCGACGTCGCAAAAGTGAGACCTGCCGTGATTGTGGCGCTAGGTAAATCGGCCGCCCTGCTGTTCGGCGTTTCGACACCGGTTGAGCAGGCTCGGACGCACGCCGTCCTGTTCGACCGCACACCGGTCCACGTCACCTATCACCCGAGCTACGTTCTCCGATTCGGCGGCAAAGGATCTCGGCTGTGGAAGTCCGCCGTCCGGGATCTCAATCGCTCATGGATCGAAGCTCAAACGCCGCCTCGCTAGCGGCGCCGCCTTGACCTCGCCGCACCCCCCTAATCAGCTTCCTGTGAAGGTCAGCAGCTTGCGCGCCCTGGCCGGGTGGCTCAGCTTCTGGAGTGCCTTCGCTTCGATCTGGCGGATACGTTCGCGGGTCACACCGAACGTCTTGCCTACCTGTTCGAGCGTGTGGTCCGGTATTCCGATCCCGAACCGCATCCGCAAAATGCGCTCCTCGCGGGGCGTCAGCTCAGCGAGGACCTCCGCCACGCATTCTCGAAGCGCCGCAGCCTCCGCCGCGGTGTGAGGATCGACAGCGTCCGGCGCCTCGATGAGATCGGCCAAGGTGGCGTCGCCATCCTCGCCGATTGGGATATCAAGCGAAGTGGGGTCTTGCACCAGGGACAGCGCCTGCTCGACTTGCGCCTTTGCAATGCCGGAGCGCGCGGCAATCTCGTCGGCCCCTGGCTCGCGCCCGTGCTGCTGATGAAGTTTGCTCCGCTCGCGATAAACTTTCCTTGCGGTTTGCGCCATGTGCACGGGGACGCGAATCATACGGCCCTGGTCGGCCATGGCGCGCGTGATCGACTGCCGGATCCACCAAACGGCATAGGTCGAGAGCTTGACGCCATGCCGATAGTTGTACTTTTCGACCGCACGCATGAGGCCCAGATTGCCTTCCTGGATAAGATCGGAGAGATCCAAGGAGCTATGACCTCGATACTTCTTGGCGATGGCGACCACGAGACGGAGATGCGCGCGCACCATCTCCTCGCGCAGCCGCTTCAGCTCTCGCTGAGCCTGGTAAACCTCCGTAAAAGCAAGACGCAGCTCAGACAGCGGCAAGCCCAGCCGCCGGGCTACAGCCTCGAAGTCTGCGCGAAGCTCGGCCAGACGCTGCGGATCCGTTTGCATAAGAGCGCACCAACCTCGGTCGGATAGAGATGCGGCCTCGCCGATCCAGTCTGGATCGAGCTCGCGCCCAAAGAGGCGATCAATCACCTCCGCGCGTGCGATGCCGCAGCCTTCAGCCAGCCGCAACAGCTCTCGCTCCGTCCGGCGTAGAATCCGGGCTTCGGTGTCGACCTCCGCCACAAGGTCTGAAATTCGGTCCTGCTGCAGATGCAGGCCCGCAATATCCGCCACGGCGCGTGACAGAAGCTCGTCAAGCCGCCTGTGCTCGCGCCGTGAAAGCTCCTTGCCACGGGCGAGCGCCGCGATGCGCTTCCGAGCAAGACCGGCGATCTCGGCACTCAGGGCGGCAACGAGTTCCAGCCGCGGGATGAGGTCCACCGCTTCGGCGCTTACGTCGAGGCTACCACCCTCGCCAAGAAGATCGTCTTCGGCAGCTTCGAGCTCATCCGACGGAACGGCATCAAACAAAAACCTCAAGCGAAGGCGACCCTCGCGCAATTCGTCTCCCCAGGCACCAACCCGCTCGACGATCAAAGGGATTCGGCAGAGGCAGATCAGCAACGCCCGCTGCGCCTCATCGATCCGCTTGGCAAGCGCGAGCTCCTCGTCGCGGGAGAGCAACTCGGCATTGTCGAGGTTACGGAAGTACGCGTCGAGCGGGTCACGCGAGCGCGGCGCATCGTCGACCTGATTCGCGATGCTGCCGGTGGCGGCTGCGCCATCCCGGCGCAGGGGTACGCTAGGTTCGAGCCAGTCCGAGCGAAGCTCATGACCTGAATCGATCCCAGCTACTTTGGCGCGCGGGAAATCGGCGACGTCAGCCGGACGCTCAACGGCGGAACCGTCATGCTCCTCTTCAAATTGATAATTCCGCATCGAATCCATTTGATCAAATTCCTCCGGGGTGCACCCGGCATAGCGGCCGACAAGAGGGGTGACGCCCCTGGCCAGGAAGAGCCAGAGTTGCTTAGCACCGCTCGCCGATTGAGATCTTTGGGGATACTGGCGCGCGATCGCCTCGGCGTTCTCAGCCGAACAGCCTCACGAGCTGGAAATGGTGCCAAGGAGTCTGAAAATCAAGGTTTTTGAGGGCCCAGATCACCTGATGGCCGCCGACACCTTTTGGCTGACGGGCCCTGGGCCTCTGCGAGAGTTAGAATGCCAGACCAGCGTATTCCCTTAGACTTGTGAACAACTCGGCGTTGTTGATGATCCGCGGCACTTTGTGCTGCCCGCCAAGCTGTCCCCTGCTCTTCATCCAAGCTGCGAAGCTACCAGGCGCGACGACCTCAATGGTCGGCGCGTGCAGGCCGTAATCACCAGCACGGTGCTGCTCATAGTCAGCATTCAGCGCGCAGAGATGGACATCGAGCGCCATGGCAAACGCCGCGAGTTGGATTGCGTGCGGAGGGCCACTGGCGAACTCTACGACATAGTGATGGCTAGCTTTCCGGCTGGCACTCTCCGGAAAGACAGGCGCTACGCAATAATCGACCACGTCCGCATTGATCCCAGCCGCGGCGGCGGCGATGGCTTCCTCGATCTGGGAGCCAATCAGATGCTCGCCAAAAGCCGAAAGAACATAGGAGGTGCGGCCCGTGACGAGAATGCGCGGCGGATCAAGCTCAAGGAACCTTACAGTATCGCCGAGGACATACGCCCAAGCCCCCGCGCATGTGCTGACGACGACGGCATATTCGATCCCTAGGCCGGCATTGCCAAGCCAATGCCGGGCCGGATTGGCGGTCCTGAGTTCTTTGGCCGGCACGAATTCGAAAAACACGCCGTTATCGACGATCAGGCGCAGCCCTTCGCCCGGACCGCGATCCGCGATGGCAATGAAGGCTTCACTCGCCGGATACACCTCCCGCAGCTCGGCCCTACTGCCCTTTAGAAGCTCCGTAAATCGCTTGGCGTACGGCTTGAAATCAACCCCGCCATGAACCAGCATTTCGAGCCCGGGATAATAGTTCCGAAGCCGCGGCTCCCTGTCCGGACGCAGCTCGGCAAGCTTGTCGAATAATATAAGCAGCCAGTTCGGCGTCCCGCTGATCGCGCGAATATCCTCCTCAAGCGAGAGCCGTGCGATCTTATCAACCTTCTCCTTCCAATCAGCGAGGAGCGCCAAGTCTCGCGGTGGAAAGGTGTAGGGCCGCAGCCACCAGGGGATCTCATTGGCTTCAATGCCGCTCAGGTCGCCAGAATAGATCCCCGGCGATTCCTCCCGAAGGTCGGTGCTGCCACCTAGGATGAAGGCCTTGCCGCCGAGAATTCGGCTCATCGGCCGATTGAGCAAATGGTGAAAGAGGAGGTCCCCCGCTGCCCGGAAATTGGCGTCCAGCATTTCGCGCGAGCAGGGAATGTATTTGGTCACCCCCGTCGTCGTTCCGGCTGTGAGGGCGAAAAAGGGTATGGTGCCCGGCCAGGTACAATCGTTGAGTTCAGGAAACTCCGCCTTCCAGTACCCATTCCAAAGATCCTCATAGCTCCGTATCGGCACGCGGTTCTGGAAGTCCTGCACGCTCCCGATAGAAGCAAAATGATAATCGCGTCCGAACCGCGTCGAGGCTGCCTTTCTTACCAGGCAGAGCAGCTCACGCTCCTGCGTCTCGGCAGGTCGCTGCATATTGAGCTGCCAGCTGCGCCACTGTGAATACAGCAAGACTAAGGGTGTCGCGGCGAGCATCGGCCTCTCATCGCTCCAAGCCAGTGAGTTCAGCCGCGAGCTACATCCTCACTCCGCCACCTGGCTCTTTGCTTGCTTGGAAGTCCGCTGGAGCTGCCTGAGAGTGCGCGCTTTGGAACATAATCAGCTCCCATTCCGCTCGAATCTCGTCGAGGCGCAGGATGTAGAGATTGCCGTCGTCGCCCTTGACCTTGAAGTAGCGGTCGTGAGGGCCATGCCATTGATCGAGGTTATCGATCACCTCGATCTCACGTGCGTCCAGGCGG
Organism: uncultured Alphaproteobacteria bacterium; assembly: GCA_963804515.1. Taxonomy (GTDB): domain Bacteria; phylum Pseudomonadota; class Alphaproteobacteria; order Rhizobiales; family Methyloligellaceae; genus Methyloceanibacter. Next base: position 566,921 of record CAWDQR010000003.1, on the reverse strand, counting down.
AATTGTCGGGGCATTTCGACTCCGCCGTGGCCAGCATAGGTCTCAACCCAAACCCGCATGATTGCGTTGCTTCCATTTCCTAACAGTCAGCGCGCGGGGCGTTGTCACCATGGAGCACCGCAACGGCCTCACTGACAGCGTGGACGGCAGTTCGCTAGAGGCGATTGAGCTCAAATTCCTCCAGGGAATAGCCGAGTTGCGCCAAGCCCTCTTCCAAATAGTCTCCGAGCTTCGGCGTACCGATAAGATATGAAGGAATGTGCTTGTCGCGGACGTCCTCCGCCTCCCGCCGGGCCTGTTCGAACGAAGTAAAGTCACCACGGCCGAGCCAAGTGAGCGCAAGCAGATCGAGCTGCTCGTCGATATTGAGCGTAGCAAGCGCCCCCTCCAGCTCCTGCGAAGTCGGGTCGTCTGCATCGCTCTCCAAAACGTCGACGTCGCGGTCATCAGTCGGATTCGACCCCGACTCCGGGTCCGCGGGGGCGACCTTTTCATCGAACTCCCGCGCCTTGACAATGATGTAGAACGCCTTCTCTGCAGAGATTGTAAGCTCGCCCGTGGCTTCGTTCTTTTCCGTTCCAACGCCGACCATGTGCTTTTCCTCCACGGCCTCGGCCGCTCTCTCTTTCAATTATATGTCAACCCATGCAGGCGCATCGTACATTGACGTGCATCAATGCCACAGCTGCAGCGGGGTAAGACACTCGCGGCGGAGATTGGAGGGCGCTCGAATGACCCCGACACCCGGGCCGAAGACGCTCACGCGTGAGGATATTTTGCATTTATGCGGCGATCTTCCGGATTGGAAGATCGCTAAAATAGAAGCGAGCGGAGCGAGCTACGAGGACCTGACAACAGCCGCCACCTGGGCTCAGGGTCAGGATGACGTTACGTTACCAACGCACCAGCCTCTCACAGGCCTCGCAGCCTATCTCTATGAAGTCCTCATCGCCGACGAAGACATTTGGGGTGAGGAGCATCGGGCCTAGTGGCCTTGGTTAGGCTGAAGCCCTGTCGCAAGACTGGGACAAATCTAAGACTGGGGCAAAATGACAACGGCAATCCCAGCCGAGGCCATTGAGCTTCGCGTTGACACGATCGCTCAGCTGTTTCACAGCCTCGACCCATTTCCGTTTCGCGAGCGCGATCTCGACCGAGAGGCGGAGGAATACATCGTCAGTTGGGCGCGCGAATTGGCTGCCGACCAACCGATCAACATCGTCGTTCATATCCCGGATAGCGAAGCTCAAACGAAAGCGGCTCGAGAGCTTGGCGAAGCCTTCGCTCGATATTTCGCATACCGCGCCGACCTTCTCCAGCGCGACCTCAATGAGCTTTTTCGCGTTGGCCGCCGTTCGCTCGCGGTCGGCGTTACGATTCTGATCGCCTGCCTCCTTTCCGCGCATGTGGCAAGCGGATATCTGGTTGAGTTTCCCTTCCGGCGCCTGGTGGAAGAGAGCTTCCTGATCCTGGGCTGGGTTGCGAACTGGAGGCCCCTCGAAATTTTTCTCTATGACTGGTGGCCGCTGGTGCGCCGGCGTGATTTGTATCGTCGCCTTTCTAAGGCGGCGGTGGAAACCAAGCCATATCCGAACGGCCTGTCGCAAATACCCATGGCTGGCCCAGCATGACAATTGCAACGTCTTGTCCCCACAAAGGTCGTGACGCCGGATCTGTCGGGCCAGGATTGGCGATGGACCCAGTTATAGATGCGACGGCATCTCGCCTGTGTCACAGTGCCATCGAGCACGGATGGGCCAAAGGGCTCCTTTGGGATTGAGATTCGTTGACATGGATCCTGGCTCGAGCCCTCTGCTCACTGACCTTTACCAGCTCAATATGATCGAGGCCTATCTGGCCTATGGCGAGACCAAGACGGCGGTCTTCGAGCTGTTCGTGCGCAAGCTGCCGGCGCGGCGCGGCTTCCTGATTGCCGCCGGTTTAGAGCAGGTGCTCGAGTTCCTGGAGGAGTTGCGCTTCTCGGGAGACGAGATCGACTGGCTGAAGCGGACCGGCAGGTTCAGCGCGTCCACTCTCGACTATCTCGCCCAACTCCGCTTCTCAGGCGACGTTCATGCCATGCCGGAGGGTACGGCGTTCTTCGCCAACGAGCCGCTCTTGCGTGTGACGGCGAAGCTGCCCGAGGCGCAGCTTGTCGAAGCGCGCCTCATCAATATCGTGCATTTTCAATCGCTGATCGCGTCCAAGGCGGCGCGCTTGATGCTCGCCGCGCCCAACAAGCTGCTCGTCGATTTCGGCCTCAGGCGCGCGCATGGGGCTGAGGCTGGGCTCATGGCCGCACGCGCGAGCTACATCGCGGGCTTCGCCGGCACCGCGACCGTGCTCGCCGGCAAGTTGTTCGATATTCCTGTCTTCGGCACCATGGCACATTCCTACATTCAGGCTCACGATGACGAGGCGGTCGCCTTTGAGAGGTTCGCCCATGCGCGGCCGCAAGATCTCGTGTTCCTGATCGACACTTACGACTCCGAGGCGGCGGCGAGGAAGGTCGTGGCTCTGGCGCCGCAGCTCAAGGAAACGGGCATTACGATCCGCGGCGTGCGCCTTGACAGCGGTGACCCGATCGAGCTGTCCAAAAGCGTGCGGCGCATTCTCGACGACGGTGGCCTCGCTCAAGTGACGATTTTTGCCAGCGGCGGTCTCGAAGAGGATCAGCTCATGGCCATCGCCAAAGCCGATGCGCCGATTGACGGCTTCGGCATCGGCACAAGCCTGACCACATCCTCCGACGCCCCAGCCCTCGACTGTGCCTACAAGCTACAGGAATATGCCGGACTGCCGCGCCGCAAGCATTCGACCGGAAAGGAGACTTGGCCAGGCCGCAAGCAAGTTTGGCGGCACTATGGGCCGGACGGCCGCATGGCAAGCGATACGCTCTCGGTAGAGAATGACGATCAACCTGGTGAGCCGCTGATCCACCAGGTCATGCAAGCAGGCAAACGCCTCGGCCCTCAACCAACTTTCAGCGAAATCCGGGCGCGTGCCGCCCGCGAGCTTGAGCTGCTGCCGGAGCCTTTGCGCAAGCTCGAACCGGGTGCGACCTATCCGGTGGAGGTGGGAGAGGCGTTGATCGATCTTGCGGCGGAGTTCGACCGCCATCTGATGGATCGGGATCGGAAGCGATGACGAAGAAGATTGCCGTCGGCAAAGGCGATGTCTTGGTCGTGGTCGACATCCAGAATGATTTCTGTCCAGGCGGAAGCCTTTCGGTCCCGCACGGGGATGAGGTCGTGCCGCTGATCAATCGCTTGGCCACGCGTTTTGAGCATGTCGTGCTCACCCAGGATTGGCACGCGCCCGACCACCTATCCTTCGCGTCGGCCCATCCCGGAAAGCAGCCCTACGATACCATCATGCTCCCCTATGGCGTCCAGATCCTATGGCCCGACCATTGCGTCCGAGTCACCCAAGGCGCCGAATTTCATAAGGACTTGCACATCCCCCAGGCGGGGCTCGTGCTGCGCAAAGGCATCCACCGGAAATTCGACTCCTACTCCACCTTCTACGAGAACGACCGCAAGACGGCCACCGGCCTCATCGGCTACCTGCGCGAGCGGGGCTTCGGCCGCGTCTTCCTCGCCGGGCTCGCCTTAGATTTCTGCGTGCGCTACTCGGCCGAAGATGCCTATCGCGAGGGATTCGAGGTGGTGGTCGTCGAGGACGCCTGCCGGGGCATCGATGTCGATGGCTCGATGGCCGCCACCCGCGAAAGCTTCAGGACGCTCGGCATTGTGTGCACCACCGCCGAGGCTGTTGGCTGATCCGCAAGGAGGTTGCTACGAAGCAGGCATGGATGCGGGCTTCATCAGCTCGCCAAGATCCGGCTCGCCACAGCAGGCCAGGATGATCGGCTCTTACCTCTTCGCGGAGCTTCAAGACAGAGGCGAAGTGGTGCCTGACGGCTTGGGCATTTGCTTGAGCGCGGCAAGGATATCGCCGACGGTGTTGGCTTGGCTTAGGACCTGAATAGGAAGTCGCACCCGAAAGGCACGCTCAAGCCGCAAGATCAGCTCGGTGCGCCCGAGGCTGTCGATGCCGAGATCGCGATCAAGCTGACTGGAGCGGGCGACATCGACAGGTCTTCTCGCCTGCGGGTTGAGCTCCCGCACCAATTCGCTCACAACTGCGATCAGAGTGCGCTCGCGCGACGCCTCGTCTTGAGCCGTATCGAGAGACTCGCTTGGTTGGTCCATTATCATGGAGGATGATTGGCCCCTCCGGCTCGCTGCTCTTTGATGCGGATCAAAGGGCCTGCGACCGCCGGCCCTCCTGATGCACACGCGGTTAGGGACATCCGGACTCTCAATCGATCATGCGGCCACTCTTCTACCCTATCCTGATCAATGGCCGGTTTGGCGATCCAGCGCTTTTCGTTGGCGCGCTGTTCGAAAGGCGCGCGATCCAGTTCGATCTCGGGGATATTATGGCCTTACCGGCGCGCAACATCCGCCGCATCGAGCACGTCTTTGTCTCGCATGCCCATATCGACCACTTTATCGGATTTGATCTTTTGTTGCGGGTGTTGGTCGGACGCGACGCGACGGTGAAGCTCTATGGCCCGACCGGCTTCATCGACCGGGTGGGCCATAAGCTTCAGGCCTATCAATGGAACCTGGTCGACCGCTTTCTCTGTGATCTTGTCTTTGTCGTCACCGAAATCGATGCGGCGGGCTCAGCAGCGACTACGCAGTTCCGGCTGAAGAACGCCTTCGCCGCAGAGCCCCTCGGTGCGAGGCAGTTGTCCGAGGGAGTGATCCACAGCGAGCCTATGTTCCGGGTCACGACGGCGATCCTCGAACATCGCACGCCTTGTCTTGCCTTTGCGCTCGAAGAGGCGGCGCATGTCAACATATGGAAGAACCGGCTCGCCGAACGAAGGTTCCCGGTCGGGCCTTGGCTGCGCGAGCTGAAACGCGCTGTGATCGAGAGCCGGCCCGACGATCATCGCATCGAGGTTCCGCAAGCGGAAGGAGCGGCGACCCGTCCGATGCCGCTTGGAGCCCTACGCGACTTTCTCAGCGTCACGCGTGGCCAAAAAATCGGTTATGTGACGGATGCCGCTGATACGCCTCCCAATCGCAAGGCGATCATCGACCTCGTGCGTGGCGCCGATCTCCTCTACATCGAGGCTGCCTTCGCCGAAGCCGATGCTGCGCTCGCGGCGGAACGCGCCCATTTGACCACCAGGGCGGCCGGAGAGATCGCGTGCGAGGCCGGCGTGCGGCGCGTCGAGCCGTTCCATTTTTCCCCGCGCTATGAAGGCGAAGAGGAGCGGATGGTGGCGGAGGTGATGGCTGCGTTGGCAGCACAATGACCAATCCGCGCGACATCCATTCCGCTACAGGCACCTGCGGAGATGCAGGGCCAACGGCCGGGCCCCAACAGAGCAGGATTTTTGTCGGCCTCAAAATGGCGCCGGAGATTGCAGGGGAGCTTGCGCTCCTCGCACAATGCGTCGAGCCGAGTCCGCGCCGGCTCGTGCCGGTCGCCGATATTCACCTCACGCTTGTGCCCCCGTGGAGCGAAGCCTCTATCCCCGACGCTGTCGCGAAGCTGCGCCAAGCCCTGGAGGGACTTGGCTGTTTTTCGCTGAGCTTTGAGCGCCTGTGCTACGGGCCTGAGCCTCGTCGCCCGCGCATGCTATGGGCCGAGTGCGCCCCGAACGCCGAGATCGTTGCCCTGCAGGACGCGCTCCTAAGCGCTTTCGGCCAAGAGAGCGATCGACCGTTCCGGCCCCACGTGACGCTCGCGCGCATTGGCATAAATAGCAGGGCCGCGGCTGAAAAGAATCCGGTCAATCAGACCCTCTGTTTGACGCAACCTGTCAACTCCGTTGAGCTATTCCGATCTCCGACGCCAGGCGAAAGTGGCTATGAGGTTGTTGCCTCACTCCCCCTTAAGCGCGTAGTGACCACGCGAGGATGACGGGGCGGCTTGCTCCCTGCCGCAAGCAGAGACTTGATGTAGGACAAGGTGCCGTTGCTGCCACGCGCCCAAAATGACATGCATTAGCGCGGCTGGAATACGGTCGGTGCGATGCAAGACGTTTCGAGTCTTGCGCAAAGTTCAACCTTGAGACCCGAGGAACCAGCGATGACTGGCATTCAAGCGCTCGACACCGCGGTACAGGCAACCGAGGAGTGGATCAGCGCCCTCATGGCGCGGCTTCGCTGGCAGGATCGGGAGAAGGTCTATTTGGCCTTGCTTGCTGCCTTGCATGCGCTGCGCGATTCCCTGCCGCGGGACGAGGCCGGTTATCTCGGCGTGCAGCTGCCGGTGTTATTGCGCGGCCTCTATTTCGAGGGCTGGCATCCCGCGAGCCGCATTCCCCGGGCGAAAACCCGCAGCGCCTTCTTGGAGCGCATCCAGGAGGGGGTGCATCGCGATCCCGGCATCGATGCAGAGCAGGTCGCGCATGCCGTCTTTTCGCTTCTCGCCAAGCGCCTGCCAGTGGGAGAGATCGATGATGCGAAAGCCGCCACACCACAAGCGCTGCGGATGTTTTGGCCAGGCTGAGTTGGCTTAAGGGTCACCTAGCGTTGCCGAAGCCAAGCGGCGTGCATAATCAACAGGAGCTGATGGTGAAAACCTATCCAGTCGACATAGCGCCGGAACAGGTCGTGCGCTGGCTCATGGTCGAAGGGCGCCTCCATGCCTTCGACTTGCTCGTCAGCGCGACGCGGTCCTTTGAGCCCGGGAAGCTGACAGGCGGGGCAAGCCGAAGGCTTGGCGAGGAGGAGCGCGAGGAGGTGAGCGAGATTTCCGAGGTTGGCCTGTTGGAGGTCATGCCCCGGCAGAAGCCCCATATTTGGACGCTCCGGGTTCGCGTCGAGGACGATATCGGGCCCCGCTTGCCTGAGGATGAGCCGGTTCCAGAAACGGAAGAGGAGCTTGATCTGCCGACGTTCTATGAGGAGTTCATCAAGGCCGACAGAGGCCTCGCCGAAGTGAGCGTCGAAGTCGATAGCCCGGCAGCGAAAGCAAGCTTCAATAGGGTTCTTGACGCTATCCTGACCGACCGGCATCAACGCGGCAAGGGTAAGCCTGCGCCGGTCAAGCCTCGCGCAAAAAAGCGCTGATCGCGAGCTCACGCCTTTAGCTCCTAACGGCGGGCGATCATCTTCTTGAGCTTGGTCCAAGGCTGGGTGTTGAGGACGTCTTTGGCCTCGAGCCAAGCCCGGCGCGCCTGCCCGATGCCAAAACGCATCGTGTCCAAGCCGAAGGTCGAATGAGCATCGGTCGAGATCACGAGCTTCACGCCTGCTTCCTTCGCGAGCTTGCAATGCACGTCGTCGAGATCGAGGCGCGCCGGGTGGGCGTTGAGCTCAAGCGCGACACCCCGCTCTTTGGCTCCTTCAACCACCCGCTCTAGGTCGATAGCGTATTCCGGCCGCTCTCCCAAGAGGCGCCCGGTCGGATGCGCAAGGATCGAGAGATATTTGTTGTCCATGGCGCGCAAGATGCGCTCGGTCTGCTGCCGGCTGTCGAGCTCGAACTTGTAGTGAACGGCTCCGACCACGAGATCGAGACGCTGCAACATGCGCTCGTTCAAATCGAGCTTGCCGTCAGCCAAGATATCGACCTCGGATGATTTGAGGATGCGAATCTTGCCGAGCTCCGCATTCAGCCGCTCGATCTCGTCGAGCTGCTTGGCGAGGCGCTTTTCGTCCAACCCTCTCGCGACCGTGGCATGCTTGGTGTGGTCGGTAATGGCCAGGTACTCATAGCTACGCGCGCTTGCCGCCTCCACCATCTCGCGCAGACTGCTCTTGCCGTCCGAGGCTTTGGTGTGCACATGCAGGTCGCCGCGAATGTCGGCAAGCGTGATGAGCTTCGGCAATGCTCCGGCATAAGCCGTCTGGATTTCGCCGCGATCTTCTCTGAGCTCGGGCTCGATATAAGGCAGGCCAACCGCGCTGAAGACTTCTTCCTCGCTGCGTCCCCCGATCCGCCTGCCGTCGCGAAAGATTCCGTATTCGTTGATTTTAAGCCCGCGCGCCTGTCCAAGCTTGCGAATGGCGATGTTGTGCGACTTTGAGCCGGTGAAATAGTGCAGCGCGGCGCCGTAGCTCTTCTCAGGCACCACGCGTAAGTCCACCTGAACACCGGAGCGCAAGATGACGGTCGCCCGCGTGCCGCCCTTAGCCAAGACCTCTGCCACCTCGTCATAGGCGATGAAGTGGGCCACCACCGCCGGGCCTTTGGCACAGGTCACGAGGATGTCGAGATCGCCAACGGTGTCCTTGCGCCGACGGTAGCTCCCGGCAACCACGACATGCCCGACCTCTGGGCGCGTCTTTAGATAGGCGCATAGGCTCTGAGCGAAGTCCTCGGCGGTCGAGATCTTGAAGCGTTGTTCGCGCTCGCGCGTCTTCTTGATCTCAGCCAAGATTTTCTCTTCGGTTTTTGCCGTGAAGCCTCGGAGGTCTCTGATCTTGTGCGTCTTGGCCGCGCGTTCGAGGTCCTTGACGGTTTTGATGCCGAGCGCCTGATGCAAGAGGTGCACGCGCTTTGGGCCGAGGCCAGGAATGGTGGTGAGCACGGCAAGCGTCGTCGGCGTGCGCGCCTCGATCTCCTGAAGCGCCACAAGCCGCCCCGTCGTGACGAGCTCCGTGATCTTGCCTGCTAGATCCTTGCCGATCCCCGGCAGCCCGGCTAACGGCTTGCCTTCCGCAACCATCTTCGCCGCGCTTTGCGGCAGGTCCTCAATGGTTTGCGCGGCGCGCCGGTAGGCGCGAATGCGAAAGGGGTTGGCACCTTCGATCTCGAGGAGATCGGCGATATGTCGCAAGGTGTCTGCAATGCTCGCGTTATGTACGGCCATTCCCGTGCGTTGGCGTTGGCGAGGAAGCGTCTCGCCTATTCAATGCGCTCGCGTCCATCGCGCTTTGCGCTCGGTCAAACTGGGGCTTGGCCGGAGGTGGCTAAAGGATAGTCTCCGGCTCAGCGCGGTCGTGGCCAATTTAGGCTAAATTTCATTTCTCAAGTGCAGTTTGCTCCCATGGATCTCTTTGCCCTCAATGCCACGCACGAGTTCGGCGCCAAAGTCGCCGCCGCGCTGGGCGTAGAGCTAGCCCCCCATGAGGAGCGTGAGTTCGAAGACGGTGAGCACAAGGCGCGCCCTCTCGTCAGCGTGCGCGGCCACAACGTTTACCTTATCCAGAGCCTCCATTCGGGACCTGAGGCCACCGTCAACGACAAGCTCTGCCGGCTCTTGTTTTTCATCAGCGCCTTGAAGGAAAGCGGTGCAAAGCGCGTGACCGTGGTGATCCCCTATCTTGCCTATGCGCGCAAGGACCGGCAGACGAAGCCGCGCGATCCCGTCACGACCCGCTATTTGGCCGTCCTGCTCGAAGCCGCTGGCGCCGACCTCGTGATGACGCTCGAAGTGCACAACATCGTGGCCTTTCAGAACGCTTTTCGGTGTCAAACGATTCATCTCGATCCACGACGGCTGTTCGCAAAGGAGGCTCTCGGCCTTATCGGCGATACGCCCGTGGTCGTCGCCTCGCCGGATCCAGGCGGGGTGAAACGGGCGCAGCTCTTTCGCGAGACGCTTGAGGCTAGCCTAGGCCGGCCCGTTGGCAGCGCCTTTCTCGAGAAGCGACGGAGTGCAGGCGTCGTCAGCGGCGAACTGCTGGTTGGCGAGGTGGAAGGGGCAACCGTTCTCGTGATCGACGATCTCATCAGCACGGGCGGCACGCTCGCAAGAGCGGCAAAGGCCTGCCGGGAGCACGGAGCCGAAAGGGTGTTGGCTTTTGCAGCCCATGGCTTGTTTGTTGGCGATGCAAGCGAGGTGATCCGCCAGTCGGAACTGGCCATGACGTTTGTGACGGATACCGTGCCGCCGTTTCGCCTCGCGCCCGGAATGCTCGATCGCCATCTCCGCATCGTGTCGGCGGCGCATCTCTTCGCCGAAGCCATTCGCCGCTGCCACAGTGGAGGGCCGATCACGGAACTGCTCGAAGGGCCGGCATGATCGCCCGTGATTGGGCGAGTTCCAGATAGCGGTTCGCCAGCGGCACCCATTTCCAGGGCTCGCGCGGATCTGGCTCGAGGAGATGCGCAAGGGCAAGACGCGCGCGCAAGCAGGCCCTGTACGTCCAGTAGAATTCAAGCAGGCGTGGCGAGGGCCCGTCGCCCAGTCCGTCCGCGCAGCGCTCAATCAGTCGTTCGCCGATCCAACCAGCATCGAGGCGCCCGCATTCCAAGGCCAGAAACGTCAACTCATCGAAAGGGTCCACCAGGCGAAAGGCACGACTGAATTCCAGGCAATCGATGATGACTGGAGGATCGGAAAGGCAGATATGTTCTGGCCGCAAATCGCCATGCCCCTCGACGACACGGCCGTGCTTGACCCGGTCCTGAAGGATCGCCGCATCCTCCTCGATCCCACGCCGCACGCGGTCGAGCGCGTAGTCGACTCGCCCTTTATCCAGGCTGAAACGTGGGTCATGGAGCACAGCCTCACTAATGGCTTGCTCGCGCGCAAACTGCTGAACATAGCTCAGAGGCGATATGTCGGCTGGAGGACAGGCGCGATAAAATGCGATGAGGAGGTCCGCCACAGCGTCAATGCGACGATCACCCCGATCGCGCTCGATGGTGTGCTCAAGGATGGCTCGGTCGAGCATTAATCCCTCCGGCAAACGCCGCATCTCGACCAGCCAGTCGACAACCTCTCCGCAGCCGGCAAGCGCCAGCCGCCCATCGTGCTTCTTCATAAGAGGCACCACCCCGGCATAGACGTCGGGGGCCAGGCGCCGGTTCAGCCGTACCTCTTCCCGGCAGTTGGCCTCACGGGCGGCGAGCGTTCTGAAATCAAGGAACGGGTAGCGGACCGGCTTCTTGAGTTTGTAGACGCGGTCGCCGGCTATGAAGACCCACGACATGTGAGTCTCTTTGACGTCCACCCGGAGCGGGCGATACGGGTAGGCCTCGGGCGTCCCCAGAAACGCCACCTTTTCGACGGTTGAGACAGTCAAAATCAGTCCTCGCCGATCCGGGCCAGTCTTTGCCGAACTACCCTTATTCGTTGACTCCCATCAAGGCCCTCGCCGAGATGAGGTGCACAGTACTTGGCTAACAGACTTGTAGCGAGAGGAGAGCCTCCATGAGCCAAGTTGGTCACCAACTCGCGCGAACAAGTTCGCGTCTGGTTAGGCTTGGGCCGAAGCAGCTTGAGGGATTCCTAACCGTTCCAGGGCTTGCGACTGGCCTCATCATTTTTGCCCATGGCAGCGGTAGCAGCCGGCTCAGCCCACGCAATGCCTTTGTGGCTGAGGCACTCCAACTCCGTGGCATGGCCACGCTGCTTTTTGATCTTCTCACCGAGGAGGAAGCTCTTGACCGGCGCAATGTTTTCGACGTGCCGTTGCTTGCGTCCCGACTAGAGGAGGCCGTGGAGTGGGCGCGCGCGGATGCCGAGGTCGGGACATTGAAGGCCGGCCTTTTCGGGGCCAGCACCGGCTCTGCCGCGGCACTGGTTGCAGCTGCTGAAATCCCCGAGCACGTCGCTGTCATCGTCTCGCGTGGCGGGCGTCCGGATCTTGCCGGGGCTCTCCTGCATAAAGTTAGCGCTCCTACCCTCTTGATCGTCGGCGGAGACGATACTGTGGTGCTTGAACTTAACCGGGACGCTCTCGCCAAGCTCAACTGCGAAAAGAGCCTGCTTGTCGTCCCCGGTGCGACGCATCTGTTTGAGGAACCTGGAGCGCTCGATCAGGTTGCGAGAGCCGCCTCAGACTGGTTCGCTCTCCATTTGCGGCCAAAGCAATGAACGCCATCGGCACCTTCAAGAACCGCGAAGAGGCCGGCAAGGCGCTCGCCGAGACGCTTCTGCCCAAGGCGCTTCCCGATCCGGTCGTGCTTGCCTTGCCGCGCGGCGGCGTGCCGGTCGCAGCCGAAGTGGCCCGCGCGCTCAAGGCGCCGCTCGATCTTGTGATGGTGCGCAAAATCGGTGTGCCCTACCAACCGGAGCTTGCCGCTGCGGCTGTCATTGACGGCGAGGATTCACAGATCGTGGTCAATGAGGAGGTTTGCGCTCTGGCAAATATTAGCCGAAGCGAAATCGATGCGATGGCAAAGGAGGAGCTTCAGGAGATCGACCGCCGGACCAAGCTGTATTTGAAGGATCGCCCGCGCGCGCCGATTGCGGGGCGCTCGGCCATCGTCGTCGATGACGGAATCGCCACCGGCACGACGATACGGGCCGTCATCAAGGCTCTGCGCCTCAAGGGGCCGAAGTCCATCGTGCTAGCGGTCCCGGTTGCTCCCGCCGATGCCATTGAGGCGTTGCGGGGCGAGGTTGACGACATTGTCTGCCTGGAGACGCCCGAGGCCTTTTTCGCGATCGGTCTCTACTACCGGGATTTCCACCAGATCACAGACGATGAAGTGATCGGACTTCTCGCAGGCAAGCCCGAAGCTGAGAAGCTCGCTGAGCCGGCGCCCCCGGCAAAGGCCGCTGAGCCGGTACCCCGGCAAGAGCCCGCTGAGCCTGTGCCCCCAGCAAAAGCAGCCGAGCCGGCGCCCTCAAAGCGAGCACAGGCGAAGACGCGGCGCAAAACCAAAGCGCCGGCGGGGCGCCCTAGTCCCCGCAAATCGGTACAACCTTCCTAGCGTTTGGCTGCGGGCGATGCCTTGGCCCCGACGCGCGTAACAATTCCCCCGAAGACCGCGCCGACCTTGTTGCCGTCGGTGCTGAGCGGCGCGACTAGAATCTCTCCCGATTGATCGCGAGCGATATAGGTCGCCGAGATGATCTCGGCCGTTTGCGCTACGAGCTGGAACAGGTGCCGCAAGCGGACCGCTAGGCGGCGATTGCCGAGGGTGGAAAGCCTTGCATCGGCTGAGCTCGGGAGCAGCAGGCTCTCTACGTCCTTGCCGGCAAATCGCAGCGCCCAGTCGTCTTCATCGCAGTGCTCGAAGAGAAACAGCCTGGGCGCCAAAAGTCCGAGCTGTTTCATGTCCATGTCGGAAAGGCTCGGCAAGAGCCGATCGCCGCGTTTGATCCGCCAGTGATCCAAAGCGAGCTTGAGCGAATGGTCGCTCGTTGCCGCGGCATCGATCTTGGCAAAGAGCCTTTTCAAGGGACCCGGCAACAGCGAAAGCGTCGTCACGGCCTTCTCCCCTCTTCGGTTACGCCTTGATTCGCCGCGGAACGGCACTGGCCAGCCATGATATCAACGGCCCCCAACTATTGCCACGCCGCAGCGAGACGTTTGTCTTTGAGCGCAATATGGGTGCCGAACGGCGCACTCTCGCGGTCGAGCGTGGCTCTGAGCCAGGCCGCATCCTCCTTGGACGCACGCCGCAGCCGAAACCGATGCATCTGGTATGGCACGAGTGTGAGCTCGGCGAGACCCCCTTCCCGCGCACAACGCGCGAGATAGGCAAGCGTGAGATCCCCGCGATACTGCTCATAGCCGTAGATGCCTTCGTAGTCCGTGATGAAATCTCCGCAGCCATAAAGCACGAGCCGCCCCTTGTAGATTTCCATCGGGCGTGGATGGTGAGAAGAATGACCGTGGAGAAGATCACAGGCACCAGCATCGATCAGCGCATGAGCGAACGACCGCTGCTCCTGGGGGACCTCGTAGCCCCAATTCGATCCCCAATGGATGGAGACGACAATAAGGTCGCCAGCCTTCCGCATAGTAAGAATGCGCTCGGCAGTCCGGCTCGCGGCCGCCGGCGAAAGATCGGGAAGCAGCCATACACCTGGCCGGTCTTGCCTCGCCGCCCAGTCACGCGGAATGCCGCTTGTGGCCGACCCAAGGCCAAACACGAGAAGCCTTGAGCCGCCTGCCAACGCGATTTCGGCGGGTTTCTCCGCCTCGGCGAGATCAGTCCCTGCCCCAGCCGCGCCGATCCCTTCTCGCTTGAGCGTCGACAAGGTTTCAAGCAGACCCGCCTGCCCCCAGTCGAGAACGTGATTATTGGCAAGCACGCAACAATCCACGCCAGCCGCCTTGAGGCAGGGAACGTTGCCCGGGTGCATCTTATAATTGATGCCCTTCGGCACCGGGCTCATGCTTGTCGTGATGCTCGTTTCAAGGTTGACGATGCGCGCCGCAGGACGCGCGGCGTCGAGGTCGCTAAGCGCGTCACCCCAAACATAGTCAAAAGGGCAATCTCTCGGCATCGACCCATGGGCTCTCTCCGCAAGCTCGACATAGCCGAGGGCTGAGGTCACATACGATTCGTAAAGAGTCGGGTCGCTTGGACAGTGCATGATCTGGTCGATGCCCCGCCCAAGCATGACGTCGCCACAAAGAAACAGAGTGATGCCGTCTTGGCCAGCCTCCATATCCGTCAGTCATCCATGTGTTCGGGGCCGGTTTTGGCCACGGTGAGCCTCAAGGGGAGGAAGGGATAGCGCTTCAGCTCCTCGCGGGTCCAAAGCGCCAAGCCGCCTCTTTGGCCTACGGTCTCGATCAGCAACACGCAGTCGGGATCCTCGAAAGAGATCCGGCCGGGGCCACCCGCAGCCGCCAAAGCTCCAAGCAGAGCCTCATCGAGAAACCGCTCCTCGGCCGGGGTGGAGATCGTTCCCCTTAGTCCGCGCCGATGCAGCCGCACATGGAACGACTTGCCGATGAGGCGCGGCACGTAGGTGAGGGCAATCTCGCGCGCCGTGGTCTCGAACTCGGCCATGTCCTCGAACTCGAACAAATGCTCGAAGGGCACGACATGGGACATCGCATTGAGGATGCCGGGTGACTGTTCGACCGCAGTGCCGAACTCTCGAAGAAAAGAAGCAGGGTCCGCAACCGCCATGACGGCCACATTGAAGTATAACGTGGGGCGGAGAGACCCCCACCTTGCCAACAACTTGCGCGCGACCCGGTATGTCGGCTCGGCCAAGGTCACGAGCACGTTCCAGTCAGCAGGCGGCTTCTCGCTCTGACCGACTGGATTGATCTCGCTGGACATTCGATCCGCCGCTTAACGTCGGTGCGGGATGGCCGAAGCCCCCCGTCATGACTCCACGATGTGATGCTTGCCGATCGGGGTTACTGTGCTTGCCTGAGCGCCTTCGACGCCTTCGGTCCCAGCGATCACAAGGCGGACTTCGCTGCCAACTTCGAGCCTGTCAAAGGCGTCATCGACCACGCTGTTCTTGTGGAAATAGACCGCTTGACCATCTGGGGTCTCCGCAAACCCGTAGTCCTCGAACAGGCGCACGACCTTGCCATGCACAGGAGCAACGTGGGCCTTCACGTCGCCGCGCATGCGCCGGACATGGTCTTCGAGCTGCCGCCCCGCCGCATTGAACGCATCGCGAATGGCGACATAGACATCCTCGTGCGCATGGTTCAGCGGCCCGGAATGGCCAACAAACACGTCCTTCCCCGGCACGCTGATGTCGATGCGGACATTGTAGAGCTTGCCCTTGTGGTGATGCCGGTGGGGCGCCTCGATCACGACCTTGCAGCCGATAATCCGGTCATGGAAGTGCTCGAGCTTGGCGGCCTTCTCGCGAATCCGCGCCTCAATTGCGGGCGAGGGGTCCATGCCGTCAAAGGTGATCTGCAAGGGTATCTGCAACATTAGAATCTTCTCCGCCAGTGAGGCATTACGGATCGGGTATCGAGCCGGCAACAATGCCTGCTCAAGCCTATCGTGTCCAATCGACGCGGATGAAATAGTTGTCTTCATCGAAGTGCAACTTCAGATCGCCGTGGAAGGCGTGGTGAACCGCAGTCCCAATCCGCCGTGGCAAGTGCACATCGGTGGTGGTGATGACGAGCGTATCCGGCTCTTCCTTATCGATCGCCATGATCCGGTTGAGCGGATGATCCTGCTTCTCAGCCTGTTCTAAGTTGCGCGCCAGATTGATGATTTCCCCTTCGTGCTGTCTGACCACCGGCCCCTTCAGCGTAACGATACCGGCGGGATATTCGTCGTTGATGCGATGACAGGCTTGGCACAGCTCCTCATGGGCGCCACTGGGCGGAAACTCCATCCATTGCCAACGCCCTTCATGATAGACGGCTCCGCAAGCCGGGCACCGTGTGGGCTCCGGCAATTTCCGCCGCAGCTTATAGGGATCGTCGACCCCCTCGTCCTGGGCACGGCCGAGAATACGTCGCTCGTGTCGGCCGCCAACCAATGGACTACCAGCAGGAGGAATTTTTCGTCGTTTCATGTGACCACCTGACTGCGAGGAATGCCCCTCGGTCTGTCGGTTCCATCGAAGGGCTGTTGTTACCCTTAGATCAAACCCAATGGACTGAGCCTTGCGGCAGATCAAATCCCCATTGAGGTCGGCTGGACATGCACGCGTGTCAGGACCCCCTGCTCAATGGTGATCTTCGCAAGGCCGAACTGTTCGATGGTCCAGGCATTGGTGGCAAGATGCGCGGTCGGACGCACCATGGTGAAGGCTGAGGGGCCGGCGGCGATGGCGAGTGGCAGCAGAAGCTGGTCGGCGAGGTGCAATTCGAAGGCCGCACCCGAGGCGTGATGCTCGCGCAAAGCCGCAACCGCCTCGTCCGCAACGGCTTCGGACGGCTTTCCCTGGCGCCCATGAGCGGAGAAACTCGCCGCCATGGTCTCGTACTCCGCCAAAAGAGAAATCCCTGCTCCAGGGCACGACGCCCGTACGCGCAGCGGGTCGATGCTCACGGGAATGCCGAGGTCGCGGAGGCCTGCGCGCGCCCGGTCGGCCATGCGTTGGGCGATGTGAGCAGGAAGGTTGGCGGCCACGGCTCGGCCGGCGATCCGGAGAAGAGGCCCGCGCTTAAGCGCCTCTATCGGCTGCGGCCAGGAGGCGCGAGGGGATGCAGGGTGCGAACGACCTGCGACCCTACACACGACCTCCCCGCCACCGGCTGGATACCAACCCCAGTGTTTCAACTCGGCATTGGCGTTGAGTCCCATCCGTCGCAAGGCAGGCAGATATGCATTGGCAAGATCGTCGTAAGCCGGCGCCCAATCCTGATGGGTGCCTCCCAGCACCACGACCGTAGAGTCTCCTTGGGCCAGAGCTAACGGGACCAGAACAGTCTGCAAGATGAGAATGGTGGAGCCAGCGCTGCCATGACCTGCGATTTCCGCGACATCGAAGAGATATGAGCCGGGTTGCGGCGGATGGGTTGGGGGCAAAGACGAGCTCGCTCGATCCGAGGAAATCCCCGGCAAGCTGCGCGCCACTGATGGCAGCTGCGGCTCTCGTTGCTGAGAGGTGTTGGGGCTGCAGCCCAGGATTGCGGCGCTTGGCTCGGATGTTGACGAGCCGAAACGTGCGCGAGGTGATGGCGGAAAGGCTGAGCGCCGTTCGCAAAATCTGCCCGCCGCCTTCCCCATGCGCACCATCAATGATGAGGGGGCTGGTTATCTTCTTGTTCCTGGTCAACCCCTAACGGCAGCCTCAATCGGCTTCTCGCTCCAGCACGCAACAATGCGGGGCGTCTTCCCCATCCCCTGCCCCGCTCAGCACCGCCTCCCTCACCGGGTTTGGCCGAAAGGTCGTGCAGCCTTTGAGCCCCTTTTCATAGGCCAAATCATAGATTTGGCAGAATTCGGAGAAGGGGAAATCCTCCGGCACGTTGATGGTCTTGGAGATCGAGTTGTCGACGTAGGGCTGCAACGCTGCCTGCATGTCAAGATGGGCGAGAACCGGCAGCTCGTTTGCCGTCGCAAATCCCGGGGGCAAGTCCTCAGCGACTCCCGTCGTCTCGCGCCAGAGCTGGACAGCGTAGTCCGTGAGCGGCAGCTCTTCCGGATGTCCATGCTCGTTGAGGATCTTCCGCCCATAAGACGGAGCGAAGATGGGTTCTAGCCCGCTCGACACGTTGCCGGCGAGCAAGCTGATCGTGCCGGTTGGCGCGATGGCGATCAGGTGACTGTTGCGGATACCGCTCTTGGCGATGCCGGTCCGAATGTCGTCTGGCAGAGCGCGAATGAAGGCTCCCTGGAGATACTTGTCCCTGTCGAAAGAGGGGAAGCTTCCCTTTTCTTCAGCCAGAGCGACGGAGGCGCGATACGCCGTGTGACAGATGAGGGCCATAAGGTCGGCGGCGAGCGCCAGGGATTGATCGCTGCCATAGCAGAGCCCGAGCATCAGCAACGCGTCAGCAAGCTCGGTCACGCCGAGGCCGATGCGGCGCGTGTCCTTTGCACTCTTGGCTTGCTGCGGCAATGGGAAGCGCGACGCGTCGATGACATTGTCGAGCAACCGCACCGCGACACGGATGGTGTCCTTCAGGGTCTCGATCTCGAGCTTCGCATGGTGCGTGAAGGGAGCGTTGACCAAGCGAGTCAGATTGATAGAGCCGAGATCGCAGGCCCCGTAGGGAGGAAGCGGAATCTCCCCGCAGGGATTGGTGGCGCTGATCCGCTCGCAATACCAAAGATTGTTGAGCCCGTTGATATGATTTATGAAGAGCACACCCGGCTCGGCATACTGATACGTCGCCCGCAGTATGCGCTCCCAAAGCTCTCGCGCCCGCATGCGCCGCACGACGCGGCATGGCACCGGCTCCTTAAGGCCAGGCCAGTCGCGCAGTATCGTTTCGCCGCTGCCGTCAAATGTTGCCACCGGGAACAAAAGCGGCCATTCGACGTCCTGACGCACGGCGCCCATGAAGGCATCCGTAATTTGGACGGACAGATTGAAGCGCCGCAGCGCACCGGCTTGCTGCTTGGCAAGGATGAACTCATCGATATCAGGATGGTCGCAGCGCAAGGTCGCCATCATGGCGCCGCGGCGCGCGCCGGTGGACAGGATCGTGCCGCACATCGCATCCCACACATGCATGAACGACACGGGCCCGGAGGCGATCGTCCCCACCATCTTCGCCTCAGCGCCCCGCGGCCGCAAGGTCGAGAAGTCGTAGCCGATGCCGCCACCTTGCTGCATGGTGAGGGCGCCCTCCTCCAAGGCCGAGAAGATGCCTCGGATCGAGTCCTCGATCGTGCCCATGACGAAGCAGTTGAACAGCGTGACATTCCGCTCCGTGCCTGCGCCGGCTTGAATGCGCCCGCCCGGCAGGAAGCGGAAGTCCTTCAGAATTCCAAGGAAGCGCTCTTCCCATACCGCCCGATCCCTGGTCTCGACGGCTGCCATCGTATGGGCGATGCGGCGCCAGCTGTCGGCGATCGTAGCCTCCTGGCCGTAGCGATATTTCGCCCTCCAGATACGGTCTGAGATCTCAGCGCCGATTGGGGTCATGGGTGAACTTGCGACTGGTTTGACAGGCTCGCCTTAGGTATGTCTGGAAGACTAAGCCCCGCCGAAGCGGGGCTTTCAAGCTCAAGATAGCAACCTTAAAGCAGGCTTTGGCGCATATCAGGCTCGGCTTTCAGTGCCCAACTCATAGAGCGCTTTGGAGAGATGCTCGTGAAGGTCGGGATCCTCCGTGAGCGTAGCCAATACGGTGTCCTCCCCGAGCAATGCTGCTTCAGAAAGACCGCGATCCCAATCGCAGATGGCAAGGTCACCCTGGCCCATCCGCATCAGGACGAATAGCTCTGAGCGCGCGGCGGGTACCAGCGCGCTGACTGTCGCCCGCAATTCTATGAGGTCCGGATCGTCAAGGGGCAACGGATCGAATCCGAGAGCGCCGGCAGGATTGTGCTCCCCGCGCGCGGGTGGCGGCACACCCAGGTCTTCTTCAGGAACGTTGTCGAGTATGACGTCGCGGGCAGCGCGCGCCGCTTTCGCCAGATCTGCGATCTGGCGCGCCTGATCCGCACTAAGCTCTTGAAGCATAGGGGGGCTCCTCTTCTTAAGCTCACTAGCCTTCCTTGAAGGACGGTTCCAGGACCTCGGTGGTACCTCCCGCGGAGTATATTGGACTGTCGATGATCTCAGCGTGAACCAGCTCGGACCGCGTCCAGGGTGGCACGCGCATGCCTTTTCCGGCAGGAAAGCGAGTCTGAACCCCAAATGCTTCCTCGGCTGCTTTGCGCGCGGAAGCCTCGTTTGGGGCACGGACGATGATCAATCCGCGATGCGAGCTTGCCTCCCAGTTCGGATCCTCTAGGTCGATCGGGGTCAGCCTCCAGATTGGCATGGTCGCTCCCTACGCTCCTTAAGAATGGCACCTGCTCCATCCAGCGCTTAGCTATAGGCTGAGACAGAGGGCACGAAATTGCGATGGATCAACACGGGCTCTCTGCTGGAGGTGCCGCACAGACTGAGCTAGAGCGAAGGCATGGCTGATGCCGAGCGAATGCGTGGCTTTCTTGCAAGAGGCCTTGCCGCGCCTAGGATTGCGCTGGCGAGGCTTCCGCAAGGTCCATGGTCAGGTCTGCAAGCGCCTGAGGCGGCGGATGAAGGAACTCGGGGTTGAGGGATTTGCCGCCTATCGCAAGCAGCTCGACAACCATCCCGAAGAGTGGACGGTCCTGGACGGACTGACCCACATCACGATTTCGCGCTTCTTCCGCGACAAGAGCATCTTCGAAGCGCTGGAGCGTCGCGTCCTGCCCGATATTGCAGCGCGCGCCCGAAGCAACAAGCGGCAAGCGCGGTGCTGGTCGGCCGGATGCGCCTCGGGCGAAGAGCCATATACGCTCAAGATCCTTTGGGATCTGGCAGCAGCGAGTGCTTTTCCCGGTGTGGGCTCCTCGGTCGTCGCCACCGATGTCGACGAAACTGTGCTGAAACGCGCACGCAAGGGCTGCTATTCCGGAGGCAGTCTGCGAGAGCTGCCGGAAGCTCTCCTCTGTCAAGGCTTCGATCATATCGGCAGCCTCTTCTGCGTGCGGCAGCAATACCGGGAGGACGTGAGCTTCCTGCTTCAAGACCTGCGTTCAGAAGCGCCAGAAGGTCTCTTCGACCTCATTCTCTGCCGCAATGTTGCGTTCACCTATTTCGAGGCAGCCCTGCAAGGGGAGGTTCTGGATCGGCTCGTTGAGCGGCTCGCTCAGTCCGGCTATCTCGTCATCGGCGCGCAGGAAAAGCTACCGCATGAGATGAGCTGCCTCATTCCGCTTCCGGGCGTGCCAGGGATTTTCAGATACGAGACGGCGCTCCCGCGGGCTTAGGTTCGGGCCATTTCAGCCGGGCTCCTGTTGGTTCCCGAAGACCGGCTCCCTATTTTAGTATTGAGTATCGGAAAAAGCGGTAGCCGTGAGTGAGGAGGCGAGGAGTTCAGATGCCTTGGTCGTTGAATATCGGGAAGATCGGCGGAACCGAGATTCGCATCCATGTCACCTTCCTGCTCTTCCTCGCCTGGATCTGGGCGGCGAGCTACATGTCTGGCGGCGCTGACGCGGCGTGGAGCGGGCTGCTCTTCATGGTGCTCCTGTTCCTGTGCGTGCTCGTGCACGAATACGGACATATCCTCACGGCGCGTGCCTTCGGCATCTCCACCCGCGACGTGACTTTGCTGCCGATCGGCGGGGTGGCGCGGCTTGAACGCTTTCCCGAGGAGCCTCGGGAAGAATTTCTGATCGCCATCGCCGGCCCAATGGTCAACGTCGTCATTGTGCTTGCGCTGATGCTGGCTGGTGCCGACCCCAGTCCGGACAATCTTGCTGCGGCGGACATCACCAAAGTCTCCCTCATCGATCGGCTGGCAGCGGTCAATGTGGTCCTCGCTGCGTTCAATCTAATCCCGGCCTTTCCGATGGACGGCGGCAGGGTGCTGCGCGCTTTGCTCGCCCGGAAATATGGCTTCGTGCGCGCGACAGAGATCGCCGCGAATATCGGCCAGTGGTGCGCCTTCGCCTTCGGCTTCATCGGACTTTTCTTCAATCCGATGCTGACCTTCATCGCGATCTTCATTTACCTCGCCGCGACCTCCGAGGCGCGTCTTGCGCAGCTGCGCGGGATGTCACGCGGAGTGCCAGTCACGGCGGCCATGATGACGGAATACAAGGCGCTCTCGCCCTCGGCCCGCATCGAGGAGGCGATCGAGACCCTGCTGCGCACGAGCCAGACCGAGTTTCCGGTGGTCGACAAGGATGGCCGCCTCGTTGGGGTGCTTGGCCGCAGCGACATGATCAAGGCCCTCAAACAGGACGGACCCAATACGCTGATCGGCAATGTCATGACGCGCGAGGTTCCGACCATCGATCATCGCCGTTGCCTCGACGAGGCATTTCGAGTCCTGATGGAAAAGTCAGCCCCTGCCGTAGGCGTGGTGGATGCTACTGGCCGCCTGAAAGGCCTGATCACCTCGGAGACCGTGGGCGAGATGCTGATGGTCCGTGATGCCATGCCCAAAGGCTTTCGCTTCGGGGAACGGGCGAGGCCGGCTAGAGCTTGAGCCAGTATGTCCTGAAGAGTTATGGACAGATGATGACGATGCACGGGGCCAACGTTGCCAGCTTCTGTGAGACGCTGCCCAGAAGCAGCCCCACTATGCGACTCCTGCCTCGCCGGCCGACAACGACCGCGTCAATGGTGTTCTTCTGAATAAACGCAAGGATCTGTTCAGTGGGATCTCCTTCCGCCACTGAGACCTTGACGGTCTTGACACCCTGCGTTTCCGCTTGGCGTCGTGCCTGCTCTGCGTGGCTTTTCGCAATTTCACCGATGACGTTTAGCATGCCGCCCAGGTGCTCGATTTTCGCGAATTCCCGCAATTCCTCCTCTTCCGAACGGTCGCGGTAAGCGACGGCAAGAACGTGCAGTTCGGCTCCCATGCCGGCCGCCAGCTCTGCCGCGAGCTGGGCAGCGGTAAGGGCGTGTTCAGACCCGTCGGTTGCAACGAGAATGCGTTTCATCTGGAACCCCCACTTCAGCCCTTGATGCAGATCAGCGGCGTGAGCCGCGCCACGCGCCGAGCAAGGCCTGCATGCTCAGCCGCAAGCACGACAGCGCCGACATCCTTGTAGGCGCCAGGGGCTTCTTCCGCGACGCCGCGCGCTGACGGGCTGCGGATCAGAATCCCTCTGTCTGCCAGATCATCGACGATTTGACGGCCGCTCCACTTCCTGAGCGCGGCATGGCGGGACATCGCGCGACCCGCGCCGTGGCAGGCAGAGGCGAACGCCTTTTTCTCGCTGGTCGCTGCGCCAGCCAACACATAGGAGCCGGTGCCCATGCTACCGCCGATCAGGACGGGCTGCCCGGTCTTGCGCAAAGCCTCCGGCAGATCGGGGTGGCCTGGGCCGAAGGCGCGCGTGGCACCCTTGCGATGAACGAAGAGCTCACGAGATGCGCCGTTGGTCTTGTGCTTCTCGACCTTGCAGGTGTTGTGCGACACGTCGAAGAGCAAAGTGAGATCGGTATTGGGGAAGAAGTGCGCGAAGACTTTTCGCGCGTAGTGGCCAATGATCTCGCGATTGGCCAGGGCGCAATTGATGGCAGCGCGCATGGCGCCGAGATAGCGCTGGCCGACTTCGGACTTGATCGGGGCACAGGCCAATTCGCGATCCGGCAGGGCGATTCCCGCCCCTGCCGCGGCCGTCACCATCTCCCGCAAGAACTCGGTGCCGATCTGATGCCCGAGACCCCGCGAACCGCAATGGATGGTCACCACGACCTCGTTCTGCTTGAGGCCAAAGCCTTCGGCGGCTTCCTTGTCAAAGATTTCAGCGATTGCCTGTATCTCGAGATAGTGATTGCCGGAACCGAGCGTGCCCATCTCGCGCCGCTGGCGCTCCTTTGCACGCTCGGACACATGGTCCGGTTGGGCGCCGGCCATCTGCCCGCCTTCCTCGATGCGGTTAAGATCGTGAGCCTCACCCCAGCCGCGCTCGATCGCCCAGCGGGCGCCGCGCCGAAGCATGGCGTCCATTTCAAGGGGATCGAGGCTGATCGAGCCTTTGCTACCGAGGCCTGCGGGAATTTGCCGGTAGAGAGAATCGGCGAGCGACGTCTGCACCTGCTTGATGTCGGAAATTGTGAGGCTGGTCAGCATCGTGCGCACGCCGCAGGAAACATCGAACCCGACGCCGCCGGCAGAGATGACACCGCCCTCCTCCGCGTCGAAAGCGGCCACCCCGCCGATCGGGAAGCCATATCCCCAATGGGCATCGGGCATGACATAGGCCGCCTTGACGATCCCGGGCAGCGTGGCGACGTTAGCGGTCTGCTCGTAGACCTTGTCGTCCATGGCGCGGATGAGGTCTTCATCGGCGTAGATGACTCCCGGTACGCGCATGGCGCCGGTGGGCTCGATCTGCCACGTCGTTTCATCGATACGAGTGAATCGTGCAGGATCCATCAGGCTCCCCTGCTCATACGTCGATCACACACCCTGCCGACCAAAGTCCGTCAGACCCTTGAGCGACGCGCAGCGCCGTATAGGTCGCGCCTTTTGGCTCGCAGGCAGGTGCATGTTTCACTTGGTCGATCGGCTCACCCCACAATACGCCTAGGAGCTGTGTGCCGCTTATTTTCACCTCGAACTGCCCGAACAGCATGGACCGCACCGCCATTTCATAGATGATGGCATTGAGCCACTCGACCAGCAAAAGCTCAACGTCAGGGGCCTCGCACGCCACTTCTATACGAGTCTCGACGGCGATCTCCGCATCGCTGACGACGTCGGTGAGCGCAAGCGCCGCCTGCTCGAAGGCCACCTCGATACTCGGCCCCCAACCGCGCAGACCGACATCGGCATCGTGAGGAAACTGCTCCCACCCTCGGTCGATGAGTGCTTCTGCGTTGGTTTTCACGGCTGGCCCGAATAACGCCACATTGGCTTAACCAGCAACCCTATTTGACGTCTGAAGTTTGCAGCCTCGCAGCGCTCACCTCATGAACGCCATCATCCGCAGCACGATAGTCCAACATTGCAGCCTGAACTGCACCGAATTGCCCGGGATTTCCTTGACCAGCATCAAAGGGGGACAAGTGCCGCGCCAGAAAGGCTGGCGCTGCATGAGCCGGGGGTTGGCCCGTCACTCGCCCGCCTCGCGTCGGTAGCCCAGCTGATGCGGCACGTTCAGCTCTAATTCCTGAAGCCAAACATCAGCCTTGGCGTCGCTTGGCGCACGCCAATCCCCGCGCGGCGAGAGCGAGCCGCCTGAGCCCACCTTTGGCGCATTGGGCAAAGCCGAGCGCTTAAATTGGCTGAATTCGAAGAACCGCAGGAGGAAGACTTCGAGCCATTTGCGGATGGTCGCGAGGTCGTATTGATGGCGGTTCTCCGGCGGCAGCAGGTCGGGCCAGTCGCCCTGCTCGCGATCGCTCCAGGCGTTGTAGGCAAGAAACGCCACCCGGCTCGGAAGGAATCCGAAGCGGCTCAAATAGTACAAGTTGAAGTCCTGCAGCTCGTATGGACCGATTTCCTCCTCGGCAAGCTGACCGGCGCCTCCTCTCGGCGGTACGAGCTCGGGCGAAATCTGCGTAGCGACGATAGCCTCGAGCAGCCGCGAGGTCTCCGCGCCGAACTGATCGGTCTTCGCGGCCCAGCGGATCAGATATTGGATGAACGTCTTCGGCACAGAGGCGTTCACGTGATAATGGGCCATTTGATCGCCCACGCCATACGTCGTGTAGCCGAGCGCGATCTCCGACAAGTCGCTGGTGCCGATCACCAAAGCCTCATGCAAATTGGCGGCGCGAAACAGTAATGAGGTGCGCTCGCCAGCCTGCACGTTTTCGAAGGTTATGTCGTAGCAGGCCTCCCCGCGCGCGAAGGGGTGCCCAAGATCCTGGAGCATTTGCCGGCACGCTGGGCGAATGTCGACTTCCTCGCCCGTGACGCTGAGAGCATGCATCAACCGCAAGGCGTTTTCACGGGTCCGCGCGCTCGTCGCAAAGCCCGGCAGCGTATAGCCAAGCACGTTTGAGCGGGGGAAGCCGAGCCGATCCATGGCTCTTGCCGTAACGATCAGCGCCTGGGTCGAATCGAGGCCGCCGGAGACGCCGATGACGGCCTTCTTGATCCCGGTAGCGCTTAAGCGCTGCATCAGGCCATGCACTTGGATATCGTAGACCTCGCGGCACCGCTCGTCCCGTCTTGGGGCATCGGCTGGGACGTAGGGAAACCGGTAGATACGCCGCTTGAGAGGAACCTCCCCCGTGGGCACCGTGAATTTGAAGGGGATGCGGCGCATGGCGGTGATGTGGTCGCGGTGAAGCACGGCGCAGTCGTTGAAGCTCGTCATCCGCACGCGGTCCTGGCGCAACCGCTCCAAATCGAGATCGACGGTGATGAATTGCGATCGATCAGAAAAACGCTCCGTTTCGGCGAGCAGATCGCCATCCTCGTAGATCAAACCCTGTCCATCCCAGGCGAGATCGGTCGTGGATTCGCCAAAGCTCGCCGCCGCGTAGATGTAGGCCGAGATGCACTTACCCGATTGGCTCGCGCACAACAGCCGCCGGTACTCTGCCTTGCCAATCGTGATGTTGCTGGCCGACAAATTCACGAGCAGCATGGCCCCTGCGAGAGCGGCGTAGCTGCTGGGCGGGATCGGGGTCCAGAGATCCTCGCAAATCTCCACGTGGACGATGAAATCGGGACAATTCTCGGCAAAGAAGATCAGGTCGCTGCCGAAGGGAACGAGCTCGCCCCCCACTTGAATGACGGGCACGTTCGCCTTCGTTCCCGACGTGAACTGCCGCTTCTCGTAAAACTCCCGATAATTGGGGAGATAGGTCTTCGGCACTGCTCCAAGAATCCGGCCGCCGTAGATGACAATGGCGCAATTGAAGAGCCTCGCTTCGGACTCAATGGGAGCGCCCACAATGAGAACAGGCTTCAGCTCCCGGCTTGCGCGCACGAGCTCGGCAATCGCCTCTTGCGCCCCATCAAGCAGCGCGTCTTGAAAGAAAAGATCGTCATTCGAGTAACCCGTGACGCCAAGCTCCGGGAAAGCGGCAAGGGCCGCCTCTTGCAATGACGCCTGCTCTGCAAGCTTGAGCGTTTCTTCGAGATTGCGCTCAGGTGAAGCTAACGCGACCTTGGGCGCGCAGACGGCAGCACGCAGAAATCCCTGAGAGTAGATCGAGTTAAACGGTTCCCGTCGTGTCATGATGCCAGAAATGTTCCTCAGGATAGGGAAAGCAAGAACACTAGCACGGTACAAGTGAACTACTGGCTACCGCCAGCTGTCGGCTTGACCCGCGTCAAAGGCCGATCGCCGGATAGGCATTAGGGTAATGTGGTAAGGCAACACTGGGTGCTCGTTTCATGTCAGGCTTAGAGTTGTCCGCTCGACGTGCTGGGCTACCGGCAGGGGAGCGTGAACCGATCAGGAAGCGACCGGGTGACTATGCGCGGGCCAATCTTCAAAATTACGATGAATTTGCTGCGACCTTTTCCTGGGAAGAAGCAAGGGCGCTTCTCGACTGCCTCCCGGGCGACGGGTTGAACATTGCCTATGAGGCCCTCGATCGTCACGTACTCGCTGGCCGCGGCGACAAAGTCGCACTGCGCTGGATCGGGCGTGACGATCGCATCTGCAATTTCACCTATGCCGATCTTTATTCGCAGGCCAACCGGTTCGCGAACGTCCTTACCGCGTTGGGAATCACCAAAGGCGATCGCGTCTTTGCGCTGCTCGGCCGGGTCCCAGAGCTATACATCGCAGCCCTCGGAGCGCTCAAAACCGGCAGCGTCTTCTCGCCGCTGTTCTCCGCCTTCGGCCCGGAGCCGATCAAGGCGCGGATGAAGATCGGGGAGGCCAAGGTGCTGGTCACCTCCGAGGCGTTTTACCGGCGCAAGGTCGAGCCCTGGCGCAAGGAACTTCCGAGCCTTCAGCATGTCCTGTTGATGGACTGTACCGGGTCTCCCCCGTCCGGCGCGACCGACCTGAGGGCTGCACTCGAAAGAGCTTCAGCTGTCTTTGCAACCGTGCGGACAGATCCAGAAGACATGGCGCTCGTTCACTTCACGAGCGGCACGACCGGGCGGCCCAAAGGTGCGGCGCATGTGCATGACGCGGTCGTCGCACATCATATCACCGGGCGGCTCGCGCTCGACCTGCATGCAGATGACATCTTCTGGTGCACGGCGGACCCCGGCTGGGTAACCGGTACCTCTTACGGCATCATTGCGCCCCTCACCAACGGTGCGACCTTAATCGTCGACCAGGCGGAATTCGACGCTGAGCGGTGGTATCGCATTCTGCAGGACCAGAAGGTGAGTGTCTGGTACACGGCTCCGACCGCTATCCGGATGCTGATGAAGGCGGGGACCGCGCTCGCCAAGCGGTACGATCTGTCCAACCTGCGCTTCATGGCGAGTGTCGGCGAGCCCCTGAATGCCGAGGCCGTCATCTGGGGCTTGGAAGCTTTCGGCATGCCGTTCCATGACAATTGGTGGCAGACCGAGACCGGCGGGATCATGATTGCCAACTACGCCTCAATGGACGTTAAGCCGGGCTCCATGGGCCGCCCCCTTCCAGGCATCACCGCGGCCATCGTCGAGCGTGCCGCTGGCGGCGATATCCGCGAGGTCACGGCGCCTATGCGCACGGGTGAGCTTGCGCTGCGCCCAGGCTGGCCATCCATGATGCGGACATATCTCAACGAAGAGGAACGGTATCGCAAATGCTTCGCCGGCGGGTGGTATCTCACCGGTGACCTCGCGATGAAAGATCCTGACGGTTACTATTGGTTCGTCGGCCGGGCGGACGATGTGATCAAGAGTTCCGGTCATCTCATCGGGCCATTCGAAGTTGAGAGTGCGCTCATGGAGCACCCCGCCGTCGCTGAGGTTGGCGTGATCGGCATCCCGGACCTTACAGCCGGAGAGTTGGTCAAGGCCTTCGTCACACTGAAAAATGGCGTGGAGCCAAGCGAGGCCTTGCGCAAGGAGCTATTGGGCCACGGGCGCAAGCGTCTCGGTCCGGCGATAGCACCTAAGGAGATCGTCTTCCGCGGGAACCTGCCAAAAACCCGTAGCGGTAAGATCATGCGCCGGCTGCTCAGGGCTCGGGAACTCGGCCTGCCGGAAGGCGACATCTCCACGCTGGAAAGCGAGGAGCGATGACAGCGACCACCGATAAGCCGCGGCTATCCCGATCGCATGCACTCGACCTGCTAAAGCACATGATCCGCATCCGTCGGTTTGAGGACAAATGTGCGGAGCTTTACACCCAAGAAAAGATCAGAGGCTTTCTGCACCTCTATGACGGAGAGGAGGCGGTCGCCGTGGGTGTGATCCCGGTGCTCGAGAAGCGGGACAGGATCGTCGCGACCTATCGCGAGCATGGCCACGCCTTGGTGCGTGGCGTGCCGATGCAAGGTGCGCTCGCCGAGATGTACGGTAAGCGCGAGGGGTGCAGCGGAGGCCGAGGCGGCTCAATGCATTTGTTCGATTTCGCGACCAATTTCTACGGGGGCAACGCCATCGTCGGTGGCGGGCTGCCGCTCGCCATCGGTCTTGCGCTCGCCGATCAAATGCGCGGAGAGGACAACGTCACCGTGTGCTTTTTCGGCGAAGGCGCGGTCGCCGAGGGTGAGTTCCATGAGAGCATCAATCTCGCCGCGTTGTGGTCTTTGCCGGTGCTGTTCGTTTGCGAGAACAACCTTTACGCCATGGGAACAGCCCTCGCGATCTCGGAATCGGAGACGGATATCCAGCAAAAAGCTGCCTGCTACCGGCTGGCCTCCGAAGCTGTCGATGGGATGGACGTGATGGCCGTCGAAGGCGCGGCGCGCCGGGCGGTGAGCGCGATCCGGCAGACCCGAAAGCCCTACTTCCTCGAATGCCGCACATACCGTCTCCGCGGCCATTCGATGTTTGACGCTCAGCTCTACCGCGACAAAGCCGAAGTCGAGGCTTGGCGTCAGAAGGAACCGATCTTGCGCTTTCGGAGCTGGCTTGAGCAAAGCGGTATGCTGCACCCAGAGGATCTCGCGCGCATCGAGGCCGAGGTCGCCGCGGAAATCGCCGAGGCCGTTGCCTTCGCCGAGGCTGGCACTTGGGAGCCGGTCGAGCACCTCGCCCGCTTCCTCTACGCGGAAAAAGCAGCGGGATCGGGTGATTGGCCATGCTGCATGAAGTAGCTCAATCAGCCGTGATCGAAATTACCTATCGCGAGGCCATTCGCGAGGCGATCCGGGATGCGCTTCGGCGCGATGAGCGAGTCTTCTTGATGGGCGAGGATGTTGGCCGCTATGGCGGCTGCTATGCGGTGACGAAAGGCCTGCTCGCGGAGTTCGGCCCGAAACGCATTCGCGACACACCCCTCTCCGAATCTGGCTTCACCGGTGCGGGCATC
This sequence comes from uncultured Alphaproteobacteria bacterium, assembly GCA_963804515.1. GTDB lineage: Bacteria > Pseudomonadota > Alphaproteobacteria > Rhizobiales > Methyloligellaceae > Methyloceanibacter. Next base: position 536,813 of record CAWDQR010000003.1, on the reverse strand, counting down.
GGCGCCGCCATTGCAGGAATGCGCCCAATCGTCGAGCTGATGACGGTCAATTTCAGCCTTCTCGCACTCGATCAGATTCTGAATAGTGCCGCAACGATCCGCCACATGTCGGGTAACCAGTTCGGAGTACCCATGGTGATCCGCATGGCCACCGGCGCGGGCCGTCAACTTGCCGCCCAGCACTCACACAGCCTGGAGGGATGGTATGCGCACATCCCCGGCATCAAGGTACTAGCTCCAGCCACAATAGAAGATGCGCGCGGCATGCTGTGGGCGGCTCTCGAAGACCCTGATCCTGTGCTGATCTTCGAGCACATCATGCTTTACAACATGACGGGTAAGCTCTCCGCCGACGCGGGCCCGGTTGATATCCAAACCGCAAGAGTGCGGCGCGAGGGACACGACATTACCCTCATCACTTATGGCGGTTCGCTTTGGAAGACGCTTGAGGCCGCCACTTCGCTCGCATCTGAAGGCATCGAGGCCGAGGTCGTGGACCTCAGGAGTCTGCGGCCGCTCGATGATGCGACCATCATGGACTCAGTGCGAAAAACCCACCGCGCCATCGTCGTTGACGAAGGCTGGCGCAGCGGCAGCCTCGCCGCTGAGATTTGCACACGCATCGTAGAGCAGGCGTTCTGGGCCCTTGACGCGCCCATGGGCAGAGTGTGCAGCGAGGAGGTGCCGATTCCCTACCCCCGACATCTCGAAGAGGCGGCCATTCCCCAGGTGACGAAAATCGTCGCTTTGGCGAAGGCGACGCTGGGGAAAGCGTAAGGGGAGCGCAATTGTCTGTGGTCGAGTTCCGCATGCCCTCCCTCGGCGCCGACATGGAAGCGGGAACGCTGGTCGAGTGGCTGGTCAAGCCGGGCGATCAGGCCAAGCGTGGCGACATCATTGCCGTGGTTGAGACGCAAAAGGGGGCGATCGAAATCGAGATCTTTGACACCGGTACGATCGAGCGAATCCTCGTCGAGGTGGGCACCAAAGTGCCAGTCGGCACTCCCTTGGCCGTCGTGCGGACGCAAGCGGAGGCGCTGGTCCCGGTAGAGGCCGCGGCACCGCCGACCGTCGCCCCTTCCCCTACGCCGGCTGTCGAGGGCCAGGCACCACCACCCGCCCCTCCGGCAAAGGCGATCAAGCCAAGCCCGACGCCACGCTTGCGGGTCTCTCCAGCCGCGAGACGCCTCGCGGAGCAGCGCGGCGTCGATCTTGACACCGTCGCCGCGAGCGGTCCGAGTGGCACGATTGTCAGCGCCGATATCGAGCGAGCCATCACCGAGAAGGCTGCGCAAAAGACACCTCCCACCGGGTTTGATCTTGCGGCCATGCGAAGCGCCATTGCCGCCGCCATGGCGCGGTCCAAACGCGAGATCCCGCATTACTACTTGGCGCAGCCGATCGAGATGACCGCCTGCGAGGCATGGCTCACGCGCACCAATGCCAAGCGGCCGCCTTCTGACCGTCTTCTCTTAGGTACGCTCCTCGTAAAGGCCGTTGCGCTCGCGGCAGCAAAGTTTCCCGCGTTCAATGGCTTCTACCGCAAGGATAAATTCGAGCCGGTCGGCTCGGTTCACGTGGGGACGGCGATCGCCATTCGGGGCGGCGGCCTTATTGCGCCGGCGATCCACGATGCAGATCGGCTGTCCCTCGATGACTTGATGAGACAGATGCGCGAGCTTGTGCAACGCGTGCGCGCTGGTCGCATCCGCAGCTCGGAAATCGCCGACCCGACCATTACCGTCTCCAGTCTCGGTGAGCGAGGCGTTGAGCAGCTTTTTGGCATTATCTACCCGCCGCAGGTCGCCATCCTCGGATTTGGTAAAGTTGTTGTCCGGCCATGTGTCGTTGACGGCCACATCCTGGCGCGACCCGTTGTCAGCGCCACGCTCGCGGCCGACCACCGGGTAACTGACGGCCACGCCGGAGCGCTTTTTCTCGCCGAGATCGAGCGGCTGCTGCAGGAGCCTGACAAGCTGTGAGCAGTCTCGATGTTAGAGCCATCGTGCAAGAGGCCCTGGGCAACATCGCGCCCGAGATGGACGTGGGCACAATCGACCCATCTGCCGATCTGCGCGAAGCCCTCGATATCGACTCCATGGACTTCCTCAACTTCGTCACGGCTATGCATCACCGCCTTGGCGTCGATGTTCCGGAGATCGACTATCCCAAACTTGCCACTCTCGATGGGGCGGTCGCCTACCTTGAGGCAAAGCTTCCCTGATTGCCAGACACCCGTCGGCTCCGAGTTGGCGCATCAAAACTTAACGTCGAGTTTGCTCATCCGCGGTCGGCCTGCTCGTGGGGCGGCCGCGCGGAACAACTTCCTACCTGGCCGGTCGAGCGGGCTGAAGATGACAAGACCAGTCACGACGACGGCCGACCCGCAGAGAACGCGTGCGCAGGCGAACTCGGTCCAGAGGATCGGCCCTCTTGCATAAGAAGAGGGCATCAATGGCGAGCAACGGCATATCGAAAAGGTTGGTTCCCAGCAGGATCGGCAAGCAAACGTTTGGGCTTGTCCACGGCGCCCAGGAGCGGAATGGCCATGGTTATGTCGGCGACGTTGCCGGGCGTCAGGGCGAAGGCGACCGGTCGGCCACTATCATCGGCCAAAGCATGGATTTTGCTCGTTCTTTCGCGCGAGCGCCCAATCGCTTCCGCGTACTCCCCCTTTTTGAGCCAGCGGCCGAGCGGTGCGCTTTGACGTGACCGGTATCGATGCAAAGCTCTTCAGGCACTGGCCCTGCCGCAGCCATCTTCTCGAAGATCCGCTGCCAAATACGGCGCTTCGACCACCTGTTGTAGCGGTTGTAGATCGTTGTGTGAGGTCCGTACTTCGAGGGGCAATCGCGCCAGCGGCATCCGGTCTTAAGGACGTGCAGGAGGCCACTGATCACCCGACGGTCATCTACTCGCGGCTTGCCAGGTTTGCCGTGCGGAAGATGGGGCTCGATCGCTGCCCAGGCGTCATCCGACAACCAGAACAAATGCGTCATAGCGGCCTCCTTGTCAGTTAGACCCAATGAAGGCCGCGATTCGCCAAAATATTCAACGTGCTGTATGAGTTCTCAACCTAGTGAGTCGTGTTGGGCTCGCTTTGATTTGCCTCCAAAAAAGGGAGCTTGGTGAGGCTAGCAACGCCGGCCATGGCCCCTACGCTCATGGTGTTCGGCATGCAGGCAAAGGGACAGCTCACAGATCATGTGGGCCTTCTTGTTGAGATGGGCCCACAGCGCCATGTCGCCCTCGCCCCCGAGTCTAGGTCCGCGACGTGCCAGTAACGAAACAGCCGCCGCGCATTGCTTAACGGAATGTTGCGTGGCCGGAATACAGCTCCATGATCTCGCTGTGAAAGGTTTTCTCGGCCTCATCTCGCTTTACCTTGAGCGTAGGCGTCATCAGCCCTGACTCTACGGTCCAGGGCCGGTGCGCCAAATAGACGGCACGCACTTGTGCGTGTTCTGGGTAGCCCTTCAGACGGCCGGCGATGCGCGTCAGGATGTTCCCGACCGCGGCAGGGGAGTTCGGAGTGTTCGGATCGACGCCAATCTCCTGGGCGAGTGTCCGCCATCTTTTTGCGTTGAGGGCGCAGACGGCAACGAGGAACGGCTTTCCCTCTCCGACGATCAGCGCTTGATCAACAAGGTCGTCACGCCGGATCTCGGCCTCTATTAGGCTTGCATTGACCTTCTCGCCGGTGGCCAGAACCAGAATTTCGGTCAAACGGCCGATAATGAACAGGCGTCCATTCTTGATCTCGGCCACGTCGCCCGTGTGGAGCCACCCTTTGGCGTCGATCATCTCTCTTGTCAGGGCCTCGTCGTTCCAGTAGCCGCTCATGACGGCCGGCGAGTGCACGAGAAGCTCGCCATCCTTGGCGACGGAAATGTCAACGCCTGCGAGAGGGCGCCCGACCGAGGCAGGAAGATTGTCCTCAATCGAATTCGCGGTCACAACCGGAGCAGCCTCCGTCAAACCGTAGCCCGCAACGATTGGCATACCCATGGCAACGAGGAACTCCGCCACCTCCTCCGGCATCGGCGCTCCGCCGGTCACGGCTACTCTTAACCTGCCCCCGAATGCTTCGGTGATCGGCCGGGCCACAAGCTTCTCCAAAAGCGGCCAAACGAGACTTGCGACGGGACCGGGCGCATGCATGCGGCCCTGGCGTGCCTGGAAGCGCCGCCAGCCCAGACGCCGCGTTAGTCTCAGAAGTAGCACTTTCAGCGGGTTGCCGGCGGCCGCGGCGTGGATGGCAGCGTAGGCCCGCTCATAAATGCGCGGCACCGAAAGAAGCACGGTGGGGTGGATTGCTTTCAAGTCATCGGAGAGGTTCTCGATCGAGCGTGCATAGGCGACGGTGGAACCACCCATCATTGCAAGATAGTAGCCGACGGTTCGCTCGAACGCATGCGCGAGCGGCAGGAACGAAAGAAAGATGTCGTCGGGGCGCGGCGCAATGAACTTCGTAACGCCCTCTGCATTCCACAGCAGCGCGAAATGCGTGAGCATGGAGCCCTTCGGCTGCCCGGTCGTGCCCGACGTATAAATGATTGTCGCCAGCGAATGGCTGGAACCGGCCCGCTTGAAGGTCGAGGCGGTGGTGCCGGCCAAAACCTCTTTGATGCTTTTTGCAGTGTGCTCTGGATCGCCGGATTGATGTGGCCCGTTCCACTCGCGTACCCATACGCACGACAGAAGCGGAAACTCCTGCCGGTGTGGTGCCAGCTCGCACCAGCGCTGCTGTGTATCCAATAGCACCAATCGCGCCTCGCAATGCGCCAGTATGCGGGCAATGTTCGTCACGCTGTCGTGGGCATAGAGCGGGACAACGACGAGGCCGAGACCGAGGGACGCCATGTCAAAGCTGACCCAGTCGGTACAATTGGGCAGGCACAGTGCAACCCGGTCGCCCGTCTTCAAGCCTTCGCGCGCAAGCGCCTGTTGGAAACGGGCGGCGCGCATTTCCATACTCGCCCACGAATAGTTGATCCAGCAGCCAGCACGGCGGTCGTACTCTCGATAGGCAACGCTCAATGGAGTGCGCCGGACGCGCTCATGAAGGAGCCCGGGCAAAGTATCGGCACACTCAGCACTAATTAACCTATCAAGCATGCCTGTAGAGGGCCGCTCCATGCTGGAGCCTCGGGTTGTCCATGCGTTGAATAGAACGATAATGCCTCGCGGCCGTTAGCGGCTTGTTGATTGCTGTCAATGACAAGAGGCAACTAAGGAGGGTTCCCTAGTTCGAGCGGCTGGCATCTGAGCGGTTCATTTGCAAGCCGCATAGGGAGCGTCTGCTAAATGATCGACCCGCCGCAGCGTTCAGCTGGAAACGGTCCGGAGAAAGCCAGTCCCGAGGTTGCTGCAAGGTTCAGCCGCCTCGTGAGGGACCTGGTTTGGGAGCTGCATCCCCATATGCAACGCAGGGTCGCTGTCACCCTCGATAGCGATCTCGACCGGGATCTGGGGCTCGACAGCCTGGGCCGCGCCGAGCTGGTGCTGCGAATCGATCGGGCGTTCAAGGTTCACCTGCCTGACCAGTTACTTGCGGATGCAAGTACGCCGCGTGACCTTCTGCAGGCGCTTCTTGCAGCAGCGCCGGATCGTGCCGCGGCGATGAAAGCGCTGCCGTCGGAGCTCATGGAGCTGCCTGAGGTCGTCGCGCCGTTCTCCGCGGCGACGCTCATCGGGGTTCTGGCTCATCACGTACGTTCACATGGCGATCGCCCGCACGTGCTGCTCTGGCGGAGCGAGGATGACGAACAGACGATCTCCTACGCCGAACTCGATCGCGAGAGTTGCACGGTAGCCGCCGGGTTGATCGAGCGGGGGCTGGCGCCTGGCGATCGCGTGGCTATCATGCTGCCTACGGGGGCCGCGTTTTTCGGGGCGTTCTTTGGAGTGCTCTATGCGGGGGGCGTGCCCGTTCCCGTCTATCCCCCGTTCCGGCGGGCCCAGGTCGAGGATCATTTGCGGCGGCAAGCCGGCATTCTGGGGAATGCTGGCGCGAGCCTTCTCATTATTTGGTCCGAAATCCGCAACGTTGGCCAGCTGATGCTGGGGCTGACCGACGATCTGCGACATGTGGAGACGGTGGAAGCGCTGTCGCGCGCGGGAGCAATCGAGCAGCCCCTGCCGGCCGGCCCGGAGACGATTGCGCTGATCCAATACACGTCTGGCAGCACCGGCGACCCCAAGGGCGTGGTTCTTACGCACGCAAACCTTCTGGCGAATATTCGCGCGATGGGTGAGGCGCTCGATGCGAGCTCGTCGGACGTATTCGTGAGCTGGCTGCCGCTCTATCATGACATGGGGCTGATCGGCGCTTGGCTCGGCACGCTCCACTATGGCGTCCCGACGGTCATCATGCCGCCTCTCGCCTTTCTCGCCGATCCAGGAAGATGGCTGCGCGCGATGGGCCGCCACCGGGCCACGCTTTCGGCAGCGCCAAATTTCGCCTTCGAATTGTGCTGCAAGAATGTGCGCGACGAGGACATCGAGGGTCTTGATCTCAGCTCGCTCAGGATGCTGGTGAACGGAGCGGAGCCGGTTAGTCCTGCCACGATCGCGCGCTTTACCGCTCGTTTTGCCAAGTACGGATTTCCGCCCAAAGCCATGGCTCCGGTCTATGGCCTGGCCGAGAACTCCGTTGGCCTCACCTTTCCTCCTGTCGGGCGGGGACCAATCGTCGACAGGGTCCAGCGCTCAACGCTTTCCCGTGATGGACAGGCGAGGACGGCACAGCCGGGGGATGCGACCGCGCTCGAGTTTGTGGCCTGCGGCCGACCGATCGCCGGGCATGAGGTTCGGATTGTCGACGAGACCGGCGCAGAGCTTCCCGAACGAACAGAGGGCCGGCTCCAGTTCAAAGGTCCGTCCGCGACGCGGGGTTACTTCCGAAATGACGAGAAGACCAAGGCGCTGTTCGACGGCGAATGGCTGGAGAGCGGAGACCGGGCCTACATCGCCAGCGGTGATGTGTTCATCACGGGCCGCATCAAGGACATGATTAAGAAGGCGGGGCGCAACATCTACCCCCATGAGTTGGAGGAACTCGTCGGCGGAGTGGAAGGCGTGCGCAAGGGGTGCGTGGCCGCGTTCCCAAGCACATTCGGGGGCGCAGACACCGAGCGGCTCGTGCTGCTCGTTGAGACGCGCCTCACCGGGCCCAGAGAAATCGAAGCGCTGAGGCGTAGGATTGTCGAGGTGACGAAGACGCAACTCGATATCGCGCCGGACGAGGTGGTGCTGGCGCCGCCTCATACGGTACCGAAGACCTCCAGCGGCAAGCTACGGCGGTCTGCGGCGCGCACGCTATACGAGAGCGGCTTGCTTTCGAAAAAGGGCTATGCGCTGTGGTGGCAGCTGACTCGGCTCTCCTTGTCCGGGTTTGGCCATCGCGTCCGCCGTCTTCGGCGTAGGATTTTCGACCTTGTCTACGCAGGCTACTGGTGGGCGCTGCTGGTCGCAGGCTCCAGCATGGTCTGGGCCGTCGTTCTCCTTCTGCCGAGCCGGCGTTGGCGCCACCAGGCGATCCACTACGTGGCGCGCACCTTTTTGTGGCTTACGGGGCTGTCGCCCAAGGTCGACGTGGAAGAGCCGATCCCTGCGCGCAGCGTGCTGCTCGCCGTCAACCATTCCAGCTACCTGGATCCTCTAGTGCTATCGGCGGTGATCCCGGGTCCGCTCTCCTTTGTTGCCAAGGAGGAGCTGGCGGGTCAGCGGGTAGCAGGTCCATTCCTGCGCCACATCGGTACTCTGTTCGTGCGCAGAACCGACGTAAAAGGCGGCGTTGAAGACACGCGCAAGGTGCTCGAGGCATCGCTGTCCGGGGCGCGCATCGTTTCGTTTCCGGAAGGTACTCTGACCCGGATGCCAGGCCTCGTCGGATTTTATCTTGGATCTTTCCTTGTTGCCGTGGAGGCCGGCATTCCGGTGGTGCCCATCGTGATCAGCGGCACGCGGTCGGCTTTGCGCGGCGGACAGTGGTTTCCCCGGCCGAGCAACATAAGTGTGCACATCGGGAAAGCGGTGCGGGCTGATGGAAGCGACTTCAGTGCGGCCATCCGCCTACGCGATGCGGTTCGCGCGAGGATGCTCGCGCTTAGCGGAGAGCCGGATCTCGGGCCGTCCAGCCACCCCTAGCCGGTGAGTGAGAGGGTGAGCCCGTCATGGGCCACGCGCGCGTCGACGCCCTGCTCAAGCCCGAGCTCACGGTCAAGGGCATGGCCCTGCTCAATGCTGATACCTATAAAGCAGTCGGCTATCTGTGGCCGCTCGTCTGCGGGAAAGCGCGTACGGGCAGAGCCAAGTCTGGCTCTTAAACCGTAAAGAGCGCGGGTCCTTCCTGGCTCGCACCTTGAGCGGGCGGTCGCTGCCTCCCGGATTTTCGCTCGCTGCAATTTTCGCCGTGGGCGGACATTGGGGACGCGTTTGACCTAGCTCAAGGCGCGCGGGCGCACGCGGTCAATCCTGCTAGGGCCATTGCCCAGAGGGAAGAGGACGGCCCTGACCGAGCGGCTGGCTGTCCTGGCAGTCTGCAGCGAACCGCTCTCCGTTGGTGGAATTCCCTGATCACCGGGAAAATTGAGGGAATATCGCCGATATTGGGCCCAGCGCGCATGCTGGGCCCCTTACAAACCAATTGATTTGCGACGAAATTCCCTAATGGGGCAAAACAGGGAATTTTTTCTCCTAACAGGGAAGCGTTACTCCGAGAGCAGCGAATTCTTTGCGTTCGAATTGCGTGCGGCCAACCAGCATCCCCGCGATCACCTTGGGGCGAGCTAGCGGGACCAATGATGGTGAAGGATTGGCTGGCGAATGACCCAAAGCGGACATCAGTTGGTATGCCGGGCCCCTACCAGGACGCACACGTGATCTAGCTTCATCGGAAGCTGAAACGGAAGGGGACGGAGACGTCGATCTGATTCCGGTTCAACTCTTTCGGCATCGGTGGAAAGGGTGCGGCCTTATCGATCGAGGCGACCGCGGCGTCATCGAGTATCTCATATTCCGAGCTGACGCTCACCTCGCGGGAGACGACGTTGCCGGAGGGGGTTGAACAGCGGAAGCTGCTTGGCTTCCAATAGCATGAAGTTGTCTGTTGGTCGGCAACCTTCGCTCGCTCGGAGTGCGCCCTCGGTTGCGCGATCCTCGGCAGGACCCTAAGTAGCAGAGACAACACTGCGCTGGATCCTAAGCCGCAGTGGCGTGCGCGCGCGATAACATCTTGACGAGCCTTGCCGGCACTGTGTTGGCTGCACTACAACTCAGCAGGCCGGTGATGCTCTTCACTCAAAGTGGGAAGGCCTGTTGCTGCTCGTCTTAAGTGCCATGCTGAGGATGACTCGATGCGCTTGCTTATCGCCCTGTTAGTGATCATTTATCTTGTCGGCGTTGGTGTCGTGCTAGCGCCCACGATCGAAGCAAACTGGAGCACCGCCTCCGCGTCGCAACTCGTCGGGAGTGTTGCAACGGAACTGCCGAGAGCGTTGTCTTGGCCGGCGACGGTATATCGCAGCATTGCAAAGCGCGGTTAAACGCTCCCGAGTAGAAGCATCTAGCGCACGAGACGGCCGTAGGGCAACGGCAAGAACCTTCGCTCATTCGGAGGGCTCTCCTCAGTTACGCGATCCCGTCCACGACGCAGCCACCTAGAAAGAAGTGAACCCCCGAAAGCCGCTCGGGAGACTTTCTCGTCGGGAACGGTCCGGATCCAGCGCAGAGTTGTCTCTGCTACTTATACCAAGTCGCGATGATCATGACCGATAGGCCCAGTCACGCATGCCGATTGACATGATCGTCCAGGGTCGATCGACGAGCTTGTTCCAGGATCGCAGCAGTGGTCGACGATGTCGTCATAGGATGTGAAGACCCGGTTCGACAGCCAATTGTCTCGCAGGAACTGCCATACATTCTCGACCGGGTTGAGCTCGGGCGAGCGGGAGGGGAATAGGACGATGGTGATGTTGTCGGGGACGTCAAGCTTGGCCGAGCTGTGCCAGCCGGCTTGATCCATGAGCAGGATGGCGTGGGCGCCTTGTGCAACGGCCTGCGATATCTCGGCCAGATGCATCTCCATGGTCGTGCTGTTGCAGAACGGCATGACAAGGCCGGCGCCCTTGCCCTCTTTGGGACAGATGGCTCCGAAGATGTAGGCCGAGCAGGTGCGCTGGTCGCGGGGGCTGAGGGGCCGGGTGCCGCGCTTGGCCCAGCGGCGCGTGATCTTGTTCTTCTGGCCGATGCGAGCCTCGTCCTGGAACCAGACTTCTATCTCGGCGCCTGCAGACTTGCTGCGCGCGATCTGCGCCAGCAGGTCGGGGAAGTTTTTTTAAAAGCCTCGGCGGCGTGCTCGTTGTGGGCGTGATGCCGCGGCCGGGCTGAGAGCTTACGGAAGCCCATCGCCCGCAACTGCCGGCTCAAAGTCTGCTTGGCAACCCTGATGCGGTACTCCTCCCATACCCACTGCGCCAAGTCGATCAGCCGCCAGCGCACGACCCCATGGATCGCCGGGATCGGGCCGCTCTCGATGATGCGGGCAAGTTCCTGGCGCTGGGCGCCATTGAGCTTGGTCGCCCGTCCCGGCGCCTTGCCATCGATGAGACCGTCCGGCCCCCTGGCATTGAACCGCAGCACCCAGTCGCGGATTGTCTGCAGACCGATACCGCCAATGCGCGCCGCTTGCCCGCGCGAGCCGCCGTCGTAAATCTCGGCAAGCGCCAACAGGCGCCGGCTTTGGTTCGCGTCCCGCGTCTTCTTCGCCAACTCCCGCAACGCCAACGCGTCAAAGCCTTCCCGCAACGAAATTGGAGCAGCCATGGCAAACCTCCTCCGTTTGCCATGTTGAATCAGATCGCCGCCGATTCGTGAATCACCCTCGTGAGTCACACACTCAGGGATTTGGTATTAGGGCCTTATTCAAAAGACCCAAAGGACTCTGGATTTCGCGACAAATCTAGCGTGCCAAAAAGACATAAACTTCTTCTATATCAATTACTTATATGGTGGCTGGGGCGCCAGGATTCGAACCTGGGATCACGGGACCAAAGCCCGTTGCCTTACCGCTTGGCCACGCCCCAATCTCGGCGGATGGTCCCCATCTTGCCCCGCAAGCATCTCCTGGCTCGGGACTTAAGGGCCCGCGCCTCCGGCAGCAAGTCTCAATGCTGGAGGCGGCGCAGTCTCTACCAAGATCGCGCGGGCTTGGCGAGACTTGGGACAAGAGCGAGACTTGGGACAAGAGGAAAACTTGGAAAGCAAGAAAGACTTGGGGAGCAGGGAAGACCTAGGGCAACGGCTAGAGCCTTCCTCCTTGCGAGTGTTTCCCCCTACGTCTATATGTCGCCGCCCAGGGACCAGCCAACCGGAGTGTAGCGCAGCCTGGTAGCGCACCTCGTTCGGGACGAGGGGGTCGCAGGTTCAAATCCTGCCACTCCGACCATTCTTTCCCGCTTTCCCGTCAATAACTTAGGCGATCTGTCCAGGGAGCTTCGACGAAGATTCCCGCCCTGCCTACCACCGGCACGCCGTCGCTGCAACGGTCGAGACGCGCACCGGCCAGCATGGCGAAGGCCGAACGATGCGCGGCGATGTTCGCCTCGCCTATAATGCCGCCCACCGTGACCGGCTCTGCTTCTCAAAGCCGGGGAAGCTCGCCAACGAGCTAAGGCTCGTCTCTCGGGACGGTTGGGGCGTGCTCGACGATGGCCAACACGGGCGCGCCCTGCTTTCGATCTTGCTGCACACCATCGCCAATTGCAGCGGCGACAGGCCCGCCAAGATGGCGGAGGCGCGGCGTGAGTTCGCGCCGTGGCTACCCGATGCCGAGATGGGGAAGCTCGCCGACGAGGCGATCAGGGTCCACCGCCGATGGAAGCCGGACAAGCTCGCGCAAAGGATCGGGCTAAACCTCGCCGACCGGACGCGGCTCCGCATCACCATGATCGGGGCAACCGATGCGGACAAGGCGAAGCGGGACCGTCTCAGGAAAGAGCGCATGGTCGAGGCCAAGTGCCGGAAGCGGTGGGCCGCTGGCGTGGTGCCCCGCGCGACCTATGAGGCGACCTCGCTCTCGCGCACCGAGCCGTGGAAGGCAGAGGGCATCAGCCGCCGGACCTGGAGCGCCGCCGCAAGCGCCTGCCGCAAGTCCGGGAGCAGCATAAAGAGGTTACCTCTATTGCTGCGGTCACACTTGCGGCACCGAGCCTAGCCGCACAGCCACAGCCAACGAAAGGGAGCTTGTTGGTTGAGGATCGAGGATCAAAGACCTCGCACCATACGGGGCCGGAATGGCCCCATCTTCACGGAGGGATGGGGCCGGGTGTAGGTTTGGGGAATTGCTGATGAACTGATTGCTCGGGAGTGACCGATGAAGGCCCTCACTCTTGCTTTGATAGTTGGTGTTGGCTTTTTGGCTCCGGCGATTGCTATTGCTGGAGATGCGTCGTGGGCGCGACTTGTCGACCTGACAAAGCGCAAAGGATACAATGACGTCCCTTTTGAACACATTTGCAAAGATTTTTTCCTACCTTTGCACGATGATAAGTGTATTGTTTATCAATTGCCTTATACTGACCTTGGCATAACCCATTCGTTTAATGTCTATACCGATCCAGCAGGCAGTGTTCATATCATGCCCAGCGAACATGATTATCGGCTCGGTTACATATATCTGACTGACTTGGATGGAAAACTCTTGGAAGTGTTGTCCGGAAATAAAGATAATGCGGGTTGGACTTGGTCTAGAGTTCCGATCGACAAAACGGTGAAAGATAGATTTAAGGAGGAAGTGGACTACTGGCTCAAAAATGAAGACCGAGTGTCGAAAGAGCCGGATCGGAAGGATTGAGGCTCCGAATGGGGGGCTATCCGGCTTTCGGTGCAGTGAGGGAGTTGTTGATTAGGTAATGCAGAAAATCTTGACCGAGGGGGGTGATCGTTAGCCTCGATGGGGTTGTCCCGGACCGCGTCAGGAGGCCCGCGTTCACCGGATACCCTACCCAGCTATCGAAAGCGAAGTTGGCATAAACTTCTGGAAAGGCCGTCTTCGCAGTGTCGTAGATTGCTCGTGCTGTCTCCATATGACCGGCGCAAAAATACTTCTCCAGCAACTCTCAGATCGACGACCACGTTTAAGCGCCGAAGAACGAGAACGACGCATCGCGATAGCGAAAACCGGTCCGTGTGCAGATTAAGTCTACAGCCAACAAGCTAACCTTGGGGTGAGACCTGGCACGCAATACTCAGATCTCGACCTCTTCGAGCTCCGCGCATCAGACTATCTTTGTTGCACAGGCTATCGAGACGCGCGTAGTGCCCGCCTTCGCCTCCCGTTATCAGCAACAGCGGCGAGGGGCACCCGACGAATTTGCCGCATCGCTGGACCACACTTTGAGCTGTTTGGTCGCGCCAAAATAGATATTGCCGTCAGAGGCAGCCAATTGGCTTAGCGAGCCCTGCCCTGGGGGCAACTCATAAAAAAGGAGTAAGCTTGTATGTGGAAGAAGGTGCTTTTGGTTTCCGCTGTGACCGGTCTCTTGGCCGGTGCCGCGATACCTATCCAGTCAACTCCAGCGGATGCCGCCCACAGCGGGTGCTTCAAAGCTGCCAAGGCAAAGTTTCCCGCCGATCACAAGGCCCGGAAGCAATGGAGACATTGGTGCAAGGGCCAATGGAAGATCTACAAGGCGCACAAAGGCGCCCCCAAGACCTAGATCTCAAGGAATGCAATGCATTGAGGAGGGCCGTCCTTCGGGGCGGCCCTTCTTCTTGACGGTCGGCTTCGGCCGACGCCCCTCAGCTGCGCATTTCTGGACAGCTGACTCAGCGCAAGCCCAGGACGGCCGAACGCGGTCTCGCCTGCTTTGGGGAGCCGCGCCAGCAAGAGCACTCAGCGACGCTCCTAGCGCCGATGCTTAGCAGTCATTGGCTATTACACTTATGTGTAAGAGACGCGCTTTTGTTGGTTCCCGCTCGATGGCGAATTGACAGCTTCCATTCCCCGCGTCTGCAATGGCCAGTAAAATGGCAAGGTCATATTCTGAGCAAGAGGGGTTGCGAGCCAAGTTGTGCCAAAATGAGAACTTTGGCTCAAACTCTATTTGCAGGCTTTTACTTAAATTTGAGACGGCGTATGCTCGCGGGGAGTGATGGACCCCCCAAATCCAACCCGTCACTCCAGCAGGGAATTCCAAAGAAGCCCCGTCCCCCCCGTACGGGGCTTCTTCTTTTCTGGTACCGCTTGTCATGCGTTCGGAACCATCAAATTCGGACAAGCGCAAAACACGCGGCCGCGCCATGCTCGTCCTTGCCGCGCTCGCGCTTGTGCTATTCTACATCTGGCACTCATTTCCAGTGAGCTTTGCCGTGCCGCCGTTCTCGGCGCGTTCGGCAGAAGAGGTGAAAGCGATTGCAGCGTGGCTTACGCCACCGCAAGGCTTCACTGTCAATGCCTACGCGATTGGTCTCGGCGAGGCGCGGGTGATGGTGCTCACACCCAGGGGCGACATCATCCTGTCCTCGCTTCCTTCAAAGGTGCTGCTGGTTAAGAAGGACAGCAGCGGCAATGGCCGCTCAGACGGCATCGAGACCTTGCTCGATGGGTTGCACAACCCGAGCGGGCTCTTTCTCGATGGCGACCAGCTCTATATCGCGGAAGAAACGCGGATTTTGCGGGTCGACTTCGACGCAGCAACGCGCAAGATGACGGGGGCGCCGGAAACCGTGCTCCCCGACCTTCCCCATGGCGCAGACCATTTCACCCGAACGATCAAGAAGGGACCTGACGGGTACTTCTATGTAGCTATCGGCTCGAGTTGCAATGTCTGTGTCGAGAAAAATCCCTGGCGCGCCGCGATGATCCGTTTCAAGCCCGGCGAGCCGCCACAACTCTTCGCAAGCGGCTTACGCAACACCGTAGGCTTTGACTGGCAACCGGGCACCGGCGACCTTTACGGAGTGGACAATTGGCGTGACTGGCTCGGCGACGAGCTTCGCCGGAGGAAGTGAACCACATCGCGGAGGGCGGCTTCTATGGCTGGCCGTATCTTTATGGCGATAACCAGCCGGATCCAGACTTCGGTAAGTAGGCTGGCGACCGCGCCAGCCACGCGATCCCGCCGGTGTACAAGCTCTCTGCGCATGTGGCGCCACTTTCGATTCTCTTTTTGCGCCACGCCAAGATTGCGAAATTCGGGGATGCTGCGCTCGTTGCCGAGCAAGGCAGCTGGAACCGCTCGCAAAAGATCGGTTATCAGGTCGTGGCTCTCCATTGGCGCGATAATAAGATCACGGAAGAACCCTTCCTCACGGCGCTACGCGCCTAATCACGCCACCGTAGTCATCGGAGATGAAAATGACGCCCTCTGGCTGGGCGGCCCGACACCTGACCTCCTTTGAGGAAGCCGCGAGCAACAGTAATTGGGCGTCTCAAGCGCTGAACGTCATCGCGTTTCAGATCGGGAGGCTGCCACGTGCCTTTGCCCGCCGGCAGGATCGAGGGCCGCGTTTCTTTTGGCCAATAGAGGCGCATCACCAAATAGATCGCGGAGCCTAGCGATCATTCATGAAGGAGCCATCCCTCGTGTTCGTCATTGACGATGACGCGTGCGGTAGCCGCTTTTCGTCGGCTTGGAAAACTTCGCTCCCGAGTTGGTCAAGCGCGGCAAGGGAAACAGTAGAATCCTTGGCACTCATGTGCCGGTGGAGGAGCCATCCACAGCATCATGAGCGGACATTGCGCGCAGCGAAAGCATCTCTGTCGCCTTGATGATGCTGGGTCGCGTCGCCAAGCCATCGACTGCTTAGGAAAAGCACAAGTATTGTAACTGTGCTAGACGGGGAAATAATGGTCGCTACTCCCCTAAATTAAGGGCAGCTAGACATGCTGCGGCGTGAATCTCGCATTGTGAATCTTCCATGTAGCGGCGGTGTTCGTTGACCGGGGATCGGGAAAATGGATGAGAGGCGACACGAAGGCGGGGTTTCCTATCACATCCCCGGCAAGGACTATTTCGAAGACCGCGAGCTCAGGCGCCACGCGGGCGTCTTATCGCTCTGGGCGCTCGGCGTCGGCGCGGTCATCTCGGGGGAATTCTCGGGTTGGAACCTGGGCTTCACAGTGGGCGGCTGGGGCGGCATGTTCGTCGGCACCATCATCATCGCGATCATGTATCTCGGCCTCACCTACTCCATCGCCGAGATGAGCCCGGCGCTGCCGCATACGGGGGGTGCCTATTCTTTTGCTCGCACCGCATTCGGACCGTGGGGCGGCTTCATCACCGGCGTCGCCGAGAACATCGAATATGTGCTCACGCCGGCGGTGATTGTCTACTTCGTCGGGACCTACCTCACGGCGATTTTTGAGACGCCTGCCGCGTTCCAGCCCGTCTGGTGGATCATCGATTACATCATCTTTGTTGGACTCAACGCCCGCGGCGTGGAGGTATCTTTTATGGTCACCATCATCGTGACCCTGCTCGCGATCGGCATCCTCATCATATTTTGCGTCAGCGCGATTCCGTTCTTCGATTTCGGCAAATACGCGATGAATATCGGCGCCGATCCATCGACCGGAGCGGCAGTGGAGCTGCCGGAGGGCCATGGTCCCTTCCTGCCGTTCGGAATGCACGGCATCCTCGCTTCGCTGCCCTTTGCGGTATGGCTGTTCCTCGCCATCGAACAGCTTCCGCTTGCGGCAGAAGAGTCGGCCGACCCGCGACGCGATATGCCGAAGGGTATCATGCTCGGCATGTTTACGCTGATCGCCCTTGGGTTCCTGGTTCTCGTCTTCAACCCGGCGATCCCGATCGAACGCGAAGTGACCAACGCTGCCGGCATAACCACAACCGTTCACGGCGCCTTCGCCCTCGGCACTTCGGGCGAACCGATCCTCGACGGCTTCCGCGCGATTTTCGGATCGAACGCGGCGAAGGCGCTGGCATGGGTCGCTGTCACCGGGCTGGTCGCAAGCTTCCACGCGATCATCTTTGCTTACGGCCGGCAGATCTACTCACTATCGCGGGCGGGCTACTTCCCCCATTTCCTGTCGGTTACTCACGGTACGCATAAAACGCCAAACATCGCGTTGGTTGCCGGCGGCGTGGTGGGGCTCGCCGTGATGCTGATCGTGTGGTTCGCCATGGGTGGCGACGCGGCGGGGCCATTCATCGGTGGCGTGCTTCTAAACATGGCCGTCTTCGGAGCGATGTTCTCGTATCTGCTGCAAGGGCTCACGTTCATCCAGCTTCGCCGCCGCTTCCCGAAGATCGAACGTCCGTATCGCAGTCCCTTCGGCGTGGTCGGCGCAACCCTGACCGTGATCATTGCGATCGTGACCATCGGTTTCCAGCTCGCCGATCCTGTGTATCGCACCGGCATCATTGGGGTCGCGCTCTGGTATGCGCTTGCGATCATCTACTTCGCGGCCTATGGACGGAAGACGCTCGTCTTCTCTCCTGAGGAGGAGTTCGCCGTGAAGCACCGCGAAGGTGCGATCTGATCAAGGTAGTTCGTGGAATTGAGGATGGGCCGCTTTGGGTCAGTTGCTGATGAGATGGCGCCTCGTCGGGTTGGGTCCGCTTTGGGTCATAAGCGGACTAGCTTGATTGACGCGGCGAACCCGCTTCTCAGGTAAGAGCAGCCTAATCTGCCGAGACTAGCTGATCTGTCATGTCAGGCCGTGAGCTCTCCGGCGCTCAAATTCCTGCCACTTCGGAAAGTGTAAGCTCATGATGGCTTTTAAGTCTTTGCTCGCAAAGGCCACATTTTGCGCCAATTGCCCTTGCAGATTAACGTTGTCGCGCGGGCGGCGCGGCCGTCCATTCCGCCTTCGGCTATGATCGAGCGCGGTTCGCCAGAAAACCTTCAGTTCGGGACCATGTCGGCTGAGCTCGCCTTCAATCGCAGCGTTGACGTCGACTACGGAGTAGCCGAGGAAGTCGCGCCGCAGGTTCGCCGAGTCGTGGCCAACAATCCGGGTCCCTATACCTTCCTCGGTACCAACACCTATCTCGTGGGCCGCGGTCGCGTGATCGTCATCGACCCGGGTCCGGCGGACGAACGCCATCTGGTGGCGATCGCCGACGCCACGCGGGGCGAGTGCGTCACGCATATCCTCGTCACCCACAGCCATCGCGACCATTGCGACGGGGCGCGGCCCTTGCAGGCGCTCGTTGGTGGAGATTTGTTGAGCTTCGGACCGACAGGCTCCCAGCGCGGCGCCGGCGCGCCCGGTCTCGGCGAAGCCTTCGTCGATCCCGCCTTCCAGCCCGACCGCACGCTGCAAGACGGAGACGTGGTCAAGGCGGGCGGCGTGGCGCTCGACGTGCTGCACACGCCAGGCCACGCGCCGGACCATCTCTGCTTCGCTCTGGTCGGCCAGCGCACCGTCTTCACCGGCGATCACGTGATGGGATGGAACACGACCGTGATCGCCCCGCCGGAAGGCAATCTCGGGAATTTTCTCGCCTCGCTGGAGAAGCTGCTGCCGCGGCACGACAAGATCTTCCTGCCGGCCCATGGCGGCCGCGTGCAGACCCCGCAACGGGTGGTGCGGGCCTATATCATGCATCGGCAATGGCGGGAGCAGACAATCCTTACCTGTCTCGAGGACGGGGTCTCTACCATCCCGCGCATCGTCGCCAAGATCTACGGCAATTTGGACGCCGAGCTGGAGGCAGCCGCGGCACTATCGGTGCTCGCGCATCTGGAGCACCTGATCAGTCGGGGCTCAGTAGCGGCTGACGGCCCTCCGGGGCTGGCAAGCGCCTATTCCGTTTGCCCCGCGGCTTCTTCGGCGTCCTGACCCCTGGTTTCGTGACCGCCTTCGAGGCGGGCTCCGCTTGCTCGAGCCCAGTCTTCTCGCCCTTTTCGAGTGCGGACTTCACCTCGGCGAACAGGGAGCGGATGCGGTCGGCATTGGCGCCCAGATCGTGCTGGCCGTAGCGCGACACCGAGCGGACATCGATGAAGGCACGGGTATCGTCGCCGGTCACGCGGACCAGCGCGTCATTGGTGAAGCCCATCAGCAGCGTGCGGGTGGTGGCCTCGATGCGGCCCGGGCCCGCCTCTCCCGGAGGCTCGCTCAGCACGATGGTCCAGCCAAGCCGCTTCACCGCCTCATACACCATGTCGAAGACCTCGGTCGCCGAGCGCTCGAGCTCCATGGGGCGGATATCGGGATAGGCGCGCTCCTGCTCCTCGGCGGCGGCGGTGTCGGGATCCTGGACACGGTTGGCGTCGGCCGGCCGCATGGCAGCGAGCTGCTTGAATTGCATTGGCTGCCGCGGCGTCGTCTCGATGTCGGTGAGGCGCGGCAACCAGATGGCATGGGAGAGATACCAGAGCGGCCCGGCGAGCCCGATCAGCGCGATGGCAATGCCTACAAAGGCTTGGCTCGCGCCCTGCTGGCCACCAAACCAAATGCGGATCAGGGCGAACACCGCCACGAGGATGGCGAGCACTAGCCCCCCGATCGAGACGGCGAGCAGGTTAATCGCCGCAGGGGTGGCGAGCGAGCCGAAGCGGTGCAGGAGGACGGTCAGCACGAGCAGCTGCAAAAAGAACAGCGCGAGGCGGCGCGACCAAAGCCCCTCATGCACGGTCCTCTGCAGATAGATCGCCGTCACAATCTAGCCCTCGCAAGCTCGGCCGTTGCGCCCCAAGCGGTCACCATGCTTTACCCGCTCCAGTCCCAAACCATAACCCCCCCGGACGAGGATCGATACCGCCTGATACCGCGCGAGCCCGCAACATTGCGAGCCTCATCCACCCTTATACCGAACTTGCGAGCTTCCGCGACACTGGTCCCACGATCCTCACCCGGGGAAGGCATCTACGTCATCGACGATCAGGGGAAACGGTATATCGAGGGCATGGCAGGTTTATGGTGCACGGCGCTCGGCTACGGCAATGAGGAGCTGATCGAGGCCGACCGCGAGCAGCTTGCCCGGCTCTCCTTCGCCCATCTCTTTGGTGCCAAGAGCCACGACAAGGCGGTCGAGCTCGCCGAGAAGCTGAAAGCGATCTCGCCGGCGCCGACCTCCAAGGTGTTCTTCACCTCTTCCGGATCGGAAGCCAACGATAGCCAAGTGAAGTTCGCCTGGTATTACAACAATGCGCGGGGGTTGCCTCAGAAGAAGAAGATCATCTCGCGCGTCAAAGCCTATCACGGCGTCACCGTCGCCGCGTCGAGCCTCACGGGGCTTCCCAACAATCATCTCGATTTCGATGTTCCGATCGACCGCTTCCTGCACACCGACTGCCCGCATCATTACCGCTTCGCGCTGCCTGGCGAGAGCGAGCAGGACTTCGCCACGCGGCTCGCCGCCAATCTCGATGCCTTGATCCAGAGCGAGGGGCCGGACACCATCGCGGCCTTCATCGCCGAGCCCATGATGGGGGCTGGCGGCGTGATCGTGCCGCCCGAGACCCATTTCGACCGCGTGCAGGAGGTGCTCGCCAAATACGACATTCTGTTCATCGTCGATGAGGTGATCACCGGCTTCGGACGGCTTGGGGACCGGTTCGGCTCGGAGACCTTCGGGCTCAAGCCCCATTCGATCACCGTGGCCAAGGCGCTCACCTCGGCCTATGCGCCGCTCGGCGCCGTCACCGTGTCCGAGCCCGTCTATCAGGCGATGCTCGACCAGAACCGCAAGATCGGCACTTTCGCACATGGCTTCACCTATGGCGGCCACCCGCTCGCGGCGGCGCTTGGGGTCAAGGCGCTCGAGATCTACGAGCGCGACGATTTCGTCGGGCGGGTCAGGCGGCTCGCGCCCGAGTTCCAGGCAAGGCTGAAGGCGCTTGCCGCCCATCCGCTCGTCGGCGAGGCGCGCGGGCTTGGGTTGATGGGAGGGGTCGAGCTCATCGCCGACAAGGCAACCAAGCGGGCGTTCAATCCGCGGGTCGCAGTGGGCGCACGTGCCTCGGCGCTGGTGCAGGACGAGGGCTTGATCACTCGCACCATCGGCGACACGCTCGCGCTGTGCTCCGCCTTCGTCATCACCGAAGACGAGATCGACGAGATGTTCGACCCCTGGCGCGCGGCCTCGACCGGGCCCAAGCGATGGTCGCGCGCGAAGGTCTCGCCGCGGCTTAAGCCTAACCAATCCTAAGCCTCTGCCGGTGAAACCTGCGCTCCTGCCTCCCGCGACCTCGCTGGGGGCCGGCGTGAACAGGATTGGTTGGCGTAGATGCCGGGTCAATGGCGCGCGTTCTCTGCGCCCTCGCAGGGCTTGTTAGCCTCGTGCTCCCCTTTTTGGGGGGTTGCGTCTATGAGCAGGACGGGCCGCCGGAAGCTCATTTCGAGCAATTTTCCACGCAAGCGCCGAAGGCCGACACGGTCACCGTCTGCCACGCCTATGGCTGCAAGTTGCAGACGCCCTACACCTTCTCGCCAAGCGACATTGCGGAAATCTCCGCTCTCATGGCCCGCATCCGCCGCGACGACAGTCCGGCAGAGGAACGTCGCGCCATTGCCTATGCGATCGCCTGGATGGAGCGGCGCGTGGCGCCGACCGTCGGCATGGCAGGCGACCGGCTGAGCATGGACTTTGGCAGCTCGGGCGATCCCGGCCAGCAGGATTGTGTGGACGAAGCCACCAACACCACGAGCTACCTCCTGGTGCTTGCCCACCATGGGTTGATCCAGCACCATCTGGTGGAGCGGCCCTTCGCCAAGGACGATTTGAGCCACTGGACGCATCGGGCCGCGCTGATCAAGGAGGCTGATCAAGGAGAAGGACAGCGGCGAGCGGTTCGCCATCGACTCCTCGAGCGGCGCCAATGGCGAAAACCCAACGGTGCAGGCCGCGCCGAGCTTCTATGTGCCGGACGATTGGGGGGACAATACCCCCGAGACAGGCGCGGCCACCGCCGACCCCCAAGGCAATGGCGGAGACGCCGCGCCGCCAGCCGGCGGCTTGAGCGGTATGTTCAAGCGCATAGAGGGCTTGGGCTATGCCGAGAGCCCCACGGAAAGCGTCCGGTGATCTCGGCTAAATCTCGCGCGCGGACTCGTTAAGCAGCCGGAGTGCCTCTTCGATCGGGCTGAAGGAGCGGCGATGATGGGTGCACACGCCGTGCTTCTTGATGGCGCGCGCGTGCTCCGGGGTGCCATAGCCCTTGTTGCTCTCCCAGGCATAGCTCCGGTAGCGGCGCGAGAGCTTCACCATGATCCGGTCGCGGGTGACCTTGGCCACGATCGAGGCGGCAGCGACCGAGAGCGACCGTCCGTCGCCGCCAACCACGGCGCGCGCCCGGCAGGGGAAGCGGCGCGGGACGATATTGCCGTCGATCAGGGCCGCCACGGCCGGAGTCTCCAGGCTCCGATAGGCCAGCCGCATGCCCCAAAGGCTCGCCTGCAGGATGTTGTCGCGGTCGATGCGGCGCACCTGGCCGATGGCGATCGCCACGCAAGACGTGGCCATGATCTCGGCATAGCGATCCTCGCGCGTCTCGGCGGTCAGGAGCTTGGAGTCGTTGAGCCCTTCCGGGATGCGGTCGGGATTGAGGATCACGGCGGCCACCACCACGGGTCCCGCCCACGGGCCGCGGCCGGCCTCATCGATGCCGACGACGGGTCCTTGAAATTCATCCATCAGCTCCGCTTCGAGATCGAAGCTGGGGAGTGGACCGATAGGGGGCGATTCCTGGGCAAGTCCCATGGGGGAGGACTGTTGCCAAGTCGGGGCGCTTTGGCAACAAGTCAAAGATCCGAGCCCTCCGCGCTGTGGAAAACCTCTTCCTCGTTCCGGACGTCTTCGACCTAAGTCTCCCCGTCATGGCCGGGCTTGTCCCGGCCATCCACGATTGAGCTCGCTCCCGTTAAGACGTGGATGCCCGGCACAAGGCCGGGCATGACGAGGAATGAGCAACCACCGCACCCTACAGCAGCCGGAGCTGCTGGCCGGGCAGGACCGGCGGCGTGAACAGATCGGTGCGGAGCTCGACCGATTGCTTGTTCAGCCCAAGCCGCTCGGCGGCGAGCTCGAATCTCCGGCCGATCATCCAGGCATAGGGCCCCTCGCCTGTCATGCGCTCGCCCCATTTGGCGTCGTAGAGCTTGCCGCCGCGGGTCGAGCGCATCAGCGAGAGCACGCGAGCCGCGCGGTCTGGGCAGTTCGCCCGCAGCCATTCGGTAAACAAATCTCCGATTTCCAGCGGCAGCCGCAACAGCACGTACCCCGCATTTGTGACGCCGGCGGCCGCTGATCTCTCCAGGATCCGCTGCATCTCCATGTCGGTGAGGCCGGGAATGACCGGCGCCACCATGACGCAGGTGGGGATGCCTGCCCCGACCAGCCTGGCAAGCGCCTCAATCCGCTTGTCCGGCGTGCTCGCGCGCGGCTCCATGGCGCGGGCGAGCTTGCGATCGAGCGTGGTGACCGAGAGTGCCACCTTGACGAGGCCGCGGGCCGCCATGGACGACAGCAGGTCGAGGTCGCGCAGCACGAGGGCGGATTTGGTCACGATGCCGACCGGGTGATTGGCGGCGGAGAGTACCTCGAGAATGCGGCGCATGATGCGGTAGCGGCGCTCGATGGGCTGATAGGGGTCGGTATTGGTGCCGATGGCGATGGTGCGGGGGCGATAAGAGGGCTCGGCCAGCTCCCGCTCAAGCGCCGCGGCGGCATTCGTCTTGGCGAACAGCTTGGTCTCGAAATCGAGCCCGGGGGACAGTCCGAGAAAGGCGTGGGTCGGACGGGCGAAGCAATAGATGCAGCCATGCTCGCAACCGCGATAGGGATTGATCGAGCGGTCGAAGCCGATGTCGGGAGAAGAATTCCTGGTGATGATGCGCCGCGCCGGCACCTCCTGCACCTCGGTCGCGAGCGCTTCGAGCTCCGCAAGGGACTCCCAGCCATCGTCGACGGGCTCGTAGGCGATCGGCTCGTAGCGGCCGGAGCGGTTGGTCACCGCTCCGCGGCCATTGAGCCGCGCGCGCGCAACGCCCCCCATCTCAAGCGGGGCGTTGTCGAACTCCGCGGAGTTTCTGAGGGCGACGGACATGCCCCCATATAGAGGCTGATTAAGAACAAATCAAGAACATCGTGGGAGATCGAAAGCGAGCAATTGCTGGACGCCGCCCAGACGCTATAGTCCGCCGCATGATTTCCGTAGTTATCCCCACCTTCAACGCCGAAGCGACGCTCGGCCCTACGCTCGCCGCGCTCGTGCCGGCGGTGGTCGACGGCGTGGTGATGGAGGCAATCATCGCCGATGGCGGCTCGACCGACGAGACGATTGCCATCGGCGAGGCGGCGGGGACGCAGCTCGTGCGCGCCAAACGCGGCAGAGGCAGCCAGCTCCATGCCGGTGCGGCCGCCGCCCGCGGCGATTGGCTTCTTTTCCTGCATGCCGACACGGTGCTCGAGCCAGGCTGGGCAGAGGAGGCGGACAGCTTCATGGAGCGGGTGGCAACGGGACGGCGCGCCCCCGCCGCCGCGGCGTTTCGCTTCGCGCTCGACGACGACGGCTTCATGCCGCGCCTGATGGAATGGCTGGTCGCCATGCGATGCCTGCTGCTCGTGCTTCCCTATGGCGATCAGGGCCTGCTCATCTCGCGGAAGCTCTATGCCGAGCTTGGTGGCTTCCGGCCGATGCCGCTCATGGAGGATGTGGATCTCGTGCGGCGGCTGAAACGCCACCAACGCGTGATGCTGCAATCGCGCGCGCTGACGAGCGGAGCCCGCTACCGCAGCGAAGGCTATGTCGCGCGCTCCTTGCGCAATTTCTGCTGCATCGCCCTCTACTATCTTCGCGTGCCGCCGCGCGTGCTTGTGCGCCTCTATGGCTAGAGCATGATCCCGAAAAGTTGCAGACTTTTCGGACAAGGTCATGCGTCAAGACGAAATTGAGCGCGAAATCGCTATCCGAACTAAAGCGATTTCGCTTTCACGAGCGGACGCGCCGGATCGCCCGCGCCGCCTTCGCGCCACGCCTCATCATCATGGCCAAGAGCCCGCGGGCGGGACGGGTCAAGCGGAGGCTCGCGCGAAGCATCGGCGACACGGCCGCCACGAGCTTCGCTCGCACTTGTCTCGCCCATATTCTGCTCCGGCTCGGGGGAGACACGCGCTGGCGCACTTTGCTCGCGATTGCGCCCGACACCGACTTGACGGCAGCGCTCTGGTCACGCGCGGCTC
The DNA here is from genome assembly GCA_963804515.1 of uncultured Alphaproteobacteria bacterium. Taxonomy (GTDB): domain Bacteria; phylum Pseudomonadota; class Alphaproteobacteria; order Rhizobiales; family Methyloligellaceae; genus Methyloceanibacter. The sequence goes on along the minus strand of CAWDQR010000003.1, from coordinate 511,656 downwards.
GGCCAGGAAGGATCGGACGCTTGCCGCAAGGCAGCGGCGATCTCGGGACACGCATGCAGCGACTCTTCCAAGCGCTGCCGCCCGGTCCTGCGATCATCGTCGGCAGCGACATTCCGGCCATCGGTCCGCGCGAGATCGCCAACGCCTTCCGGCTCCTTGGCAATGCCGATGCGGTGTTCGGCCCCGCGGCCGACGGCGGCTACTGGCTGGTAGGCTTGCGGCGCAGTCCGCGGCTGCTTGCGCCCTTTGCCCGGGTGCGCTGGTCGAGCCCGCACTCCCTTGCCAATACGCTTGCCAATCTCGAAGGACGCCGCGTGGCCTTCGCCGCGATGCTGAGCGACGTCGATAGCGAGCACGCTTACCGCCAGCTCCGTGGACAGTGGCAGCGCCTCATTCCCTCCCGCTCGGGGCGCTAAGAGGTGATCAGGACTTCGCCTTCACTTGGCCGTGCTCCTGCAGGCGGGGTATCACCTCGATGAAGCTGCAGGGACGGTGGCGGTTGTCGAGCTGAAGTTTGAGGATGCCGTTCCAGCCGTCCTTGCACGCCCCGGGCGATCCCGGCAGACAGAAAATGAAGGTGCCGCCAGCCTGCCCTCCGCAGGCCCTGGACTGCACCGTCGAGGTGCCGATGGTCTGGTAGCTCAGCATGTGGAACAGGGCGGAGAAGCCGTCGATCTCCTTCTCGAACAGCGGCTTGACCGCCTCCGGCGTCACGTCGCGCGGGGCGAAGCCCGTGCCGCCCGTGGTGATCACCACATCGACCTCCGGGTCCTTGATCCATTGCTTGACGTGCTTGCGGATTTTCTTAGCGTCGTCCGACACGATCGCCTGCCCGGCGACTTCGTGGCCGGCCTGCTCGATCATGGAAGCGAGCAGAGCGCCCGATTTATCGGTCTTCGCGTTGCGCGTGTCGGACACCGTGAGCACGGCGATGCGTAAGGGGATGAAGGGGAGGCTCTCGTCGATGCGGCTCATGGCGTTCCTTCCACGTCCATTCTTGCTGTGCCCGGTCAAGCCCGGCGATGACAATGCTGGTCTAGGCGTCGAGCGCCGCCTTGAGCAGGAGCAGGTCGCGCCAGGCGAAGCGCTTGGCCGCCGGGTTGCGCAGCAGATAGGCCGGATGCAGCGTGGCGAGCGCGGGCAGGTCGCGGCCCGCGGAAATGTAGGTCAGCCATTTGCCCCGGAGCCGCATGATGCCCTCGCTCACCCCTAGAATGTTCTTCGCTGCGGCGCCGCCAAGCAGCACCAGGAGCTTCGGCGACAGCAACTCGATCTGGCGGGCGAGGAACGGCGCGCAGGCCTCGATCTCCTCGGGCGTCGGTGTGCGGTTGCCGGGCGGGCGCCAATAGACGGTGTTGGTGATGTAGACCTCATTCTCGCTGAGCCCGATCGCGGCGAGCATGCGGTCGAGCAGCTGGCCGGCGCGCCCGACAAAGGGCTTGCCTTGCAAATCCTCGTCGCGGCCCGGCGCCTCGCCGATCAGCATGACGTGAGCCCGCTCGCTGCCGCGCGCGAAGCACAGGCTCTTTGCCGTGCGCTTGAGCGAGCAGCCGTCGAATTGGGCGAGGAGCGCCTCAAGCTCGACGAGCGTCGTGGCCTGCCCGCCGAGCGCTCGCGCCGCCGGCATGCTCGCTTGGTTGCCCGCATCGAGGCGCGGGGTGCTCGTGACGCTCTTGCGCGCGGGCGCTGCCCGCGCCTGCGTTGCTTGAAGCCTCTCGCCGGCAAAGCAGTCGAGCGGCACCTCGCCTATCGCCTCGTCGGCGCCCATCGCCTCATACCAGGCGAGGAGCGTGCGGGCTGCCTTGTCCTCCGCTGCCACCATGCAAGTCCTTCTCAGCGACCCCATATTCGTCATTTCCGGGCTTTCCCGATTTGTCATTGCCCGGCTCGACCGGGCAATCCACTATCTCGAAGCCTCTCGAATGAGCCGCCGGCCATAGGGAATACTGGATTCCCGCTTTCGCGGGAATGACCTAAAACCCTTCGCCGCAAGTCCCGACCTGGAGAAAAGCCTTTGACCGACGTGACCGAACGCGAGACCATGGAGTTCGACGTCGTCATCGTCGGCGCCGGGCCCGCGGGCCTCGCCGCCGCGATTCGGCTCAAGCAACTCGCGGCCGAGAGCGGCAAAGACCTCTCCGTGGTGGTGCTGGAAAAGGGCTCCCAGGTGGGCGCCCACATCCTATCCGGCGCCGTGATCGATCCGGTGGCGCTCGACCGCCTCTTGTCGGATTGGCGCGAGCAAGGCTCGCCGCTCGAGACGGAAGTGAGCGAAGACCGCTTCTATTATCTCACGGAGACGGGCGGCCTGCCCCTCCCCTCGATGCTGATGCCGCCGCTCATGAGCAATCATGGCTGCTATATCGGCAGTCTCGGCAGCCTATGCCGTTGGCTTGCCGAGCAGGCGGAGGGTTTGGGCGTCGAAATCTATCCCGGCATCGCCGTGACCGAGGCGATCATCGGACCGAAGGGTGAGGTCGAGGGCGTCATCACCGCCGACATGGGGGTGGCGCGGGACGGGACGCATAAGGACGGCTATACCCCCGGGATCGCGCTTCTCGGCAAATATACGCTGGTCGCCGAAGGTGCACGCGGCTCACTTACCAAGCGGCTGATCAAGCGCCTCAGCCTCGATTCCGAGAGCGGCCCGCAGAAATTCGGCATCGGCCTCAAGGAGCTGTGGGAGATCCCGAAAGCGAAGCATCGGCCGGGCTTGGTGCAGCACACCATGGGCTGGCCGCTCGACGACGCGACCGGCGGCGGCTCGTTTCTCTACCATTTCGGCGAGAACCTCGTGTCGGTCGGTTTCGTCGTGCATCTCGACTACGCCAACCCCTATCTGAACCCCTACAAGGAATTTCAGCGCGCCAAAACGCATCCCCGCATCGCCGCGCATCTCGAAGGCGGCAGGCGCATTGCCTATGGCGCCCGCGCACTTACCGAAGGTGGCTGGCAGGCGATCCCCCGCCTCGCCTTTCCGGGCGGAGCGCTGATCGGCTGTGCCGCGGGCTTCATGAACGTGCCGCGCATCAAGGGGAGCCACAACGCCATGCTGAGCGGCATGATGGCGGCGGAAGCGGCGTTCGCGGCGCTTGACGCCGGCCGGTCGCGGGACGTGCTCGACGCCTACCCCGAAAGCGTGGGCGCAAGCTCCATGACAAAGGAGCTCAAGCGCGTGCGCAATGTGAAGCCGCTCTGGTCGCGCCTCGGCACGCGTCTCGGCGTGATGCTCGGCGGCATCGATATGTGGCTGAACACGCTGTTCCCGTTTCTCACCCATACGCTGAAGCACGCCAAGCCCGATTATGCGAGCTTACAGAAGGCGGCCAAGTCAAAGCCGATCGACTATCCGAAGCCCGACGGCGTGCTCAGCTTCGACATTCTCTCCTCGGTGTTCCTGTCGGGGACCAATCACGCCGAGAACCAGCCGGTGCATCTCGTGCTGACCGATCCCAGCGTGCCGATCGAGCATAATCTGCCCGACTATGCGGAGCCCGCGCAGCGCTATTGTCCGGCGCAGGTCTATGAGGTGGTGGAAGAGGGCGGCAGTTTGCACTTCCAGATCAACGCGCAGAACTGCGTCCACTGCAAGACCTGCGACGTCAAGGACCCGGCGCAGAATATCAACTGGGTGCCCCCCGAAGGCGGCGACGGGCCCAATTACGTAAACATGTGAATTGCCGCGTAAGCTTGTCGCGGGAGGCGGTCACAAACGCGCCGCCTTTAGGCGCCAAGGAAGCTTTTGGGTTGCAGACGGGGCGAAAACGCTTAATCCTTCCATGGGGGCGTTGAGAGCCGCAGTGTTGGGGCAAGCCGCATGAAAATGCCGACAATCGACAACGCAGTCTTCCGCAAATGGGCGCGGAGGTCTTGCCTTCTTCTAGCCCTTCTCGCCGCTCCCGCGGCCTATTCTGAGGTGGCTTCGAACGAGCCGGAGCATCCGAGCCCCGGCACCCTGCTTGGCAACTATCTCTCGGGCCGTGTGGCCCGTGGCGATCACGATACCGTTGCCGCGGCGGATTTCTATTCCAAGGCCCTGGCCGACGACCCCTCCAATGAGCTGATCCTCGAACAGACCTTTCTGCTCGAGACAGCCGCGGCCCATTGGGATCGCGCCATCGAGCTCGCCCGCGATCTCGTCAAGATCGAGCCGTCGCACCGCATCGCGCAGTTCCTTTTGGGCTGCGATGCCTTCAAGCGCGGCAACTACCAGGAAGCCGACGAGCATTTCGCCGCAGCACGCCAGGGTCCAATCGCCGATCTGACCTCAATCCTGGCCCGGGCCTGGGTGCAGCAAGCGAGCGGCAAGACCGACGAGGCCTTGGCCACGCTCGACTCCTTGAGCGATGCCGACTGGGCGCAGTTCTATCAGCGCTATCATCGCGCCCTGATCGCCGATCTCGGCGGCAGGCACGATATTGCGCGCATCGCCTTTGCCCAGGCCTTCAAGAAGAACCCCGCGACCTTAAGAGTGGCCGATGCCTATGCGCGGCATGCCGTGAACGAGAACAACCGCAAGCTCGCGCGGCAGACGCTTAGGACCCACATCGCCAAGTCGGCGAGCCATCCCTTGTCTGTAGCGCTGCTCAACGACATAGACGCGGGCAAGACCCCGCCATTGCTCGTGACCTCACCCAATGATGGCCTCGCGGAGGTTTTCTATGGCATCGGCGACGCGCTCGCCGGCGAGGGCGGCCTCGACATGGGCATCATCTTTCTGCAGTTCGCACTGTACATTAAGCCGGATTTCCCGCTCGCGCAGGTGGCGTTGGCCGAGGCTTATGACGGCGCCAAGAAATATGACCTCGAGCTTGCGGCCTTCGACACCATCAAAGAGGACTCGCCCCTTTGGCTGAACGTCCAGATTCAGAAGGCCTTCGCGCTGAACGCGCTCGACCGGGTCGATGACGCCAAGGCGCTGCTGGAAAAGATCGTCGCCAAGTACCCCAAGGACATTCGGCCCCTGGACGCGCTCGGCAACATCCTGCGCTCCCACGAGCGCTACGCCGAGGCGCGCGACTATTATAGCCGCGCCATTGCGCTGATCGAAAAGCCGACCAAGGACAATTGGACGCTCTATTACGCCCGCGGCGTGTCCAGTGAGCGGCTGAAGGACTGGCCCGCCGCCGAGGCGGATTTGAAGCGGGCGCTCGAGCTTTCGCCCGACGAGTCCCCCGTGCTCAACTATCTCGGCTACACCTGGGTCGACCAGAGCCAGAATCTCAAAACGGCGATGGACTACATCCGCAAGGCGGTGAAGCTCAAGCCCGACGACGGCTATTACGTCGACAGTCTCGGTTGGGCCTATTACAGGCTCGGCAACATCCAATCCGCGGTCGAGCAACTCGAGCGCGCCGTCGAGCTCAAGCCAGACGATCCCGTCATCAACGACCATCTCGGCGACGCCTATTGGCGTATCGGGCGCACGCTCGAGGCGAAATACCAATGGCAGCAGGTTCTCTCGTTGAAGCCGGACAGCGACCTCGTGGCGGAAATCGAGCACAAGCTGAAATCGGGCCTTCCCGACAGCCTGGAGACCAAGGCGGCCAACCGGGCCGTGCCGCCGCGTCAGAAGGTCGCCGAATAGCCTGCCGCGATTGGGCTTGTGGAGCTTCGCCGTAATGGCGCTCCGCGAGACGGCGAAGGCCAAGCTCAACGTTACCTTGGAGGTGCTCGGGCGCCGCGCCGACGGCTATCACGAGCTTCGGAGCCTCGTCGCCTTCGCGGAGCTCGGCGATGGCGTCGAGCTTGACCCTGGGCAAGAGCTTGCGCTCAAGGTCGAGGGCCCGATGGCCGCGGCGCTAGAAGGGGTCAATCTCATCATCGCGGCGGCCGAAGCCGCCAAGGCCATGGTTCCCAGCATCGAGCTCGGCCGCTTCAGCTTGGTCAAGACCCTGCCGGTCGCCGCGGGGCTCGGCGGCGGCTCCGCCGATGCGGCTGCCGCCTTGCGGCTGCTTGCGCAGGCCAATCCCGACGCGCTAACCGAAGGGGTCATATCCTCGATTGCCGCCAAGCTCGGCTCCGACGTCACCGTCTGCCTGGAAAGCCGGCCGGCCCTCATGACCGGACGCGGCGAGAGGGTGCATCCCTTGCGCAACGTGCCCGCTTGCGGCGTGGTGCTCGTCAATCCAGGGCTGAAGCTTGCCACCGCAAGCGTGTATGGCGCGCTCAACCCGGCCGCCTTGTCTCCCTCCCCGCGCACCGCGAGCGAGGCGCCGGACTTCGACTTGAGCTTCGAGCGGCTGATCGATTATGCGAGCGCCCGCGGCAACGATCTCGAGGGGCACGCGCTAAGGCTTGTCCCTGAGATTGGCGAGGTGCTGGACGCGCTCCGGCGCTGCAAGGGGGCGCGTCTCGTCAGGCTGTCGGGCAGCGGGCCGACCTGTTTTGCGCTGTTCGCCCAAACCGGGGAGGCTGAGCATGCCGCTCGCCGGCTCGCCGCCTCACATCCCGCCTGGTGGGTGGCGGCAAGCGCGCTTTGCGAAGCTGCATAACCCGGGATCAGGCTTTAGAACGGACGCTCGACCGAAAATTCGATGGCCTGCAGCAGCGCGCCCTTGGCGTCTCCTTCGGGGAAGATGGCCAGCGCGTCACGGGCGATGGCGCCGTAATGGCGAGCCCGCTCCATGGTGTCGCTCAAGGCATTGTGCTTCTGCATCAGCGCCATGGCTTCCAGGAGATCCTCCTCGCGGATCGCGCCCTCCCGCAACGTGCGCTGCCAGAAGCCCCGCTCGCGCTCATTGCCGCGCCGGTAGCAGAGCACGACGGGAAGCGTGATCTTGCCCTCGCGGAAATCGTCGCCGACGCTCTTGCCGAGCATGGACGACTCCCCCGAATAGTCGAGCGCATCGTCGACGAGCTGAAACGCAAGCCCGAGATTGCGGCCATAGGATCTAAGCCCCGCGGCTTCAGATCTCGGCCGGTTGGCAATGACGGCGCCCACCTCCGCCGCCGCCGCGAACAAAGCCGCGGTCTTGGCGTCGATCACCGCCAGATAATCGTCCTCGGTCGTCTCGGTGTTCTTGGCGGTGATGAGTTGCATCACCTCGCCTTCGGCGATCACCGCCGCCGCGTCGGACAGGATGCGAAGAGCGCCGAGCGAGCCCACATCTACCATCATCTTGAAGGCCTGCCCCAGCAAGAAGTCGCCCACGAGCACGCTCGCCTCGTTGCCCCAAAGAATCCGCGCCGCGGTCTTGCCGCGCCTGAGATCGCTCTCGTCGACCACGTCATCATGGAGCAGCGTGGCCGTGTGCATGAACTCCACGCTCGCCGCGAGCCGCACATGGCCGTCGCCGCCATAGCCGCAGAGCTTCGCCGCGGCGATGGTGAGCATCGGCCGGAGGCGCTTGCCGCCGGAATCGATCAGGTGACGGGCAAGCTCGGGGATCAGCTCCACATGGGAGCGGGCACGGTCGAGGATGATACGGTTGACATGCCCCATATCCTCCTCGACAAGCGCTAACAGCGGCGCAAGGCTCGCTCTCGGATCGCGTGCACCGGATAACTGGACGACTACTCCCAAGGAACTTCTCCCAAAGCGGCTGCGCTTAAGATGCGATTGACTTAGCGGGGAATATTGTCGGTGCGCCAGCTTCAAGGTCAAGGCGCTCCGCATAGGGTTTTTGGGCATGAAAGAACTGCTGCGGTCAAACGACGCGGTGCTGATCTCCTATGTGAGCGCGTTGCTCGAGGAAGAGGGCATCGGCTTCATCGTCGCCGACGCGAATATGAGCGTGCTAGAGGGCTCGATCGGCGCGCTCCCCCGCCGCGTTCTCGTGGAAAGCGACGGCATGGCGCGCGCGCGCCGCATTCTCACCGGCGCCGGGATCGGCCATGTCATTGTCAATGAAGACAAGAACTGAGCGATCGGGCGGCCCGGGCGGGAGTGCCCCCCAGACGTCGCTGGACGACTTCCTCGGCGGCCGCATCACCGTGTCGCAGCCCAAGGAGGGACACAGGGCCGGGAGCGACACGGTGTGGCTTCAGGCCGCGGTTCCGGCGCGCGAGGGGAGCCGCGTGCTCGATGCGGGCGCGGGCGTCGGCGTCGCCGGGTTGTGTCTCGCCGCCCGCTTCCCTCGACTTCACGTGACCGCCGTCGAGATCGATGCAGGGCTCTGTGGGCTCGCCGAGGCCAATGCCGCGCGGAACGGCCTTGCTGCGAGATTCAAGGTCGTCAACGCCGATGTCACCTCGCCGGCGGAGGCGCTCTTGGCCAAGGGCCTCAAGCGAGAGGGTTACGACCAGGTGATGGCCAATCCGCCCTATTATCGCGAGCGCACCGTCCGGCCAGGCCCCGATCAGGCGCGGGCCGCCGCCCATGTGATGCAAGAGGGGGCGCTTGCCGCCTGGGTTCGCTTCCTCACTACCATGGCCGCGCCAAAGGGGCTGCTGACGCTGGTCCACCAGCCTCAGGCCTTGCCGGAGTTGCTGCCGCTCCTCGACCGCCGATTCGGCGCCACGACCGTCTTTCCGCTGTTCCCGAAAGCCGGCCAGCCCGCCACACGCATCATCGTCCAGGCGCTGAAAGGAAGCCGCGCCGGGGTTTCGCTTCTGCCCGGTCTCGTGCTGCACGAGGCGGATGGCGGCTACACGGCAAAGGCCGAAGCGGTCTTGAGGACAGGCGAGGCCCTGGAGCTTTAGCGAATAGCGGCAAAACGAAGGGCTGCCGCCTGGGGGTAAGGCAGCAGCCCTCGATTGGCCCGAGCGTGAGGGTGGCTCGGGGATCCCAGGGTCGGCTAGTCGCAGACCTGGTAGTCGCGATAGACGGTCTTAAGGACGTATTCGCAGGAATAGTCGTCCCAAACCTGGATGGTCACGGGACGGGATTGGGAGTAGCAGCTCGGCTGATAGTAGGAGTGGTGATAGCCGTAGCCGTAACCGTTATTGTAGCCGTAGCCAAAGCCATAACCATGGGCCTCAGCCTGTGAAGCGCCGAGCGCAAGAGCGGAAAAGGGCGGCGGCGATCAGGGTCCGCTTGAACATCGGGGTCAACCTCCAGCTAGAGACGCCATCCGAAGCGTCTGGTTGGGCCTTCGAGCGGAGGGCTCTGGGCTCTCCCTCGCTCATGATGCCGCTTTAGCTGGAACGGCTGAACCGAAGCTGAGGGCGCCGTTCATGGCGTTCACGGCTTGCCGGCGGCTTCGCGGGCCAAGCCAAAGGGCCATCCCCGCCGCCAAGAATGGCCCTTTGGAAACCGCTCAACTGAGAGCATCTTTCGCCTAATAGCCCCAGCCGCGCCGCCAATAGGGATAATAGGCGTAGGGGTAATAGCCGCCATAATAGTAGGGACGATAGCCGTATCCGTAATAGCCGTAGCGGGGTCCGACATAGACCCCGACGCCTGGACCGTAGTAACCCCAGCCAGCCCAGCGTCGCCACCCGGCGGACGCTTGGTCTGGGGAGATTGCGACGAGCGCAAGCGCAAGGGTGCACGCCGCAATCAGCATCGTTGCAAGCCTCTTCATCTGATGTCCTCCTGAGGGGTTGCTCGACCGGCGCCAGCGACAAAGCACCGCGCTGGGGTTAACTGGTCCGCCTCAATATTCAATATAACAAATAATCCCGCCAGCTTGATGGCGAGAGCGAAGACTGCGTTAAGCAAAGCTTAGAGCCGCGGGCATCTTGTCTCTACAGATTTCGCCTCCCGCCTTGATTTGACCGTTTGTGTCTGTAGGCTGAGCAGCATGGAAAATCAGACGGACGAGGTTGGGCCCTCGGTGCTGGAGCGGCTCGGCGGCTTGCTGCCCGCGGCCTGGACCGGGCGAGGCGCGCTCGTTCCGGTGCTCCGGTTCAGCGGCGCAATCGGCATGATGACGCCGCTCAGGCCAGGCCTCGCGCTGTCGACCACCGCTGCCGCCATAGAACGGGCCTTCTCCATGCGGGGGGCCAAGGCGGTCGCCATTCAGATCAACTCACCCGGCGGGTCAGCGGTGCAGTCGGTGCTCATCTACAAGCGCATCCGCGCGCTCGCCGAGGAGAAGAATTTGAGGGTCTATGTCTTCGCTGAGGACGTCGCCGCCTCCGGGGGCTATCTGCTCGCCCTTGCCGGCGATGAGATCTACGCCGATGCAAGCTCCATCGTCGGCTCGATCGGCGTAGTCAGCGCCACCTTCGGGGTGCATGAGCTGATCAACAAGCTTGGCGTGGAGCGGCGCGTCTATACAGCGGGCGCGAACAAGACCACGCTCGACCCGTTCCTGCCCGAGAAGCCCGACGACGTGGAGCGGGTGAAGGCCATTCAGCGCGACGTGCACGCGGAATTCATTGCGCTCGTCAAGGCGCGGCGGGGCTCCCGCATCGAGGGGGCGGGTGAGAGCCTGTTCACCGGGGAGTTCTGGTCCGGCAAGAAGGCGCTCGAGCTCGGCCTAATCGACGGCCTGACCGACCTCCGCTCCAAGATGCGCGAGCTTTATGGAGAGGAGGTCCGCTTTAGGCTGGTCGCGCCTTCCACCAGCTGGCTGCGCCGCAAACGGAGCGTCGCCTTGCGAGACGGCGGGTTCGAATTTGGCTTCACGCCGAACGGGCTTGCGGCCGATGTCATTTCTGCTATCGAGGCGCGTGCGCTCTGGTCGCGCTTTGGATTTTAGGCCATGCCGCAACTTTTCATCCTGCTCGCGGCCGGCGCCGGCGTCCTCCTCGCCAGGCGTTGGTATCGCGAGGAACGCCAGCGCATTGCCGCTGAGCTCGCCCGCGCGCGGCAAGCCATGGAGAAGCGCGACGCGGAAGGCATCGTGCGTTTGGAGCGCGACCCGGCGACCGGAGTCTACAGCCCGAGGCGGGGCTGATCCGCGCTGAGCCTTGCGCCAGCCCCTGAAGGCCAAGCGAGCGTCCCTTGACCCTAACTAGCGTCGCCGCATAGCGTCTTCGCGCCGACGGGACCTGACCTCCCTCCCTACGCGTCCGGAAAGCAAAGATGGGCAAACTCACGCAAGCGGAGGCGCGCAACGCGCCTCCCTCCTTTCAGGACCTGATCCTGAACCTCGAGCGCTATTGGGCCGAGCAGGGCTGCGTCATCTTGCAGCCCTATGACATGGAGATGGGGGCGGCCACCTTTCATCCCGCCACCACCTTGCGCGTGCTTGGGCCGAAGCCCTGGCGCGCGGCATATGTGCAGCCTTCGCGGCGGCCTAAGGACGGGCGCTACGGGGAGAACCCGAACCGGCTACAGCATTATTATCAGTTCCAGGTGATCCTGAAGCCGTCGCCCCCGAACCTCCAGGAGCTCTATCTCGAGAGCCTCCGTTCCATCGGCGTCGACGTCGCCAATCACGACATCCGCTTCGTCGAGGATGATTGGGAGAGTCCGACGCTCGGCGCCTGGGGACTCGGCTGGGAGGTGTGGTGCGACGGCATGGAGGTGTCGCAATTCACCTATCTTCAGCAGGTCGGCGGCTTCGACTGCGACCCCGTCTCGGGCGAGCTCACCTATGGGCTCGAGCGCCTTGCCATGTATGTGCAAGGCGTCGACCGCGTCTTCGACCTGAACTTCAACGGCCGGCAGGGCAAGGACAAGGTCACTTATGGCGACGTGTTCTTGCAGGCTGAGCGGGAATATTCCCGCTACAATTTCGAGCACGCCGACACCAAGCTGCTGTTCGATCATTTCCGCGACGCCGAGGCCGAATGCAAGGCGCTGCTCGCCAAGGGCGATGCGGGCGAGCGTCATCTCATGGTGCTGCCGGCCTACGATCAGGCAATCAAGGCCTCGCATCTCTTCAATCTGCTCGATGCCCGCGGCGTGATCTCGGTGACGGAGCGGCAGGGCTTCATCTTGCGGGTGCGCGAGCTCGTCAAGGCATGTTGCGCCGCCTGGCTAAAGACCGAAGCGGGCGGGGCCCATGCTTGACAGACACCGGTTCGCGCATGGCTGAGCTGCTGCTGGAGCTGTTCTCGGAGGAGATCCCCGCCCGGATGCAGCCGCGCGGGGCGGAGGATCTGGCGCGTCTGCTCGGCGATACGCTGAAGCCGGCGGGGCTCAGCTTCGAGACGATCCGCAGCTTCGCCACGCCGCGCCGGCTCGCCGTGGTGGTCGATGGCCTACCGCAGCGCTCGCCCGATGTGAGCGAGGAGAAGAAAGGCCCCCGGGTCGGCGCGCCCGACGCGGCCCTTCAGGGATTCCTCAAATCCGCCGGGCTTAGCTCCCTCGACCAAGCCGAGACGCGCACGGACAAGAAAGGCGACTTTTATGTCGCGCTGATCGAGCGCGCGGGACGGCCAACGCCTGAGGTCGTGGCCGAGATCGTGCCCGAGATCGTACGCACCTTCGCCTGGCCCAAATCGATGCGCTGGGGAAGCGGACGCTTGCGCTGGGTGCGGCCGCTGCATTCGATCCTCTGCCTCTTCGACGGCAAACTGGTGCCGTTCGACATCGACGGCATTGAGAGCGGCAGGGAGACGCGCGGCCACCGCTTCATGGCGCCCAAGCCCTTTAAGGTGAGGGGCTTCGAGGACTATGTGGAGAAGCTACGACAGGCCTATGTGATCCTCGATGGCAAAAAGCGCGAGGGCATCATTTCCAGGCAGGCCAACAAACTTGCTGCCAAGCAAGGGCTCGCGCTTGTCGGGGACGAGGCACTCCTCGCCGAGAATGCCGGGCTCAGCGAATGGCCGGTCGTGCTGATGGGCGCCTTCGACGAGAGCTTCCTCGAGGTGCCGCCGGAGGTGCTCGCCACGTCGATGAAGGCGCATCAGAAATGCTTCTCGCTTCGGCGCGGAGAGGAGCTCGCCAACCGCTTCATCATGGTCGCCAATCTCGAGGCGGCAGACGGTGGCAAGGCCATCGTCGCCGGCAATGAGCGGGTCATCCGGGCGCGCCTCGCCGACGCCAAATTCTTCTTCGATCACGACCGGAAGGTGATGCTCGAAGACCGTGTGCCGAAGCTTAGGGAGATCGTCTTCCACGACAAGCTCGGCACCCAATATGAGCGGGTGCAGAGGGTGAGGCTGCTGGCGCGCGAGGTCGCGCCGCTGGTCGGCGCCGATCCCGACCTCGCCGAGCGCGCCGCCATCCTCGCCAAGGCCGACCTCACAAGCGACATGGTCGGCGAGTTCCCCGAACTGCAGGGGGTGATGGGCCGCTATTACGCGCTCGACCAGGAGGAGAACCCGGTGGTGGCGGACGCCATCGCCGCGCATTACAAGCCGCTAGGCCCGTCCGATCAGGTGCCGCCCGATCCCGTGGCGATCGCGGTGGCGCTCGCCGACAAGCTCGATACCTTGGTCGGCTTTTGGGCGATCGACGAGAAGCCGACCGGCTCCAAGGACCCCTACGCGCTCCGACGCGCGGCGCTTGGCGTGATCCGGATCATTCTGGAGCGACAATTGAGTCTGAAGCTCTCGTCGATTGCCGCGCGCTCCTACGACAATTACCTCGCGGTGTGGAGGTCGAGCCACAAGTTTCACGCCATCAAGAAGAGCTGGTTCGAAGGCGGAAGAAGTCGAGCAGGAACTCCCACCATCTCGGAGGAAACGGAGAGAGACGACGATTGGGAGTATATCGTCTGGGATACCGGCGTGGCCGACGGAGCGAACTGGCCCCGCAGCAGAGAGGAGATCGCGGAGACAAGGATCGAGAAGCGGAAGGATGTGATCGCTGGCCTCATGCCGTTCTTCGCCGACAGGCTCAAGGTGCATTTGCGCGACCAGGGCGCGCGGCACGATCTGATTGACGCGGTGTTCTCCCTTCCCGGCCAGAATGACCTACTCATGATCGTCCGCCGCGTCGAGGCGCTTGACCGCTTCCTCGACACCGAGGATGGCGCCAATCTCCTCACCGGCACGAAGCGCGCCATAAATATCCTGCGCATCGAGGAAAAGAAGGACGCCAAGAGTTACACTCAAGCCCCCGATCCCAAGCTGCTCAAGCAGGCTGAGGAAACGGCGCTGGCTAAAGTCGTGGATGAAGCCGAGCACGCGGCGGCCTCGGCGGTGGAGAAGGAGGATTTCGCAGCCGCGATGGCGGCAATTGCCAAGCTGCGCAAGCCGGTCGATGCCTTCTTCGATTACGTCACGGTCAATGCCGACGAGCGGGCGCTCCGCGAAAACCGCCTACGTCTGCTCAATCGCATCCGCGCCACCACCCTGACCGTGGCGGACTTCTCCAAGATCGAGGGCTAAAGTCTCAAAACGCCAGCGACAGCAAAAATCAGGATGATCCCGAATGTCGCCACGTTCCAAGCGAGCGAGCGGACCAAGGGAACGCCAAAAGCGTAGAGGGGCACATAGACGATGCGCGCCTAGAAATAGAGTTGCGCGCCCCACACCGTCATCCAATCGTGGAGATGCTCATGTCCAATCACCTGACCGTCGTCACCCTTGGCGTGGCCGATGTCGGCCGGGCCACCCACGTCTATGAGACGCTCGGCTTCGTGCTCTCCCAAAGGCGCGAGCAACCCCCATATCAGTTTTTTCCAACCCGGACCCGTCGTGCTCGCGCTGTTTGGCAGGAAGGCGCTCGACGACGATGCGCAAGCAGGCAAGATCTGGACCGGCAATGGCGGCATCGCGCTTGCGCAGAATCTGGCGAGCGAGCACCCGGTGGATGCCATGATGGCGCGCCCGGAGGCTGCTGGCGCGCGACCCCTGAAACCCGCGGGCAAGACCTTCTGGGGCGGCTATGACGGCTATTTCGCTGATCCCGACGGCCATGTCTAGGAGGTCGCCTTCAATCCCTTCTGGAGTTTGAAAGCAGACGGCCGGGTGACACTGCCGGACTGATCATGCCTCAGCATCTCTTCGTCTATGGCACCTTGCGGTCGGAGAGCGGCCACCCCTTGGCGCGGCGGCTCAAGACCCAGGCCAGGCTCGTCGGCAAGGCCTCCGCCGCCGGCAGGCTCTACGATCTCGGACGCTATCCCGGCGCAATATTCCAAACCGATGACAGAGAGCGCATCATCGGCGAGGTGTTTGCACTTCGGAACGCGGCGCGCTTGCTTGCAGAGCTTGACGCCTATGAAGGGGTCGTCGACCCGGGGTCGCCTGCCTTCAAGCGCGTCGAGATCAAGGCCCGTCTCGACAAAGGCGGCGTGATCGATGCCTGGGCCTATGCCTTGGCCGATGCTCCGGCGCGGTCGAGGCGCATCGAAGGCGGCGACTTTATTCTCCATGCGCGCCTGCGCGAGGGGCGCCCAATGCGTTCTTAGCCATTCCCTCTCTCGTTTATTTGTGTCAGGCGGACCGGGCGGCTAAAAGGGCAGGCTCGCGATCAAGACGTGGAACACGCGATGGGAAAGGCCGGTGAGGCCATGGATGCGTCGCCCAAATGGGTCTTCACCTTCGGTGCAGGTCGCGCCGATGGGGCTGCCGCTCAGCGCAATTTGCTCGGCGGCAAGGGGGCCTATCTCGCGGAGATGTCGAGGCTCGGTCTCTCCGTGCCGCCGGGGCTCACCATCTCGTGCGAGGTGTGCGCCGCCTATTACGCCGCAGGGCGCACGCTTCCGGAGGCGCTGAAACCGATGGTGAGCGAGGCGCTCAACGTCGTGGGCGAGGTCGCCGGCGCACGCTTCGGCAATGTCCACAATCCTTTGCTTGTGTCGGTGCGCTCCGGCTCGCGCGCCTCGATGCCCGGCATGATGGACACGGTGCTCAATCTCGGCCTCAACGATTCGACGGTCGAGGGGCTGGCGCTGCGCTCCGCCGATCGCAGATTCGCCTACGACACCTATCGCCGCTTCATTCAGATGTATGGCGATGTCGTCCTCGGCATCGACCACGATCTGTTCGAGGAGGCGCTCGAGAATTACAAAAATCTCAAAGGCTTCGAGCTCGATACGGAGCTCAGCTCCAAGCATTGGGCGGAGGTCGTGATCCGGTTCAAGGCCCTTGTCGAGGAAGAGCTCGGCCAGCCCTTTCCCCAGGACCTGCATATCCAGCTCTGGGGCGCGATCGCCGCGGTGTTCGGCTCCTGGCACAATGCCCGCGCCATCGCCTATCGGCGGCTGCACGATATTCCCGACGACTGGGGCACGGCAGTGACGGTGCAGGCCATGGTGTTCGGCAATATGGGCGAACGGAGCGCGACTGGCGTCGTCTTCACGCGCAATCCCTCCACCGGCGAGAACGAGCTGTACGGCGAATATCTGGTCAACGCGCAAGGCGAGGACGTGGTATCGGGCTTGCGCACGCCGCAACCTTTGACCGAGGCCGCCAAAACCGCATCAGGTGACCGCCGTCCCTCGCTCGAGGGCCTTATGCCCGATGTGTTCGCCGAGCTCGAGGCCGCTTGCGCCAAGCTCGAAGCGCATTTCCGTGACATCCAGGACATCGAATTCACCGTGGAGGAGGGCAAGCTCTGGATGCTGCAGAGCCGCTCGGGCAAACGCAGCATGCAGGCGGCGCTAAAGATCGCCGTCGACATGACGGCGGAAGGGCTGATCACCCGCGAAGAGGCCCTGACCGGCATCGATGCAGCGCAGCTCGACCAGCTCTTGCATCCGACGCTCGACCCCGGCAGCGCCAAAGTCGTGATCGCCACGGGCCTGCCCGCCTCGCCTGGCGCCGCTTCCGGCGAGCTCGTCTTCGATGCCGACGAAGCCGTGCATCTGAAGGCGCAAGGTCACACGCTCATTCTGGCGCGGGTCGAAACCTCGCCCGAGGATATCCAGGGCATGCACGCTGCCGCCGGTATCCTCACCACGCGCGGCGGCATGACGAGCCATGCGGCCGTGGTGGCGCGCGGCATGGGACGGCCTTGCGTCTCGGGCGCCGCCTCGGTGCAGATCGACCTCGAGCGGGAGACGCTGCTCGCCAGCGGCGAGCTCCTGCATAAGGGCGACATCGTCACCATCGACGGCTCCACAGGCCAGATCATCAAGGGCCGCGTGCCGATGCACGAGCCAACCCTCTCGTCGGACTTCACTACGCTGATGGGCTGGGCCGACAGCTTCCGCCGCATGAAGGTCCGGGCCAATGCCGACACGCCGGCCGACGCGCGGCAGGCCCGCGCCTTCGGCGCGGACGGCATCGGGCTCTGCCGTACCGAGCACATGTTCTTCAACGAGGGCCGCATCGTCGCCATGCGCGAGATGATCCTGGCCGATGACGAGGAAGGGCGCCGCCGGGCGCTCGCCAAGCTTCACCCCATGCAGCGTCAGGATTTCATCGAGCTGTTCGAGATCATGGCCGGGCAACCGGTGACCATCCGCCTGCTCGATCCGCCCTTGCACGAGTTTCTGCCCCATGGGGAGGCCGCGATCGGCGAGGTTGCGGCCGCCATGGGCGTGAGCGCGAGCAGATTGCGGCGCCGGGTCGCCGGCTTACGCGAATTCAATCCGATGCTCGGCCATCGCGGCTCCCGGCTCTTGGTGAGCTTCCCCGAGATCGTCGAGATGCAGGCGCGTGCGATCTTCGAGGCCGCGATCGAGGCCGGCCAGCGCCTGGGCCGCGGCGTCATGCCCGAGATCATGGTGCCGCTGGTCACGGCCAAGGCCGAGCTCGACCTCGTCAAGGACCGCATCGCTGCCACTGCGCGCGCGGTCGAGATGGAGCAAGGGCTCGGGCTCACCTATTCGGTCGGCACCATGGTGGAGCTCCCCCGCGCCTGCCTCAACGCCGGCCAGATCGGACTGAGCGCCGATTTCTTCTCGTTCGGCACTAATGACTTGACCCAGACTACCTTCGGCCTGAGCCGCGACGACGCCGGACGTTTCCTCGGCGAGTACACCGACAAGGGCATCATCCAGCACGACCCTTTCGTGACGTTGGACCCGGCCGTGGGCGAGCTGATGCAGATCGCCGTGGAACGCGGGCGGCGGGCCCGGCCGGACCTCAAGATCGGCATTTGCGGCGAGCATGGCGGCGATCCGGAAACCATCGCTTTTTGCGAGGATATCCGGCTCGATTACGTCTCCTGCTCCCCCTACCGGGTTCCAGTGGCGAGGCTCGCCGCGGCCCAGGCGGCTTTGAGGCTCGGGGTAAAGCCTGATTAACCACAATCTCAAAACTTTTTGAGCCATTGCGTTCACCATAATTTGCCCTAAATTATGGATCAGCATTATCGCCAATGAGACGGGACTCCGGGCAGACCGGTGGGGGACAAAAAGACCTAAATCCTTGTTTTTCCCACCCTTTTGGCTGGTTTTAATTTGGGGACGAAGCCTTGAATGCGCCGCCGAAGCGGCGCGGTTGGGGCACGCGGAAAGTTGAACGCTCTAAACGGGCGATCTTTTCGCGGAAAACGGGGACAGAGGGATAATGGGCCGACGCTCACCTCGTCGGATGTGGCATCTGGCTGCTGCGCTCGTGCCGCTTCCGTTGATTGGACTGGGCTACGCTTCGATTCCGGGCAACCAAATTGCCTTCCGGATCGAGCTTATGCTTTCGGGGGACGGTTCGGCCTATGCGCTCTCGCGAGCCGATACTGACGCCGAGACGCATCAGCCCTTGCCGCGGGCGGCCGCCTCGCTCTTCTGGACGCCCGGCAAAGGTCCCCGCGCAGACCAATATCTCGTTGTAAAAACAACAACCTACATCGACAAACAATTCATCACGGCAAGCCTGGGCGGCGCTGGCGAAATGACCGGCTCCGCCACCGACCCAAGCGGCGAGGTCATTCGCGACAAAAAGGCCGACCGGCTGAACCCGACGGTCACGGAAGTGGCGTTACGAGGCCCGCTCGATCGCGGCGCGTCGATGTTTATGGACTTCTCGACCAACCCAGCCTTGAGCGTTGACGCCGCGGCCCCCTCGCCCGAATCCATCGCCTACCACCCCTCGCCCCAGGGCCTGAATTTCAAATCCAAGGGCGAGAGCCAGGCTGAATTCGAGGAGCGGGAGCGTCGCTGCCTTGCCACTGCAATCTATTTCGAGGCGCGGGGCGAGCCGGTGCGGGGGCAGATCGCCGTCGGCCAGGTGATCCTCAATCGGGTGCGGAGCCCGCAGTTCCCGCAGACGATTTGCGGGGTCGTATATCAGGGTCAGATGGCCCCGGGTTGTCAGTTCTCCTTCGCCTGTGACGGAAAGACCGACATGCCGAAGCAGGACGCGCATTGGGCGCTGGCCCAGGATCTCGCCCGAAAAATCACCTCCGGCCAAGTATGGCTACCGGAGGTCGGATATTCGACCTATTACCATGCGGATTACGTGCAGCCCGGTTGGGCGAGTGCCATGAACAGGATCGACTCGATCGGCCGGCACATCTTCTACAAGAAGCGCAACGAGCAGCCCTATATCGTGCAGGAGGCGTCAGCTGCTCCTGTCACCACCGCCGCCTCCGAGCCATCGCCGATCGTGGCGACGGTGTCTCTCGCTTCCTCGAACCAGATCGCTATCGCTGCCACTCCAGCGATAGGTCTAGGCGTGGCGCCGAGTGAGTAAGCGCGCCGACCGAGATCAGGTCGACGCCGGTCTCAGCGATCTTCCGAACAGTCTCTAAGGTCACGCCGCCGGAAGCCTCGGTCGGCACGCGGCCATCGACCAGACCCACGGCCCTCGCAAGCGTGGCGAGATCCATATTGTCCAGCAGCACGGCATCGATCGCTAAACGCAGAGCCTCCTCGAGCTGATCGAGGGTGTCGACCTCAACCTCGATCTTCACGAGATGCCCGGTCCGCGCGCGCAAGCGCTGGAGAGCCGGGGCCAGACCTCCCGCCGCGGCGATGTGATTGTCCTTCACCAGCACGGCGTCGTAGAGCCCGAAGCGATGGTTGACCCCGCCGCCCGCCCGCACCGCGTATTTCTCGAGCGCGCGCAAGCCCGGCGTCGTCTTGCGCGTGCAGACGATGCGGGCGCGTGTGCCTTGGACGGCGGCCACATAGGCGGCGGTCAGGCTCGCGATCCCGCTCAAATGACCGAGAAAGTTGAGCGCGACCCGTTCGGCGGACAGAAGCGCGCGCGTCTTGGCGTGGACCCTCGCGATCCGCGCCCCTGCCGCGACCTTGGCGCCGTCCAGGACGAAGCCGCTCCATTGCGCCTGCGGGTCGAGCGCCTGGAAGCTTGCCGCGGCAAGCTCGAGCCCGGCGATCACGCCGGCTTTGCGCGCCACGATCTCGGCTTCGGCGCTCGAATCCGCGGCGATGATAGGGTCGGTGGTGATGTCGCCGGCTTGACCGAGATCCTCCTCAAGCGCCGCGGCGACGGCGCGCTCGACGAGAAACGGAGGCAATTCGTGCTTGCGCCAATCGTCCGTCATGCATGCAGGGGCGCAGCCCATCTCGGGGCTCGGCCGCGTGCATCAACCTCGCTGGCTCTCGCCACCGCCTCAGCTAAGGTCAAGAAGCTGCGGCGCGCGAGCTTTGGATCCGCGTCCGGATAGTCGCTGCGCAAATGGGCGCCACGGCTCTCCTTCCGCATCAACGCGGCGGTGGTGATCAGTTTCGCGGCGGTCAGCATATTGCCGAGCCGCCCGCTGGGTGCCGCGCTTTGCTCGAGACCAGCAATCACGCCAAGCGCCGCCGTCAGCGACTTCTCGTCGCGAATGACGCCGACCTTGGCCGTCATGGTGCGGCGGAGCATTTGCACGGCCTGCGAATTGGGTTCCTCGGCCGGCGCCACAAGAGACGCCTCCTGCAGCTCCGGCGTTTCGGACTTGGCCGTTTCGACGGTCTGAGCGATGTCGCGCGCGACGCGGGCGCCGAACACCACCGCCTCGAGCAGCGAATTGGAGGCAAGTCGGTTTGCTCCATGGGCCCCGGTGGAGGCCACCTCGCCGCAGGCCCAAAGCCCATCGACCGTGCTGCGGCCATTCGCGTCGGTCAGCACGCCGCCCATATGGTAGTGGGCCGCGGGGGCGACCGGGATCGGGTCACGCCTCGGATCGAGCCCCACCGACTGGCAGATGGCAAAGACCGTGGGGAAGTGGGAGGGCAAATCGGGTCCGAGCTTGCGGCAATCGAGGAAGGCGCCACTTCCGCTCATCACCTCGCGATAGACGCCAAGGGCGACAATATCGCGGCGGCCCAGCTCCGCAGCCGGGTGGAGTGCACGCATGAAGCGCTCGCCCTTGCCATTGATCAGAAACGCGCCTTCGCCGCGAAGCGCCTCAGTGGCGAGCGGAGCCGGATCGCGGCCGATATTCATCGCCGTCGGATGGTATTGCACAAACTCCGCATCGGCTATGGCCGCGCCGGCACGAGCGGCAATAGCGATGCCTTCGCCGCGGGATTCGCGCGGATTGGTGGTGATGGCGTAGAGCTGACCCGACCCGCCGGTGGCCAGCACCACTGCGGATGCCTCCAGCACCAGACCTGGCGTGAACGGATCGGTGTGGAGGCGCGCAACCTCAATGCCGTCAACGTGTCCGTCACGCATAACGAGATCGCGCGCAGCCCAACCTTCCAGCACGTGGATCGACGGCGTGGCCCGCGCCGCCGCGGTCAGCGCCGCCATGATGGCGTGACCTGCTGTGTCACCCTTCACGTGGAGGATGCGGCGGCTGCCATGGGCCGCCTCGCGCCCAAGATCGAGATGACCTTCGAGGTCCTTGTCGAAGGGCACGCCGTAGCGGAGCAAATCCTCGACCCGGTCGCGCGCCTCGCGCACCATGATGAGCGCGATTTCGGCATCGACGATGCCCGCGCCGCCGCGGACGGTGTCGACGGCATGAGCCTCCGGGCTGTCGCCTTCGGCAAGCGCCGCAGCGATGCCGCCCTGCGCCCAGATACTGGAACCGCCTTGGCCGATGGGCGCTGAAGAAACCACCGTGACGGGCATGGGCGCAAGCTTGAGCGCAGTGAAGAGGCCAGCAAGGCCCGCACCGACAATCACCACGCCGCCCGGCGCCGGAAGCGTCGACCTCGCGGGGGCAGGCCTGTTGGACTTGGTCATGGAACGCGCCCCGCGATTGCTTAGTGGCTGAGATTGATCATGCGCTCGACCGCGGCGCGCGCCCGCTCGGCGACATGCGCTGGCACCATCACCTCCTCCTTGAGAAAGACGAGCGATTCCAGAATTTTCGGCAGCGTGATCCGTTTCATATGCGGGCAAAGATTGCAGGGCCGCACGAAGTCGACATTCAGTGCCTCGACCGCGACATTGTCGCTCATCGAGCATTCGGTCACGAGCAGCACCTTGCTCGGCTGATGGTCCTTCACCCATTTGATCATGCCGCTGGTCGAGCCGGTGAAATCGGCCTCGGCGATCACGTCGGGCGCGCATTCCGGGTGGGCAATGATCTTCACGCCAGGGTCGGCGTCCCGATAGGCGCGAAGCTCCTTCCCGGTGAAGCGCTCATGCACCTCGCAATGGCCCTTCCAGGTGATGATCTCGACGCACGTCTGGGTCGCCACCCATTTTGCGAGATATTCGTCGGGGATCATGATGACGCGCTTCGCGCCGAGTGACTCCACCACGCGCACGGCATTGGAGGAGGTGCAGCAGATGTCCGACTCGGCCTTCACCTCGGCCGAGGTGTTGACGTAAGTCACCACGGGCACGCCCGGATAGGCCTCGCGCAAGGCCCGCACGTCGCCCCCGGTGATGGAGGCGGCAAGCGAGCAGTCGGCTCTGGAGTCCGGGATCAGCACCATCTTGTCGGGGTTGAGCAGCTTGGAGGTCTCGGCCATGAAATGCACGCCGCCCTGCACGATCACGTCAGCGTCACTCTTGGCTACCTCCCGGGCGAGCTGCAGCGAATCGCCGACGACATCGGCGACGCAGTGGAAGATCTCCGGCGTCATGTAATTATGGGCGAGCACCACGGCGTTGCGCGACCGCTTCAGCTCGTTGATGGCCTTGATGTAGGGGGCGAAGCCCGGCCACTCGATGGGCGGGATTACGCGCGCGACCCGCTCGTAGAGATGCGCCGTCTCCCTCGCTATTTCCGGGGTGTAGGTAAGGTCGGGCAGCACGGTGGGCTGTAGCTCCCGTGCCGACTTGAGCTTCCTGCCGCTCGTTGCGGCCGAGGCCTGTGTCGTCGTCATTGCCATCTCCCGTGTTCCGGCCGATAATGCTCATCGTGAGTATATATTGGTCGTTAAAACATCCGGCACAAGGCCGGCCCCCCTCACCTGCTCAGCTATTCTCAGTTGGAGTATAGCGGATCGGCAGGGTCGTTCAAAGGGGCATTGGCGAGATTGTGAAGAGAGGGGATTTGCTGTGGCGATCCGCCACCCCCCTGCCCGTTGGTCAAAAACCGTTGCGCGAAAACGGATTAGCCCTCGAGCATGGCCAAGGCGGCCCGGCGATCGCTCGGCTTCAACCTCAGAAACGCCGCGCGGGCGGTCTTGATGTCCCGGGCCGAGCCGCTCTCGGCGGCCGCCCTGAGCGCAACCGTGGTCGGATGATCGGCACCGCAGATGAAATCCAGCGCTTTCGCCAGGCGCCCCATGGCGGCACGGTCGATCGTCGCCTCATCCATTGGAGATAACCTCAAGGTTGTCGGTTTACATTAACGCAGAGAATCATGGCGCGGCGGTGCCCCTGCCTCACGACCAGATCTCATCACCCGAAGGCAATGACCGAGGCACTAGCTTTTCAGCCGGTAGCCGGTCTTGAAAATCCACCACACGGCCGCGAGGCACAGCGCCAGGAACAGCGCGGTCATGGCGAGGCTAATCCCTACGCTCACATCGGCGATGCCAAAAAACGCCCAGCGGAAGCCGCTGATCAGATAGACCACCGGATTGAACAGCGTCACCTTCTGCCAGAAGAGCGGCAAGACCTTGATCGAATAGAAGCTGCCGCCCAGGAAGGTCAGCGGCGTGATCACGAGCAGCGGCACGATCTGCAGCTTCTCGAAACCGTCCGCCCAAATGCCCAGAATGAAGCCGAACAGGCTGAAGGTCACGGCGGTCAGCACCAGGAAGGCGAGCATCCACAGCGGATGCTCGATCTGCAACGGCACGAATAGCCCGGCGGTGACGAGAATGATCAGGCCCAAGATGATCGATTTCGTGGCCGCCGCGCCGACATAGCCAATGACGATCTCGAGATAGGAGATTGGCGCCGACAGGAGCTCATAGATGGTGCCCGCGAATCTCGGGAAGTAAATACCGAAGGATGCGTTCATGACACTTTGGGTCAGAAGCATCAGCATGATCAGTCCGGGGACGATGAAGCCGCCGTAGGTGACCCCCTCCATTTCGGTGATGTGCGAGCCGATGGCGGCGCCGAACACCACGAAATAGAGCGACGTCGAGACCACCGGCGACACGAGGCTTTGCCAGAGCGTGCGCCGCCAGCGGGCCATCTCGAAAGTGTAAATTGCGCGGATGGCGGGGAGGTTCACCGACGCTGCCTCACCAGATCGACGAAGATATCTTCCAAGGAGCTTTGCGTGGTGTGGAGGTCCTTGAACCTGACCCCGGCTTGCGTGAGATCCTGGAGCAAACCGGTAATGCCGGTGCGCTCGCCTTGAGAGTCATAGGTGTAGACCAGCTCGTGACCGTCGGCTATGAGCGCCAGATTGTGCCGAGCAAGCTCGGCCGGTAGGGCGTCGAGCGGCTGGTGCAGCTCAAGCGTCAATTGCTTCTTGCCGAGCTTGTGCATGAGCTCGACCTTTTCCTCGATGAGAATGATCTCGCCCTTAGAGATCACGCCGATCCGGTCGGCCATGTCCTCGGCCTCCTCGATATAGTGGGTGGTGAGGATGATGGTCACGCCCGAGGCGCGCAAGGATCGCACCACCTGCCACATGTCTTGGCGGAGCTCGACGTCGACTCCGGCCGTCGGCTCGTCGAGGAAGAGGACTTGGGGCTCATGCGAGAGCGCCTTGGCGATCAGCACCCGGCGCTTCATGCCGCCGGACAGCGTCATGATCTTGCTGTCCCGTCGGTCCCACAAAGTGAGCTCTTTCAGCACCTTCTCGATATGCTTGGGGTTCTCCCGCTTGCCGAACAGGCCGCGGCTGAAGGACACGGTCGCCCAGACGGTCTCGAAGGCATCGGTGGTCAGCTCCTGCGGCACAAGCCCGATCATCGACCGTGTGGCGCGGTAACCGGTGATGATGTCGTGACCGCCCACCGTCACCTTGCCTGCGGATGGGGTGACGATGCCGCAGACGATGTTGATCAGCGTCGTCTTGCCGGCGCCGTTCGGCCCGAGCAGCGCGAAAATCTCTCCAGGGCGGATCTCGAGATCGACCTTTCTCAGGGCCTCGTAACCGGAGGCATAGGTCTTGGAGAGATTGGAGATGGAGATGATCGGCTGCATGACAATGATGTCGCTCACATCGCTAGGCGCAAATGTCGTTCGGGAATTGGTCTTGTCGGAGAGGGGGGCTAGTCGACCGCAAAAGACGTCCCTGCGCAAGGGGAGCACGGCTTAAGCCGGAATCCAGTCGGCAATGCGGCGCGCAATATCCTCCGCGCCCGGCTCGACGGGGAGCATGTGTCCGTGGCCGGGCTCCTCCCAGAATTTCGCCTGCCGGTATGGCGCAGCCGTCGCTCGGGCGGTCGCCAGCGAGACGAGCTTGTCGTCGGTGCCGGAAAGGCAGAGCACGGGGCAGCGAATTGCATCGATATCGACCGCCGTCGCCCTCGTCTTGTCGAACATCCAGAAGAAGAGCTCGAAATACGCCCGGCCGGATTCCGGGCCGAAGCGGTCGAAGACGCTCCGCTGCTGCTCGCGCGGCACGCGATTGAGCGAGTAGACGCAGGCTAGGTTAAAGTCTGGATGAATGACCGTCGTCCAGAAGGACGCGATCGTCATCAAATCTTGGTCGAGCTGTCTCTCGCTGTCCGTTGCCGGCAGGATGCCTGCGCGCGGCGCCGGGCTGACCAGGACCAGAGCGCGGGCCATTCCCGACTCCGCGAGCTGTTGGGCGAGCACCGCCCCCATGGAATGGCCGAGCAGCACCGGCGGCGCGGATAGCGTCTGCAGAAATTTCGCGAGCTCGGCGCGATAGTCGGCCATTCCGACGCCGACGAGCTTGGTGTCCGCATCAACGGCGTCCCGGCCATGACCAATCAGGTCCGGCGTATAGCAAGTCCAGCCCAAGCTTTCGAAGACGCCGCGAAACCTGTCGAAGCACCAGCCGCCGGCGGACGCGCCATGCAGCATCACGATGTCCCTGGCCATGCCTTCCTGCCCCTGGCGAGATTAAGCCCGATGGTCTCCCCAGGCGCGCCTTCCGCTCGCGACGCGCCCGCAATATTCGATAGCATGGCGAGGGCCACGGCGCCTTGCAGGACCTCGCGGCGATGAAGCGGTCGAGAAGCCCCCCCATCCCCGTCAATGCGCGCTCCCTGATACCGCGCTCTCGCTGGTGCTTGGTCTCAGCGTTCCGTGATCTCCGTCACGCATGAGCGCGGCGAGAGCCGCTTGCGCGCCGCTGACGGGAGCCCAATCGACTTGGGCGAGCGCCGAGCTGTCCGCGACGAGAGAGCCCGAGAAAAGCCGATAGGTCCCGGCGTGTCCCAACGCCTGCATCGCTGCTGCGAGAAGCGGGCCCGGCACCGGGAAGACCGCAGGCCGCCGACCGAGACCCAAGCGCATCGCCGCGATCATCTCCCCGATGCTCAGGGGCTCAGGATCGGCGACGATGAAGGGACGCTTGAGCTCGGCCGGTGCGTCGAGAACGCTTGCGACAGCCTCCACCAAATTGTCGAGCGAGAGCAGCGAGCGCCGCGCTTTGATTGCGCCAAGCGGCAGCGGATAGGGCGAGCGCGCAAGCTCGGCAAGCCGCGCCATATTGCCCTGCATGCCGGGCCCATAGACCAGAACGAGCCGAAGTGCGACCCAGTCGAGATCGATCTCGGCGAGCCCCCGCTCCGCCGCGAGCTTGGACCGGCCATAGGCGTCGGTGGGCGTGGGCTCCAGCGCCTCGGTCAGCACCGTGTCGGCGGTGGGCCCGGCTTGCGCCCGGATCGAGGACAGAAAGACGAAGCGCCTCACGCCAGCCCGTTCCGCCGCGCGGGCAAGCTTGATGGTAGCCTCGGTGTTGAGCAGGCGATAATCGTCCTCGGGCAGGCCGGACATGGACTGCGCGACGCCGGCGGAGTGGATCACCGCGTCGACCTCGGCAAGTGCCTCCGACATGTTGTGCGGCCGTGCGATATCGCCGATCAAAGCGCTGGCACAGTCGAGCGGCATGGGCGCCGGCCGGCGCAGCAGGACGCGTAGCCGGTAGCCACGCTTGGGCAGCTCCCGCAACAGATGCTGCCCGATGAAGCCCGTGGCGCCCGTCAGAGCGATGAGCCGCTTATGTGGCGAAGCGGGACTCGTGACTGCCGTTCCTCCATTCCTACTGCATGCGCTCGCCCGCCTCAGCCCGCTAAAGGGGATTTGTATGGCCCGGGTCCTAGACCTCGCGCGTCATTTGGGCGGATTTTCGAGTGTGACCCGCAGGATCTTGCCGTCGTCCTCGTCGGTCAAGGCATAGATGGAGCCATCCGGCGCCTGCACCATGTCGCGAATGCGCGCGCCCATGGGAATCCGCTCCTCGGCCCTGACCGTCTCCCCGTCCAGGGTCAGGCGAATGATGGCCTGCGAGGACAAGCCGCCGATCAGCAGATTGTCGCGCCAGCCGGGGATCGCGTCGCCGGTATAGAAGGTCATGCCGGAAGGCGAGATCATAGGAGTCCAGTGATCGATCGCATCGACAAATTCGGGGTGGGTCGTCGGATTGGGGATCGGGCGGCCGTCATAGTGCCTGCCCCAGCTCACCACGGGCCAGCCATAATTCAATCCGGCTTTCGGGATGTTGAGCTCGTCGCCACCCATGGGGCCAAATTCGCTCACCCAGAGCTCGCCCGTCTTGGGATGAATGGCCGCACCTTGCACATTGCGATGACCATAGGACCAGATCTCGGGCTGGGCATCCTTCTGCCCGAGAAAGGGGTTGTCCTCCGGCACCGAACCGTCCGGATTGATGCGCACGATCTTGCCGAGATGGGTTGAGAGATCTTGCGCGGGATCGAATTTGAAGCGCTCGCCAAGCGTGATGAACAGCTTGCCGTCTGGACTGAAGGCGAGGCGTCCGCCGAAATGGGCGCCGCCATCCACTTTCGGGACCCGGCGGAAGATGACGTCCTTGAGACAGTCGTCCGTTAGCGTCGCCCGCGCCACTGCGGTCGAAGCACCGGCACCGCCGGGCTCCGAATAGGCGACATAAACGCGGCGGTTCGACGTGAAGTCGGGGTCGAGCGCCACGTCGAGCAATCCGCCCTGGCCCACGGCATAGACCTCCGGAATGCCGGAAAGCGGCTCCGAGATCGCCCCGGCGCTCGACACGATGCGGAGGCGCCCCGGACGTTCCGTCACCAGCATCCGACCGTCGGGCAGAAAGGCGAGCCCCCAGGGATGAGTGAGCCCTTCCACAACGGTTTCGACCTTGATCCGCCCGGCCTCGGTGTCGATCGCGCAGTCCGCCGCCGAGCCTGGTTGGATGAGCATCAGCGCCGCCACTCCCGGCAACGCGCGTGCCGAAGCCACCCAGTTCGCGCGGGTAGGCATCGAGCCCGTATTGCATCAATGCGAGGCATTTTCCCCGGGAGGCTGAGTTTCAGGTGCGGAACGCAGCTTAGGCCCAAAAGTCCGCGGCGGCGATGCCACCTTCGTGGCCCCGCGCGTATCCCTTCCCAAGGCGGAAAGCGCTCGCAAGGCCTCGACCGGCTTCCGATCGTCCGAATCAGCCCGCCAGCGCCATCCCCGTTGGTGAGCTTGACATAGGCGACGATGGGCCACGGCCGGCCGATGAGTAAGGCGCAGACCAGCCGCGCTGCGGGGCCAAGGCGCCGCGCAAACGACGTTCGAGCTAAAGGGAACTGCCGTCTCAAGCCGAGGACGGCTTCGCTATTCGTGCCGTGCTTCCTCGGAGCGAATTCAGCCGGCTTGGGGGGTCTGGGGTTGCTCGGGGGTGGGGATCAGCCAAACCGTAACATTGTCCGGCTCCTCGATGGGCTCGCCATTGGCAGCCCGGTCGCTCGATCGCTTCCAGGTTGTCGATTTACCCGAGGTCGCCTTGCGGGCAGTAATTTCCGCCTGCCCATCCCATACCGCCGATCCGCCGCTCTGGAGCCGCTCAAGGGTACGGCGCATCAGGCCATGCACGTCGAGCCAGGCTTGGGCACAGGAATCATCAACCGAGCGAAAGGCAAAGATCGCCCGTCCATCAATCTCTGCGACGTAGGTCTGCATGAAAGGACCGCTCACCCAGCCTTCCGCGCGGGGTCAGGGCTCGCCGCGCGACGCGGCAGCGGATAGTCGCCGCTCTCATACAGGCGGCGGATCCCACTGCCGTCGAATCTCTCCTCCTCCACCTCGAGATAGGCGCCCAAGAGAAACTCAGGCGGAAGCTCCTCGATCGCAAAGCGAATTGCTTCCGCGGCCACCGTGAAGCGCTTATAGCCAACGCCACGGGATTTGGATCGCCAATTCCTGGCGGGAAACAGCTCGGCCTCTGCGGTGTAATCGAATATTGTCATGGCTTCAAACCCTAGCCTGTCACGGCGGATCACGGCACGGTACGAACGGCAATCGAAGCCACCCCAAGGCGGCCTCAAAATAAAGCCAATATCATTTGAATGAACATCATCCAAACTACATACCCTATATAGTCCGGGGCATCCAAAAAGACAAGCGATGAGCCAAAAAATGATTCCAAATCACCAAATCTTCCTGGCTCCTCCGCTCCCCAAATTCTTCGTTGTGGGAATGACAACGCCTTTCGCATCAAGGCCGGAAGGCTCATCGCGGGGCCCCTAAGCGCGGCTGGCCTTCACCCGCAAGCCGGGCGCCGGACGCTCCAGCACCACCTCGCGGCGGAATCGATAAAGCTTCGCGGGGCGGCCGCCGGTCTCGGTTGAGACATTGCCGGTGAACTCGACAAGGCCGCCCTGCTCGACCAGACGCCGGAAGTTCTGCTTGTGCAACAGCGTGCCGGAGATGGCTTCCACCGTCTTTTGCAGCGCAAACAGGGTGAATTCGGGTGGCATCAGCTCGAAAACCACGGGCCGGTATTTGAGCTTGCCGCGTAAGCGTCCCATGGCCGTGGCGAGGATGCGGCGGTGATCGAAGGCCATCGGGCGGCCAAGCTCCGGCAGGTCTGCCCACTGACCCGCGGCCGCCCGGCCGTCGCGCCCCGCTTCGGTGACAAGCCCCGCCTCATAGAGCAGCTCATAGCGCTCCAGCACCTTCTCCTCGTCGAAGCCGGCGCCGATGCCGAAGCCTACTTTCAGCCGTTCGGCGCGCCGGAGCGGCCGTGCCGGCTCGTCAGGTAAGGGTGCCCGCTCAGCCCAGGCTTTTAACCGCGGCTCGATCTCGCGCGCCAGAATCTCCGGCTTGCCATGCCGCCAATCCTCCCAGGGGAGATAGGCGTACCAGGGCGACCAATGCGATCCGAGCAGCTCCTCGTCCGAGCCGCGGGTGAGAGCGAGATAGCCCACCGACAGAATGTGCGAGACCATGTCGCCGGGCTCGGCATGACGGCCCCGGTCGCCGAACGTATAGAGCTGCTCGACATAACCCAGGTCAAGCCCGGTCTGCCGCTTCACCCAGGCGCGGAGACCGATCTCAAGCGTGCGGTGGGCGCGAGGCGAGAATGGGCCGAAGGGAAGCGTGTCCCATTCGCCGGACCCTAGCGTCCCGGGGCGCACGACAAGGATTTGCGGCTGCTGCTCGCGGACGCTGACGATCGCGGCATTCAGCCCAAGCTCGACCTGGGTCTCGCCAACGGTCTCTGCGGCGCGGATCGGCTCGGGCATGGGATCACGCCGCAAGCAGGGCAGACAAAGCGAATACCTGCCCCTCCTCGGCAATCTCCCCGCGGCCGATCTTCTCGACCGCCGCGATCATGCGCCCGGAGCGGGCAAGCGCCTCATCACCGAGCGCCACCAGCCGCCGGTTGGGATAGGCGGTGGGGGAGGCCTGCCGTAGGGCCCAGGCGAGGTCCAACTCGTCGGCCTCGGGGTTGAGCGCACAGAGGGAGATGAAGGCCGCTGCGGTCGATCGGCTGATGCCGGCCCAGCAATGGATCAGCAGCGGCGCCTTGCGGTCCCAATCGAGCGCGAATTGGACGAGATCGGTGACATGCTCCTGGCAAGGCAGCACGAGGCCGGCCGCGGGCTCGCAGATGTCGTTCATGGCAAGCCGCAAATGCCGGTCGGGCTCGATCGAGGGCGGGGTGGGAACCGGCGTCTCGCCGTTGATCAGCGTCACGAGATGGCTCACGCTCGCGTCGGCAATCGTAGTCTCGACCAGGCTCAGCGGCGCGACATAGATGGTCTCTTTCGGCATGATGCGCGGCACTCTAGGCGAGTCTCTTGACGAAATCAGGGTCGCCGTTCGTCCTTCCCTCGGTGAGCCGGTATTCGGCAACGGGCGCGTCATGGTGCAAGCTCATAGAAGCGCTTGAGGAACCTCGCCTCCCCCTCAGCCGCGGGGCGCGGCGTGGGGTGCGAGAGCCTCGACACCAAGCCCGGCTTCAGCCCGCGCGGCTGGCCGAAGAAGCGCCGCGCCTCCTCGACCGAAAAGCCAGCGAGGGCGGTCGCCTCATAATAGGCCGCGATCTTGTCGGCGCGCTTGATCAACTTGCTGTTTTCGGCCGGGAGCAGGCCGGGCAGTCCGAAGCGGACATGAATGGCGGCGAGCAGCCTCGCCTCGAAGGCCTTGTAGTCGAGGGACAGCGCCGCCTTGAACGGGCTGATCAAGTCGCCGATCACATATTCCGGCGCATCGTGGATCAAGGCGGCAAGCCTGAAACCGCGGTCGAGGTTGGGCGACAGCGCGCCCGCAATGGTCTCGACCAGAAGGCAGTGCTCCGCCACCGAGAAGGCATGCGCCCCAAGCGTCTGGCCGTTCCAGCGGGCGACGCGGGCGAGCCCATGGGCGATGTCCTCGATCTCGATGTCGAGCGGCGAAGGATCGAGCAGGTCGAGCCGCCTTCCGCTCAGCATGCGCTGCCAAGCGCGCGCGCCAGCTTCGGCGGCAACGCTATGCATGGCTCACCCAGTCCCCATGCAGGACTCGCGAGGAGCAACCTCGGGATAGTTGATAGCTGTGCAAGCACATTAGGAAAACATGGACGAAATCGATGCATAATGCCATTCATTAGCCGATTCTTGCTCCAGTACAGGCCAACCAACTCTGGCCTTTGGGAGATTCGCATGGCAAAGCTGCCTAGATTTACACTTTCGCACAACGAGCAGAAGAAGAAGTGGGAGCTCAAGCACGAGGGCTCGGGAGACGTGGTCAAGCGGTTTGCGAACAAAGCCGATGCGACCAAAGGCGGTGTCCTGGAAAAGGCCGTCGGCGGCATGGGCTCGGTCAGGATCAGAAAGCGGGATGGGAGGATCCAAGAGGAACGGACCTATCCTCGCAGCATGGATCCCCGCGGCAGGGGCTGAACCCCGCCGAGCTTGGCGCAAGCCGCGTGACGGTAGCAGCTGAGCAAATGATCGTTGACCATGCCGATGCTCTGCATGAAGGCGTGCAACGTGGTCGGTCCGCAGAAGCGGAAGCCCCGGGCTTTTAGCGCCTTGGCAAGCGCGCGGCTCTCCGGCGTCTCAGCCGGAATGTCGGCCATGCTCGCATAGCAGTTCTGTTTCGGCTTGTCCTCGGCGAAGCCCCACAGGAATTGGCTGAAGCCAGGTCCCGATTCGAGCTCGAGAAAGGCGCGGGCGTTCCCGATCGCGGCCTCGATCTTGCTGCGATGACGGACGATGCCCGCATCTTTTAGCAGGCTCGCGATCTTGCTTGGCCCGTATTGCGCCATCGCTGTTGCATCGAAATTATCGAAGGCGGCGCGGAAGGCTTCGCGCTTGCGCAGGATGGTGATCCAGGAGAGACCGGCCTGGAAGCCTTCCAACACGAGCTTCTCGAACAGCGCTCTGGCGTCGGTCTTGGGCACGCCCCATTCCTGGTCGTGATAAGCGATATAAAGCGGGTCCGACTCGGCCCAGGGGCAACGCTTCAGCTCGGCGCGGCTCACGGCGAGACCGGCGCCGGGATCGGGAAATGCGCCCAGGCGGGTTTGCGCAAAGCGACCGCCACCTCGCCCACGCGCAACGGAAGCCCTGCCGCAAGCGCCTCCTCGGCGCGGTCGAGGCGCAGAAGCGCGAGCCCGGAGGCGCCGCAGACCGATCCGAGCGTTCCGATCGCGTTGCCTCCTGCGGTGATCTCGCTGCCAGAGGCGGGCAACGGCCCCTCCCCTTCGATGCCGACGATGCGTTTCCGCGCCGTGCCGCGATGCTCCATGCGCGACACAACCTCTTGGCCCACAAAGCAGCCTTTCTTGAAGTCGACGCCGGCGAACTGGTCGAACAGCGCCTCATGGGGAAAGGTGTCGCCGTAAGCATAGTCGCGTCCGCCCTCGGGCACGCCGAGCGATATCCGCCTTGAATGATAATCGGCTTCGATGGCAAGCGCGCAACCAAGCTCGGCGAGGCTTGCTTTCGCGGGAAGCAGGATGCGAACTCCGAGCGCGGGAAGGCGGGGGTCGGTATAGGCGATAACGCCCTTCGGGAGGCGCGGCGGTGCGTCCCACGCCGCCGCCACAATGAGCGACGGCTCCTGCGCGATCTCGACTTGGGCGCGCAAGCGGTAGAAGGCGAGCCGCTGCACCAGCTCGGCTGCCTTCGCCTTTGGCGCGTCGAGCAGAAATCCGCCCGCGATGGGCAACACGAAGAAGTCGAAGAGAATCTTCCCTTGCGGCGTGAGCAGACCGGCATGGATCGCGGCCTCGCCTTGCGCCTTCTCGATGTCGTTGGTGATCAGCCCTTGCAGAAAGTCGCGCGCCCCCGCGCCTGAAACGCGAACGGCCCCGCGGTCGGCAAGAAGCGCCACGCTGCATTGTCTCATGGTCCGGTCTTCCGCTTGCAAGCTGTTCAAGACTTATTTAAGCGGGGTTTAGTCTTCAAGCGCCAGCGAAAGCCCTCTCTTGGCCGAATCCTTCGATCTCCTCATCAAGGGTGCCACCCTCGTCAACCATGCCGGCGAGGGTCTCGCCGATTTGGGCGTGAGAGACGGCCGCATCGCGGCGATCGGCAACCTCGCCGCCAATGCCGGGGGCAAGACCCTCGATGCAACCGGCCTCCATGTGCTTCCCGGCGTGATCGACACCCAGGTGCATTTCCGCGAGCCCGGCCTCGAGCATAAGGAGGATTTGGCCTCCGGCAGCCGCGCGGCGGTCTTGGGCGGCGTCACCGCAGTGTTCGAGATGCCGAACACCAAGCCCGCCACGGTGAGCGCCGAGGCTCTCGCCGACAAGGTGGCGCGCGGGCGCGGGCGGATGTATTGCGATTTCGCCTTCTTCGTCGGCGCCACGCGGGAGAACGTCGAGGAGCTTCCCCGGCTGGAAAGGCTGCCTGGCGCCGCGGGTGTCAAAGTGTTCATGGGCTCATCCACCGGCGATCTGCTCGTCGACGACGAGGAGACGCTGTCGCGCATTCTCGCCCTGATCGAGCGGCGCGCCACCTTCCACGCCGAGGATGAGGGGCGGTTGCGCGAGCGCGCCTCGCTCCGGCGCGAGGGCGCGCCGGCTAGCCACAGCGAGTGGCGCGACCCCGAGGCGGCGCTCGCGGCGACCGCAAAGCTGCTGAGGCTCGCCTCCGCCGCAGGCAAGCGCGTGCATGTGCTACATGTGTCGACGGCTGCCGAGATGCAGCTGCTCGCTCTGCACAAGGACCTCGCAAGCACCGAGGTCACACCGCAGCACCTCACGCTCGTCGCACCCGAGGTCTATCAGGCGCTCGGCACGAAAGCGCAGATGAACCCGCCGCTCCGCGATTCCTCCCATCAAGAGGCTTTATGGTGGGGGCTCGCCCAAGGCGTGGTCGATGTGCTGGGCTCCGACCACGCGCCGCATACGCTCGAGGAGAAAAGCCAGAGCTATCCCGCCTCGCCCTCGGGCATGCCGGGCGTGCAGACGCTCGTGCCGGTCATGCTCGACCACGTCAGCGAGGGACGCTTAAGCCTTGCCCGTTTCGTGGACCTGACCAGCGCCGGACCCCAGCGCCTATTCGGCATCGCCGGCAAGGGCCGGGTCGCGGTCGGCTATGATGCCGATCTCACCATCGTCGATCTCAAGTCGGAGCACGTGATCGAGGATGCATGGATCGCCAGCAAATGCGGCTGGACGCCGTTTGCCGGCCGGAAAGTGAGGGGCTGGCCCGCCGGTACGATCGTGCGCGGGCGCGTCGCCATGTGGGAAGGTGAGCTCGGCTCCGCGTGCGGCGAGCCGGTCCGCTTCGCCGACGCATTTCCGCCCCAGGCGCCGCTCTAGCTCTATTGCAGGAAATAGTGCCAGACGCCGTCCGAGCCGATGCCCGCGCGGTAATAAGTGTATTTGCCGCTTTGCTTCATGGCAAGCGCCTGCGATGCGGACACGATGCGATAAAGCTCAACCTCTTGGGCAGGCGTCAGGGTCTTGAGGTCCATCTCGGCGAAGTAGGGCCAGATATACATCACGTTCTTGCCTTCGCCTTGGCGCACGAAGCCCGAGCTGAAGACGTTCAGCATGGCGGCCAGCACGTCGCGCCCCTCGCCATCGGCGGAAGCCCTCTTCCAAAAGGCGATCGGGTCGCTGACGGCCGAGGCGCTCAGCATCGGCGGCAGCTCGTTCTCTTGCAGCACCGGAAGCATCTCCTCGATGTTTCCGGTTTGCGCCGCGACGACGATGTCCTCGAGGGTGTGCTTGATTTCTTTCGGCAATCGGTTGAGGTCGTACAGCACCTCTGGGGGTGGCCCCACTGGCGGAGCTGGGGCTTGCGCCGGCTTGGCCGGCTGGCTTTGGGGTGGCGCGGCCTCGCCTTGGGGCTTGGCGGCTTCACTCGCCGACTTGGGGGCTTCGTCCCTTGGGCTTGTGGTCTCGTTCTCGGCCGTCATCCGCCCCTCGCCGGGATCGGCGCGGAGCTCATTTCGTTGGCTGCTTGCTTGGGCTAGGTCCGCCGAGCTCCGCTCCGCCCGGTAGGCGTAGACAATAAGCACCGTGCCAGCTACCAATGCGGCGAAGACCGCCATGGCTGATCTTGTGCGACGATTCATCGATCCTCCCTTAGGCGCTTGGCCACTCTCGCACGCAGGCGGTGGCGCGTTCTCTATGCTCAATGCTCAGCGCGGAGCCGACGTGCCCTCCCATCCGCATTGCCACGCCGCAATATGCTGGTCTTGCCGCCCGGAGCGCATATCGTCCTGTCCGGCATCCAGCTGGTGCTCGCCGGTATCGACATCGGCGTGCTCGTAGCCGCGCCCATCGGGCCGGTCAATGTGCTTTGCATCCAGCGGGCGGGTAACCAAGGGCTTCTGGGGGGTGTCGCCGCAGGGCTGGGCGCCGTCCTCGGCGACGGGTCGCTCGCGGCCATCGCCGCCTTCAGCATGACGGCGATCTCGGATTTGTTAATCGCCTATTCAGGCCCGATCCAGCTCCTGGGTGGGCTCGTGCCGATCGGCTTCGGCGTGGGCCTGCTGTTCACAGGTCCAAGGCTGGTGCTCGCTCCGGGACAAGACTCCCGGCTCTGGGAGCACACCGGAATCATCCCGCAGACCTTCTTTCTCACCATCAGCAACCCGGGCGCCATTCTCGGGATGGTCGCGGTGATCGGCGGCTTGAGCTTGCTCATCGGCGGTCTCGATACCTATCTCGAGGCGCTCCTGCTCGTCGCCTCGGTGATGGGCGGAAGCCTGCTGTGGTGGCTCGCGCTTTCCGAGCTGATCGCCACGATCAGGCATCGGCTCAATGAGAGCCGCCTTAGGCTGATCAATCGCGTGGCCGAGACGCTGTTGATCGCCTTTGGCGCGATGCTATCGCTCAACGAGCTGGCGCTGCATTGGAGTTAGGGCGAGCCCTATTGCGACGTGCGCCTCAGCGTGAACTCGCCATGGTGGATGCGGCGGGACAGGCCCCCGGTCATCTTCGCCACGGCGTCCTCGCCATAATGGGATATGAGATCGGCGAGCGCGGCGAACAGCGCCGCGTTGGCCAGCATTTCCGGCTCGATGCCGTCATGCAACGCCTCTTCCCACGCATCGAGGATGAATTTCAAAGCAGCTTGCTTCTGAGCGTCGTCCTCGGAGACTTCCGATGTTCGACGGGCCGGGCGCAACGCGCGTTCCCCCCATAATTTGGCTGTAGCGCATCCAGCCCAAAGCTTTACACGGGAGAGTTGCCCAGGGGAAATAAGGTGAACTAACGGTTAATCCCGGGGAATTGGTCGGCTGGTGGAGTCTGCGCTTCGGCCGGGTTAGCCGCTTTCTTAACCTTGTGCCTTTCGTGCCGGTTCGCCTCGTCCGGACCGGCCTTGGCCGCGCCCGTGTTGGCTTCGCTCTTGTTGGCTTCGCCTGTGTCGACCGGCCCCCTGTTAGCCTCACCCTTTTCGCCCTCGTCCTTTTTGGTCTCGTCCTTCTTGGCATCCGGGGCCGTCTGCTCATTCCCCGGCGTCGCCGCCGTTGCATCGGGCGCCGTGCGGCTTGCGTAATGCGATGGCGTCGCCAGAGCCACGGCGATCTGGGCGCCCTCGGTCGAGAAGCGGGTGATGGCGACCGTGGCCGACGACGTGCAGGTGCGGTAAGTGCGCCGGTAGCCGCGATAGCCGTCATTGAAGCTATTCACGAGCTTAGCCCGGCGGACGGCCGTGGAGCCCTCGTTCTTGAGGATCTCCTGCATCTGATCGCGCCAAAGCTGGCCTTCCTGGGCGCCGCAGAGCTCGCGCAGATAATGAACCGCGCCAAGGATCTCCGCGAGCCGCAGCAGCTTCGCGTCATAGGGCCGATCGTCCGGCGGAGGCGGCACCGAGCTCTCTTTGGGGACGATCGGCGGCAGGTCGTCGCCCGGGGCAGGCGCGGGCTTGGCCGGGCGCACTTTCGGGCGGGGCGGCTGCTCCTGGAACCATGGCGACCAGAAGTACTGCGCCTCGGCAACTGGCGCCCAAGCGAGCGCGCCCGCGGCGAGCACGCAGAACCCGAATCCGAGCGCGATTGGTCGGGGCGCGGCGCGTTTCATGGAGACCTGACTAACCTGTCTTGGCGGCGAAAGCTAGGCGCGGGCCGCGCCAAGCCGCCGCGCCGCAAGCCGGACCAGCGCCGCTGTGCCTTCGGTCATGGTGAGCGCCTCCACATCGCCGACCACGACCCATCGCGCCGAAGCCGCGTCGCTGCCCGCGCAAGGTTCCCCCTCCAGATGCCGCCCATAGAAGACGCTGAGGCGGTATCTCAGCGCTTTGCCGCCATCGTCCATGGCGCCGATCTCGATGGTATCGAGGAGACCGGCGATCTCGGCCTTGATGCCTGTCTCCTCCTTCAGCTCGCGGAGGGCCGCCTCACCCGGCAGCTCACCAGCCTCGATGCCCCCGCCGGGAAGGCTCCACAGCCCGCGCCAGGGCGCCCGCGCACGCTCCACGAGCAAGACGGCGCCATCCTTGAACACGGCGATGCTCGCCCCGTAGCGAAGTAGAGCGATGGAAGGGTCGGAGGCGAAGATTTGAGCCATAACAGCGGGAGCAGATTAGCCCCTCGCCTGCCCGCTTGGCTAATCAGCGCGCGTTGAACAGGGCGTTGACTGCGGCCTGGCCGCCGAGATCGGCAAAGGGATCGGCCCGATCTTGCATCGCCTCCCCCGTGGCGATCGTGTTGGCCTCCTCGATCAGGATACGCAAGCGCGCCACCCCCTGCTCGCAAGCCTGGCGAAGGCGGCGCCGGTGGCGGCTCTTAAGCTCGGTGGCGATCTCGGCGATCACCGTGACGGCCTCGCCATGGAGCTTCGCCACCAACTCGTCGAAGCGCGCGCGGATCTGCGTGGGCGCCCGGCGATAGGCGGCGATCGCGAGGTTCTTGTCGCGAAATCCGGAAGCCGTGAAATGCTCCTCGTAGGTCAGCGGACGCCAGCCCAGGAGATCGTCGGCGAAGCCCTCGGGGTCGGAGGAGACGGCCTCGAGCAGCATGACGAGCTCATGGAAATGGTTGAGGTAGTCGCTCGCGAGCAGCGTCGACTCCTTGATGTTGGTGCCGGGAATATGGGACCGGAAATGCCCGATCATGGCCAGCGGAAGGCCGCCACGATGTCCTGGCGGCTCACATCCTCGCGGAGTCCGGACCGGCCCATGTCGTCGCGCTCCTGCGGGTCGGCAAACATTGACACGCTAATTGGCAACCCCACTTACCGGTCGAGTGTTGCCTGACTATGATTGCCAAAGGGTTACCTGGGTTTAGGTCCCGTCGATGTGCTCGCGCTACAGCCTCACCTCTCCGCCCGAAGCGATCAGGGCCTTTTTCGCCTATCGGGAGACCCCGAATTTCCCGGCGCACTACAATATCGCGCCGACGCAAGAGATCGGCGTGGTGTGTCTCGACCCGGGGCGCAAGCGCAGCTTCCGGCCGATGCGTTGGGGCTTGCTGCCCGCCTTCGTCAAGGATCCCAAGGCCGGCCCGCCCCTCATCAATGCGCGGGCCGAGGGCATCGCCGCGAAGCCTGCCTTCCGTCAGGCCTTAAAAGGAGCACGGCGCTCCTTCCTGCTGCGGCCGCGAACGGGCGGACTGATCGCCTTCGCTGCGCTTTGGGAGCGCTGGCGGGACCGAGACGGCGGTGAGATCGACACGGTCGCGATCATTACTTGCGCCGCCAATGCCGCCGTGACGCCGCTGCACGACCGCATGCCGGCGGTGCTCGACCGGGCAAGTTTCGATGCCTGGCTCGATTGCGAAGCGACGGAAATCAAGGCGGCGCTCGACCTATTGAAGCCGGCACGCGACGGCCTGCTCGAAGCGATCGAGATGCATCCGAAGCTCAACGATTCCCGGCGCGACGAGCCGGGCGTGCAGGAGCCGCTCCAGCTGCAGCTGCTCTAGCTCCCGGCTGGCTCAGGATCGGCGGTGACGAGCGCGACGGCAAAGCCGTCATAGCCTTGGCTGCCGACTGTCTGGATCGCGGTCATGCTCACACCCGGCTCGGCAGCTGCGATCTCGAAGAAGCGGCGCATGGCTCTCACCGCCGGAGCGTCGGTGCTCGCGTCAGCCAGTCTCCCCTCGCGCACGACATTGTCGACGATGATCAAGCTGCCGCGGCGAGAGAGCTTCAGGGACCATCGAAAATAGTCAGGCGTGCTTGGCTTGTCGGCATCGATGAAGACGAGGTCGAAGGGCTCTGCGGTCTCGGCCGCGAGCTTTGGCAGCGTTTCGAGCGCGGGTCCTAACCGCAGCTCGACGATCTCGGTAAGCTGCGCGCGTTCGAGATTGGCGCGAGCGACCCTGGCGTAATCGGGATTGGCCTCAAGCGTGATCAGACGCCCGTCGGGAGGAAGCGCCCAGGCGAGCCAGATCGTGCTGTAGCCCCCAAGCGTTCCGATCTCAAGGATGCGGCGCGCTCCCATCGCTTGCGCGAGCAACATCAGCAGCTTGCCCTGATTGGGCGCGACATTGATCGCCGGCAGGCCCGCCGAAGCGCTTGCCGCAAGCGCTGCATCCAGGACCGGATCCGTCGCCACGAGATGGTCGACGATATAGCGGTCGACCTCGCTCCAGCGTTCCTCGGTCATGGCAGGCTTCGGCCCCTAAAGCAGCTTGCCGGGATTGAGGATGCCGTTAGGGTCGAAGGCTATCTTGATCTTCCGCATTAGCTCGAGCTCGATCGGCTGCTTGGCATGGGGCAACAGGTCGCGCTTCAGGCGGCCAATGCCGTGCTCGGCGCTGATCGAGCCGCCGAGGTCGAGCACGATCTCGTGCACCGCAGCGTTCAGTGCCTCCCAATTGGCGAGGAACACGGCGCGATCCATGGAAGGCGGCTGGCTCACATTGTAGTGGATGTTGCCATCGCCGAGATGGCCGAAGGGCACCGGTCGGGCGCCCGGGACCATCAGCTCGACGAGCTGGTCGGCACGGGCGATGAACTCAGGCACGCGCGCCACGGGAACCGCCACATCATGCTTGATGCTGCCGCCTTCGTGGCGCTGCACCTCACTCATCAGCTCGCGCAAGCGCCAAAGCTCCCCAGTTTGAGCAATCGAGGAGGCGAGCACCGCATCGTCGATCTCCTTCGCCTCGATCCCTGCGGCAAGCACCGCCTCGCCGAGGCGCCGTAGCGCATCTCCCTCACGCGGGCTCGAAAGTTCGAACAGCACGTACCAGGGATAGGGCGAGCCGAGCGGGTCTCTGGCCTCACCCGCATGACGAAGCACGAAATCAAGGCCGATGCGCGGCATGAGCTCGAACGCCGTCAGCGCCGGGCCGGCGCGGCTATATGCGCGGGAGTAGAAGGCGACCGCATCGTCGAGCTGGGGCAGGCCGGCAAAAGCGGTCACCGTCTCTACGGGCTTGGGGAAGAGCTTGAGCACCGCCGCGGTGATGATGCCGAGGGTGCCTTCGGAGCCAACGAACAGATCCTTGAGGTCGTAGCCGCTATTGTCCTTGCGCAAGCCTTTGAGCCCGTTCCACACGCTGCCATCGGCAAGCACGACTTCAAGGCCAAG
Source organism: uncultured Alphaproteobacteria bacterium (assembly GCA_963804515.1). GTDB lineage: Bacteria > Pseudomonadota > Alphaproteobacteria > Rhizobiales > Methyloligellaceae > Methyloceanibacter. The sequence continues at coordinate 470,389 of CAWDQR010000003.1, read as the reverse complement.
CGTCAGGTCCCGCGCGCTGCCATAGGCGAGCACGGCCATGCCGCCGGCGTTGGTGGCGAGCACGCCGCCAATCTGGCAGCTTCCCTCGGAGGCGAGGCTCAAGGGAAACAACCGCCCGGCGCTGGCCGCCACGCTTTGCGCGTTGGCGAGCACGAGCCCCGCTTCGACCGTCATGGTGTTACCGCCGAGGTCGATGTCGCGGACATGGATCAGGCGCTCCAAGCTGACCACTACCTCGTGACCACTCTCGAAGGGGATCTGCCCGCCGACCAGACCTGTATTGCCCCCTTGCGGCACGATGGAGGTGCGGGTCTCGTTGGCGCGCTTGAGGATGGCGGCGACCTCGCTTGTCGTCCCGGGCTTCAGCACGAGCGCGGCCTTGCCGAAATACCGGTCCCGCCATTCGACGAGGTACGGGGTCATGGCGTGCGCGTCCCGGATCGCTTGCGCCTCGCCAACGATGCGCACCAGCGCGTCTAGCGTGTCCTGGCCAGGACGATCGAATGGCTCGCGGTCGCGCGTCATCGGGCGTGCGTGCCCGAGGCGAGCGGCAGCTCGCTGCAAGCAGCGCGCTCGAGACGGTCGTTGATGGCCTCGCCAAGCCCATGTCTCGGGATCGGCATCACGGCGATTGACGATGCCCCCCGCGCATCGAGCTCCCGGAGTGCGGCGAAGAAATTCACCGCCGCCTCGGCGAGGTCGCCGCGCGGGCTGAGATTGATCATAGGCCCCTCGAAGTCCAGCGCATCCGGGCCAAAGGCGAGCAAAGCCTCGCCTTCCCGTGCATCGATCGCGTCGAGGCGAAGCGGGGTGCCCGGTGCATAATGCGTGGCAAGCTGCCCCGGGGAAATTAGACCTGCTCCGGCCTCGGGTGCAGCCAGCCGATGCCCCAGCACCGTCTCGATCGCCACCCTCGGCAAGGCGCCAAGGCGAAGCAAGGTGACTTCATCACCCTCGATACCAAGCACCGTGGACTCGAGCCCTAGAGAGCAAGAGCCGCCGTCGAGGGTCATGACCGGGAGGTTACCGAGCTCGGCCTCGACATGGGCGGCAGTGGTTGGGCTGATCCGACCGGAGCGGTTGGCGCTGGGCGCCGCGATGGGAAGCTTCGCGGCTTCGAGCAGCGCGCGCGCGACTGGATGGCTCGGCGCACGGAGTGCGATGGTGCCGAGACCGGCGCTCGTGAGAACGGCGATGGCCGAGCCGGCACGTCGCGGGAGGACGAGAGACAAGGGGCCCGGCCAGAAGGCCTGCATCAGCGTCCGCGCCGTGTCGCCGATCACCGCATAGCGTCCCGCCTCGTCCGGACCCGGCACATGCACGATCAGGGGGTTGAAGCGTGGACGAGCCTTGGCGGCAAAGATTTTGGCCACGGCGGAGGCGTTGAGGGCATTGGCGCCGAGCCCATAAACCGTCTCGGTCGGAAAGGCGACGATCTCGCCGCGCGCCAGCGCTTGCGCGGCGCGCTCGATGGCCTCATGCGTGGCAGCGACGATCGTCATGGTTAAACACTAAGGTCTTGTTCAATTTACATTGTCGCTCCATTTCGCGTGTTAGCATTGACGGGTCAAGCTGCACGCCCCCATCCAAGCAATTTGCCTATGCCGACGCTCCTCCTCACCCATCCAGCCTGCCTCCTGCACGATACCGGGCAGGGCCACCCCGAGCGGTCGGACCGCTTGCGCGCTATCGACGAGGCGCTGGCTGGCGGTGCGTTCAGCGGCCTGAAGCGAGAGCAGGCGCCGCTCGCCGATCTCGCCGTGATCGAGCGGGTGCACCCTGCCCGCTATGTCGAGGCGATCCGCGCCGCCACGCCGAAGCACGACTTGATCTGGCTCGACCCCGACACGATCATGTCGCCGCGGAGCTGGGAGGCGGCGCTCCGAGCCACCGGAGCCGTGGTCTACGCGGTCGATCAGGTCATGTCCGGCGCTGCCGACAACGCCTTTTGCGCTGTGCGCCCGCCGGGACACCATTCCGAGCCGGCACGGCCCATGGGCTTCTGCCTGTTCAACAATGTGGCGATCGCCGCCGTCCACGCCCGCGCCGCGCATGGCGCCGAGCGCGTCGCCGTGGTCGATTTCGACGTGCATCATGGCAACGGCACGCAGGCAGCCTTCTGGGCGGACAAGGAGTTGTTCTACGGCTCGAACTCATCAGATGCCGCTCTTCCCCGGCACCGGCAGCCTAAGCGAGACGGGCGCCGGCAATATTTTCAATGCCCCCCTCAGGCCGGGCGACGGCAGAGAGCATTTCCGCGAGGCTTTCCTCAGCCGCATCCTGCCGGGTTTGCACAATTTCGGGCCGGATATCCTGCTCATCTCCGCCGGGTTCGACGCCCATCGCGACGACCCGCTGGCGGAGATCGAGCTCACGGAGGCCGATTTCGCCTGGGTGACGGAAAAGTTGCTGGAGACGGCCGAGAAGCATGCCGGGGGCAAAGTCGTCTCCACGCTCGAGGGCGGCTACGATCTCGACGCCCTGGGGCGCTCTACCGCCGCCCATGTCGAGGCGCTGATGCAGGCTTCCTCTTGAAAGCTGACTCGGGTTTTTTGGTGTTGTTTCATTTGGTGTTTTTCTCCTTTTCTACAAACCGATCACCAGGTTTGTAAGCTTGTGTTTCCGTTATGGCCTCCATCGCTTGCCGAGCCATTCGCGAATTGCTCGGCTGCCCTGGTGTACCGTTGCACTTCACTCAAGGTCTGATGCCCGCTGATCGCCATGATCTGGGGAACCGAGCAGCCAGCCTCGGCGAGCCGCCGGCACATTGCCTTTCTCAGGCCATGAGCCGACAGGGCCAGCCGGCAGGCCAGCCTCTCGACACCGATCAAAGAACCAATGGCAGAAGCCGTTGGCTGTGAAGGGCTTGCCCGTCGCCGTCATCATGAAGTTGAGGTTGTCGACAGGCATAGAATCGATGATCGCCCGCAGTTCGGGGTGGATCGGGATGCTCAGCGCCGCGCCCGTCTTCTGTTGTCGAACGTCGATGAGCCTGTCGTGAACGTGCTGACGGCCCATGCGGGCCATATCGCTGACTCTTTGCCCGGTATAGAGCAACAGAGCGAGCGCCAGGCGCGCCTTCGTGCCGACAGGGTGCTTGTCCTCGAAGCGCGCAACATCCCGCTTCGCTCCAAGTCTTCCATCCCTCTTTGCTCAGCCTGGGGCGCTTGATGCCAACAGCCGGGTTATCGGCTCGGATTCCTATCTCAACGGCATAAGCGAGCATCTAAGGCTCGAAAGGAAGAACTCGCGCCGAGCCGGGCGTCTCGCTTTTGGCGTTAACCATATCTTGGACGTGGCGACGTTCGAGATGAGCGACGAGCTTAGCGCCGTGCTGAACAGCAAAGCGCTCAAGTACCCTCCGGCGCTTCCTCTTGGTATCTTCAGCAAGCGTGTGGAAGCCGGCAGTGCCCATGCGGTCCTCCTTTGATATTTTAAATGACACCAAAGGGACAATGCATTATCCTATCAGTTGCGTCACCTAAATGGATAATTGGAGATACTAAAGGGATGATAACGGCGGCGCAGATAAGGGCTGCGAGAGGCCTCATCCAATGGAGCCAGAACGAACTTGCTGAGCAGTCTGGTCTTTCCGTTCCGACGATCAAGAGGATGGAAGGCCCGATAGGGCCGGGTCGAAGCTCCTCTGATAACGTCACGGCCGTGCGCCGCGCTCTCGAAGCTGAGGGCGTCGAGTTCACCAACGGCGATGCGCCGGGAGTGAAGCTGAGGCGCGATAAGGGGGACCAGTGAGCCGCCCAGATCTTCACGTCGAGGTACGCGAATATGAGATCACCGTCACCCTGCCGGGCACGAGCTACACCGTGACCTACTTCAAGCTGGCACGCTCACCTCAGCTTCTCGCCAAGAACTTTCCGACGAAGGATGATAGTCGCGTCCCGCTCACTAACGCGGAGTTCCTTGCTCGTGCTTGGAAGCTCGCCAACGCCAAGGCCCGTGAGCTCGGGTGGATCGTTTAGCGCCCTGGCGCCTGGCCGAAGCCGCCGCGCGATGCAGGATCTTCAGGGGGTATGAACCAATCATGGCTGCTAAAGCCACGCAGGCGAGACCAACTATTACCGCGCCCCCAAAAAGAGTGGTCCTGTCCATGTGATCCCCCTGAAGCCGACACCCTTCAGCGAAAACCTGGGCTGAGAAGGAGCCGGTTCTTATCCACGAAACCTGGCAGCCCGTGCGAGGGTTCCGGAAAAAGAAGAAGCCCCACCGTTGCGGGGCAGGGCTTCTCGCAAACAATCCCAATGAAGAAGTGATGGGAGCGGCCCATCACGTATAGCGCATACCATTTTCGAGCAGTTTCGTGGTCGCGGATTTGTAACTCACCGTTTCCAGGACCGCTCTAGCAACGCTCCGAAACAAAAAGTGAGGACGCCGAACTGCTGTCGCTAGAGGCGCAGAAAAAGCGCCGGCCGAAGCCGACGCCCCCCTGCGGCGCATGAATTCTAGGTAAGCAACCTTGAATTGACTGCGAAGGCACATATTTACCTGCGCCATGAACCCGAGAACTCCGGATAAGCGGTCGCGGGACGAACTTCTCGCCGAGTATGAAGGTGGCGTTTGGACCCTCCTAACGGTTGTTGGCCTTGCAATTGTCGGCCTCGTCGTTTGGGCCGGGTTTGTGGTTCTGTAAAGGGGCAAAAAAGAAAACGCCTGGCGCTTTGGGGGGGCCAAGCGTTCTTAGCACTTTTTGAGGGAAGACCAACTTGAAAGGGCCCTCAGCCGAGCCGAGACTCGACCGAGGGCTGGCAACATCAGGAGGATCGGACGCTAACTTCGGTTGATGGCACAAGCAATACGATAAGTCGGCAAAATCTTTGCTTTGTTTTGCTCCAGCCGCCCGACCTCCCTGCCGCGACGGCGCGGTTCATTCGGCTTGAGCGAGGTTGGTATAGCCGTACGTGTTACAGAAGCTAGTCGCTAATCCGGGGCTCCCGTCATCGATCGCTTTAATTGCGCCGGTCGAGAGCGTTGGGCCCGCCACGAGCTGCGCATAGAACGGACCCACATAGCCGCGACTGTTCACGAGCCCGCAATAATCGATGATTCCGTTGCGCGTGATCAGGATCACCGGCATCCACTTGAACTGCGCGCTTCGCGGGTCCTTGAGGGTCTGAGGTAGCACCTTGGCGAGCGCCGTTTTTTCTGCGGGCGTCAAATTGCGCCGCTGCGCTTTCGCAAATGCTTCGGCTGGAGACTTGCCTTTAATGCAACCCGAGAGCGTCAGAGCTGCCAGGGTGAGGACGATCAGATGCCTCCCACATGTGGACATTTTGCTTCCAGTTCGCCCCTAGCTAATCATAGCAAAAAGGACGCCGGACGAAGCCGACGCCCTGCTTTGGGTACTACATGCATTGGAGGCGTCTCGATCTTGACTCAGGTACTATCGCCCGCGCTCCTCGGCAAAGTGTCGCAGCGATGCCCTTCGCCATGAAGAACCAAGCAAGCCACGAGAGATCAAGTAGCCGGTTGGCAAGCCAACAGCGAAGCCTCACCCATTGGACCGAGGCGAGGCTCATGCCGCAATCTCGTGTGCGCTGGCTGCCGACAACATCCGGAGATAGGCAGTCTCAAGCATGATAATGGTCGCTTTCAACACCTCCGCAGACTGCACCAGGCCAACCATCATCTCGTCGATGGACTTCAATGGGAAGATCGTCGAACATGCCGACCAATTCTTCTTTTGATTGCAACATGACAGCATTGGCCATGCGTGCTGAGACACCGCAGTTCAGCAATGTCTCGTCGGAAGGGATCAGCTTCCCGTCCTCATTGCCTTTCCCTGGCTTGAAATCGACCCTGGCATAGTCCCGCATCGTCGCGAGCTTGCCCTTAGTCTTCCGACATTTGACGAGCTCGTAGCCGGTGCGCTCGACCTCCGATATGGCGCTGACGTGGGTCATGACAGCACCTCCACCAAGGGACCTGTTGCGGCTACGAAGTCATAGCCGGTTAGCCCGCCGGGCATCCTCAGCGGCCTCGACAACGTCTGCCTCCTCGAAGCATTCACTTACGCTCAGCTTCACGCCTACGCCGAATAGCGTTTCCGCCTTCGTCTTTCGGATGGCCTTCGCGATTTTGATCAGCTTCCGGTGCTCGCGGTTCATCGCCGAATAGAGCCGGTGCAGACCGTGCTTCCGCCAGAGCCAGTCATAGGCGTCCCAATGATGTCCAGGCAGAACGCCCTCGGGGCACGGCGGAAACTCCGCATCAAATTCCACACGAGCGGCGCTGCAGGCAACCTCCCGGTCTTTAAGAAGGCGAAGCTGGACGAGGTACTCAGCCCAGAGACGACGCAACTGGGCGTCCTCCGCAGGTACTTCCGCATTGGTTGCTTTAGCGCCAACGGAGAGCCCCACAGCGGGGATCATGGTCACGGCCGCAAGAGCGCCAGTCGTGACAGAACGGCGGCTGAGGTGCTTCATAGCGTGCCCCCGATGTCGGCGCGGAGGGCGCTGATGCTGTCGCGCAACGACTGCATTAGGGCGTAATGCGCCGATGTGCGTCGGTCGTCGTATTGAAGCGTGACAAGCTGGGGCACGAGGCACCGCGCCTCGTGTTCGGGAGAAAGGAACGTCCAGTTCTCGGTCTCTCCGCGACGGGCCTCGTCCCATGCCATTCGCATGTATTGGCCCAGGCGCTCGCGACCTGTGTTGTTGACGTTTCCGCGATTGAGCTTGGCTAGCTGCCAGGCACGCTTCATCACCTGGCTGCGGATAACAGCGTATTTCGGTTTAGGAGATAATGTGGACACAGCCGCCGACGCGGGCGAGCTGGGCGGAGTCGTGGTATGATTGTCGTCAGCCTGAAACATGGCTTACCTCCATGTTGAGGGTTAGAGCCGGGCAGGAAGTTGACGCTTCCTCTCGGCTCGCTTATTTTGGATAAAGCAATTTTACCGAAATGTCAATAACGGCTAAACCCAAAAAGCGGGGACGCCCAGCTACCGGACGCGATCCCATGATTGGATTCCGTGCAGCTCCAGAGCTGCGTCTGGCTATAGATGATTGGCGCCGGAGACAGTCAGATTTGCCGTCCTTATCCGAGGCCATCAGGAGATTAGTCGAACAGGCTCTTGCACGACGGCCCCGAGGGCCGCGTGGCTCGCGATGATCTTTCGTGTTGCCGAATGCTCAAAGCACGAGCTGCACGGGCAACATACAGCCTTGCCGCTATCATTTGCGCTAGAGGAGGTTAAGCGGCTTCGGCGGCCGTGATACCAATAAAGCACTTAAATTTCGAATGAGCATCGCAATTTCGAATGTGATCCAATGAATAAAGAGATTGCGTCAGCAGCGATTTCTGGGCTCGGGCGCGCCCCAGATGGACAATTCTCCCCTGTCGTTTTGTCACCGTTTCTGCCGCGCCGCGTGATCAAGTAAGCGCGTTGAGAATATTGCTATTTCAGATTTTATCCCGGTGCTCGTCGGAGAGCACGCCGCATAGGTTTTGGCCATGCCGCGCGCCCCAAGGCGAGGGTCGCAGTTTTTAATCAGATTTTAAACTTCCAAGTTTCGAATCAGGAGCCATGACGAAACGTGCGGACTCGGTGGATCGATTGGTCTGGCGTAGATTTATTGAGTTGCTCCAGGCACATTTCCCGTCTCCGGTTAGTTCGCGCGTCCTCAAGACCCTCGGATTTCTCGCTGCCGCTGTCGTCTCCGCAGAGATCTGCTCTCATGCCTCGGCACCTAACGGTTCAGACAATTTTCCACCCGATGAAGTTTTGGCCACCGCGGAAATTCTACCCGCCCCGGCCGCGGCGGCGAACGTGTCGGTAGTGCCCAAGATGCCGAGGTCGGTACCGCCGGCTGCGTCTCAACAACCGCCCTTAGGCCTCGATGTCGTCATGAGCACCGCGTGCTCAGAGCAATTGTTGCTCTGCGGTGAGAACGTCCCGAGCATGATGCTGATGACGAAGTATTCTCTGGCGCCCGCTGCGACCGCGACCGCTACAGCCGTGACGCCTTGTGCCGTGACTCCAAAGCCAAAGCTGAAGCCGAAGCCTGCGGTGCAGCCGCCGCCGGCAGTGCAAGAGCCGCAAACAAAACTGTCCTGGTGGCGGCGTCTGCCCTGGGTACCGCTTCCCTAGCAAGTTAGAAATTAGCCGCCATAACTTCCCTTATCGGATGCGATTTTCGCCGTATGCTTATGGTGGGCCCCCCACAGGAAGCCGGCGGCTGGCGGAAGGGTATCGGCTGGGCCAAGGAGGGGGCGCTGTGTGGGGCCAGCCTCAGGCGCATGATGGTGAGGCCATGAACACGATCGCTAAGGTGACGATTATCGCGGTCATCGTGTTCTTTCTCGTGCTGGCACTGAGCGCATTGTGGCTGCAATAAAAATTGACCAGCCTCGGGCTTGAGCCAACAAGGAGCCCGGCCTGGAACATCGTCCGAATAGTTCCGTTATTTTTTGACCCCCCGAGCGGGTGTGGCATCCCCTGCTCGGCCCCTGGTGAGGCGCCGCGCCCGCAGGCGTAAGCTTCGGCCAGCGGCGTGGTCACCAAATCTTCAGAGAGAGCACCGTATCTTCGCCTTCCCAAGCACTGAACTCATGGCCCCGGTTTAGCGCGTGCTGCCGGGGCCGTTTTTTTTCACTGCACCGCCCGGCTCGGCGGGCCGCTTGCATCCCCGACTCGCATAGCTCCACGTTTCCCTTATCGTTCAGGCATAGCTCCGCCCTTTCCGCCTTGAGTGTGGGGTAGGTTCCCCGTCTCAAGCCCCTGACTAGGGGGAGGGCTACAGGCCCCGCGTGCTAGGTTGCCCTTGGCTCAGTGAGCCCAACGCGTTGTCCCCGCGCTGTTCCGCATAACGAAAGAGCCAAAAAAAATTGGCGCTCGCGTTCGAGAAGCTTTTTTCGGCGCTTCCCACGATGCCTGCCGGGGCGGGTAGTCAACCCGCTGACGACAAGCGCCGCCTTCTTACCGTTCCAGGGGATTGCCCTGTCGTCTTAAGGCCCGGGGCGCAATTGGCACAGCGTTGCCCGGATTGTTTGTTTCCGGTGTTGTTGTGCTGACCGGCATCAGCTTGCTCCTCATGCGCGCCACGAGGGCGCCGGTGGAACAGTCGCAAATCCGACCACCGCGTTCATCGCGAGGTCGGCCTTGATCTCTAGAATGCCGGCGGTCGGGAATTGCACCCGAGCAACCCCGGCAATAGCTGGAGCTCGCGGCCGACGCTCGCGGTAAGCGAACATCAGCCAACGAACTCCAGTAACCGCGCGTCACGCTCTGTCACGCCGCCTTGTGCTGCATCTCTCACGCTGTCATGGTCACGTCGCGCTTTGTTCGCGCGGTGACGGCGTTGTCTCTCCGCAGCCGTCCTGTCCTTTGGACCTTCAATCTGAAGCGGCTCGCTCGCCTCTTCTTCCGGCCATACCGGGTAATTGGCATAGCCGCCGCCGCTGCGCTGGGCCAAGAGCACGTCGTGCAGCTCGGCCGTGCGGATCATTGCGGCGATGACTGCCAATACATTGCCGCGGCAGATGTAGATGAAGCAGTCCTCGGTCTCGTCCCAATGCGCCTCGCGGCGCAAGACAACTTGACCGGCTGGATTCTGGTAAACGGCAAGCGCGGGCTGGTCCTGCAAAACGATGCTGTCGTTTGCGGACCATTTGAAATCTTCCTCGTCGCTCATGCCGCGGCCCTCCCCACTTGCAGGAGGCAGGGCCGCGGTCTATAAGCTGGGCGTCTTTTGTTTCTCCTGATCGCCTTCTTTGCGGCGCCGCCCCTCCAGCCAGATCGGGCGGCATTCGCGTTTGGTGGTGGCGGCGGGTCGGCCGAGCTTGTAAGTCCCGGAAATTCTCTTTGAGCGTCAAAGGGCGCGGATTCGCAGGTTTGTAACTCTAAGTCCTTGGCTTTGCTTTCGTTGGTTGCTTCCTCTTGAACCCTGCCGCCCGAAAAGGCTAAAGCCTTGAGCCATGGCCGAAACCTCCGCACCCGCCGACATCAAGGACATGAGCTTCGAGCAGGCGCTGAAGGAGCTCGAAGCCATCGTCGATCGGCTGGAGAAGGGCGACGTGGAGCTCGAGGCTTCGATCCAGATCTATGAGCGGGGCGAGGCGCTGAAGGCCCATTGCGATGCCCTGTTACGGAAAGCGGTGGCCAAGGTGGAGAGGATCTCCTTGAACGCGGCCGGCCAGCCCATCGGGACCGAGCCGCTCGACGTCGAGGAGCAGTAAGGCTTCAGCAATTCGACTGGGAGAGGCCATTTGCTGTCCTTTCCCCCCTTGCCGGGGGAGGGTTGGGGGGTTCGTCACCGTCAGAGATCGATGCCACTAACCCCTCGGAGCCGCCAAGAGCGGCGCTTGCTCCCCCGCAAGGGGGGAGCGGAGCAAGCTGGTTTGGACGGCTTAGGCACCTCCGCTATGGTCGCGTCCGACGCCATTGTTTCATGACACAATTCGGGCGAGCTGCTAGGCTAGCCAAAACCCAGGGCTTGGGTCGATAAAGGTCTGTCATAAAGCGAATCCCGAGCCACTTCGTCCATCTCGCGCGGGGGAGCGAATGAGCGCCGAAAACCCAACGCCGCTGCTTGACCGGGTGCGCAATCCAGAAGAGCTGCGCGCGCTCGAGGACCACGAGCTGCCGCAGCTCGCGGCGGAGCTCCGTCAGGAGACTATCGACGCGGTCTCGGTGACCGGCGGCCATCTCGGCGCCGGCCTCGGCGTGGTCGAGCTCACCATCGCGCTGCACAAGGTGTTCGACACGCCCAGCGACAAGCTCATCTGGGATGTCGGCCACCAGACCTACCCGCATAAGATCCTGACTGGACGGCGCGACCGCATCCGCACCTTGCGCCAACCCGGAGGCCTGTCCGGATTCTGCAAGCGCGACGAGAGCGAATACGACACTTTTGGCGCGGGCCACTCCTCGACGTCGATCTCGGCGGGACTTGGCATGGCGGTCGCGCGCGACCTCGCCGGCAAGAAACACAATGTGGTTTGCGTGATTGGCGACGGTGCCATGAGCGCGGGCATGGCCTATGAGGCGATGAACAATGCCGGCGCCATGGACTCGCGGCTGATCGTGATCCTCAACGACAACGACATGTCGATCGCACCGCCGGTCGGCGCCATGAGCGCCTATCTCGCCCGGCTGATCTCAGGCGAGACCTATCGGCAGCTGCGCAACTGGGCCAAGCAGCTCGCCAAGATCCTCCCCAAGAGCTGGGAGCGCCGGGCGGCCCGCGCCGAGGAGTACACACGGGGCTTCTGGGCCGGCGGCACGCTGTTCGAGGAGCTCGGCTTCTATTATGTCGGCCCCATTGACGGGCATAATTTCGATCATTTGCTCCCGGTGTTACGCAATGTGCGCAACACCGAGAACGGCCCGATCCTGGTCCATGTGGTGACGCAGAAGGGCAAAGGCTACGAGCCGGCGGAAAGCTCCGCCGACAAGTTCCACGGCGTCAACCGCTTCAACGTCGTCACCGGTGCGCAGGAGTTGTCGAGCGGCGGGCCGCCGAGCTACACCAAGGTGTTCGCCAATGCGCTGATCGCGGAGGCCCAGGCCGACGACAAGATCGTGGCGATCACGGCGGCAATGCCCTCGGGCACCGGGCTTGACCGTTTCGCGGAGATGTTTCCAACCCGCTGCTTCGATGTCGGCATCGCCGAGCAGCACGCGGTGACCTTCGCCGGCGGGCTCGCCGTGGAAGGCTACAGGCCATTCGCAGCGATCTACTCGACCTTCCTGCAGCGCGCTTACGACCAGGTCGTGCACGACATCGCTATTCAGCGGCTGCCGGTGCGCTTCGCTATCGACCGGGCGGGGCTCGTGGGCGCCGACGGTCCGACCCATGCGGGGGCTTTCGACGTCGCCTATCTCTCCTGCCTGCCTGGATTTGTGGTGATGGCGGCGAGCGACGAGACCGAGCTTATGCATATGGTGGCGACGGCCGCGGCGATCGACGACGGCCCGTCCGCCTTCCGCTATCCGCGCGGCGAGGGCACCGGCGCCGCTCTGCCGAAACGGGGCGAGGTGCTGGCCTTGGGCAAGGGACGCATCTTGCACGAGGGATCGTCCGTGGCGCTCCTCTCCTTCGGGGCGAGGCTGGCGGAGGCGTTGCGGGCAAGCGACCAGCTTGCCGGTTTTGGCCTCTCCACCACGGTCGCCGACGCGCGCTTCGCCAAGCCGCTCGATGCGGAGCTGGTGCGGCAGCTCGCGCGCCACCACGAGGTGCTCATCACCATCGAGGAAGGCTCGAGCGGCGGCTTCGGATCGCTTGTCCTCCAGCTGCTCGCCCGCGAGGGACTTCTCGACCGCGGCATCAAGGTTCGGACCCTGACCCTGCCGGACTGCTTTCTCGAGCAGAACAAGCCTCACGCCATGTACGAGAAAGCGGGCCTCAACGCCTCGGGCATCGTCGCCGCGGTTTTCGCCGCCCTTGGCAAGGCCGCGAGCGGCAAGGACGCCGGCACCGCCGAAGTGGTGCGCCTCGCCTGAGGCTAATCGACCGTGCAGTTTTGGCTGAATTGGCCGACCGCCTCCAGCCGTCCCTGGTCCGGCAGCGTGGCGCTCGTCGCGCCCATCTTGATCGTCAACGGCCCCGGATTGCGCAGCACTTCGAGAACCGGCTTCACGCTGATGTTGCTTGCCTCGCCAAAGGTCGCGCCGGTTTCGTCGTCGCGTGCCACCTCGCCGGCAACCGGCGACTGGGCCTTGGTCGAATTGATCTCGATGGTAATGGGCTGACCGGGCTCGATGCCGGTGATGCCCTTATGCACGTCGAGGACGGCAATGCTCATGCCGTTGAAGCAAGACAGCAGGAACAGGGGGTCTTGTGCAGGATCAATCGGGCCGTAGGCGAGCGCGGTCAAACCGCCGCTCGACCTCGCCGTCCAGATCAGAGGCATTTCCGCCGCGGCGAAGCCGGGTAAAGGTATGGCCGTGACGCACACTGCCACAGCTGCAAGCAACCGCGTCGAGAATTGACCTAACATTGCAACAATTCCTTTTTCCCCTGCGGGGGGTTACACGGAATGGAGAGGGAAACCTATGCCCTTCAGGTGGCCCGAGCGCCGCCACTCGTCAAGCCTGCAATCCTTGGCAAACCTGGCAAATTCCGGGATACGGCCCAGATCGGCGCGCGCCAGTGGCCTTACTTCAGCACTCGCCAAATCGTCAGGGCCTGGTGCGGGCGCTTGGCGAGAAGTCGGGCGCCTGCAACGCGGTGATGGCCAGGTCGAGGGAGCTCGCTCGGCCGAACCCCCGGAAGGCCGGGTCGAATTCGTAGTAGTTGCAGGTGATCTCGTCGGCCACGGCAATGTCGGTCAGGGCGTAGCCCTTGTCGAAGACGCGGAAATCCGTGTTCGGCAGTTCGCTATGGTTCATAAACTTGCCGTCGTCGCAATCCAGCACTCTGACGCCTGGCATTTCGAGGTGCGGATAGCTAAAGCGCATCACGAAATCCTGCATATGGGGCGGCAGCATGTCCAGCTCGCTCACGGAGATGAAGATGTCGAATTTCGGGGTCAGCATCCATAGCTCGCTTCCGCCCGGAACGAATTCGCCGGCAAACACGCCGAGGCCCTGGATTTCGCTCGGCGCGAGAAATGTCCTGATGAGCATCATCGCCGCGCTCTTTGCATGAGACGCGCGATCGGACGCCCACGCAACATGCTGCGCGTCGCCGCCGTGATGGGCCGATCAAGGCAACAGTCAGGACTTGGGCTCATGCGAGACTGCCGCTCGCCCGATGCACGACGCCAAGCGCAGCCCGCTTGCGGCGGTCCCGGCGTGGGGCTTGCTCGCGCTGCAAAGCGTCGATACGGCGCTGTAGATAGGGCGAGAAATGCCCTTGATAGCGCTTCCACAATAGCGGGTTGCGCCAGTCGTCTCCGGTCACGCGGCCGCGGCAGCAAGCCGAGCCGCAGGCGCAATCGAACTCGTCATAGGGCGAGCCGTCGCACATCGCATAGTCGATGGTCACCTCCTCGCCCGGCCGAATCATCTGCATCGCGACGATGGTGATCTGTCCCTCGAGGCCTGCGTTGGGATCGCAAGCGTGGTTGATGAAATCCGGGGGCTCGTCGGCGGTGAGCGAGGCGAGGTAGAGATTTTCCTCGACCTGCACGGTGTGACGGCGGATGTCGGCGGGCAGCTCGTCCAGCTCCTCGGCTGAGACGATACGCCCGCTCCACACGGCAATGACCTCGCCCGGTTCGATCACTTCCCGAGCAACGACGGCCTTGCCGCCGGGCACGTCACGATTTCGGACTTCGCATTTTTCGGTGAGGTAAGCCGTTGGACCTGGGCTCACGAGACCTCCGCGAGGGCGCGCCGAGCGGTGCGCTTCGCAGTATATAGTTGGCGGTGCCGTCCGCTCCCGGTTCGTCATCCGCGCGCGAGAATCCCCAACGCGGACGCAAGTGTATGAGAAGCGCATATGGCCATCTACAAAAAAAAGCGGCTCGACCGATTATTGGTGGATAAGGGCCTCGCCGCCACGCGCTCCCGCGCGGCGGACCTGGTCCGCCTCGGCTCAGTCAGCGTGGACGGCGTGACGGCGCTGAAGCCAGGGGTACTGCTCGCGCCCGAGGCGAGCCTGTCGGTCCGCGCCGGCGCCTCTCCCTTCGTCTCCCGCGGCGGGCTCAAGCTCGCCGCCGCGCTTGACGCCTTCGGCCTCGATCCCGAGGGGCGGATCGCACTCGATATCGGCGCCTCGACGGGAGGCTTTACCGAGGTGTTGCTTGCCCGCGGCGCGGCACGTGTGTTTGCCGTGGATGTCGGCCGCGACCAGCTCCACCCCAAGCTTCGTGAGGACCCCCGCGTGGTCGTGCTGGAGGCGACCGACGCGAGGAGCCTCGATGCCAACACCATCACGGAGCCCGTGACCGCCATCGTTGCCGATGTGAGCTTCATCAGCCTCGCCAAGGCCTTGCCCGCCGTGCTTCGCCTGGCAGCGCCCGGCGCCTGGCTCGTCGCCCTGGTCAAACCCCAATTCGAGGCTGGTCGCGAAGCGGTCGGCAAAGGCGGCATCGTCCGCGATGCCGGGGCGCGGGCGCAAGCCGTGGCGCAGGTGCGGGAGTTCATCGATGGGAAGCCCGGCTGGACGGCTTTTGCCGAGATGCCCTCCCCTATTACAGGCGGCAGCGGCAACGAGGAAGTGCTGATCGGCGCGCGCCATGGAGCTTGAGGTCGAGATCGAGCGTCTCGGCGCGCAAGGTGACGGCGTGGCGCAAGGTCCGGGGGAGCCGCTATTCGTGCCCTTTACGCTTCCGGGCGAGCGGGTCAGGATCGCGGTCGAGCCCGCCCAGACCCATGCGGAGCCGCTGGCCATCCTTGAGCCGAATCCGGAGCGCGTGGCGCCGGTCTGCCCCCATTTCGGCACCTGCGGCGGCTGCGCGCTCCAGCATATGGAGCCCACTGCCTATCTCCGCTGGAAGCGCGAGCAGGTGGTCGCCGCGCTCAAATCGCGGGGGCTCGAGGCCACGGTCGAGCCCGTGCGCCCGGTGCCGCTCGGAAGCCGGCGGCGCGCGAGTTTCGCGCTTGCGAGGACCAAGCAAGGAATTGCCTTCGGCTACCGCGGCGCCCGCTCCCATGACATCGTCGATATCGCGGTCTGCCCCGTGCTCAGCCAGCGCATCGTGGCGCGTTTGCCCAAGCTCAAATCCGCGCTGGCACCGCTCCTCGGGCGAAAGCGGGAGGCGCGCGTCACCGTGGCGGAAGCCGAAACGGGGCTGGACATCGGGTTCGAGGGCGCTCGGCCATCGCCGGCTCAGCTTACGGCGCTTGCCGCAAGCGCCGTAAGCCTTGGGGTCGCGCGGGTGACGATGGACGACGAGAGCCTGACGCTTCTTTCGGAGCCGATGGTCAACCTCTCAGGGGCGAGCGTGAAATTGCCACCGGGGGCCTTCCTGCAGGCCTCGCGCGAGGCCGAGGTCGTTCTTACCTCGCTGGTAAGTGAGGGTGCACAAGGCGCGAAGCGTCTCGCCGACCTCTTCGCCGGCATCGGTACCTTCGCTCTCGCGCTCGCGCGAACCGCCGAGGTGGATGCTTTCGAAGCGGACGTGGCCGCGATCGGGGCGCTCGCCGATGCCGCCCGCGCGACGCCGAAGCTGAAGCCGGTACGCACATTCCGGCGCGATCTGTTCCGCGTACCGCTTGGGGCCAAGGAGCTTGCCCGCTACGACGCCGTCGTGCTCGATCCGCCGCGGGCGGGCGCCAAGGCCCAAGCGGAAGCGCTCGCGGGCTCAAAAGTACCGCGGATCGTCATGGTCTCCTGTAACCCTGGAACTTGCGCCCGCGATTTGCGCCTCCTCGTTAATGGTGGCTACCGCATCGCCCGCATCGTTCCCGTCGATCAGTTCCTGTTTTCGCCGCATATCGAGCTCGTGGCTGAGCTTGAGCGGTGAGTAGAGCGTTCGCCCAAATTGAAGCGTCATTCCCGGCCCTGTGCCGGGCATCCACGGTTTCGTTCTATAGGCGCAAAAAGACGTGGATAGCCGGGACAAGCCCGGCCATGACCATCAACTATTGGTCAGCGAAGAGCGAGCAGGCGCTCGACGAAGGCAGGCACGATCCTGGTCGCCGGGCCCTGCACGGCTTCCAGGAATAGATCCGCGCCTTCCGAGGGTTCGAGATTGAGCTCGGCCGTGTGGGCGCCTGCGGCACGGGCCTCGAGCACGAAGCCTGCCGCCGGGTAGACGGTGCCGCTCGTGCCGATGGACACGAACAGATCACAACGGGAGAGCGCGTCGTAGATGCGCTCCATCTGGCGCGGCATCTCGCCGAACCAGACGACGTCGGGTCGCATGGCGGCTTCGCCGCAACGCCCGCACACCGTCTCAATGGAGAGGTCGCCCTTCCAGGGTACGCTCGTCCCGCAAGCGGCGCAGAGCGCCCTTTCGAGCTCGCCATGCATGTGGATGAGATGGCGCGTGCCCGCGGCTTCGTGCAGCGCATCGATGTTCTGGGTCACGGTAAGGACGTTGCCGCCCTGCTCAGATTCGAGCCTCGCCAGAGCGAGATGGGCTTGATTGGGACGCGCCTCTTGGTGCCATCGGCGGCGGCGATTGTAGAAGTCGTGGACCCTCACGGGATCGCGGGCGAAGGCTTCGGGGGTCGCCACCTCCTCGATCTTGAAATCGGACCAGAGCCCACCTGCTCCGCGAAACGTGCCGAGCCCGCTTTCAGCCGAGAGGCCCGCGCCGGTCAGGATGACGATGTTCCGATAGCGCGCCACGAAGGGAGAAAGCCTAGCCCTTCCCGGTCTGGCCGCGGTGGCGCAGATAATGATCGGCAAGCGCGATGGCCAGCATGGCCTCGCCAATCGGCACGGCGCGGATGCCGACGCAAGGATCGTGACGCCCTTTGGTCGAGACCTCGGTGTCGGCGCCGGCGTTGTCCACCGTGCGGCGCGGCGTCAGGATCGAGGACGTGGGCTTCACCGCGAAGCGCGCCACGATGGGCTGCCCGGTGGAGATGCCGCCAAGGATGCCGCCCGCATTGTTCGACAGGAACTCCGGCGCGCCATCGGAGCCGACACGCATCTCGTCGGCATTCTCTTCGCCCGAGAGCGCCGCCGCGGCAAAGCCTGCGCC
Organism: uncultured Alphaproteobacteria bacterium; assembly: GCA_963804515.1. GTDB lineage: Bacteria > Pseudomonadota > Alphaproteobacteria > Rhizobiales > Methyloligellaceae > Methyloceanibacter. The sequence goes on along the minus strand of CAWDQR010000003.1, from coordinate 452,830 downwards.
GATCTCCACGCCCTTCACCGCATTGATGCTCATCAGCCCGCTCGCAATGTCCTGATCGAGCTTGCCGTAGATCGGCGCGCCGAGCCCCGCCGGCACGCCTTCGGCCACGATCTCGATGATGGCGCCGCAGGAGGATCCGTCTTTCCGCACCTTGTCGAGGAAGTCCGCCCAGCGCTTCACCGCCTTGGCGTCGGGGCAGAAGAATGGGTTGCGTTCCACTTCCGACCAATCCCAGGTCCTGCGGTCGATGGCATGGGGTCCGACCTGCACCAGCGCGCCGCGCACGCGCATGCCCGGCACCACTTTCCGCGCAATCGAGCCGGCTGCCACGCGCGAGGCGGTCTCCCGCGCGCTGGCGCGGCCGCTCCCACGCCAGTCGCGCAAGCCGTATTTGGCGAGATAGGTGTAATCGGCGTGGCCGGGGCGGAACTTGTCCTTGATCTCGGCATAGTCCTTCGACCGCTGGTCGACATTCTCGATCTCAAGCGCGATCGGCGTGCCGGTGGTGACCTGCTCTCCGCTCGCCTCCTCGGTGAAGACGCCGGACAGGATGCGCACCTGGTCCGGCTCCTGGCGCTGCGTGGTGTAGCGCGACTTGCCGGGCTTGCGCTTGTCGAGATAGGTCTGGATGTCGGCAACTTCGAGCGGGATGCCCGGCGGACAGCCGTCCACCACGCAGCCGATCGCCGGCCCGTGGCTTTCGCCCCAGGTGGTGATGCGGAAGAGGTGGCCGAAGCTGTTATGCGACATGGGTTCTTTTAGGAGTGTGGGCAGGCGGCGTCCAGCAGAGGGAGCATAACGCCAACATCGCAACGAACTCTTTCGTCATTCCCGCGAAAGCGGGAATCCAGTAACCACTGGCGCTCGCGAATGATGTTTCCAGGGTTACTGGATTGCCCGGTCAAGACGGGCAATGACACGGGAACGGGCGAAGCGGGCGCCTATTCCTTCACCACGGAGATGTCCGGGGCGTCCTCGTTCTTCATGCCGACCACGTGGTAGCCGGCGTCGATATGGAGGACCTCGCCGGTCACGCCGCGTCCCAAATCCGAGAGGAGATAGAGCGCGCCGCCGCCCACATCCTCGATGGACACGGTGCGACGGAGCGGTGAGTTGTACTCGTTCCATTTCAGGATATAGCGGAAGTCGGCGATGCCGGAGGCCGCCAAAGTCTTGATCGGCCCGGCCGAGATGGCGTTGACGCGGATGTTCTGCTTGCCCAAGTCCGCCGCCAGATAGCGCACGCTGGCCTCGAGCGCGGCCTTGGCCACGCCCATCACATTGTAATGGGGCATGACCTTCTCGGCGCCGTAATAGGTGAGCGTGAGCAGCGAGCCGCCATTCGGCATCAGCGTGTCGGCGCGCTTGGCGAGGGCAGTGAAGGAGTAGCAGGAGACGAGCAGCGTCTGCACGAAATTATCCTTGCTCGTGTCGACGTAGCGCCCATCGAGCTCCTCTTTGTTGGAGAAGGCGACGGCGTGCACGAGAAAGTCGATGCTGCCCCAAGCTTCGGCCAGTCGCTTGAACACAGCTTCGACGCTTCCCTCGTCGGTGACGTCGCAAGGTAGCACGAGGCGCGAGCCGATCTCGGCCGCCAGCGGCCCGACCCGCTTCTTGAGGGCATCACCTTGATAAGTGAGCGCGATCTCGGCGCCATGATCGTGGCACGCCTTGGTGATGCCCCAGGCGATCGAGCGGTTATTGGCCACGCCGAATACGATGCCGCGCTTGCCCGCCATCAGCTTGGCCGCTTCGGCCATTGACCCTCCAGCTCAAGAGACGCCGCTTTATAGAGCGGGGTCTACCTGGTCGAAAGGCTTTTCGCCCCAAGCCTTTGTATCAGTTGTCGCAGTTTTTTTGAGTTCCCCGCCCCCTTGAGGGGGGAATTATCACCTTGGGGGGATCTACAACTCCCGCGCGTGACAGGCCGATCGATCATCTCACTCCTGAGGCTTTTCAGGAGGAAGAACTGGAAATGGGAGGCTCTGGAAATTGTAGAGCGCTGGCGAGAATGTGCGTCGCATGGGCACGGGCCAATCTGGAGAGGGTATCCAAGCAGAGATTGGAATCTCTGCCTGATCTTTGATCGGTGATTTCCCATCACCTCGTTAAATTCGATCAGTTGGGCTTTGATGCCATCAAGCAGACAGCCTTCTTGTTCAAACCGCTTTTCCGTCCAGACAACGCTCGGCGTTCCATACAAACCCTTGGCTTTGACGATAACAAAGCGAACGCCGTTGCCTTCATCGTTAGGCTGGAATTGGTCATGGGCGACGGTGTTGCGGCTGGCCGCACGTTTCCCGACGCGCCTGAGAAGTTTGTCATACTTGGCCTTGTCGATGTCGAGGACATCAACCATGGTCCTTAGAATATGAAGTTTGTCGCGAAGGCTGATATTGGCGCATATGATATGCCTCATTATCGGCGTAAGCTTAGGTAGTTTGTATGGGCATGGCTAAGCCCCACAAGGTTCAAGACGAGAAGCACATAACCAAGAGTGTCGAGCTTGTACCCAAGGCTTGGGCACGCTTCGAGCGATTTGTGAAGGATATCGCAAAGGCTGGCCCGCAGCATCGCGTGGCAAAATCTGAGCCCCACAAGCCGCGCGAGGAATCGAAGATCGGCATGAAAAAAGAAAAGGCCCCTAAGAGGCTTAGACGCCCCGTTAAGTCGGAGGCGGACACCTAAAGCCCAGCTGCGTGCGTCACCATGACTGGCGCAACCTTCGGTTATACCAGTATAATGTTACCGCGATTCCATTGTGGCAAGAGGGCGTTAGCTAGGTGGCTACGCAGCGCAGGTGCACAGTTCCGCGTTGCGGAGATAAGTAAGGCGCTTTCCATGATGCCCTTGAGCAGTTTGTCAGCGCGGACCGCATCATTGATGCCAAGTGCTGAGCGCTCGTTGTAGCGAAAGTCAAACTCAGCAAGGTAGCGCTGTGGGTGCTGTTGGCTGACGTGGTGATACGTGCCGACAATGCGCGCTTGAGGATCGAGAAATAGCCCTCAATCGTGTTGGTGTGCGCGTCGCCCCTCACGTACTCATTAGCGCCGTGGTTGACGACTTCGTGGCCTGCAAACTCAGGGCCGATAATTCGGTATTGTCCGGCGTCATCCGTCACAAGGAGGGATTTGCGGCTCACTTGGGCAACGAGGATGGGGCGCAGCGTCTTGGCGCTGACCTCGGGGACGTGGAAGGAGCGGACCTTGCCTCCTCGCTCAACGAGCGCAAAGGCAATCTCCTTACCCGTTCCGCCAATGTTGCCACGCTTGCGTTTGCTGACGTGCTTGTTCTTTTCCTTGCCGCCAACATAGGTCTCGTCCGCCTCAACGATCTTGTCCGTACCACCAAGGGGGCCAGGGAACTTGCCTTCGCGCATCGCCTCACGAATGCGATGCATCATGAACCACGTCGATTTGTAGCTGATGCCCAACATGCGATGCAGTTGACGAGCCGACATGCTGTTCTTGCTGGCGCAAATTAGGAAAGCCGCCATGAGCCACTTGTTGAGCGGGATGTGCGAGCGCTCGAATAGCGTCCCGGTCATCACCGTGAACTGCTTGCGGCAAGCGGACTCATTGCATTGGTACAGGCCGGGGCGGGTATCAAGCGCCGTTCCGTTATTCACGGTACCGCAATGGCTGCACACCGGACCATCGGTCCACAAATGGCCCTCCAGCCACTTGCGAGCCGTGTTTACGTCATTGAAGATTGGGTTTTGAAGGTCGGCTTTCATGATTGAATTTCCGGCTAATGAAATTTCTCGGCTTCGTGATAAAGACCTGTCAAGCGCTGGATTTCTTTGTCTATTAGCTCACGCGCTGCGTGAAGGGCGGATATCTGATTTAGCGCGACGGACTTCATGTTCTGCTCATCGGATATCACTTGGCCCGATATCCATTGACCTAATTGTTCAGGTTCAGAAGCCTCGCCAGCGAAAAACGATACCAACCCCACCGTCTCGCGCGGATCGGAAACTTGAAACGTCACTCTTCGAAGCTCGAATGCCATGACCCTCTCCCCATCGTCTTGGTCTAAAATATAGATCGGATGGGGTTGCTGAGTAAAGGTTATAATTCCCCCTTTATGGGGAGGGTTAGGGAGGGGGTCGATATAACCAACTCCCTCCCCCTCCGCTCGACCGAGGCACGAGCGTGCTCCCCCGCAAGGGGGGAGCGGGAAAAAGGTATCGGCAGTTCGGATAGAATTAGCCCGCAAGCGACCACTTGCCGTCGGGCTCGCGGCAGGCGATGCCCTCGACCTGCCGCACATAGGTGCCGAGCGAAAGCGAATAAATGAGGTGACGGCACACTCTGCCCTCGTCGTCGCGAAATGCCGAGACTGGCTTAATCACGCCTGTCAGCGACCGCGACGGCCTTCGCCAAACGAGCGTCGCGCCGTCGCCGAGCTCGGTCAGCGCCACCTGCAACGCATTTAGCGCAAGATCGCGGTCGCTGCCGTCGAGCCGCAAACGAAGCTCGGCGAAGCTCGAAGGTTGTTTGGCGCTCTCCGTGTCGATGAAAACCGCCGCAGCCGGCACGGGCTCCCCGGCATAGAGCGCAACGGGGGCGGGCGCCAGAAGCAAAACTGCAAGAGCGCCCGCCCCAATGGTGATAGGAGCGTTCCAATGGAACGTACGCATGACTGATCGTCCCCCAACACTGGCGCGAGACTACCCCCCGCACCAACTATCAACAGGGGCCATGGTGCAGTATCAGAGTGAGGAAAGGGTAAACGCCCGTGTTGCGACGGATCACCCCAAAACTCAAGGCGACATTTCAGCATAGGTACCGGATCTCTATGAACGAGACGAAACAGCAGCCCTTCGGTCGAGGCCCGCAAGCCCCCGGTTTCTCCGCGGCCCAGGACCCCTTCGACCTGTTCGCCCGCTGGATGGAGGAGGCGAGCGCGAGCGAGCCCATCGACCCGAACGCCATGGCGCTCGCCACCGCCGACGTGCAAGGCTTGCCGAATGTGCGCATGGTTCTGCTCAAGGCGGCGGGCCCAGAGGGCTTCATCTTTTACACCAATTGCGAGAGCGCCAAGGGTCTAGAGCTTGCCGCGAACCCCAAGGCCGCGCTCCTCCTTTATTGGAAGAGCCTCAACCGTCAGATCAGGGTGCGGGGGCCGGTCGAGTTGTTAAGCGACGCCGATGCCGACGCCTATTTCGCCACGCGGTCGCGGGAGAGCCGGATCGGCGCCTGGGCATCGCGCCAGTCGCGCTCACTTGCAAGCCGCGCCGCGCTGGAAGAGGCGGTCGAGCACCATGAAGCGGAGTTTGCCGATCGCGACGTGCCGAGGCCGTCTTATTGGAAGAGCTACCGCGTGGCGCCGCTCGAGATCGAGTTCTGGGCGAGCCGGCCACATCGCCTGCACGACCGTATCGTGTTCCGGCGCGCTGCCCCCGATGCCTCCTGGGTGAAGACGCGGCTCTACCCGTGATGCGGCCCAAGGCCTATTTTGGGGGTCTCCCACAAGGAGGCAGGCAAGGCCGGTTGATGGCGCAAATCCCCAATGAAGAGCGCAAGACGCTGATTCTGACCGGCGCCAGCCGCGGCATTGGCCACGCCACGGTGAAGCGTTTCTCGTCTGCGGGCTGGCGCGTGATCACCTGCTCACGCCATGGCTTCCCGGAGAACTGCCCCTGGGAGGCGGGGCCCGAGGACCACATTCAGGTCGACCTTGCCGATCCGGACGATACGCTCAACGCCATCGCGGTGATGAAGGACCGGCTGAAGGCGCAAGGCGGCCGGCTCAATGCACTGGTCAGCAATGTGGGGATTTCGCCCAAGGGCGACGGTGGACGCCGCCTTGGCACCATCGAGACGGATTACAGGGACTGGATGACGGTGTTCCAGGTGAATTTCTTCGCGCCGATCATGCTCGCCCGTGGGCTGATTGAAGAGCTCGAGGCGGCGTCGGGCGCGGTCGTCAACGTGAGCTCGATCGCGGGCTCGCGGGTGCATCCCTTCGCGGGCTCGGCCTATGCCACGTCGAAAGTGGCGCTGGCCGCGCTCACCCGCGAGATGGCCGCCGACTTCGCCCCGCGCGGCATCAGGGTGAACGCCATCGCGCCGGGGGAGATAGACACGGCGATCCTGTCGACGGGCACCGAGAGACTGATTGCCGACATTCCGATGCGGCGGCTTGGATTGCCTGAGGAGGTGGCCAAGGCGATCTATTTCCTCTGCGCGGAGCAATCGAGCTACATCAATGGCGCCGAGCTCTCGATCGACGGCGGCCAGCACGTCTAATTGCCGGCGGACCTACATCTCCGCAAGGCCGGTTAAGGCGGCCTTTACCCTAAGCCCTCAGCATGGCCCTGCCTCGCCGGCCCGTTCGGCGAGGCTCGAAGTCGTACCGGTCAGCGTAACCCGAGTGGTGGCATGGGCGTGGGTGGGACAGCGGGGGCCAAGCTCCCGCTCAACGAGATCATTGTCGGCGACTGCATCGCCGAGTTCGTGCGGCTGCCTGAGGGAAGCGTCGATCTCGTCTTCGCCGATCCCCCCTACAATTTGCAGCTCAACAACGAGCTGCTCCGGCCGAACAATACCAAGGTCGACGCCGTCGATGACGATTGGGACAAGTTCGGCAGCTTCGCCGCCTATGACGACTTCACGAGGCGCTGGCTGGAGGGCTGCCGCCGCGTGCTGAAGCCCGAAGGCAGCCTGTGGGTGATCGGCAGCTACCACAATATCTTCCGCGTGGGCGCCACGCTGCAGGATCTCGGCTTCTGGATCTTGAACGACGTGGTCTGGCGGAAGACGAATCCCATGCCGAATTTTCGGGGGCGCCGCTTCACCAACGCGCATGAGACGCTGATCTGGGCCTCGATGGGACCGAAGGCCCGCTACACCTTCAACTATGAGGCGATGAAGGCGCTGAACGACGAGCTGCAAATGCGCTCGGACTGGCTGTTCCCGATCTGCTCGGGTCCGGAACGTCTGCGTCAGGAATGCGGCCGCAAGACCCATCCGACGCAGAAGCCCGAGGCCCTGCTGCACCGAATCATCCTCGCGTCGAGCAACAAAGGCGACGTCGTGCTCGATCCATTCCTCGGCTCCGGCACCACCGCCGCAGTGGCGAAGCGCCTTGGCCGCAAATTCATCGGCATCGAGCGGGAGGAGGCTTACGCTGAAGCAGCCCAAGCGCGTGTGGCGGCGTCCGCGCCCCTCGATCCGGAAGCGCTCGCGGTCGCGCGCAGCAAGCGGGCAGAGGCGCGTATCCCCTTCGGCGCACTCATCGAGATCGGGCTGATCTCGCCCGGCACCGTGCTCTACGATGCGCGCGCCCGGCACGAGGCGGAAGTGCGGGCCGATGGCAGCATCGCTTGCGCCGGCGCGCAGGGCTCGATCCACAAGATCGGCGCGCATGTGCAAGGGGCCACCGCTTGCAATGGCTGGACCTTCTGGCACTACGAGGCGGAAGGCACCCTCAAGCCAATCGACGCCTTGCGCGAAAAGGCGCGACGCGAGTTTGAGCCCCGCGCTTAACCTGGCCGCTTCGCGGTTCGGGCTGCAGGGCGTGGGCCAGCACTTTCCGCATCACGCTCGGTAGCGCCGCGCCGTGCAGGTCACGGAGATGAACCCAGCGGCAGCGCTCCGGGGCGGCCGCACTCGAAAGCTCGGCATCCGCCGGCACCTCGGCACGATAGACGGCAAGCTCCAAGTGGAAATGGGTGAAGGTGTGCTCGACGAGCCCCGTCATCTCTCGCCATTGCGCCTTTAGCGGCGTGTGATCGAGCTTCGGCGCGCCGGTTTGCTCGGCCTCGATCCAGGGCGAGGACGGCGTTTCCAGCATGCCGCCGAGAAGGCCTTTGAGCGGCCGCTCCCGCAACAGCACCGCGCCGTCCGCGCGCAACGCGACAAAGGCGGTGCCGCGCCGCACCGGCCGCTCCGCCTTCGCCTCGCGATAGGGCAAGATCTCGGCGAGCCCTGCCGCATGGCCTGCGCAGCCCTTCGCCAGCGGACAGAGGCCACAGGCCGGGCGGCGCGGAGTGCAGATGGTGGCGCCGAGATCCATCAGCCCTTGCGCAAAGTCGCCAGGGCGCGTTCCAGGCGTGAGGCTTGCGGCCAGCGCTTTGATCTCCGCCTTGGCGCTGGGAAGCGGCGTCGTCACGGCAAAGAGCCTCGCCACCACGCGCTCGACATTGCCGTCCACCGGAGTGACGCTCTGCCCAAAGGCGATGGCCGCGATCGCCGCCGCCGTATAGTCGCCGATGCCGGGGAGCGAACGTAGGCCGGCTTCGGTGTCGGGGAGGCAGCCGCCAAAGCGGCTGACCACCTCGCGCGCGCAGGCGTGCAGGTTCCTGGCGCGGGCGTAATAGCCGAGCCCAGCCCAGACCGCGAGCACCTCGCCAAGCTCGGCGTCTGCGAGCGCCGTCACGTCCGGCCAGCGGCGCAGGAATGCCGCATAGCACGGCAGCACGGCCTTGACGGTCGTCTGCTGCAGCATGATCTCGCTCAGCCATACGGCATAGGGGTCCGGCGTCACGCCGGGGCCTGCGCGCCATGGCAGAAGCCGCCGATCCCGGTCGTACCAGGCAAGCAGAGCTTCGGCGCAACCTCTGTTCTGCAAACCGCGCCCTCGCTCTATTACGCCGATGTTGCGCCCCAAGCCTAACGTGCTCCCATGGTGTAAGATCGAGTGAGGCGAAGGCAAGGGGGCGCGTCTGCCGTCCACCGCTAACACGGGGTCCCGATGCCGGAGAACGAGCGGAAAGCGTGGGCAAAGCCATGGGCCGGCCCGAAGGCAATTGGGGCCTATGTGGCGCGGCTACTCGACCCCGTGGCCCGCGCCCGGGGCTTCGCCACCACCGCGCTCTTGAGCGAATGGCCGGCGGTCGTTGGGGCCGAGCTTGCCCGGTTCACCATGCCGGAAAAAGTGCTGTGGCCGCGAAGGTTCGAGGACAGGGATGCCGCAAGCGCCCAAAGCGCCTGGAGAGCCGAGGGCGCCACGCTGGTGCTGAAGGTCGACGGCCCCCGGGCCATCGAGGTGCAGCATCGCGCCGAGCAGATCCTGGAGCGCGTCAACACCTATTTCGGCTACCGGGCCATCGGCCAATTGCGTTTCCTGCAGGCGCCGGTGAGCCGCGCCGCGATGCCTCCCCCCGACCCTTCTCCGCCGATCGACGAGACGGTCTTGCCGGACCCCGGCGCCTTCGCCGATAAGGGCCTGGCCCAAGCCCTCATGCGGCTCGGCACGGGGGTTCGCAGCAAGGACCAAGAGGATTGAGACGCTTCCGCTTTTCGTGCTCTTGCCATAAAGAACTGGCCAAAGACTGTGGGGCGGTAACCAACGGATGGGTCAGGTGACAGAGAACCGAGCGAAAAAAGCGAAAAAAGTGGGTGGCGAGGCGCCGGTGACGGAGCCTCAAAAGGCCGGCCCCAGCAGAACTGTGCCCTTGCTGATCGGCCTCGTGGCCGCGATCGCTGTTGCGGCAGGCGTGTATTACTACCGCGGGGGGTTCGGCCAAGCCGAAAGGGTCGCGGACAAGGACAAGGTCGACCCGGATGTGGCGGTGCTCATGGCGCCCGGGCCGCTTCCGGAGATGGCCCTCGGATCGCCCGATGCGCCGAATACGATCGTCGAATACGCCTCGATGACCTGCCCCCATTGTGCCCAGTTCCAGACGACGGTCCTGCCGCAGCTGAAAACCAAATATATCGATACCGGAAAGGTGCGCTACATCCTGCGCGAATTCCCGCTCGACAATCTCGCCGTCGCCGCCTTCATGCTCGCGCGCTGCGCCGGGGACGACCGCTACTTCCCCATGATCGACGCTCTGTTCGCGACCCAAGAGAACTGGGCCGCTCCCGGGAGCGACGCCAAGGAGCGCCTGCTGCTGATTGCGCGCCAGGCCGGCCTTTCCAAGGAGCAATTCGACAAGTGCCTGGCCGACAAGGATCTGTTCGGCAAGATCGTGCAGATCCGCACAACGGGAAATGAGAAATTCCAGGTCGATTCGACGCCCACTTTTTTCGTCAATGGCAAGCGGCTGAAGGGCGACCATCAGCTCAAGGATTTCGAGGAGGCGCTCGGAGAGGCTCCCGCGCCCGACGAGACCACGAAGCCGGCTGAGGCAAAGCCCGAAGGCGCTAAGCCCGCTGAGGCCAAGCCTGAAGCGGCAAAGCCCGAAGGGGCCACGTCTGAAGGGACAAAGCCTGAAGGGGCCAATTCTGAAGGGGCAAAGCCTGAAGGGGCCGCGTCTGAAGGGGCCAAGACCGAGGGGGCCAAGCCCGAAGGGACCACTCCGGCGGGCCAATAGGCCTTTGGACGCTTCACGCGGATGCGACGGCCCACGACATTGCTGCTCTTCGCCGTCGCCGTCGCGCTTTGCGGCTGCGGCGGCGGCGCGGTCACCGCGGACGTGACCGCCGACAAGGCGCTCAACGTGCCCCCTCCCGAGGAGCTGATGCGTGAAGGCCCGCTCGGCGAACGGGCGCTCGGCAACCCGAATGCCCCGGTGACCGTGATCGAATATGCCTCCCTCACCTGTCCCCATTGCGCGCATTTCCAGCGGGACGTCTTCCCGCGCGTGAAGAAGGAGCTCATCGATACCGGCAAGATCCGTTTCATCGTGCGGGAGTTCCCCATCGGGCACACCTCGGGCGCCGCGGCCATCGTCAATCGCTGCGCCCCTGCCGACAAATATTTCGCGCTGTTCAACGATTTCCTGCTGCGCCAGCCTGAATGGGTGAGCCTCGAGATCCGGCCCGATGCGATTTATGCGGTGGCCAAGGGAAGCGGCATGTCGCGCGAGGCGTTTGACAAATGCCTCACGAATCAAACCATTATCAACGGGCTCACGGAGGTGAAGCAGCGGGGGCGGCAATTTGGCGTGATCGGAACGCCGACCTTCTTTGCCAATGGCCGCAAGGCGCAAGGTGAAGTCACCTTCGAGGAGTTCAAGGCCCTGATCGGCCCGCAGTCCTCCTGATGGGGCCAGCGGCGTTTGCCTGAGCGTCGATACGCACGTGGCTTCTTTCAGTCTAAAGGCAATACGAACGTGAAGATCAACCGTCTTCGCCTCTTGGGCTTCAAGTCCTTCGTCGAGCCGACCGAGATCCTAATCGAGACGGGGTTGACCGGCGTCGTGGGACCGAACGGCTGCGGCAAGTCGAATCTGCTCGAGGCGCTGCGTTGGGCCATGGGCGAGACCTCCTATAAGAGCATGCGCGGAGCGGCCATGGAGGACGTCATCTTCGCAGGCTCGCAAGACCGTCCGGCGCGCAACACCGCCGAGGTGACGCTGTTCATCGACAACAGCGCCCGCACGGCGCCGTCCGAGTTCAACGACAGTGACACGCTGGAAGTCACGCGACGGATCGAGCGGGAGATTGGTTCCGCCTATCGGGTCAATGGCAAGGATGCGCGGGCGCGCGACATTCGCCTGCTGTTCGAGGACGCGGCGACGGGGGCGCGCTCGCCGGCGCTGGTGCGCCAGGGCCGCATCGGCGAGATCGTCAACGCAGCCCCTCAGGAGCGCCGGCGGGTGCTCGAAGACGCCGCCGGCATTGCCGGCCTGCATAGCCGGCGCCATGAGGCCGAGCTCCGCCTGAAGGCCACCGAGGCCAATCTCGAGCGCCTCGGCGATCTCATCGGCCAGCTCACCTCCCAATTGCAGGCGCTGAAGCGCCAGGCGCGCCAGGCGCAGCGCTATCGCGAGGTCTCGGGCAAGATCCGCGAGACCGAGGCCTTGCAGCACCATCTGCACTGGGTCGCGGCCTGCGCCCATGTGGAGCAGGAGGAAGCGGGTTTTCAGGCTGCGCTCGGCGCCGTCGCGCAAGCAACCAAGTCCGAGGGCGAAGCGCTTCGCCAGCAGGCGGAAGGCGCCGAGAAGCTGCAGCCCTTGCGCGACGAGGAGGCGGCACGCGCCGCGGTGCTGCATCGCTTGAGCGTCGAGCGCGATGCGCTGGAGCGGGAGGAGGCCCGCGCCAAGGCGCGCCAGGCGGAGCTCGAGACGCGGCTGGCGCAGGCCTCCCGCGACCTCGCCCGCGAGGAGGAGCACATCGCCGAGGCTGAAGGCATGCTCCGCCGGCTGGAACAGGAGGCGCGGCGTTTGGCCGAGGCGAGCTCCCGCGACCATGAGGAGCCGCAGTTGCGCGAGACCGCCGCGTCCGCGGCAAGCGTGCTAGCGGCGGCCGATGGGGCCTTGAGCGCGGCCACCGAGGATCTGGTGCGAGCGCGGGCCGAGCGCCGCCGCATCGATATCGAACAGACCGAGCTCGAGCAGCGCCTCACCCGGCTCGAAGCCCAAGCCAAGGATGTGGCCGAGGAGCTTGCGCGGCTCGAAGGGGCGAGCGGAAGCGATACGGGGCTTTCGGCCTTAAGCGCCGATCATGCGCGGCTTCACGGGTTGGTCGAGACGCTCGAAACCGAGCTTGCCGCCGCCGAAGTGGCCGAAGAAGCGGCGCATGTAAGCGAGGCGGACGCCCTCGTCGCTGCTACTCGCCTCAAGCTGCACGCCCAGGAGCTCCAGACCGAGCTTGCAACGCTTCTGAAGCTGCTCAAGCCGGCGGATCAGCAGGGCTGGTCCCCGATCGTCGAACAGGTGCGGATCACCTCCGGATACGAGCAGGCCCTCGGCGCCGGCCTTGGCGACGATCTCGACGCCGCGAGCGAGGACTCCGCGCCGGCGCATTGGCGCATGACCGCGAGCGACGAAGTAGACCCCCATCTCCCCGAAGGGGCCGTGCCGCTTAGCCAATTCGTCTTTGGTCCGCCCCCGCTCAAGCGGCGGCTTGAGCAGATCGGCGTGGTCGAGCAGGGAAATGGCCAAGCGCTCCAGGGACGGCTCAATGCAGGACAGCGGCTCGTGTCCAAGGAAGGCGATCTCTGGCGTTGGGACGGCTATTCCGTTGCCGCGGGCTCGGCCATGGCGGCGACCGCGCGCCTCATCGAGCGAAGCCGGCTCGAGACATTGAAGACCGAAGCGCTTGAGGCCGAGACGCGGCTCGCCGCCGCCGAGGCGGAGGCTGCCGCGGCAAGAGCTAAGGCTCAAGCCGCCGCAGAGGAGACCAAGGCTCTCCGCCAGAAGGTCCGGCAAGCGCGTGACGAGCTCGGCGAGACGCGGGACGCCATTGCCGCCGCCGAGCATGAAAGTCTCGCGCAGAGCAAGCAGCTCGGCGCTCTCGCCGAAGCGCAAAGCCGGACGCTTGTCTCCCTTGACGAAGCGCGCGCTGGCTTGGCGTGGATCCTATCCGCTCGCTTCGAGCTTGCGGCCCTCAACGCGCTCGAGGATGCGTTTGAGCGGGCGCGAGGCGACGCCAGCGAAAGCCGATCGGCGCATGCGCGTGCCGAGGCGGCGCTTGAGGGCTTCGAGCGCGAGGTCCGGCTCCGGCAAGAGCGAACCGAGGCCATCGGCGCCGAAGAGGAGCTATGGCAGAACCGCATCGCCAAAGCGCGCGAGCAGATCGAGATCTTGCGGGCTCGCGAGGCCGAGACGCACTCCGATCTCGCCACCCTCGCCAATCTTCCGGCCGAGATCGAGCAGCGGCGGAGCCGGCTCCTGAACGCCATCGCCGCGGCGGAGCGGGAGCGGAGCAAAGCCGCCGACGATCTTGCCCTCGCCGAGACCGCGCTCAAGGCGCGCGAGAAGGCCTTGCGCGAGGTGCAGGAGCGGCTGGCGGGAGCGCGCGAGGCGCGCGCCCGCAGCGAGGCATTGCTCGAAGCGGCGCGGGAGCGGCGGAGCGAGACCGCCCATGCCATCCGCGAGCAGCTCGATTGCGCGCCGGAGGCTTGCCTCGGGCTCGCCGGCGTGAAGGACGGCAGCCCCCTCCCCGGCCTCTCCGAGGTCGAAGCGCGGCTCGCCAAGTTGCGGGGGGACCGCGAGCGGCTTGGCGGGGTCAATCTCCGCGCCGAAGAGGAAGAGGCCGAGCTTACCACGCGCCTTGAGGAGATGGAGCGCGAGCGCGCCGACATCGAGCAGGCGATCGCGCGACTCAGGCAAGGCATCGCCAATTTGAACCGGGAAGGCCGCAAGCGGCTGCTCGAGGCCTTCGGCATGGTAGACGCCCATTTCCAGAGCCTGTTCCAGACCCTGTTCGGCGGCGGCGCCGCGGAGCTACAGCTGGTGGATTCCGACGATCCCTTGGAGTCCGGGCTCGAAATTCTCGCCTGCCCGCCGGGAAAGCGCGCGCAAGTTTTGACGCTACTGTCCGGTGGCGAGAAGGCGTTGACGGCGCTTGCCCTGATCTTCGCCGTGTTCCTGACCAACCCCTCGCCCATCTGCGTGCTCGACGAGGTGGATGCGCCGCTCGACGACGCCAATGTCGAGCGCTTCTGCAATTTGATGGAGGAGATGGCGAAGCAGACCGACACGCGCTTCCTTATCATCACCCACCACCCGCTCACCATGGCGCGCATGAGCCGCCTGTTCGGCGTCACCATGTCGGAGCGCGGCGTGAGCCAGCTCGTCTCCGTCGACCTGGAAACCGCCGAGCGGCTCCGCGACGCGGTTTAACACAGAGCCTCAGTTATCCTCGTCATGCCGGGCATCCACGAATTCGAGCATCCAAAAAGTTGAGACGTGGATGCCCGGGAGAAGCCCGACCCAACTTCCGCTTGACTCATTCATAACCAGCTGGTTATTGATTTGCATGCACACTCCACCCGATGCGCTCTTCAAGACCCTGGCCGATCCCACCCGCAGGGCGATCTTCGAGCGGCTGAGCCGCGACGGCGAACAGACCGTGCGGGCCCTGACCGACCGGGCGGGAGTCTCGCAACCAGCAGTCTCCAAGCACCTGGGCGTTCTGAAGCATGCCGGCCTGGTGCGCGACCGGCGCGAGGGACGCCAGACCCACTACAGCGCCGAGCCGCAAGGCCTGGCGCCCTTGGTCGATTGGATGAGCCTCTACGGCGCCTTCTGGCGGGACCGGTTCGATCGCCTCAAAGACCTGCTGAATAGGATGGACCAATGACCAAACTCGCCGCCGCCACGCGTTCGCTCGTCGTCGAACGGGTGATGCAGCATTCGCCCGAAAAGATCTGGCGCGCCCTCACTCAAGGCCCGCTGATCGAGGAGTGGCTGATGAAGAACGACTTCCAGCCGGTCGTGGGCCATAGGTTCAACTTCCGCGCCACTCCAATGCCGCATTGGAACGGCGTGACCGACTGCCTAGTCCTGGTCGTCGAACCCTATGAACGGCTCTCCTATAGCTGGAACGCTTCGGGCGAAGAGGCGGCGGGGGGACTGAAGACTGTCGTCACTTGGACGCTGACGCCGACGACAGGCGGCGTTCTCGTGCGCATGGAGCAGTCGAGCTTCCGGCCAGAAGACGAGGCCAATTACCAGGGCGCGAGCTATGGCTGGCAGCGGTTCGTCGACGGCCTGGAGCGTGTGGTCGCAGGGCTGGACTAGAAGAGGGCGGCGCCAATCGGGGGTCAGATCCAGGAGAGCAAGCGCGGCGTGCCCGCCACGCCCGATACATCCGGTATGCCGCCGAAATCGGCTACGGATCCGAGGCGGCTTTTAGCCGCGCTTTTAAGAAGATGGTGGGGGGTGCCACCCTCGGCCTGGCGTTGCCGCCTCGGGCATGACGGGTCGCGCCCGATGTTGCGAACCGTCAGATCACCCTCCGCGGATACTGGGAGTTGAAAGCCGGAACATTGAACTGCGCCTCGGGTGCAGACTTCGCACCGACGGTGACCTTGTACCGCTTGAGCTGTTTGAACATGCTGCGCCAGCAGGTGATCCGCTGCCACTGTCCTGGGCAGTCGTTCGCGTTGGATCCCCTGGAGGCGACCATTTATGGGTCCGGACCTTAGCAAATACGGTGCATTTGGGCACGGTTTTAGGCGCCTCCAGGCCCAATTTGCCGTCCTTGACAGCCCTAAAGGCCAAACTCTAAGGTGCGCGCCAAGCTTGGGGCCAGCCGGCCGGCCCTTCAGCCATTCCCCAAAGATCGAGCAGCGATATGGCGGGAGCCGTTCACGAGCCCGGTCGCGGCAAAGACGACCGCGAAACTGAGGCCATTAAGCGGCGCTTGCACGATCTGGAGGGCCGGGTTCGTGACGCGCGCGCGCGCCATGCGCCGGCATCTCCCGAAGCGCAAGAGCGGGCCGCGGCCATGGGTCAGGCGCTCAGGCTTGCGACCGAGCTGGTTGCCGGGGTCGCCGTTGGGGGCTTCATCGGTTGGGCACTCGATCGTTGGCTCGGCACTCAGCCTGTCCTGATGGCGGTGTTCCTGATCCTCGGGGCCGCCGCGGGCATCCTGAACGTGATGCGGAGCGCGCAAAAGAGGCAGGCGGAAGCGGGTCCGCTGCCCGGCAAGGATCTCCCGCCGGACGATGACGATTAGGAGCGACGGAACGTGGTCGAGGCACACGCAGCGGAAGGCGCGGCCCAAGGCGGGAGCCATCTGCCCAATCCGATGCATCAGTTCGAGATCGAGCGGCTGATCCCGCTCAAATGGTTCGGTGTCGACGCCTCCTTCACCAACTCCGCCCTGTTCATGGTGATCGCCGCCTGCCTGATCACCCTCTTCACCGTCTACGCCATGCACGCCCGGGCGCTGGTGCCCTCGCGGCTGCAATCGGTCGCCGAGATCTCCTACGAGTTCGTGGCCAATATGGTGCGCGACAATGTCGGCACCGCGGGGATGCAATATTTCCCCTTCGTCTTCACGCTTTTCATGTTCGTGCTGGCTTTGAATATGCTCGGCATGCTGCCCTATTCCTTCACAGTGACGAGCCACATCATCGTCACCTTCGCGCTCGCGGCCTTCATCTTTCTCGGCGTCACCCTGATCGGCTTCATCAAGCACGGCGCCAAGTTCCTCAAATTGTTCGTGCCGTCTGGGATACCGGTCGTGCTGCTGCCGCTTCTCGTCGTCATCGAGGTGATCTCCTACCTCACCCGACCCTTAAGCCTCTCGGTGCGTCTGTTCGCCAACATGATGGCGGGCCATACCATGCTGAAGGTGTTCGGCGCCTTCGTCGTGGCCCTGGGGCTGCTCGGCGGCTGGGCGCCGCTCGCCTTCATGGTGGTGTTCACCGCCCTTGAGGTGCTGGTCGCGTTCCTGCAGGCCTATGTGTTCGCCATCCTGACTTGCATCTATCTGAACGACGCGTTGCATATGCATCACTGACGCATCAGTCACGAAATTACCAACCGCACCAATCCTTGAGGAGAGAGACGAATGGACCCATCAGCAGCGAAATTGATCGGCGCAGGCCTTGCCTCGATCGCGCTGGTCGGCGCGGGCGTCGGCATCGGCACGATCTTCGGCAATTACCTGCAAGGGGCCTTACGCAATCCTTCCGCCGCGCCCGGGCAGTTTGCCAACCTACTGCTCGGCTTCGCGCTAGCGGAAGCCACCGGCCTGTTCGGCCTCGTGGTGGCGCTGATCATCCTGTTCGTGTTCTAGACCCGCGCAAGCACAGGCGGGAGCCTCCATGCCGCAGCTCAACCCACCCGACTGGGCGCCTCAGCTCATCTGGCTCGCGATCACCTTCAGCATTCTCTACCTGCTGATGAAGCGGGTGGCGCTGCCGCGCATCGGCAGCGTGATCGAGATGCGGGCCGCGCGCATTGCGAGCGACCTCGATAGCGCGGACAAGCTTCGGCGCGAGACGCAAGAGGCCATCGCCGCCTATGAGCAGGCGCTGGCCGAGGCCAAAGCGCGGGCGCACTCAATCGCGCAAGCCGGACGCAACAGGCTGAAAGAGGAAGTGGCGGCCGAGCGTGCGGCGCTCGAGCGCGACCTTGCCGGCAAAGCGGCCGAGGCGGAAGCCCGCATCCATGCGGCCAAGACATCGGCGCTGAAAGAGGTGAATGCGGTGGCGTCTGAAACCGCGGCCAAAATCGTGCGCCGGCTGATTGGCATCGCGCCGTCTCCGCCCGAGGCCGCCACGGCCGTCGCGGCGGCGCGCAAGGAGTGAGCATGGCATTCATCTACGAGCCGGAATTCTGGCTCGCGGTATCGTTCTTCATCTTCGCCGGCGGGCTCCTCTATCTCGGCGTGCACAAGAAGATCGCGGCCCTGCTCGATGCCCGTGCGGCGCTGATCAGCAAAGAGCTCGAGGAGGCGCGCCGGCTCCGCGACGAGGCGCAAAAGGTGCTGGCCGACTATCGGCGCAAGCAGGGCGACGCGGTGACCGAGGCGGAGAACATCATCGCGCTCGCCGCCAGGGAAGCAGAGAACTCTTGCGGCGGAGACGCGCCGCTCGGTGAAGGAGCATTTCGACCGCCGCATGAAGCTCGCCGAGGAGAAGATCGCCCGCGCCGAGACGGAAGCGGTGCGCGAGGTCAGAAGCGTCGTGGTCGACGCCGCGGTCGCCGCTGCGCAAAGCCTGATCGCCGCCAAGCTCACGCCCGATCGGGCCGAGCAGTTCGTCGCCGAGAGCATCGAGAGGCTCAAATCCAAGCTGAATTAGCTCTTCCCCGGCGACCGAAGGTCTCCCCTACCCGGCACCGGGCTGGCTCCGCTCGAAGGCAACGAAGACCTTATAGTCCTCGGGCCTCGTGCCCATCACGATGGGGAAGGTAATCTCCTTGACCACGGAGAAATAGCCGACCGGATTTTCCTGCGGGATCGTGGTCGAGACCTTGGCCGCATCATTGGCCAGCACCTTGTGGTCGGCGTCAGCGACATGGATGCTGAAGGGCAGCGTCACGTCACCTGGGTGGCCCTTGGGCCCGAGCAGCACGCGGCCAGCGAAGCCATATTTCACCACGACGCGGTCTGGATAGAGCTGGCATTCGCGCGCCATCTTGGTGATCTCGCCGCGATGGACGATCGCTTGGCTGTCCCCCACATGGCCCGGCTCGTAGATAGTCAGGAGCCGGTTGTTGGGCCAGGCCACGACTTGCGGGCAATGCGCGCTCGTGCCGCCGACCGTCATGTCGCCGCCGGAATCGGCCCTTGCGGTCGCGAGCAGCCGGTCCGGAGTCACGGGCGCCGAATTGTCCCCGCCAGACCTAAACGGATTCGAGAGGCTGGTAACGGCGCAAGCCGACACGAGCAGCGGCACTGCAAGCAGGATCCCTGCCCGGCAAAGAGACAGCAGCCAAAGAGCGCAAGAACGCCTCAACTTATCCCCGTCCTCAGCTTGACACGCCGGGCCTCGCCGCCTGATATGCTGCGGGGCGAAGACCCCGCAAAGGCTTGAATGAGGTCGTGGCAGCCGGTCTCCCCGAATTGGGTGCCAAAACTATCCCCAGTCCGGAGACACGACAAGGCCCGATCTGGGTCGCTTCTCGGCCGCTTAGTATGGAATTCAGAGCGCCGATGATTGGCACATACGGGCAGATCAGGCCGGAAACAGGCCTCGTCCCCCTTACCATCTATCTCGCTGCACCGCGCGGCTTTTGCGCCGGCGTTGACCGGGCGATCCAGATCGTCGAACTCGCGCTCGCCAAATACGGCGCGCCCGTCTATGTGCGGCATGAAATCGTCCACAACCGTTACGTGGTGGAATCGCTGAAGGCCAAGGGCGCCATCTTCGTCGAAGAATTGGACGAAATACCGGACACCGACGCGCCCGTCATCTTCTCGGCCCACGGGGTCTCCAAATCGGTCGCGGCCGCCGCGGCGCGGCGTAAGCTGTTCTATCTCGACGCCACCTGCCCCCTCGTCTCCAAGGTGCATATCGAGGCCAACCGCCATTATGACGCGGGTCGCGAGGTCCTGCTGATCGGCCACACCGGACACCCGGAAGTGCTCGGCACCATGGGTCAGCTGCCCGCGGGCGCGCTGCATCTCATCGAAACCGTCGAGGACGCTCGCCACTTCACGCCGAAGGACCCCGAGGCCCTTGCCTATACCACGCAGACCACGCTCTCGGTGGACGACGCCCGCGCGATCGTGGACGCGCTCAAGGCGAGGTTCCCGCGCATGGTCGGTCCGCGCACGGACGACATCTGCTATGCCACGACCAACCGTCAGGACGCGGTGAAGAGAATTGCGGGCGCTTGCGAGCGCCTGATCGTCGTGGGCTCGCCCAACAGCTCCAATTCGCGGCGCCTCGTGGAAGTGGCCAAAAGGGCCGGCTGCCCCGTTGCCGTGCTGTTGCAATGCGCGGCTGAGATCGATTGGGACCACTTCGCCGGGATCAGCCGTGTCGGCATCGCCGCGGGCGCTTCAGCGCCGGAGGTGCTAGTCGACGAGATCATCGACGCCTTCGGGACGCGATTTGCCACCAAAGTGGAGACCATCGTCACCGCAGCGGAGGACATCACCTTCAAGCTGCCGCGTGAGCTCCGAGACGTGCCGGCGTTATAGCATGGCCGTCTATACCGAGGTCGCCGACGAGGAGCTGCAGGCCTTCATCGCAAGCTACGCCATCGGCGCGCTCACCTCCTGCAAGGGCATCGCCGAGGGGGTCGAGAACTCCAACTACCTCGTTCAGACCGAGGCTGGCCGCTATATCCTCACGCTTTACGAGAAGCGCGTGGCGCCGCACGATCTCCCTTACTTCCTGGCGCTGATGGAGCACCTCGCCGCCCGCGGCATCTCTTGTCCGCTTCCGGTCCACGACCGGCGGGGACGCACGCTGCGGGAGCTTGCAGGCAAGCCCGCGGCGCTTATCACCTTTCTCGACGGAGTCTCCGTGCGGCGCGCCTCGATCGAGCAATGCGCGAGTCTCGGACAAGCCCTCGGCCGCCTGCATGTTGCCGGCGAGAGCTTTCCGCAAGCCCGCCCGAACAGTCTGTCGCTTGCCGGCTGGACTCCCCTGTTCGACGCCATCGGCGCGCGCGCCGACAGCATCATTCCGGGCCTCGCCGGCGAGATCGGCAGCGAGCTCGCCCAACTTGCGCAAGCGTGGCCGGCAGGACTTGCCGAGGGCGTCATCCATGCGGACCTGTTCCCCGACAATGTGTTCTTCCTCGGGACGGACGTCTCCGGGCTTATCGACTTCTATTTCGCCTGCAACGACATGCTCGCCTACGACATCGCCATCTGCCTCAATGCCTGGTGCTTCGAGGCCGATGCGAGCTTCAACATCACCAAGGCACGGGCGTTGCTCCAGACCTATGAGCGGGTGCGGCCGCTGAGCAAGGCGGAGCTTGACGCGCTGCCGACGCTGGCGCGGGGTGCCGCGCTCAGATTCTTGCTCACCCGCAGCTATGACTGGCTCAACACCGATGGCGAGGCCCTGGTCAAGCGGAAGGACCCCAACGAATATTTGCGCAAGCTCCGCTTCCACCGGCGGGTCAGGTCCTACCGCGATTACGGCCTTGGGGAGAATTAAGGAATTGAGCGCCAGGCCGAAGGTCGTGATCCACACCGACGGGGCCTGCTCGGGCAATCCGGGGCCCGGCGGCTGGGGCGCCATCTTGGAGTCGGGCAACCACCGCAAGGAGCTCAAGGGCGGCGAGGCGCTGACCACGAACAACCGCATGGAACTCACCGCGGCCATTGCCGCGCTCGAGGCGCTCAAAGCCCCCTCGCAGGTCGATCTCTGCACGGATTCAAACTATCTCCGCGGCGGCATCACGAGCTGGATCAAGGGCTGGAAGAAGAATGGCTGGCGCACGGCGGACCGGAAGCCCGTGCGCAATATCGAGCTATGGCAACGGCTGGAGCAGGCCGCGGGCCCGCATCAGATCCGCTGGCACTGGGTCAAAGGCCATCACGGCCATGACGAGAATGAACGCGCTGACGAGCTTGCGCGGGAAGGCATGGCCCCGTTCATGCCCGCCCGCTCGCGCAAGGCGCACTGAAACCGCGAGCGCCCTACATCGCCGCGAGCAGCTTCTCCGCGGTGCTCGCATCGGCGACGCCCGGCGAGTCCTCGATGTTCAGCGCCGTGACCACGCCGTCCTCCACGAGCATGGCATAGCGCTTGGAGCGGGTGCCGAGACCGACGGCGCTCCCGTCGAAATCGAGCCCGATCTTAGTGGTGAACTCGCCATTGCCGTCGGACAGAAATAGCACCTTGCCCTTGCCGCCTGACGCCTTCGACCAGGCGTCGAGGACGAAAGGGTCGTTCACTGCGACGCAGGCCACCGTGTCGACGGCCTTCTGCGTGAAAGCATCGACATTGTCGATGAAGCCGGGGAGATGCTTGAGATGGCAGGTGGGGGTGAAGGCCCCCGGCACCGCGAACAGCACGACCTTCTTGCCGCCGAAAATCTCGGCGGTGGTCAATTTATCGATGCCATCCGACCCGAGGACGCGAAAAATGGCTTCGGGCAGATGGTCTCCGATGGCGATGCTCATGGTGCCTCCTCAAACTCACTGACGCTTGGCTTTGCGCGTGACCATATCGGCTTCGGCGCTGAGGGCCAAGGCGGCTTTATCCAGCGGACGCGGTGGCTGGAGCCCCCTTTTGCGCCTGCTATTCCACTGTCCAGGTGGTCTCGCGCGCGCCGCCGTCCCAAACGAGCGTCAGGGTCAGGGGTTTCCCCTTGACCGCTGCCGCCTCGGCGGCGGAGGCGAAGCTGACAACGAAGCGCTGCTTGCCGCGTTCGAGCGGACCCGATGGCTTGGGCACGGGAACGAACACATCCTTGGCCTCGATGAAAAGGTCGCTGCCGGAAGCCCCGGCTGGGAAGAGAGCGTCGATCACAAGCTCCGGCTTCGCGCCGTCGAGCTTGGCCTCGACATCGCCGAGCGCCGGCAACTCGCGCTGCTCGACGGGCTTCGGCACGAGATCGACGAAGCGCTTGAGCAGAAGGTCCTCGGTCTGAGCGGCGGCAGTTTGGGGTGGAAGCTCAAGACTGAGGCTCACCTCATTCGGGATGCACAACGTCTTGCACAGACCGTAGTCGACGTTGAGCTTGAGCTCGACCGGCTCGCCCGGGCGCTCCGGCGTGATCTCGATCGGGAACACCACCTCGTCCTCGTAGCCGATGACGGTGCCGCCCGCGTCGGCGAAGCGGTGCGGGGCCGGATAGAGCACCTGCGCCTCTTTCAGGTTCTTCGATGCGGTCCAATCGAATTTGGGGGGCACGCCGGAATCGCCGGGGTTGCGCCAATAGGTCTTCCAGCCAGCATCGAGGCGAATCTGAACGCCGGCAAAAAGTCTCTTCTCGCCTTGCTCGTCAACCGCGCCGCTCACCAGCCGGACCTGCGAATAGGCTTCCTTGACCCATGGGGATTCCGTCGCGGACGCGGCAAGGCAAGCGGGCGAATACGCCACGCTCAAGCTTAGCGCGAGACCAGCCGCGAGCAGGCGGCACGTCCGCAAGGTGCATGGGGATGCTGGCATGGTTTCGATCATCGTTTCTCGCCGCTGTTATTCGCGGCGCAACTCTAGCGGCAACGAATGTGGCGCGCGACCTGCAAGCCGACACTAAAGGCTCATTCTTTCGTGACCCTGCGACCAAAGCAGCCGCAAGCGCGTTATTCGACCATTGCCTCTTCCCAATGAGCGGAACTGCCCTGTAGTCTTGTCGAGTGTCCGGTCGCAGTGCACAGACGAAGCCGCATCGTGACGGCTATCTTGACGGCAGCTTGCTGATCGCCATGCCAGCGATGGGCGACCCGCGCTTTGCGCGCGCCGTCATCTATCTGTGCGCGCATTCCGCCGACGGCGCCATGGGGATCATCATCAATCAGCGCGCGCCGAATATCAGCTTCACCGAGCTCTTGGAGCAGCTCAACATCGTGCCCCCGAAGGAACGCATCAGGCTGCCGCTCGGCTTGGGTGCCTTGGCGGTGCATCTTGGCGGTCCGGTCGAGACCGGGCGCGGTTTCGTGCTGCATAGCGCAGATTATTTCAAGGCCGAGAGCACCCTCCCCATCGACGAAAGCGTGTGCCTTACCGCGACCATCGACATCCTGCGCGACATCGCCAAGGGCACCGGCCCCGACAAAGCGCTGCTGGCGCTCGGCTATGCCGGATGGGCGCCCGGCCAGCTCGAAGGCGAGATCCAGGCCAATGGCTGGCTGCACTGCGCCGCGGATCCGGAGCTGATCTTCGATCCCGAAGTCGACCGCAAATATATGCGCGCGCTCGGCAAGATCGGGATCGACCCGATACGCCTCGTCAACGATTCAGGTCACGCCTGAGGTGGACGGCGCCGGGTTGGGCGGCGGCGCCGCGGGGCTGGCGGCGGTCGCGGTCGCCAAGTCGCCTTGGCCAGCCTTGGAGCGTTCACGCTGCTTTCGCTTCCTGTGGCTCGCAAGGGCCGCCAACAGACTGCTGACGTCCTTCGCCGACATGGGCTCTCCATAGTAGAAGCCCTGGCCGTACTCGCAGCCAATCGAGCGCAAATAGGCCGCGTCATCGGCGGTCTCCACGCCTTCCGCCACCACCTCTTTGCCGAGCTCATGCGCGAGCGCGATGATCGACCTCAAGATCAAAGGCGTGGAGCCGTTGAGCCCGCTGTCGCGGACGAGCGAGCGGTCGACCTTGATGGTGTCGCAAGGAAAGCGGTGCAGATAGCTCAACGAGCAGTAGCCGGTGCCGAAATCGTCAAGCGCGAGGCTCGCCCCGAAGGTCTTAAGCCAGGTGAGGATCTCCACCGCGCGTTCGGGATTCTCCATGACCAGGGATTCGGTGATCTCGAGCTTCAGGGTTCCCTTCGGGACCGCCTCGCGGGCCAGCATCAGCCTGATCTCCTGCACCAGGTCCTGGCGGAACAGCTGGCGGCTCGAAACATTGACGCTTACGAAGAGAGGGTCCCGCTCGCGCGGCAGCACTTTGTGCCAATGCACCGCCTGCTCCAGGGCTTGGCTCAAAACATAGCTGCCGAGCTCCCCGATCAGGCCCGTCTCCTCGGCGATAGGGACGAAGTCGTCGGCGCCGAGGCGCCCGCGCGTCGGATGATCCCAGCGGAGCAGGGCCTCGAACCCCGCCAGCTGGTTGCTGGCAAGGCGCGTGATCGGCTGATACAGCACGGCGATCTGACGCCGCTCGAGCGCCTTTCTGAGATCGCTTTCGAGCGGCAGGCGGCTTTCATCCTCGCCCCGCATCGAGGCGCTGAAAATCTCGATGCGGTCCGCGCCGCCGCGCTTGGCCCGGAGCATGGCGATCTCGCCTTCACGGAGCAAATCCTGCGCCGTGGCCTTCACCCCGTCATCGACCACGATGCCGATCGAGGCGGTCAGCACGATCTCCTTGCCGCCGATCTTCATCGGCGTCCGGAGTGCGCGCCGCACGCGCTCGGCAAGCGTCGCCACTTGGCGGGGGTCGGTCTCGGAGATCATGAGAATGGCGAACTGATCGCCGCCGAGCCGCGCCAACGTGTCTTGCGGATTGAGATGGCGGGCGAGCCGGCGGGCAAGCGTCAACAGCATGCTGTCGCCGACGGCGAGGCCAAAGCTCTTGTTGACGTTCTTGAAGCGGTCGATGTCGATGAACATCACCGTGGGACGGTTTGCCTGCCCCTCGCGCGCCCGCGTGATGGCGCCTTGCAGGCGGTCCATGAACAGCTCGCGGTTCGGCAGCCCCGTTAGGCTGTCATGCACCGCGTCATGCATCAGCCGCTCATGCGACCGCTTGAGGCTGGTGACGTCGCGCATCAAGCCAACGCAGCGGAGCAGCCTCGTATTGTCGCTCGCCGCCGCATGCGCCCGGAGGTCGTACCAGAGATAGGTGCTGTCTTGCCGCTTGAGCCTGAAATCGGTCTGCAGGTCGCCGCCCTGATTCTCCTGGAGGGACCAAAGCATCAGGCGAAAGCGCTCGCGGTCGGAACTGTGCATGTGATGCAGGAACTGGTCGACCGTGGTGTCGAGGGTGCCGGGAGGAACGCCGAGCGCCTCCTCCACCTCCGGGTCGACGGTGACGTGATCCTTCGCGGCATTCCATTGCCACACGGCGGCGCCAGAGCCGTCGACGGCAAGCGACTTCATCTGCACCTCGTTTGCCGGCCCGAGCTGCAGCGGGCCGCCGGACGAGCGGAAGGCAAATTGCGTCACGGTGAAGCCGAGCAGGACGAGGATGAGAACGAGGCCCGCAGCGAGGCCCGAAAGGACAATGTCTCCCGACAGCTTGCCGAGCACGATCATGGCCGCTCCGAACAGCCAGACGAGCAGCAAGAGCCAGCTCGGGATCAGCGACAGAGCGCGATCCTGGCCGCGGAGCGCAAGATAGGCGATCAAGCAGGTGCCGATCGCCGCAATCCCCACCGCAGAGCCGCGGGCAAGACCAGAGGCAAGACGCGGATCGACAACGGCAAAGACGATGAGGCAGAGCTGAGCGGCGATCCAGCCCCAGAACAGGGTCTTGATCCAGCCATGCCACAGACCGATGCGCAAGAAGGCGTAGAGGAACAGCACGAGGCTCGCCGCGACCGAGGCTTCGGCGGCGGCGCGATAGAGCGCCATGCGCTCCGGTCCGACCGGGAACAACTTGCTCCAAAAACCGAAATCGACGCAGAAATAGGCGAGCGCCGCCCAGGCGACGAGGGCCGTCGCCGGGAAGATGGCTCGGTGGTTGGCGGCAAAGATAGCGGTGAGGAAAATGGCGAGGAGCCCGGTGAAGCCGAGCAGCACGCCGTTGAACAGCATGCGGTCCTGCTGCTTGGCCTGGTAGACGTCGGGGTCCCACAGCATGAGACGCGGCACCTGCCCCGAGCTCATCTCGGCCGCGAGCGTGATCGTCTGTCCGGGCTCGAGGCTCAAGCGGAACATGTCGGCGCGGTCGCTCTTCAAGCGCTCGGGCCTGAAGCCGAGCGAGGGCGTGATCGCGGCAATGCGGCCCGCGTCAAGCTCGGGCCAGAACACGCGCGAATTGTCGAGCGTATAGCGGGGGGCGACCAGCCATCTGGTAATGCGCTCGGAGGATGGGTTGGCGAGCGCGAAGACGAGCCAGCCTGGATTGGTGCCTGGGGTCGTCGCCTGCACCGCCATGCGGCCGATATAGCCGTCTTGGCCGGGCGCGGTCTCGATCTGCAGGTGGTCGCCGCGGCCCTCATAGAGCTCGCCGAGCGCGGTGAGGTCGATCTTTTCCTGCTCGGGCTTGACGACGATGGCCTCGACGGCCTGCGCGGTGACCGCAGGCCAAAGCATCAGCGTCGCGCAAACGGCAAGCGCCAACGCGGCCAAGCGCTCGCGCTGGCCGTCCCAGCCTCGCGCCGCCTTGTCTCTTATCGAGCGGCTCACTCCGGTCACCCTGCCGTCTCTCAATGCGGCCCGAATGCGCCCCTAACGGCGCATGTCGCTCTCAAGCAGCGCGTAAAGCAGGTGGTCCTGCCAGACGCCGTTGATCTTCAAATAGCGGCGCGCCATCCCCTCGCGGGTGAAGCCCGTCCGCTCCAACAGCCGCATGGAGGCGGTATTGGCGGGCAGGCACGCAGCCTCGAGCCGGTGCAGCTCGAGCGAATCGAATACGAAAGGGATAACAGCGCTGACCGCCGCCGTCATGTAGCCCTGGCGGGCGTAAGGAGCGCCGGTCCAGTAGCCGAGGGTGCAAGCCTGCGTCACGCCGCGGCGCACATTGCAAAGCGTGAGGCCGCCGACCAGAGCGTCGGTCGAAGCGCAGAAGACGAACAGCGCATAGCCCATGTCCTCGCGAAGATCGCGCAAATAGTGGCGGACGCGGCGGCGAAACGAGGCGCGGCTCAGCTCATCGGCAGCCCAGAGTGGCTCCCAAGGCATCAGGAAGTCGCGGCTCGCGGCGCGCAGCTCCGCCCAGGCCGAGTAATCCGACATCTGCGGCGTGCGCAACAGCACACGCTCGGCGTGGATAACGGGCCCAAGATCGCTCGAGGTGGCGGTACGCAACAGCGCCATGGTCTCAACGCTCCTCAAGCCGCCTTGCTCGAAGCCAGGGTGAATTTTGCCGCGAGGCCGTCGAATCTTGCAACATGAAGAATGGGTCCAACACTGGCCAGGCTGATCGGCGACGCAAGCAGACCCTGCGCCAAGCGCTGCACGTCGGCGGGAGTGACGCTTTCGACCTTTTCGATCAACTCGCCGGTCGATAGCGCGCGGCCGTGGATGAGGATGTGGCGCGCGAGCTGCTCGGCCCTGGCGCTGGCGCTTTCCAAGCCCGCAAGCAGGCCCATTTTGAGTTGAGCCTTGACCCGGGCCATCTCGTCCTCGCTGAAGCCGCTATCGGCCGCGCGAAGGAGCTCGTCGCGGACGACGGCCAGCAGCTGATCGGCACGGTCCGGTCCGCAAGCCGCATAGATGGCGAACATGCCGCTATCGGAGAGGCCGGAGGCGAAGGCGTAGATCGAGTAGCAAAGCGCGCGGCGCTCGCGCACCTCCTGGAACAGCCGCGACGACATGCCTCCGCCCAGGGCGCCAGCGAAGACTTGCGAGGCGAAATAATCTGGATGGCGGTAGGGGGGCGCCTCGAAGGCGAGCACCAGATGGGTCTGCTCGAAGGGCTTGTCCGAACGCGTCACCCCGCCGCGATAGATTGCGGGCGCGGGCTCCGGCGCCGCTCCCGAACCGAGGGGTCCGAGCCTGCGCAGCGCCTCGTCGAGCAGGGTTCCATGATCGACGGCGCCCGCGGCCGCGAGCACCATGTTCGGACCGCAATAATGGGCGGCGAGATAGGCGCTGAGATGCGTGGCCCGAAACCCCTTCACGCTTTTCGCGGTGCCGAGGATCGGCCGGCCGGCCGGCTGGTCGGGAAATGCCATTTCCTGCACGAGGTCGAAGACCATGTCCTCGGGGGAATCGAGGGAGGACGCGATCTCCTGCAGGATCACGTCGCGTTCGCGGGAAAGCTCGGTGCGATCGAAGCGCGGGGCAAGCAGGATGTCGCTCAGGAGGTCGAGCGCGAG
This sequence comes from uncultured Alphaproteobacteria bacterium, assembly GCA_963804515.1. GTDB lineage: Bacteria > Pseudomonadota > Alphaproteobacteria > Rhizobiales > Methyloligellaceae > Methyloceanibacter. The sequence goes on along the minus strand of CAWDQR010000003.1, from coordinate 424,197 downwards.
CCCCAAATCCTGGCGCAGCACGCGCGCGTAATAGGCGGTCGAGTTCGATGCCGGTGGCGGCGTTGAGCTCGCCGCCCACCGCCTCGATCTCCTCGGCGATGGCTTGGGCGCTGCGACGGTCGGTGCCCTTGAAGGCCATATGCTCGAGGAAATGCGCGACGCCGTGCTCGGAGGGGCTTTCGCTGCGGCTGCCGGCCCCGACCCAAATCCCGAGCGAGACGGTCTCGACGTCGCGCCGCTCATGGCTCACTACGGTGAGGCCATTGGCGAGACGGGAGAGCTCGACGCTCACGCGCCAACCTCGGTGCGAGCACGCTTCGGGTGAGCGCCCTTGGTGCGAGCACCGCGCGTGCCCTTGGCGTCGGCGCCGCCGGGGCGGGAGCTGCCGGTGCGCGTGCCTTCGCTGCGCGCGCGGGCATGGGTCGAGATGAACTCCGCGACGGCCCGGTAATCGTTGGGGAGCACGGTGAAGCGCTCTTGCTGGCCAAGCTTCAGCCGCAAGCGCTCCGGCTGCTCTGGCACGCGGCCGGAGGCCCGCTCCACGGCTTGCGGAAACTTGGCGGCGTGGGCGGTCGAGAGCACGATCATGGGGGCGTTGCCGCCCTCCTGCCGGGCCGCGGCAAGGCCGACGGCGGTATGCGGATCGACCAGCATGCCGGTCTCTTCGAACAGGCTCCGAATGGTCATCTCCGTCTCGTGCTCACCAATCGAATGGGCGGCGAAGAGGTCCCGCATCGCGTCGAGCTCCGCTCGCTCCAAATGGAAAACTCCGGTTTGCCGGAGCTCATCCATACGCGCCCTCACCCGGGCGGCGTCACTGCCGGCGAGCTCGAACAGCAGACGCTCGAAATTGCTCGCAAGCTGAATGTCCATACTCGGGCTGGAGGTGGCAATCACGCCCCTCGGCTCGTAGAGCCCCGTCACGAAGGCGCGCGCCAGACTGTCGTTGAGGTTCGTGGCAATAACGAGGCGTTGGACCGGCAGGCCCATCGCCTTGGCCGCGTAACCTGCGAAAATATCGCCGAAATTTCCGGTGGGCACGGCGAAGGACATGGGCCGGTGCGGGCTTCCGAGCGCCACGGCGGAAGTGAAGTAGTAGACGATCTGGGCGAGGATGCGGGCGAAGTTGATGGAGTTGACGCCGGTCAGCCCAAGTGGGTCGCGAAGGCCCTCGTCGCCGAACAGCGACTTCACGATCGCCTGGCAGTCGTCGAAGGTGCCTTCCAGCGCGATGTTGTGCACGTTCGGCTCACTCGCGGTGGTCATCTGCCGCCGCTGCACGTCAGTCACCCGCCCCTTCGGATGCAGGATGAAGACGTCGATCACCTCGAGCCCGCGGAAGGCCTCTATCGCCGCGGCGCCGGTATCGCCGGAGGTCGCCCCGACGACGGTGGCGCGAGCCCCCCGGCGCATCAGCGCGCGGTTCATGAGCCGGGCCACCACCTGCATGGCGAGGTCCTTGAAGGCGAGCGTCGGGCCGTGAAACAGCTCGAGCAGCCAGGTGGCGGGCGCGATCTGACGGAGCGGCGCCACGGCCGGATGGTGGAAGCCGCTATAGGCCTCGTCGAGCACGCCTTCGAGATCGGGAAGGCAGGCATCGTCCTCAAGGTAAGGGCGCATGATCCGATAGGCGGCATCGGCATAATCGAGGCCCGCGAGAGCGGCGATCTCGCTTGGGCCGAGCCGCGGCCAGATCTCGGGCATATAGAGCCCACCGTCTCGGGCGAGGCTTGCAAGCAGCGCACCCTCGAAGGGAAGCGCCGGCGCTTCGCCCCGTGTGCTCACATATCTCAACATGGACCTCAAAAGAGCTTGGGGAGCTCGGCTGAACCTAGCTGCCGGAGCCCTTCCCTGCAACCCGCGCTGCGATCAGGCAGGTCCCCGTCCCCACCGGCTCCGGACATACAGGACGTAGATGACGACAAGGCAAAAAGCGATAGCGAACCAGGTGATCGCGTATTGCAGATGAGGGTTGGGGAGATCGAGCTGGGTCTGGCCGCCCACGGGCCAGCCGCCGGGGATGTCGCTCTTTTCGGCCTCGAGGAAGAAGGGCGCCACGTCCGGGGCGCCGCTTGGAAACATCGATGTCGCCATGGCACCGAGATCGCGCCAGAACCAGCGATTGCGCTTTGGGTTGTTATCCGGGACGAAGGTGCCCTGACGCTCGGGGACCCGCGCCAAGCCCGTCACCGTGACGGCATCGGGGATCTCGCCTTCTGCCCTAGCAGCGGGGTCCTTGAGCGCGTCCGGCACGAAGCCCCGATCGACCAGCACCACCTCGCCCTTGGCGGTCGTGAGCGGCGTGATCACATGACAGCCGACGCTGCCATCGGCCGTGGCGAAGAGATAGCGCTCCTTGCCGTTATCGAAGCGCCCGTCCACGCGCAGGCGCAGATAGCTCACGTCTTCGCCTTTGCGCGCGCGTTGCACCGCCTCTTCCAGGGAGATCGGCGGCGCCTTGGTGCGCGCCTCGATCTCGGCGATCAATCCTTCCTTCCACTGCAAGCGTTGCAGCTGCCAGACGCCGAGGCCGATCAGAACGGCAAGCGCCCCCGCCGTGATTGCCGTTAAGAGAAGGAGACCCCTCGCCCGCAAGATTTGCCTATTCCGATGCGAGCCGGCCCTCGTGAGCCTTATGCTTGTATTGAAGCGCGATGAGCACGCCCTTGAACGCCCTGAGCAGGATGAGGGGCAGGATAAGGGCAAGCGACCCCCATAGCAGCGCGTGCACCCAATAGGGCGGGCTGTAGAGCACCTCCACGATGAGGGCGGCGCCCACCACGAGGAATCCGGTCACCAGAATGACGAACACCGCCGGGCCGTCGCCGGCATCGGCGAAGCCATAATCAAGACCGCAAGTCTCGCAGCGCGGGGCCAAAGTGAGGTAGCCGGAAAACAGCTTGCCGCGGCCGCAAGCCGGGCAGCGGCCGGCGATTCCGGCCCCAAGCGTCGAGACGCGCGTCTGCTCCGTCATGGCCCGTGCCTCAAATGATGCCTGATCTCTGCTAGTGGCCCGGATTGGGACCGGCCCCCCACACATAGATGCAGGTGAACAGGAACAGCCACACCACGTCGACGAAGTGCCAATACCAGGCCGCGGCCTCGAAGCCGAAATGCAGCTTCGGCGTGAAGGCGCCCCGCATCGCCCGCACCAGGCACACGGTTAGGAAGATCGTGCCGATGATGACGTGGAAGCCGTGGAAGCCCGTCGCCATGAAGAAGGTCGAGCCGTAGATGTGGTTGGCGAAGCTGAACCCGGCATGGGCGTATTCATAGGCCTGGCAGGTGGTGAAGAGGATGCCGAGGATGACGGTGCAGAGGAGACCGAGAACCAGACCTCTCCGGTCGTTCTGCAGGAGCGCATGATGCGCCCAGGTCACCGTAGTGCCCGAGGTGAGCAGGATCAGGGTGTTGACGAAAGGCACGCCCCAGGGATTGAAGGTGTGCGCGAAGTCGCCAAGCCCGGGCACCTTGGTGTCGACGCTCGGGACGGGAGGCCACTGACCGCCAAGGACGGCCGTCTTGGCATAGGTGATGGCGCTGTCCGGATAGAGCGCCGCGTCGAAATAGGCCCAGAACCAGGCGACAAAGAACATCACCTCGGAGGCGATGAACAGAATCATGCCGTAGCGCAGATGCAGCTGCACCACCGGCGTCTCGTAACCTTCCTTCGCCTCGATGATCACGTCGCGCCACCAGCCGAACATGGCGGTGATGACGAGCAAAAGGCCCGGAAGCACGTACCAGAGATGCGGATCGCCGGCCTTCCGCGAAACGAAATAGAGGATCGCGCCGATCGCCAAAGTGAGGGCGCCGACCGCGCCCACGATCGGCCACGGGCTTGGATTAACGAGGTGATAATCGTGTTGTTTCGCGTGCGCTTCGGCCATTGTTGTCTCCCGTTCGGTTCCCCTCGTTCCAGGCGGCAAGCGCCTCAACGTCGACGTTTCACGATCCAGACTTGTTGCCTTCCGGCGCCGCCGCGACGCCAGGGCCCTGGTCGCTGCGGTAGAAGGTGTAGGACAGGGTGATCTCTGAGATGTTCTGGGTATCCTCGTCGTCGACGATCTTGGGATCGACGAAGAAAGTCACCGGCATTTCGACGCTCTGGCCTGGTTGCAGCGTCTGCTGGGTGAAGCAGAAGCATTGTATCTTCGTGAAATAGCGTCCGGCAAGCTCAGGCGCCACATTGAAAATGGCTTGTCCGGTGACCGGAACGGCCGCGCGGTTGGTGGCTTTGAAAAAGGCCAGCGCCGTCTCGCCGATCTTCACGTCCATGGTTTGCTGAACCGGCGCGAAGGTCCAGGGCAGCGCGCCGTCCACATTGCCGTCGAAGCGGATACGGATGGTGCGGTCGAGCACCCGGTCGGCGCCGGTGTCTGCCCGTTGCGGCAAGCCGCCATAGCCGGTCGCCTGGCAGAACAGCCGATAGAGCGGCACGGAGGCGAAGGAGAGGCCGACCATGCCGGCGACGAACGCCACCAGCGCCAGCGCCACCACGCCGTGCCGGCGCTTTGGATCCTTGGGCTCGGTTGCTTGGCTCATGCCGACTTACCTGACGAGGGGATGGGCGACATTGGCGCCGAGCCTGACGATGGTGACCACGAAAAACAGGACGACAATCCCGATAAGCGCCCAGGCAATGGCAAGGGATCGCATGCGTTGGCGGCGTTGGCGCTCGTCTTGCTCATCGGCCATTACGACGTCCAGAACAGCGGGAGTGAACTCCCCAGGCCGAAGCCCTGCTCCACGAGAAGCGCCGCGAAGAGAAGGAACAGGTACAACACAGAATAGGCGAAGAGGTTCTTGGCCGCACGTTCGGCACGCACCCCCTCCCGCTCGCGAAAGCAGGCGAGCGCGAAGGCCACGAAGAGAACCCCCAAAACGACCGCGGCGGCGCCGTAAAGGGCGTGTCCGAGACCGATCAGAACCGGGAGGCAGCCGAGCGGCGCGAGGATCAGGCTATAGATCAGGATCTGGCGGCGCGTTTCATCCTCGCCATGCACCACCGGCAGCATGGGCACGCCGGCACGCGCATAGTCGCGGGTGCGCAGCAACGCGAGAGCCCAGAAATGCGGCGGCGTCCAGATGAAGATGATTAGAAACAGCACAAGGCCCTCGAGGCTGACCGTGCCCGTGGCCGCGGCCCAGCCGATCATCGGCGGCACCGCGCCGGCCGCCCCGCCGATCACGATGTTCTGTGGCGTGCGCCGCTTCAGCCACATTGTGTAGACGAACAGATAGAAGCCGATGGTGAGCGCGAGCAATCCCGCCGCGACCCAATTGACCATCAGTCCAAGGCAAATCACCGAGCCCACGGCAAGCACGGTGCCGAAGGCGCGCGCCTCGTCAGCGCTGATCGCACCGCGCGGGACCGGCCTTGCCGCGGTCCGCGCCATGCGCGCGTCAATATCGGCGTCGTACCACATGTTCAGCACGCCGGCCGCGCCCGCGCCGACGGCAATGCAGACCAGCGCGGCGATGGCGAGCACCGGGTGCATGCTGCCCGGCGCGGCGACGAGCCCGACGAGCGCGGTGAATACCACGAGGAACATCACCCGCGGCTTCATCAGCGCGAGATATTCGGCGACGTCGCCGCCGGCGGCGGCCGCTAGCGCCTCGGGGCTTGCGTGCAAATTGACCTCGGCCATGCCTCACTCACTCAAGTGTCGGCGGCGGTCGCCAGCCCGGTTTCGGACTTGCGAGCCGCTCCACGGACATGGATTTGTCCACCGTCCATCATTTGATGCGCGGCAGCGTCTCATAAGAGTGGAAGGGCGGCGGCGAGGGCAGCGTCCATTCGAGCGTCGTGGCGCCAACTCCCCACGGGTTGGCCGGCGCGTGCACCTTGCGCGAAAAGGCGTAGTAGATGCCAAACAGGAACACCAGCAAGCCCGCAAAGCCGATATAGGCCCCGATCGAAGAGACGAAGTTCCAGCCCGCAAAGGCGTCGGGGTAGTCGGCATAGCGGCGCGGCATGCCGGCAAGGCCCAAGAAGTGCTGCGGGAAGAATGTCAGGTTGGCGCCAATGAACATGAGCCAGAAATGCAGCTTGGCCAGCGTCTCGTTGTACATGTAGCCCCACATCTTCGGGAACCAGTAGTACCAGGCGCCAAAGATCGTGAACACCGCGCCGATCGACATCGTGTAGTGGAAGTGCGCCACCACATAATAGGTGTCGGTGAAGGAGCGATCGACGCCCGCATTGGAGAGCACCACACCGGTGACGCCGCCGACGGTGAACAAAAAGATGAAGCCGAGCGCCCACAGCATGGGCGCGCGGAACGAGAGCGAGCCGCCCCACATGGTGGCGATCCAGGAGAAGATTTTGATGCCGGTGGGTACCGCGATCACCATGGTAGCGAACACGAAATAGGCTTGCGTGTTCACCCCGATGCCGGCCACATACATGTGATGTGCCCAGACCACGAAGCCGATCACGCCGATGGCGACCATGGCATATGCCATGCCGAGATAGCCGAAGATTGGCTTCTTCGAGAAGGTCGAGACGATCTGGCTGACGATGCCGAAGCCCGGCACGATCAGGATGTAAACCTCAGGGTGGCCGAAGAACCAGAACAAATGCTGCCAGAGCAGCGGGTCCCCGCCATGGGCGGCGTCGAAGAACGAGGTGCCGAAATTGCGGTCGGTCAACAACATGGTGATGGCACCGGCGAGCACCGGCAGCGCCAAGAGCAGCAGGAAGGCGGTCACCAGGACGGACCAGACATAGAGTGGCATCTTGTGCAGCGTCATCCCGGGCGCGCGCATGTTGAAGATGGTGGTGATGAAGTTGATCGCCCCAAGAATTGAGGAAGCGCCCGCGAGGTGGAGCGCCAGGATGGCGAAATCCATGGCCGGCCCGGGCGTGCCCTTGGTGGAGAGCGGCGCGTAGATCGTCCAGCCCCCAGCGACGCCATAGGTGCCGGGAGGTCCAGGCATGAACAAGGAGGTGATCAGCAGGGTGAAAGAGGCGACGATCAGCCAGAAGGAGATGTTGTTCATGCGCGGGAAGGCCATGTCGGGGGCGCCGATCATCAACGGCACCATCCAGTTCCCGAATCCACCCATCGTCGCTGGCATGACCATGAAGAACACCATGATCAGACCATGGGCGGTGACGAACACGTTGAAGACTTCCGGGTTGCCGAAGATCTGCAGGCCCGGCTCCATGAGCTCCGCGCGCACGCCCATCGACAGCAGGCCACCGACGCAGCCTCCCACCATGGCGAAGATGAGATACATCGTGCCGATGTCTTTGTGATTGGTCGAAAATAGCCAACGCCGCCATCCGTAGGGATGCTCCTCATGAGCGGCTTCGACATGGGCGCTATGTGCCATCGCTGTCTTCCTCGTCTTCTTGTCTGTCATTCAAGCGACCGCTCCGCCTATACGCGCGGTCGCACCCCTAATCTTGAGCCGCGGCCACCTTGCCTGCGTCGTCGAGCGACGCGCTCGCCTTGGTCTTGGCAAGCCAGCCGGCAAACTCCTCCTCGGAGACGACGCGGACGGCGATCGGCATGAACGCGTGATTCCGGCCGCAAAGCTCGGAGCACTGGCCGTAGAACATGCCGGTGCGCTCGGCCCTGAACCAGGTCTTCTGCAACCTTCCAGGGACGGCGTCGATCTTGATGCCGAAGGACGGCACCGCCCAATCGTGGATCACGTCATTGGCTTTCACTTGCACCACGACGTTCTTGTTCACCGGCACCACGACCTCATGGTCGACGGTGAGCAGGCGCGGCTGGCCCGGTTTCAGGTCGGCTTCCTGAACGATAATCGAATCGAAGTTGATGCCTTGGTCCGGATAGTCATAGTTCCAGTACCACTGGCTCGCCGTGGCGGTGATAGTGAGATCGGCCTTCGGGAAATCGTACTGGGCGAAGAGCAGCCGGAACGAGGGGATAGCGATGGCGACCAGGATGATCACCGGAATCACGGTCCAAGCGATCTCGAGCGCCGTGTTGTGGGTCGTGCGCGTGGGTTGCGGATGACTCTTCTCGTTGAAGCGCACCATCACATAGACGAGAAGTCCCAGCACGAACAGGGCGATGAGGATGATGATGACGTTGACGTAGGTATGAAACGAGGTGATCTGCTCCATGATCGGGGTAGCCGCATGTTGGAAGCCCATCTCCCAGGGAGACGGTTGACCCTCCCCCGCAAGCGCCGGTCCGCTTGCCGTGAGGCTCGCGGCCACACCCATAGGCATCAGTCTTCTAAGCATCAGTCTTCGATCGAACATCCCCATTCCATCACTCCCACAGCCCACGCCTCCGATTCGTCCGCGCCCGCCGAACCCGGAAAGGGACAGACAACGGCTCATTCGTCAACGACGTGGACGGCATGTCGGCACCCCAAGCCGTTCGGCGAAAAGGCAGGGCGGCGCGAAAATAAATGTTCGCGTAAACGGCGTCGCCCCCAGCTTGTTTTCGCTCGGTTGGCCCCGCGCGACGCGGGGGGCCCAAGAGCTTTATTCCCCGTTTTCAAACCATAAAGGCTATAGCTTGGCAACACTCATGATTTGGGTCGCTTGCGGCAAATGCACGCTCGACTGCAGTTTTCGCCATGTAGAACGCGGTTCGCAACGCCCCGTCGAAATTTGGCCCCAAAGCTCGGCGAAGGCGGTTTTCCATGTCCCGCATGACAGCTTGGCCGAGCTTGGTCTACGCCTTAGTTTCGGCGCCATGATCGGCGATTGAAGGACCACGCGCTCCAGCCGGCTTCTCGCCCGATGCCCCAGGCGACTCAATTTTGGTTAGCAGCGTCGAGGCACCTCCCCCTTGCAACGCTGAGCCTCGTGCTCGCTGTGACGCTCGCCGCCGCCGGCGTTGCGCGCGCCCAAGATAGCGAGCCCGATGCCGGGGGACCGTCCGTGACGGGCCCCGGCAGCGTGGTCAAGGAGACGCATGGCGCCTGGCAGGTCAGCTGCCGGACGCCGCCCGGTGCGAAGGAGGAGAAATGCGCGCTCGTGCAGAGCGTGACCGCGGAGGATAGGCCGAATGTCGGCCTGACGGTGGTGTTCTACAAGGCGATCGGGGAGGACAAGAAGCTGCTGCGCGTCGTCGTGCCGCTCGGCGTGCTGCTCCCCACCGGACTCGGGCTCAAGATCGACAATCAGGACATCGGCAATGCCCCCTTCCTCAAATGCGGCACGCGGGGCTGCATCGCCGAGGTCGTCCTGCAAGACGAGGTCATCAACAAGATGAAGGGCGGGGGCACCGCCATGTTCATCATCTTCGATACGCCGGAGGCGGGGATCGGCATACCGATCTCGCTCCAGGGCTTCGGCGACGCCCTGGCCAATCTGAAATAAGGCCAGCTGAGTAAAAAAAGATCCGTCAGGGATGGACTCGCGCTCCGTCCGTGCAGGGTTGAGCGGACGAGGCGACGACTTGGCCGCGATCTAGTCAATGCCGCGGCCGGTTTCAACCCGTTCCCGCTCGATTTGCCACATGGCCTCGGGCTAGAGGGCGTGGGCGTCGAACAGACGGTCGATATTGCCTTGCCAATCCCGGACATATTCGGCCATGAGGATGTCGGCCGGCGAACGCCCCTCGCCCGCGGTCTCGATCAATTGAGCGAGATATTTGTGCTCGTCTTCGCCGTCGCGGTCGAGGAGGCCGCGGCGCATGAGCCCCTGCTCCGCGATGCGCACCACCTCGCGGGCGACATTGCACAAAGTGCCTCCGCGAAACGGCGTGTCGAGCGCGAGACGTGGAACGTGGTCGCGCAGATGCTGGAGCTCGCTCATCCTCCAGTCCGATACAAGCGCGGAAGCCTCGGCGAGCGCGGCGGGCTCATAGAGGAGTCCGACCCAGAGCGCAGGGAGCGCGCTGAGCTGGGACAAGGAGCCTAAGTCGGCGCCGCGCATTTCAAGGAATCGCTTGAGCCTCACATCGGGGAAGAGCGTGGTGAGATGGTCGGCCCAATCGTCAAAGGTCGGACTCTCGCCCGGCAGCCGGTCGAGCCTGCCCCGCAGAAAATCTTTGAAGGAAGCCCCCGCCACGTCGATATAGCGGCCGTTGCGGTAGACGAAATACATGGGAACGCCGAGCGCGTAGTCCACGTAGCGCTCGAAGCCCATGCCGGGCTCGAAGACGAAGGGAAGGATGCCGGTGCGGTCCGGGTCGGTATCGCGCCAGACCTCCGCGCGATAGGACTTGAAGCCGTTGGGCTTGCCTTCGGTGAAGGGCGAGTTGGCGAACAGTGCCGTGGCGATCGGCTGGAGCGCGAGCCCCACGCGCATTTTGGCGACCATGTCGGCCTCGCCGCCAAAGTCGAGATTGACCTGGACGGTCGAGGTGCGGAACATCATGTCGAGACCGAGCCGGCCCTTCTTCGGCATGTAGCGCTGCATGATGCCGTAGCGCTCCTTGGGCATCACCGGCGTCTCGGCAAGCGTCCATTTCGGGGAGAAGCCGAGGCCCAAAAAGCCGATGCCGAGCTCGTCCCCCACCTCTTTCACCTCGATGAGATGCTGGCGCATCTCCTCGTAGGTCTCGTGCACGGTGGCAAGGGGGGCGCCTGAGAGCTCGAGCTGGCCTCCGGGTTCGAGACTGATGACGCCGCCTTTGGGGCAATTGCTGCGCCGGAGCGCGATGACATTGCGCTTCTCCAGCACGGGATCCCACCCGAAACGGTCCTTGAGGCCCTCCAGCAGCGCGCGGATGCCTCGTTCGCCTTCATAGGGAACGGGCGCATAGTCGCCTTGGTAGAAGCCGAACTTTTCGTGCTCGGTGCCGATGCGCCAATCGGACATTGGCTTCGACCCCGCCTCGAGATAGGCGATGAGCTCGTCCCGCAACTCGATGGTCGGACCCTGGGGCCCAGCTACGCGTGTCGACATGGAGTGGAGCTCCGCTAGGTTTCACGCAGTCGGTTCAAGACTCGAGCGGCCGCAACGACCGGAAGCGCAAGGCACGCCTTTGTCGCGCCGGGATCGAAAACCTGACAAGGAGGCCTCGCGACCTTGCTGCTCCTAGCACAATTGCCATGGCGGCTGCACGACTGCTATTCAGCGCCAATCGCCGAGAACCACGTTGACGAGGGCGAGCGCGGCAACCGCCGCCGTGTCGGCCCGCATCACCCGAGGCCCGAGCGAGATCGGCACCACGAAGGGCTGGTCGAGAAGGAGCGCCCGCTCTTCCGTCTCGAAACCACCCTCCGGTCCAATCAGCACCGCGAGCGGGCGATGCCGCGCAGCGGAGAGCACCTCGAGCGGCGAGGCCAACGGCGCCGCCTCGTCGGCAAAGACTAAAACCCGCGCGGGGTCCCAGGCGTCGAGCACGCACGAGAGCTTTTCCGGGGCTCTGACCTCCGGCACGCGTAACAGCCCGCATTGCTCGGCGGCCTCGACGGCATTGGCCTTGAGGCGATCGGTATTGACGCGCTCGGCCACCGTGCGCCGCGTGATCACCGGCTTGAGCAGACTCGCCCCCATCTCGGTCGCCTTCTGCGCCATATAGTCGAGACGGGCGCGTTTCAGCGGCGCGAAGAGATAGTGCAGATCCGGCCCCTCGCTTTGCGGCCGCGTCTGCTCAGCCACAACGAGGCTCGCCTGTCTCTTAGTCACGCCGCTCACCGCTCCACGCCACTCGCCGTCCTCGCCGTTGAAGAGCAGGACCTGGTCGCCGGTCTTGCATCGCAGCACGTTGATGAGATAGTGCGCCTGCGCCGGCTCAAGCTCGACCTCGGCCTTGCGCCCCAACCGGGACTTGACGAAGAGCCGCTGAAGCTTAGACGCCATGGTGGAAGACTTCTCATTCGGTTCCGAGCGAAAGGGCGGGATTCGCAGACATGCCACGTAGCCTGGCCGAAGGCAAAGCCGGCGCCGTCGCCGACGCCCGCCCCGAGAACCTCGTGGACCGTTTTGCGCCGGCGGCCCTCCTGCCCTATTTGCGCCTGGCCCGGGCCGACCGGCCGACTGGGTTCTGGCTCCTCGCCATGCCCTGCTTCTGGTCGGTGGCGCTCGCCTCCCGCAGCATCGGGGCCGAGTACCCCGATCCCTGGCTGCTCCTGCTCTTCGCCATCGGCGCCTTCGTGATGCGGGGCGCTGGCTGCACCTACAACGACATCCTCGACCGGGACATCGATGGCCAGGTGGCGCGGACGCAAACGCGGCCGCTGCCGAGCGGTCAAGTGACGGCGAAGAGCGCCACCATCTTCATGCTGGCGCTCTGCCTGATCGGCCTCATGGTGCTCTTGTCCTTCAACGCCGCGACGATTTGGCTCGGGCTTGGCGTCCTGCCCATCGTGGCGCTCTATCCCCTGGTGAAGCGCTTCAGCCATTGGCCGCAGGCCGTGCTGGGCTTGGCCTTCAGCTGGGGGGTACTCGTGGGCTACGCCGCGGTGCTGGGGCGGCTCGAATGGGCGGCGAGCGTTCTCTACGGCGGGGCGGTCGCCTGGACCATCGGCTACGACACCATCTACGCCCTTCAAGACCGCGAGGACGACGCCCTGCTCGGCTTGAAATCGACGGCGCTCAAATTCGGACGCGCCACCAAGGCTTGGCTCGCCGGGCTCTATGCCGTGGCATGGCTCGGGATTACCCTTGCCGGCTTGCTGGCCGGAGCCGAGATCGTCTTCCTGCTTGGCATGAGCGTGGGCGGCGCCCAACTGTTCTGGCAGGTGGCCACGCTCGACATCGACGACCCGGAGAATTGCCTGAAGCGTTTCAGGTCGAACTTCGATTTCGGCGCGATCGTATTCGCTGCCATCGTGCTCGATATGATTCTCGCTTCGGCTTTTTGAGACTGCCATGGCAAAACCATCGGGCCCCAGAGCTTTCGCCCTGAGGCCCGGATGACGCCTTGCTGTTAGCTTCCTTGAGGCTTGCCTTCAGACAGCCTTGATTGCCACGATCCTGCCAGAGAAGGTTTCCGAACCGCTTAATGGACGTTGTTAATGTCTGGTATTCGAAGCTTCCTTCCCACATGGTTCAGAGACTCTTGTCGATAGGCAGATGATCGCGCCGAGACCCGCTAGTTCCGCCCCTGCCCATACGCTGCCGGAGGACTTTCTCCTGCTCAAGCAGGCGGCGACCGATGCCGGCAGCCTCGCGCTTAGCTATTTCCGCCGGGAGCTTGCGGTCAAACGCAAGATCGATGGGAGCGAAGTCAGCGAGGCCGACCTTGCCGTGGATGCCGCTCTCAAGCGCGCGCTCGGCGGCGGCCGGCCGTCTTATGGCTGGCTCTCGGAGGAGACCGAGGACGATGCCAATCGGCTCGAGCGGCGCTTCGTGTGGATGGTCGATCCGATCGATGGAACGAATGCCTTCCTGCGCCACGTGCCGGAATGGACGATATCGGCGGCGCTGGTGGAGAGCGGCAAGCCCGTGCTCGGCATCGTGTTCAACCCGGCGACCCAAGAGTTCTTTCACGCCGTCCGTGGTGAAGGAGCCTTCCTCAACGACGCGCCGATCAAGGTGAGCGACCGGAGCGGCCTCGAAGGGGCGCTCGTGATCGCGAGCGGCGGGCTGTTCAAGAAGCGCATCTGGAAGACTCCCTGGCCGGAGGTTAAATCGCGTTGGGTCAATTCGGTGGCCTACCGGCTTGCGCTCGTGGCGGCCGGCCGCGCCGACGCGACCCTGTCGCTCTCCGCCAAGAGCGAGTGGGACCTTGCCGCCGGGGTGCTTCTCGTCGAGGAAGCCGGCGGGACGGTCACCGACCATCACGGCCACGCCTACCGCTTCAACCTTCCGGTGCCGCGCTTCCCGAGCCTGGTCGCGGCGCCTCCGCGCCTTCACGCCAAGCTGCTCGAGCGCACGAGCCGCATAGATCTCTAGCGCGCTTTTCGGCAAAGTCGGGACCGGGACAACCAGCGAAAAAGCTCATGGCGGCGAAGGATGGCGCAAAGAAGGGGGAGCGGCAGCTGCTCCATCTCGTATTCGGAGGCGAGCTCACGACGCTCGACAGGTTCGAGTTCAGCGACCTGAAGAGGCTCGATATCGTCGGCATCTTCCCGAATTATGCGCTAGCCTTCGAAGCTTGGCGGGACGCGGCGCATCGCAGCGCCGATGACGCCCATATGCGCTATTTCATCGTGCATCTGCACCGGCTGCTCGATCCAGAGGTTGAAGGCGGCGCCAAAGGCTAGGCGCGAGACCGTCTTTGGTTTTTCGCCTTAAGGCTCGCTTGCCCGGCGTGCTAGAAGGAGCGGGCCGGCCGCGTGCCGCTTGAGCCAGGACCGGCGGAAATCGGGGAAGCGCTTGAAAGATCAACTGTTCAGCGATGTGAGGACGATCACACGGCGCGCTGACGAGCTCGAGGCCCATTACTCCACGGGCGAGATCGTCATGCGCATCTGGCGGGGGCATTTGCGCCCCCGCTTAGGCCTGTTGCTTCTGGCCGGCGTCGCCATGATCCTTACCGCGGCGACGACCGGCGCCATCCCCTTCCTCATCCGGACCACCGCCGACGACGTGTTCGTGGCGAAGAACCAGCAGATGATCTATTGGGTCACTGCCGGCATCGTGGCGGTGACGATCGTCAAGGCGATTTCCGAATATGTCGCCGACGTCACTGTCACCTATCTCGGCCACCGCTTCATCGCCGATCTCCGCATCGACATGTTCGCCAAGCTCGCCGCTGCCGATCTCAGCTTCATCCAAACGGTGCATTCGGGGCGGCTGCTCTCCAGCTTTCTCAACGATGCCAATCTGGTGCGTCAGACGGCGAGCCGCTCGATCGTCACCCTCGGCGAGAACTATCTCAAAGTCATCATTCTCGTCGCCACCATGTTCTACATGGACGCCCGGTTCGCCGTGCTCATTCTGCTGTTCATGCCGTTCGCCTGGTTCCTGCTCGGCCGTCAACGCCGCAAGATGCGGAAATCGACCACGAAGTCGCTGCAGGAGACGGGCGATCTCTCCGCGCTCATAACCCAGACCCTGCGCGGCATGCGCGTCGTGCGCGCCTACCGGCAGGAGCGTCGGGAAGAAGCGCGGGCGGCGAACGCCATAAACCGGGCGCTCGAATTCACCATGCGCGGCACGCGCGCCCGGTCCCTGTCGAGCCCCTCGATCGAACTCCTCACCGGGTTCGGCTTCGCGCTTGCCGTCTATTTCGCCGGCACCAAGGGAATCCGCGGCGACCTCACCCTCGGGCAGTTCATGGGCTTCATGACCTCGGCGCTCCTGCTCTACGGCCCGCTGAAAAGCGCCGCCACGCTGCAAACCAGCTTGCAGGAAGGGGTGGCGGCAGCGAGCCGTGTGTTTGGCATCGTCGACCGGCAAACCCGGCTGGTCGAGGCGGCCGACGCCAAGCCGCTGGCGTTGAAGCGCGGGCAGATCGAATTCGACAACATATCCTTCGCCTACGACCCCAAGACCGTCGTGCTCAAAAGCGTGAGCCTCATCGTGCCGCCCGGCCGTACCGTGGCGCTGGTCGGGCCGTCCGGCTCGGGCAAGAGCACCCTTGTCAATCTCACCTTGCGCTTCTTCGATCCGGATCGCGGCAGGGTCGTCATCGACGGCCAGGATATCGCCAAGGTGACGATCGCCTCGCTCCGCGACGCCATCGGCCTCGTGACCCAAGACCCGGTGCTGTTCGACGACACGATCCGCGCCAATATCGCTTATGGCACCAAGCCCGAGGACGAGGCGCAAGTGATCGCGGCGGCCAAGGCAGCGGCAGCTCATGACTTCATCATGGGTCTGCCCAAGGGCTACGACACCCGCGTGGGCGAAGCCGGGTCGCTGCTTTCCGGCGGCGAGCGCCAGCGCATCGCCATCGCCCGCGCCGTCTACAAGGATGCGCCGATCTTGCTGCTCGACGAACCGACGAGCTCGCTCGACAGCGAGGCGGAGGCGAAGGTGCAGACGGCGCTCGAAGGGCTGATGCGGGGGCGAACCGTGCTGATGATTGCGCATCGCCTGTCCACGGTGAAGAAGGCCGATCTCATCTGCGTGCTGGACCAGGGTCGCATCATCGAGATCGGGCGGCACGAGGAGCTCGTCGCCAAAGGCGGCCTCTATACGCGGCTGCACGGGACTCAGTTCGGCATCGCCGGAGGCTACGCCGCGCCTGAGGATGGCGGCGCCGAGGACGCTAGCGTCGAGGATGCTAGCGTCGAGGACGCCAGCATCGAAGATCCGAGCGTCAAGGCGGTCGCCGTGGCCGGCAATTAGGCAAGCGCCCCGAGAAGCATGGCGAAGCGGCTGTTCTCCTCCCCGCCCGTGGTCGCTCTCGGCGGCGCCTTGGCCGCAGGCTATATCCGCCTTGTCTATGCCACGAGCAAGCTGCGCTGCGAGCCCGCCGACACCGTCACCAAGCTGTTCGCCCAGCACCCCCAAATCTTCGCCATGTGGCACGGCCAGTTCATGATGCTGCCGAAGATCAAGCCCGAGCGGCCGGCCGAAGTCGTCGCCATGGTGGCGCGGCATGACGATGCCGAGCTGATCGGGTCAGTGCTCAAACGCTTCGGCATGACGCTGATCAGGGGTGCGGGCGCCGGCACCCGTCGCCGAAGCAGAGGAGGTGCCGGGGCGCTCAGAGAATCGCACCGCGCGATTGGGCACGGCACCACGGTGGCGATGACCGCCGACGTGCCGCCGGGCCCCGCGCGGAGGGCCGGAGACGGCATCGTCATGCTAGCCAGGCTCTCGGGGCGGCCGATCGTGCCTTGCGCCATGGCGACGAGCCGGTTCTTTGCGCTGAAAAGCTGGAGCGCCTTCACCGTCAACCTCCCATTCTCGACGCTTGGCATCGTGGTCGGCGATCCGATATGGGTGCCTCCCGGAACCGACGATGCCGCGCTCGAGAGTTCCCGCCTCGCCGTCGAGCGGGGCTTGAACGAAGCCACCGCCCGAGCCTACGCTCTTGCCGGAGCCACCGATCCCTTGTCCGCCGAGTCCCAAATCAGCGTTGCCAAGCCCAGCCTCTCGCTCACGGCCTACCGCGCGCTCACCCGCCTCGCCGTGCCCTTGGTGCCGCTGATGCTCGCTTGGCGCGCGCGCCGCGGCAAGGAGGAGCCGGCGCGGCGGCTGGAGCGCTGTGGTCAGGCCAGCGTGCCGCGCCCCTCCGGCTTCCTCGCCTGGTTCCATGCGGCGAGCGTGGGCGAGGCCAATGCCGTGCTGCCGGTGATCGACGCGATCGCCGCGGAGCATCCCGAGATCCGCTTGCTGCTCACCACCGGGACGGTCACCTCGGCCAAGCTCGCACGGGCGAGGCTGCCGCAAGGCGCCGTGCATCAATATGTCCCGCTCGACAATCAGGGCTATGTGCAGGCGTTCCTGGCCCATTGGCGGCCCGACCTTGCCGTGCTCGTCGAGTCGGAGATCTGGCCGAACCTCGTGCTGGAGACGAAAGCGCAAGGCATTCCGCTCGTGCTCGTCAATGGCCGCATATCGCTCGCCTCGTTCCGCCGCTGGCGGCGGCGTCCGGGTCTCAGCCGTCCGCTGTTCTCTGCCTTCAGCCTCGTGCTCGCTCAGAACGAGCGCCTCGCTCAGCAATTCATCGCGCTCGGAGCGCCACGCGCCTTAAGCGTCGGCAATCTCAAGGCCGACGCACCGCCGCCGCCCACGGATCTCGCCGGACATAAGCGCCTCGCCGCGGCGCTGTCCGGGCGCAATGTGTGGCTTGCCGCGAGCACCCACCCGGGCGAGGACGACATGGCGGCGGTCGCGCATCTCACCATGAAAAAGACGCGGCCCGATCTCCTCACCATCATCGTTCCGCGCCATCCCGAGCGAGGACCGCTCATCGCCAAGCTCTTGACCGGCGCCAACCTCAGCGTGGCGCTCCGCTCGGCGGGAAAGCTCCCGGACGCGGACACCGACATCTACATTGCCGACACCATCGGCGAGCTTGGGCTCTTCTATAACCTCGTGCCGGTCGCCTTTATCGGCGGCTCGCTCGTGCCGCATGGCGGACAGAACCCGGTGGAGGCGATCAAGCTCGGGGCGGCGGTGCTCACCGGCCCGCATTGGCGGAACTTCGCCGACGCCTATGACGAGCTGTTGCGAGCCGGCGGCTGCGTGCAGGTCGGGGATGCGGCGAGCCTCGCCGAGGCCGCGCTCGCTCTGCTTGAGGACAATCAGGCGCGCTTGGCGATGATGGCGCGCGCCGAGGGCACCATTGCGCGGATGGGCGGCGCGCTGCCGCGCACCATCGCGGAGCTCGAGCGTTTCCTGCCGCCAAGAGCGACGCTGCAGCATGCGTCTTGACGCGCCCTTCTGGTGGTACCGCAAGCCTGGCGCGCTCGCATCGGTGCTGGCGCCGCTCGGGCATCTTTATGGGACGCTGGCGCGCGCCAAGGCTACGCTGATCGAGCCCTATCGCTCCCGCCTTCCCGTCATCTGCATCGGCAATTTCACGACAGGCGGCGGCGGCAAGACGCCGACCGCTATCGCCATCGCCGAGCTGTTGAAGGGCCACGGCGAGAGCCCGGTCTTCCTCACCCGAGGCTATGGCGGCAAAAGCGAGGGGCCACTCCTCGTCGAAAAGGGTAAGACCGCTGAAGAGGTCGGCGATGAGCCGCTGCTGCTTGCCAAGCATGCGCCAACCACCGTCTCGGCGGACCGGGCGGAAGGCGCCAAGCTGATCGAGCGCCGGGACACGACAGGCGCAGACGCAAGCGTCTCGAATGCGAGCGTCATCATTATGGATGACGGCTTCCAGAACCCTCAGCTCGTCAAGGATTTCAGCCTGATCGTGGCGGATAGCGGGCTTGGGCTCGGCAATGGGCTCGTCATGCCGGCGGGGCCGCTGCGCACGCCGCTCGATGAGCAAATGCCGCATGCCGACGCGTTGCTGCTGATCGGCGAGGGCGACAAGGCGGCGCCCCTCGTCAAAGCCTTCGAGGCCCAAGGCAAGCCGGTGCTCAAGGCGCGCATGGCGACATGGGCCGATTCGCGCTGGCTCGGCGTGCTGCCCGTGATCGGCTTTGCCGGCATTGCCAATCCGAAGAATTTCTACTCGACCCTGACGGTGCATGGCGCGCGGCTGGTGGCCACGCGCTCCTTTCCCGACCATCACCGCTATACGGAGCGGCAGGCCGCGCGTTTGCTCAAACACGCGCGAGAGGAGAACGCCATGCTCGTTACCACGGAGAAGGATTGGGTGCGGCTACCCGAGGACGACGGCACGGCTTTGAGCGAGCTTAAGTTCCGCTCGCGGCCGTTGCCCATCGCCATCGAGTTCGCGGACGCTGCAGCGCTGAAAGAGCTGCTGATGACTGCGCTGAAGAAAAGGCGTGCGAGCTGACCACAAAATGGCTCGTCATGGCCGGGCTTGTCCCGGCCATCCACGTCTTTTTGTCTTCAATGGAAATTCGTGGATGCCCGGCACAAGACCGGGGTGTCCCCTTTTTGAAGTTCCGTCTACGATGCAAGCGCGGGGTGGGTCTCGCGGTAGCGCTTCAGCGACGCCGCGGCGTCAACATACGCCTCTTGCAGCTCGACGCTCCAATAGCGGAGCTCGTCGAGCGGGATGACGCGGCTGGTGACGGCGCAGCGCACGAAGTCGCCGGGCGTCAGCACCTGCACCTCGCCGTCGAGATATCTGAGCTTGGCTTCGCCCTTGAAGCCAAGATTGCGTTCGAAGCGGTTCATCACAGCGGAGCTGCTCGCGTCATGCCAGTTTCCCGATGCGTCACCATAACGTCGGCTGAAAGCGGAGACCAGTCCGCTTACAGCAATGTGCCCTGCTTTTCGCTATCGCGCGCCGGAGACCGTTTCGGGCTCGCTGCGCGTTTGCGCTCGTCGCCGTCGGCATGCGCCGGAACATGGCCGTCGGCGAATTCGATGTCGAGGCGCTCGCCCGCGCTGACTTCCGCGGCACGGCGGAGCATGCGCCCCTCGGCATCGCGCACCAGGGCAAAGCCCCTCGCCAGCACGTTGTGATGACCGAGCGAGGAGAGGAGCTGCGTGCGTGCGTCGAGCCGGTGCCTCGCGCGCCCGATGAGGGCCACAAGCGCGCGGTCCCCCGAGCGCTCGAGGCCGATGAGCCGGTCACGCCCTCCCCTCGCCGCGTTCCTCACGAGATGCGGCCTGAGACGGGAGGCCGAGCGCGCGAGCCTTTCGCAATGGGCGTGGGCATTGGCTTTCAGCGCCCGTCCGAGTCGCGCGCCAGCCCCATCGAAACGCTGGCGCGGCAGCGCGAGAATATCGATCTTCCGCGGCAGACCGCGGGCGACCGCGAGCAGAAGGCTTCGCTGCGCCTCCACCAGGCGCTGCAAGCGGCTAGCCACGCGAAGCCCGAAGCTCGTGACCTTGATGTGTAGATCGGCCCGCACCGGCACGGCGTGCTCCGCGGCGGCGGTTGGCGTCGGCGCGCGGAAGTCGGCGACGAGATCGATGATGGTCCAGTCCGTCTCATGGCCGACCGCCGAAATAAGCGGGATGGCGCTGGCGGCCACAGCGCGGGCCACGATCTCCTCGTTGAAGCCCCACATATCCTCGAGGCTGCCGCCGCCACGCGCCACGATGATGAGGTCGGGACGCGGCACGGAGGCGCCAGCGACGAGCCCGTTGAAGCCGCCGATGGCCGCCGCCACCTCGAAGGCACAGGTCTCTCCCTGTACCCTGACCGGCCAGACCAGCACGTGGCAGGGGAAGCGATCCGCCAAGCGGTGCAGGATGTCGCGGATCACGGCACCCGTCGGCGAGGTGACGACGCCGACGATGCGCGGCAGGTAAGGCAGCGGCCGCTTGCGCGCCTCGTCGAACAGCCCTTCGGCCGCGAGCATGCGCTTCCGCTGCTCGAGCAGCGCCATCAGCGCGCCGATGCCGGCGGGCTCGAGCTGATCGATGACGATCTGATATTTCGACTTGTCGGGATAGGTGGAGATGCGCCCCGTGGCGATCACCTCCAAGCCCTGCTCCGGCTTGAAGCGCAGTCTGGCAAAGCTCGACCGCCAGATCACCGCCTCGATGCAGGCCTTCTCGTCCTTCAACACGAAATAAGCGTGGCCCGAGGCGTGCTGGCCCTTGAAGCCCGAGATCTCACCGCGCAGGCGCACCAGCCCATAGGCCTCCTCCAACGTCCGCTTGAGCGCGAAGGCGAGCTCGGAGACGCTATATTCAACGAGGTTCGTCGGCACCGACAAATCTGCGCTGCGATCGGCCATCGAGGCGTCGCTCCATTTTGCTGCGGCCGCCCGCGTGCTAAGCAGCCGAAATTCGAGTCCCGAGCAATACCAAGCTCGACCCTTGAGAAACAAGCATGAGCGTTACCCCATTGAACGTGCTGTTGATAGGCGGAGGCGGACGCGAGCACGCGCTCGCCTGGAAGCTCAAGCAGAGCCCCCAGCTCGATCGGCTTTTTGCCGCGCCGGGCAATGCGGGGATCGCGAGCGTCGCCGAATGCGTCCCCCTGGATGCGGGGGACCACGACGCGGTCGCGCGCTTCTGCAAGGAGCAGCGCATCGGCCTCGTCGTCATCGGTCCCGAGGCGCCGCTCGTCGCAGGGCTCGCGGACGACCTCGAGGCGCAAGGGGTCAAGGTGTTCGGGCCGTCGCGCGAGGCGGCGCGGCTCGAAGGCTCAAAGGGCTTCACCAAGGACCTCTGCGCCGCCTATCAGATTCCGACCGCTGCTTACGTCCGCTTCACCGATGCCGCCGCAGCGAAGGCCTATGTGGTGGGGAAGCCGCTGCCAATGGTAATCAAGGCGGATGGGCTTGCCGCCGGCAAGGGCGTGACCATCGCCGAGGCCGAAGCGCAAGTCCACGCCGCCATCGATGCCTGCTTCGGGGGCGCCTTCGGTCGAGCCGGAGCCGAAGTGGTGATCGAAGAGTTTCTCAACGGCGAGGAGGCAAGCTTCTTCGCGCTCGTCGACGGGACGCATGCGCTGCCGCTTGCCACCGCCCAGGACCACAAGCGCGCCTTCGACGGCGACCAGGGCCCGAACACGGGCGGCATGGGCGCCTATTCGCCGGCCCCGATCATGACGGACGAGCTCTGCTGCCGGACCATGACCGAGATCATCGAGCCCACGGTGCGGGCGATGCAGGAGCGGGGCACGCCCTTCAAAGGCGTGCTCTATGCCGGGCTGATGATCGAGGACGGGGCGCCGAAGCTGATCGAATATAATGTGCGCTTCGGCGATCCCGAGGCCCAAGTGCTGATGCTGCGGCTTCAATCCGACCTCCTGCCCGCGCTGCTGGCTGTGGCGGAGGGGCGCTTGAGCGGCGTCGAGCTTGAATGGCGCGACGAGGTTGCACTCTGCGTGGTCATGGCGGCGAAAGGCTATCCCGGCGCTTACGCCAAGGGGTCCGAGATCAGAGGGCTGGACGCCACCGCCAGCGACCCCGACGTGCAGATCTTCCACGCCGGCACCAAGCGCGAGGGCCCTCGCCTGCTCGCCGATGGCGGGCGCGTGCTCGGAGTGACGGCGCGCGGGGGAAGCGTCGGCGAAGTGCGGACGCGTGCTTACGCGGCCATCGACAAGATCGACTGGCCAGAGGGCTTTTGCCGCCGCGACATCGGCTGGCGCGCTCTTAAGCGCGCCGAGATACAATTATCGGACGAAGCCGAGGATATATTGCGCGATTTTTGCGATTGGTAGTGATCGCTCGCTTGGTCTGGGCAAACGCATACGAGTCCCCAGTCCAGGACCTGCGGAACTATACGCATTGTGCAACTTGCTGGCAGCGCGTCCGAGCGAAGAGAAGTTACAACTATTCCTCGAACAGAATGTCGGATTTCTGACGAGCCTTGTCGGCACAGCGGATAACGCCGACTTGGCTATTTTGTTCAAGCCGCCGGTCGGCACGCGATATTGGGCCGACTTCTGCGTCCTCCAGGCATTTCAGGGGGGCTCAGTTGCCCACTTGATTGAAATTGAGACCAGCCATGAGCGCCTATTTAACCAAGCAGGCTCGCCAGCACGCCGCCTTGCTACAGCGCTGCATCAAATCGACAATTGGCGCATGTGGATAAACCGCAACCCTGTACATTACGCCAGGGAGCTGGTGTTGTTAGCGCAGGCAGTGCCGCTGTCAGGCGAACAAACTCCAGGGGCAGCTGGGGTCCGGTTAACCGACGCTCAGAAACTTAAGCAAGTTTGGTCAGGTTTTGGAGGTTTCGAAGAGCCGTTTTTCTCCTACACCATCATTATTGGTCGTTGGTCCAAACTCACCAACTTTGAAAAAGAAAGATTGATCAGCCGGAACCGACACGGCGAAAGCCAGACCAAGATTTTCACGTATGAACAAATTGCACGCTTAGCCAATTTTAGGCTTGAGCAGGACGAATGGCTTGATGAGAACCAGGACCGGAAAGACTCTGCCTAGTGGGAAAAAAGAGAGCAATCGCAGCTCCGAGCCTTTTCGCCGCCCTTTTGATTGCAAATGATTGCGCCAGGAGCCTATAGGGCAGATTGGAGACGAGCATGGCGCATTTATCGTCCTCTTCCAAGACAACGGCATCGATCCTTGTGGGGGCGGCCGCCCTCGCATTCGGCCTTTGGCAGCTCGATCAGCCGGGGCCGGCGAGCGCAGCGCCAGCTTTGGCATCCGCGTTCGGCAGCCACGCCTCCATGCTGGAGCCCATTCGCATTTATCGGCGCGGACGCCCTCCAGTTTACCCCTATTACTACAATCCCGGCCGCCCCGGCGGCTGGAGCAGCTATTTCGGCTTCGTGCCCTATGCGAGGGGCGACTATGAGGTTCAGGCGCTGCAGAGATTCTATCCGCAGACGAACTGGCCTCCAGGCATGCGATACTGGACCCCTGAAACAGGATTCTAGCGCCCGTCGTCAGGCGTCGCGCGTGACGAAGTTTCTTGGGTCAGGGCATCAACACGCTCGTGATGCCCGGCCTCGTGCCGGGCATCCACGACATTAGCATCTTCGGTCCGCTGCAAAACGTGGATGGCCGGGCGTAGCACCGGAAAGCAACGTCAAAGACTTAGCTTCACCCACGCCGCTTAATGGAACTATTGGCACACAAAGGGTTTTTCCGCGTGCTCTCCCACGCGATGGCGGCGATCCGCCTCCCCAAAACGAAACCGCGCCGGAGGCGAACCGGCGCGGCAAGCTGTTGAGAAGCACCGAAGTAGGTGATGCCAGCCCTGCCTCCCACTGGCCCGTCGTCGCCGCAAGTGTCGATGCGAGGCTCGCCGAAGTCGCGCGCCGCTATGCTTGGAACGCTAGGGAGGCGCGTCGCAATATCCCCTTCGACCGGCGCATGGCTTACTGGCGGCTGCCCGAGCTAGAGCGCATCTTCGCCGACCGTTACTGCTCGACGCTGCCCGACGACGACGCCGGACGCGGTGATCTTGTCGTCGCCTTCAACCATATCGCTTACCGGAACGGCGATGTGATCGCCCGGATGATGGCATGGGCGCGGACGTGGGCACCGTGGCTGTCGGAGGCGGAGGCTAGCCGCGTCGCCATCGGCATCGCCAAGCACCCTATTCGCTACAAAGCCGACACGCTCGGGCGGCTCTTGCGGCTCACCCGCGAGGAGCGCAAGCGGCTCGGCATCAAGAATGAGCTTTCATAACGCAAATGCTTTTTACGAGCTGGCAATCCAACATGCGGTGCAATTACCAGCTATCCACATGATCCGGAGCGATTGGGCTATCCCCTTCGATGTTGCGCCTTTCCGAGCCATCCGGTTTTCAATTCAAAAGTACGAGGACTTAGAGGAAGCACAAAAGGCGCTCAGAGACGCGGTTGCAGAAGTTCAAAAAACAGATTTCCAAGTCGAAAACCCCGCGTCCTCTGGTTCACGCGTTTCGCCGATCCTTAGTGGGGAGCCACAAGCGCAATATGGGCTTTCCAATACCGCGAATTGAAGCGTCAGACGGCCAGCTATTCAAGCTCGCTTCTTTTTGGGGCGGCGATGGCCGAGCGGGATTCCGAGCGCACGGGCCTTTTGTCTCAGGGAACCCGGGGTACGCTTGAGCGCTGTAGAGATGGTTTTGACGCGCGTTTTGTCTCTTGAGTGCTGTCTTAGTTCTTTCACCTCAGCGCGGGTCCAATCACGACGAACAATACGCTTTCTCCTGGCAATAGTTTTGGCCATGACCTTCTCCTCTTTTATTCGCAGGCTTTGATAGCACAACTTTTGGCCTGCGCGTGCACCAACCGAGACAAAGGCGATGTTCCTTAGCAAGCGGTAAACTCATGTCGCAGGGAAGAACGGGACTAGTCTTCCAAGCCTTGCAGTTCGTCCTCGGCAAAGCGTCGAAACATCAGCATCAACCCGAATCCGCCGACGAATGCCACCAAACTCATACCTTCGTGAATCAGGACAGGCGCAGCCGCTCCTACGACGAGGGACCCGACCGCAATGTTATTAAAGAAGGTCACCCCTCAGTTTTCGCACCTCGTTCCTGACGATTTGCGCATAACGATACGCGGTCCCAGACTTGAACGGCGCGTTTGGCCTTGCACAAGCCATATTTCCCGGCCAACCAGAGTTGGCGCACTTGAGCGCACAAAACGTCCTCATCGCGGAGCCCACTTAAAGAGTGACCCCAGAGCAGATCTCGAACTTCGTCTTGAGCTTCTTGATGATGCGCGGCAAGCCAACGGAAGACGGCAGCCTCAGCACAACCCTAATTGTAGAGTGCGAAGAAGCAGAGAGACCCTCGAATTTTACGTTGCTCTGGTCTACCAAGCACGCACGACCCGATGGCGTCATGGACATCAACCGGATCCGGATCTGGACGCATGATCGCCTCCTGTTCGATACCGAATTTCTCGACAGTGAGTTCGATACCAGCAACGGCCCTTATGTTCGCTATCGCGTCAATGCATTTGAGCACGGGACGTGGATTGATGTAGTGGCAACGGCATTGGTGCTTCACTTTCGTGAAGAGGGCGATGCGACTCGTCACTGAGCGTTATCGGACCGAAGATATGGGGGCGCAAGCGCGTGTCGCAAAATCGGTTGGCGGTTGTTCTAGCGCTCAGTATCCTTGCCATCGTCATTGTTGGTTGGATTGTCCAGCTCGGGGGCGGCTACAGAGCGGGTTCTTTTCGGGAAGGCCCCTATAGAGGGTCCACCCCGACGCTTTCACAGCCGACTCAGCACACGCTCTAATGTCGGCGCAGGAGTTTAGTATCGAAGTGCGGGATGACGAGATCATCGTCACAATGCTGGGCACGACCTTTAAAGGTGGTCTTCAAAGTTCCCATCGCGTCGCAGCTGATGGCGAACTGGATGGATCGCGTAGTGAGAAGATTGATTTGGATGCCTATCTCTTGCCGCGTCCAGGCGGCTCTAATGATCGGCAGAAGCACCTGCAGCTTATTTAATTCGAAGAAGGGCCGGTGACGTTTTCCCAAGGCCTTCGACTTCTTAAGACCCGCGCTTCTAGCAAGATCAGATGGCCCGGCCCTGCCCCCCGTGGGTCGGGCCGTTTGTGTTTTGGATGCTCGGATTCTATGCTGAGCCGCGTTATGTGCGGGCCGCTTTCATGATGCGGTCGGCGAAGTTCGGCCTCGCTGCTAGGTCTGGTAAAACCCAAGTCACTATTAGAAAGGAATCGTCCGGCGTGGCGGATCGCAACCCTTTGGCCAAATTGGCACACGGGCACAGCTTGGCGGAGGCCATCGTTGACACCGTCAGGGAGCCCCTTGTGGTGCTCGATCGAGACCTGCGCGTAATAGCGGCGAGTCGCTCCTTTTACCGGACTTTCGCGGCGGAGCCGGGGAATACGCAAGGCCGAATGCTCTACGAGCTGGGCGATGGGCAGTGGAACATTCCGGCTTTGCGGACCGTGCTCGAAGAGGTGATCCCGAAACACCGGACCGTCGAGGCCTATGAAGTTGAGCACGAATTCCCAACCATCGGCCGCCGCGTGATGCTCCTCAACGCGCGACAAGTGTTCGACGAGGACGGCTCGGCCACTGCCCTCCTGCTGGCGATAGAAGATGTAACCCGGCGTCGAGATACCGAGCGGGAAAAAGACGAGCTGCTCCGGCAGAAGGAGATCCTGCTGCAGGAGATGCAGCATCGCGTCGCCAACAGTCTGCAGATCATCGCCAGCATTCTACTGCTCAAGGCACGAACCGTGCAATCCAAGGAGATTCGCCTGCACCTGGAGGACGCCCACCAGCGCGTCATGTCAGTAGCAACGGTGCAACAGCAGCTGCGGGCCTCGGGCCTGAACGAGAGCATCGAGATCGGGCCCTATCTATCGAAGCTGTGCGACAGCCTAGCCAAGTCGATGATCGGTGATCGGCGGCCGCTCTCCGTCAGAGTGCAAGCGACCTCCGGAAGCGCAACATCCAGCGACGCGGTGAGCCTCGGGTTGATCGTGACGGAACTCGTGATCAACGCGTTGAAGCATGCGTTCCAGATCGGCGAGGCCGGAGAAATCTTGGTCAGCTATGGCGCGGGGGGGCGTGGCTGGACCCTGTCGGTATCTGACAACGGCACGGGGGCTGCGGACGTTACTGCCGAAAGGCCACACACCGGTCTCGGCACAAGCATTGTCGAGGCACTGGCCCGTCAACTCGATGCCACGGTAGCGAAATCCGGTGGCCCCCAGGGGACCACCGTCTCAATTGTTGCGGGCGGGCAGCAGGCGGCTCCTAGTTGACGTACCAGCCGAGCCTTCCCGCACGCGTTAAGGCTGAGGTCGTTCAAGACGCCGTCGCGTCCGTCCGATCCCCATAGACGACATCGGCGAATCGCCGTCCCCGGCGCTCGCGATTCTCAGAAAGTCTGCTCTTTGGGTCAGTAGCCGCCGCGATAGAGCCTCGTCGAGGTCGTCGGCTTTGTGCCACAAACGGACACCCATCTCCTGTGCCGAAACACGGCTAGCTACGCTGCGCGTTCAGCGACCCTGGGTCGTTGCGAGCCCGTAATTCGTACATGAGAAGGGTACTATAGTGGATGTGCTAGAAGCTTGGAGGCGTCAAAAAGCAAGCTAGCCTGCGTACTCCCGCGTCGCGGTCGTCTCCATCTCGACTTCCGCGATCCGCATTTTGACCACGTCGCCGATGGAGACGAGGCCGATCAGACGGCCTCTCTCCATCACGGGCATGTGGCGGAACCGGTGCGTCGTCATTTCCGACATCAGCCCGTCGATCGGGTCGGCCTCCCGCGCCGTGACCACCGTCTTGGTCATGAAGTCCGAGACCGGCTCCTTCAAGACCTTGGGGCCGGATTGGCCGATCGCCCGCATGAGATCCCGCTCCGACACGATGCCCGCGACCTTGTCGTCATCTCCCACGATGACGATGCAGCCAATGCCATGCTGCTCGAGCAGCTTTGCGATATCGAGCAACGACTTGTCTGGGGTAGTGGTGACGACACTGCTACCCTTCAGCTTCAGAATGGTCGCGGCGTTCATCTCGTTTCCTCCAACCTCGGGAGCTTCCGTCCCAATCGCCTGCGATATCACGTCCTTGACAGGTGATAGCAGCTATGAGCCTAAGGTCCGGTGACGCTAGTCACGCCATCTCCGGGCGCGCATGGCTGCATCTCGTTCCTGTCGGCACGAAGATTACTGAAGGGTCGACGAAACGTGATGGCTTTGCTGGTGTTCGTATTTCGTCATAGGTGAGAACTCAGTTGCCCCTCCCCAGCTCATCCACGCCGCGTTTCACATGCGCCTTGAGCGGCTCGCCCGCGTCGGCCGTCACCTTGGTCGAAAGCGCGCGGACTTCCTCGGCTTGGGCCGTCAGTGCGCCGAACTGCTTCCGCCAATAGGCCGCCTGCAACTCCACGATGTCGGTGAGGGTCTTGGCGCCCGCCAAGCTCTTGGCCAGGTCGAGCAACACGCCCTGGCCTGCCGCGTCAAAAGATTTCTCCATGGTGTCCACTGCTGCTTCGCGCGCACGATTCACGAGGACGCCCTTCATACAGGCTGTACTCGACGCTGATCGGCGGTAGTGCACTATTGCCCTTCCGCTAACTTTTGTCGCGGGGCGACCTTACGCGTGACGGATTGACGTGTGAGGCTAGACAATGCATTTGCCTAACCGCGACGTACCGACAACTAAACAATGAGACAACGGCAGTCGATGAGTAGCGACGGGAGTCAACCAACCAAGCCGTCGTCGGCAAGTACGGGCGCCTAATCAAAATTAGGTTCACCCGTGATCGCCGCGACGGCGCATCACGAGCTGAGCATGGATTCCGGCTCTGCGGAACGACGCGCCTCGCCCCTGGGCCTAGGGCCGCGCGGCCTGTTGCCGAACCTCTACGATCTCATCGTTTTTATCCTTATCGCCGCGACGTTCGTTGCGATCGCGCATGGCGCTCGGCAAATGAGCGCATCGCTTTCGACGCTCGATATTGCTCCCGTTACACTTGATCCCTGGAATTTGCCTGAATATGCACTGAGGACCACGCTACGCATGTTCGCGGCTGTTGTGGCATCGTTGCTCTTCACCTTCACCATCGTCCCGCTTGCCGCAAAGAGCCGAAAAGCGGAACTCGTCATCATTCCGGCCCTCGACATCCTTCAGTCAGTGCCAGTGCTCGGCTTTCTAACCTTCACGGTCGTCTTCTTCATGCGGTTGTTTCCCGGAAGTGAGCTTGGTGCTGAGTGCGCGGCCATATTCGCGATTTTCACCAGCCAAGCCTGGAACATGGCCTTCAGCTTTTATCAATCGCTGCGGACCATCCCGCATGATCTCGATGAAGTAAGTCGGCATTTTCAGTTTTCAGCATGGCTACGATTTTGGCGCCTCGAAGTTCCCTTCGCCGCGCCAGGACTCATCTGGAACACGATGATGTCGATGTCGGGCGGCTGGTTCTTTGTCGTTGCATCGGAAGCTATCACGGTCGGCGATACCACGATAAAGCTGCCCGGCATCGGCTCCTGGCTCGCGATTGCAATCGAGCGTCAGGACATTGCGGCGGTGGTGCAGGCGGTTTTGGCCATGGCAGTCGTCATCCTGGCCTACGACCAGCTCATTTTCCGGCCTGTCGTCGCCTGGGCCGACAAGTTCAAGTTCGAGCAGACCGCAGCTCAGCAACGGCCGCAGTCGTGGGTCTATAACTTGGTGCGGCGAACCCGGTTGATCGGGCGGCTTGTCAGTCCCGTCACGTGGTTGACAGCACGGCTAGCACTGCTTCGGTTGCCTGGCGGCCGCCCGAAGCTAATATTGACACGCCCTGGAATAGGCAAAGCGGGAGATGTTGCGTGGCTGGCGCTCGTCCTCGCTGGGGCGGCCTATGCGCTGTGGCTTGTGATAGCTTACCTACGCGCCTCGCTCGGGATCGATGACGTCTACAGTGCGATAGGACTCGGGTTCCTGACGCTCAGCAGGGTTGTAATCCTTATCGCGATCGCAAGCGCAATCTGGGTGCCCATTGGGGTATGGATAGGACTTAGGCCGTGGGTGGCTGAGCGGGTACAGCCAGTCGCCCAGTTCCTTGCCGCCTTCCCTGCCAACGTGCTCTTTCCAATCGCCGTCGTTGGCATCGTGTCGTTCAAGCTAAATCCAAACATTTGGCTCAGCCCGCTGATGGTGCTCGGGACGCAGTGGTACATCCTCTTCAATGTGATTGCCGGCGCCAGTGGCTTCCCCACCGATCTGCGCGAGGTTGGGACCCTCTATCGCCTGCACTCTTGGCAATGGTGGCGGGACGTGATTCTGCCAGGCATATTGCCCTATTACGTGACGGGCGCGCTAACAGCATCTGGCGGGTCCTGGAACGCCAGTATTGTCGCGGAAGTGGCAAGCTGGGGTGACATTAAGTTGAAAGCGGTTGGTCTTGGGGGCTTCATTGCTGAGGCAACGGAGGCCGGCGATTATCCGCGTGTCGTTCTCGGCATCGCCGTGATGTCAATCTTCGTGGTTGCGTTCAATCGGCTGCTCTGGCGTCCGCTCTACCGGATCGCCGAGAGCCGTTTTCGTCTCGATTGAGAAGGAGATCGAGCCATGGAAGAAGCGGCCGTTTCTGTAATGACTCCGGCACCTCGTACCAGCTCGCTCGTCGAGGTCAAAGACCTGAGCCATCTCTATCACAAAGGAGGCGCCAGCGATCTCCTGGTTCTCGATGACATCAATATCAGCTTGAGGGAGAACGAGATCGTCGGTCTTCTCGGTCGATCAGGCTGCGGTAAATCGACCCTCTTGCGGATCATCGCTGGCCTCATGCGGCCCAGCTCTGGCGCGGTCGCTATCGACGGGGAGCCGGTCGCGGGGCCAGCAAGGCAAGTCGCCATGGTGTTTCAGAGCTTCGCTCTGTTCCCGTGGCTTACCGTTTTGGAAAACGTCGAGGTCGGCCTTGAGGCCCAGGGTTTTCCACCCGAGATACGCAAGAAGCGGGCGCTGGCCGCCATCGACCTCATTGGTCTTGATGGATACGAAAGCGCCTTCCCTAAGGAACTATCAGGCGGAATGCGCCAACGCGTTGGTCTTGCCCGCGCCCTCGTCGTGCACCCGAAGGTGCTGCTCATGGATGAGCCGTTCTCGGCGCTCGATGTGCTCACTGCCGAAACGCTGCGCACCGATTTCCTCGATCTCTGGTGCGAAGGGCGTATGCCGATTTCCTCGATTCTCATTGTTACCCATAACATCGAAGAAGCCGTGCTCATGTGCGATCGCATCCTCGTCTTTTCGTCAAACCCAGGTCGGATCGTGGCCGAGGTCAACGTCGCTTTGCCGCAACCACGTAATCGCCTGGACCCAGAGTTTCGCCAACTCGTTGACGACATCTATGCGCAGATGACAGCAAGGCCGACCGGAAAGCGCGCGCGGGACGGTCTATTTCCTGGTACGGGAATTTCCATGGCGCTTCCGCGGGTCTCGACAAATCTGGTATCGGGTCTGATAGAGGCAGTCGCCTCAGAGCCGTATAACGGCCGCGCCGATCTGCCGGTACTTGCAACAAGCCTACAGATGGAGATCGATGATCTCTTTCCAGTCGCGGAGACTCTTCAGCTCCTGCGCTTCGCCGAGATTGAAGAGGGTGATATCCGTCTGACAGAAGCCGGCAAGCGGTTCGCGGAAGGCGACCTCGACAAGCGCAAAAGGTTGTTCGCTCAGCACCTTCTCGCCTATGTGCCGCTCGCGGGACACATCCGCCACGTGCTCGACGAAAGGGCCACGCACCGCGCTCCAGCAAGCAGGTTTCACGACCAGCTAGAAGACCGCATGTCTGAGGAATCTGCAGAGACGACGCTGCGCGCGGTGATCTCGTGGGCTCGCTATGCCGAACTTTTCGCCTATGACGAGGAAAGCGGCGTCTTCAGTCTTGAGAATCCCAGCTAATCTGCGAGCCCCACTCCAAAGGCCGTAACAGTCTTTTACTCAAACCAAAGCGACTTTCTGCATTTGGCGTTTCGAGGACGCGATGGACGGTCTAGGTTGGAACGCGATTCTAGAAGGGTGGCCCTGGTCCACGGGTACCGGCCAATATCCCATCAGTGCCTATTCCGAGTTCATGCCACCGCCACTCCTCGGCCGCAGCCCCTACGGTAGCGCGGATCCGCTCTTCTTCCAGAAGGAAGATCCGTGGGGATGGCCGGTCACCGAATACGAGGAGGCGTTCGAGCTGTCTCCGGGCCTTGCGAAGATCGCAAAGTCTTTGCTCGAGAAAATGACGCATCTTGCCAATGGCCGGCTGGCCCATGGCATCCCCAGGGCGGATATCGCAGACAATCCCTACTGGCCCGAGGCGCTGGCGCGGCACATCGGCAGTCTGAACCATGAGCGTTTCGTCTTGCTGATTTCACTGGCCCTGGCGCGGACGCAGGACGACAAGGGTCGTGTCCGTTGGACCCTCTTCGGCAGCAGCGAGCAGGGGCCAGAACGCGCGTTCTGGAGCAGCTTCTTCGCTGCACCAGGGCGCGAACTGCCGGCCGAACAAATCCTGGACTTTCTACGACGATTGCTGAGGGCTGCATTCGGTGTGGCCGAACCTGAGGTCGAGAACCTTCAGGCGCTGGGACTTCGGGTCCTTCCGACGAAAGATGATCCGCAGTTTCCCTACTGGCGCGTGGATTCGCTGCCATCAGCCATCGGGCCGCTGCTGCTGCGATCGGACGAACCTGTTGGCGATATCCGATTCCTGCTGACGTTCCGCCCTTTCGCTGACCTGCCGCCCGCTGTTCAGAGCGCCTACCTCGCGGGCACGCTCCATTTGTTGCCGTTTCCCGGGAGCCTGATCTTCTGGGGCATGAGGAGCTACCGCATGCTGCAGCAGCAGTTGCCGTTCGCCATGCAGATCCCGCTGCTGCATCTCTTTAAGCGCCACGAGGCGCCACACGGAATCCGCGTGCCGCAATCGGGTTGGCTGTATGAGGGTAGGTTGACGCGCCCGGGTCCCCATCCGAGTCTTGGCAGATTGCGCAACCTCTTCAAACGGACCCACCGCTGGACGCGGGTGTTGCGTCATAAAGACGAACTGGCGGTGACCGCGCGGGAGGACAAGGTTACGCATGTCCTATTCAGCACTAAACCCGAGGATCTAGGGCTGTATGACAAACCGATGGCCCGCAACGCCCAGCTCTGGTCAAAGGACTTCCACTGTCTGCTTGATGGTCCCCACGCCACCCGTGGTGATTTGGCCCAGGCAGCTGCTGCGCTAAAGTCCGGAGGTTTTTTTGGTTACCGTTTTCAATATCCCGCCATGCGAGTCGGCCGACATGAAGTGTATTGGCAGCGGCCCATCATCGCGTATCTCGATGCGAGGACGGGTCAAGCATCGCTTTTGGCCGATGCGCCGCTCGGCTATCTAACCGCGTACGGTGCCGAGAAGCCCGACCCCGCAGAGGCGATTGAACTATGGCCGCGTCTGCTGCGCCGCGAACCACATATCGCCGCCGCCGAGCTCTTCATGCAGCCGAAAACGCGACTTCCCTACCAGGACCGAGTGAATGTTCGTAAGCTGCTCGACAGTGCTTCGCTGCTTGGCACTCGATTGCATTACAGCTTCGCGCGCGCGCTCCTTACGGCGGGAAAGCGCCAGACCCTCGACCAATGGCTGGAGGCGCTTCCGGCACGGGCGTCGGCCCCCGATCGGGGGCATCAGTTGGCGGCTGAGCTACGCACCACCATTATCGGCGGACCAACCCCGCTGCCATCCGCCATGACATATCACCGCACAGCTCAGCGCTCTTTTGAAACTAGTTATTGGAAAACCATAGCGTCGCTAGCTGAGGGCCCTTACCTCACGACGAACAATGCGGACTGTGTGCTCGACCAAGCTACCCAGACCCATCTAGTGCACCATCGCCGTGACCTTAATTTCCTGGGTCAGCATCTACTACGCCATTATCGTAAGTCTCTTAATGCGGCAGGTCTTAGAGACGCTTTGGTCGGGGAGCTATCGTTTCGCTGGCAGACTGACTTCGATTTTGACTGGATGGGAGGCTGGTTTCACAACCAGACCGGCGAGACCGCCGAGCGAAACTTGATCGTCGTCATTCCCGGCCGCGACCGCAGCCAGGCAGTGGTCATGGCCGACCATTATGATACCGCCTATATGGAGGATCGATATCAGATCGATCGCGGTGGTGATGGCGCGCGGCTGGCGGCCGCTGGCGCTGACGACAATCACTCCGCGACGGCCACCCTGATGCTGGCGGCGCCGATTTTTCTCGAGCTAAGCCGGATTGGCCAGCTCGATTGCGACATCTGGCTGATTCATCTCACGGGCGAGGAGTTTCCGGCCGACAGCCTTGGCTCGCGGCATCTTTGTCAATCTTTGATCGAAGGCAACTTGCAAATGCATTTGGCTGAGGGAGTGATGCAAGACCTTTCGGGGACCCGTATCCGGGGCGTGTACGTCATGGACATGATCGCGCACAACAATGACCGTGATCGCGATATCTTCCAAATTGCTCCGGGGACGGGGACTCAGTCGATGTGGCTTGCTTACCAGGCGCATCTGGCCAACGAGACCTGGAACGCCAGCACGGTGCAATGGAACCGTCGCAAGTCGAGGCGCGATTGTGGTCGTGGCGCACGTAGCGCCAATGGTCGAACCCTGCCAGCGACCGCGCGTCATCTCGCGCTTCGCGGCCAAGTGCGACCGGACTACGACCCCCGCAGTACGCTCTACAACTCCGACGGACAGATATTCTCGGACGCTGGCGTGCCGGTTGTGTTGTTCATGGAGAACTACGACATCAATCGAACAGGCTATCACGACAGCCACGACACGATGGCCAATATCGATCTCGATTATGGGGCGGCCCTGGCAGCAATCGCGATCGAGTCTGTCGCACGAGCCGCGGCTCAGCCGTAACCGACTGGGTCGAACCTACCAGCCAATTGACAGGATGCTGCCTCACTGCCAACGAGGACTGGTTGAAGCCTCCGCGGACCAGCGACCCTCAGGGCATCCAAAAAGCCAGCCCTTTTTGTCACCGCCGAGAAATTTTGTCGGTAACGTCGAGATTATTCGCCTCTTTGTCGATGTCACATGCACCTTGACATGAACTGGAAATAGTCATGCCAGCCATGGGCGCCGGTTTTGGTTTTGTTGGCATCCCACTTCGCATCACAATCCTTTTTCTGCTGGGCAGAGCTTGCCGAGTCGTCCTCCGCTGATGCAGTGGCGGCTGGTTTCTTTACCTTGGGCGCCTTCTCCGGTGCAGCCTTTTCCGCCGTCCCCGTGTCGCCACCGTTCTTGGCTGCGAAGTCCTTGCTGCATTGACTCCAAAACTGAGACCACGTTTCGCCTTCTGGAACCTTGTCGGCCTTTTTCATATCGGCCCATTGACCGCTACAGAACTTGATCGCCGGCGACCTCGCCGCGTCAGCCGGTAGGGATGCAAACGTAGCCACACAGGCCGCTCCGGTAAGCGCGATCAGGACAGGTAGAACCTTCATCGATACCTCCTCTGTATTAGAGGTTCCGGGAGCTCTCACAATAAACTGCTTCGGATGATCGACCAAACGGCGCCTCCATGCAACTGCGTCGATGTCAGGCGATTACGCGAAGCTTGCGCTGCAGAGATGCTCGATTGAAGCAACTCCAAGTCCCAGAGCGCCAACGCAAGCACTTCAGTCTGAAATCACGCTCACCTGAAGCATCTTCGTGAGGCAACAAGACGCCAGAGGGCCGAAGCTCATATTCGTGACGGCGACGTTTGTCGCGACCGAAGAAGCCAAGCCGAACGCATTGCCGATCCCACCAAGCAAATGCTTCAAGGCCTTCGAGCACTTTTACGTCCGCCTGCTTTCAGAGTTGATGGGTCATTATAACCGGCCGAACCTTCGTCACCTTCAGCCTCTGACATATGCGTTCCTCGATTACCCCTGGCACCAAGCGAAAGAGGAGCAGGGCTATATCTGTTTTTGAAAAGCTCCTCCGGCGACTTGGTCGTGAGCACCCCGAGATGACGCCTCATATCCATGCGCTCATGCTCATTCATCCCGACCTTGTCGAGCGCTTTGAACAGAGGCAGCCTTACTTCGAGTTTCTGTTTCAGAGTCTTGGGACCATCAACCGCACGCTCGACGTGCGCGAATTAACGGCCCCTGGAGATGATGAGCGAGTGTTGACCTACTCATCCGGGCTCCTGAAGAAGCCGCTGCATCCCGACCTCCGAGATGTCGATCTATTCATGTAGAGACTGCCCAAGTCGAATTCAGAGCCCACCTACCAAAAGCTGCCATTCGAGCGAGAGCTTGAGCTGGCGCTAGCGCAAGATCGATTGTTCCGGCGAAGACATATCTTGATAATTCACCCAGACTGATATCGGATCTTTGCTTGTGTTTTTATCGGTTGCATACTTCGTTTTGTAAAAATCATTCAACTGTAAGAGTGTTTTGGACAACAACGATGGTATTTTGGTTCTGTGTGCGTCTCGTTTGGTTTATCTTTGGCAAGATGGGTCTTTGATGCGTGAGGTTCAGTCGCTTGCTCTGCGGCCTGCTTGACGAGAACGCTGGCTGTCGGCGGCAAGGAAGGGGACCCTTCACTGATGAAAAGCATTTGAGCGTCTTTAAATCGCGCGAGGGTCGAACTCGCGTTAGAGCGGCCGATAAAGAGAGCAGCTTGCAATGGGTCGCAAATAGGCTGCAGGGGACATTTGCTAATGAAGCGCTTGGATAGAATTGCGCCGCAGTACCTTGTACTAAACTCCATTCTCGCCGCAATAGCGGCGATAGTCCTTCTGCTACCTGATGTTGAGGCTTCATGGGTATGGCTTCTTATCGGGATGATATCCCTTTTTCTTTTCATTTTAGATGCTGAAAAGACGGTGGAAGCCCTTCGTTTGAACGACGCAAAAATGCTCGTAAGGTACCACTCTGTCCACAATTTTGCTGTAACGCTGCTCATCGTCGACATCGCCATGATTGTCATTCATCGCGCTAAACCAGGCATTCTATTCGAATTGGTGGTCGCCGCGATCACATTAGTTATATGGTATGCTGGTTGGGGTCACGACATGCGCTACTTGCTTCACAAAGCGAATCGTGAGGCTCTGACTGCTTCCTATGAGGAGACGCTTGAATCTCACTAGCAAAGATCGCTTCGCCTACTCTTAGAGTCGCCTTTTTTGGTTACATTGTCGACGCATAGAAGGGCCGCACACTGATGAAAGCTGAAAGCTTCGCCCTCGATTTTCGCGCCCTTCTGGAACCGCCCACCATCGATCCAGTTACATATCAGCCTACATACAACGCAAATAAGCCTTTGTATTAATTGTGAAAAGTGTTTAGAGCAGCCGACTGAAAATCCGCGTGTCGGTGGTTCTATCCGGCCCCTGGGCACCAAATCTATCCCACCCAGGTGATCCCTGGATATAACCACCCAGCCGAACCGCCGAAGCATTGGCGGCAACTAAACCTGCGGCAATGTCCGCTCTTCGGGCAAGAGCGGACCAGTTAGACTCAGAGTGGGCCTTCTGCAGTTGACCCAGAGCGGACATTCGCAGGTAGATCTCTAGCTCCGCGTCCCCAAGCTTTTGCCCAGCGGCCCCGTTTGCAGCCTGGACGCCTTCGCCAAGCGTTTTATCGTCGGGTCGCAAACCTGAGTTGGGCTGCTAGTGCGATAGCGTCCGCCGTTTCTGCCGCGTCGAGAAAGCAAGGCGCCACTGCCTGCTTCGGCACCATTAACTTCCCGTTAACCATAAACAGGTCCTATCGACGGAGTGATCCGGCGAGGAGTGACATGACGACAGCCACCCGCCCATCTCGTTCATTCAAATTCCGCGGCCGCTCTTTCCACGCCCTTGTGCTCAAGCCCGAAGTCCCAATCAGCGTTTGGCTGGCCGAAGCCGATGCCTGGCTTTCTCGCTCCCCGAACTTTTTCGCGGGCAAGTCTGTGGTGATCGACGTTTTCGGGCTCTCGCTGACAAAACGCACATTCGCCGCACTGGTAGAGGAACTGAAAAGGCGCGGCATCAGCATCCTCGGTGTCGAGGGCGCCGATCCATCCTGGCTTGACATGGGTCTCCCGCTCTTGATGACGAGCGGCCAAACAGTCAAGCCTGAACCTGCCAAACCGGTTCACCCACCCACACCGGCGCCACTCGCTTCATCCCTACTGATCGATGTGCCCGTGCGCTCGGGACAATCGATCGTCCACCCAGAGGGTGACGTGACCATCGTTGGCTCGGTGGCCTCTGGCGCAGAAATCATCGCGGCGGGATCGATCCACATCTACGGAACATTGCGCGGACGAGTCTTGGCGGGCGCTTATGGCAACCGAAGCGCTCGAATTTTCTGCAGGCGACTGGAGGCCGAACTCATGGCGATAAACGGCCATTACAATGTGGCCGACGAGGTTGAGCCCCATCTCCGCAAAAGACCCATACACGCCTGGCTGGAAGGCGATGCGCTGAAAATCATGACGATGGACTGAGACACAAAAAGGAGCACCCAAATGGCCCAGGTCCTAGTAGTGACATCCGGAAAGGGAGGCGTTGGGAAGACGACGTCGACCGCCGCGCTCGGTGCGGCTCTAGCTCGTGATGGGCAGCGGGTTGTCGTTGTCGATTTCGACGTAGGTCTGCGCAATCTCGATCTCGTGATGGGCGCCGAACGACGAGTGGTCTACGACCTGATCTATGTCGTCCAGGGCGCCGTTCGGCTTTCGCAGGCGCTAATTCGTGACAAGCGAATCGAGACGCTCTTTCTGCTGGCCGCCTCCCAGACGCGCGATAAGGAATCCCTGTCGGATGAAGGGGTCTCACGGGTAATTGGCGAGTTGCGACAAACATTCGATTGGGTGATCTGCGACAGCCCCGCAGGCATAGAACGGGGAGCGACCCTCGCCATGCGGCACGCCGATCTCGCAGTGGTGGTGACAAATCCGGAGGTGTCTTCGGTCCGTGACTCCGATCGAATTATTGGGCTGCTTGACTCGACCACGGAGAAGGCAAAGCGCGGCGAACGCATGGAGAAGCACCTTTTGCTAACGCGCTACGACCCGGTCCGCGCAGGACGCGGTGAAATGCTCGGCGTCGACCATGTCCTCGATATTCTGTCTATACCACTGCTCGGAATCATTCCTGAGAGCCAAGAGGTTCTGCACGCTTCGAACATGGGGTCGCCGGTGACGCTCAGCAATCCGACGAGCGCGCCAGCACGCGCCTATAGTGACGCGGCGCGTCGTCTGAAAGGCGAACACGTGCCGATGATGGTGCCGAGCGACCGGAGCACATTGCTCAACAAGCTGTTCGGGCGGAGGGCAGCATGAGACTTGTGGACATTTTCGCTCGGCGAAGATCAGCCAAATTCGCGCAACAACGTCTTCAGATCCTTTTGATGCACGAACGGACTGCAGGGACCCAATCTGATCTCATTCCCATCCTGCGCGAGGAGGTTCTCGCCGTTATCGGCAGGCACGTCACGGTCGATCCAGACAAGGTGCGCGTGAAGCTCGAACGCGGGGACGACGTTTCTATGCTCGAGATTGATATTGAGGTCCCCACTCCGCTCGGCCGAAACGCCGCGTTTGTCAGGTCGGCCGAAATACCTGTTCATGCGGCTGGCAGGGGGCCGATTTAAGCCCAGGATCTCATCCAATGATCAGGGATGACGAGCGGACGACTGCTCAGGGTCTCTTCAATTACGCTCGTTCGTTTTGGCAATCAGCGGTTGCTCTGGAACGTTCGAACCTGAAGGAGGTCACGCATCCCAACGCCCCCATCACAATGCTTTTGTGTCAGGCCATCGAGCTATACCTAAAAGCGTTCCTGCGCTTAAAGGAAGGCAAAGTTGAGGGTGTTGGATATCTGCGGCGCCGCTATAAGGCGATAGCCAAAGACGCGAGGAAAAAGGGGCTGCCCCTTTGTGACCACGACCTGAGGGTCGTTAAGTTCCTTGCCGCCACTAACGCATTCCTGCGCCCGCGCCGTACCGAAACAGGCAACGAGAAAGCCTTATCCCCCGAACGGATCTCTGAGACTTGCGCAAACCTAGATAGCTTAGTCGCTAGAGCGCTTGTGGAAGCGGGGCATACCGTGATGGAACCTTTAGACGCCGCCTCGATCAGGACGCAGCCAATCGCACGTAGCTAAAAGCGCGTCCCATCGCGTAAGCCCGGGAAAGGTGGCAGCAGACCCGCCTCTCCGCTCAAGCCCGGAACCCTATGTCCGTTCGTGGCACGAAGCGGACGAACTCGATGACGTGCTGTGACGTCAGCTACTGACCCATAGCCGACATTCCGAGTCCCTGCTTCTTGCGCCGCTCGGCGTGGAAGACAATGATCCATCGTCCTGGCACGGCCGAGGTCGAATGTGCGGCACACCACAAGAATGCCCGCGTCGCAAAGGCGCCGAACGACCTCTCGGGACAAGTCCCAGAATAGGGCTACCACCTGCACGCCAAGTTCAATGCACGTGACAAGTTGCTGTTCGAGCAAGTCACCATCGGTGGCGGCGGGAATGAGGTTGGCCCCAAATGGCTTCGATGTGACGCGCCGAACGGCCTCGACCTCACGTCGTATGAGACTCGGCGGTTCACGAACCATACCGAGGAATCCGAAACCGCCAGCTTGAGTTACGGCAGCAACAAGCTCCGATCGGCCTGCACCGCCCATGCCGGCCAACACGACAGGATGCTCGCAGCCGAGCAGCACGCAAGCTTGTGTCCGCAGAGAAACGCTCACGGGCGCCCTTGGTCCTTCGCTAGAGGCTGCTGATGCCGCCTACCGCCCCAGAAGCAGATCTCTCAGCACAACGGCATCGTTGTGCACCTCGTCATGGGCCGAATATACGAGCGTGATCGGACCTTGCCGTGCCAAGGAACGCAATTGATCGAGCAGACCCGGGTTGTGGTGCACCTCCTCCGCGTAACGGCCGCGAAATTCTTCCCAACGCGCGGGGTCGTGCCCGAACCATTTACGAAGTTCGGTGCTTGGCGCGATGTCCTTCATCCATTGATCGATGGTGGCTTTCTCCTTCGAGATCCCGCGAGGCCACAGCCTATCGATCAGAATCCGGGTGCCGTCCTCAGCAGCGGGAGACTCAGACGCCCTTTTCAGCTTCACGTTGGCAGCCGGGACTTTTGTGCTCATCAGTTTGCTCGGCTCTGTACACGGCCTTCCTGCGCGCACCAAACATGTATTTTACGCATTGCTTTTATACAAGGCCGGCTCAACATGTTGAGTTGGGACGTGTCGGTGCCCAAGGATGCCATTCAGGTCAAGGTCGAAAAGGGCTGGTTGACCCTGTCCGGCGAGGTCGACTGGAATTTCCAGGGTCCGCCGCCATGGATGATGTCCGCAAGTTGAGCGGGGTGATGGGCTGCACCAACCTCATCCATATCAAATCGCGCGTCCAGGTTCCGGACCTGCAGAAACGCATCGAGGATGCGCTGAAGCGCTGCGCCGAGCTCGAGGCAAAAACCATTCGCGTCTCGGTGAAGGACGGCGAGGTCACGCTCGAGGGCAGAGTGCGTGCATGGTCCGAGCGCGATGCGCGGAATCCGCAGTTTGGGGCGCCCCGGGGGTCAAGGCTGTCAAGGACCGCGTCACGATCGGCAGTTGAAGCGCGACTTAAGAGCGATCGATGGGGCAAACTCAAAACTTTCGGGCCAACTTTCAATTGGGATCCCTTCAATCCTTTCGAGCGTTCCATTCCACACTCCGAAGCATGTCGGACGAAAGGAATCCCATGCGTGCCCTCGTCCAAGCCGCCGTCCTCGTCGCGCTGCGAGCTCTGCGGTGGCGAGCTACGGTTCAAACTGATTGAGCCCGCCAACCGCGTTTATGGCTTGGACGACGAAATATTCGTGTGCGTGTACTGCGGCCACGAGCAAATATACATCATGGCCCGCGACAGATATGCCGCACGCTGAGTTAGTCTAGCCAGACGGGTCGGCGTTCGCCTTAGCCGAGATTACATAGAGCATTCTCCCAATCGGTGTGTTGCCCACGGTTCCGAGGATTTATTGCGTCCTATTTACAATTGGTCGGCCAAGTAAATTCGGCGCCCGAAAATGCCCATTCAGAAATACCGGCGGGGCTTCACTAGCTCCGAGCACCGCCCGTTGCTGCGCCCGTCACGAGGAGAGTTTGGCTTCGTAAAGGCTCTTTGTAATGTGGTCGTGCAGATCGGGATCCTCGATGATTTCGGCGGCGACCGTTTCATCGCCGAGCCGCTCGGCTTCCGAGAGGCCGCGATCCCAATCGCCAGCTGCAAGATCGCCCTGACCCATCCCATCAAGACGAATAGCTCTGAGCGTGCCGTGCGTCCAAGCGCACTCACTGCCTGGCGCAATGCTGCGATCGCCAGATCGCCAAGGGGCAAGGGATCGAATCCAAGAGCTCCGGTCGGGTTGTGCTCGCCGCGCGCGGGACGTGGCTCACCCAGATCTTCTTCCGGCACGTTATCGAGCATAGCGTCGCGGGCCCTGCGCGCCGTCTTCGCAAGAGCTGCGATCCGCCGCGCTCCTTCCACCGTCAGCTCTTGAAGCATATGGCGGCTCCTCTTCTTACTAACTCCAATCCTAAAGCCACGTGAGAATGCAGACGTCTCACTCGAAGGAAGGCTCCCAGCATAGTCACACCCGCTAACGACCTTAAGGACAGAGAACTCTGTTCGAGAGGCGCTTGGTCAAGCCCATACCCTGTTAGGCTGAAATAGAGAGGCCGCATTGCGATAAATCAATGTGGTTGTTCTTTCAGAGCGGTCGGCTCGGCTCATCGGAGCGACTTCATGCATGATGCCGACTGCATAGCTTTCTTGTAGTGGGTTTTGCCGCACCTCGACTTGCGCTGGCAGGGCTTTCGAAGCCAAGTCTGCAAACGACTGAAGCGTGCAAATGTCAACGATGGGAAGGAATTCTGTGAGTTTGGAGACGGGGGAACAGCGGCCTCCGGGCCGCAGTCGCCAAGGCACGTCGCAGAGGCCGATGACGTCTGAGCGGGGCCGGGTTTGTTATATTAAGATTCGTGCGCGGTAGTTTGAGGCTCTTGAAATCACTTTGGCTAAGGCGGCGAGACCGTCGTGATGCGAGGCGGAGGGGCCTATGACGAAGTCAGAGAGACGTGCGGTAACGGTTCTCCTCACAGAGGAACACCTTCACAAAATGATCGGGGAGCATTTAATCAAGGAGGACGAGATAAGTGATCGGGTCATGCTCGCTCGCATCGTGCAAAAGCTGCTGGACAATAGTTTGGGGCTACCGGACAGGCCGTGGCACGATTGGGACGAGTGGGTGAAGGGACTTGAGTGACCGCTTTTTTCGGGACGCCGCGCAGAGCGCCCTGACCCCGGCCAGGACACATTCGGCGCCATCCAGGAAGTCGTTCGCATGCTGGAGGCGGATTCCGAGACCGACGGGTCGAAGGTCACCTTGAGGCGCTGACCCCAGGCCCACCGACTCTTCTCCATCACGCGCGCCTTCTGCCTAAGGATCAGCAGTCGTCCGAGCCGTCGCCTCACCGCCTCGACGTAAGCCGCTCGCTCAGCGGAGCCATAGAGCTGGCTAGCCCCTTGAAGCCGGATAAGTTCCCCGCATGGAAAGAAATGCTGCTAGGCTAGCAGTGCGCGGGCGGCCCGACTCCATTGGGCTATTGCCCCACTTTCCTATGAGACAAGCGGGTGTTGGTGAGAGCCCGTGCACGCCTAACGCCGCCACGCGGCGCGCGCGCGCGGAAGGATGCAAAGCTTATGACCATCGAACCCGCGAGCCGTGCACGGTTCGAAGGGTTGGGACTTACTCTTATGCGCATCGATGTCCCAGTTGGCGCCGTAATTTCAGACAACCTGCGCGATCAAGTCCTAGAATGGATAGCTGAACAGGAAGACGCGCAAACCCGCCGAGAGTCCTGGCGCTTCAGGGTCATGATTTTCTTAACCGCAATTGAAGCCACAGCCGCATGCATAGCAGCGTGGCCTGTGATCAAAGCGCATTAGGCAGACGCGCGCCTCCGCCTACACGATCCACCCGAGCTCGCACGCCTTGTCGTTGGCTGCGCGCCAGGCGCGAGAGTAAAACTCTGCTTGCGTCATTGGTGCGCGCTGCTCCTCTCGGCCCGAGTGGGACTTGGTGAGAAGCTGCTGAGGGAAGGCTGCCGCCCTGTAGTACGTCACGACGTAGCTCGTGCCGGGCAGCGTGACGACGATGTCGTCGCCCTGCACTTCGACGTTAAGGTCGCGGTTATCCGTCATCCGCCGATACTAGCGCCGCAAAAAAGGGCCGGTGCGAGGCCGGTCCCCTGCACTTCGACGTGGAGGTCGGCAGTCATCCGACAACCAGAGCCAGCGCGATCATTGCCGCCGCGCCTCTAGCCACCTCAGCGAGATCGAGCTTCCGGTTCGCGAGCCAGATACGGAAACGTAGCCACAAAACCCTGAGCAGGATCACAAGGGGCTCCAAACACGATCGTCATCTTGACGGCCCCGAAGCTGCAAATCAAGGCGGTTGCGAGCCACCGCAACCACAGATACCGACCTAAAGAGCTGCATAGTCAAGGTGCAAACAACACTGGTGGCGAGTCC
The DNA here is from genome assembly GCA_963804515.1 of uncultured Alphaproteobacteria bacterium. GTDB lineage: Bacteria > Pseudomonadota > Alphaproteobacteria > Rhizobiales > Methyloligellaceae > Methyloceanibacter. The sequence continues at coordinate 379,430 of CAWDQR010000003.1, read as the reverse complement.
TCGCAAGCACCGATACGGGAGGGTTCTCGTACCGCGATCCCTCGCTGCCAGGTAAAGAATTGCTTTTATGAATCAACTCAACGCCTTTCCAAACGCGTCGAGTTGGCAGCGGCTACATTCTATCTGGAAGAAGGAAGCACCTAACAAAGACGAGGGCCATCATGGATTTTTGGAAGAAGTTCGTCGTGGAGCCCGATGTTAAGTTTAAACTTGGCAACATTGATCCAGCCTACACAGGGAAGCACGAGAGCCATGACAGCGCTGCGGCCGAACTTGCGCGTCACACCGCAAGCCTCGCGCAACTGCAGTACAGGCTATACGCGGAAGGCAAGCGATCTCTTCTCATTGTATTGCAGGGCCTCGATGCGGCGGGAAAAGACGGCGTCATCCGCCACGTCATCAGCGGTACGAATCCGCAAGGGGTAAATGTAGCCTGCTTCAAACAGCCCACGCGTGAAGAGCTCGCCCACGACTTCCTTTGGCGCGCCCACAATCATACGCCGGCTAAGGGCGAGATCATGATTTTCAACCGCTCGTACTACGAGGATGTACTCATCGTACGGGTGCACGATATCGTGCCGAAGTCGGTCTGGTCAAAGCGCTATGATCGCATTTGCGAGTTCGAAAGGTTGCTTGTTCAGGCCGGCACACACGTCATTAAGTTCTATCTCCATATTAGTCCGGAAGAGCAGCTCGCTCGATTTAAAATGCGGCTCGATGATCCGCATCGGAATTGGAAGATCCGTAATTCAGATTATACCGAACGCGAATACTGGCCAGCCTATATCGAAGCTTTCGAAGACGCCATGCTCAAGACGAGCACGACGCGCGCACCCTGGTACGTTATTCCGTCAAACCATAAGTGGTTTCGCGATCTAGCGATTTCACGCATTCTCGTTGAAACACTCGATGAGATGGATCTTAAACTTCCCAAGCCTTCGGTTGATCTACAAGCAATCCGTGTCCAGTACCATTCGGCGACGATTGAGCAAGTATAGGACCAACGGCTCGACGCTCATCCAGGTGAAGGGACGAAGCAGGGACGCACACGAACGTCCTAACCTCATTGCACAATTCTCAACGTGCCGAAGGCTCGATAAACGTGTAGCTGTCGCTTGGCATGCCGTGGAATCGGGTCAAATTTGGTGACACCCGCATGAGTGGCGTCGCGTCAATTTAAATCCGCACCTGATGACCGCACACCCATGAGCGCCGCTCCTTCATACCAAAGCTTGGGTCTGCTTCTCGGATTGAGCTTTTTTCTCGGCTTGGCGTTCGAGGATTTCTTCGCGCAGGCAAAGACGAGACGCCCAGGCGGCGTTCGCACGTTCCCTTTGTTGGCTCTGGCCGGAGGCATGCTCTATCTCTTCGAGCCAGTGCATCTCATTCCATACACAGGTGGTCTTCTGGTGCTCGGGGCTTGGCTCGCCGTCTTTTACCGCGAGCATATTCGTGAACGCGACGAGCAAGAAGAGCCGAATGTCGGCCTAGTGGTTCTACTGCTCAACGTTCACGCCTACCTGCTCGGCGCAATCACTTTGGCATTGCCCAATTGGATCGCTGTCGGGACCACGGTAGCCGCGGTTTTGCTCCTCACTGGTCGTGAACGACTTCACGAGCTCGCACGTCGCGTTGAGATGAAGGAGATTACTACTGCGGGTCAATTTCTAATTCTAACCGGCCTCATCCTTCCGCTGCTTCCAACCGAACCCGTTACAAGACTTACGAGCATCACCCCCCGCCAAGCTTGGCTCGCATTGGTCGTCGTCTGTACGCTTTCCTATGCAGGCTATCTTGCCCAACGCTACTGGGCCCCAGCAGCGCGCGGCCTATGGATGGCAGCTTTGGGAGGTCTTTACTCGTCCACCGCGACGACCGTTGTTTTGGCGCGCCAAGCCAAATCCGACGAATCATTACGAAGGCAAGCACAAGCTGGAATCACTCTGGCCACCGGGATTATGTATCTGCGCATCCTAGCAATCGTGGCGGTCTTCAACTTTACGCTTGCGCAACGTCTCGTCATTCCACTAGTTGGCCTTTCGTTGGCTGCGGTGCTGATCTGCGCACTCCAATATTGGTTTCTGCGACCATCGCCATTGGAGCCACAACGCAGACCGGTCAGCCCGAATCCCCTCGAACTCGGCGCTGCGGCCATTTTTGCTGCTCTGTTCGTTCTCACCTCATTACTGTCGACATGGGTAACGACGGAGTTCGGCATTGCCGGTATCTATTCACTCGCTGCCGTAATCGGGATAACCGATATCGACCCCTTCGTTCTCAATTTGGCGCAAGGTGGCACTTTAGGCATTCCAATTGATGCGATCGCGGCGGCTATCCTCATCGCCGCGTCGTCCAATAATTTGCTCAAGGCAGGCTATGCAGTCTTGTTTGCCGGCGGCCGAGCCGCCATGCCGAGCGCGGCTGTGCTTGTTGTCCTCGCATGCGGCGGTGTCGCAATTGCTATTGCAATGGGCGGCTTTTGGGCCGTGAGGTCGTGAACCGGCGCCGGCTGGGGCCCGTCAGATCTGGATCGGTGGCAAAGTCAAGTCTCGGTGGTTGCAGGCCCCGCAACCATCAAGAACATACCGCCGGCTCCCGAGGAGGCGGCGGTCGTTTTTTGTTGGGCGAAGGCGAGGATTTGAGCCAGTGCACCGACAATAATGACCTCGCAGCGGCCACGCTCTTGGCCCGGATGGACTTCGATCCGATTGATAAGGGAACGGATGCTTTCGACAGCCTGCGGGCGTGTCGCCTCATGATCCAACACCCGTTCCAAACTGGCGACCTTTCTGCGGTATAGGTCGGGGAGATTGGGATGGATCGCGATCTCCATGTCGCCTTGTTGGGCCTTCAAATCGGCGGTGAAAAGGCGCCAGCCTCAGCCAAGCCGGATAAAAGGTCTTTGCGCAACGTGACACCAGATTTCAGTCTGGAGAAGGCCGCGGAATAACCCAACAGACTTACCCGGGCCGGCAGATCTGAACGGGGACGACCGCGACAAGCAGCATCGCTGCGGCCCGGCGGCTGCAGTCTTTTGCGTCACACGGGTTCACCGGATTCCTCTGGAGTACACTGGGGTTCAACTTCGTAAAATTATCGGCCCGCCAACAGCCGCGGATTCTCGCGCACTGATTTCGGGACAGGTGCGCCAATAGCTGCCCTTGTTAGGTCTGGGCAATGGGATACGACGACCTAGTGTCGGGCTCCATGGCGCATCGTTACCCGCATCGGCATGCCACCCTTCGGCAGCAGTACCACGCGCGAGACCGGTATAGGCTCCTGCCCGGGCGGGTTCTCGAACCGGGCGGCGCGGACGAACGTGGCCAGCATGGCTGTGGCCTCGATGAGCGCGAAGGCCGCACCGATACAGATCCTTGGGCCCACGCCGAACGGCATGAACTGATAGCGCGAATAACCGACATCGCGCCCTGGCGCGAAACGGGACGGATCGAAGCGGTCCGGGTCGTCCCACAGTTTGCGGTGGCGGTGGATCACGTAGATCGGCAAGCCGATGAGCGTGCCGGCCTTAATGTACTCGCCGGCCAGTTCGACATCCTCTGCGGCGTAGCGAGACATCACCGGCAGCGGCGGAAAGAGCCGCATCGACTCCGTCAACACCTGTTGCACGGTCACCAGCTTGTCAATGTGCTCACCAGTGACGGGGCCGGAGGGCACGACCTGCCGGATTTCCTCCAGCATGCGGGCTTCCCATTCCGGCGCGCGCGACGTGAGGTAGAGCGTCCAGGTCAGCGCCGCGGCGATGGTATGGTGGCCGGCCAAAAGGAACGTCAGAAGATTGTCGACGAGCTGCTCGTCAGACATCGTCTGGCTGGTCTCCGGGTCGACCGCGCCGAGCAGCCGGGTAAAGAGGTCGTCGTGATCGTCGGGGGAGGCGCGGCGTGCGTGGATCAGGCCGGTAACGGCGCCCCTGAGACGGGACTCCCAAAAGTGCATGCGGCGGCGCCCTGGGCGCGGCAGCCAGACAGGCAGGTTGAGCGCCGCATAGGCCATCGACCAGGAAAGACCCTCCACATAGTCGGCAGTCCCCTGTTCCATCGTTTCGCCGATGAGGGCACCGTCGCCTGCCAACAACGTGTTGGAGATGACATGATACGTGGCGCGCACCATGGCAGTATCGATGGCGTGGGTTGAGCCTGGCGGTGCCGCGCTCCATGCCTTGATCGCAGACTCCGCACCCGCAACCATGGCCGGCACGTATCGGAGGATCTCGCCATGTCGAAAGAGCGGTGCCACCGTCTGGTGCTGCCAGCGCCAGTCACGGCCCTCCGACGTCAGGATACCATTGCCGAATAAGGGGCCCAGCACGCGCCGCAGGAGCAGATCCTGGGGGAACTCATCGCAGCGGTCGAGCAGCACGATCTTAACCAGGGCCGGGTCGGTCACCCAGGCGATGGCGGGAGGGCCACGCAAGACGACGAGTGGCTCGTGATAGACGGACTCCGGTATGGCCAGCAGCGGGTTACTGAGAAACTTTATGAAGGATTGTGGCAGGTTCAGAGGCTTCGGTGGCGGCGTCACTCGCGGTGGGTATAAAGGCACTCTGCTCGCGTAGACGGTGTCAATTTTGTTCATAGGATTGCTATAGCGCGCTTCCAACCCTTGGAGTGGTGAGGAGAGTTCCCGACCCTGGCTGCATGAGTTAGCGTTCTCTGCGGTTTGTTTCATTCGACCTGCTGACCCCGTCCCCGCTCATCGGTACCGTGGTTGACAAAAGTAGACATTCCGAAGCTGTGGTCGAAGGCCGCCCTTTGGCCTAAGTCAATGATCTAAATTGGTTTTGTCGTTTCGAGGAGTATCGGGCGCAAGAAGCTCAGCCCACCGACCTGGACGCTAAGTCGGCTGCATGCCCCGGTAACCAATGGCCTCTTTCGAGAGATGTACGACGTGCGGTTTGCCGTTCTTGGTGCGCGAGGCCGGCAGCTCCCAAGTGCAGTGGGCGATATCCACCTCATCCCAAGTCAGCTGCGCCACTTCTTCTCGGCGCTGGCCGGTCAGTGCCAAGAGCTCGACAATGCTTCCATAGGGGTACTACGCCCGAGAACCCTGCGGGAGAGGGTGGCTCGACGCTTCAGCGGCGAGCCGGGTGAGGGATTCAGCGGCGGGCGGCGAAGAATTGCTTGAGCAGCGCCGCGGCGCGGGCCTCGCCGATGCCGCCATAGACCTCAGGCGAATGATGACAGGTTGCTTGCGCGAACAACCGCGGCCCATGCTCGACGGCGCCGCCCTTCGGATCGGGCGCGCCGAAATAGAGCCTGCGGATGCGAGCGAAGGAGACGGCCGCGGCGCACATGGCGCAAGGCTCGAGCGTCACATAGAGGTCGCAACCGGTGAGCCGCTCGCTGCCGAGCTTGGCACAGGCCTGCCTTATCGCGAGCAGTTCGGCATGGGCCGTAGGATCTCTGAGCTCGAGCGTGCGGTTGCCGGCGCGCGCCAGCACCTCGCCGCTCGCGCTCACCAGCACGGCGCCGATCGGGACCTCGCCGGCGAGGCCAGCGGCCTCGGCCTCGGCGAGGGCCAAGTCCATAGGCCGCTTGCCTGGGCTCGTCACATCTGCAAGCGTCTCCCTCATCATGGCGGTCAAACTGGGGGCAAAGAAACGGCAGGGTCAAGGGGCGAGCGCAGGCGAAGCGTCCATGCCCAGGCAAGCGGAGCCGATGCGGATCGCCAAGGCGATCGCGCATGCCGGGCTCTGCTCCCGCCGCGACGCCGAGACTTGGATTGGCCAAGGCCGCGTCGCCGTGAACGGCAAGGTGCTAACCACCCCGGCTCATGTCGTGGCGCCAGGCGACATCGTCACGGTGGACGGGAAGCCGCTCCCCGCAACGGGCCTCCCAAGGCTCTGGCGCTACCACAAGCCGAAGGGCCTCGTGACCAGCCACAAGGACCCGCAGGGGCGACAGACCGTGTTCGAGGCGCTGCCGCCCGAGCTGCCGCGTGTGGTCTCGGTGGGGCGCCTCGACCTCAACACGGAAGGCCTGCTGCTGCTCACCACCGACGGGGCGCTTGCCCGGCATTTGGAGCTGCCGAGCACCGGCTGGCTCCGTCGCTATCGCGTGCGCGCCCATGGCAGGGTCAGCCAAGCCGACCTCGACCGCCTGGCCAAGGGCATCACGATCGACGGCGTGCATTACGGTCCGGTGGAGGCCCGCATCGATCGCGAGCAAGGGACCAATGTGTGGCTCAGCCTTGGCTTGCGCGAGGGCAAGAACCGGGAGGTGAAGCGGCTCGCCGAAGCGCTTGGCCTCACCGTCAACCGCCTGATCCGCATCTCCTTCGGGCCGTTCGCGCTCGGAGATTTGACGCCGGGCCAGGTGAGCAAGGTGAAGCCGCGCGTGCTCAGAGACCAGTTGGGCGCGAAGCTCGCCGACGAGTTGGGGCTTGGCAGCGAGGGACAAAGGCGGCGGGCTGCACACAATCGATGAGCGACGATCCCGCCTTCCCTGTCGTCATCGCCGGGCTGGACCCGGCGATCCAGGGCCGCTCGTTCCGCATTTGCCGCCCCTGGATGCCCGGATCTTCGCCCGGGCATGACGAAATATCGATTGCCGCTCGTGCCGGCCTGTCATGCGCATCGTAGCGGGGAAATTCAGAGGCGCGCGGATCGAGGCGGCGAAGGGGCTCGCCACGCGGCCGACCAGCGACCGCGTGCGTCAGGCGCTGTTCAACGTGCTCGAGCACGGGACCCCGCGCTTCGATTGCGAGGGCGCCCGCGTGCTCGACCTGTTCGCGGGCTCAGGCGCGCTTGGGCTCGAAGCCCTGTCGCGGGGCGCGCGCTTTTGCCTGTTCGTGGAAGAGCGGGCGGAAGCGCGGGCGGCCATCCGCCGCAATGTCGAGGCGCTGGCGCTGACCGGCATCACCAAGATCTGGCGCCGGGACGCAACCGAGCTCGGTGACAGAGGCCCGGTTCCGCCCTTTGACATCGTCTTCCTCGACCCGCCTTATGGCAGGGGACTTGGGGAACACGCGCTTGTCGCGGCGGTTGAAGGGGGATGGCTCGGAGACGACGCCATCGTGGTGCTGGAAGAGCGGGCCGATGTGGAGATTACCTTGCCCGCGCCGTTCGGGGAGATCGACGCCCGCATCTATGGCGACACGCAGATCGTGATCGCCAAAGCCGCTCCTTAACCGCCTTGCGGCTTAGCCCTAATTTGGACGTGCCGGGCATGCTAATGAGGTCAAGGTCGTGCCGAAGGGGCTGTCATGATCGTTCGAGCGTTCCTGCTCGCGTTGCTGGTTTTCGCCTCGGTCACGGGATTTGGGGGGCCCGCAAGCGCCTTCACCTCGGGCGTGTGGGAGGGCGGGCCCAATCAGGACGACAACGGCAAGTTCAGCGACTGCACCATGACCGCTCAGTCAGACAGCGGGGTCCTGCTCGCCTTCGTCATCAGTCGAAACCTCGACTGGGGCGTCGCCCTGGTCGATGACCGTTGGAGCTTGGATGTAGGATCGGTAGAGGATGTTGCGCTCGCCGTCGATTCGCGCAAGCCCATCCCGGCGATCGCCAAGGTGGTCGACCCTCACGGCATCCTGGTGCCGCTCGAAAACACCGATCCGGTGATGAAGGCGCTCCGTCACGGCCGCAAGCTCACCATCAGCACCCCCTCGGACAGGCTCAGCTTCGAGCTGACCGGCACGAACGAGGCCCTCGCTACGCTCGCCAATTGTGTCAGCGAGCATTTGCAGGCCGAAAAGGCATCTGGCGGCCCAGGCATTTCGGCCCAGGCGAAGCCGGCCAGCGAAAACAAGGCCAATCCGAACAAGCTCTTCACGCCAGCCGAGGCCATGACTTTCGCCGCAAATTTGCTCGCAAGCGCCGGCATCACCGATTACCAGCTGGTCGATCCGGCCGAGAACCGGGTGGCCAATTTCGACGCGGTCTGGACCTATCCGAACGGGATCATAGGCGCGCTCGTCGGCTACAAGGATATGAGCGCGGTCGATCTCGACCAGGCGGCGAATTTGGTGATGGCGGATGATGCCAAGAGCTGCAAAGGGGACTTCGCCTCAGGCAAGAAGCTGAGCGCGCCGGTCGACTCGCTAAGCGTGAGGCGCCTGTACACCGCCTGTCACACCAAGGGCAAGTCGATCGAGATCCACTACACCTTGGTGAAGACCGAGAGCGGACATTTGATCCAGATCGCGCATCTCAATATGGGGAATGCCACGGGGGATATCGCCAATGCCGACAGCGCCTTTCTGCAGGCGGCGGTGCTGTCGAGCTTCAAATAATTATTACCGCCATCGCTGCGGTCGGTATATTTGGTCTCCGGTCATGACCGGGCTGTTTCAGCGGCGCTGGAACAGCTTCTCGATGTCGGCGAGCTTGAGCTCGACATAGGTCGGCCGGCCGTGATTGCACTGCCCCGAGAAGGGGGTCTCCTCCATGTCGCGTAAGAGCGCATTCATCTCTGCCGAGTTCAGCCGCCGTCCGGCGCGCACGCTGCCATGGCAGGCCATGGTGGCAAGCACGTGGTCGAGACGCTCGGCGACGACGAGACTCCCCTCGCCATCGGCAAGCTCATCGGCGAGGTCGCCCAACAGCCCTTTGATGTTGCCCTGGCCGAGCAACGCCGGAACCTCGCGCACGATTATGGCGGCGGCGCCGAAGGGCTCAATCACCAGGCCCAACCGCTCGAGCTCCGGGGCTGCAGCACGGAGCCGGTCGGCGCCCTCCGCGTCGAGCTCGACGACCTCGGGGATCAGCAAGAGCTGCCGCGACAGGCCGCCATCAGCGAAGGCCTGTTTCAGGCGCTCATAGACGAGCCGCTCATGCGCCGCGTGTTGATCGACGATGACGAGCGCGTCCCCCGTCTCGGCGATGATGAAGGTGTCGCGAAGCTGCGCCCGCGCCGCGCCCAAGGGATAGGCGACGCTCGCAGCATCCTCCTCCGTGCTCCGATAGCTGTCGGCGCTCGGGGCCGTCAGCGGGGCGAGCGGCGCCTGGCCGCCTTCTGCAAGTCCGAAGCTGCGCGGGAAGGGCCGGCCCTGTTGGTAGGGTCTCGATCCCAAGGCCTGTTGGTGCGTGGCTCCGTCCCCCGGCCGCACCATGCGGGCGAGCGCCGCCTGCGACAGCGATGCCGTGGCACGGTGGCCGGCGGCGCCAAGCGCCTCTTTCAGGGCCCCGATGACCAGGGAGCGGACGGTTTGCGCGTCGCGGAATTTGAGCTCGGTCTTGGCCGGGTGCACGTTCACGTCGACCTCGTCCGGGGGCACGGTCAAGAACAAAGCGAGCATCGGATGCCGCCCATTGGGCACTAGATCGCCATAGGCAGCGCGCACCGCTGCCGCGAGCAGCCTGTCGCGAACGGGCCGGCCATTGACCACGAGATGGAGCTGCAAGCCGTTCGGACGATGCAGCGTCGGCAGCCCGGCGAATCCTTCCAGCGCCATGCGCCCTCGCACGGCGCGCACGGAGAGCGCGTCGGCTGCGAACTCGTCCCCCAAGATACGCCCGAGGCGCGCGAGCCCATGGTCCAACAGCCCGGGCGCACAAGGCTCAAGCCGCAGACTGGTCCGGTCGCCCAGGGTCAGACTAAAGGCGATCTCCGGCAGCGCCAGAGCGAGCCGCTTCACCATATCGGCGATGGCCCCGGTCTCGGCGCGCTCGGATTTCATGAATTTGAGTCTCGCCGGCGTGGCGTAGAAAAGATCGCGCACCTCGACGCGCGTGCCCGCCGCGAGCGGTGCTGGCTTCGGCTCGGTTTTGCGCCCGGCATCGACCGAGACCTCGTAGCCTGCGTCCGCGCCGCGGGCGCGGCTTTGCAGCGAAAGCCTCGCAACCGCGGCAATCGAGGGCAGCGCCTCGCCGCGAAAGCCGAGGGTAAGGATTTGCGAGAGATTGTCGTCTTGAAGCTTCGAGGTGGTGTGCCGCTCCACGGCGAGCGAGAGGTCGCGTCTATCCATGCCGCAGCCGTCGTCGGTGACGCGGATCAGACCGAGCCCGCCGCCGCTTGCGACGACGTCGATGCGGCGCGCGCCGGCATCGATGGCGTTCTCGATCAGCTCCTTGACGACGCTGGCCGGACGCTCGACGACCTCACCCGCGGCGATGCGATTGACGAGGTTCGGCGGCAGCTGGCGTATGGCCATCGCGTCCCTCAGGCGTTTGGCTGCTCAAATATCGGCGCGTCAGCAGCTTACCCGATTCTACCGCAGGCTGGTCAAACGGATCGACGCCCAGGAGAGCACCTGCGAGAATCGTCTCGAGCATGAAATGCATCATCAGAGCCCCAAGGGCGCGCTCGTCAAGCGTTGCAAGATCGATGGTACGGACGGGCCGATGGGCGGCAATCAGGGCCTCGGGAATGGCCCGCTGCTGTGCTGCGACCAGATCGCCAGCGGAATGACCGGACAGATAGTCGGCATGGGCGAGCGTCGCGAGTTCCGGCGCCACGCGCGGGCCGGTGCCGGCGCAATTTACGCGGATCACGGTGATGGAGTGCTGCGGCGCGCCGTCCAGATAGAGCTGCAGCTGACTGTGCTGATCGACGGGGCCCAGCGCGGCGACGGGCGTCGTGCCCGCTCCCGCCTTGCCGAGGCTCTCGCCCCAAAGCTGCGCATACCAGGCGGCGAAGCGCGACAGACGATCGTTATAGGGGAGCATCACGCTCACCCTTATGCCCTTCTCCTTGGCGAGGCCTATCGCGACGGCAGCGCCGAGCGCTGGGGCCAGATCCCTCGGCTTGGGGCTTTCGAGCAAGGCACGGACCACGGTGCGGGCGCCGTCCCGCAAGCCCTCAACGTCGAGCCGGCGAGCAAGCGCCGGCAGAAGCCCAACATTGGTCAGGCCCGAGAAGCGGCCGCCGATCTTGGGATCGTGTGGGAGCGTGGGAATGGACAAGGCTTCGCAAAGGTCGCGCAAGCCGTTGGTCGCGTCCTTGGCTCCGGGCTCGGTCAGGCCGAGGAAAAGCTCTGGGATTCGGCCGCCGAGCCCCGCCTCGCGCACGGCCTCGATGGCGGCGATCGTCTGCACCAAGGTCTCCGGCGTATTGCCGGATTTGGAGATGACAATAAAGCGCGTGGTGGCAAGGTCGAGCCCGGCAAGGGCCAATCCAAGCGTCCGGGCATCCAGATTGTCGTAGAAGCGCGTGCGTGGGCGATCGCGCCCGCCATTGCCTTCGTCGCCGGGAATGCCCCAGCCGCCGAGTTGGGCGAGTGTCTGGCCGCCAAGGCTAGAGCCGCCGGTGCCGAAAAAGACGAGCGTTCTTGCGTCCTTGGTGAGCGCCGATAGTGCCGCGCGGGCCGGCGGGATGTCGTCCCGCCATTCCGGGACGCGCAAGAGAGGCAGGCTGCCCGCCGCATAAGCCTGACGCAACTGGTCGAGGCGCGGCTCTAGCCGCTCGAGGTAGATGTCGAGCGTTGCCTCGGTCAGCCCGGAAGCGCCGATGCTTGCCTCGAGGCAACCCTCGACCTTGTGCAACAGCGGCATCGCTAACCCCTCCCCTTAACGCGGATCAGGCGTTCACCGGCAGGCGCCACGCTCTAGCCGGGTGCGGCTTTCAACCCGGCGTCTACCGGCTTGCCGACGATGGTGGTGATCAGGCGATCGGCCTCAATCAGTCGCTTCGCCACGCGCCGGATATCGTCGAGGCTCACTTTCTCGACCAGCTCGTTCCGCCGATCGGCGTAGTCGATGCCGAGATCCTCGATCTCGATCCACAAGAGCTGGTCGGCGATGCTGCTCGACGATTCGAAGCGAAGCGCGTAGGCCCCGGTGAGATAGCTCTTGGCGCTGGCGAGTTCCTCGGCGCTCGGCCCCTGCTCGGCGATGCGCTTGAGCTCGCTCTCGATCACTTGCAACGATTGGCCGACGGCCTCGTTCTGGGTGGCGACACTGCCGACAAATACCGCGCCGTGCTCGTAAGGATAGAGGTTGGAATGCACCGAATAGGCGAGCCCGCGCTTCTCGCGCACCTCCTCCATCAGCCGCGAGGAGAAGCCGCCCCCGCCGATGATGTAGTTGAGGACGTAGGCGGCCATGAAATCCTCGTCCTTGCGCCCGAAGGCACGATGCCCGAACTGCGCCACCGATTGCGGCACATCCATTTGGATGATCTCGCGCGCAGGCCCCAAAGGCGGCGTGGCGTCGGCGATGGGCGCGAGCGAGGCGTACGGCGGGAGCGCGCCGAACACATGGTCGAGGGCGTGCCCAAGCGTCGCCGCGTCGATGTCGCCCACCACCGAGATCACCAGCCTGTCGCGGGCGAAGACGCGGCGGACATAGTCTATGAGATCCGCAGGAGCGATGGCTACGATCGAGGCCATGGTGCCTTTGATCGGGCGGCCGTAAGGGTGGGTTTGGAAGGCGAGGCGGTCCCAGGCAAGCGAAGCCACCGATTCGGGGTCGTTCTCGTCGAATTTCAGCCCGGCGAGGATCTGGGCGCGCACGCGCTCGACCGCGCTCGGATCGATGCGCGGCTCGGTCAGCGCCAGGCGCAGCAGGTCGAAGGCCTCGTCCTGGTTGGCCGTGAGCATCTGCACATTGCCGAGCATCACGTCGCGGCCCGCGTCGAAAGCCACGCGCATGGCGAGAGATTGCAGGCGCTCCTGAAAGGCGACGGAGTCGAGACCGCCCGCGCCCTCGTCCATCATGCCGGAGACGAAATAAGCGAGCCCTGCCTTGTCCTTGGTGTCCTGGGCAGCGCCGCCGCGAAATGCAAAGCGCATGGCGATCAAGGGATTGACGTGGCTCTCGACGAGCCAGGCCTCGATGCCGCCGGGGCTTGTGACGCGCTGGATGTTCATGGCGTCAACCGGCGTGCCGGGAGCGCAGCGAAGAGGGCAACCGCCGCGTCGAACCGCATTCCAACCCGGCGCAATGGGCGCGAGAGACCCCCTCGCGGCATCGCGGGCTAAGACCTGCCGGGGCTTGGTGCATCGGCCGGCGGCTCGCCGCTGCTGCGGCTGGTCTTGTCGGGCGCTGGCAACAGCACGCCTGTGACCGAATTCTTCTCGACGAGATATTTCCGAGCAACCTGCCGGATGTCCTCGATGGTCACCTGCTTCAGCCGATCCGGCCACGCCTCGACGTCCTCGACGGTCATGCCAACGGCGAGCCGCCAGCCATAGAGGCGGGCCATGCGCGACTGGCTGTCGGAGGTGTAGACGAACTCGGCAATATAGGCGCTCCGCGCGCGGTCGAGCTCTTCTTGGGTGATGCCGCTTTCCCGCAATTCGGCGACGACGCCGTCGATCGCCTGCTCAAGCTCGGGGGCCGAAACCTTCTCGGAGCCAATCGCAGAAAAGGCAAGCCTACCCGCGTCGAGGCCCGAGTCCGAGTACCAGCCGCCGGCACTCGCAGCCTGCTTCTGCTCAATCACAAGGCGCTTATAGAGTTTGCTGATCGACCCAATGGCCGCCACGCGCATCATGAGATCGAGCGCCTCGGCTTCGCCCGGCGCGGCGGAGGCATAGCTCGGCGCGAGATAGTAGCGCTGCACGGTCATGCGGCCTGCACGCGGGTCCTCGAGCTTGACCCTGACGGGCGCGGAATGGTCGCCCTCCTCGGCCCGCGACCGGCCGTTCAGGGCGTTATTGGGCCGAAGCTTGGCAAAGGTCTCCTCGGCGAGCCGCTTCACCTCCTCGGGCTCGACGTCCCCAGCCACGACGAGAAGCGCATTGTTCGGTGCGTAGAAGCGCTCGTAGAAGCGAAGCGCGTCCTCGCGATCCAAGTCGCGGATCTCGTGCTCCCAGCCGATCACGGGGATGCCGTAAGGGTGGTTCTCGTACAGCGCCGCCATCATCTGCTCTTGCAGGATGCTCGATGGATCGTTGTCAACGCGGGAGCGGCGCTCCTCGAGGATCACCTTCCGCTCCGTCGCCACGTCCTCCTCGGAGAGGCGAAGATTGGCCATGCGGTCGGCCTCCATGGCCATCACCGTGGGGAGCCGATCCTTGGCCACGCGCTGGAAATAGGCGGTGACGTCGTGGTTGGTGAAGGCGTTGTCCTCGCCGCCATTCCTCGCCACGATCTTGGAGAACTGGCCGGGCGGAATCGCCTCGGTGCCCTTGAACATCAGATGCTCGAGAAAATGGGCGATTCCGGAGGAGCCGCGCGGCTCGTCGGCGGCCCCCACTCTGTACCAGACCATCTGGATCACGACGGGCGCACGGTGGTCGGGAATGACCAGGACCTGCAGTCCATTGGCGAGCTTGAACTCGGCGACACGCGGAGCGCCACGCGCGCCGTCGAAGGCGACGGCGATCGACGCAAGGCCGAAACTGGCGAAGACGAGACCGCCCCGGAGATCCAGCGCGCCGGCAAGCTGATCGAACATCGACATCACCATGAAACGTGACCGGAGTTGAGGAAGCAAGGGTTCAGCCCTCAAACCCCAAGGGCAAGCGGTTCGTGGGCGGCGTGGCTCACATTTCAGGCTTGGCCCCTATTTTTTCAAGCCATTTCGCAGCTAGGCGACAAGCGCAGCGCGGGCGCCCCGGCCCCTTGCATCAATAACTGGCATTGTTGCCGGTGGGACTCGACATACCCTTGTAGCTGTCAGGCGCCGCTGGGTGGAAGGGATCGTCCGTTTGCGTGGGCGCGTTCAGGCTCTGGTCGATTGGTTTCTGCGGGGTTGCCGCTGCCTGCTCACGCGCGCGTTCCTGCGGCGTCTTGTCGGACGGATCGGGCTCGGGAACCGCAACAACCTCCTCGTCGGTCTTCTTGTTCTTGCCGAGCAGCTTGTCGAGTAGGTTCGGTTTGCCGGCATAAGGATTCCTGGGCTCGGCCTCGGCCGCGGCCTCCTTCTTTCCAACCGCTGCTGCTTTCGCCGCGGCAGCCTGTTTGGTCGAGAGGTCGCTGTCGATGGGCCAGTCGGCGCGGGCAATGGGTGGGCTCCCAGGCGGCGGCAGGCTATTGATGTTAGGCGGCACGAGCAGAGGAGCCCGGTCGGTCATCCGCGGATCTTCCTTGGTGCCGGTGCCGGAGAGCCCAGCGTAGTCGAACAGCTTGCCCTTGAACTCAATGCCACCGCAGCCGCCAAGCGCGAGCACAGTGGAACAGGCGGCGAGAAGCCCAAGGCCTCTACCGAGCAGCCTGCAATTGATGGTGCCGGAGTGCCCCAAGACTCCCTCGAAATTCCGGGAAGGCCGGATTTCTTTACATCTTAGAAGGGTTTGAGACCTTTTTGTGTCCCCCAAAAAGAGACTCATACAGAAGTCCCACGACACCCGCAACAATGGCCGTGTCGGCGATGTTGAAGACGTACCACTCATAGCCGAAGGCGTGGAAAGAGAAGAAGTCAGCCACGGCGCCATAAAGGACGCGATCGATGGCGTTGCCGATGGCGCCGCCGATGATGACCCCGATTCCGGCAGCGGCCAGCAGCGAAGTCGTCCGCGCGAGCCAAATGGCGAGGCCGATGGTGGCCGCAAAAGCAAAGAGAATCAGCGCCCAGCGGCCAAGCTCGCTCCGCTGAGTCAGCAGTCCATAGCTGACGCCTTGATTCCAGACGAGCACGAGGTCGAAAAACGGGGTGAGCCTCACCACGCCCTTGGCGCCGATGTCATAGACATAGAGCATCCAGGCCTTGTGGGCGTGATCGACCAAGAGCACGACGGCGGCTATGCCAAGCCCAAGCGGCGACAATGGTCCCCAAAAGTTTCGCATCAAGCGCTACTCCGCGGCCGCGATGGCTTGACGCGCGTCAAACTGCCGGACGGCCTCCGCGTCGCGAGGGGAAAGCTCCGGAAATTCGGGATCGGCCCCGACGTCCTCCAGGATCTTCCAGGAGCGGGCGCATTTTTTGCCTTGCGCAGGCGCGAAGACCACGGCCACGCCCGACACCTCGTCGAGGCGGAATGCTGCTTCGGGGCCGGCGCCACTCGTCAAATTCACGCCGCTGGTGATGGCGATCTCGGCGAGATCGATACCGGCGAGCGCATCGCGGAGGTCCTGATCGGCAATGTAGAGTTTGGGGGCCGCCTCGAGGCTTGAGCCGATCCGCCGCTCCTTCCGCTCGATCTCGAGCGCGCCGGTCACGACGCGGCGGACGGCCCTCACCTTCCGCCATTTCTCGGCCAGCGCGTCGTCGCGCCATTCGGACGGGATCGCCGGGAATTGGCGACGATGCATGGAGCCCTTATCACCCGGGAACCGATTGAGCCACGCCTCCTCCATGGTGAAACAGAGCATGGGGGCAAGCCAGGCGGTAAGCGTCTGGAACAGCGTATCGAGCAGGGTGAGGGCGGCGCGGCGCCTCATGCTCGCGTAAGGATCGCAATAGAGCGCGTCCTTGCGGATGTCGAAATAGAAGGCCGAGAGATCGTTGACCGCGAAGTTGAACAGCGCGTGGAAGATGCGCTTGAAATCGAAGGCGTCGTAACCTACGCGGACGACCACGTCGAGCTCGGCGAGGCGATCCAGCAAATAGCGCTCAAGCCCCGGCATATCGGCGTGGGGCACCGCCAGCTCCGGCTGGTAATGGGCGAGGTTGCCGAGCAGGAAGCGGAGTGTGTTCCTGAGCTTGCGATAGGACTCCACATTCGCCTTGATGATGTCGGGCCCGATGCGGAGATCCTCCGCGTAGTCGGAGCTCATGGCCCAGAGCCTTAAGATCTCGGCGCCGGATTGCCTGATCACGTCCTGGGGCGCGACCACGTTGCCGAGCGACTTCGACATTTTGCGCCCCGACTCGTCATTGACGAAGCCGTGGGTGAGCACTGCGTCGAAGGGGGCACGGCCGCGCGTGCCGCAAGACTCCAGCAGCGAGGACTGGAACCAGCCGCGGTGCTGGTCGGAGCCTTCGAGATAAAGCGAGGCCGGCCATTTCAGGTCCGGGCGCTCCTCGAGCACGAAGGCGTGGGTGCTCCCAGAGTTCGAACCAGACATCGAGAATGTCGTCGATTTTCTCCCAGTCCCCTACGTCATCGACGAGGCCGCCAAGGAAGCGATCCTTGGCATCGGGCTCGAACCAGGCGTCGGCGCCTTCTTTGGCGAAGGCTTCGCGCACTCGCTCGATGAGCGCTTCCGACCAGGGATAGTCCTTGCTCGGCACGACATCGTCAAAGCTGTCCGAGCTCGGATTGATATTGCGGAACACGGTGATGGGCACGCCCCAGGCGCGCTGGCGCGAGATCACCCAGTCGGGCTTGGTCTCGACCATGCCGCGGAGGCGGTTCTCCCCTTGCGGCGGCACAAACCGCGTCTCGCTGATGGCGGCAAGCGCGCGATGGCGCAACGTGTCGGTGGGAGCGCCCTCTCCGATCTCCCTGTCCATGGCGATGAACCATTGTGGCGTGTTGCGGAAGATCACCGGCTTTTTCGATCGCCAGGAATGGGGATAGTCGTGTTTGTGGCGGGAGCGGGCGATGAGGGCATTCGCCTTGATCAGCTCCTGGATCACCGCCTCGTTGGCATCACCGAATTTGCCGTTGTTGTCGATGACGCGCTTGCCCTCGAATCCCGGTGCCTCATTCGTGAAGAAACCGGCGGCATCGACGGTGAAGGGGATCGCCGTGTCGATGCCGCGGGCCTGAAGCGTTGCGCGACTCTCTTCCCAGACCTCGAAATCCTCGGTGCCATGGCCCGGCGCGGTATGCACAAAGCCGGTTCCGGTGTCCTCTGTTACATGCTCGCCCGCGAGCAGGGGGACATCGAAATCGTAGCCGAGTCCACGTAGGGGGTGAGCGCAAATAGTGCCTGCCAAATGGGGTCCATCAATCTCAATTTCGTCGAACTCCCATCTCGCCCCGATCCTCTGGCGAAACTCTGGAGCCAAGTTTTTCGCGACGACAAAGCTGGCATCGCCGAAGCGCTCTGCAAACTTGCGCCTCTCCTCAATTATTTGAGTCAGCGAGGCTGCGTATTCTTCGGGGCTCACACCGCTAATTTTGGCTGCCTCTATTTCAGAGGCGGAAAGATCTCTCGTGTCGATGGGGATGACACGGTAGGGAATACGACGCTGTCGGAGCACCACGTATTTAAGAGTTTCTGAGTATGCGATGGCCCTGTTGCCAGGGATCGTCCAAGGCGTGGTGGTCCAGATTACGATCTTGGCGCCTGGAGATCTCAGTGCCCCAGAGTTGGTGCTGATCACCGGGAATGACACATAGATCGCGGGGCTGGTGATCTCGGCATATTCGATTTCGGCTTCCGCCAGGGCGGTCTGCTCCACCACGGACCACATCACCGGCTTGGAGCCGCGATAGAGCAGCCCGTTCATGGCGAATTTCATCAGCTCGGCGGCGATGGTGGCCTCGGCGTCGAAGCTCATAGTGGTGTAAGGGTGCGCCCAGTCACCCTGGACGCCTAAGCGCTTGAACTCCTCGCGCTGCACATTGAGCCAATGCTCGGCATAGGCGCGGCATTCGCGGCGAAAGGCGATCATCGCCGCCGCATCCGGCAGATCGGGCTTAGGCCGTCCCTTGGCGCGATAATTCTCCTCCTCGATCTTCCATTCGATGGGGAGGCCGTGACAGTCCCAGCCCGGCACGTAATTGGCGTCCTTGCCCATCATGCCTTGCGAGCGGGTGATCACGTCTTTGAGGATCTTGTTCAGCGCGTGCCCGATATGCAGATGGCCGTTGGCGTAAGGCGGACCGTCATGCAGGACGAATTTCGGCCGGCCCATCGCCTCCTCGCGCAAAAGGTCAAACAGACGAAGTCTGTCCCAGCGTTTGAGCAGCTCGGGCTCGCGCTCGGGCAGCCCCGCCTTCATGGGGAAGTCGGTCGCGGGCAGGAACAGGGTCTTGCTCCAGTCGCGCCCGATCTGGGGAGGCTTGGGTTCGGGGCTGACCACGAGCTCTGGCAGCAACGCCGCTGATGGCTGAGCGTTCTTTGCCGGGAGGGGCTTTCGCTTCGGCTTCGCCTGTGGCTTGGCAGGCTTCGCCGCGGACCTGGCCTTCTGCTTAGGCTGCGCTTTTGGCGGGGACTTCGTTCCCTTCTTGGTGGCGGACTTTTTAGTCTTAGCCTTGGGGGCCCGCTTGGGCGCCTTTGGTTTGCGCGCGGGTTGTCTCGCCTTGCGCTTGGTGGCGGGTTTCGCAGCTTTGAGCTTTGCAGAAGGCTTCGCCCGCTTCAATGGCGCCTTCGATCTGCCCGCAGGCTTGGTCGCAAGCGCTTGCTTGGCGGGCGACGACGCTTTCTTGCTCTTGGTTTTCGCCATGGTCCTTCAGCCCCGCCCATCGGCTCGCCCCGCGCGACCCAGGCGGGTTCTAGCAACGCCGTCCGCTACAATCCAGTGTCGCGGCCGAGCGCGCGGCCGAGCGGAAACGTCCGCATAGGGTCGTCGGCGTCGAGCTTGGCAAGAATTGCGCGGGCTTGCTCGCAGTCTTCTTGCATCTGAGCGGCGAGCGCCTCCGGACCGGCAAAACTCGCGTCGCCCCGGAGCCGCTGGATGAACTCCACCTCGATCTCCTCGCCATAAAGGTCGCCCGAGAAATCGAGGAGAAAAGCCTCGAGCACCGGCTTCCCTTCGCCGAAGGTGGGTCGCGCGCCGACATAGCCGGCCGCGTGGTAACGGCGCCCTCCATGCTCGACCCGCACCGCATAGATGCCATGGCCGACGTCCTGACCTTCCGCCAGCGGCAGATTGATAGTGGGGAAGCCCATCCCCTTGCCGCGGCCGGCACCGCGCTCGACCCGTCCCCGCACGCGCCACCAATAGCCGAGCTGCTCCGCGGCCTCCCTCATCTCGCCGCGGCGGAGATGCTCGCGCACCTTGCTCGAGGCGAAGATCACCCCGTCAAGCGTCACCGGCTCGACGATATCGACACCGAAGCCGAGCCTCTTCCCCAAGGCCTCAAGCTCAGCCGGCGTGCCGGTGCGGCCCTTGCCGTAGGTGAAGTCGTGGCCCACCACCACGTGATGGGTGCCAAGGCCGTGAGCAAGAACCTTGGTGGCGAAGGCTTCCGAGCTCAAGCCGGCGAGATCAGGCCCGAATTCGATGACGAAGGTCTCGTCGAGCCCGAGCGCGGCCAGAAGCTCGAGCTTGACGAGCAGCGGCGTCAGCCGAAAGAAGGGTTGGTCCGGCATGAAGAACTCGCGAGGATGCGGCTCGAACACGACGGCGCCAGAGCGCCTTCCAACCGACTTGGCGAGCTCATGCGCGCGGCCAAGCACTGCCTGATGGCCGCGATGGACGCCATCGAAATTGCCGATCGCGAGCACTGCACCTGTCGTGGACGCAGGCACATCCCGCCAGCCGGTGACGACGTCCATGCTCGCATCCTCTGGCGCTTACGATCGCGGATCGCGGCGGGGTGCCATCATGACTTTCATGCGCTCTCGCTGCGCTACTTGAGCGCCACTATGATTTTCATGCGCTATCGCTACGCTACTTGAGCGCCACTAAGACTTTCATGCGCTATCGCTACGCTACTTGAGCGCCACTTACGATCGCGGATCGCGGCGGGGTACCATCATGACGGCCTCGCCGTCCAATACGCTCTTGCCGTTCACCGCGCATTCGGTGGCCAGCACCGCCCGCCCCTTCTCGGGGTCCAGGCTCGTGATCTTGGCGGTCGCCACCACCTCGTCGCCGATGCGCACCGGCGCGCGGAATTTGAGGTTCTGCGAAAGATAGATGCAGCCGGGACCGGGGAGCTTGGTGCCGAGCACCGTGGAAATCAGGCTCGCCGTCAGAAAGCCGTGGGCGATCCGCTGCTTGAAGATGGTGCCGGCGGCATAGGCGTCGTCCAAATGCACGGGATTGGTGTCTCCCGAGAGGTCGGCGAAGGCGACGACGTCCTCATTGCTGATCTTCTTGGCGTAGCTCGCCTCCATGCCAACGGCCAGATCCTCGAAGAAATAGCCGTGACTGGCAGCCCCGTTCCCGTTCGTGGTCATCGATCGCCCCCGCTCCCATGATTTTGCGAGTGCGAAAATAGCGAAGCACCTGTTGCACTGCAACAACGCTGCGCAGGCGCGCCCGTCGAGTAGGACCCTGGCGCAGCCGCTTAACCCTCCGTTCACGGCCAACCCCTAATTTGGGCCGGTCAGACCCTTTCCCAGGCGCGCGGTCCCACAAGCGTGCCCATGGAGTCGTGGCTCAACGGCTCCCGTTAGAGAGCCCAAGCTGAACGCGATGGCTCAGGCCGAGAGGAGAAACTCATGGCTGTCGATACCAGCATGCCGGTCCTCGTCGTCGACGATTACAAGGCAATGATCCGGATCATCCGCAATCTCTTGAAGCAGCTTGGCTTCGCCAATGTCGACGAGGCGGGAGACGGCAGCGCTGCGCTCGACATGACGCGGCAGAAGCAATACGGGCTCGTGATCTCAGACTGGAACATGGAGCCGATGACGGGCTATGAGCTTTTGAGCGAGGTCCGCACCGATGACCGGCTGTCGCGCACGCCGTTCATCACGGTCACCGCCGAATCGAAAACCGAGAACGTGGTCGCCGCCAAGAAGGCCGGCGTCAATAAACTACATCGTCAAGCCTTTCAACGCGGCGACGTTGAAGGCCAAGATTGACGCCGTGTTCAGCGATTAGCACGAGGGCCAGAGTTGCAATGCCGCGCGCGCGGGAACTCCGATAAGGCGCCGGCCGACGCCCGCCCACTTCGGCGAACGCCGCAAAGACCGGTCAGTCGCTCGCGGCCGAGATCGCTATGCTGGCAAATGCGGTGCGTGAGCTTGCCGCCATCCGCCGCACCGCCGAGGAGGCAGCTTGGCGCATTTTTACCTCTGCGGAAGGCCTGCTCTCGACCGACGACAACGGTGCCTCGGCGAAGGCTGAAGACGCTGCGCTCAGCATCATCACGGCCTCCGGCTTTGATGATCTTGTGGGCCAGCGGATGACGAAGATCGCCGAGGCCATCGATAGTCTCATCGCCGCGCGGCTCAAGCGCGTGGATGGCACGCGGCAGAAGGCGGACGCCGGGCGGTAGCGGCGCAAGGCGGAGCGCATGCGCAAGAGGCCGGACCTGCCCGCGCCAAGCGCGGAACAGGCGAGCATCAACGCTCTCTTCGCCAAAATCTAGCGTCACCAAGCGAGTGCGGGCATGGCGGCGCGTGCGGGCTTCATGCCCTCGAACAATTCGCCGAGGACAAGCTCATCGAGATCGGTGTTGCCTTCCGCGTCCTCGCCACAGGCGGCGTTGGCGACATGCAGGCCGCTCGCCACGAATACGGCGTCGAGCCCGAAGCTCGCCGCTCCCGCCATGTCGGTATGCACCCCATCGCCGATGGCGAGGATCTCGCCTCGCGCAAGCGTCCTTCCGGCAAGCTCGGCGACGGTCTCCACAGCGAGGTGGTAGATGGGAGCGTAAGGCTTGCCGGCATAGATCACGCTGCCGCCGAGCTCCGCATAGATTTGCGCGAGCGCGCCGGCGCAATAGACGAGGCGGTGGCCGCGCTCCACCATGTGGTCGGGATTGGCGCAAAGCATCGGCAACTGCCTCTCGGCAAGCTCGCTGAGCAAAGCGTCATAGTCCCCGGGCGTCTCGACTTCGTCGTCGAAGAGGCCCGTGCAGACCACGAGCTCGGCCTCGCTTGGCTCGACGCGAGTGACATCGAGGCCGACGAAAATCGGCAGGTCGCGTTCAGGCCCAAGATGGAAGACCCGCGCTCCCGCCCGTTGCGCAAGCTCGTGGCGGGTAAGATCGCCGGAGGAGACCGTCGCGTCGTAGCATTGGTCGGCCACGCCGAGACTGCGCAGCTGATTCTGTAACCCCTCGCTCGGCCGCGGCGAGTTGGAGAGCAGCACGACGATTCCACCCTGCTCGCGGAAGCGCCGCGTCGCCTCGACGGCAGGCGCATAGGCCCGCACCCCGTTATGCATCACACCCCAGATATCGACGAGCCAGGCAGCGTAGCTCGAGCCCAGCGCCTCGATCGAGCCGATCACCGGGATGATCTCCGTGTCGATTGTCATGGCGCTCCCCCTAGAGGCTCGGCGCATGGGGGTCAAGGCGATTGCCCCTATTTGGCGTGGGTGTGGGGACGCATCTGGTGGGGATGGCCCGCCGCTCAAGGCCGCCGCCGGCGAGCCAGGCGTCGGTGCTCTCACGAGCGCGTTCGATCAGCTCGCTGGTATGCGAAAAGTCGTAAGGCGATCCGATCAGCGGGCAGAGCGGCGGCACCACATGATAGTCAATGCTGCCGTCGAGACTCTCAAGCTCGTGAGTCACCTGCCGGGCGATCAGCAAGGTGAGCGCATGCAGCGCGCTGGCGATGGCGCCAGAGGGTGGGGCTTCGCGGGCGCAGGCATAGCCCGTCTGCAGCACGATCGAGACGCTTGGCGCCTTTCTCGACAGCGACGCGCACCGGCGTGCAGCTGGTGATGGCGCCATCGGCGAGATAGCGGCCGCCGAATTGCACGGGCGCGAAAGCGGCGGGAATGGCCGTGCTTGCCAAGATGGCGTCGGCCCCGGAGCCTGCCGAGAGGACCACCGCCTCGCCCGACAGGATGTTGGTCGCCGCGACGTGCAGCGGGATCGCTGCATCCTCGAGATTGCGAAAGGGCAGATGCGTGTGCACCAGCCGGCGAAGGCCTTCCGATCCCACGAGAAAATCCCGCCGGAACGGGAGGCCGAGCAGCGTCCTCCAGGCGATCGGAAACACGTTCCGCCGGCGCAGGCCCCGCCAGATCGCCGCCATCGACCCGGCGCAATAGGCCCCATTCATCGCGCCAAGGCTCGATCCCACCACCATGTCCGCGCGCAGCCCATGCGCCACGAGGGAGCGCAGCATGCCGACCTGAACGGCGCCAAAGCTGCCGCCACCGGCAAAGACGAACGCGGTCTTCGGTGCAGTCCCCGACATGGTCGAGCTCAAGGTTCGCTAGAGGATTGCACGGTAAGGCCTGCGGTCACCTCCCATCGAGCCTTGCAAGGGTCCGCCCAACTCACTTTGTTGTGAAGCGGGTCTTCGTTGCAGGGCCTCGCGCGGGTCCCCAGATAGCTGATGCCAAGGGAAGTGTCGGCAATTGAGATCAACATGCCTCACCTCCTCACCAAAATGCCAAAACTACTCGCCTTGGCGGCAGCCGCCGCTTTCGGCGCTTTACTCTTTGCGGGGTCGGGCCCGGCTGGTGCCGCGCCCGGACAGGCTAGGGATGGCTTGGCTGCTCCGGCATTGCCGGTTGAGCAGGTTGGCTATATCGCCGCTACTACAATCCCGACTATGCCGGGAGAGATCACGCCGTGGGCTACGATTCCTACGACTATCGTCCCTATGGACGGGGCCATGACGAGATCCGCGAGCTGCAAAGGCTGTTCCCATCGACGAATGGGCCGTATAGCATGCGATACAACGACTACTAGCATCCGCGGGCCGAGCACGCGCTGCAAGGCGCCGGTTTGCTCGGCTTGCTTGGATGGCCTTCACGGAACTTGCTGGGGCGAGGCGTTTAGACGCTCTTGACCTCAACTTTGCACAAGCTTTGCAATTTCTTGTAACCCAATATTCTTTGTTCGGTGCCACTCGTGATTCCGACGATTCCATTAAGGGGTCGCAAGGGAGATGAACATGCCTCACCTTTTGCTTAAGGCTAGCGCCGCCGTCTGCGCGCTTTCTCTGCTCGGGTTCGTTAGTCAGGCCAATGCGACGCCGCGGCCCGCGCTCGACAGCATCTCCGGTCTGACGGTCCTCACTGGCGACGTCGAAAATCCCGAGGTGGAAAACGAATTGGATCCTGCCGCGGATAATGGCGCCCCCGCCGATGATTCCGGCTCCCAGACCGGCGCACCGCAACCTAATGCCGAAGCCCCGAACGCCATGGCGCCTCACTCGAACGACCCTGAAATGAAAGCGATCGAGAGAGAGTATCCGTCCGAGCCCGTGCCGGCGGACAAGCCCCAATAGCGGTCGTCTTCAGACCGGCTAAGCCTAGGGCGAAATCGCTTCCCGCGGATGCCTTGACCGAGCCGAGGTTGCCGAGGTTCGGGCGCGACGCGAGACAGCCGAGAGTAACGACGCGACTCCGCGCGGTGGTGCCCGATTCACTTTTGCACACTGGCGCGGCCGTCTGCGCGCTGACGCTGCTCGGGTTCGCCGGCCAAGCCAATGCAACGCCACGGCCCGCGCTCGACGGCGCATCTGGGTTGACGATTTTGGCCCAGGACGAGGAAAACGCCGAGGTGCAAAACCGCGTGGAGCCTGAAACGGACAATGGCGTCCCTGGCGGGCCTACCGACGCCACGCCAAATGCCGTGCCGGAACCCGTCGAAGTGCCCAAGGTCGAAGAACCGGCCAAGTCAGGCGGCGACATGGAGGCGAAGGAGCTGAAGACCCAAGACCGCTGACAGAGCAGCATGGGCGCCCCACCCTCTAGGTGAACGGCGTTTACGCCGCGTCGGCGTCCTCGAGCTCGCGGAACATTTCGGGGCTCACCGGTCTTGGCTCGGCAAAGAGATCGCCTTGGGCAAGCTCGACGCCGTAGCCCACGAGCCTGTCCAGACTTGTCTCGTCCTCGACCTTCTGTGCGATCAATTTGAGATCGAAGCGATCCAGATAGCCGGTCATGTCGGCGGCAGGGACGGGCGCGCGCGTCGCCTCCATGTCGTGCAGCAAGGTGCCGGCGTCGATCTTGACGAAGCGGAAGAAATGGTCGCGAAGCGCGCCGAAATCGACGTCGAGATCGGCGACGTGGTCGAGCGAGAAGCAGAAGCCGAGCTTGCCCAGCGTCTTCAAGCTGGCCAGCTCGCTCGCGCCCAACTCCATGACGGTGCGCTGGCTGACCTGGAAGGTGAGGCTGTCGCCGAGCGCGCTGTTCTCCTCCATGAACTCGACGAGTTCGGGGAAGAAGTCGCGGTCGAGTAGCGAGTGGGCGGAGAGATTGCAGAACACGCCTTTGAGCCTCGATTCCGATCCGAGCCGCCGCAACACCTGCACGCTCTTGACCAGCATGACGTTGTCGATGCGCGGCATGAGGCCTTCGCGCTCGGCAACCCGCAAAAAGCTCCCGGACAACACGATATTGTCCTCGTCGCGGCGGACGCGGGCTAGCGTATCGTAGTAGCGAAGCTTGCGCTCAGGGAGCGTGACGATCGGCTGCAGATAAAGGTCGATCCGGCTCGCCTCGATGGCATCCTGCAAGACTTGATGGGTCTCGACGTCGAGAGCATTCTCGTCGGCGACGAGCACGACGATGTCTTCCTCTTCGTTTTCGTCTTCGTCTTCCACTTCCGCTTCCGCTACGGGTTCGGTGCGCAGCTCGGGCGGCGGCACATGTTCCTGCGGCAAGGCAATCTCGGACGTCAGGTCCAGCGCCTCGGATGCGGGGGGCTCGAGCACCGGCGCGGCGTCCATCAAGTCGCGCGAAAGCTCCTTGATCAAGCCCTCGAGCGATCTCAGCTCGGCGCCAATCTGCTCGCGCTGCGTGCGCGCCTCAACCTCGAAATCGGAGCGCAAGGCCTCGAGCCGCTTGTGAAGGTGCTCAAGATCTCCGGAGAGGCGCTCGACGCGCTCGGCGCTGGCGCCGGTTCCGGCGGTGCCGCCCACATTGTCCGCCATGGCCAGGTCGAGACGCTCGACCCGGTCCGCCAGCAGATCGAGCCGGGCAACGTCGTCCTCGACCTGATCGATGCGCTGCAAATCGCCGTCCAGCACGACGAGCGCTTCCTCGAGCTCATCCAAGCGGCCGCCGACGGTCGCCGAACGGGCCGAGCGCGTGATCACGTAGTGGGAGGAGGCCATCACCATGTAGAGCGCGACTCCCGCGATCGCACCCGCCACCATGTCGACGCCCGAATTGAGGATAAGGCCTGCCGCGAAGGCCGTGGCGGTGATCCCCATGGCGATGAAGACGACCACATCGAGCAGAAGCAGACGCCCAGAGGCGGCGTTCGAGTTAGAGGTCATGGCTTGTCACATTCAGCTTCGGCCCGGGTCCCGTTGCGCGCGCCTTCTCCGCCATGCGGCAGTAAGCATAGACGAGCAATAGCAATTGCCTAGCCTAAGGGCTCTCGCGACGCGCGCCAAGACGTAATCGCCAAGATGCGCCAGGCCCGATACGGGCAAAGCCCGCCTCAGAGCAGACGACGCTTGCGGGGCTCATTTGAGATGCTCTCGCCTTTGACGCCGCCGCGGGCGCGACCTCGCGCTTCTAACCCTCGCAGGATATGCGGTCTCGATGTCGCTCTCACGGAGAAAATTCCGTCACGCCAGCAGAATAGGATACTGGAGCTGTGCGACAATTCATGCGCGCTTGGCCATGGCACGCATGCTCACTACGGCTTACTGCTTTCGCTGAGTTTTGCTTGGTTCCACTGCTATCCAAAGGAGTGCGACAGCATGACATTCAGGCACATTGCAATCGGAGCTTTGGCAGGGTTTGTCGGCCTCGCCAGCTTCGCGGTCACGGCGACGCGGGCCCAAGAGCCGCCCCGCCCCGATCAACTGGTCGACGCGCTGAACGGCGTCTTCGGGAAGCATCCCGGCGACCGCGCGGCTCACACCAAGGGCATCTGCTTGACCGGCAACTTCACGCCCTCGCCGGACACACCGTCGCTATCCAAGGCCCCGCAATTCGCCAAGCCTGTTCCGATCATTGCCCGCTTCTCGCTCGGCGGCGGAAACCCGGAAGCCCCCGACAATGCCCAAGACAATGTGCGTGGCCTTGCGATTAGGTTCGATCTTGGCAACGGAGCCAGCAGCGACCTCGTGACGATCTCGGCGCCGGTGTTCTTCGTGAAGACCCCGGCCCTCTTCGTCGAATTCTTGCAGACGGTCGGCTCAGGCGACAAAGACAAGCTGAACGCCTTTTTCGCGGCTCATCCGGAATCGACGCGGCAAAACGCCTGGCTGACCTCGCATCCGGTGCCGGCGAGCTATGCCGGGGTGGACTATTTCGGCGTGCATGCCTTCACCTTCACCAATGCCGAGGGCAAAGCGACGGTCATCAAATACAAGGCCATCCCCGAAGCGGGCGAACGCGGCCTTACCCCGGACGAGGCCAAAGCCAAGGGGCCAGATTTCTATGCCCCTGAGCTGAAGGAGCGCCTGGCCAAGGGACCCGTGGTTTTCGATCTCGTGGCGATCCCCGGCCAGAAGGGCGATCCGACCAACGATCCGACCTTGAGGTGGGACGATGAGGACAATCGCGCCACCGCACCGCTTGGCGAGGTGTCGATCAACGCCATCGCGCCCGATGCCACCTGCAACGCCTTCAGCTTCCTTCCCGGCAATCTGGCGGACGGCATTGCCGGTCCCACGGACGACCCCGTCTTCGCGGCGCGGTCGGCGGCCTACACGGTCTCATTAATCCGGCGGGCGCAGCCATGACCGTCTCGGCGGCAGCGGCGAGTCCTTAGGGATTGACCAAGTGGGCCCGGTCGTCTGGGCCCGCTTGGTCTTGAAGGCGGCGATCCGGACGACTGGCGCGAGGCACGATGCCGTGACACACTTGGCAGCCATGTCCCGTGCAGATTCGGCCAGTCCCTCCGACGAGATTGCCGTCTTCCAGGCTTATGTCGACCGGATCAATTCGGAGCGGGAGACCATCTGGGCGCGCCACAACGCGCTGCTCGTCGCCAATTCGCTCATCGTTCCCCGGCGTCGCTATGGACCAATAAATGGGCGGCTCTGGTGATACTCAGCGCCGGCCTCCTCATCAGCGGCGCGTGGCTCGCGATCACGATTCTGGGATGGTCGGCGATGCGGCGCCACGCGGAGCTCGCCGGGTCCTTCGCCTCGTCCTGTTTCAAGCACTTGCCGAACCCATTCACCGAGACCGTGTGGAATCGGGCCAATACGTCGATCTATCGGCTCATCTTGCTCGTGGTCGGCATTTTCGTTCTGATGTATCTCGGCTTGGGCTATGTCCGCCTCCGTTGGGCTAGACTAGGCTGCGCCCGGCGCCGATCCGCTGTCGCTGATTCGCCGCTCTCGTCGACCGCGGCGCGCTTCGTTGAGGAGTGGCAGCCATGATCCATCGAAAGCTCGGCGCCGCGGGGCCGGAGGTCTCGGCCATCGGCCTTGGCTGCATGGGTATGTCGGACCTCTATGGCCCGGCCGACCGCATGGAGAGCATCGCCACGATCCATGCCGCCTTGGATGCAGGCATCACCCTGCTCGACACCGGCGACTTTTACGGCATGGGCCACAACGAATTGCTGATCCGCGAGGCGCTGTCCGGCCGCGACCGCGGCGGCGTGGTCATCAGCGTCAAATTCGGCGCGCTGCGCGATCCTGCCGGAAATTGGTCCGGCTATGATTCCCGGCCTGCTGCGGTGAAGAATTTCCTCGCTTATTCGTTGCGCCGGCTCGGCGTCGAACATATCGACATCTGCCGCCCTTCGCGGCTCGACCCGAATGTGCCCGTCGAGGATACGATTGGCGCGATCGCCGACATGGTCAAGGCTGGCTATGTCCGCTATGCGGGGCTTTCGGAGGTCGGCCCGGAGACCATCCGCCGCGCTCACGCCGTTCATCCGATCAGCGACCTGCAGATCGAATATTCGCTGATCTCACGCGGGATCGAGAGCGAGATCCTGCCGGTCTGTCGCGAGCTCGGCATCGGGATCAGCGCCTATGGCGTCCTCTCCCGTGGGCTGATCAGCGGGCATTGGTCGACGGCGCGTGCCGGCGAACGCGATTTCCGCGGGAACAGCCCGCGCTTCCAGGGCGCGAATCTGGAGGCGAACCTTGCCTTGGTCGAGAAGCTGCGGGGGATCGCGGAGAAGATCGGAGCCTCCGTGGCGCAGGTCGCGATCGCCTGGGTCGCGGCGCAAGGCGCCGACATCGTCCCCCTGGTCGGCGCGCGGCGGCGGGACCGTCTCGCCGAGGCCTTGGGCGCGCTCGATGTCAGGCTTACACCCAATGACCTTGCGGCGCTGGCACAGGCGCTGCCGGCGGGCGCTGCGGCTGGGGATCGCTATCCCACAGCGCAGCTCGCCCATATGGACAGTGAGAAGGGCCGGTCGCGCGCTTAGCCTGTGAAGGCTGCTGTCCGGCTAACGTCGATAAGCGGCAAGAAAGGTGCGAACCGCTGTGGCCACGACATGCTCGATATGCGCATCCGTCGGCAGCCCGGCAGCATTGAACAGGAGCGGCTTGAACGTCGTCGACTGACACGAATCGAGGAATTGCGCCGCGGCGAGCTCGCAATCCTCGACGGCGAGAATGCCCGCCGCCATCTGGTCCTCGAGATAGCGCGCGGCGCGCGCGATACCGGAAGCGGGGCCGGTCTCGTAGAACCGCTTGCCGAGTTCGGGCATGCGGTCGGCAATGCTGATCACCGTGCGCAACGGCGAGACGCGATAGGGCTGGCAGAGGAAGTACAAAAAGCTCTTGCCCAAGCTGAGCAAGACCGCCTCGACATCGTGGTCCTCAGAATCGAGGGCAAACACCTGCTCGGCCTGTGACCCGCACTCCTCCTCGACGATCGCCTGGAACAGCCGCTCCTTCGAGTCGAAATAGACATAGAGCGTGCCCTTGGAGACGCGGGCTTCACGCGCGATCTCGCCCATGCTGGCGGCATCGAAGCCCTGCGCGAGGAAGACTATGCGCGCGCCGTCCATGATCTGGCGGCGTTTGGCGCTTTCGGCGACTTCTTCTGTGGCTACGGCCTCTAGAGACATGGGCTACCGGCCTCTGTCCAGGTCGACGACAACGCCCATCTGCGCGCCGGCGACGTGATCGCCAGAATCGATGACGGCGACTACCAGCTCGCGGTGGAGACGGCGAAGGATAACGTCGCGACCGAGCAGGCGACCATCAACCGGATCGACAAGCAAATCGCTGCCCAGCGGGCGGCCATCGACCAAGCCAAGGCGCAGCTCGCCTCGTCCGAGGCAGGGCTTACCCGCGCGCGGAGCTTGAACTCAAGCGCCAGCAGGAGCTTGCCGCGCGGGATTATGCGAGCCGTCAGGCGCTCGAGCAGGCGCAAGCCAACCGGGATCAGGCCGCCGCCGCTGTTCAGGGCGCGCAGGCAGCGGTCGATGCCGCGGAAACTAATATCGACGTGCTGAAAGCGCAGCAGGACGAGGCTGCGCACTCGCTGAAGCAGCTTGAGACCTCCCTTGCCAAAGCGGTGCGAAATCTTTCCTTCACGGTCATTCGCGCGCCCTTCGACGGCGTGCTCGGCAATCGCGCCGTGCAGACCGGCGACTATGTGGAACCGGGGCAGCGGTTCGCGAGCCTGGTGCCGCTAAGCTGGTGGAGGACCTATCTCACCAGCGACTGGGATTTTTGGGAGCTGGTTTGGCCGCAGATTTTCCGCGGCGTCAGCTTGATGACAGCGATCATCTCGATCAACAATGTCGCGCTCGGGACGTTGCCGCCCGAGCGGGTGAAGAATGCGTCCGGCCTCTACAATCTGACCCGCAATCTCGGCGCCGCGTTCGGGCTTGCCGGCCTCACCACGGTCCTCAACGACCGCACCGACCTGCATCTCGCACGCCTGCACGAAAGGCTCACTTTCGCGTCGCGGCCTGCGGTCGAAGCCCTCAACGACTTCGCCACGCAGCTGAAAAGCCACGGCAACGACACGAAAGTATGGCGTTGCAACAGCTCATGGCGATCACTCACGCTCAAGGCGTGGTCATGGCCTTCGCCGATGTCTTCTTTCTCCTGGCCTTTTTCTCCTGGCCTTGCTGTTCGTAGCGCTTGCGGCGTTTGCCATCGTCGTCAAGAAGCCAGTCGCGCCGCGGCCAGGCTAAGGCATGACCGATCTCGCGCCGGGGCGCCGCCCGCGCTGCTTGACAGGGGGTCCGCTGTGCCGCTATTCCCGTAACTCGGTTGTTGGCACTCACTTGGCTTGAGTGCCAACAAATCCACCCCATATCACCCTGACCCAGGCAATTCAGGAGGAAAGTCATGAAATTTCGTCCGTTCCATGATCGCGTCGTCGTTCGGCGGCTCGAGGAGGAGCTCAAGACCAAAGGCGGCATCATCATCCCAGACACGGCGGCGGAAAAGCCACAGACTGGGCAGGTCGTTGCGGCGGGTCCCGGCGCCCGCGGCGAGGACGGCAAGCTGCAACCCATGGGGGTCGAGGCCGGCGACAAGGTGCTGTTCGGCAAATGGTCCGGCACCGAGGTCAAGATCGACGGCGAGGAGCTCCTGATCATGAAGGAGTCCGACATCCTGGGAATCCTCGGCTGAAGCTTCCCCACCCCAAGGCGACAAGAATTCAACGGAGATACGTAAAATGGCAGCGAAAGAAGTAAGATTTTCCGCGGACGCCCGCGAGCGGATGATGCGGGGCGTCGACATCCTGGCCAATGCGGTCAAGGTCACGCTTGGGCCCAAGGGCCGTAACGTCATCCTCGACAAATCCTTCGGCGCTCCGCGCTCGACCAAGGACGGCGTTACCGTCGCCAAGGAGATCGAGCTTGAGGACAAGTTCGAGAATATGGGCGCGCAGATGCTGCGCGAGGTGGCGTCGAAGACGAACGACACCGCTGGCGACGGCACCACGACCGCCACGCTGCTCGCTCAGGCCATCGTGCGCGAGGGGCTGAAATCGGTCGCGGCCGGCATGAACCCAATGGATCTAAAGCGCGGCATCGACAAAGCGGTGACCGAGGTCATCGCCGACATCAAGAAGCGCGCCAAGAAGGTGAGCGGGTCGGCCGAGATCGCCCAAGTCGGCACCATCTCCGCCAATGGGGAGAAGGCGATCGGCGATATGATCGCCAAGGCGATGCAGAAGGTCGGCAATGAGGGCGTGATCACCGTCGAGGAGGCCAAGAGCCTCGACAGCGAGCTCGAAGTGGTCGAGGGCATGCAGTTCGACCGCGGCTATATCTCGCCCTATTTCATCACCAATGCCGAGAAGATGGTGGCGGAGCTCGAGAGCCCCTACATCCTCATCTACGAGAAGAAGCTCTCCGGCCTGCAAGCGCTGTTGCCGCTGCTCGAATTGGTGGTGCAGTCCGGCCGGCCGCTGCTCGTCATCGCCGAGGACGTCGAGGGCGAGGCGCTCGCCACCCTCGTCGTCAACAAGCTGCGCGGCGGGTTGAAGGTCGCGGCGGTGAAGGCGCCGGGATTTGGCGACCGCCGCAAGGCCATGCTGCAGGACATCGCCGTCCTGACGGGCGGTGAGCTCATTTCCGAGGATCTCGGCATCAAGCTCGAAAACGTCACCATGCAAATGCTTGGGAAGGCCAAGCGCGTGACCATCACCAAGGATGACACGACCATCGTCAACGGTGCCGGCAAAAAGCCCGATATCGAAGCGCGCATCAGCCAGATCAAGCAGCAGATCGAGGACACCACCTCCGATTACGACAAGGAGAAGCTGCAGGAGCGGCTGGCCAAGCTCGCTGGCGGCGTGGCCGTGATCAAGGTCGGCGGCGCCACCGAAGTCGAGGTGAAGGAGAGGAAGGATCGCGTCGACGATGCGCTGAACGCGACGCGGGCTGCCGTGGAAGAGGGTATCGTGCCCGGTGGTGGCGTCGCCCTGCTCTGGGCTTCCAAATCGCTGAAGGTCAAAGGCGACAACGAGGACCAGGAGGCCGGAATCAACATCATCCGCCGGGCGCTGCAGGCTCCGATCCGCCAGATCGCCGAGAATGCCGGCGTCGAAGGCTCGATCGTGGTGGGCAAGATCCTCGACCAGAGATCGCCGACCTTCGGATACGACGCGCAAAACAACGAATATGTCGATCTCGTCGAAAAGGGCATCATCGACCCGGCCAAGGTCGTGCGCACGGCGCTGCAGGATGCAGCCTCCGTCGCGGGCCTTCTCGTCACCACCGAGGCCGGCGTGGCCGAGGCGCCGAAGAAGAAGGACGAGCATGCCCATATGCCGGGCGCCGGCATGGGCGGCATGGACATGATGTAAGCCCACAAAATCAGGGCCTTCGGTTCATCAAGGGGGTGGCCATTGGCCGCCCCCTTTTCCGCCTCAATCCCACCAGTCTCCGCCCCTAAGGCTTACGCAATCGTAATTTCCCAAGCGGCCGGTTGCGCCCTATCGTCCTAAGGCAGGCGCCCGAGTCACCGTGCAACCCCCTGGAGCATCCCTGGATTGGCCGGATTCCGTAATTCAGCCCGAGAGTTCACGCGCATTGCGCTCCCCTATTTCCGCTCGGAAGACCGCTGGGCGGGACGGGGTCTGCTTATCACCGTGATCGCGCTGCAGCTGTTCCAAGTCTGGCTGAACGTGCGCTTCAACACTTGGTACCGGGCCTTCTACGACGCGCTGCAGAACAAGGACTGGGACATCTTCATCTACCAGATCGGCGTGTTCAGCCTGCTTGCGGCGCTGTTCATCGTCAGCGCCGTCTATCAAATCTATCTGCAGCAATGGCTGCAGATCAGGTGGCGCCGCTGGCTCACCACCCGCTATCTCGGCCGCTGGCTCGGGCAAGGCACCCATTACCGCATGCGGCTGAAGGGGGATTCCGCCGACAACCCCGACCAACGCATAGCCGACGACATCAAGCAGTTCATCAACAATACGCTCGACATCGGCATCTCGCTGCTCGGCTCGATCGTCACGCTCGTCTCCTTCGTGGTGATCCTGTGGAACCTGTCGGCGAGCACCCCGCTGATGATCGGCTCCGAATCCTTCAACATCCCGGGCTATCTCGTCTGGGCCGCATTGCTCTACGCCATCGTCGGCACCTGGGTGACCCACCTCGTCGGGCGTCCCCTGATCCGCCTCAATTTCGATCAGCAGCGCTACGAGGCGGATTTCCGCTTCTCTCTCGTACGCTTGCGCGAGAATGCGGAAGAGGTGACGCTGCTCGCGGGCGAACGGGCCGAGGAGGAACGCCTGCTCGATCGCTTCGGGCGCGTGGTCGGCAATTGGTACGGGATCATGCAGCGTACCAAGCGTCTTACCTTCCTCACCGCGGGCTATTCGCAGGTCGCCATCATCTTCCCCTTCATCGTGGTGAGCCCGCTCTATTTCGCCGGCTCCATGATGCTTGGCGGGCTGATGCAGATCGCCTCCGCCTTCGGTCAGGTGCAGGGCGCGCTCTCCTTCTTCGTCAAGGCTTACTCGGACATCGCCGATTGGAAGGCGGTGCTGAACCGGCTCGCGGGCTTCGACGCCTCGATCGATTGGGCGCGGTCGCTCGACGCCGCCGCTCCGCGGGTCGAGCATGTGAGCGACGGCGGGACCGCCCTTCTCGCCGAGGAGCTCGTCGTCGGCCTGCCGAACGGCGATGAGATCGTGCGCGTCCGCGGCCTCGTCATCGAGCCGGCCGAGCGAGTGCTGGTGGCGGGGCCCTCGGGTTCCGGCAAGACAAGCCTCTTCCGCGCGCTTGGCGGCGTCTGGCCGTTCGGCTCCGGCAGCGTTCGCATCCCCCGCAGCGCCAATGTCCTGGTCCTGCCGCAGCGGCCTTATTTGCCGCTCGGGACGCTCAGAGGTGCGCTCGCCTATCCGGGGCCGGATGACGCCTTTGCCCCTGCCGAGATCGAGGAGGCTCTATTGGCGACCGGCCTAAAGGCTTTGAAGGACAAGCTCGACGAGACGGCCTATTGGGCCGACCAGCTCTCCGTCGGCGAGCAGCAGCGACTGTCGATCGCCCGTGCGCTGCTGCAGAAGCCGGACTGGCTGTTCCTCGACGAGGCGACCAGCGCGCTCGACGAGCGCGCCGAAGACATGCTCTACCGCCTGCTGCTCAAGCGTCTGCCGCGCGCGGCCATCGTCTCGATCGGCCACCGTTCGAGCCTGATCGCCTTCCATGAGCGCTTCTTGGAGCTCAGGCCGGATGCCGACGGCCTGCACCACCTCGTGCCGCTGTCGCAAAGCGAGGGCGAGGACGCCCGGGACGAGCTGGATCTCAGCCTCGGTGAGCGCCTCACTCCGACGCGCCTTTGAGATCGCAGCCGCTTGCGCGCTTTAGGCCATTGGGCGCGCCCCAATCGTTCGCCGGAAGCTTGTCGTAGGGCGCCCCGAACTCCTGCTTCATCATGCTGAAGCTCGTCGGCACGCCGGAGCCTTGCTTGTCGTAGCCGACGATCCAGAAATAGTCATAGGTTCCGGAAGGCCAGGTCTCCGGCGCGCCACTGAGTGTGTCGAGCTGCAACAGCTGGCGAAGCGTCACCGCTTCTCCGGGGAAGGCAGCCTCAAGCTTGGCATCGGCGATATGCTTGTGCTCCCACAACCATCACCACCGTCTTGCCTTGCCATTGCGGATTGGTCATGAGGTCGTGGGCGGCCTCTTGCGTGCGGCGGTTGAGTGCCATTTCGACGGCGTCCTTGTCCTTGGGCAGCGTCCCGTCCGGCACCACGGAATAAAGCGCGAGCGGCTTTCCCCGGGTCGCAGCGGCGGGTGCGACAAGCTCGAGGGTATGCAAGGTGATGGCGAGGAAGGCGGCAGGCTCCTCACCTTGGGCGAACAGCGACTTTGCCGCGTGGCGGCCGAGATAGAAGGCCGCGAGCGCATCCGCCCGCTCTTGCCCCACGCCGCAGAGCATCCATGCATCGGCCTTCTCCCCGTGACGCAGAATGACGATGCGGGACGGGGCGGCACCGCCCGCGGCAAGGGGAAACAGACAGAGCAGCGCCGTAACTGCGAGGCGGATGAGCATGACGAGGATCTCAGCTCGAATCGGCGGAGAGGCGGTCGAGAATGGCATTACGGAGCCTCGAGGCCGCGCCGCTCCATGCTGCCGCGCGCGCCGCCACCAGATGCGCCTGCGATTTCAGGATCAGGCCGTCCGCCAACAGTTTCAAATGATTGGCTCTAAGCGTCGTGCCCGTGGTGGTTATGTCGACGATTAGCTCGGCGGTGCCCGCGGCGGGCGTGCCTTCAGTTGCACCCACGCTCTCCACGATGCGGTAGCCCGCAACGCCGGCCCTCGCGAAGAACCGCCTGGTGAGGTTCAGATATTTGGTCGCGACACGGAGGCGCCGGCCATGGGCGCGCGCAAATTGCGCGGCGACGTCCTCGAGATCGGACATGCGGGCGACATCGATCCAGCAATCGGGAACGGCAACGACCACGTCGGCGCGGCCGAAGCCCAGCGGCCGCAAGAACTCCACGCTGCCCTCCACGTCGGCAAGCGTCTCGCGGATCAGGTCTTCGCCGGTGACGCCCAAATGAATGCGCCCGGTTCGGAGCTGGTGCACGATCTCGGCAGCGGAGAGGAACACCACCTCGACGCCGTCGAGCCCCTGCATCAGCCCTCGATAGCCGCGTTCATGGCCGCTTTTCCGCAAAGCGAGGCCCGCCCGCTCGAAGAGGCTGTCCGTGGCCTCCTTGAGACGGCCCTTGGCGGGGACCGCGATGCTGAGTTTCGGCACGGCCATCAGGAGAGCCCCTCGACCGCGGCGAGCAAGCGCTCGGTGTGAATGGCGGAGCCGACCGCCGGCACCTCTACGGGAGCGCCGAGCGACCGAAGCAGCCCATCATAGCGGCCACCGCCGGCGACCGGGCTCGCGCCCCCGCCTCGGCCCGCCTCGATCTGGAAGACGAGGCCGGAATAATATTCGAGGTCGCGGCCGAACTCGGTGGCGAAGCTCGCGGTGCTGAGGTCGACGCCGCTCTCCTCCAGGCGTTCGAAGCGCCGGGCCAGCATATAGAGCGCGGGACCGAGATCGATGCCGGCGCCGCGCGCGATCATGTCGATACGGTCGGCCGCCTCGCGTGGGGGCGCTTTCACCGCCAAATAATAGTCGATGACGGTCGCGACCTCCTTGGGCAGCGGCTCGGCGCGGAGGTCGGCGGCATGGTCGAGCAGCCGCTCGGCGATCTCGCCCAAGGAGCGGTTGCCGGAGAGCGGCAGGCCCTTGGTCTCCAGATAAGTCGCAACCAGCTCCTCGGCGTGGACCGGATCTTCCGTGCCGAACGTCGCGGCAAGCGCCGCGACCGGGCCATTGCCGTCGGGCCGCTCGCCCTTGGCGAGACGCGCGAGCAACGCATGGAACACGGGCGGGCGCCAAAAATAATGGCGGAGCTTGCGCCGCCAGCGCTCGGGCAGCGCCAGCGCCTCGATCAGGGTGTAGAAGAGCGCGATGTCGCCGAAGCGCAGGCGGAATTGCTTGAGGCCGGCGCCACGCACGGCCTCGACGGCGAGCCGGACGATCTCGGCATCGGCGCTGTCGCCGTCGGCCGCGCCAAAGCATTCGATGCCCGCTTGGCGAAACTCGCGGGGGTGGGTCAGGCTCGCTCCGCCACGCTGGAAGCGAAAGGCCGGGCCGTTATAGCAATAGCGGGCTTCCACGTCGGCGACCGGATGCCGCTCCAGATAAAGCCGCGACACCGGCACCGTGAGGTCTGGCCGTAGGCAAAGCTCCTCGCCGGCGAGATCGGTGAAGACATAGGTGCGGCCCCTGACCGCCTCGCCAATCCGGTCGAGAAAGATGTCGGCGGGCTGGAGAATTGAGGGCGCAACCTGCTCGTAGCCGGCCCGCCTGAAGGCATCGAGCAGGGTGGCGGCTTGGGCTTCGAGGGCCTCAAACTCTCGCGCCGATTCAGCGGTCATGGGCTGTTACGCCTTGTGGCGGGCGAGGACGTCGCGCACAGCCTCGACGAGCTTGCTCTCGGGCACGGGGAACTGCGCCTCGGCCTGCTTCTTCAGATATTCGTCGCGGTCCTTGATCGCCGTGAGCGTGGCGCCGAGGATCAAGTCCTTAATCTGCACTTCGCCTTTGGCGTGCTCGTCGCCACCCTGAATGACGACGCAAGGGGCGCCACGTCTGTCGGCATATTTCATCTGCACCTTCATGCCGGACTCGCCGAGATAGAGCTCGGCACGAATACCCGCTCGGCGCAGCTTCATGGCCATAGACTGATAGTCGGCGATTCGGTCGCGATCGAGCACCGGGACCACGACGGGGCCTTGCGCGCTTTCGGTCGAGAGCTTGTCGAGGGTCTTCAGCCCGTAGAGCAGCCGCGAGACGCCGATGGAGATGCCGGTGGCCGGCACCTTCTCGCCGGTGAAGCGCTCGACGAGCCCGTCATAGCGTCCGCCGCTCACCACTGAGCCCAAGCGGATCGGCTGGCCGCGATTATCGGTGATGGGCGCGGTCAGATCGGCCTCGAACACGGGGCCGGTGTAATATTCGAGACCACGCACGACCGTCGGGTCGACGCGAATGCGATCAGAGTAGCCAGCCACGGCGATGAGACTGTTGATCTGTTCCAGCTCCTTGAGGCCAGCCGTTCCGATCTCCGAGCCACCGACGCCAAAGTCGATGACGGCAATCTGATCGCCTCGGTCCCGGCCTGGCTCAATCATGCTGAGGATGGGCACGATCTGATTGCGTTCCAATTCCGCGCCTTTAGTGAAGTCGCCAGAGTTGTCTTTGCGTCCCTTCCCCAGTAACGCTTCCACGCCGTGCAATCCCAGGCGATCGAGCTTGTCGATGGCACGCAAGACCAAGAGCCTGCGCGGCGCCTGGTTGTCTCCGCCAAGTCCAATTGATTCCAAGACGCCATCCAAGATCCTACGGTTGTTCACCTTGACGACGTACTGGCCCCGGAGACCGAGCGCTTCCAGCGTGTCGGCGGCGAGCATGCAGAGTTCGGCGTCGGCGGCAACGCTGGCCGCGCCCACCGTGTCGGCGTCGAACTGGGTGAATTGGCGGAAGCGGCCGGGTCCCGGCTTCTCGTTCCGCCACACCGGGCCCGATTGATAGCGGCGGAAGGGCTTCGGCAGCGTCGCGTAATTCGCCGCCACATAGCGGGCGAGCGGCGCCGTCAGGTCGTAGCGGAGCGACAGCCACTCTCCGTCGTCATCCTTGAACGAGAACACCCCCTCATTCGGCCGGTCCTGATCGGGCAGGAACTTGCCGAGCGCGTCCGAATATTCGATGGCCGGGGTGTCGAGCGGCTCGAAGCCATAGGATTCGAAGACGTCGCTAATGGTCGCGAGCATCGCCGCGCTCGCGCGGATTTCCTCCGCGGGAACGTCGAATAGGCCCTTTGGCAGGCGGGCCTCGGGGCGGACCGTCTCGTCTTTGTTGCTCATGGGGATAGCGGCTGACGTGAAAGGCTCTCTGCCTTGCGGCTTCTAGCCCATCGCCCCGAGCCCAGCAAGCGACGCAGGCATGCCTCTCCGCTGCCGCGACGCGGGACGCGCCCGGAGGCTTGCTCCTTTCGCCCTCATCGGCATGACGAGGGGGATGGCGCGCCGAAAAGCGCAAGTCCTAATGGTTCGCATCCTTTAAGGATGCGCCGGCGCGTCTCCGCGCGCCATGAGCGGCGTTTGTTCGATCCACCGGGCCGTGGTTCGCCTGAGGTCGGCGTTGTCTCTGACGCATCATCTTGTCCGAAAAGTCTCTCAACTTTTCGGGATGATGCTGCCACCTCAGGTCGTCAGCCAGCTCCTGGCAGGAGGCCCTATTACCTCCGGGCGGAGTCCCGGCGCCGCCCGAGAGCCGGCTTTGCGAAGCCGACGCGCAGGCGCCGCACCTCGTCCCGCCCCACGACGCCTCGCGAAACGCCCCTCAAAGCGGACAAGGCGCGAGCAGGATAGATGCGGTTTGGAGGGGCGGGGATAAAGCTCCGCCAGTTTTAGATTTGCGCTGCGCGCACTGGAGTCCGGCCTGCGCTGGAACGATGCCTGCGGCGAGGCAACAGCCGCTTACGGGGTCGAGGCGAGCTCCATCAGGCTTTGGATCGGATGCACCTTGGACTTGACGCTCTCGAGTCCCTTGGGGCAAGGACCGCCTGTCGCCCAATCGAGTAGCTCGACGGTGTGGACAACTGGCACGGAGCTTCCCCGCGCGAGCTGGGTGATGCAGCCGATATTGCCGGTGGCGATCAGGTCGGGCTTGACGCTCGCGATATTCGTGAGCTTCCGCTCGCGCAATCGGCCCGACAACTCGGGCTGGAGGAGGTTGTAAGTGCCGGCCGACCCGCAACAGATATGGCCTTCCGGAATCTCCAACACGGTGAATCCGGCCTGGGCCAGGAGCGCCCGCGGCTCGCTCTCCACCTGTTGGCCGTGCTGCAGCGAGCAGGCCGAGTGATAGG
The DNA here is from genome assembly GCA_963804515.1 of uncultured Alphaproteobacteria bacterium. Taxonomy (GTDB): domain Bacteria; phylum Pseudomonadota; class Alphaproteobacteria; order Rhizobiales; family Methyloligellaceae; genus Methyloceanibacter. The sequence goes on along the minus strand of CAWDQR010000003.1, from coordinate 338,645 downwards.
CGACGCGCAAGCTCGTCCAGGCGAGCGGCGGGGCGAGTCCGATCTCATGCATGAACTCGGTGATGTCGCGGGCAAGCCGGGACATCTCGGTCGCCCGCTCGCCATAGCCACGGTCACGCGCGAGCAGATGACCATAGTCCTTGACCATGGTGCCGCAGCCGGAGGCGGTGATCAGGATGGCATCGAGCTGGCCCTCGCGAATTGCGCTCGACCAAGCGTCGACATTGCGCCGCGCCGCTTTATGCGCCTCCTCCTCGTGGCCGAGTTGATGCTGAAGCGCGCCGCAGCAGGCCTCATCCTTGGGGAGGATGACCTCGACGCCGTGGCGCCTGAGCAGTCGGATCGCCGCGCGGTTGATGGAGGGTTGCAGCACCTCCTGCACGCAGCCGAGCATGAGCGCCACGCGCTTGATCGGCGGCCGCTCGGTGCGGAAGACCCGCTTTCCCTTGCGCAGCTTCAGCCGCGGCCGACGCGCCGGCGTCACCTCGAGTGCCGCCGCGCCGGTATGGAAGCCGAGCTTCGACAGGACGCCGCGGAAAGGCCGCGCCAGCCAGCCGAGCAGGAGCGCAAAACGGAATCGGGATGGACTAGGGAGCACCTTCCGCAAAAACCAACGCGTCATCCGTTCGGACAGCGAGCGGTGCCCACTCTCCTCGATGCGAACGCGCGCGAGATCGACGAGGTGCATGTAGTCGACCCCGCTCGGACAGGTGGTCATGCAGGACAGACAAGACAGGCAGCGATCGATGTGATGGGTGACCGGCACCGTCACCTTGCCCCCCCGCTCGAACATCTCCTTCATCAGGTAGATGCGGCCGCGGGGGGAATCGCGCTCGTCGCCGAGGAGCAAATAGGTCGGACAGGTGGCGGTGCAGAAGCCGCAATGGACGCAGCGCCGGAGCATGGTATCGGCGCGGGCGACGGTCGGGTCCTGAAGCTGCTCTGGCGTGAAGTTGGTGTGCATGATTTCGCCTAGACCCCGCGATACATGCGGCCTGGATTGAGAATGCCGGCCGGATCGAAGGCCGCTTTCAGCCTCGCGGTCAGCGCCGAGAGCCCCAGATCGAGCGGCTGAAACACGTCGACGCTTGCCCGCGTTGCGCGCTCGGCGCGGATCAGGGTAGCATGGCCGCCGATTTCGGCGATAGCGCGGCGGATCTCGACGGCGCCCGCGTCGGAGGTGAGCGCGGTATCGAGCCAGATCAGCCCGCCGGACCAATCGTAGACCGCGCGGACGTCCAAGGTGCGGGCAATGATGCTGACGAGCTTCGCCGCCCACGACGGAATCGTGGAGATGCGCCAGAGGGGACGATCCGAGCCCTGGAACATTCTCAAGGTCCTGATCTCCTCCCAGAAGGCGCGGCTCCGCGCAGTGTCGAGCTCGAGCGAGGGCGAATAGGCGGCAAGCCGCTCCTTCAGCCGGCCCGCGCGGTAGCGCACCGAACTCGGGAAATTCTCCACCCGGATGGCGGTCACCGCCGCTCTGGCCTTGGCGATGTCCGGATCGGAGAGGCAACCCGCGAGCGCGCCTTGCAGATGCACGGTGCCGGAGACCTCGAAGGGGGTGCCGAGACACAAGCACATCACCTCGACGGCGGTCCGATCGGGGAGGCCGAAGCAGAACAAGGTCCGAATCTCCTCCGCCACAGGTAGCACCTTCATGGTGACCTCGGTCATGGCCGCGAGGGTCCCCCAGGAGCCGGCAACCGCCTTGCAGAGATCATAGCCGGTGACGTTCTTCATCACCCGGCCGCCGGACTTGAAGGTCTCGCCCCAGCCATTCACGCAATTCACCCCGAGTAAATGGTCGCGCGCGGCGCCGGCCAGAATGCGCCGGCTGCCCGAGAGGTTGGTCGCGAACACGCCGCCGATCGAAGCCTGACCCGGCGCGTTGCCGAGAGCCGGTCCAAGATCGATGGGCTCGAAGGCAAGCTGCTGGCCACGCTCGGCGAGCACGGTCTCGACTTCCGCCACAGGCGTGCCGGCGGCCGCCGACAAGACGAGCTCGGTCGGCTCGTAGAGCGAGATGCCCACCAGACGCTCCGTGCTCACCACCGAGCCCGTCTGCCCCGGGCGCCCCACCTCATGCTTGGAGCCGCGCCCCCTCACCTCGATCGGGATTTTCGCGTGTGCCGCCTCGGCCACGAGGTCGGCAAGCTCCCCCACGGACTGAGGCGCATGGAAGCCGAGCCTTAAGTTTCCGGTCACTGGCGCTCCCGCCCTTCCAGCGGAAACACCTTGGCGGGATTGAGCAGCCAGTCCGGATCGAAGGCGTTCTTCACGCGCATCTGCTGGGCGATGTCGGCGCCCGAGAACTGCACCCGCATCAGCTCGCGCTTCTCGATGCCGACACCGTGCTCGCCGGTCAGGCAACCTCCAAGTCTCACGCAAAGCTTGAGGATCTCGGCCCCGCAGAGCTCGGCCCGCTCGAGCTCCGCCCGGTCGTTGGCATTATAGAGGATCAGCGGATGCAAATTGCCGTCCCCGGCATGGAAGATGTTGGCAACGCGGAAGCGATAGCGCCGGCAGATCTCGGCGATTTCGGCGAGGGCCTCAGGCAGCCGCGACAGCGGTATCACGCCATCCATGCAATAATAGTCCGACAGCTGGCCGATGGCGCCGAAGGCTGCCTTGCGGCCCTTCCAGATCAAGGCGCTCTCTTCGGCGCTCTGGCTCACCCGGATGACGAGGGGGCTATAGCGGGCGGCGATCTCGGTGATGGTCTCGAGCAGGGCGTCGATCTCGTCGTCGGAGCCCTCGACCTCGACGATGAGCAGCGCCTCGGCATCCAGCGGGTAGCCGGCGCCGGCGAAGTTCTCGCAGACTTGAATCGCGGGCCGGTCCATGAACTCGATCGCCACGGGCACGATGCCCGCGGCGATGATGCCCGCGACGCAAGCGCCGGCGGCCTCCGAGGAGGCAAAGCCAAGCAGCATCGGGCGCGCGCCTTCCGGGGCCTTGAGCAGACGCACGGCGGCTTCGGTGACGACGCCGAACTGGCCTTCCGAGCCCGCGATCAGCCCCAGGAAATCGTAACCCGGGGCATCGAGATAGTCGCCGCCGACGTCGACGATCTCGCCATTCATGAGCACGATGCGCAAGCCCAGCAGATTGTTGGTGGTGACACCATGTTTCAGGCAGTGGGCTCCGCCCGCATTCATGGCGATATTTCCGCCCAGCGTACAGGCGAGCTGGCTCGATGGGTCCGGGGCATAGAAGAAGCCGTGCACCGCGGCGGCATTGGTGATGGCGATATTGGTGATGCCGGCCTCGACGCGGGCCACGCGGTTCACCTCGTCGATGGCGAGCACGCGCGTCATGCGCGAGATGCCGAGCACGATTGCGTCTTGCAGCGGCAAGGCGCCGCCCGAGAGCGAGGTCCCGGCGCCGCGCGGCACCACCTTGATCTTATTGTCATGGCAGAAGCGGAGCAGTTTGCTCACCTCCTCGGTGCTGCCGGGCAGCACCACCGCAAGCGGCAGGCAGCGATAGGCGGTGAGCGCGTCGGTCTCGAAAGTGCGGCGGCCCTCCACGTCAACGATCAGGCTCGCATCGGGCACGAGCTTCCTCAGCTGCCGGATGATGTCGTCCCGACGGCCTAGGATCGAGGCATCGGGCTCAGGTAGCGTAAGTAGAGACATCGTGGCTCCCAGGGACCTCTGGTTTGCCCAACCACTCTTGGAAACAGGCCCCGTCAGCTCGGTTGTTGTTTCGCACGCGGAACCTTCATGGGCAATATGCCCGCGCCTGACCCCAGCGCCGATTGGAACTTCTCAAACATAGCCCGGGTTACCATGACGCAGCCCGGCACTTCCCGCGAGATCGCGGCTTCTGCTAGAGTTTCGCGCCTGTCGAGAGCAAGGAGAACTCTCATGGTCCGGTCCAAACAGGGCCCTCGAGAACTCTGTAAGGACGGTTGAAAGGGAGGAATGAGCATGAGGAAGGTGCTGAGTGTAGCGGTTTGTGCAGGAGCGCTCGTGGCCCTGAGCGGATCGGCCTTTGCCGGAGGCGACGCCGCCAAGGGTAAAGAAGTCTTCGCCAAATGTGGAATCTGTCATCAGGTGGGTCCTGGCGCCAAGACGCTTGTGGGGCCGGAGCTGAACGGCATTGTCGGGCGCAAGGCTGCCAGCATTGCCGACTACGGCATGTATTCCGCTGGAATGAAGAAACTCGGAGACTCCGGCTGGGTTTGGACCGAGGAGAATATCGACAAGTGGATCGCCGATCCCAAGGCGATGATCCCGGATTCCTCGATGGCATTGGCATTTCAAGGAATTCCCGACGCAGGTCAGCGCGCGGACGTCATCGCCTATCTGAAGACATTCTCGCAATAGCCGCCAAAACGTCTCGCGTCAGCCCACTCGCGGCCGGCGTGGAGCCGCGAGTGAGCCATGCACCCCCCTCAAGGCGCTGACGACGCGGCGGACGACCCGGACGGGCTTGGCCTTTGGGCCCGGAAGTGGTCGAGGTCTTCTAGCACCGACTTGAAGAAGACGTCGCGGTCGCCTTCCTCCTTCGCCACCTCGTCCCAGGCGCCGCGCAAGGCCGCCAGCACCGCGTCGGGCCAGGTATCGATACGGACCCCGTGTTTGGCAGCAAGCTCGGCAAGGGCGTCGGCCTGAAGGCGTGGACTTTCGGCCAGGGTCTCCAGCAGGGTCGCCCGACAGGCCGTCTCGATCAGCGCTTGTTGTTGTTCGTTGAGATTATTCCAGCGGTCCTGATTGATCAGGAGCTCGAGCACCGTCTCTGGCTGGTGCCAGCCCGGCACATAGATCAGCTTGACGTGATCCTGCAGACCCTGGCGCAGATCGACGGCGGGGGTGAGGAACTCCGCGGCATCGATCTCGTGCTTGTCGAAGGCTGCCGCGAGCGTCCCGCCGGGCACGAGCACCGTCGTGGCGCCAAGCCGAGCCATGACGAGACCGCCAAGGCCAAAGATGCGCATGCGCAATCCCTTGAGGTCGTCCGGCCCGCGGATCTCCTTGGCAAACCAGCCAGAGGTCTCGGCACCGCCGAAGGCGCAAGGCATGACGTGGACGTGCAGTTCGGCCTGGTCGTACATTTCCTGGTAAAGCTTGAGCCCGTTGCCGGCGAAGAACCAGTCGACATAGCCCTTGGCGTCGGGTCCGAAGGGGAAGCCCGCGAACAGGGCTGCGGCTGGGATCTTCGCCGCCCAGAAGCTCGCCGTAGCGAAGCCCGCATCGACGGTGCCGCGCGAGACCTTGTCGAGGATCTCTTGCGGTTGCGTGCCGTCCCCCGGCTGCTTCAGGTCGAGCTCGAGCGTGCCGCCAGAGAGCTGCTTGACGAGGTTGGCCAGTCTTGCCGCGGGCTCGCCAAGCCCCGGCAGGTGGGTCCCATAGACGATGGGCATGACGAGATGTAGAGGCTCCGCCGCCGCTGCCGGCCTTGCGAGCTGCCCCAGCAGCAAGCAAACGGCGAGACCTATGGCTCCGCGCTTCCCTGGCACGCCCCCTCCTCCCTGTCGCTGGTTACTCCCCTCCGCCGATGCTACATCGGGGACTCCCTCTCCGGCCACCACCGAGCGTTAAGCGTGAAGGGCGAGATGACGCAAGCTGCAAGCGAAACGCGGGACGGTCCCCTGGTTGGTCTCTTCGTCACCTGCCTCGTCGACCTCTTCCGGCCGAGCGTCGGCTTCGCCGCGATCAAGCTGCTTGAAGACGCAGGCGGAAAGGTGGAGGTGCCGGCGAGCCAGACCTGCTGTGGCCAGCCCGCGTATAATTCCGGCGACCGCGCCGACGCGAAAACGATCGCCCGCCAAGTGGTCGAGACCTTCGAGCGCTTCGACTACGTGGTCGCCCCCTCGGGATCCTGCGCCGGCATGCTAAAGGCGCATTACCCGGAGCTCTTGGCGGATGATCCCGCTTTTGCCTCCCGGGCATGCGCGCTCGCCGCCAAGAGTTTCGAGTTGACGAGCTTCCTCGTCGAGGTGCTCGGCATCGCTGAAATCGAGTTCGAGCTTTGCCCGAGAGGTCACCTATCACGATTCCTGCTCGAGCCTTCGCGAGCTCGAGGTGCGCGATGCGCCAAGACGGCTGCTCGCGAGCATCGGCGGGCTCAGGCTCTCCGAGATGGAGGAGACGGAAGTCTGCTGCGGCTTCGGCGGCGCCTTCTCCGTCAAATATCCAGACATCGCCAATGCCATTGTCGAGGCCAAGGTCCGCAACATCGCAAGAACCGGCGCCACTTGCGTGCTCTCCGGCGATCTCGGTTGCCTTCTCCACATTGCCGGCAAGCTCGCCCGCGAGGATTTGGCGATCGAATGCCGTCACGTCGCCGAGGTGCTTGCCGGCATGACCGAGGCTCCGGCCATCGGCCAAGCCCGGAAAATGGGGTGAGCCGAGTTGGCGGGCGCTTCCGAGGACTCCTCACCGCAGACCTTCAAGCAAGGCGCCGCGCGCGCGCTTGCCGATGCGAAGCTGCAGCGGGCGCTTCTCAACGTCAAACGGGGTTTCATCGTCAAGCGGGCGCTCGCGCGCTCCAAGCTGCCGGAGTTCGATAGGCTCCGCGCTGAGGCCCGCACAATCAAGGATCACACGCTTCAGCATCTCGACCTCTATCTCGAAGCCTATGAGCGCAAGGTCATCGAGAGCGGAGGGCAGGTGCATTTCGCGCCGACGGCGGGGCACGCGCGCGACATCGTGCTTCGGCTTTGCAAAGGCGCCGGCGCGAAGCTCGTCACCAAGGGCAAGTCCATGGTGTCGGAGGAGATCGGGCTCAACGCCCATCTTGAGGCCGGCGGCATCGAGGTGGCTGAGACCGATCTCGGCGAGCACATTATCCAGATCCGGGGCGAGGCTCCGAGCCACATCATCGCTCCGGTGATCCACCTCAACAAGGAGGAGATCGCGGAGGATTTCGCCCGCGCCCATGGCGGCCTGCCGAAGGAGCGGCCTCTCGGCAGCGTGCAGGACCTCGTGGCAGAAGCCCGCGCCGTGCTGCGCGAGAAGTTCATCGCGGCGGACGTCGGCATCACCGGCGCAAACCTCCTCGTCGCCGAAACGGGCTCGTCGATCATCGTCACCAATGAGGGGAACGGCGACCTGACCGAGACGCTGCCGCGCCTGCACATCGTCATCGCCTCGATCGAGAAGATCGTGCCGACGCTCGAGGATGCCTGCACCATCCTGCGCCTGCTCGCGAGGTCAGGCACCGGCCAGGAGATCACGAGCTACACCACGTTCGCTACCGGTCCGCGCCGCCGCGGCGACCCGGACGGGCCGCGCTCCTATCACGTCGTGCTGCTCGACAATGGCCGGAGCGAGATGCTGGGTGGGGACTTCCAGGACATGCTCCGCTGCATTCGCTGCGGGGCCTGTCTCAATCATTGCCCGGTCTATGGCACCATCGGCGGCCACGCTTACGGCTCGCTCTATCCGGGGCCCATGGGCGCCGTGCTGACGCCCGCGCTCGCCGGCATCGATCACGCGCGGGACCTCCCAAATGCTTCGAGCTTTTGCGGCCGCTGCGAGGAGGTCTGCCCCATGGCGATCCCCTTGCCCTCGCTGATGCGGAAGTGGCGGGAGCGCGATTTCGAGCGCGGCGACCCGCCCTTGGCGCAGCGTTTTGCCTTGAAGCTGTGGGCCTTCGCGGCGAAGCGCCCGCTACTCTACCACGCGCTTGGCCGTGCCGTGGCACCTCTCCTGGCGCGGCTCGCGGGGGCCCAAGGCCGCTTTCGCTCGCTGCCCTTCGCGGGAGCCTGGACGGGAACCCGCGACCTGCCTGCGCCGGAGGGCAAAACGTTCCATGCGCTCTATGCGGAACGGAGGAGGAGCAGGGACCGATGAGCGCGCCCGACCAGGGCCGCGCTGCGGTGCTGTCGCGCGTGCGCGCGGCACTTGTGGTATCAGGCGCCGAGGGCACGCGCGCGGCCGCGGTCGAGGACAGGCTTCGGCGCCACCCGCGCGGGACGATCCCGGCGCGGGCGCTGCAGAGTCCCGAGGCGTGCATCGAGCTGCTTGAGGCGATGCTTGCCAGCCAAGGTGCCAAGGTGACACGCGCCACGACACCGGAGGATGCGGTCCGCGCCGTCGCTTGGGCTCTCCGCGCCCATGACCTGCCTCTCTGCTTCCGGATGGGCACCGATCCGGTGCTTGGGACGCTCCCCTGGGACGCGGCACCGGAGCTCGAGCGACGTTTCGGTGCTGCCGAGGCAGAGGACAGGGCCGCGCTGTCGCGCGCGGTGGCTGCGGCGGCAGAGACTGGCACCTTGTTCCTCGTCTCCGGAGCCGACAATCCGACGACGCTGAGCTTTCTCCCCGAGGCTCACACCATCCTGATCCGCTCGAGCGATATCGTCGGCTGCTACGAAGAGGCCTTCGACCTTTTGCGCGCGCTTTTTGGCGCGGGCACGCTGCCGCGGACCGTCAACATGATCAGCGGCCCCTCGCGCACCGCCGATATCGAGCAGACCATCGTCAGGGGTGCCCATGGACCGAAGCATTTGCATGTGGTGATCGTGGGCTAGGGAGGCCGAAAACCGACCTATATTCGGGTCTTCGCCCGTCGGAGGGCGCCGGCAGTGCTTCCGTTCGCGCCGGGCATCGGCTATGGTGCGGCGCACCCAGGTCAAAAGCTTGGCGCCAAGAGCTTTCCGGGGTCCGGCCGCGGGGCCGATACGGGGTGATCCTTAAATGCGTTCAGCCGTCTGGCTCATCGAGCGGCCCCGCTGGTTCAAGCGAACCATCCTCATTATCAACGACATTGCGATGCTCACCATCGCGCTTTGGGCTGCCTACTCGCTGCGCTTGAGCCAGTTCTATGTGCCGGAATCCTTTGGCATGGTGGTGTTGTTCGCCGCGGCGCCCATCATCGGCGTCATCACCTTCCATTTCCGCGGTCTCTATAAGCTGGTAACCCGCTTTATCGGGCCGGAGGGCACCACGCGCATCTATGTCGCGGTGATCATCGCCGTGCTGGTCTGGGCGCTGCTCGTGCTCCTGTCGGGCATCAAGGGGCATCCGCGCTCGGTGGTCGTGATCTATGGCCTGATCGCCGCGGGCCTCATTCGCCTCAGCCGGCAGTGGGCGGCCTCATTGCTGTTGCGGGCCGCGCCCCAGCACAAGCCGGTCCGCTTCGACGAGCGCAAGAACGTCATTATCTATGGTGCCGGCACCATAGGCATTCAGCTGCTCCGAGCCCTGAACGAGACCGGCCAATACAACATGGTCGCCTTCATCGACAACAACCCGTCTCTCGCGGGCCAAGTGGTGCATGGCGTCAAGGTGCTCCGGCCCGGCAAGATCGGCAAGGTGATCACCACCGAGAACGTCAAGGAGGTGCTGCTCGCCATGCCCTCGGCGCTCCGCAGCGAGCGCCGCGCCGCGATCCGGGCGCTGGAGCCCTTTCCCGTCGTGGTGAAGACCCTGCCGGCATTGGAGGAGATCGCCTCCGGCCGCGTCGAGGTGAGCGACCTGCGCCCGATCGAGGTCGAGGACCTGCTCGGACGCGATCCCGTCGCTCCCGAGCTTGAGCTTTTGACCGCCCACATAAAAGACAAGGTGGTTATGATCACCGGCGCCGGGGGCTCCATCGGATCGGAGCTGACACGCCAGCTGCTTGAGCTTGGACCGAAGGCGCTGATCCTGTTCGAGCTGTCGGAGGTGGCGCTTTACGAGATCGAATTGGAGATCGAGGAGCTCCAGCGGCGAAGGTCGCAAGCGGCGGACGCGGCAATCCCGGCGGACACCAAGATCGTGCCGGTGCTCGGCTCGGTCCTCGACCGCAAACTCGTCGCCCGCACCATCGGCAATTTCGACGTCGAGGTGATCTATCACGCCGCCGCCTATAAGCACGTCCCCCTCGTCGAGATGAACCCCTTTGCCGGCGTGCAGAACAACACCCTTGGCACGCTGGCGCTGGCCGAGACCGCCAAGGAGCTCGGCGTCGGGCGCTTCGTGCTCGTGTCCAGCGACAAGGCGGTCCGTCCCACCAATGTCATGGGCGCAAGCAAGCGGCTCGCCGAGCTGATCCTGCAGGCGCTGGCCGAGCCGCGCGGGGCCGGGACGATCTTCACCATGGTGCGCTTCGGCAATGTTCTCGATTCATCGGGCTCGGTGGTGCGGCGCTTCCGCAACCAGATCCAAGCCGGCGGCCCCGTAACCGTCACCCATCCGGAGATCATCCGCTATTTCATGTCCATCCCCGAAGCGGCCCAGCTCGTCATCCAGGCCGGAGCCATGGCGAGCGGCGGCGAGGTCTTCGTGCTCGACATGGGAACGCCGGTGAAGATCGATGATCTTGCGCGCACCATGATCCGCCTTTCCGGTCTTGAGGTGCGTGACGACACCCGCCCCGAAGGCGACATCGCCATCGAATATATCGGGCTCCGGCGCGGCGAGAAGCTCTACGAGGAGCTGCTGATCGGCGAGAACACGACCGGCACGAGTCACCCACGCATCTTCAAGAACTCAGAGCCGTTCCTGGTCTATGCAGAGCTTGCCACGGCGCTCGAGCGCCTCGACGACGCGATCCAGAAACACGACGAGGCTGAGCTGCAAGACATGCTGCGCGCCACCGTCGAGGGCTATATGCCGGGGACTGCCGGACACCCGGCGACGCCCAAGGAGGAGTGGCAGCCAATCTCGCCCACGCTGCACTGAGGCAATGCAAGGGAGTGAGCTCGCGCTTGCAATTGCCGTCGTGGGCGCCGTCGCGGCGCTCGCTAGCGTGCTGATCCTCATCCTGAAGCCGCTGCTGGTCCGCTATCTTCTCGCCCATCCGAATGCGCGGTCTTCGCACGCGGTCGCGACGCCGCAGGGCGCGGGGGTCGCCGTCATCGTCGCCCTGCTCGTCATCTCAGCCGCGGCGTGGCTTATCCAGGCGTCGGCGGAAAGCGGCCCTTCGCTCGCACCGGTGCTTGCCGCCGCTCTCGGCTTGACCGTGCTTGGGCTCGCCGACGATGCCCGCGCTCTCCCGGTCTCGTGGCGCTTCGCCGGCCAGATGCTCGCCGCTTTCATCATGGTCGCCAGTCTTCCGGAGAGCTTGCGACTCTTTCCCGGCGTCCTTCCCTTCCTGCTCGAACGGGCCCTGCTCGTGCTCGGCACCGTGTGGCTCGTCAACGCCGTGAACTTCCTCGATGGCATCGACTGGATCACCGTGGCGCAGGTCGTGCCGATAACGCTCGGCGTGGCGGTGCTTCAGGCGCTCGGTGCCGTTCCCGCGGGCATTGGCTTTCTGGCGCTCGCGCTACTCGGCGGCATGCTCGGCTTCGCCGTCTTCAACAAGCACCCTGCGAAAGTGTTTCTCGGCGATGCCGGCAGCTTGCCGATCGGGCTCCTGCTCGCCTTCATGCTGATCTTCGTGGCAGGCACCAATCTTGCTGCGGCGCTGCTGCTCGCGCTCTACACCATCGCCGATGCGACGCTGACGCTGCTCCGCAGGGCCTTCAACGGCGAGCCGATTTTCAGCGCGCACCGCTCGCATTTTTACCAGCGCGCCGTGATCAACGGGCTGACCGCGCCGCAGGTGACCGCGCGGATCTTTCTGCTTGGCTTGCTACTCGCCGCTTTGGCGATCGCCGCGGTGATCGCCCGCTCGGCAATCGCCGACCTGCTGCTGCTCGCGCTTGGCGCTCTCGTCACGGGATATGTGCTTTATCGATTGGCGCGAGGCGCCAGGTGACGCCGTCAGCAGCGACGCGGAGGGTCCTCGTCACCGGAGCGTCCGGCTTCATCGGCAGCCATGTCGTCGGCGCGCTCACCACATCGGGCTGGCAGGTCCGCGCCGCGTCGCGCGATCCGGCGTCAATAAGCGCGACGGAAAGCGTGCAGCGTGTGGCGATGCCCAACCTCAGAACACCGGCCGATTGGTCGCGGCTCCTCAAGGACGTCAGCCATATCGTGCATCTCGCCGGCATCGCCCACGCGCCGGGAATGCTGCCGGACGATCTCTACCGGCGCATCAACACCGACGCCGTGGGGGAGCTTGCGCAAGCCGCGCGCGGCCAAATCGAGCGTTTCGTGCTGATCTCCTCGGTGCGGGCGCAAGCGGGGCTCGCCGCCGACCATGTGATCACCGAGCAAGACGCGCCGCAACCCACCGATGCTTACGGCCGCTCCAAGCTCGAGGCCGAGCGCTTGCTTGAAGCGAGCGGCGTGGGATTCGCCGTCCTCCGCCCGGCAGTGGTCTATGGCAGAGGCGTCAAAGGCAATATCGCGAACCTCGCCACGCTCGCGCAGACGCCGATGCCGCTTCCCTTCGCGAGCCTTGACAACCGGCGCTCGTTGCTCGCGCTCGAGAACCTCGCCTCGGCCATCGAACTCGTGCTGACCTCGACGCGCGCGCAAGGCGAGATTTTCCTTGCGGCCGATGCCGAGCCGATCAGCGTTGCCGAGCTCGTCACCGCGATGCGTGCGGGGCTCGGGCGGTCCCCGCATCTCATCCGCGTGCCGACAGGCGCGGTGAAGCGCCTGATGGCCACCTTCGGCAAGGAGGCCGAATGGGAGCGGCTGTCTGGCAGCTTCGTCATCGACGCCGCCAAGCTCGCAAGGCTCGGCTGGTCGCGGCGCATAAAGACGCCGGACGGCATCGCCAAGATGATGCGTCCCTAGGTCGAGACGGATGAACTCGAATGCTTGTGCCGCATCTCGTCTCTCCGTCATGGCTGGCCACGTTTCGATCATGTTAGTTCCTCAAGACGTGGATGCCAAGCACAAGGCCGGGCATGACGATTCAGTTAGGCCGAAAATCCTTAGGCCGGCTTCAGTGACCGATAGAGCTCGACAATGTGCCGGCCGATGGCGTCGGCGGAGAATTTGGCTTCCACCAGCGCCCGCGCTTGTCCGCCGAAGGCCTCCCGCATCTCTGCATCGCTCGCCATCTTCGCCATGGCATCGGCGAGAGCCGGCGCGTCGTCGACCGGCACTGTCAACGCCGTCTCGCCGGCAATCGCGATCTCCCGACAGCCGGGTGTATCGGTCGCGACCATCGGCCGCCCGCAGGCCGCCGCCTCGAGCAGGCTTTTCGGCAAGCCTTCGCGGCGGGAGGCAAGCACCGCGAAATGCGCTTTGGCCCAAACCTCGCGGATGTCGGTAACGTAGCCGAGCCAGTGAATGCCGAAGGCGGACGCAAACTCCCTGAGCTGCTCGGGAGCGAGCGACCCCGGATTCTCCTTGTCGCAATCGCCGGCGAGCAAGAGCTGGAGCGGAACCCCGCGCGCGGTGGCGAGCGAGAACGCCTGGATGAGCGTCAGCACGCCCTTGTCGGCGAGCATGCGCCCGACATAGGCCGCGGTGACGGGCGGCGGCGGCTCGGGAAGCGGCGTGAAATGGGCGGTGTCGACGCCGGAGCCTGGAATCAGATCCACGCTCGCCTCAGGCACGCCGAGCTCAAGAACGAAGCGGCGGTCGTCCGGATTCTGCACGATGGTCCGGCTGTTCGGGCGCTTCAGCAGAAATTTCAGTGCAGCGCGCACGGCGGGACGGGTAAACCCGCTCGCCCGGTGCTCCCCGACGAACAGGGTGCCGAGCCCGGTAAGGCCGTTGACCACGGCAATGTCTGAGAGACCGAGGCTTGCCGCCGAACTGAGCAGCACGGGCTTCAGCGACACATTATGGAGAATGTCCGGCTTAAGCGTGCGCAGCAGCTTTCGAAGCTCCATCGCGCCGGCGATGCTGTGCAGGGGCGAGAGGCTGCCGCGGCGCCACGACAGCGCATGGAGGGTGAAACCCTCCGCCTCGATCGCCGCTTTGCCGCTGTTCAGGCGCGTCGCGACATGGACCTCATAGCCCGCCATTCTCGCCGCCCGGGCCATGGGCAGCCGGTGGGAGAGAAAGTACCAGTCCTCGGTGACGACGTAGAGGATGCGGGCGGCCATCGGTGCGTTCTATCAGTCATGCCGTTGCACTGGAACAGTGGGCCAGTTTCCGAGTTGAACCCCCTGACGAACCGTACCCAATCGGACCCATCAGGAGATGCCCATGAAAACTTTGCTCCAAGAACCGCGCTTGCCCTTTTTCTCGCCGGAGCCGGCATTGCCGCGCCTTGCTTCGCGGCGCAGGAAGCCATCGCACTGACGACCGTGCCTGGTGACTCCGTCACCTTCAGCAACTATTACAAGCAAGATGTCTATGACTTGCAGAACAACAAGATCGGCGCACGTCAAGGACGTGCTGTTAAGCAAAGATGGGAATGTGACTGCCGTGATCGTCGGCGTGGGCGGATTGCTCGGAGTTGGCGAAAAGGATGTCGCGGTCCCGTTCAACACGCTCGCCCTACAAGGGAAAAACGGCGATACCTACCTCGTCATGAACGCCACGAAAGAAGCGCTACAGAGCGCCCCTGGCTACTCCTATGACCGGGAGCGCGGTCAGTGGGTGCCCGCCAAGCAACCAAGCTAGGCGCATCCGATCGAAGGGCCGAAGCGATCCGGCGCTTTCACTTGGACCGCCAAAAAGAGCGCCGGCTGAAGTCGGCGCCCCTCAAATGCGCATCGGCAAGAGACGCAAGAAGCCCCGGCCGAGGGGCGCCCGACCGAGGCTGGCAATTGCAGGAGAGGTAGAAGTTAGGCGCCTAGCTCAGTCGTCGTTTCGATCATGCCCAGCAGCGGCCGCCCAAGCTATTTGAGCGGCTGCGAGGCCACTGCCTGCTCGTGGTGGAAGCAGCCTCCAAGTCCAAGCGCAGCGGTGATGATAATGGCGCAAGCCAGAAAGACACGCATGGATCAATCCCCCGTTCCTCGTCGCATTTCAGGCTATGACTATAGCGGATTCGCGACGGAAAGCTGTGACACTTTGGACACGCAAATGCTCAAAGATTGAACCAACGCTGAGCCCTAGAATGGGCGCCCCTCTGGCTGACGGTGAGGGCCTTAAACCCTTGAAGGAATTGGTGGCGCTGGGGGGATCTCGAACCTCCGACCTTGATCCACAGTAAAATGCCATAGGTTTTCACCCTATTTCAAGTCAATCCACAATGGCGAAATGCATGCCTTGATTTGCTTGCCTTCTCACCAGTCGTAGTGAGAGAAATTCGCCTCATCATTACAACTGTGGAGTGGATAGACCCATGACCTAGCGCCCTTTCACGAGCCCATCACCTGACCGCTGTTGGGCTGCCTAACCTTTACCTCTTGAATGGGGTGACCTTCGAGCACGACCCTGAGTATGGGGCCCGGTTCACCATCAGGAATTTAAAGGGCACCGTACAATCAGCCTCCGCATTGTTGAAAAGGCGGAGCCCATGCGCGGAGTAGAGCTGAGGTTTTTGCGCAAGCAGCTAGGAATGACGCAAGCCGCTCTAGCCCGAAAAATGCGGGTTAGCGATCAGACTATCGCCAATTATGAAAAGGAAAACACGTCGATCCCGGGGCGGCGGATCTCGTGTTGAGGCTCAGTTATCTCCTTCCGCTCATGCCGGATGAGGCGAGAGCCGTTTTTGTAAAATCGGTCATAGATCACTTGATTGATGATGCGCCTGCGCGGCTTCCAGAAATCACCAGACGGAGGATTGTGCAAGGGTGGGAAGAATGTCGTCTGGCCGCCTGAGGCCGGGCAAGATGACCCTGAGCTGAAGGCAAAGCTCGCACTACTCATAATCAGACATGCGGCGAAAGGGGAGACCAACCCCAGTAAGGCTCCGAAAGCGAGCTTTGGCGACTTACTTTCTCGAATTTACCTGCGAGGAACGCTGGCAGAGGGGTCTAAGCAAATGGGAGGCCGGCCCAAGCCTACCGAGGATCCCATTGGGCACGGCTGTTGTCCTCATAAGCGCCTAAAAGATCCAATAATCTAACGGGCATCGCGGCTTCAGGGCATAAGGGGGATTTGACATGCGCAAGCTAGTTATTGGGCTCACAGGGACGGCAGCGCTCCTGCTTGCCGGAATCTTAGGTTGGAGCGCCGAGGCTACGACGTTGACCGGCGCTGCAACTCTGCACCCCGCGACGAACTATTCCTTGGTAGAGAAAGCGGGGTGTTGGCTACCGGGATTGCCGGGCGAGTGCGAGATAGGGCAGAAAAAGGTGTGTGACCGGTTTCACAATAAAGCCTGCAGGTGCGCTCCTTGCCAAGGTTGGTATCCCTGGCGGAACTATAAACCAGCACATTAAGCGGGCTCGGGTCCCCTGCGGGCGCCAGCCGAAGCCGACGCCGATGAACAGGGCTGGCGTCAAGTCACTGGGCGCCTAGTCGGAGCTTGAGAAGAGCAAGGGCGCCGGCCGAAGCCGCCCCTTAGGCGATCTAGGCGAGATTTTCTCCGAGGTTGGGTAATAGGTGGAATTCCAGCTATTTTGAGCGCGGCGCCTTCAGGCTTTGCACCCCACGGATAGTCGATAGGCACTCGGCATAGGTCTCCAGGCGATCAGTATTGGCCGGGTGACCGCCTGAATCGAAAAACTTTCCTTCGGCCCTCGCTATTAGCTGGAGAAGCGACAAGGCCGCGCTTTCAGGTGTCGCTGACGGCGGCATGGTGACCGTTTGATCTTCTCTCATCTTAGCCCTCCTGCTTCTCGGTTCCTGTGCGCCCCGAAGGTTATAGCAAAAAGGGCGCCGGCCGATGCCGAGGCCCCACTGCCTCATGTGCCGTGTCTACACTGCGGCCACATGGCCCCAATCGAGTGGAAGAACATCCGTTGGCCGGAAGGAAAGCGCATCGAAGCCTATCTGGCTTGCGAGACATGCGGTGGCGTGATGCAGGAGCACGACAAGCCGCGCCTGCTCGCCGAAGGGCGATGGCAAGTGACGGCTGAGGGCGATGGCCGCGCGGCGAGCTTTCACCTTTCGGCACTTTACTCGCCCTTCTTGACCTGGGCCGAGGTGGCGATCGAGCATGGTGCGGCTCGCAATGATCCGCCCCGCATGCAGGCGTGGCAGAACCTCATGCTCGGCGAGCCGTATGAGGATGTGGCAGCGCAGCCGGTTGCGGTGGGCTGGCTGGCAGCGCGGGCCGAGAGCTACGAGAATGCGCCGCAAGGCGTCGCCATAGTGACAGCAGGCGTGGACGTTCAAGATGATCGTATCGAGGTCGAGCTAGTTGGCTTCGGTCTGGGAGACGAGAGCTGGAGCCTCGATTATCGCGTCCTTTACGGCGACCCTAGCGGGCGGGAACTCTGGGAGTAACTGGATGCCTTGTTGCGCGAGCGCGTGCTACATGAATTGGGCAGGCAATTGCGCATCCGTGCCGCCTGCATCGACAGCGGCGGCCACAACACCGTTGCGGTCTACAACTTCGTCCGCGACAAGCAGGCGCGCAGCATATGGGCCTGCAAAGGCGCCTCCCGTCCCAGCATGCCGCCGTGGCCGCGCCGGCCGGTGCGCGTCGGTAAAAACCGCGTCACGCCGCTCTATCTCGTCGGCGTCGACAGCCTCAAGGACGCTTTCCTGGCGCGGCTGCGCATCGATGAGCCCGGCGCCGGGTTTTGTCATTTCCCAATAGGCCGCGGGATCGACTATTACGGGGGCATCACCAGCGAGAGGCCCGTGCGCAAATACCATAAGGGCGTGGCGCGCCGCGTGTGGGCGAAGGTGTCAGGCGCACGCAACGAACCATTGGACTGTAGGATTTTGGCAATGGCGGCGCTCGAGGGTCTCAAGGCGTCTGGTCTGCGGCTTGCGCTGCTATCGGGTCTTAAGGACAGGCCCGCCCGGCGGCGCAGCATGGGTGAATGGGCTGCCGTGTTCAATGGATAGTGAAGTATCTGGCCAGAGCGGCCGAAGGAACTCAAGATGGAGCTTTTGGTGCAGTTATGCGCAGCGAAGTTTTTTGCTTAGTCGATCGATCCATACCGCGCCAAGCAAGCGCGCCTGATCGTTTTGTATGCCGATGCTCGGTCATGAGCGTACTCCACTGCATGCACGACTTCGTTCCGCATCTTCTCGATCTTCATAAGCTGTTGGCGGGCCTGGTTCGGGCTCAGATCAGGCAAATGTACGAACCGCACCAGCGCCTCTCTCTTATCGCAAAACTGTGATGCTGACAGCCGATTGATCTCCATGTTCGCTCGTTTCAGCTCTTGCCAGGCCGCTTCCACGCTCTCACGCCGCTTTGGACACAATGCCGAAAGCCATTCTACGTTGGAGTTGACTACGCGCCGTATATTCTCGGCGAGTAGAAGCTCGACGTGAGAAACGAGCAGGAACAGCAAGGCGCGGACCGGTAGTTTCTGCAGGTCGGCGATCGTGACAATTCCGTCGATATGATCTTTCTGAAGAACGAGCCGACAAGGCCGCTCATCTGCGTGCTCGAGAAATGTCAAGATTGCGGTATCTCCTGAAACGAGGATTTCCTCGTCAAGTCTATGCATCGCCGTTGCGACAGTATCGGGACCCACCGCTCCCGACCATTGTTCGGCAGCTTCAAGGCGATCGAGAAGACCGACTATGATGTGGGACCCTTCGGTGCGGACGACCGGTAGGTGATCGAATTTTCTCAAGCTCTTTTCTTGAAGCACATCTGTCAGCCGCTGATCCGCTGCGCAGCAAACCAAGTCCGGCCGGAAGGTGGCAATCATTTCTATACGGAAACCCTGCTCCAAAGCATGGAACATAGCGTCGCTGTCTAGGGGGAGCGTCGGCGATCCCCAGGGCATCACCGCCTCGGATTGGTCCACCGCCCCTGTCGGGTCACTCCGGATATCCAAGGCCGAGTTGACTGCTTCGGAAGGTAATGGTGAGGGTTCAGACATTGCAGCTACGTTTGGTCTCCGCTAGGTGCCTGCAACAGTCATTGGACTGTAGGATCCTAGTAATGGCGGCGCTCAGCGACAGCGCACTCGTTGCGGGGGCCGACACCAAGATCACCTAAACGCTGGCTCAGCCGGCGCGGTTTGAGAGCCGCTTCAGCTTGGTCGAAAAGCTAGGCACATGCTAGGGGGCTTGATTAGGATGGACCGCGCCGCCGCAGCGCTGCCGCCAGGAACCATGCTACTATATAGGCCGATGTTATGGGGCGGGGGCATGTCGCTAACGGATCTAACGCCCGAGGCTGTGCGCCAGGCAATCGCCGAGTTCGACCGACTCGGACGAGATTCCTTTCTCAGCACTTACGGTTTCGGCAAGGCCCGCGGCTACTTCCTTGTTCACAAGGATAAGGCCTATGACAGTAAGGCCATCGCTGGCGTCGCGCACCAATATCTGCCGGGCCATGCTCCGCTGACTTCGGATGCATTTAGCGGCGGAGAAGAAGCCGCTGTCGGCCGGCTTCGCGAACTCGGCTTCGATATAAGAGGTCCCGACGAGCAGCAGATCGCCAGCGTGCCGACTTTCGAGCCCGGCGGCGTCTACAATCGCGTCCGTGACATTCACGACGTTTACGGTGGCCAGCGGCAAGGCGGTATCTCGACGCCAAAATCAGCGCCGCTGATTTTTCTCTTCACGGGAGAAACTGGGGACCAATACGGATATCGAGACGGACCCCGCGATGACGGGATCTTCGCTTACACCGGCGAAGGCCAGGTCGGCGACATGGAGTTTGCTCGTGGAAATCTTTCCGTACGTGATCACATCAGTAACGGCCGTGATCTGCTCCTCTTCGAAAAGCTCCGCCAAGCTGGCAGCTATCGTTTCGTGGGATATTTTGCCTGTGACGGGTTTGAGTATGCGAGTGCGCCGGATAAGACCGGAGCATCGCGTCGGGTTATCATTTTCCATTTGCGACCCGCAGCGTCCGGCGAGGAACCCGAGATCGAACAAGCCACTGCTCAACTCCGCGACAGGTCTTTAGAAGAGCTCCGCCGCCGAGCCATTGAAGACGCCGTTGATGACCCTGAGCGAAGGGAAGGCCGGCGGAGTTATATCGAAAGAAGCGCGAGTGTCAGAGCCTATGTGCTCAAGCGGGCTAGAGGCATCTGCGAAAGCTGCGATGAGCCAGCCCCGTTCAGGCGCTCAAATGGTGAGCCTTACCTTGAGCCTCATCACACACGCCGCCTTGCCGATGGCGGACCAGACCATCCCGTTTCGGTCGGTGCCGTCTGCCCCTCCTGCCATCGTGAGATTCACTACGGGGAGAAGGGTCGCACAAAAAATGAGGAGCTTCAGGGCAAGATAACCCTCGCAGAACGGAGAACAGCACCGGCTTCGCCCCACAAAGCTTCGGATGGCAAGATTGAGCGGATGTAAGTAGCCATTAACGGACCCACCGCCGCAGAGGCAGAGCAAGCTACCTCTCGCATAGTTACCAGGGATCTTGCCCCGTAAGGCTCTCGAGATAATCCCGCAAGGTTGCGTCGGTGCGCTCAGCCAGTCTCGCTATTAGCTGGCGCCCCCTGGACGCTTCTACTCGTTGAATGGGTTGTGAAGTCGAGACCCTATGGACGATTTTGCCGCGCAGCCTGATTAAGGCCCTAAGTTGGTCCTCTGAGCGTTGAGCGCTCTGGCGTCGCCAATACCATTTATTCGACGCCTTCTTGATCCCAATCGTCTTGTGAAAAAGCTCGTTTATTTTTTCGGGGGTGGGCGACGTAAAGCCATAGTCTGTTTCGTCCCGCCCTACGGCGCGCGACTTAGCGTTCTCGACAATGAGTTGCTTCCACCCGTCCACAGCAATTGCCCAAATGCTTCCTGGTCTCTTGAAGGAAGCCAACTGTTCGACACACGCGTCACGCACAACTTGGGGAATAATTCAAAGGCATCTTGGTCTCTCCAAAAAAGGAGCCAGAGTGCTTCTCGTCACTTACGGACAAAAGCCGTTTCAATGGACCATCCGCGAAAAGCGGATGTCTGCTGCTTGGATTAATCGCTTAGCTAATAAAATTTCTCATGTTCATGCTGACCTGCTTAGCTTCGCGATGCGTGATCTCGCTCCAATACTCGAAGCGCACTCTCCAAAATCACGGGCAGGCCATTCTTGACGTAAGGATCATCCGACCACTCGACGAACACCTCCATCGCCGCCTCTGGGCTGTGAGGAGGGCACCCCGCATCATTGCCAAGTGTAGATGGTAGCTATGTGGTAGCTATCGTCTGCAACCAAACGAATCTAAACGAACTAAATCATTGATTATGTTGGCGCACCCGACAGGATTCGAACCTGCGACCTCTGCCTTCGGAGGGCAGCACTCATTGCCAAAATGGATGCCCGATGGTGACCGAGCGGTGACCAGGACAGTCGATGCCGCCCTACCGTCCTCTATGACAACACGCTCGCTGGTTTCGGCCTTCGGGTTACGCCGGCTAGGTTCAAGTCCTTCGTCGCCGAGTATCGGCCGAACGGCGGCGGCCGGCGCTCACCAACTCGGCGGATGACGCTGGGTTCCTCGACTGTGCTTACGCCTGATCAGGCGAGGCGCGCGGCCTTACAAGATCTACTTGCGGAAGCAGCGGCTGGGCGCCCTGGACCTTAGGAAGCCGTCAGGTTATTGTTGCCTTTGGTGTTGCCTTATACGAGTTCCTAACCGGATGCCTTGCGCTAACTTACTGATAAGATTGGTACCGCTGGGGGGTCTCGAACCACCGACCTCTTGATCCACAGTCAAGCGCTCTAACCAACTGAGCTACAGCGGCAGCTTGCGAAGCGTGCCGGGGAACCTATGCGCAGGCGACATGGGTTGCAAGCGCGAGAGCGGGCTCTCGATCAGCCCGCGCAAGGGAACAACGTCACTCTAAACGAAGGCCCGGGGCCGAAGCCCGGGCCTGACGCACCGACTACGCAACACTATTCTTAAGATCTCTCCCGCGAGCGACACTTCGCGGGAGGTTAAGCGAGCTCAGGTCGCCTTGCGGATGGTGTCCATGGAACGCGTGACCTGGGCCTTGATCGGCTCGGCCGCATCGGCCGCGATTTTGGTGGTCAGCGCACGGACCTCACTCGCCTGATTGGCAAACACGTCGAACTGGTGGCGGATGAAGGCCGACTGCAGCTCGACGATCTCGGCGAGGTTCTTGGCACCCGCCAGGCTCTTGGCGAGGTCGAAGCCGGAATTGAGATTTCGCTGGGCGATGTCGATCAGCTTGCGGTTGAAGGCGGCAGCGCCTTGGCCCGCAGCGTCGAACGACCGCTCAAGGGCGTCCACGGCCTCTTCCAGCGCATCCTTTCCGCGCTCATAGGCTTCGCGGGTCTGCGTCACCGTCTTCTCGGCGAGGGCACGCACGCTTTCGGGCACGGTGGTATCAATCGAAAGCTTCTCGAGCTGCTCGGCGGTTTTGCGGAAGGCATCGCGCGCCTGCTCGGCGGCGGCTTGGGGGGAATAAGGATTGCTCATTGGGGTCACCTCGCTTGGATTGGGGGTACGTCCTGCAGCACTCATGGTATGGACTGGCGCTATTATTGTGCAATGCAATATATAAATTGTGCATCGCAACACTACAAGGGGGCAATGCCGCCAGCCGCTTATTTTTTTGCCTTGCGGACGGCTGTTGCGCTTTGGAGCTATGCAAGCCGCGCAATTTGCCTAAATTTATTGGATGAGTTGTTTCAGCGGCGCGAACTCTAGCTCAAGCACGGCAGCAAGCGGCTGGCCCCGTTCCGTGGCCAAAGACGTTCCGGGGCATGCGCCGGCCGCGGCAAGCTCATTCATGTCAGATCCTGCGCAGACAAATCGCGTGGAGGTGCAAGCGGACCGCGAGGCGCTCGAGCACATCGCCCGCGCCGTGCAGGGACGTGTCTTGCGCGGCCCGGGAGCGCTCTCTCCAGCAGGCGCCCTCGGCGTCGAGACGCTCGCCTTGAGCCGCGTCGGCATCGAGGCGTTGCTCGAGGCCATGCCGGCTGCCATCGGCATTCTCGTACATGGCGATCTCGTCCATGCCAACGCCGCTTTCGCCTATGCCTTCGGCTACCGCTCTTATGCAGAGTTGAGAGCGGCGGGCGGGCTCGAGGCCGTCCTGCCGGGCGGACGGTCCCTTCTGCGCACGGAGCCGGACGCTGCACGGGAACGGACCATCGCCGTCGATGCGCTGACCCGTGGCCGGAGGCGCCTCAAGGTCAAATTCGAGGCGAGTCCCCTCGGGCATGAGTTTGAGCTGCTCCGCCTTATCGACCCGGGGAGCGACTCTCCCGAGGCCGACGCGGAAGCCTCGGCCCCTGCGGAGCCTGGGGCAACCGCCGCACGGGCAGACGTCTCGGTGGCGCGGCGTCTCGATTTCCTCGCCAAGGTCAGCCACGAAGTGCGCACGCCGTTGAACTCGATCCTAGGCTTCACCGAGCTGATGCTCGAGGAGCGGCTCGGCGCGATCGGCAATGCGCGCTACAAGGGTTATCTGGAGGACATTCATCAGAGCGGTCTCTATGCTCTCAGCCTGCTCAACGATCTCCTCGACATTTCAAAGATCGAGGCCGGCAAGTTCGAGCTCGACTTCACCGCCGTAGAGGTCCCTGAGCTCGTCGAGGCTTGCGTAAACAGCTTGCAGCCGCTGGCCAAGCGCGAGCGCATCTTGCTCCGCACTTCGCTTTCCCCCAACTTACCGGCGGTCGTCGCCGACAGGCGGCGGCTTAAGCAGATCTTGCTCAACCTCCTCTCAAATGCGATCAAGTTCACGAGCGTTGGCGGCCAGGTGATCGTCTCGGCCAAGCTGGTCGAAGACCGCGAGCTCAGATTGCGCGTGCACGACAACGGCGTGGGCATGACCAAGGACGAAATCGCCTTTGCCATGCAGCCCTTTCACCAGCTCGACACCGCACCGCGCAAACAGACCGGAACCGGCCTCGGACTTCCCGTCACCAAGGCGCTTGTGGACGCCAATCGGGCGCGTCTCGTACTCACCAGCAACAGAGGCGCGGGCACCTCAGCCGACGTCGTCTTCCCACAAGATCGGCTGGTCGAGCCGTAAGGCTGGTCCGCGTGCGGCAGGGCGCCGCAGCAAAAGCATTTTTCGCTGCGGTCGCGAAGACTGGATTATTCCCAGCTACTATTGCTACTCGTCTGCGGACTAACATAGGCGTTCGTGCACTATATTGACTATGTCGCGTCTTTACTACAGAAGCGAAGCTTAGAAGCCTTCTAAGTTCGAAGAAATCAAGACTTTATCGTTGACTTTTCGCAGGCTGACGCCGTATGCGAAGAAACGCGCTTTGGCGAGTACCGCGAGGGCGTGAGGTCCGATGCCGGGGCCTTGAACCTCGGATTATTGGAGGTCTGCATGCGAACCCTTTTAGCGCGCGGCTTTGCGTTCGCGCTCGTCTCCCTTGCCATCACGCCTCCCCTGGGCCACGGCGCCGACGCCGCAGAGGCCGGGGAAGTGAATGTCTATTCCTACCGCCAGCCCTACCTCATCGATCCCCTGTTCAAGGAATTCACCGAGAAGACCGGCATCAAGGTCAATGTGATCTTTGCCGAGAAGGGCCTGATCGAGCGGATCGCCGCGGAGGAGCGCAATAGCCCCGCCGACCTGCTGCTCACGGTCGATGTCGGCAATCCGATGCAGGCGAAAGATGCAGGAATTGGCCAGACCATCGATTCGGAAGCGTTGGAGAAGGCGATCCCGGCGGCGTATCGCGATCCGGAGGGGATCTGGTGGGGGCTCTCGCGTCGCGCCCGCGTCGTCTATGCCTCGAAGGAACGGGTGAAGCTCGATGAGATCACTTATGAGGACCTCGCCGACCCGAAATGGCGAGGCAAGATTTCTATCCGCTCGGGCCAGCACGTCTGCAACGTCGCGCTGATCGCCTCGATGCTCGCGGCCCATGGCGATGCCTGGACCGAGCAATGGCTCAAGGGCGTGAAGGCCAATCTCGCGCGGAAGCCCGTGGGCGACGACAGGATGCAGGTCAAGAGCCTCTATGCAGGCGAATGCGATATCGCCGTCGGCAACACCTACTACATGGGCGTCATGCTCCAGAACGATAAGGAGCCCGGGCAGAAGGATTGGGCGAACTCCGTCAATATCCTGTTCCCGAACACGAACGACCGCTCGCTCAGCGAGATCGCGAGCTTACGCAAAAAGGCGAGCGAGCTCGTCGACAAGATCGGCTTCGACGACGGTCCGAGCTCATAAGGAGGACGAGATGAGCATCCATAACAAGATCGACAGGCAAGGGGTCGGCAGGGTGCAAGCTCATCGGCAGTCTTGCAGCGGGGCAGAGTGGCTGGTCGGGGTCGGCTTCCGCTGCTGGCTTGCGGGCTGCGACACGGGCGACATCGCCTGCTGGGAAACCGGCTGGAACGCCTATGCGCGGGTGCTTGGCACCGAACGCGCCAAGCGCGCGGTGACCGAACTCGCCTGCTGGGTCAGGGCCGTGCGCGCTTCCGCCTCGCGCAGGATCGAATACTACCCGTTCGGCTGCGCCGGATTTTGCCGCGACGAGTGCATGGCAATCTCGTTGATCGCGGCATCGCAGCACCACCGCTGCCCGGCGATGCGCGCCTGTGCGCTTGCACTCACGGGCTCGAGCCTGGTCGAGCCCGTGATCGATGCCGCCAACGCCTTTGCCGACGCGTTGCAGGAGGCGGACCAGCTCCTGTCGCCCGAGGCCGTCGCCACGCTCGCCCGACCTGCGGACGGAGCCCGCGGGGATCGCCACACGCAACGAAGCTGAGCCCGCAGGACGGCGCGGGCGTCCCAGCCCCGCTCCCCCATGCTACGGCCGGCACTCGGCGCCGCCGCCCCTCTCGTTTTCGTGGATCCGATGAAAGAGCTGCCGGCAACGCTGCTGCTCAGGCCCTTCAACTTCGATACCCTCGCCACCCAGGTTCTCACACTCGCCTCTCGCTATGAGGAGGCGGGTCTGTCGGCGCTGACCATCGTGGTGGCGACCTCGCACCGGTTCTGTTCCTGCACGGAATGATTGTCGCAGGCCGGCCCGGGGCCGTGATGAGCCAGCGAGTCTTGACCTCAAGCAGTGCGAAGGGAGGGGTCCCGGGACTCTTGATAAGTCGATAAAATCCAGGCCCCGGGCTCGCTATCTCTGGCCAATCGGGCTAAAAGGTGCAGGGCTTTGGGGGTTAAATTGGAAGGCGGGGCCAGCCTCGATTCGAGGTTGCGTCAGAACGGGTGGTAGGACGAGGATGAAGCCTAGCCAGCTGCCATGGAGATGGCTTCTCTTCGGGCTCCTTGCGGTTCTCATTCTTGGCATTGCGCTCATTCCAAGGCTGATCGGCGACACGTCCCGATTCGGGGACCGCGTCGCCGCCGAGCTGTCGTCCTGGACCGGGGGCGAGGTCAAGTTCACGGGACCGGTCCTTATCAGCTTCTTCCCCGATGTCTCAGTCCGGGGCGAGCTTGAGCTCACGGACAGCTCGCGCCTTCCTTTGATGCAATCGCTCATCGCCAAGGAGGCGAAGATCTCGCTCGACCTTGTCGACCTGTTACGCGGACGCGTCACCATCGATACCTTGCGGCTGCTGGAACCGAAGATCACGCTGCGCGAGGGAGCATGGCCAGGCGCGTCGGCTGCGCAAGCCCCCCAGGCCCTGATCGCCAATCTTCTGACGGGCGCCCCAGTGCGGGTGCTGCATGTGCGGAAGGGGCGGATCGCGTTGAGCCATGCCTATGGCGGCTCGATCAGGGAAATCTACGCTCATTTCGACGCCGGCGAAGAGACCGGGGCAGTCTCCGGGTTTGGCTCCTTCGCCTTCAGGGACGTGACGGTTCGCTACTCGTTGGAGAGCGGCTCGCCGACAGCGGCAGCGGACGCAGAGAGTCTCCCGGTCACGCTTACGATCACCTCCAAACCCATCCGGGCGAAAATCAACGGCACGGCGTCCTATGCGGGCGAGCTCAAGCTCGACGGCGACGTGCAGGCCGAAATCGACGATTTGCGCAGATTTCTCAACTGGGTCGGCATGGACTTGCCCGAGGGCGAGAGTTTGAAGGGGTTTTCTGCAGCCGGTGCCTTCCATCTGGCTGGATCGACGCTCACTTTCGACGACGGGAGCTTCACGCTTGACGGCAATAAGGCCGTGGGCTTGCTTGCGGTCACGGCGGCGCCGTTGCCTCCACGCATCGAAGGAACGCTGGCCTTCGATCGGCTGGTGCTCGATCCCTATCTCGGCAATGGTCCGGCTAGCGCGCCTGGCGCGCCTCCGGCAATTCAAGGTTCGCCCTTCGATCAATCCCTGCTGCGTTATTTCGATGCGGACTTGCGTATTTCGGCGGCCGAAATCGATGCCGGCGCCGCCAAGCTTGGCCGTGGCGG
Source organism: uncultured Alphaproteobacteria bacterium (assembly GCA_963804515.1). Taxonomy (GTDB): domain Bacteria; phylum Pseudomonadota; class Alphaproteobacteria; order Rhizobiales; family Methyloligellaceae; genus Methyloceanibacter. Next base: position 311,624 of record CAWDQR010000003.1, on the reverse strand, counting down.
CTTCACCATCACCGCGAAGCAAGGCGCGGTCACAAGCGAACTGGGCGAGCTCGAATTGTGCGGCGGGTCGGCGGAGGGCCGGCTCAGCGTCGATCTCGCGCGAGCCACGACGCCGCTCAATCTGGTGGTCAACCTCGCGGGGGTTTCCCTCGACTCCTGTCTCCAACCGCTGGGGTTCGCGGCCCCGTTCAAAGGTACGGGTGGCCTCAAGGCCGAGCTCTCGACCGAGGGGAGCGATGTCGCCGAGCTCACCCGCAATCTCACCGGAACGATCAAGGTGGACGCGCGAGATGGCGCCGTTCCGGTCGATTTCGCGCGGCTCCTGGCGACAACCGCCCCGCTCGACGACGACGGCTGGAGCCGCGACGCCGCGAGCTCATTCGATCAGCTCAACGCTGATTGCAGTCTCAGTGCCGGCCATATTTGGTGCCAGACCTTGAGCATGCAGACGCCCGGCGGGCGCTTCTCCGGCGCCGGCGACGTCGATCTGCCGAAGCAGACCCTGGATTGGAGCCTGTCCGTGGGAAGCCGCAACAGCGCGGTGAATTCTGCACAACAGACCGAGGAGGATACGCCGAAGGTCTCGATTCGCGGATCGTTGTCGCAACCGATGATCCGGAGAGCAGACCGCCCGACGCTTGGCGAGGGCAGCTTGCAAACGAGCCCGATGGAACCGCAGGTCTTGCCACACTGACCTCTGACGGGAGAATTTTCGACCGAACACAATGCATAGACTTGCGCAAGCCAATCGCCGCTTTGGCGGCTTTCCTCCAACCCGCAACGGGCTTCGCCTGGCTTGCGTGCCTGCGCTTACCCTCGCCGCTTGTATGGCCCTCGGCCCTCTCGGCGCCAAGGCGGAGGACGCCCCCGCGCCGAGCAGCGCTACGCTCGGCATTGCGACCTGGGGAGGCGCCTATGGCCAGTCCCAAGAAATCGCTTACTTTGAGCCTTTCACCAAGAAGACCGGCATCAAGATCACGACGGAGACCTATGACGGGACGCTCGCGGCGATCAAAGACAAGATCGGCGGCAGCTCCTCCCCGTTCGATGTCGTTGATCTCTCCCCGGGCGCGCTCGATGCGCTCTGCCGCGATGGACTGCTCGAGACCATGGAAAGCTCAATGCTCGGCTCGGGTCCCAGCGGGCAGAGCGCGGATGACGACTTCATTGCCGGCGCCCTCACCTCGTGCGGCGTGGCAAGCGTCGCCTGGTCGACGGCGATCGCATTCGATCGCCAAGCCTTCGCCAAGGCGCAACCGGCGAAGATTGCCGACCTGCTCGACACCCAGCACTTTCCCGGCAAGAGGGCGCTGCCCAATAGCCCGCGCTACACGCTTGAGCTCGTGCTGCTCGCCGATGGCGTGGAACCCGGCGACGTTTATGCCCAGCTCGGGACGCCTGCGGGCGCCGACCGTGCCTTCGCCGCACTCGACAAGATCAAGGCCGACATTTTGTGGTGGGACAAAGCGGAAAACCCCATTGCGTGGCTGACGGAGAAGAAGGCGGCGATGGCGGTCGGTTACAGCGGCCGCATCTTCCGCGCCGTCGTCGGCGCCCGGCAGCGCGTTGGCGTGCTTTGGGACGGCCAGATCTATGACCTCGATCTTTGGGCCATACCGAAAGCCGCCGCGAACAAGGACGACGCCAGGCGCTTCATCACCTTCGCCACGGAGCCCGCCCAGATGGCGGCTCAGGCGGAGCTGATCGCCTATGGCCCCATGCGCAAGTCGGCGATCGCGCTTGTCGGCAAGCATCCCCGCATCGATATAGAGATGAAGACTTATCTGCCGACCGCGCCCGACAATTTCCGGAAGGCGCTCAAGTTCGACGAGGTCTGGTGGGGCGAGCACGGCGAGGAGCTCGGCAAGCGCTTCCAGGCCTGGCGCGAGCAAGCTTCGACCGCCGAGGGCGGCCAGACGGGCGCCGTTCCAGGCCAGCCACAATAAGCGCGCGGCTTGGCCCGACTGGCTTGCATCCGCCTGAAAAGGCTTCCTTACGAGGGGCTTGCGCTGGTCACCCAACCGCCACGAAGCGCGGGGGCGCGCGGCCCTCTTCCGTGGCGTGACGAGAGCGCTCAGCGGGGGTCCGACTCCGCCCGGCAAGGCACCTCCTTCGAACTGCTCGGCCTCACCCGCTCGCTCTATGCATTTGACAGGTTGATCAAATTTTTCGTGCGTTCCATGCGACGAGGATCCGCCAAGCGTCAGCGGAGCCGACTGCAGTGGGAGCACGCGCCTCAAGAAATTTGCGCGTCGTGGATCATCGGCGAAGCTGACAAGAAAATGAGGGTAGCTGCCAACTCCCGTTTGCTTTGAGTGACTGCTTGCCTCATCCTGTTGTTCGGAGGGATTCTCGCCCGGTACCTCGGGCAGGCTCTCTGACACAGAGTGCACGACCGAGTGGCTGCGAGACCGGATGTATCCGGTTGAGCCTTGGATGAACGCCACGCCGATGAAGCCAAGCACTGCCGGGGCGGGGCCGGCAGTGCACTTCAGCTAACAGCTGAAGGCCGGTAAAACCTGAGCGACAGACAGTCGCTCGGTTCGTCTTCCGCGATCGTTCCCGCGCTGGCAGCTAGAACGCGCGGTAGACGCCGATAGCCGCTCGGTTCGTCTTCGAGATAATTCCGGTGAAGCCGGAAAGCGTCATCTCGACCTCGCGGAGGTTCAGTCTCACGAAGCCTCCGCTGCGGCCGGCGGCATATTCCTCATTGATGAGCGCGCCGCCTTCGAGCCCGAGCGAGACCCCTGGCCGGATGCGGTAGTCGATACGCGCTAAACTCCAATATTCGTCGAACGCCGTCCCATAGGCCGCGTCGAGGGGGACAAATGTCGAGGGGCGCTGCCCTGCACCGCGTTGTTGGGATCATGGCGGGTAATCCGCTGATCTTCGGCTTCGAGACCGGCGAAGAGCTTGATGAAGAGGGAGCGGGCGCGAAACTGGTAGCCGATCAGCGCGGCAGCGAAGCTATCCTCGCCATCGAATGTGGTGGCGAGATCGGCGCCCCCGTTGAAGAGAGTCCCCTGATAGTCATAGCGCCCCAGGCTCCCGACCGCTCGGATGCGCCAGCCTCTCGCTCGTATAGCCTCAGGGCGCTAATGTGCCGGCCGGGCGGCGGAAGTGGCCTGCACCTCCTGGTCGATGCAGGATTTGAGCCGCCAATAGTCGCCGCTCGCCTCGGCCGCCTTGCCGCAAGAGTTCCTGCACGGACCCTGGCAGCCCATCCCAGGTGAGCGCGACGTCTTTGCGCATGCGTTCCTGGAAATCGAGACAGCCCCGCATCACCACCTCTTGCTTGGCCGAGGTGCCGGCGAGGTCAGAGCAAATCGCTTCCGCGTCATAGACCGGCAGCATTCCGGCGTGTGCAAGCGGCAAGCCCAGCATGAGTGCTAAGATTAAGGTTGGGAAACGTAGCATCTTAACCTTCCTTTGATCGCGGAACACCGATGGCTCGGCTCCGCAGTGATCAACCGAGTGGTTTGATGCCCTTGACCCTGTAGGCGATTCCGTTCCCTGCCTATAGTAAGACCCAAGCGCATTCGCTTGGAAAGCAAATTCCGCACTGATGCTCGCTGCCACGCATGGTGTGCGCAATGATGCTCGCTCCCGCCCGGCGCGCCCCTCATCCCTGCCTAAAGGACACCATCTATGCTAAACTTACTACTCAAGAGTTTTTGGTGGGCTGCTTGGTGGCCCGTCAGCACTTGGCTGCTGCTGCAGCAAAAGGCCGCAGGGCAGGCCCAACCGGGCTTCGGGACGCCGCAGCAGCGACACAGCGATCGAGGGAAAGTCCAAGGACAGGAGAGTAACATGGCCGATGACGCGTTCATGAAGCCGGAGCTGCCAGAATTGCTTCGCAATCTGATGAAGATGAGCATCGAGCAAGCGAAGCGGGCGTTCGAAACCTTCGCGGCGACGAGCGAGAATACGTGGAAGACGCTGGAGTTGAGCTCACAGACGGCGCGCACGGGCTTACGCTCCCTGAACGAGAAGATCGCCGAGATCACCCGCAACAATGCCGAGGCGAATTTCGCGCTGGCGCTCAAGCTCGCCGAGAGCAAGGACGTGGGCCAGGCCATGGAATTGCAGACCGAGCACGCGCGGAAGCAGATGGACGCTTTCGTCCGGCAGCTGGAGGAGATCCGCGACCTCGCGGCCCAGGTGATTCAGGATAGCACGCCTCCCGGCATGCCTGGTGCCACCAGCGGCTAGCCCCTGACGGGAGCTACAGGATCCAGCCAGGGTCAGGGACGGTCTCCTCGAAGGCCTTGTGGAGCGCGCTCCCCCACGCGTCGCGAATTGATCTGAGATAGGGATCGGAGCCTTCGAGCCGGACAGAGAAGCCGGGGCTCATGGCATCGCGTCGGCAGACCAGAAGATCGATCGGCGGCCCCACCGAGACATTGGAACGCATCGTCGAATTGAACGAGATCAGCGCGCATTTCACCGCGTCGGTCAGGCTCGTGCTACGCTCGATGATCCGATCGAGGATCGGCTTGCCGTATTTCACCTCGCCGATCTGAAAATAGATGGTGTCGCCCATGGCCTCGATGAAGTTGCCGGCATCGTAGATTAAGAACAGTCTGAGCTGTCCGCCCTTGATTTGCCCTGCAAGGATGAATGAGGCGCTGAAATCGACGTCATGCTGCTGCAGGTAGCCGCCGTCGATTTTGTGCATCTCGCGGAGTGCAGTGCCAACGGCGCGGGCCGCCACGAACATGGAGCCCACCGCCCAAAGGTCCTTCTCCGGATCGCCACTATCGAGCCACTCGCCGAGCAGGCTCATGACCCCTTGGGTGAGGGAGAGGTTGCCGGCGGTCAGGAAGGCAAAGAAGCGCTCTCCCGGCTTCTCCAAGACATGCATCTTGCGGAAGGTGGAGACGCGATCGATGCCCGCATTGGTGCGCGAGTCCGACGCAAGCACCACGCCCTCATTGAGCAGGATACCGATGCAATAGGTCACGAGTTCCCCCCTATTGAGCCTGTTGTTGTTGACTGGGAAACATGACGGAAAAGGTCATGGTCTCCACCCCGCCTCCGCTGCGGACGCCCCTTACCGGGCCGGCCTCAGCATAGTCAAGACCGATCGCGGTGCGGATATACGCCTCTGTCGCACAAGTGCGATTGGATGGATCGAAGCTGACCCAGCCGAGATGCTCCACATAAGCGTCGGCCCAGGCGTGACTCGCGGCGTGCGCGTCATTGCCGGCGCCATGGGCGAGATAGCCGCTTACATAGCGCGCGGGGATGCCGAGCGTGCGGCAGACCGCGCAGAAAATATGCGCGTGGTCCTGACAGACGCCGCTCCCCTGCTCCAGAGCTTCGGCTCCCGTGGTGTGGACGTGGGTATCGCCCTTGCTGTATTGGACGTCGTCAGCAATCGCCATCATGATGTCGTGCAGCGCCTCAATCAGATCGCGACCGGCCTTGGACTTGAAGCGGGAGGCATAGTCGCGGATCCGCTCCGTGCAGACCGTATAGGAGGTCTCGCGAAGATAGAGCCCGAGGGGAAGCTCGGCAGGCGCGATGCCAACCACGCCGTTGGTGTCGCGCGTGCGCACGAGCCCGGTCACCCTGATAGCAAGCTCGGTGACCGGCTGGGTAACCGTCAGGGTGTGGCAGCAATTGCCATATTGGTCGTGCCATTCATGGGTGACCGCCCCCGGGCAGGTGAGCCTCCAGGCCTCCACCGCCTGGGTCCTGCCGGACAGCGGCGTCATGCGCAAATATTGGGTGCTGGCGAGCAACGGCTCCGAATAGGCGTAAGCGGTTGCGTGCTCGACCTTGATCAGCATGCTCAAGCCGCTCCCGCCACCGCGACTACCGCCCGAACCATCAGGAAGTCTTCCTGGATCTGCGCGCCCAAGGCATCGTTCGAGTCGATGAAAGAGGAGAGGAACTCGTGCAAGCCGGACCGGAAAATCCGGTCGATGCGGCCATATTTCAGCCGCGCATAGGTCTGGCCGGCGAGCCTCCGGCATTCCAGCTCCTTCTTGCCGGCAAGCTCGTCGAGGGTACCGATCAGGTTCTCGTAACAATGATGCAGCGAGCGCGGCATGTCTTCGCGCAGGATGAGCAGCTCGGCGATGCGCCACGGATAGACGGTGTCGTGATAGACCTTACGGTAGGCCCTGAAGGCCCCGACCGAGCGTAGCAGCGCGCCCCATTGGTAATAGTCGACGAAGCCGCCGACCTGCTCGGCATCGGGCAAGAGCACGTGATACTTGACGTCGAGGATGCGCGCGGTGTTGTCGGCGCGCTCGATGAAGGTGCCGAGCCTGATGAAGCGGAAGGCGTCGTCATGCAGCATGGTGCCGAACACGACGCCCCGGAACAGATGCGAGCGCTCCTTCACCCAATCGAAGAAATCGCGGTACCCCCACCGTTTGAGGCCCTGAAAGTCGAGGTTCTGCACCTGCAGCCAGGTCGAATTGAGGCTTTCCCACGCCTCGCTGGAAATGGCGGAGCGCTGCGCGCGGGCATTCTCTCTCGCCGTGCGGATCAGTGACCAGATGCTGCCCGCATTCTCGGGCTCGAGGGCGATATAGCGAATGATGGTCTCGTGGTTGAGCGCGTCATAGAGCTCATGGAAGCGGCCCGAGCCCGGCGCTATGGCGAGGATCGGCTCGAAATGCAGCGACTGCTTGTCGATGGTCGACGGCAAGAGCGACATGCGGAAGCTTACGTCGATCATGCGGGCGGTGTTCTCGGCACGCTCCATGCTGCGCGCCATCCAGAACAGGTTCTCGGCGGTGCGGCTCAGCATGGGGGCCGCTCCAGCACCCAGGTGTCCTTGGTGCCTCCCCCCTGGCTCGAATTGACGACGAGCGAGTCCTTGACGAGCGCCACGCGGGTGAGCCCGCCTGGGATCACGCTCGTCTCCTTGCCGGAGAGCACGAAAGGCCGCAGATCCACGTGCCGTGGCACGATCTCGGCGTTGACGAGGGTCGGCGCGGTCGAAAGCGCGAGCGTGGGCTGGGCGATATAGTTCTCGGGGTTGTGCATCACGCGGCGCTTATAGGCCTCGCGCTCGTCGGCGGTCGATGCAGGCCCGATCAGCATGCCGTAACCGCCCGAGCCCTGCACCTCCTTGACCACGAGATTTTGCAGGTTGTTGAAAACGTGCTGTCGCTGCTTGGCATCGCGCAGCATATAGGTGTGCACATTGTTGAGGATGGCGTGCTCGCCGAGATAGAACTCGATCATGCGCGGCACGTAGATATACATGGCCTTGTCGTCGGCGACACCGGTGCCCAGCGCATTGGCAAGCGCGACCCTGCCGGACCGGATCACCGACAGCAGACCCGGCACCCCAAGCAGAGAGTGCGAGTCGAAGGCGAGTGGGTCCATGAAGGCATCGTCGACCCTCCGGTAAATCACGTTGACCTTGACCGGGCCCTCGGTCGTTCGCATCCAAACATGGCCGTCGCGCACGAACAGGTCGCCGCCTTCGACGAGCTCGATCCCCATCTGCTCGGCGAGAAAGACGTGCTCGAAATAGGCGCTGTTATAGCGGCCGGGCGTCAGCAGCACGACGACGGGGTCGTCCTCGCCGCCGGGAGCCACGGCGCGTAGGTTCTCGAGCAGCCGCTCCGGATAGTTGCCGACCGGCGAGATGCTTTGCCCGGCGAAGGCATCGGGAAAGAGCCGCATCATGATCTCGCGGTTCTCGAGCACATAGGACACGCCCGAGGGTGTCCGCACATTGTCCTCGAGCACGAAGAAATCGCGCTCCTCAGTGCGGATCAGATCGATACCGGCGATATGGGCATAGACGCGGTTGGGCGGCTCGACGCCGTGCATCTCGGGGCGATAGGCCGGATTGAGCAGGATGAAGTCCGGCGGCACCAGGCCCGCCTTGATGATCTCCTGCTCGTGATAGATGTCGTAGAGGAAGATGTTGATCGCCTTGACTCGCTGGATGCACCCCCGCTCCACAAGCTCCCACTCGGAGCGATCGAGAATGCGGGGGATGAGGTCGAAGGGGATCAGACGCTCGGTCGAGCCTCCCTCGGCATAGACCGCGAAGGTGATGCCGAGCCGTCGGAAGAGCTCCTCGGCCGCGGCCTGCTTGGTGACAAGGGACTCGATGGACAGATTGTCGAGCAGGCCGGCAAAATCGGCGTAGGCCGGCCTGACCTTGCCGTCGGGGGCGCGCATCTCATCGAAAAATCTGCGGGAAGGTGCTGGCGCCTCGCGGCTCATCCGCACATCAACTTTCTCGGCACTCGGCAAATCCTACCATCCAGTTTAACAGCGACCCCAATTCCCGCCGAAGCGCGTTTCCCGATTATGATATTGAACTATCTTATGCGTATGCCGATTGAGTGGGCAATGCTCTTCGACGCCCAATCGATAGGCAACAGCTGATCGCTCCTCGCCCCGGGTAATCGAGATGCTCGAAACTGCTCTGACTGCCTTCACCACTTTTTTTGCGGTGATCGGGCCGATCGATTCGGCGGTGCTGCTCGCCACGCTCACGCCCAATGCCACGAGGGCCGAGCGGCGGGCGATCTCGCTCAAGGCCGTGGCCATTGCCACGCTGATCGTGCTCGTTTTCGCCCTGTTCGGGCAGCCGATCCTCAATCAGCTGGGGGTGTCGCTGCCGGCGTTGCAAGTTGCGGGCGGCATCATCCTCCTGATGATTGCGCTCGAGATGACTCTTTCCAAGCGTCCTTCGCCCGCCAGACTCTCGGCGAAGGAGAGCGAGGAGGCCGAGAACAAGGCCGAGCACCACGCCGAGATCACCGTGTTCCCCTTGGCAACCCCGCTGCTTGCGGGCCCTGGGGCCATGACATCCGCCATCGTGCTTGCGGCCAGCACCAAAGGGGACCCAAAGCTGCTGGTGGCGGTCATCCTGGCCATCCTCGCGGTCATGCTTGTCACCCTTGTCTTTCTTCTGCTCGCGCAGGAGATCCACCATGTGATCGGTGTCACGGCGCGCAAGGTGGTGGTGCGCGTGTTCGGCGTGCTGCTCGCGGCGATCGCGGTGCAGTCGATCTTCAACGGCCTCTCCGCGACCCATATCTTCCGCTAGAGGCGCGCGCGAGTGAATCGTGCTCGGCCTCATCGCCGGTTCGGTCGACGGAGATGCCTCGCGAGCAGGCCGAGATAAGAGTCTCTACCAGATACAATTTCGATTGGTCCGCGCCTTCCAGCGCCGCGGCAAAGCCTAGCTTGAATGCGGCGCTCAGGCCCCGCCGCTTCGCCGGCTCGATGATGGTGAAGGTCGGTGCATCCTTGGCTTTCGACAATTGCCGAAGGATGTCCGCCGTGCCGTCGGTCCCTTCTACCACCCGGATGAATTCGAAGCGCGTATGCGGAAGGGCGAGCAGGGCGCGGCGAAGGGCTATAGACCTCCTCGATATTCTCGGCCTCGTCCATGGCCGCAATGACGACGGCAATGTGCCGCAGCGAGGCGTCCGTCAATGCAGCCTTCATTCGGCCGACGCAGGGTGACCGCTTGGCTCGGAACGCGGCTTTGCCGCGAATTTCCGCACCACGACGTAGAACACGGGGGTGAAGATCAGCCCGAAGACGGTCACGCCGATCATGCCGTAGAACACGGCGGTGCCGAGCGACTGCCGCATCTCGGCGCCAGCGCCCGTGGCGATGAGAAGAGGCAGCACCCCGAGGATGAAGGCAAAGGAGGTCATCAGGATCGGGCGGAGACGCACGCGGGCGGCCTCGGTCGCGGCCTGGAAACGGTCCTCGCCATGCTCCTCGTTCTGGCGCGCGAATTCCACGATCAAGATGGCATTCTTGGCGGCCAAGCCAATCAGCACGACGAAGCCGATCTGGGCCAGGATGTTCACGTCCATGCCGCGGAGCAGAAGCCCGCTGACGGCGGCAAGCAGGCACATGGGCACGATGAGAATGACCGCAAGGGGCAGCGACCAGCTCTCATATTGCGCCGAAAGCAGCAGGAACACGAACACCACCGAGGCGGCGAAGACATAAATGGCGGTATTGCCGGCAAGCTGCTCCTGATAGGCGATCTCGGTCCATTGCGAGGCGTAGCCATCCGGCAAGAGCTGCTGCGCAATACGGTCCATGGCCTTGAGCCCGTAGCCGGTCGAATAGCCAGGCAGCGTGCCACCCTGAACGGCGGCTGAGGGGAACAGATTGAAGTGCTCGACGCGATAGGGCCCGGTGATGTTGCTGAAGGAGGCGACGGAACCAAGGGGCACCATCTCGCCCTTAGCGTTGCGCGTCTTCAGCTCCGAGATGGCGTGCAAATCCTGCCGAAACTTGCCATCGGCTTGCGCCGTCACGCGATATGTGCGGCCAAGAAAGTTGAAATCGTTCACATATTGGGAGCCGAGATAAACCTCGAGCGTCTGGAACACGTCGTCGGCCTTCACGCCCAGCATCTCGGCGCGCACGCGATCGATATCGGCCCAGATTTTTGGCGTGCGGGTGTTGAAGGTGGTGAAGATGCTGGTCAGGCCCGGAGTTTGATTGGCCGCCGCCACGATCGATTGCGCCACCCCCTCGAGCTGCGCCAGATCGCCGCCATGGGTGTCCTGCACCTCCAGCTTGAAACCGCCGGTCGTGCCGATGCCCCGCACCGGAGGCGGCGACACGCTGATGATGATCGCGTCCTGGATCGCGGCGAATTTCTGATTGAGGCTGGTCATGATCTTCTGCGCGCTCAAGCCCTTTTTCGCGCGCTCGGGGAAGGGATCGAGCGGGCTGAAAATCACGGCCGAGTTCGTCGCGTTGGTGAAAGTGGCGCCGTCAAGCCCCACGATCGGGACGGTATGGGCGACCCCGGGGGTCTCCAGCACCAGCTTGTTTACGCGCTGTGTCACCTCGTCGGCGCGGGCGAGCGAGGCGCCTGGCGGCAGCTGGATGATATTGATCAGGTAACCTTGGTCTTGCTGAGGAATGAAACCCGTCGGTGCCTTGGAGAACTCGAACACTGTCAGACCGATCAGGCAGGCATAGAGCAGCACCATGATCAGCGACACGCGCACCAGTCGCCGCGTCAGCCCGCCATAATGCGAGGACAGCCACTCGAAGCCCCGGTTGAAGCCTCGGAAAAAGGCGTTCACCGGCCGGACGAAGATGTTCTGGCGTGCTGGATGCGGCTCATGTGGCTTGAACAAGAGTGCGCACAGCGCCGGGCTCAAGGTCAGCGAGACGATGAGCGAGATCACCGTCGAGGTGGCAATCGTCACGGCGAACTGGCGGAAGAACTGGCCGAGAATGCCGGTGAGGAAGACCGACGGAATAAACACGGCGGTGAGCACCAGCGCGATGGCAATCAGCGCGCCCCCGACCTCTTCCATGGTCTTGTAGGCGGCATCGCGCGGGCTCAAGCCCTCGCGGATGTTGCGCTCGACATTCTCGACCACCACGATGGCGTCGTCGACAACGATGCCGATGGCGAGCAACAAGCCGAACAGCGAGAGATTGTTGAGCGAGTAGCCGAGCGCCGAAAGCATGGCGAAGGTGCCGATCAGCGAGACGGGAATCGCGACGATGGGCACGATCGAGGCGCGCCACGTCTGCAAGAACAGGATGATCACCACCACCACGAGGACGACGGCCTCGAACATAGTGTGGATCACGGCTTCGACCGATTGCGAGATGAAAACCGTCGGGTTGTAGACGATAGCGTATTTGAGGCCCAAGGGGAATGACTTGGACAGCTCCGCCATGGTCTTCTCGACTTGGGCGGCGGTGGCGAGCGCATTCGAGCCTGGGCGCTGAAAGATGCCCATGGGCACCGCCACCTTCTCATCGAGATAGCCGTTGCGGTTGTAGTCGGCGGCGCCCAACTCCACCCTTCCCACGTCGTGGATGCGGACCACCCGGCCGTCGGCATCGGACTTGACGATGATATTGCCGAAGGCTTCGGGGTCGGAGAGGCGGCCTTGCGTCTCCACGTTGAACTGGAAGGCGCCAGGCGTCGGCACCGGCGGCTGGTTGATGACGCCAGCGGCAACTTGCACGTTCTGGCCACGCAGCGCGGCGACGACGTCGCCGGCCGTCAGATTGCGCACGGCTAGCTTTTCCGGATCGAGCCAGATGCGCATCGAATAGTCGCGCGCGCCGAAGATGGTGACGTTGCCGACGCCGTCGATGCGGGAGAGAACGTCCTTCACATGCAAGGTCGCGTAGTTGGAGATGTAGAGCTGGTCGCGCGAGCCGTCGGGAGACAGGAGATGGATCACCAGCATCAGATCCGGCGACTGCTTCGTCACCGTCACGCCGATCGATCGTACCTCGTCGGGCAGACGCGGCTGGGCGATGGCCACGCGGTTCTGCACCAGAACCTGTGCCGTATCGAGATCGGTGCCGAGCTTGAAGGTAACCGCGAGCGACATGCTGCCGTCGCCCGTGGACTGCGACGTCATGTAGAGCATGTTGTCGACGCCGTTCACCTCCTGCTCGATCGGCGTCGCCACGGTCTTGGCCACGATCTCGGCGGAGGCTCCGGGATATTGCGTCGTGACCGAGATCGACGGAGGCGCGATGTCCGGATATTGCGCGACGGGCAAAGCGAAATAGGCGACGCCGCCGATCAGCGTGATAATGATGGAGATGACGGCGGCGAAGATCGGCCGGTCGATGAAGAAATGCGAGATGTTCGTGGGGCGGTCGCCCCCGGCGCGTTGATCTGTCATTGCTTCGGCGTGGCCGCACCTTCGACCGTGCCCGGCTGAGGCGTGACTTTCTGCCCAGGACGCGCGCGCAAGAGGCCGCTGACGATCACCTCGTCGTCCTTATCGATGCCGCTGCGGACGATGCGTAAATCGCCGTCGATGACGGGACCGAGCTCGACCGGCTTCGGGACGACTGTGCCGTCCGGCGCCACGGTGAACAGCATCTTGGTCGACTGATCGGTTACCACCGAAGCGTCGGGCACCATTAGCACTGGATGGAGCTGCGACATCGGCACCCGAATACGGCCAAACTGGCCTGCCGTGATGAAGTAGTTGGGGTTCGGATAGGCCGCGCGGACGCGGATGGTGCCGGTCGAGCGGTCATATTGGTTGTCCACGAAATCAATCGTGCCTTTGAGCGGCCAGTTGGTCTCGTCCATCAGCTGGCCTTCGACCTCGACCTTTCTGTCACGGGCAGACGGGAGCTCGCCCTTTTCCACCAGGCGCTTGTAGGTCATGCCGTCGGCCTCGCTCACATTGAAGAAGAAGTGGATGGGGTCGAGCGACACGATGGTGGTGAGCAGGGTGGGCGTGCCGGTGGTACCGCCAATCACCAAATTGCCGACGCTGAGCTCGTGGCGGCTGGTGCGGCCGTCGGCGGGCGCCGTCACGCGTGTGTAGTCGAGATTGAGCTGAGCCTGGTCGAGCGCCGCGATGGACGAGTCCCGACTCGCCGTGGCGGTGTGCACCTGCGCGACCCGCTCGTCATAGGTCTCTTGCGTGGCATAGTCCTTCTGCTTGAGCTGGGTGGTGCGCTGGAGCTGGGCGTTGGCGAGGTCGAGCTGGGCGTTAGCCTGGGCAAGCTGGGCCTTGGCCGATTCGAGCGCAAGCTCGTACGGCTTCGGCTCGATGACGAAGAGCAGATCGCCCTTCTTCACGATCTGGCCGTCAGTGAAGTCGATCGATTCGAGATAGCCGCTGACGCGCGCCCGCACATCGACAGAGTCCAGGGCCTCGAATTGCCCGGTGAACTCCTTCCACTCGACAAGCTCCCTGACGATTGGCTTGGCCCCGGTGACGGCGGGCGGGGGCGGCGCGGCGGGCGCCTGCTGGCTGGTCTGGAAAAATCCCCATTGTTGCCAAAATCCCCAATAGCGATAGGCAAGCACGGCGGCTCCCGCCGCAAGGAGCAGGACTATGAGCAGGCCACCGAGACCCCGTCGCGATTGGCGCGGCGCCTCGCCAGTCTGCCGGGTCGGCGCCGCGACCGGCGCTTCATCCGCCTTGGGTCGGGAGGTGGCCCCTTCCCCGTTTTCGGCGCGCCTCTCGCGGCGAGGACTACCGTTCTCGTTCCTTTGCGCAGTCATGTTCGCATCTTATTCCAAGAACCGGGGGGCGTCCGGATAGGCTTCCCCAGTTCGATCTCAAAGACCGGGTTCGGAGCTTAGCCGGGGGAGGCCGGAACGCAAAACAACAAGGTCTCTTACGCCCATGATGTCTGGCTCTGCCCTATACCCTGTGGTGCGGTTTTTTGCGGAAATCAGAGGCGCAAGTTGGGACTTCTAACCGTGCGGTGTTGTCCTGTACTTCACAGTGCGGTGCCAATTCGGGTGCCAAAACGTCGAGCCTCACAGAAGCCCCGTGGCGAGCGAAAGGTGGGGGGCCCCTGGAAGGCTACTGCCGACAGGGGAACTTTTCATTGAGCGCAACAGTGACGAGGTCACTCGCTGGCAAATGTCGTTTCTCGGGGTGATCGAACAGGTAATGCTTCGCGATATCCTCTAGTTGCCCCGGTTGATACACCAGGTGAGGCTTCCCTAATCGCCTTGATGTCGCATCATTTGATGAAGTGCGCGGAGGTCCTCTTCTGACAGCCGTACTTTGGCACCGCTGAGCGACCACCAAATGTTGCAAGTCATGCAGCCGGTCAGACGTTGGCCGTAGTTGTCTATTGCCGTAAGCGGCCCCTTGCATTCAAAACAATAAGTGACGGTGCGCTGGTCGGTCATTGTGGGCCGTGCCGAAGTGAGGGCGGTGAGGAAGCGTCGGCTACGGCGCCCCTTAGCGAACCCTGCGCGCGCCTGCTAGTGTGCTGGCTTCTACTACCGCCACGGATACCAACCGGGGCAAGGAACGCACCGGCAACGGTTGCCAAAGCCGTTACACACCTTGTGCTGCCCTATCTCGCACTCACCGGGTAATCCCGGTAGCCAACAGGCCGCCTTTTGCACCAAGGAATGGCTCGTTTCGGGGTGAACAGTTGCAGCGCCGGTCAGTGTCGTAGCCTCCGCACTCCAAGCTAAAATTCCGAAAAGCATAAGCGCTACTGCGCCTGTGATCCCTATAGCTAATCGACCCCCTATTGTCGTGAACCCGTTTGAGTTGGTTAGATTATCAGGACACTGAGGCGCTAATTGGGACGACCCACCCGCAAGTGCCCGGTCACGCATTTTCAGACGTCGCATTCGGCCGCTATCATGGATGTGGCATAAGTCACAGACGCGTGGACGCGGCGAGGTTTACTCTCATAAGCCTGGCTCTGGGTTGAGCCAGTGTCTTCCTTCTTCCCCCGTAAAGAGCCCTGGTGCCTCGTCGGCATCAGGGCTTTTCTTTAGTGAGAGGCAACCAATCGTTGGCTTCGGTCGGCACCCTTTTTATTGCGCTCGCAGCGCGAGCAGCAATGCGGCCAGCGTAAAGGCCAAAAAGGAGCCCGGTCCGATCTTCATCAGGCCGGGCAAACCGGTCAGCTTTCGGATCGGCAGGAGATAGAGGCGGCTTGGGGACCGGACTGCCGATCGAAGGCTAAACTCAGAACGTGTCGCTGCGGTTCCAGGGGTCCGCCCGGCGTCCTTTTTTCACCTCGGCGTGTTGACGTCCAAAAAGTCGAGAACAGTTCCCTCGAGTTCGTCGTTGGTCGCCTTGAGCGTATTCAACGTGTAGTGTTTTGCTGGAGACGTACTGCTTGACGCAATTGAGACGTAAATTTCGCCGTTAGGTCGGACCGCGATCGTGAGATTTCTCATGTCGCCGCGTGAGCGTGGCTGGAAACCGATCTCAATTTTGTCAACTTCAAAGGTGCCCTCGGGAGCCGGGTAGCGCGAATCTCTTACACTCAACTGCACATCGTTTTTGCGGATTTGCTCATTTAGCTGAACAACAAATCTCTCGATATAGGCACGCTGCACCCGCCATTTCTGGGTGACCTCGGCTCGCAGCTCTTTGGCCTTTTCTGCTGCGACTTGGGCCTCTTCCTCCCTTTGTCTGTTTGCCTCGGCAGCGGCTACTTGGCGCGCCAATATCTCTTTCAGTCTGTCCTCGGTTCCCATTTGTTCCTTTCTGCGTAACCGCCGGAGACTAAAACACGCATGGGTGTCGAGTCACGGGGCCTAAAGCTTCCGGCTATCGGCTAACAGTCGAGGCGTCCTCGCGCACATAGAAGCCAGGCTGCGGCAGGACGATGCCGCCAAAGATGTCGGTATAGCCCTTGAGCCAGGGCCCCGTTCCATATTCAGCGGCATGGGCTGGTCGCGCCGATCGCCGCGATGAAGGCCGCCGCCAAGGCCCTCTATTCTCCCGAATGGAAGCGCAATCCCGTGGCATTGTCGCCCCCCAAGATGCGACGGATTGTTTTGGGGCAGCGTAAGTCGTCTGCGTCTTCTTTGGCTATCCGGTAAATGCTCGATGATGCGAAAGTCGGGCCAGGGATGCCGATCTGGTGGCCGGCGCTGACCCGCGCCGGGCGCCGCGTGCTGGGGGATTGCTCACTCACGGTTTTGTGATCGGGTGAAATCCGGGGGCCACAGGACAATGCGCCTCGTGCCTAATTCAACGGCATGGTAGTCTCAACCCTCTGAGCGGCAAAGATAATCTGCATCTGTTGGCGACCCGGCATCTCGTGGCAAGGCACGCTGCTTCGGGCCCTGCTTGTGCCAAGGCATGGCAACGGAGCCTGCGCCGAGACGCAAGGAGGACAAGGACGCCATGACAGGTAAGGCATTAGGAATTGCGCTCACCCTGTTCGGCTTCGCAGGTCTGTCCCCACTCGCATACGGGCAAGACACGAAGCCTAACATCGTCGTCATCCTCGCCGACGACCTTGGCAATGCGGACCTCGGCTATCGGGGCAGCGATATCAGGACCCCGAACATCGACAAGCTCGCAAGCGACGGCGTGCGGCTGGAATCTTTTTACGGGATGCCGGTTTGCACGCCGGCGCGGGCTGAGCTGATGACCGGCCGCTATGCCATGCGCTATGGCTTGGAGACGCTGGTGATCTTTCCGAGCCATACCTACGGGCTACCGACCGACGAGCGCACGCTCCCACAGGCCTTGAAGGACGTCGGCTATCAAACGGCGATGGTCGGCAAGTGGCACTTGGGCCATGCCGACCAGAAATACTGGCCGCAGAATCGCGGGTTCGACCATTTCTATGGCAACCTCGTGGGCGAGGTGGATTATTTTACCAAGGAGCGGGGCGGACTGATCGATTGGCAGCGCGACGGCAAGTTCCTCAAGGAAGACGGCTACTATACGATCCTGATCGGGAACGAAGCCGTGAGCATCATCGAGGACCACGATACGTCGAAGCCGCTGTTCCTCTATGTCGCCTCGCTTGCGCCGCATGCGCCCTATCAAGCGCCCCAGGAGGCGATCGACGCCTACAAAGACACAATTGCAGATGAAAAGCGGTGCACCTACGCCGCCATGATCACCGAGCTAGACACTCTCGTCGGGCGGATCGTGGCCGCGCTCAAAGAGAAGAATATGCTCGACAACACGCTCCTCATCTTCAGCAGCGACAATGGGGGCGCCACGAGCGCACTGTTTGCAACCGGCGCACGGTCGCCGGAAGAGCGTGGGGAAAGCGGCGGGGTCGAGCTTGGCGCAAAACCGCCGGCCTCGAACGGCGATTTTCGCGGCGGCAAAGGCTCGCTCCACGAAGGCGGCGTGCGAGTCCCAACCATCTTCTATTGGCCGGCCAAGCTCAAACCTCGGATCGTGAATGAGCCTCTGGCAATGGTGGATGTGATGCCCACCCTGCTGGCGCTCGCCGGGGCCGAAGGCAGCCCAGACCATCCCTTCGACGGCAAGGACATTTGGCCGACCGTGGCGGAGGGCCAACCCTCCCCGCACGAGGATATCCTGATCAATGTCGAAGCCTTCCGCGGCGCCATCCGCAAAGGCAATTGGAAGCTGATCAAGATCGCGTTGCTGCCGGGAAAGACGGAGCTGTTCGATCTCTCCAAGGATCCTGGCGAGCAAAACAACGTCGCCACTCAGTTCCCTGAGATCGCGAGCGATCTCGAAGGGCGCCTCATCGCCTATGCGAGGGAGAAGAAGCCGAGCGAGTGGATCAAGGCCCAACCAGCCTTCCTTGGCGCGCAAGGCAAGACGATCTTCGATCCGGACTTCGACATCGACGATGACGGGTTGCCGCAGGAAAAGCCGGTCATTCCCGGCCGCTAACGGATTTGGGCTTTAGCAGCGTCGAGGCGTGTGCACGGTCGCCGGCTGCACTCGTCGCGACGCGGACCATCAGGATAGATACATATCAAGGAGGATGCCCGATGCGTAGATTTTCGGTTGGGACGCTGAGCTTGGGCCTTTGTTTGGGCGTGGCTGCGTCAGCGGTCATGAGCACCGGCGTCAAGGCGGCGTCGATCACCGAGGAGGAGGCGCATGCTATCGGCGTCGATGCCTATCTCTATTTCTATCCCCTCATCACCATGGAGCTGACGCGGCTCCAGGGAACCAATATCGAGCCGGATAAAGCGCCGTTGCGCGGGCCCATGAACACCTTTGCGAACGCCGCGGAGTTTCCAGCGGCCGACTTCAAGATCGTGGTCAGGCCGAACTTCGACACGCTCTATTCCAGCGGTTGGCTCGATTTGACCAAGGAGCCCATGGTTGTCTCCGTCCCCGACACGGGCGGTCGCTATTACCTGTTGCCGATGCTCGACATGTGGACGGATGTGTTCGCGTCTCCCGGCTGGCGCACCACCGGGACCGGGGCCGCCAATTTCCTGATCGTGCCGCGCGATTGGAGACCCGTTCCTGGCGACAAGTCGGCCGAGTTGCCTGAAGGTGCCCAGCGCATCGTCGCGCGGACGCCCTATGTGTGGATCATCGGCCGCACCAAGACAGACGGTCCGTCCGACTATGATGCGGTTCACAAGATCCAGGCCGGCTATAAAATCACGCCGCTGTCGCAATGGGGGAAGCCGCCCCAGCCCCCGGAGGTTAAGATCGACCCGAGTGTCGACATGAAGACGCCGCCGAAGCAGCAGGCCGACACCATGCCGGCGGGCAAATACTTCGCCTATGCAGCGGAGATTCTCAAGCTGCAACCGCCGCACCTCACCGATCAGCCGATCCTGGCGCGGATGAAGCGGATCGGCATCGAGCCCGGCAAGAGCTTCGACATCGACAAGGTCGATCCGACCATCAAGAAGGCGCTCGAAAGTGCGCCCGAAGACGCGCAGAAGCTGATGGCCTGGAAAGGTTCGACCCTGGCTAGGGTTGCCAATTACTGGTCGATGAACACCGACACGATGGGCGTTTACGGCAATTATTATCTGAAACGCGCCATCGTCGCCCAACTCGGGCTCGGCGCGAATTTACCCGAGGATGCGATCTACCCCCTCAATCTCGGCGACGACACCGGCAAGCCGCTCGACGGCACGAACAAATACACGATCCATTTCGACAAGGACGCCACACCGCCAGCTCAAGCCTTCTGGTCCATCACCCTCTACGACCCGCAGGGCTTCCAGGTGGCGAACCCACTTAACCGTTTCGCGGTGAGTAGCTGGATGCCCTTCGTTTACAACCAGGACGGCTCGCTCGACCTCTATTTCCAGAATGACAGCCCGGGGGCCGACAAGGAAGCGAACTGGCTGCCGGCACCCAAGGGTCCGTTCAACCTCACCATGCGCATTTACGCGCCGAAGAGCGATGCGCTGACCGGTAAATGGAATCCGCCGCCGGTGACCAAGGTGCAGGAGCTGCCCTTAACGGCACAATAGCGGCCGCGCGTTGAGGGCAAGG
Organism: uncultured Alphaproteobacteria bacterium; assembly: GCA_963804515.1. Taxonomy (GTDB): domain Bacteria; phylum Pseudomonadota; class Alphaproteobacteria; order Rhizobiales; family Methyloligellaceae; genus Methyloceanibacter. The sequence continues at coordinate 291,963 of CAWDQR010000003.1, read as the reverse complement.
GGGCCCAGGCAGACCAGACTCGACGGGCGACCCCTCAAGCGAGGGCCGTCCGTGAGCTTGCTGGATTGGGCCACCTTGCGTCCCTACTCGCTGCCATTTTCACTAGAGGTGGAGGAGTAGTCGCACGGCGTCCAGTAAGGATCGCCGACTTGAGCTCGGTCGAGCCTGATTCTCGCGCGGCCCGACTTCGCTGGCTCGGAGGTAGAACTCGACGTGTCGCTGGTCAGGTCTACGTTCCCCTTTCCCGAGGGATCTCTTTGGCATCCTCGATACCAGCGACCAACTCTTCGATGGCGGCAAGACCTACAAAGACCACCTCCTCGCTCAGGCATTGACCGTTATTTCTGCGTGCAGCTGCCGAAGAGGGCGAAGGATGAGGTTCCGCTCGAGATACCGCCGGTGAGCGCGCCGGTCGTGAGCGACACAGTGGCGTTCCAGGTATCTTCACCCTGGGTCCCGTAGAGGAAGATCGCCTTGTCGGTCGAGGTCAGGCCCTCGATGTCTTCCGTGCGGCCTTCCTCGCCGATGGAAGCGGAGGTCAATTGCTTCTTGTCGACATCAAGAACGATGAATTCGGACAGGTTGATCGCGTCCAAGGAGGCCCGCTGGCAGCCGGTCACGGCCTGGCATTCATAGACCTCGTTGATGGCGCAGATGTAAGAGCCCGACGCCGCGGAGGCCGCGACCGGGACCAGGCAAATGGACGCCATCAGCAACGCCGTCGAAATCGAGATACGCATCGCCTCCCCCTTACATCGACACTTGGTAGCCCCGCGCGGTGAGGCACGTTGCCCCGGCGGCGAGATAATTCGCATAGAGCGCATCGAGCGCGGCTGCCTGCTTGCGGTTGACGATACCGCCGATCAGGCCGGCTGGTGGAGGCGCCGACGCAACAACAGGGCCGCTAGGGGTTGGGACAACGATAGGGGGTGTCGCGATCGGCCCAGTGACATATCCTCCGATGGCTCCCGGGCGCACGATGATCGGGAGCCCGGAGGGATTGTAGCCGCTCGTGGCGGCCGCGAAATCAGCGCAGGCGGCGCGATCGTCTTCCTGCTGCTGCGCGGATTGGCCCTGCAAGGGATAGATGATGAGCGCGCGGGCGAAGGCCTGCGGCGAGAGACTAGTGACCACGACCAAGACGGCCAGACCGCAGGCGAGGCGACCAACTCGTTTCATTTGCAATCTCCCCAAACAAGTTCACCGACCGCAGGCCAATCGATAGGCGCGGCCAAACTGAGCACGTCCCATTCTATAGGCCTCGCCTGCGGCACTGCAATCGCAGGCCTTGCTTGCGAGAAGCAAACAATTGTAGAAAATCAAGCCGGCTCAGGTCTTAGCAGGAGGCGCAGGGCACCGATGCCCCCATCGGGGCAGCATATGGCGCCACACACCCATTTAAAGCCGGCGCGGCAGAGCGGCCGGGGAGAATACATCCGACTTTTTTCAGCGGGTGAATGGGTCTTGGCCGAGATCAAGTGGAATTGCCGCTCCGGTCAAGGGTGTTGCCTCGGCCTTCCATACGAAAAATCCAGCGAGCAGCATCGCCGTCACAGACAGCACAAGCACAAGCTTGGTCATTTTCGCCTCCTTGATGCGCCAGGCCAAACCAACGACGTCCAACGATCCCCAGCGTTTCCTTCCAGCCCCTATGACGCCCAGGTGAAACCGACATCGTCGCCGATCACCGTGGTCGGGCCGATGGGAAGTGGTTCGGGGCTAGCAATGTCGAGCTTCTGAAACTCGATTTTGCTCGTCCACACCTTTCTCAAGAAATCCTCGAAGACCTGGATGGTGAGCTGCTCGCCGGGGCAACGGCGATAGCAGAAACCGAACGGCGCAAACCCCGTGCGGTCGCAGATGGGTACGGCGTGCATCGACGATGCCATAGACGGTGCCAAAGCCGCTGTTATGGATTGCAGCCTTGCGCCCATCCTTCACGTCGAAAGGCCCGGTCGAAGGGGCACCCGGGCGAAGCCAATCTCATTGCACCTCGCCTCGTCGTTGCCAAGTCGCGCGGGCCTTGCAACAATTCACAAGGTCAAACGTTTAGTCTGCAAGCTCAACCCGGGGCGCCCAGTAAGAACCTCTTCTGAACTCCATGCAGGCTTCCTTTTCGGAACTTCCGTGCGCCGAACGGTTAGGTTTGGAGCTGCCCGCCCAGCGGACAAACCCAACCAAGAGGCATACTATCATGGCCGAGTCCGACAATCCCAAAGTTGCCGCCGAGAAGGCGCGCGACACATACCGCAAGACCGCCGCTCAATTCGAGGAATTGGCTCTCGACACCCAAGTGCCAGAGGCAATGCGCGCTCTTGTCGAGAAGAACATAACTCAGACGCGCGAACTTTATGAGCGCTCCAAGGATGCTCTCGAAGCCGTACTAGGGAGTTGGGAGAGATCCTTCGACGCGGCTGGTCAGGGCGCTGTGGCGCTCAACCGTAAGGTCATCGACATTGTTCAGGGCAACATCAATTCCAGCTTCGATCTTGCGAAGAGCGTGGCCGGGGCGAAGAACCTTGCCGAGGCTATGGAATTGCAAGCCGCCTATTGGCGCAAGCAGCTCGGCGCACTGACGGCCCAAGCGGAGGAGGTGCGCACACTGTCGACCAAGGTGACCGGCGCTGCGGCCGAGCCAATCAAGGCGCAGGTGACGCGCGGCATCGATGAACTCCGCAACGTGACCTAAATCCTGCCGCTGTTCGTCGAAAACGGCCGGCCTTCTTTACCGGTCCCTTTTTCATTGGCGGCGCGCAGGCATCCGAAGCGGGGTAGCGCGGCAGACAAAGCCGGCGCGCGCTCCATGTTGGTCCGAACTGGTACTTCATCAAGTGGCGAGCGGGCACGTGCCTCTTTGCTCCGCAGGCTACAGCTGGGACCTGCTCCAGCAAGGACCGCCCATAAGTCACAAACCGATCGCGTGGATCAGGTCGAACGTCCGCTGATGGCGTGGTAGCCCCAGAGTACGACGACTGCGCCCACTACGGCGACGAACATGCTGTAGAGGTTGAAGCCTGTGATGCCCGTCGCGCCCACGGCTGTGAACAGAAAACCGCCAACCACCGCGCCGACGATGCCGAGCACAATGTCGAGCAGCAGACCCTGACCCGTATGATTGACGATCTTGCTGCCGATGAAGCCAGCGATCAGTCCCAATAAGATCCAGCCTAGAACCGACATTGCGTCCCTCCTCTCATTGATGAGCTCAAGCCTAATTTGCGCAAGCGCCCGGTCTTAACCCATCAACCTGGCAATCTCCTGCTGAGTCGGCAGGCGCCCCTGCGGCGTGAGTTGGTCAACCGTATTGGGAAGGACCTGGGACAGAATCTGCAAGATCTGATCCTTGGAGAGCCCGGTGCGTTGGGAGAGGGCGTCGATGACGTCTGGACCGAGTGCATTCGAGATCTGGCCGGGGGCGACAGGCTTGTTCGGCCCGGTATTGATCCAGGAATCGATCGCATCGCCGAAACCATTCTGCTGGAACTGTTTGAGCAAGCCCCCAAGGCCGCCAAGGATGTCACCTGGAGCGGCGTCGGGCGTTGAGGCGGGTGACGCGGGTACCGTGTTGGGGCTGGCCGAAGCGGGACCTGCCTTTGATCCTCCGCTCAGATAGCGCGAAGCGAGCAGCGCTAGGAGCGCTATCATAAGAGGCTTAGTGACGCTGCCGCCCGGGACGGCGGGGTTGGAACTAGAGCCGAAGACGTTGTCGAGCAATCCCATTGTGAGCTCCTGCTTTACGAACGACAATTGGGTAAATCCGATACGGTTGGCTCGGCCCCGGAACGAGCTCGACCTCTCCTCAATTGGCCTGACATGCAAAGGGCATAATAAGCCGCTCTTCGGAGAACGCGGCACTCGATAGGAATGACGACATTGCGATGCCCTAGGAGACGACACAACGCACTACAAATGTACGCACTGTTGGCCTCGAAGTTCAGCCCTAAACGGTCCCTAACCGGAGGTGCGCTGAGTGATGATAGGTATCAGCCAGACCTTGTCCCCTTTGTGGCTAAAGCGCGTCGCCGTCGCAATTCACACGCAAGGAGGAGCTGAGCTCCTGGTGCAAATTCCTGATCTGCCGCCTGCGCTCGGCCTTTGGCCGGACAGTCCGCCAAGGGTCAGTTGCCGACGTCAAAGCGTCCCATCGAGTTGGTCCGTTTTGTGCGAACAGCGGACATACGCGCTAGCTCTTGCTGCACAACTGCTCTGCTGAAAGGTGTTAGCATGGCAGATTGGAATGCATTGTTCTTCAGGCTTGAAACCAGCGACCCATGGAATCGGAAGCAGCGCCCCACGGAGGATCGGTTCCTGCTCGCCGAGAGCGACCTCAAGAACCGGGTCGTCGTTCTCATGGGTGGGCGCGCCGCGGAAAAGCTAGTGTTTGCTGGCGATGTTTCAACCGGTGCGGCAGACGATCTCCAGCGGGCGACAGAGATCGCCCTCGAAATGGTCACGCGCCACGGTCTGCTCTTGAAGCGAGAAACCTTGACAGCTGACGAGTTCCCCGCAATCCGCTCGGTCGTCGCTGAAGACCGCGAACGCCTACGCGCTTAAGCACTTACAGAATGCCGACCCTGCAACAAAATCCGCCGGGGATTGCTTCGGATTCAATGTCTTCCTGTGTTGCCTTGCCCATCGCGTCCCGGGGCCATGGCGTAAATGAGGATTGCCGCGCTGGCGGCCACGTTGGTATTCGCATCGGATCGCACCAGATATTCGGTGCCCACGCCACCGCCTTGGCCGGCCCCTTTGCCAGAACCAGGCGGCCATGAATGTCGCTAACGTCGTCCCCTGGCTCTTCCCGAAGCTCGGCAAGGAAGCCTTCGGGAGCGAGATACCCCACACGCCCGTCCAACAGAGAAATTCCGACCAACGCGATCCCCGCTCCGCGCTGCCGGACCACATGGATTCGACGGCATGGCGGACCTATCCTAGGTTCGCACGAACGCCATCGTCAAACACGCCCGGACGGAAGGCCATGGCCGACGTCGGAATGCTGGTCCTCATCACCGTGGCTTTTGGCCGCCCTCACCTTCTTCCCGGCCATCGTCCTTGGCCCCGTTGCCGAACATCTCTTGATGCAGGCCGGCACGGCCTTTTGATGGCGGGTCCGATTGGTCAGCAATTTCTTGCTCAGATTGGAGAGGTCGCGTCGTGATGAACCGATTGCTTCCCCCGCTCCGCACCGCAATGTATGCGCTGCGCGGTGGGTTTCTGGTGCGGCCGCTGCTGATCTCCACCGCGCTCGGCCTGCTCGGCGCCGTGCTTTCCTCGCTCGAAGAGACCGTCCCGGCGCTGAGCGCCTGGGTTCCCACCGTCCTGTTTCCCTCCCGTGCCGATCCCCAGGTCGCTCAGATCGTCCTTGCTACGATCGCAGGGTCGATCATGACGGTGGTGTCGATCGTCTTCGCCATCCTTCTCATGACGCTGACGCTCGCGTCGATGCAGTTCTCCCCTCGGATCCTCGTGAGCTTCGTCAAGGATCGCGTGACCCAGTGGACGCTGGGTATCTTCCTCGGGACCTTCGCCTATTGCATGGCCGCATTGCCCGCAGCGCGCTTCCTCCCGCAACCCTTTGCTCCGGTTGCCACGGTCACCGGCGCCATGTTGCTCGCGCTGACCTGTGTCGCATGGTTGATCTTCTTCATTCATCACATCTCGCAGGCGATCAGCGTCAATCAAATCGTCGATCGGATCGCGCGCGAAACCGAGGAAGTGATCGACGAAATCATGCCGGACCGACAGCGATACATCTACGACCCGACCGGCGTGCCGTTCGATGGCAACAAGCGCGAGGTTCCGGTCGACAACGAGGTCTCCGGCTACATCCGCTATGTCGACACCGGACGCCTGCTCTACCTCGCGAAGGCATTCAAGCTGCGGGTGCGTATCCTCCGCCGGGTCGGACATTTCGTGCCGGCGGGCGTCGCGCTGTTCCGTGCCTCGCCCGAGGAACGGCTCGATCCCGAGCGTGCCCGCGAACTGCGCTCGGCGTTCGATATCGGACCGACGCGGACGATGCAGCAGGACGTCGAGTTCGGGGTCATCCAGATCGTCGACATCGCGCTCAAGGCGATTTCGCCCGCGGTCAACGACCCGAGCACCGCGATCACCTGCATCGACCAGCTCGGGCGGATCCTGATCCGATTCGTGAACCGCAAGGCCCCGGTCTCGCTGCTTTGCGATCCACCGCACGTCGTCAGGGTCATCGTTCCGTGGATCGAGATCGAGGGCCTTCTCGATACGGCATTTGACCAAATCCGCCACTACTCGATGTCGGATATAGCGGTCAGCCTGCGGCTCTTGCGCGCCCTCGACGACATTGCGTCAACGTGCAGCGACCAAGGCATCATTGAGCCGCTCGTCACGCGTGGCCGGCGGATCGTGGCCGGTTGCGCTGAGCGACTGAGCGTGGACCAGATCGAGAAGGCCCGGCAACAACTCAGCGCGCTCGAAGCGCGGATGGATCCTTTCAGAACTGCCAACACTGGCGCGGCTTCGCCTCAGACCGACAAGGCGTGTAGAGTACCGCCAGCATAGCCGGCGGTTGGTCTCGCTCATCGACGCATTGACACGACGGTCAAATAACGGCTTGGCTTGCCAAAGTCCGTTCTAGGCTCCGTTCGGTTCGAACGTCCGCTTTGGGTCATAAGCGGACATTCCACACGCTGATTAGGCGTGTCCGCTTTTCGGCCGAAAGACCTCGCGACGCGATCGGCTGAACGTCCGCTTAGTACCATAAGCGGACAGACCGGTGACCATCACCTAGACCACGCTGGGCTCGGCAATGGCACGGTAAAGCGCCTCGTTGTCACTGGCACCCCTAAGACGCCGTAGCGCCTCTGGGTCTCTGAGCACCCGAGCAACGCATGCCAACGCGTTGAGCTGTGCGCCATCGGCTGATTTGGGGAGCAGGAGCAGGAAGACGATATCGACCGGCTGGTCGTCGATGGCCGCAAAATCGATAGCTTGGCGCAGACGGGCGAGGAGGCCGAACGGCGCCTTGAGGCCCCTCAGCCGCGCGTGAGGAAGTGCCACGCCGTTGCCAACGCCGGTCGATCCAAGCTCCTCGCGCTTGGCGATCTCCTCGGAGACTTGGTCTGCGTCCAAGCCGACTTCAGCCGCTGCCCGCGTGGAAAGCTCCCGCAGAAGGCGACTCTTATCTTTGGCGCGGACGTCGAGCATGATGTCGGCCGGCGAGAGCAAATCGCTGATTTTCATAAGGGCTCCGATATACGATGCGGGGGTTAAGGCTTGGTGGCCGCGAAGGAGGCGCGCTCACGGTCTAGTCGGGCGCCCTTAGCCGATAACCGATGCCGGTCTCCGTCAAGATGTATCGCGGTTGTTCGGGATTTGGCTCGATCTTCTGCCTAAGTTGCCGCACATAGACGCGGAGATATTGGGCGTCGATGGGCATGGCCCAGAGCTCGTTGAGCAGGAATTTGTGGGTTAGCACTTTGCCGGCATGCTGCACCAGCAGCCGCAGCAGCTCGTACTCTTTGGGCGACAGCTTGACCTTCTCATCGCGGATTTTGACGATACGGCGTACAAGGTCAACGGATAGCTCGCCAGTACGAAAGATCGGGCGCTCGCCGTGAATCTGGAGCTGGTGGCGAAGGGCCGCTCGCATTCGGGCGAGGAGTTCATCCATGCCGAACGGCTTTGTCACATAGTCATCGGCCCCGAGATCAAGCGCCTGAACCTTGCCGGCCTCGTCACCGCGGCTGGACACCACCACGATCGGCACGCTCTCATTCCGCACGCGAATCATCCTCAGCAATTCGAGCCCCTGCATGTCGGGAAGGCCAAGATCGAGAATGACCAGGTCGGGCTTTTCTGCCATCAGATCGAGAGCGGCCTTTGCATTTGGCGCGTCGATAGTCTGATAGCCTTGCGTGCCCAATCCCATGCGCAGCAACTTTCGGATCGGCGGCTCATCATCAATCACCAGGATCTTGAGTGGGGCCGCGCTCATGCAGCAGTGTCCAGCCGCTCGGTCAGCTTCGGTATGGGCAGCGTGATGGTGAATGCCGAGCCCTGTCGGTCGGATCTGTTCGCTGCCGTTATGGCCCCGTGCATGGCCTCTATGAAGCCTCGCGAAATGGCGAGGCCAAGCCCCGTGCCGGCTCGAACCTGGTCTTGTTTCTGAGCGCGGTGGAACTTGTCGAAGATGCGCTCAAGATCCTCTGGGTTAATGCCGCTGCCCTCATCGAGAATCTGCAATTTGACGGTATCGTCCTCCCGCCAGGCTACAATGCGAACCGTCGTTTCGGGCGGTGCATATTTCGCGGCGTTGTCGAGGAGATTGAACAGCACCTGCTCGAACAGGACTGGATCGAGCTCCAGCATTGGCAGGTCGGCCGCGATCTCAACCTCCACATTGTGGCCCGAAAGGATTTTGCTAGCGCGCTCGAGCGCGGTGCCAACGATCTCGCCGATATCGTAGCGCGCCGTGTTTGGCTTGATTGAGCCGGCTTCAAGCTTGGTCATGTCGAGCAAATTGGCGATGAAACGGTTGAGTCGCTCCGACTCCTCGATAATGGTCCCAATCAGCTCCACTTTGCCTTGGTCGTCCAATTCGCGCGCAAATCCCTTGAGCGTGCCGGCAGCTCCGAGGATCACCGCAAGCGGCGTCTTTAAATCATGGGAGATGGAGGTGAGCAGCGCCGAGCGCAGGCGATCGGCCTCAACCCGGCGCTTGGCTTGGTCGAGATCTTCAACAAGGTGCACGCGCTCAATCGCCAGAGCCGCCTGGTCGATCAGCGCATCGAGCAAGCGGCGTTGGTCCGGCGTCAGAAGCGGGCCCGGCTTGTCGCTGGCGATACCGACGACACCGATGGCACCGCGACCGGTACGCATGGGCAGGAAGAGCCACTTAGCACCTGGCAGCGTGTCTGACCCGCGCCCGGCCGCACGATTGTGCTCCCACGCCCATTTGGCGGCGGCGACATCGGCCTCGTCGAGAATATCCTCGGGCGGATAACCCGCCTTCACCGTGATCGAGCCATCCTCCGGCAGCAGCAGCACGACTCTGACTTTCAACAGCGAGGCCGCCTGATACGCCGTTGCCCATAGCACGTCGTCGAGGGTGCCGACTCCTGACAATTTGCGGCTGAACGCATAAAGGGACTCCGTCGTGCGTGCCCGCCCCATGGCTGCTACCGCCAATCCGCGCGCCCGCGCTGCGAGATTGGAAACCACGATGGCCACGACGGCAAAAAAGACGACGGCTATGACATCCCTCGGGCCGGCGATCGAGAACGTGTAGTAGGGCTCTATGAAAAAGAAGTTGTAGCAAAGCGCCGACACTGCGCTGGCAAGGAGCGAAGGCCACAGGCCGAAGCGTACCGCAATGCCAACAATCGCAGTGAGTAACACCAGATCGGTGTTCTCAAGCCCGATCCACGGCCAAAGCAGCTCGCTGACGCCAATCGCCATGCCCACGGCAACCAGCGCGAAGACATAGGGACGAGGTTCAAATGGCTCGGTCTTCTCAGCTGGGCGAACCATCTTCTTTGGAATTGGCTCGCCCGCGATCGCGTCACCCGCGATGACATGCACGCTGATGTTCCCGCACCGGCGCACGAGATCGCGGACAACAGAGCCATGCAGAAGCTCGAACCAACCTGATCGCGTGGATTTGCCAAGGATGACTTGCGTGATGTTGTTGGCTTGCGCAAAGGCGAGCACGTCGTCGGCGATGCGGCGATCGCCGCCCGGAATCGTAACCGGTTCACCTCCAAGGGCTTGCGCCAGCCGAAGCGTATCGGCGATGCGATCACGCTCTTCCTCGGTCAATTGGAGAGCGCGTTTGGTCTCGACATGGAGTGCCGTCCAGGCCGCATGCAGGCGGTCCGCGAGGCGCTTGGTGTAACGGACAAGCCCCGCCGCGCGTGAGTCCTCGCTCACGCAGATCAGAAGCCGCTCGCCCGCTGCCCAAGGCCCGGAGATGGCACGCGCCTGCATCTCGTTAAGCAGTTGCTCGTCCACGCGCTCGGCGGTGCGACGCAGGGCCAGCTCGCGAAGAGCCGTGAGGTTGGCAGGGGAGAAGAAATGCTCAAGGGCCCGGACGGCCTGCTTGGGAACGTAGACCTTGCCTTCCCTGAGGCGCTGGATCAGGTCGTCAGGGGTAATGTCGACGAGTTCAATCGCGTCCGCGCGGTCAAGGATCGAGTCGGGTACGGTCTCGCGGACGCGGACGCCAGTGATCTGCGCCACGACATCGTTCAGACTTTCGATGTGCTGAATATTGAGCGTCGTGTAGACGTCGATGCCGTTGCTCAAGAGCTCTTCGACGTCCATGCAGCGCTTAGGATGGCGACTGCCCGCTACATTGGTATGGGCGAGTTCATCGACAAGCGCCAGTCGCGGGCCGCGCGCAAGCAGAGCGTCGAGGTCCATCTCCTCAAGCCAGCGGTCCTTATACTTAAGGCGGTGGCGGGGGATGACCTCCAGCCCCTCTATCAGCGCTTCGGTTTCCTTGCGGCCGTGCGTCTCGACGACGCCGACGACCACATCGGCGCCCTCCTTCCGTCTGGCGCGCGCCTGCTGCAGCATTTCATAGGTCTTGCCGACCCCTGGCGCCGCGCCGAGGAAGATCTTGAGCTTGCCGGTGTGCCTATCTTCTTTTCTCGCCGCTTCAAGCAGTGCATCCGGTGACGGACGCTGTTCGAGATCGCGACGCTGATCTACCATGAATCATGGGTTCCTGATGCGGGCCGGACCGCCGGCCACGCATCACTGGGTGCCGGCTCGATCCAACGCAAGATTCAGCGCCAGCACATTGACGCGCGGCTCTCCGAACACGCCGAGCGTGCGGCCCTCGATTTGCTCGCTGACGAGCTGGCGAACGCTATCTTCTGACATGTTGCGCGCCTTCGCAACGCGTGGCACTTGAAAGAAGGCTGCCTCCGGCGAGATATGCGGGTCGAGGCCGCTGCCCGAGGTCGTCACCATGTCGACCGGGACTGGGGCTGAAGGATTCTCAGCCTTCAGCTTTTGGACATCGGCCGTGACCCGGTCGATCAGCGCCTTGTTGGTGGGACCGAGATTCGAGCCCATGGAGTTGACCGCGTTGTAGGGCGCAGCGACGGTCTTGCTCGGATCCTTGGGGTCGGGGCCGGTGGTGGCCGAGGGTCGGCCGTGGAAATAGCGGTCGCTCTCGAAGTCCTGGCCGATCAGCGCCGAGCCGACCACCTTCCCGTCCTTCTCGATCAGGCTGCCTTGCGCCTGATAGGGGAACAGCACGCCGGCAATGCCGGTCATGACCAGCGGATAGATGAGGCCGGTGATGAGCGTGAGGGCGATGATGAAGACGATCGCGGGGCGAATTTCTCTCGACATGATAGCTGTTCCTTAAACGAGGTGTAGGGCTGTGACCACAAGGTCAAGGGCCTTGATGCCAACGAACGGGATGATGATGCCGCCGACACCGTAGATCAGCAGGTTGCGGCGCAACAGCGGACCGGCGCCGATGGCCCGGTAAGCAACACCCTTCAGCGCCAGCGGAATCAGCGCGATAATGATCAGCGCATTGAAGATGATCGCCGACAGGATCGCGCTTTGCGGCGTCGCCAGATGCATGATGTTCAGCGCCTGCAACTGCGGATAGAAGGCGAGGAACATGGCCGGGATGATGGCGAAATACTTGGCCACGTCGTTGGCGATGGAGAAGGTGGTCAGCGCGCCGCGTGTCATCAAGAGCTGCTTGCCGATCTCAACGACCTCGATCAGCTTGGTGGGATTGGAGTCGAGGTCGACCATGTTGCCGGCTTCGCGCGCCGCCTGCGTGCCAGTGTTCATGGCGACGCCGACGTCGGCCTGAGCCAACGCAGGAGCGTCATTGGTGCCGTCACCGCACATGGCAACGAGCTTGCCCTTGGCCTGCTCGGCGCGGATCAGCTTGAGCTTTTCCTCCGGCGTCGCCTGGGCGAGGAAATCATCGACGCCCGCTTCCGCGGCGATCGCCGCCGCGGTCACGGGATTGTCGCCCGTGATCATGACGGTGCGGATGCCCATGCGCCGGAGCTCAGCGAAGCGCTCGCGGATGCCGCCTTTGACGATGTCCTTGAGGTGAATGACGCCGAGCAGCTTTCCATCCTTGGCCACGGCGAGTGGCGTGCCGCCGGATTTCGCGATCGCCTCCGCAATGGCATTGACCTCGCGCATCATCTCGGCGCTGACCGTTGTCTTGCGCGCGGCGGCGCCAGCGGACGCGGCCTTGGGTGACGACGTCTTAAGGTAATCGAGGATTGCGTCGACCGCGCCCTTGCGGACCCACGAGTCGCCGATTTCCACGCCGCTCATCCGGCTCTGCGCCGTGAATGGGATGAACTTCGCCCCCAGCTCCTGGATGTCGCGCCCGCGGATGCCGTACTTCTCCTTGGCGAGCACGACGATCGAGCGTCCCTCGGGGGTTTCATCGGCGAGAGAGGCGAGCTGCGCCGCATCGGCGAGCTCCCGCTCGGTCACACCGGAGACGGGCCTGAACTCGGCAGCCTGCCGATTGCCGAGCGTGATGGTGCCCGTCTTGTCGAGCAGCAGCGTGTCGACGTCGCCTGCGGCCTCGACCGCGCGGCCCGACATGGCAAGCACATTGAAGCGGACGAGCCGGTCCATGCCGGCGATGCCGATGGCCGAGAGCAGCGCGCCGATGGTGGTGGGGATGAGCGTCACGAACAGCGCTACCAGAATGACGACCGAGACCGCGCCGCCGGCGTAGGTGGCATAGCTCGGGATGGTGACCGTCGCGAAGACGAAGATGATGGTCAAGCCGGCGAGCAGGATATTGAGCGCAATCTCGTTCGGCGTCTTTTGGCGCTCGGCGCCCTCGACCAGCTTGATCATTCGATCGAGAAAGGTCGAGCCCGGGGCCGCAGTGATGCGCACGCGAATCCAATCCGAGAGCACTTGCGTACCGCCGGTGACGGCCGAGCGGTCACCACCCGACTCGCGGATGACCGGCGCGGACTCACCCGTGATCGCCGCCTCATTGACGGAAGCGATGCCCTCGATCACCTCACCGTCGGATGGGATGATGTCGCCAGCCTCGACTAGAACCACGTCGCCGACTTTCAAGCCAGCGCTGGGAACGAGTTTCCAGCGCTCAGAGCGCTCACCCGTTAGCAGCTTGGCTTGCGTTTCCGTGCGCTGGCGCCGTAGCGTTTCGGCCTGTGCCTTGCCACGACCTTCGGCGATGGCTTCGGCGAAGTTGGCAAACAGCACGGTGAACCACAACCAAAGGATAATCTGGAACTCGAAGGCGATGTGTGCACCTCCCGTGAAGAGGTCGCGGACGAGGATCACGGTGGTCAGCGCCGTGACGACCTCAAGCACGAACATCACCGGATTCTTCATCAGAGTTCGCGGATCGAGCTTGACGAAGGCCGAGCCGATGGCCGGCAGGACGATCTTCGGGTCGGTCAGCGCCGTTACCGGCATCCGTTTGCGGAGTTTGGTAGTCTGCATTTGAAATGACTCCCGAGGTGAATCCGATCAGAACAACGTGCCCGCGATCATCGCGAGATGCTCGACGAGGGGTCCAAGCGCGAGCGCCGGGAAGAAGGTGAGACCGCCAATGATCGCGATCACGCCGACAACCAGGCCGACGAACAGCCCGCCATCGGTTGGGAACGTACCCGCAGACGGCGGGACCGACTTTTTGGTCACGAGCGAGCCGGCGATGGCCATAGCTGGGATGATCATGAAGAAGCGGCCGACGAACATCGCGACGGCAAGGGTCACGTTGTAGAACAGCGTATTCCCGTTAAGGCCAGCGAATGCGGATCCATTGTTCGCATCGGCTGAGGTGTAGGCATACAAGACCTCAGTGAAACCATGCGGACCTGGATTCGCCATCGAGGCAACCGCCGAGGGCAGCACCGTGGCGACGGCGGTCCAGCCCAAATACATCAGCGGCAAGACGAGGATGGCGAGCATGGCCATCTTCACCTCCTTCGCCTCGATCTTTTTGCCAACATATTCTGGGGTGCGGCCCACCATCAGGCCGGCGACGAAGATCGCGATAATGACAAACAGCAGCATGCCGTACATGCCGGCGCCGACACCGCCGACGATGATCTCGCCGAGCTGCATGTTGATCAGTGGCACCATGCCGCCAAGCGCGGTGAAGGAATCATGCATGGCGTTGACGGCGCCGCACGAGGCGTCGGTGGTGATCACCGCGAACAGGGCTGAGAGCGGAATGCCGAAGCGAAGCTCCTTGCCCTCCATGTTGCCGCCGGTCAGCCCAAGCGCATTTAGCCCGGTGGTCCCCGCGGCTTCGGCCCAGTAGCAGACGACGACACCCGCGAGGAAAAGGATGCCCATCACGGCGAGGATGGCCCAACCTTGGCGCTGGTTCCCAACCATGCGGCCAAAGACGTTGGTGAGCGCGGCGCCGATGGCGAAGATCGAGATGATCTGAACCAGATTGGACAGCGCCGTCGGGTTCTCGAAGGGATGCGCAGCATTGGCATTGAAGAAGCCGCCGCCATTGGTGCCGAGCATCTTGATGGCGATCTGCGAGGCGACGGGGCCTACGGCGATGGTCTGCTTGGCCCCTTCAAGCGTCGTCGCATCGACGTAAGGCCCAAGCGTCTGCGGCATGCCCTGCCAGACCAAGAAAAGGGCGTAAGGAACGCAGATCGGGATGAGGATGTAGAGCGTGCAGCGGGTGATATCGACCCAGAAATTGCCCACCGTCTTGGCCGACGCGCGCGCAAAGCCGCGGATTAGCACCATCGCAAGCACGATGCCCGTGGCTGCGGACAGGAAGTTCTGGTGGGTCAGGCCGAGCATCTGCACGAGGTAGGACATCGTGCTTTCGCCACCATAGTTCTGCCAGTTGGTGTTGGTGATGAAGCTGATGGCCGTGTTGAAGGTGAGGTCCGGCGCCACGGCGGTCATGCCCGCCGGATTGAAGGGCAAAAGGCCCTGCACGCGCATCAGGACATAAAGGATCAGAAAGCCGCCGACATGAAAGAACAGCATGGCGACCGTGTAGGTCAGCCAATGCTGCTCCTTGGCCTCGTCAACACCACCGACCCAATAGAGCGCCTTCTCGACCGGACGGAACACCGGTGATAGAAACGTTCGCTCGCCTGCAAAGACGCGCGTCATATACCAACCGAGCGGCTTCACCAGCGCCACGATGAGGACGCAGTAAATCGCGATCTGAATCCAGCCATTGAGAGTCATGGTCGTTGCGCCCCTTTAGAATTTTGCGCGCTTTTAGAATTTCTCGGGCCTGAGCAAGGCGTAGGTGAGGTAGACAAGCAGCCCCGCGGAGACGATGCCGGCGAGCCAATAGTCGAAGATCATGGGAGTTATCCTCTAGAGACGATCACAGGCGTAGGCGTAGGCGACCGAGGCTATGAAGAAGCCAAGACCGAGAGCGATTAGGATGACGTCCAACATAGGATGCTCCTTGCAAGCTATAAGGCCAAGTTCAACACCATGAACTTCCGCTGGTCTGACAGCCTTGACGCGGATCAAGCCGCGACGAGTTATTTCAGCCGACGCTGATTAGCGCGCTGTCGCGTATGTTTTCGAGATGGATTGGAGATCAACGTTATAGGAATCTCATATAGATTCAGTCGCTGACGACACCTTTATGAAATCCCTATTTCGCAGCACCCCGTTCCATCTCGATTTTTTATGGCCTTTGGCCCCATCTTACGATGCAGTCGTGTTGATCCCGTGAGATTGCGTCATGTTGTTCAATCCGAAACAGAAGGAGCACCTTGATGCGCTGGAGCAACAGCTTCGTCGTGCCCACGGGCTCACGCCCGATCTCATCTTCAATGTCATCGCGGACGCCTGCACACGCCTTCCGGTGCTGAAAAGAGCTGGAAAGGCTGCCCGAATCAATCAGTTGATCGAGGCTGGCGCGTGGAATGACGCGGCGCTTGCTCTGGTCGAGCTTGAACTGCCGGCATGGAAGCTGCGCCGCCTCGTCTACGAGGATGGCGAGTGGCACTGCTCTCTTTCGCGGCAGCCGAATTTGCCTGTGGCGCTCGATGACACTGCAGACGCGAGTCACGAGGTGTTGCCTCTGGCGATCCTAAGTGCATTCGTCGAAGCGCGCCGTAGGGCTAGCGCTATGCGCGAAACCAGTTTGCAGACAGTGCCACACGTCCGTCCAACATCAGGCTATGCGATTTGTTGCGACAACTTCGCCTGAAAGGCCTTCGCCGAGCTCGCATTCACTTCGAGATGATTCGCGCCAATAACAATAATAGGATTGGCTGGCTTGTGGACTCCGTCTTGTGGACTCCGTAGTTCGGATAGTTTTAACGAGCAAAAAGTTTCGTGTGTGTCCGCTGCTCTTCCCAGAGGCTCATGTCGCTCCAACATCGCGTAGGCGAGTAAAGCAATGCGCAACCTTGTCGTGCTGTCTGTTGCCGCCGTGGTCGCCTTGACCATATCACCGGCTTCAGCGGATGAGTTGATGCAGAGGGCTCAAGAGACCTTCAAGCCGATCCCGTCGGTGGTGCCTGCCATCAAGGGCAACGCGGTCACCCGCGATAAAATCGAACTCGGCGAGATGCTCTTCTTCGATCCCCGTCTGTCGGCCAGCCAGATCATTAGCTGTAACAGCTGCCACAACCTCGCCGCTGGCGGCGTCGATGCCGGGCCAACCTCAATCGGCCATGGTTGGCAGAAGGGGCCGCGCCGAGCCCCGACCGTCCTTAATGCGGTGTTTAACATCGCCCAGTTCTGGGACGGCCGGGCCGCGGATCTGAAGGCGCAGGCCAAGGGGCCGGTCCAGGCGAGCGCCGAAATGAACGCTACGCCGGCTCTCGTGGAGAAGACGCTCGCTTCCATGCCGGCCTATGTTGATCGGTTCAAGAAGGCGTTCCCGGAAGACGCCTCGCCGGTGACCTTCGACAACATCACCAAGGCGATCGAAGCCTTCGAAGCTACGCTGATCACCCCCGCCTCCCGCTTTGACCAGTTCCTCGAGGGCAATGCCGGAGCGCTCACCGCCGAGGAGAAGAAAGGCCTCAGCCTCTTCATGGACAAGGGTTGCTCCAGCTGCCACAACGGCATCAACGTCGGCGGCGAGGCCTATTTTCCTTTTGGGGTGGTCGAGAAACCAGGCGCCGAGATTCTGCCGGCCAATGACAAGGGCCGCTTCGCAGTGACCAAGACGGCGAGCGACGAGTACGTCTTTCGCGCCGCGCCGCTGCGCAACGTCGCGTTGCGGGCTCCTTATTTCCACTCCGGCCAGGTGTGGAACCTGAAGCAGGCTGTGGGCATCATGGGTGCGAGCCAACTTGGGCAAACGCTCACTGATCAGGAAGAAGACGCCATTGTCGCCTTTCTGCAAACGCTGACTGGTGAGCAGCCCAAGGTCGAGCTGCCGATCCTGCCGCCCAGGACCGACTCCACGCCGCTGCCCAAGCAATGAACGAGCAGGCTGTTAGGGTCATCCTCGAATGCGATGGCAAGAACGTGGAGCGGTAGGACTTTAGCCGCCCAGCAAGAAGTCGCGCGAAGACCGCCGCTGCGGCCGACATCAGGTTATGCGGTTTGTTGCTTGAGCGGCCTTCGCCGAGCTCGCATTCGCTTGGGATGAGACGCGCCTCGGTTAGCTGGCTAGTTGGGCGAAATACCGAGTGGACTTCTGGAGACAACCCGAGTCCAGTCATCATTAAGGAGAACCGCCATGAGACAAGGCGAATCTTCTTGCTTTCTGATAGGCCAGAGGGTGCCGCCAGACTTGGCCAAAGCATGGATACGTGCAATCTCCCGAATCGACGACACCAGCACCCCCCCATTTGCCTATCCTCACCGACGGCGGCGCGCTTCGGCCGCAAGTTTAGAACGGTGGCCGCTTCGGCCAAGCGATGAGCCCGGAAGCCGTCATCAGGTCGTGCCGAGCGCTGCCCGGATTTGCGATCCGGTTTGAGATCTGCCCCGATCGCCTGGGCGCATGCGCTCACCGGAATTGCTCCGTGGTGAAAATGGCTGTGGGTCACGCCGTTTCAGTATGACTGGGGCCAATTCACGGAGGGAGTTCGGTGCAGTGCACGTTCTCTTTATATCGCCTTTATGACGAGCACCGCCGTTACATCTCGAATTCATATGCGGTCTTGAGCACATTTGCGGCACGGGTCGATGCATGTCCAGCGACAAGTGTGCAAGCAGGACGACTTCAACCAATGATCCGGAGATTTGATATGCCGGTCGCGCGCTCAAGCTGTTCCGCAGATCCTGAGTCGGTATCATCCAACCCCTTGGACCTGGGCATGGTGTGGCTGCGCGCAACACGATGGGGCGTAGCGATGGTGAAGCGCGCCTACCCGTTCATTCGCAATCTTCGGCGCCATTCTTGCGGGAACGATCCCGCTCCGAATCGCGATCTGGCTCCCCGCCTTTGGCCACTAAGTGGGCTTCTGGAGACAAACCGACTCCAGTCATCGTCAAGGAGAACCGCTATGAGACAAGCCGAACCTCCCTCGAGTTCGAGATCGTCGCTCTTTCTGATCGGCCAAAACAGCCGGGGGAACTGGGTTGTTCAGGACCAGCGCGGCGTCTGCGGCGGACTCTTCGTCGATCGTGCCGAGGCGCTCCGGTTTGCGATGTTTGAGAACGGAAATCGGCCGCAAGCCGTTGTCATGGTTCCCGGTGTTTTCGAGCTCGATATGAGTCGTAAGGCGGGCACAGCGTATCTGCCGCTCAACATCGACGCTCCTCGCAAGCGACGGGTCGCCTAACTTGGCTTAAGGCGCTTCCATCCTTCCAAACGGCGGCTCTGATTGTTGGCATCTGATGGAGGAGTGAACTGCCCACATGCGTGATGCTGCCGCTCACGAAGAGCGGCGGACTAAGAAGGTCAGGGATTGGTTGCTGGCCATTTTGCGTTTCGCCGTGACGCTGGAACAAGCCGACAGAACCACCGTGTTGGTGATGGCCAGAGAAATGGATGGTTCTGGATCGGGCGACCAGACAGCGTTCGCATTCTTTGTCAGGACGAGCAGCAAGTTCTGCAACGCCATCGCCAACAAGGACGAGCCCAAGAGGGTCGCCACCTTGCGTCATTATCTCAGGAGAGTTGATGACCATCGCCTACAGCGAGCCCTTGAGGCCGCAATAGAATTCGAGCAGGCAGGTGACGGATGAGCGCCTAACCCAAATTGCGAAGGCCTTTGCCATGACCCACGAGGAAGCACACTGATGAGCGTCGTCGGCTGGGGACAGATCGGCCTGCTCGCCCTTCTCATTGGCGTTCTCGTGAAGCCGTTGGGCGGGTACCTGGCTCGCGTCTATGCCGGCGAGCGAACGGTGTTGAAGCCGATCCTCGGACCGATCGAAACAGCGCTTTACCGATTGGCGGGACTCGATGCGTCCGTCGAGCAGAAATGGTCCGAATATGCCGTCGCCCTTCTCGTCTTCAACGCCGTCGGGACAGTTGCGCTCTATCTTCTCCTGCGCATCCAAGGTCTGCTGCCGCTCAATCCGCAACAGCTTTCAGCGCTTTCTCCGGATCTAGCGTTTGATACGGCGCTAAGCTTCGTCACGAATACGAGCTGGCAATCCTATTCCGGCGAGGTCACGCTTTCCTATTTGGCCCAGATGGTCGGGATCGCCGTGCAGAGCTTTCTCTCCGCGGCTACGGGCATGGCCGTCGCGATGGCATTGATCCGCGGCTTTGCACGCCGCTCCGCCAGCACCATTGGCAATTTCTGGATCGACCTCACGCGCGGTACGCTCTATGTGCTGCTGCCGATCTGCGTTGCGGCAGCCGTGTTTTTCGTGGCGCAGGGCGTGCCGCAGACTTTGGCGCAGTACATCGAGGCGAAAACCATCACGGGCGGAACGCAGCTCATCGCGCTTGGCCCAGTCGCAACGCAGGAGGCAATTAAGCTGCTAAGCGGCGATGGCGGCGGCTTTTTCAATGTGAATTCGGCCCATCCGTTCGAAAATCCGACGCCGCTCACGAACCTCGTGGAGATGGTGTTGATCCTCTCCCTCGGCGCGGCCTTGACCAACACGTTTGGCCGCATGGTCGGGAACGAAAAGCAGGGTTGGGCCCTCCTCGCGACCATGACGATTCTGTTCGGGCTCGGCGTTGCTGGCCTGTATGCGTGCGAAACGGGCGCCAACCCTGCACTAACGACCGTGCAAATCGATCAGGCGCCCGAAAAGCTGCAGGTGGGGGGCAACATGGAAGGAAAGGAGGTGCGATTCGGCATAGCCGCCTCGGCGCTCTTCGCCGAGGCCTCGACGGCGTCATCAGACGGCGCGGTTGATGCGATGCACGACAGTTTCTTGCCGCTCAGCGGCGCTATCCTGTTCGGCAACATGATGGTGGACGAGGTCATCATCGGCGCGCCCGGTTCTGGTCTATGGGGAATCCTACTGTTCTGCCTCGTCGCCGTATTCATTGCCGGCTTGATGATCGGACGAACGCCGGAATTCGTCGGCAAGAAGATCGAGGCGCGCGAGATCACGATGGCAATGTTGGCCCTGCTCGCCGCGCCAGCCTTAATCCTCGGCCTGACCGCATTGGCGAGCGTCGTCGCTCTAGGGCTGGCCGGACCAGCCAATGCTGGACCGCACGGCTTCTCCGAGATCCTTTACGCCTATACATCGGCGGCGGCCACCAACGGCAGCGCCTTTGCCGGGTTGAACACGAACACGCCTTTCTACAATCTGACGCTTGCGCTGGCGATGTTCGCGGGTCGGTTCTTGATCATCGTGCCGGTGCTCGCAATTGCCGGCTCGCTCGCGGCCAAACGGTCAACACCGCGCTCCGCTGGTACCCTGCCGACGGAGGGCCTTCAATTCGTTCTGCTGCTCGCCGGGACGATCGTGATTGTCGGCGGTCTCACTTTCCTTCCGGCGCTGTCGCTCGGGCCGCTGGTCGAGCACTTCGCCCTGCAGGCGGGAGTCACCTACTGACTTTCGGCTCCTGGGATGACAAATTTGGCCTCAGGTTCTGGGCTTCATGCTCTCCAGGGCCTCGGCCATGAGCCGGCCAAGCTCTTGGGCCTGATGTGCGTAAGACTGGATCTGGGTCTGGGCATAGCGGCTTTGAAGGGACAGCACGCCCTGGATGTCTTTGGCATTGGCGAGTTCTTTCGCCAACGCGAAGCCGGCCTCTGCGTTCTCCTTGGCAAAGCGGATCGCCAACTCCTGGATATCCCTGAACCCAGACGTGATCACGTTCGATGGAGCCGTCGACCACGCACTCGTCGCTTGCGTCATCGCGTCCATGAATTGAGCGTAAGCCGCACGGACTTGCTCGACATTCTTTTCCGCAAGCTCACGCAGCTGCTTAGGCAACTCGAAAGGCTGGTTTTGGGCCATAAGGTCTCTCCGTTTCCAAGGCCGCGGCCTCCGGGAGAGTGAAATCCTAATGAACGGCCTTGCCATGACATTGATCTGGATCAGATGGGGTCGTCGCCAAGGAGAAATGTCCGCTTTGGGTCAGTTGCTGACGTAGTGACGCGTCATCGAGTCGGTCTGCTATGTGCCAGAAGCGGAAAACACCGCTCTGTGCCCGCATCTCCCCGACACCTTGCTAGAAGCAGAGATTGAACTCGCCGAAGCGGACTGCGAGGAGGGGGTCGTTGATTGACCTCTATTCCCGCCTAGCCGTCGATATGCCCAATGAAAATGGTGCCCAGGGGCGGACTACTCTAAGTCAATAAACTCAGCGGCTTAGCAAAAAGTGGGACACTCAATCTTCCCACACGATCATTATGCTTTCTGGCGCGAGTGTCCCACCGTCGAGGGCCTGCTCTTCCCAGCGCGCGAAGCATTCGTAGATGGCTCGAAAGCGGACATTGGGACTGCCTGCCTGAACGTCCGCTAAGTGCCACAAGCGCACTTGAAGCACTTTGTCGCGACAGCGCTAGCTGAAGCCTCAACACCACGCTGAGACTCAGAAAAGGACTCCGTCGGAGCGACCCATCACCCCAACTCGTCGCACACAAAAAAATTCATTCGCGCTAACGGGAGGCGCGCGACATTCATCGGCTCGGGAGGGTCTATTGGATTGGCGGCATGGCGGCGACAAGCTTGTTGTAGTTCTTCACCACGAGATCGATATTGGCAGGGAATTTCACGGGCTCGGCGGGGGCTTTCAGTTCTGACTGCAATTCATCGAGTTGCCCCTTCTTGTCATTCGGTGCCAACTTTTCGCTATCGACCGAGGCGATCTCCTTTTTAATAACAGCTTCTTCACCGACGTATTTTTTGGTGTCCGGATCGATTCCGCTCATAACCAGGCCGATGTTCTCGGCAACATCATCGTATTCATCGTAATTTGCGAATTTGTATTTCTTGGCCACGGTTTCAAGCTGCTCCATAACTTTGGGGTCCGGTTGGTCCCCTTGAGGCGCCTTGGCGATGATTGGCCCGATATCCTTCTGCGCGGCAATGAAATCATCAATCTGCGCATCGGTCAGGGCGATCTGCTTCACGCTCTCCTCGGGCGACGCTGCTTCTTGCGCAACGACATTTTGCCTCAAGGCACCCAGGGTCAACGCTACCGTGAGTGCCATGCCGAAAACCAATATGAAGGGGTAAGTGGTGATGCGCATGAGGTCTCCTTACAGTTGCTGGATATCCAGCCCGTCATCCAGAGTAGTGTCCGAACTAAAGTTCAAATCGCGATTTTGAGGCAACGACAAGGCGTGCGAGCCGGGGTGGACTTTGTGACTGGGCCTGTGTTTCGCGCTCAGCCAACCACCGACGCCTTCCGTCCATATCCGTCCCCCCGGCATACCAAGTCAAGACAATCGTCTCCTCATTTGAGGATCGGGTGGATTCAGTACGGCAAGCAGAGCCCATACGGACCAAGGTAGTAGCCGTATGGGCACACAATCGGTGAGACCACCACAGGCACAGCCGGCGCGACGACCACGGGCGCAGCCGGCACGACTACCACGGGCGCAGCCGGCGCGACTACCACGGGCGGCACATACACCGTGCCGTTGCGAACACAGTAGCCGTATGGGCCACGGTGAAAGCCCAGCCCACAAAAGTCGCGTACCAACGTGATAACAGGTGCCGCGGTTCGCGCAGCCCCGGACAACGCGGGTAATGCCCGGACGTCTGATGAAAATAACGACGCCAGCAGACCGCACGCCAGAATCAAAGCTAACTTTCTTGACATCGGCAAAACTCCTTACGCTTTTCCGTCCGTCCTGATCCGGTGCACGGTTCTCCAGCTAGGAGGGTTCCGAAGTCGCCGGCTCAATCTCAATCACACTGGGTGGATCAACATGAAAACGGGAAGCCCCGATGTCACTCTACACGGGATTTCGCTTTACTTGCCATGCAAATTCGGCGCTGAAGTAGGCCCCACTCATCTCGTTCTCAAGCACCCGGCATAGACCAAGACGCCCGAGCAGCAGAGCTGCTTGATGCTCCATCGCACGCGCCATCTGTTCATCCGCCAGCAGACCGCGGTGATCAACGCCATCCGTGCCGATCTTGCCGAGTTCGGGGTCGTTGCGCCGGTCGGACGCAATGGCGTGGAGGCGCTGCTCGAAGTAATCGCTGATCCAAATGACAAACGGCCCGGCCATCCCCTCGATCAACCCACCCACTGCACATCCGGTTCTTTACGTGGAACCGGCGCTGCTGCAATTTTGGGATGCCCCACGATGATCGGAGCAACCACAACGCATTCCGGGCCAAGCTTGAGGGCAGCCTTTCCTTCGGGGGTACCGAGCCAATGTTTGGCAAAGCCGATCCAGCATGTTCCGAGCCCAGCGGCATATGCAGCGAGCATCAGATTTTGTGCCGCAACGGAGCAGTCCTCTACAGCCCAGAGGCTCGGCTCCTTCGCCGAGATCACAATCAGGACGGGTGCATGATAGAAGATTTGGAAATTGGGATCGGCCAGGAGTTCGCGGTAACGATCCATTGCGCCCTGCCCCGGTGAGCTACTCAAAAGGTAAAACTTCGACTTTTCTGAGATCTGTGAGAGCAGGGCTTGATCACGCACGACTGTAAAAGTCCATGGCTGGCGATTGACCGCGCTCGGCGCCTGAACGGCAGCCTTAATCAGTTGCCTTAGAACCGATTCGTCAACTGGATCGGATGTGTAGTCCCTTACAGCCCTGCGTCCGTACATGGCATCCGTCACATCCATGCGGACTATTCATCATGGCTGTTTGGGCCGGCGCCTTGATATCGGTCAAGGATCAATCCGAAGGGTCGGCTTCGATCTCCTCGTGACCGGTGCATGGGCCACTCGGCGCTCTACCATAGGATGATCGGCAAAACCACCGACCTGCAAACAAACTCAGCAGCCGCCTCCGTTAATCAAACCTTTAGCCGTTCGACTGAGAGTCAACGCGGGCACGATCAAAATTTAGGCCGACACCATGTTGGCGTTTGGACTTGGCAGTCGAAAAGGCGAGCGTCTCAGCTACCGAGGATACGCTGTCGAAATTTCCAAGGATCCAGTTGGCTGGCGTCTCGGAATTTTTCCCAGCCGACCAGAGCTGCCCATCCTTGCAACTTGCAATTTCACAGTCCCCTGTCCCCGCAAGGATGATGCACTCTCTGCGGCGTGTAAGCGGATAGACCTCATATTGTCGGTTTGACTGGCCACTTTTTGGCTATCGGCGCTGCATAACCTTTGACTGCGCTAGCTGAGTTCAATGTCGCCGACGAATCCGTTCATGGGGACCTCCTTAGTTCATCTGAAGGCAATTGAGGGATCCGCGTCTCCCAAAAAGCAGGTTGTATAGCCAACCGAAAATACCACTCCATCAGTACCGTCGAGCGCAATGGGATGCCCTGGCAGTGTGCAAAGGTGCACCTTCCACCGTTTCCACCGGTCACATTCAGTGCCGGTGTCTTCCACCATGCTTGGGGCCGATACGGACCTGTGATCTGCGTCGGGACTTTGGGGATCAAAGCCCGTCAGGCAACGTTGGACAATACCGCGTGAGCACTGGACGTTGTCAATCAAGGTCCTATGATCGCTTCAGATCGGGTCTGAGCCGAGGGCGCTCATGGCGAAGAAGCGCAGGAAGACCGCGCCGAGGTATGCGGTCAATATCTCCCTAAAAGCATGGGACATTGCCAAAGCTGGCGCTGCAGTAACATTCAAAGTCCGCGACCGTGACGGCCTGCTCGGCACAATTGAGATCGGACAGGGTACGTTCGGTTGGAAGAGCGCACGCGGTAAGAAGGGATTCAAGCGGATAGCGTGGAGCAAGCTGGCCGACATACTCGACGACATTTAGGTCCGTGGGAAATGTAGCAATTGACCCGAAGTGGACCCGGTCAAGGCAGATACCGAAGGGTAGTCGGCTCAAGCCCATCAAGGAAGAGCGCCTCTGCCTCCGCTTAGGGTCCAGATAGCAAATGGACTAACCCGGGTCCTTCTGGGCAATTCTCCCTCCGACCGGGTTTGTTTTCGCGCCGGTTTTCGCGCCGGCAGGTGCGGGGCGGAGGACCGGCCGCTGAAAGTTCTCGATGAACGCCTCCGGGCGCGATCCGACTTGGGCGAGTGCCGGTGGCGACGATTTTTATCAGGATTGCGCCTTTTAGCAGGGGCTTGGCTGTGGCTCGGTGACTGTTACTTCTCCTTCCCAAGGCGGTGGGCTCTTCTAGCGGTGGCATGAGTCCGGGGAGGTTCGGCACTCTGTCATAAAATTCTAGCGGGTCCTCGCCTCACGACCGCGGTAGAGCGCGCGATCAGAGAGGCCGCGAACGGCGTTTTCCCGACATTGTTAAGAACTCCAGTCAAAACGTGTTCCCCGCTTCTGTCTGCCGCCAGACGGTGGCCCATGGTGGGTCGAGCGAAAAAATCGCCTCGCGTGTGAATGGCTGCTGGGCTGAGCCCAAAAGAATTCCCCCGCTGGCCCATACCCTCGGTCATTGAGGCTAACGCAAGCTCGGCGGCATTTCCTTCGCCCTCAGGAGCACCCTAGAGCGTTGCCGAGTTTGGACAAAATGCTTGTTTCCTTGAGGGCTTAGCACTGCCTGAGGGGTGAAGCCCAACGCGCCGTTTAACCGGCTACTTGTCTAATCAGTCGCACAATCAGAAGCAGAATGACCGCTCCAATTGTGGCGGCAACAATCGCGCCAATAATTCCTCCGCCAAGCGTGAGACCAAGGCCAAGGCGTGGGAACAGCACGCCGGCGATCAACGCCCCCACAATGCCGACGATAATATCACCAATTAGGCCGTAGCCTGTCCCTTGCACCAACTGGCCAGCGAGCCAGCCAGCTACAGCGCCAATGACCAAGGTTATAAGCAGAGCAGTAGCGGTCATGATTTTCCCCCCCTTAAGTCCAACCGACAGATGCCCCTTCCTTAACATGAGTCGCTCAAGGCACGTTGTTCAGACTGGCACGTGCCCAAGCGCCCGTTAGAAGGGTAAGGTGAGTCTATACGAATACTTCCGTGGGGCTGGTTCCATGGTCCCCGGCCACCGCAACGCTGACCGGTCTGGTTTGAACTGGACCTCCCGATTCGGCGGACCACTACGGCTGAAGAGGTGCTGCCATGCTAGCTTGGTTATGGGGAATGCTCCTAGTCGGGGGGGCCGTGTTCCTCTCGATTGCGGGCACTTTCCTGGTACGCCGCTGGGTCGCCGTGGAGGTGCTCGAGCGCCACAATGAGGTGGCCGGTTTCATCTATGCCGTCATTGGGGTTGTGTACGCAGTACTTCTTGGTTTCACGGCCATCATAGTCTGGGAACGGTACGATAAGGCGCAAGCGGCGCTCGAAGCAGAAACAAACGACCTCATAGATCTGTACCGTGACGCCGAAGCCCTTCCGAATGACATTCGCTCAGAGGTGGGAACTCAGATCCGCACATATGCCCGGCTTGTGGTTGAGAAAGAATGGCCGGCCATGGCCGAACACAAGTCAAGTCCCGAAGTCTGGGACGCGTATACCCAACTGTGGCGAACCTACTACCAGTTCCAGCCCGAGAACGAACGCGATAAAATTTGGTACACCGTGTCAATCGCGAGACTGAATGATCTTGGCGATCAGCGCCGAGAGCGCCTACTAAGTAGTCGATTAAGGGCAGTGCCGGTTATAATTTGGGTCGTTCTGCTTGCCACCGGAGGCATCACAATTGGTTTCAGCTTCCTGTTCGGCATGAGAAGTGTCGTGGCTCAGGTGGTAATGAGCGCAGGACTGGCAATCACGATTGCGCTGGTAATGCTCTCGATCATGGCGCTGGAACAGCCCTTCTCCGGAATTACCCGCGTGGGACCTCAAGCGTTCGAGCGCCTTGAGGATATGTTTAAACGTCTAGAGACAACTGCCCGGAGCCGTTGAAGGTACCAAAATGCGAGTCGAGCGGTCCAGGGTGGGTCGAGCGGAAAAAATCGCCCCGCGTATAAGCCGAGTCTATCCAGCAAGCGCAGGAGATGCTCGCAGCCGATGAGGCGCGGTCGCTGCATGACGCGTTCATGAAAGTCGCCCGCTACGACAGCGATCTCAGGCGGCCTGCGGGTAATCGCCCCCCAGGGCGTGAATTCCTAAAAGCATCTCCAAGTCCGCTTTGTACCCCGTAGGCGGTCGGTTCCTACGGCAGACAGCAGTTCCAGGATGCCAGAAGCAGATGTTCTGGACAGCGGGAAAGCCATCCGCCAGGCGAGTGCGTCACCCTGCGACCACGCGTGCGCCCACTGCCGTTCTCGCTACCTCAAGCTCGCGTTCAAGGGACACGACTTTCTGGCGCAACTCTTTGCTCTCCAGCTCCGCATACATGGCAGCCGCATCGTGGGCGAGCCGGGCGAGCATGGAGCGTTCATAGTGATCGAGGTCCGTGCCTGACGCGTGTGGCCCGTAGAGCGAGACTGCGAAACAACGAGCGAGATTGACAGCAGGCACGGCAAGCACCGGACGGCTGAGTCCGGAAGGGAGAGCGAGCCCGTCTACGTCGGGTTCCATGACACCGAAAGGTTGGCCTTTGGCCAAACGCGCGAGCATTGGCTCCTGGGGTCGAAGCGTCCGCGCAGAGTTGTCCCAGCCCTTCCCATTGTCATCGCGTGAGAACACGGACCCTTGCTGGCGGAAGGAGGCGGCAGACGTAAGTCTGAGCGCATTAAACGCCTCATCCGCTAAGACCCGGTCAATCTCGGTTACTGTCGGTGCAGTGCGGATGGCCTCGCCAAGCTTATGCTCTATTTTATCGAGCCACTTGTTGAAGTAGCCGTCCGCAATGTCTACCGCCCCATCGTGCAATTGGGCGATGAGAAACGACACGACCACCGCAAGCGCGAGCCACGTCCAACCCGGAAGGCTGAGGTGCTCCTGGATGCGATCCACTTGGTGATGCAGAAAGAGCGAAGGAGCGGTGAGAATGAACCCGAGAATGGTCACGCGGCGGAGGGGAATCCACACGCTGACGACGCGCGGCCGGCGGATAGCCTCGAACACGAACAGGCAGAGGATGCCGTTCACGAGAAAGAGAAGACCGATGATGTCCTCAGAGGGCGTGAAGTCCCCCCAGGCAGTGTCGAAGGTTGCCGTCTCAGAGGCGAGCTCGGCGATAAGGAAGGAGGGCAACCCTATGACGCAGCCCCAAAGCACCCACCGCAAGCGCTGATAATCCGCTGGCGCTTGGCTCCGTCGCCGCATCATCAGGATTGCGAGTGCGCAAAAGGCAACGGCAAAACCGGCAATAATTCCCGCGCGCGTTGCCGTCTCCGTTGGGTAACCCAACATACTGCCGTAGGAAGCGATAAGCGCCAAAGCAAAGGCCAAGGCTACAAACGGCAGCGCCCGCTCCACGAGCCTCCATTTGGGTTCTGTCTTGTTGTTAGGGACGCGAATGACGAAAAGAAGCAATCCCGCGAAGCCAGCGGCCTGCGCCGCGCAACCAGCCAGATCTTGCGCAAGCAATAGGGCTGGCCACTGTTGCAGGATGGCATAAAACACATAAGCCTGCCCGGGGTTGAACCAGTTCACATAGAGGAAGAAGCCCCAACTCATCGCTGATGGCCTCGACCACACGAGCCAGGCAGCCGCAACCAG
The DNA here is from genome assembly GCA_963804515.1 of uncultured Alphaproteobacteria bacterium. GTDB lineage: Bacteria > Pseudomonadota > Alphaproteobacteria > Rhizobiales > Methyloligellaceae > Methyloceanibacter. The sequence goes on along the minus strand of CAWDQR010000003.1, from coordinate 262,985 downwards.
CACCAGAATCCCAGCAATCTGATCGAGAATGAGCACGGCGCGGACAAGGAAGTTGGATGGACGCTGCTCTGCAACAAGCGTTACTTGCCGAGCCGGCCGGCTACCTGTTGCGGCAACGTCGATGGTAAGGATGCGCCCCGGCAGGACGAATTGAACGCCGCCAAGCGCAACGAGGGCACTGCCGCAAGCGGCAAGATTCTTGAGGGTGCATCGAAGGTGTGAAAGATCGAGCCGATCACCGACGCGCAACCCGACCTTCCACGCAGGCGAGGAATCTTCGTCGGGAAAGGGGCCGGTGACATTGTATATCAGTCCGTCATTGTTGGCGTAGAAGCCGAAGGAGCCAAGGGGGTGCGCGACACGCAGCAGGTCGGGGGCGATCATGGCAAGGCCCCAGAGCAAAAGTCCAATGAGCAAAAGCCGGTCACGGGTCATGGTCTGAGTAGCCCATGCTGCACGCTAGACATCAAAGGTTTACCCGATGGCGATCCCTCGCCGCTCGCCTCTTGGTGCAACGTCTGATGTTACCGTAGATTGCTGAGGTTGAGTCAATGACCGGTGGGAGCGCCCACCTTGTCCGTTCCGGGTCAATACCAGCCGAAGCATAGTGTGGAACAGAGGGCCCGCTCGGTAGCCAGAACCAGACGCTCGCGGCACAGCTCATTCTGGCGCTCAACAACAATTACTGATGTTCTGGGTCTGTAAAAATTGTCTGTCAGCGACAAAACACACGGATTTACATTCCGAACTCGCTATGTCCTTTGAGCCTGACTCCAATTGTTGGCGCGATGAAGAACACCACACCTAACTTGTTCATCGCCTCCTCCACGAGGCCGCTCGAATACCCCGTTGTGACGCGCTCCTGATTTTCGAGATAGCGAATGCTGTTTGTATGGAGGCCGCTGGCGTCAGCCACTTCGGCCTGGGTCAACCCTAGTAGCGCCCTTGCGGCCTTCACCTGAGCTCCAGTGCGGATATTGCTCACGCGCGCGCCTCCTTGGCTTCTGTTTCATTGTTTCGGGCCACAGATATTCCCAAGCGGGCCATGGGTATCGAAGAGGGCCACATATCTAAGTGGCCTCCTTCGGGCTTGTTTGGCCCCCTTCGGGAAGAGAGAGTATCCAACCACCATCGAAATCGCTCTTAGTAGCCTTCACCCCCAGGTCGCCACGGGCGCGCTTTAGCGTCTTCTCAGCGATGCCGAGCGCGTTAGCCTGATCGTTAACATCTTTCACCGGCACGGGGCCCTTAGCCAAAATCTCGCGCAAAAAATCCTCGGCCTCATCGCGGGCATTGCGTGCCTCGTCGCTACCCGCCGCCAAAGCGGCGTCCGCCGTGATAGTGACGGGGTCGCGCTCCCATTTCACGCTCGAGGCAACGATGCCCTTTCCCACTTGGCCGACGATCTTCTGCTCGAGCCGGAAGGCGAGACCTTGAGGGGGTGCCGCAAGGTTGTTCTTGGCGTGCAGAAACAGCCGCTGGTCCCGATCCTCTGCGTCCTCGATAACCACAAAGGCAGCACGCGGCGCCCCAACAAAGGCAATAGATCCGATGAATTTGTGGAGTGCCTTATTGTGGGTACCAGCCCCCGACTTGCTGAAACGCGTGATCGAAACAACGCCAGCGCGCACCCTTTCGGCCATCGCGCCAATGGGCTCTAGAACACCCCGGACCTCTGCATTCTTATGGCTGTCGGTCTTGCCCAGATAGGAGGTGACTGGGTCGATGATGACCAAGGCCACGTCGCCGATCTCAACGATCTTTCTTTCGAGGAGATCGAGATCGGCCTGAAGGTTGAAGGTGTGTTGCCCCTTACCATCATCCGAGCGCACGGCCGAGACGATATGAACCTTGGTGCGGTCAGCACCGGCAGCAAGGAGCCTCGGCACGATGGTATCGGCGTCACCATCTTCAGCCGAAAGAATGATGACGCTGCCGAGCGGGGCGCGGCCTTCACCGCATGGCCATTCCCCTCCCGTGGTTATCGCCCCGATGATAGCAATTGAAATTTGGCTCTTCCCTGCGCCGGGCTCGCCAGCAATGCATGTGTGCTTGCCGCGTGCGATGCGTCCGGGTCAAAGCCATTCGATGGGCTCTGGCTCAATCTCGGATGCGCGCCGGGAAATGAGTGCGCGGCCTTTTGGGGCATCGGCGCGTTGCCGGTCAACCGCTGCGCCTTCGACCAGATTCCAAAGCTGTTCAGCGTCTCCGCCTTGGGCGAGTGCAATACGAGACCAAGCTGAAACTCGTGCTGGCCCACTCACCGGGTGCGAATCGATTGGACCGCGAGGGTTTTCCAGAGACCAAAAACTCCTGCATGATCGGGGGGCGCTATCGCAAGTACGAGCCGATCTTCGTCTTCCGAAAACCTCACGAGCAGCGGGCCTGCGAAGCCAATTTAGCTGCGTTTTGGGGCAAAGGACTGGAGCTCCTCGATCATCAGTCTGCTCTGGGCGTGAGAGAGATAGAATCTTTCCAGCTGATCGACGCTCGTAAGAGCGTTGTGCGCCAGTTTGAAAATGTCGATCTTGTCGCCTTTCAGGAGCCGAAACATGAGAGCTGTGTGACGCAGCGAATAAAGCGTTCGCACCCTGCCCTGCTTGTCGAGCTTCAGCCCGGCCTCCTTCAGCACGTGTTCAAACTGGCGCCTGAGCGTTGCAAGCGCATATTCGCGGTTTTTTAGCTCGGGGAAGAACACGTAGTCGTCGTCACCGGCCAAGCTCGCCTTCTCATGACGCCGCCTCAAGCGCTCGTAGACGACCATGGCCACCTCCATGCTCGCGCTCTCGCGCTGGTCAGTCTTCGATTCGGGCGGCGTGATAAGCAAATACTTGACGCCTTTCTCCTTGATGACCTGCACGTGCTTGTGCTGCAGGAGCTTCAAGTCGCTTAGACGAACGAAGACGTTTGTCGCGAAGATAATGAAATCATACAGCTCGTCGGTCAGCGGGACGTATCTGACTTTGATATTCTCCGAGGCAAGACGCTTCGTCGTGTCTCGCAGCGTCTTGTATTCGCTCTCGTCAAAATATGATCGAGGGTTGTCTTTGCGGCTGATCGTTGGGAATGGCGGCAACGAGCTTAGCAATCCACGTTTTCGAGCCTCGTTGAGCACTTTGCGAATCACGACAACGTGCTTGGACAGGGTAGAAGGTGAAAGCCCTGGGCGGCTCGATGTGAGCTTATCAATATAATCCTGAATGTCGGCAGCTGTGATCGATGACACTCCCTTCGTCGCGAAAAACGGCAAGATGTCCTTCTTCAGCTTCTTCTCGTCTTCAGTGTTGATGCGCCCGTCGCGTTCGCCTCGCACGACCATCGCGTTCTGACGTGAGACAAGATGCTTGGCAAAGGCGTAAACCGTGTCGGGATGAGCGCCGCCATCAAGGCGTTGAGCGAGGCGAACCGAATCATAAAAGTTTTTGGCGAAGGCGATGGCGTCGCGACGATCGGTGCACCCAGTGGTCTTACGCTTTAGGCGTCGATCCACGAACAGACGCACTTGCCAAAATGGAGACGCCTGAATCCGATAGATCTTGAGAGCGTTGGGCATCCCGGGGACACCCTGCAAATCGTAGGGGTTCAAGCGAGCGCGTTTGAGGAGAGCCAACCCATTATATGTAAGTCATTCGTTACATACAACTTAAGATTTGGTAATATAGCAAGCTAGTGGATTAATTGAGAAAAGTGGTGCCCAGGGGCGGGATCGAACCACCGACACGCGGATTTTCAGTCCGCTGCTCTACCAACTGAGCTACCTGGGCCTTTAGGGGACATCCCCAGCGCCCGCCCGAAAAGGAAAGGGAGGCGCGGCAAGGCCTTGGCTTATAGGAAATCGGCCCTCACCTGTCGAGAGCGGCGCGGGCCTTGGCGCCGCGATCAGTCCTCCGCCTCGGCGTTCCCCCTATCAGCCACCGGCTCGCCCGGAACGGCGTAGCGCCCTTCGAGCCAGCGGCCGAGATCCACATCGGCGCAAGTCCTACCGCAGAAGGGCTGGTAGGCTTGGGACGCGGGCTTGCCGCAGATCGGGCATTTGTTGGGCCCTTTACCGCTCTTCGCCCGCTTCGCAGTCTTGTCTTGCCCGGATCGTCGCGGCGCGTTCACTCGGTTTCGATCTCGGCGAGATTGGGCCAGAAAAAGCTCACGGGAAACCCTTCGCCCTGGAGCAGCGTCACCACTTCGGTGAGCGGCAGGCCCACGACATTGGTGTAGGAGCCGACGAGCTTCACCACGAAGCCGCCGGCGATGCCCTGAATGGCGTAGGCTCCCGCCTTTCCCTTCCATTCACCGCTGGCGATGTAGTCGCGGACCTCGGCGTCGCTCAGATTCCGGAAACGCATGCGGGTCTCGACCACGCGCTCGCGCATGCGATCGTCGGGGGTGACGAGGCAGATTGCCGTGTGGACGCGATGGTTGCGGCCGCGGAGCCGCTCGAGCGTGTCGGTGGCCTTGTCGCCCTCCTCGGGCTTGCCGAGGATTCGCCGGCCAACGGCGACAGCGGTGTCGGCGGCGAGAATGAAGCATTTGGCATAGTCCGGCTCGGCGCGGATAAGCTTCTGCGCGGCCTCCGCCTTGGCGCGCGCAAGCCGCCGCACGAAGTGTCGGGGCACTTCCCCTTTGGTCGGGGTCTCGTCGACGGTCACAGGACGGAGCGCGTCGGGGATGATACCCACCTGCTCAAGCAGCGCAAGCCGGCGCGGCGAGGCGGACGCCAGAACGAGCTTCGGCCGGTAGCCGCTCGCCTTCGAAGCGCGTGGACTCACCGTGACCTTGCTCTTGGCAGGCCCGGCGCTCGCGGCCCCAAGCCTACTTAAAGCGGTAAGTGATCCGTCCTTTAGTGAGATCATAGGGCGTCATCTCGACCAGAACCTTGTCGCCCGCAAGTACCCTGATCCGGTTCTTGCGCATGCGTCCCGCCGTGTGGGCGATGATCTCGTGTTCGTTTTCGAGCTTCACCCTGAAGGTGGCGTTGGGGAGCAGCTCGGTCACCACCCCCGGAAATTCGAGCATCTCTTCCTTCGCCATAAGGCTCCTTCCGGCTTTTCGCGAGTTGGGCGGAGAATGGTCGCCTGGCCACGCAAAATCAAGCCGGATCATCCTATCGAGTTTGACGAGTTGGACGCACGACGCCGGCGCGACCCGATCGCCTCACGCCGTTCATTGCCAGTTCAGCTTGACCCTTTTAGGGTCTAATCTCGCGTTTAGGAACGGCGGAAAGACGACAGAGGTGCAGCCATGCGGTTCTCACCCTCACTTTGGGCGAGCGTAGCGGTGGCCAATGCTGACCGTTGCTGGCCTCTGCCAGCTCCCGGCGGCGCAAGCCCAGGAGGTCAAGAGCGCGGATGACATCATCAAAGGCCTGCAGCCGGTCAAGACACCGGGCTTCGATCCAGCAGCGCCGCAGCACGAGGCCGCGCAAAAAGAGCTGAACGCCAAGCTGCGTGAGTTCAAGACGCGGCAGATCACGGTCGAGGAACGCGACCAAGTTGCCAAGCTCGTCGAGGACAGCGAGGCGCCGAATGTCGATGTGCAGATCTTCTTTGCCTTCGATTCCGCCGACATCGAGCCAGAGGCGCTGACCAGTCTGAACGAGCTCGGCAAGGCCTTGAGCAACCCTGCGCTCGGACACGCCACCTTCCTGATCGCCGGTCATACCGACGCCAAGGGCAGCGAAGATTACAATCTCGCCCTGTCGCAGCGGCGCGCGGAAGCCGTCAAGGCGTTCCTGGTGCAGACCTACCACGTCGACGCAGGCCGACTCTCGGCCATCGGCTTCGGCGAGGAGCAGCTCAAGAACAGGGACGACCCGTTCGCCGAGGAGAACCGCCGCGTGCAGATCGTCAATACGGGCAGCGCGAGCGTGGCGGAAGGCAAGCCCGGGGCTCAGCCGAGCCAGAGGCAGCCCCTCACCCCTGAATGCGGCTACACCGTCGGCGCGCCGGCAATCGGGAAGCGCTGCTTGATGCGCAGGAACAGCCCGTCCCGCACCGCGCGATAAGCGGACAAGATCTGCTCGCGATTGCCGCTCGCCACGGTCGGATCCGGCGTCGGCCAATATTCGACGTCCACAGCAAAGCGTCCGGTCAGCGCGAGCGCCTGGTGGTGCGCTTCCGGCGACAGCGTCACGATGAGATCGAAGGAGGTGTCGTGCAGGTCGGCAAGCGATGTCGGGCGATGCCTCGACAGATCGATGCCCAATTCCTCCATCGCGGCGACGGCGAAAGGGTCCGGCTCGCCCACGCGGACGCCGGCCGATTCCACATAGAGGCGATTGCCGGCGAGGTGGCGCAGGATCGCGGCGGCCATGGGCGAGCGCACAGCGTTGCGGTTGCAGGCGAAGAGGACCGCGCCTGGCAGATCGGCTTCTCCCCCCGCCAAGGCATCACCCCTTCCAGTGCAGGGCGCAGATCAGCGTGAACAGGCGTCTCGCGGTCGGGGTGTCGATCAAGACCTTGCCCTTGAGCCGCTCCATGAGCAGCCGGCTCCCCTCGTCGTGCAGGCCCCGCCGCCCCATGTCGATGGCCTCGATGCGGGATGGTGGTGCGGTCTTGATCGCCTGGTAGTAGCTCTCGCACATCAGGAAATAGTCCTTCACCAAGCGGCGGAAGGGCGATAGCGACAGCATCACATGCTGGATCGGGACGCGGTTGGCGTCGCCCACGGTAAGCACGAGGCGGTTGTCGGCGAGCGATAGATGCAGCGTGTAGGGCCCACCCTCATGGCCTTCGAGCGCGAAGGAGTTGCGTTCCAGCAGGTCGAAGATGGCGACCTCGCGCTCATGGTCGACATCGGTTGAGTTGCGGCCGATCGAGCCGGAATCGAGGGTTACCTCGACTAGGCGCGCCTGATCGGACGATAGCTCCTGCTCTTGCGCCATGGCTAGTCCCGCAGATTCAGCCTGATCGCAACGGAACGGCGATGGGCTTCGAGCCCTTCGGCTTTCGCAAGCGTCATGGCGGCGGGACCGAGCGCCTTAAGGCTATCGGCGTCGAGCTTGAGGATGGAAGTGCGCTTCATGAAGTCGAGAACGCTGAGCGCCGAGGCGAAGCGGGCACTGCGCGCGGTGGGGAGAACGTGGTTCGATCCCGCTATATAGTCGCCGATGACCTCCGGAGTGTAGCGACCAAGAAACAGCGCCCCCGCGTTGCGGATACGGCTCCCGAGCGCGTCCGGGTCCGACGTGGCGATTTGCAGGTGCTCCGGCGCCAGACGGTCGGCGAGGGCCGGTGCCTGGTCGAGGCTGTCGACGAGGATGATGGCGCCAAAATTCTGCCAGCTCGGCCGTGCCACATCGGCACGGGGAAGCGTTTTGAGTTGCGCCTCCACCGCGGCGGCAACGGCGCGGCCGAAAGCGGCGTCATCGGTGATCAGGATGGACTGCGCCGCCTGATCGTGCTCGGCTTGGGCCAGGAGATCGGCGGCGATCCAGGCGGGGTCATTCTCCTTGTCGGCAATGACGACGATTTCCGAGGGGCCCGCCACCATGTCGATGCCCACTTGGCCGAAGACCTGGCGCTTGGCGGCGGCAACGTAAGCATTGCCGGGACCGACGATCTTGACCACGGGGGCGATCGTCTCCGTGCCATAGGCAAGCGCCGCGATCGCTTGCGCTCCGCCAATGCGATAGATTTCGTCGACGCCCGCAAGCTCCGCTGCGACGAGCACCAGCGGGTTGAGCTTTCCGTCCGGCGCCGGAACCACCATGACGATGCGCGCGACCTCCGCCACCTTGGCCGGAAGCGCGTTCATCAGCACCGAGCTCGGGTAGCTCGCGGTGCCACCCGGCACGTAGAGCCCGACCGACTCGACCGGCGACCAACGGGAACCAAACTCGACGCCCTGCTCATCGACATAAAAGTCGTCGACGGGCATCTGGCGGCGATGGTGGGCAAGGATGCGGTCGCGGGCAAGCTTGAGCGCCGCGACGGTCTTGGGCTCTGCGCTTGCACGCGCGCGCGTTATCTCCTCGGCCGGCACGCGCATGCCCAATTTGCGTAAGTCCACCCGGTCATAGCGCAGAGTGAGATCGACGAGACCCGCGTCCTTCTCGCTCCGCACCCGCGCGATGATCGCGGCTACCGCTGCATTAACGTCTTCCGCGACCTCCCGCTTCGCCGCCAGCAACTGGGTGAATCGGGTCTCGAAATCCGCCGTCCTCTGCTCCAGCCACAAGACCATGGTGTGTGGGAGGCTTAAGGTCAGCGGTCCGCGCCACCGGGCTCTCCGCCCGGATGCTGCGGTCTTGAACGGGCGCGCCACGCGGGCCCGAGATCGGTGAGCTCGGCCTCGATGCATTCGACATGGAGGCGGATCGAGGCGTCGCCGGAGAAAGTCAGCGTCACATAGCCGCTCGGGTGGTCGCTCGGTTCGAAGCGCACGGCGAGCAACGACAGCACCCTGTCCGCCGCAGAGGGCTTGAGGGATTTGAGCTGCGCGCCGAGAACCCGGTCGAAGCGGAGCGCCGCGCGCCTCCGCTCATTGACCTGATTGGAACCGCCTGCCGCTGCCTGCTCCCAGTTGAAGCGGTTGACGACGGCGGCAAAGCGCTTCCGCGAAGGCACATAGGCCATCTCGCCGACCCGCACCACCGCGTCTTGCAAATGCGACGACACGACGGCGAGATCGTCCTCGTCGAGCGCGATCAGCTTCAGCGGTTTGGTGACCATCGGACATCCCGGCTCAGGGTGCTGTCGGCCTCGGTGCAAGCGGCAACAGACCTCGATCATTCGTTGGCGCTAGGGCGTAGCACGCTCTCGGAACACAAGAAACGGCCAAAGTGCGAATACCGGCTTCAGCTCGAGAGCCGCTCGATGCGGGCGCCGCATTTGCCGAGCTTCTCCTCGATGCGTTCGAAGCCGCGGTCGAGATGATAGACGCGGCCGATCACTGTTTCGCCTTGGGCGGCGAGCCCGGCGATGATCAGGGAGACCGACGCCCGCAAGTCCGTGGCCATGACTTGCGCGCCGCGCAGGCCCGGAACGCCCGTGACCATGGCGGTATCGCCTTTGAGCTCGATGCGCGCGCCCAACCTCGCCAGCTCCTGCACATGCATGAAGCGGTTCTCGAAGATCGTCTCGCGCACGGTCGAGGTGCCTCGCGCCATGCACATCAGCGCGATGAGTTGCGCCTGGAGGTCGGTGGGGAAGCCCGGGAAGGGCTCGGTGTCAACGGCGACCGCGCCGAGCCCGCCTCCGTTCCTCGCCACCCTGATGCCGGTCGGCGTTTCCTCAATCTCGACCCCGCTCGAGCGCAGCAGGTCGAGCGCCCGCTGCAAGAGATCGGCGCGGGCGCCGTCCAAGAACACCTCGCCACCGGTCATCGCCACTGCCATGGCGTAGGTGCCCGTCTCGATGCGGTCGGGGAGGACCGTATGCTCGGCACCGTGCAGCTCGTCCACCCCTTGCACCCGCAAGGTCGAGGTGCCGATGCCCTCGATCTTCGCGCCCATCTCCACGAGGCAGGCGGCAAGGTCCATCACCTCCGGCTCGCGCGCCGCGTTCTCAATCAGCGTCTCACCACGAGCGAGCACCGCGGCCATCAGCGCATTGTGCGTGGCCCCGACCGAGACCTTCGACAGCGTGATCCTACCGCCGGTCAAGCCATTCGGCGCCCTGGCGATGACGTAGCCGCCTTCAAGCTCGATCTTGGCGCCAAGCGCCTCGAGCGTCGTCAGGTGCAAATCCACCGGGCGGATGCCGATGGCGCAGCCGCCGGGCAGCGATACTTTCGTCTCACCGCAGCGGGCAAGGAGCGGCGCCAGCACCCAGAAGCTCGCCCGCATGCGCGAGACCATTTCATAGGGTGCCGTGGTATCGACGATCTCCGCGGCCGTGAGCTTGAAGGTTTGACCGTCGCTCGTACGCTGGCCCGCCTTCTTGCCGACCACGGTGATGTCGACGCCATGATTGCCGAGAATACGGCCGAGCAGGTTGACGTCGGCAAGCCGCGGGACATTCTTTAGGGTCAGCGTTTCGCGGGTAAGCAGGCTCGCGATCATCAAGGGCAACGCGGCGTTCTTAGCCCCGCTGATGGGAATTGTGCCCTTCAAGTGCTCGCCGCCGATGATGCGGATGCGGTCCATGGCGTCCCTCCCTCACCTCAAACCCCCTGGAGCGAAATCCTCGCGAAGACTCTAGGATTTCGCTCCAGACCCCCTAACTTTCCGCATGATCTTACCCGAAAAGTCTCAAAACTTTTCAAGATGATGCGTGTCCTGAAGCCAAACTTTCCATTTACCCTGGCAAGCCTCGACCCGCAAGCTGGGTTATCCTGCCGTCAATTCGTGTCGGTGTCAGCTTTTGACCGATCGTCGTGCCCGGTTTTGGCCAACTCGCGGCGGGCCTTCGCTTGCGTTTTCCGCTTGCCGAGATTGGCGCGAAGCTCTTCCGCCAAGCGGGCGCGGCGCGGTTCGGCGCCGCCCACGGTCCTCGTCGCATCGCGCTGCCGTCCGGTCATGACCAAGCTTACACTTACCCGCCCGCTTGGCGAAATAACGGCCGAAAGCTTGCGTGGATCGGGCCGCTATGGCAGGGTCCCCGGCCATCGGAGAGGCCCCGCTTTGGCCCTCTGGCCGGGCTGTTTGGCTCGCCTCCCGCCGCCGTAGCTCAGTGGTAGAGCGCGTCATTGGTAATGACGAGGTCCTCAGTTCAATCCTGAGCGGCGGCACCATAAATCAATTACTTAGCAGATAGACGGCCCGTCTCCTCCGTCGCCAGTAATCACATAGTAAGCACGGGTGAGCGATTTCGTGCCTCCCAGGCGGGCAATCGCCGCTCGGGGCGTGCATCTTGTTATCGTCCCTGGATGGACCTGTCTGCTAGCTGTTCTCAGCTAGGTGGTACCCCATCCGTAACAGGCGGCTTTTTCAATGGGTAAGTAGCTTTTCGTCAATGCGGGAAGGCTTGGGGCTTCCCCAAAGGTCATAGCCTCAGCGTTCCAAATCTGAGAACCTGCAGCCGCGATTGCCCCTACCGTAAGAGCAAGAATCAGCCTCAGCATCGCAATTAAACTAGTGCGCGGGTGGCTGAGCCGGGACCTGAGCGCCAGCTTGCGACGGCGCTCCGGCTGGGGGCTGTTCCGCCGCCTTTTTGGCAAGCTCGATCTGACGCTGACGGGCCTGCTCCATCAACTGGCGAAGGGCTTCCGCATATTTGGCATTGTCGGCGGGAGGGCCATCGTAGGCCTTATCGAACCCCGTCAGCGGCAACGGGAAACCCATGCCCTTCTGCTGCATGTTAATGGCAGCGACGATGATCTGCTTCCCTTTGCGCATCTTGTCGAGATTTTCCTTGGTCAGTTCTGTTTGAGCCTCACAGTATGAGGGTATGCAGACGTCCCATTGCAGCGAGATCGGCTCGCCATCATCGATCTTGACCTCCACACCAGCGGGCATGACCAGCGAATAGGCGCTTGTCACTCCGACCAGCAGGCTCTGCTTATCCTCGCCTTCGACGCTGCGCACGGCGGCGGTTGCCTGCACTGTCCCGGTGTTTGGGTCGGGCCCCTCGTGCTTGACGACGCAAATCTGCTTATTGTCCGTCTGCTCGTTCTTGTCGCAGAGTTTTGCCCACACGAAGTCTTCCGGACTCCCTTCAGCACCAGCCGCGGGCGCGGCGGCGCCAGCTGCGGGAGCTACCTTCGGCAGCATCGTCTTCGGCGCCGGTTGGCCTTCCTCCGCGACCGCCAACGTTGTTCCTAGCGTCAACGCAACCGCTAGCAACGTCCACGAGCTTATGTGGCGGAGCATGTTCATCGAGTCAGCAACCCGAGCGCGGAAGCACTTAAACCGACTATCCTAAGCATCCCCTCATACCTGAACTCAAGGGTGACATGCGGCGAGCCTATATCTCACAACCTACACAATCCACCCCAGCTCACGCGCCTTGGCGTTGGCGAGCGTCCAAGCGCGAGCGAGGAAGGAGTTTGAGTCATCGTAGTTTCCAATGAACCGGCTCGCATGTGCTACCGCTCTCGGCGTTCAAGCCGAGCGGAAGGGGCGCGTTGGCTTCAGGACGCACTGAGCGGATCAGCGGCGGCGGCATTAGCGGGATCGGCTCGGGTAGCTCGTCGGCTCGCTTCATAAACGCGACGCACGTTCCTTCGCCCGTACCCCGAATCGCCAAGGTGACATACTTGATTCAGATCAATGCTCTGCTCCTCCCTAGGATGTTAGCTTACCAAGGCTGTTAAATTAGCAGAAACATCCAATGAAGAGCGTTGTTGCGATCATTGTTGCGTTGGGTCTCACGATTGCGTTTACTTCCCCCACGCTTGCCTCTGGCAAAACAGGTGAGCTCTATAACGCGGCGGCCAGCAAGGCTGACTGCGAAAACTTACCAAACGGGAAGTGGGACGATAAGACTAAAACCTGCTCGAAAGGCAAGTAATTCAAGTCTGTGTTACGTCGGTCTCAGAGAAGCTCGACGGCGGCGTGTCGTCGAGCGTGGCTTGAAGCGCGTCCAGTTTCTGCCTAGTCCGTGTGAACGGAAACCTTATCAGCCAAGAAGCCTTTGAAGACACGCTGGCCGACAGGGCGGTGGGGTACGAAGAAATTTCGTGCCGTGCCGTATCGGCTGGCGTGTTTGGTGGCACTCTAAAAAAGTCTATCAATTCCGTTGGGCGAGTTCTGGCAAGGCTGACGAACATCACTCTCAATGGGAGTCCGCTTTCCGGCGAAGCTTTTTTTCTGCAAGAGGGCGGACGGACTCTTGGCTATCGAAATTTGTTCGGCTTAGCCCTCTTACAGCTATCGGTATGCCTATCGCCCTCACGCATACATATTTTCCAATGGTGGTTCCATGAAGATGTGTGTGGAGGACGAATTTTACGATGTTAGGCCGCTCAGATAGCGATTTGCCAGGGCGAAGAGGGCCAAGGGTGCGCCTGTAATCTGCCTGTTTTATCAGGCTCGGCATCCGCCGGGTGTGCCGGGGGCTAATTAGAGCCTAGCGGCCTGCCGCAAGAAACTCCTCGGCGCGGAAAAGGCAATAGAAGTCGAGGCCTTCGGACGCATAGAGTTCAGCCGCGCCCTCGCCACGATCCACTATGGATAGCACGAGAGTCACCGTAGCGCCTGCCTCCCTTGCGGCCCTAACAGCCTCCATGGCCGAACCCCCGGAAGTTGTCACGTCATCGAGGATGACCACTTTCTTGCCCTCGATGCTGTCGCCCTCAACAAGCTTTTTAGTGCCGTGATCCTTGGCTTCTTTGCGGATGAAGAATCCAACCAAGGAACGACCAAACTTGTGACTTTTCATCGCAACAGGCGAAACAAGAGGCACAGCGCCCATTACGAGGCCACCAATGCAATCCGCCTTCACCCCCTGGAGCTCGTGAAGAATAAGCTCAGCCATTAGCCCGGCCCCTTCGGGATCAAGCATGGCGGGCTTCATATCGAAATAGAAGTCGCTCTCCTTGCCTGAAGCGAGGACGACCTTTTCCCTTCGAAAGGACTTTTCCTTCAGAAGATTGAATAGCTTAGTTCGCAGGTCGAGTCTCTGGCGCTTCAGGTCCATGGTGCACTCCTATCGGTAGTCGGAGGCACATTGCTAGTACAGACTGCCTACCCTAGGCCCCCAATAGCCCAATGAATCAGGGGTATGGCCGCCCGTCAACAGAATAAGGCGATGTTTGCGCTTTATACAAGCGAGGCTCTTGCCGCTAGGGTTTGCCGCGAGCGCGGCCCTCAGATGATTGAAGCAGCGTTGCTACCGTTTCGCAGTCTGGCAGCCAGAAGCACCCACGCTGCCTATCCTGCGTAGATGCCTTTTGTGGAGCCGGCCGGGAGTTCCTCAGACACCAACACAACGAGCGGCTGGAGTTTAGTGGACACTATCCTTGGCCAATCCGTGTTGCCTGCAAATTCACCCGAGAGCAATCGCGAGTCCACTCGCGTTGCGCTGTCTACTTTCTGTAAGACCGAGGACGCGATGAAGCGGACCCCCAGTCGCTCGAAGGCGGATGCATCGCGGCCCTCGACATGATCTGGGAAGACCTCGAATTTGATATTGGTGACGGCCTCGATTATCCCCTCAGCCGTAAAACTCCTTGGAGCCCTCAAGCGATACGTCGAGGCAAAGCCGTGAGCCCTCTCTACTGGCCCAGGGTTCTGCTCTGCGGGGTCCTGCTCACCATTGCGGAATGCGCCGCAACTCTGGCCGAGGCCGTGGCGCCTGAGGAGGTCAAGCGGCTTCGGCGGCGGTAACAGTCCGGTAACCGGGAAGTGCCAATCATACCGTCTGGGCCTCGTCCCAAAAGGCCATTCTCATTGATACTGCGACTTAGCCCCGTGCCCCAGCTCGGGGCTTTTTCTTTGCCCAAATCATCGCATTCACAGGCTTTCGCTCTGATGCTATTGACACGATATCGTCTTCGCGCTACTCACTAGGTTTCGTTTTGTGAGACGCCATTCGCAACTATGTAAACCGGAGGCGAAAATGTATCTGATGAAATGGGTAGTTGATGGCGTGGCGTATAACACAGGGACCTCAACCAGAGTGGCTGAGAAGGAGTGGGAGGAGCAAGACGATCTCGGCCGAAAGGTCAGTATCGAGGCCACGCTTCAGCAGACTAAGAAGGGCGCTATTTTTCTCCATAAGGTCAGCGTCACCGAGTGGTGGGATGAGGACGCAGGAGAGCCAGCGGAGAAGACGCGCCACGAGTGCATCCCAATGACTCGTGACGAGGCTAATGCATGGCTGCGCAGGGGTGAGGTTCACATTATCGACGAGGACTTTACTGAATTTCCGGAAGCATCGGCCGAGCCAGAACAGGAGGCGATTATCCACCTACGAATCCCGCCGACGCTCAAACAGCGGGCGGAGCAGGCCGCAAGCACCGCCGGGATGTCGAGCAATGCGTGGGCGATGCGCTGCATCGAACGATGCGCAGGAGATAAACCGGAATGGATTTTGCGGGAGCCTGAAATCGATCCAAACTCGAAAGAGACACGCATCGCGCTACCAATCGCACCGGGCTGGCCTGTAGCTATGCTGACTCCGGCGCAGGCCGCGCAATTGGGGCGTCAGCTGCTAAAGCAAGTCGAAAGATCACGGAGCAAATAGTCGGGGCGAAAGATGCCCCGCCCTTTGGGGGCGTCGGCTTCGGTCGGTGCCCTTCTTGTTTTTCCGGAACCTCGCGCGGGCTCTCAGGTTTAGCAATAAGAACCGGCCTACCCACCCTGCGCCCCTCATGCGATGGGCCGGTTCGATCCCAGAAGCCTCGGCTCGTGCACCGCCGGGGCTTCTTCGTTATGTTTCGCAAAATGGCGTCGGCTTCGGCTGGCGCCATGTCGAACCAAGGCTAGCCGAGAAAAGTTTACCCCACGATCAGCACGGCGTCTCAGGGCGCTCGAAACCAAGGAGTGAACCATGAAATTCGCAACTACGTGCTTAGCGGCGGTATGCACGCTTGCAATTATTGGGTTTACGCCTGCCACGGTTTCGGCAGCACGATGGCAAGGACGCGGTTGGGTTGGCCCAGGGGTCTACCATGTCGGCCCCCGCTGGCGCTATGCCTACGGTTATCCGCACCATAACCCGCATTGGCATACGCTTCAGTTCAGTTCTGCACCCTGGCGCTATCGCGGCCGGGACGACCACCGCTGGGACGAGGAATAGACGAGCGCGATTTTACGAACGAAGGTACGAACGAACGGAAGTCTTCAATAAGGAAAATGGCGTCTGGCTTCGGTCGGCGCCCTAACTTTTTTGTTTCCGAGCGAGAGCGTTGCGGAGGGTGAGCCGCTGAAGCGAAAAAGAGGCTCCCTCCGCCCGAAGAAGGATGGAGGGAGTCTCTCGTGTCGAAAGAGCTAGTAGTCTGTTTACCGGGCGGCCAGAACTGGAGTACCGCCGCATCTCCTCTCGGGTCTCTCGGGTCTGCAGACGACTCGGACTGGACGACGACATATAGGACGAGCAATCATCAGACCACCAGAAACGGCCTGCAGCTCGGTGCTGGATAATTCACGCATACTTTCTCTCCTTGGGGGTCTTCCGCTAAGATATTGTGTTAACAGCCAAGTAAAATTGCAGCTTATGGTCGAGTCAAGTACAAAACGCAACTATAGCTAAAGCTTTAATTTGCCTAATATTTTAGCGCTTGGCACCACGCTGGACGATGCCCCGCTTGACAAGGTCATTGAGCACGGTGCTCACGCCAATGAGCCGTTGCAAGGGTGGCGGACGGTTCATCGCGCCGTCACCTCATTGCGGAACGCGAGGGGTCGGTCTACGTCGCGTATGGGCTCAAGCGTGGTGCCCGTTCCTCGGATGGTCACGTCGCCGTAATCGAGAATCCGTCCCATCAGGGTCTGATCGACGTCGACGCTCTCGATCTTGTCCATGTGCACTTCGACGGTGTGGCGCTGGATGAAGCCTTGCGCATAGATGACGCGGCGGTCTGTGACCACAATCTCGTTCGTCCAGCGGATGAACCACGCGCGCAGCGCGAGGATCAGCGCCAGGAAAAAACAGATTGCCGATACCACCCACCCCCAAGGAGGCCCTAATAGGCTCGCGACCGCTCCTACAAGGGCCAGAAGCAGCGCTTGGAGGTACAAAATCCAACGTACGCTACCTCGGTATCCAATGGTCTCCCCAGGCTGTAGGACCTGTGTAATGTAGCTCACGATCTTCTCCTCGGCCTCCCTTGCTAGGAGCGCCTCATCCCCTTCAGGGCCTCAATGCCCTTGGGGGTTTTGACGCAAAACACCACGGGCAACGTCTTTCCAAACGTTGCATAGCTCGCCACAGCGATGCTTCATTCATGGCTCAGGTGCGGACTCAGAAAAGTTGGGGCAATGAGCGCAACCAAGGACATGACTGGAAGCATCTCGGTTTACGGGTGGATGAACGCCAAAAATAGCTTCGGTGATAAGCCGTTAGCTTCGACGTCACTTGACATGCCAGGTTAGCCGGGGGAATTTTTGGGTCCCCCAACTTCAACCAAAAATCTATGATGGAGGAAATCATGGACTGGAACCGTGTTCAAGGAAGCTGGAAGCAGCTCGAAGGCAAGGTCAAGGCGAAGTGGGGCAAGCTCACTGCCGATGACCTAACTGCCATCAATGGCCGACGTGAGGAGCTCGAAGGGAAGATCCAGCAGCGCTACGGCTTAGCCAAGGATCAGGCCCGGAAGGAAATTGACGAGTGGTTCACGTCGCAAGGCTTTTAATGGAAGGCTTTGAAGATATTCCTCGAAGTCCTACCAAAACGGCTGCGAACGAGACCGCCAAAAGTGTCATCGAATTGTGATCGAACTGACACAGGCCGCGATAGAAATCACTCGCCCAAAATCTCTGCTTATCTCAGCTAGAGCCCTGGTCCCCCAACGGCCGGGGCTTTTTCTCGTGGGGGCGCGAAATGGCATTCAGGCTAGTGCACGCAAAATATGATCGTGATACCGGGCGGGCCTATGTCGAGCTGCGGGATGTAGATGACGACGGCGGTGATGCGATAGCGACCGCACGCGACAGCCCAGGTAGCTTCTGCGAGTGCAGATGCAGCGTGCGGCGGGCCTAAAGGTCCTCGCCGCGTCTGGCCATTTCTGAGACACTTCGGCAGGCAAGAGGTTCGCCGACGTGTCGCGCGAGACTTTCTGGCGCCTAACCACGTCAAGCGGTTAGGCGCTTTTTTTTGCGCCAGTTCAAACCCCTAACGGACGACGCAATTTCACTCGGGCGGACGTGTGTGATCTTTTGGTGACGCAGCGAGCTCCTCTTTTTTCGGTCACTTGCGCGCCCGACATTTGCCACGCTTGCTAACTCTACTCGCTAACGAATCGCGCGAAGACGAGAGGGAAAACTGCACGAGGAAATGGGGGGAGCCTTGGCGAAGCAGCCAAGCTCTCCCTTTTTGGTAGCACCCTAGCTCGACTCAACTCTCCATAAGCAACTCCAAAAGTCTCGCTCCGCGTCCCCCTGGGGTTCCCAGGCTGGTGCAAATGACTGATCTTAACGTCGAAGCCCACGGCGAGATCATCATTATCACGGAGCGGGACACTGGCTTCTACGCGATCTATGAGAAGCGGAGAGAGGAGCCTCAGCTAATCCTTAAAGGTCGCGCTGATACCAGGGACCACGTGCTACTTGCCCGCGTTTGGCATGTGGCTGTCGACAAGGCCCGCGAGCTGGGGTGGATAGTGTAGGGGGCCGCTCGACCATGACCTTGGCATAAGCTCTAGCCTTCAGCTGTCTTGCGGCAGGACCGTCGGTGAGCTGCAAGCCGCCTCACGAAGGAGAGAAAGCCATGCCCAAGCTGATCGGTGCCTTAGCGGCAATTCTGGTGCTGATCGTCGCCGAAGACCTGCATGCGATGCCTTTGGGGGGAGCGGTTGGTGCGGTCTCAACGTTCTCACCGGTCGAGAAAATCACGTGCTGGCAGCCCTACTGCCCTCCAGCTAGGCATAGGATCATCTGCGGCCGATACGGCTGCTGGTGCGACCCCTGTGGTCGCTACCGGGTTTGGCAGAACCCCTGGGATCGGCACTGGTTGTACTGAGCTACAGAGATGATGTCAGGCCGCTTCACCGGCAGTGTTGATGTGCAGCGGCTGGCGCTTCGCCGAGCCAACGACAAGGCGCGCGAGCTGGGGTGGATTGTGTAGGCGCTACTCAGCCCCGCCGAATTCCCCGCCAACCCCAAAGCGCCGAGGCCATCAGAAGGGCGACGATAATCAACACAGTGGTCATTGTTCTATTTCTTCCTTCGAAAGTGGCCGGAGTGAGGTTGAAAGCTGCCCACACAGCGCCCCGCTGAGGGCTGCTTGCGCACGCGATCTAAAAGGGAGCAGGCGCGACGTTGACCGCTGACGGGTTCTAAAGCCTCCGGCTCACAGCTTCGCGAAGCGTGTCAATTCTTATTGCAGCCAAAATGCGCTCAGTGCCAGCACTAGGAAGAACCCAATGACCGCGATAATCGTCACCTTAGCGATCGTGTTCATGGCCTCACCATCATGCGCCTGAGGCTGGCTCCAGATAGCGCCGCATCCACGGCGCTAATCTCCTCCGGCTACAGGCAACCCCATGTCAATGCCCTTCCGGCCGCCACGGCCTCGCGACGACTTTACGAGATCAGGAACGAGATCGATCTTGCCGCGCTCGCCGTCATCGGGCTCAGGGTAGAACTTGATGACGACCCCGCCTTGATAATCGCTGACCGCCTCCGGCTGGTGTCGGATAGGCTGGATGACATAAATGACCGCCTGTCGCCGGTTGATATGGAAGCCACCAAGCTGAAGCTCGCGTCCATAGAGGGCAAGAGAGCAGCATGACGCGCTCGATACCGCGAGTCCTGTGAATTCGGCTGCGCATACTGCTCACGCGGATCGGCCTTGAGCTTCGTCTGTGGTGGCATCGAGCGTAAGTAGCCCAAGAGTCGGCCGCTCAGGATCGCCCTGGGCGGCTTTTATTTGGTGTAGGGAACCTCCAAAGCTCACAGGTGCATGAAGCGCGGCCTGCCGGTATCGGCCGACGAAATCAGCCGCATCGAATACGCGGTTGCCGCGTGTTCGCCCGACGGCGCTCTGCCGCCCAAAGAAACTGAGGACGCATGAAAGCTGACGCTTCGAGTTTGTTTCCTTGGCTCGACGCGCGCTGAAAGGTGGCGGCGACGGTTGTTTCTCCTTGGCTGTCGTCGTCACCACCCCTTTTCTAGGAGTCGGTGATATTTATTCGTGAAGCCCAAAAAGCATCGCCTCGATCAATCCAAACGTCGAAACTCGCCTCCAAATCATCAATGCTGGGGCATCCAGAGGCTTTGAGCCTCTGATCTATTGCCAGAACCACTTCAAAAGTGTCGTGAGCAAATCGCCATATCGCGGAGAATGGCAGTGACGCGGTTCGTGGAATTCGGGGATGGACAGAATGAGCAAGTTCGGCAACGCGAAAATCCTTGAGGTCAGAGTACCGCACTCCATCAACCTCAAGATTTGAGACGAGCTTTCCGAGCACGGATTGGAATTCCTCGGCTTCTTCGGGCGAAAGTTTTTCATCGGCAGTAGCGCGCTCCAACAGCGATGCAATTGAAGCGGTCTCACCAACGCGTTTTTTGCCTGGCTCTTCGTGCAATCTCATCAAGATCAGGATGACGTGTCGAGCAAAGAGCCTTCGCAGAAACCTGTGCGGGGCGAAGGCTTCACCCGCGTCGATTTGCGCCCGGAGAAGAGGCACAACCATTCCAGTCGTAGCCGTCAGTTCATCAGCGTCATCAAGGAGGTGCTTTCTGATTTCTTGGAGCGTTGCCACCATCATTCCCCACGCCGCCGCCTCAAGGCGCTGCAGGCAAAGCCTGCAACCAAGTCATTGCGGCGTTAATGGCATGCTGGAGCAAAAAGTAGAGAGCCGCCCAATACGGGAATTGCACCACTCTCTTCCCCAACTCCCCACCGGCTGACTTTACGAACTCGTCAGCGAAGAGGGCCGCCTTATCCGTCAAATACGGCCAGACCTTGCGAGCTACCGATTGTAACAGCGCGACTGCATCGGTGGCCTCGGGAGGGCGAGCGGCGGGTTGCGCAGGTTGGGCCTTCAGGGTCGCAATCGCGTTGGAGATCGCGGTGCGGTCCTCCGGGCTAAGCACCTCGTCCTCGGGCGGGCGATTATGCCCGATTGGCGGCGGCAGAAGCCCAAGTTGCATCATCCCACGTTCAAGCGCGTCAAGACGAGCAAGCATTTCGGCGTGAAGATCGGGACCGTGGCCCTCTGGGTTCGCTGACTGTGCAGCACTTTCAAAAAGCGCCAGATTTAGACCAGAAGTGGCGGCCATAAGCGCGGGCGACAGGCCTGCGCCACGCCGGGCCTGGGGGAGATTTGCGCCATCCGTCGCTGACCGAATAGCCTGCATCGCCTCATCCGCCGCCGTCATGTCACGGCATTGCTTGCACAAGCGATCCTCTTCGGTGGCCGCGTTAGGGCATGCGCCTTGCTCGTGACCATGGGTCCCCGATTGGCATTGACACGTCTCTTCCATGGAGACCTTGCTCCCAATGGCGGCTCGCGACGTTGACAGCTATGCGCTGCGGGCCACTCGGGCGAGCGCCTCCGAAGTGACGAGAACGAGGCCAGCGTCATCAACGCTTGCACCCGCGTCGAAAGCATCGCTTGCGACCTGTTCAATAAGCTCGCGATAGGCCTCGAAGACCTTTTCGTCGGTGCCGTCAAAGTGAGCACGGTTGGCAAGATCTCGCAGCGCCTCGTGGCTCACCCTGCAAAGAACTGGACGCTCTCCGTCAGACATCCAGAACTTGACACCATCGCTGGCCGTCAGGTCGTCACTATGTCGCTTCAGAGGCATCGCCCTGCTCCCGCGTCCACGAGCTTGGCCGCTGACGCCCTTGCCCCTTCCGCAAAACACCACCCACCAAACCAATTCCACCCTACGCCCTTCCGGCCGCCACGGACGCGCTGTGGCCCGCTCAGCGTACACCGGGCGTACACCGGAACCCTCAAATAGCCCGCAAACCTAAGCCCCCACGGGCTCTGACGACGACTCACAAGGAGGCGTCCAATGAAAATGTACCTAATAGCCAGCATCCTAACGGTCGGACTTGCAACCCAGGCGCTTGCCGCTGGAGCACCGACTCAGCATTTCGCGGTCATGGACACGGTTGGCAATTGCGCGGTGGTAGACACCCTGCCGAGCAAAGTCAGCGGGCTGAAGATCGTAGGCGATAAAGTCGGCTACAAGACCGAAGCCGAGGCCCAGAAAGCCCTTGGCTCGGAATGCAAGAGCGTGATCGACCGCGCCTAGCCTCGTAGCCGGCGCCGGTTGTGACGTCGCGCGCCTTAGCGGCCGATGTGGCAGTTGTCCCCTACCTTCCCCCCATCGGCTCCGGAAGCCCGGCTACCCGTAATGCGTACCGGGCTTCTCTCCAGCCGCTAAGATATGAGCTACGCGCTCGTTCGGCCTTACGAGGCCCTGAACAACGTCAAGAATGATCCCGAGGAATGCATTGCGCCGGACCTCGCGACATGATCAATCCGGCAGGCCTCGAAGCGAAGCTCGCTGCTCCGCTTCGTCGATTTCCTCCCCTGTCTTCCTAAACTTAAACTCGCACGCAGGTCCTTTGGTGGAGTCCGCTCGGGAGCGCGCGACAATCGACGAACTTAGTGAAGCTGTTCGGAGGAAAATGGTCATGAGAGAGCTGAAAACTTTTGCTGGTCAGAATTGGCTAATTACCCCGGCTGCCTTGGCGGTAAGCGACGCAAGACCTCGGGATGTCCATGATCAAAAATGGCTCTTAGTATTGTCCGGGGTCGCGTACGCCAACATTCGGGGCACCGACTTCGATGAGGGTTCCTGACATCAAAGAAGTGCACTTTGTTCCAGATATTGCCGGTCCATGGGATTGCGCAGTCAATCATCACGGTGTGCCTCGACCGTCCGGCGTCGAGGGCCTGCAATATCACGTAGAGTTCCAAGTAGAATTGTGGGCGCCGTTTGCGGGGGTAAGCGGTTCTATAGATGAGGATTCGGACTATGCCCAAATCGAGGTCGCGAACTGGAGGCCGAGTCCATTCCGAACCGGCGTCGATCTCTTCACCGGGAATCCAATCGGCAACATTTTCAATGGCCTTGTCGTCAATTGCGTCGTTGCCGATAGTGACGCCCAGCTGCTCCGCATCGGCTTTAACATCACCCTGCTGGGAAAGATTGTGTTCTCTGAGGTCCTTATTACCTGAAGCCGCAAGTAGATCGAACGGCGCGAGGCCGCGGAAACGGCGCTCCCTGCCCCGCTACTCGTTGAACAGAATGTAGGCCGCGTAGCAGAGCATGATCGCCAGAAGGGGCCGCAGGAGCCATTCGGGAGCGAGGCCAGCGAGCCTTGTCCCAAGCAGGATGCCGGGGATCGACCCGGAGAGCAGCGCGAGCAGGAGCCCAATATCAACATGACCTAGGCCGAGATGACCCAGACCGCCGACCAGCGTGAGTGGCACCGCGTGGGCGACGTCGCTTCCCACGATGCGCTTCGCCGGCAGCAGCGGAAATAGCGCCGCTAGCACGGACACGCCGATCGCGCCGGCGCCGACCGAAGTGAGGGTGACGAGCAAACCCAAAGCGATGCCGAACGACACTGTCGCCAGCGTCCGCGGCGGAACGCGTCCGTCGGACTGTCGTTCCGGCGCGCGCACCAAGAGGGGGTAGAGAACGATGGCGAGGCCGCTAAGCGGCAGCGCCACGACGAGGCCCAAACGGATCCAATGGGCAAGCGCCGATGTGTTGAGTGGGATAAAGGCTATGGCCGCAAGCAGGATGATCGAGGCAGGAATGCTGCCTGCGGCCAGCCTGAGCACGATCGGCCATTCGACGTGATCTGCGACATGATGGCGCCAGCCGCCGGCGGTCTTGGTGATGGAGGCGTAGAGCAGATCGGTGCCGACCGCGGTCTGCGGGCTCACGCCGAAGCTCGAGATGAGCAGCGGCGTCATCAGCGCGCCGCCGCCAACGCCCGTAAGCCCGACGAGGAACCCCACGCCGAAGCCGGCTCCGGTCAGCGGCAGGAAATGCGCGGCCCAGCTGAGATCGATCATCGCCCCGCAGTCTCCCCCCTTGGCTTAGCCGGGATTATTCCCCGTGTTAGCCAGATTCTAGAATTTTTTTTGGTCTTCAGATTTCGATGAGGACCGGAATTCCCACCGAGCGTAGCAGAATTGCGGCCTCTTGGGCGCGCCGATGAAACTCAGCCGCGTCGGCGGGAGAGTCAGCGAGATCGGAGCAAAGGCCGCGGGCCAGCAGCTGCCGATCCAGCACGAAGACGTTACCTCCCACCGCCGAGGCGCCGGCTTGTGCCCAACTGATGACGCCGCCGGCCACGGTGGCGCCGTCGACGGCACTGACTAGCACGAAATTGCCGGTGGCCGGCAGATCGGCGAAGAGATCGAGCGCCGTCGGCCGGCCGAGCAGGATACGGCAATCGGCAATGTCGTTGACCGCGCAAGCATGAGCCGGCTCCGAGGCCAAGGTCTCGAAGTCGACAAGCGCGGAGACGCTCATGCTCGTCACCGGGGTTAGATCGGTCGCGGTTCGGAGCAGATAGCCCATCTCGGGATCGAACGGCGTCTCGGCGAGCCAGACCAGGCGGGCCTCGATCACGTCAGCATTGATCGGCCGCCGCGCCATCTCCGACAGCACCGCTCCGCGCGAGACGTCGAGGTCGGTATCGAGCTCAAGCGTCACCGCGTCGCCTTTGCCGGCATGCATGCGATCGCCATCCATGGTGGCGATCCGGCGCACCGAGGCGCCTAGCCCGCTCCTCGCATCGACGATCCGGTCGCCGGCCCTCACCCTCCCCGATGCCACGGTGCCGGCGTAGCCGCGGAAATCGGAGTCGCGAAGCACGAGCTGCACCGGCATACGGAAGGGTGCGTCGCGCGGCTCGACATTGGCATCGACCGCTTCCAGATAGTCCAGCAGTGTCGGCCCGGCATACCAGGGCATGGCTGAAGAGCGGCGCACTACATTGTCGCCGGGCAGGGCCGCCACGGGGATGGCGGCGATCTGCGCAAAGGCGAAGCTCCCAGCCAAGACGCGAAACTCCGCCTCGATGGCGCGGAACCTCTGCTCGGACCAGTCGATCAAATCCATCTTGTTGACGGCAAGCACCACTTTCTTGATGCCGACGAGGTTGCAAATGGCCGCGTGACGGCGAGTCTGGCGCTTGACGCCGTGACGCGCATCGACAAGCAGGATGGCCACATCGGCGTGGGACGCCCCCGTCGCCATGTTGCGGGTGTATTGCTCATGGCCGGGGGCATCGAT
Organism: uncultured Alphaproteobacteria bacterium; assembly: GCA_963804515.1. Taxonomy (GTDB): domain Bacteria; phylum Pseudomonadota; class Alphaproteobacteria; order Rhizobiales; family Methyloligellaceae; genus Methyloceanibacter. Next base: position 238,231 of record CAWDQR010000003.1, on the reverse strand, counting down.
GATGACGAAGCGCCGGTGCGCCGTCTCGAAATAGCGCCAGGCGATGTCGATGGTGATGCCCTGTTCGCGCTCGGCCTGTAGACCGTCGAGCAGGAGGCTGAAATCGATCTTCTCGCCGTTGAGCAGGCGATTCTGGGACGCGTGCATGACCGCGGCGCGCTGGTCCTCGGCGACAGCGGCCGAGTCCCATAAGAGCCTGCCGATCAGCGTCGACTTGCCGTCGTCGACCGAGCCGCAGGTCAAGAGCCGCACCATAGCCCCAGTCTCAGACGCAGGCGCAGGCGCGATCGCGACCTCTTCTTTCAGCGCAGCCACATGCATCAGAAATATCCCTCGCGCTTCTTCATCTCCATGGCGCCGGCCTGATCGTGGTCGATCAGCCGCCCGGCCCGCTCCGAATATTTCGCCCGCAAGACCTCATCCACCACGGCATCGATGTCGGCCGCATCCGACTCGACCGCAGCGGTGAGCGGCCAGCAACCGAGCGTGCGGAAGCGGATTCTCCGCATCTCTGGCTGCTCGCCACGCTCGAGCTTCATGCGCTCGTCGTCGACCATGATCAGCTGACCGCCCCGCGTCACGACGGGATGCTCGGTCGCGAAATAGAGGGGAACCACGTCGAGCTTCTCAAGCGCAATGTAGCGCCACACATCGCCTTCGGTCCAATTCGACAGCGGGAAGACGCGCACGGTCTCACCCTTGCCGAGGCGGCCATTGAGCAGCATCCACATCTCAGGCCGTTGCCGGCGCGGCTCCCAGCGGTGTCCGGCGGCGCGGAAGGAAAACACCCGCTCCTTGGCGCGTGAGGCCTCCTCGTCGCGTCGCGCGCCGCCGAAGGCCGCGTCGAAGCCGCCGGCGTCGAGCGCCTGCCGCAGGGCCTGAGTCTTCATGATGTCGGTGTAGATCGAGGGGGGATGGTCGAAGGGATTGATGCCCCGGGCGAGACCCTCATGGTTCGTGTGCACGATCAGATCGAGCCCGAGTTCCTTTGCCGTCCGATCGCGGAATGCGATCATGTCGCGAAATTTCCAGGTGGTATCGATGTGAAGCAGCGGGAAAGGCGGCTTCGCCGGCCAGAACGCCTTGCGCGCCAGATGCAACAGAACGGTCGAATCCTTGCCGATGGAGTACATCAGCACGGGCGCGCGGAATTGCGCCGCGGCCTCGCGGAAGATGTGGATGCTCTCCGCCTCGAGCAGCTTCAGATGCGAGACAAGCGCGGTCATGCGGCCTTCCCTTCCCGACGCGGGTTCAAATGCAGCCCGCACTCCTTCTTCTCCTCATGCTCCCACCACCAGCGGCCAGCTCTGGGATGCTCGCCCGCCAGCACGGCGCGGGTGCAAGGCTGGCAGCCGATGGAGACGAAGCCGCGGGCGTGGAGCGGATTGACCGGGATATTGTTGTCGGCGATGTAGGCTGTCAGCTCCTGCGTCGACCAATCGGCGATCGGGTTGACCTTGAGCAGCGCGCGCGCCTCGTCCCAAGCCGTCAGCGGCACCTCTGCCCTGTCCTCGGAATGCTCCCGCCGCACGCCGGCGATCCAACCCTGCGCACCCTCCAGCTCGCGGTTCAGGGGGCGAACTTTACGCACCTCGCAGCAGGTTTTGCGGTTCTCCACGGAGTGGCGGAAGCCGAACACGCCATCGCGGGCGACAAGCTCTTCGACCTCGGCGGCCGCGGGCGCCACGAGACGAATGCGCAGGCCATAGCGAAGCTCCGACAGCTCGACGGTCTCCAATACCTCGGGGAACAGCCGGCCGGTGTCGAGGGTGAAGATGTCGATGTCGGCACCCGACTCGGCAATGGCGTTGAGGATGGCCTGGTCGTCGAGGCCGAGGCTCGTCGAGAAGGTGATGCGCCCCTCGATCGACCGCCTGACCTCGGCGATCCGGTCGGCGATGCCACGCATCCCTTCGAGCCGCGCGTTCAGCTCCTCGGCGGCGCGTTTGGAGGCATCGCGGCGAAGCGGTTGCGGATTGCGGAAGCTGGGCTGGTAAAGGTGCCGGATGCGGGTCAGCGCCGCTTGCCACGTCTCAATGTCGTTCGCATCGGTGATCTCGGCGGTGTCGAAACCAGAGCGCAGCAGGAACGGTGCCAAGTCAGGGATCAAATAGCCGACGGCTCTCACCTCGCCCTTGAAACCGTGACGCTCGCGGAGCAGCACCGCGAGCGAGTACCCGCGGCCATCGCCGAAGGTGGGAAAGCGAATAGCGACCACGCCGCCCGTGCCCGCCACCGTCGCGAGCGCAACCGCGTCGGCGTTGGGCTCGAGCACCCTTGCGGGCTCGCTCCCGCTCGTCAGGAGAGCTCCGCTCACGAGATCAAGCAGCGCCATACAGGGCCTCCTTGAAGGGCGCCGCACCGACCCTGCGCCAAGTGGCGAGGAAATCCTCACCCTCGTTGCGGTTGGCGAGATAGGTGGAGATGATGGTGTCTATCGCCTCCGGCACGGCTTCGGCCCTGAAGCCCGGGCCGATGATGGTGCCGACCGAGGCCTCGTCCTTGGGGCTGCCGCCGAGCGAGATCTGGTAGAGCTCGGTGCCTTTCTTGTCGACGCCGAGAATGCCGATATTGCCAGAATGGTGATGACCGCAGGCATTGATGCAGCCCGACATGTTGAGACGGAGCGGCCCGATCAGCTCCTGCCGCTCGGGGTCGGCAAAGCGTTTGGCGATCTCCTTGGCGATCGGGATCGAGCGGGCATTGGCGAGGTTGCAATAGTCGAGACCCGGGCAGCAGATCATGTCGCCCAAGAGATCGTAATTGCCGGTGGCGAGCACAGCCGCGGCGAGCTCGTCATAGAGCCTTGGCAGGTCGGCGCGGGCGACGTGGGGCAGCACCAGATTCTGCGTGTAGTTCACGCGGGTCTCGCTCCGGCTATAGCGCTCGGCGAGATCGGCAACGAGGTCCATGGCGTCGGAACTTGCGTCACCCGGGGTGCGACCGGGCTCCTTCAGCGAGATGACGGCGATGGCGTAGCCAGGCACGCGATGGGGTTTGACATTGTGCTTCAGCCAATTGGCGAAGACGGGATCGGTGACGCGGCGCTGCTCGGCGCCCTCGTCCTTGATCGGGCCGGGGGCGAGGTCGGGCGGCGTGAAATAGGACTGGATGCGCGCATATTCGGACGCCGGCAGATCCACCGCGTCCTTGCGGCTCTGCTCCCAATCGGCCTCGACCTCCTCGCGGAATTTGTCGATGCCGATCTGGTTGACCAGGATCTTGATGCGCGCCTTGTGGATGTTGTCGCGGCGCCCATGCAGATTGTACACGCGCAGGATCGACTCGATGTAGGAGAGCAGGTGCTCCTTCTCTAGGAAAGGCCTGATCTCGAGGCCGACATAGGGCGTGCGGCCCATGCCGCCGCCGACGAACACGCGGAAGCCGTTGCGCCCCGCGGGCCCGCGCACGACGCGTAGGCCGATGTCGTGGAAGGCCACGGCCGCGCGATCCTCGGCGGCGCCGGAGACGGCGATCTTGAACTTCCGGGGCAACCAGCTGAATTCGGGGTGCAGCGTCGACCATTGCCGCAAGACCTCGCACCAGGGCCGCGGGTCTTCCAGCTCGTCATTGGCCGCGCCGGCAAAGGGATCGGCGGTGACGTTGCGCACGCAATTGCCGCTCGTCTGAATGCAATGCATCTCGACCTCGGCGAGCGCGCTCAAAATATCGGGGACGTTGACGAGCTTGACCCAGTTGAACTGCAAATTCTGCCGCGTGGTGAAATGGCCGTAGCCGCGGTCGAAGCGCCGGCCGATCATGGCGAGCTGGCGCAGCTGGGCCGGTGAGAGCACGCCATAGGGAATGGCGATGCGCAGCATATAGGCGTGCAGCTGCAGATAGAGCCCGTTGCGGAGCCGAAGGGGGCGGAATTCGTCCTCGGTCAGCTTGCCGGCGAGGCGGCGCTCCACCTGCTCGCGAAACTGGGACACGCGCTCGCTTACGAAAGCGTGGTCGAACTCGTCATAGCGGTACATCGTACCAATCCTTGGTGAGAGTGGTGCGGTGGGAGGCGCGGATGCGCTCGCGCACGGAAAGCGCCACGGGCATGCCGTCCTGAACCGCGACATCCATAGGATAGACGGCGACGACCTTCCGCTCGGCAACGGCCTTGGCCGCCTCGGCTTCAAGCCTCTTGGTCTCCTCCTCGGTGTCGGCAAGGCGCGCGCGCGCAAGCTCTTCCACCCAGCCGCCATCGGGGGCGAGATAGACGACGATGCCGTCGGTGAGACGGTTGGCGGTGATAACGTTAGGCATAGGCGCGCCTCAGCTCAGGCAGCGAGAGCAGTTCCTCGACCACGCCAGCGACAGGAAGACCCGCGACCTCTCCGAAGATGAGGATGGCCGGGTTCTTGAGCTGAAGGCGCTCCGGATACGCGGCGAGATCGGCAAGATTGGTAGTGACCCGGCGCTCATTGTCGCGGCTCGCATTCTCTACGGCGATGACGGGGCTGTCAGGCTTCCAGCCGGCATCGAGCAGCTTCGCTGCAATCAGGCTGGCGGTGGAAACGCCCATATAGACGAGAAGCGTGTGCTCGCCGCGGCCAAGCGCGGCAATGTCGACTTGCGCAAAACTTGGCTCATCGCCCCCCGCCTCATGGCCCGAGAGGAAGGTGACGCTATGGGAGATGTCGCGATGGGTGAGCGGAATCTGCAAGCTCGCGGCCGCGGCGAGGCCAGCGGTGATGCCGGAAATAATTTCGACCTCGATGCCTGCCTCGCGCAAAGCAGTGATCTCCTCGCCCGCGCGGCCGAACACCAGCGGATCGCCGCCTTTCAGCCGCACCACGGTCCGGCCGGCAAGTGCATGGTCGACCATGAGTTGATGGATTTCGTCTTGCGCGGTCGACTGTTCGCCCTTGGACTTGCCGACGGGGATCAGCTGTGCCTCGCGGCGGGCATGGTCGAGCACCTCCGTCCCGACCAGACGGTCGTAGAGGATGACGTCGGCCGCTTTCAGCGCGCGCACCGCCTTGAGCGTCAACAGCTCCGGGTCTCCGGGTCCGGCGCCAACGAGAAGCACGCGGCCAGGTCCCGTTTGTGCTTGCGCAGCCTCCTCGATCGCCTCGCCCATCAGCCGGCGGGCTTCGCCCTCGTCGCCCGCAAGGGCTGCTTCACTCGCGGCGCCATCAAACACGCCTTCCCAGAATTTGCGGCGCGATGGGCCGGCCGACAGTTTCTCGGCGACCGAATCGCGGAATTCGCCGGCGAGGCGTGCGAGCGAACCGAGCCGCGGAGGCAGCTGGCGCTCAAGCCATGCGCGCAAGCGCTGCGCGAGCACCGGCGCGGCGCCAGAGGTGCCGATCGCCACTGTTACGTCGCCCCGATCGACGATGGCAGGCATCGCGAAGCTGCACAGCGCGGGCCGGTCCGGAACGTTGACCGGCACGCCGAGCGCGCGCGCGATCGCGGAAACGCGGCTGTCCTCTTCATCGTCGCCGGTCGCGGCAATGACCAGTGGGCGCCCGCGGAGCTGGTCCAGGGCAGGCCGCGGTGGCATGATCGCGACGCGCCCCTCGGCAACGAGCTCGGCAAGCTCCGGCACGATCTGATCGGCGGCAATATCGACGGAGGGGGCGCGCTTCAGCAGGAGCCGCGCCTTTACGCCCGCAAGCTCTCCGCCTCCCACCACCAAGGGGGGCTTGCGGTCGAAACTCACAAAGATCGGAAAGGCACGCATGACGCTAGCTCCCGACCGCAAGGCGCGCAGGCGGCGCATCGGCAAGACTCTCCGGGGCGAGCTCGACCTCGAGCCCGTTAAGCTCTTCCGCCATGATGATCTGGCAGCAAAGCCGCGACCGGTCGTCCACATGAAAGGCGCCATCCAGCATTTCGAGCTCTTCGCCGGTGGCCGGGGGCAGTTTCGCCACCCACTCCGCGCCCACCCATACATGGCAGGTGGCGCAAGCGCAGGCCCCGCCGCACTCGGCCTTGATCGGCAGGCCCCAGTCGCGGATCACTTCCATGACCCGCCAGCCCTCCAGCGCCTCGAGGCGATGGGTGGTTCCGTCCGGCATGCGCACCTTGAGGAACATGTCAGGCCACTTTCAACAGACGCTGCAGCTCGGAAGAGGACGTCGTGTATTGGAAGCGAAGCTTCTTGTCAGGATGCACGTAGCGATAGGCCGCTTGCGCCATCAGCGCCGCCTCATGGAATCCCGAAAGAATGAGCTTTAGCTTACCGGGATAGGTGTTGATGTCGCCAATCGCGAAAATTCCCTTGGTGCTCGTCTCGAACCTCTCGGTGTCGACCGGGATCAGGTTCTCGTTGAGATTGAGGCCAAAGCCCGCAATCGGCCCAAGCTTCATGGTGAGCCCGAAGAAGGGGAGTAGCGCATCCGCTGCGAGCTCGGCGGTTGAGCCGTCCATGCGCTTGATCACGACGGCTTCAAGCCTTCCATCGCTGCCTTTGAGGCCTGCGGGCTGGCCGAGCTCGAAACGCACCAGCCCTTGGCTCTCGAGGTCCCGCATCTTGCGCACGGTGTGGGGCGCGGCGCGGAACTCGGGCCTGCGATGCACGAGCGTTAGCGATCTCGCGAGCGGCGCGAGATTGATGGTCCAGTCGAGCGCGGAATCGCCGCCTCCGGCGACCACGAGGTCCTTGTTGTGCAAATTCTCGACCCGACGGACGGCATAGAGCACGGAGCGCGTCGCTTCATAAGCTTCGATGCCAGGAATGGGGGGACGTTTGGGCACGAAACTGCCACCGCCCGCGGCAATGACGAGCACCGGCGCCGTGATGATACGGCCCGTGTCGGTGGACAACCGCCAATGGCCTACCTCGGTTTTGTCCAGGGCCGCCGCCATCTCGCCAAAGTGGAGCACGGGCTCGAACGGCCTGATCTGCTCAAGCAGGCGGTCGGTGAGCTCCTGGCCGGTGCAGACCGGCAGTCCTGGAATGTCATAGATCGGCTTTTCGGGGTAAAGCTCGGCGCATTGGCCACCGGGCTTGTCGAGAATGTCGACCATATAGGCTTTGAGCCCCGCAAGCCCGAGCTGGAACACCGCGAAGAGACCCACAGGCCCCGCGCCAACAATAATGACATCGGTGGAAGCCTGATTAGCCGCCATCGCCCATCCCGCCTTAGAGGTTGCTGCACCGGATATCGAAGTCGCATAACATAATGAAAAATACTTTCGCGCGGAAGGAGTTCAGACCGAAAAGCAGCAATATTGTTTTTCCATGTGGCAAATTGTAGAATTATTTTTCTAACGGCCTACTCGAGGGACATTGAATCTCCGGCGGAGCGAACTGGCGCAAAATTCATTCTTTTCGAGCGGTCAAGGCCAAGGCGATCAGCGTCGCGCGAGGCGGATTAGCGCTTGACCAAGGCGTCCCGGATTTCCTCGAGGAGCTGTACTTCGCGCGAGGGTGGCGGCTCGGTCTGAGGCTCTTCCTCCTGCTTGCGGCGAAGCTGGTTCATGGCCTTGATCGCCATGAACAGGACGAAAGCCACGATCAGGAAGCTGATCACATTGTTGATGAACAGCCCGATGTTAACGGTGGGGGCTCCGGCCTGGCGCGTCACGGCCAGCAACTCGTAATGCTCGCCATTCAGCGGAATGAACAGATTGCTGAAGTCGACGCCGCCGGTGATCACGCCGATCGGCGGCCTGACGATGTCGTCGACCAAGGATCTGACGATGGGTCGGGAATGCCGCGCCGATGATGATGCCGACCGCCATGTCGACCACGTTGCCGCGAAGCGCAAATTCCTTGAATTCCGTGAGCATCGCCGCCTCCTCGAAAGAGTCATGGGCCAAGCCCCCAGCTTGCCATGATTGGGGGCCAATCCAAACCGGGGGTGGCACGGGGCCGGCATTCCGGCCTTCCTATTTGCAAGGAAGGCGTCAACTGGTAACTGCTTGGCTGGACGAGGCGGCGGGACAGCCGCAGGGCGAGCCGGGCGAGCGTTTGCGCGCCCAGCATGCTTCTGAAGGAGGGGCTTCGGTGTCGGAACAGCCCGGGCGCGATCGCCATCGCTGGAAGACGCTCTTCCTCGTCATTGGCACCCACTTGGTCGTGCTCGGCACCATTGTTGCCGTGGTGATGACGGTGGGGCGCCTCGACGAGATCGGCTTCTTGCGCTTCCCCCTCGGCTTCTATCTTCTCGCGCAAGGCCTCCTGATCGGCATCGTCGCCGCCTGCTTCTGGTCCGCCGGCGTGCAGGAGCGCATCGACAGGAGCTTGAGCGAAAGCGAGGAGCTCTGAGCGAGCCATGAGGGCACCTTCGCGTCTGCGTCAAGCGAACCCGCATCTCGGGGCATATTACGGGATCATCACCAGCGCCTTCGCGTCGCTCGTGATCTGCCTTGCCATGTTCGAGCAGCTCGGCTGGCGGCAGATCTGTCTCGCCGAGGCGATGATCCTCCTGCCCTTGGGGCTGTATCTCGTTATCGCCGTCGGCGCGCGGACGCTCAACGTCCAGGATTTTTTCGCTTCGGGGCGCCGCGTCCCTCCGGTGTTCAACGGCTTCGTCCTGGCGGCGGTGCTGATCGGCGGCACTGGCTTCTTTGCCTATGCCGGAACCCTTTTCTTCCTGGGCTTCGATGCCCTCGCGATCGGGCTCGCCTGGACGGCGGGCCTGCTCGTGTCCGGCCTCTTGTTCGTGCCTTATCTGCGCAAAGCCGGCGCTTACACCGTGCCCGCCTTCCTCGGCCAGCGCTTCCGCTCGCGGTGGCTCCGCGCGATGGCGAGCCTGCTGCAGCTGCCGCCAGTGGCGCTCCTGCTTGCGGCGGAGATCAAGATCGCGGCAATGATCGCCGTGATCTTCCTGCTGCTGTCCTATCAGCTTGCCGTGGCGGGGGCGGCCACGATCATCACCTTCGTCACGCTCGTTGGCGGCATGCGGTCGCTCACCTGGAGCGCAAGCGCCGCGTTCATCATCGGCGCCATCGGCTTCGCCGTGCCTTTGATCATCGTCTCGGTGCAGCTCACGAACCTGCCGGCGCCGCAGCTCACCTACGGTGAGATATTCGCGCCGCTGCAGCGGTCGGAGATGATCGCCGGCATCTCGCCATCGACTCCCGGGCCGCTGACCACGGCGCTTCCCGCCGAGCGGCCAAGGCCAAGTGCCAAGCCGTTCCTCCAGCCCTTCGGCGCCGTCAGCCAAACGGATTTCCTGACGCTGTTCCTATGTCTCACGCTGGGGACCGCGGCGCTGCCGAGCTTGCTCGTCCGCAGCGGCGTGACGAGCTCAGTGGCCGATCAGCGCCGGTCGGTGGCCTGGGGCGCGCTCTTCGTGGCGCTGTTCGCAGCGAGCGCACCGGCGCTCGCCGCCTTCGTCAGGCTTCTCATGTTCCAGGACATCGCCCAGACCCCGGCCTCGGCGCTGCCGTCCTGGCTCAACGAGTTGCACGCTTACCGCCTGATCCTGGCGCAGGACGCCAACGGCGACGGAGCCATCGAGGCCTCCGAGCTGTTCATCGCGCGCGACGGCATTGCGCTCGCGCTGCCCATGGCGGCGCGGCTGCCTTTCGTCTGCACCGTGCTCATGGCCGCTGCCGGAATGGCGATCGCCCTTGCCGCGGCTGCGTCGCATCTGTTCACGCTGGCCGGCAGCCTCGCCGACGACGTGATCCGAGGCATCGACCCTCGCAATAACGTGCTTCCCCGGCTGATGGTCGTATGGGTGGCCATCGCCGCCACGGTGCTGAGTGCCGCCGTGTTTCTCGCCTTTACGGAAATCGACCTGATGCAGACGGCCGTGACTGCCTTTGCCTTCGCTGCGGCGACCTTCTTCCCGGTGCTGCTCCTCGCCATCTGGTGGCAACGGTGCACCCGCTGGGGAGCCATGGCAGCCCTCGTGCTCGGCTTCGGCGCCATGGCTCTCGAGGTCGGATTCGGGGGGAATTTGGGCCCGGGTCACGCCCAGCTCACCATCGTCATCGCTGCGCTGATCGGCGTTACCCTTGGCCTCATTGGGGGCCTAGCTGGCAGCCTGCTCGGACCGCGGCCGTCGGCGCCCGAGGAAACCTATTTCGAGGAGTTGCGCGACCCAGGCGGCGAAGCCCTTTACGACCGGGCGCAGCGGCGCGCGGCCGCGGCAACTCAGTGAGCTTTGTGGCCCAATCCTCGCGCCCCATACAAGAGCAGCATGACATGAACGATCGTCAAACCGAGGCCGGAGGACGCATGACGCTCTACCCTGAGATCGTCCCCTACCGGACCGGACGGCTCAAGGTCTCGGCGTCACACGAGCTCTATTTCGAGGAATGCGGCAATCCGAATGGAAAGCCTGCCGTGCTGCTGCATGGCGGACCCGGCGGCGGCTCGAACGCCCTCATGCGCCGCTACCACGATCCCTCACGCTACCGCATCGTGCTCTTCGATCAGCGGGGATGTGGCCGCTCGACGCCGCATGCCTCTCTCGAGGAGAACACGACCTGGCACCTGGTCGAGGACATCGAGCAGCTGCGCGAGCATCTTGGGATCGAGCGCTGGCAGGTGTTCGGCGGCTCCTGGGGGTCGACGCTCGCGCTCGCCTATGCCGAAACGCACCCCGAACGCGCGGCCGAGCTCGTGCTCAGAGGCATCTTCACGCTGCGGCGGGCCGAGCTCGAATGGTTCTATCAGGAAGGCTGCAGCTGGATCTTCCCCGAAGCGTTCGAGGATTATCTGCGCCCCGTCCCGCCCTCCGAGCGCGGCGACATGATCTCCGCCTACTACCAGCGGCTCACTGGCTCCAATCCCGATATGCAGCTCGAAGCCGCGCGCGCCTGGAGCGCATGGGAGGGCAAGACCCTGTCGCTCCTGCCGGACGCAGAGCGGGTGCGGCGCTTCTCCGAGGACACCTACGCGCTCGCCTTCGCGCGCATCGAATGCCACTACTTCATTCATGGCGGCTTCTTCGACGCCGACGATCAGCTGATCGGGTCGGCGCATCGCTTGACACACATCCCGGGCGTCATCGTGCATGGCCGGTACGACGTGGTGACGCCGGCAAAGATCGCCATCGACCTTGCCCGCGCCTGGCCGGAAGCGGAGCTGCGGATCGTTGCCGATGCCGGTCACGCCATGACCGAGGCCGGCATCGTGCATGAGCTCGTCGCGGCCACGAACCGCTTCGCGGGCTGAGGGGCAGGCCCGACGTTAAGCCTCGGCGCAGTGGCCCAGGAAGCTGAGAGCGATGTTTCGCTCGTGCGGCTCGGAACGATGCTCGATCAGGTAGACGCCCTGCCAGGTCCCGAGCACCGTGCGCCCGCGCCTGACGGGGATGGACAGGCTCACCTCCGTCAGCATCGACTTGATGTGGCTCGGCATGTCGTCCGGACCTTCCTGAGCATGGGCATAGCGGCCGGACTCGGGCGCCAAGCCCTCAAGCGTCGTCAGCAGGTCGCGCCGCACATTGGGATCGGCGTTCTCCTGAACGATCAGCGAAGCTGAGGTGTGGCAGACGAACACGGTGAGCAGACCATCCTCGGCGGAGATGCCGCCGAGCCAACGCCGCAGATTCTCGGTGATCTCGGTGAACCCCTTGCCGCGCGTGGCGACTTGGAGCATGTGACTCACCTGAACGAACTCGGCCATGGCATCAGGCCATCGTCGCGCGGAAGCGCGGCGATCTTCCCGGCCTCAAAGCGATTTCTCCGCCTCTGGCTGTTTCAAATCCCGCACCATGTCCTGCAAGCGGCGAACCATCTCGTTGACGAAGTCGGTCATCTCGTCGAGCGCCACTTGCGGAAGCTGAAAGGCAGGGCTTGCCGGCAGCGGCTCCTTACCGGAGCCTTCCGCCTTGAGGCTCGCTTCAGCCTTGGCGAGCCGGTCCCGTAGCTCCTGGGTCTCCCGGGTCAGGCTATCGATCTTCTGTTTGAGCTCCAAAACGTCGTCCGCAACGCTCTCGCAGGCCCAGCCGCCGGACTTCGAGCTGCAGCTCGATAGTGCCCCCGTCGCGCTATCGAGTCGCAAGAAGCCGTCCCCGGTTGGGGTGATGGTGTAGCGGCCGAAATTGTCTCCGGCAAAGCAGCTTGGCGCCGCTACGGGCAGGAACACGGCAAGTGCAAGCACCGAGACTGTCGCCTTCATGGCCCGCATCTCCGAGCGCTGAGCAAGCCATCGTCGTCCTCTCGCCTCGGCTTGGCAAGCCCCTCAAATCGCGCGCCGGGAAAGACCGAACGTTCAGCAAATCCCGCGGGAATCCCGCGGCATCGTCCCACAAAAAAGCGCGGCTTAACCCAAAATTTACCCAAGCTTGCCACGGTGTTGGTGACCGTTCGGTCGCGTGTCTGTCAGACCACTCCCACGACCAATCGGCCCATCGAACGGGCATCACTTTCGCCAGGGGAACGGGATGGTTCCGGAAGCAAGTTGGCAAGCAAGCAGCGCCGCGACGCAGCGCGAAAGCGACGCTCCGCGCTCGGACGCCTACACTGATCAGCAGACGGTCGAAGGCCTTCTGCACCGGCTCGTCGAACGGATCGAGGAAAACGAACGCCGGTATGGCGAAGCCCTCGATGAGCTGCATGCGCGGCTCGATCGGCTTTCGCAAACGACCGACCCCGCGCAGACCTCAGCCTCTCCGGAAGAAACCGAGACCCTCGAGCGGTTGCGCAGCCAGCTCAGTAGCCTGGCGCGGAGGCTGGAGCAGCCCCACGAGACCGAGACCGGGTTCGACGATTTTGCCAAGCTTGGCCGCGCTTTGTCCGAGGCTCGCGCGGTTGCCGCCAGTCTGGCGGCGGAGGAGCCAGGCTTGTTCACTCCGCCACTCCCCGCGGCCGACCTCTCTTCCGGCAGCGAGCCCAAATTCAGCTTCGCCATGCCGCCCGCGGAACCGAGCTATTCCGCCCCGTCCCTCGTATTGCCCCCCTTGCGGAGCGAAGAGGAAGATCTCGACAAGCGCCTGATCGAGATGGCCCACCGGCTTGAGCACTCGATCGGCGAGGCCATGGCCGCGACAGCGATGGAAACGCTGAACGCGCGCATGGAGGACATCGCGGCGAGGTTCGAGGCGGCTCTCGGACACACCCCGAAGCTTGAGCAACTGCAACAATTCGAACGGCAAATTACCGATATGGGACAGCAACTTGGGCGGGTTGAGCAGCAGATCGCCCGCATCGGCAGCATCGAAAGCCACCTGCAGCGGCTGATCGAGCGATTCGAAGACGCCCCAGCCCAAATGGAGAAAGCGGCGAGCAAAGCCGCGAACGAGGCTGCGCGCCTCGTCTCCGAAACGGGCCTTGGCAAACCAAGCGCGGCCGAGCGCCTCGACGCGATCCACCGCGACATCGTGGCGATGAATGAGCAGAGCCGCGTTACCGACGACCGTCTCGCCGACACGCTAGTGGCGGTGCATGCATCGTTGAAGGATCTCATGCATCAGGCCGAGCGGGGCAGAGCTCCAGCGACCCCCGCGCCCCGAGGCGCGCTTAGCGCCGAGCCCGTTTCCGGCGAAGCGATGCGCGCGGCGGCGGTTCAGCCGCGGTCGCGCTTGGAAGCTGCGCCTTCCCACGCGGAGTCGCGCGCCGAAAAGACACTAACGCGCAGCGACGGCGAGGACCTCCGGTTTCTGAACCGCTCGTTGCGCGACCGGCTTGGTACCGCTGTCCCGGTCTCCGAGGACACGGAGCCGATGGCTCCGTTCGGGCGCGCCAAGCGGGGGCCGATCGCCGAGGAGGCGGTGGATCTCGACGAGGTCGAGCCGTCGCCCCGCGGGGCCTCGTTCACCCGGGAGGTCTCGCTCGACTCGACCGACGATTTCGTTGCGGCAGCCCGCCGCGCGGCGCAAGCCGCTGCGGCTCGGGCGGAAGAGCGGGGCGCCTCGCAGCCGCGAAAGGCGCGTGGCTTGGATGAGCCGCATGCGCCGGCCACTAGCGAGCTGCCGGAGCGGCGCAAGCGCTCCGTTCTTATGGTCGTGGCGGCCCTGCTGCTCGTGGTCAGCGCGGCTCTGCTCTACAGCCGGCTCAGATCCAAGCCTGAGCTGGAGACGCCGCCCGCTCCGACCGAGCAGAGCACCCCGGCCCCAGCAGCCGAAATTGCCCCGGCACCCGAAGCTTCACCCGAACTCCAAGCCGCACCGGCGCCCGAGCCTGCGCCCCCAACCACGCTCGAACCCGCACCCGCGCCGGGGGCGCCACCCGCATCCGAGGCCGCGCCTGAAGCACCCCATGCCACCACGCCATCGGCAAACGATTCGGAGCTTCCGCCACCGGTGCGCGTCAGGGAGGCGCCAACGGTCCTCGCCTCTGCCGAGGACGTGGCGCTAGCCGGTGGCGTGACCGAGATGACGAAATCTTCCATCGGCTCGGACGCGCCGGGGCAGGCCGAGACCATGCCAAAGCCGCAACTCGCCTCGCTCAGCTCCAGCGACGAGGGTACGCTGCCGCCGGGCATCAGCATAACCGTCGGCGAGCACTCACCCGGCACCGAGCTTGGCTCGGCGAAGCCCTCCCTGTTGCCGTCCAATCTCCCCATGCCAGGGGCCGAACTTTGGACACTCGCTTTACGCCAAGCCGCGGCGAGCGGCGATGCGAAGGCCCAATACGTAATCGCGGCCCGCTATGCGCAAGGCCAAGGCAGCGCGCGTGCGCTCGCACTGATCTGGACGGAGGCCGCGCGCTGGTTCGGCCTCGCCGCGAGCGCCGGGCTCGCTCCGGCGCAATACCGTCTTACCGTTCTCTACGAGCGCGGCCTACGCGCTAGCCGCCAAATGGTTTGCAGAGGCTGCGAAGCGGCGCGATCTCGTCAAGGCTGAGCTGCCGGCGGCCGCACGTGCCGGGGCCGATCAGGCGATCAAGGCCTAAGGCAAAGCCCGAGAAGGCGGGGGGCCAATTAGGTGCCGGATAGCGCGCTCTGAAGCGCGCCGAACACTCCGTGGCGCATGACAATTTCGTAAGGCTCGTCTTCGCGCATTGACAGGGGCGCGGCCTTCCGAAACCTTGCAAAAGCGCGAAATCAACGCCCCGGCCCCATGCTCCAGGTCTATCTGCCCGTTGCCGAAATCTCGGTGAACCTCCTGGTCATGCTGGGGCTCGGCGCGGCGGTAGGCTTCCTTTCGGGCATGTTCGGCGTCGGTGGCGGCTTCTTGCTCACGCCGCTCTTGATGTTCTCAGGCATCCCACCGGCCATCGCCGTGGCAACGGGTGCAAATCAGATCGTTGCCTCCTCCGTCTCCGGCGCGCTGGTGCAATGGCGGCGGGGTAATATCGACCTCCGCATGGGGTTTGTGCTGATCGTTGGCGGCGTCGCTGGTGCTCTGGCCGGTGTGCTCCTTGTCCGGGTCTTGACCAAGCTTGGGCAGGCCGATCTTTTCATCTCGCTCGTCTATGTGACGTTTCTCGGCATCATCGGCTCGCTCATGCTCGCCGAAAGCATCCGCGCCATCCGGCGAGCGCGCGCCGGGAAGCCCGCGTCGCCACGGAAGCCCGGTCAGCATAACTGGATCCATGGGCTCCCGCTCAAGATGCGCTTCCCGAGATCGCGCCTCTATATCAGCGCCATTCCTCCGCTGGTGATTGGGGCGATTGTCGGTCTGCTTTCCTCGGTCCTGGGCGTGGGCGGCGGCTTCATCGTCGTGCCAGCGATGATCTATCTCCTGCGCATGCCGACCAATGTCGTCATCGGAACCTCGCTGTTCCAGGTGATCTTCGTCACCGCCGTGGTCACGTTGCTGTATGCAACCATGAATCACACGCTGGATGTCGTGCTCGCCTTCATCCTCGTGGTGGGTGGCGTGATCGGCGGCCAGTTCGGCGCCAATGCCGGTCGAAGGTTGAAAGGCGAGCAGCTTAGGCTGTTGCTTGCCGTCATGGTGCTGGCGGTTGCGACCAGGCTGCTGTTCGATCTGATCCTGTCGCCGACAGACCTCTATAGCCTCGCTCCGGAGATGGTGGGCCTATGATGCGGACGGCGCTCGTCCTCGCGCTGAGCGCCGCGGCGCTGTGGCCGCAGGGCGAGGTCCATGCGAACGAGCAGGCGCGGCCAGAGCAGGTGCAGTCCGACATCTCCACCCGCGAGATCTCGATCCAGTCGAATTTCACCGGCATCGAGATCGTGCTGTTTGGCTCGATCGACTTCAGCCGCGGACCCTCGCCGGATGAGGGGCCCTACGACGTGATCATGGTCATCCGCGGGCCGAACCAGCCCGTCGTGGTCCGGCGCAAGGAGCGGGCGGCCGGGCTTTGGGTGAACGGCGCGTCGAAGACATTTCCCTCCGTGCCTGGCTTCTATGCCGTGCTCGCGTCGCGGCCATTCAGGGCGGTGGCGTCCGAAGACTCGCTCAAAGCGCTCGGCATCGGCTTCGCCAATCTCGATCTCGGAAACTCGGAGCAAGGTGAGCCTGCCGATGACGGCTTCCGCGCCAATTTGATCCGGCTGAGAGAGGACCACTGGCTCTTCCAGGAGTCCGACGACGCGGTCAGCTTCATTGGCCGGAGTTTGTTCAGGGGCAGCGTCGACTTGCCGGTCAACGTCCCCATCGGCCGCTACACCACACAGGTGTACCTGTTTCGCGACGGCAAGCTGTTGAGCCAGAACCAAAGCAGCTTGCAGGTGCACAAAGTGGGTTTCGAGCGCGTCGTCTATCTGCTCGCCTTGCGGCATCCGTTCATCTACGGACTCTTGGCCGTGCTGATGGCCGTGATCGCTGGGTTCGCTGCCTGGGCCGTGTTCCGCAAAGAGTGAGGTCAATCCGGCAGGAGCATGCTCGCCTGCATCGAATAGACGTCGGACTTCCCCGTCATCCAGGCCGCCAGCCGGTGCCGCAGGAAGAGGGCACCGAAGGCGTCATCGAGCACGTTGAGGCCGCCGGTATAGGCGCCGAAGGCCGGCATCACCAGGCGGTGGCCGTCGGTGGCAAAGCATTTCCGCCTTATGCCCTCGCCGCGGCGGGCGATGCGCGCCACCGGATGCAGATGCCCCGCGATCTCCGCTGGTGGCGAAGAATGATGCCGGCGATGCTGAGCGAGGCGCAGACCATGCCCCCGATTGAAGCCGGCAAGTCGGGGTCGTGATTGCCGAGGACCCAATACCAATCCCCTCCCCGCTGCAGGGCGAGCAACTCCTCAAGGTCCAGCGAGCCGCGTGGCGAGCTCGCTCCTATGGAAGCTATCGCCAAGCGCGACCACGCGGCGAGGGCCGAAGCTCACCAGGCACGCGGCGAGGCGGCGGAACGTGTCGCGAGTATCGTAGGGCGGGAGCAGCATGCCTCGCGAGGCGAAGGCCGCGCCTTTTTCCAGATGCAGGTCAGCAACGATGAGGGTACTCTCCGCCTCCCAGTAGAGAGCGCCCGCGGCAATCGGCGTGAGCGCGTGTCCCAGGCGCTCAATAGGTGGGCAGAAGGCCGGCGCACCGTGGGCAACGCGTCCTGGGAGCGCGTGTTGACGAAGATGAGCGACATCCGGTGGGTTTTGATCGCCTCATAGATTTCCGGCAGCGCGTAGCGCGCAGAGTGACCCGCCCAGGGAAGCTCGGCCTCGGAGTCAAGAATGGCGATGTCAGCCTTGGGCGCGCCTCCAGCCTCGACGATCTCGGCGAGGCGCGTGCTCGCCTGCCCCTCATGGCCCACGAGGAAGGCGGCGAGCTTGGAGGGTCGCACCCCGTGCAAGGTCGAGCGCCAAGAGGTCGCCGCGCTTGCTTCCAGCAAGCGCGTGCAGCTCATCGATGATGACCATGCCGAGCGACCCGAACAGTCTGCCAGCGTCGGGGTGGGACAGCATCAGCGCGATCTGTTCCGGCGTGGTGAGAAGGATGTCGGGCGGAGCAACGCGCTGGCGCTGGCGCCGGGAGGGCGGCGTGTCTCCGGTGCGCGTCTCGAGGCCGATGGGCAGCCCCATCTCGGCGATCGGCGCGGCGAGGTTGCGGCCGATATCGACGGCCGCCCTCCTCCCGGCCAGAACTCGGTCTGGCCTTTGGTCTCCGTCGATCTCGTCGAGCAGCGAGACCAAGCGCTCAATGGCGGTCTCAACGATTTGCCGCTGTTTGGCGAGGCGCCATCGTTTGGGCTTTGCTGTTTGCAGCATTGTGGTCCTCCTTTTGACCATTCAATCGCATACAATGTACGCTGAAGTGTGATGCTTGACGCATTCATTCGAATCTGTCAACACACATTTGCATACATCAGAGAGGAACGACAATTGCCTAAGACAGCCGCAATTTCGCTTCGAGTTGAACCCACCCTCAAAGCAAGGCTTGAACAATTCGCAACGAAAGATGGGCGCCCTTTGGCCGCCTATATCGAGCGGCATCTTGAGATGCTTGCGATGTCAGATGAGCCGCCGACTTACACGCTTCGCGACGCCCAACCTCGCCATCATGAGGGTAAGGGCCCGATCGTTACTCTGCACATCGCTGATGGCTGGCCGGTGGCGGTCGTGACAGCGGATCACGCTGAGCGGCTCGGGCGGCAGCTAATTGGAGCTGCGCAGCTCGCTCGGAGCCTTCCGCCAGGGGAATAAAGGCTCGCCAACGGCGATGTGCCAGGGGTGAGGATCAGTCGGGGCAAAGGGACCCAGTGAGCCGCTCGGATCTTAACATTGAGGTGCTGGACAACGAGATCATCGTCGCATTGCCGGGCACGAGCTACACTGTGACCTACTTCAAGCTGGCACGCTCACCGCAGCTTCTTGCCAAGAACTTTTCGACGAAGGATGATGATCGCGTCCCGCTCACTAACGGGGAGTTCCTCGCTCGGGCCTGGAAGCTCGCCAACAACAAGGCGCGCGAGCTGGGGTGGATTGTGTAGGCGCTACTCAGCCCCGCCGAGTTCCCCGCTTGCCTTCGAGAGATCGCCCGATCCGCCGAAAAATTATCGCTGATCGGATTGGCAGGCCGCATATCATCCTCCTTTGGTTGCGGGAGGACATGCGTGCCCAATGGCCGGATTCGATGATATGTCGGGAATTGGTCATCGTCGACCCTCCACACGCGGGTTGATGGTGGCGAGTGCCAGTCGGGAGCTCGTAACTCCCGGCTGGTGCGCAAATATATCCGCAAAGCGAGTCGCAGCAAACCGCAAAAGCGGCGCATTGACTCGCGGCTCTTCCTCAACTGATGCTGGCCGCTTGAATGATTGGGGGCTTTCATGAGTTTGACCCGTCGGATCGCGATCAGGGTCTTGCTGACCGGCGCCGGTCTGTTGTTCAGCAGCGGCTATTCGATGATGGACGCGCTGGCGAAACCCGCACGCCAGCGGAAGACCACCGCCAGCAAGAAACCTGGGGACGCCGCCCAATTCGATTGGCATCCGGAAAGGTCGCCATCAGGCCCGCTCGCAATCATCGTCTCGCTGACCAAGCAGCGCGTCTATGTCTATCGCAACGGCATCCAGATCGGAGTTGCGACCTGCTCAACCGGCAAGGAGGGCTACGAGACCCCGACGGGGGTCTTCACAATCCTGCAGAAGGAAGAGGAGCACTATTCGAAAACCTACGACGATGCACCTATGCCCCACATGCATCGGCTGACCTAGGACGGCATCGCGCTCCATGCCGGTAGCCTGCCGGGTTATCCTGCGTCGCATGGTTGCGTTCGCCTGCCTAAAGCCTTCGCCGAAAAGCTCTATGGCATCACCCAGATTGGCACGCCGGTGATTATTGCCGATGAGGAGACGCACCCTGCGTCGGTCTACGATCCGGGCCTCCTTCTCGGTGTTGAGGCCAAAGATGAGCTCGGCAAGGTGTCCAAAAAGAAGAAGCCCACCTTTACCAAATCCAATGCCGTCACATCGATCCTCGTATCGAGCGCAGACAAATCCATCTATGTGATCCAGAATGGCGACATCGTCGTGGAAGGCAAAGCCGAGATTACCGATCCGGACAAGCCGCTCGGGTCGAATGTCTTTATCCTCCAGAAGGGCGACAAGGATGGCTTCACCTGGGAAGCCACCGGCTACAGCACCGGGAAAAAAGCCGCAAGGAAACCCAACTCATCGGTAGTTAAACGGGTCACGCCGCCGCCAGACGTGCAGGCCGCGATCGATGAGCGCATGAAGCCCGGCATGGTGTTTGTCACCATGGATCAGCCGGCGACGCCGGATACCCGCTCTGGCAAGGATTTCGTGGTGATGGACGCAGAAGGAAACTGAACGACCGGGCTGCACAAGTAGTAGGGGGTTTACTTTTGCACGGCCTTCGTATTGGAACCGGCCGTGGAGTTTTCTACGAAAAACCGCGAAATTGCGAGTGGGGTCCAACGCGGTAACATTTTGAAATTGCTTGGGGGGCGACACGAATGAGCCGACAGCCTCTATTTGGAAGCGCGATGACCAATGCTGAGCGGTCGCGGCGTCGTCGGCTCGATCCTGCGCTTCGGCGCGAACTGGACGACATCTACAACCAATGTCTTGAGCGGATCCGCGAGGAGCAAGCGGAAGCGCTGAAGCTGCACCCGCTCACCGAGGACGACATCCGAGCGATGATCCCGACCGATGAAGACATCGCACGCTGGCGGGTCACGGATGAGGATATCGCGGCGATGTCGGACGAACAACGCGCGGCCGTCGATGTGGCGCTCGCCAAGGCAATGGGCTTCACGTGGCGATAGCTGCCCTGTGACTCGGGGTGACTCACCCGGCGGCCGTTAGCGCCTTGGGGTAGGTTCCCCCAGTGCCCTCAACACGAAAACGCCGCGCACGGGCTTCCCAGTGGCGTGGGCTGCCAAATAGGCTTGCTTCATGGCCATGTTTCTCGATCTCGGTGAGGCGAGCTTCGGCCTTCGAGCGCTCCGGAAGATGCCAGACCAAATGACCGAAATGAGTGAAGCGGGTTTGCGCCAACGCTTCGTGGACGTGAGCTTCGGCATGGCCCCGCAGAATGGACGAGAGCCTAATATTCTGCAACTTGTGCGGGTCGCCGGGCCGTTGGTTCAAGGCAACTCGCGGATGGAAGTCCGCCATGAGTGAGCCGCCGTTTCCGCGCCGGTGTGGCGTGAGGGGGGACGCAGGAGGGGGGGCCGGTTCTTATCGCTAAACCTGACAACCTTTGCGAGGGTTCCGGAAAAGAAGCAGCCCCGAGCGGGAGCACTGGGGCGTTTCTGTCCTTTTGGGGCCATTACGCATTCGCGCCCCTTTTGTCGAAGTAGGCGCGTCCAAAATCAGTAGGGGTATATTGGTGGCCCTTGGCGTCGGCTATGCGTCAAGGGAGTCTCATAACCCAGAGTTTGATGCTGGTCGGGTACTGCTGGCCAACGGCATTACCGGGAAGCTTGCCTTCGTCGATGCCAGCACCGGCAGGCCTAGAATCGCAGGCCTAGAATCACAGTCGACATCGAGAAGGCGGCTAAGCTGACAGTCAAGGAAGGTCGCAACGGACCACGCTTCGTGAAATGGCAGGAGCAGTGTCCAGAACGCCCGTCCACGGCCGAAGACCACATCGTTCCACCCACCCACCCCCCAGAAGCAAACGAGGCTACTTGAGTCAGTCCCGGCAGAACTTCGCACTTTTAGACTTTAGTCTCCGGCTGGGCACGCCTTCTCAATCGCCTTTGTCAAATTTCCGATTTTTGCTGGATCCGCCTTTGGGAAGGGTGGGGGCGCCAGTTGATCCGCCTCGGTGAAAAACTTCTTGGTTTGCCGATCGACTTTAGTTGAAACCGTGGGCGGTGACGGATCCGACTTGGCAAAGAGGTGTTTGTGCGCTTTCAAGACCTCCAAAAGGAGTTCCAAATCGTCGGTGCTTTTTATGCGGGCCGTGACCTCAAGCGAGCCCGAAAACACCGCGACACGGTAACATGAAGGCGCTCGCTCCCGCGATTGCCCCACCGCTTGTTGGGATTTCACTCACTTATCGCCTTTCGACTGCTGCCCATCCGTTTATACCTACACCGTGCCAGAGCAGACTTAACAAAGGATATCCAGCTAGTCGGCGCCCAGTGGTTGAACTGCCGCCCTCTGAGAGCATCGTGGAACGCCCACTGGCGGCTGAAGACGAGTTTGTCCTAGTCACCATGCCCCCAGAGGCGGAGGGTGCTGCATGAGTGTGACCGTCTAAACGGATGGGACAGCGATAAGCCAGGATTGGCTGCCAAATGCTGCATCTTTGGCTGCCAATGTGCATGATTGGCTCGCATAGACAAAGATTGGCAGCCAAAGACGCCGCGCTTGACGACATGGCCCGAAGCAGTGCAAGGCGGCGGTGATGCTCGAGGCACAACCCACCTGCTCGCCCGCCGATCTCGATCCACTTTCCTCGACCCCTATGCTCCGCGGCGTCGCCGCATCGGCCGCCGCGGCCAGGGCTCTCGGCTATTACGGCGTTGCCAACCTGATCGAGGACGGACTGCTTACGCCCGCGCGCATCGCCAGCATGTCCCGTGTCAGCGCATCGAAGGGCGCCATACGTGACTTCGTGGTCATCATCCTGGCGCACGGGTTAGGTCGCTACCACGCCAGCCCACACGGCTGGACGGGCGATGTTGAGCGCTCCCTTGCCCTGGATGCCCTCGCAGCCGAACCGGACCCTGCCGCGACACTGGCCACGCTCGCCGAGCTTGCCAGCAGGATAGTTTCAAAGCACTGGCCTGAAATCGCCCCCGCCGCGTAAAGCAGCTCCGCCCGCCGAACCCTACCGCCTCGAAGGCATCGACAGACATTCTATGCCTTCCGATAACCCTTCTTCTCGGTACCCTTTGTGGACCTTCGACAGGGGCCAGCGGCTCGCCTCGCTGCGACCCGAACCAGACACCTCTTCAATGATGCGCTTCATCCGTCGAAGCCGCTCCGAAAAGCGGTTTGCCAAGTGAATTAGGATAAATGTTCTCAAGGTAGAAATGCACATTGCCTATGACGCCGACACCATCGCCACTAGCGCGGTTTCCGGGAATGACAGCTTCGACGCCTAACTGGTACTTGTCGGTCATGTAGAACACTCCCGGACTAATGGTTCCGGTGGTGATCGCTCCACCATCGAGATTGGTCGTCTGCGTCTCTAGACTCACCTCGACCATCGGAACAAGATGGTTGACGAACCCCGGCAAACCCAAGTCCTCCACATGCGACTTGAGATAGGGCATGCTGTATTGGAGCGATCCGCCCCAAACTAGGAACTGCGGATTGCGAGCAGTGATTAGCAACCCGCTACCATTATCAAGCACCGCAGCGGAAGACTTGGTCGGGAACGAATACCCAATCTGGGCGGTGACCCCAAACGGCCTAAGAAGTTTCATGGAGTCTGGAAGAAAGACAAGGCCTTTGGCGGCGAGCCAGGTCGGAGTGAGGGTCGTGAATGGCTCTGCACCCACCGCGCGGCTGCCAGTTCCCTCCCAAGAAACATCGAGCGCTACTGCCATGGCGAGTTCGTCTTGTGCATCTCTGATAAACTGATACAAAAAATTGGTACCGAGATTATCAAAACCCTCATGCGAATTGTCGCCCGGAACCTGACGACGTATCCAAGCATCATCGAGTGACACGCCAAAGTTTTCGGTGATTGACTTAAAATACTCGCCGGGAAGCTCCCATTCTGCTGCGGAGGGATTATCCCAGGTCTTGAATCTAGCTATTGATAGCGACAGCTCGTCGTCCACGCACGGGTCATCCACCGAAAGGGGAGTAGCAAAAATCCGATTACCCACGTCGCAATCGGCATTTGCTGGCGTCGAGATCAAAAGCCCAGTGAGAGCAGCAGCGGCGCTGCGCAGGAATAGAGCACATGCGCGCTGCAAAAGACCCGGCTGAAAATTGTAGACCTTCGGCAGAATGGTGGCTTGCACCTTCGCAGGCGTGTTCGAGTGCAGCACTTCGTCTCCGCCACGGCCATGTCTTCGAACTGAGGATCGGATAAAGGGCGGCATATTTGACGGTCACGGCGTTTGACTAGCACTTCCGGGTGTCGGCTCGGGACCGCCCCCCCGCGCAACCCAAGCGCTCATCAGGGCGTCCTGGCGACTAGTCCCGCAACGTCACGCGCCACCGCTTATCGGGATCCCGCTTGACGTCCTCCTCAACGGATTGCACTACCCCTTCAAACATCGTAGTTTTGCCGTCCGCCGCTCTCCCGGCAACTCTGACAGACGTGCCGGCGTGGAGTGACTCCTTGCACCGTCGAACGTCGGCTTCAGTGGTCACGTAGAACTGGGTCATCGCCTCACCTTCGTTAGCGTGCCGCAGACCTTAAGCCTGTCGAGATCCTCTCCGGTCCATGGGGGCGGAAAACGGCGCTCGGTTATGGTCCCGACTTTACCGATGCGCATGTGTCTTTTCCCGCTTACCACTTAGCCAACAGCGCGAGCACCGCGAGAGGCACGGCGACGATCGCCCACTTAGCCACATTGGAAATTATGATACCTCTCAGCCGCGCGGCTGTTTTGATAGACAGTATTCAAGTAACCGACGAATAGCCTCCGGACGGCTCGGTAGATCCCTTTGTTGGCGGCGCCAATTGTCCAATCGAGTTATCAAAGCAGCCGGGATGCGAACCCCTACAGTAGGACTTGTTCCGGTTGCCGGTCGCCCGCGCTTTTTTGCTATCTTTTTTTCTTGACTTTTCATGCTATATTGCTAGCCTAAATAAGGCAAGCCGAGCAAGAGTTTGCACCTCCTGCCCGGCTCTAACCCTCAACATGGAGGAAGCCATGTTTCAGGCTGACGAACCACATATCACAATTGCGTTTGAGCCGGCTGCCGAGCTGGCGACTTCTCCCAAAACCAAATATGTCGTCACCCGCTCTCAGGTGATGAAGCGGGCTTGGCAGCTGGCCAAGCTCAATCGCGGAAACTCAACAACACAGGTCGCGAGCGCCTGAGCCAATACATGCGGATGGCTTGGGGCGAAGCGCGTCGCGGAGAGACCGAAAACTGGACGTTCCTTTCTCCCGAACATAAGGCGCGGTGCCTCGAGCGCCAGCTTGTCACGCTCCAATACGACGACAGGCGCACAATCGGCGCATTACGCCCTGATGCAGTCGTTGCGCGACAGCGTTAGGTCACTCCGCGCCGACATCGGAGGCACGCTATGAAGCACCTCACCCGCCGTTCCGTCACGACTGGCGCCATTGCGGCTGTGACGATCCTCCCCGCTGTGGGGCTTTCTCTTAGCCCCACGAAGACTCAACCCACCCAGGACAAGCTCCTAAAAGTGATCAACCACTACAAAGCCGAAGTAGCTGCCATTAACGCCGTCCACGATAACCTAGGCGACGATGAGATTGACGCCTGGACCGATAATGCAGACGCAATTCTCTCGGAGGCAGCCGGGCTTCCGGCTCTAACGGCGGCGACTGCGCTTGCTGCGCTCGATCTCGTGGTCGAGGAGGAAGATATCGGAGAGCACTTCAAAGGGCTCATCGATGCTGTGCGTGGCTATATCATCTCAACGGGGAGGGGAGTATGAAGCGCACCTCTATTTTCTTCAACAAAGCAATCGGCATAAGGCTCGCTGCGCTGCGCAGCGGTCATAGTCTGGAGGTGAGCGAGGCCGCCGCCAAGGCGGGCGTCACCGCAAGGAGCTGGCGCAAGTGGGAGAGCGGAAGTCCATGGGTCTCCCCCCTGCCGTGGATTCATGTCGCACCCGAGGGCTAAGAGGTCATTGAACTGCGGCCGCCAGAGGCGCGTTTGGTATGGGATTTATCAAACTGATGCCGCAGACTTCACGGGTCCGTGATGCCAGCGGCTCCCAGCCAAGCCTTGATGGCTGCCACAGGGCGAAGCCGGGATCGGCATGAAGGCTATTTCGGCAACATCCACTTACAAACCTTCGGACCCGTTTGTAGAAAAGGGGAAAAAAGCACGATAAATCAACACGAAAAAACTCGAGTCCACTTTAGTCAGTTAATCGGAACGCAAGCCTAGGCTATAAGCGCGAGCGTGCAGGATCGCCAGCGAGAGACCCCCGATGCATCGCGCCGCGTGCTTGAGCGCGCGCAAGGTGTGCTCGCCGAGCAGATGGCGCAGCCCCTGCCGCCCGGCCTCTATTTGGTCGCAACGCCGATCGGCAATCTTGCCGATATCTCGCTTCGGGCGCTTGCTGTGCTGTCTCGCGCCGATCTGATCGCGGCCGAGGACACGCGCCACAGCCGCAAGCTTCTTTCCCATTTCGGCATCAAGGGCGAGCTCACCCCCTATCACGAGCACAATGCAGCGAAGGAGCGGCCGCGGCTGCTCGCCCGAATCGGGGCCGGATTTTCCGTGGCACTCATCTCGGACGCCGGCACGCCCCTCGTCTCCGACCCGGGTTACAAGCTCGTATGCGAGGCGGTGGACGCAGGCTTAGCCGTGACCAGCATCCCGGGCCCTTCAGCGGTGATGGCCGGGCTGACGAGCGCGAGCCTTCCTACCGATACCTTCCTGTTCGGCGGCTTCCTGCCACCGAAAGCGGGCGCACGGCACAAGCGGCTCGAAGAGTTGAAAGCGGTGCCGGCCACGCTCGTTTTTTTCGAAACGGCGTCGCGTCTCGCCAAGAGCGTTGCCGATATGGCTGAGGTGCTCGGCCCGCGCGAGGCGGCGCTCGCCAGAGAACTCACCAAGCTGCATGAGACTGTTACGCGCGGGAACCTGACCGAGCTCGCGGCCCTGATCGAGCCGGGCACCGAGCTCAAGGGCGAGTTCGTGGTCGTGATTGGTCCGCCCAGTCCGGAGGACGCTTTTATCGGCGATGACCAGATCGTGGCGGCCCTGAAGCAGGCACTGCAAGACGAGAGCTTCCGCGACGCCGTGCGGAGCGTCGCCGAAAGGTTCAAGCTCAAGCGGAGCCGCGTCTACGAACTTGGACTTGCGCTTGCGCGGGAAGGGCGCGACGAGCCGTGAGAGACAAGCGCGTCAGGGCCTATCGCCAAGACTTATTCGCGGAAGCGGTCGCGGCGCTCTTGCTTCGTTTCAAGGGCCACCGCATCCTCGCTCGGAGGTACAAAACTCCGGTGGGGGAGATCGACTTCGTGGCGCTGAAGGGGAAGCGGCTGGCCTCCGTCGAGGTCAAGCAGCGCAAGCGTTTCGAGGATACGAGCTGGGCGTTGCCCAAGCGGGCGAGGCGCCGCATGGTCCGGGCCGCGCAATATTCGCTGAGCAGCCATCCGGATTTTGCCGGCCACGACATTGCTTTCGACGTGGTGCTGGCAGCGCCTTAGGTCTGGCCGCACTATATCGAGAACGCATTTCCTATTTGACCTCGCCAGCCCTTTGGCGCGAGCTTCGCCGCCGCACCGGGCTTGAGCGAAAGAGCATTATGGCACTCAAAGTCGCCTTCCAGATGGACCCCATCGAGCGCATCGATATCAGGGGCGATTCGACGTTCGCGCTGCTGCTCGAGGCGCAATGGCGCGGTCACGACGTGTTCTATTACACGCCCGACAATCTCTCGCTCCGCGACGGCAAACTGATCGCCATGGGCCACAGCCTTACTGTCGAGGACAGCCCTGGCGACCATTATCGCCTCGCACATCCGAGGGAGGAGGATCTTTCCCGCTTCGACGTGGTGCAGCTGCGGCAAGACCCGCCCTTCGACATGGCCTATGTCACGACCACGCATCTGCTCGAGCGCATCCATCCCAGGACGCTGGTGGTCAACGATCCGGCGAGCGTACGCAACGCGCCGGAGAAAGTGTTCGTGCTCGACTTCCTCGACCTGATGCCGCCCACCCTCGTCACCCGCTCGCCCGATGCGATCAAGGCCTTCCGCCAAGAGCACAAAGACATCGTGGTGAAACCGCTTTACGGGAACGGCGGGGCCGCGGTGTTCCGCGTTCCGGAGCGTGACACCAACCTCAACTCGCTGATCGAGCTGCTCGGCATCACCTTCCGCGAGCCGATCATGGTGCAGCGCTATCTCCCGGAGGTGCGAAAGGGCGACAAGCGCATCATTCTCGTTGACGGCGAGATCGCGGGCGCCATCAACCGGGTGCCGGCTCCTGACGAGACGCGCTCCAATCTGCATGTGGGTGGCAAGGCCGAGCCCGCGACCCTCTCGGCGCGCGACCGGGAGATCTGCGCTCGGCTCGCGCCCGAGCTCAAAAAACGCGGACTGATTTTCGTCGGCATCGACGTGATCGGCGACTATCTCACCGAGATCAACGTCACCTCGCCCACCGGCATCAGACAAGTGGCGCAGTTCGGCGGACCGGACATCGCCGCCATGATCTGGGACGTGGTCGAGGCGAAGGTGAGGTCCCAATCCGAAACGCGAAAACAGTAAGCGATGACCACCGACCCCAAGCATCTCGGAGAAATGTTCGACGCCCCACACCGACGCGGGGTTCAAGACGCGCGACATCGACGCGACGATGGCCACGATGAGCGATAGGCCGCATGTGACCCATGTCCCGGTGATGACAGGCGGTTATGGGCGCGACGCGGTGCGCCGCTTCTACGAGACCTGGTTCATCGTCCATTGGCCGGAGGATACGGAGATCACGTCGGTCTGCGCACCGTCGGCGAAGACCGCGTCGTAGACGAGCTGATCATCCGCTTCACCCATGATTGCAAGATGCCGGCGCTCCTGCCGGGCGTGCGACCCACGGGGCGCAAGGTGGTGATCCCGTTCGTCGTGGTCGTGGGTTTTGAGGGAGGCAAGGTCGCCTTTGAGCGCATCTATTGGGACCAGGCGTGTTTGCTCGTGCAGCTGGGGCTGCTCGATCAAAGCACATTGCCGGTGACCGGCGCCGAGCAGGTGGCGCGTCTGCTGGATCCGTCATTGCCCTCCAACACGCTGATACCGGGGGCCCGGACATCAGGCTGCGGACCTCGGCTCAGACGATGTTCCCTTATTGTTCTTGCGACCCCGCTGGAGATTGACTACTTGACTGCACAATCCAGGTTCGCTATCTGCCGGAACCGCGTGACGGGCCGGGGCTTTAGGAATTTGGGATGATCCGGTGCGGGGATCTGATTTTGGGTCCGATGTGGCCGCGCGGTCCTATGCAGCGAGTTACATGGGAGGTAAAAGGCTTTAGTAGGACTAAATGTTCTATGAAGGCTGGAGGTGGTGGGACTTGAACCCACGGGCACGGACTGGGAAGACCTATCCCCGCTAACCTGCCACCCCCAAAGAGAGTTGAGATCGGCGGTACGCGGTACAAGACCGCCGCTTCTCTAACGAGGACACCGCCAGATCGGCGTTGCCCCCGGCGGGTGGAGGAGCCGATAGGCCTCTTCACTGCTCTACCGAAGATAGGCTTTGGGCGTCTTTGTCTTGGGGACTAGCGCCCTTAGCCGTCCTCGGAAACCGACCCCACTCGAATCATCTGGGATGTCGGCTGGAAAAATATAGCGGAGCGCTAGCGGGGGAGTCTCTAAATCCTGTAAGGATCGAACCGTGAATAACGGTGATGAACGCAAAGAATCTGAGGATAATCCCGCCTTCCAGCGGGTCGTGCGCTATTTCCTCGGGCATGCGAAGCCAAAGGCCGCGGGCGCGGCCAAGCCCCACGAGGAATCGAAGATCCGGAAGCCCAAACCTAAAAAGCGACTGCGGTGCCCAATGGATTCGGAAGCCGACACCTAGTAGGTGCATAATGGATTTCTCCAAAATAAAGAACGATTTCGCCAGTGAGATCAACCGGCAGCGGAGGCATATCTGCCGGGGCAAGTTCAGATTTCACTACCCTTCTTGCTGGCGCAAAGCAGATGCGTGGCGTGGAGCCATTTGCTGAGAGGGTATATGCGAGCGCTCGTACAACGTGCCCACGCGGACCGTGAAGCGCTTCCTACAAGAGAGCGTTGCCCTCTTGGGTGAAACCCTCCGGGTGAGCCTTGCTCGGCCTTGAGTGCATGGGCGCGGCCTTCACATGGTCATGCTTGTTGCAGAACGGACAAACGGGACCATCTGGCCACCGCTCGGCTTCTAGCCAAACGCGGGCCTTTTCCTCGTCATGGAAGATTGGATTTGAGAGATCGGCTTTGCTCATTTCTTAAAAGCCCTACAAGTTCTTCAATGCAATGCGGCGCAAGCGGTACAATCACAAGTTTGTTATCCCCTGTTTTAAAGTGCAGGCGGACGAGGAAGTCTTGATTATTGGGGAGTGCCACGGACTCTACCCGCTGGATCACCGGTAGTTCGAAGGGGCCAGTCCCCTCTAGCTCAACCCTTTTTGCCATTTCATCCCTCCATATTCGCTCAATATTTTGTGCAGTCAAGCAGTCAATCTCCGGCCCCGCTCAGGTCTTCGAAAAAATTCGGACCGTGGAGCCGCCTGATAGCGGCCGTGAAACTGTCCGCCGGCGGCGGTATATCCCCAGGCTGTCATACAGACTTCGAATTGGTTTGCTAACCGGCCCTTGTTGTGGCCGAATCGGGGCTGCCGCGCGCGGAGTTGCCTCAGTCGTTTCGGCGTCGCGCGGCCGCCCTCCCTTGCAGCGAGCCGGGCTGAGACATGCCAATGAAGCTGACACCTGGGAGCATTGCGGAGCGATTCCGCAGCAGCCCAATGTTTCCGGGCCTGATGTTGCGGTCAAATCACGCCGGATTGCTGCCCTTTACGAGGCGTTGGCGCTTCAAGCCCCGAGGGCTCGGCGCCTGGCAGCCTCCCAAGATCTATGGCCGCATCGGTAATTTGGAAGTGCGACTGGCTCGCAAGCGCGGCGAGATCAGACAGGCGCAACGACTCCGCTACAAGGTGTTCTACGAGGAAATGTCGGCCGTGCCCGGCGCTCTCGCCATGCTGTCGCGGCGCGACGAAGACGCCTAT
The DNA here is from genome assembly GCA_963804515.1 of uncultured Alphaproteobacteria bacterium. Lineage (GTDB taxonomy): Bacteria > Pseudomonadota > Alphaproteobacteria > Rhizobiales > Methyloligellaceae > Methyloceanibacter. The sequence goes on along the minus strand of CAWDQR010000003.1, from coordinate 207,687 downwards.
GACGCGGTCTTCGACCATCTGCTCGTGGTCGACCGCGGCGACGCCATGAACGGGCACCGCTGGCGGCGGCCCCGCGTGGTCGGCACCTATCGCGTGCTGCGCCAGGAGGTCGCCGACCTCTATGACGGTTTCTATACCCAGGGCGAATACGACATTCTTCCCCTGATCCGCGCCAAGAGCCCCGACTATTCGTTCGTGGAGCTTGGCCGGTCCTGCGTGCTCAAACCCTACCGCAACAAGCGGACGCTCGAGCTGCTCTGGCAGGGCGTATGGTCCTATGTGCGCGAGCATGGCGCCAACGTCATGATCGGCTGCGCGAGCTTCGAGGGCACCGACCCGAGTTTGCATGCCGCGGCGCTGAGCTACCTCTACCACACCTCCCTCGCGCCCGAGGATTGGCGGGTCAGGGCGCATGACCGTCGCCGCGTCGACATGAACATGCAGCCCTTGGCGGCCGTCGACATGCGCGCGGCGATCAGGGGCCTGCCGCCGCTGATCAAGGGTTATCTCAGGCTAGGCGCCTATTTCGGCGATGGGGCCGTCATCGACCATCAATTCGGCACCACCGATGTCTTCGTCATCATGCCCGTCGAGGCGATCCGGACGCGCTATTTCGCCCATTTCGGCGCGCCGGATGAGCTTTCGTCTCCCATTGCGGCAGAGTTCGCCTCGCTCAACTAGCTTCAACGCCAGCCTGAAGGCGGCGCTGCCAGAGCCCCGCTTCCAGGAAGTGGCCCGGCGGTCTTGGCCGCGGCATTTGACGCTTCGCGAGCCGACCCCTAGATTTCCTACCGTCATGCGCCACACCGACGTCAGCGCCTTAATATCCGTGAGCGATGGAGCCGTGGGCTTGCGTCAGCTCAACGAGCGCTCGCGCGAGATCTTCAAGCGCATCGTCGAGACCTATCTCGCCACCGGCGAGCCGGTCGGCTCACGCAATCTGAGCCGGGCGCTGCCGATGACCCTGTCGCCGGCCTCCGTCCGCAACGTCATGTCGGATTTGGAAGCGCTCGGCCTCATCTATGCGCCGCATACGAGCGCGGGGCGGCTGCCCACGCAGACGGGCTTGCGCCTTTTCATCGACGGGCTGCTCGAGATCGGCGACGTGAGCGAGGAAGAGCGGGGCCAGATCCAAAGCCGAATGGCGGGAAGCGGCAGGCACCGAGCCGTTGAGGAATTTCTCGCCGAAGCCGGCGAGATGCTGTCCGGGCTTTCGCGCTGCGCAGGAATCGTGCTGGTCGACAAGCAAAGCAAGACGCTGAAGCAGGTCGAATTCGTCAATCTTGGGCCCGGCAAGGCGCTCGCCGTGCTCGTGGGCGAGGACGGCGATGTCGAGAACCGCATCATCGCCCTGCCCGAAGGCCTGCCGCTCGCCTCCCTCAGCGAGGCCTCCAACTACATCAACGCCCGCATCGGCGGCGTGACGCTCGCCGATGCGCGCAGCCGTATCGAGACGGAGATCGAGCAGCGGCGCGCCCAGCTCGACGAGCTCACCGCGCGCGTGGTCACCGAAGGTCTCGCCACCTGGTCGGGCGACGGCGACGAGCAGAAGAGTCTCATCGTTTGTGGGCGCTCGCACCTGCTCGAAGACGTGAAGGCGATGGAGGACCTGGAGCGTGTGCGGCTCCTGTTCGAGGACCTCGACACAAAAAAGGACTTGATCCAGCTTCTCGGTCTCGCCGAGCGCGCCGAAGGAGTGCGCATCTTCATCGGGTCGGAGAACAAGCTGTTCTCCCTCTCCGGCTCGGCGTTGATCGTCTCACCCTTCGAGGATACCGAGCAGAAGATCGTCGGCGTGCTTGGCGTGATCGGGCCAACGCGGCTCAACTACGCGCGCATCATTCCCATGGTCGACTACACAGCGCGGCTGCTCGGGCGTCTTGTCCCTTGATTTTTGCCGGCTCACGGTGGATATCCCGGTGAGCTTCCGTCGAGGCCCTTTTTCGTAAGCGAGCCCATGTCCGACGACAAGACCGATCCGCGTGAGGCCAATGAGGATCCCGCGAACCCCGCCAATTCTCAGAGAGCTAACCCGCAAGGCGATGCCACCGATTCGACGGCGCAAGCTAGTGCCGAACTTGAGGCCCTGATCACCGAGAACGCCGATATGCGCGACCGGCTGCTCCGGACCATGGCCGACATGGAGAATCTGCGCCGGCGCACCGAGCGGGAGAAAAGCGACACCGCGCGCTATGCCGTCTCCAATTTCGCGCGCGATATCCTGACCGTGGGCGACAATCTCCGGCGCACCATCGAGCACGTCCCGGCGGAAGCCGCGAGCCAGGATCCGGCTCTGAAAAGTTTCCTCGATGGGGTAGAGATCACCGAGCGGGAGCTCTTGAATGCGCTCGAGCGTCACGGCGTCACGCGCATCGAGCCGCTTGGGGCTCGCTTCGATCCAAACTGCCATCAGGCCATGTTCGAGGTGCAAGACCCGGCGGTTCCCGATGGGACTGTCGTCGACGTGATGCAGGCGGGCTACGTTATCGGCGACCGATGCCTTAGGCCCGCTCTCGTCGCGATCGCCAAAGGCGGAGCCAAGCCCGGTACGCCCGGCCAGGGCGGGGAGGGCCCGCGCAAGGCCGCCAATGACGACTTTCCGAGCGGGGAAACGCAAGGGAAAGACGAGCCCCCGCGCCACGAGCCGCCCGGCAAGGGCTCCGGCGGCAGCAAGGCCTAGTCGGGCTTCGTCACTCTTCGCAAAGTCAGGTTGAAGCGGCCGCCTTCGGGCAAGAGGTCCGAGCTGGCGGGAAGGATGCGGTCGATGCCGTGATAGGCGAGCCGGTCCTCGCCGCCCAGGACCACCACATCGCCAGAATTGAGCTCAAATTTCCGCGTCGGGCCTCGGCGCGACAGCTCGCCGACGCGGAAAATGGCCGTGTCGCCCAGCGACACCGAAAGCACTGGAGCCGAAAAATCCTGCTCATCCTCGTCGCGGTGAAGGCTCATCTTGGCGCCCGTGGCGTAATAATTGACGAGGCACGCCTCAGGGGAAGCGGGATAGCGGGCGACCTCGCGCCATAGCTGGAGCAGGGTTGGCGGCATAGCCGGCCAGGGCTTCCTCGTCTCCGGATGGGTTGCCTGATAGCGATAGCCGCCCTGCTTGTCCGAAACCCAGCCGAGCGGCCCGCAATTCGTCATGCGCACCGAGAATGGTTTGCCTGTGCGTGGCATGGTGGGCGCGAATAACGGCGCCTCGGCGATGATCGAGCGCAAAGAGCGCAGAAGGTCCATTTGCCCTGCTCGATCGAGTCTTCCGGGGAGATATTGCAAGGACACGCCTTCGCCTCCAGCCTCCATCATCCTACGATCTGCCACAGTGCGCGTTTATGAGCGATCCACGAGGTGACCATGGCGAGGGCTCGCAAAGCCAATCCCGACGGTTATGTGCATGCGCGCGACGCGAAAGACTATCAGCGTCTGCGCGATCAGGCGCGCATGTGGCAAGGCGCGACGGCAGAGGTCCTGGACAGCGTCGGACTCCAGGCCGGCATGAGCTGCCTCGATGTGGGCTCGGGACCCGGTGCGGTGATGCGGCTGATGGCCGATCGCGTTGGCCCGGAAGGTTGCGTCACCGGCATCGAGATCGATGCCGCGCTGGGCGCCCAGTCTTTGCAGGAGCTCCGCGCCGAAGGCGGCGCTCGGTTCGAAATCGTAACGACGGACCTGCACAAACTCGATACGCTTCCCGGCGCCCCCTTCGACCTGAGCTTCTGCCGGGTGCTGCTCATGCATATGCGCGACCCCGTGACGATCCTCGAAAAGATGCTTGGCTGGACCAAGCCGGGCGGCACCGTCGTGGCGCAGGAGTTCGACTTTGGCGCGATCGCCGTGGAGCCGACGTGTCCGGCAATGGGCGAATTCAACCGCGTCTTCGAGGGCGTTTTCCGTGGCCATGGGCGCAATATGCGGGCCGGGCGCCAACTCCCTGCGCAATTCGAGGCCGCCGGCCTAGGCGCCCCGGACGGCACCCGGGCCTCGGTCAATTTCCTGCCCCTCGCCGAGATGGGCAACATGCTCATCGGCGTTTATGACGGTCTTTATGCGGCCGGAGCGGAGCTTGGCCTCGCCGATCCGGCTCGGGCATCGCAGTTTCGCGCCGAGATGGCGGAGGCCGCCACCGATGGGCGCTATTACTGTCTGACGCCGGTCCTGATCGCCGCTTGGAAGCGTATTGATTGACAAACGCGCACCCGATCCCCTGCTCAACCCGCGCTTATCCTTGCGACCCATAGGCTTGGCTCCTATATAACCGCGGAAACCTGCCGGATGAGTTGGCGGGCGCGCCGATAGTGTTAGGGGACCGGTGCCACGCGGCTGAACGCGGGGCGCGCGTCGAAAGTTAGCCGGGTGCCGAGTCTTGGGCCCGGACGGTCTGCCAGAAAGAGAGGCTACGGATGGCGAAAGTGATCGGAATCGACCTCGGCACAACTAACTCCTGTGTCGCGGTCATGGAGGGGAAGAACCCCAAAGTTATCGAAAATGCCGAAGGTGTGCGTACCACGCCTTCGATGGTTGCCTTCACCGAGGACGGCGAAAGGCTGGTAGGGCTTCCCGCCAAGCGCCAGGCAGTCACCAATCCCGAAAATACCTTCTTCGCCATCAAGCGTCTCATCGGGCGACGCTACGAAGACCCGATGGTCGAGAAGGACAAGAAGCTCGTCCCCTACAAGATCGTGCGCGCCGACAATGGCGACGCCTGGGTCGAATCCCGCGGCAAGAAATACTCGCCCTCGCAGATCTCGGCCTTCATCCTGCAAAAGATGAAGGAGACCGCCGAAGCCTATCTCGGCGAGAAGATCGAGCAGGCGGTGATCACCGTTCCAGCCTATTTCAACGATGCCCAGCGCCAAGCGACCAAGGACGCCGGCAAGATCGCCGGGCTCGAGGTGTTGCGCATCATCAATGAGCCGACGGCGGCCGCGCTCGCTTACGGCCTCGACAAGAAGAAGGAGAGCAAGACCATTGCCGTCTACGATCTCGGCGGCGGCACTTTCGACATCTCCATCCTCGAGATCGGCGACGGCGTATTCGAGGTGAAGTCGACCAATGGCGATACCTTTCTCGGCGGCGAGGATTTCGACATGCGCCTCGTCGACTATCTCGCCAATGAGTTCAAGAAGGAGAGCGGCATCGATCTGCGCGGCGACAAACTCGCGCTGCAGCGGCTGAAGGAGGCTGCCGAGAAGGCCAAGATCGAGCTGTCCTCGACGACGCAGACCGAGATCAACCTGCCCTTCATCACCGCCGACAAGACCGGGCCGAAGCATCTCACCATGAAGCTCACCCGGGCCAAGCTCGAAAGCCTCGTCGACGACCTCATCCAGAAGACCATCGGTCCCTGCCAGAATGCATTGAAGGATGCCGGCCTCAAGGCTGCCGAGATCGGCGAGGTGGTTCTCGTCGGCGGCATGACGCGCATGCCGAAAGTGGTCGAGACCGTGAAGAACTTCTTCGGCCGCGAGCCGCATAAGGGCGTGAATCCCGACGAGGTGGTGGCGATCGGCGCCGCGATCCAGGCGGGCGTACTGCAGGGCGACGTCAAGGACGTGCTCTTACTCGACGTGACCCCGCTCTCGCTCGGCATCGAGACCTTGGGCGGCGTGTTCACGCGGCTGATCGACCGCAACACCACGATCCCGACCAAGAAGAGCCAAGTGTTCTCAACCGCGGAAGACAATCAGAACGCCGTCACCATCCGCGTGTTTCAAGGCGAGCGCGAGATGGCGGCCGACAACAAGCTGCTCGGTCAGTTCGATCTCGTCGGCATTCCCCCCGCGCCGCGCGGCGTGCCGCAGATCGAGGTCACCTTCGACATCGATGCGAATGGCATCGTCAATGTCGCGGCCAGCGACAAGGCTACGGGCAAGGAGCAGTCGATCCGCATCCAGGCGAGCGGAGGCCTGAGCGAGGGCGACATCGACCGCATGGTCAAGGAAGCCGAGAGTCACGCCGAGGAAGACAAGAAACGCCGCGAGCTGGTCGAGACCAGAAACCAGGGCGAGGCGCTGGTGCATTCGACGGAGAAGATGCTCCGCGATTTCGGCGACAAGGTCCCGCATGGCGACAAGAGCTTGGTGGAATCGGCCGTTGCCGAGCTCAAAACGGCGATCCAGAGCGAGGACAAGGACCTCATTAAGCAGAAGACCGATGCTCTGGCGCAAGCCTCGATGAAGCTCGGCGAGGCGCTCTATCAGGCAAATCAGGGTGCCGCCTCAGGCGAAGGCGGCAGCGCCTCGGAGGGTGGCGGCGACGGCCAGGACAATGTGGTCGATGTCGACTTCGAGGAAGTCAAGGACGACGACAGCAAGAAGTCTGCGTAAGGGACGGTTTGACGGTATTGGCGCGGGGCCTGCACGTCTTGTGGTCTCCCGCCTGAGCCCAACAGAAGAGGCTAAACGCCGCCGCCCTGGGTGAGCGGTCGGTGTGAAGGCCGGAGGGGCAATGGCCAAACGGTGCTACTACGAAGTTCTTGGTGTCGCGCGGGGCGCTCCTGATCACGAGATCAAGGCGGCCTTTCGGCGTCTCGCCAAGGGATGTCATCCCGACAGCTGCAACGGCGACCACACGGCCGAGCACCGCTTCAAGGAACTCAACGAGGCCTATGAGGCGCTGAAGGACCCGCAGCGCCGGGCGGCCTATGACCGCTTCGGGCACGCCGCGTTCGAGGGCGGCCTCGGCGGCGCGGGCACCCATGGCTTTGGCGCCGATTTTTCCGCCTCCATGTCGGCCATGTTCGACGATCTGTTCGGCGAGTTTATGGGCCAGCGGCGCCCACGCCAGCGCTCGGCACGGGAGCGGGGTGCCGATCTCCGTTACAACATGGAGATCACCCTTGCCGAAGCTTATGAAGGCAAGACGGCGCAGATCCGCGTACCGACGAGCGTCACCTGCGAGGCCTGCACGGGGTCCGGCGCGCGGGCCGGCACCGCACCGACCACCTGCCGCACCTGTGGCGGTATCGGCAAAGTGCGCGCGAGCCAAGGCTTCTTCACCATCGAGCGCACCTGTCCCTCCTGCCAGGGACGCGGCGAGGTGATCGAGAGCCCATGCCCAGCCTGCAACGGGACAGGCCGCATCACGCGCGAGCGCACCTTGTCGGTGACCATTCCCGTTGGCGTCGAGGACGGCACGCGGATCAGGCTCGCGGGCGAAGGCGAGGCGGGGTTGCGCGGCGGGCCCGCCGGGGACCTCTATATCTTTCTCTCGATCAAGCCGCATGAGTTTTTCCAACGCGACGGCGCCGACCTGTTCTGCCGCGTGCCGATCGCCATGACCACCGCCGCGCTTGGGGGCCAGATCGAGGTGCCGACCATCGACGGCGGCAAGACGAGGGTGAAGATCCCGGAGGGCAGCGAGAGCGGCAAACAGTTCAGGCTCAAAGCCAAGGGCATGCCGGTGCTGCGCTCGAAGCAGCTAGGCGATCTCTACATCCAGGCGGAGGTCGAGACGCCGAAGAGCCTGACGCGCAAGCAGCGTGAGCTGCTGAAGGAGTTCGAGAACGCCTCCAACGCGAACACCAACCCGGAATCGACAGGCTTTTTTGCCCGTGTGAAGGAATTTTTCGAGGGCGAGTGACGCCTGCAGCACTCACCGCTTTTGCATAGCTTTGGCGTAGAGTAGCCTCGCCTGCGCTCTCCGCTTAAATGAGCGCCACATGATCGGGATCGCCATGACCGACGGCGCGACAACCCTCAAAAGCCCCATCGTCAATCAGGCGCAAGGCTTGACGCGGCCGGTCCTGCATACGGCCATGCGGGCCACGGTCGGCGTGGTCCTGGTGCTGGTCGTCGCTGCCGCGCTCTGGTACGCGCGGACGGCGATATTTCTCGGCTTCGCCGGCATTCTGCTTGCGATCGTGCTCCATGGGGCGAGCAGCGCGCTTTCCCGGATTACCCCGCTCCCGCCTCTCGCGGCGCTGTCCATCGTCGTGGCGCTGATCACGGCCTTCTTCGTGGTGGTCATCGCCACCTCAGGGCCGACCATCGCCCAGCAGGTCACGCAGCTGGCGACGAGTATTGCCACCGGCGTCACCAGTTTGACACACGAAATCGTCAACGCGGCCGATCAGCGGAACCTCTTCCAGAACGTCGATATCACCAAGCTGTTGAGCCAGTTCAGTCCATGGGGCATCGCCAGCGGAGCGACCTCGGTCGCCGTCGTGCTCTTCGGCGTCGCCAGCGCGTTGCTGATCGTTCTGTTCTTTGGCATCTACTTTGCCGCCGACCCCCACACCTGCGTCCAGCTCGTGGCGCGGATCGCTCCTGAAGGCCGGCGGAGCGACGCGACAACCATGCTCTATGAGACCGGCGATTTGCTGCGGCGCTGGCTCATTGGCCAGGGCATCGCCATGGCCGTGATCGGCGGCGTCACCTATGTGGGCCTCTTGATCCTCGGCGTTCCGATCGCCTTCGTGCTTGCGCTGTTCGCCGGGCTCGCGGGCTTCCTCCCTTACCTTGGACCGATCATCGGCGCCGTGCCCATGGTGCTGGTGGCGGGTGGAGAAAGCTTCACGCTTGCGCTGTGGGTCACCGGGCTCTACGCCGTCGTGCAGTTCCTGGAGAGCTACCTGCTCACGCCCTTGATCCAGGCGCGCGCGGTGTCATTGCCGCCGGCCGTGGTGATCCTGAACCAGCTCGTGTTCGGCGCCCTGTTCGGCATCCTTGGCTTGGCACTGGCAACGCCGCTTGCGGCCGCGGCCATCGTCCCGCTCCGCGCCCTGTTCGGGTCGAGCAATCCTGAGACCCCCTAAGCCGGCACGCGCTTTGCTTGCGAGCGTGCGGCTTGCCGGATAAGTCTGTCGCGTGGCCTTAACCGGAGCCGGATTGATGCGGATATTGTTCTTCGCCGGCAGCACGCGCCAAGGGTCCTACAACAAGAAGCTTGCGCGGCTCGCGCAACACATCGCCTCGGCCAACGGCATCGAGGGGGTGTTCGTCGATCTCACCGATTATCCGATGCCGCTCTATAACGGGGATCTGGAGGCCGAGCAGGGGCCGCCGCTGAAGGCGGCCGAGTTCAAAGCGCTGCTGACCGAGTATCAGGGCGTGTTCATCGCGAGCCCGGAATACAATTCCTCGGTTACGCCGCTGCTCAAGAGCACGCTCGACTGGGTGACGCGGGTCAGGGGCAAGGGCGAGACTGGACTCGAAGTCTATCGCAGCCGGGTCTTCGCCATCAGCGGGGCGTCGCCCGGTAATTATGGCGCCATGCGCAGCCTGTTGCATCTCCGCCAGATCCTCGAGGTCGGCATCGGCGCGACGGTGATCCCGCAGCAGCTCGCCCTGCCGCGCGCGGGCGACGCCTTCGAGGAGGACGGCGGCCTGAAGGACAAGGCGCTACAGGCGGCGCTCAAAGGCGTGGTCGAGGCGCTCGCCGTCGCCGCGCGGAAATCCGCATCCCCATGACCGCCGCCAAGAACCGGCTGATCGTCGCGCTCGACGTGCCAAGCGTCGAGGAGGCGCGGGGGCTCATCGACCGGCTCGGCGATAGCGTCGGCGTCTACAAGATCGGGCTCGAGCTCTTGTTCGCCGGCGGGCTTGCGCTTGCTGGCGAGCTCGTGGACCGAGGCGCTCACGTCTTCATCGATGCCAAGCTGCTCGATATCGAGGCGACGGTCGAGCGCGCCACAGCCGCGGTTGCGGCCACGGGCGCGCATTTCCTCACCGTGCATGCGGTGGACCGGAAGACGCTCGATGCGGCTATGCGCGGCCGGGGGGAAAGCGGGCTCAAGCTGCTCGGTGTGACCGTGCTGACCAATCTTGGGGCCGCGGACCTTGTGCAGCAAGGCATCGACCATGCGCCTGCCGAGCTTGTCCTGCATCGGGCCATGCTTGCGAACGAAGCGGGCTTCGATGGCGTCGTCGCATCGGGGCAAGAGGCGGCGGCGATCCGCGAAGCCGAGGGCGACGAATTTCTCATCGTCACGCCCGGCATCAGGCCTGAGGGCGGGGCGAGCCATGACCAGGCGCGGATTGTTACCCCAGCAATCGCCATTGCCGCCGGCGCCAACTATCTCGTCGTCGGCCGGCCGATCACGGCCGCGCCGGACCCCCGCGCCGCCGCTATCGCCATCAGCGAGGAGATAGCGTGGGCTTTGGCGCGACAGACCCCAGCTGGGCCTTGAGCCGACCAATGCCCCCGACACGCGGGTTTCGTGACATACCACTTCGCTATCGAATTGGAAGCCACCCGGCATTTCAGCTCGACGACCAAATTCTCCATTGTTGGCATGGGGCCGATACGGCCTCGCTCGCACGAGCAGCCAAGAGGAGACAGTCCAGGTTCGCAACCAAGTCGGAGCTTGCAGCCCAGGACGAAGGCGTCTTCCGCGTGAAGAGCGCTTACCCCATGGCCGAGACGTTAAAGCGGCTGAAGATGGATATCGCGGCGAAGGGTATCCCGTTCTTCTCCGAGATCGATCAGTCAAAGCTCGCTTCAGATGCTGGCGTCAAGCTGCGCCCGTCCACGCTGCTGGTGTTCGGCAATCCGCCGCTCGGAACGCTGTTCCTCACCTCCGAACCCGCGGCAGGGCTCGACTGGCCGGTCAGGCTCCTCGTCCATGAGGATGAGAAGGGAGACGTCTGGGCGGTGTACACGGATTTTGGCTGGATCGCGCGTCGGCACGGGATCAAGGATCGCAACGATGCATTCGCCACCGCTTCCGGGTTGATCGCCTCCATCACGTCAAGCGTAAAGGCCAGATAGCCCTACGCTCGGCACGTGCCCGAAAAGTCAGCCAAGTCTGTCGAACGTGGCAAGACGGGTGGCGATCAGGCTCAAAAGGGTCTCGGCGTCGCCTTCGATCGCAACCTGTTTCAACCGCGACTTACCGCCTTGCGCGACCTTCACGCTCGAGGGCGGAAGTTTGAGCCAGCGCGCGATGAGCGTTTCGAGCGCCGCATTGGCGCGTCCGCTTTCGGGAAGCGCGCGCACGCGAACCTTGAGCGCGCAATCGCCCGCGTAATCCTCAAGCCCCACGATCTCGTCGCGGCTCGCCTTCGGCGTCAACCGCACGGGCAGCGTGACGCCAGCGCCGGAGCGGCGAAGGTTGATCTTTAGGCTTGCTGCACTCAAAGGCCGCCGGACGGCTGGACGGCCGGCAGAATCCAGCCGAGCAGGACCACGTCCCGGATGAACAGCAGGAACAGGATCAGGATCACGGGCGAGATGTCGATGCCGCCGAGATTGGGCAGGATATTGCGGATCGGGCGAAGCGCTGGCTCCGTCAGCCGGTACAGCATTTCGGCGATCATGAGCACGAACCGGTTGTTCGTGTTGATCACATTGAAGGCAACGAGCCAGCTCAAGATCGCGCTAGCGATCACGACCCAGATATAGAGGTCGATGACGAGAATGACGAAAGCGATCAATGGACCCATGAAGCCCCTCCTCGGACGGTGCATCATCTAGCGGAGAGGCGGTGACGAGAGCAAGCCTTGCGTCTGCTTCCTCTGGGGCTCGCTTGACAGGCCGGAAGGCCAATCCCTAAATGGCGCCTGTTTCCGGGGGCCGTAGCTCAGTTGGGAGAGCGCAGCAATCGCACTGCTGAGGTCAGGGGTTCGATCCCCCTCGGCTCCACCAATAACCAAAGGAATTTGCTTGAAATTTATGGGGCCATGCGTTGGTGCCCCTTTCCTTTGCGGTCCACGTGTCACCGCCGTGTCACCAGCGTGCCCAGAAGCCAACAGGAAGCCATTGGCGGACGAAAGGGTGTTGGGCGTGAGGTTTTTTGAGCCGGGAAGGCGAACGGGCGTCAGTCGAGCTATTGAAGGGGGCTAGACGATCCACCCCAGCTCGCGCGCCTTGTCGTTGGCTAGCTTCCAGGCGCGCCCTTTGAATTCCGGAGTGCCGCTTGGTGAGCCTTTGGTGATGAGAGCTGAGGCTCGCCCTCTTCTTAAGAAGCTTGTGGCCTCATCGAGGATGGTTGCGCACCGTTTGATGCAACGCGCGGAGGTCCTCTTCAGGCAGTGCCTTCGCATCATGCCATCGCCTCCTATATGCTTAACGGAAAGCAGAAGGAGAGATGCCATGGGCATGATGATCATCCGTCATAAGGTGAGGGACTACGGCCAGTGGCGCCCCATCTTCGGTGGGCATGCCGAAATGCAGAAAGCAGCGGGCCTTAGCAATCCGCGGGTCTACCATTCCGCCAACAGCAATAAGAGCGAGATCGTGGTCGTCTTCGATACCAAGGACACGAAGATGGCCAAGGACTTCGCTGCTTCCGCCGCTCTTAAGGAAGCTATGACGAAGGGCTGGGGTTGTGGACATGCCGACAATCTATTTCCTTGAATCGATCTGACGAGGTAGAGGGCTATTCCTATAGAAATGAGTAGTGAAAGAAATTTCATGGGCACGCAAACCGATCTCCACGAGAGGCGTTCGTGGATGGCGGCAAGGACGCCTATTCCGTGGTTTCCAGCCGCGCGGGCTCCGGCGAACGCTTGTTTTCAGCCTTGTTTGAGGTAACCGCCCCTGGACCTAGCACGCGCCGTTCATCATCTCGCACCCTGAAGAACCAGCCCATCAGCGGCACGAGTAGATAATCGGGCACGAAGCGCACGGCAAGCGCGCCGAGCTTGTTGAAGAGGCCCGGCAAGATCACGGACCAACCGCGGTTGAACCGCCGATAGGCGGTTTGCGCCACCTGCTTGGCGGTCATGGTGGGAATCAGAACGAGGTAGCGGGAGTTCTGCGACCCCGCCTTGGCATGGAGCCCGGTTGCCACCACACCTGGGGCCACGACCGAAACCCGTACACGAGTGCCCATGGTCTCGTAGGCGAGCGCCTTGCTGAAGGACAGTAAGAAGGCCTTGGAGGCAGCGTAGGCCGCCTGATAGGGCACCGGCATATATCCCATCATGGACGCAATATTGAGCACGCCGCCACGACGGCGCGCAACCATACCGGGCAGAAAGCGAAGGGTGAGGTCCACCACCGCCCGCACGTCGAGGTCGATGAGGCGCCGTATGGTGGCAGGGTCTTCATCCTGGAAGAAGCCAGAGGACATGATCCCCGCATTGTTGACGAGGATATCCGCATAGACGCCAAAGCGCCGCAAGGCCTGCTCAACGCCGGCGCACCCTTGCACCGTGCTCAGGTCCTGGGCCGTTACCCTAACCTGGACGCCATATTTGCGCGAGAGCTCCGTCGCGGCACGCGCCAAGCTCGCCTCGTCGCGAGCGACAAGGACAAGGGTGTGACCGTCGCGGGCGAACTCCTCGGCCAGCGCGCGGCCGATGCCCTCGGTGGCCCCGGTGATGACCACCGCCGGCGCACAAGCGCTGGGTTCGGGCCTGAGATTGATATCGCTCATCGACTGACTAAGCCTTGAAGACAGTTTGCGTTCCCGTGACCCCCGAAAAACGAACCCCCAGCCGGGGGCCCGCCGCAGCCCGCAATCGGGCTGCGGTCCGGGCCACTGGTCGTCCTGCCGGGGACAGAGCGTGTTGATAGCGGGAAGCCCGATCGCTGGCGAGTTAGAATAAGCGAAATGCGCCCACCAGCGCGAGCCTCAATTGCCGACGAGGAGCCCATAAATTGTCCAGGTCCCGAAGCGGGTATCGAACGGCTTCCTGGCCGGCTATGTCGGCGAGAAGATCCTGCTCGGCGAGGGCAAGGAGGCCTGGAAGTTGATGCTCGCCATTATGACCGCGCTTCCAATTGGGGGCTCGACGTGTGCGACAGGCCGCTCGACGACCCGGGCGCCTACCCAGGCACAATGGCGCGCCTGAGCTTTCCCGAGGCGCTTGAACGCATGCTTAACGAGAATGGATATAAAGTTGGGAAGTGACCCCCGGCATCGCTTTCCGGTGCAAGAACCGCGGTCGAAGCTACATCGTTTCAGGCTATACTAGGCCCGCGGTCGAAGGATCCGCGCTCGCGCGTGCTTTAGAGGAGTTCTAGCGTATGGCACCCCGCGCCTTTTGGACAGGAAACTTGCGGCTTTCGCTCGTCACCATCCCGGTCCGGCTTTACCCCGCCACCAGCACCGAGCGGCGCATCGAGTTGCACCAGATCCACGAGCCATCCGGCAAGCGCATCCGCTATCAGAAAGTGGCGCCCGGCGTCGGCCCCGTCGAGAATGAGCAAATCACCAAGGGCTTCGAGTATGAAAAGGGGAAATATGTGCTGCTCGATCAGAAGGAGATCGACGAGCTGAAGCTTGAGAGCAAGCAGACGATCGAGCTCGTGCGCTTCGTCGATTCTAGCGCGATCGATCCGCGCTACTTCGAGAAGCCCTATTACCTCCTGCCGGATGGCGACGCCGCCGAAGAGGGCTACGTCATCATGCAGAAGGCCCTGCAGCAGGCCGACAAGATCGGTGTCGGACAGCTGATCCTGCGCGGCCAGGGCAATATCGTGGCCCTGAAGCCCTGCGGGCGCGGGCTGCTGCTCGAGATCCTGCGGCACGCCAACGAGGTCAAGTCGGCGGACAGCTTCTTCGAGGAAGTGCCCCAGGTGAAGGTCGACAAGGAGGCCCTCGACCTCGCCGTCGAGCTGATCGAGCGGAAGTCGGGCGCTTTCGAGCCCGAGAAGTTCAAGGACGAATATACCGAGGCGGTCTGGGAGCTGATCAACGCCAAGCTCGAGCACCGCGCGCCCGCGATCGTGACCGCGGAGCCCGGCACCGCCAAGGTGATCAACATCATGGATGCGCTCAAGAAGAGCGTAAAGCAGCGGGGCAAAGCCGCTCCTCCGAGCAAGGCTCAGCAGAGCAAGAAGGGGGCTGCCGCCTCGTCCCGTTCCGGATCGGCGAAGAAGACTGTGCGCGCGACGCCGAAGAGAAAATCCGCCTAGGCCATGGCGCGGACCAAGGCGGCCGACACGCTTGCGGAATACCGGGCCAAGCGGGATTTCAGCAAGACCCCCGAACCTGGGCCCGAGCTCGGGCGCAAGACCGGAAACAGCTTCGTCATTCAGAAGCACGCGGCGCGCCGCACCCATTTCGATTTCAGGCTCGAGCATGACGGGGTGCTGAAGAGCTGGGCCGTGACCAAGGGCCCGAGCCTCGACCCGACCCAGAAGCGTCTCGCGGTCATGACCGAGGACCATCCGCTCGAATATGGCGGCTTCGAGGGCGTGATCCCCAAAGGCGAGTATGGCGGCGGCGCGGTGATGATCTGGGACCGCGGCACCTGGGAGCCGATCGGCGACCCCGACGAGGGCCTCCTCAAAGGCGATATCAAATTCAGGCTGCACGGGGATCGGCTCAAGGGCGACTGGGTGCTTGTGCGCATGAAGGGCCGCAAAGAAGACCGGGGCCGCGAAAACTGGCTGTTGATCAAGAAACGCGACGAGTACGCTCATGACGGCGATGAGCCGACGGAAACCTACGATACGAGCGTGAAGAGCGGGCGTAGCATGCAGGAGATCGAGACGGGCGACGTGCCCGTCTGGAGTTCCAAGGCTCAAAAAAAAAGCTTGAAGCCAAAGCTTCCCGCTGGATTGGCAAGCGGGCGCCGAAAACCCGAAGGGCGGTAGAACCCGAATTCGTCCCCCCCGAGCTCGCCACCCTCGCAGACGAGGTGCCGAACGGCGAGAAATGGCTGCACGAAGTCAAATATGACGGCTACCGCATCATCGCGCGGAAAAGCGGAGACGACATCACCCTGTTCAGCCGGAGCGGTCTCGATTGGACCGTGCGCTTTCCGGCGATCGCTAAGGCGTTGCAGAGCTTGCCTTGCGAGGACACGCTGCTCGACGGCGAAATCGCCTTCGTGCTCGCTTCCGGGGTCACCGACTTCAAGTCGCTGCAGGAGCATATCGATACACCGCATCCGGCGTTCCGCTATTTTCTCTTCGACCAGCTGTTTCTCGACGGCAAGGATTGGCGCACGCAGCCCCTGACCAAGCGGAAGACGGGGCTTGCGCAGTTGCTGACCGCAAAATCCCTGCCGGACTGGCTCGTCTATTCCGACCATGTGGAAGGCTCGGGCCGCGAATTTTTTCGCGAGGCCTGTGCCGCAGGACTCGAGGGAGTTGTGTCGAAGCGCGTGGACTTGCCCTACGTCTCCGGCCGGACAAAGGACTGGCTCAAGATCAAATGCGTGAAGCGCGCCGAATTCGTAATCGGCGGCTGTAGCCGCTCCACGGCCAAGGACCGCGCCTTCTCCTCGCTCCTGGTCGGCACCTTCGACGATGGCAGACTGGTCTTTGCCGGCAAGGTGGGCACGGGCTTCTCCAGCCCCGACCTCGACAGGCTGGCCAAGCGCTTCAAGCCGCTTGAGCGGAGCAGCTCGCCCTTTGTCGAGGTGCCGGCCATCGAGCGACGCGATGCGGTGTGGCTTAGCCCCAAGCTCGTCTGCGAGGTGGCTTATACGGAGTGGACGCGGGACGGCCGCCTGCGCCATCCGAGCTTTCAGGGCTTGCGCGAGGATAAGCCCGCGGCAGAGGTTAAACGCGACGATGATGCACGGGAGCGGGAGCCGGAGGAACTGCGATCGCGCCCTGGCCCATCGAAGACGAAAGGGGATCCCGTGTTCGCCGGCATCACGCTCACCAGTCCGGACAAGGTGCTCTATCCCGATCTCGGGCTAACCAAGCTCGATCTGGCCCGCTATTACGAGGCCGTCGCCCCCTTCATCCTCCCCTATGTGGCAAACCGCCCGATCAGCCTCGTGCGCTGCCCAGAGGGGTGCGACAGGGAGTGCTTCTTTCAGCGCCACGGCATGAAGGGCATGAGCGCCGACATCAAGCATGTGGCGATTCCGGGCGGCGAGAGCAAACAGAAATACCTCTATATCGACGACGAGGCGGGGCTGTTCGGGCTCGTGCAGATCGGCGCGTTGGAGATTCACGACTGGGGCGTGTCGCTCGCGCATATCAGCGAGCCGGACCGACTCGTTTTCGACCTCGACCCCGATGAGGGGCTCGCCCTCGACGTGCTCAAGGCGGCCGCGATTGAGGTGCGCGACTTCCTCGCCGATCTCGGCCTGAAGAGCTTCCTCAAATCCACCGGTGGCAAGGGCCTGCACGTCGTGGCGCCGATCACGCCGAAACAGGGCTGGGACGAGGTGAAGGCCTTCGCCAAGGCGATCGCCGACGCGCTTGTGTCGGCACGGGGCGACCGCTACACGGCGAACATGGCGAAGAAAGCGCGGGGCGGGAAAATCTTCGTCGACTATTTGCGCAATCAGCGTGGCGGGTCGGCGATCGTCAATTACTCGACCCGCGCGCGCAAAGGCGCCCCCGTGGCCTGCCCGCTCCGCTGGGACGAGCTGAAAGGCCTCAAGCTCGCGAGCCCCTACAATCTGAAGTCGCTCCCCGCTCGGCTCAAGGCCCAGA
This sequence comes from uncultured Alphaproteobacteria bacterium, assembly GCA_963804515.1. Classification (GTDB taxonomy): domain Bacteria; phylum Pseudomonadota; class Alphaproteobacteria; order Rhizobiales; family Methyloligellaceae; genus Methyloceanibacter. Next base: position 190,398 of record CAWDQR010000003.1, on the reverse strand, counting down.
AGAGCGATCCATGGGAAGGCTTCTTCTCGACTCGCCAGTCGATCACGGCGAAGGCGCGCAAGGCGCTCGGCCTGTAGCTCAAGTCCGAAACCAGACGTCAGCCTCGGTGGCAAGCCCTTCCTAAGTCGACTTGTCGAACCCGGGGTTAGCGGCGAAGATGGCGTCCATTTTCCGGGAGCACCTCAATGGCACGATGGACGCCCGACGCCACATTCTACCCCTCGCCACGCCTGGCGGCCAAAGCATCCGTCGAAACCCTCGCTTATATGGCGACGTTCGCCCCGAAACGGGACGTTCCGGACGCGAGAGTGGCGACTGCTCCTCTAGATTCCTATTTGCTATCCCTGATTTCCTATTGCTACCTCTGATCTTGACGCCAAACCGGTAAGGCCCCCCAGCAACGATCATGTCCGAGCCTTGGCCGTGGTTGCTGCTGATTGGGCTCGGCGCATTTCACGGCCTCAATCCCGCCATGGGCTGGTTGTTCGCCGTCGCCCTTGGCCTGTACCGGCAAAGCCGTGCCGTCGTGCTTGTTTCTCTCATTCCCATCGCCATCGGTCATGCGATCGCGATCGCGCTGGTCGTCTATGCGGTGACGGTTCTCGGCGCGGTGATCGACCAAGCGGCACTACGCCTGCTTTCAGGGTTGTTGCTGATCGCCTTGGGTGTCTACAGCATGCTCTATCCGCATCGGCATCGGGTCCGCATCGGCCTTAAGACAGGAATGCTCGGCCTTGGACTTTGGTCGTTCTTGATGGCGACCGCGCATGGAGCAGGACTGATGCTCATCCCTGCGATGATGCCTCTGCAGATGGATATGTCACAGCCGCATATGCACGCCATGCCCGCATCTCACTCATTGTGGATCGCCTCGCTCGCCGTTGCCGTGCACACCTTGGCGATGCTCATCTTCACCGGCGCCATTGCCCTCATTGTCTATGAGTGGGTAGGCCTGGGGTTCTTGCGGCGCGGTTGGATCAATCTCGATCTGGCCTGGAGCTTGGCGCTGGTCGGCACCGGACTCCTGCTGCTGTTCCTCGCGTAACCCCTGTCGGAAGAGGTTGCGTCGTCACTCCCGGGCCTGCCGACGGGCGATGGGTCGGCATAGGCTTTGGTCCCGAGCCGCGGGCAGATGGAGGAATTTGCATGTCGAGCGCATCTCGGGCGGCGCGTGCGACGCAAGCCCCAGCGCGCCGAGCCACGGTCTTCATTTGCGCCATGGTACTGCTCCTCGCGACTGCCCCGGCCGAGGCCGCCAAGCGCGTGGCGCTCGTGATCGGCAACAACGCTTACGAGAACGTGCCGCAGCTGCAAAAGGCGGTGAACGACTTTAAAGCGATGGCTGAGGAGCTGGCCAAGCTCGGCTTCGAAGTGGTCTCCGCGCAAAATGTGGGCCGCCGCGCCATGAGCCGCGCGCTGGTCGAGCTCGAGAACAAGGTCAGCGCGGGCGACACGGTGCTGTTCTATTTCGCGGGCCATGGCTTTGCCGTGGACGGCACGAATTACCTCTTGCCGGTCGATGTGCCGGCGGCGGGTCCCGACGAAGAGGGCCTCGTACGCGATGCGTCCTTCGCGGCAAGCGGACTTTCCGCCCAGTTCCAGCAGAAGGGCGCGGCGACCGTGATCCTGATTCTCGACGCCTGCCGCGACAATCCTTTCGCGCTAAAGACCGGACGCGGCATCGGGCTCACGCGTGGCTTGACCCGCATAGACCCCGCCGAAGGCATGTTCGTGCTGTTCTCCGCGCGGCAGGGGCAGTCGGCGCTCGACCGCTTGAGCGACGCCGACGCCGATCCCAATTCCGTGTTCACGCGCACGCTGCTCAAGGAAATGGAACAGCCCGGCCTCTCGATGGTGCAGATCGCCAAGCAGACGCAAAGCAAGGTGCGCGAGCTCGCGGCCAAGGTGGATCACGTCCAAGTGCCGGCCTATTACGACCAGATCATCGGCGATCTTTATCTGACGCCTGAGGGAGCTGCCACCGCCAAAGGCCAAGTGGACAGGCTGCAAGAAGGCGGGGGGACAAGCGTGTTGCCGCAGCCGGAGCAGAAGCTCGCGGCGTTGCCGTCAAATCCCCAGCCGCTGGCGAGCTTCACGCGGTCGAACAGCGGCTGGATGATGAATGTGTCGCGCTGCCCGAGGCCGCGACCCAGTTCGGCTATCGCATCGGGGATAAAGGCGCCTTCACCGATTGAGGTTTCCTCGACGCGCTCGACCAGCGCACAGGGGCGCGCATGCCGCAGACCTCTTTCGAGATGCCGCCTGACCAGGGCAAGACCACGATCTACGTCACCTGGCGCGACAAGCGCGGCGAGCAGGCCGACATCGTGCCGATCAATTTCGATCCGACGCGGCGCTCGTGGATGAGCAGAAAAAGCTGCTCGAGCAATTCTGGACGAGCTGGATTGCGTTTCGCGAATGGCAAGGGATGACCGTCTATTTCACCCAACTCGTCACCTATCGCTGCGCCATAAGCGAGGTGCGTTACCGGCTTGGCGATGGGCCGGTCGACAAGCTGTTCAAGCTGCCGCCCTGCGATGCCGCCGACCCGAACGGCGTTCCCGAGAACGCTACGCTCTATATGAAGGTGCCGCCTAAGACGACCTCGATGCAGGTGCAGCTCACCTATGTTGAGGGCACGCAATAGAGGTGGAGCGTTCGACGCGCGTCTCCTAGCCGGCCTTCCCTCAACTCGATTCGTGCCCTATATGGTCTCATCCCAGCAACAATCGAAAGGAGGTGATCCAGTGTCTCATTGTCTTACGCCGCGGTCGCCGGCGCCCATGACCTGGACCCTCGTCTCTTGCGAGGTTAGCGTCGGCTAAGCGACGCTTCATAGCGGTCCGAAGCGACCGCGGTCGACAATGGAAGGGCTGCTTCCCGGTTGGGGGGCGGCCCTTCTTGCTTCGCGGCTGCGCCGCAGGGCCGCAGCCCGCTCCCCTTCATCGGCATTGAAAGATTGTTCACGCCCCTCCCGCATTTTAGGAGGCATGGGAATCCGGGTCGCGTATCTAGCCGCAAGCATGGCGGTCTTGGCAGGCATTGCCGCCTGCGCCTTTAATCCCTATTCCGAGCCACGCGCGCTGTGGCGGGGTGAGGCCGACGCGGCGTGCCTGGCGAGCGGCGAGGTTAGGCCGTCGGCCTTCGTGCAACCCATGGCCCCGCTGGGCGGGAGGGGCTCCTGCGGCCTCGAGCACCCCTTCAAGGTCAGCGCCGCGGTGAACGGCAGCGTTGTGATCGACCCGTCGGCGACGCTCGACTGCCCAATGACGGCCGCCACCGATCGCTGGGTGCAACAGTGGGTTCAGCCCGCAGCGCAGGTCTATTTCCGCGAGCGCGTGGTGGGGCTCCGGCAGATCGCATCCTATGGCTGCCGCACCCGCGACAATATCAGCGGCGCCAAGCTTTCGGAGCATGCCTTCGGTAATGCGCTCGATGTGGCGGGCTTCCGCTTGGCCGATGGCCGTGAAATCGGAGTAGCCCAAGGCTGGTGGCACGGGGCCCCACAGGAGCGGGCTTTCCTTCAGCAGGTGTTTGCCGGCGCCTGTGCCGAATTCTACACGGTGCTCGGCCCGGGCAGCGACGCCTTCCACGCCAACCACTTCCATCTTGACCTGCTCCAGACCAACGCGGGCGGAGGACGGCATTATTGCCAGCCCCAGCCAGTGCCGGGAGCCTATGGGCGCGTGCCCATGGCCGAGCTCCCCATCGAGAATGTCGAGACTGTTGCGCGGAAGCCACTGTCCTTCGTCGATCGTGGGCGCCAAAGCGACTGAATTCCCGGATTTTCGAGCTGGACTGTTGCCGCGAGAACTCTTCGCAGTTGCAGCATTACCCGGTATCATCCTGAGTCGGAGGGGCGGCTTCCACAGGAGAGCGTAGAGGAGGTTTGGCTGCCATGTGCCTGCCTAAGGCAGGCACAATGGAGGGGGGCTATGGCAACTGGGTCTTTGACACAAATGTTCGAGGAGATCGCCGCCGGATTGAAGGCCGGCGACGAGGAGATCTATGGCTGGCTGCGCGATCAGCTCAAGGAGTGCGGCGGGAGCGAGATCTCGGTCGAGCTTGCCATGGGCGTCATCGCCAGGCTCCTGCCGGAAGACGCGCAGTCGGGCATGCTCATAGCGTCTCCGCCGGCGCGCCGCTGGGCGCATTAGCCGAAGCGCGTCTCAAGCGCTCCAGGTCATCAGCCAGGAGACGAAGAATCGTGGGCTGTCTACCGCGGGGGGACAGTTGATTACCAGGCGTCTTTCCTCCCTGCCTTGAGCCCGCTCGGCCGCCGAGGCGAGCGCCTCGCCGAGCCTTGCCGCCCAATGCTCCTCACCGCCGGCGAGAGCTCCCGCGACCTCATCGAGCTTGATCGAGCTTGATAGCCTATGAGCCGAGCCTGGCTGGCACCGCCAGTCATGGTAGCCGACATAGCGCGTCAGAGCGCCTGAACTTTCAGCTAAACGCTCCAGAGCGAACAGGTCGGACGCAAGCGTGAGCCCGGCCAGTCCCCGGATGCTCCCTTGCAGCCGCGGCTGGATCGCATCGAACCAGAGTCCGGCCAGGTCCGAACCAAGGGGCAAAACCTCCGCACCCCCTTGTTGCAGGCTATATGCGAAGCTCAGGCTATCGCTGTAGCGCGTGTCGGCGACGGCGAGCATCGCGTCGGCGCCGCGCGCGGGCGCGGCGGACGCAAAAGATTTCGCGCGAGCCCCCGCGAGCATGGCAAGCGCCGCAGCCGACCCAAGCTTGAGCAGCTCTCTTCGGTCCAGTGGCGGCGACCCGGGGGGCCAAACGGAGCGTCGCCTCACGGCGCTTCCCCCTCCACATCCTTCTCCTTCCGCAGCGCCTTCGGCCAGATACCCTGCTTTCCCGGCGAGAGAATACCTTCCGGATCGAGCGCGTCCTTCAGCCGCTCATAGGTGCGCATCGCCGAATGCGCATTGAAGTCGAACTGCGCCGCCACGAGGTCCATCTCGGAGATGTGGGCGCGGTAGCCGGCGAGGCGTCGCTTGTGCGCGTCCTCGATTAAAGTCTTCCCCAACGCCCGCGCCCGTTCGCATTGCTCCGCGTCGTTGCGATCGAAAATGATGGAGCCGGTGTTGATGAAGCAGCGCGGCGTGGTGGTGGTCAGCCCGCAATAATTGTCGAACCCCTCGGCATGGAAGAGCTCCGTGCGCCGTCGATAGAGCTCGAGGAATGCCGCACCCTGCATCGGTACGACCAGGGGGCATTCGATATGGCCCCCAGCCCCGCCAAGCCAATTGAGCGACATTAGGTCGACGCTCGGGATTCCGGCGAGCGTTGCATGCTCAGGCGCGATCTTGACGCCGCGCCGGTATTTGGCGACGTCGATGTAGGCCCCGTCAATGCGGGAGAACGCCGTCTCAACGAGTTTCAGCTTCTCGGCCACCACCCGTTCTCGTCCATAGAGGCCAAACCGAATGCCCCAATAGCCGATTCCCATCTTGTGCATCAGCCTTTGGATCGCATTTTCGGGCATCGGACCCTTGCCGTCATACCATTCGGATCGCGTCGTGTTGCCTGCGGCGATGCGCATCCAGTTGGCGATGGTCGCGGTGGGCACGGTGCCGTCGAGACGGAGCCCACGCAAGGTGTCGATCATCGGCACGATGTCCTCTTCACGTCGAAACATGATTTCCACCGCGGCGAAAAGCTCCGGCGCCGGCATCAGCCAAACGCCGATCTTGGTGACCACACCGAGATTCGATTGCATGAAGAGGCCGTCGAGTGTCGGGCCGAAGGCATATTTGTATAGCGGCCAGGCGGGATTACCGGCCATCGCGCCTAGCCCCGTGCGCAGGACTTCGCCGTTGGCGAGGACAACCTCCATGCCGCATTGATGGCCGGCGTGATCCCCGTATGGCGTGTAGCCGATACCGTGCTCGAGCGTGTTGCCGAGCACGCTGCCCCAGCCGGGATCGGTGCAGTCGATCCACAATCCGTACCTCTTGTCCTGAATGAATTTGTAGAGGTCGAGATAGGTGACGCCTGGCTCGACCAAGGCGTAGGCGAGCTCGGCATCGACCTCGATGCGCTGCATCCGCTTGAGGTCGAGGATCATCGACCCGCCGAGACAGGGGGCCGCTCCCCCATAGGCGAAATTCCGCCCGAGCGAGACGGTCCAAACGGGCAGGCCGTGGCGGTTGGCGACGTCCAGCACTCCGCGAATCTCGTCCACGCTGGCGGGAAGGACCGCGCCGGACGGCGCGTGCTGGCCGGCGAGGCCGGGTGAATAGGGATCGGCATAGCTTGCGAGCCGATCCTCGCGCGTCATCACCCAATCGTCGCCGACAAGGGCGCGCAGCTCCTTGCAGGCGTTCTCGAACTCAATGCTTGAAAGCCCCGGCGGCAGCGGCAAGGGGATGGCTCCATTCAAAGACGCCCAAACATAACAGATGTGACGTCCAACTCGCCTCCGGCAGGAATTCCCATGGGGACGAGCCGGCTAGGCAAAACCAGCGGTGTGAATAAGCGGCCCGCAAGCTGTGCAAACCGGAGACAGAGCGCAAATGCCTGTTGCAACCGCCGACGCGAGATCCAGCCTTGCGGTTCCTGGCAAAAAAGCAGATGACGGCCACCGCCGTCGAGCCGCGGGGAGTGAGGCCAATGTCGATCAATGGATTTCGCGTGGGAGCGCCAAATATCGCCTATATCGGTGCCGGCGTGACGGTGAAGGGAGCAATCGTCGTTCCCGAAATCATCGTGGTGGATGGAATCGTCGAGGGCGACGTGACCGCGCAGTCGATCCGCATCGGGCCGACGGGCGCCATTAAGGGCAATGTCGTGTCGACGGATGTCGACGTCTACGGCACTCTGGCCGAGAAAGTCGAGGTCAAGGAGTTCTTGCTCGTGCGATCGACCGGCCGCATCGAAGGCAATGTGAATTGTGGCGACATGCAGGTCGAGAGGGGCGCGGTGCTGTTGGCAGGCATTTTCTCGGTCTACACGGCCGAGGAGGTAAAGCCCGTGAACGACAACGCTCCGACTGCGCCGGCAGAGGTAGAGGTTCTTCCCCCAGATCGATTCAAGCTGGACGCTGCGGAATAGGATCGCCGGTTCGCCGCTTTTGCAGACTAGGTACGGTACGATCCCGCAGCTTCCGCTGGAGGCGAGCCTCCACGCCGTGCGCCGCCCGCGCTAAGCGCTAGGGGGGACTGATTCATCTCCTGTAGAGCTTGATCGAATGGCGCTGGGGAAATGACACCTGCCCCGTGAACCAGTAGTCGAGCACCAGCCCACGAACAAGGTCAGCGCCGATAGCCAGGGCCGCCGTCATGAGCACCTGCGCCGTAAGGCTCGGCGTCGCAAAAAACGAAGGATAGCCGAGCGTAACCAGGGCACCGGCCAACATCACCAGCCAAAGCATGATCGGCACCGAGCCATTGGAGCTGTGAACCCGTTCGTTTCGATTGTCCTTGATCACCGTCAGCAGTCGCAAGGCGTGCTCATAAAGGGCGACATCTTTGAGCTCTTGGGGACGCCCGTCGAAAAGCGCCCGGCTCAGATGATTAGGGTCTTTTGCCGGGCGGCGTGGAAGTAGAAATTCGGCAATGCAAAATGCACGAGGTAAGGCTGACCCTTGAAGCGCATTTCCTGACCGCCGACGGAGAGCGTGATGTCGCGATCCTCGGAGCCGTCGATATCCGCCGGCTTGAAACCCTGCACGAAGGTCACCGTTTTGGCGATGCGCTGCCTCAGCTCGCCGAAGCTCTTCTCGTCGTCGGCATATTTCGGGGACTTCGGCACCGGCGAGCCGTGCCGTGGTTCCCTTGGCGAAGTCCGCGGCGATCTGAACCTGGCGGACAAGCGCAAACATATCGGGGGCGAGCCGCCAGCTAAGCAGGACTCCCGCTTCGATCTTGCGCTCGGCGGCGAAGATTTCTGCCCTCTCCAAGATGGAGGACAGGCTGTTCAGCATCTGCAGAAAGGCCGGGACGGAGGCCTGATACATCGAGAGGGACATGGGCGAGCACCGCTTTCACAGAGAGCCAGAACCAGAACACCATCCTTGTAGCGGGAAGCGTCCCCGGCGCAACCACATCGACCGCACATAACGGTGATGGCATCGCCGCACAGACCAACCGAGGCGGTTGAAGGCCGCGTCAGCTCGTCGGGAGACGCAGGGACTTCAGCACGTTGCGCTTGAAAAAGTCATAGGCCGGCCGGCCCATGAGGGCGACGGCAACGACTTTGGTCAGAAACGGCGTTGCACCCAAGAGCGCCGTAAGCGCGGATTTAGCACCTGGATGTAGATCTGTGGCGACCGCCATCGGGATCAGCGACCATGCAGCATATCCGCCGACGATAAGCACAACCCCGACTGCGAAACGCCAGCCTAGCCTGATTGAGGGATTATCCCTCGCAACCACGTCTGATTGGCTCCCCTTTCGCATGCGACCTTGTTACTCAGAAATGGGACGACAAGGTGTTGCGTTTGTGGCCGATGAACCCGCAACGGCACATGGCGGTTAGCTTAATGCGTTGTGCCCTACGGAGCGGTAAAGAAGCTGTTGGCTCCCGTTCTGTAATGTGGGCGCGGGCGAAAGGGCGGACGCATTGCCGCCCAACTCTTTGTTAACACCCTGGTCTTAAGGGGCTTTAGCGCCTGGCGAGGTGATGGCGAATTGGAGGATGTGATGCGATTTTCTTTGCTTTTCGGTTTTTTGGCGTTGGTTTGGTGCGGACAGGCGGAAGCTCGCACCAACTGGATTCAATCGCCGGGGCTACCTTGCGAGACGGTCTGCCGGAATCCGGTCACCGTCGGCGGCCGCCCGGACGCCTTTGTCTGCGCGGGCCACGTCAAGGGAGCGCCCCCGACCGAGATCAGAAGTGGCATGATCGGCGCGGGCGGACAGCACTGCTACGTGCCCGCAGAGATCGGCAAGGTGTACACCGACGGTCCCTTCGTTTGCCTTTGCTCACCCCGCTGAAGTGCGTTACGGGCGGCAAAATGACCGCTTCCCGGCAAAGCGACTCGCGTTCGGGGCCAGACGTGCTATAATGGTTAATAAAATCGGCACCAAGGCCAGACGGGGCATAGAGTTGCATTTTGCCCACTCCTGAAAGGGAGGAATGGTCATGCGCCTTGACGAACTTCCGAAGATCTATCGGCCCGAGACGCTTGCGTTGATGGACAGCGCCTTGGAGCAGGCATGGCGGGAGCTCAAGAGCCGGGGTGACGTCGTCGACGCAAAGTCTGCGCGAAGCCGCCTCGCCACGACGATCGTCGCGCTAGCGTCGGTCGGTGAAACCGATTCAGCCAAGCTGAAGAGATTCGCGCTTCACGCCTCGAATGGAGCGTCGCGCATATAGGTGACGGAAGCGCGCGCTCTTTGGGAGCGCATTGCAAATTCGGACCAGGCTACCGCGAGAAGGGTGCCTGCGGGTGAGAGTGGCCGCTTGGAGGAGCGTGCCCTCCGGGGTTCGCGTATGTATTTAGACTCGCCATCGCCGTGTCCTCCACGTTTTCGCCTGGCGTCCGGGATGCTACTGTCACAAACCGCGGCTAGCTTCCATCTCTCCTGATTAGTTGCCAGCCTCGGTCGAGTCCCGCTCGGCTCGGCCGAGGCTTCTTTGAGTCCATTCAGGCAAGCACGCGCTGGCCCGCGCGGGCTTATCGGTCGTAGCGAAACACGCGATAGAAGCCGGCCGGATCGACGAAACGCTCCCGGGCTTTGGAAAATCCCGCTCTGCGGCCGAGGTCGAGCCATACAGCCGCCGTCTCGGGGAAGTCGCAGATGGTCACGTGATGGTCGATCTGCGCCCACTCCTCCGCAGCCAGCATGGTCCATGCCGGCCGGTTGACGCGCCGGAAGCGCTCCAGATATCCGTCGCGCGTCTCGCCATCGACCCGCGTCGGCTCGTAAACCATCAGAAGGCTGCTTGTAGCGTCGCGCAAAGCCCGCATCAGGCGGAGCTTTCCGTCCGTCTGCAGGTGGTGGATGGAAAGGCTGCACCATCCCATTTCGGCGGGCTCGGGCCGGCTAGTCAACGCTTCGACGAAGTCGCGATGGTCGAGCTCGACCTCGAACGGCATGTCCTTGAGGTTGTTCGCAGCCAGCTCGAGCGCGGGCTCGGAAAGATCGACCCCGTGGTAGTGATGAATTTTCGTGCCGGCCAGCGCTCGCCGTATCTCGCTCGCGTCGCCGCAAGCGATGTCGAGCAAGGAAACCGGCTTGGCGAAGGTCTGGTTGAGGGTGTCGTGAAGGATGGTTCCAACCGCCCTATGGGAGAGGCAGTCGGCATCCACCAGCTTCTGGTAGGTCGCCCATTGCTTCTGGAATTGTTCGAGGGCGCCTTCGTCGACGACCGCGCCGCCCGGCTGAAACTGATGGATCAGGATATTCACCATTCTTGCGCTTATTCCCTTGTTGGCGTGGGCCCATCCGCCTTATGGCTCGCCAGGTACACTGAATTCCCTTAGTACGGGTTATCAAGCCCGATTGGTCTCGCAAGCAGGTTCGTGGCCCTTTTGCTGCCGATTTTCCGCCGGTCCAGAGCGCGGACGGAGGTATGATTTCGCCGTCAGGCTTGTTTGTTGATTAGAATGCCCGTTCCCGTCTGCAAAACGGGGCAGGCGAAGCTATCGGCTCCGAGGGTGCAACCTATGACGAGATCCAGGGAACATGCGGAATCGGCCACTGCCGCTCTTTTGCGGATTCTGCCCGTTGCACCCACTGAGATCGATACGAAAGCCGTAGCCGAAATTATCGAGCAGACGTTGAATACTGCCGCGCGTGAGCAAGAGAAACGAGAGCTCCAACGTGTTGCAGACGTGCAAGCGTCGGCGCATGCGCGTCTGTCACGGCTGCTCAATGCCTCGCCGGCAGTGATCTATTGCCGATTGGCCAGCGGCAATTTCGAGCCCACCTTTGTGAGCGAAAGCATCACCCGGTTGTTCGGCGTCAGTCCGCAAGAATATCTCTCAAGCCCTGACCTTTGGCGGCACCGGGTTCACCCGGACGATGTCGCTCGCATCGATGCCTGGATCGATCAGATGTTTCAGAGCGACAAGCGCTCCATTGAGTACCGCTTCCGCCGCAAGGACGGTCGCTACTGCTGGGTGAATGACGAACATTACGTGGTGCGCGACGCGAAGGGGGTGCCCTTTGAGATCGTGGGATCGTGGACCGACATCACCGGGCGCAAGGAGGCCGAAGACGCTGAAGCTGGCACACAGGTACGGCTGTCCCTGTTGCTCGGCGCGGCACCTGCGGTCGTCTACAGCTTCGCTGCGAGCGGGGATTTTGCTCCCACCTTCGTCAGCGACAACATCCAAGGCATGCTCGGATACCGGCCCGATGAGTACATGAAGGATGCGGCCTTTTGGCGAGCGCATGTCCATCCGGAAGACCTCGCTCAAGTCGAAGCCGAGCAGGCCGAGCTCTTCGAGACGGGACAGCACTTGGCCGAGTACCGATTCCGCAAGAAGGACGGTTTCTATTGCTGGGTGAGCGACGAGCAGCATCTCATTCGCGACAATAGCGGGCTCCCGCTGGAGGTGGTCGGCTCGTGGAGCAACATCGATGCGCGCAAGGCCGCGGAGCAGGCTTTGCTCGCGGCGCAAGCGGACCTCGAGAAGGCGACCGAGGCGGCGCTGGAAGCTAACGAAGCCAAGAGCGCATTCCTTGCGAATATGAGTCACGAGATCCGGACACCGATGAACGCCGTCATCGGCCTCTCTCACCTCGTGCTAAAGACCGATCTCGCCCCGCGCCAGCGGGATTACGTGGTCAAGATCAAGCATTCCGGCCAGCACCTGCTCGGCATCATCAACGACATTCTGGATTTCTCGAAGATCGAGGCGGGCAAGTTGTCGGTCGAAAGCATCGACTTCGATCTCGACAAGGTGCTGGAGAACGTCGGCAACCTGATTTCCGAGAAGGCTTCGGCCAAGAGGCTCGAGCTGATCTTCGACATCGAGCCATCGGTCTCTCCCTTCTTCAGGGGCGATCCCCTACGGCTTGGTCAAATCCTGATCAATTTCTGCAATAACGCGGTCAAGTTCACTGAGAGGGGCGAGGTCGTCGTCAAGGCCCAAGTCCTGGAGGACAGCAAGGACAGCCAGCTCATCCTCTTCTCGGTCAGCGACACCGGCATCGGCCTGACACAGGAGCAAATTGGGCGGCTGTTCAAAGCGTTCCAACAGGCGGATGTGTCGACCACCCGCAAATATGGCGGTACCGGGCTTGGCCTCGCCATCTCCAAGCGCCTCGCAGAGCTGATGGGCGGTAACATCGAGGTCACCAGTGAGCTCGGCAAGGGGAGCACGTTCCGCTTCACCGCGCGGCTCGGCAAGGCCGCGGTGACGCCGCGCCGGCGTCTGCTTCAGGCGGACCTGCGCGGCCGGCGCGTCTTGACCATCGACGACAATTCGCAAGCCCGCGCCGTGTTGTCGGGCATGCTCACGAATTTGCGTTTCATCGTGGATGAGGCGCCATCCGGTCAGGAAGGGATCGAGATGATCCGCCAGGCTGCCCAGCTCGGTGAGTTCTACGACATTGTCTTCGTCGACTGGCAGATGCCGGGGCTCGACGGTATCGAAACCGGCAAGCGCATTCTTGCTTTGTCCGACCTCGACACCCCGCCGCATTTGGTCATGGTGACCGCCTATGGCCGCGAAGAGGTGTTGAAGCAAGCCGAGGAGAGCGGCTTCGAAAGCGTGCTCATAAAGCCCGTGACGTCCTCCATATTGTTCGACACGGCCATTGTTGCCCTTGGTGCCGACTATGGAGGAACGGAAACGGTGCCGGCCGGTCCTTCCTTTGACATCGACCGCGCCCGCGGCGCCCACGTTTTGCTGGTCGAAGACAACGAGATCAACCAGGAAGTCGCCATTGGGCAGCTGGAAGACGCCGAGCTCTTCGTCGACCTCGCTGAGAACGGCGCTGAGGCCGTCCGGATGGTGCGGGAGAACGACTACGACATCGTGCTGATGGACATGCAGATGCCGGTCATGGACGGGATCGAGGCGACGCAAGTCATCAGGTCCGACCCACTCTTCCAGACACTGCCCATCATCGCCATGACCGCCAACGCGCTCGTCTCCGATCGCGAGGCGTGCCTGGAAGCGGGCATGAACGACCACATCGCCAAGCCGATCGATCCGGACCAATTGTTCGGCGTCTTGCTGCGCTGGATCAGGCGCCCGGACTACGATGGTGTAGCGATCAAGGACCGCGCTTCGGCGAAAGCGCCGGGCGCGACCATAGATGCCGTCGACGCGCTCCCGCTCGACATCGCCGGGATCGACGTCAAATCGGCGCTGAAGCGAACCGGCGGCAACCGCAAACGTTACGAGACTTTGTTGCGCAGATTCGCGCAGCAGCAGGCCGGCGCGATCGAAGGGATTCGCAAGGCGCTTTCGGCCGGAGATGCGGCGACGGCAGAACGCGCAGCCCACTCCTTGAAGGGCGCCGCCGGCACGCTCGGCGCCGCGGCCCTTTCGGAGGCGGCAGCCAAGGCAGAGACCGCGATCAAGACCGGGCAGGGCATGGACACGGCGCTCACGTCGCTGTCGCTTGCCCTGGCCGCGGCGGTCGAGGCGATTCGGGGCGCACTTCCAGAAGACGTCGCGACTAACGGCGACGGCCGCGCTGCCGCCGATCCCGCTACCGTGGTCGAGCCGCTCACCCGGCTGAAACGGCTGCTCGAAACCGACGACGGCGAGGCCGCCGACTTTGTCGTCGACGCTCGGCCTAATCTGTGCGGGGTGCTGACCGGAGCGGAAATCGAGACCCTGAGCGAGCTGGTCGGCGATTTCAATTTCGAGGGCGCCCTCAAATGCCTTGCGGGCATCGCCGATCGCCTGTCTTTGAACCTTAAAAGCGAATGACACAGAGCTCGGACAACAAGCTGGTGTTGATCGTCGACGATACCCCGACCAATGTTGGGGTCATTTCCGGCGTGCTGAAGGGCGCGTACCGGACAAAAGTTGCGACCAATGGGGAGAAAGCATTGGTGCTCGCAACGGCTTCGGAAAAGCCCGATCTGATCCTGCTGGACGTCATGATGCCGGGAATGGACGGATACGAGGTTTGCCGCCGCCTCAAGGCCAATCCGGTCACGCGCGACATACCGGTCATCTTCCTTACCGCGAAGACCGATGCCGTGGACGAGGAAAATGGATTTGAAGTGGGGGCGGTGGACTACATCCACAAACCGTTCTCAGGGCCGCTCGTGCTTGCCCGCGTCAAGACCCAACTCGCCCTGCGAGCGGCGCTTGCGCAAGCACGCGAGGCCCAGAACCAGGCCGACGAACTCCTGCACGCCTTGCTCCCGAAAAAGGCTGCCGACGAGATTCGCAGCATCGGCACCGTGATCCCGCGACGCTATGAGAACGTGGCTGTTTTATTCTGCGACGTGACCAATTTCACCTCCTATTGCGACAAGCATGAGCCGGAGGATGTGGTTTCGCGGCTCGATGCCCTGTTCGTCATTTTCGAGCGGGTCACGGCGCGGCACGGGCTCGAAAAGATCAAGACTATCGGCGATGGATTCATGGCCGCGGGAGGGCTGCTCCAGCAGGTCAAGGATCCGATCGGATCGGCCGTTCGCTGCGGCCTCGAAATGGCATCGACGTTGATCGACGCCCGTCTCGGATGGGAGGTTAAGGTCGGCGTTCACGCGGGCCCGGTCGTGGCCGGCGTCGTCGGGCAGGAGCGATACCAGTTCGACATCTGGGGAGACACCGTCAATGTCGCCTCACGCATGTCGGATAAATCCGCGCCCGGAAGCGTCGCGGTCACGAAGCACGTTTGGGATCAAGTCTCATCCGATTTCGAGGGCGAGGCGCTCGGGGAGTTGGAGGTCAAAGGCAAAGGGACGATTTCTGTCTTCGGGCTCCGCCCACGGAAGGCATGACGCGGGAGATGACACCGCGGACATGCGATGTCGAATTGAGGCGTATTGCTGGCACAGTGTCGCGCCTGAAATCTTTCGGCCTTCGCATGGCTGCCCTAGGTGGCGCGATCCTGACGGCCAGTGTCCTTCCCACCACGTCACAGGAGAACGAGCGGGAGCCCACCTATCCTGTTGGGATTAGGCAGGTCGAATATGTCGACACCCATTACGGGGTCCGGAACATGGCGTTGGCGGTGTTTTATCCCGCCGTTATCCGCGAAGGATCCACGACCCCCTTCGTCATGCCGTTCTTCACCGACCTCAATCTCTACAAAGACGCCGAAATGGCCTTCGACGGAACGAGGCGTCCGCTCGTCATGTTTTCGCATGGGCGCGGGAGCAACGGCCTCTACTATGCCTGGTTCGCGCAGGTCCTGGCATCACACGGCTATATCGTCGCCGCGCCTTACCACTATCACGCCAACACCTACGACTCGACGATTGCGTATCTGGCCAACAGATTGTGGCAGCGCCCCGTCGATGTCAGTTTGGACATCAGCTTTCTCTTGAGCGACCCGTTCTGGGGGAAGTATGTGGACCCGGACCGGATCGGCGTTGCCGGCCATTCGCAGGGTGGCTTCACCGCGCTCTGGCTCGGCGGCGCAAAAGTCAACGCAGAGAAATATCTCGCCTTCCAGAAGGGCTGGCGCAACAACCCCCAGGTGCCGGAACATCTCAGAGAGGAGCTGCCGCTCGATCCGGAGCCGGCGCTGAACGTGAAAGACGAGCGGGTCAAGGCCGTCTTCGCCATGGCGCCCGGAATTGTGCAGGCGTTCGGCATGGATGAAGCGGGACTTGAGCAGCTGAACGTTCCGGCTTACCTCACAGTCGGAGCGGGCGATACACAGACGCCGCCAGAGGAGAACGCGGAATTCGCCGCAAAGCACATTCCGGGAGCCGAGTTGACGATCATCCCCGGTGCTGTTGACCACGAGATCTTCGTCAATGAATGCGACGAGGAAGGGAAGAACGAATTTTCAGAGGCCTGCAAGGACGCGCCTGGCGTTGACCGCGGTACGATTCACGACGCCGTCGGCAACGCGGCGCTCAAATTCTTCGACACAAATTTGGGGACCGGTCACGGGAAGTGAGCTGCACGGTTGGGCGGGCAATTTCAATACGAAGATGGCCCCTCAAAGCTGGGCGTCCGAGTAGGCTTCGCCCATCCACAGGCTGGAATTCATGAGAGCTTCCGTGAGCGAACAAGTGATCTCCCTACCCGCGGAATGGGCGCCGCAAAAGGCCATCTGGACGGCATGGCCGGCCGACGCGTCCGAATGGAACGGCGACCTCGAGACGCCGCGCCGCGACGTGGCGGCGATGGTGCGCGCGCTTAGCCAAGGCAACAAGGTTCGGCTGCTGGTGAACGGTGCGGAAGCCGAGGCGTCCGCGCGGGCGGCTGTCGGCTCCGCCGCCGAGATCGTTCCGGCGAGATATGGCGACATCTGGCTGCGCGACACGGGCCCCATTTTTGCTCGGACGCCCGAAGGTGCGATCGCCCTCAGATTCAAGACCAATAGTTGGGGCGGCAAGTTCGACCTGTCCGACGACGCGCGCGTGGGCGACGACATCGCTCGCCTCGCGGGAACGCCTACTCGCTGCTTCGACTTCGTACTGGAAGGCGGCGCGGTGGAGCATGACGGCGACGGCACGATGCTCACCACGCGTCAGACCCTCCTCAATCCCAATCGCAACGGCTGGACCCAGGCGGAGGCGGAAGCGGCGCTCCGACAAGCCTTTGGCGCGAAAAAAATCATCTGGATCGACGAAGGCCTCAAGCACGACCACACCGATGGCCATATCGACAACATCGCCCGCTTCGTGGGCGCGGCCCGAATCGTCTGCCAATCTCCTGTCGGCGACGATGATCCGAACGCGGAGGTCCTGAACGCGATCGCGCATACGCTTGAGAGCGCGACGGATGCGCGTGGCCGCAAACTCACCGTCGTCCGCATCCCGGGGGTGGGCTTGTATCGCGACGCGCTCGGCGAAATCGCCGCGGCCTCGCACCTGAACTTCGTCATCGCCAACGGCGTCGCGGTCGTGCCGGTGTATGGAACGCGAACGGAAGGTCTTGCCCTCGACACCTTGCGGGCGGTGTTTCCCGGCCGCAAGGTGATCGGCGTGCCGTCGCGCGGCCTGCTGGGCTGCGGTAATGCGGGCGGCGGGTCGTTCCATTGCATCACCCAGCAGGAACCCGTTTGATGACGAAGCGCAGGATCACCGTCGCGGCCCTTCAAGCGGCCTATAGCCCCGATATGCAGGCCAACCTCGCCAAGACCGAAAGCTTGGTCCGCGAAGCGGCGAAGCGCGGCGCTCAAATCATCCTGCCGTCGGAGCTGTTCCAGAGCATCTACTTCCCCATGCAGCAGAACCCGAAATGGTTCGAGACGGCCCACCCTGCGGGCGAACATCCCTCCGTGCTCGCGCTGCAAAACCTGGCGAAAGAGCTGAAGGCGGTGATTCCCATCTCGTTCTTCGAACGGGACGGGCCACGCTATTACGACAGCGTGGCGGTGGCCGATGCCGGCGGCGAAATCCTTGGGGTCTATCGCAAGAGCCACATCCCCGACGGCCCCGGCTATCAGGAGAAATACTATTTCCGCCCCGGCGACACGGGCTTCAAGGCCTGGAAGACGAGATACGGCACCATCGGCGTCGGCATTTGCTGGGACCAGTGGTACCCAGAAGCGGCACGCGCCATGGTGCTAGCGGGCGCCGAAGTGCTGCTCTACCCCACGGCCATCGGCTCCGAGCCCTACGACCTCACGCTCGATACCCACAAACAATGGCAGCGGGCGATGCAGGGCCACGCGGTCGCTAACGCCGTGCCCGTGGTGGCGGCGAACCGCATCGGCCTGGAGGAGAATGACGGCGTTAGCCAGACATTCTACGGCCATTCCTTCATCGCCGATCATCGCGGCGAGTTGGTCGAGAGCTTCGGCGAGAGTGACGAAGGCGTGCTGATCCACACTTTCGACCTCGCGGAGATCGAACGCTACCGCGCCGAATGGGGGTTTTTCCGCGACCGCCGCACCGACCTCTACGCCAAAAGCATCCTGTGATCGCGCGGGCTCAATGCAGGAGAAGTTTGCCTGGCACCCCCACGCTCTGGGAACTGCACGCCTAGACTTCCGCGGAGACAACTGGCGGTTTCTTCGCGATCTTCTTCTCTTCCGATTGATAGGCAGCAAGCGCCCATTTTGGACCATTTTACCCGGCCCTCGTAGTGCGGGATACCGGGCCGTTCAAATGCCTCCATGAAGAACAGCGTCGCTTCATCGATGTTCCTGGCGGTTCGGAGCTTGGGTATGGTGCGCCGTTCAGGCCTCTTCAGCTCCCGCTTCAGCATTTCATAATTCGCGTCGTAACTGTCGGGCCCACGACTATCTCCTTCAGCAGATTTTCGAACACGCGGCGTCGGCCGGGCTTCGAAGGGGTGCCCATACCTGTCCATTGAAAGAAACCGAGGCCGCCCTTCGATCCTTTTTTATCGGATGCAACTCCTGGATTTGCGTAAAGCCCCCGCTTTTGCCACCACCATTGCCGACAACTGCCTGCCGCTTGAAAATCGGCCAGCGGTGAAAAATCCCGCATGAGATCACGCATCATGCGGGGAGCGAGTTTCTTGAAAAGACTGTAGTCAGGGCTGCTTTTGGCGGCCGTGCGTGCCATGACATGCCCGCACACGACATTGAAGCAACAACCCCAGGGTAAAATGAGTAGCCGCTTCAATCAAGCCAGCGACTTGTGTGAGAGCGGGACCTCGGCTCAGCCCGTCTTATCGAGAAAATCGCAGATGGCGGCGACCGTGGCGGCGGGCTGTTCCTCCATCAGCCAATGTCCTGATTTGGGGATGACGGCCTCGGTCACGTCAGTGGCGCCGACTTGGCCTTTTTCCTCGACCGCCGCACCGACCTCTACGCCAAAAGCATCCTGTGATTTGCTTAGACCGGCCGCCGCACTCGGGCGAATGAGGGTCGGCCCCTTTAAGTCAGATGCCAACCATGGCTGACGCAGATGGATTGGCCCGTCAGCGCATTGGTTTTGAAGGCGGCGAGGAAACAGCGCGACTTCGGCCACATCCTCGACCGTGGTGAATTGCTTGTCCACGGTCTCGGCAAGCAGGACATCCTTGACCACCTGCTCCTCGGTGATGCCGGGCTTGGCGGCCTGTTCGGGGATCTGCTTCTCGACCAGCGGCGTCAGCACAAAGCCCGGGCAGATGACATTGGCACGGACATTGTGCTTGGCCCCTTCTTTCGCCATCACCCGCGCCAGCCCGAGAAGGCCGTGCTTAGCCGCGACATAGGCCGATTTGAGCGGCGACGCCTCGTGGCTGTGCACCGATCCCATATAGATCAACGTGCCCGAGTTCTGCTTGTACATGTGCTTGACGCAGGCCTTGGTCGTCAGGAACGCGCCATCCAGATGAATCGCCAACAGCTTCTTCCAATCCGCGAAGGGAAACTCCTCGATCGGATGCACGATCTGAATGCCGGCATTGGAGACGAGGATGTCGATTCGGCCGAAGGCCTTCACCGCTTCCTCGACTCCGGCGTTGACCTGATCTTCTTTCGAGACGTCCATGCCGACGCCAATGGCGGATTTCTCGCCGGCGAGCTCTTTCGCCGCCTTGGCTGCACCATCTTTGTTCAGATCGGCGATGACCACGCGGCCGCCGGCCTCGAGGTAACGCTTGGCGATGGCATGACCGATGCCGCTGGCGGTGCCGGTGATGAGGGCAACCTTGCCGTCGAGCTTCATGGGCAGCACTCCTTACGCTTCGAGATAATCGTAGACGACCTTCCCCAATCCGAGCGTGAGGTCGGCCATGATGTGCGTGGCGGAAATGATCTCGCGCACCGGAAGCTCGGCTATGGGCGCTAGCGCGTGAGGCCTTAGGTCAAGCGTTGCCGGTCCCGTCCAGGCGCCTTTCATGACTATGTCTTCAAGACGATAGTCGACGAGCTCACAGATGCGAGGGCTTCCGTCGACATGCGGAATGATCTTCAAGAGGTAGTTCGGCTTCACTAGGCTGGCGCGAACCGTCTCGAGGTCGAGCGCCTTATGCTTGAAGCCCATGGTGCCCGTCGCGACGCGCACCGTAGACGCTGATTGTTTCTGGCGTGCCTGGCGGCATGAACAGGGCGGGAGGAACTCTCGGCTCAAAGAAGCCAGGCACGCCTGGTCGCGCATGAGCGCTGCCGCCAACGGCGCCCACATGTCGCCCGTGTCGCCGAAGCCGTGAGCACGACGACCGCAGGTCCTTGGCCGCCGACTCGGAGGTGGATCGTGGCGCCACCCGTCTCAATCTCCTCGGTCTGGAAGCCTGGCGGAAATGCCTGTACCATCTCGCCTCCGTTGACTAGGCGCGCCACCCAACTGCCACGGTACGCCATTGCGGCTGTTGTGGCGACGGAGTTCTAAGGCGGCAGGCGTAGGGGGCAAGACCATCAAGACAAGCTCGGATTGAGCGGCGGCTTGTAAGGTCTAGGGGGACGGACTAGCTTCCACAGCGGTTCACTCTAAGCGGAGTAGGCCCGTGGTCCGGCCAGTCGTTCGCGTTCCATGCTCCATCTGGCGCGCCACCGGCGACGCCAAAGGCGAACGCGCCATCCCCGAGGAGACCGCGGTAGCCTTCACCTTCAATACCGCCTCCTATGCCGTGATGATGGCGACGCCGCAGGATCTCGAGGACTTCGCCATCGGCTTCAGCCTCACGGAGGGGGTCGTCACCTCGATTGAAGCCATTGAGGGCCTGGAGATCGTCGAAGAGGACATTGGCATCGAGCTGCGCATATGGCTCAAGGAACCACAAGCAGTCGAATTTTTGGGTCGGCGCAGGAAGATTGCCGGGCCGACGGGCTGCGGGCTCTGCGGCGTCGAGAGTTTGGTCGAGGCCATGCGACCGCCACCGGCCGTCAGTGAAGGTTTCGTCTTCACGGCGGATCAAATCATGGCGGCGCTCGATTCCTTGCGCGCGTCGCAGGCGATCAATCACGAGACCCGCGCGGTGCATGCTGCGGCATTCTGGGACGTCGCCCGAGGCCTTGTCGCGCTCAGGGAAGACGTTGGACGTCATAACGCGCTCGACAAGCTCGGTGGCGCGCTCGCGCGCAACCACGACTCTGCGCAGCAGGGCCTGATCGTGCTGACCAGTCGCGTGTCGGTCGAGATGGTGCAGAAGTCGGCCGCGATCGGAGCGCCGATCATCGTCGCCGTCTCGGCACCTACGGCGCTTGCGGTCCGTATGGCGGATAAAGCTGGCATGACGCTCGTGGCCATTGCCCGCAACGACGGCTTCGAAGTCTTCACCCATCCCCATCGCGTCCACGGAAAGCTTGCAAGCCACGTGGCCTAGGCCAGCGGTTCCCGTTCGGCTGGAACGCACGCGGTCATGGGGCGGTTCGTTGCAACAGGCCGGAGAGCCAGGTAGGGCTCCTGAGGGGATGCCGCCTCAGCGCGCCGGCTGCTCCTGGCTCCCGTCTCGCACCGCGTCGACGACCTCAAGGATGGCGTCGATCAGAGTCAGGCCGCTGATTGAAAGGCATGATGGACCGCATAAGGGAGCCGAACCTCCGGCCCCATCAATACGAAGCCCTTCATCGCGGCGTCTCAACGATCCACTTGTAGGCTCAATTTCACTCCAGTACATGCGAGTACGAGGCTGTCAAAGCGATTTCGGCGTAGGCAAGCTTGAGCTCAAATGCACCCTAGATGAATCCAGTGAAGCCAGGGTGAGGCGCGGAGGCAAGACATGTCGGCTAGGCATCCGGTCGTTGCGATCACAGGTTCATCAGGTGCGGGCACGACGACCGTCACGACGACCTTTCAGCAGATCTTTCGCCGCGAGGGTGTTAAGGCGGCGATCGTCGATGGCGATGCCTTTCATCGCTACGACCGGAATGACATGCGAGCGAAGATGGCCGAGGCGCAGAGCAAGGGCCAGATGCAATTCAGCCATTTCGGTCCCGAGGCCAACCTCTTCGAGGAACTCGAGGCGTTATTTCGTGTGTATGGCGAAAGCGGAACCGGGAAGGTGCGCAAATACCTTCACGACGAGGAAGAGGCCGCACCCTACAAACAGGAGCCCGGGACCTTCACGCCGTGGGGTGACATGCCGCCAGACACCGACATGCTTTTCTATGAAGGGCTGCACGGAGCAATCGTCACCGAGACGGTCAATGTCGCGCAGCACGGGGATCTTCTGATCGGCGTCGTGCCGGTCATCAACCTTGAATGGATTCAGAAGCTCCACCGCGACAAGATGGCACGCGGCTACACGCAAGAGGCCATCGTCGACACGATCCTGCGCCGCATGCCTGACTACGTGAACTTCATCTGTCCGCAGTTCTCGCAAACGCACGTTAATTTCCAGCGTGTCCCTACCGTCGACACGTCGAATCCGTTCATCGCGCGTGACGTTCCGAGCCCGGACGAAAGCATGCTCATCATCCGCTTCAAGAACCCGAGGGGCATCGACTTCCAATATCTCCTCTCGATGTTGCCGGACTCCTTCATGTCGCGACCGAACACCATCGTTTGCCCCGGCAGCAAGATGCCGCTCGCGATGCAACTCATCTTCACCCCCATGATCTGGCAGCTGATGGACCGCAAAAATCGCGCCTCATGATGACGAGAAGCACAGCCATCTACGGCACGGCAAGGCGCTAGCTTCGATGCGCCTCATGGCATTCTTCGGCTCTCGCACCGGAAGTTCGATACACAACGCTCGCGAGGGTGCGTGCCGGGTCATGGGCTGACAGTCTACGAATTCTGGTCTGAGAAGCAATCCGCTTGAGAGAAATGACCGCGCTCAGGAGAGTCCTGCGGGATCATGGTGCATTTCGAGTTGGGATTGTGGTGCCGCAAAAGGGATTCGAACCCCATCATTACGAAGCCGTATATCGCGGCGTCTTAGCGATCCACACTTGTGGGCTCTTCTACTCCAGTAAACGTGAGCGCGAGGCTTTCAAGGTGCTGCGAGCGCAGGGAGCTTCGCGAGGGGATAACTTGTGATATGTAAGTTACGAATCAGAGGGGAGAGAAGTCATGGCTAAGACTGTTGCTCGGAGAGCGAAGCGCGTTGCACGTCGCGACTGGTCAGCACAGGATGAGAGGGAATTAAAGAGGCACTCGAAAAGTAAAACACCTGTCAAAGACATCTCGAAAGCGCTGAAGCGTACTGCCGCTGCTCTGAGACAAAAGGCGCGCCACCTCGGAATACCGATTGGCCATCGTCGCCCGTAGATTTTTAAATAGAACCGAAACATGCGTTGGGCATCAGCAGCTAGCGATAGTAGGGTTGCGCAACAGGTCAGAACGAAGCGATCAGCTAACCGGAACACCATTTCCCTCGGAGCTGCCGGGTTGATGCTGCTTTTGCGAGCTAGTTAGCGCCCCTACAAAGGCCGCCTCGCCCTCGAGAGTCCCAATGTCGAAACCACTCAAGGTTCAGCTCATCGAAAAAGCTCGAGCTCTTATAGAAGATGAGCGGCACTGGTGCCGTGGTGAGCTCGCGAGAGACGTTAATGCTCTTTCAGTCTGTCCAACGGATAGCAGGGCAGAGAGGCGTTGCGCCCTGGGCGCCCTGATTGCAGCGGCTTACCAGATCACCAACGATTATAGTCGGGCGCACGATCTCGCTATCCGCGCTGTGCGACCACTTCACGGCTGCGCCACGCTCATCAATGTCAATGACGTAAGGGGCCATGCGGCTGTGCTCGCGCTGCTCGATGAAGTGATAGCGGCGATGTAATGCGACCACGCCTGCCGAACTCGACTGCGTCATCGGTGGTTGCGGGGGCCCGCAACCAGCGTTGTTTGCACCTTGACTATGCGGCTCTTTAGATCGGTATCAGTGGTTGCGGGGGCCTGCAACCACCGAGAATTGACTCTGCCGCCTATAACGATTTGACCACGGCCCTCCGAGCCTAAGGTCCCCATCATTCGGGAAGGCCGGCCTCACATGTCCAGTTTGGGAATTGCTGACACCGCAGCGACCCGTCACGTTGGTCCGGTTTGTGCCATGAGCGGGGATCTAACCACGTGTCGGATCAGGACGCTCAGCCTAGGGTGCCGGCTTGGCGGTGCCACCCTGGGCGGCACATCCATGTCACGCACGAACGAACTCACCCGCGAAACGCGGGCGCGGCGGATGACGACCCATCGGGGATCGCAACCTATTCATAGGCCGGCGCCCAGCTCGGCTATCCGACTATGCCCTTGCACTTACCGTTTGGGAGCCCCTTTAGGGCTTTGGTGGCATCCTCCTTGGAGGCATAGCCGCCCTTGTCGCCCATGATCTTCATGCCCGAGGTGGCGCTCGGTTTGGAATCGACCACGGAGCAATTGCCCACCGTATCCATCTCAACATAGTACTTGGCACCGGCAGCAAAGGCCGATGTAGCCAATGCGACCACCAAGACGCTTGCGATCGCGCATTTTCTCATAACGCGTCGTCCTTCCCTATTCTCAAGCAAGGCCGCTCGAAGCATTCCACGAAGGGCAGTAGTAATCAATAAGCGTTCGAAGTGGCAAGCGGCCGCGGCTCTGGTTGGTGAATCGGCAGTCGCGGTGAGACTGCATCGCACCTGCGGATGGGCCAGTCGGTGCTCTTATTGGCTGGGCGGCGGGCGGTGGGTTGGATGTTGTTGTCGCGCGCACATTAGAACGTCCGCTTTCGTACCAGAAGGGGCTACCCCAGGGTGACCGTTTGAGGTCTGCTCAGTGCCGGAAGCAGACATCACTAAAGGTCGGGGAAAGGGCCGCTTGATGCGGGCCAATCCAAGAGAGAAAAAGGCGCCGCTCAAGCGGTCACCATCCACGTGCGCTGCATGCACCTCGTTCGGCTCGGCCGCATCGGGCGCTTGCTCGAAGCGCGACCTTAGGAGGACAAAAGCGACTGCTGCCAAGATAAGTATTGCTAGAATTTTACTGAATATTATGGCGCGCGTAAATCCGCTAACAGGCTTCACCTGGCAATATGTTGAAATTAATTTACAACTCACATCCCATTTCTGCCAGGTAATATTTTTTATCACACTTGTTTTAATTGGGTGGACAGCTACCTATAATGGGTAATTCGAATGATGATCATTCAAATGGTATTTCCTCAATATTTTTAGAGAGTAAAATGGAAAATTCAAGCACCACAGACACGTCTGCAAAATCGCACAACACGGACCAGAATAAACAGGCCGTGATGAAGGACATCCGCGCGAAGTGGAGCAAGTTTTCTGAGCACGATGTCTCCGCGCTCAAGGGCAAGGCCGACCTCGTCTCCCAGGTCGCGACCAAGTATGCCCTCGACCATGCGCAAGCCCAGCGTGAGGTCGACGCCGTGCTAAAGGGCCGCCAAATCGGTGCGGGCGCCTAAATAACGATTTCCCGAGGCTGCTTCACGGCAGCCTCGGTCGTCTATCTACTGCAAAAGCCAAATCCCCCAATGAATAAGCCGCCTTCGCGCGGCTTTTTTTGCGCAGATTACAGCATCCGCAGGAGTTGGTAACAAGCCCCTCAAGGAAGTCGCGAACGATAGCCAGGAGGCTCTCACCCCAGCTGGGCGGGTTCGCTAGTTAGGCTCTCCTGACCAAGTGGTGACCTGGCCCCCATTCTCGCTGGCCAGTGGCCGGTCAAAAGGCGAATTGAAACTCCAGACGGAAATCAGTGACTTGCAGACGGAAATTGCCAAGATAAGCCTTCGGTGGCTGCAAACATCGAGAAGCGCATCAGCGCCTGGATGCAGGAAATTGAACGCCTCGGTGTTCACAAGAACTGGTGTGGGGCACACTGTTTTCAGCAATGTGCTGTTGCCCCGCGCAGGCAGTGCGTCAGCACAACCGGTGAGGGCCCTGCCTATCAACACACTCGGCAAGGCCAAAAATTTGGCCCAAGGTACCCTTTCGATCTCAATCCAGCATTCACCGAGTTGTGGATCATCGAGGCCTATTGGCCAAAGGTCGGATTTTACGGCCTCGATAGCCTGCACGCATCGATGAAAGTCGTGCTGCACTATCTCGAGAAGGTCGACCCAGAGGCAGGCAAGCGGGCCCGCGAGCGCTATTCCTGCTTCGGGTTCATGACGGGAAGCTGAACCTGTCAGACGGCCGACGGGAAACCTCGCTGGCGGTTGGACGCCCGATTCCGCTAGGGCATCGGGCGTCCAGTATCTAGTCTAGAGGCTCCGGTTACTCCATGACCCTGAAGACGTTCAGCTCGCCGCCTTGCGGGATCAAGCTCAGCCCAGCGGCCTTCGCCATGGCCGTGGCGCCGATGGCCCCGAACTTGTCGTTGAGGTCGAGACCCGCAGTCACAGGCAAACCGATCCAGCCGCCGATGCCGGAATAGACGCCCACATATTGGTGGCCGCCGATTTTCCAAGTGACTGGGTTGCCGATGATGCCGGAACCGAGCTTGCGGCTCCACAGGATCTTACCGGAATGCCGATCGACGGCGCGGAAGTCGCCGCCCAGGCTGCCGTAGAACACCAGACCACCGTCCGTGTTCATGGTGCCGCCCCAGTTCGGATACGGATCCGGGATCTCCCACAAGGTCTTGCCGGTCAAGACGTCATACTTCTTAATCTTGCCGGTGGTGCCGGGCACCTCGGGATACATGTACACGTTCGCGAACACGTAAACCGTGCCCTGGTTCGTGTGCGTGCGCTGCTGCGGCTCGTCCTCCATGCACCAGTTGTTGGTGGGCATGTAGAAGATGCTCCCCTCTTTGGGGTCCACCGAACCGGGCTGCTGGTCTTTACCGCCCATAGCTGACGGGCAGGCTGAGGTGTTACGGCCAACCTCGAGCGGAGAATGCTCGAACACCTTGATCGGGCGGCCCGTCTTCATGTCGATCTTCTCGGCCCAGTCCACGGTCACATATTTCGTGGCGCGGAGCAGAGTGCCATCCGTGCGATCCAGCACATAGGCAAAGCCGTTACGGTCGAAGTGGGTGAGGGCCTTCACCTTCTTGCCGTCGACATCCATGTCGGTCAGCATGTTCTCGTTGATGCCGTCATAGTCCCACTGATCGAAGGGGGTCATCTGATAGGCAAAAACCGCAGTGCCGTCTTTGACGTTGCGGGCGAAGATTGTCATCGACCATTTATTGTCCCATTTGCCGCTGTTGCATTCCTCTTGGGTCTTGGCGCCGCAACGATAGGACGGGCTCCACAGGCCCGGGTTACCGGTCGAGTAGTACACGATCTTCGTCTCGGGGTCATAACTGTACCAACCCCAAGCAGCACCGCCACCGAGCTTGTAGTCCTCTCCTGGGAAGGTGTGGATGCCAAGATCGGAACCAGCCTGGCCATACTGAGGATTGGCTTTGTTGGTGTCGGCGGTCAGGCACACGTCCGCGTCGGAACCCGTCGAGTGGCACTGCCAAACCTGCGAGCCGTCCTTGAGGTTGTAGGCCGTCACGCGGCCGCGAGCGGCGAACTCGTCACCACCGAAGCCGATGATCACCTTGTCGTCGGCGATCAGCGGAGCTGGAGTGCTGGTCTCACCGTGCTCCGGCCAAGCGTTCTTGACTACCCAGTCTTCCTTGCCGGTCTGGCCGTCGAGGGCGATCAAATAGCCGTCGAGGGTACCAAACACGAACTTGCCGTCGGCGTAGGAACCGCCACGATTGACCGTGTCGCAGCAGGCGCGCGGCACAGCCGACTCGTCACGGTCCGTCTTCTTCACATAGTTCCAGACCTCTTTCGGATTGTCGGGATCGGTCAGATCCAAGCCCTGCACGACGTTGCAGTTCGCCATGCTCGGGCAGCCGCTGACCATGAACAGCATGGTCTTGCCGCCAACGTCCTTGATCACGAGGGGCTGGCCTTCGTGACCGCGCAGAGCGTTGGTGCCTTGCAGCCAGATCACGTTCAACTTGTTGACGTTGCTGGTGTTGATGTCTTTCAGATCGCTGTGACGAGTGAGTGAAAAATCACGGCCGGGGGCGGGCCACTGGTCCGGATCCTTCATTCTCGCCAACTGCTCCTCATCGGAGCCGGCGATAGCCTGACCGGAGAGCCCCATCATCAAAGCGATGAGGCCGCCGGTTACAAGACTAAACTTACGGTAGTTCATTTTCTTATCCTCTCCCTAGCTTACTCAGGTCACCGAAGACCCTGAGTTGAGTTGTTTTGATAGTGTGGTGAAGTACCCTCAGCAACGAATGGCCGAGGGCCGAAGCCGTTGCGGGTTTGCCAAATGTCAAACATTTGGCGATCAATTATTAGGGGGCAGCTTAACAATGGGCGGGCCGTCATTTTGACACGGGTTGTTTATAGCGCCCGCGGCCCGCTCTCCGATGAGCTGTGATTACTCGTGAGGTGTCACTAGCATGATGTGTCATCAGAGAGAACCCGCCCACTGCAGCGGGTACGCTGTCGGCAATCGATGTCTGAGGTCATCAGACCACCATTCCGTATTGTCTGGGAATAGGATTTTTTGTAACGGTTTGTTTCAGGCGGAGCCTTATGAGCAGGGCTCGCGCCCGGAAATTGTGCTCCCGGTGGGCCTTCGATGCGAGGAGCAGGACGTCATTAATCCGGAGATCCAGATACAGGACTTGCCATCTGTACGATCCGATCATGAATTGATGATGTACACCGTCCGACCGTCACGCTTTGCAGCCTAATTCGCCAAGCCTGAAAGATTTTCCGATGCACGAGGCGTGCAAAAGACAGGGCCAGAGTGAGCATCTCTACGATGCGTGCCCGTTCGTTGCAACTCAATTGCCTGCCACCGGCTATCAGACGGAACTGTGAGCTCGACGCTGCATTATGTTTTCGACGTCAGCGTTTCCGCGATCCTTCATCAACCATGAACCGCAAGCTCGATCCCTACGGCCGCGACGCGACGCACCGTTACCAAATCCCGCTGAAAGGTTGGCAAGTTGCTCAAAGGGTGTGGAGCGAAAGCAATCGCGACAATCTCTCGGTGGTGGCGGCTGGGTGCGCCTTCTTCGCGCTCTTTGCCATCTTCCCCGCGCTGTCGGCGCTGATCTCTCTCTATGGTCTGACTGCGGATCCAACGACCGTGGAGCAGGACTTCGGCATGCTTGGTTCCCTGCTGCCCACCCAAGCCTACGACATCGTGATCGAGCAGATCCACCGTATCTCCGCAACGTCGGGCCGAACGCTCGGCTGGAGTCTTGCGGTGAGCTTGGGCCTGGCGCTTTGGAGCGCCAATGCCGGCACGCAAACCATGTTGGCTGCTCTGAACATCGCTTATGAAGAGCCGGAGAGCCGGAGCCTATTCCAATACTATTTGAATGCCTTCACCTTCACGATCATCGGCATTCTTGGGGGCGTGGTCATGCTTCTCGCCATCCTCTACGTGCCGATCCTGTTCGCCTTCACTGGCTATTCCCACGACTTCGAGCTCGTCGTCGGTGTGGTGCGCTGGCCGATCCTCGCGCTCTTCGTGTTCTCCATGCTCGCGCTCCTCTACCGCTATGGCCCTTGCCGCCGCAGCGCCAAATGGCGCTGGGTGAGCGTGGGCTCTCTCTTCGCCACGACGCTATGGCTGATCGCCTCGGCGGCGTTCTCGCTCTACGTATCGAACTTCGCCAACTACGATAGGATCTACGGGTCGCTTGGCGCCGTCATCATCTTGTTGTTCTGGCTTTACATCTCGTTCTACATCGTTCTGCTCGGCGCCGAGATTAATGCCGAGCTCGAGCTGCAGACGGCCAAGGACACGACCGCAGCGCTCATGGCGTCCTGATTCCGGCGCCCTCGCTCATCGTATTCAAGCAGGGCGTTGGCATAAGCCGGAAGCGCGGTACTTACGTCCTGGTCGGCCTGCCGCTGGGCGAATTCCCGGTCCCACTCTTCGATGTGGTGGCGAACTGCATCACCATTCGCGGTTCGCTCGCCGGCACGCGCGGGGATATGGTCGAAGCGCTCGCCTTCGCCGCCGAAAGGCAAAGGTCAAGGCCGTTATCGAGCTGCAGCCTCTGTCGTCTATAAACCGAATCTCGACCGGCTCGAGCACGGCGATGTGACCCGCGCTTTGTACTGGGCTGGGCGTGTTACCTTCTTACGGCAGAGGGTTCGAGTTTTCATTTCGTGAGCCGCTTGCGGATCGACTGCAATTCCTGCCGGCGCTTGGCGTTCATTTTGGGGTAAGTCATTTTGAGTCCTTCGAACGTATCAAGGACAATTTGGGATACAATCAACCGAGCGTTCTCTTTGTCGTCGGCGGGAACGACATACCAGGGCGCGTGCAGCGTGCTTGTTGCACTAAGGCATTTCTCATAGGCGTTCACATAATGCTTCCAGAATTTCCGCTCCTCGATGTCCGCAAGGCTGAATTTCCAGTTCTTTTCAGGCTCGTCGATGCGTTCGAGGAAGCGCTTTCGCTGCTCGTCCTTCGAAAGGTGAAGGAAGAACTTGATGATGCGGGTTCCGTTGACGTGGAGGTGCTTCTCCAAATCCACGATCGAACGATACCGGTCGTGCCAGACCTGCTTGTCGTCGTGCGGCGCGTCCGGGAGCTTTTCGGCGCGGAGAATCTCCGGATGGACGCGGGCGATCAGCACCTCCTCGTAGTAGGATCGGTTGAAGATGCCGATCCGCCCGCGTTCCGGTAGATCACGGGTGGTGCGCCAGAGAAAATCGTGTTGCAACTCGGCGGGGGTAGGATGTTTGAAGGTGAACACTTGGCAGCCTTGCGGATTGACCCCAGACATCACATGCTTGATGGCCCCATCTTTTCCCGCCGCATCCATCGCCTGAAAGATCAGCAGGAGGGCATAGCGGTCGGATGCATAGAGAAGCTGCTGCCTCGAGCTCAGTTGCGCAACGTGGTCTCCCAGGAGCTTTTGATAGTGTTCCTTCGACTGGTACACGGGCTCCACTTTCGTGGGCCACTTCCGGAGGTTAACCTCGTCTCCTTCCCGGACGCGAAAATCCTGTGAATTGATTTTCATCTTCATCCTTTCGGCGGTGCTGGCCGCATGTGTCGCGTCCATCATTTGAGGGATACAACTTTCCCGGATCACTCGCTCCCGTCTGGCCCTGGAGCTGATCCGCGTCTCCCTGGCGATAGCGCCGACATGCTCATTCATTGGGGACGATGAGGTGTCGCTCTAGGCGATCCTGAGACGAGCGAATACTGGAACCTTCACCATGTCCAAGGCGAATGCGAAGACAGAAGCTGCGGCAAGCGTGCCGGCCACGACCAAGGCCGACAGGGGCGCCATTGCGATTCCGCCGACGGCCAATATCGAGGCGATCAGAACATCAGCTACAGATGACGCGGCAAGCCAGAGGCTTGGGCGAGAGCCCCACAGATGCCGACGTTCGCGAATGGCATAGATCGTCGCCTGACCCCCGAACACCAAGGCTGTAAAGGCCAGGGTTCTCAGCGCCCCGGTTCCAAGATTCATTCCAAATTTGCCGACGGCCAGGACACCGGTGCAGAAGGCCAATAGGCAGATACCCATGATGACGCCCGCGATCATCAAGCTGCCGACGCGCCACGCATTCGGCATCGGAGACGGTCGCACGTCGTCCGTAGTCAATGACATCGACAGGAAATCGCCGGTGATCATGATGAGAACCATCAGCAGCGGGGTCAGAATCGCGTGCCCAGTCATGATCAGGCCAACTGCCAGGAAGAGCACCGTCACAATCTTCTTAATGATGGAGTTCAGCGTGTACGTCAGGATGCGCTGGAACGTCACTCGCCCTTCCTTGACCGCGGCAACGATACCGGCGAGTCCAGGCTCGGTCAGCACCATGCCGGCGGCCGATTTGGCGACGTCTGTTGCCGTCGAGACCGCAATCCCGATCTGCGCCTGGCGCAGCGCCGGCGCGTCGTTGGCGCCGTCGCCGCACATGCCGACCGTCCGACCGCCCCTCTGGAACGCCTTGACGAGCTTGTACTTGTCCTCCGGCAGGACACCGGCGAAGACCGCGAATGCCTCGGGGCGTACGTCGTCTGGGATCGGCCCGGGCGGACAGACGGCTCCATCGAGCCCCACTGCGTGAGCCACGATGGCTGCGGTCGCCGGCGCGTCCCCCGTCACCATCACGGTGCGCACGCCCAACCCGTGCAATTCGGTGACGAGCGCTGCGGAATCTGTCCGAGGAGGGTCACTCAGCGCGATGAGCCCGACTACCTTCATCGCCGCCGGCGGTCCGGCCGCGACCGCCAGTACCCGGAAACCCTGTCCCTCAAGCTCGTTTGCCGCCGCTGTCGCGGTCTGCAACGGCTGGGCGAGGCCAGTGACCACGGCACAGGCGCCCTTCACGACACGCTGCGTCCCGCCGCCGGGGTCCGCGACCGTCGCCTCGGACATCCTCGTCGCCGGATCGAACGGAACGAACTTGACGAGCTTAGGTGCGTCGGAGACAGGCTTGCCCAAGGCGGCAGACCGAATGGCTCCGTCTACCGGGTCCTGCCCGCCATCCGAACTAGCGAGCGCGGCCAGCGCCAGAACGTGCGCCGCGTCAAAGTCGGGCATGGGACGGACTGTGGTTACCGTCAGCTCGTTGCGCGTCAACGTGCCTGTCTTGTCGGCGCACAAGACATCCATCGTTCCCGCTTCGTCCACCGCGGAAAGGCGGGTCGGAAGGACGTCCAGCTTTGCCAAGGCCCGCGCGCCGAGCGCCGACGCGAGAGTGAAGGTGGCCGGCAGCGCGACCGGTATCGATGCGAGGACAGCCGTCAAGACGAGGGGGATGATCTCGGCAAGCGGCATCTTGAGAAGGTAGGCGTAGGCTACCAGCATCACGATGACGACGCCGTTGAACGCCGCGAGATTGCGGACCACGCGCAGAACCGTCTTCTGCTGGGAACTTACGACATGGGCGGTGCGGACGAGCTCCGCGGTGCGGCCGAACTTGGTGCGCGCTCCGGTCGCGGTGACCTCCGCCACCGCCTCGCCGCGCCGTACCAACGCCCCTGCATATGTTCGAAAGCCCGCGCCGGCTTCGATCGGCACCGATTTGCCGGTGAGCATGGATTGGTCGAGCAGGATTTCTCCATCGGTAAGGTGCACATCCGCGGCAACCACACCGCCGAGTGAAAGCTTAACCACGTCGCCTGGCACCAGCTCGGCGGCGGCCACGGTCTCCCATACGCCGTCGCGCCGAACGGACGCGGTCAATGCGAGCCGCGACTTCAGTGCGGCAAGGGTTGCCTGGGCGCGCCCTTCCTGGAACAGCCCGAGAGCAGCATTGAACACCAGGAGACCGGCAATGATTCCGGCCTCGGCATAGTCACCAAGCGCGACCTGGAGCACGATCGCAGCCTCGAGCATCCACGGAACCGGCGCCCAGAATTTTTCGAGCGCCATGCGCAACGGATGAACGCTCGTATCCGGCATCGCGTTGGGGCCGAACTTCTCCAGCCGGCGGTGCGCCTCGTCGCTCGTCAGGCCGTTCGGCAGATCATCCCCCGCAGCAGCAGCTACCGATTTGGCGGACAAAGCACTTGCAGAGGGTGGAGCATTCGTGGCCATGATCAATCCTACACTCGGCAGCTCGTTGCTGAGCTTATCGACAGTGGATAAGCCACTGGGTAGGGCTGGCCCCCCAGCCACTGCCAGCACAAAACGGCTGGGGGACCAGCTGGCCCCCCTCAGGATCGTGACGCGGCAACAGGCGCGTTCTTAGCTGCGCGGCCTGCTGCCGAGCTCGCGCCAGCTGTTCTCTCTCACGCTGACGCCGTAATGCTGCGCCGCCTTCTTGATGTTGGCGAAGGCGAGCTCACAATCGGCGTCGGAGGCACCTTCGACCTGATCGAAGCCCACTAGCGCGTTCCTGACGTGGTTCGCGTCGGTAAGCGGCTCTTTGCGCTGCCGGGGAAAGGCGAACACGCTCTCAGGCACTCCGCGCGGTTGTGGATTTCACCGTTTTCTGTGCTCGGCATCCAAGTGGCTTGTCGGGCATATCCTGCTTCCTCGGTGACTTGGTGAGGTCTCCTCATTCCACCCGACCCCGGGGACTCAGCGGCCTCACTTACGCGCTCCGCCTCGTGAGCCGCTGAGGTCCGGTACGTCATCGCCAAGGGCAGTCGCCAGATCGATCTTATGGTCCTGCTCTGGCGCTGTTCGGCCATAGCAAACTCGCCGAGAGCTTCGCATTGCCGAACTCTCTCACGGTAATGCGAATGGTTTCGTTCTCGTTATCTAGATCGAATTTGATTTATCGTGGCTTCTACGTCCAGCACATAGGCAAAACCGCCACGGTCGAAGTGGGGCGAGAGCCTTCACGTTATTGCCGTCAAGATCCATGTCGGTCAGTATGTTTTGGTTGATGCCGTCATAGTCCGATGGCGCGCGATCGGTACGACCACAATCCTACCCGTTCCGGCCGCCGGGGGCAGAAGATGTTCGGCTCTTTGGGATCGACCGAACCGGGCTGCTGGTCTTTACCGCCCATAGAGCCGTTACGGTCGAAGTGGGTGAGGACCTTCACCTTCTTGCCGCGCCACGAAATATGTGACCGTGGACTGGGCCGAGAAGATCGACATGAACGACATCCATGTCGGTCTGCATGTTCTGATAGGCCCAAACCGCAGTGGTGCCGTCTTTGACGGGGGGCGAAGATCGTCATCGACCATTTATTGTCCCATTTGCCGCCGCAGGTGAGGACGCCGGCAGCGCACTCATGAAGGCGTCATGACCGGAAACGACCGGCTCGTTCAACAAGATCGATCATCTGGGCTGCCCGTGGGAAACAAGGCTCTGCCGTGCTGGCTTGTTTCACCCTCAACGATACAACTCCTGTCCCCAGGTACGTGGACACCTAATGGCTATCGCTTTCCGCGGTTGGCTGGTAACGGATCACGACGAGCCGGTCGGTGCCGGATTCGGCGCCCCAGGCCTCACCTGAGCGGCCTGCCATTTGACGCACATTGGCACCGTCGCGGTTACTCGGAAAGCTTTGGAAAGTCTCGCTCGCCGGATCGAAACGCAGAATCGCGTTCGCGCCGAAATCGCTCACCCACACTTTGTCCGCGTCATCGACGTAGACGGCGTAAGCATGCGGCTGCTCGCCGGCAAGCTTGAAGACTTTCCAGCTCCGGCTTGCTGGATCGTACAGGCTGAGATTGCCGGCATTCCATTCGCTGACCCAGAGCCGGCCCTTGGAATCGGACCAGACCCGCCGTGTGCCTGCTTTAGGCGTCTTTGGCTCGATCACCGTCGTCGCGCCGCTCTCAAGATCAACCTTGCCGAGGAAGCTCCCTGCGAGCGAGACGTAATAGATCTCCCCTGAAGGCGTCGCGGTGATGCCGTAAGGACCTGCGCCCTTGGGCGCGTCCCACACCGTCATCTCTCCACTCGCAGGATTGAGACGGCCATAAATGCCGGCCTGACCGGTGAACCAGATGCGCCCCTTTCCATCAAAGGCTGAGGTGTTGAGGTTGGCATTAGCGCGGGACGCCGACAGCGGCCAGGTCTTCACTTCTTTCGTTGAAGGATCGACTCGGACAATGGCGTTCAAACCGCCATCGGTGACCCAGGGAGCGCCGTCAGGCCCAACGATCACACCGTGCGGCGCTGAGCCCTTGCCAAGCGCAATCCGCTCGACCTTGCCGGTCTTGGGATCGAGCCGTCCTAGTACACCAGTACCTTGGCCCGTGTACCAGACGGTGCCGTCAGGTGCAGGTGCCACGTCGTGCGGGTGATCCCCTTGCGGTACGGGAAAATATGTGACCTCCGCTGCTTGGCCCGAACCCGTGACGAGGAGCATCAAAGAGACAAAGAAAAAAGCTGCGGAGCGTGGGCGCATAGTAATTACGTAGTGTCTCCGCTCCGAGAGATGAAGGCTTGCAAGCGATGCGATTGACAAGTGTCGTCGGCCGCATGCTGGGCACATTCTATGCCAACGGCCAGCCCATTGCACTGCGGACCGCGTTGCTCCTGGAGCACCTCAAGCTCTGCCGCGGGGAATTCGCGCGACGGCCGCTCGACCGTCGCGCCCTCGCGCTGCCCAAGACATTACGGCATGTGCAAGAATTCTGTAGCGCGTTAAAGCGTGCTGCATTTACTCGTTGCTGCACTTCTTGGCGGTGTCATCCCACTTCATATGGGCCTTCTCACAATCAGCCTTGTTGTCCGGGGGACTGCTCCGCTGCGGGCCGCTGGCAAACGCAGTTCCGGTGAAGGCAAACGAAAGACCCATTGCAACGATCATCGAAACGAGACTCTTCATAGTGCTTCCTCCCTTTGGGGCTTCTCGATAAAACCCGCCCCTCGACGGCGGCTCAAGGAGCCAACTCGACTTTGCCCTGAAAGGTTCCTTTAGGCCTAGGCATCGTTTGGGAGCCGAGGTACTTGAGGAAATAGTTCATTGAATTGGGCTTCGCTCAGCACAGGCTCCCTCACCTGACGGAGGGGAAGGGAATTTTCTCGACCAGACATTTTTCGGGCGGGATTGCTCACTTTGACGCGGATAGTGGTTTCGGATGACTGATTGCCTGAAATCGGGGTGACCTGGCCGGAACCATGCTCGAGCAATCCTGACCAAAGCGCGAGGATCACGAGCAATGCAATGAGGTCATTCCGCAGGATTTTAGGCTCGGTACTAACACGCAGCGCCCACGGGGAGACGAACACCCAGACCCCGATCGCTGCCACTTCTTCCCGACCCCGGAGCCGGTGCCACCCCAGTTCGGATACGGATCCGGGATTTCCCACAACGTCTTGCCAGTCAAGACATCGTACTTCTTGATCTTGCCGATGGTGCCGGGCACCTCGGGATACATGTACACGTTCGCGAACACGTAAACCGTGCCCTGGTTCGTCAATAAATGGTCGATGACGATCTTCGCCCGCAACGTCAAGGACGGCTCGGCGGTTTTTGCCTATCAGATGACCCCCTTCGATCAGTGGGACTATGACGGCATCAACGAGAGCATGCTAAGCGACACCACTCGATCGCTCGCAGAGCTCGCGAAGATCAGATTATAGCCAGAACCAACTCTTAGAGCGGAGGTTAGTATAAAGCCTCCTTGCATAAGAGTGCGACCGCCGACGCTTAGGAGGATTTGCGGCCGTGACTTACGATTACGCGCATTCGCGAGCACGGTTATATCGACATGGTCGCCGTCGGCATGTCGTCGATGGCGCGTTCAAAGGATGGAACATCATGGAAGATTGCAACGGCTTCCGTTCTGCTCGAACTCTAGCCCGTTCCTGACATGGGAAGACCTCCAATGAGCGGCAATCGCGGATCACACTTCCGCTCACTCTTATACGCATTTATGTGCATGGACACGGCGGGGTGCATCTGCGGGGCAGTCGAACGCGTGTCGGCAACATCGTCGAATAACCGGCCCAACAATTAGCAAAGATTAATTACGCGGAAAGCGCGGAGTAACTCGAGATCGTACATGTTTAGATTGGCTGATGCGTTCTCGCGCATCCGTCGACGTCAACACGTCCATCCATACACACGGGAGTGTCCCATGAATTGCAAACATCTGGCGGTGCCGGCAATGGCCTCCGCCTTCGCTTTGTCTTTGCTCGCCTACCCGGCTCTCGCACAAGCCCCTTCAAATGCACCGGAGGCCACAGCCCCCGCCGCCCCCGCCAAGCCGGACGCGGAAGCTAAGGACATGATGAAGTTCTCGCAGAACGGCAACGATGCGATTCGCGAGATCGCTGCAGCACGGGTGGCTATCTTCAATGGCGACCCAAAGCTGGCCTCGGACATGATCACCAAGGCAAAAGCCTCTGTTGCCAAAGCGGAGCTAGAAGCACCGACGTTTACCGTCAAGACGACCGAGTTGGCACAAGGCAATGAGCTTGGAACCACGTCTGAGACGGCAAAAGCTGAAATGGTTCCCGTCGACGGCCAGCTCGTGGTCGCCGATGATTTCGTGTCCACTCCGGAAAAGCAGGCACGCATCGCCAAGGCCAACGAGCATTTTAAGAACGGCGAGCAAAAGGAGGCGATGGAGAAGTTGCGTCTCGGAGAAGTCGAGGTTATGTACAATCGCATTTGGATGCCGCTTGCATCCGCTTCCGGGCACATCGAACAAGCGATCAAGTTGATGAATGACCAGAAGTATTACGAGTCCAACCTGGCACTCAAAGCGATTGATGACAGCCTCACGGTTGATTTGGTTAGCGTCACAGACCTGCCCAAGAAGAAGTCGTAAAACCCGCTCCGCTTTTGGCACTATGATCCAACGATTGCAGGGAGGTCGATATCCGCTGTCCTCGTTGCAATCGATCGCTCATGCGGCGAAGTTCAAGTGAAGGTCCTAAGCGACGAAGAGGAGCTCGGTGTAGCGCACTCACGAAAGCTAAGGAGCCCAGCACACGCGCCAATCGCTCTCAGCCTTTTTTATATTGGCGAAAGCGAGCTCGCGGTCCTCGGTGTTCCTCTCGCGCCGCGCTCCAAACTTCGTGCGCGGCACCGGCGTTCATCGCCGCTATGGCCAGCCCAATGATGAGGTCCGGCCATGCGGACAGCGTGTAGGCTGTGAGCAGTCCGGCCCCGATGATTGCGATGTTTGCCACAGCGTCATTGCGCGCCGATAAGAAGGCCGCGCGGGTCAGACTGCCACCATGGGCGCGAAAACGCGCCAGCATTAGGGCACACGTCACATTGACGGCAAGCGCTCCGGCGCCAGTCAGGGTCAGGGGCAGCGGCGCAGGCGGCACAGGGGACATGAACTTTCCCCCGCCGTCCACAGCGTGGCGAGCCCGGGAACGAGCAGGATAACGGCTAGCGCCATGCCAAGCGCGCTCGGCTCGTCGCACTCCACCCGAGTGCTGCAGCGATCAGGAGATTGATCGAGGCGTCCTCAATAAAATCGACGCTGTCAGCGAACAGCGAGACCGAGCCGATGATCAAGGCGACCGTGAACTCGAGACCGAAATAGGCCAAGTTCAGGACGGCGACGTTCATGACGACCTTGCGCAGCTTAGGGTTTCATTTCCCGAGGATGGTAGCGGTGCCGCGAGGTGCCCCGTACCCCCCATAACCGCGCCCGTACCCGCCATAACCATAACCGCGCCCGTACCCGCCATAAAAACCGCGCCCGTACCCGCCGCGCCCCCACCCGCCATAGCCGCGCCCGTATCCGCCATAACGCCCGCCATAACCGTGCCCATACCCGCCACCGGCGAACGTCGTTATTGGAAACAAAAGGGCAGCCGCTGCTGCGCAAATGAGAGAGAGTTTGCGAACCATTTGGTCCTCCGTTTTTGTTTTCGTTTCCAGCTCTGCGCAATAGAGCGCTGATGCATATCAATTGCGGCGGTCGCATGGGGGTTCCTCCGGCCTTGGGCGCGCTCACGGCACGTCAACCCCGACCGGAAAACTTTGCGGCGCGTGAAATTCCGGAGCGGCACAACTCCGCTAGGAGGACCGAGCCGAGAAGGACCGAGCTTGCGCTGGGTTCGAGGTGAGCCCGGCTCACTTGTTGCGACAGGCTCGCGCGCATCGCCAGCACGCGCAAGCCGTCCTTTGATACCGTTGCGACGAGGTGGCTTGAAGTTGCCCACGCCAGCGCGTTAAATGCGAATTGCGCCTCGGCACGAGAGCGCGCCAGCCGAATGAGCGGAATGAGATGTACGCGCTCGGCCTTTTTTCGGGAATAATTGATCGCTTAGGCGTTCTCGTCAGAGATTTGTGGTCATTGGCGGGGTCGCTGATCCTCGCATCGAATAGCATCACGGTTATCCTGCTGCTCGGCCTATTAGCGGGGGGGCTCTATTGGTGGCGCGCTTTATAGAGGCGATGCCCTCCGCTCGCACCGTTGGACGCTATCTTCGCCCATCACGCAGCCATCGGCGCATCGCCTTTTCCCGATAGACGAAGATCGCGTCATCGTCGGGGACCGATCTCGCTCCGGAGCATCCGAAGATCATCATGTTTCGGAGCCGACAGAGATGGCTATCCTAGAAGGGAGCTTGAGATTGATTGCAGAGAGGTTGCTCCTTGTTCCAAGAGTGCGTTCTCCGGCTGCGCTACGAAGGCCGCCCGTATCCCGCTGCTAAGAGCCTTGCTAATCGGCCTGCACCCGGGCGCTCCGCATGAGGAACCTCGCGTTATCGTGCGAGCATTGAGAAGCAGCATTACACTCAGATAGTTTGAGGAATTGAGCAGAAGATGAAGCCATTGCCACATCAGTACGAGGTCGCCCTTTCCGGTGATCCAAAAGGTTATGCAACGCTCTTAGCAGGCGGAATGCCTCCGTTACGGTCGGCGCCACCGAAGGATTATGACGGCCCCGGCGATGCATGGAGCCCGGAGCATCTCCTGCTCGCCGCTGTAGAAACCTGCTTCATGTTCACCTTTCAAGCGGTCGCGCAGGCTTCCAAGTTCGACTTCCTGTCGCTTGAGTTGTCGGGAAGCGGAACCGTCGACCGCAAGGACGGGGCCACCCGCTTCACAGAGATCATTCTCAGGCCGAAGCTCAGACTTCCAAAGGGTGCAGACCCGGAGCGCGCAAGGCGGATGCTCGAGAAGGGCGAAAAGACCTGCCTCGTGACCGCCTCGCTTTCGGTCCTTGTTCGTCTAGAGGCCGAAATCGGGGTCGAGTCATAAGGTCGCCACCTTACCGACCAACATAGGTCCTTACCGACCAACATAGGTCGGCACGCAGCGCGATAGCAGCAAACGCGCTCTCGATAATCCTAAGGCCCGTTAACGAGGCATGACACGATGTCTCGCCGCCGCGCCGCGCACAGACGTCTCACCGCCCTCAGGCCCGCGAAGATGCGGCGGCCCCTCTTGTGGCCCCGCTGCAGCCTCGGCCGTCTTGTCGCGATGCGCACCTCGACGCCGAGCTTGGTGCAGCCAGAGCGCCAGAACTAGGCCCGTCGGACCAGCGCCGAGGATCAGAACATCGCTGTGATCCATTCCGTGACGGAACCAAACGCCGTCAAATCCGTTGCAATAGTTCACCGGAAAGTTCTGGAGGTTAAATTGATGCAAACGACTTGGAAATCGCATGAAAAGCGCGGAAAGCTGACTGAACGAAGTGATTTACCAGCCAGCGTCTTCGCATACCCAAAACAACGCAAAGAACCGATGACTGACGCCAGTCACGTTAGAAACGCGATCGCTCGTTTCGATCAAACGACCGATGTTTCGGACGAAGATCGTAAATTGGCGTTCGCCAACATCAAGAAGGCGGCCGAGCATTACGGCGTTCACATGTCCGAATCGCACTGGACCGAGTTGGGCAAGCGGCCGAGCACCGGCCGAACCGCCGCTGACCGCAGCGAGTTGGCGCGCAAAGCAGCAGCTACCCGGAAGGAAAGGGAAGAACCTCGGGAACACAAATGATCTCTCGTCAAAATCAACGCCGATGTGATTAATTTGTGATCGCGGAAGGCATCCGCTCGCGCTGATACAGGGGCGAAAGCGTCGCCGAGGCGCGCGGACGTAGGCCGTGGGTGCCGGAACGTCCAGCCACGAAGCCGGCCTTCCTCGTTGTCCTTGACGCTGTTGACCGCGCGGCTCACCGCACACGCATCCATCAGGTTGGCATCGTAAGGCCACAGCAGCACGCGCAGCTCATCAGCCATTGAAACGGAGCCAAAGCCCAGTGGTGCTCACTCTCATGGTCATCCCGGCCATTTATGCCGTCGTGAAAGGTGTGACGGTGCATTCGGTCGAACCATCGCGGGTAGAAGCCAGTTCAGAAATGGGATTGGCAGCTTAGCACCTTAGGGATTTACTCAGGGAGGGGCTGTATGCATTCTTCGTTGTCATTTTTGACGCTGTTGACAACCCGGCTCACAGCGTAGGCATCCATGAGGTCGGCATCATAGGGCCGCAGTAGCGTGCGCAGTTCATCAGCTGTTGAACCGGAGCCAAGCCAGCGGTCGTAGTCCTCGGCCAGCAGCCGCAAGCTTCTGGGAGAGGGATCGAGTTGGGGCATCCGTTTACCGAACCCACAATGATAGGAGACCTGCCGGCTTTAGCGGCCATTGACGTGCAGACCACCAACCGAATGCACAGGGCGCCGTGGTCGGCCCGATGCCGGCCATGGGTAACGCCATCAAGACCTCAGATGACCTCTGGAAAATTATCGCGTGGATTCGCTCAGTGACCCCCGCCGCGTCCAAGGCCTACCCGCCGTGGCCCGGCTAACCCATACAGCGAACCCTTGGGTCGGAAAATTCGAACGAGGTATTCGCACCGCTCGAATCACAAGGCATCAGGTTGTCATAGCGACCGCACATGGCTTAGCCCTCTTGATAGGCTATCCAGCTGCTTCGCTTCGCGGCAAATCGATCTCACACTCAAGACCGTCGGGGCGAAGCGAGTGCTCGACCCGGGCTCGGGGTGGGCTGCTCTGAATGAGGGTGCGCCCCCAATCCTTCACGTATGGGAGGCGCTAGGATCGGACCATCATGTTCGCGCCATCGAAATTGGAGCCTTTCAGGTTCGAACTTCTGAGGCCCTTCCCATCGTGCCACTCGCGCGGGCGTCGTGCGCTAGTCGCCGGAGAAACCTTGCAGCGAGCCGGCAAGATCGTTGGCGGTGGCCCGACAGTTTTCGTAACTGGGTCAAGCGACGAAAGATCAAGGCTGTTATCCCATCAACCGCCACCCGACGGACCCCATACCCGCTCGATCAAAAGACCTATCGGCGCCGCAAATGTCATCGCGCAGGTTCTGCAAGTTGAAAAACTGGCGACGCATCGCAACCCGATATGATCGCCACGCCCAAAACTACCTCTCAGGACTTGCACTCGCCGCCATCATATGTCAGTGGATTTGAATGACTCCCCAACCTAGGCTGACATGCGTCAGCAATCCTCTCCTACGACCGAAGGGAGCCCGCCGTGTCCTCATAAATGAGGGCTAATCGCAGTCGAGAGCTTAATGTCCGCATTGAACCCGATAGCGGACTTCCCTTCCCGGCTGAACCTTGGTCCGCTTCGTGCCATAAGCGGACGTCCACACCTAGCGGCGAATGTCGGTGCGGAACGCCACCGACTTCCAATACGGGGTCGCGTAGCTTTAAAAGCAAGGGCTTGGCACTCAAAAGCGTGTCGTTAGCTCCGTCAACCATGCCGGAGACGCAGCAACGAGCTTTTCTTCCAACGTCTTGTCGAGACCGCTCGCAATTGAAACGCCGGTCACTATCAAAATTACGCCGAGCGCCATCTTTGCAGCGGTCCCCGCCGCGTGCAGCTGATTGCGCCATCGCATCAAAACTTCCCGCGACAATAGCCCCAGAACGAGGAGCGGAAGGGCCGCGCCGATACCGAACACCAGCATCGACAGGGCCACCTGGCCAAGGTCCTTTCCTTGTGCCGCCAGCACCGATGCCGCGCCGAGCGTGGGGCCAACGCAAGGGCTCCACACTGCGCCAAGCAACAAGCCAACGCAAAATTGGCCTGCAATCCCAGGTATCGAAAAGCCTCCAAATTGCTGTTCCGCCCAATTGCTCGCGGGACCCGCTGCAACTGCTACCCGCTGCTGAAGCGAAGGCATAATGAGAACAAAGCCAATCAGGACCAGGAGAACCGCTGCAGCCGATCGGAGCAGACCCGCATCGAGTCCAATCGAAAACCCAATCGTCGCGATGAACAGTCCGATCGCGACGAAAGAGATCGCGACGCCCGCCGCGAGCGCAACTGGCCCCAGCCGATGTGCAGAAGCAGCAGCTCCAAACACGATTGGAAGAAGCGGCAACACGCATGGCGAGAGCACCGACAGGAGGCCTGCGAGAAAGGCGAGACCGATGACACCAGCGCCCATGG
This sequence comes from uncultured Alphaproteobacteria bacterium, assembly GCA_963804515.1. Classification (GTDB taxonomy): domain Bacteria; phylum Pseudomonadota; class Alphaproteobacteria; order Rhizobiales; family Methyloligellaceae; genus Methyloceanibacter. Next base: position 146,791 of record CAWDQR010000003.1, on the reverse strand, counting down.
AGAACGCTCAGATTGCCTCCTTCAGGAGATCGCCAATCGCGCTGGGGTCAGTACTGCCGACGGAACGGTCTATCTCCTTGGCGCCCCTGAACACTATCAATGTGCTCTGCCGCTGAACTTGCAAATTACGCAGCACGTCCTTCTGAGTATCAAAGTCCACATCGAAAATCGTCAGATCCTTGTACTCCGGAAGCAATGACAGCTTCTCGACAATGGGCTTTTGCGCACGACATGTAGGACACCAGGGTGCTGAGACGTCGACCAAGATCGATTTGCCTGCTGTTTGTGCTGCTTCAAAGGCCTTTTGATCGAATGGAATGCGGTCGGCGGCGAATGAAATCGCCGCCCAAAGGGTGGTCGCCACTATTGTCATGCTTGCCAGAAGCATCCTCTTGGAGGTCATCGCCACTCTCCGGTTTGAATTACGCAACCAATGGAGGGCTTCTTTGGAACAAGGTTGTTCCTAGTCAGCTGTTCCTCGTCCACCGTAGCATCGTGCACATGCCAGGCGTATTCACACTCAGTCACTTCGCCGAGAGCTTGCGACCGCGGGGTCCCGACTCTGTGACCGTACGAAGGCTCGATAGGCAAACTCTCGATCGCTTCCCGGGTCTGGTCCCTTGCGTGATCAGTTGGTTTCTTCGATGTCCATGCCATCGAAATTGTAGCGGGGGACTTGCGTCCAGACGCCGTCTTCCTGCACGGGCACCTTGTGAACTTTAACGTTGTCGACTTCGAGCTTGCCAGTCTTTTGGTTCACCCAGAAATCGATGTCATAATACTCGTCCTTGCTGCCGGGCTTGCGGAAGTCGGTGCAGGCAAAATACTCCCCTTCCTTCTTCAGGTGGCGCACCGGCTGGTGGATCTCCACGAAGTCGAGCGGCAGCGTCTCGCCGGTCTTGTCGTCCTTGATGTCGAGATGGCCATCCTTGTCCTTGTGCGTGGCGATGTAATCATGGATCGCGCCCATCACCTGCCAGGCGCGCGTCACCTCCATGTCGCCCGGGTGCTCCTGGATGGGGAGCCACCACCAGGCCACCGGCAGGCGCGTGATCATGACATAGCCGTCGCCCTCCTGCTTTGGACCTTTCTGCACGCGGATGTCCATCAGCTTCAGGTCTTGCCCTTCCGGCTTGAACCAGAAGTCGATGGCGTATTGCTTCTTGGGCTCGTCCTTGTCGTGGAAGATGACATTGGCGAACCAGCCATAGCCTTCCATGCCGCGCACGATCTTGATCTGCTCGAAGACGAGATTGAGGTCGGCGTCGAGCTTGGGATCGTGGAACACGAAGGTGCCGTCCTTCGTCCTCTCGTCCACCACTTTCTTCACCGCCGCATTCACGTCGTCCTCGGTGAACGCCTTTGAGGGCTTGGCCGCGCCACCGGACGGAGCAGCGGCGGCAGGGGCGGCGTTGGTCTTGGCAAGATCCTTGGCGAGGAAAAACTCCTTCGCCTTGGCAAGGTTCTCGTCCGGGTTCTTGAGGAAGGCGGCCTTCGAGTCCTCCGTCGAGAAGCAATAGACCTTCCCGTCCGGGGCGGTCCAATTGACGGAGCAATCGGTCTTCACTGTCTGGCCTTCCGCCAGACCCATGGCGCAGCTTTTGTCGAACTCGCCCTTCGCAGCCGTCGCCGGCGTCGGGTGCTCATCGGCGGCCATTGCAGGCACCAAAGCAGCACCAAAGCAGAACGCCACTGCCATCGCCGTGGCGCGTGCGATCGAGGCAAGGCCTCGATCAGAACTAAGGTGAATCATTTCTTTAGCTTCCTTGAGCGTTTTCGGGGGGTTTCCTGGGGACGAATTCTAAACCTGGTGCAGGCTAGCGTATGTGACCGCAGTCACATTTGCTCTGCGCCATACTTGGCAAGCGCCCCGGGATTCAGCACCTCGATGCTGCCGCGGGAGGCGTGCACCCAGCCCCTCCGCTCCCAGTCGCTGAGAATGCGGCTGACTACCTCACGCACGCTGCCGAGGTCGTGGGCGAGCTGCTGGTGGGTCTTGAGCACCTTGTCCTGGTCGTCGGCTTCGGACAGCAGGCGCCGTGCGAGCCGGAGATCGAGACTGGTAAAGGCCACCTCGTCGACGAGGGTGATGAGGCTCGACAAGAGGTCGCCATAGTTGTCGAACACGAATTGACGGAAGGGCGGCGAGGCGCCCATCAGCCGATGGAATACAGAGGCGGGCAGTGCGGCGTGCAGCACATCTGTCTCGGCCGTGCTCTCCGCCGGGAACCCGCTGGCGGCCATCAGACAGGACGTGGTGAGCACGCAGGTCTCACCCGGGCCAACCTGGTAGAGCAGGATTTCGCGGCCGGACTCCGAGGTCTTGAACACGCGTGTCCGGCCCTCGATGCACATGACATAGTCATGGCAGGTCTGCCCCTGCCGATAGGCGACGTCGGCTTCATTCAGCCGGTTGAACCGTATGGCGGCCAGCAACTCGTTCCTATGCGCGGCTTCCAGCTTGGCGAGCTGGGGAAAAAGAGCGAACCAGCGGCTGATCAGTTCTTTGTCGGGCATTGGCCCACACTGCCACACGTGCGGTCGGTCGCGCGGGATGAGCGGCCAAACGCGCGCGGTGTCTTGATGCCCCATCATATGAGATCTAGTTCGGACTTCCTTTCAAAAGGCCGTGACGAGTGCGGCCTGGCGCCGTTCCGTGATTCCGCAACGTGATAACTCGCTGAAACCTCCAGTTGGAGGGAGCCATCCTGATGGCGTCCCAAACGTGCGACATCAAAGCCGAGCTTGAGCAGTTCGCCATGAATCCGCGGCGCGCCCCAAAGCGGATTTTCCTCGCACATACGGCGCACGAGATCTCGGGATTCTTGATCAATTCCGGGCCGGCCGCCTGGATTGTGAGATTTCCAGCGCCACCAGGCGCGGAAACCCATCCGGTGCCAGCGAATGATTGTCTCAGGACGCACGATCGCCGCGGCGTTGCCGATATCGGGGAAACGCCGATACAACCAGACGAACAACGCCCGATCACCGCCGGAAAGCCGCATTTTTTTCGGAGCCTTTCGGTGCAGAATGTTCAGCTGATGGCGAAGGATGAGGATTTCGGCTTTCAATCGTTCATGCGAACGAAAGCAGTCCCACATATATCCGAGCAAAAGTCTGAAGAAGGTCGCCATCAGTTTCGATCATGATCCGATTCTCTTTTCTACTGCGAATCCAGCGGATGAGGTTTTCGGAAGGCACAGGTCTCAAAGCAGTTGAAAGTTGCCCGAGCATCTGAGTGCGCCACGAAGAGCGTCAGAATGGTCAGTATGAGAAGGGCTACCCTCATCTCGCCCTCCATCTTTCATGGGGCATTTATGCTCCTCCGACGGGGCCCCCCGATCATGAACTCTCGGCAGCGCCTAGATACTTGGGCACGTTGCTCGTCGCTGAGCGCGCGGAACGACACGATGAGTTCCGACACCCGGTCAACGTCCTCGAAGCTCTTAGCGCGGGACACAAACAGGATGTACTCCTCGGCGGTGATGCTGCCGGTGATGACTAGCAGTTCGTATAGGACCGCGAGACGCCGGCATTGTTGACCAGCACCTCGATGGGCCCGACCTCGTTCTCGACCATGACGATGCCCTCGCCGCAGGCGACGTAGTCGCCCACGTCCCATTTGTAGGCTGGGATCTTGGTCTCCTTCTTGAAGGCATTGGCCGCACCGTCGTTACCGCCATAGTTGGCGGCGATGCTGTAGCCCGCCTTCTTCAGAGCCTTGCAGATCGCGGCGCCGATGCCGCGCGTTCCCCCCGTGACCAAAGCTACCCTTCCCATCAGTTAAGAAGCGCTCTTGTGGGGCCGGGTTTCAAAACACGGATTTCCCCGCGGGAAGCCGCGAGGACACCCAATGAAGGCTCGCGTCAGGCGGGCCGGCGATCAGTCCCGCTCCACGCACATGGCGATGCCCATGCCGCCGCCGATGCAGAGCGTGGCGAGGCCCTTTTTGGCATCGCGCTTCTGCATCTCGTGCAGCAGCGTGACGAGCACGCGCGCGCCCGAGGCGCCGATCGGGTGACCGATGGCGATGGCGCCGCCGTTCACGTTGACCTTGCTGGTGTCCCAGCCAAGGTCCTTGTTCACCGCCAAGGCCTGCGCGGCGAAGGCCTCGTTGGCCTCGACTAGCTCGACGTCGGCAATGCCCCAGCCGGCCTTTTTCAGCGCCTTGCGCGAGGCGGGGATCGGGCCGGTCCCCATGATCTTGGGGTCGACGCCCACCGTCGCCCAGGAGGCGATGCGGGCAAGCGGCTTGAGCCCGCGCTTCTTCGCTTCTTTCGCCGTCATCATCACGACGGCTGCGGCGCCGTCATTGATGCCCGAGGCGTTGGCGGCAGTCACGGTGCCTTCCTTGTCGAAGGCGGGCCTGAGCTTCGCCGCATCCTCGACCTTGGCGCCCTCGCGGATATATTCGTCCTCGCTCACCACCGTCTCCCCTTTGCGGGTCTTGACGGTGACGGGTGCGATCTCGTCCTTGAACTTGCCGGCCTTCTTGGCGGCCTCGGCCTTGTTCTGCGAGGCGGTGGCGAACTTGTCCTGCTCCTCGCGCGTGATCTGCCACTGGCGCGCGACGTTCTCGGCCGTGTTGCCCATGTGATAGCCGTTGAAGATCTCCCACAGCCCGTCCTTGATCATGCTGTCGACGAGCTCGAACGCGCCCATCTTCTGCCCGTTGCGCAGATGCGCGACATGCGGCGCAAGGCTCATACTTTCCTGGCCGCCCGCGACCACGATGTCGGCATCGCGGGTCGCGATCTGCTGCGCGCCGACGGCGATAGCCCTCAGCCCTGAGCCGCAAACTTGATTGATGCCCCACGCCGTGGCCTCAACCGGGATGCCCGCGGCGACCGCCGCCTGCCGCGCGGGGTTTTGGCCCTCGCCCGCCGTCAAGACTTGACCCATGATGACTTCATCGACGTCCGCCGGATCAACGCCAGCCCGCTTGAGCGCGGCACGAATGGCGACCTCGCCAAGGGTGTGCGCTGGTAGGCTCGATAGCGCGCCGTTGAAGGAGCCAACCGGCGTTCGCGCCGCGCTGACGATGACAATCTCTTCGTCTTTCATACCTCAAATCTCCACTTACCCAGGGATGTTTGGCTTGTACCCCGAAGCTATTCCTCCTAATGACGCCAAGCCCCGAAAATCTCTGCGTCCCGAAGCAGCTATAGCAGGATGAACCACTCGCAGCGATCACCATGGACCACAATGCAGTCGAAATTATCGAATGGCTCGCCAGTGACGAATGTCACGAGCTGGATGGGGCGGGACTCATCGATGGCTTAGGAGCGAGGCTCAGCAAAGCGGGGATGCCGCTCCACCGGATGGTATTCCATTTACGGGCCCTGCATCCAACAGTCGTGGGACGCGCAATAGCCTGGGCCCCCGGGGAGCCCGTCGCCTTTCTAGACATCGAACATGGCCAGGAGGAATCATCGCGTATCCAGAAGAGTCCCATTTTGCACGTGGTATCGACTCGAAACTGGCTGGTCCTAGGCATGGACGACCGGCGGTGGTCGCCGCATGACATCTTCCTCAGGCGAGGTCTGACCGAGCTCATCATCGCACCGATGATTTATGGTGACGCCGCAAGGGCAGTGAGTGCCGTCACATTCGGTACGCGACGGCCGACGGGCTTTTTCCCCGACGAGCAGTCTTTCTTGCGTCGGATCCTACCGGCGCTCCGAAGCGCGGTTGAGCTCAAGATGTGGCGTCGCACGACAAGAACGCTGCTGGACACCTACGTCGGCATAGACGCGGAAAAGCGCATTTTGTCAGGCCACACCCGCCGGGGCGATGTCGAGTTGCTCGAGGCGGCACTCATGTTCTGTGACATGCGCGGCTTTACGGAACTCTCCAATCGCCTGTCGGGCGAACGCGTGCTTGAATTGCTGAACATCTACTTTGACCAGGTCGTCCCAGCGGTCACCGAGGGTGGCGGCGAGATCCTGAAATTCATGGGAGACGGCATGCTGGCCTTGTTCCGTGACGCCACGGGGGCCTCCCCCAGTTGTGCCGCGGCCTTCAAAGCCGCGCGTCTGGCGCATGAGCGGCTCGGCGCAATGTCACTGCCCGACGTGGAGTTGCGGGCCGGCATCGCGCTCCATTTCGGAGAAGTGAGCTACGGCAACATCGGTTCCGGCGAACGGCTCGATTTCACGGTAATCGGACGCGACGTTAACCTCACTAGTCGCATTGAGCGGCTTTGTGGTTCGACCTCCCAGCCTCTGTTGATGTCTGAGCGCTTTGCAAGGCTGCTCATCCTGCCGGGCGTCACCTCGATCGGTTGGCACGTCATTAAGGGATTTGTTGAGCCCATCCAGCTCTTCGCTTTGGATAGACCCTTCCACGAAGACGTGAGCCCGCCAAGGGGTCGAGCAGAAGGCCGCCTTGCCAAATTGGGCCCCTGAGAAAATTTCCCACCCAAGGTGCTGCTTGCGACTGGTTCACCCAGTCTCAGCACTGCGGTTCTTTCCCTCGCCCGCCCTAGAGCGATGAGCGGACGCTTAGCCGCGACGGGCGCCTAGGTCTCTCTCTGAAACTTTGCCTTCCACTCTTCGTAGGGAATGCCGTAGACGATTTGCTTGGCCGCGTCCTTGCTTAGGGCGAGTCCCCGTTCCGCCGCGGCGTCCTGGTACCAGTTGGAGAGACAATTCCGACAGAAGCCGGCAAGCTTCATGAGGTCAATGTTCTGCACGTCGCTCCGCTCGCGCAAATGCGCGACGAGCCGCCTAAAGACGGCTGCCTCAAGCTCGGTTTGTATTTTCTCATCTATGATCTAGAAACATAGCCAGTTCTGATTACATTACAAAAAGCAAAGAGCCGGTGTAAGCGCCGGAGAATTAATTCTCACTATCTTTCATTCGACTGGACTTCTACGACGAAGGAAGCATTCATGCTGACCGGAGAGGCAGGCGGGGCATCGGCGTCGAGGAGCCGTTCCGGCTTCGAAAGAATGACCGGGGTATCTAGTTCAGCAAAGACCGCGATCACGGCTTTCGGCCAGCACGGCGCGGCAGAATTGTCCTACCTTGTCGGGCTCTATGCACTCGTGTCGATTACGCTGAACACATTCGACGTGCCGGTACCGGAGGCTTAGGTCACGGCGCTCTGGCGCCGCTCCACGGCTTCGTTGCAGAAACCTCGCCCAGCTGCTGGCCAACAAGACGGGCTACGTCGGCGTGGAGCGGCACCGAAGATGTCGCCAAGCTGGCGCCGGAAGCGGGCTAGCTGCTGACCGCGGGGCTTTCACTAGTCTCACGCTCGCTCAAGCCGATGCCTCCCGACTTTGACCGAGGGACCTGGTGGTGGCTTCCTCGACGACGGCTCGGCCTTCGGCGTCTGAACGTGAAGAAGCTGCGGCGACCTCGAGCGTGTCTCGGAGAGATTCGACTCTGTTCCACCAAAAGGGGACTGACCTGAGGGGCGCCTCTAGGGGTGGCGCCCTATTGGACTGAATTATTGCAACCACGATTGTGGATGGTCGAACCCCTTCGCGGATGGCGGCGTCCATATGTCCCATCTCGAAAGCACAAACTCTACCTTTTTGCTTGGGGGGATCTGACAATGCGCAGACATTCCGCGTAGGTATCGAGAACCCACTTTCGATCCGCTGTTTGACACGATGCTGATGGGGTAAGCGCCTTCTTCTCGACCTTCGCAATGTCGAGCATCAAACGATAAGCAACGTACTCCGGTGAATTGTCGCCGATGTGAAGTGCTGGGTCCGTCATTTTCATCTCCTCCTTGTTCATCTCCGCTCGAATCCGTTGCGATGACGGCCTGCCGTTAGCTAGCCGCAGCGGTTAGCAGCGCCTCGACTTTGGAGTCCAGATCCTGCGCGACTTTCATAGCTTCCGGACTTCCATAAGAGGTCAGGAAACTGGCCATGGTATCGTAAGACAGATGCACTCCGTCCGGTCGCTCGTCGATTAGGATCGTCACCGGCGCATACGACCCCGCATCTGGCACCTGCTCGACCATCTGCTTCATGATCAGCGGGTTGCCGACGACAAGCCGCAAACTTCTTGGCGCTCCCGCTCCACGTTCCTTGCGCAGGACTTCACCCAGATCAAAACGCGTGAACTCCATAAGGCCGGAAGGCCCGATCGCCTTGTTAACGATCTTCTCCAGCTCGGAATATGTTTTTGCCGAAGTCACGTCCCTGCGAAATGCGCTCATATCGGGATGGCCGATAGCCGCTTCGAGCCGTGATGCGACCTCTTGGAATGACTTGGATGAAGTCACGCTAAACCGCTGCACGATGATTTGCTTGGTCGCCATTTGATTTGTACTTCCTTCAACCGCATTGCCGCGGAAGCCCCACCCACGTGGCCAGAAGAAGCCCAAGGCTTGCTCCCAGCGCGCATCGAACTATGTTCGAAAATGTCATACTCTTCCTCGCTGAGTTCACCCGCAGGTCGGGCGAAATCGGGCTGGCACGCTTACCGGGTGAAACCTTCTCACCGCTAGAAGGCCAAGCACCACAAAGATCACCAGAACGACGGTCTGAGCGACGATGAGGGGCAGTTCCGACTGCGTCGGCGCCAGCCGCGAGCATACACGCTATCAGTCCAGTCGGTTGTTGGGTAAACTGAAAAGTGCGCCGGGCAACATGAGGGTGAAATCGGCGGACAACGGGAAATACCGGTCGATTAGGTTGCGTCTAGAAGTTGGGAGACAATCATGACGAAAAATCTTCTGGCGCCGTTGACCACGGCGATCTGGTTTGTGGGCTTCGGACTTTGCGTCGCCGCCGATCAGCCCATCACGGTGCAGACCGTCGACGCATTGAATAAGGTCTATGGCGTGCATCCCGGCTTTCGCGCCAATCACGCCAAGGGAATCGTCGCCGAAGGGTCGTTCAAGGCTTCCGCCGATGCTGCAAATCTCAGCAAGGCCAGCTTATTCAGCGGCAACACGATCCCCGTGACTGTCCGTTTCTCCGATTCCGGCGGTCTCCCGAATGTTCCGGATGGTTCGAACATCGCTTTGCCGCATGGCATGGCGATCAAATATCATCTGCCCGATGGCAGCGAGACGGACATGGTGCTCGTTTCGCTGAAATTCTTCCCAGTCTCAAACGGTGAGGATTTCCGCGATCTGCAGCTTTCGATCGCCGACAGTCCGCCGGATGCACCGAAGCCGACGAAATTCGAGCTCTTCCTCAAGAACCACCCCGTCGTGCCGGCCGCCCTAGGCACGACAGCCACGCCGGATAGTTTCGCCGATGAGCAATATAACGGGATCGACGCCTTCATCTTCGTTGAAAATGCCGGCAAGAAGCAGGCCGTTCGCTACATCATGGCACCGGAAAAACTCGTGCACATCGATGCCGCCGAGGCGGCGAAGAAGGCGCCAGACTTTCTGATGGACGAAATTGCGGCGCGCGTCGCCAAGGGATCGGTTATTTTTCATCTCGAGGCGCAACTCGCGGCGCCCGGCGACCAGACGAAAGATGCAACCGAGCCCTGGCCCGTGGATCGCAAGGTCGTCGATCTCGGCGCGCTAACCATTGATAAGATCGTCCCCGACAGTTCGGAGGCCCAGAAAAAGCTCCTGTTTCTACCAGGTGCGCTGGTTCCGGGAATCGAGAAGTCGGACGACCCCCTGATCGATGTGCGCGACGGCGCCTACGCGGTGTCCTTCGGCCGGCGCAGCCAGTAAGCCGGGGCCCTCGCTGACGAGGTTGCGCCGAGCGCCGGAAGTTGTAGTGGGGACGATACCTGCGGATGGGCCAGTCGCTGCTCTTATTGGCTGGGCGGCGGGCGGTGGGTTGGATGTTGTTGTCGCGCGCACATCAAGAACGTCCGCCAGAAGCAGGCTACCCTAAAGTGACCGTTTGAGGTCCGCTCAGTGCCAAAAGCAGACATTCTCCAGGCACCCAACGAGGATGACGAGCGGGACGCGAGGCTTTGGCCGTCTCTGCAGCTCTTTCAATTGAAGGGCGAGAAGATCCTCAATGCGGACTATTTGTCCTTCATCAAGGCGATTGTGAGCTCTCGCACGAGTGGCTTCATGAAGAACGTGTTGTCGCGAGGCATAATGTTCACCTCTACCCCAAGCGCCTCGAGCTCTGCCGCAACAATTGGGCCTACAGCCGCAACGGCTATGCGTTCGAAGCCTTGAAGCAGTTCGGCTTCTCGGCCGGACGCGCGGGCGACGTCGCGGAACCGTCGAACCTGGGGCGCGCTGGTGAAGGCGATCGCGTCGATTCGGCCGGCAGCCATCTCGGCGCCCGCTCATGGCTTGACCACCATGACATAGAGATTGGCAAGCGGCAGCAACGTGGCGATGGTTCCCCAGATCATCCAGCGTCTGGCGAGATGCCAGTAGCGTGCGGGAATCGTGCCGCCACGGGCAAAGTCTCGCGCCATTCGCGCTTGCGCGACCTGCGTCGGGATCAGAATGAGCGCCCAAATGATGCCCGAGGCGATGAACAACCCTTGGCCCCAGATGAGCCAAGTGGTGCCCAAGGGATCAAGGCCGCCAGCCGCGACCATGCCATAGGCCCCAATGAGGATGAGGACGATGCCCCCGAGGGTAAACACCCAGTCGGTGATGGTCACGAGGCGTTGAGCGTAGGCAATGGTCGGTGGTTCTCGGGTCTGGTCGGCCAGAGTCTTCCACACCCCGGTCACGATGATGTTCCCGAGAAACAGGACAACACCGAGAAGATGGACGACTTTGAATGCGAGGTAGCTCAAGCTCGGGCTCCAGTCGCGCTCGTGATGCTGGAATGCCTGCGACTGTATTCGGTTCCAGCGCACCGGCTGAGCGTTACGGCAACGCCCAGGACAAGCGCGGCGCGCAGCGGGCCAGCGTTGGCTACGCCATTGATCTGATTGGCTAAGCGCAGCCGACTTAAAATTCACCCAACTTGCGCTTCGGCGCCATGGTGATGATGCTGACCTAAGCGGTCGTGCCTAAGCTCTTGGCGATATCAGCGAGAGTCGCCTTCTCGGCGTCACTGACGCGCTGGCCGCCAAAACCAAGGAAAGCGCCCTCTACCGATGCCGCCGCTACTTTCTGGCTAATAGTGCATAGCCAGGCTTTGAAGGCGGCCGCGTCGCCGGGCGCCTTGGCATCGAGGATGGTCGACACCTTCTTCAGGCCAGTGAGCGAGCGCTCAACGCATTCAGCCGGGTGGGCGCCGGCAAAGCGCTCCCGAAGCGCTTGTTGAATGTCGGACCTTCCCTGCGACGTTTCAAACTCGGCGACGGCAGCCAGGATCAATTCGTTGGAGTTGGCGTCAAACTTCGCCGCCTTCAGCGCCGAACTGCTCGCAAACCCCTCTTTAAGCGTGCCCCACAAGCCGCTTGGGTCAGCCGCCGAAACGGCGATCCCCGACAGCATCACGCTTTCCACGACCTGAATCCATTCCTCCGGCGTGAAATTCTGCTTGTTCCCCATAGCGACCTCCCATTTTTACCAACGGCGGAGTGCAAGGACCCGTCTCAACGCCTGATGAAGGCGCGCGTTTGCGCAGATCGGACTAGCAGCGCGGGGCCTAGCCAAGAGATGTAAGGACAAAGCAGTCTGCACGGTGGCGCATCAAGGCAGAGGAGGCGATGAATGCCTGTCCGACCGTCTCTTACGCGTTATCGACGCAAAGAGAACGGCAAGCAAAGAAGCAAACGCCCAAACTCTCGCCTTGATATGCGACAAGTACGATGACTTCTGAGCCTCTTCACTCATTGTTTTGCGGCTCCGGTTCGCTGCCTCAACATCGTCTCAAACGGCGGAGGAAGGCGCAGTCTAGACCGGTTCGCGTGCCAAAGGAATACAGCCGAGGCCAATCGTCCAGCGGTGGGCGGGGCCCAGCGGAACGCGCCCGCCACCGTATCAAAATAAGATAATCCTTCTATTGTCAGGCTAAATGCGGAAACGGAAATATCGCTTCACCCCTTTGGGCGTGCTCACATCTCTAGCTCATTGATCATCCAATCGGCGCGACGCAACCGTCCACTCAGCTCGCGACCCAAGTTCGCGAGCAGCTTTATGGCGATCGCGGGAGCCTCCCTGGAGAGCGCCGCAAATTGCGCTTGGCTCAATGCGTAGGAGACGAAATCGTCGTCGGCGATGATCGATGCGGACCGCGGACCCGCATCGAGGATAGCGAGCTCGCCAAACACGGTCCCGGGCGCGAAGGTCACGAGCCGGATATCGCGGCCAGTGGGCTGATGGATGTAGGCGCTGGCCGTTCCTCTGGTGACAATAAACAGATCGGTGCCGCTATCGCCCTGGCGGAAAATTACCCCGCCCTTTGGATGCGCGACACGGGTGAGGCGCGCCTTCAACGCAGCTATTTCGTCAGGATCGAAGTTATACAGGATGCCACTTTGGTCGAGAGGCATTTCCTCCGCGGGCAGAGGCTCATCCAGCACATCGCGCAGCAGGTTATCTTCTGCCCATTCGATCGCCCGATCCACGTCTTCGAAGATCTGGTTGGTGGGGATCTTTTCCAAAACGCCGAAATCTTTCAGTCGCGATATGCTTTCGCTGCGGTTGGCGAGCACCAGACCCAAGTGACAGCCTTTGCGAACAAGGTCGGTTTGTATGTCCAGCAAGATACGAGCCCCGGTACTGTCGATCTCGCTTATGCGGCGCAGATCGAGAATCAGTGAGCGAGTTTCCTGTCGAGTTGCAGAGGCAATCTCGTCTATGAGGCGTTCGCCGGTGCCGAAAAACAGTGCGCCTTGCAGCTCCACAACCAGGATGCAGTGTCCATTCTGTTCCAATGCGCTTGTTTCTCTGGCATAGCGCGATCTTCGCGAGCTTATGACATGACAACGATAGGTACGGCGAACGATGGAGCGGCTCATGCGCACGACGAACAGCATCACGGCGATAGCGGTGCCGAGAAAAACGGCGAGGACGATGTTCACGGTGATAGACAGCACTGCGACCAGCACGACCACCAGCAGGTCGAGCATGAGAGATCGCTGCTGTCCCCCTGTACTTGTCTTGATGCGTTGAATGAGTTTGGTCGTCCATGGGTCGAAATGCTGGATGGCGACCACCATGATCACTGCGGATAGCACGACCCGCGGCAAGTGCGCCAAGACCGGGAAAAGCACGGTGAAGGCAAGCAGGATTGTGGCCGCGTTTACCAGGACCGAAAGCGCAGTCCGGCCGCCGAATGCCCGATTGGCGAGGCTCGGGCCGATGTTGATCCCGCTGGTAATGCCGCCAAACCAGGCGGCCGTGAAATTGCCCAGGCCCAGCCGGACCAAAAGCCGGTCAGCATCCACCCTGGCGTCACCGGATTGGCTCACCAGCTTTGCGCAAAGCAGCGCATCGATAGAGGCGATGATGGCGAGAGCCAATCCGCCTCCTACCACGGTCGGCCAAAGTGCAAGAAGCGTCGTGGTGTGTGCCAGATCGCCAAAATTTTTCCAAGGCGTGGCGCTGAGCATATTGTCGGTGACATTGCCGATGATCGGCCCGAGATGATCGCCCAATCCAAGAGCACGGAGAACATAGTAGACGGCCGTTCCTATAGCGAGGCCGAGGACGAGCGGCGGAATTCTGGAACTGATTCTGCGGGCGTTCCACATCGCCGCAAAGGTGAGCGCGGCAACGAAAACGCTGAGTGGCTTGATCGCATCGGGATGAGACAGCACGAAGGTGAATGGCTTCGCCTCATCGAAGCCGCTCACGTTGGCCAACTGCACGAGAAATAGGAGCGCGGCCGCCGTGTTCTGGAAGCCGGCGAAGACCGGGTGAGGCGCAAACCTGATCACGGTGCCGACTTTGATGAGGCCGAAGAGTGCTTGGAAGATTCCCCCGAGGAGAACCGTAGAGAAGAAGACCAGCAGGATGGAGGCGATGCCAGCGGTGTTCAGCACAGCCGTTTCGGAGTGGACCAGGCCGTAGAGAAGCGCCCCGAGGAAAAACGTGCTGTTGATCCGCGGCGCGTAAACCGTCGGCGTTCGATCGCCGAGAAGGACGCTGACAATGGCTACGGAAAATGCAGTGCAGAGGCCGGCCAGTGCGCCGTAGGCAAAATATTTGTCGCCCAGGGATACAAAGGCGAACATTCCGTATCCCATCGCTAAAGGAATTGCGACGGCGGCGGAGACCAACCCGCCGATGACATCATTGCGGACGTTTAAGCCCCAGGGATGCGGCATTGATCGTCCCATCGGCACGGTGTCGCGCCGACCGGTTCAAGACTTGAGGCGCAATAGAATGCCTTCGAGAATGCGGATCGCATCCTCTTTGTCGCGCTTTTGCAGGTTGAGGTGGAATTTGAACCCCTCCAGCTCCTCGCGGATCACGGTTCCTTCCTCGGCGAGGTCGTCGTAGAGCCCCTGCACCTTGTAGCAGCGGATCGGCTCGGCGAAGCCCTTCACCTTGATCGGGGTCTGCTCCTCGGCGGCCACTTCATCCTTGACCAGCGAATAAGTCTCGTGACCCAAGAGAATGCCGTCGATGTCGGAATGGGACTGCAGCCGCGCCGTCAGGTTCACCGCGTTGCCGATGATGGTGTAGTCCATGCGGTCATTGCTGCCGAAATTGCCAACGGTGACGTAACCGGTATTGATGCCGATCCTGAGCCTGAACGGCTTCTCGGCGCCAAGCTCCTGCCATTCCGAGCGCAGTTCCCGCATCCGCCCCAGCATGGCGATGGCCATGCGCACGCAGGCGCGGGCATCCTCCTTCAGCCCTCTCGATTCGGGGTCGCCGAAGAACGCCATGATCGCGTCGCCGATATATTTGTCGATGGTGGCGCCATATTTGAGCGCGATAGTCGACATCTCGGTCAGATAGCGGTTGATCAGGTTGGTGAGGTCCTCCGACTCGAGCTTGTCGGTGGTCTCGGTGAAATTGACCACGTCGGAGAAGAAGATGGTTAGCTTCTTGCGGGAGGACGCGATTTCGACGCCTTGCGCGCCGGTGAAGATCGAGTTGTAGATTTGCGGCGAGAGATATTTCGACAGCTTGGTGGAAAGAGACTCAAGCTCCCGGTTCTTCTGGGCGATGACCTCGGCGGCGGCGTTCAATTGCCGCTCGTTGTGATCGCTAAGGCGCATCAGCCTGCGCGCGGTGCGGAACAGCTTCTGGTAGCTCTTGAGCAGCTGCTCGAAGCTTTTCTGCTCGTCTGGACTGTCAAAGACTCCATCGGCAAGCAAGCGCTCAGCTGCCGCGATCACTCCCTCTTCAGCGACAAAGAGATCATCGCTAGACATCACTCAGCCATCTTCTCGAGATGGAATTTGGCGTTGGCCAAATCCTCGCCAAATTCCTCGCCGAGCTCCTGCATGGTGTCGTCTTCCCGATCGTAATACCAGAAAACCTCGACCGAGGCCCCATTTGCCGCCGCGGCATCGAGCTTATCCATCAACATCATGATGGCCTTGGCGCTGCTCGAATTGAGGTAGATGAGCTCGATGTCGAAGCGGCAACTGCCCTTGCCGAGCTTAGCCAGATAGGTATCGAGCGCCTCAAAGACCGGTTTGTAAAACTCCGTCACGTCCTCGGGGTATGACTCTCCCGTGAGCTTCAAGTGATTTTCCGCGAAGTCGAACGTGACCGCTGGTGTGCGGGCGGTGGCGGGGATTTCGAATTTCCACATCATTCGTCAGTCCTCACACGCTCGCCTTGAGGGTGAAGAATGCGTAGCAGTCGTCGACATCGGTAAAGTCGAACTCGATCGGTTTCGACGCGCGGCGCGCGATTTCCATGATGCCGAGGCCGGCACCCTTGCTGCCCTCCTCCGGCGCGGCTCGCAGCTGCTCCTTACGCAAGGCCCGAAGCTCCTCCTTGTTCATATCCCGGATCTTGATCAAGCGCCCGCGCAGCCGCTCCACGTCCTTGTGCGCCACGAGGTTACCCGCCTGGACGACGTATTCGTTGCCTTCCTGACCGATGGTGACGATCCCGTACCGGATTTCCAGCAACGGGCTGTCGGCTGCCGACGATTGGGCGGCGAGCTCGGCGGAATAGCGGATGATATTCTGCATCTGCTCGACGAACACAGCGAAAACGCTACGCAGTGTCTTGGTATCGGCGTCGTCGATGGTCAGCTTCTGCTTGATGGCCTCGCCGACCCCGCTCAGCACCGTTTCCGTCATGTAGCCGCTAAATGCAAAAATAATGCCTTGCCTTTGCAGCGTGGCGCGGAGGTCGAAGAGGTCGCGTCCGTCCATGTCGTTGCGTCCCTTAACGTCCGAGCGGCACAAAGCCCAGGATGGTGAGGTCGTCGCGCCTGATCTGCTGGCCCTGATACCTGGCCAGCTCCTTGCGTACCGCCGCGGCCTGTATCTGCATCGGATGTCCTTGATACTTCTTTAGCAGCTGCTGGAAACGGCTCTTGCCGAAGGACCGGCCGCGTGGGCCGCCGATCTGATCGATTAGGCCGTCGGTGGTCATGTAGAAGGAGTCCCCGGCGCGATAGGGCAAGGTGATGTCGGTAAAGCTCGTCTCCTTCGGATAGCGGCGATAGCCCACGCCTTTGCGGTCGCCCTTGATCTCGGTGACGCCCCTCTCATTCGACCGCCACAGCGAGAAGCGCGCGCCGGCAAAGGTCATCTTCTTACGATCGGGATTGATGAAGCAGACTCCGGCTTCGAGCCCGTCATCAGTCTCTCCGGTCTTCTGATCCTGGCCGAGCAGGCTTTGCACGCCGCGATGCAGTCCGGCGAGAACCTCGCTCGGATTCTCGCTTGGCGCCAATTGTAGCATGCGGTCGAGCATGCCCCAGGCGACGAGCGTCATGAACGCCCCGGGAACGCCGTGTCCGGTGCAATCGCCGACGATGACGGCGTGTCCGTCGCGGATCGGCTGGAACCAGAAGAAGTCGCCGCCGACGATGTCGCGCGGCTCCCAGATCAGGAAATGATCGTGGCTCACGGCGGCGAGCTCGCGCAGCTGTGGCAGGATCGCGGCTTGGATACGCCGCGCATAGCGCAAGCTTTGCAAGATGAGCTGGTTGGCGGCGGCGGCGCGCTGTTCGCTGTCTTTGAGCTCGGTCAGATCGCTATAGACGGCGACCCTGCCGGCATTCTCAGTGCGCCGCTCACTGACCTGAATCCAGCTTCCATTGGCGCGATGCTCCAACACCGGCTCGCCAGGATTGCGGTGCTGCGCCAGGCGCTCCTCGATCCATGCCTCTGGGCGGCTTCTCGCATCTTGAATGAGTCCGCTCTCCACCACGGTGCGCAGGATCTCCTCGTAGGTCATGCCTGGCTTTGGCGGACCCTCGCCGTGATCGAACAGCTCCTTGTATTTGTAGTTGCCGAGGACGAGACGGTCTTGCGCGTCGTACAGGGAAAATCCTTCCGAGATCGATTCGATGGCGTCGGTCAGGCGCTGCTCGCTTGCTTGCAGGGCGGCTTGCTCGGCCGTCTTGCGCGCGGTGACCTCGCTCCAGGAGCCAACCACTTCCATCGGCTGGCCGTGATGATCGCGGATCAGATGCTGCTCATCGCTCACCCAGCAATAAGTGCCGTCCTTCTTGCGGAAGCGATATTCGGCGATGTGGCTGCCGTGCTCGAACAGCTTGACTTGCTCAGCCTCCACCGCGGCAAGGTCCTCCGGATGGACGCGGGCGCGCCAAAAGTCAGCATTCTTCAGGTACTCGTCGGGGCAATAGCCGAGAACGCGCTTGAGGTTCTCGCTGATGAAGGTCGGGGCAAAGTCCCCGGTCGCGGCGAAGCTGTAGACCACGGCCGGGGCGCTTTCGAGCAGAAGCGCGATACGCGCTTTCAGGGCATCCTCGGCCTGCTCAGCCGCCTTGCGCTGGGTGACGTCGCTCCACGAGCCAACGATCTCGAGCGGCTCTCCCTTCTCATCGCGGATCAGATGCTGCTCGTCGCTGAGCCAGCGGTAGGTTCCGTCGATATTGCGGAAGCGATATTCGGCCGAATGGCGATCCTGCTCGAACACTTTGACCTGATCGGCTTCCACTTGCGGAAGATCGTCAGGATGGACGCGCGCGCGCCAGAAGTCGGCGTTCTTGAGATATTTGTCGGGGCAGTAGCCGAGCAGACGCTTGATGTTCTCGCTGACGAAGGTCGGCGCATAGTCGCCGCTCGCCTTGAAGCTGTAGATAACCGCCGGCGCGGTTTCGAGCAGCAGGGCGAGCCGAGCCTGCAAGGCATCCTCGGCTTCCTCCGCCTTCTTGCGCGCGGTAATGTCGCTCCAGGAGCCGACGATCTCAAGCGGCTCGCCCTTGTCGTTGCGGATCACATGCTGCTCGTCGCTGACCCAGCGGTAGGCGCCGTCCTTATGGCGGAAGCGGTATTCGGTGGTGTGCTGGCCGTTTTCGAAGAGTTTGGTTTGCTCGGCTTCGATAGTGGCGAGATCGTTGGGGTGCACCCGCTCCCGCCAGAAGTCCGCGTTCCTCAAATATTCATCGGGGCTGTAGCCGAGAAGTCGCTCGATATTGCCGCTGACGAAGATCGGCGCGAAGTCGTCCTTCGCCTTGAAGCTGTAGATCACCGCCGGTGAAGCGTCGAGCAGCCGGGTCAGCCGTTCCTGCATCGATGCCTGGAGATCGACAAGACGCCGGCGGGCCCCCTCCTCGCGCTCGCCGGTCGCCTGGTTCAGCACCGTTTCAATGACATCGGCCACCGCAGCGGTATCGACCTTGCCTTTGGAGGCCCGCAACAGTTCTGCGAGCGCGGCCGCGGCCGCATCGGCACATTCTCTCAGAGTGGTCATGAGCCCAACCATCTCGCTTCAGATCGCCAGCGGGTCCATTTATCAAAGAAGAGGGTTCGAGGAAACGCAGGTCCTCACTGGCACTCCTGGCCCCTCTTCACATCGATTATGACACTTAGCGGGGAATTGTGGAGGGAGCGGCGCCCGAAAGCCACCGCGCGAGCTCTCTACTCCGCTGCGATCTTCCTCATTTCAAGGATCGGTAGAGTGCCATCGGCTTAGCAGCCTTTAGGTTGGCAAGCGCTTCCTCGAGTGTTCTCGCGGTCCTCCAGGTTATCGATGCTTTTGTTAGCCTCTTGAGTACCGAAATCATGGCGATCGTGGGCGACACGGTCACCGATGGCGACAAGGCGATGGGGCAATGGCCAGCGCCTGATGATTTGCCAATAGTCGCGCCAGATCGCCTCCATCCCACTTGCCCTCCACCGCATTCTGGATCATGGGCAAGATGCTTACATTTGGCTTCGCTTCTCGCATGAAGCTTAGTGCCCGGTCATCCATCTCAACCTTAAGCTCGGAGTTGTGGCTTGGGGTTTCTTATGCGGGCCAATTCGCCAATGACCTGCAGGATAACGCCGTCAAGGGCCTGTCCTTTCCGAAAATTCCATCCGGCGTGGATTCGCATCATAAGGCAGAATCATCGCATCCTTATTAGTGATGTTTGTGATCCTGCACGCGCTCGGAGGGTTCGTCACCGACCTATTCAAATCGCGGTGCCGGCTTGAGGCTGAGAATTTGCTTCTCCGCCATCAGTTGACCATCGCTTTGCGGGCATCACCTCGGCTCCGACTGCTTGGCAGTGATCGCGCGCTGCTCCTATGGATGACGCGGCTTTGGCCGAGCCTTCTTGATGCGGTGCGGGTGGTTCAGCCGGAGACCGTCCTGCGTTGGCACCGCGCTGGTTTCAAAATGCTTTGGCGTTGGAAATCGTGCCATAAGGCAGGGCGGCCTAAGATTGATCATGGCCTGCGAACTCTGATCCGGCGGATGAGTAGGGAAAATCCGCTGTGGGGCGCATCCCGGATTCATGGCGAGCTCTTGATGCTTGGCTTTGAGGTGGCCCAGTCGACGGTCTCCAAATACATGGTGCGGAGTGGGATGCCGCCATCGCAAAACTGGAAGACATTTCTTCGAAATCACGCGCAGGCGATCGCCGCTATTGATCTATGTGTAGTTCCAACGCTGACCTTTGATCTCTTGTTTGCGTTCCTGGTTCTGGGGCACGGCCGGCGACAGCTACTGTGGTTCGAGGTAACGCGGCATCCGACAGCCGAGTGGCTGGCTCGGCAAATCAACGAGGCGTTTCCCTGGACCTCGGCGCCAGCCTACCTGGTGCGCGACAACAACCGCGCCTACGGACACGTCTTCACGTCCCGGGTGAGGGCGATGGGTATCCGCGACCGCCCGATCTCTCCGGGATCGCCATGGCAAAATGGGATTGCGGAGCGTCTCATCGGCACATTGCGTCGCGAGTGCCTGGATCAAGTGGTGATCTTCAGCGAGATGCACCTCCGGCGAATTCTTTCCGCTTATGCGGCGTATTACAATCAAGCGCGCACGCACATGGCATTACAGAAAGATCCACCCTTGCATCGAGCAGTCCAACGCTCTGGCGCCATCTTCGCCATTCCGACCCTGGCTGGACTGCACCACCAATACGTCCGGATATGATTTTCGGAAAGGACAGGTACAAAACCTTAATAAAAACAATGAATCTGATCCCAGGGGTTAGCCACTGCAAGCCCCTGAAAAACAATGATTTCGCCTTAACTCTCACTTAACCTGGTCCAAGAATCCGGAGGCTACCATCAGTGCGTCGGCATAAACTGCCTCATACTGGTCAATTATGGTGTCGGCACGATACTTCTTGGCCGTTCTTATGGCGGCCTTGCCAAGAGTGCGATGCCGGACGGAGTCAGTCAGGATCGCTCGCATCGCCTCGATGGCCATCCCCGGATCCTCCGGCGAAAACAGCAAGCCATCGATCCCGTCCGTAATCAGCTCGGGCAACCCACCGACGCGCGGCGCGAGCACTGGAATGCCGCTGGCCATTGCCTCAAGGGCGACGAGGCAAAAACTCTCCATTTGGCTGCTCACTATCAAGAGGTCCGACTGTCCCAGAATTGCCGGTACGTCGAGTGTAAGTCCGAAATAGCGCACATCATCGCTGAACGGTGTCGAGGCCAGGCGTTGCCGCACGGCTCCCATCATTGGGCCATCGCCGACCATCCATAGCTCGGCAGGCATGTGTTTTCTCAGGCCAACGAAGATATCCGCCGCCAGGAGCGGATTCTTGATAGGCCGGAAGTTGGAGACGTGGACTACACGACGCACCTTATCCCGCGTCATGTGCCCAGGAGCCGCCCTGGGCAGCAACCGGAATGCGGACACGTCGATGAAATTTCTGACGACTCGCGGCGGCTGGTCCAGACCGAAAGCCAGAACGGCCAGTTCGGCATGGTGGGACGATACTGCGGTCAACTGATTCGTCTTGCAGACCGCTTCGAGGAGACCGGGCGGCGGCCCCGTTTCCAACGCGCAGGTGACATCCGTCCCGTGCAAAGTACCGACGACCGGTAGGATATTTGAACCGATGCTGTCCGCGACGGACAGCGCGAGTCGAGCAAACGGGATACCGTAATGGTAATGCAAGATCTGCAGTCCGCGACTGACGCAGGCGTTTCGCACCATTGCGAGGTATGCCTCATGCTGGAACTCGCTCCAATGGGTGTAGAGAGAGGCTGGATGGCGATTGACCGGCTCATCAAGAACAGAATGTTGACTGACGCCCATCAACTCGATCTCGGTAACCATTCTCGGTCGGTTCAGAGTGAAGAGGTGTACCTCGTGCCCGCGCCGGGCCAAACGACCGGCGAGCTGCGCACCGATACGCGCACTGCCGCCCCAGGAATCATGGCACATGATGCCGATTCGCAGGGTCGCGGTGCTAGTATCACTGGCTGACATCGATATTGGTGTCGTTAAGGCATTTTCCGTTTAGGTTGACTACAACCTGAATTTGCAGATATGCGGCACCTTCAGCGCGAGAAAGCTCATGAAGACAAGCGGCGATGGTTCTGTAAAGGCGCTCGATGGAGTAGACGGCCCTTGAGCTTATAGGCGGAGATCTTGCGCAGGACGGCTTTGAGCTTGGCGAACACTTGCTCGATGGGATTGAACTCCGGACTGTATGCCGGAAGATAGGCGAGCATTGCGCCGCGTCGTTCCATGGCTTCTTGAACCCCGGGCGACTTTGTGAACTGACACGTTGTCCATGAACACAATGTCTGCTCGTCTCAGCTTCGGAGCGAGAACTTGTTCGACTAGGCTCCGAACGTCTCTCCATTCATGGCGCCGTCGAGGACGAATGGTGCAGTCACACGGTCGTGACGCAACGCCGCGATGAACGTCGTGGTCTTCTAGGTGCCGTGCAGCACCTTCTGGACCAACCGCTTGTCCCGTGGGGCACGGCCGTACAGGCGGGTAATATTGCTGGCAACGCTGGTTTCATCGATGAGGGCCTCACGCTCGGCGGCGACGTCCGGCCGATCCTGCTCGGCGGCGTGCAGGCTTTTTTTTAAAGGTCAGCTTCAGATGCCGCAGAAATCGAAAAATCGACGACTGGCCGACCGTTACCTTTTCCTTGGCCAACTGAGCCTGCAGTTCCGCCAGGGTGATATCCAGCTGCGCCGCCACCAACTGCCGGACCCGCGCCTCATGCGCCGCCAGCGCGTACCCCTTGTATCCGCCGAATTTCGCCGCACTGATACTGCCCGTTTCGCAATAAAGCCGCAAAAAGCGCCCCACCGTACTCAGGCGCAAGCCATATCGTTCGGCGGTAGTGGGCCAGTTTGATTGTGTCATGGCCAAATGCAGGAGAAGCTAATGTCTAGTTGGACCACTTGGACCGCCGGCGGGTGGAGCGGGAGTTTCGGGGGCCTGGATGACTGTGTTGAGCAAGTCGCGGAGCGCCATCAGGTTCGCGATGGTAATTACAATGCGGGCGCGCACTACGGCGGTGGGGTTAATCGCTCCCTTAAACATCGCGCTGGCGTCTGGCCGTATGTGTGTAAACGTGAGCGTGGCAAGATTGCCAGCGATCGAGACATTGAATTGTCCATCACATATGGCTTCTGGGATATTGTCCGGGTCTGTTACGGGCGGGGTTTGAGGTTGATTGGACAATTGTTTGCCCTCCGGCGGATAAGGCATTAGGCGGCGTGTTCTAGTGACCCCTCGAATGCTTCTAACACATCCACAATATCACCAATTTCCCAAAGCCGCTTCGTCACGCCAGCGGCCATAGCGGGCGTAGTGCGCAGGGTCTGATGGATGCGCACGAAATTGTAGTACATCGTGTGCAGCGCGACCGCGAGCGCATGGTTCTCGACCTTCTTTGAAAATGCATTCGTCAAGCGCGTGAAGCGACGTGAGTGCATTCTGATATTGAGATTGTTCCTTTCAGCAAATGATGTGCTGACGTGCTTGGGGTCAGGATCACCTTCGACGCGGTGCTTATGGCATCCGATGCACTCTGCCGGGCTGTAGCGCTTCTCACCTTCGGGTGAAGGACCATAGAGCTTCACGAGTTGAGCGTAATCTACATCGGCACCAAACGCGCCTTCCACGGCCTCCAGATACGCCCTATGCCCGTCGCTGGTTAGTTGGATGCGATTGGATAGCCGCGCAGCGAGGTCATCCATGAAGATGATTGCCGAGTCACTGTCGCGACCGCCGACGAACCACGATGCAATCAACTTGGATTCAGCATCCGTTGCAACCCATGTCCATACGTCACCCGCATTGGCAGGTGCTGCCTTAGCGTGCGGTACATTTTTCTGTTTCGCATAGACGAAATTCCAAATCTCATCGACCTGTACTCGCTTGCAAGTGAGATTGCGCAGCGCGCGATCCTGATACCAAGCGCAGGCGTGACCGGCATCCACAACAAGTTTGCTCACAGTCGTCTTGCTCGCGCCGGTTAGCCTGGTCACGGCGCGGATTGAATTGCCTTCGCATAACAGGTGAAGGATGCGAGCGCGGGTTTCGTGGTCGAGCTTGTTCATATCATCTATCTATCATGATATGCATTAGCGGTCAAGCATAAAGGACAGTTTATAGCGTAATGATATATAGTTCGCTAAGTCGTTGATACGACTCTCGTTTTCAGGAATTTGACAATTCCTTCAAAGGGTTATATATAGAAATAGGCTCCGCCCGAGCCCGCAAGCGCCAACTCGCGGGTCGGGTCGGAGACCTAAAGGGTCATTTTTTCATGTCCCACCTCCTGCCCTCGGCTTTACGGGGCTGCTTGGAGGGTTCACTGGGCTGGCGAAGCCCAGTCTCGATAGCCGGGTGGCACCCGGCGGTGATCAGGGCGTTGAGCGGTCCTTACGGACAAAGCTTGACGCCCTAACTCTTAGGCGGCGCACGCCAGAGGCTTCCGTCTGGCCTCACTGTAATGCGCTGCTTGTTCTTGAGCCTCATAATGACTGTGTAGAAGTAATTGGTGAGGCTAGACGGCGGAAATCCAAGGGCCGTAAGGCGGTCTCTAAGTTCAGCCTTGGGTACAGGCGACGGGCTCTCGTTTGCGATCTTCTCAATTGTATCGATTAGCGTTGCTCCAGAACTGGATGGTGCTTCAATCTCGAACAACGTCGCTTCACCAGAAGCCTTGCCCATTAAGACTTCGGCAGCCTTCAGGCGCTCGTTAATCTCCACCAAACGCTTTTGCCGGGTGGCTATGTCTCGTTCAAGCAATTCCTTCTCCCCCCTCCAATCCGCCAGTTTCTGGCTTGTCAGGGTGAAAATCGGCGCATCTGCCATATCATCCTCCATCTCTGATGGATGACCTATCACACGTATGGTTAATGTGCAAGAAGGATGAGGGGACTAAATAATGAACGCTGGTCTATTTGGACCAACGGGCTTTGGCGGCCTTTTGCGCGATTTCGCTTCGCTGCTTAGCGGTCATCTTAGCGGAGCGGGCCTTCCCGCCCTTAAGGCCGCCCTTACGCCCAAGAGAGACGGCTGCAGGGTCTTTACCCTGTTCCTCTGGCGTGGGCTTACGATCCTCGACTTGCCCGCTCGCAATGTCGATCACGAGCTTGGCGGCTTGGCTAAAGTCGCGCGGGCGTTTGGGATGTTTGTCGGCCATGATTACAATATGCGCTGAGCCGCATCCCGTTTCTAGGGTCAGTTAAATTGTGGCGGGCGAAACTGGCCCACTACCCGTTCGGCGGCTTCCTCCCGGGTCGCCCCTTCCGCAATCGCCTCCACAACACGCATACGCAAGTCCTCCGAGTACGGCTTCGGCATGCATGCTGGCCCCCTCCCAGTGGCCAGCTTGAATCAGATTCGCGCAACCAAGGGAATCCCCCGATTCAACCTTTTCGGAGAACGCTTTAATCGCACGCACTGCCGCCCTAGGGAACGTCTGCAGAAGCAGCGATTGTGGCTTGATATTGCGTCATTGGCGCCTCGCTTGGCTGGCAGATATAGGGAACAAGATAAGGCGTGTTCGCAGGCACGGCGATGGGCGGGGCTTCAGAAATTTTCCCGAGCCGCCGCGGCCAGAATCAGCTTATCCGGCGTCAGGTCGGAAATGGCACCTCGGAGCTGGGTGTTCTCAAGCTCTAATTCCTCGAGCCGCTTGACCCGCTCAGTCCTCAGCCCGCCGTGCTCGACACGCCGGCGAAAATGCGTCTTCTCCGTGACCACGAACGTCTTCACCACCTCGGCGAACGATTTGCCGTATCCCGTCAGAACCTCGACCTGACGAAGCTCAGTCACGATCTCTTCCGGCCTGCGCCGCTTTATGGCTTCGCCTGAGTCAGCCGCTTAACCAGGATTTCAAGTAGCGATATGGCCATCAGCGAATTTGCTTTGAGCAGATCCTTGAACTGATCACCACGAATGATCAGAAGCTCTACATCGCCTCTCGCCACCAGGGTAGCCGTGCGCGGCACGTTGCCGATGACCGCCATTTCGCCCGCGCAACCGCCTCGTCCTAGGGAAGCCACAATCTTCTTCAGTCCACCGTCAGTCTTGATAACGTCCACGACGCCATTGTACACAAGGTACAACTCCGTGCCGACATCATCTTCTTGGCAAATGACTGTGCCATCCGCGTACCAGGACTCTGTCATAAGCCGCGCCGCTGCAATCAACTGCTCTTCTTCGCAGGCCGCAAACAAATCAAGTTGCTTGAGGAACTCGGCGCGCTCATGCAAGCGCGCGCTGGGCAGCGCCAGCAGGTTGGCAAACAGGCGGAACGCTCCCGCCACACCGGCTGGCAACTGACGAAAGAAGGAATAAGCGACATAGATGAAATGGCCGCGCCCATATTGGCAAGTCAACAACCCCCCGCCTTTCGCTTCCTCTCCGGAATCCGCGCACTTCGCTAATGATCGGTAGCGCTTGTCCCAATCGCCGAAGAAGTACATGCCACGGTCGTGCACCCAGCCATCGAAATCGGACTCCGCGATCTTGTTGGGAAAGCGGAATACGGGATGGTTCGGGTCGCTAATGGTGACCTTGGCGGTCTCATCGGTGACACGATCGTGTGGCTGGTTGTAACGAAATGGGAATGGAGCGAACTCGCCATTTTGGTAACCATAGCCTTGGTACTGCACGATCAAGGTTCCGCCGGAGTGTACGTAATTAAGAAGGCGCTTAGCATTATTTCTGAGCTCCTCGCGAAGTAGATAGGCGTTCGGCCCCACGACGATGACGTCGTGCACCTGCAAGTTACTATGGGCCAGGTCACCATCCGAGAGTTCCGAGAAGCTGACGCCGAAGCGACGCAAAGTTTCTCGAATTTCATCCTTCACCCCGCTGACGTATGCACAGCTTTGAGCGCTGGCCCAGGCGGTACGGATGACCGAAACCTTGATTTCAGCGGGCGCAATGATGTTAGCCTCTTTGCTGCAGTTTGAAGCCGTTGGTGGACCCGGCAGGCCAAGCGCACCCATACGCACCGGTGTTACCGTGTATGAGAAATCTTGATCGTCTATCCGACAATTACAGCGTAGGATGTAAAGTCCCTCGAGAATATCAGCTGGCAATTCGACCTCGAACCGACCGTTAACGCTGTCTCCCAGTTTCGATAGCGCGATCGCGATGCATTCCGGCTGAACGATCCAGCCCGCAGGGCCGTCGAGCCGAAGGTTTCCAACGATTGGCTTCTCAGTGTTGTTGATTGCCGCAACGTGCACTTCAATTGTCTGTTTTTTTTGAGAAACAGGCCGAAATTCCCGAATCAATTGGGGCTGTAGCGCGATCGGTGGCACCACGGCTACGGGAAACTCGCGGTAGCCGCCGGGGAACGCTTGGCGCACGACCACCGGGCGTCGCAAGGTCAATGCCGTGCCGTCGACGGTGACCCGGCAGTTGGCCCGCAATTCAGGTTCGCTGAATGGCCGTCCCGCTGTCGCGTCGTCGGGCCAGGTGTAGACGAAACCGTTACGAGCTGACCGCAACCAGTAGGGACAAGTGAACGCGTCCGTGGGTTTAGCCGTGACTTGGCAGTCCAGCATAAGCTCTGTTAATGCAGCGGCCGCTCTCGATTTTTCCACGTGCCAGCCTGTCGGCACGTCGAGATCAAAGTTGAGCTCATCGATTGCGGCACCGCGGTGATTCCACAGTCGAACCTGAACAGAAATACGCGAATCCGGAGTTATCCGGCTCTTGTTGCTTAGGCCTTCGAGTTCCAGCCCAAGGCATTGGGCGGCGACATCCTCGAAGTCTCGACAGCGTTCATCGAGGGACAGTAGAACCGCCTGACGATACATTGACTCGGTGTCCGATCCGCGCTCGGAACGAATAGCCTCGCGCAGTAGGGTCAGCCCTTGCATCAAACTGAAGCCTGCGGCTCGAGGATCGGCTGCTCCTAGTGCGCCGAGCGCCTCATCAACCGCTCTAACGACCATTCTCAACTGGTCCTTGAGTGCCGCGCCGCTTCCGGGCAGGCGTTCGGCGAGGCCAGCAAGGGTCGGGTCGAAGCCGTCGAAGAACTCGCATTCGCGTTTTGGAACCGGAACATGACTTTTGTGCAGCGTGAAGTAGTAATAGAAATCGCCGGAAGCCGGAGCCATCCCGTGCGCCTGAGTCTTATGGTTGTTGTACGCAAGCCACGCCATCTTCTGATAGGTCATCCCTGAAATCGGGTCGTACTCGCCGGTATTGATTCGCAAGGCGCCATTACGCTCCAACTCGGGGTTCAGTCGACCGAACAGGTTCAGTGCAGCCCCCGCGCTGTAATCGCCACCCGTGTTGTCGGTGGACAGATAGAACTTCGCGGGTTGCCACGGAGGAAGCCCTAGCGACGTCAATTCGGGGAACCTATCTGGCTTGGCGTCCGCATCGAAGGCGTCATATAGCGCCTCACCCACGGCTTGATGATGGCCGTGAAGGTCGCTGAGCGCACCCAGCCAGCGGCCAACCACAATCATCGGCTTGGCCTGGCGAATGGCGCGCACCATTTCGCGCACCATTGTCTCGCGTCCCCATTTCGAGAACGCATCGATTGAGCGCTTGCAATAGCCGAAATCGAAAAACGGTCCAAAAAGCGCTTCGCCGCCGTCGTTGCTTCTAGCGGCCAGGGTTTCCCACGTCCGATAGATTCCGAGCGCCTCGCCGGTATAGGGCCCCACCCGGTTCTGCCCGCCTTCACCTCGCGTGGCTGACCAGTAAAACACGCGAACACAATATTTGTGTGAAAGATAAGATAGCAAACCGATGTCCTCGTCATCGGGGTGCGCTCCGCAATGAAGAACGGACGCCGCCATTCTCAAGCCCTTCACCCGGTAGGCCAGCCGATCCGTACTCAACGTATAGTCTTGCATCTCTCCTCCGAGTTGCTGTCCGCCAACGGCTCGCCCTACCTCGCCGCCGAGACCCGCAAGCTCGCCCGCAGCATCGGCTTTCTGCCCTGCACTACGCCGCTCGAGAGCCCGCAATCAAACGGCATGGCCGAAGCCTTCGTCAAAACCATCACATGGACCCGTCGGTAGCCATAGGTCGGCGTGCCGGCGATGATTTGTTTGATCTCGGCCAGCAAGTCCGTTTCCGGCTGCGGCCGCCGGCCGCGACGCGAGCACGATGCCTCCACCGCCACCGCGGCCAGGTTGGAGCGCGCCACCCCGAGCGTGTCGGCGACCGTCTTCATGGCGTATCTCCCCGACCGGATGAGGGTGCGCGCGACAGCCTTTTTTTGGCTGCGCCAGATCCAGCGCCTCGCGCAGGATCTCGTTCTCCACGGTCTTCTTGCCGAGCAGCCGCTGCAGCTCACGCACCTGCTGCTGCAAGGCCCGGTACTCGGAGGCCGCCACCACCTCGTCGCCGGCGCCGACCGGCGAGAGCGCGCCCTCGGCATAAAGCCGCCGCCAAGTGAACAGCTGGTTCGGCCGCGGTCCCGTGCTGCCGCGCCACCAGTGACACCGACATCCCCGGCGCGTAAGTCTCCTGGACCATCCGCGCCTTCTCCGCCGCTACCGACGTGATCACCTCAAGCCGATCGATCTTCCCAGTCATGGACACAGGCATACTCCTGGTTCTTAGCCAAAGGGTACACCCTGTCCGGTGGTTTAGGGGGCCGCTTCAGGCCACCGCCTGATGTGCCGAGCGCTTCGGCCGGAAGCCGAAGCTGTGCTCGGAGAACGTCGGGTCCCATTGAGCTTGCAGCACCTGGATCACCGCCTGCTGGATGAAGCGGTCGAGTACGGTCGGAATCTCCAGCGGCCTTGTGCCGCCTGATGCCTTCGGTATCTCCACCCGCCGGCTCAAGACCTAAGTATTATCTACTCATCCTTCTTGCAAATAATTTCTTTGTAACGCTAATGGCTCGTAAAGGCGATCTGATAACAACCCGCTTACCATCAATCAGCGTCATTTCCCCACAACTTGACAAAGTATGAACGCCGTCCGAATAAGGTGCGATCGGGCTAATCTCCCGAACCGCTTCCTCGACAAATTCTTCCGGGGTCAGCTTATTGACGCGGTTTAGCACGACCCGCGCGCCATAGGTCCTCGAACAGTCTTGGGTTGGACGATACAGGTGGCCTTCATGAGCAAAGGGTGTTCCGGCTGAGCGGGAAGAGCGCACATCGGTCTTAACAGGGTTGCCATCATGAGGCCGCCAGGGACCGAGTAAGTCGTCAGCATACCATATGAACAGGTTGTGGAGAGATCCTTGGTGGCGGTTAGCACACAGCAGCCACCAGCGTCCTTCGTGCCGGAACAATGTTGGGTCGACACCATCGAACTCGTCTACCAAGGTGGCAAGCTTTTGCCAGACCCTTGGTGGAGCGATGGCGCGATACAGGGAGATCCCATGCGATTGCCAGGACTCCGGGACACAGTACAGGACGTCATCATGGCGAAATATGTAGGGATAGGATAGGTGGGTCGGTAAGGTTATCGCGGACCCACTATCGTGTATTCGCAATGATCCCTGCTCTTTCATCAGCGAGAGCCACGAGATCGAGCCCTTGGCTCTGTCATAGTCGTACTCCTCGACCAGAACGCTGGTGGATGGCGTCGCGTTGTTCTCTCCGGTTGACGCGCAATGAAACGGATCGGCATAGTACCCGCCGCTGGGTGGCGACAGCAACCAATGGACGCGTGGGAAGAATTTCGGGTCGAGAAATTTCGTGATGGGAGCATCGACGACGCCAATGTTCCAATGATCCCGAAGACACAGTAGGCGCGCGAAACGACGGAACTGATTTCTCCAGAGCTTACCCATGAATTGGAGCATCTCCAAGTTACTGGGTGGGTAAAACATCGGTGCGTCTGTAGAGCTCGGTTCGGCCGCAAATGCAGAAACACGGCCCGCACGAATCTCGTGGCAGACTTGCGCCGGCCAAGCGGCGGATTCACCGTAGAGTTGCGAGATGTTCGCGACATAGGAGTGCCGGGCGGTCCTGAAATAGCCGCGGCGTAACACGATGCCCCCGTCAAGTCGGTCGGTCAGTCGCTGCAGTATGGCGCCGGTTACGGGGTCGTCGTGATAGATCTCCCAGAAGCCGGCTGGCGATCCGCGGTATTTTTTTTCGTCGTCATGATGGAATGACCAAACGCCATAGCGGGGGACTTCCAGGATTTCACCGCGAATGATATTAAATCCAAAACGTAATATGAAATCGAGATCATAAGAGGCAATGGTTGCCACCGATTTGGCATCGAAAATTTGTGAGAACTTGCCGCGCAAAGCTATCGTTGGGATCAATCGAGGGACGTCCCTGAAGATGTTCTGCTGATCCAAAATCTGGCGTGGCCATCGGCGGAACCAAGAGCGCCGATAGAGCGTGTAAAGCCAGCGCCGGAATGGGGCCTTGCGCAGAGGTTTTCTGCTGGTGCCTGCGTCCGGATCAACGATCAACATTGCTAGCCGTACATTGTCGAGTTCCAATAGTTTACGGACGCAGTCAGCCTGCCAAGCTTCCAGCCAACGGCCGTCGCACATCACACCAAAGCGGATCACACGCGGGATCTGGCTGCCAGGCTCGATGGCTCGTTGAGGGAGAATGCTTTCATTCATTGACCGGTCCCCATTCGAGTCGTTGAGTTGTGATGTTAGCGCTGCTTTCCGTAATCCTCTGCTTTTTTGTCACCTGTGCTGGTCATGGGCGAGGCCGATCGTCTCCAGCCACTCTCGGACCCGGCTCATGGTGACAGCTGCTCCAGCAGTGCCTTGGCCTGTTTGAGAACCGGCGTGTCGAAGCCTTCAGTGAACCAACCGTACACCGGCGCCAGCAGGTCGCGGGCTTCGGTGCGCTTGCCCTGGTCGCGCCAGAGGCGAGCGACGCTGGTGGCGGCACGCAGCGCAAAGATTTTGGCGCCTTGCCGCCGAGCAGCAGCGAGACCTTGATGATACTGTTGCTCCGCTTCAGTCCTGTCACCTGAAACGAGTGCCGCGCTCAGCGCAAACGCGGCGAATTTCGACGTGGTTGCCGGGATTCCGCAAAATTACCCCCGATTTCGCAGATCGGCGCGCGAAAGCCAGTGGAGCCTGTCGCCGCACCGCTTCTTCATCCGCTCGATCGTCGATGCGGACAAGGGTTTCTTCAGCCACAACTGAATCACATCAATATACGCCATGATCCCGGCTGGGCGCCAGCCGCGGCGATGATGGGTAGTGGGCCAGTTTGGATTGCCACAATTTAGTTAGGCTAATTATTGCCCGGCTTAGAGGGGGTGCTGGTATAGAACCGCACCCCGCGCCGATTAAACTGGCCCACTACCCGATGATGACCTCGGTGGGTACTGTCACACTAACTCTGGGCGTTGAGCTCATGTGCTATCACTCACCGATGCACACCGTCTCCTATCACCGCCACCGTTTTCCGGCCGAGGTCATCCAGCATGCCGTCTGGCTGTATTTCCGATTTCCTCTGAGCTTTCGGGATGTCGAGGATCTGCTGGCCCAACGTGGCATCGATGTCTCCTATGAAACTGTTCGCCGCTGGTCCGTAAAGTTTGGCGTCGCCTATGCCAGAAAGCTCAGGGGATCGCATCCACCCGCAGACACACGCTGGCATCTTGATGAGGTGTTCGTCTCGATTAATGGCAGGAACATGTATCTGTGGCGCGCCGTGGATTGTGAAGGTGAGGTTTTGGATGTCCTGGTCCAATCCCGAAGAAACAAGAGGGCCGCACTGAAACTGATGCGGAAACTGCTCAAGGCACAGGGCTTTGCTCCAACCGCAGTCGTGACGGACAAACTGCCATCCTATGGTGCCGCGCTGAGCGATCTCGGAATGAAAAGCAAACACATCACTGGCGGACGAAGTAACAACCGGGCCGAGAACTCTCACCTGCCGGTCCGGCTGAGAGAACGACGCATGCAACGCTTCAAGTCAGCCGGTTCAGCCCAGAGATTTCTTTCAACACACGCCGCGGTCTACAACACCTTCAACGTCCAACGTCATCTGATATCCCGTCAGACACTTCGCCAGTTTCGCGGCGAAGCGCTGAGGACATGGCAAGTGGTGACCGCTGCAGCTTGATGGGCATATTCACTGCAAAGTCTTGCGAGTGCCAACCGGTAATGTGACAACGCCGTTCGGCGGACGGCTTCGCTTTCGCCATGCAGGTCTCTGTGCACTCGTTCCTCAAGATGGCCAAGCTTGCCGAACCTCTGATGGCCTCCGGCGGCTGTCTATTGGCGATGAGTTACTATGGAGCAGACAAAGCGGTGGCCCACTACAACGTGATGGGGCCAGTCAAGGCGGCGCTCGAAGCAGCGGTGCGTTACATGGCGGTGGAACTCGGCCCCAAATATATTCGTGTGAATGCTCTTTCGCCCGGACCTGTGGCCACACGTGCCGCGTCGGGAATTGAGGATTTTGATGAACTGTTGGAGCGCGCCGTAAGCCTAGCCCCCGAGCATAAACTCATAACGCTCGACGATGTCGGCGCTCTTGCTGCCTTCCTGGTGAGCGACGCCGCCAAAGCGATCACTGGAAACATTGCTTACGTCGATGCGGGATATCACGTCCTGGGATGACGTTGGATTGAAGCGATGTCAGACATCGAGAACCGGACATTCGACGAAATCAGGGTCGGGGACTCGGTCAGCCT
This sequence comes from uncultured Alphaproteobacteria bacterium, assembly GCA_963804515.1. Classification (GTDB taxonomy): domain Bacteria; phylum Pseudomonadota; class Alphaproteobacteria; order Rhizobiales; family Methyloligellaceae; genus Methyloceanibacter. The sequence continues at coordinate 113,542 of CAWDQR010000003.1, read as the reverse complement.
GTCTCGCACGCTGACCAAGCAGGACATCGAGCTCTTTGCCGTGATGTCCGGTGACGTAAATCCAATTCATGTCGATGAAGCGTTTGCGCGCGATGACATGTTCCATAAGATCATTGCACATGGCATGTGGGGGGGAACCCTGATCTCTACCCTACTCGGCACGGAGAGCGGGAAGCGAATCCTGGGCGGCGATGAGCGCTGCCTTGGCGGAGTCGCGCAAGGCCTTCGACCAAGCCAATCAGAAGGCGTGGGACGCACTTAAGCGCGCCACCTCTCCGGCCGCCTGAGTCGATTGCTGTTGGTGAGCTTTCGACCCTCAGGCCGTTGAGTTTGAATGGGTGCCAAGGGACCGCTGGCAGATACGGTCGCCGGTACGAAGTCGGCTGAAGCGCGGCTGGCGCGGCTTGATGGAGGAGAACTATGCGCGTCTATGAGCAAATCACCGCGGGCATCGGCAAGAAGAGCGCCCACATCATCGGCGGCGGGATCGGCGGCTGTCCGCCGCTGCGTTCCTGGTCTCAGGGTTGCGTTCAAAGAAAGTCGTGGGACGAGTTTGCGACGCCTGATGCGCCGAAGCTCGATTTCGTCTTACTGATACTCGATCAGAAACTCATCGGTGCCGGGGCCTGACTTGAAATAGTAGGTCACTCCATGGCGGCAGGCGCGGTAACGGCGCTTGCCGTGCCGGTCAAGAAAGCATGTGACGTGCTTCGGTAGGCCGCTGCGTTTCATGGCTTCACATCCCAAGGGTTGGGCTCTTCCGGCTCTGTAGCCTTGCCCGTAATGATGATGATCTTCCCCGATTGGGGGTCGATCTCCAGCCGCGCAATCGCAAGGCCAGCTTTGAGTGCTGATTTGATGGCGCGCACGAGGTCGTTCTCCGTAAACTTGAGGCGTTTCACTTCTCAGGTTTTTCCAAGAGGCAGCACCAAGCAACCCAACCACCACAGCCAGCCGCTCCGCCGCTCTGGGGCTCTCCTGGCGCGCTCTATGGCGCGAACTGATAACCATCCCTAAAAGAGACCCAGGTACCACCCCGGCACCCCCGCTGAGCAATCATGGATGTTAACGTGTACGTCCCTGCCATCGGTGCGCACGCACCACCCACAAAATTTCCTCCCCCCTATAATTTTTTTCTCTAATTTTTATGGTCTGCCGCGTCATCTCATCGTTGTGGAGTCGCGGGTTATTGGTGTGGAGGTCCGCCCGCACCTTCATTCAGTGCTAGACTAGCCCTTCCCATCAAGCTGAATTGATTCGCTATAGCGGATTAAATAGCGCAGTGTTTTCTAATCATCGGCACCTGTCCCCCAATAACTTCCGTCAGGTACCCTATACTCAGTTCAAAACTGAGTAGTGATCGATGATTTGCGGATTTGCTGTTTAGCCAGCACCGCCATCGAAATTGACCCTAAAATCTATGAAGGAGAGTGTCATGGACTGGAACCGTGTTCAAGGAAACTGGAAGCAGGTCGAAGGCAAGGTCAAGGCGAAGTGGGGCAAACTCACTGACAATGACCTCACGGCCATCAATGGCCGCCGCGAGGAGCTCGAAGGCAAGATCCAGCAGCACTACGGCATAGCCAAGGACCAGGCGCGGAAGGAAATTGACGAGTGGTTCACCGCGCAAGGCTTCTAATCCGACGCTTTGAAGATGCTCCTCAGGCCCGGCCTTTTGCCGGGCTTTCTCTTTTTGGCTTGCCCGCCATGGTCGACTCCACTCTCGACCGCACCACTATTGACGTGGAGAAGGCGGCTAAGCTCTGCGTGAAGAAAGGCCCCACTCCGCCTAGCAGCTCATGAGGGCCGTCCAGATCGACCGTACACTGGCGAAGAGGACTACTCGGTAGCCTTAGAGCAGGGTTGCGAGCTTGAGGCGGATTTGCTGAGCCTCGCCATAGGTGACGCCATCTAGGGCGTGTACTCATAAACCGACAGCCAAATGCTGACTTGGATGTGCCGCCCAGCGTCCGTTATTGGGGGTAAAGCGAACATGGCGCGGACTTGTCAGTATGTCCGCTAATGACCCAAAGCAGACATTCATGATCGGCTTATTGAGACGCTCGTATTCTCATCATCTGATCGTGCCTGGAACGGCCGCTCACGATCCCGCCAGTCACAGTGGCACACGTCCGCCACATCAAAATCTCCAGGATGGAGCCATTCCGCCCTTCTTCGGTGCTAATTTTGCTGCGAAATTACTCGGGGGAATTCAACTCGTCGGAGGCGGAGAGCCATGACTGTGCGCTCAGGTGACGCCCATTCCTAAATTCTACGGTAGTTCGGCAGTTCTCGGGACGCGCGCCGCAGAGGTGCACAAGTGCAGCACATTCGCGGCTTGGGTTTCATCGGCGTTATGGTGAGCGGGTCGCATCACCAAGCGGATCATCTAGCGATGGCCAAGGGCGAGTTCGTTCATTCCCAATGAGCCAAAGCCATGACGTACCGTGAACAGGCGAACTTGCCCGACTGTTCGACACGACGCCCGAGATAATCGCTGATCTCGGCAAGCGCGGCATTGTCTGAACCGCGTGCGACCTAACGCCAAAGCAGAATGTGATGCTGACACAAGACCTGCGAGCGGCGCTCACAGAGCTTGCCGACGGGGGCGCGACGTGAGCTTTTGTAGTAAGCTGGCTCCCACACAGGAAGGAGTTCTTGTGATGAAGATGCGATTGCTCGCTTTCACCTTCGCCCTTCTGTTCGGTTCGCCCGCTTTCGCGGCCAACCCTACCATTGATGTTTGGAAGTCCACGACCTGTGAGTGCTGTGGTAACTGGGTCAAGCACCTCGAAGCCAATGGCTTCGATGTAAGCGTTCATGCCGCCGACACGTCCTTGCCCAAGATCGGCGGCTACTTTATCGAGGGGCATGTTCCGGGCACCGACATTAAGCGCCTTATGGATGAGAAGCCCGATGCCATCGGTCTAACGGTCCCCGGAATGCCAATGGGCGCTCCGGGGATGGAGCAAGGCATTCGGTTCGATAAATACGATGTGCTGCTCATCAAGAAGGACGGCACTACAGAGGTCTTTGCGAGCCATTAGGAGAAATGGTCGCAGGACAGCAGGGTCCAATCACCCGGGCACAATTCCTTCGCTAGTGCAGAACGCTTGCCAAACGACAAGGCGCGCGAGCTGTCGTTCAGCACATGTTTGAGCCGCGACAGCAGCACCTACCGCAGCGCGATCGCCAGCCCGCTCAGGTCGGCATTGGCGATCAGCCCGACCTGCCGGCCAGAGAGCCTTAACACGGCGCCCTTTTCGTTGCGCAGCACGATTGCCCGCGCCCCGACCACGAGCGCAGCGCCGGCGCCACCATAAACGCCGGCGACGTCCCACGGGTTTCGGATGTTGCTCACACAGCCGGACAGCCTCGTCACCGAACCGCCAAAGACTAGCCCTGCGCTCAAGCCCCCGATCGACAGCGGATAGCTGTGCCCGTGGAAAATCAGCAAAGAAGACTGCGAGGGAGCACTGGCTACCTCGACGCGATCTGGCTGCCCTCATGCTTGGGTGGGAAATGGCATCACCATCCAGATATCCCAACGCCGGCAGAACGCCCTAAGCCGCCCTGCCCTTCTGAATAAGTCCCCATGCTAGAAGTATGAGCACCGCGCCCACGGTGGCTCCGATAAAGCCCGCATTTTGGTCCGCCCCATACCAGCCGAGCGCTTGACCAAGATAGGTCGCGACGAAGGCGCCAACGATGCCAAGGACCGTTGTGAGGATGAAGCCCTGGGGCTCGTGATTGTCCCCCGGGGTAATAAACTTGGCGACTACGCCCGCGATAAAGCCAATGATGATGGTCCCAAGAATGTGCATGTTTCCCTCCAGTTGTTTAAGGTGCGACTAGCATAACCGATTGCTCGCATGCGAGCCCTTGGAAATCAGGCGTCGGCGTCGGCCGGCGCCTTTTTTTATAGTAAGAGAAGCGAGATGGGACGTTTCGACAGTTTGACCCCGGAAGAGCGCGACCTTCTCCAGCGCCGGTACTGTCACACTAACTTTAGGCGTTGAGTTCATGTGCTATCACTCACCGATGCACACCGTCTCCTATCACCGCCACCGTTTTTCGGCCGAGGTCATCCAGCATGCCGTCTGGCTGTATTTCCGATTTCCTCTGAGCTTTCGGGATGTCGAGGATCTGCTGGCCCAACATGGCATCGATGTCTCCTATGAAACTGTTCGCCGCTGGTCCGTAAAGTTTGGCGTCGCCTATGCCAGAAAGCTCAGGAGATCGCATCCACCCGCGGACACACGCTGGCATCTTGATGAGGTGTTCGTCTCGATTAATGGCAGGAACATGTATCTGTGGCGCGCCGTGGATTGTGAAGGTGAGGTTTTGGATGTCCTGGTCCAATCCCGAAGAAACAAGAGGGCCGCACTGAAACTGATGCGGAAACTGCTCAAGGCGCAGAGCTTTGCTCCCACCGCAGTCGTGACGGACAAACTGCCATCCTATGGTGCCGCGCTGAGCGATCTCGGAATGAAAAGCAAACACATCACTGGCGGACAAAGTAACAACCGGGCCGAGAACTCTCACCTGCCGGTCCGGCTGAGAGAACGACGCATGCAACGCTTCAAGTCAGCCGGTTCAGCCCAGAGATTTCTTTCAACACACGCCGCGGTCTACAATACCTTCAACGTCCAACGTCATCTGATCCCGTCAGACACTTCGCCAGTTTCGCGGCGAAGCGCTGAGGACATGGCAAGCGGTGACCGCTGCAGCTTGATGAGCATATTCACTGCAAAGTCTTGCGAGTGCCAACTGGCAATGTGACAACGCCGCCCAGCGCTCCAAACGTGCACGCTGTGCCCCGATGCCGATGGCCTCTTCCATCAACCAGCGGATCTGTTCACCTTTGACGGCAAAGCAGTTCTGCTCAAGCCGAAAGAGCCGCAAGAACAATGTTTATCGCGAGAGAGTGTGTCGTCGCGCGATGTCGATGGTTGTTGCTGCAAAGCTTTCGATATCTCCCGGAAGCGTAATGTCCCGCTCGATGCCATAGTTGCGGAGGCTTATTGATTCGGACGCGCTTCTCGCGTCAAGCCGCAGTATGAGGCACCAATGCCACGAAGATCATCGCGCAAACCGCATCCCTTCGAGCTCGTAATGGACGAGCTTGCTGGCGAGCAGGCAATCGGGAACCTTCAGGAACACCTAAATGGCTGCCTTGCCGGCTATCAAAGAGATTTCGACCTACGCTGCCGCGGTCTATTTCGCGCTGGAAGCTTTGTGGGGGATCGCGCACGACGTAGGGGTCCGGGCCAAGAGCGGTAAGCTCGATCCAGATCAGCTGGATGCAGACTGGATAATTTCTCCCAAGACAAGCCTCCCTGTCCCATGGATCTGGATTCGTTCCCTCGCTACAGCCTGGGAGCGATACAAGACCGACGGCGCGCCGTTAGGCAGGGCGTTCGGTCTCGAAGGCGGCGGACAGGGCAGATCGCCAACCATTAATAAGCTCACGAAGATGCTCAACGAGCGCGCGATCGCCCGCTGGATCTGGTCGCGTGTGCAGGAAGCTCGTGCGGCAGGAGAGGAGATCCGGATCGAAGACGTCATGCAAGACGCTGCCGAGAGGTTTGATAAGAGCGACGTCACGATCAGACGGGCCTGGCAACGGTTCGGTCAGCTTGAACGGCTGCGAACTCAAGACTGATCATAACTTCCCGAAGTGGTGACGTAGCGGCCGACCATCGCTGAGTCGTAGACAACTCTCACGCCGGATAAAACGGCGCTTAGAGAGCGTCCATGACCAGGGAGTTCACCAAAAATCGGCTCTCACCCAAGAGAGCAGCATCGCCAGCGGCACCGGTTGCTGCGTCTGCCTTGGCACGCCTCGTGCGCGTCTTGGCACGCCAAGCCGCGCGTGAGCTGCTGACCCCTGATCTACCAAATAGCGCTGAAGAGAACGCCTTAGGCCTCATCTCGGGTCCCGCCGACGGGTTTCCTTTGACGGGTCTCCTTTGGAGAAATGGGAGGTGATCCGGTGAAGGAGCATGCCATCACATCCGACAAGCCCGAGTGCTCATGCTTTCAAACCGTCCAAGAGGCTGCCTGCCACCTGCGCCTCTGCGAGAAGCAGGTCCGGAGGCTCATCTCGCGGGGCGAACTACGGGCCTATCGGTTCGGAACGGCACTCAGGATCAAGAAGGCAGACATCGATACCTATGCCGAGGCGCGGCGAATTCATCCCGTGTAATAAAACTCATAAGGAGTGCCATATCATGGATATGTACAACTTATACTATGAGATTAGGAATATTTATCGACGTACATGTACCCTGTCTATGTATAGAGGTTTCATAGATTTGACTAATAGTCCAGCATAGTCCATCCTAGTCCACGCAGGACCAACCGTGCAGGTTCCCAATGCTTGATATCCCCCTTCTTTCTCCCCGCCTGCCCTGCGCCGAAGCCATGCTTCTGGAGCCAAGCCTGGCCGACATTCAGGCCGCCCTTCAAGGCGATCCTTTGCTGCCAAAGTCTACGCGGGATGCCCTGTGCTGCAGCATCAGGCGGCTTACAAAATTCCTCGGGCGAGACCCGGCCCAGTTGCCAGCCCGGCTCGGAGCTCTGCGTTATGGAATTTGCCGCCTACACCATGCTCAGCTGGGAATCAGCCGGAAGACCCTCCAGAACCACGTCGCAAATCTCAAGGCTGCGGTTCGCCATGTCGCGGGCCAGAAGCGATTGAGTGGTCGTGGCATTGCTTTGACCCCCGCCTGGCAGTCGCCCTATGACCAACTCACCGATCGGCGGCTGCGCCTAGGTCTCTCTGGGTTCATGAAATACGGTTCGGCCACCGGCATTGATCCTTGGTCCGTATCGGAAACAAGTGTCGTGGCCTTCATCGCCTACGCCGCCGAGGTCCAGTTCACTGTTCATCCAAACGATCTCCATAAACAGGTCACTCGATGCTGGAACCGAGCCAAGGAAACTATTCCCGGCTGGCCGCAGATCACCCTGACGGTTCCTGATTTCCGCCTTCCGTCCACCTCCTTGCCCTGGGAAGCGTTCGAGCGCAGCTTCGTAGAGGACGTGGAGCGTTACCTATCGCTTCTTGGCGGCGAAAACCTCCTCGATGAAGACGCTCCCGATCAGCCCTGCAAGCCCAGCACCATCAACGCACGGCGAAATTATCTGAGGCTCGCGGCCTCAGCTGCCGTGAAGCAAGGAGTGCCCATCGAGACTTTGCACTCACTAGCGGATCTCGTTTCACCTTCAGTCGTGCGGCAGATTCTCAAACACTACCTTGCGAAGAAAGACGGCAAGATCGTCACCTTCACAATAGACCTTGCTGAGCGTCTTTACGCCGTCGCGCGGGTCTATGTGAAGGCGCCGGAGGAACATCTCAACCAGCTCGAGCGGTTCTGTCTCAAGCTGCGCCCGAACCGCCGTCCCGGCCTGACCGCGAAGAACGCGGCCGTGATCCGAGCGTTCAAAGACCCTCAGAACCGCGCGCGCCTCAAGGCGCTGCCGAGGCGACAATTCGATGAGGCTTTGGCGGAGCGCGACGCGCTTGTTCAGGCCGCGGTAAAGGCTGAAATCGCGTTGGCCATTCAGTTCGAGCTAGTCGCTCCGATGCGGCTTGCAAATCTGGCCGCACTCCATCTTGAAAAAAATGTCATTCGGGTCGGTGGGCCTGAGCCGACCTACCACCTGGTCATTCCGCCCGAAGACGTTAAGAACGACCTGCCTCTGGAATATCCCCTCCCCAAGGTCGTGAGCGAGATGCTCGAGCGCTATATCGCAGTGTTCCGGCCTCGTCTGTGTCGCAGTGATAATAACACCTGGCTCTTTCCCGGCGAGCATGACGGGTACAAAACGAAGGGCACGTTGAGCGGTCAGATCATAAACCGCATCACCAAGGAACTTGGCATTCGCGTCACGCCACATCAATTCAGGCATCTCGCCGCGGCTTTCATCCTGGAGAAGGACCCTGCGAATTACGAGTTTGTCCGCCGTGTCCTGGGGCACAAGAATCTGGAAACCACGATCAAATTTTACGTGGGTCTGGAAACGCTGGACGCCGTCCGCAAGTTCTCGGCCATCGCACTGGAAGGCGTCGACTGGAGGCTCAACCCATGACCGGATACCGCAGAAACCCGCCATGCCAAAAGGCGCTCGCTTTCCGCGACTGGCCTAAGGCCGATCGCGAAACCTGGCACGCCGCCCGGGCAAAAGCAGGCGTGTTGGACGACGGCGGAGTGGTCAGCCATTTGAGCGAGCGCACGCTTGAGGATCTGACGAGCCGCTATGCCTATTTCCTCTCATTCCTCGCGCATAGAGAGAAGCTCGACCATCGCGGGCCTGCGGCCGCCTCAGTGAGCCAGGAGAACATCCTAGAGTACGTGCGCTACCTGGAACCGCGCGTCAGTTCGGTTACGTTGGCTCAAAGCCTCTACAAGATCGCGCGGGTCGCCAACTGCCTGGCACCGGAGCGGGACTGGCGCTGGCTCCGGCGCATCGTCCGGCGGCTCGACCTGCGGGCCAAGCCGCGCGACCGGCGCAACGAGGTCGTCGAGATCAAGGAGCTTTTCCAGCTCGGGCTGCAGCTGATGGAACGCGCCGAGAAGACTGCCAAGTCGGCGATCTCTTTTCGGGCCCTACTGTATCGTGATGGCCTGATCATCGCCCTACTCGCTGCCGATCCGCTCCGCCTTGCCAACATTACGGCTCTAGAGATTGGCAGAACCCTTATCAAGGATGGGGCGACCTGGAGCCTCAACATCCCGGCGGAGGAAACCAAGGCGGGTCGCCTGCACCTTGCCGTCCTGCCCGATTGGAGCGCGCCTTGCATCGATCGGTATGTTCAACACTACCGTCCATTGTTCGGTAACGCCGAGTTGACCAGCCGGCTCTGGCTCGACCAAGCTGGTGGGCCGCTTAGCGAGGACTCACTCTACAAGCTTGTCTGCAAACGGACGCGCGACGCCTTCGGCAAGCGCATCAATCCACATCTGTTCCGGGTCTGCCTGGCAACCAGCACTGCCGTCCATCACGGGGCCGAGATGGGATTGGCCATCACCGTGCTTGACCATAAGAGCTCCGAGGTCACGGAGCGCTATTACAACCAGGCCAAGATGCTCGACGCCGTGCGAGCCTATCAGGAGATCCTGCTTGCCGATCCGCAGGGTTGAGGAGGAAGAGATATGACCCGGGCCGTCATCTACGCTCGCTATTCGTCAGACAATCAGAGAGACGCCTCGATCGAGGACCAGGTCCGGCAGTGCCGGGCCCGGATCGACCAGGAGCAATGGCAATCAGGCGAGGTCTATTCCGACCATGCCATTAGTGGCGCCACCACCTTGCGGCCCGGTTACCAGAAGATGCTTGAGGATGCTCGGGCAGGCCGTTTTGAAGTCCTCGTTGCCGAAGCCCTCGATCGCCTCTCGCGTGACCAGGAGAATATAGCCGGCTTGTTCAAGCAACTTTCCTTTGCCGGCGTGAGGTTAGTCACCTTATCCGAGGGTGACATCGGTGAATTGCATGTCGGTCTCAAGGGCACCATGAATGCTTTGTTTCTGAAGGACCTCGCTCACAAGACGCGGCGCGGCCTTGAAGGCCGCATTCGTCAGGGCAAGTCGGGAGGCGGTTTGTGCTTCGGTTATGATGTTTTTCGCAAGGTCGATGCTGCCGGTGACCCCGTCTATGGTGAACGCCGAGTCAATGAGTTCGAAGCTGCGATCGTTCGCCGAATCTTCCAAGAGTTCGCACAGGGGAGCTCTCCAAGAGCGATCGCCTACGCCCTGAACAAGGGGGCTGTCCCCGGTCCAGCCGGTAAGTTCTGGGCACCTTCCACGGTCTACGGCAATTGGCGGCGAGGAACGGGGATCCTCAACAACGAGCGTTATATCGGCCGGCTGGTCTGGAACCGTCAGCAATTCATCAAGGATCCTGAGACCGGAAGGCGCCAGGCGCGGCTCAACCCGGAATTGAAATGGATCGTCGAGGAGGTGCCCCAGCTTCGCATCATCGACGACCATCTCTGGGACCTAGTCAAGGAACGCCAGCGGGACTCCCGGTCTCGCGTCACGACCAAAGGCGAAGGCGTCCGCTCCGAACGCGCTCGCCGACCGCGTTACCTTCTCTCTGGTCTTCTCAGATGCGGAACCTGCGGCGACGGCTTCTCCAAAATCAGCCAAGCCCACTACGGTTGCTCCGCCGCCCGCAACAAGGGCACCTGTGACAATCTGCTGACGGTGCGGCGGGACGAACTGGAAGCCAAGGTCCTGGATGGCCTCAGGGATCACCTAATGCATCCAGAATTGGTCAAGACATTCGTCGACGAATTCCGCAGAGAAGTGAACCGGCAGGCAGCTGAACAGAATATACGCCGCAACCAAAGCGAACGCGATTTGGAGAGGACCGAACGCGACATTCGAAGGCTGATTGAAGCCATCAAGGCGGGCGTCCCCGGTGCCGCCGTAAAGGACGAGATGGCAACCCTGGAAGCCCGACGGATCGATCTTCTCGGTCAGCTGAAAGAGGGACCCCCGCCTACACCGCGTCTGCACCCAAACATTGCCGAGGTGTACCGCCAAAAAGTCGACAATTTGGCCGAAGCCCTCAATGAAGAGTGCACCTGTACGGAAGCTGCGGAGTGCATCCGTGAACTTATTGAAGAGATCCGGCTCGTGCCCGACAATGGCAAGCTTAAAGTCGAGCTATATGGCCAGCTCGCAGCCCTCATCAATCTCGCGAACGAACACTCCCGTTCAAAAACAACGGATGTGCAAATAACGCTGGTTGCGGGGGCCTGCAACCACTAACGATCTGACCAGCGTGCGATCTGTACATCTGCTTCTTGGCGAAAAGCGGACAACTCGATCAGCCGCTGTGACGGCCGCTACTGACCGAAAGCGGACGCGCTAGCCCGACAATAGGAGCCCACATAATGTTACTCCCGACCCTTGCTTTGCGACCGAGCGAGGATCGTGATGCGCGCTAAGTCGAGCCTAGGGACGGGCGCCTAGGGGGCGGCCGCCGGAGCGTTACTTGCAAAGGCCATGTGCAAATAGCCAAAATGCACAAGCGCGCCGAAGACAACAGCAAATAGCACTGTGTCGACCAACGCGTTCACGAACCGGTTGTTGAATTCGATAAAGCTCCCCGCCGCGTTGAGCACAAAGACGATGGCCGCCGCGATCAAGACTGGCTCTAGCCCACTCATAGAATCCCCTCCCTCTTCCCGATTGAATGCAGTTCCCTGGTGAACGAAGTAGAGCGGCTGAGTTAAATGAACAGTTGAACTCAGCTGCCCCGCGCGGAGCCCTCGCTTCTCAACCGCAAAAAAGTTCTCAAGGGTGCTTTTCATTTTTCGCTGCGCGCATCCCCTCGGCGAGCGAGTCCTGCTCACACATATAGGCCCCGGCTTTCGTGTTGCCGTAATTGTAGGTTCCCCGGAAGTGGTAGACGTCCGACCGGGTATTTGCCCAGACGACCGTGTCGGTGGGGCAATGCGCCCATGCCAGCGTTTCCGTGGAATATTGATTAGCCCCCGCTTGTCCTTCACCCGGGCACTTGTATCCGTTCGACAAGCTGGGCCGACATCCGCGTTCAGGCGTTGAAGCCGTGTTTTTGGGGGGAGCGGAGCCTTGGTTCTCGCTAGAAGTCCCCCCGGTGCTTTTCCGTGGAGGCTGAGAAGTGCCGGGGCACGTCCAGAGGTTGGAGAGGCTAGGGCGACAAGCGCGACCCGATGGGCTGGTCGTCTTCGTGGTCTTCGTCGCAGGCGTGGACGTGTCAGGGCAGTGGTAGAGATTGGACAAGCTGGGCCGACAAGCACGTTCGGCGGCGGACGCAGGAGATATGGCGAACGCCAATATCGCAAGAAGCGCGAGAGCAATCGGCGTTTTCATTGTCCGCCTCCACTTTTTGTCAGACCGCCTGCCTAGAAGCAGCGTGTGCGCGGGCTGGCCAGCGGCGCTCGGGGGGTGAGCCTGCGAGTGCGATCTGGTGCGGCTGCCCGCGCACCCAATTATGATAGCGCGCCAGGACTGACAATAGGCCCTCCTTTTTTTGTGCCCGAGTTCAGCTTTGTTCACTTGCGCGTGTCAGCTATAGGCCCAGATTCGGACTCGCCGGGACAGGAGATCTTCGTCTGTCCCTCGTGCTGGTGCCGGTGAAGCTCTCTCCGGCCACGACCCGAGCGGGTCTCGATCCGGCGATCGGGACAACCCACATGTGCCAGTGCATCGTCGAATGCGGGCTTTTGACCGGGACCCGATCCGCGGAGGGTATTATGGCCAGCGGTCATGCGGACAGCGCTAACAGGCCGAATACATGGCTGCACCGACCAGCAACGCGACGTGAAGTTTTGACTTGCCAACTCGGAGCCGTCCACACATGGCACAACCGACCTTCGCGTTGGGGCGTGGTCACGTCAGCAACTGACCCACAGCGGACGCGAAGAGTCATTGCTGAGGCGATCGCTAGGCGACGGTAGTGTTAGCTGATAGAGTCCTGCTGCGGCGGGACAGGATGAGTAATAGCGATTGAGGGAGAGTATCATCGTTCGTAAAGCAGGAGCTCACAATGGGATTGCTCGACAACGTCTTCGGCTCTAGTTCCAACCCTGCCGTCCCGGGCGGCAACGTCACTAATACCAAGTCGCGATGATCATGACCGATAGGCCCAGTCACGCATGCCGATTGACATGATCGTCCAGGGTCGATCGACGAGCTTGTTCCAGGCCTCGCAGCAGTGGTCGACGATGTCGTCATAGGATGTGAAGACCCGGTTCGACAGCCAATTGTCTCGCAGGAACTGCCATACATTCTCGACCGGGTTGAGCTCGGGCGAGCGGGAGGGGAATAGGACGATGGTGATGTTGTCGGGGACGTCAAGCTTGGCCGAGCTGTGCCAGCCGGCTTGATCCATGAGCAGGATGGCGTGGGCGCCTTGTGCAACGGCCTGCGATATCTCGGCCAGATGCATCTCCATGGTCGTGCTGTTGCAGAACGGCATGACAAGGCCGGCGCCCTTGCCCTCTTTGGGACAGATGGCTCCGAAGATGTAGGCCGAGCAGGTGCGCTGGTCGCGGGGGCTGAGGGGCCGGGTGCCGCGCTTGGCCCAGCGGCGCGTGATCTTGTTCTTCTGGCCGATGCGAGCCTCGTCCTGGAACCAGACTTCTATCTCGGCGCCTGCAGACTTGCTGCGCGCGATCTGCGCCAGCAGGTCGGGGAAGTTTTTTTAAAAGCCTCGGCGGCGTGCTCGTTGTGGGCGTGATGCCGCGGCCGGGCTGAGAGCTTACGGAAGCCCATCGCCCGCAACTGCCGGCTCAAAGTCTGCTTGGCAACCCTGATGCGGTACTCCTCCCATACCCACTGCGCCAAGTCGATCAGCCGCCAGCGCACGACCCCATGGATCGCCGGGATCGGGCCGCTCTCGATGATGCGGGCAAGTTCCTGGCGCTGGGCGCCATTGAGCTTGGTCGCCCGTCCCGGCGCCTTGCCATCGATGAGACCGTCCGGCCCCCTGGCATTGAACCGCAGCACCCAGTCGCGGATTGTCTGCAGACCGATACCGCCAATGCGCGCCGCTTGCCCGCGCGAGCCGCCGTCGTAAATCTCGGCAAGCGCCAACAGGCGCCGGCTTTGGTTCGCGTCCCGCGTCTTCTTCGCCAACTCCCGCAACGCCAACGCGTCAAAGCCTTCCCGCAACGAAATTGGAGCAGCCATGGCAAACCTCCTCCGTTTGCCATGTTGAATCAGATCGCCGCCGATTTGTGAATCACCCTCGTGAGTCACACACTCAGGGATTTGGTATAAGCCTCTTATGATAGCGCTCCTAGCGCTGCTCGCTTCGCGCTATCTGAGCGGAGGATCAAAGGCAGGTCCCGCTTCGGCCAGCCCCAACACGGTACCCGCGTCACCCGCCTCAACGCCCGACGCCGCTCCAGGTGACATCCTTGGCGGCCTTGGGGGCTTGCTCAAACAGTTCCAGCAGAATGGTTTCGGCGATGCGATCGATTCCTGGATCAATACCGGGCCGAACAAGCCTGTCGCCCCCGGCCAGATCTCGAATGCACTCGGTCCAGACGTCATCGACGCCCTCTCCCAACGCACCGGGCTCTCCAAGGATCAGATCTTGCAGATTCTGTCCCAGGTCCTTCCCAATACGGTTGACCAACTCACGCCGCAGGGGCGCCTGCCGACTCAGCAGGAGATTGCCAGGTTGATGGGTTAAGACCGGGCGCTTGCGCAAATTAGGCTTGAGCTCATCAATGAGAGGAGGGACGCAATGTCGGTTCTAGGCTGGATCTTATTGGGACTGATTGCTGGCTTCATCGGCAGCAAGATCGTCAATCATATGGGTCAGGGTCTGCTGCTCGACATTGTGCTCGGCATCGTCGGCGCGGTGGTTGGCGGTTTTCTGTTCACAGCCGTGGGCGCGACGGGCATCACAGGCTTCAACCTCTACAGCATGTTCGTCGCCGTAGTGGGCGCAGTCATCGTGCTCTGGGGCTACCACGCGATTGCTAGCCGTCAACAGAGCTAGTCTAAGGCGGTGTTGCTGCGCGGGGGCAGGACTGCCTCGCCGTGGCGACAGCAGCGTCGGGTTCCGATCGACGCCCGCTAGCCAGCCACCGTACGGCTTCGGTATTAATCACCTTGTCGACATGCTGTTTGTGCTGGCCGTGGACAAAGAGGCCGCTCAACCGGCGACTACATGGTCAACCGAACATCGACAGCCTTCCGAAGTGGGCGGCGAGCAGGTAATAAACTTTCACCCCGATTCTTGGTGCGGTCGCCTTTCATTTTGTCGCCAACCAACATGATCGCCTTGTCGAGTTCGGGGTCGGAGTTGGCCAGTCCGAGCTTTTTCTTCATGAAGTTATTGCGCACGCGCGCAGCTTCCTCCTCGTCCGTGGGCGACCAATAAGGAATCCCTTTTTTGGAGCGCAATCCCGCAGTATTTCACGATGCCGGCGATCGCTTTCTCGTTGGCATCCGGCACAGATTTCTTGACGTCGGCAGACCAGTTCTCGACCATCGTGTACCTCCTCCTTCGAGCGATGGTGGACAGGCAACGCGCGTTCCGCACCGGAAGAATGTCGAGGGCTCTCCCGACAGTCCCTGGATGGACCTCAGCTCCGAGTACCAGAATACCCATCTGGCTTCCCTCCGGCTAGGGCAGGTGAGCACACAAAGAACACCTCCCGACAAGCGCTTTTGGAGCGGAACCAACTACTGCTTGCCAGGTGCAATGTCCGCTCCTGATGCTGTGGACGGCTGCTTCAGTGGCACACGAGTGCCAAGGATGCGGGTGCTGTTAATGCTCCCACGATTTGGAGGAGCCAATCATGCAAGACCGATGAACCCAATTGAGGATTCTCCGCCCAGTTTTGAGGAGCGTGGCAAAAAGCGGCGGACCCTGCGCAACTATTCCCCCCGTCACGGCCGAAATCGTCTTGATCGCTCTCCTCCTGTCCTTCCTCATTTTGCTGCGCCGATGGGAGTTCATCAATTCGGCGACCTTCAAGGCTTCCGACTTCTGCTCCAGGGCCATAAGCTGCCGTGCCGCCAACGGGGCGGAGATGGCTGCCTATGACCCAAATCAGACGTGAGTGGTCATTGCGATGCTATCGCTGGTAGGCGAGGGTAACGCCAAGTGGTACAGTTCTGCGGGGCGCGAGGGGATGAGCAACAACAATCGAAGGGAGAGTTCCAACCAATCCTCATTCGTTCAGTAGGAGGTCACAATGGGATTGCTCGACAACGTCCTCGGT
Source organism: uncultured Alphaproteobacteria bacterium (assembly GCA_963804515.1). Classification (GTDB taxonomy): domain Bacteria; phylum Pseudomonadota; class Alphaproteobacteria; order Rhizobiales; family Methyloligellaceae; genus Methyloceanibacter. The sequence continues at coordinate 97,803 of CAWDQR010000003.1, read as the reverse complement.
TCCAATTCCAACTCTGCGGTCCCCGGCGGCAACGTCACGAAGCCGCTTGTGCACTGCTCGCTTCGCGCTATTTGAGCGGAGGGTCAAAGGAGCCCCCGGCTTCCGCGCGTCCTAACGCCGCACCTATATCACCCAGCGGCTCGATGCCTGATATCTCTTCCGGCACCATCCTTGATGGCCTTGGTGGCTTACTTAGGCAGTTCCAACAGAGGGGTCTCGGCGACGCGATCGATTCCTGGATCAATACCGGGCCGAACAAGGCCGTCGCACTCGGCCAGATTTCTGATGCACTTGGTCCCGACGTTATAGACGGCTGAGAAAGTAGGTAAACTAGGCGCCTTCGCCTAGGTGCTAGCCGCGACCGCAGCACCCTCGCGTGCGCGGCCAAACGTCCGGTTAACGCGATGGGTCGGATAGCAAGGGGTCGTCTGATGCCGAAAACAACGAGGTCTACGTCGCAGCAGCTCAGGTTCACAAAGCCGCCGATGCGCGGCTTCCTTATCCATCTTACCGTCTATGTCGTCGTTATTGTTGGGCTCGCAGCCTTCAACCTGATCACGAATCCCGCCCATCCTTGGTTCCTCTGGGTGCTTTGTGGCTGGGGCATTGGCCTTGCCGTCCACGATCTCGTGCTGCTCATGAAGTTTCGATGAACCAGGGGAGACCTTTTCGGGCAAGCACGTCCGACGAGGTCAAAAATGGGAATAGAGGAAGCCGTGAAAGGCTACGTCGGCAACAGCGAAAAGGCAGCGCGGCAGAACGCGACATTCCGCCTTGTATACGGCGAAGAATTGCCAGCTCGTCGTGATGAGCCTCAACCCCGGTGAAGATATCGGTGAAGAGGTCCACCAGCTCGATCAGTTGCTCCGGGTAGAGGAAGGCGAAGGCAAGGCCATGCTTGATGGCATTGAGCATCGCATCAAGCCCGGGTTCGCGATCTTGGTGCCCGCCGGCGCTCGCCACAACATCATCAACGGCCCGTCAGGCTCGATGAAGCTCTACACGCTCTGCCCCCGTTACTTTTTCAACAAATCCCGGATTTCGGTGAGAAGCTTCACCTCTGGTGTCGGGCCAGGCGTAGGTGCCGAAGGCTCCTCCTTTTTCAATTTGTTGATGCCTTTGATCGCCATGAACAGGACCCATGCGATAATGATAAAATTTAAGGCGACGGTCAGGAATTGACCCCAGCCGAGCACGGCACCTTGCTTTTTCGCGTCAGCATACGCCAGGCCCGACTGCACCTTCGCGGACAGCGGGATATAGTAGTTTGAGAAGTCCAGCCCCCCGGTGATCGCACCGATGATGGGCATGATCATGTCGGTCACCAGCGATGTTACGATGGATCCGAAGGCCGCGCCGATGATGACGCCGACCGCGAGATCAACGACATTTCCGCGCATTGCGAATTTCTTGAACTCCTCCAACATTTGCGCCTCCGTTTTGTTGGATCACCGTGAAATAGCCTGCTGCACTTAAGCCGTCCTCTGGCTCTCTCTCGGATGACTGCCCGCCCGTTGAGGCAGAACGAGAATGCACCCGATCATAAAAGCCGCAATGACCGCCGAGGCAATTGGACGGCTCAAGGCGAGCCCGCCCTGGTCTAGGGGCTTGTCGAGGAAGTCGCCAACGGTGGCCCCCAGCGGCCGAGTTAGAATGAAAGCAGCCCAGAACAGCAGGACCCGCGAAACGCTCGTCCAGTAATAGGCTGCAGCCACCACCGCTAATCCGGCAGCGAATACGAGCGCTCCGCCTTGGTATCCGAGGCCCGCATCGGCTATCCAGTCTCCCAGAGCAGTTCCTAAGGTTTGGGAAAATGTAATTGCCGCCCAGTAGAATGCTTCCACCTTTGGCGTGTCGACCGGTTCCACCGAAATGGAGCCGAGCGACCAATACCAAAGGCCAAGCACAGCCATAAGGCAGACAAATAAAATCAGCGACCCTCCCGTGTAACCGATACCCAAAGAACGGGTTGCAAAATCGGCCATCGTGGTACCGGCTGTCGTGGAGGCCACGATGGCGGACCAATAAAGGAAAGGCTGAAACTTATTCGCGGCAATCTGGATGGCCACCAGCACCACCAATGCCGAAAGAAAAATGGCCGTCCCAGTCAGGTAGCCCAAGTTCATCGTCATGGTCACGGTGTCGCCGCCAGTCTCGCCGAGGGTCGTCGCGGCAATTTTGATGATCCAAAAGCCGAGCGTGACCGCGGGGACTTTACTGGCGCTACGTCTCATGTCGCTTCCCATTTGACGGGCCTCACCCTAGCGGACACCGTTGACGCTACCCGGCGCTGGGACGCTGTAGCAGATTGAACTTGGATTGGGCTATTCGACAGGCGTTTTCAAATTCGCGCCGACATTGGTCGCAAGTTAGGTCTGGAACCAAGCGAGCGACCCAGCCCGTACTAGATGGCTCTACCGCCACTGTTGCTGCCCCGGCGCAATGGCTTGCAATCGATCGACGATGAAAGCCTCAATTTGCCTGACTGTTTTCCGCTCTTTCATCGAGATTGACCAACCCTGGGCGTCCGCACCATGTTCAGCTTCTAACTCGGAATGGCAGTTCGGGCGGTTCGCCAGCGCGCCAGCTTGCGGCAATGCCGCTGAACCCACGCCTACGGGCCTAGAAATGATCCTTTCGTTTGGAAATGACATTGAGGTAACTTGTCGAGCTTCATGTCGTAGCTCTTCCCATCGCTACAGAGCACGCCTCCCACTTCATATTCATCGGTCTCGACGTCCAGCTCGTGAAGGCCCGTGCATCCGGCAGCGCGAAGCGCGTCGATGACCTTGGCTATCTCGTCCAGTGACGCTGGCTTGGAGGCAAGTTTTTCACATCCCCCTAGAATAGTATGAACAACAAGAGCAACAGTCCGTTGCGCATCTCACCCCTCCAAATCACTGTTCGCCTGCTCAGAGCAATTTCAGATCACCCACCCACTATATGGCCTGCCGGCCCATGCAGGACCCTTTTTCCCCCGGCAAGCCGACACGGAAGTGAAGATCGATGGCGAGGAACTCCTCATTATGAAGGAATCCGACATCATGGGCGTGCTCGAAGGCTCCAAGGCCAGCAGGAAGGCCGCATAGGCGTACCCTAGCCTTTCTTCAGTTCAATTTAGGAGAACCAAAATGGCTGCCAAGGACGTCAGATTTTCCACCGACGCGCGCGATAAGATGCTTCGCGGTGTCGATATTCTCGCCAACGCTGTCAGGGTGACACTCGGGCCCAAAGGCCGCAATGTTGTTCTCGACAAGAGCTACGGCGCGCCGCGTGTCACCAAGGATGGCGTCACCGTCGCCAAGGAGATCGAGCTCGAGGACAAGTTCGAGAACATGGGCGCGCAAATGCTGCGCGAAGTGGCATCGAAGACTAGCGATATCGCCGGCGACGGCACCACCACCGCGACAGTGCTGGCTCAGGCGATCGTGAAGGAAGGGGTCAAGCTGGTGGCAGCAGGCATGAATCCGATGGACCTGAAGCGCGGCATCGATCTGGCCGTAGCCGAGGTCGTGAAGGACATTGCGCAGCAGGCCAAGAAGGTCAAGTCTTCGGACGAGATCGCCCAGGTCGGCACGGTCGCCGCGAATGGCGAGAAGGAGGGCATCGTGCCTGGCGGCGGCGTGGCGCTGCTGTGGGCCTCGAGGTCGATCAAGGCCAAGGGCGACAATGAGGACCAGGAGGCGGGCATCAATATCGTCCGCCGGGCGCTGCAGGCGCCGATCCGCCAGATCGCCGAGAATGCGGGCGTCGAGGGATCGATCGTGGTGGGCAAGGTCACCGACCAGAAGTCCGCCTCCTTCGGCTATGATGCCCAGACCGGCGAATATGGCGATCTGATCAAGAAGGGCATCATCGATCCGGCGAAGGTCGTGAGGGTCGCCTTACAGGACGCGAGTTCCGTCGCTGGCCTCCTGGTGACAACGGAAGCGATGGTTGCTGAAATGCCGAAGAAGGAGTCTGGCGCTCCGCATATGCCGGGCGGCGGTATGGGCGGCATGGGTGGGATGGATTACTAAGCTCTGCGCACGGAGGTCGACCATGCCAGATACAACGATCAAGAAGGTGGAGGCCCGTTCCTCGCCGCGGGGAGAAATGGGCCAGAAGTATCTCGTCGCCGGCAAGCGCGTTTCGATGCGCCTCTGGATTGACGAGCCCGGTGTAAAACTCAAAGCCCCGACAACACTAGGAAACGGTGGGGTACGTAATCTCGGGCAGCGCAAAACTCGAGCTTGAGGGTCAAACTCTGAATCTAAAAGCCAGAGACTCATGGTTGGTGCCGGCGGGCGCCATGCACCAATACACAATCATCCAGCCCTTCACGGCTGTAGAGGCGACCGCACCGCCGGCCGAGGTCCACGGTCGCGACACATCGGTCTAAGGGCGATCAGTCCGACTTCGGTGCCTGCGACCGGCCGATATAAGTCGGTACCACGTCCTCGACCGCTTTGGGCCGGATATTGAGCTCCAGGAAACCTGGCAGGGCTCCGCTCGCCACGCTGTCCGCCTTGAGAAGGTCAACCTGGCCGGTGGTGAGCGGTGGGCTCGGCAAGAACTCGAACAGCCGCGCCTGGATCTCCGCCAACCTGAAGGGCAGCGACATGAGCAGCCGCCGCTTGCCAGTGACGTGCAGAGTGAATCTGACCAGATCGCTCAGCGTGTACACCGCAGGGCCCCCAAGCTCGTGGGTCCGGCCGACGGTTCCGGGGTCAGCAAGTATGCGGGCCACCGCCTCCGCCACGTCTTCGACATAGACTGGCTGCAGGCGCGTGCGACCGCCGCCGATCAGCGGCAGTACCGGCAGCAGCCGGGCGAGGTTGGCGAGCGTGCCGAACAGCGCGTCGCCCGGACCGAACATGGCACTCGGGCGCACGATGGTGGCATCCGGGAACACCTGCTGGACTGCCAGTTCGCCGCGCCCCCGGGACCGAATGTAAGGTGACCGCGACTGGGGATCGGCGCCAATGCCGGATATGAGCACGAGGCGGGCGACGCCAAGCCTGGCTGCCTCCCACGCTACCGTTTCGGCGCCTTGCACGTGTACTGCTTCGAACGTCACGTCACCCTTCTCGACATAGGCCGAGACGGCATTGATAACCGCATCGGCCCCTTCAAGGGCAGCGGCGACTGAGGCTTGGTCGCGCACGTCAGCGCGGACGAACGTGACCTGAGCTAGGTCTGCCGCGGGTAGGGCGCTTTGCGCTCCGTCGGGCTGTCGGACGGCGACGCGCACAATCGCCCCCTCAGCCGCTAGGCGATGCACGAGTTGCCGGCCGAGAAATCCCGTGCCGCCGAACACAACCACCGTGGTCATCATTTCCTCCCGCAGGGCAGGGCCAAAGCGAGAAAGGAAACCGGTGCAGCAATCGATTTCACTCCCACAGACCGCCAGTGGCTCGAAGAAGCGATGAGACTCATTATTCGCGGTGCCTCTGAGTTGCCTTCGATCCGCAGGCTGCCCGTCCACAGATCACGATGGCCGACCTGTCACCGCTGTTATAGAGCGTCTTCTGCCATCTGATGTGGCACCCACCCGCCTTGCTCACTATTTTCGCTCCCATGTGCGGCCGTGTCGTTCAGGCTTCCGATCCGTTGCGCTACGCCTTCGTTGACGGGCTGTCCGTGCCCGATAGCCGGGCAAAGCCGCCCTCATATAATGTCGCGCCGAGTTCAGCTTCTTTACGTCATCCGTCAGAACCACGAGACAGGCGAGCGCAGGCTCGATCTGCTGCACTGGGGCCTGATCCCGCACGGATGCACAGACCCCGATGGCGGCCGCAAGCCGATCAACGCGAGGGTCGAATTGGTGGCGCGCCTGCCGAGCTTCCGCGCGGCCTATGCAAAGCGCCGTTGCATCGTCCCCGTCGATTGCTTTTTTGAGTGGCGCGCGATCAAGGGTGAGGGAGCGAAGCAGCCTTACGCCGTCGCGATGAAGGACCGCACACCCTTCGCCATTGGGGGTCTGTGGGAGAATTGGCATCATCCGCAAAGCAGCGAATGGATTCGCACCTTCGCCATCATCACCGTGCCCGCGAACGAGCTGGTCGCGCAAATCCACGACCGCATCCCGCTGATCCTGCCAAAGAGCGCTTACGAACGCTGGCTCGGTCAGGAGCCCGACCCGCATGATCTGCTCATGCCGTTCCCGGCGGAGTTGATGGCGATGTGGTCAATTTCGACGCGGGTGAACAGCCCGGAGAACGACGATGCTTCGCTGCTCGACCCGGCGGCCTAATCCCGACGGGGTGAACGGGCACGCGACCGTGTTGCATTTGTCCGCTGCTTACGCGCCCCGAGGCGGTCGCGGCCGATACCCTGCTTGAGCTGTTCTCGCGGCCGCTCGGAAGCCCTTCCGCAGGCACCCAAGAGCTTGGATCCGATCGCCAGACCCAGCTTGGCAAGATCCCGGTTGCCAACATCAAGTCGGATGACCGGTCTGGCCATTAACCAGCGCTCTTGTGACCAGTGGACGTAACCGCCGTCAGTACCGAAGAGCGGTTGTCGCCGGCGGCCTTCTGCTGACGATGCTTCAGCTTCAATCCAGCGACTACGACCCGAGCCTGAACCATGCCATCCCGTTGGTCGCAGCGCTTTTACCAAAATGGGAGCAGCCCGAAGTTCCTTGCTGGTCAAGGGACTGCCATATCGAACATCACCCGGATAGCAGGGCAAACATGTTGCGTGCTCACAACGAGTTTCGCAGCGTCGCCCACTTATGGGCGGCCCTGCTTCACGGTCAGCAGCATGATCGGCAAGACATTTGGCCCGGATCGCCTAAGACGCTTCCCACCTTCATTGCCTACGCCGAAGCCATTTTGGATCTCGCCTGTCGCCTTCCCTCATTCACTCATGGCAGCGCTCTGCAATGACCCTCTCGGGGAGGGGGGCGTGGTCCCGAGGTCGTGCCAACCTCCCTGAAATTTGGCTCCCCGGGCCGCACTCGAACCAGCGACCCAGCGGTTAACAGACGGTCGCTCAGCGATTTGATGGTGCAGCAGGAGGGATTCGAACCCCCGACCCCCGCATTACGAATGGGTAGATCGCCGCGTCTCAACTGTACGCGCTATTGCCCCGGAAACCACTCCAGTGCTTGGGAATCCATGGCTAGCCGTAGCCTAGAAAATCTCACCAAGTTGGACTAGCGCGTACTCCAACGGAATCCAATGAACCGCCGGTGAGGCAGGAGACTGCAGCCGGCGTGCAGCCGGCAGGCAGGTGGTCTCAGCGCTTCGCTAAGATCGCCTACTCTGGTCCCGACATTGCCCAACAAGCAGACGCCGCGCAGGCAATCCATGGTACATTTCTCGCGTAGAGAAGCGAGGGAGGTAATCTCGTGGACTTCGTCGGAACCGGACGAAGGCTGACGAGCGCGGAGCTCTTGGCTGCTGCGAACAAGCTTGAAGTTGACGTGGCGACGATCCGCGCCGTGCTCGAGGTTGAGACGGCCGGTGCAGGCTTCGATCCGAAGAAGCGGCTGAAACTTCTCTTCGAGCCCCATATCTTCTACAAACAGCTTGGGCCCGGTCCCAAGCGGGAAGAGGCAGTCAAACAAGGCCTTGCTTATGCCAAAGCAGGGACCCGCCCCTATCCACCTCTTTCCAAGCGCTACGATCAAATCTCTGCTGCCATTGCCATCGATGAGAGCGCCGCGCTCAACTCTGCTTCGTGGGGACTCCCCCAGATTATGGGCTTCAATCACGAGGCAGCCGGCTTTCAAAGCGCCAAGGCCATGGTCACTTCCATGCTGGAGGGCGAGGACCAACAGCTCGAGGCCTTCGCGAATTTGCTGTCCGCTTGGAAATTAGCCGCGTCGCTTAAGAACAGGGATTGGCGTACGGTTGCACGCAAATATAACGGCCCAAATGCCCTTAAGAACGGCTACGACAAAAAGCTCAAGGCGGCGTTTGAAAAGTTTTCCAGTCTCGCCGCACGCGCTGTGGCTACGCCCGGCAAAAACCGGAGTTTTGTCTTTCCGAGTGGGTTCTAGCTCTCCAGCGGACGTCCCCCAGTAGCGTTGTTCTTATGACCGATGGCGGTTGTGCCGTCGTTCCGCAAATTCCGCATTATCTGAAGTGCTCAGGCCAGCGACCGTCCCTTGTGGCTTTTTAGACGGCCGTACCCCGATAATTAGCGAAAAGGTGCGACCTCGTCGGAGGCAGGCTCTCGCCCTTGTTCGGTCCAGGCATCCGCGACGCGCCCGTTGGTCCTACGAGTCGAATTCAGCGAAATCAGCTAATCCAACGTCCGGCGGAAGCGTAGGAGCGCAAGCCCCATGGCAGCGACCATGAAGATGAGAAGCGCAACCACGTCGATGTCCATATCGGCGAAGCCGTTACCTTTAAGCATGATGCCGCGAACGATGCGAATGAAATGGGTGAGGGGCAGGACCTCACCAATGACTTGTGCCCATTGCGGCATGCCTCGGAAGGGGAAGGCGAAGCCAGACAGCAGGAAGTTGGGCAGGAAAAAGAAGAATGTCATCTGCACCGCCTGCAGCTGGTTCTGGGCGACCGTCGAGAAGGTGTAGCCGACGGCAAGGTTCGAGGCGGCAAACAGCATCGATAGCGTGATGAGAAGAGGGACGCTGCCGAGAATCGGCACACCGAACAGGTAATGCGCGGCAAGCAGGATGATGGTCATTTGCACGAAGCCGACGAGCACGAAAGGCGCGATCTTGCCGATCATGATTTCGATCGGCTTAATCGGCATGGCGAGCAGGCTTTCCATGGTGCCCCGCTCGATCTCCCGCGTCACGGCAAGCGCGGTGAACATCATCATGGTCATGGTCAGCACCACACCGAGCAGGCCCGGAACGATGTTGTACTGGGTGATCCCTTCAGGGTTGTAGCGGCGCTGTAGCCTTAGCTCGAAAGGTGCAGCTGTGCTCGTCACCGAGGCGTCGGGGCCGCGCAGCTCCCGCCTCAGTGCCGTATCGATGACACCTTGGGCAGCGGAAATCGCGGTCCCCGTCGCCACCGGATCGGTCGCATCAGCAATGACAAGGACCGCGGGGCGGTCGCCTCGTCTCACATCACGCTCGAAGCTCGCAGGAATCTCGATGGCGAACTGGGTGTCTCCTGAACGGATCATCCGATCAAGCTCCGCTGCATCGTGCACTTGGGCGCGGAAATCGAAATAGTCCGTGTTCTTGAACGCGGCGAGCACGGCGCGGGTGAGCGGGCCCTCGTCGCGCACGAGCACCGCCGTCGGCATGTGTTTGGGATCGGTATTGATGGCGTAACCAAATAGCGTGAGCTGCAAAACGGGAACCATGATCATGGTCGCGAAGGTCATGCGGTCGCGACGCATCTGCACGAATTCCTTGACGACCATCGCCCACATGCGGCGGAAGAAACCGGAGTCACGGCGCGGGGCCCGCGTATCGTAGCCGAGGGTCACGATGCGCGGCGCTCCTTGGCCCCGTTCATGAGCAAGATGAACACGTCCTCGAGGCCTGGCTCGCCACGTTTCCAGCGATGCGCGCCATCGGCCTTCTTGAGGGTGGTGATGGTTTGATCGAGCGCTTTTCGGTTCCGCCCGCTGACATGGAGCGCGCTTCCGAAGGGCGCCACCATGTCGACGCCAGCAAGACCATTCAGCTTCTCGGCGAGAACATGCAAATCGGGACCCCCGACCACCCAGGTGCTGAGGCCTGACTCCGCGACCACATCATTGGCCGTGCCCCGCGCCAGCAGCTCGCCAAAGGCGATATAAGCGATCTCGTGACAGCGTTCCGCCTCGTCCATGTAATGGGTCGATACGAGCACGGTGATGCCTTCGGCCGCGAGCCCGTGTATCTCCTCCCAGAATTCCCGCCGCGCCTTTGGATCGACGCCTGCCGTCGGCTCATCGAGGAGCAGAAGCTGGGGCGACGGCAGGATGCAGGCGCCAAGTGCAAGCCTCTGCTTCCATCCCCCTGAAAGCTTGCCGGCGAGCTGGTCGGCGCGGCCGGACAGTCCGAGCCTGTCGATCGCCTCTCTTGCCGCGGCTCTAGGCTCCCGTAGGCCATAGACGCGCGCGATGAATTCGAGATTCTCGCGGATCGATAGATCCTCATAGAGGCTGAAGCGCTGCGTCATATAGCCGACGTGACGCTTTATCTCATCAGATTGCGTGCGGATGTCGTAGCCAAGGCAGCTGCCGTGTCCGGAGTCAGGCGTTAGCAGACCGCACAGCATGCGGATGGTCGTGGTCTTGCCGCTGCCGTTCGGCCCGAGAAAGCCATAGATCTCGCCCTTGGGCACTTGCATCGTGAGGCCGTGCACGACCGCGCGCCCATCGAAGGACTTGGTCAGACCCTCGACATCGATGGCGATCTCTTTCATCGCTGTACGACCCGCTCTTCAGGCCCAAGCATCACCGTCACCGGCTGGCCCGCAGTCAGCTTCGCCGTCTCTCCCTCTGGTCGCGCCTCGACCAAGAAGACAAGCTTCTCGCGTTGCTCGCGCGAGAAGATCACGGGCGGTGTGAACTCTGCATCACGGGCAATGAAGCTGATCTTGGCAGACAAGTCGCCTTTGCATCCGTCGCAGCTGACATGGACGGTCTGGCCGATCCGGAGCTCCGCCCGCACCGGCTCCTGCACGAAGAAGCGCACCTTGAGATTGCCGGGCGGCAGGAGCGCCACGACCGCCTGCCCCGGGTTCACCACCTCGCCCGGCCTGAAATAGACCTCTTCCACGGTTCCAACCGCTGGGCTCGCAATCGAACGCTTGCCGAGATTAGTCTCCGCTTCAGCCAGTGCGTGGCGCGCCGCCTCGGCGTTAGCCGCAGCGGCGTCGATCAGGCCGGAGCGGTTCGGTAGCTTAGCGGCGGCGATACGCCGCTCGGCCTCCTTTACCGCCGCTTGGTTACGGTCGTGCTGGGCGACCGCATCGTCGAGCTGCGCCTTGGAGACCCAGCCTTTGTCGAACAGCTTCTGGGTGCGATCGAAGTTGGTGACGGATTGCTGCAGCATGGCCTGCGTCTGGTTGAGCGAGGCCTCCAGCACTTCGATCTCGCCGGGCCTCTGCAACTGCGCCTTGGCATCGGCGACCCGAGCATCAGCCTCCTGCACGCGCGCCTTGGCCGCCGCAACTTCCGCCTCCTGCGCCTCGCTTTCCAGTGTGAACACGGGCGCGCCCTTGTCGGCTCTATCGCCCTCGTCGACCGAAAGCGTGGCGACGCGACCGCCCTGCTCTGAGCCGACCAGCACGAGATGGGCTTCCATGTAACCTGGGAATTGGTTGGGCTCGGGATCCGAGCACCCGGTCAGCGCGAGCGGCACGCTGATCAGCAAGAGAGCGAACAGAACGCCGCCCACGAGCCTCACGACGCGGCTCCTTCTTGGTTGGCCGGCGCTCTGATGGCGTCGAGAATGAGATCGATATGGGTTTTTAGTAGCCCGTCCGTATCCAGGTGACGGTGGCGCTCGAATAGGGCGCGCCAGAGGACGGCTAAGAGCACCGGCGCGATTAAGAGCTGCGGATAATCGCGTAAAGCCGTCGGCCGGAACTCGCCGCGCGCGATGCCTCGTTCGATGAGGCCCGTCATCGCCTTGATGCCCTTTACGATCACGCGGTCGCAATAGAAGGCCGTGAGCTCTGGATGCTTGTGGCCTTCGGCGATCAGCAGTCGCGCGATAAGCGCACGGCGCGAGCCGACGAGCTCTTGGATGAAAGCGAGGAATGGCCCTTTGAGGAACCCCTCGGACGACATGTCCGTGGTTTCCATTTGTTCTCGGAGCGCGTCGAAATGGGGCGTGATGACGCTCTTCACCACCGCCTTGAACAACTCCTCCTTAGTCTCGAAGTAGAGATAAGGGAGCCCCTTGCTCACCCGCGCGCGGGCCGCAACGTCCTCAAGCCGCGTAGCGGCGAAGCCCTTGGCCGCGAATTCCTCGAACGCCGCCGCGACGATCTCCTGCGGTCGCGTGTCCCTTCGCTCCCGCCGACGCGGCGCGCCGCCTACTTTAGCTGATTGCGTTCGGAGAGATCTCTGGGCCATTTTCTGCAGCCTCCCTAAATAGGCGCCCACAACCTCTATATATTGGCTGACTGGTCAGTACTGCAAGGGCCAACGCCAGACCGCATTGGCGTCAACACTCCGCACCGCAACGGCACAATCGCCCCCTCGGCCGCTAGGCGATTCACGAGTCGCCGGCCGAGGAATCCTGTGCCGCCAAACACGACCACCGTCGTCATCATTTCCTCCCCGTAACGCGACGCTCGGAGGCGAGGCTCCCGCTCTCGCTTCCCTTCTGTGGCTCGGGCGCGACGGTCGACATAGAGGGCAGCGCGATCTCCTCGAGCATCGCCTTGGCGATCTCGTGCTCGCCCATGACGACTATGGTCGCGCCATGCCTCTTAAGGTGCTCGATCTCGGCCTGGGAATGGGCCCGGGCGATGATCGGGAGGAGGGGGTTGATGGCCCGTGCCTGCTCGACAACCTGGCCGCCTTCGAAGGCATCGGGGATGGCGACGAGGAGGCAGCGCGCCGCGCTCAAATTGGCGACCCTAATCACCTCGGGGTCGGCGGCATTGCCGCTCACCGCCTCAATGCCGCGAACCTTGACCCCTTTGACCACCTCGTCGTTGTCCTCGATGACGAAGAGGGGCGTCACACTACGCTCCAGCACCGCGCTGATAAAGCTGCCGACGCGGCCATGGCCGATCAGCACCACATGGCCGGTGAGGCTCGTCGGGCGAACCGGCTCGCGGGTCGGTATCTCCGCCTTCACGTGCGCCGCCACCCCCTCGGCCCGCGCGCGCTCCCGCCTCGCCAGAAGGCGATCAAGCGCGGCGAAAATGAGCGGGTTCAGCAGGATGGAGATGATGGCTCCGGCGAGAATGAGATCGCGGCCGCCCGCAGGCAATAGCGCAAGGCTCGTGCCGAGGCTGGCGAGGATGAAGGAGAACTCGCCGATCTGCGCGAGACTGCCTGAGATGGTGAGCGCGGTGGCGTGGCCGTGCCCGAACAGGCGCACGATGGCATAGGCGGCGATGGACTTGCCGAGCACGATGATCAGCACCGTGGCGAGAAGCGCGCCCGGGGCCTCAAGCATGATCCTTGGATCGAACAGCATACCCACCGAGACGAAGAACAGCACCGCGAAAGCGTCGCGGAAGGGAAGCGTCTCAGTCGCTGCCTGCTGGCTCAGGCGCGACTCGCTCAACACCGTGCCGGCGAAGAAGGCACCAAGAGCAAGCGATACGCCGAACAGAACAGTGGAGGCGTAAGCCACCCCAAGCGCGACCGAGAGCACAGACAGGCGGAAAAGCTCGCGGCTGCCGGTGTGGGCGACATAGTGCAGCAGCGCCGGGATCACCCTTTTGCCGACGATGAGCATCAGCGCGACAAAGCCCGCGATTTTGGCGAGCGTGAGCGCAAGCGATTGGATCACCGAAGATTGCGCGGCCGCTTCGCCCTTGAGCGCGCCGGCAAGAGGCGGCAGGAGCACGAGCACCAGCACCATGGCGAGGTCCTGGACGATGAGCCAGCCCACGGTAATCCGCCCGCGCTCGGTCTCGATCAGCCGCCTTTCCTGCAACAGGCGCAGCACCACCACGGTGCTAGCCACGGAAAGGGCGATGCCGAAGATGACCCCGGCCGCCGGCGTCCAGCCCTGCCACCAGCCGAGCGCGAGAGCGAGCGGGACGGCAAGGAACGCTTGGGCGGCGGCCCCTGAGACGGCGATGCCACGCACCGAGAGCAGGTCCTCTAGCGAGAAGTGGAGCCCGACGCCGAACATGAGCAGGATGACGCCGATCTCGGCGAGCTCATTGGCGATGCTCTGATCGGCCACGAAGCCCGGCGTGAAGGGGCCGACGGCGATGCCGGCCAAGAGGTAGCCGATGAGGGGCGGCAGGTGCAGGCGGTGAGCCACGACGCCAAACGCAAAGGCGAGCACGAGGCCGATGACGATGGTGGAGATGATCGGCGTCGAATGGGGCATGGGCCTAGTGGCGTGAAATGTGCTCGGCGCAGTGAGACACCCTGACTACGATTGCGGCCGATCACAAGCCTTTGAGGCGGTCGGCCCTGACCGCCGAGGCTGATGTGGATGGCGCTCAGGCCCCCTCTCGGTAAAGCGACGGGGCAATTGGTTGGCCTGCTCACGAGGCTATACTGCGGCTCTTTGCTCATGGGGGTTGCTATGGCCAACGCGGCCGCGCCGAAGCTTGAATGCGATCTCGTCATGAGTGGAGGCATCACGAGTGGTCTCGTCTACCCGCGCGCCGTCGCCCGGCTTGCTGAGACCTATCGCTTCCGCTCGATTGGGGGCACTTCCGCCGGCGCCGTCGCCGCCGCGGCGACGGCTGCCGGCGCTCTTGGCGTGAGGAACGGCAACGATCAGTTCCAGACGCGCATCAAGGGCCTTCCGTCTGAATTGGCGACGGAAGTAAGCGGCAAGACGGTGTTGGAGCGCTTATTCCAACCGCAGAAAAGCATGCGCCGCCTGTTCCGCGTGCTGATGGCAGGCCTTGGGCGCGAGCATTGGACGGCGAAAGGCGCACGTCTGATCGCGGCCTTGTGCACTGGCTATTGGGTCTTTGTGCTTGCCGGCGTGGCGATCGCTTTGGGACCCCTGCTGGTGCTGGCCTATGCCTACGAGGTTGCCGGTGTAGCTTTCTGGTTGCTGCTTGCCACGGGCCTCGTCCTCGCCGTCGTGCTTGCCGCACTTGCCGCTGCGTACGGGGTGGTGCGGGATATCTTTCGCCGGCTGCCTCAAAATCGCTATGGCATGTGTTCCCTCTCAAGCAACGGTAAGCCGGATGAGGCCGGCATCCTTCCGCTCACCGACTGGCTGCACGAGCTGTTCCAAAGCGTGGCAGGCCGAAAGATCCATGACCTACCTGTGACGTTCGGCGATCTCTGGGGGAATGACGGTCAGGAGGAGTCCGAGCGCGATATCGAGCTCGTACTTATGACCACGAATGTCACGCGCGGCGTGTCTCACCGCTTTCCCTTCGTGGAAGGGAGCTGGGGCCAGCTCTTCGCCAAGGAATCGGATTTTGCCGAGCTCTTCCCCGAATCAGTCGTCCTGTGGATGAAGCGGCATGCGCAAGAGCGGAGACATACAGACGTAACCGTGCCACCTGGCTATTTCGGGCTGCCGAAGCCTGCCGACCTGCCCATCCTTCTCGGGGCGCGTATGAGCTTGAGCTTCCCGTTCCTGGTCAGCGCCGTGCCGCTCTACGCGGCTGATCCGATCAACAGGTCGCCGGACGGCAAGATTCCGCTGGAGCGGTGCTGGTTCTCCGATGGTGGTCTCACCAGCAACTTCCCGCTGCATTTCTTTGATGCGCCGCTTCCTTCGCGCCCGACCTTCGGCATCAATCTCGTCCCCGCGACGGTCTACATGGCGGAGACCGCTGAGGATGAGCAAACCGTGTCCAGCAGCCTAAAGCCCGACAGCGCTGCGACCGCGGGGGCAAACCCATGGAGCCATATCTATATGCCAAGCAGGAACGCGAGCGGCATCGGCTCTGCCGCCCGCTTCAACAAATTCGAGGGCAAAAAGGGAAGCGTTGCCGGATTTTTCGGGGCTTTGTTCGATACGGCGCGGAACTGGGGCGATACCGAGCTTATGGCCATGCCCGGCTATCGCGATCGCATCGTGCATGTGCTGCTCGATCCGGACGAGGGCGGCCTCAATCTGAATATGCCCGAAGATGTTATCACGCGGATTGGGGAGCGCGGCGAGCGGGCCGGAGAGCTACTTGCCGCACGTTTTGCGCCGGAGCCTGGCCTTGATCCTCAAACCCAAGAAGACATTGTGCTGACCTGGGACAATCATCGCTGGATCCGCTATCGCTCACTCATGGCGGGGCTTGAGCTCGTCGCTCGCCGCTTCCGAGCGACGTGGACGGATGCGGCGAGCCAAAAGCCTTGGCGCTCCTATGACGAATTGCTTCGCCGGGGGAAGACCGAGAAGCCGACGAGTTACCCTTATGCCCGCCCTGGTCAGTATAAATTTGCCGCTTCGGTCACCGCTCAATTTGTTGATTTCGTCGCGAATTGGACGACACCGGATCAAACCTTCGATCGCGGCGAAAAATCGAGCGCTGGCCGCTCCCCCCGTCCGAAGCCCGTGTTGCGGATGATGCCGCCCGGCTCTAATGATCCTCGCGCAGAGCGCGCCCCGATAGCAACGTCACCTCCCGATGCCGGCTAGCGTGACACATCGATGACCAGTTCGCGCGTTTCTCGGAGCTTCGATTTCGCATTAACGCCAAGGTTCAGATCAGACCCTCAGCAAGAAAGCGAGACTAGCGCCCGCGCTTAGATCAGACCTCAGCCCGAAAGTGAGACTAGCGCCCGCGCTCTACGGGCCGGAGCGACGTTCGTTCGATCTTTCCATCGCGCATGAAGCAGGAGACTGCTGCCGGCGTGCAGCCGGGGCACTTCCGTCAGCGCATCGCCAAGGCCAGGAGACTGCAGCCGGCTTGCAGCCGGGGCACTGCCGCCTCGTTTCGCCGGGCGATCTGAACCTAGGTATAGCCTACTGATACCGGCGTACTCTTGATCATGACACCGAGGTGTACTATCTATTTTCCTCGGGTGACGTCGATTAATCGGTAGTACCCCCCCGTCTAGCGGAGACGTGACCCGTTTGTGCCGGCTTCCCTCCCGGCACTCTCGCTAAATGCGCTTTCCGGCGCCTAACCACGTTAAGCGGTTAGGCGCTTTTTTTTACCCCAGCCAAAATCCTACCGGGCCACAAAAGGAGAGCCGTGGACAAAAATTGAGCCCGCCCCGGCCAAAAAAATCCCTTCCTGGACGCAATATGCATGCGGGCGGCGTACCAATTGGGTCGGCTCTCTGTGACTTTTTAGTAACGCGGCGAATTTATTTGCTCTGTCCTTTGCGATCGCCCGAGATTTGCCACGCTCGCCGTTTTTGCTGGCCAAGGAAATCGCGTGAAGACGAGAGGGAAAACTGCAATCCGAAACCGGGGGGAGCCTTGGCCAATGGGCCAGGGCTTTCCTTTTTTTTGTGAATTCACCCCGCAGCATTAACTACTCTTGGCAGGCACCCCTTACAGCACGCTAAGTATCGTCGGCAAGCTGACGAGGGCGCCGGCCGAAGCCAACGCCCCTCAATGAATATCGCCACCACTAATGCGCCGTGCGGCTCGGTCGGGGCTTGGCTTGTGAGTCGGCGCGAGCGGCGGCTGCGCTCCGGCGTTCATGCGGCAGCGCCGGGGGGCACTGCGATGCCGAGGCGCGCGGCCACTCGCCCTGCGGTCTGCTCGCGCTGTGCCGTGATGGCCCTGACAGAGTGGCGCGCTGCATCCAGCACGGCAGGGTGCGCCGTCTCAGGCGTTCCGCTGTTGAAGGGCGGCTCTGGCGCATACTGCATATAGAGCTGGATGGCTTGGGCGACCTCGTCACCACGCAGTTCAGCCGCAACGCGCAGGGCACCGTCGATACCTGCCGTAACGCCAGCGGCGAACACTAGGCCTTTGTCGACGACCACGCGGTCGTTGACAGGGATCGCGCCGAAAAAGGGCAGCAGGTGAAACGCGGCCCAGTGCGTCGTCGCGGGGCGCCCCTTGAGCAAACCGGCTGCTCCGCAGATGAGGGCGCCGGTGCAGACGGAGAAAACATATCGCGCGCCGGCCGCCTGCTGGCGTATCCAGCCGAGCACCTCATCGTCGTCCATCAGGGCTTCCTGCCCAGAGCCGCCGGGCACGTGGAGGACGTCGAGCTGCGGCGCGTCCGCTAGGTTTGCATCCGGAGTCAGCCACAGGCCGCGCACGTCGCGCACCGGCTGTGCCGTCTTGGCAAAGATACGGTAGGTCGAGTTCGGGATGCGCGACAGCACCTCGAACGGACCCGTGAGGTCGATCTGGTCCAGGCCTTCGAACAGGAGGGAGCCAATTTGGAGGTGGGTGTCCTGCGGGATCATGCTGCTGAAACCTCGTGCTGATTGGCGTCACGGATCACGAGGCCGCTCGGGATTTTCCCCACGGTCCACGGCGGCGCGAAGCGGCGCTCGATCATCGCATGAGATTATAGCAAGAGGGCGCCGTCCGAAGCCGCCGTCACTATGGCTGAGGCCGTGATATGGTTCGACCTATTGTCATGGGCTGCTTGCCAAGGGAGGGATACATGACCATGGGTGTGGGAAATATCGTGGCGCTGGTCTGCATCGTCATCAGCGTCGTGTTCGCCGTTGTCACGAACCAGGCGACCAACGCCGTCTGGTGGGCACTACTGGCGATTTTTGCGGTGTTGTGGTGGGACGCGAGGGCGCCCTGGGGCAGACCGTAGGAAGCAGCTCAGTGAAACCTGTACGTCGTGAACTCGGCCGGGGCTTGGCTTGTGACTAGGCGCGCTCATGCTCACGCAAGCAGGGTATAGCAAAAAAGGGTTACGGCCGAAGCCGATGCCCTCGCTTTTGACCGGGTTCTTGGTATGGGGATCGTGGTGATTGTTACCCTGCGATCACCCCTTTGGTTGGGAAGCCCCGATCAAGAGTCTACCTCGGCCGGGGCTTCTTTTTAACTCTGAGACAAGGTGTCCGATCCGGCGGCGCCGAGAAGTGGTATGCCGACCAACTGATGGGCTTCCTCCCGTCGCAGTCCCGTCGGGGCTTCTTCTCTTGTGGAGAGGCCGCCTCGAAGGACGGCCCTTTGCTGCATCTACCGAATGTGAAACGCCCCGGTCGAGGGACACCCGACCGAGGCTGGCTACCGCAGGCAGACGAAGCGACGGGGATGCTGACCACAGAAAGCTCACTGAGCTTCACGACGAGATCGCGTCTCTGCTGCTCGCCGCCGAGCGCCAGAAGGTCAATGAACTCTTTCGCAGCAGCAAGCTAAAGGATGAGGCCCGGCGCCGAGTTGAGGGTGAACTCGATATGCGTGAGGCAAGTCTCACCAACCAGCGAGCCGAGGAATGAATGGCCTAGAATGCTGGCCCCGGTGGGTTCGGGGGGCCCGACTTCAACTCGTTCGGTGTATGGGAGTTCGCCCGGCTCGACGGCGAGGACGTTCTATACACGGCAATGTCCTTGGCGATAGCGCTTGAACCACTCAATACGGCGCTTAAAGCAAGGTGAATTTCGTCGATCAGCAAGGCTAGCGGTCGTTGGGACCGCGTAATTGGGGAGGTTGAGCGCCGCTCACTGACCGAGCGGTAACCGGCCACGCCAAGCGCGACATCATCGTACGCGGCGCACTTATCGCCTCGGCTTCGACGGCATTAGGTGCACCCCGCAACTCGCTATGGTGGTTCTGTCTCGTCAGGAATAGCGGCAGGTACTCGTCTCGAAGGGGCTATGCCTGCAATGCTACCTAGGTAATTCAAGATTGCGGAGACCTCCTCAGCCGAGAATTGGATCTGTGGCATTTCTGGGTGTCTAGAGCCCATTCCCTCCGCCAGGTCGAATTGCAACATTTCGATGGGGTACCTGAGGTAAATCTCCCGAAGGGGCGGCGCGTCTTTGAGTGGGCTCTCGCCGGTCGCCTCAATGGCATGGCAGCGACCACAGTTTTTCTCGAGAAGCGTTTTCCCCTCTATTTCGGTGCCGGAGTTGTCCGCGGCGAGCGCGTTACCCGTACCGATAGTCAGGAGCGCAAGGTAGGCGATAGCGTTGCGGAGGAGCCTCATCACCACGCACCTTGCGATTGCTGATGGCTCCGCGAGGAGCCTACTTCGCCGATTTCGGCTTCACCACGAACTGCTGGCCTTTGGCTTCTTCTTCGGCCAATAGCCTCAAAAACCTTCGCTTGTAGGATATTTGGCGTTCAAATCTTCTGCTAAGCCAATGATTTTTTCGACCTAATCGATCCTTAACGCTCTGAAGCATGTTCAGCTCCATCACAAAACCAAGTAACCCCCAGCCACCGCAGGCGGGGGGTGACTGCTTATCGTGATACCACGCTGGGCGATCGTGGGGTGGAAGACAGGAAGGGCGGGCCAGCGGCGTGACACCGCCGGGCTTTCTTGGTCGCGTCGTCCGAGAGGGGCCGTTCTCAAGCGCGTTGCGGCGCCTCAAATCCCACTCTCAGCGACATGCAGCATGCCGTCAGGGACACGTTGCGCGTTCACGGTCGACTATTCCTGGCCCAGGGCGTGATCATGTGTCGGCCTCTGAGGCCAGCCACCGGAATGAGGGCTGCGGGTTCATCGGGCGGATTGCGTCTAGCAGCGAGTAAGCGACTTGGCCGAATAGACTGCTGTTCTCGCTCAAGTCGGCCCCTTTTTTTGACGAGCCAATCCATTGCGCCGAGCGCACCAAGCTCATCGAACACATCCCGGCCCAATCCAGCCCAACCCTGTCGGCACAATCCTCGCTAAACGAGACGACCTAATCTCGTCGTCGCGCTACGCGACTATGATGCGTCGCTTCGCCAAGCAGCCGCCTTCCGTCGAGAGGCCGAGACCGAAGCCTCAGCATTCAGGCTGGGCGGCGTGATTTGTGCCCAGTCCTTAACCCCGAGCTTGGTTGACTGCGAAGCTATGGACTTCGTCTCCAAACAGAATATCAATCTGATAGCGGGCGACCCCGTCGGCGGCCTTAGCTGGCCGGTCCAGTACCACTATCCCGCCGATCCACTCACCTGGTAGGACCGTGTTATCCTTGAGGATGGTGTTTTGGAGCTCGCCGAGCCTCTGCTGTCCCTGGGCTTCAGTAGCAGCGAAGTTGGCTGCTGTTTGCGCGTTGTTGAGGGATTGCGCCGCGTATGCACGAGCAGGATCATAAGTCGTCGCGGCGTAAGTGCCGTTCATTGTCACCGAGGAGTAAGGCCCAGACGCACTACCCGAGTAGCTTCCGTAGGTGCTGGTGTAGCCTGCATTCGCTGCGTTGATAGCCCCCCCGCTCCCCCCCAAGCGCGACTCCAACAGCTGCCCACGCCTGCTTTCGATGCGCCTCGGCGACCAGCTCATCGTAGCTATACACATGGATTGGCGTCCGCTCTGCAAGCCCTGTCTGTACGGCGGTAATGTTTGCCACCCGCAGCTCTGCTGGTCGTTTGCTGCGGGTTGTAAACCGCCACAACGAATGCCGGTCTGCCACCACGGCGCACCGTTGAAGACACCGGGCGCAGCATGACAACTTGCTGTTGCGTGGAAAGAAGAGTTGGCACCCCGTCGCGCATCAAAGACTGCTGGGATGGATTTGCAACGAGCGGTATGTACTCGCCCGACGCGCACCCTGTTAGGAGAAGCAGTCCAGTCGCTGCAAAGTACCGCCTCATCAACGCCCCCCGACATTGACAGGTCTGGTACCAACCTAGCGGGTAATGGCCATCGTCGCTACAACTTCCTGTAGGCAGACCAACTAGGGTTGAAATCTCGGGATCGTTCGAGGAGCCACTCTAGAGCGGGCACCCTCGCCATCAGCTTCTTCACCAGCATATCTCTTCCGTAAAGTGTCGGGGCTGCTCGATCACACCGACGGCGCCGCGAGAGGCCCGCACAGGATTTGCCAGCAACTCGCCGGTGACTGACGTATCCGTGCATAGGGCCTTCATCACCAAGCTGCCCCACGCGTGCACCGATGCGATGCGCTGTTGCAGAACCATCAGCGCCAAGCGCGATTCCATTTGCCGGATGGTGTCTTCGGACATGTTGAGCGCACTTCCCTCTTGTGCTACGTCACAAGCCTACCATTAGCATAGGGTGTGCACTTGCATAAGAGTGAATTGACTAACGCGCAGGTAAGGGCCGCCCGCGCGCTACTGGGCTGGACGGCTAAGCAGCTTGCCGCGAAGGTTGGCGTCCATAGGAACACCATCAGCAATATCGAAGTGGGCCGGTACGCGCCCCCCGAGACGATGCAAGCCATCAAGCACGTTTTGCAGCAGGCCGGCGTCGAGTTCACCAATGGGAAGCGGCCGGGTGTGCGGCTAGCATGAGGGCACGACCGCGTGAAGTTAGACTGCTATCAAAGTGGTGAGGGGCGCGAAATGAAACTCAGCGACAGTGAAAAGCTGATCCTGGTGATGCTTGCCGAAATTCATAAGCACCTGGGTATTGAGGGCGGAATTGACCCCGATTTCGTTCAGGAAGCAATTCACAGTGGAAACGTGTGGGGCCTGCAATGGCAATATCGTTGGCGACCGAGCGGTTTACAACGCTGCGGCGTCCGCGAGCGAGATGGGGCGTTTCGAGACGGAATGGCTTACTCGCCCGGCGAACCTCGCCACGCTTGCCAAGCTTTCTGGGCAGTGGATCGACCGCGTGCACCGGCGGCGTCCGCCTAAACTCATCGTGCTCGACATGGATTCTAGCGAGAGCCCGATCTACGGCGAGCAGGAGGGGAGCGCCTACAACGGTCATTTCGGCTGCACCTTCTATCACCCGCTGTTCGTATTCAACCAGTTCGGCGATCTGGAGCGGTGCGCGTTGCGGCCCGGCAATGTTCACAGCGCCGATGAATGGGAGGGCACGCTGCGCCCAGTGGTCGCGCGCTATTCCGACAAGGTCGCGCGCCTGTATTTTCGCGCCGACGCTGCTTTTGCCATGCCCGATGTGTATGAGTTCCTCGAAGCCGAGGGCATGAAGTACACGATCCGCTTACCGGCCAACAGAGTCTTGCAGGACAAGATCGGCCACCTGCTCACCCGTCCGATCGGGCGTCCGCCGAACGACGTGCGGCGGTTCCATGCGAGCTTCAGCTATCAGGCGCAAAGCTGGAAGAAGCCGCGGCGCGTCGTGGCCAAATTCGAGTGGCATCAGGGCGAGCTTTATCCACGCGTCGGCTTCATTGTGACCAACATGACGCGGCCGGCGGAGCGCGTCGTGGCCTTCTACAATCAGCGCGGCACCTGCGAGCAGTGGATCAAAGAGGGAAAGGGCGCGATCAAGTGGACACGGCTGTCGTGCCGTTCGTTCACCACCAACGCCGTCCGCCTTCAGCTTCACGCGCTCGCCTACAACCTCGGGAAATTCATGCGGACGCTGGCGATGCCCGAGACGGCTGAGCCGTGGTCGTTGACCGGCTTGCGCGAAAAGCTGATCAAGATCGGCGCAAAGGTGGTGAGCCACGGCCGCTACGTTACATTCCAGATGGCCGAGGTCGCGGTGCCGCGGCAACTGTTCGCCGATATCCTGTTGCTCATCGCCCGGCTGCGGGCGCCGCCAGCGCCAGCATGAGGGGTTGGGGGATGACGCTCGAAGTTATGGACAGGGGAGGTGCGCCTTGATGCCGAAAAAACAGCCTACTGAGTTGCGCTATGAAGAGCAAACGCGTCAGTCTCGACGCGGCCCCGCGGCAGTTCGCCCGCGTTGGCCTTGTTGGCAAAGCCGAAAGGGCGCAAATTGCCGTTTGGGAGACGGGTCATCTGGGGGATATCGGATAACATGAAGACCGGACTTGTTTCGATTCTGGTCGGAGCGGTTGTGGTTGTCTTTGCGTCGTCCGCTTTGGCTGCCCAGGCGACCCAGGTCGAGAGAGTCCAGGCTGCGCTTGACGCGTGGCTTGCGGCGCGAGCGCCGGTCGAAAAGGTCACCGGCATCGCCGCTTACATAAGCTTCGGCGCTGCCGGGCCGGCGATCGAAGCCTTTGCCGGGAAAGTGGGCCGCGACCCCGACTCAGGCCCCGTCGACCAGGACACGCTTTACCAGATGGGAAGCACGTCGAAGTCGTTCACCGTAGCGGTGATCCTCCAACTCGAAGCGGCAGGAAAGCTCTCGATCGACGACACGCTCGGCAAGTGGCTGCCAGAGTATCCGGCGTGGAAGGACGTTACCATCCGTCGCCTCCTCAACATGACGAGCGGTATTCCCACCTATTCCGAAACCGAGTGGATGTCCCGGGCGTTGGCCAACGAGCCAATGCGGGCTTTCACCCTCAAGGAGCTGGCGGATAGCGCCTATCCAAGCGCCACTAATCAGCTGCCGGTGAGCAAGGGCTATCACTACTCGAATACTAATTACGTTCTCGCCGGCATGATCGCCGAGAAAGCTTCACGCAAGTCTTTCCGCGATCTCGTTCATGAGCTGGTGATCGAGCCTCACGGTCTCACCTCGACGTTCTACGAAGCCAGCACCTACCCGGAGTTGGTCATCAAGCGTCTTTCGCACGGCTACTTCGAGAACGAAGCCTGCGCCGACTACCAACCCCAATGCAAAGAAACCTGGAATGCGCCAATCATCGGGCGGGACATGCGCAACGGCAGCGTGTCCTGGATGCAATCGGCCGGCGGCGGCATCTCCAGCGCCCGCGACGTCGATCGCTGGATGCGCGCAGTCTTCGGCGGGAAGGTGGTTCCACCGAAGGAGCAAAAAGAGTGGACGGAGCTCATCTCGACCAAGACGGGCGAGCCGATCACGATGGTGTCTGCCGATGACCCGAGCGGCTTCGCCCTCGGGTTGGGCTACCGGATTCTCGGTCCCCTTGGCGCGCAATGGTTCTACGGGGGCGAAAGTCTTGGCTATCGGACGCTTTACGTCTGGATTGCCGACCAGGATCTGATGATCACGGTCCAGACCAACACGCAGCCACCTGAAGGCACCGACAAGATCGGCGACGCCATCAATGCACTTTACGAGATCGTCAAGAAGCCAAGGGCCGATTAGGCCATGAGCTCATGATTAGCTGCCGGTGCGTGCGAGTCCATTTTGGGCTATTCCCGTTCAGATAGCCAAGCTCCCGCTCGGTGCATGCAGGCGGCTCGCCAGAGGCCGCCGCTCATTTGCATTTCCGCCCTGGTGGGGGATGCCTCGTAGGATAGGTGAGCCTATTGCTACAAAACCCGTGAGATTAATTTTGCTCACTGTTTCGTGCCTGCGTGCAGAATACCGTAAATGCCGGTGCGGTGATGACGGGTGCCGCACGTCGGACAAGTGCCGGTGCACCGCCCCGTGGCAGTGCATTCTACCTCGCCTTTGTCAGTCTTACAGCCGAACCCGCCCGGTCCTGTGCCGGGTGCAGGCGTTCCACCCGCGTCAATACAATCGGCGCCGAGTACGCTACGAGCATAAATTCCCCTGAGTGTGGTGGTTCCTGCCGAAGCTGTGTCTCCCACTAAACCGAAAGCGACGAGGACCAGTACGAATATGACGGCTTTGCACACGAGGGCCTCTTCGTTCCTCTGGCGATATCGTTCCAGTTATCCTGTTCGCCTCACGCTGCTTCTTAGCATGCGGAGGTACTCCTCCGAACGCACAATACATCCGCTTAGTACGTCGGAACTGGGATGGATCGTGTATGGGCGGCAGCTAACCACAAGGCGCGACGGCTAGAAGCTTACGCCGCCACTTCGGATGCGTCTTCGGAGTTGCGCAATACATAGCCGCGTCCCCAGACGGTCTCAATATAATGCTTGCCGCCGGTCGCGGTCGCGAGCTTCTTGCGCAGCTTGCAGATGAAGACATCGATGATCTTCACCTCGGGCTCGTCCATGCCGCCATAGAGGTGATTGAGGAACATCTCCTTGGTCAGCGTGGCATCCTTGCGGAGCGAGAGAAGCTCCAGCATCTGGTATTCCTTGGTGGTCAGGTGCACGCGTTGGCCGTTAACGTCCGCCGTCTTGGTGTCAAGATTGACCTTCAGCTCTCCGATCTCGATGACGGACTGGGCGTGGCCCTTGGACCGCCGCACAATGGCGTGGATGCGGGCTACTAGCTCGTCCTTGTGGAAGGGCTTGGTCATATAATCGTCGGCACCGAAGCCGAGCCCCCGCACCTTGTCCTCGATGCCGGCGAGGCCGGACAGGATCAGGATCGGCGTCTTTACCCTGCCTACGCGCAGGGTCTTCAGTACCTCGTAGCCGCTCATGTCGGGGAGGTTCAGGTCCAGCAGGATAATGTCGTAGTCGTACAGCTTGCCGAGATCGACACCCTCTTCGCCGAGGTCCGTCGTGTAGACGTTAAAGCCTTCCGACTGCAGCATCAGCTCGATGCTCTGCGCGGTGGCGCTGTCGTCCTCGATGAGAAGAACCCGCATCTTTAGTCCCCAGTGATGATCCTGGTTAGACTGTTATGCTTAATCGAGTATTAATTCCTCGACCCTCGGAAGACGTTTCTCGCTCAGGCCTGGAAGCTCGCCAACCAAGGCGCGCCAGCTGACGGCAAGCGAGTCGGCCGGGTGACATGCCTATTGCATTGGTTTTTTGCCGTTTGGCTAGACGGCTACACAATGACCGGAAGGCTCGTGCGCTCAATCGTTGCGGTCGCTGCCATGGGCATTGTCGTCTCGGGGTGCCACGACCAACCGACGGCCGAGCCCCTTGCAGCGCCGTCAAAGCGCGACCTCACAGAGACCGAGAAGACAGCCCTCGCGGGAGTCATATCGCAGCGGTTTAAGGACCCCGGCAGCGCGCAGTTTAAGTGGATGCCCGCGGTGCTAACCAAGCGGGACGGGATCACTGACTACTGCGGCCTGGTGAACAGCAAGAACTCCCATGGCGAATATGCCGGCTTCACTCGCTTCTATGCGCAGCTCACAGAGGATGCCAACGGGCAGTTCACAACGGGCATCATAAAGCTCATTGAGGACAACTCCCCCACAAAGCCGATAGAGCTGGGCGCGCTTTGCGAGGGGTTCGGATATAGCGACTTTGGGCAGGCCAACTGACGTTGGGCTCGGGTCTCAACCTAACGACGCGGCCAAGCGGCGCGGCGGCGTCACATCAGCGTCGCCTAGAGGTTGGGAAGAAACGGCGCCGGCCGAAGCCGACGCCCCTTAAGGCACCGCACCTACTTTGGCGGCGTGCACTTCTGGGTGAGCATGTGCCACTTCATATTGGCCTTCACGCATTCGGCCTTGGTCTTTGGAGCGTCAGCGGCAAATGTTGGACCCGCGAAGACAGCCGCGAGGCCCATAGCAACAATCAGCGAAATAAGTTTCCTCATTGGGATATCTCCTGCTTTTCGTTGAATTCCCGACATGGTCGGGCTCCGGCTATTCAAGTACATGAATACGGGGCGTTCCGCACTCCGCTATTCCTGGCCGGGTTTCATATTCCCGCCGCCCTGCATGCTTTTGACCGTAGAAGCGTCTGCGCCCTGTATCAAACCCTTACCGCAGGCGGCCTTGAACTCATTGGCATCGATGGTTCCGTCGTTGTCACTGTCGACGTTGAATCAAGTGAAGGCTTAGGGCCGCTACAGACGGCCAACGTCCGCTTAGGGTCAAAAGCGGACATTCCACACGCTGATTGGGCATGTCCGCTTTTCGACCGATTGTGTTGCAAAAGTCGGCGGCACGCGCCTCCTGCGCAATAATCGAATCCAAGAGGCCCGTTGCTTGAATCAATCTTGCGGGACCCATTGAGTCCTTGAACTAAAATTGCGTCGCGGAGAACTCAGAATCGTTTTGCAACACAATCCGACCGAAACCAGACCTCGCGAAGCGGTCGGTTGAACGTCCGCTTAGTGCCAACAGCGGAGCTCGTCACTGGTGAGTACGACGCGGCACGATCAGCTTGGCTATCAGGATCTGCACCACTCCGTCTCGCTGATTGCGTGTGAGGCTTCGTATCGTGGCGACTCCACGATCCAGCCGGGACCGCGAGGGTTTCCAGGACGGGTGCATCGGTTCCCTCCATTGATGCTGAAAAAGGACAATGTTCCGATTTTGAAGCCCAGGCGCCGAATGTGTCGCCCAACCTAAACCTACGGAGGGTTTGTCATGCCTCTTCTTCGCTTTGATCTGATAGAAGGCCGCACCGACGCGGAGCTGAAGGCTTTGCTTGATGCGGCACACAGCGCCATGCTTTTAGCCTTCGAAGTCCCTGAGCGGGATCGGTATCAGATCGTGCACGAGCACAAGCGTACGCATATGATCATCGAGGATACTGGTCTTGGCCTTGAGCGCAGTGACAAGGTGGTCCTCCTCCAAGTCACATCACGGCCGCGCAAAAAGATAGTGAAGGAGACCTTTTACCGGCTCCTCTGCCACGACCTCGAACGCGCCTGCGGCATAGCACCGTCGGATGTGGTCGTAACGTTCGTCGAAAATACCGATGAGGATTGGTCCTTCGGAATGGGAAGCGCCCAATTTCTGACCGGCGAGCTTTAGCACTTCAAGCAACCTCGCTCCGAGTACCTAAGCGCGGTCGATGCCGGCTGCAGCAGCATTCGTGGCGGCATGCGGTCGCACTCAACCAATGGAAGCTGATCTGTTCTCGACGGCGTCGTTGCGAGAGCCCTCTTCGCCGTTGGCAAATCCACATGGACCCCCACCATCGACAAAAGACGCGACTACCGCCGCCTTGTCATCGTAAGGTGTTCGGCGATTGCTGCTGAAAGAAAAATCTGAGACGGGGGTTTGTGGGTCTCCGTGGAGGATCATTCACATAATGTCGTTGAGCTGATATCTGCGGACGGAAGCACGCATTGTCATGCAGTGAGTGACAGTATGAGCGGCCTCAAGGCT
This sequence comes from uncultured Alphaproteobacteria bacterium, assembly GCA_963804515.1. Classification (GTDB taxonomy): domain Bacteria; phylum Pseudomonadota; class Alphaproteobacteria; order Rhizobiales; family Methyloligellaceae; genus Methyloceanibacter. Next base: position 69,486 of record CAWDQR010000003.1, on the reverse strand, counting down.
CTTGGATGACGACAGGGCATTAGCCAAGGTGGGCCATCTGCGGCTGGGTCTGGACGACGATAACAGTGGGACCGTGAGCAGTGAGGGCTGTGGTGAACTGCTCTGCGAGCTGTTCGGTGGTGTCTGCATGTACCGCTCGGCATCCGAAGCCGGTTGCGATGGACACGATATCGAGGCCAGGCAGGTCCATGCCGGGGACGCCGGGGGCCTTCTCCAACAGTGCGAACGCCTTGAGGATGGAGTATTCCTCATTACGCATCACGACGAACACAATCGGAAGATCATGTTGGGCGGCCGTCCATATCGCCTGCACTGAGTATTGGAATGATCCGTCACCGATGGTGGCGACCACCTTGCGCTCAACGCCACGGGCGCGGTCTCCCAGTGCCACACCGACCGCAGCAGGCACGCCCCAGCCGATACCGCCGCTGGCGGTCGCGTAGAAGGAACCTGACCGAATCGTGGGCAGCCACTCCCGCTGTTCGGCCATTGTCGACGTCGATTCGGTGACCAGCACGGAGTCGACCGGCCGCACGGCGCTAAGCGTGGAGTACACCTCAGTGGGCGTCAGCGGCGAGTTCGGGGCGTCAGGCAGGGTGTGTTTGCGGGCCAATGGCGCAGGCGTGGCCCGGTGGGGCGCGTCGGTCACCGCGTCAAGGAGCTTTTCTAACGCCAGACGGGAGTCGCCCAGGATGCTTTCGCCGACCGGTGCGGCTCCGGCGAGGTCGGGGTCCGACGTGATCTGCAGCAGTTCGGTGCCTTCGGGGAGGTAGTCACCCGCCACAAACGGGTAGTAGCGGAACACTTGAGCGCCGATTACCATGACCAGGTCGTGTCCGCGCATGACTTCGTTCGCTCCCGCGATCGTCATCGGCAGTTCGCCCCGATAGAGCGGGTGGTTTTCGGGGAAAGAGACCCGGTCGGGCAACGGTGCGCCATAGACCTCGGCCCGTACCTTCTCGGCGAAGACAACACCAACATCCCAGCCGCCGCTGCGGTCAACTTCCGGACCGAACACCAGCATCGGCCGCTTAGCCTTGTTTAGGCGCTCGGCGAAGTCGCCCAGACGCGCTTCGTCGGGCGCAACGCGATGGCTGACCGTGCGGACCACGGCGGCGCCCAAGGCTGGCTTGTTCCAGTCATCCAGGGGAATGGATAAGAAAACCGGACCCGCGGGTGGTTGCAGCGCAACCGCGTAGGCACGCATGAACGCCGCCGGGACATCCTCGGCCCGGGCTGGTTGATACGCCCACTTAACCCACGGGAGCGGCATTAATGTCTCTTGCCGGTTGGATAGATAGGGCTCGCACAACACCATCTCCCGTGCCTGCTGGCCCGCAGTGACGATCAGCGGGGTGTTGGCTTTGGACGCGGCCACCAGATTGCCCATTGCATTGCCGGTACCCGCCGCCGTGTGAACGTTGACCAACGCTGGCTTGCCCGCCGATTGCGCAAATCCGTCGGCCATAGCGAGCACTGACGCCTCCTGCAAGGCCAGAACATAGGTGAAATCGTCTGGAAACCGTTGCAAGAAGGTCTGTTCGGTCGAACCGGGATTACCGAACACCGTCGTCAAGCCCAGCGAACGCAACAAGTCATAAGTCACATCATGGACGGTTTGCGCATTAGCCATCTTCGCTATCCGTTTCAGAAACAGGTCAGTTTCTTCTCGCGCATGGAGATCGTATGATCTTGCCCTCGAGGCGATCACCCGAACGGGGGATCGTATCATCCGTCGAGGGGGATGCGAAGGGCGGCGGAAAAGTGGGCGATCGGGGCCGGCAACCGAGGACGGAATGCAGGCAGGCAAGCATCCGCAAGCCATTGCGGCGAAGGTGCTACCACCGCGATGCGTGGGCCTCATCGAGCGTCCCCGTCTGCTTGAGCTCGTCACTCAGGTCGAGATGAAGCCCCTATCCGCGATCAAGGCAGGCGCTGCGAACTATGGAGTCGGGCTGGCCCTGTCGGGTCGTCCCCGAATGACAGAACACTCTGGAGCCCTCCCCATGTCCGCCCGCCCGCCTGTCCGCATTGATGTCCTCTCCGACGTTGTCTGCCCCTGGTGCTTTATCGGCAAGCGGCGGTTGGAACGGGCGATCGCGATGAAGCCCGAGATTCCGGTCGAGGTGCACTGGCGCCCCTACTTCCTCAATGACTGGATCCCACGCGAGGGCATTTCCCGCGAGCAGTATCTAACCACCAAGTTCGGTTCGCCGGAGCGGTACAAGGGCATCGCACAAAGGGTGGCGGCCGCCGCGGCACAGGAAGGCTTGGTCTATGCCATCGATAAGATCAGCAACCAGCCAAACACGACCGATGCACATCGGCTGATCCGCTGGGCGGCCGGCATCGGCAAGGCAGCGGAGATGGAGCAGCGGCTGATGGACCTCTATTTCACCGAAGGCGCCGATCTCACGAAGAAAGCCGTGCTGGTCCAGGCCGCGGCCGATGTCGGGCTCGACCCGGAAGACGCGCGCGCGGCGCTCGACAGCGACAAGGATGTCGAGGAAGTCACGCGCGAAGCGCAATCCGCCAAGGAGGCCGCCATCGAAGGCGTGCCCTACTTCATCTTCGGCGGGCGTCTTGCCGTCTCGGGTGCGCAGTCCCGGAATATCTCGCCGAAGCGATTGAGCGCGCCGATCAGGCTCGTACCGCTCCAGGAGCCAACTCTACGTCGGACTAGCCTCAAGCCCGTGAACACTACGCGCCTCGTCCTCAGTCAACACATTTGCTAGGTGTACCTCCCTGGGGTCTTGGCGCGAGTAGACGTACGCAAGCGACTGACCATTGGCATCGAGGACTTTGATGCCGCCTGGAATCTTTGTCCATGGTGGCGGAAAGCGTCTCATCCAGCTCCACATGTACCTCGGCCATCAAGCGGCGAACGCTTCGGTATTAGGAGCTTGTTCGAGCAGGTCGCCGCTTGGCTCGAATTCCCTCAGCAGGTCAAGCAGCGCTTGGTCGCTGACTATCTTGGCCGCTAAGCTATACCAACCCCTTGCGATATCAGCGAAGTCGTCTCGCGCTTCGTGGGACGGCGACCTCTCCGAAAGCTGAGCGCATAGCAGCGCTTGCTGACGGCACTCTTCAAAATCGGACAGCATGACCGCATAATTCCAAAAGGCATAGTCGGTTCCAGCGGCTCGCCTGCGAAAGTTCAAATCGGCGAGTGCGTAAGCGAAGTCAGACTCGGCTGAAAGGAGCGCAAGCGATGGGCTCCGCCGGCATCGAGGAGATTGTCAATTTCTGGTTCGGTGAGCTTTCGCCGAAGGATTGGTTCCGCAAAGACGAGGCGCTTGATTCGACCATCGCGTCGCGCTTCGGCACGACCTATCACGAGCTCCGCTCCGGCGTTCCTGCATCGTGGCTCGACACGCCGGAAGGCTTCCTCGCGGCGATCCTCGTGCTTGATCAGTTTCCGCGCAACATGTTCCGGGCGGACGCGCGCTGCTTCGCCACCAACGCTATCGCACTTGCGCTAGCCAAGCGGGCGATCGCCGAATGCGTGGACGCAAAGCTCAAGCCTGATCAGCGCTCCTTCCTCTACATGCCGTTCCAACACTCGGAGGACGAAGGCGATCAGGCGAGTGCGGTCGCGCTGTTCGCCATGCTCGGCAAGCCGCTCGAGCTCGATTTCGCGCTGAGGCATCAGGCGGTCGTGGATCGCTTCGGCAGATTCCCGCACCGCAACGCTCTGCTCGGGCGCGCCTCGACGGAGGAGGAGCAGACCTTCCTCGCCGGGCCGGACTCATCGTTCTGAGTTCCGGCCTAAAGCAAAGCCGAAGCGTTGAACGGCACGCGGCCAAGGGTGAGGTTAGCCACGCCGGGAAATACCCTTTACGGATCGAAGGGGCCTTTTGGGGAGGTTAGCTACGCTATGTCATTGATTATGTTGGAAGAGGGTATATCCACCCTCTCCGCCACGGTACCTTTGCCCACAAGGTAGCCGCTGGAAGTAGTGCTGATGGAGTCGGAGCAATAACCGCCGGTCACGATCCGCTGAACAGTAAACCATCCGACGGGCGTTGACCTCTTGATCTGCCATAAGGCATGCCAAGGGGCCACGAAAGGTTCTTGCCATTGCCATAGTTGTCTCGATGGGCCCCTGATCGGGCGCTTAATTGTTTTAACCCTCTCTCGTCTGAAGGGAGTAGGTGGTCGCAATGAACCCCCTTCAGTGCAGCCTCGAGTGCGTTCGCCGGGCGGACTTGCCTGTGGGAACGATGGAGCTTGCGCAGTATCTGATCGGGAAGACGCTGGTCCACAAGCTCCCGACAGCGAGGCTAAGCGGAGTCATCGTTGAAACAGAGGGGTATCCGCCTGGCGACGCCGCCGGCCACGCCTTCCGAGGCAAGACACGACGCAATCAGTCTTTGTTTCTCGGTCCTGGCTACTGCTATGTCTATTTTACCTATGGCTCTTCGTTCATGGTGAACGTCACCAGCGAGGAACCAGGCGTCGGTGCGGGCGTGCTTTTGCGTGCGTTAGAACCTCTCGAAGGCATTGAGATAATGCAGCGCTTTCGGAAGATGACGCGTACTCGCGATATTGCGCGTGGCCCTGGACGCCTCGCCCAAGCCATGCAGATCGACAAGCGATATGACGGAGTTGATCTATGTGCTGGGGAAGCTCTTTGGCTCGGCACGGCAGCACGGCGCATAGGTCCAATCTGTAGCAGCACGCGCATCGGCCTGACGCGGGAAGTCCATCGCAAGCGTCGGTTTTTCGAGTCCGGCAATCCCTATGTCAGCGGGCCGAGGTCGCCCTCCATCTCATGAGAGAAGCGGGAAAGTCACGGCATGCCCTCTCCGTCGCCGGCAAAAATTTTCGGCTTGCCTACTAATCGATCGGTTCAACCCACTGGGCGCGCCCAGACCAAGGCTCGAAGGGGTCCGGGTCCACGGAGGAGAAATGCGGTCAGTCCTGATCACGGGAACCTCTACCGGCATTGGCCGAGCCACGGCGGTGACACTTGCCGCGCGTGGCTGGCGCGTATTTGCCACGATGCGAAATTTGGAAAAGAGGGGCCTGCTTGAGCAGGCAGTGAAGGAGGCAGGCGTACAGGATGACGTCGAGATCGAGCAGCTCGACGTCACCTGCGCCGCTTCGATCCGATCAGCGGTCGCGTCCACGCTATCGCAAACCGGCAACAAGCTTGACGCGGTCGTTCACAATGCCGGCATGGCGGCTGCTGGCGCCTTGGAGGATCTGCCGGAATCGGAGCTGCGGCGGGTGATGGAGACGAACTTCTTTGGTGTGCTCGAGCTGACGCGGACCCTGCTGCCGACCTTCCGCGCGCAAAGGCGAGGGCGCATCGTCATCGTCTCGAGCGAAGCCGCTTTCATGGGCCAGCCCACTAATTCGATCTACTGCGCCTCGAAATGGGCGGTCGAAGGATGGGCCGAGGCAATCGCCTACGAGCTCGAGCCGTTCGAGATCGATATCATCCTTGTCGAACCCGGCCCCTATCGCACTGAGATCTGGGACAGCACGCCACGCATCCAACCCCGGGACAGCCCCTACCATGCATGGGTGCAGCAGGTATTCCGGGCGGGCGATGCGCACGCCGCAAGAATGGCGCGCGATCCTAGGGAGGCGGCACTTGTAATCGCCCGCGCGCTCGAGTTCGCGGAAGCCGCGGTTTCGCTATCCGGTCGGTCCCTTGGCGCGCCTCAATCATTTTCTCAGGGGCAAGTTTCCGAGCCGCCTGTTGCGCAGAGCGACAAAGCTCTATTTGGGACTTTCAAGAGTAGGCCAATGAGGCGGCGTGCGCACCGCTCTTTGGGGTATGCGGCGCTGCAGGGATCATATCTGGGACGATTTGGCTGCCACGGAGTTCACTCCAGTTCGGCGCCGACGCGATCCGGCACGATTCCGCTTTTCTCCTGCAACGCGTGTCGCCGGACACGGAGCCCGCCGAGGTCATCCGGCTTGAATCAAGCTGGAAGGATCAGCTTCAACCCGCGAATTCGGAGTGAACGAAAACTAGCTTCACCCCACAGTCGCGTCGCCTTGGCACCCACCCGCCTCGCTCACTATTTTCGTTTCCATGTGCGGCCGTGTCGTTCAGGCTTCCGATCCGTTGCGCTACGCCTTCGTTGACGGGCTGTCCGTGCCCGATAGCCGGGCAAGACCGCCCTCATATAATGTCGCGCCGAGTTCAGCTTCTTTACGTGATCCGTCAAAACCACGAGACAGGCGAGCGCAGGCTCGATTTGCTGCGCTGGGGCCTGATCCCGCACGGATGCACAGACCCCGATGGCGGCCGCAAGCCGATCAACGCGAGGTCCGAATCGGTGGCGCGCCTGCCGAGCTTCCGCGCGGCCTATGCAAAGCGCCGTTGCATCGTCCCCGTCGATTGCTTTTTTGAGTGGCGCGCGATCAAGGGTGAGGGAGCGAAGCAGCCTTTCGCCGTCGCGATGAAGGACCGCGCTCCCTTTGCCATTGCCGGGCTATGGGAGAACTGGCGTCATCCGCAAAGCAGCGAATGGATTCGCACCTTCGTCATCATCACCGTGCGCGCAAACGAGCTTGTCGCCCAAATCCACGACCGCATGCCGCTGATCCTGCCCAAGAGCGCTTACGAACGTTGGCTGGGGCCGGAGCCCGACCCGCATGATCTGCTCGTGCCGTTTCCGGCGGAACCCATGGCGATGTGGCCAATTTCGACGCGGGTGAATAGGCCGGAGAACGACGATGCCACGCTGCTCGACCCGGCGGCCTGATCCCGATGGTGTGAACGAGCACACGCCTTCGAATCCGCCCCGCACCGTTCCGCGCGACGTTCGACCGACCCCAAGTGTTGCGAACAAAATGAGAACGTGCTTTCTGGAGACATCTTCCAGGAGCCGATTCGCCCGTGCTGGTCGCCGCTGGCTGCCCAAATGAACTCACTCGGGAGCAGCGCCAAGCAGTGGAGCATGGCGTTGGAAGCGAAGGCGGTTCCGGGCCCCTGCTCGTGATCGCCGGCGCCGGCTCTGGCAAGACCAACACTCTGGCGCATCGAGTAGCCCACTTGATCGTCAGTGGCGTCGATCCTCGCCGAATCCTCCTGCTGACGTTCTCGCGACGGGCGGCGGCCGAGTTGACCCGGCGTGTCCAGCGAATTTCTGCGCAGGTGGTGGGACCCAGCGCCAGGGATTTGACTTGGGCCGGCACGTTCCATGGTATCGGTGCCCGTCTGTTGCGTGACTCCGCAGATCGGATCGGTCTCAACCCCACCTTCACAATCCATGATCGCGAGGATTCCGCAGACCTTATGAACCTCGTCCGTCATGAGCTCGGCTTCTCAAAAGCCGAGAGCCGGTTTCCGACCAAAGGCACGTGCTTGGCGATCTATTCCCGCGTGGTGAATACCGAAATGAGTCTCGAGGACGTCCTTCGAGTGTCGTTCCCCTGGTGCACGGCTTGGGCGGTGGAGATGCGCGAGCTCTTCGGCGCCTACGTCGAAACCAAGCAGCGACAGAACGTGCTGGATTACGACGATCTCCTACTCTATTGGGGGCAAGCCGTGAGCGATCCCGCGATCGCCGAGGATTTTAGTGGACGCTTCGACCACGTGCTTGTCGACGAGTACCAGGACACCAATCGGCTCCAGGCCTCGATACTTCTGGCACTGAAGCCGACCGGCCGCGGGCTTACCGTGGTCGGCGACGACGCGCAGTCGATCTATTCATTCCGTGCTGCAACGGTCCGCAACATTCTCGACTTTCCAACACAATTCAGTCCGCCCGCAGCGATCATCACCCTCGACCGCAATTATCGTTCGACACAACCGATCCTCGCGGCAGCAAACGCGGTCATCGATCTTGCTTCGGAGCGCTTCACCAAAAACCTATGGTCGGATCGGACTTCCGCCGAGCGGCCGCAGCTCGTCACCGTGCGCGATGAAGCCGGTCAGGCGCGCTATGTGGTCGAGCGCGTACTAGATAATCGCGAGGGAGGCACAGCACTGAAGCAGCAGGCAGTACTTTTCCGAACGTCGCACCACAGCGGGCCACTGGAGATCGAGCTTACCCGCCGCAACGTCCCATTCGTGAAGTTCGGCGGTCTCAAATTTCTGGAGGCGGCGCACGTCAAGGATATGCTGACAATGTTGCGCTTCGTCGAAAACCCGCTTGATCAAATCGCGGGCTTCCGTTTGATGCAACTTCTGCCGGGCGTTGGTCCTACCTCAGCGCAGCGAGTGCTCGAGCACATGAACGCTGCCGCAGATCCGCTTGGCGCCCTGGCAGCCGCCCCTTCGCCGCCCCGAACATCTGGGGATTGGCTTTCCTTTGTCGCCACCATTTTAGAACTGGGTGCGCGCAAGGCCGGTTGGCCGGCCGAACTCGAGCGGGCACGGCTTTGGTATGAGCCGCATCTCGATCGAATTTACGAGGATGCTATGGTTCGCCGAGCCGATCTCATTCAGCTCTGCCAGATTGCCGCCAGCTATCCATCTCGCGAGCGCTTCTTGACCGAACTCAGCCTAGATCCGCCCGATGCCACCAGCGACCAAGCCGGCGTTCCGTTGCTCGATGAGGATTATCTCATTCTTTCGACGATTCATTCCGCGAAGGGACAGGAGTGGAAGTCAGTGTTTGTGCTTAACGTCGTCGACGGCTGCATCCCGTCCGATCTCGCCGCCGGCACGACGGCAGAGCTCGAGGAGGAGCGCCGTCTGCTCTATGTGGCGATGACCCGCGCCAAGGACGATCTTCATCTCATCGTGCCACAGCGCTTCTTTGCCCATCAGCAGCCGACGAACGGTGATCGCCATGTCTATGCGTCACGCACGCGCTTCCTACCGGACTCGTTACTCGCACTATTCGAAATGCGATCCTGGCCAGTGGTCGGGGAACAAGCGAGCACTCGCTCGCCACAGGACGCTCGCGTCGATATAGGCGCTCGAATGCGCGCCATGTGGCGGTGAACTTAGACCTAAATCCGACTCGCCCGGACTCTTCCGCGCGCGTGAGTGCGCGAGATGAGGCGTCGCGCGGCCAAACCTCACGGCGACCGGAAAGCGCCTCGCGGCGGTCGTGAGCGAAATGGCTATCCTAATACCCGCGATATCACTTCCTCATCTTGGTGGTCCATTCGACGAGTTCGGAGAGGCGCCTCGCCAGGTGCGATCAAGCACGCAGCTATTTGTCGCCGAGCCGGCACAGATCATGAAGGAAACCTGCGCCACCATGGTTCAAACGGCCCTTGCCGTGACGGATGACGTCGGCCGAAGCCACTCGTCCAGCTTCGACCAACGCCGGCGGCCAGAGACGTTGCGAACCGCGATGGCGACTGCCTTCTTCTGACCAACCAGAACGACGAGGCGTTTGCCGCGGGTGATACCGGTGTAGAGGAGATTCCGCTGCAGCATGGCGTAGTGCTGGGTCATGATCGGGATAACCACGGCAGGGTACTCCGAGCCTTGGCTCTTATGGATGGTGGCGGCATAGGCGGGTACCAGCGTGTCGAGCTCGCCAAAGCCGTAGATGACCGAACGGCCGTCGAAGCTGGCGTTGAGTTCGCCGGCGTCGGGATCGACGTCGTCGATATAGCCGATGTCGCCGTTGTAGACGTCCTTGTCGTAGTCGTTCTCGATCTGCATGACTTTGTCGCCGGGCGCGAAGGTCCAGCCGAAGCGCTCGACCTTGCGATCGCCGGCAGGATTTAGCGCGGCCTGCAGTTCGATATTGAGCGAGCGGGCGCCGACGCCGCCGCGATTTATCGGGCACAGCACCTGGATGTCGCGGATGGGATTGAGGCCGAATCGCTTCGGAATCCGCGTCTTCACCAGGTCGACGATCCGTGGCATGGCCGTTTCGGGGTCGTCCGCCTGCACGAAGTAGAAGTCGCTGTCGCCTTCCGGGTTGGAGAGATCCGGAATTGAGCCCTGATTGATCTTGTGTGCGCTGGTGATGATCCGACTTTGCGCTGCCTGCCGGAAGACCTCGGTCAGCCGCACAACGGGAACTACGCCGGAGCCAATGACGTCGGCCAATACCTGCCCCGGTCCGACGGATGGCAGTTGGTCGATATCGCCGACGATCAGGAGCGCGGCATCGTCCGGCACCGCCTTCATCAGGGCTTGCATCAGCATGACATCGACCATGGAAGCCTCGTCGACGACCAGCAGGTCGCAGTCGAGTTGGTAGTCGCTGCCGCGTTTGAAGCCCCCGCTCCTAGGGTCGACCTCAAGGAGCCGGTGGACGGTCTTGGCCTCGAAGCCGGTTGCCTCGGTCATGCGCTTGGCGGCGCGGCCCGTGGGTGCGCAGAGAAGCAGCTTCACGCTTTTTGCCGAAAGCACCCGCAGTATCGAGTTGACGATCGTAGTCTTGCCGACGCCCGGCCCGCCGGTGATGACGAGCACTTTAGAAACCAGCGCTAAGCGGATCGCGGTCTTCTGGCTTTCGGCAAGCTGCAGACCGATGCGCTGTTCGACCCACGGCAGGGCCTTGTCCGGATCGATCCAGGGCCAAGGGAGCTTGCCATTCAAGAGCCGCACGAGCCGGGCAGCGATAACACGCTCGGCCTGGTACAGACCCGCCAGAAACACGCACGGGATTTCTCCGACGTGATCGGCAATGACCGTGCCGTCGGACAGTTCCAGATCGAGGGCCGTGCGGATCAGCTCAGGCGGCACCTCGAGCAATTTCTCGGTGAGCGGAATTAATTCTTCGGTCGGCAATCCGCAATGGCCCTCGTCCATGGCCTCGGTCAGGGCAAAGGAGATGCCGGCGCGCGCCCGGATCATGGCAGTCTTCTCGATGCCGAGCTTCATGGCGATGGCGTCGGCGGTCTTAAAGCCGATGCCGCGGATGTCGCGCGCCAGCCGGTAGGGGTTCTCCGTCATGACCTGCACGGCGTCGGCACCATAAGTCTTGTAGATACGCACCGCCCGCGCTGTGCCGACACCGTGCTCATGTAAGAACACCATGATCTCGCGCACGACCTTCTGCTCGGCCCAGGCGTCCGTGATGCGCTTGGCGCGCACCGGTCCAATGCCCGTAACCTGGCGCAAGCGCTTGGGCTCCGTTTCGATCGTGTCGAAAACTTTCTCCCCGAAGGCCCGAACCAGCTTCTTGGCGTAGACAGGGCCGATACCGCGGATCATGCCTGAGCCAAGATACTTCTCGATGCCGTCAATCGATGTCGGCGCCGAGGTCTTCAGAAACCTCGCCTTGAACTGCTGGCCATGGGTGCGGTCGTTGATCCATTCACCGGAGGCGGTGATCCATTCGCCGGCGGAGATCGCCGCCGCGTGGCCTACGACGGTCACCAGATCGCGGTGTCCGCGTGCCCTCGCCCGCAGAACGCAGAAGCCATTCTCGGCGTTATGGAAGGTGACCCGCTCGACGAGGCCGGCGAGGACTTCCCGATCAGATGGTGTGGGCTCGATCTTCATAATGCCCGATACGCTTCCGTGGTTAGGACGGATAATGGGCTGATGAGCCCGATGGAAACGCAGGAAAGAAATCAATCCGGGCACGAGTGGCGCCGATGGCCAAGGCGACAAGGCGTAGCGAGTTGCTGGATTGCGCAGGATTACGCTGGAATTCTTTTACGGCCTAGCATTTAGGCTGATAAGCACTTGACGTGTACGCGACAAAAACCGCAAAACGACCATGCGAGTGCCCACCGGCCCCGCATTTCGGTAGCCCAGAGACCGGAGGTTTGGACATGCGAGAAATAACCCCCGGGACCGGCCGCTAGCACAAGCGCAGCGCTCGGTCCCCTCAAGGACGGAGCGTGAGCCTCGCCGAACTGGCGCATCACTTTTCGCTCAGCGGCAACCAGGTCAAGGCCGTCGAGTATCTGCATTTGGCGGGCACCCAGGCGATGGCGCGCGGGGCGTTGCCGCAGGCGATCAGAGACTTCGAGCAGACCTTGGCGTTGCTCAGGGGCTTCCCGAGCGGACCCGAGCGCGATGCGCTGGAATTGCAAACTCTCAGTCCTCTTGGCACGGCCTACATCGCCGCGCGCGGCTACGCAGCTCCGAAAGTCGGCCCGGTCTTCGTTCGCGCGCGCGAGCTGTGCGAGCGAATAGGGGAACCGCCTCAACTCTTCGCCGTGGTGTGGGGCAATTTCGCCTGGCGCGTGGTCCGTGGCGAGATGGACCTGTCGATGACGCTCGCCCGAGAAGCGATCGGCCTAGCCGAGCGCTTTGAGGACCCCGGCATTTGGATGGAGGCACTCTTCCTGTTGGGCTTGACGCTCTTTTACCGCGGCGATTTCGTCGGCGCGCTCGCCCAATATGAAAAGGCCCTTTCGCACTACGACGATCGTGAACGCACGGCTCTGTGGGCGTCTCACGTCGGCCAAGACGCCGGGATAACGCATCGCTGCTATTTGGCGCTGGCCCTGTGGCAGCTCGGATATCCGGAGCAGGCGCAGCGGGTGAGCCAAGAAACGCTCAAGCTCGCCCGCGCGATCAAGCACCCCTTCAGCCTTGCCTATGCCCAACACCACACGAGCTGGCTTTACCATCAGCTCGGGCTTCCCGCCGAAACCAAGGCGGCAAGCGAAGAGGGAATACAAACCGCGGCTGAGCAGGGCTTCGCGATGTTTCACGCGACCGGGACGCTCTACAAGGCTGCGGGCGTGCTCCTCGAAGGGCGTCCGAACGAAGCATTGCCGCTGCTCACACGGGGCCTCGAAGCGTATCGGGCCACCGGCGCCGGCCTCGCTCTTCCCTACTATCTCAGCATCCTCGGCGACGCTTACATTCAAGCCGGCCGACCCGACGACGCCAGGGTTGCGCTCGATGAGGGTCTGGCCATTGCCGAGAGGAGCGACGAACTCTGCCAGAAGGCCGAGTTGTACCGCCTCAAAGGCGAACTTGCATTGCGGACCGGGTCACAAAATGGGGATGCCGAAGATCACTTTCGGCGAGCAATCGGAACGGCGCGGCACCAGCTAAGTAAAGCCTGGGAGCTCCGAGCGACGACAAGTCTGGCGCGCTTTTGCAAAAAACAGGGTCGGCGCGACGAAGCGCGCCAAATGCTCTCCGACGCATACGACTGGTTCACCGAAGGGTTTGACACTCCTGACCTTAAGGCTGCCAAGGCGCTGCTAGATGAGCTAAACGCACGGGCCGATTAAGCGCTTGTGGTTACGAACTGGGGCGCCGGCTGCTGGGCCAGCGTCGGCTTTGAGTCACAGCTGACGTCACAGCGCTCCGTCGAGTTGGTCCGGGTGCCAGAAGCGGAAGTGAAGCGCAAAGCGCTATCCGGGGCGTGGTTGCCTCGGCTGCTGATCATTGAACCACACATAGGCAACCAGGAGCGTCAAGACAGCGTGGATTGCAATCGCTGGCCATAGAAGTATTCCGACCAATGCACCACCGAACCCCAGGTACATGAGGTATGCCGTCACCAGCAGGTTGTAGATGAGCATGGCGGCTAGCGTGGCGGTCTTGTCGGCGTCCTGTCGGCTTAGCCAGCATACCAGTCCCAATGAAAGCAACGCTATGCCGGCTACTCGCGCTACGGCAATTCCTGCCCCGGCAAGATCCGCGCCCAGCAACAGGCTGGCTACCCCTGGAGGATAAATGATCAGGGCGAGGCCCGTGGCTGCCTCGATGGCCGCCTCTAAGGACAGGACCCATGAAGCCGCCATGTCTATCTTCTCTTTCGTTGCGAAAGCACCCGGGTCAGTGAATGGCACTCAAACAGCCGGTTATTGAATTTGCCGAGTCGGAGCGACTCGGCGGTGGCTCAGCTGCCACCGCCTGCAACTGTCACTGCGGCGCCGATTTTAAAGAAGTGCCCCGCGGATTTTGGGAATCTTCGCTCAGCTAGTCTCTCGCTCTGGCGTTCGCATACTGGATGACCTTTTCGTCAGCCTCTCCCAATTGAACTGGCCCGAGCTTGAAGGTCACGTTGTTGATGGTGCCATTGAATGGGAATGGAACCTGGTAGTCCTGGTCGTTCACCGGCGTGCGGGTGTCGACCCCGACGTCGAAGGTCTCGTCGGCCGGCATCAAGAACGGGATGGTTTTCGGGATATTCTGCGTGGCGACGTCCTGGCCGTCCACCTTCAGCACGCCGCTGCCGCCCTTGGCGATGCCGGGACCGTCGCTCGTAAAGTCGAACACGATCGTATGCTTCCCCGCCGCCAGCGGCTGCTGGCCTTCCCAGCGGAACTGCGCAAGCATGAGGCCGTTATAGTCGAACACCGGCTTGCCCTTAAGCACATACAATCCAAGCCCGACCCGGAACGTGCTCGCAAGCGTGCGAGAGGCTTGGCGCTCATAATCCTGGCCGGCAGCATTGCGCGTTACCGCGCGGCGCCACAATGCTGGGATGGCGAAGACGAAAGGCAGCTCGCTCTATCCGCTCTTGCCGCAGAGAAAGACCCGGCTGCGATGCTGGGCAAGATAGCCGAGGCAGCCGGCAATCTCGTGACAGAACACTGGGGCCAGATATCACCGGCCGTGGCGGCGTGACGCTTTGCCATAGCCATGCCTGGGCCCCGGAACGCTCCTCCGAGCAAAAGTAATAGCTCCCTCACCTTTCAGCCGTCTGTCAGTGCGCCGTGAGGGCTTTCACTTCTGAGCCATGTGCTTGTTGGCCTGGGTCGCCAGGTGCAGGCCAACCTTCTCGTTGCACTCGTGGCAAAGCACTTTCCCTTCCACTGCTGGCTTCGCGCACTTGCCTGGCTGGTGGCCATGACCTTCGTGTTTGCATGCGCACTGATTATCAGTTGCCATCGGAATCTCCTTTCGGTTGCAATCCAAAAAAGATATGTCGCCGAAGCGTCAGGTCAAGTGGCGACTGGCAAGATCTCGCGAATAGGCCGGCGGCATTTTTCATGAACCGGCTCCGCTTGTCCCGGCACAGGCTGGCCCGAGTCAGAGTGACAAATGAAGAAGCCCCGCACGGGGGGGAGCGGGGCCTCTTAGGTTCCTTTGGGGGGGAACAGTGATGGAGGGAGCCAATCACTGCCATCACATAAGAACGTGAGGTGTTTAGAACAACCCCCGCAATCATGAACACTTTGCGACGAGTTAAAAGAAGAAGCCCCAGCCAAGGTGGTTGACCAGGGCTTCCCAACCAAAGGGATGGTCGCAGGGTGCGACCACCACAACCGATATAACACATACCCGGCCTCTACCTGCTATGATTGCTGCTGCCTCACCCTTCGGCGCCTGACGCGCGCACGCGGCCAAGGTGGCCCGCCCATTCAGCTTCGCGGTTCGCTGGCCTCTCGAGAGTATTCGGGCCACAATGACCACTTTCTTGCAGCGCGAAGCATGGATAGACAACACGAAGCCGATTCGCCCCTGCTACCGTCGGGCCGTTGACCTAACGATAGGAGAGAAGCGATGGAGGCGATGCAGGTTCAAATCT
Source organism: uncultured Alphaproteobacteria bacterium (assembly GCA_963804515.1). Classification (GTDB taxonomy): domain Bacteria; phylum Pseudomonadota; class Alphaproteobacteria; order Rhizobiales; family Methyloligellaceae; genus Methyloceanibacter. The sequence goes on along the minus strand of CAWDQR010000003.1, from coordinate 54,154 downwards.
TTCAGGCCTCGGGCGCTGCCGAAATCGGTGGCCTTCAGAAGCAAATAAACAATTGGCTTGGGCAAACGTATTGGGGCGTCTCCCATACTGATATCGCAATGTGCGAGGTGGGAGATGAGGGCGGTGATAGGTTTCAGCACCTAGTCGTCATGATTTGGTATCGAGGGCCAAACCACGCCGAAAACGAGTTAAAGAGCGGCGTGCAGTCTCGCGGTTGCTGAAGCCAGCAAGGCGAGCGGATTCCGTTGCGGGTCTATTCATCGAGTTAGCCCCAAGATTTTGGGGCGAATCATTCGGCCCGGTGCGCAGGCGCTCGATCTCGGCATTGACGGCGCGTGCGGCGCCCGCGCTGGCGGCCGAAGCGCTCCTCCGAGCAGCAGACATAGCTCCCCTCACCTTCCGGGCCTGACGCACCCCCCGCAGCCATGCCATATTGGCAGCATGGGCAATATCCCGCGAAAGGGGCGCGCCCTTTGGGGCGCCTTACTATTGCTTCTTGGGTGCCGCGCTCACGCCGCCGAATCTTGGGCTTGCACCTTTCCGGGCTACTCAGATGGGGAACCCGCCATCACCAGGTTCCATATCGCTGGAGGCGATCTTATCGAGGACGGAAATCTACTGCCATTTAAGATACTTGAGAATTCGGACGAAGGCTTAGTCGCCGTTTATTCAATGGCCCGTGCGCCTTTGTCCCCTGAAGATCACGAAATCGGGGCTTTCGTCGTCGTGATCGAAAAGAAGACGCTTTTGTTTATGCAGTCCTCAGTATTTCTGCAGCCAGAGCGCAATCATTTTACCAAGGGCCGCTGCGTCAACGATTAGCAACTCCGCTCTCCCAATCGCCGGGACCCTGTATGCTTCGTCAAGGCGCCTCTTTTGGCCGGCGCAATGTCGACGGCAGCGGGCTGATCTCTAGCGCAAGCTTGCCCAGCTCGCCGTTCCTTTCTTGGATGTCTCTCATCGTTTTGACGGAGAGGTCGCCGCGATCCAGGGCTGCTAAGACCTCAGCGTAAAAGTGGCAGAGTACCGAGATTGGCAGGACGCCGGATGGGCCTTTGCCGGTTTTCGCCAGATCGAGGCGAAGTTTGAATTCTTCCAATGCCAGCGACGTGGCCTGCCGCACTCTCTCTCGTCGGTCCTGGGATCGCAACTGGAGGTGCACCGTCCATACCGTTGCCGCCGATCCGATGATCGCACCGCCAAAAGCCGAGAGAAGCGGAACGTATACGTTGCTATCCATTGGCAAACTCCTCGCCGTAAGTTGCAGGGGGCCATCTATACGACAATAGAGCGGGCGCTCTCGTCTCTGATGCAGCTCTGAGAAGAAACGCCGCCAAAATCTTGCCGGAGTTTATTGCCGCGCGGCAGCAGCTTGCCGTTCGGTCTCGGCATTGATGGCGCTCGACGGCAACGCGCGTTCGCCGGCAAGCGATTGTGGTCTTTCCCCGGCCGCCTAGCGGTGGGCTTTGCCTGGCTAATCGAGAAGCGCCTGACGTCGCGCAGGCAGTACCCGTCGCGCCTGATGTCTGCTGCTTGCAGTTTGTTCAGGTGGCAAGTGCTTGAAACAGGCTCCCACTCATGTGGGTTCGGGCCGCGAGCCAAACAAAGAAAAGGTCGCCGGCCGAAGCCGACGCCTCTTCTTTGCTAGGCCTGACTTAGCTACGCCGCGACGGCATAGAGGCCTTTCTTGGTGTCGTACTTCACGGCGGTAATGGTCTTGTCCTCGCGGAAGGCATTCCAGGCGTAGACGGACGCTTGATAGAAGTTGGCTGGCTTAATCGCTAACTTCTTCTTGTCCTCAACGATTGACTTGAGGAAGGTGTCTAGCACCGTGGTGGGGTGGTTCTCATCGAACTCCACACCACCTCGACTGACCTCCCGCCAAAACCTGCGAGCCTCAGCCTCGTTCTTGTCGAAGGTGCCGTACATCGCGGCCACGATGGTCTGACGCCTCAGCTCAGGTGTCTTGATGCTGAACACTTCACTTACCCACCTGATGAAGTTGTGGAGCGCTGTCTTGCCGAAAAGCGTGTAAACGTCGTCACCCTTCGGCGCGGGTAGGCCTTCGATGTGTCTATCAAACCAAGCGAGACCTTCGACGGCGAGCTTGGCTGCGCTACGGCTTACATCCGCGAGGTCGGTATACAGGCCCTGGTAAGCCCCCGATACATCTGTGGGGGTTCGCCCGCTCTTCCGACTATCAAATTGCCGGAACAGAAGGGCCAGCCCGTCGGTGTTGTCCACCTGGTAGGTGTCCATGTGGACTTTTAGCCCTTGCGGGAATTGACCGTTCAACTCAGTGAGCACCGCAGAAGAGTGCTGACCGTTCACCCGGAACTCCTTGTCACCGACCTTGGCGATCGCCCAGTTGAAGGCGATCAGTTGACCCGCTTCCGCCTTCTCGCGGAGCATCTTCGCTCGAGCGGGGTCGAATATGCGCTCTGTCGGGGAGGGCAACATGGCCTTGAATCTCTCAGCCAATTCAGGGGTGAGAGGCTTGGTTTCACTGCTTATCAATTTGAACATTTTCAGCTACCTTAGGGACGTTGAGGTGTATCGCCTTTGCCGTGTCCCGTGATCCGGCGCGGCGATCACTCGGCCCATTCGTTGAGGAGACGCTCAAGCCTCGCGGCAAGCATGGCGACTTCGGCTGGTACCATCGTTGCCATGTTCTTTTTGCCCTCGGCCTTGAGACCCTCAACGATGGGTCTGAGTTTCGTGGTCAGCTCTTCCACGCTGACCGTCTTGTCCTTCTCAAAAATTCGGTAGTGGATTTCTTTCCCGATCCTTTTGGTCTCGACCATGGCGCGGTGTTTGTGGCTGGTCTGTATGAGGTGAATTACCCTTGCGATATTTTCCTCAGAAACCCCGGAGAGGTCGGCAACCTCTAGGGCGCTACGCCACTTGTTGCCTTTGCACGTTTTTATGACCGTGAGCGATGTGTCGCCCGGTAGCTTTTTCTTTCGCAGCACATCCTGCTCCATCATCCGCACCATTGTTGCTTGCTGTCGCCGCATGTTCTTCCTGATTTTTTGCCGAGCGCGATCATACTCGTCCTCGTTTATCGCAATGACGGTCAATGATCCCCTCCTTCAGGTCTGGCGAATTGATCTGGCTTTTGTGCCGCTAATTTATTATTAGCTAGTATCCATTACTGCAATCGGGTATTCGTGATTTGTGCCGCATGAGGCACATTAGAGGCACACATGGGCAATTACGTCCTGACGCTGCATCACACGCGCTGCCCTGACGGCGCGGAATTCGCGCCTCACCCTTGGGTGTTGGGCACCATGGTGCGATTTCCGACCAAGTTGCTGCAGGAAAAAGACCCAGCCACCTTCCCAAACGGGTGGCCGGTCATTCGCTTCCGGTCAGAGCGGAGGGAGGATTATCGACGGAGATTGGAGACGCCCGACAAGCTTATAGTCACGGAATTCATCAATACGATGCCATCGTCGGACTCTGAACCCGAAGACGCAGAGTCGGCTTGCGATTACGCCGGCATGCTTGAGTTTATAAGTGAATACGGCTTCCCACTGACCTTTGTGAGCCACGATGAAATGCTTCGAGAACTGAAAGCTAAGCCGGATGTCAGAGATAAGCTGTGGGATAGGGTGAGTGGCGTCAGCGAGCCTGATGACGAGGGCGAGCGCTTAGTCTTTGTCCAGATGCCACCGGAGGTTCAGCCAAAGGGACATATCTCCCTTTTGCTGCTCATCGAAATACGAGAAAGCCTTCATCGTATTTGGACAGCGTACGAAACCGGCAACGTCAACGACGCGGTGAAATTGTTTCGTGATCGAGCGGACGGAATAGTCAGCAACCTCTATCCGGATTTGGAATTCCGCGAGGGGAAACCCGCTCTAACGCTTCCGATTTCTAGCCCGTACGGTTTCATGCTCATGGAGACGGCGCTGGTAATAACCGGGGGATCACAGGTCATGCGCTGCGCCGAGTGCGGTACCGTATTCATCACTGGCTCTGGTACTGGTAGACGCGGCACTTCCCTCTACTGTTCAAATCGATGCCGAGTAGCAGCGCAACGGTCACGAAAGTCTACGCCAGCGGCTTCCGCTGAGGACGTTATGACCGATAGAGAATAACGATTTCCCGCGCTGCGCAGAAACGATTTCGGCGGCGTCGTTGACCCGCGGAACTGCTGCTCGGTGGAGAACACGCTGGCTGATCTCGGGGGAAGGCGAACGGCGCCGGTGGCATGTAGATCGGAAGCGGTAGTTCTAATCGATAGACCCCGTTAGCTCCGCTGGCGGAGTTTTTTGTTGTCCCAGGACATCGCGCGCTCTGCTTACAACGCGCTTATATGGCACCATCGCGGAAGCGAACCAAGATGGCCTAGCGCCATTTTTCTAATTGTTTTCTTGTAGTTAACTGGTGCCGCAGGAGGGATTCGAACCCCCGACCCCCGCATTACGAATGCGATGCTCTACCAACTGAGCTACTGCGGCTCTTTAGGCTTCCGACTTGCAGCCAGCTTGCAGCCGGCGCCATGCAAAGTGACTCTTCGGGGTCGGTTTTTCAACTCTCTCCGGCTTCCTGAGGTAGTTGATTTACTGCTTACGAATGATGTGCTCTACCGACTGAGTTATTGCGGCACGAGCCTAAAAAGACGTGGCTCGGATCGACGAAATTCGAGCCCGTGCTTACTGCCAATGCCCCCGCGTTGCAAGGTTGGGGGCGCGGCCTCTTTGCCTCAGCGGATTTGCGCCGCGCGCAGGCGCTCCAAGGACGCCGGACTCTCGTCGGCATCCGTTGGTGCGATGCCCGGATCGTCTGGAGCATGGGGCGGGACGAAGAGTTCCGGCTTCGGCCTGCCCTGGCCCAGCTCCTGGCGAGGGGTGCCGGCTGGGGCACCGCCTCGTCCGGGCTCCGGCTCGGTCGCCGGCGGCCGAAGGACAGGGCCGTCTCCAGATGGCGCGCTGGATGATGCGGCAGGGGGCAGATCGGGCTGATCCAGGATTTCCGCCGGGCTCGTTGCCGCCGGCTGGGAAGGTTCGGGCGACTCGATTCTTTCTTCGATCAGCAGCGTCGCGTCGCCCCGTCCGATTGCGTCCACTGGGGCCTTCCATTCGAAGGCATCGACGGTACCGCTGACCGGTGAGACCGGCAGCCAGCGGTCGGAGATATAGCCGTCGGCGATCCAGGCACGGTCGCGGGGAGCGCGCACGGCACGTGCGAGCCATTCGCGCTCGCGTCCCTTGTTGCCCTCGCCAGCCTCGATTCGCGCCATCAGCGCGCAGATGCGCGCGGGCGGGCGGTCATCGAGGTAGGGGGCAATCGCGGCTTCGGCCTCCCGCCATTCATGGGCCTCGATCGCGGCCATAGCGGTCGCGATCTGGCCTTCGATGTCGCCGGGGGTCAGGCTCGCAAGATGCCGCACCCGCTTCAACCGCTCGCGCGGGGGCTCCCCAGCCTTGGCGAAGGCATAGACCAGCGCAAGGTCCGGATGCGGGGCGAGCTTCCAGGTCCGGGCAATGAGACGGCTCGCCAGCCGGTTCTCGCCCCTGGACGCAAGGATGCGGCCCGCGATCTCGGCCGCTGGCACGAGCGATGGGGCAAGCCGCAAAGCTTCCGTGGCACGCGCAACCGCCTTCTCCGGGGCGGCCGCCTCCAGGTCGCGGGCTTCGGCGGTGAGCAGCGCGGCGCGACGCCTGAGCGCCACGTTCGTTTCGATATTGCCGTGCTGGCGCGCCACGGCGAGGGTATTGAGCGCACCCGCCCAGTCTCCGGAGCGCGCCTGCATGTCGAACAGGGCGTTGACGCTCCAGCCAAGTTGCGGGTCGCGGCGCACGGCCTGCTCGGCAAGGGCGCGCGCCGCCTCATTGTTGTCGGCGCGCTTCGCTTCCAAGAACAGCCCACGCAAGCCCAGCAGCTCGGTTTCGGGCCGATCGAGCATGGCCTCGAAAGCGCGCCGGGCCGATGCGCGATCCCCCTTGAGCTGGGCCGCCTGGGCTTTGAGCAATGCGGTCAACGGCTCGTTGGGAAGGTTGCGGCGCGCGACGCCCGCATATCTCTGCGAAAGCTGGCGGTCGCCGACGCCGATGGCAAGAAGCCCGCGGGTGAGCGCATCGAAGCCCTGACGGCGCCGGCGTTCTTGGAGATAGGAGGCCATGGCGGCGGGCCGGGTGAGCAAGAAGCGCAACAGCGCCCAAGCCAAGATCAGGGCGGTGACCACGGCAGCGAGGGCGAGGGCGCCGACAAAAGCGCTGGTTTTGACCTCATAGCCGAGCCACTCGATGGTGATCGAGCCAGGCCGGTCGGCGAACCAGGCAAGTCCCAAAGCCGCGGCGATGACGCCAAAGATGAAGAGTAGGACGCGGATCATGGGTTCAAGGCTTCGCTATGCCCGTCGCGCCGCCCATCGACGCGAGCACGGCGCTTTCGAGCTTGCTCAGCGTCTCGTCGGCGGAGATGCGCGCGCCTGCGTCGTCGAGCCAGCTCGCAAAGGCTTCGCGCGAAGGTGACGGGAGCGCCTCGACCGCCTTCACGGCAGCGGCAAGATCGCCCTGCTTGAGTTGCGCCTCGGCGGTGGCCAGCAGGTCACCAGGCTCATCGCCGCTCGACGCGGCGTCGATGCGGCGGATCTGGACCGCAGATTTCGCGCTCGCAATCACGCTGTCGAGGAAAGATTCGTGAGCGGGCGTGGGCGGTGCGAGACTGGCCTCTGCGAGTTTCTGCAGGGACCGGGCGAGCTCGGGAATGGTCGGGAGTCCCGTGTCGGCATGTGCGGGAAGCACGCCGAGGTCACCTGTTTCTGGAGCCAGAGCGCGGATGGCCGCGAGCTCGGTCGCGTAGGGACGCCCCGCGCTCACCGCGTCACGCAGATGGGCGAAGGCGATCGCGGCGGCGCCGGATTTCGCGGTCGCCGCACCCCGGTCGACAGCGCTGGAAAGAGCGGGAAGCGCCGCTTCGAGCTTGCCGATCCGCTGGTCAAGGGCCGCGAGCTCGGGGGCGAGATCGGAGTCGTCCGGAACCAATTTCGCCTCCGCTAGCGCGCCGAGCTTTGCCTTGAGTGCGGCAAGCTCTCCCTGAAGCGCTTCAAGGCCCCCGGTATTTGCGGTCTCCTGCGCGGCAAGCGCCGCATCGATCTTGGTCTGCAGTCGCTGCTCGATTTCGCCTACTTTAGCGTCGAGGGCGGCCGCGTCCGCGACGGAGCCGCCATCCTTGGCGGTTTTGGCGAGAGCATCCAGGGTCGCTTCGAGGCGCGCCACGCGGGAGGTTAAGCCGGAGAGGTCCGGCGGCGCCTCGACGTTGCGCGCCTCGAGGGTCTTGATGCGTGCGTCGAGCAGGCCGAGCGCTTCGGTGTCGCCGGCGGGTGCCGGCGCGGCTTCGAGCTTGTCCAAGCGTCGCTGAAGCGCCGACATGTCTGGCACGGCGGCGGTGCGAATCGGGATCTTGTTCCAAGCAAGCGCCAAGGCCAGGACGCCGACAAGGCCGCCGAGAAGCCCAGCGGCAAGATGGGTCACGAAGCTCTTGAGCTCTGACGGGCTCGTTCGAGGGGGCAGCATCCGAGCACCTGGCTTTGCCTCCGGGGCTCCCAGATCGGCCTCAGGCTCGTTTGCCGCTGGGTCGGCGGTGGCATCGTCGCCGGAGGCGGGCTCGACCGCGACCTCGGTCGCAGTTCCCTCGATGGTCGGGGCCGGCCGCTTGCCCGAACCCTCGTTCTTGTCATGGTCGCTAAAGGACTCTGCCATCACGTGTTACCTTAACTGCTCGGGGTAGATTCACGAGGATGCCGCGTCGGAGTCGATCAGCGCAAGGATATCTTCGTCGCGCGGGCGCAGGGCCACGGACACCCTGGCTTTGAGCGGCTCCACGCCTCGTGCTACCGCCACCGACAGGCAATAGCAACGCAGTCGCGCAACTTGCGTTAGCGTCTCGTTCTGAAGGACGAGACGGGTGAAGATCGCCGCCGTGCGGGGCGACATGAGGATAACGCCATCAAGCCTGCCGGACCTGAGCAGCGACAGGGCCTGCTCTGGCAGCTCGGGTGCGGGAACCGCCCTGTAGAGGACCGACTGCCGCAGGCTGAATCCCTCCTTCGCCAAGGCGGATTTGAGGTCGAAGGCGACCGTCTCGCCGGACAGATGCACGAGCGGCCCGGCATCCGGTGAAAACCTTCTTCTTATCAATTCAACGAGGGCAGCTCCCGTCCCTGGACCCGTCACCGCCACGGTAAAGCCAAGCTCGGCGGCGGTGCTGGCCGTGGCTTCGCCCACGGCAATGAGCGGGAGCCGCAAGGCACGGGACAGCTCCGGATGCGAGGCAGCCGCGCGCAGCGCGTTGCGGCTCGTGACGATGAGGGCCCGTGCTCCCTTAAGGTCGAGGGGCACGTCCTCGGCGAACTCGATCGTGAGCAGTGGAGCTAGGACCGGTTCATGGCCCCGGGCAGCGAGCGCCTCCGCTTGCGCTTCGGCATCGGGCTCGGGTCTCGTGACGAGAAGGCGCATCAGCCTAGCTTGGTCCGAAGCTTGCCAGGAAGTTGGGGCCGGCGCGGGCAAGCAGCTCTTGGCCCGCCTCCCGCCCGATCCTTGCCGCATCGATTGGCGCGCCGGTGAGCTCGATCGCGTGCCACTCGGTTCCGTCCGGCTTAAGGACCAGGCCGCGAAAGCGCAAACCGGCATCCGCGATCTCGGCGTGCCCTGCGATCGGCGTCCTGCACGATCCGTCGAGCTCGGCCAGGAACGCCCGCTCGCAGGCAACACCCGTCGCCGAGGCCTGATCATTGAGCGCCTGCAAGAACCCGCGCGTCTCGGCATCGTTGCCGCGGCAGGCGACGCCGATCGCCCCTTGCGCAACGGCCGGCAGCATCTCCTCCGTCGAAAGCACCGAAGTTGACGTGACCGGCGAGGCCCAGCCTTTCGAGTCCCGCAAGCGCGAGAAGCGTGGCGTCGGCGGAGCCCCGCTCAAGTTTCGCGAGCCGCGTCTCGACATTGCCGCGGAAGTCGATGACCTCAAGGTCCGGGCGCAGGCGCCGGACCTGCGCTTGGCGCCGCAGCGACGAGCTGCCGACGACCGCCCCCCGCGGCAACGCCGCAAGCGACTCTCCCTCGCGGCTGATGAAGGCATCGCGGACGTCGGCCCGCGGGAGAACCGCCGCGATTGAGATGCCCGACGGCAGCTCCGTCGGCAGATCCTTCATGGAATGCACGGCGAGGTCCACCTCGCTCCCGAGCAGGGCCTCGTCGATCTCCTTGGTGAACAAGCCTTTGCCGCCAAAGTCGCGCAAAGGCTTGTCGCTGATGCGATCGCCCGAGGTGGTGATGACGCGGAACTCGATGTCGGCCTCTTCGAAGCCATGAGCGGCGATCAAGAGCGCTCGCACATGCCGAGCCTGCCAGAGCGCAAGCGGACTGCCCCTTGTGCCAATCAGGAGCGGGCGTTTTGGCAAGCTATGGACTCCTTGGGCTCGATCCGCTTCACGCTGGTCGCCGGCCGGCGCTTCCTTTAGCGGTAACCGCATTAATGGCCTGATCCGGCTCCCCCTTCAATCGGCCCGGTCTTACCCTGTAAAGAGGCATCATGACGAATGGCCCGATTGAGCGTTCCCTCCTCGTTCTCGGCATCGAGACGAGCTGCGATGAGACCGCGGCTGCCGTGGTGCGCCGCGACGGTCTCGGCAAGGGAACGATCCTTGGCAATGTGGTGCGCTCGCAGCACTTCTTGCATGCGCGCTTTGGCGGCGTGGTACCGGAGATTGCCGCCCGCGCCCATGTCGAGCTGCTCGATACCGCTATCGTCAAGGCGCTCGCCGACGCTGGCCTCGGGTGGGGCGCGATCGACGGCGTTGCCGCGACTGCGGGTCCCGGCCTGATCGGCGGGCTCATCGTCGGCTTGACGACGGCCAAGGCCATCGCGCTCGCCCGCGGGCTTCCCTTTGTCGCGGTGAACCATCTCGAGGCCCATGCCTTGACCGCCGGCCTGACCCATGGGCTCGGCTTCCCCTATCTGCTGCTCCTCGTCTCGGGCGGGCACACGCAGCTTCTCATCGTCAAGGAGGTGGGCTCCTATAAGAGGCTCGGAACAACCTTGGACGATGCGCTGGGTGAGGCCTTCGACAAATGCGCCAAACTTCTCGGGCTTGGTTATCCTGGCGGGCCCGCGGTCGAGACTTGCGCCTCACGCGGCCACGCCTCAATTCCCCTCCCCAGGCCCATGCTCGGAAGGCCCGAGCCGCATTTCTCGTTCGCGGGGCTCAAGACGGCGCTCCGGCACGAAGCTACGGCGCGTGCGCCTTTGAGCGAAGAGGACGTTGCCGATCTCTGCGCGAGCTTCCAGGAGGTGGCGGCCGATATCGTGAGCGACCGGACGAGGCGGGCTATGGAGATCTATGTCAGTCTGCTCGTTCCCAACGCGCAACGAGCCCTCGTTGTTGCCGGTGGCGTGGCTGCCAATCAGCGGCTCCGCGCCGCGCTGGACGGTGTGGCGGCGGAGCAAGGCTTCCGCCTTGTCCTGCCGCCGCCCGAGCTTTGCACGGACAATGCGGCCATGATCGCCTGGGCCGGAGCGGAGCGTCTCGCCCGCGGCTTGACCGACGACCTTGCCACTCCGGCGCGGGCCCGCTGGCCCCTCGACCCGGAAGCGCCGCCTGCGCTCGGTGCCGGCGTGAAGGCGTAAGCTACACGCCATTGAACAACGGCCACTAACAAAAAATAGCACTTGTCACCCCATCAAGCCCTTATATCCACATAATTAGCTAACTAAGGGGTCACAATATGTAACGGGCCAAACTGGCCAAGCGTGTTACATATCATCACATAAACCAAGGGGGACCGCAGCATGACCAAGCAACTAGATTCCGACCAGCTCGACCGCCTCACCGACATCAAAGAGGAGATACTGGGTCTGCTGCTGGAGGCCCTGGGCCTCGTGCGGGGCACATCGGAGGAGCAGCGCGCCAACCACTGGTACGCGACCTTCCGCACAGCGCTGGACAAGGACCACACTCAAGGTAGCGACTCCACGTGCACCATGCAGGAGACCATCGACGCACTCAGCGGGCGCGCAGGTGAGGAAGCGTAGGTGGCGTGATGGCAAAGCGCGCTCTTACTCAGGCTTGGGTTCACCGGGCAAAGACACCGGTCGCGGGTCAGATCGAGGTCTTCGACGCCGGGTGGCCTGGACTAGTCCTAGCGATGAGCTACGGCGGCGCAAAGTCCTGGCGCCTCTACTACCGCATCGGCGGAAAGCAGCGTCATGCGACCATCGGCACCTATCCGGCGATGACGCTTATTGAGGCGCGCGACGCGTGGCGCAAGGCCCGCGTAGACGTTGCCCACGGTATTGATCCCCATCCCAAGCATGCGGCCGCCCTGCCGGCCTCGATGGCCTTTGAGTTGGTCATCGCCGATTGGCTCAAGCGAGACCAGGGCAGCAAGCGCTCGCTTTACCAGACCACACGCCTCGTGGAGCACGACCTGATGCCAAAGTGGCGGGGTCGCCGAATTGATACCATCGGCAAGCGGGACGTGCTCGATCTGATCGACGGAATCAATGACCGAGGCGCTCCGGTCAAGGCGAGGAACGTCTACGGCGCCTTGCACCGATTCTTTAAGTGGTCCGTGTCCCGCGAGATAATTCAGGCGCACCCCATGGCGAGACTTGCTAGGCCAAAGGCCAAGAAAAGCCGCGAGCGCGTCTTGACCGACGCCGAGCTAGTAGAAGTCTGGCGCGGCGCCGAAGGGCTAGGTCCCTTTGGCACCGTCGTTCGCATGCTGATCCTTACCGGCGCCAGGAAAGAGGAAATAGGTCAGCTCGCGTGGAACGAGGTGCACGGCGACGCCATCCACCTTGAGGGCAGCAGAACCAAGAACGGCAACGCGCACATCATCCCGCTGAGCACCCCCGCCAAGGCGCTGCTCGCCGCCGTGCCCCGCGTGGCTGGCTGCGATTACCTCTTCACTGTCGATGGTAAGAAGACGATCACGGGCTGGAGTAGGGCCAAGGCCAAGCTGGACGCCGCGTGCGGTGTGCAGGACTGGCGAATCCATGACCTCCGGCGCTCGACGGCCACCGGAATGCAGAAGCTCAAGGTGCCGCTGCCCGTCACGGAGGCGATTCTCGGTCACACGGGCGGATCGCGTGCCGGAATCGTGAAGGTCTACCAAGTTCACGACTACTGCGACGAAAAGCGGGGCGCGCTTGAGGCATGGGGCGCCCACGTCCAAGACCTCCTTGCTGGCCGCGAGCCCGGCAAGGTGCTGCCGATGCGCGGCGCGCGCTGATGCCCGGCGAGCGAATGACGGCTGGCGATCGAGCACTTCTGGCCTTTTTGCGCAAGCGCTACACGTCCGCCACTATCTCTCGTGAAAGCGAAGCACTTCCTGGCCGGCGCATATCAAAACGCGGACGGCCGAAAGACGATTTGGGAGGATTTCTAAGGGCCATCGATATTTTTTGGACGGTAGAACTTAAGCGCAACCTTCGATCTCGCTTTCTCACCCAATCCTGCAAGCTGGTGGCAGCCGAAATGCAGGCGGCGGGCGAGAATATGCAATGGGAAACCGTCCGGAAGATTCATCGGAAGATGGTCAGGTATTACAAATTTGAAGCTGCGTTCCCTCTTGAGGAGAGCCTGGCTGCCGTCCGCAAACGCCGCGGCGGCGACATGACCTATCGTAAGAGCTTCCACAAAGCGCCACCTGGGTTCAGGCCACCCAGGGTCCCACCGAGCCCTCCGCAAAAATAAATATGGGCGATAATTATTGCCCCTATTTTTGCCCCGTTTTGTTCCGGCTTAGCTGCTTGCAACACCAAATAGCGATGGAGTTGCAGTATGGACGCGACCAGCGCGGGACTTCCGGACACCGACCCCACCATCATAGACCCCGCCAACGAGCGCCTGATTAGCAATCCAGCGCTTGAGACGAGGTGGAGTGTCTCTTCAATGACGCTATGGCGCATGAAGAAGCGCGACCCAGACCTCCCGCGCGAGCTTGATATAGCGGGTCGGTCCGTTGAAGAGCGCCGCTTTCTCCGCCAGCTTCTCCGGCAATCACGCGAGGCACTCCCCGGCATCCGATGTGATGGCGATCATGAGCATCGAATGCGTAGCCAGCTGAGGGAAAGATGACGTAACCCGCCCAGCTCACGCGTGCTGGCTACGCTCAGGTGACTCAGGGCGAGTCATGGACGGCTGGAAGGCGGCGCGGGTGTCTCCCCCCAGGGAGCCTGACAAGCGAAAGGCCGCTCAGGTGACTCCCGGAGCGGCCTAGCGTGATTGCCACAGGCTAGTTAAACCCATATGCGCGCTGCTAGTCTCGGAGAAACGTAAGCTCCAGGCGGGGGCGACCTTGTCGCGCAAGTTAGTTCTATGCGGGCTGCTAATTCTCACCGGATGTGGCCTATCGCGTCACGCTCAAAGGGAGACTGCAATCGAAAACAAAGAGCCCCCAATCGCCAAGCAGAATAATGAAGCAATCGATCAATGCCAGAAACTATATCCAGACCCCCATCGGAAGCCGATTTTACCAAGGATCAAATGTTTCAACGATGCCACGCTCGCCTACTACACAGCTTTCGCCGGCAATCCGTGGTCTGATCTGGTAAGAGTGTTCACGGCCAGAATGGTGGTGATTGCTGAAAAGTACGACGTTGGTCAAATTTCCGAAACACAGTTCGATTCTGAAAAGGCGCAAGCAGTCGCGAATTACACCGTTCAGATCATGCAGCGGCCCTATTCTACCGCGAAGGTCGATGCGGCGCCGACGCAAGCCGCAGCAGCGAGCAAACAGGCTGTCGCGACAGTCCTGCCAAAACAAATGACCTGTGCCCCAACATTCAATAGTGTGAGCTGCTATTAGTTAAAGCCAAGCCACCACAGCGGACTGAAAGCTCGGCACGACCACCGGCCCACCCGCTTGCCGTCACCATCGCGCACCACGCCGGTTGCGTGGGCTTCGATCTCATAGGCGGCTGCATGGAGCGCGCGCGAGCGCGTGCAGCTCCTTGGCGTCAAGGCACGCATTTCCGGTTCGGATTTTCAGGATGAACATCGCCGGCTCCATGCTGAGCAGCGTCGCGCGCGTCATCCGGAGATTTCAAATTCGCAGAACTCCCCGAATTTGCCTCACCGCTGGACGACCTCTATGAGCTGAGCAAGGTGACTTGAAACCCACGTCCAGGACGCCCGCCTTGAGGCCGCTCCGAAGTCACCGGTGCGGCCTTGCATCGGTTCTTTGCTTCAGTAGCTGTCGGTTTCTCGCACCTGACTGCCATCCATTTTCATTAGGCTCCGACACCCTAGACCACGGCCGGTCGGCTTCGACCGGCGCCAGCAGACTGGCCCAGACTACGCCAGATCAGCGATGATCTTCCGATAGGATTCCTCGGAAAAGGCCTTCAGCGTGACGGTGCGCAAATTGCCGCCCGCGCCGAGGGTCAGCACGTGCTTGGCGAGGGTTTCGTCGTCGGGCGCCTCGATCACTGCAATCATGTCGAAGCTGCCCATGGTCATGAAGATATTCTCGTAGACGCAGCCCTGCTGCTTGGCCAGCGCCCGGCCGGCGTCAAGACGCTTCGCCGACTCCTTGATATTGCGGATGCCCTGGTCGGTCCAGCTCACTAGCAGAATGTACTTGGCCATCGCTTGGCTCCTTTCGATGCATTCGGCGATTCCGGCCTTTAGACACTATCAAAAAGCGTCAGCTATCGGAGACCCCCCTTTCGGGTTCCGCAATAGAGGGCGTCGGCTTCGGCCCGCGCCCTTAGTTTCCGCAGAGCCCAGCCCAGCAAACATCACATCCGGGGCCCCCCGTGCAATCAGACTTGTCCTGGCAATAGTGCGGCACGCACCACCTAGGCCCCATCCCCATTGCCTTCGGGACGCACTCGTGGGTGAAGCTGTCAAGAGCGAGTCCGGTTAGCTTTTTGTCCAAAGCCTGTTCCTCGCAAGTCGCATATGCATCGGTTTCACACTTCTTTACGAAGCTAAAAAGGGCTTCACCGGCAAGCCTCTGCCAAGTGGCTACTGCCTTACAGGTTAGATCGGCCGCCGCTGTTCCGCTGATAACTAAGCTGCAGCAGAGTACCGGCACAAGAACGAGACGTTTCATTTGATCCTCACTAGCCACGCACGACACGCTGCCGAGGATTGACCCGGAGATGCGCCCAAGGCGTCGGCTTCGGCCGGCGTCTCTTTTTTGTTAGTCGCGTCGCAGTTTATGAAGCGCGCGCAGGTCCTCTTCTGGTAACCGTACTTTGGCACCGTCGAGCGACCACCAAATGTTGCAAGTCATGCAGCCCGTCAGACGTTTGCCGTAGTTGTCTATCGCCGTGAGGGGTCCCTTGCATTCAAAGCAATAACTGACAGTGCTTTCCTCGGTCATTCTGGCCGTTTGAAGTGAGGCGGCGTCGGCTTCGGTCGGCGCCCTTCATGCCCTTGGTCCGACCCGGGTCACACTGAATGGCCTCAACTTAGCTGCAGGTCCGCCCGATTTACGGCCCACCGTATCTGACCCCGGATCGAGGGACCGGGGCCTCTCTCGGGGAGGCTGTCCTATTCTCGACACGGGGGGATGGGGCGGCCTCTCTCACGTGACCCGCGCGGTCCAGTGCTAGTTCTCCCGCCTATTGGTCTCCCCAACTCCCTCGCCTCGTCATTGGCGAGCTTCCAGGCGCGAGCGTGAAACTCGGCTCGCGTCGCTGGTGCGTTTTGCCTCGCTATTGGTTGTGCCCGGCAAGGTAACGACGATGCTGCCGCCTTGCACTTACGCGGAGATCAGAATCGGCAGTCACCGCGCTTTAGGCCCGACCCGCCATCAGCACGCGCTCGGGAATGCTGCAGACCTCGATTCCACGCGCTAAGCACATCTCTTTCCAAATAGCATGAGGCGCCTTGCCTTCCTTCTCGGAAAGCTCTTCAAGCGATCGAACGTCATTGGCGCCTATGCGTTCAATGAGGTCGAAGAGAAGCTCGCACTGCTTCCAATCATCGAGCTCATAGAAGTCTTTCACTTCACCCGTGGCCGGTCTCCTTGGCGAAGGGGGGCCAGCGCGAGGCCGGGCCCATCCCTTAGTCTCTCGGCGTCAAAGTCGAAACATTGACCTTCAATTTAGAGGATGGGCGCGGGACCTGCATTCTTGGCGGTCTTGAACCTCTGCATCCAGCACGATGCGGTAGCAAGTTTTGCCCACCGTGGCGCTTGTCGCCTGGCCAAGCATCACTCTTCGTCCGGGTAAGACTTCAGGAGGCGCAATTCGTCCAGATAGCGCCTCACCAATGCGTTGAAGGCCATTGGCCGCGCACCTCGCGCTCGATTCTCGGCGCCCACGAGATAAAGGCACTTCAGATGCGTAAGGAGGCCGGCGTACGTCTCGATGGTGCTCGTGCGTGGATCCCAGATATGCGTAGGCTCCCCGCCCGCGCCATTGTACTCGACGATTGTAAAGCCCTCGCCGCGCTTCATCTCTTCGAGACTGGTATACCGCACGTCGAAACGGCCGATAAAGAATCCCGGCACCTCTCTCGCAATTGTATCCAATACCTGCTCCAACGCCGGGGTGATGTGCGCTGAACCGTCTTCGAAGGCCGCGCCGCGGACGTGGTTGCCGACGGAGACGATCCGATGACTCTCACCGAATGGGATCACACGATCGAGATTCTTTTGGTTGCGCTTGAAATAGACGTCCGCCAACGCGCGCGCGCGCGTATCCAACAAGATGAGTTCCCGCAAGGTCGACGTCCCATCCCCGATTACTTCAGGAAAGTGCTTGATCGTGAGGGAGAGAATGCGTCCACGATCTTCGGAGGGCATGCGCAAGTAGAAGAGGCCTGCCTCGCCGGGACCCTCTGCATAGCGCTGGATCAAGAGGCGCACGCCTTCAGGAAACTTGCAAAGATGCTCGGCGAGTTCCTGCTCTGTCTGCACTATCCTAACGCCGAATCCGCGTCTGCCTATGTCCGGCTTAACCACGACCGGAAAGGAAAGGCCTGATGTCTCGATCGCTCGGCGGGCCTCTTCAAGCATGGAGAATCCGGTGCATATCGTGACGAACGGAGCCAGATGCGCCCGGCCGACAGATCCGAGCAGGTTAAAAAGGTCGGCCTTGGATTCTTTCGTGAGGCCGCTCCCTTCAAGGCCGGGATTGGCCACCGTCGGGAGCGTGATGCCCCGATAGCGGAGCATGAGATAGAGGGAATATGGCCCATGAAGCGCATAAATGACAAATTGTGGCACTCGTTCCATGAGCGAGAGGGCTCGAGTTTTGGGCGATGCCCCAACGCGTCTGAACCGAGGCGCGAGTTGGTCCATCATGACGGGTAGCTCGGGGCGAATGTCAGTCGGCGTTTAGATGAGACTGACGGTCTGGCGTGGGCGGCACTATCGTCCAATTCGTGGGCATGATGCACTGAACCCTCACTGCTCCAGACCTTGTCGGCTGTGAAGACACACAGACTCTCATGCATCTTTCCCTTGCCGCTTTTCCTTGGTTTGCGATTCCCTCGGGGGGAGATCAATGGCTCCTGGTACTCGCAATCATCGGCGGAACCTTCATTCACGAGGACGTTGCGACCGTGACCACCGGCATGTTGGTCGCTGACGGTGTGACCGGCGTCGGCGTGGCGCTTCCTTCGCTCTATATCGGCATCGTGGCTGGCGATCTGTGTCTTTACGGGATTGGTCGGCTGGTCGCGCTCAATTTCCTCTCTGAAGGCCTCACGGGTGGCAGGCGCTTCTTGGCCCTTAAGATGTGGCTCGACGAACGACTCGTCGCAGGGGTCCTTATGGTACGCTTTCTTCCAGGCCTGCGGATGCCAGCTTACACAACCTATGGCTTCTTCGCCATGCCGTTCCGCCGCTTCGTCGTTTCCGTCATCTTTGCGGCGAGCATCTGGACTACCGGGCTGTTCTACCTCTCGTATGAATTTGGGGCCTTGACCGCGGACTGGCTTGGTGTCTTGCGGTGGCCCGTCATTATCATCGCGGCGATCGTTCCGCTCCTTGCGATAGAACGCATCGTACGGGGCCGTGTCCCGGTAGACGTGGAGGATAAGTAGGACGAGCCTTAAGGAGGCGGAAAGGATGAGCGACTGAGCCATCAGGTGGCAGCTATACGTTGCATCGCGTCGACGTGGTGAAGCGCCGAACGCACGACTGCTACAATATAGGCAAGATGTACTTCCTGCAGCCTCGAGGACAGCCGCATATCGCATGTGTTCTCGATTGCCTTCCTCGTCCGCGGCAGGTTGGGCATGTCCTCTCCGAGATAGCGCCAGTTATAGAATGCCCTGGCGTTATGTCTTTCGACGAAGCCCGCAATCGGAAGTCCGCTTTCTCGGACCCGCTCGATGAAAGTCTGCATCTGCACGGCGTCGTATCCCGGCACCTTGAACTGGATAGAGTCGGGGATCCGCGTCTCCTGCGGATACTCTTGCGGGAACTCGATACGATTCGTTGCAATGAGTTCACGCTTGAGACACGTGTACATTTGCCTAAACCGCTGCCCTTTCTCTTCCAGGAGTCCGATCTGAGGACGCGCAACGGCGGCGGTAAGGTTTGACATTCGGGCGTTGCGCACGGGAAGCCTGTCGGCAAATTCCTCGAATAGAGGACTTCGCGTGACATGCTTCATATAGTTCAGCTCGTACGCCCCTGAGAGATATGTCGCCTTGACGATTATTTCGTCATCGTCGGTCGTGAGTATGCCTCCCTCGCCCGCGTTGATTACCTTGTTGGACTGGAACGAAAAACAGCCGGCCTCGCCGAAGGAGCCGATCTGCTGGCCTCGCCACCGTGCGCCAAGCGCGTGGGCCGCATCCTCGATGAGAGTGATGCCGTGTACCGCGCAGAGCTGCGCGATCGCATCCATTTCAGAAATATGGCCGCGCATATGCGACAGCAGCAGGACCCTCGTCTCTGGCGTTATCTTGCGCCGGAGGTCGTCGATATCCAGCCGGTAGTCTTCAGTGCACTCCACCAAGACGGGGGTCGCACGCAACATGACGATCACACTCGGCACTGCGGTGAAGGTGAAGCCTGGCACTAGGACCTTGCTACCAGGCACCACACCGCAGGCGAGGAGTGCCAGTTCGATCGCCGTGCTACAGGAATTGACCGCGAGCGCATGCCGCACGCCGAGATATTCAGCTAAATCGCGTTCAAGTAAGGCCACTTCCGAGTCTTCGGGCTGGCTGTCGCTGTATCTGAACAGTTTGCCGGTCTGCATGATGACTACAGCCCGCTCAACTCCCTCGGGCGGAATAGGCTCGAGGTGAGTGAAGTCCGCAGGGTCGATCCCTCTATCCTTCCAGTCATTCATTGCGACGATGAGTGGCGAGTGCGAACTTGGCAAAGCGAACGGGTGTGTCGGCGTTCTATCCGATGCTGATACCATCATTCTGGCCGGTTTCGAACTCGGACGGTTTGCGTACCCACTTCGGGCGAAGGTTACCACAAGTACCTACTTGTAAGCCGACGGAGCGACAAGATGGCAATAGCGCAGCCGCAAGCTGCTGAATTTGACGTGCCGGGGCTGCGAGCAACTGGTTGCGCAGCTCGCCTCACGTTGAGATTGCGCGCTTTGGAGACTACCGCCCATCATGATTGGCTGTCGTCGGACCAACCGAGGTCTGCTCTGGGTCAGAAGCTGACGCAGTGCCTCGTGTCGAATTGATCCGCTTTGACGGTGTAAGCAGACATCAACTCGTGAGGAGAGTTTGCAAACCAAATTGCAAACCACCCACGCGGTCCAGGACGATATCGGGGATCACAGGCCGACATCGTCAGGGCAAAATTGGCCAACTGGAGCGCACACTTAGCTACAGGGCAACACGCGCTAGCATGAGAATCTTCAAACTCGAAAACCGTTGTACGTGTAAGCGTACCGGGGGGTCGAATGCCACCCTCTCCGCCAGCTAGTCTGCTGTTTTTGCAAGAGAATTCTGCTCTCTGGAATTACCGCGAACTATCCGAGGGTTAGCCTCCGGAAACTCGGCACAACCGAACCCAGAGAGCCTAATTTGCGGCTCTCCCAGGGTCCGTTCAACGCAATTTTCTCAGGTGCCCGCCTTCGCGGTTCGGTTCTTTCCAATGAGGAATCGTGGACTCAGTTGGCGCATCTTGCTTTGGCGAAGGTTCTTCTTAGAAAATCGCGGGGCAGCCGCGCCATTCAATCGCCGAAAACGTCGGGAAACAGCGCAGAGGCGCCGTCCATGGCGCCGGTTTCTCGATAGGCCATGGGCTCGGCTTTGGAATCCAACAGCTTTCCATCGATCACCTTTCCCAGCACCAGCACGTGGTCGCCGGCCGGGCGTTCGCCAACCACCTGGCACTCGAACCAGGCCAGGCACTCAAGCAGCAAGGGTACCCCGATGCGGCCCGTCGTCCACTCCACCAAAGCCAATTTGTCGGGGCCGGCCGGCCGACCGTAGTGGGCGGCCAGCTCCAACTGGCCCTTCTTCAGCACGTTGACGCTGAACGCCCGGCCCTCCTTCAGCAGCCCATAGGACGAATGGTGCGGATTGATGCTCAAGGCCAGCAGCAAGGGATCGAAAGACACCTGCATCACCCAGGCGGCGGTGAAAGCATTGCGCATCTCCCCGTGGGCCACGCCCACCACGTAAACGCCTTGCGTCAGGCGTTGAAACAAGGCCGCGACGGAACTGCTCATGCGTCTCTCCCTATTTCCATGTGTCGGTTGTCATAACAGCTGACGACCATGCTGCCGCCAACATCTCGGTGAGCGGCGGGAAGTCTCGGAAGCACTGGGAACTCGCCTAAGCTGCTCCCCTGCGGGTCTTACCGTAGTCAAATTTGGTCGATACAATTACGCTTGGCTAACGTGGGGGTCGCCCTTGACGAAGGGTCCATGCCTCCAGGGCTGATCCTCTGAACTCGTAATCTGCATACGCTTTAGAGCCGTTCTGCTGGCAGGCCCGAGGAGGCGAGATGGCACTCCCGAGGATTGTCGTGCGCGGCAAAGAGATCATTCTTCTGAGCGGCTTCAAGGATGAAGCCAAAGAGACCAACGAATCCGTCTGCGGCGTAGTCGTGGACGACGAGGTCAAGCTGCAGCAAGCCGCCAAGCGGAATCCTGACGCCGTTGCCTTCGGCTATGTGGCGGGCGAATGGATCGCCGCTGCTTAAGCCCCCCTGCGATGTTGCCACGTCACCTCTCGCGAGAGAGGACCGTTAGTCTCTGACAAGGAGGAAACCATGTGTGACTTTTCGCTGGAACTGTATCGCAGCCGGCCTGCGCGGGTCGGCGAGCGATACGAGACTCCTCGTTTTCCAAGCGGTACCGTCGGCTTTATTGCCCCGGGCGATGTCTCGACCGCCGTGTGCATGGCCTATGATACGCACCTCAGGCTTGAGGGAATCTCTCAGGTAGTGCAGAACGCCTGCGGGGTGATGGCAGACGAGGACGTCACGCTCACGCGCCTAGAGATCGGCCAATTCCACGACGGAGTGCGCTTCGCAAACGGAGCGCAGGTGACACTGCAGCGGCTTGGTCCGGGCGTGAAGGGCTCCGTCATCGACGCGCTCCTGTCGCCCCTCTGGGCGCCAGAGATGGCAGAGGTACTTTGACATCGGCTATTTGATGCACACTCACCGCAACCTTGTCGCCGCCGAGTTCCGGCGGCGATTTTTTTGCCATAGCGTCGGACCAACCGGCTGGTCGCGGCTGGCTTGGGAGAACGCAACTTTGTTCGAGATGTGCCAATAATTGCTGCCACTGGCCGCGATCGTTGCAAGGCGCGGCCTGCTGGGCAAGCTGATAACATGATTGTGCTGTTTACGGATTTCGGGTTGCACGGCCCCTATACCGGTCAGATGAAGGCGGTGCTGCACCAGATGGCGCCTGGCATACCTTCTATCGACCTGTTCGCCGACGCGCCGGTCGGTGATCCCAAGGCATCGGCCTACCTATTGGCAGCCTATGCCGCATGGTTTCCGGCGGGAACCGTCTTTCTCTGCGTCATCGATCCTGGCGTCGGCGGGACGCGGCCGGCCATTATTCTCGAGGCTGACGGCCGGTGGTATGTCGGCCCCGGCAACGGTTTGTTCGAGCTGGTCCAGCGCCGTGCCAAAGAGACGCGCAGCTGGGACATCGAGTGGAAGCCGGAGCGTCTCTCGGCCAGCTTCCACGGGCGCGACCTCTTCGCACCGGTCGCAGCCATGCTTGCGCGCGGCGAGCCGCCACCCGGCGGGCCACGCAAGGATAGCGCGGATCGCCGGGCAGATTGGCCGGACGACCTCTGCGAGATCGTTTACGTCGATCATTTCGGCAATGCCATGACCGGGCTGAGGGCGGCCAGGCTGCCGCCCAATGCAAGGCTTGCCGCGGCGGGTCGGGTGTTGGAGCGTGCGGGGACGTTCAGCGATCGGCAGCCGGGCACGGCTTTCTGGTATGAGAATTCGAACGGACTTGCCGAAATCGCCGTCAATCAGGCGCACGCCGACCGCGAGCTTGGACTCGCGATCGGCACTCAGGTTGAGATCGTCTCTTGAATGAAGGCGGGGTCCTTCACAGCTTTGAACTGCGATGCGCGAACCAACGAAACAGAGCCCGGGCAGGGATCGGCCGAAGCCGCAAAAGCGCCGTGACAAGCCGCAGGCGACCGGTAACAGGCGCCGTGCCGAGCAGATCCGCAAGATTCTCGGCAAGCACTACGCGAGCAAATATCGGGTGCGGTGAATTGCGATCGCTGCGCCTGAGGGGGCGATCGAAACGCGCGAATCCCCCTGCCTGTCGGCTGAAGACGTGCACGGCGCGATGGTTAGCATGATTGAAGTCAAGTGCATTAGCGACGGCGACCCTCTCGAGTTCAAGGTGGTCGTCCGCGACGGAGAAGGCGAGAGCCGGCACCACGTGACGATGGCACGAAAGACGTACGAGCAGTTGACCGCCGGCAAGCACACGCCGGAGCGCTGTCTTGAGGCGGCGTTTCGATTCCTCCTTGACCGCGAGCCGAAGGAGTCGATCCTCGGACGCTTCGATGTGACCGTGATTCTCGGGCGCCGCGCTGACGGAGGATGATGTGGCCGACAAGTTCCGGGCGTTGCTCGTAACCAACGATGGCGATCGGCAAAGCGTCGCGCCCACCGAGTTGACGGATGCTGATCTCATGGAGGGCGATGTCACCGTGGCGGTCGAGCACTCAACGGTGAACTATAAGGACGGCCTCGCGATAACGGGCAGGGCGCCGATCATCCGCAAATTCCCGCTCATCCCCGGCATCGACTTGGCCGGCAGGGTGCTGCGCTCGGAGGAACCGCGCTTCCAAGTGGGGGATCGCGTCGTGCTGAACGGTTATGGTCTGGGTGAGGTGCACCACGGCGGCTACGCCGAGCGGGCCCGTGTCAAGGGCGACTGGCTTATCCGGCTCCCTGAGAACATTTCGACTGCCGAAGCCATGGCGATTGGCACCGCCGGCTACACCGCGATGCTTTGCGTGCTGGCCTTGGAAAAGGCAGGCATCACGCCGGACAGGGGCGATGTGCTCGTGACCGGTGCTGCCGGTGGGGTGGGGTCGGTCGCGATTGCGCTCCTCGACAAGCTCGGCTATCGCGTCGTCGCCTCCTCCCGCCGGGCTGAGCAGGAACGCGACTATCTGCGAGGGCTCGGCGCGGATGAAATCATCAATGCTCGCGAACTTTCCGGAGCTGGGGTCCCATTGGACAAGGAGCGCTGGGCGGGCGCGGTGGACTCGCTTGGCAGCCGAACCCTCGCCAATGTGCTCTCGCAGATCCAATACGACGGCGCCGTAGCCGCCTGCGGCTTGGCGCAAGGGGCCGACCTGCCCGCGAGTGTCCTGCCGTTCATACTGCGCGACGTGACGCTTGCGGGCGTGAACTCGGTCTTGACCCCGCGCGAGAAGCGCGAAGAGGCCTGGGGTCGTCTAGCGAGGGACCTCGACCTCGCAAAGCTCAACAGCATGACGTCACGTGCGAGACTCGACGACGTGCCGGCTTTGGCGGTCGAAGTCCTCGCGGGAAAAACGCGAGGGCGGGTGGTCATCGATCTCTGAACACCGATCAGTGAGGTGCGCGAGTGCCAATATAGGTCGGTACTACCTCCTCGACCGTTTTCGGTTGGATATTGAGCTCCCGGAGACCCGGCAGTGTCCTGCTCGCAAGATTATCCGCTTTGAGAAAATCGACCTGGCCGGTGGTGAGCGGGGGGTTTGGCAGGAGCTCGAACAGCCGCGCCTGGATCTCGGCTACCGTAAAGGGCACCGGTATGAGCAGTCGCCTTTTGCCCGTGAGGCGTAGCGTCATGCTGACCAGCTCGCGCAGCGTGTAGACTCCGGGACCCGCAAGCTCGTAGGTCCGGCCCACAGTTCCGGGGTCGGTGAGTATGCGGGCGATAGCCTCCGCCACGTCTTCCACAAAGACTGGCTGCAGCCGGGTATCGCCGCTGCCGATCAGCGGCAGTACTGGCAGCAATCGGACGAGCTCGGCGAGCGTGCTGAACAATGCGTCGCCCGGGCCGAACATGGCGCCCGGGCGGACGATCGTAGCCTCCGGAAACGTTTGTTGGACCACCTGTTCACCGCGACCTCGAGCACGGATGTAAGGAGACCGTGAATTTGGATCGGCGCCGATGCCAGACACAAGCACGAGGCGGGCAACGCCGGCCGCAACAGCCTCCCGTGCTACCGTCTCGGCACCTTGGTACGTGCACGGCCTCGAAGGTCACGCCACCCTTCTCGACAGGTCTGTGTGCCAGGAAAACGTGCCGTGCTCCATCACTGCCTTACTTCCTTCGGCCCGAGCTATCACCATCGGCTTCCCCTTGGCCTTGTCCGGTTCGGCCTGCCAGAGACGAACTGTTTCCTCAATGCGTTCCCGGTTCATTTGCTGACCTACCTTCTGCATAGGTGCGCGCCGCTCCTGCCGGATTAATGCCAGGAACGGCTGGCCTGACGCTCGAAACGTCGATCCTTTGCGCTATATTAAGTAAGCACCGGATTGAATGACATGCAGATCAGTCTTGCAGGCAAAGTGGCCATCGTAACGGGCGTGAGCGGCGACGGACAGGTTGGCCAAGCCGTCGCCAAAGCGCTGGCAGAAAACGGCGCTCAGCTGGCGATTTGTGCGCGCAAGCAAAACAACGTTGACGCCCGGGCCAAAGAGCTGCGAGACGCTGGTGCCCGCGTGTTCGCCATGGCTGGGTCTTTGACCGATGAGGGCCAGGTCCAGCGGCTGATTGACGGCACCGTAAGTGAATACGGCCGGATCGACGTTCTGGTGAACCTGGCAGGAGGCCTCAGCCGCTATAAGACTGCGGTCGAGCACACTCTCGATGATTGGCGTGCGGAGGTCGACAACAACCTGTTGAGTGCGTTTTTGACCTCGCGCGCAGCTTTCCCGCATCTGCAAGCGGCCGGGGATGGTGTCATCATCAACTTCGCACGGGCTGGCCAGCCTCAGGCCAACATGGTCGCCTATAACTGCGCCAAGGCGGGAATTGAGGCACTTACCCGCACGCTCGCGCTCGAGGGAAGAGATCTCGGTATCCGCGTGAACGCGATTGCGCCAGGGCTGGTAGACACGGCCTCCAACATTGCCGCGATGAAACCGAAAGATCTGAAGCGTTGGACCAAGCGCGAAGATATCGCCGAGACCGTGCTCTTCCTTGCCTCGCCAGCCGCCTCCGGCATCACCGGCCAAGTCATTGCAGTCACCGGCTGGGGATTGTGACGCGCAGGCCTGCGTTGTGCAGGATTGTGGGTCTCGTCCGTCAATCAGCAGGTCGAATGAAACAAGCCCCCGACCGCAACGCTTTCGCGCAACTCGTTGAAACGCTTAACAGCAGCCTCGGTCTGCAGGACCTCGACAGCAATGCCTTTGTTGGCCAACACTTCGAGTGTCTCTGGACAGACCTGGAGCCGCTCCCAGATCCCTCTCGAAAGCACCACGGCCTTTGCGCCGTGCTCGATTAATTCCTGAACGTCAGCAGGCTGAATGCCGGGCACATGGCGCGTGCCCGTTTCACGCCAGTCCCACTCCCGCGCGCCGCCGGGAAACACCTTGGTGTCTTTGAAGGGCGGATGACCTTCGACCTCCACATGACCCCATGAAAGGTGCGAGATACGCGGGGATTTGATCTCCTGGTTCATGTCTCCACCCCGAAAGAGCTTAGCGCTTAGCCGCAATGAACGCCAAGCCAGGGCACGCCAGTTATCATCTCGAGTCGCAAGGCGATTTGCGAATTGCAGGAGACAGTGCCAAGGAGTCAACGTTGAAGCTGCGCGGCTGATGTCCGCTCTGGGTCACTACGCCACCACACGTGACATCCACCTAAGTTTTGGTCATCGCTCCAGAACGGACAAGGTAAAGAACCGCACTTCTGAGACTGGTGAACCAGTCGCAAGAAGCACCTTGGGCGGGAAATTTCTCAGAGGCCCAATTTGGCGACCGAAGCGCGAAATTCTGTCGAGTTTTCAAAGGCAAAATTTCTCTGACCGAACCGCGAGTGGCGAAGCTCAACACCGCCACCTTCTATCTGGTGGCTCCGTCTCCGGCGCGATCCAATCGGGGTTGAAGACGATGGTCTCCATATCGGCGGAGAAGACCGGCGTGGCGTAGCCGATCGTGCCGACGAGAGTCTCCTGTCTTGCAAAAAGACTGGAAAAGCGCGAATATTCATGCCGGTTTGGGATTCATCTGGAGAAACCCAGTTTATACCTTTATTTCATGCATTACCTTGTCCGATGACTCTCGATTTCGCGATCATCATCTAAAGCGGCCCGATTCCCAGCAGCTCAAGGAGAGCCCATGCGCGTCACGATTCGCCCTTTCGTAATGGCTTTGAGCATTGCGCTCATGGCGCCGTTTACCTTTGCCGCATCGAGCCAAAATATCCTTGCGCAGCAAGCCGCGTCGCCCGAGGAGGGCTTGAAACAGGACGCGCTCACCGATAAACAGATCGACGCCTTCCTCGCCGCGCAGAAGGATGTCGAGGCGATCATCGCCAAGGCGCCCGAGGGGGACCAACCGGATCCCAAGGTGATGGAGCAGCTCGAAGCTGTGGCCAAGAAATACAAGTTCGCGAATTATGCCGAATACGATGATGTTGCCGGCAACATCGGTCTGGTAATGAGCGGAATCGATCCGGATACCAAAAAATATGTTGGCGCAGAAGCCGTTATCAAAAAAGCGATCGCCTCGGTAGAGGGCGACAAGACCGTGGCGCCGAACGACAAGAAGGAACAGCTCGAACAATTGCGGGCGGAACTGAAATCGCCCCCCGAGCCGGTGAAAATCCCCGCCAATATCGAGCTCGTGACGAAAAATTACGACAAGCTCACCGCCGCCATGTCGCAAAACTAATAGCCGGGGCTGGGCGGCTCCCTGGACAGGCGCGTTGCGCTGATGGAGCAATGGGCGCTTAAAGCTCTCCGGCCTCGGCGTCACCAATTGGCGACTGAGGATCCGCTTGCGCGCAGAGCGCCGGGCTGGCGAATTGTTGAGGCAGATGGCCGACAGCGGAGAGCGGGCAGTTCGCGGCCGGGCTCAAAAGTCGCGCGGTGACACTTTTCAACCGAAGCAGCTCGCTGATCTGCACGTGACGAATACCCAGTCGAGCCGAGCGTAGAGCTAGCGAGCAACTCGCCCGGTAACCAGCAGATAGGCAATGAGGAAGGCACCCACACTGGCCCGAACCGGGGCGTCACGCCGGAAAGCGACACGAGCAAAGTTGATCAGCCGGCTCGCAGAAATATCCCGGGTAACAGCTCTGACGACAAGGGTGCGCCCGGGCAGTAGCCCCACCGTGCGGGCGCAGCCTCTTCCAAAATCGAGAAGGGCGCCGGGCCGAAACCGACGCGTCTCTCTGTTATTTGGAAAGCCAGCCCTTTATTTCGGACGACAGCCAAGCTAGGCCGACGGCAACCATTAAGATCGCGGTGGCCAAAATCTTTCCAGAAACAAGGCCATGCGCATGTGGCCTCGCAAACTCGAGGTAGCACAAGACTGCGCCCGCCACTGTCAAACCCACGGCGCAAATTAGAGAGAAGATCCATCTCATCGCTGGGTCCACCCTGGCCCGTCATGCTCGCCCTAGTTTGCCACTCAACCTCCTCCGGCGCTATGACGCAGACCAATGCCCACGTGCGAGGCTCCGTGGAGGACGCCTGCGCGTTTCATCAATTCACCGGACAGAGCTTTAGCTGGCCAAGCCGACGCTATCTGCGAAACCTAAGAATTGGATTGCTCTGTCAAGGGCGCCGGTCGAAGCCGACTTGAGCAGGATGCAAAGAAAAGCCCCCGCTGGCGGGGTAGCTAGCGGGGCCTCCAGAGTACAAGGACACCTGTAACCTTATGGAAACCAGATAGCAAACAGCGTTCCTTGGTGTAGGATGCTCATTATGGGCATCCTTGGCATCGTTGTCGTTGTATTGGTTGCTCTCATTCTTGCCGAGGAGGAACATGGCCGGTTGAAGGTGTTAGCCTTCATTGCTTTCATACTCATCAACAGATTTTCTGGCATTGGAGTCCCGCTCTTCGTCGCTATCGTTTTCGGCTATTTAGCAGCCATGTTAGTAGCCAAGTCGTTGTCCGCGTTGTGCGAGAGCGTACGGGAGCGAAACCGCCTTTACCCTTACGGCAAGCACCATCGATAGCAACCCCAGCTCGGTGGCACCGCGGGTCTGATAACCAGTTCGCGCCCCGCTTGCACCAGCCGAAAGGTGACAGCGGTAAGGCACGCGGAAGCGAAACCCGCCATCCGCCCATCATTGAAAGGGCCCCGGGCGAAGCCGACGCCGTTGTGACTTAGGCTCAGCCCGCAACTACCATCGGCCTCTCCAACTCGGCTTTCGGGTGAGAACTACGGGCCGCAGCCCGCTCCCGACGGACGCTCAGAGCGGGGCGTTGGCATCAACCATCTGCCGGCGCCCCTGCCATGGGTCTCGGTGGCAATATGACGCTTGGTGCCGGTGCCGTTCGCTTACTATCTGCGGAATCAATGACGGGCGGGCCTACCCAGAAACATGGAGGACGTCCAATGAATAAGTATCTCATGACCAGCTTGTTGATCATTGGGCTCGCCAGCCCCGCCCTTGCAGCCGATCATAAGACTGCCCAAACTCACCTCGCGTACGTCGGGAATGGCCACCCAGACCCCTGCTGGTCGCTGCAACTCCAAAGACACCGCAATGCCCAAGCGTGGTCTCGTTTTGAAAGCTGCATCGCGCGTCACAATTACAACAACTGATATTGGATCTAAAGGAGCGCGAGCCGCGGCTGGGTCGTTGGTTGACCCGCCACGCCGCCCTCTAGCCGCTCAGTAGCGACGCCGAAGCTAACCTCCTCAGGCGCCCCGAGGTCCAGGATGAGAGAGGCCGCCCTATCCCCCCGTGTAGAATAGGACAGCCTCCCCAAGAGATGCCCCGGTCCCTGGATCCGGGGTGAGATACGGCAGGCGGACCTACAGCTAAGTTGAGGCCATTCAGTGTGACGTGAGCGCGTTTGCGAGCTGGGGCGCGGCCGGCTGTTGTAACTTTTTTAATTCCTTTGCGCTTCGATTCGCAGGTTATCGGACGGGCTATATGAGAAGCACGGGCGCCCCCCTTTCGAGGTGCTCGTGCTTCTCGATCAGCTAGGCAAAGCCCAACGCTAGGAGGGGGAGCAAATGCGTCGTGTTCTGTTCAGCATCGGGGTCATTTCAGGCGTGCTCTGGGCCGGCATAGTGTCCGCCAGCGCGGCCCCTGGGCTGGCGTTGGGGATGAGCGCCTTAAAGAATCAGGTCACGCCCGTTCAGAAGGTCACCTATTGGCGTCACTATTACCGGCGCTATGGGTACCCGGTGCCGGCGCCCTACCCCTACTATCCGCCTGCCGCCTACTATCCGCTTCAGGGGTGGGGTTATTCACCTCCATACGGCTACTACTCCTCGTACCCGACCTACACACCCTATGCGTACCGCCAGCCCTACTACGCACCTTATTAGGTCCACGCCGCCGAAGCCGAAGCCCTTCCGCAAACAAGAAGCCCCGCACGGGGGGGAGCGGGGCTTCTTAGGTTCCTTTGGGGGGAACAGTGATGGAGGGAAGCCATCACGAGTCGTGTCATAGCATTTCAGAAGTTTAGGGCAATCCCACGAACCATGAACAATTCGTGATGAGTTAAATAAAAAGCCCCGGCCAAGATGGATTGACCAGGGCTTCCCAACCAAAGGGGTGGTCGCAGGAGGGGTGCGGGCAGCGCCACCCGGTCAAGACCTGACCGGCGGTCATAGTAGGATCAGGTCGACGCGGCTGTGCGCCGCGGTGACGTCGCCGCGCGGACGCCCGGAACGCCTCTCCCTGCTATGATGGCTGCTGCGTCACTCCTTCCGCCGCCTGTCAGCACGAGATCGGGCGGCCAAGGATGGCTCTCAGGGCCTTGGACTTTTCCCGTACCTTAGGGTTGCTAAAGTCGAGCGCTGAGGGGGCTGAGTCGAAGTTGATTAAGGCGGTTCCCCTGTTCTTTGCCGTGCATTGTCAAAACTCCGTATTGTTTAATACAATGCAGCAACATTGGACCGATTCACAATATTATTGAAGCAAATTCTTAGGGCGCGTTCTATCCTCACGCCTCGCTGCGCGTGAGTCCTTGCGGTGAGGCTAGCGACGTTGCCCCGTGGCGCTCTCACCGGCCATCTAGTTTATCGAGGATATACCGTGTTAGCTCAGCGTCGTCCGGAGAAGCGGTCCGGAACGCGGCCGCAAGTTCGGCCCTCGCCTCGGCCACCTTCGCCGGGAACTGCATGAGGTAGATGCAGGCAACGATTTGTTGTCGGGCGTTGACGTTGGGCGACCTAGCCAGTTTGTGAAGGTAGCTCGCGCAGTCCTCTAAATCTGACATGGCCTAAAGGTCGCTAGCCGGGACGCTCGTGTCAATCCCCGCCCGATTTGGCGCGGTTGTTCCTGTGGCTTGCCAGGCTGATAGAGCGGCCCGTGCGCCGATAAAATCCCAATTATTTGGATTTGCCCCACGCCCCGCCATCCTCTGGCGGGGCTTTTTTTGTTACGTACCTGTTACATACGGCGCGAAAATACCCCTGAGATTGGCTGATTTACATAGCTGCGCGTAAGGGCGTAAGTTTCTGGCCCTTGGGGTTCCCTCATCTCACCTCCCCTCTTGAGGGGGAGGTCGACCGGCCGTAGACCGGTCGGGAGGGGGGTCGGCCGAAAACTCGGCCTGCCAACCACCTCCCTCCCTAGCCCTCCCCCTCAAGGGGGGAGGGGAAAAGTCGGGGAGACCATGGCTCTGCAAACGGTCGGCATTGTCGGGGCGGGCGCCTGGGGCACCGCGCTCGGCCTGAGCGCGCGGCGCGCAGGCCGCGACGTGCTCATTTGGGCCTACGAGCCGGAGACCATCGCCGAGATCAATGAGACGCATCGGAATTCGCTCTATCTGCCGGGCGTCGCTCTCGACCCGGCCATCGAGGCGACGGCCAGGTTCAACGAGGTCGCCACCTGCGACCTGTTGCTGATGGTCACGCCAGCACAACATGTTCGCGCCATCGCCGGTGAGCTTGCGCCCTACATGCGGCCCGATCAGCCGCTGGTGATCGGCGCCAAGGGTCTCGAGCAATCGACCGGCCAGCTCCTGTCGGAGGTTGCCGGCGAGGCGCTTCCCCAAGCCGCGGTCGGCGTGCTGTCCGGGCCGAGCTTCGCCGCCGAGATTGCGCGCGGGCTCCCCGCTGCCCTGACGCTCGCGACGGCAAAGGAGGCTCAGGGGCGCGCCTTGTCGCATGCGCTCAGCCACGCCTCCTTCCGCTGCTATTGGAGCGACGACGTGGTGGGCGCCGAGATCGGCGGCGCGCTCAAGAATGTGTATGCCATCGCGGCCGGCATCGTCGTCGGCAAGAAGCTCGGCGCGAGCGCGCATGCGGCCCTCGTCACGCGAGGTTTCGCCGAGATCGCCCGCTTCGGCATGGCCCATGGCGCTCGCCGGGAGACCTTGACCGGGCTGTCCGGCCTCGGCGACCTGATCCTGACCTGCGGGAGTCCGCAGTCGCGCAACATGTCGCTTGGCATTGCGCTTGGGCAGGGCCGCGCCTTGGGCGAGGTGCTGAAGGCGCGGCTCGGCGTCACCGAAGGCATCTATACGGCTGGCGCCGTGGTGGAGAGCACAGCAGCGCGCGGCATCGACATGCCGATCGCGAAAGCCGTGCATGCGGTGATCTCCGGGCTCTCTACCGTGGACGAGGCGATCGAGGCGCTGCTAGCGCGGCCGCTCAGGTCCGAGGCGTGATCCGCCCTACAACCCTCCCTTGTCATCCTCGCGAAGGCGGCCGTCACTTTCCGTAGACAGCCATGCGGGCGCGCAATAGCTTTCAAGAGGGGGGGAAGCGATGCTTTACGCGTTGATCTGCACCGACAAGCCGAACAGCCTCGCCATCCGCAAGGCGAAGCGCCCCGAGCACGTCGAATATCTCGAAAGCCTTGGCGACACGCTCGTGATCGCCGGGCCCTTCACCGAGGCGGACGGTGAAACCATGAATGGCAGCCTGATCGTGATCGAGGCAGCTTCACTGCAGGCCGCGGAGAAGATTGCCGCGGGTGACCCCTTCGCCAAAGCGGGCCTCTTCGCCTCGGTCGAGATCCGCCCCTGGCTCTGGACGTTCAACAGTCCGGCCGACGAGGACGAGTGAGCAATACGAAATGGCCTATTGGCTGTTCAAATCCGAGCCTGATGCCTGGTCCTGGGAGCAGCAGAAAAAAGAAGGCGCCAAGGGCGCCGAGTGGGACGGCGTGCGCAATTACCAGGCACGCAACACCATGCGCGCGATGAAAAAGGGCGATCTCGGCTTCTTCTACCATTCGGGCGAGGAGAAACGCATCGTCGGCGTGGTCAAGGTGGTGGCCGAAGCTCACCCGGATTCGACCGACGCAACCGGCGCTTGGGAGTGCGTCGACATCGCGGTGGTCAGCGACGTGCCGCGCCCGGTAACGCTCGCGGAGATCAAGGCCCATAAGGGACTTGAGGACATGGTGCTGGTCAAGAACTCACGCCTCTCCGTGCAGCCCGTTTCCGCGGAGCAATGGGGTATTATCAGCCGCCTTGCTGGAGTCGAAAAGAAAGCGCGAAGCTGAAGCATGGGGAAACCTGAAGCATGGGGGTGGAAGCATGCAGACTGTTCCCGTCAATTATCTCGCCATCGTGGTCGCGGCGATTGCAGTCTTCCTGACCGGCTGGGGTTGGTACACGATCTTCGGCAAAGCCGGGATGGCCGGCTTGGGCAAGACGAAGGCCGATATGGAGCCTACGCCCTTGCCCTTCATCCTCGCCATACTCTCCAATTTGCTGATGGTGTGGGTGCTGGCAGGGCTCGTCGGACATTTGCACGACGTCACGATCCGGGGCGCCGTCATCAGAGCGTTGTTCGTTTGGGCTGGATTTGTCGCCACCACGACGCTCGTCAATCAACAGTTTCCGGGCCAGAGCCCTCTGGTGACGGCGATTGATGCCGGACATTGGCTCGCCGTGCTTGTTGTCATGGGCGCGATCATCGGGGCATTTGGAGCCTAGCCAAAAAGATATAAGAATCGGCGCGCGGCCAGGCGCATGATTGTCGCTCGGCGCGCCACTGTTCATAATGCGAGTGTGGGCTTCGCATCGCGTAGGGAGGAGCGGGCCAATGTCGGAGGAAACTGTCTACAAGATCGCGAAGCGCTGGAAGAACCAGGCTTTCATCAACCAGAGCGCCTATGAGAAGCGCTACGCAAAGAGCATCGACAAGCCGGACAAGTTCTGGGGTAACGAGGGCGAGCGCGTCGACTGGATCAAGCGCTACACGCGCGTCAAGAATACGAGCTTCGAGTACCCCGACGTGTCGATCAAATGGTTCGAGGACGGCACCCTCAATGTCAGCGCCAATTGCATCGACCGTCACCTGAAGAAGCGGCGGCACCAGGTCGCCATCATCTGGGAGCCCGACGATCCAGCGGAGGCGCCCCGTCATATCACTTATGGCGAGCTTCACCGCGAGGTGAGCATCTTTGCCAATGTGCTCCTGTCCATGGGCGTCGGGCGCGGCGATCGCGTCACCATCTACTTGCCGATGATCCCAGAGGCGGCCTACGCCATGCTCGCCTGCGCACGCATCGGCGCCATCCACTCCGTCGTGTTCGGCGGCTTCTCGGCGGATTCACTGTCCGGCCGCATCACCGACTGCAAGTCGAAGCTCGTCATCACCTCCGACGAGGGCCTGCGCGGCGGCAAGAAGATCAAGCTGAAGCACAATACCGACGAGGCCCTGACCAAATCTCTCGGTGACGAGAAGGTGATCGTCATCCGTCGGACGGGCGGCCAATGCAGCATGCATGCCGGGCGCGACTTCTGGTATCACGAGCTCGCCGCCAAAGTGTCGAAAGACTGCCCACCAGTGGAAATGGGCGCGGAGGACCCGCTTTTCATCCTCTATACCTCGGGCTCGACGGGAACGCCGAAAGGGGTGCTGCACACCTCAGGCGGCTATCTG
This sequence comes from uncultured Alphaproteobacteria bacterium, assembly GCA_963804515.1. Lineage (GTDB taxonomy): Bacteria > Pseudomonadota > Alphaproteobacteria > Rhizobiales > Methyloligellaceae > Methyloceanibacter. Next base: position 19,717 of record CAWDQR010000003.1, on the reverse strand, counting down.
GTTTATGTCGCCATGACGCATCAATATGTCTTCGACTATCATGACGGCGACACCTATTGGTGCACGGCGGATGTGGGCTGGGTCACCGGCCACTCCTATATCGTCTATGGCCCCCTCGCCAACGGCGCCACCACGCTGATGTTCGAGGGCGTGCCGAACTACCCCGACGCCTCGCGCTTCTGGCAGGTGGTCGACAAGCACGGGGTCAATATCCTCTATACCGCGCCCACCGCGATCAGGGCGCTAATGGGCGCCGGCGACGATTACGTCACGCGCACAAGCCGGGAATCGCTCAGGCTGCTCGGCAGTGTTGGCGAGCCGATCAACCCCGAGGCCTGGGAATGGTACTACCGCGTGGTCGGCGACGAGCGCTGCCCGATCGTCGATACCTGGTGGCAGACGGAGACCGGAGGCATCCTGATCACGCCGCTGCCCGGCGCCACCAAGCTCAAGCCGGGCTCCGCCACGCTTCCGTTTTTCGGCGTGCAACCCGCGGTCGTCGACAGCGAGGGGAACGTGCTTGAGGGGGCCGCCTCCGGCAGTCTCGTGATCCTCGATGCATGGCCGGGAATGGCGCGCACCGTCTATGGCGACCATAAGCGCTTCGCCGACACCTATTTCTCGACCTACAAAGGAAAATATTTCACCGGCGACGGCTGCCGCCGTGACGCCGACGGCTATTACTGGATCACCGGCCGGGTCGACGACGTCATCAATGTCGCCGGTCACCGCATGGGCACCGCCGAGGTCGAGTCGGCGCTTGTCTCCCATCCCAAGGTCTCGGAGGCTGCAGTGGTCGGCTATCCCCATGCCGTCAAGGGTCAGGGCATCTATTGCTACGTCACGCTGATGGCAGGCGAGACCGAGTCGGACGCCCTCAAGATCGAGCTGCGCGATTGGGTGCGCAAGGAGATCGGCCCGATCGCCTCTCCGGATCTGATCCAGTTCGCGCCGGGATTGCCAAAGACCCGGTCCGGCAAGATCATGCGGCGAATCTTGCGCAAGATCGCCGAGGACGATTTCTCAAATCTCGGAGACATCTCGACGCTGGCCGATCCCGCCGTGGTCGACGATCTCGTCGAGAAGCGTCAGAACCGCGAGACCGCCTAGTCGACGATACCGGGGTCGAGAGTTCGGCCCGCGAACCAAGGGGGGAGACATCTTCATGACATGGCTCAAGGGGGTACTGATCGCTGTCGGCATCGTCGTCGTGCTCGTGATCGGCATCCTCGCCGCGCTCGGACTATTGACATCCGGCGGTGGGCACGAAGTCCGGCACATTTCCGTAGGTCAGCGGACGCTCACCGTCTCGCACTACAAGGACATGACCCAGGAGTCGATCGCGGACGGCGTGAAGATCGTCGCTGATGGCCACGTCATCTCCGCAACCCCCGACTCGCTCACCATCGACGGCAAGGAGCAAAGCTTCGATCCCAGCCAGGACGTGGAGATCGCGATCGATGAAAAGGGCGCCATCGAGGCCAAGGCGCTGAGCCCGGATGCCCGGGCCCCCGATGCGGCAAGCCCAGACGACGATGGATCCGACACCCCTCCGCAATGAGGGGAAGCGCCTGCTCAGGACGCCGTGGCGCGGGTCATCTGAGTAAGCAGCGACGTCCAGGCCTCCTTCGCCTCGCGCGAAAAGCGAGCCTCGAGCGACTGCTCCAAGGTCCACACCCAAGCGCGCCGGAAGGCCCCGTAGTGGCTGGGTTTGACGCCCTCTTGGCGCTGGCGGGCGCCCAGCAGCTTGAGAATGGGCTGTAGCGCCTGGAGCCGATCGAGCGAGACGACGGCGATCTTCATCGCGGCCATGAACTTGCGCCTCTGAGCACGGGTCGGGTCCTTAAACATGGCCCGCAAGGAGGGATCGAGATCGATCGACTTGAGGTAGAACAGCCTCGCCACGAGGTCGGCGGCGGGCTCGATGCGGGTGAAGCTCTCGCGGATCAGGCGCTTTTGCTCGCCGGTGAGCGAGGTGCAGGCGGAAACGACGGGCTCTGGGGGCGGAGCTAGGAGGGTCAAGGACATGGGCGTGACTCGCGTGACTGAAGCTGCCGCCAGGATGCCGGAGCAGCCTTGACGAACCGTTAAGGTAACCGCCGGGATAACCAATCGTCTCGTGCCGGGTCGGCGCTGGCCGGCTGGGCCGCCCCGGGGCGGGCGCTTGAGAGCCATCCACGCCTTGTCGCGAGGGTCGCGACGCCCAACATATTCGCCGTCGGCGTGGGCGGTCCGATGATCGCCGCGCCCGTGAGGAGGCCGGGTCCATGAGTTACTTCCGCACAGCCATCCTGCTCGCCGCCCTGACCGCCCTGTTCATGGGAATCGGGTACCTGATCGGCGGCCAGTCGGGCATGGTCATAGCATTTCTCGTCGCGGTGGCGACGAACCTGTTCGCCTATTGGAACTCGGACAAGATGGTGCTCTCCATGTATAGCGCGCGGGAGGTGGACGAGCGCGCGGCTCCCGAGCTCTACGGGCTCGTGCGGCAACTGGTGCGAGACGCGGAGCTGCCGATGCCGCGGGTCTACATCATGGACAATCCGCAGCCGAATGCCTTCGCCACGGGGCGGAACCCCGAGCATGCCGCCGTCGCGGTTACGACCGGGCTGTTGCAGAGGCTGAACAAGGATGAGCTCGCGGGCGTGCTCGCCCACGAGCTCGGACATGTCAAGCATCACGATACGCTAACCATGACCATCACGGCGACGCTCGCTGGCGCCATTTCCATGCTCGCCAATTTCGGCTTCTATTTCGGCGGCAATCGCAACAACAACGGCGTAGGACCGATCGGCGGCCTGCTTCTTCTCATTCTTGGGCCGCTTGCCGCCGGCCTTGTGCAGATGGGCATCAGCCGCGGGCGCGAATATGAGGCGGACCGCATCGGCGCCGAGATCAGCAGGCGCCCGCTCTCGCTTGCCTCCGCCTTGCGCAAAATCTCAGGCGCCGCGGAGCAAATTCCCAATCCGACCGCCGAACGCAATCCGGCATCCGCCCATCTCTTCATCGTCAACCCGCTCTCGGGCGCGCGATTGGACAATCTGTTTTCCACTCACCCCGACGTGGAGAACCGCATCGCGCGGCTGAACGAGATGGCAAGGCAGATGGGTCAGAGCGCGGGGGCGGAAGACCTCACGCAAACCTCTCGCGCGTCCGGGCCTTGGTCGTCGCCGCAAGCCTCGGGCTTGCGTCGGCGTGGCCCCTGGGATGCAAGCTAGAGTCCGGCAGCACTCCCGATGACCCCTGATGAAGGAACGCGCGCAGCGGCCAGCGCACGCGCGGCCCAGGCCGGACTTTCGGCGCGGCGCGCGGCGGTGGAGCTGCTCGTCGCCGTCCTCGACAAAAAGCAATCCCTTGACGAACTCTTGAGCCGCTCGCTTGCCACTGGCTGGATGCTCGATCTGCCGCAGCGCGACCGCGCGCTCACCCGCGCCATCGTGGCAACGAGCTTGAGGCGGCGCGGGCAAATCGATCATTTGCTCGGCACGTTTCTCGAGCGGGGGCTGCCGGAGAAGGCCGGGACGCTTTATCCCATCCTGCTCTCGGCCGCCGCGCAGCTCATCTTCCTGAAGACGCCGCCCCATGCGGCGATCGACCTTGCCGTGAGGCTTGCCCAATACGACGCTCGCGCCAAGCGCTACGACAAGCTCGTCAATGCCGTGCTCCGCCGTGTCGCCAGGGATGGCGAGACCATCGCTTTGAGCCTTGATGCGGCGCGGGTGAACACGCCGGACTGGCTCTGGTCGCGATGGGTCGCGCATTATGGCGCGGCTCGCGCCCATGCCATCGCTGCTGCCAATCTGGTCGAGCCGCCGCTCGACCTGACCGTCAAAAGCGACCCGGAAGGCTGGGCCATGCAGCTCTCCGGCCGCGTGCTCCCCACGGCAGGCGTGCGGCTTCTGCCCAAGGGCCGCATCGAGGCGTTTCCCGGATATGCAGAGGGCGCCTGGTGGGTGCAGGACGCCGCCGCATCGCTGCCGGCGCGGCTGCTCGGAAACGTGGCTGGAAAGCGCGTGGCCGACCTCTGCGCGGCGCCAGGGGGCAAGACGGCGCAGCTTGCGCGAGCAGGCGCCTCGGTGGTTGCCGTCGACATCTCGGCGGCGCGGTTGCGCGTGTTGAGCGCAAACCTTGTGAGGCTCGGGCTTGACGCCACAGCTGTCGTCGCCGACGCCGTCACCTGGTCGCCGGACGAACGCTTCGATGCGGTCCTGCTCGATGCCCCTTGTTCATCGACCGGCACCATTCGCCGGCATCCGGATATTCCCTATCTGAAGTCGCCGAAGGAAATCGAGTCTCTGGCGGCGCTACAGGCGCGGCTCCTCGACAATGCCGCGGCATTGCTCAAGCCGGGCGGCAGCCTCGTCTATTCCACCTGCTCGCTCGAGCCCGAGGAAGGCGAGGCCCAGATCGCCGCCCTGACCGTGCGGAACCAAGAGCTTCGCCTGGATGACATCGCGCCGGACGACGTCTTCGGGCAACGCGATTGGATAGAGTCTCCGGTCTGCCTGCGAACCTTTCCCTACCAGCTCGATCTCGGGTCACCCGAATGGAGTGGCATGGACGGCTTCTTCGCCGCGCGCCTCATGCAGAATAAATAGCGCCTCTGGGCAGCCTTGTGCCCCCATTCCACTTGATACTCTTCGGCTCCGGTCCGAAAATGCCCAGGAGTTGTGCGGGGAGGCCCCGAGGCGCCCGAGCGCAGGCGGGGCTCAGAGCTTAGAGATGACTGAGTAGCATGGCGACTGACCCCCTTGCCGGCCAGGATTTGTCACGCGCTCACGCACCGCGCGGGCCTGGCGCGCTTCGGCGCTTCATGCTCATGCGCATGGCCAGCCTTAGCTATCCAGGCACCCAGGCCGAGCAACTTCTGCTCGCCCCCCAAGACCTGCGCACCGCGGACCCGAGCTTCGCCACCGAGATCTATAACGGGCATTTCGGCCTCGCCGGCAGCCTCGTCGAGCTTGGCTCACAGTCGCCCTTCGAGATCGCGCCGCCGTCGGACGGCTGGGCCAGGGAGCTTCATGGCTTTGGCTGGCTGCGGCATTTGCGTGTCGCGGGCAGCGAGCTTTCCCGTGAGCAGGCCAGGGCGCTGCTCCGCGATTTCCTCAGGCTGCACAAGACCGTTCGCGGCCTCGCCTGGCAACCCGAGGTGGTGGGGCGCAGGATCATCTCCTGGCTGTCGAACTCGGTGGTCGTGCTCGATGCGAGCGATGCCCGCTCCTATGAGACCTTCTTGCGCGCGCTCACGGCACAGCTCCGTTACCTGTCGGCGAGCTATCGCGACGCGCCCGACGGAGCGCCGCGCCTCGTCGCGCTCATGGCCCTCGTCTATGCCGGGCTCTGCATTGCCGAGCAGCAGGCGGTGGTCGACCGTTACCTGAAGCCATTCTGCAAGGAGATCGACCGCCAGATCCTGCCCGACGGCGGTCACATCTCCCGCAATCCGGCGGCGCTTGTCGACCTTCTGCTCGACCTCCTTCCGCTCAGGCAGTGCTTCATGGCGCGGGACCGCCTGCCGCCAAAGCAGCTTTCCGATGCGATCGACCGCGCCATGCCTATGGTCCGTTTTTTCCGCCTAGGCGACGGCACGCTGGCGCGCTTCAACGGCGCCGGCGCCACGGTCACGGACGCGCTGGCCACGGTGCTCGCCTATGACGACACCGGCGGCGCGCCGCTCCGCGCGGCGCCGAATTCGGGCTACGCGCGCATGGAGCGTGGGGCGACGCTCATCATCTCCGACGTGGCGCCCGCCCCGGCGCCGTCCTTGAGCACGACCGCGCATGCGGGCTGTCTCTCCTTCGAGATGAGCTCGGGCGAGCATCTCGTCATCGTCAATTGCGGGGCACCCTCGGCCGATCACGACGATTGGCGGATGGTCACCCGCTCGACCGCCGCCCATTCGGCGCTCACCTTCGAGGACGCATCCTCGGCGAGCTTTGCCGGCGGCGCGAATGGAAGCGAGCCCGGCGCAGACGCGGCATTGATGGGTCCTCCCAATGTGCAGGCATCGCTCAGCGATGGCAGCGAGGGGCTGGAGCTCAAGGCCTCCCATGACGGCTATGTCTCTCGTTACGGCGTCACTCATGCGCGCCTCATCCTGCTGTCGCCGACCGGGTTGCTGATCGGCGGCGAGGACAGGCTTACCGCGCCAAGGGGTCTCAAGAGCGAGGCCCAAGCGAGCGGCGGCGGCTACACCATCCGCTTCCATCTGCATCCGAGCGTCAGCGCCGAGATGGCGCCTGACGAAAGGAGCGTGGCGCTCGTGCTTCCCAACCGCGAAGGCTGGACGATGAGCTCCAACACGCCGACGATCGCGCTCGAGGAGAGCGTGTTCCTCGCCGATGAGCGAGGGCCCCGGCGGTGCTTGCAGATCGTGCTCGCCGGTGGCCTCGAGGAAGAGAGAGAGGTCCGCATCGTGTGGACCTTCGAGCGGACCGCCGAGCCCGGAGAGGCGAGCCTGGCCGATCCGAGCGACGCGCCCGAGGCCGCTTAGTCTCAAGGCGTTCGTCACGCCGGTTTTGCCGAACGCGGCAAATCGTGATACCGGGCCCGTTGCCACTCACGCCTAGAGTCATTCGCCATGGAGAAGATTGCCCGCGCGCTCCTGTCGGTCAGCGACAAGACGGGCCTGATCGATTTTGCGTGTGGCTTGAGCGCGCACGGGGTGGAGCTGGTTTCGACCGGCGGCACCGCCAAGCTGTTGCGAGAGGCGGGGCTCAAAGTGATCGACGTCGCCGAGATCACGCGCGTGCCAGAGATGATGGATGGGCGGGTGAAGACGCTCCACCCGAAGATCCATGGCGGACTGCTTGCGGTGCGTGGGCTGAAGGAACACGAGCAGGCTCTCCAAGACCACGCGATCCCCAGGATCGACCTTGTCGCCGTCAATCTCTATCCCTTCGAGACCACGGCGCTGAGCGGGGCCGATTTCTCGACGTGCATCGAGGACATCGATATCGGCGGGCCGGCGCTGATCCGGGCGGGCGCCAAGAATCACGCGAGCGTCACCGTCGTCGTCGATCCCGCGGACTATCCAAGCGTGCTTGCCGAGATGGCGCGCAATGACGGGGCGACCGCTCCTGATTTTCGCAAATCGCTCGCGGCCAAGGCCTTTGCGCGAACCGCCGCCTATGATGCGGCCATCGCCGCTTGGTTCGCCGAGACCGCGGGCGATCGCACGCCCGCCACGCGCGTCCTCGCCGGCATGCTGGCGCAAGCGCTGCGCTACGGCGAGAACCCGCATCAATGGGCGGGCTTCTACCGCACAGGCGAGACGCGCTTCGGCGTTGCCACCGCCGCGCAAGTGCAGGGCAAGGAGCTCTCCTACAATAATCTCAATGATGCCGATGCGGCGTACGAGCTCGTGGCCGAGTTCGATCCAGCCAAGCATGCGGCTGTCGCCATTATCAAGCACGCCAATCCTTGCGGCGTGGCGGTGGGCGCCACGCTGAAGCAGGCTTACGCCAAGGCGCTTGCGTGCGACCCGGAAAGTGCCTTTGGCGGCGTGGTGGCTCTCAACCGTCCCCTCGATGCGGATGCCGCGAAGGAAATCGCGGAGATTTTCACCGAGGTCATCATCGCTCCCGATGCGAGCGATGCGGCGAAGGCCGTGCTTGCCGAGAAGAAGAATTTGCGGCTCCTGCTCGCGGGCGGCCTGCCCGACCCCAAAGTGCCCGGCCTCGTCTTCCGCTCGCTCGCGGGCGGCTTTCTGGTACAGGCCCGCGACAATGGCGTGGTTGCCAATGCCGATCTGAAGGTGGTGACCAAACGGCAGCCCACCAAGGAGGAAATGGCGGATCTGATCTTCGCTTTCACCGTCGCGAAACATGTGAAGTCGAACGCCATCGTCTACGCGAAGGACGGTGCGACCGTTGGCATCGGTGCCGGTCAGATGGCGCGGGTCGATGCGGCCCGCATGGCGGCATGGAAGGGCGAGCAAGTGGCCAAGGCCGCGGGGCTAGGCTCGCGGCTCACGCAAGGATCGGTGGCCGCCTCAGACGCGTTCTTCCCCTTCGCCGACGGCCTAGAGGTGATTGCCGAAGCCGGCGCCAGTGGGGTGATCCAGCCCGGCGGCTCGGTGCGCGACGAAGAGGTGATCGCCGCGGCCGACGAAGCAGGCCTCGCCATGGTGTTTACCGGCATGCGCCACTTCCGGCACTAGCGCATTAGCCTGCCGGCGGCTGCACGCGTTGCAGCAGAGCCAAGCCGGCAAGCAGAAAAACGAGGCTGGTGGCAATGCCGAGTTGCTGACTTCCCGTCGCCGCGGTGATGGCCCCGATCGCGAGTGGTGCGGCGAAGGCAGTGATCTTGCCGGAGAACGAGAAGAAGCCGAAGAACTCGGTGGTCTTGTCGGCTGGACAAAGCCGCGCCAACAGCGTGCGGCTCGACGATTGGATCGGTCCCGAGGCGACCCCAATTAGTATGGCGAAGGCGAGATAGACCTGCTCGCCCGGCGAGGCGAAAGGCCCGGAGCCTGGAAGTCTGGGCTCAACGGGCAGCAGGAACAGGACGTGGTCCCCGTCGACCGAGAGCACGCCGATCGCCGCAAGGATGAACAAGCAAAGCGTCCAGACGATCACGCGCTTGGAGCCGAGGCGATCGTCGAGCACGCCGCCAAAGCTCGCGCCGACCGTGCCGGCAATGGTGAGGATGATGCCGAACAGGCCAAGCTCGGAGGCGCGCCAGCCGAACACACTCGCGGCATAGATGCCGCCAAAGGCGAAGACGGCGCCGAGCCCGTCGGCATAGAGCACGCGCGCGAGCAGGAAGAGCGCGATCTGCCGGTGATGGCGATAGAGGTCCTTCGCGCCGCGCGCAAGTTGTGCGAGCCCGGCCTTAACCGGCGCGCTGGGTCGGGACTTGGCAGGCCGGTCGGACGTGAACAGGAAGAGCGGTAAGACGAAGATCAGGTACCAGAGGGCGGAGAAGGGGCCAATCAGCCGGTCACCCTCGCGCGTCGCCGGATCGAGCGGGATGATCGGCTGCAGCCCAAGCAGGGTCTTGCCGGTACTTGGGTCGGCGACGATCAGTCCCGCGATCAGGGCGAGGCTCACGAGGCCGCCCACATAACCCGTCGCCCAGCCGATGCCCGACAGCGTGCCGAGGCGCCGAGCGGAGACAAGCCCGGGCATCAGCGCGTTGTTGAAGACGGTGGCAAGCTCCGCCCCGATGGTCGCGAGCCCAAAGGAGATAAGCACGAGCGGCGCGAGATCCGTGCGGCCGGGAATGGCAAGCCAGAGCCCGCAAAGGCCGAGCACGAGCAGCACCGAGAAGCCCGCGATCCAAGGCTTGCGCGCGAGCCCGGCATCGGCGATGGCGCCGAGCACGGGCGCTAAGAGCGCGGCGATCAGCTCGGCCGCGCCCGTGGCATAGGCCCAGAGCGTGGAGCCCAGCGCAGGATCGCCTATGAAGCCGTTCACGAAATAGGGCGCGAACAGGAAGGTGACGACAAGCGTGTAGAAGGGCTGTGTGGCCCAATCGAACAGCACCCAGCCGAAAAGCGCGAGCGGGCCGGCGTCGGGCTCCGCTCCACGCCCCGCCGCGCGCCGCCGCTTGCTCGCGGTCTCAGCGGGCATCGAGCACGATCAAATGATTGGCAAGCCCGTCGGTGTCGTGGCGCCTCGGTGGGAAATGGGCAGCGAGGATCTTGCCGCAGGCGTCGATGGCCGAGATGAGACCTTCCTTGCGCGCGCCGCGGCCAAGATGATGGGTGAGCTCGCGCACGACTTGCTCCCAAGTCTCCGGCGGTACCTTCTTATAGATGCCGTCATCGGCGATCACCTCGGCGAAGCGCTCGGCGAAGGAGACATAGATGAGCGCGCCCGTGTGTCCCTTGGTGGTGTGCAGGTTCTGCACCAGAAACTGCTCGACGGCCCGTTCATGGGCGCGGGCGCGCTGCACGCCCTTCGGCACGAGCGCCAGGCGAAGCGGCTCCCACTGGATGAGGAGGACGCCGACGGTAAACACGGCAAGCTGAACGAGATAGATGTGCTCGACCGGCCATTTGGTGAGCCAGATGAGCGGCAGCGGTACGGTCAGCGCGAGCAGCGCGGCCCACATCACCCCGATGGAGAAGTAACGGCCTGACGCGCTCGCCACGACCACGACGATCTCGCCGCTCGTCTTCGAACTCGGCACGCGAGATAGCGTCGGCGATCGCCGCCCGCTCTTCCCTGCTCAAGGGTTGCATCGGCCTCGCCTACCAGCCGCCCGAGGCGCCGCCGCCGCCGAAGCTGCCACCGCCGCCGGAGAAGCCGCCACCCCCGCCACCGCCGTCGCCGCCTGAGCTGCCCCCCCATCCAGGGCCCGGAATGAATATCGGACCCCTGCCCTGGCGCCCGCGCAGACCCGGCTGCTGCGCGCTCCGCCACATCACCCAGATGAACCACAGGATGATGAGGCTCCAGAAGATAACCATCATCCAGTCGATGGCGGGATTGTCGGCATCGTGGCGCGCCTTCGCCCGCTCCTCCACCTCGGCCGCGTCGCCGGTCAGCGCGAGCGTGATGTCGCGCACGCCGTCCTTAATGCCGGCGGCAAAGTCGCCCGCGCGGAAGTGCGGCAGGATCGCATTCTCGATGATGATCTTCGACCGCGCGTCGGTGAGGATCGGTTCGAGCCCGCGCCCGACCTCGATGCGCACCTTGCGCTCGTTCGGCGCGACGATGAGAAGCACGCCATTGTTCAATTGCTTGGTGCCGATGCCCCAATGGCGGCCGAGCTGATAGCCGTAGTCCTCGATGGCATAGCCTTGCAGCGAAGGGAGCGTGACGACGACAAGCTGGTCGGAGCTTTTGTCCTCTAGCGCCTTCAGGTCGGCGGTGAGCGCCTGCTCATCGACCTCGCTCAGCAGCTTCGCGTCATCGACGACGCGGCCTGTGAGTGACGGAAATGTGGGCTCGGCGATTGCGGGCGCAAGCCAAAGCGTGAGCGCTAGGCTGAGAATAATGCCGCCGATGCCCTGGGGCGTCCGGGCCATGCCGCCCTCGCTTATGCTCGTTAGCGCCCGTCCGCGCTTTATCAGAACTTGACTTCCGGTACCTTGGTCGTCTCCTCCGACACGGTAAAGTTCTGCATGGGCTCGGCGTCAGGATAGAGCAGCGCGCGCCACCAGCGGCCGGGGATCGTCCTGATCTCGGTATTATAGTCCTTCACCGCGGTGATGTAGTCGCGCCGCGCAATGGCGATGCGGTTCTCGGTGCCTTCGAGCTGCGATTGCAGCGCGAGGAAGTTCTGGTTCGACTTCAGGTCCGGATAGTTCTCGGTGATGGCGAGCAGCTTGCTCAAGGCACCCGTGAGCTGGCCCTGCGCTTCCTGGAATTTCTGGAACGCCTCGGGATTGGTGAGGATGTCCGGCGGAATTTGCACTTGCGTCGCCTTGGCGCGGGCCTCCGTCACCTCCGTGAGCACCTTGCTCTCCTGGGCGGCGTAACCCTTCACCGTCTCGACGAGATTGGGGATCAGGTCGGCGCGGCGCTGATACTGGTTCAGCACCTCGCTCCAGCTCGCCTTGGCGCGCTCCTGCAGCGTCGGAATGGTGTTGATGCCGCAGCCAGCGAGCAGCGTAGTTGCGATCAGTAGGCAAACCGCGCGGGACACATCGCTTGGCCGCATCCGCGTCAAAGCCAACATGAGAACCTCCCTGAGCAGCTCGAACCGTCCGGCACCCCGTGTATTGAGCGCCTGCGTCATAGGCAAGAGCTTTCGCGGGGCTGCTCCCGCGTCGACCTTACCGGCCGCGAATTGCCGGATCATGCCGCTTGCCTATTCTCGCGCCTCTAGCCACCCTCCCCTTTGGCCGCATAGGAACCCCGGCCGTTCGCCCATAGGCAGGGGGGCGGCTGGGCCCTATAAGTTCGAGCATGACTCCAGCCCTCGGAGGCGCCTTCGTGCCTCCAGTCACGCGCAGATAGAGAGGACGGATGGGAAGGCTCGCAACTGGGTTAGGAGGCCTGCTGCTGGCGGCCGTCATGCTCTGGGGGGTGGCTCCCGCAGCGGCGGCCTCTTGCGGCGGCACTTTCAACACATGGCTCCAGAGTTTCGCTCAAGAGGCTGCGGCGCAGGGCGTGTCGCAACGGACCATAAGCACCGCGCTTACCGGGCTTTCGCCGGACCCCCGCGTGCTCTCGCTCGACCGCAATCAGCACGCGACCTTCCACAAAAGCTTCGAGGAGTTCTCCTCGACGCGGGTGACCCCCTTCGCCATCAGCAAGGGCCGGAGCCTGATGGCGCGCTACAGCGGCGTGCTTGCCCGCATCGAGCAGCAATATGGCGTTCCGCGCCAGGTCGTGGTCGCGATTTGGGGCTTGGAATTGGGGTTCGGCGCCGTCACCGGCAAGTTTCCCACCGTCCGCTCGCTCGCGACCCTCGCCCATGATTGCCGACGGTCTGAAAAGTTCACGCAAGAGCTGATTGCCGCGCTGAAGATCATCGATCGCGGCGACCTGTCGCCAAGGCAGATGCGGGGGGCTTGGGCGGGCGAGCTCGGTCAGACGCAGTTTTTGCCCTCATCCTACCTTAAGTTTGCGGTTGACTATGACGGCAATGGACGGCGTGACCTGATCCGAAGCGCCCCGGATGTGCTCGCTTCGACGGCCAACTACCTCAAGGGCTATGGCTGGCGGAAGGGCCAGCCCTGGAGCCAAGGCTCGGCCAATTTCCAGGTGTTGCTAGAATGGAACAAGAGCCAAGTTTATTCCGAGACGGTGGCCTACTTCGCGAACCAGCTTGGCGGCGCCTAGCACGGATTTTTGCAAGCGACACTTGGAGTTGTCGGAGATCTGGCGCGGAACCGGAGCCCCATCCGAAATCTTTGACTGAGATGCGCAAATGTTAGGTAATCGGAAGTCTTTGCTGTCCAAATTTGCTAGCCTCGGCTCTCGTGATTCGCAGGCCAGCGGCACGCCGGGAGAGGGGACGAATTCCTGGCATGAGGGTTAAATCAGCTACGGGGACGAGAGTTGAAAGCGCAGCGTGTGAGTAGGGACGGGGCGATCGAGGTCGCCAAGAGGGCAACACGGACTTCGGCAACATGGCTTGGAATTTCGGCGCTCGCGCTTTTGGTCGCAGCGGCACCGGCTGAAGCAGCGCAGAAGCAGAAAAAGGCGCCGGACGCGGAGCCGATGACGAAAATCGACAATAGCGAGCCTATGACACTCGTCGTCTCAGTCGGCGCGCAAAAGGTCGATATCTATCGGGGCACAAATTTGCTCACGACGTCCGCGGTGTCGACCGGGACTGCGGAACATCCCACCATGATCGGCGCCTTCAGCATCATCGAAAAGCAGCGGTGGCACCATTCGAATATCTATAGCGGCGCGCCGATGCCCTGGATGAACCGGATAACCTGGTCGGGCACTGCGGTGCATGCGGGTGTGGTACCAGGCTACCCTGCGTCCCATGGCTGCATTCGTGTGCCTTATTCCTTCGCGCCCCAGCTGTTCCAAATGACAACGCTGGGCGACAATGTGATCGTCTCGCGCAGCCGGCCGAAGCCGACCCTGATCGAACATCCCAATCTGTTCCAGCCGTCGCCCCCCCCGGCGCCGCCGGAGATTGCGACCGAGGACCCCGTCACGCGGCCCCGATCTGAAAGTTCGCCACTGCCGGAGCTGGCCGCGGCCGCCGCAAGCCCGGTGATTTTGGCGAAGGCCGAATTGTCGTCGACGGTCGACAGCGAAGCGCAAGACCCGACGGAGCCGGCCAGCGGCCATTTGCAAGCTGACCCGCCAGCCACGGGCCTCGACAAGCATGCGCTCCCCGATGCCGTGTCCGATCCCAACCGAATCCATGCGATCACACCGGACACAGGCGACGCCAAAGCGCATGTCGTCCCGGATCCCACCGCGAGCGCTGTCGGGGTCGTCCAGGAAAAGCAGATCGCCGGCGCCGTGGTGCCTGTCGCGGCGGCCACGGTCGCGCAAGCAGCGCCCGCAAGGGTTCCGCCGGCCGCAGCCAATGTCGAAGCCGGCGCTGCGGCGGCGGCGGTGCAAGCCGCCGAGCCCAGGTCGGAGGCGCCCTTGCGCATCCTGCTGACGCGGCGCACCCAGCGCGACCGCATCATCGGCGTGCAGCAGATCTTGGCCTCGATGGGCTATCTGCCAGCGCAGAATTTCGACGGCACCATGGGCAAACCCTCGATTGGCGCAATCAAGGCGTTCCAGAAAGCGAATGGAATGCGTGAGACTGGAGCCTTCACCGACGAACTCGTGAAGAAGGTGTACGGGGCCGCCGGCAAAGGCGAGCCTCCGGACGGCCATCTCTTCGTCCGACAGGAATTTTCCCGTGTCTTCGACACGCCGGTCAGCTTCCGCGATCCCGACCAGCTGCTCGGCACCCACGTCTATACCGCTTTGAAGTTCGCTCAAGGGGACCGCAAGACGCGGTGGATGACGATCGACGTGCAGGACAGCGGCGGTACGAGTCCGCTCGACCGCATCGAGATCCCCGACGACGTGCGTCAGAAGATTTCGGAGCGGCTGACGCCGGGGTCCACCTTCATCATCGCCGATACGAGCATCAATTCGACGAACTTGCCGAAGGGCGGGGATTTCGTGGTCCTCGCCCACGCGAGCGGCAGCGCCAAGATCAGTCAATCGGACAACGACGCGCCGGTGGCAAAACCCAAGCCCCGCCGCAGCACCAGCCCTGTTGCCAAGCGATATTATTACAATTCCCCATGGGGCAACGGGCGCTGGTATGCGCGGCCCTGGTAAGCTCGGGCTGGCTTTCAAGCCAACGTTAGAACGGTCGTGGCGTTGTGGCCATGATCACCGCGTCGCCGGCTCCCGCTCGAACCCGCCGCCCAGACGCGACCTTTATTTGTCCAGGCTGGGGCGCCCCGCGCGCGGTGCGACTGTCAAAACCACGACTACGATTGATTAATCTCGCAATGTCATCGTGATCCCGCGCCGCTCCCGGGGGGATTCCGGATCGGATCCATGCATCAGTCCGGAAAGATTGTCGCCTGCTGCTCGACGGCCCTCACGGTTGCCGCGATTCTTGGCCTCGCTTCGCTTGTTGCGCGGCAGCACCCCTTCTGGTCTCGCGCGGCAAGCGCTTCTGTGACGACGGCCACGGAGGCAAGCCCGCGGCCGGACGCCGCGTCCGGAACAGAACGGACCGAAACGGGCGGCTCGGACCCTTCGCCCACACCCCAGGCATCGTCGACTAGCGCTTCCGACGCCACGCCGGCGAATTCCCATCCGTCCGATGAGAGCGTCCCTCCGCCCCCCCTCCAATGGTCGGACAGGGAGATCGAGGCGGCGCTCATGGAGTGTATGCACCTCCTGGCGCCAGTGACCGCCGAAGTCGTGCCGCTCGCGCCCATCCGCAACGGCGATTGCGGCACGCCGGCCCCGGTGCTTTTGCGCAGCATCGGCAGCAAGGAAAAGGTCACCGTCGACCCGCCCTTCCTCGTCAATTGTCCCATGATCGTCGCGCTCAATCGCTGGTTGGAGAAGACCGTGCAGCCGGCGGCCACAGCCGCCTTCGGGTCACCGGTCGCCCGCCTGATCGGCTCATCCTATGCATGCCGGAACCGCTATAATTTGCCAAACGATCGCCTCAGCCAGCACGCTTTCGCCAACGCGATCGACCTTCCGGTGTTCATTCTTGCCGATGGGCGACGAGTTGATCTCGCGACGGGCTGGGGTCCGACCCGCCGCGACCTGGTGGCGGCGGCAAAAGCGAAGCTCGTGCCCATCGTTGCCAAGGAGACGCAGTCAGACCCCCAGGCGGAGAAAGTCGCGCCCGCCGACAAGGATGCCGGGGAAGCCAAGGGAGGTCATGCGGCGCTGACGGTTGTGGTCAAGGCGTCCGCCTCGCAGGAAGCGGTTCCGGTGAAAGCTTCCCCCTCACCGGAGGCGGACCCTGCCCCGCCTGAGCCCAAGGCCAAGGCACCGGTCCCAGATCCCTTATCGACACCCGAAGCCAAATTCCTGCGTCGCGTGCATCAGGGTGCGTGCCAGGTGTTCTCTACCGTGCTCGGTCCGGAAGTCAACGACGTGCACCGCACGCATCTGCATCTCGACCTGCAAGACCGGAACGCCCTCAACGTCTGTGAGTGACGATCAATTCTCCTCGACGTGATGAAGCGAGAGCCTGCCGCAGTTTGCTCAGGGATGGTTGCGCTGTGCATCGACAACAGGATCGCTCGGATCAAAATATCGGTGACCAAAAAGACTGAGGCCCTTATAAGAACTGGCTACCCCTGCCGGAAACGCAAATGACTAACTCATCCGATCGCGTCGCCCATCCGTCACGCCGCGCTCTGCTCGGCGCAAGTGTGTTGCCGGAGGTGATCCTAGCCGGCACGATCGCCACAGCTCCCGCGCAACAGTGATCCCCTCCAGACACACCGCTTGGGGGGTACAACATCCTGTTCATTCTGGTCGACCAGGAGCACTTCTTTGATGCCTGGCCGTTTCCGGTGCCGGGGCGCGAGTGGAAAAGACGAACGGAATCACGTTTACCAATCATTAGGCGGCGTCTTGCGTCTGCTCTCCTGCCCGCTCGACCATCTATACCGGGCAGCACATCCAGTCGGTCTCTCACCGGAGAGTTCGGCCCACGCCTTCCGGCTTTCGAGGGAATCTCCGGGACAGGGATGCCACCCATATTCCGGCCCAAAGCAGCGATATGAAATGTCGCGACGCCCGAAGACAGGTCCGACGTAATAGCCATACACGCTGTCCCACCCCCCAGCCGTAGCGATGGGCCCATCTTGAGACCTGACCATGATAGGATACACGTGTCGACCGGGGACTTTCCAACCGACATGACCGCTGCCACCCGTTGAGGCGGATCCGGCAAGAGGGACGCAAGCCACCAGAGCTAAGGCTCCGGCAGCCTTGATGTACGTCAGAGCCTTTTTCAAGCGTCTCTCCCGAAAAAGAAGAAGCCCCACCGGGGGGCGGGGCTTCTCCCAAGCATTCCCAATGGGAGAAGTAATGGAGAGGTCCATCACGTACAGTGTGTACCATTTTCGAGCAGTCTCATTGTTGCGGGTTTGTAACAAACCGTTTCCAGGGCCGCTCTAGCAACGCTCCGAAACAAAAAAGTTTGGGCGTCGGCTTTCGGCCTTCGAACTGAAATCACTCTATACCAGCCGGCCCTCCATCTACTGGCCGTGATCGAAGACAATCGGAGCGAGCGTCTGGATAGTGCCAACGGCTCGATGCCGACAATCCTATGGCTGGTGCTGATTACCGGTGCCATGATCACGCTCGGCTATCCAGCTTTCTTCGGCACGCCGAATCTGGTCGCCCAGACGACGATGACGGCTGCCATGGCCGCACTTGTTGCCATCGCATTGCTGCCCGCGCTGCTCCTCGATTACCCCTTTACCGGAGAGGTGCGGATTTCCGCCGCTCCCTTCGACCAGGCATTGCAGCAAATCCCGCCGCATGCGAAGGGGCGAAGGGCAAGGCGAATCAGAGCGCCGGTGACGGACAATGGAGTCGTCAGACCTCAAGGTCGAAGTGCGGCACAACGGGATCCGCAAAGCGTCTCGAGTTGAGCAGCGATAGTATCGAGCGTGGCTGGCGATTTTTCTTTCTGCATTGGCGGAAGTCCCATGCCCTCTGGTGGGCAACTATCAAGCGAAAAGGCGCCCGGCCGAAGCCGACGCCACTGGAACCGCCGATTATCGTTCCGAGTTTGTGCTTAGATCGGCAGATCCTCCCCCTCCTCCTGCCGATCTTGACGCTTGATTGTTCCAGAAGAGTCCCGGCCAAAGGTCCCCAGGCCGGGACTCTTTTAACAGCATCATTCTCACGCAAACGCCATCGGCTCTGTCGCGCGGCCGAGAATTATCAAACCTAAAGCCGGAAGGATCGTCACCAAGGCTGAGCCTTTTGGTACCTGGCACCACCAAGACTTTTCATCTGGGCGAGACATTGAACTGTAAAAAGCTCGGTGTCCGCTTATCGCCTAACTTCAGACCTTTAACGGGATACACAAGTTGGTCCGCTTAGTGCCATGAGCAGAAGTCGACTGTGGGGAAGATCTGATGAGCTCCGAGGCGCCCTTGGTCCGTGACCTTCTGGTAACCCATTCGGCTTAGTTTTTGGTCTTGGACCCAAACGAGCGTCCAGGGGGGATCTCTCGAATGCGCAAAGCCCTTCGAGTTACGGCCACGACGGCTGTCGGAATGACTTTGCTTTCGTGCACTGCTCCGCCGCCGCCGGTGGTCTATACGCCTCCGCCCCCGGTGGTCTATGCGCCTCCGCCCTTGGCGCCGTATGGCAAGTCCACCTATGCACGTTCCGAGACGCCGCCCCAGCCGACCGCTCACATGGTGTGGCGCACCTCCAAACGTTGGGCCGCGGTAAAGACAGGAGCCCGCACCAGCGCGGTCGAGCAGGACTCGCAGGCCAAGTTCAAGGCCGCCCAGGCAAAGGCAGCGAAAGTCGGCGTTGAAAACCTTACTAAAGACGACATCGACGGCCTAAACGTCGCACAGCTCAAGGAGCTTAGGGGTTACTAGACCCCGGCTGAGATCGACGGTTGGCTCGTGCAAAATCCATCCTTCGGCGCTTACGCCGCTACTATGGCCTATTTGCCCGCGCGCAAGCTCGCCATCGCCGTTTCGGCGACGATGGGTGAGAAGGCGCCAGACGAAGGCAATCTCTCCACGGTCGTGCTCAAGAACATCGCGCGTTATCTCGCGTCCGACCATCCAATGAACTGAGCGTCCGCGTTACGACCTAAGGTCGATCAGCTCCGCCTCGGTGGCGTCGATGGGACGGCTCCGCGCGCTTTTGGACCGACGTCCGCTTAGGGTCAGTAGCTGACGTCACAGCGCTCCACGAATTGGTCCGCTATGTGCCATTTGCGGACCTACGACCGCGGCTGACCGCCTCTGTAGCCGCCCGTTGTCCTTATTAGGACACTTGTGCTGGGGTGACCGAATTGCCATCTGTGAGGGGCGCGCCATTGTTGACTGATGCCAATAGATGAAGCGCGCCGTTGGGGCGGACCATGTAGCATGTGATGCCCATTTAACCAGTGTCCGCCCCACTCTCTATCGCTTGGCACCCTGGATTAGGTGCAACCGGGGGCGTTGAAGCACATTCGTCAACCGCGTAAAACGGCGGCTCGCCATCCGCAGCGATAGTTACTCCGCTCAACATATCGTTGGCCTGATCGACGCGGCAGAGGATCGTCGCCGCGCAGATGCGATCCGCTCCAACAGGCCGAGACCGTCAGTGGCCTGGGAGAAAGAGGCTCTCTACAGTGAGCTGCCGAAGCCGAATAGGATCGGTCACCCCATCGGCTACCAGGTTCAGAAGCTTTTGGCCGACGGCAATTCTAAGGTCGCTATCATTCGAATAGTCGCGAATAGGGCCACGAATGGTCGCCCAAATGGAGGCGAACGCCTGGTCCATCACTGCAAGTGTCTTAGGATCGTATACGTCGAGTCGGGGGTTTTGAGAGGCCATTGGCTCCCTCCGCATTGTTGCAGGCGGGAGTCTTTACGCTCTCAGCCACCAGTGCCCGTTGTTGCTCTTACCGGTGATGCCTCAGCATGCGCCTTTCAGATGACAATAGCGAGCTAATACGCGTCGACTGGAATAGTCTGCTTTGGGTCAGTTGCTGACGTCACAGCGTTCCATCGAGTTAGTCCGCTTCGTGCCAAGACCGGCCATTGTATGCGGCATGCTTTGCGGCAATCGGATCGGATGATACCCCTCCTCCTGGCAATAGCCTGCGTACT
>CAWDQR010000002.1:0-201248 GCA_963804515.1 uncultured Alphaproteobacteria bacterium | reverse complement strand
CCCCGAACGGCTCGTGCCGGGGATCAGCGCCAGTGCTTGCGCCACGCCGATCATCAGGGCGCTCGGCAGCGTCACATCGGCGATGGTCTTGGTTTGCGCGCCATAGGTGTCGGCGACGAGCATCAAGAGCCCGAACAGGATCGTGTTCCAGGCTACGATGGCGACGTTGCGATCGAGATCGGTGATGCCGAGCTTCTTGAGGGCAATGCCGAACACCACGGCCGGAATGGTGGCGATGATGATGTAGAGGGCGAGGCGACCATCGTCGGTGACCTTGCCGCGCAGCAGCATGAGCCCGCCGGTGATAAGGCGCCACACATCGCGCCCGAAATAGATGAGAATCGCAAACAAGGTGCCGAGATGCACCATCACGTCGGTGAGAATGCCTTGATCTTTCCAGCCGGTCAGTGCCGGAATAAGAATCAAATGCCCAGACGACGAAATGGGGAGGAATTCCGTGATCCCCTGCACCACGGCGAGCACGATGATTTGTTCTAGCCACATGGACCCCCTCGCTGCTCGCTTGTTCCGCGCGCGAGCAGGTTCTATACCGAGGCTCAATCCCGCGCGATTCTTATCGCGGTGTTGAAGCCGCCGAACGGGTCGATGGCGACGCTCCTGCACTATCCGCTTTGTCCCTTCTCCCGCTCGATCCGCTTGGCGCTTGCCGAATGCGGTATCGAGGCGACGCTCACCGAGGAGCGCCCATGGGAATGGCGGGCGGGCTTCCTCGAGCTGAACCCGGCGGGCTCGCTACCGGTGCTGATCAGCGACACGGACGGTGTGATCGTCGGGTCCTACGCGATCTCTGAATATCTCGATGAGACCGCGAGCGGGGACGGCGAGGCACGCGCCTTCAGGCTGCTTCCGGGGGAAGCTGTCGCCCGGGCCGAGGCAAGGCGGGTCGTGGACTGGTTCCACCGCAAGTTTCACGAGGAGGTGACGGCCTATCTCGTGGACGAGAAGGTCTTCCGGCGCTACGGCCCGAATGGTGGCTCGCCCAATATCGAGGCGATGCGTGCAGGCCACGAGAATTTGCGGTATCATCTCGCTTATCTCAGCCATTTGGCGGAGACGCGCCCCTGGCTCGCGGGCGAGGCGCTGAGCTTTGCCGATCTCGCCGCGGCGGCGCATCTCTCGGCGCTAGACTATCTCGGCGAGGTGCCCTGGGAGGACTATGAGGCCGCCAAGAGCTGGTATGCGCTGCTGAAGTCACGGCCATCGTTCCGGCCGTTACTGGCCGACCGGGTTGCGGGCTTTATCCCGTCAGGGACCTATGCCGACCTCGATTTCTGAGGTTCAAAGCGTCATGGCGCTCACGCTCAAGCAACGGATCGCGCAACAAGCGAAGGATCTGGGCTTCGAAGCCGTGCGCTTTACCGGCGCCGAGGCGCCGCAAGGCTCCGGCGCGGCGCTTGCGACCTTTCTCGCCAAAGGCCGGCACGGCGACATGGCGTGGCTTGCGGCCAACGCTGACCGCCGCAAGGCCCCCCGCGCCATCTGGCCGCAGGTAAAGACGATCATCATGTTGGGCTTGAGCTACGCGCCCGAGTGCGACCCGCTCGCCGCGCTTGCGGAACGGTCGCGCGGCGCGATCTCGGTCTATGCGCAAGGCGAGGACTACCACGACATCATCAAGTCGAAGCTCAAGACGCTCGCTTCGCGCGTGCAGGAGCTTGGCCAAAGCGAGGTCAAGATCTTCGTCGACACCGCGCCCGTGATGGAGAAGCCGATCGCGGCAAAGGCAGGGCTCGGCTGGCAGGGCAAGCACACCAATCTTGTCTCCCGTGAGTTCGGCTCCTGGCTCTTTTTGGGCTCCATCTTCACCACGGCCGAGATCGAACCAGATGCGCCCGAGCAGGATCATTGCGGGGCCTGCCGGCGCTGCCTCGATGTCTGCCCGACCAAGGCCTTCGTCGCGCCTTATCAGCTCGATGCGCGGGCCTGCATCTCCTACCTCACCATCGAGCATAAGGGGCATATCGGGAGCGAATATCGCGAGCGCATGGGGAACCGCGTCTTCGGCTGCGACGATTGCCTCGCCGTGTGCCCCTGGAACAAATTTGCGAAAGGCGCGCGCAAGGTGAAGCTCAGCGTGCGAGCGGAAAGCGACAATCCCCCGCTCGCCGAGTTGCTCTCCCTCGACGACGCGGCTTTTCGCGCGCGCTTTCGCGGCACCGTCGTAAAGCGGACCGGCCGCGACCGCTTCTTGCGCAATGTGCTAATCGCCACCGGCAATTCCGGCGATAAGACGCTCCTTCCGCAGATCGAGGGACATCTCGGCGATGCCTCGCCGCTCGTCAGGGCCATGGCGGTGTGGGCCCTGTCTTGCCTCGCGCCGGCAAGGGCCCGTGCCTTGCGTGCGTCTCATGCGGGAGCGGAACCGGACCAAGCCGTCGCTGCCGAGTGGGCGAGGGCTTCCGCGTGAGCCGGCTGTTCTGCTTCGGCCTCGGCTATTCGGCTGAAGCGCTCGCCGCGCGGCTGAGTAGGAAAGGATGGAGCATCGCCGGCACGGCCCGCGATGCCGCCAATATCGAGCGCCTGACGGCGCAAGGCTATGCGGTGACCCGCTTCGCCGGAGAGCCGGACAATCCCGAGATCCCTCGGCTGCTCGCCGGCACCACGCATCTCCTCTTGTCGATCCCGCCGGGGAGCGACGGCGATCCCGTGTTGGGCCACGACCGCGCGCAGATCGCGGCTCTGCCCGCGCTGGAGTGGATCGGCTATCTCTCGACCGTGGGCGTCTACGGCGACCATGCCGGCGCCCTGGTCGATGAAAGCACCCCACCCAAGCCCAATAGCGCCCGGACGAAGTCCCGGGTCGTCGCCGAGAGCGATTGGCTCGCGCTCGGCGAGGAGATCGAATGCCCGGTACAAATCTTCCGCCTCGCCGGCATCTATGGGCCTGGCCGGAGCGCGCTGGACAAGCTCATGGCGGGGACGGCGCGGCGCGTGGTCAAGCCGGGCCAGGTGTTCAACCGCATCCATGTGGAGGACATCGCCACCGTGATCGAGGCGTCCATGGCGCAGCCGCGAGCCGGCGGGATTTACAATGTCGCGGACGACGAGCCCGCGCCCCCCGACGAGGTGATCGCTTATGGCGCTAAGCTCTTGGGCCTCGAGCCGCCGCCTGCGGTGCCCTTCGAGCAGGCGAAGCTCTCGCCCATGGCAAGGAGCTTCTATGGCGACAGCCGACGGGTCTCCAACGCCCGCGTCAAATCCGAGCTTGGGGTGCGGCTCGCCTATCCGTCCTACCGCAAAGGGCTGAAGGCGCTCGTCCCTGTGGCCTAACCTCCTCCAGCTTCCCCCGCGCTGGAACGCTGAGCGCGCGGACGGTGAGCGACCTAACGAAAAACCGCGGCCAAGCGAGCCGGGGTTGGCAAGAGCGGCGGGCCGAAGACCCGCCGCTCGCTAGCGTCAAAGGCGGCTTACATCGAGCCCTTGCTGCAGGTCTTGGACGTGGCATCCCATTTCATTTTAGCCTTTTCACAGGCAGCTTGCGTCTTGGGGGCCTTGTCCGCGGCAAATGCCGGGGCGTTGAAGGCAACCGCGAGACCAAGAGCTACGATCGTGGAAACGAGAATCTTCATCTTTGGGGTCCTCCCATTGTTGGCATTACACCAGCACCATTTTACGCCCAGACGAGCATCGCGAAGCTGGACCTTCTGCCGCAGGGTGCGCACGGCGATTGTGATACGTTGGTGCAATGACAGGCCCGAGCCTGATTGATGATTCCTTGGGGACTTTGGCACCGCGCTTCCGCCGGGGCTTCTTCTTTTCTGGTTTCCGCGCGCGCTGCATCAGCTCTTCGCATCGAACTCATCCCTCGCCCGGCGCCTGGGGAGTGTACGGCCCTCTCCCCAAATGCCAAATCTATCCCCGTGCGCCAAATCGCTTCTATGCTTCCCCTACCTCGTCGGCTTTAAGGGGCGTTTCGCGAGGCGTCGTGAGGCGGGACGAATCAGGGATGACGTGTGGAAACACGCGTCATCCTCGATGGCGGGCATTGGGTAATTCCCAGTGTCTCGTTGGTGCGGTGCCCGCGGCTCTGGTCCGCAAGCCAGGCACTCGGGCGGCGCCGGCGCTCCGCCCGGAGGACTAGGGCCTCCTGCCAGGAGCTGGCTGACGACCTGAGGCAGCTTCGCTGCTTCGCGGCATCGCTGTTGACCTCAGGCGAAAGCGCGGCCCGGTAGCCGAACAAACGCCGCTGATGGCGCGCCGAGAGGCGCCCGCGCATCTGTAACGGATGCGAACCATTAGGATTTGCGCTTTTCGGCGTGCCATCCCCCTTGCCGGAGCGAGGGGAGAGAGGAACAAAGCACGGAGGCTTCACCGCATCGCGGCAACGGAGTCCCGCATGCGGATTGTGTTAGCTCGCTCGCTCGACAAGCGCGGCGATGGTGGCGGTGAGGCGCCGCAGGTCTTCGGGCCGCGACAGGCGGTGGTCGCCGTCCTTGACCAGCGTGAGCTCGACATCGGAGGCTTGCAGCAGATCGACCAAGGCGAGGACATGGTCGAAGGGCACGTCCGCGTCGCGCATGCCCTGAAGGATGCGCACGGGGCAACTGGGATCGAAGTGATGATCCTGAAGGAGATGGGAGCGCCCCTCGGCGATCAAGCGGCGCGTCACCGGATAGGGATCGCCGTAGGCCGAGGGCAGATAGCTCACGCCCTCCACCTCGATCTCCCGGCGAGCCGCAGCCGGAAGCTGTTGCCAGATCAGCGCTTCGGTCATGTCCCAGGCCGGAGCGATCAGCACGAGGCCGGCGAGGGGTCCATTCCGGCCCTGTTTCGCCAGATGGCGCGCGAGCAGCAGCGCGATCCATCCGCCCATGGAGGAGCCAATGACGATGCGGGGCGCGTCCCCCATGCGCCCCCACACCGCGATCGCCTCTTCGAGCCAATCGCCGATGGACGCCTGAAGGAAGTCTCCGCTCGAAAGCCCATGGCCGGAATAGTCGAAGCGCATTATGGGAAGCCCGCGGGCGTACGCCCATTCCGCTACGGCGAGGGCTTTCGTGCTCGCCAAGTCGGAGAGGAAGCCCGGGAGCCAAAGGAGCTGGGGCTCTTCGCCCCGGCCCCCGCTCCACCGATAGGCGATGCGCCGGCGCGTTCCTCCAGCCCCGACCTCCAGGAATTGCGGTTCTGGTGCGTCCATCCTAAGAGACTGATGACCCTTCGTCCGACCAGCGAGAAGCAAAGCCGTCGTTCATGGTGACCATACTCCAGGTCGTGCCGCGCCTCGATGCCGGAGGCAGCGAATTGGCGACCGTCGAGATCGCACAAGCGCTGACCCGCGCCGGCGCCACGGCGCTGGTGGCCACCGAAGGGGGACGGATGGCACCGGAGATCGCAGCCGCGGGCGGCGAGATCGTGGCGCTTCCTGTGGCGAGCAAGAACCCGCTCACCATGCTTGCCAATGCAGGCCGGCTCACGCGGCTGATCAAAGCGCGCGGCATCGATTTGCTGCATGCCAGGAGCCGGGCGCCGGCCTGGAGCGCGCTGCTCGCGGCGCGCCGCATGGGGCGCCCCTTCGTCACCACCTATCACGGGGCCTATGGCGAGGTGGGGCCGTTCAAGGCCGCCTATAACAGCGTCATGGCCCGCGGCGACCGGGTCATCGCCAATTCCCGCTACACGGCTCAAGTGATCGCCGAGCGGGATGCGCTGGCCCGGGACACGCGCGCCCGGGATCGCATCCGCATCATCTATCGCGGCGTCGAGGACAAGACCTTCGATCCAGCGACCGTCGATCCGCTTGCGGTGGAACGACTGAAATCCGGCTGGGGCGTTCCTCAAGGCGCCAAGATCGTGCTGCACGCGGCGCGGCTCACCCGCCTCAAGGGCCAGCGCGATCTGATCGCCGCGGCGGCGCGGCTTGACGCGGAAGGCGCTCTCGACGGCGCGGTTTTCATCCTTGCCGGGGACGCGCCCGGACGCGACGCCTATCGCCAGGAGCTGATCGGTCTCATCGAGAGCCACGGCCTTCGGGGCAAGGTGCGGCTCGTCGGTCATTGCAGCGCCATGCCGGCCGCGTTTCTCGCCGCGCAGGTGGCGGTGACCACATCGACGGTGCCGGAGACCTTCGGCCGCACCAGCGTCGAGGCGCAAGCCATGGGCTGCCCCGTCATCGTTCCCGATCTCGGGGCCCTGCCCGAAACGATCGTCGCTGCGGGACAAGGCGGAGCAGGGTTCACGGGATGGCTGGTGCCGCCACGGGATGCAGACGCCCTTGCCGATCGCATCCGCCAGGCGCTCGCGCTTCAGCCTGCCGAGCGGGCCGAGATCGGCGCTTACGCGCGAGCCCATGTGGCGGCGAGCTTCGCGCTCACGCACATGCAAGCGATGACGCTTGCCGTCTATGACGAGCTGCTGGGCACCGATTTGGCGGAGAGGTTCAAGCGTTCGCTATGCTAGCCCCTCGCCTACCTGCACAGCTTGGCGCCGGAGGTGCAGACCACCGGGGAGACCACGCCCTTCCAACAGAGGGTGTAGGTGGAGTCCGTGACGACGTCGGGGGCGAGGAACAGCTCCGGCGAGACCGCGCTGCGCCAATAGGGATGTGGGGCGGGCTTCTCCGCCGTTTGGCTGATCGGGCCGGTGACCCCATTGGCGGCTTTCCATTTGTCGATGGCATCGCGCAAGGAGGTGAGCGAGTCCTCGACCGCTCTGGTTTTGACGAGACCGTCGGCCGTGCCGGAGATGAACAAACATCTCGCTGGGGCGGCCGTCGGCCGGGTCAGAGGCGCGCAACAGGCGATGGCGACCATGGCAAGCAACACGCTTCGGCGCATCCAAACCCCCCTTCAGCGATGATTCGCTACCATGCCAAATCTGCCGGAAAAGTACAAAACGCGCGCCGCGACGTAACCGCGCTAGAAGGATTCGCTCACGCGCGAGCGCGAGCGGCTTGACTTGCCAGCCCTGTTGCCGATCCTATAGAAACTCGGGTTCGCGTTATTCGCAAAGTGCAATGGAAGAGGAGAGCTACACATCGCAAGACGGCCGATGAAACTCACCCCCAATCGGGAAGGCCCCCGTATCAACGAGGGCATCGACACTCCAAACATCCAGCTCATCGACGCAACCGGCAACAATGTCGGCGTGGTTGCCATCGGCGACGCATTGGCGCGCGCGGCCGAGGCGGGTCTCGATCTCGTCGAGATTGCGCCCAACTCCGAGCCGCCGGTGTGCAAGATCCTGGATTTCGGCAAGTACAAATATCAGGCGCAGAAAAAGGCCGCCGAGGCGCGCAAGAAGCAGCGCACCGTCGAGATCAAGGAGATTAAGATGCGGCCGAACATCGACATTCACGACTATGAGGTGAAGATGCGCTCGATCGTCCGGTTCTTCGAGGAGGGCGACAAGGTGAAGGTCACCTTGCGCTTCCGGGGCCGCGAGATGGCGCATATGGAGCTCGGCACCAAGCTGTTGGAGCGCGTGCGCCACGACACCTCGACGCTCGCCAAGGTGGAATCCGAGCCGCGGCTCGAAGGGCGGCAGATGGTGATGGTGCTATCGCCGCGCTAGGCGCGCGCCAGCGCCCTTGCATTAGCGCCTCAATCCACTTTATAAGGCGCGTTCGTTAGGAGCCGCCCGGCGGGGCATGCCGTGGCGGCTTCCATGCTTCAATTCCCCAAACTCAAAGGTCCGGTGACGATTTGCCAGGCCGCGCAAAAGGAAGCCAAATGCCCAAGATGAAGACCAAGAGCGGTGCCAAGAAGCGCTTCAAGGTCACGGCCGGAGGCAAGGTCAAGTGCCAAGCATCCCGCAAGCGTCACGGCATGATCAATCGTAGCACCAAATTCATCCGCAACGCGCGGGGCACGATGGTCCTGTCCGACGAGGACGCCAAGATCGTGAAGCAGTATTTCCTGCCCTATAGCCGCTAGGCCGACAGGGCGAGGACCTGGCTAAGGAGGCACCCCAATGTCCCGTGTGAAACGCGGCGTCGCTGCCCATGCCCGCCACCGCAAGGTGCTGAAGGCAGCCAAGGGCTATTACGGTCGCCGCAAGAATACCATCCGCGTCGCCAAGCAGGCCGTCGAGAAGGCCGGGCAATATGCCTATCGCGACCGCAAGGTGAGGAAGCGCACCTTCAGGGCGCTCTGGATCCAGCGCATCAATGCGGCCGCGCGCCTGCACGGTCTGACCTATGGCCGTTTCATCGACGGCTTGAACAAGGCCGGCATCGAGCTCGACCGCAAGGTGCTCGCCGACATCGCCGTGCATGAGCCGCAAACCTTCCAGGGCCTGGTCGAGGCCGCTTCGGCTGCGGTGCGGGCGTAAGGCCGCGCGACCTCGCTTTGGAGGGGCAAGGAGCCGGAGCCATGAACGCGCCCGAGCTCGAAGGCCTGCAAACAGAGCTGCTTGCGGCAATCGCCGCTGCCTCCGACCTAGGCATGCTCGAGGAGGTGCGGGTCGCAGCCCTGGGCCGCAAGGGCCGCGTCTCGGAGCTGATGCAAAAGCTTGGGAAGCTGCCGCCTGAGGCGCGTAAAGACTTCGGGCAGGCCGTCAACTGCCTCAAGGATCGTGTCGGAGAGGCGCTGGAAGCCAAGCGCGAGGCGCTCGCCGGCGCCGCACTCAGCGCGAAGCTTGCCACCGAGCGGGCCGATGTCACGCTGCCAGCGCGGGTGGGGCCGCTTGCCGAGGGCCGCATTCACCCGGTGAGCCAGGTCGCCGACGAGATCACCGAGATCTTCGCCGATATGGGCTTTTCGATCGCGGAAGGTCCCGACATCGAGACCGACTTCAACAATTTCACCGCGCTCAACATCCCGCCAGAGCACCCGGCGCGGCAGGACCACGACACCTTCTATTTTGCCGAAGGACCAGACGGCACGCGCTCGGTGCTGCGCACCCATACGAGCCCGGTGCAGATCCGCACCATGCTCGCAAAGCAGCCGCCCTTGCGTATCATAGCGCCCGGCCGCGTCTATCGCAGCGATTCGGACCAGACCCACACGCCGATGTTCCATCAGGTCGAGGGGTTGGCCATCGACGAGGAGACCCATCTGGGGCATCTGAAATGGGTGCTGGAGGAATTCTGCAAGGCCTTCTTCGAGGTGCGTGAGGTGAAGATGCGCTTCCGTGCGAGCCATTTCCCCTTCACCGAGCCGTCCATGGAGGTGGATATCGGCTACTCCAAGAAGGGCAACGAGATCCGCATCGGCGAGGGCGACGAATGGCTTGAGATTTTGGGCTGCGGCATGGTGCATCCGAACGTGCTCAAGAATGTCGGGCTCGATCCCGAGCGGTACCAGGGCTTCGCCTTCGGGCTCGGCATCGACCGCATCGCCATGCTGAAATACGGCATGCCGGATTTGCGCGCTTTCTTTTCCGCCGATCTACGCTGGCTCAAGCATTACGGCTTCCCGTCCTTCGCCGTGCCGACCTTGGCCGGCGGCCTTGGCATGTGAGCCATGAAATTCACGCTGAGGTGGCTGAAGGAGCATCTCGACACTGACGCGTCGGTGGAAGAGATCGCCGAGACGCTGACCCGCATCGGGCTCGAGGTCGAGCGGATCTTCGATCCCACCGCTAAGCTTGCGCCTTTCAAGGTGGCGGAGGTGGTCAAATGCGAGAAACACCCGAACGCCGACAAACTGAAAGTCTGCGAGGTCGATACCGGCAGCGAACGCCTGCAAGTGGTTTGCGGGGCGCCGAACGCGCGCGCTGGCTTGAAGGGCGTGTTCGCGCCCGTTGGCAGTTATGTGCCCGGCAGCGATCTCACTTTGACCAAGGCCAAAATCAGGGGCGTCGAGTCGAGCGGCATGCTGTTGTCGGAGCGGGAGCTGCAAGTTTCGGAGGAGCATAGCGGCATCATCGAGCTTGCCCCCGATGCCGAGATCGGCAGCCCAGCGGCCATGGCGCTCGGCCTCGACGACGCGGTGATCGATGTCGCCATCACCCCGAACCGGCCCGACTGTCTCGGCGTGCGCGGCATTGCCCGCGATCTTGCAGCAGCGGGTCTCGGTACGCTGAAGCAAGACACGATCAAGCCGGTCAAGGGCGTCTTCGCCAATCCGGTTCCGATCAAGCTCGACTTCGATAAGGGAACCGCCGATGCCTGTCCCGTCTTCGCCGGCAGGGTGATCAGGGGCGTGAAGAACGGGCCGAGCCCGGACTGGCTGCAACACCGACTGAAGGCGATCGGGCTTCGGCCGATCAACGCGCTCGTCGACATCACCAATTTCATCGCCTACGACCGCGGGCGCCCGCTGCATGTCTACGACGCCGACAGGCTGAAAGGCGCGATCCGCGCGCGGCTCGGGCAGAAGGGAAAGAGCTTCAAGGCGCTGGACGGCAAGAGTTATGAGGTCGATGCCGAGTGTTGCGTCATCGCCGACGATCACGCCGTGTTGGGCCTTGGCGGCGTTATCGGCGGAGTGGAAACCGGCACCACGGAAGCGACGACCAACGTCTTCATCGAATCCGCTTATTTCGACCCGAAGCGCATCGCGAGAACCGGGCGAAAGCTCGGCATTCAATCCGACGCGCGCTACCGCTTCGAGCGGGGCGTCGATCCGGACTTCGTGCTGCCTGGACTCGAGCTTGCCACGCGCATGGTGCTCGAGCTGTGCGGCGGGGAGCCTAGCAAGGCGACCGTTGCCGGCAAGCCGCCAAAGGCCAACGCGGCCTTCAAATTCGACCTGGGGTTGGTCAAGCGCTTGAGCGGTCTCGATCTCAAGACAAGCGAGATCAGACGACTTCTTGCCGCTCTCGGTGTCGAGCTTAAGGGCAAGCCACCGAAGCTTAAGGCGGTGCCGCCCTCTTGGCGGCCGGACATTTCCGTCCCGGTGGACCTTGTCGAGGAAGTGGTGCGGCTCGTCGGCGTCGATAAGGTGCCTGCAACGCCGATGCCGCGCGTCGCGGGTGTAGCGCGGCCCGTGCTCACCGAGGCGCAATCGCGGGCTCGGCACGTGCGCCGGGTGCTCGCCGCCCGGGGCCTCGTCGAGGCCGTAACCTGGTCGTTTATCCCACCCGACCAGGCGAGACTGTTCGGTGGCGGACAGGCCGAGCTTACCTTGACCAATCCAATCTCGACGGAGCTCGCGCAGATGCGGCCGAGCTTGTTGCCGGGCCTAGTCACTGTCGCGCAGCGGAACCGCGACCGGGGCTTTGCCGACGGCGCCCTGTTCGAGCTCGGCCAGGCCTATCGGGGGCCTTTGCCAGAGGACCAGTTCATCGCGGCGGCGGGCGTCCGTTTCGGCCATTCGGCGCTTGAAGGCTCCGGTCGCCATTGGTCTTGCAACGCAGCTGCGGCCGATGCGTTCGCCGCTAAGGCCGATGCGGTGGCGGCGCTTGCCAGTATCGGCTTCGATCAGGCGAGCCTCGCCGTCACGCGTGAGGCGCCGTCCTGGTTTCATCCCGGACGCTCGGGGGCGCTGAAGCTCGGGCCAAAGGTCACGCTCGGCGTTTTCGGCGAGCTGCATCCGGACGTGTTGGGGACGCATTGGCTCGATGCGCCAATCGCTTGCTTCGAGCTCTATCTCGACGCGGTTCCGGCGGCGAAGCGCAAGAGCCTGACGCGGCCAGCGCTCGATACTTCGGATTTGCAAGCAGTGAAGCGAGATTTCGCGTTCCTGCTCGATGCCGGCGTGGACGCTGCTGAATTGGTGCGGGTAGCACAAGGCGCGGACCGCGTGCTGATTGCGGAGGTCAACGTGTTCGACGTGTTCACCGGCAAAGGCGTGCCAGAGGGTAAAAAATCGCTCGCCATCGAGGTGACGCTGCAGCCGCGCGAGAAGACCCTCACCGATTCCGAAATCGAGGCCGTTGCGGCGAAGATTGTTGCCGCCGTCGTCAAGGCCACAGGCGGAGAGCTGAGACGTTAGCACGCCTTCGCCGCAACTCTGCCCGGGAGATCATCGAAGCCGAGATTGTAATCGCGGGCGAAATGGATCATGGCGCGCTCGGTGAGCGCGGTGATGGTCAGCAGCGGATTGACGCCGATGGAGCGCGGGATCACCGCGCCGTCGCAGACATAGAGACCGGCATGGACGCCGCTATTCCCGTTGAAGACCTGACATTTGTGGTTGACCACGCCGCTGGCAAAGTCGGTCCCCATGCCGCAGCCGCCTAGGGGATGGGCCGTGGCGGGCTTCGTGCCGATCGTGGTCGCCGCAAGCGGGCTCTTTACGTAGCGCGCGCCCACGGCTTCCGCCGCCTTGCTCAAAGCCGCATCGACGCGGGCATAGACCGGCTGCTCGGCCGCGTTCGGCCAATCGACCTGCGCCCTGCCATGGTCGAGCCGGATGCGCCCTTTCGCCTCGTCGTGGGAGACCACGAAGAAGGTGTGGAGGCTCGAAAGCGGGCCCTGATAGACGCCTTTGATGAGGCTCTGCGCGGCGCCGAGCAGCCGGCCGCCGGCGATGAAGAACACCGGCAAGAGCGGGGCGAGCGCCGAAGGCAGCACGCCCTCCTGGATGAACATGCTGTGGTCGAGCCGGTCGCCATCGTGCAGCTCGATCTCCCCGGTGACGCAGGCGCCAATGGCGTCGCCCACGAATTTCGGCGGGTGCCCGACCCCGATCGCATTCACCCTTCCCTCGCCGCCAAGGGCGAAGGCGATGATGTCGCCGTTGGCGGAGAAGCGTTCGCCCAGGCAATCGGAGACGGGAAGCCCTTGTTCGCGCGAGCGGAGCAGGATCTCGGTCGAGCCGAGCGTGCCGGCGGCGAGCACAACGGTCCTCGCGTCGACGAAGTTCGGGTCGCCCTCCTTCTCCTCGGTCGGCGCGTAATAGACCCGCCAATGGGCGCCTTCCTTGGCGATATGGCTGACGGTGAGCTCGGTGAAGATCTCCGCGCCATGCGCCTTGGCATCGGGAAGATAGGTCAGCGCTATCGTGTTCTTGGCGCCCACATTGCAGCCCGAGCAGCAATCGCCGCAAAGCGTGCAAGGAGGTTGCGCAACCCCGGCAGGATTGACGGTCGCCTCGAAGCTGACCACGACCGGCGCCGCGACAGGAAGCTGGCCGAAGCAGGCGCTGGCGGCTTCGAGCGCCCGATACTTCGTAAGCTCGGAGGCGCGGGTATGGCGGGTGGGGCGCAACATGGCTGCCGCCCTGCTGAAGCCTTGCTCCAGCAGTCCGTCGTTCCTCACCTCCTCCGGCCAGGCCGCATCGGCGAACACGCGTGGGTCGGGCTTAAGCCCAACGGCCGCGTTGATCAGGGAACCGCCGCCGAGGCCGCAGCCGATCAGCACATGAATGTCCGCGCCGAGCCTGAAGTCGAATAGCCCGGTGCGCCGGCCGCTCCGCATTTTGCCGCCATTGACCTGAAGCTCGCGGCGAAGCTCGGGCAGGCGCCCCGGGAACTCTCCGGTTAGAAACTCCCGGCCGCGCTCGATGACGCAGACGCGCTGGCCCCCGCGGGACAGTCGCGAGGCCGCGACGCCGCCGCCATAGCCGGAGCCGATCACGACCACGTCATAGGCGTGTTTGATCTGATCCGGGGGGGAAGAGAGCCGCTGCTGCATGGTCTTGCATAGCGGAAAATGCAGGCACTCCACAAACGGGGCTTCCGTGCCGTGGAATCACTTCATTTCACGGTCGCGCGAGAGCCCATAGGCCGGCGAGGCTTCTCTCCGTATGCTGAATTGAACAACCTTTGCGGGAGCTCACATGATGGCGAGATGGATTGGCGCGACCGCTGCCGCTACCCTGCTGGTGGCGATCGCGATCAGCGGAGGCTGGCGGGGAGACGCCGCGGCCGAGGAAACCAAGACCGCGATCTTCGCCGGCGGCTGTTTCTGGTGCATGGAGGCTGCCTTCGACGAGGTCTATGGCGTGACCGACACGACCTCCGGCTATGCCGGCGGCACCAAGCCGAACCCCACCTACGGAGACCATGAGGGTTATCAGGAAGCGGTCAGGGTCACCTACGACCCTGCCAAGGTGACCTACGCCAAGCTGCTCGATCAATACTGGCACAATATCGATCCATTCGATGCGGAAGGTCAGTTCTGCGACAAGGGTAATGCCTACCGGAGCGTCGTTTTCGTCGGCGATAACGAGGAGAAGCGCCTGGCCGAGACCACGAGCCAGGAGATCGCCGACCGCTTCAAGCAGAAGGTGGCGACGGAGATCAAGCCGGTCACAACCTTCACGGCGGCGGAGGACTACCACCAAAACTATCACCTGACGAATCCGGTCAGCTACAAATTTTACAAATGGAATTGCGGCAGGACGCAGCGGCTGGAGGAGATCTGGGGACCCAAGCCATCTTGACCTCGCTCTGTTCGGCGAGGACCTGTCTCCCTCATTGCGTCTTGCGTTTAGATCGAGCGTAGTTCACTCGTCGGACAGGCTAACCCAAGGCGGCGAATCATGGGAACCGAAACGGACGCCTCGATCTCTCGACAGGAGGTCATCTATCGCCATTCCGGCGCGGTGCGGGTGACCCATTGGGTGAATGTGTTCTGTCTGCTCGTGCTCTTGATGAGCGGGTTGCAGATCTTCAACGCTCATCCCGCGCTCTATATCGGATCAAAGTCGACCTTCGACGATCCGGTGATGGCCATGCGCCCCATGAGGCATGGCGAGGAGATCATGGGTATCACCACTTTGCTTGGGTGGAATTTCGACACCACGGGCGTGTTCGGTCTCGTGGTCGCGCCCGATGGCGACTACGAGATCAGGGGCTTTCCCTGGACCGTGACGCTTCCCGGCTACCGCGATCTCGCCATGGGACGCCGCTGGCACTTCTTCTTCGCTTGGCTGTTTGTCATCAACGGGCTCGCTTATCTGATCTACAGCTTCGCCAGCGGGCATATCGCCCGCGACCTCGCGCCGAAGGGCCGCGAGCTCAGGCATATCGGCAGCTCGATCTGGGAGCACATCCGACTGCGCTTCCCGCATGGCGAGGAGGCGAAGCGCTACAACGTGCTGCAGAAGCTCGCCTACCTCTTCGTGGTGGTGCTGCTGCTCCCGCTGATGCTGGCGACCGGGCTCACCATGTCGCCCGGCATGGACGCGGCCTTTCCATTCCTCCTCGACGTGTTCGGCGGGCGGCAGTCGGCGCGAACCATCCATTTCATCACCGCGAGCGCGATCGTCCTGTTCGTCATCGTGCATCTCGTCATGGTGCTGATCTCCGGCGTGTGGAACAATCTTCGCTCCATGGTCACCGGACGCTATGTGATCAAGCTTCCCGAGGGCCAGTCGTGAGCGGGAAGTGGGCGCTCGACCGACGCCGGTTCCTGACCCGCGGGCTTGCGCTTGCGGGAGCGACGCTGCTCGGCGGCTGCGACGAGCTCTCTGAACAGCCTTGGGTGCGGCGCATCCTCGACAAGGCCGAGATCCTCACCCACGCCAGCCAGCGGGCGCTCCTCTCGCCGACCGCGCTCGCTCGGGAATATAGCGAGGCCGACATCTCGGCCGACTTCATGGCGAACGGCTCGACCAACCCCGACGATGCCGCCTACAAGGCGCTCGCGGCCAATGGCTTCGCCGATTGGCGGCTGAAGGTCGGCGGTCTCGTGGAGCAGCCTTTGGAACTCTCCCTTGCCGATTTGCGGGCGATGCCGGCCCGCACGCAGATCACCCGGCATGATTGCGTGGAGGGCTGGAGCTGCATCGGCAAATGGACCGGCGTGCCGTTGAAGGCGCTGCTCGATAAAGCGCGGCTCAAGCCATCCGCGCGCTACGTCGTGTTCTACTGCGCCGACGATCTCGGCGAGACCGGCACCGAGGACGGCAAATATTACGAGTCCGTGGGGCTACCCGACGCCTTCCACCCGCAAACCATCCTCGCCTACGAGATGAACGGCGCGCCGCTCCCCATCCCGCATGGCGCGCCCCTGCGGCTCCGGGTGGAGCGCCAGCTCGGCTACAAGATGGCGAAATATGTGATGCGCATCGGGGCGGTCGACAAGATCGCCTCTATCCGCCGGGGTCATGGCGGCTTTTGGGAAGATCGCGGCTACGAGTGGTACGCCGGGATTTGAGTTCGAGCCCCGATCGGGCCAGCCCGCGGCCCCAAAAGAAAGGGACCCGCCGCGCGGGTCCCCTTCCCTTGAACAGATCAATTTTAGCCCCGGTTAGGCGGCCTTCTTGGCGCCCTTGGTGGCCGTCTTATAGGCCTTCCAATGGGCTCTGCAGTCCTTGCGATAGGCAACGCGCGACTTGTGGTCGCCCGGGAACTTCGCCTTGGCGGCCTTGAAGCACCCGCTGGCAGCGGCGTCTGCCGCCGTCGAGTGAAGCGGAAGCGTTACACCGGCCACGAGACCGGTGACGGCAGCGGCGAAAAGTATTCTCTTCAGCATTGGATCACTCCGTTTTCGTTGTGGCGAAACTCGCTGTCGCCGATGAAGCATGACGTTCAACGGGCTCCCAAGCGGGGTTGTTCCGTTGGGCCAAACGACACCAAGCGGCCGATTCAGCCTTTTTTGGGGCGTCAGCCGACTATCGCCTCAAGCGTAATGAGAAAGGGACCCGCGGGGCCCCGCGGATCCCTTCCAAACGGAGCAGAAGCGCCGGACTAGGCGGCCTTCTTCGTGGCCTTCCAGTGAGCCCGGCAAGACTTCCGATAGGCCATCCGGGCCTTCATATTGGGCAGATGAGCAGCCTTGGCGGCTTTCCAGCAGCCATGACAGGCGAGCGCCGGAGTGGAGCCGACGGGAGCCGTTACAGCGGCCAGGAGCAGGGTTGCAGCGGCAGCGAGAAAGACTTTCTTAAGCATAAGCTTACTCCGTTCAGTTGTGACGCAACGTTACGCGCGGGCACTAGGCATTACATTGAGCGGCGCCGTCAACACCCTTGTTCCGTATGCTGTCTGCTTGGCTAAGGCATTCTGACCAAGCCTTGCCGGGCCGCGAACTTCTGCCGCAGTTCCATCCTGGGGCGTCGGAGACGCGGCGATGCATGCGCGCCGGGCGCTTGACCCTCAAGGCCCCGCTCCCGTACCAAGCGCCCATGAGTTAATCCGAGGCCACGCCGCCTTCCCGCATCCGCAACTTCTCCATCATCGCCCATATCGACCACGGCAAATCCACCCTTGCCGACCGGCTGATCCAGCTTTGCGGGGGCCTCTCCGCGCGGGAGATGAAGGAGCAGGTGCTCGATTCCATGGATATCGAGCGGGAGCGCGGCATCACCATCAAGGCGCAGACCGTGCGGCTCGACTATCGCGCCCGCGACGGCGAGCTCTACGAGCTGAACCTCATCGACACGCCGGGGCATGTCGATTTCGCCTATGAGGTGAACCGGAGCCTTGCCGCCTGCGAAGGCTCGCTGCTCGTCGTCGACGCCACGCAAGGGGTCGAGGCGCAGACGCTCGCCAATGTCTATCAGGCGCTCGACAACAATCATGAGGTGGTGCCGGTCCTGAACAAGATCGACCTGCTGGCCGCCGAGCCCGCCCAGGTGCGCCAGCAGATCGAGGACGTGATCGGGCTCGACGCCTCGGGCGCGATCGAGATCTCGGCCAAGACGGGCTTGGGCGTCGAGGAGGTGCTGGAGGCGATCGTGCACCGGCTGCCCGCGCCCAAGGGCGATGCGAGCAAGCCGCTCAAGGCGCTGCTCGTGGACAGCTGGTACGACGCCTATCTCGGCGTGGTCGTGCTCGTGCGCATCATTGACGGCAGGCTCACTAAGGGTCAGCGCATCCGGCTGATGCTGACTGGCGGGTCCTATCAGGTGGACCGCGTCGGCATCTTCCGCCCGAAGCAGGAGATGCGGAGCGCCCTTGGTCCCGGCGAGATCGGCTTCTTCACCGCCTCGATCCGGCAGGTCGCCGATACCCGGGTGGGCGACACCGTCACCGACGAGAAGAAGCCGGCGGCCGAGGCACTTCCCGGCTTCAAGCCGGCGCAGCCCGTGGTGTTCTGCGGATTGTTCCCCGTCGATGCGAGCGAGTTCGAGGATTTGCGCGAGGCGGTAGCCAAGCTACGGCTGAACGACGCGAGCTTCTCCTATGAGATGGAGACGTCCGCCGCGCTTGGCTTCGGCTTCCGCTGCGGCTTTCTCGGGCTCTTGCATCTCGAGATCATCCGGGAGCGGCTGGAGCGCGAGTTCAATATCGACCTGATCGCCACGGCGCCTTCCGTCATCTACCGCGTGCATCTCACCGACGGCACCATGCGAGAGCTGCACAATCCCGCTGACATGCCCGAGCCGCAGAAGATCGCCAAGATCGAGGAGCCCTGGATCGAGGCCACCATCCTCGTGCCCGACGAGCATCTCGGCGCCGTGCTCAAGCTCTGCGAGGATCGGCGTGGTCGGCAGAAAAACCTGAGCTATGCGGGCTCACGGGCCATGCTCGTCTACGAGCTGCCGCTGAACGAGGTGGTGTTCGATTTCTACGACCGGCTGAAATCGGTCTCCCGCGGCTACGCCTCCTTCGACTATCACATTATGGGCTATGAAGAGGGCGACCTCGTGAAGATGGCGCTGCTCGTCAACAACGAGCTGGTGGACGCGCTGTCGGTCATCGTCAACCGCTCCCGCGCCGAGGCACGGGGGCGCGCCATGGTCGACAAGCTGAAAGATCTGATCCCGCGGCATCTGTTCAAGATCCCGATCCAGGCGGCGATCGGCTCTAAGGTGATCGCGCGGGAGACGATCAGCGCGCTCAGGAAGGACGTGACTGCCAAATGCTATGGCGGCGACATCACGCGGAAGCGCAAGCTGCTCGAGAAGCAGAAGGCGGGGAAGAAGAAGATGCGGAGCTTCGGCCGCGTCGAGATCCCGCAAGAAGCCTTCATCGCCGCGCTGAAGATGGACGGGAACTGAGGCCCAGCTCCCGTCCCTTGAGTCTCAGCTTTCGCGGACGCGCCAGGCGAGATAAGTGAGCGCCGCGCCCTCGCAGAGAAGTTGGATCCCGAGCAGGAAGCCGAGCACCCATTCGGAAATGCTCGATAGATTGGCAAAGAGATAGACCGCAAGCAGAATGCCGACGAGGCCGCTTGCGAGCACCCAGCCCCAATTCGGGAATGGCTTGATGGTGAGCGCGAAGATCACCTTGGCCATGCCTTCCACCATGAAATAGACGATCAAGAGCGCGCTGAAGACCACCAGTCCTGCTTCCGGTTGGCGCAGCAGCAACAAGCCGACGACAATGGAGAGCGCCACAGAGATCAACTGCAGCCAGAAATGCGGCACGTGCCTTGCGCCGATCAGGCCGATGCCTTGGACGACACCGCTGATGATCAGGATCCAGCCGAGCAGCACGATGATCGCCACGGAGGCGATCAGGGGGTAGACTAGGGCGAGAAAGCCGGCGACCACCATCAGAATGCCCTGAAGCAGATACCAGAGCGAATAGCGCTTCACCGTCTCGCGCATCGCTTCACGCATGGCCGCGGCGGCGGCTTCGAGCGGAATAGCCATTGGACAATCTCCTAGAGAC
Organism: uncultured Alphaproteobacteria bacterium; assembly: GCA_963804515.1. Classification (GTDB taxonomy): domain Bacteria; phylum Pseudomonadota; class Alphaproteobacteria; order Rhizobiales; family Methyloligellaceae; genus Methyloceanibacter. The sequence continues at coordinate 181,898 of CAWDQR010000002.1, read as the reverse complement.
GAATCGCGGGTAGCAGAGTATGCGAGCAGCGGAAGCGCCATTCAATCAGCGAGGGCGCGTTCCGCACTGGAAATCGGGGAGGGCCATGACGGAGGATCACGCCGCAAGCGGCATCCGCAAAGCGGCCCCCCGCCTCCTCCCGTTTCTCTGCCTTTGCTATGCGGAGCGAATCTGGCATGTGGCGGTGCCGCTCTTCGCGGCGGCCGTGGCCTTTGCCTGGTCGGCTGGCGCCGGGCCCCTGCCCTTGGTGATGCTGGCGCTCTCCATCGCCACGCTCGGCATCTATGCCGCCATCGGTGCGTTCTGGGCGCTACCCAGCTCGATCCTTACCGGGACCGGCGCCGCGGCCGGGCTCGCGCTGATCAATTCCATTGGCAATTGCGGGGGATTCGCCGGGCCGATCATCGTCGGCCGGCTGAAAGGCGCCACGGGGACTTCACCTTGGCGCTCTCGTTCCTGGCCGGCGCCCTCGCCTTGGCCGGCGCGCTGGCGCTGTGCTTCGGCCACAGCGAGCGTCGCCGCTTGCGCAACAAGGACGTGAGCTGAGAGCCCTCTTCCCGCCACGTCAGACGCTTGCGGGCGCGCCTCCACCTCACATTCTCATTGGCGCGCGCTTCCCATTGCCCGCGTTTCTTTTTGGCACACGAAATCAGAAATCTACTTGCCCTAATCTGGTCAACTTCGAGGAAATGAGAGCAACTTTGTGGCAAGGCGGTGTTTTTTCTGTGTTTACCGAGAAGAACTTGACAGTGTGGTTAATATCACGCTTCATTGCTCGTCAGAGGGATAGCAGCGGTACGACCCGCGCGCCGCCAGCGTTGGTAAGCCGGTTTCTCCGTATTGCTCGACCGTTTCGCTTCTGTCCCGGCCTTCCCTGAGTTCGCGCGCCTAGCGGGAGGGCAGAGTGTAACCCGAGTGGCGCGCCTGGAGGGGAAGTAATGCGTATCGCCCTCGCGCTTGGGCTATGCCTAATCACCTTTGCTGCCATGGGAGCGCCCCGCGGCAAGGGCGACGCCAAGCCTCAAGCCCAAAGTCCCGTGCCGAGCCAAAGCCTCCGCGAATCCTATCGGTCCCAGCTCAACGAAAACGTCGTCACCATCATGGCCGGCAGTGCGAACGGCACCGACCTCACCATCGCCGCGGATATTGCCCAGGTTGTCGACGACGGAGACAATCTCCGTGTCCTCCCCATCGTCGGCAAAGGCGCCGCGCAGAACGTCAAGGACGTGATGTTCTTGCGGGGGGTCGATATGGGGATCACCCAGGCCAATGTGATCAAATATTTCGCGCGCACTGGAGAGCTCGGTGCGAACTTCGTCGACCAGATCGTCTATGTGGCGAAGCTGTTCACCGAGGAGGTCCACATCGTCGTGCCTTCCGGCGTGACCGACATCAAACAGCTCAATGGCAAGGTGGTGAACCTCGGCGAGCCGGGAAGCGGCACGGCCATAACCGGCCGCTTGCTGCTCGATGCCCTCGGCGTTAGCGTTCAGGAACTCCATCTCGGCGATGCGGACGCAATCGAAAAGCTGAAGTCTGGTGAGATCGCGGGCGCCATCGTCATGGCCGGCAAGCCGGGGCCGGTGCTGAGCTACCTGAAAGCCTCAGACGGGCTGAAACTGCTGCCGATCCCCTATACGAAGGAGCTCGAGGACAGCTACTACCCCGCGACGCTCACTCACGAAGACTATCCCGAGCTAATCGCGGACGGTCAAAGCGTGGATACCGTGTCCGTCTGCACGGTGTTGGTGGCGTTCAACTGGGGCGAGGACAGCGTCCGCTACAAGAGGGTCGCCAAATTCGTCGACGCCTTCTTCAGCAAATTCGATGCGTTCCAGCAGGCCCCCCGGCACCCGAAATGGCGCGAGGTCAACTTCGCGGCAACGCTCGAAGGCTGGCACCGGTCTCCCGCTGCGCAAGCTTGGATCGACCACGCCAGGGAGGTCACCGGAACCGCGTCCAAGAGCAAATTCGATAGCTTCCTGGCCCAAACGGCACAGGTGAGCGGGCCGCCGGTCTCCGACGAGCAGCGCGCCGACCTGTTTCGCGCGTTTTTGGAGTGGAACAAAACCCAACATTAGCGGTTGACGATTTGAGCCAAGGTATATGCCCCGAGAAAGTGTGCGGCGTTGGAGGGTACCATGGGCAAGCCAGATTTCAGTTCATCCGACCAGTTTATGCCACCGAGGAGCCTGACCGAACGGCTCAAGGCGGAAGCCAACGGTCACGCACCGTCAATCGAGATCACCACCGCCTCCTTCATGGCGGAGCGTTTCGCCCCCGATTTGCCGCCGCTCGCAGCTGATGAGGCCGAGCTTAGCGCGTCGCCCACCACGCCGCCCGAGGCGTCATCCACGGTCGGCCAAGCGTTCGCTTCCTGGCCCGAGCGCGCTCCCTGGGCGAGCCGGACGCTGCTCACGGTTTTGATCCTTATCGCGCTCGTGCCCAGCATTGCCTTCGCGGTCCTGTATTGGCGGGGCGCCATCAGCGCACCGGGATTCGACGCCATGGCCGGCACGCGCGGCGACCGGCAGACGCCCCCGGACGTTCAGCAGGCCTCGCTCGCAAGCACCGGCGCACCGGAGACCGTTCTCCCCAAGGGGGATATCGAGCTTCCGCCGATCGCGCTTACGGTGGCGAGCGCGATTGCGGCAAAGGCCGGCGAAGAGGCGCCCTTCGCCATTGCATTGGATAGCGCCGATACGTTGCCGCCCCGCAGCATCATTACAATCCGTGGCCTTCCGGAAGGCACGAGTTTCTCCGCCGGCCGGCCCTATGGCGAAACCGAATGGAGCTTGCGGCCCGACGAGATCGGCGATTTACGCCTCGTCCTGCCTCTTACCGCGAGCGGTCAGCGGGCGCTCAGCGTCGAGCTGGTCGCGGCCGATGGTAGGACGATCTCGAGTGCCGCGACCCGGCTTGAGATTACGGCCGACCCGCGTGCCGCAGTCGTCCTCCGCCCCGGGGACACGGCACGCATCGACGAGCTCATCGCCCACGGCCGGAAGATGGTCCAGGTCGGCTATGTCGCGGGCGCCCGCGGCTATTACAAGCGCGCGGCGGAAGCCGGCAGCGCCGCCGCCGCCTTTGCTCTCGGCGCCACCTATGATCCCATGTTCATCGAACAGATCGGCGCGCAAGGGATCAAGCCGGATGTGGCCCAGGCGCGCTCCTGGTATGAGCGGGCCAAAGCGCTTGGCGACAAGGACGCGGAGGGCCAGCTCGCGGAGCTCGATACGGAGGAAGCGTTGGTCGCGGCGGCGCCAGTGGCGAACGGGCCGGCGCCAACGGGAGTCGTGGTTTCAGGCGCGGCAGAGCCGAACCGGCTCGCGCCGGGTGCTGCGGAGCCAAGCACCGCCGGCGCCACAAACCCCGAGTGGGTGGAGATTTCCGGCACGGTCAATGTGCGCGCTGCCCCAACGCCGCAGGCGCAGACCATCAAGGTGGCGGAACCCGGGACCCGATACCAAGCCACGGCCCGGCAGGGCAGCTGGGTGCAAGTGACCGACCCCAAGACGTCGGAAGTGGGCTGGGTCTACGACCGCTATGTCGCCACAGCCGAGGCGCCCAACTAGTAGAGCGTGGGCTTCTCGCGTGTCAGGCGACGCGCGCGGGAGCCGTCTCAGCTTGGGCGGGAGCGTGGCCGCGAGCGGCATCGATGCAGAACTCGGCAGCCTCTCGCAGAGAGGTCGCGTAAGCATCCGCCTCCACCGTGGCCTGCAGCGCCTTGACGGCGCCCGCGCCTCCCTCGTTAACCCAATAACCGATGAGCACCGTGGTGCCCTCTGGGAGGATGCGCCTTAGGCGCCGCACGAGATAGCGAAGTTGGGCCGCGCTGCTGCTGGTGCCGAGATAGGACAGGCAGACGAGCTTGGCTTTGGAAGTTTCAAGCGAGACGATGTGTCCGGCCGAGATGGCCTCGCTCGGGATGGCACGCGCCTTCAGACCATATCGCTGTAAGACGCCCGCAAGCATGGCGGCAGCCGCCTCGTCGAGTGGCGTGCGGCCACCGATGCAAAGCACGGAATCCTCGCCCTCCCAGCCTCGAGCAAGGTCGGCAGCCTGGAGTACTGGAAGCACGTCTTCTTCAGTCTCCTCATCCATGCTCGTCAGCGACGCGAGGCCGACCGCGGGCGCTTCGGCCTCCGCTTCCTTTTCGGCATGAACCTTCCGGAACCAGCGCCGCGGCGCGAAATCGGCGAGATTGTCCATCATCTCCTCGACGGTCGCATCAATGCGCTCCAGATGGTCGAGATCGAGCGATCCGCGCTCGGCATCGCGCTCGGCCAGCTTGAGGCCCTCTAGCGCCACCTCATCGAGATAGGTCACGAGCGGCTGCCCCTCCTTTAGGGACAGCTCGGCCTGGTAGGTGGCCTCGGCGGGATCGCCCGTCAGCACGCGCTGGTAGAAGCTTTGCGCGGGCGTGAGCGCCGGGGTATCGCCGAGAAGCACATCGAGAAAGCTTAAACCCTCGACATGGCGCCCGAGCACCGAGAGACAGACGGTGAGGGGCGTGGCAAGCAAGAGACCGAGCGGCCCCCATAGCCAGGTCCAGAACACGGTGGAGACGATGACCGCGATCGGTGACAGCCCGGTGCCGTGACCATAGACGAGAGGCTCCACGACCTGCCCCATGATCAGCTCGGAGACAAGAAAGAGTCCGCCGGTCAGCAGCATTGTCGTCCAGCCCGGATCGACCACCGCGGCGAGCAGCATTGGCGGCGTGGCCGAGATGAACGACCCGACATAGGGCACGAAGCGCATCAGCATGGCGAGAATGCCCCAGCCGATGGAACTCGGCACGCCGATCAGCCAGAGTCCGAACGCGATGAAGGTGCCAAAGGAGGCGTTGATCAGCACCTGGCGCAGGAAGTAGCTGCTGAGCCGCTTGGCGGCGTCATTCATCGTGGCGGTGGCGCGCTGTATGTCGGACGCGCCCATCAGGCGGATCGCTCGGTCGCGCAGATCCTCGCGCTGCAGCAGGATGAAAATGACGAAGAGCACGACGATGCCGGCGGTAGCGAGCGGCGGCAGCACGGTGCCGGCGACATTCTGCAAGATCTCGAATGGCTGCGGCTCGGACTCCCTGATCTCGACGGGGATCGGCCGGGTCGGTTCCTTGTCCCCCAAGGTGGGGCTTGGTGCCACGCCGGTGTCGGGCGTACCGGCGGAATCGGCAAGCTCCTTCTCCAAACCCGTGAGGGCACTGGTCGCCTTGTCGAAGGTCGCCGAGGATTCTGCCGATTTGCGCAGCCTGCCGATCTTGTCGGCGAGCGCGTGCTGATAGCGGGGGAGGTTCTCGGCGAGCTCGGTCGCCTGCTGCGACAACATCCAGCCAAGGGCGAAGATGATCGAGAAAGCGAAGGTCACGACGATCATCACGGCGAGCCCGCGCGACACCTTGATCCGCCGTAAGAGGAGGAGCAGCGGCGTCAGCACGAAGCCGAGCAGGATGGCAATGACGAGCGGGAGCAGCACCTCGCGCGCGACATAGAGCCCGGTAATGACGATGGCCCCGATGAGGAGGCCCTGAAGCAGGGCGACGCGGCTGTCCGAGCTCGAGGTGAAGATCGGAAAGGGCGAGCGAGGCGGCATGGCGGTGCTCCCGGCGCGCCAAGACGCCCCGAGGCTCGGAAAGGGCCCGGCCGGCGCTTGGCTTTGGCTCCAGCGGAATATCACTGCAGGCTGAGCGGAGCCATAACCCTGATGGGGTTGGGAAGTTCCGCTTGCCCATTGGGGGTCGAGCGAATGGGCCGGGCTTGAGGCTTCGCCGCGGGATCAGGGGGGTTGGGGAGGCAATCGCTCAGCCCGCTGTTCACCATCGACTAAGCATTTTTCGCGTCCGTTCGGCTCCTTTAACCGAAAGATCGATGATCGGTATGGACCGCTTACGGCGCGTTGGGATAGACCGCTAAGGGTCACCACTATCCATCGAAGGAGGATTCGAGCGTGATCAAGACGATCTTGGCAAGTTCAGTTCTGGCGGCCGGGCTCTTGCTCGCAGGGTCGAGCCAGCCAGTGCAGGCCGCCTGGGTCTGCGGACCCGTTCAATGCGTTTGGGTCATCAACCCTGCCCCTACGGTCGTCGTACCGCCCTATGCTGCGGCTTGGGCAGCGCCTCTCTATCCGGGCTGCGTTTGGCGGCGTGGCTTTTTCGGCCGCTGGCGGATGGTCTGCCCGTAGGCTGACGAGCATCGGCAATCAGCCAGCGGGCTTTGATCGAGCCCGCTGGCCGATCGTTTTACGCAGCCGCTACTTCCCGGCCATGAAATTGGTCGAGGTGTTGGCGATGGCCTCCGTTGAACCTTCCATCTGGATGATGCGGACCTCGCCCTTGGCGGCATCCACGGCCTGTTTGAGATCGACCATGCGGATCGACTGATCCTCGCGGGTCCTAAAGTACCAGCGCAGATTCTTGAGATCGGCGACGCTCGTCCATTCCGTCACCTCATCCACCGGCTTGCCCATGGCCGAGTTCTGCACCGACCCTTCCGGAATGTCGAACTGGTTCAGGATATGGAAGGCCGCGAGCACCGCCTCGTCGGCCGTGGCGTTCGGCGCCGCCGATTGACCGTAGATGGCCGCGCGCACGAAGCGCGAGGGCGGCGTGAAGTCACCCGGCATTCCATGCAATCCAGTGCCGGACCCGAAGGCCGAAAGCGTAAGCGGCCCGAGCTTGGCGGAGGCCACATCCTTCACCGAGAGATTGATGTAGTTCTGCAGATTGGTCATGTGCCAATCGTAAGTGGGCGCGTTGGTCATCACGCCGAACGGAGCGTCATGAACCTTCAACGTGCCGTCGACGGGCTCGACCGCGATCGACTTGCCGCTTCTGTCCTGAATGAAGAAATGCGCGCCGGCGACCGCGCCTTGCGGGCTGCCGAGACCAGGGGCGGGCGTCGGCACGACGACGATGTCCTTCAGCCCCCGCTTGACCTCGTCGACGGTGGCGAAATTGGCAAGCACCCAGACGCCGAACTCCTGTGGCGCGATGGCGTGCTTGGCATTCTCGGGCGTCACCTCCGTATATTTGGCATAATCGGGGAAATAGAACAGGCCGACGCTCAAGCCCTGATCGTTTAGCCCATCGAGAATGACCGGGAGATCGAGCGCGTTGGCGCCGACGATGGCGTAGCGCGTCGTATAGGTCAGGCCCTTGCTGCCGTCGGGCAGCGTGCCGCTCATCTCCTGGCCGGCCGGGATGACGAGCACGTTCGACCGCATCGGGAAGCCGAATTCGAGGGTGCGGCCGCGGATCGCCGCGCCGTCATTGGCCTTGAGGCTGATGCCGGTGCAGGCATAAGCGGGTGTGGTGCCCAGGGTGAAAGCCGCGATCAAAGTCGCGATGCCGATTTGGCGAAACATGGATTGATCTCCTCCGAAAGACTTGCCGGAAGTGTCCATGACGGGCCGTGAAGGTCGCCTTAAGGTCGAGAAACCCAATCGTCTCATGGTTAAGCAGGCGTGAGCAAAATACGGACCCTGCTTAGGGCGTCTTCAGCAGTCTCGTCCTCATCAATCGGGGTCAGCCGACCGGCACCACCGGCGGTGGCGTCCAGCGGCCCCCGGCGATCGGGGCCAATGGCCAATAGGCGCGGATATAGAGGGAGAAATCGTCGGCTGGCGAAGGGAGCCAATTCGCCACCCGCTCCTCGCCCGGGCGCTCCTTCTGCACGTAGATCGTAAGCGAGCCGTCAGCAGCGAAGCTCAGCTGCCTGCTCTTCGTACCGACCGAGAAGCGGTTGATCTCGTTCGGCGCAAAGAAATGCTGCTTGTTGTAGAGGGTGAGCGACCAGAAGCCTTTGACCGGCGGCAGCTCGTGCTTGCCGAAAGTCACCGTGTAAGGCTTGGCACCATTCAGCCGCGCGCCCGTCCGGTCGAGGTCCTGGTAGAAATAGCGTGTCTCGCGCGGGCGGTTGATGAAGGTGTTAGAGCGTGCGACCGCTGTGCGGGTGAAATAGTCGGTGCCGAACTCCGCGCTGTTCACCACCGTGGTCCAATGATGGGGCAGCGGAACGCCGAAATTACGGAACTGAAGCAGCGGTGCAACGAGGGTAGCGTCGGCTTCCGCGGCAGCATCCTTCAAGACTTTGCGAAAGGCCCTGTCGGTATTGGCGGCATCGAGAATCGACCGGACCAGGGCATAAAGCGCCTCCTCGCCGGATAGCGGGCGGGCCGCGGCGAGCGCGGACGGGAGCACCTCGAAAAAGCTCGTGGGCTTGACCCATGTCCATTCCTCATCGCCGAGTTTGATCCAAGGGATGCTCCCCACCTCCGACCAATCCCTGCTCTTCATCATTCCGTCGAACTCGGACAGTGGATAGGCCATGATTTGGTGCAACACGGGCTGTAAAGCGAGATTGTCGTTCCGATCGTCCTCCTGGAACACCCGCGGGATGATGGTTCCGATCGTCGTGCGTGCGTGAAACGTCGCCGCGATCTCGGCCGGCACCTTGCCGCGCCAATCGGGGCCGGCCAGCAGATAGAATCCCGGTTTCGTCCCGTACATCGGTCCAAGATCGGCGAAGCCGTCGGTCCTGAGATCGGTCGCCTGGTACACCCAAAACCTCGACCCGAATTCGGGGACCTGCACGACCACGGGCTCGCGGCCAAAATCGAGCATGCCAAAGCCGTAGACGAGGTCCTGGGAGGGGCAGGTGATGTAGCGCTGCCGCGGGTCGACATAGTTGTGCAGCATGCAAAGATGATTAATCGGGGCGATGGGGGCAATGCCGCCGAGCAGCCGCGGCCTTTTCACCCGCTTAAAAGCGCTATAGCGGTTGAAGATGTTGACCATCGGCCACGCCCAGACATAGGCGAAGCGGCCGATCTCGCGCACGAAGTCGGATGTCAGTCGCGTGCCGGGAGCGGGCCCAAGCGGGAATTCGGCCGAAGACTGCCCGGGTCGGACATCCTGACCGATCGGGGCTGGCCGGGAGGCCGCGCTTGGCGCGAGCCCCAACCACTTGAGGAGATTCGCCGCGAACATCGGCTTGCTTATGGCGCGAGAAGGAAACCTTATCGGCGCCATCTTACGCCGGTGCGACCACCAAAGTCAGGCCCGCGGGCAATCTGTCGCTTCAGCTCGTGGCCACGTTGAACAGCGATCCGATGCCATAGGTCGCTGCCGCCGCGGCCGCGCCGATAGCAAGCATGCGCAAGCCGCTCCACCATGCGCTCTTTCCGGAGAAGAGGCTGAGCAACGCGCCGACGATGAAGAGCGCTGTAGCGGAAATGGCGGCGGCGAGGATGACGCCCTTGTTGCCCCCGGCGAGCAGGAAGGGGATGAGCGGCATGCTCGCTCCGATCACAAAGGCGACAAAGGAGGAGAGCGCCGCCCCGATGGGCGAGCCGAGATCATCGGGGTTCAGGCCCAGCTCCTCGCGCGCGAGCGTGTCGAGCGCCTTTTCGGGGTTCGCGATCAAATGCGCGGCGATGTCGCGCGCTTCCTCTATGGGTATGCCGCGGGCGGCGTAGATGAGGGCGAGCTCTTCGGCTTCCTCGGCTGGATAGCGCTGAAGCTCGTCGCGCTCCTGCGCGATCTGATACTCGAACATCTCCCGCTGCGAGAGCATGGAGATGAACTCCCCGGCCCCCATGGAGAAGGCACCGGCGAGCAGGCCGGCCACGCTCGTCAAAAGGATGATGCCGGGCTCGGCGGCGGCGCCGCCACGCCCATTGCCAGGCAGGTGTTGGAGACGAGCCCGTCATTCACGCCAACACGCCGGCGCGGAGCGTGTCGCCGCCGAAGTTGCGATGTTGGCGTCCGACATCTTCGATCGTCTTGGGCCAAGGATGGCCGGTAGGTTCCACCTTGCCGCTATAGACGGAAACGCCGCGCACCTTTGAGGCGGAGAGGACAGGACGCATGGCGCGAGGACCCAAGACCCCAACGAGGCGGGCGATGATGCGGGCCCGGAGCGAGGGGACGAAGTCCGGTACGCGCCCAAGGTCCCACGCGAGAATGCCTGCCTGCTCCTCGGCTGCCGCCGCCATTTCTCTGAAGAGCGCGGCCTTGTCCGTATCGCGCTCGGCAGCGGCAACCGCCGAGGACAGATAGGCAGCGGTCTTTTGCGAACGCCAGCGATCTAGAGTGTCTTCCATGCTATTGCTGGCTTAGCCGCTGTCCGTGGCTCAGAACAAGCTCACCTGCCGGTCGCCAGATCATAGATGCCGCCCACGGCGGTGATCTTTTTGGCAGCTAGGGCTTCGGACAAGATCGGCTCGTTATCATGCATCCGCTTCACATTCAGCTTGACGTTCTCCTCGATCGCCGCGGCTAACAGATCGCTGGAATGCCGCGCATGCGCCGCGATCACGGCGGGCTTGATTGAGTCGATCAGCTCAGGCAGATGGCCTGGAAGCTCAGCGCGATCCTTGACCACCTTGATCGCGGCCGCGACCACCCCGCAATTGGAATGGCCGAGCACCATGAGCAACGGCACGCCGAGGAACCTCACCGCATATTCGAGGCCGCCAGGCCATCATCATCGAGGAAGTTGCCCGCGAGCCTGACGGCGAAGAGGTCGCCCGGGCCCTGGTCGAAGAGAAGCTCCCGCGAGACGCGGCTATCGGAGCAGCTCAGGATCGCAGCGATCGGATATTGCGCCGAAACCCTCGCCGCGCGGCCAGCGGAAAAGTCCTTCTGTTCCGGAGCGTTCGCGGCGTAGCGTTCGTTCCCCTGCATGAGTCGCTGCAGCGCCGCCTCGGGCGCGATGGCGTTGGGCGCAGCTTCGTCCGACGCGGGCTCCGCGGCCGATGCGGGTGACAGGGGCACCGCGCTTGCGGCAAGCGTCGCGGCCGCGCCAAACATGAGGCGCCGCCGGGACAGGGGGGCAAGCGCAGCATCGCAAAGCTCGCACATCGCAGGTCCTCGTTCGTTGGAGAATACTCGGCCGATCAGGCTCTGCGTCTCTTCGCCGAGTCAAGGGGGCGCCTTGCGTCGCTTGCCGAGGACGCCGGACGGTCTCACGCCTCAGTCTAGGCGCCTCTCGACCGGCGCTGCGCCCGTTGGCGCGGAGACCTTGCCGTCGCGCGATGAGACGCCGCTTGCGGCGTTCCGCCGTTCAAGCGCGAGATCGATCCTGCACACCACGCCTTGAGGCGCGAACCGCCAATTGATTCTCGCATTCGGCAAGCCGCGCTGAATGATCCTGCTGCCGAGCCCGTTGTTGCACGGGCGTTTGACCGGCGGCCCGTCCCGCTCAGCCCAAATGAGGCGGACGTGATCGACGTTTCTCTTTCGGACAAGATCCCAGCTCAGCTCGACCGTGCCGCCTGGGACCGAGAGTGCACCATATTTGCAGGCATTGGTGGCCAGCTCATGCAGCACGGCACCGAGCGCGATCACCTCCGCGGGTGCGAGCATTACCTTCGGCCCCTCGATCTTGAGCCGCTCGCCAGTGTCTGGTCGGAAAGGCCCGACCTGCCCCTTCGCCAGCTCTGCCAAATCCGCGCCTCCCCAGTCTTGGGCAAGCAGCAAATTATGGGCGTGAGCGAGGGCCTGCAGCCGCGCGGTGAACGTCTCGGCGAAGGCTGCGGGTGAGGGGGACGTGCGCAGGCTTTGCTGGGTGATGGCGAGGATCACGGCAAAGGTGTTGTTCACGCGGTGGGCGAGTTCGCGGAGCAACTGAGTCTTCTGTCCCTCGGCTTGTTTCCGCTCGGTGATATCGACAAGCATATTGACGGCGCCGGTCAGGGCGCCGGCACCATCTCTGAGGGGGGTGGGAAAGGGGAGGATGGGCACACGGGTTCCGTCAGGCCGTTCGGCGATCTTCTCGGCGCCTCTGATGGGCTTCCCCGTCTTCAACGCCATGGCCATGGGGCAGTCTTCATGGCGAAGTGGCTTGCCGTTCGGCGACAACAGGCGCCAGGAGACGCACCATTCATCGCTGCCAAGTGTCGGGCGCCGGCCGGAAAGGTCCACGGCGGCTTGATTGAAGAAGGTGATGCGGCCTCCGGCATCGGTCGTGTAGATCGCGGCGGGCAGCGCTTCGAGCAGACCGAGATACCATTCCTCGCAGGCTCTGAGGCGTTCCTCTGCCGCTTTGCGCTCGCTGATGTCCTGGAAGCAGTTCACGCCGCCGACGAGTTCGCCCACCCCGTCGAACAAAGGATCAAGGTTGGCGAGGATGGTGATGCGGGTGCCATCGGGACGCTCGACGATCAACTCCCGGTCACGAATTGGCCGCCCGGTCTTGAGGAGCTCGGTCATCGGCGCCTCGGCTGGCGAAAGCGGCTTGCCGTCGGCGGCGAAGGCCTTCGGCGCTCCGCAAAGCCGGTATTGGCGGTCACCGACGGTCGGCGACCGCCCCCACAGCTCGGCGGCCCGCCGATTGTATTGAACGAGATAGCCGTCGACGTCGCAGGTGTAGATGCCGACCGGCAGCCACTCCAACAGCCCGTCCCAAGACAAAAGTGCCCGTTGCAAGGCTTGCGAGATGGCCGGGGCAGACGCAACTCGGCCTTGATAGGCCAAAATATCCATCACGCTGTCCTCTCGCTTCCCTTGGAAATCCCGCTAGTATCAATGCAGCAGCGCGATAGGAGTTCCGCCTTTCCAAGGGGTTAGTCACATTCATGTTCCCAAAGGGGTCGCTCAGTCCGCAGTCCTCGGCTTATAGAGAATGAGCCGGTAGCAATCGAGTTTACGGGCCAGGAACTCGTAAGTGAGTCCCCAGAGGTAGAGCCTGAACTTGCGGAACTCGAAGTCGCCGAATGTCCTTTGCACATAGTCCTTGTTGGCCTCGAGGTTCAGCGCCCATTGCTTGAAGGTGAGGAAATAACTCCAGCGATCATTGTGTACCTCAAGTAATTCGAACGGTGTCTTTGCGAGCTTGTTGAGCAGGTCGTCCAGCACGAGGAAGGAGTGATTTCCGGGATAAATGTGTCGGATCATGAAGCTCGCAGAGTTGTATTTCTTGCGGGCCGAACTCCCATCGAGGAACACGCGTCCTCCTGGTTTCAATATCTCGAAGAATTTCTTGAGCACCCGTTCATATTGAGGCAGGTGCTCGATGACGCCCATAATCACGATCGAGTCGAATTGCTCTTTGGGCTCGTAGATTAGAAAATCCGCGAGCAGGATGTCGAATCGGTCGCCGAAATTGGCGAGCTTCGATCTGAGATAGGATTGCGACACGCCCGAATTGGTAATGCCGGTGAAGCGCACGCCAGCCTCCAGCGCGTGGCCGGCAAAGGCGCCCCAGCCAGGGCCGATCTCCAAAACCGTCTTGCCGGGTCCTAGCTCGCACTTCTCGATCGCCCAGTCGAACTTTCGCTCAAGCGCCTTCGACAGCGGCTCCTCATCATGGGCGTAAACACCTTGGCTATAGGCCGGGTAGACAGGATCAAGGAAGCTCAAGAACAGTTTGGGGTCGACATCGTAGTGGGATGCGATCGCCTGCTTGTTGGTATAGACCTGACCGAACAGAAACGGCTGGATGAAGCGCCATGCCCCGACCAGCGGATGATGGTCGCCAAGGCGAGCGCGCAAAGTAAACGGCTTGAGCATATCCCCTTCAAGATCGATGTCGCCTTCGAGGTAGGCTTCGGCGATATTGCCTTCATCGAGCGTGCGAATCGCCTTTAGCGCTCGCTCATTACGAAGTCCCAATTGAAATTCTGTCTCGCCATTGCCCACTTTGAGCCTCTTTCCGCTCGGCAGTTCGATGGAGAACGGCGTTCCGACGGTGCTCACGCGGTTAATAAAGGCATCGAGCGCAGCGGTAGCTGACAACATTCTTCGGCCCCGAATTTTCTGTTACTGACCATATCCCCGCGAGCGCCGGGGCGCCGTGCTGACCCTGTCTTCTTATCCCAATTCTGCCCCAGAAAGCCAAAAAAGCTCAAGGAATGGAATGCGCCATCGCTGATGCCGGATACCGCCGGCCTGATCCGGGGTCTCAGCGGAATGCTGGCCAAGGGGTTTATCGTTGTCGCAACCGACTATCCGGGCCTCGGCACCAGCGGCATCCACCCGTACCTAATCGGCGAGAGCGAAGGGCGAGCGGTGCTCGAACTCGGTGCGCGCGGCCCGTGACATACCGGACAGCGGCGCCTCCGACCGCTTCGCGGTGTGGGGTCACAGCCAAGGAGGCCATGCCGCGCTTTATACGGGGGAGCTCGCGGCCCGCTATGCACCGGACCTCAAGCTGGTCGGCGTCGCGGCGGCGGCACCGGCGACCTATCTCGTCGAACTGTTCGACACTGACAAGATGACCGCCACGGGAAACGATTTGACGGCCATGGCGCTGCTCTCCTGGGTAAGTCTCGAAGACATTTCGGTGACGAGCGTCGTCGAGCCTGCTGCCATGCCGGCCTTCGAACGGACTGCGCGAGATTGCATCGAATCGGTTGCCCAGTTCGAAGCCATCGAGAAGGCCGAGAAGCCTCTACAGAGCGAGCAGTTTTTGAAGATCGATCCGAGCGAGGTCGAGCCCTGGCGCGGAATCATGGAACGCAATTCGCCGGGTCAGTCTCCGGCCGGGGCTCCCGTCTTTATCGCGCAAGGCACGGCGGACACGACGGTACGGCCGGACATCACCAAGCGCTTCGGCGAGGCGCTGTGCGCGCAAGGGGTGCGTGTGAGCTTCGTCGAGCTTCCGGGGGTGACCCACACCTTCGCCGCGCGCGACAGCGCAGGCGCCGCGATCAATTGGATGGTCGAACGCTTCAGAGGAGCGCCGGCGCGGTCCGACTGCGAACGGTAGAGACCCCCTCGCCGCCAGGGCCCGGTTCGCCCGACCGTCCACAATGCGGCTCAAGCGCTTGCGCGCAAGACCTCGAGGACGGTTGGGCCTCCAACCACCACTTGCGCTGCTTGGACGCCTGGCGCCGGCGCGACCCGCTCAGAAGACAAGCTGGCCCGCGGAAATGGCCAGGATCAGGATCACCAGGAAGATGACGAGGAAGATGAAAAACAGAATCTTGGAGATCTGCGCTGCTCCGCGCGCCACGCCGGTAAAGCCGAGCGCCCCCGCGACGAGCGAGATCAACAAGCAGATGAGTGCCCATTTCAGCAGGCTCATAGTTGCCTCCGTGTTCGATCAGCGCTTCCTCGCGCCGCCCTTGCCCCCAACGCGCGACGACGCTGCCGATGCTACAGGAGTTGTCGCTGTCGACGAAGCTCCAAACCGCCCCCGCGACAACCAATGCCGGCACCGCGGGGCGGCGTTCCGATGTGGGGAACTCGCTTCGGCGCCAGCTTGACGAGCGCTGGGTGGATGGCGAGGCTAGTAGCCGATCTTGATGACGGTGTTGCCGCTTCCGTATTCGCGGACGAGCGAAAAGAGTTCGGCCGCCGCCGTGGGATGCAGCCGCACGCAGCCATGGGAGGCGGGTCTCCCGAGATATCTGGTCTCGTAAGAGCCGTGGATAGCATAGCCGCCATGGAAGAAGATCGCGTGCGGCATGGGCGAGCCGCTATAGATGGTGGAGCGGTGCCATACCGCGAGCGACTCGGGGCGGAAAGTACCGGTAGGCGTGCGGTACCCGGCCCGCGCCGTCGAGACGGGCCAGGAATAGCGCGGTATTCCATCGACATAGACGTCCATGCGCTGGCTGGAAAGGCTGACCTTGGCGACGACACCAGCTTCGGCCGAGGACGGAAGGCCAAGCAGAAGCCCGAGGAGCGGGACGAGAAAGGCGAATCGCCTGATCGTGTAGGCCGTGGAATTGATCATCGGAGCTACTCCCTCGAGCGCGGTCTTTAGCCTTTGTCTACTGGGGCAGTTTACCCCCGGCGCCTGAATATCCCCTGAAAGCCCGCCTCCATCCCCATTTGGGGAGGAAATCCCCCTGCATCAGGCGCCTGCAGCCTCGTGACGCTCCAATTGCGGCCATGTTTTGTGTTAGGGTCTGGCCGTTAAGCGCCTGAGGGAAGCGGGGCCACAATCAATGCAGAGGCTGGCTTTGAGCCTTGGGCTATTGCTGATTTGCGGAGCGGTCTCGGCCGAGCAAATCACGCCTGCGAAGGCGCCGGCGACGGCGCCCACGGCCTCGCCTGGCTCCGCCAAGACTGTCCCCGCTAACACGGCCGGCGCCGCCAAGACAGCCGCGGCCGTGAAACCGGCGGCTAAGATGCCTCCCGCCAAGGAGCTGTTCGGCGCCGTGGCCGCGCCCGCGCCTCTCGCCGCCCGCGCCATCGGCTCCTATGCTCGGGGGTGCCTTGCCGGCGGCATCTCGCTTCCCATCAATGGGCCCGACTGGCAGGTGATGCGGCTCTCGCGCAACCGCAATTGGGGACATCCGCGGCTCCTGGACTATCTCGAGCGCCTTGCGAGCGACGCGCGTGCGCTCGACGGCTGGCCCGGCCTTCTCGTCGGCGACATGGCGCAGCCCCGGGGCGGCCCCATGATCACCGGCCATGCGAGCCATCAGATTGGGCTCGATGCCGACATCTGGCTCACGCCCATGCCCAACCGCATCCTGACGCCGCAAGAACGTGAGGACCTCAGCGCGACCTCGATGCTGAAGGACCCGTTCACCGTCGATCCGGCGATTTGGACCCCGCTGCATACGAAGCTGATCAAGCGCGCGGCATCCTACCCCCAGGTCAGTCGCATCTTCGTGCACCCCGCCATTAAGAAGATTTTGTGCGAACAGGCCGGCAAAGACCGGGCCTGGCTCGCTAAGGTCAGGCCGTGGTGGGGTCACTACTACCATTTCCACATCCGCCTCACCTGCCCGCCGGATGCCGAGGGTTGTGAGAACCAGAAGCCTGTCACAGGCGACGATGGCTGCGGGGCGGAATTGGCGACCTGGTTCAAAATGCTGCGGAAGGCAGAGATCGATGCGGCAAGGCCGGCAAAGCCGGGCACCACGCCGCCGCCTGGCAAGCCGCCGCTCAGTCTCGGCGATTTGCCGCGTGAATGCATGACTGTGTTGGATGCCGGCGGAGGGCCGCCGACCATCGCTCTCGATGGGACCGTGCCCGCAGCCTTGAAGGCCGCGGCGGCCAAGGACGCGGGACCACCGGCCCCCCACCTTGACGCAGCGGCGCTCGAGGCCCTGAAAGCACGAATGGCCGCGTCCAAGCCGGGATCCAAGCCAGTGCCGGACGCCGCGAAGCCGGGAGCTGACGCCGCGTCCGCATCGGCGGCAGAATCAGTGCCGTTGCCCGACCGAAAGCCGCACTGAGGCTTCACCTCACTTCGCGTATGAGGCACTATGCCGAGCATGCAAGAGCGGGCCGGGCACCCAAGAGAGACGCAGCGGAACGTTTTCGGCGAGCCGCTCAAAAGCTGCTCGGAACGGCCCTTGACGGGGTTCTATCGCTCAGGCTGCTGTCATACCGGCCCCGAAGACATAGGGCTGCATACAGTTTGCATCGAGGTGACCGCCGAGTTCCTCGCCTTCTCCAAGGCGAGGGGCAACGATCTGTCGACGCCGCAGCCTGAGTTCGACTTCCCGGGACTTGAGCCTGGCGACCGCTGGTGCCTTTGCGCGGCGAGATGGCGCGAGGCGTTCGAGGCGGGAATTGCGCCGCGCGTAATTCTGGGTGCGACGCATGAAGCCACACTCGAAATCGTCGGTCTTCGATACCTGAAGCGCTACGCGATCGACCTCGCGTAGCCGCGGTCGGTAAGCCGCTCGTCTAAGCGCCGCTGGTGACGCTGGTGCCGATCGGGCAGGACACGCCCGTGCCGCCGAGGCCGCAATAACCGCGCGGGTTCTTGGCCAGATATTGCTGGTGGTAGCCTTCGGCGAAATAGAAGCTGGGCGCGGGCAGGATCTCCGTGGTGACCGGGCCAAGACCTCTTGCCTTCAGCGCCTCCTCATAGGCGCGCTTCGCAGCCTCCGCGGCCCGCCGCTGTTCCTCGGATGTGACGTAGATGCCCGAGCGGTATTGCGTGCCGACGTCATTGCCCTGGCGCATCCCTTGCGTCGGGTCGTGGCTCTCGAAAAACACCTTGAGGAGCTCTGCATAGCTCACGCGCTTTGGATCGTAGACCACGAGCACCGCCTCGTTATGGCCGGTCCGGCCCGAGCACACCTCCTCGTAAGTCGGGTTGGGCGTGAGCCCGCCGGCATAGCCGACAGCGGTGACGATCACGCCGGGGATGCTCCAGAAGCGCTTTTCCGCGCCCCAGAAGCACCCAAGCCCGAACAGGCCGAGCTCCGACCCGGGCGGATAGGGACCTTTGAGGGCCGCACCGTTCACAAAATGCCCCGAGGCTGTGGGGATGGCTTCCGTGCGGCCGGGAAGCGCGGTCTCCGCGGACGGCATGGACAAGGGTTTACGCGTCAACGTGAACATCGAGCACCTCCTTGGCCGGACGAGCCAGGTTCAAGGTCGCTAGTTGATGAAAACTTCGCTCGGGGCGCGCTTCCGACCGAGCCAGAAGAGAGCGAGGCCAAGCAGGCCAAACACCACCCAGGTCGGCGCATTCAAAATCTCAGTGATCATCGGGTCCCACATGAAGGACCCCACATGCGCCTCTACCGCGGCCTTGGCCGTGGCGAGGCTTTCCGGGTTCAGGCTCGACCATTGCTGGCCGAGCGGCGTGAACACCCAAGCGCCGCCGCCGGCCAAGCTCTTGGTCGCGTCGATGACGGCCGCGACCATGGCAATCAGCAAGAGCCAGACGCCTAGGATGCGTAAGAAAAGGTACATGGGCGACAGGGTGAACCGCGTTTCCACCCCTACATAAGCGATTGCCGGGTCACGTTCAAATCACGGCTGCACCGCCGCGCCGTGAATGCGGATCAATGCCCCGTGGCGGATTTCTGCTCCACGTCGCTGCTTGCTTGAACGGAGGAGTTGCTTCGCTATAGTGCGGCCTCTTTTCCCGCGTCCTCAAGGAGGGGTGGCCGAGTGGTCGAAGGCGCACGCCTGGAAAGTGTGTAGGCGGGTAACCGTCTCGAGGGTTCGAATCCCTCCCCCTCCGCCATCTATACTTGTAAGACCTTGCTTTACTTTATGAAGTTTAGACGAGCCCTGATCGGGGCAAATTGAGGGATAGAATTTGAGGGAAAATCCAACTAAGTCACGGTCGACTTCGAGAACAGCGTCGTCGGCGCCGTGGACGAGGACGGTTATGCCCGCACCGACAAGTTCGACGGCTTGGCCGAGTCCGCCGATCAGCTCATCATACATGGCATCGACGGCGCTTTTGGCTGGCTGTTGCTCATCGACAAAAATAGCAACGAGGCCTCGATGTCCTTCGCCACGGCCGACACCACGCTTGCCGGGCTTGGCACCTGCAGCAATAAAAATAAGGGCGAAGGCCAGCCGTTGGACCCTCCGATCGAGCGAATGGATCGCTCGGGGGGGGTCACTCCTACCATCATTGACCTACTCATCGACCTTCGCTCACACAGGGCGTTACCGGCGCGGCCTTGCCTAGCTCCAAGCGATAGCCCATAGAGCGTAGAGAAGGCCATCCGACGTCTCGCCGAGCTTGCGAGGAACCCGCGTTCCCGTAGCCCGCCACCCTGTCGACCTTCGCGGCCCTGAGGGCGCCCCTCGATGCTGAGTGACGAGGACATGCTGGACACGCTCGAGAGGCGTCTCGGACGACTGCATGCGAGGCAGCGGCTTGGCATCGAGAAGGACCATGAGGCCCAAATTTTCGGCCAGGGCCTCAACTTCTTTCACATCGAGAATCTCACGCTGTCGCATTCACTGATCCGCGCGATGTTGATGCTGACGGGCCTCTATTGGCGGGGCGCACGCAACGCCGGCAAGGTCGAATTGCGACACAACCGCGTCGCCTCGCCGGACCTGCCGAAGCCCTTCGACGGCTTCACCATCCTTCAGCTCAGCGATCTGCATGCGGATATGAGCGAGCCGGCGATGCGCCGCGTGGCTGATCTCCTGGGTGAGATCAACTACGACATTTGTGTGCTGACCGGCGACTACCGGGCGAAGACCTTCGGAACCTATGCCGAGGCGCTGTCCGGAACGGCGCGCATCCGTGAACGCATCAAGGGGCCGGTCTTTGGCGTGTTAGGCAATCACGATACGATTCGCATGGTGCCGGCATTGGAGCAGATGGGAATTAGGATGCTGCTCAATGAATCCGAAGCAATCGAGCGTGGCGGATTCCGCGTTCACCTTGCCGGGATCGACGACGCTCACTTCTACAGGATGGACAATATCGAGAAGGCCGCTCAGGGCTTTGCGCATGACGAGTTTTCTATCCTCATCTCGCACACGCCGGAAATCTACCGGCAGGCCGCGCATGCAGACTTCAATCTCTTGCTCGCCGGGCATACCCATGGCGGCCAGATCTGCCTTCCCGGCGGCATCCCGATCACGCTCGATTCGGTGCTGCCGCGATCGATGGGCGCCGGAAGCTGGAAATATCACGACATGATCGGCTACACCTCGGTGGGAGCGGGAGCGTCGATCGTCCCAGTGCGATTCAATTGCCCCCCGGAAATCACCGTGCATCACCTTCAGGCAACGCCGTGAGAGCCGATCAATAGGGCCGATCGCGCAGATGCAATTTGAAAAGGATGCGCGACAGGATCGGCTCGCCGACGAGGAATAGGATCGCTGCCACGGCGATGTCGAGAACGGTGAGGGGGAGCAGCAGCCGGCACGCTAGCAGAGGAAACAAGGACTCGGGGATCTGGTCGAGGCCGA
Source organism: uncultured Alphaproteobacteria bacterium (assembly GCA_963804515.1). GTDB lineage: Bacteria > Pseudomonadota > Alphaproteobacteria > Rhizobiales > Methyloligellaceae > Methyloceanibacter. Next base: position 161,305 of record CAWDQR010000002.1, on the reverse strand, counting down.
GCGCCATGCTGCTTGGGGACAGGCCGCTTCGACGCTTCACGAAGCTCGAGACGATGTCGCCGCCCATGGCCACCGTGCCGACCAAGGCCCCAACCTGCCATCCGAGTCCGAGCAGCGCCGCTGCGCCTAACGTCGCCGGCACCGCAAGCACGATGCCGCGGATGGTCTTCGACGGCCCGAACAGCGGCCGGCCGTCGACAAAGCGCGCCCCGCCGTCCAGGGGACGGGCAAAGGTGTCGCTTAAGATGAGTTTGGCGGCAACGGGCGTTCCATTGGCCACCGCCAACAAGATCAGGAGCTGAACGATCAAACTCGCGTGCATGTCGCCTGCGGCTTTGGAGGCCAGTGTTGCCGGGACCTCGCTCAAGGTCGGCGACGAAGCCTTGCTGGCCGCAGCTTTCTCCAGCAAGCGAAAAGTTGCGATTTAGGTGGAGTCGTACCAACTCTGCGAGGAGGCTAAGCGCCACCACGCTCAGACAAGGAAGGAGTGGCTTCGGCATGCTGGTCGGGGTCCCCAAAGAGACCAAGGATCACGAGCATCGCGTCGGCTTGATCCCCGCCACGGTGCGCGAGCTGATGAGCAAAGGCCATCGCGTTGTCGTCGAAGCGAGCGCGGGGCTCGGCGCGGGGGTCGGCGACGACGATTATGTGGCGGCCGGCGCAGAGATCGTGGCCGGGGCGGACCAGGTGTTCGATCGCGCCGAGCTGATCGTCAAGGTCAAGGAGCCGCTCGCGGCCGAGCGCTCAAAGCTCAAGCGCGGCCAAGTGCTCTTCACATATCTGCATCTCGCCGCCGATCCTCAGCAAACGGAGGACCTGATCGCTTCGGGCGTCACGGCAATCGCCTATGAAACGGTGACGAGCGGCCAGGGAACGCTGCCGCTCTTGACCCCGATGTCGGAGGTCGCCGGCCGGATGGCGCCTCAGGTCGGGGCACGGTGCCTCGAAAGGGAGAATGGCGGCCGCGGCGTTCTGCTTGGTGGCGTGCCGGGCGTGCCTCCGGCCGACGTCCTCATCCTCGGCAGCGGCGTGGTTGGCACCAATGCGGCGCTGATCGCGCTCGGCATGGGCGCCGATGTGATCATGGCGGGCCATCAGCTCGAACTCGCTAAGGCGCGCAGCGGCGCAGCTCGGCCCGCGTTTGCGCACCGTGTTTTCCGTGCCGCAAGCGGTGGAGACGCTTTGCCGCCGCGCCGATCTCATCATCGGCGCGGTGCTGGTACCCGGCGCCAAGGCGCCGAAGCTGATCTCCGCCGCGACGGTCAAGGCGATGAAGCCGGGCGCCGTGATCGTCGACGTCTCCATCGACCAGGGTGGTTGCGCCGAGACCTCGAGACCGACCAGCCATTCCCATCCGACCTATGTGGTGGATGGCGTGGTGCATTATTGCGTCACCAACATGCCGGGGGCGGTAGCACGCACCTCCACCTTTGCACTGTCCAGCGCCACGTCACCCTTCGTGCTCGAGCTCGCGGAGAAGGGCTTGCGGCGCGCGCTCAGCGAGGATCCCCATCTTGCCGATGGCCTCAATATCCATGACGGTATGGTTACGCAGGCCGCCGTGGCGGAGGCCCTCAATCTGCCTTACGTGCCTGTGGAGGAAGCATTGAGGCACTGAACGCGGGGCTGGTCCCGCGCCCATCCGCCACGCTTTCAAACAAATGAACCCTTGCAGCGGGGGGTGCATTTGGCCCAATTCTGCCCCCCGACTCGCATACGGCTCAAGATATGGCGATCGAAGCAAAGACACCTGCGCGTCGCGGCGGCAAGGCTGTTGCCGCATCTGGCACGTGCGCCGGAGCAAGCGAAGGCACCGTGGTCGCGGTGCTCGCGGCGATCAGCGTCTGCCACATGCTGAACGACGTGATCCAGTCGCTGATCATGGCCATCTATCCCATGCTCAAAAGCGCGCTTGCCCTCGACTTCAGCCAGATCGGGCTCATCACCTTCACCTTCCAGTGCACCGCGTCGCTGCTGCAGCCCGTGGTCGGTTACTACACCGATCGTTACCCCACGCCCTATTCGCTCGTGCTCGGCATGGCGTCCTCGCTGCTCGGGTTGCTCTTGATGTCCGTCGCTTCAAGCTACGGATTGGTGCTTGCCGCGGCAGCGCTGATCGGGATGGGCTCGTCTGTGTTCCATCCGGAATCTTCGCGCGTGGCGCGCCTTGCTTCAGGCGGACGCCACGGGCTTGCGCAGTCGGTGTTTCAGGTCGGCGGAAATTTCGGCACAGCCATCGGGCCGCTGCTTGCGGCCTTCATCGTGCTGCCCCACGGCCAGGGCAGCCTCGCCTGGTTCTCGATCGTGGCGCTGCTCGCCATGGTGATGCTGGCCGGCGTCGGCAGCTGGTACGGCAAGACCATCAAGCTCAACCACAAGGCGCGGGTCGATGAGCTGAAGGCGATCTCGGAGCTCGCGAAAAGCAAGGTCAGGCGGTCGATCCTGATCCTGATGGCGCTCACGTTCTCCAAGCATTTCTATCTCGTCAGTATCACGAGCTTCTACATCTTCTATCTGATCCACACCTTCCAGCTCACGGTACAGAGCGCGCAGATCTATCTCTTCATCTTCCTCTTCGCCGTGGTGGCCGGCACGGTGATCGGCGGACCGATCGGCGACCGGATCGGAGCGCGCCGCGTGATCTGGTGGTCGATCCTCGGCGTGCTGCCATTCACCCTCATTCTGCCTTACGCCGACCTGTTCTGGACCGCCGTGCTCAGCGTCATCATCGGCGTCATCCTCGCCTCGGCCTTTCCGGCCATCGTCGTCTATGCGCAGACGCTGATCCCGGGAAGGGTCGGCATGGTCGCGGGTCTCTTCTTCGGACTTGCCTTCGGCATCGCCGGCATCGGCGCTGCACTTCTCGGCGAGCTCGCCGATTGGACCAGCATCACCCTCGTCTATCATGTCTGCGCGTTCCTGCCGGCGATCGGCCTGCTCGCGGCCTTCCTGCCGGAGACGGCGCAGCGGAAGCGAGCCCGCACAAAGCATTGATCAATCAACGGGTGGGGCCACGCAGGAGCTCGGCCACGTCCTTGCGGACCTTCGCCTCGGCGTAACGAGCGAGCGCCTTGCGGTCGGCGAAGTCGTCGAGGGGGACCGGCGGCCCGATGCGGATAAAGGCGTCCAGCGGCCCCAAGCCCAACAGCCGCCAGGCGTGGCTCGCGAGGTTCATATCGCCATACCAGGCCACGACGGGGCGCCCGCGCCGGCACAGCGCGATCCCATGCAGCTTGGTGTAAGTGAGCGCGAGTGTCTGGGCACAGATATCTCCCCCCGCCGCGCGAGCCTGCGTCGGCTTGGCGGCAGCGAAGAGGGGAGTCTTGAACGGCACCACGCCGTTGCCGTCGCTCGACGTCCCTTCGGCGAACAACACGATGTGATCGCCGGCCTTGAGCCTCTCCAGGATCTCGTTCGCCTTGTCGGTCACCTCGGTGCGGCGGGTGCGGTCGACGAAGACCGAGCGCTGCAACTTGGCGAGCCAGCTTACGAAGGGCCAGGAAGCCACCTCCTGCTTCGCCACGAAGGAGACCGGCGCCACGGCCGAGAGCACCATGATGTCAAGCCAGGAGACGTGATTGGAGATGAGCAGCACGCCGCGCTCCCGTGCCACGCTACCGTCAATATGCAGGCGGATGCCGACGAGCTTACAGACCTGCCGGTGATACCAATGGGGGAAGGTCCGCGCGTGGCGCGAGCCGGTCCACAAGAGCAAGAGCTGCAACGGCATCAGCGGAAAGGTGAGGGCGAAGAACGCCGACAGCACGAGCCAGGCACGCAGACCCCGCATGGCGCGTCGCGCTAGCTCTTGCCGCTCTTGAGCGGAACGGTCTTGAGCGGCATGCCGAACAGCTCAAGCCGGTGGCCGATCAGGCGAAAGCCGAGCTCGCGGGCGACGCTTTCCTGCAGGCGCTCGATCTGTTCGTTGCTAAACTCGATCACCTCGCCCGTCGTTACATTGATGAGGTGATCGTGATGACCGTGGCCGGCTTGCTCGTAACGGGCGCGGCCATCGCCGAATTCGTGCCGCTCAAGGATGCCGGCGCCTTCGAGCAGGCGCACCGTGCGGTAGACCGTGGAGAGCGAGATGCGGGCGTCGCGGGCGCTCGCACGGCGATGCACCTCCTCCACGTCCGGATGGTCGTCGGCCTCAGACAGCACTTGGGCGATCACCCGGCGCTGGCCCGTCATGCGCATGACCCTCTCGGTGCAGAGACGTTCGAGCCGGCTTTCCCGTGTCGCTGTCTTGGCCATCTTCGCTGCCGGTGGCTGCTTCGGGGCCATCATCGGCAGAGGGCGCTCAAAGGGCAAGGCTGAAGATGGCTGCGTCGGAGCCATGCTCATAATAGCGTGGGCGGCGGCCAACGACGACCGCGCCCAGAGATTGATAAAGGCCGCGGGCAGGGGCGTTGGCCTCCTCCATTTCGAGGAACAGCTGCTTGGCGCCGGCGCCCCGCAAGGCGATCATGGCTGCCCCAAGCAGCACCCTGGCAAGGCCAAGGCGGCGGCAAGCGGGCAGCACGCCCAAGGTGAGCAGCTCCGCCTCGTCGCCCGCGACCCTGGCGATGAGGAGCCCTTGCGCCGGCTCGCCTTCGGCCGTCGCGGCGAGGAGCGAGAGACAGCCGGGGGCGCCGAGAAACGGCGCGATTGCGGCCGCGTCCCAGTCTCGCGCGAAACAAGCGGCGTGGATCGCCGCCATGATTTCGGCGTCGCCCGGTCCGGCAAAACGTATGGCGATAGGGGAAAATTGGGCGCCCGAAATCATCAGCGCCGTGCCACCGCCGCCGCGCCTTGCGGCTTCGCGTCAGGCGGGCGGAGATAGAGCGGACGCAAGGTCGGCAGCGTCTCGCCCGCCTCCAAGGCGAGCTCGGCAAGCACCGCCGCACTCGGCTGCAGGTCGGGAAGCTTCGCGTCCAGCTCTCGTTGGTGCCGCAGCGCGGCCGCCGCGAGATTGGCGGCACCGCTCCCGACGGCAACCGCGAGATTGCAGGGGAGCAACGCTGCCGCCTCGTCGGCATCGAGCAGGAGCGGCCCCTGAATCTTGCGGCCCGCCCCATCGTAAAGACCGAAATAGAGCGTGGAGCCCCTGGCATCAACGACCGCGAACGGCTTTCCATCGCTCACGATTGCACCGCTCACCAGGGCGGCTCTCGCCATCACGGTGAGACTATCGGTGCCCCAGAGCTTCGCGCCGGTAGCAAGGGCGATCCCGCGCGCTGCGGCGATGGCGATGCGGACGCCGGTGAAGCTGCCCGGCCCCAAGGTCGCAGCGATCAGATCAAGTTCGGCGAAGTCGGCCCCCGCTTCCACCATCACCTCCGCCACCATCGGCATCAAAGCCTCGGCATGGCCCCGCGCCATCCGCTCCTCATGGGCGACGATGCGGCGCGAAGTGCCGTTGGCCCGCAGCACCGCGGCGCCGCAGGCGCCCATGCTGGTGTCGAGCGCAAGGATGTCCATGAGCCCTTCAGATGATGCACGCCATCTCGTCGAAACTGAAACGCGGCGAGCGAGGAAAGAGCACGCTCGCGTCGCCATAGCCGAGATTGCAGAGGAAGTTGGACTTGACGTGGGTGCCGGAGAAGAAGTCGCGGTCGACGCCCTGATTGTCGAAGCCAGACATAGGGCCGCAATCCAATCCAAGCGCGCGCGCCGCCATGATCAGATAGGCGCCTTGCAGCGTGCCGTTGCGGAAGGCGGTCTCGAAGGTCTTTTTGTCGTTGCCCGCATACCAGCCCTTGGCGTCGGCGTGCGGGTAGAGTTTCGGCAGGTGCTCGTAGAAATCGAGATCGTAGTCGATGATGGCGCAGACCGGCGCGGCCATGGTCTTCGCGGCATTGCCTTCCGAGAGATGCGGCTTCAACCTCGCCTTCGCTTCGCGCGATTTGACGAAGAGCAGGCGCGCAGGGCTGCCATTGGCCGAGGTCGGACCGAGCTTCAGAAGATCGACGAGCTCATGCAGAATCGCGTCCGGACGTCCCTGTCGTGCCATTTGTTGTGAGTCCGGGCCTCGTGGAAGAGCTGGTCGAGGCATCTCTCAGGCACCGCTCCGCGCTGTTTCTCGCCGCTGCCGTTCGACCGGCGCGCCCGCTTGCTCGGCGATTCAGCCTCAGTCACACTGGGCGGACCTCTTGCACCTCAGGGATGAAGTGGCGGAGCAGGTTCTCGATGCCGTGGCGGAGCGTCGCCGTCGAGCTCGGGCAGCCCGAGCAGGCGCCGCGCATATGCAGGAAGACGATGCCGTCGCGATAGCCTTGGAAGGTGATATCGCCGCCGTCCTGGGCAACGGCGGGACGCACGCGGGTCTCGAGCAGCTCCTTGATGGTGTTGACGGTCTCGGTGTCCTCGGGGGCGAAGAACTCGCCTTGCTCGGCGCTTTCCGAGCCCTGCTCGCCCTCGGCCGCAACGGGCGTGCCGGACAAATAATGCTCCATGATGGCGCCGAGGATCGCAGGCTTCAGATGCTGCCACTCGCCGTCGCCCTTGGTCACGCTGATGAAGTCCGAGCCGAAAAAGACGCCGGTCACGCCGTCGATCTCGAACAGGCGCGCGGCGAGGGGCGAGTCCTTGGTCTCGGCGGAATCGAGAAATTCGAGGGTTCCTTGGGCCAGCACAGGCCGCCCGGGAAGGAATTTCAGCGTCGCCGGATTCGGCGTGGCTTCGGTCTGGATGAACATGGCTTCGCCTCTTCAAGCTGATAACGCGAAACGCCGCGAAAGCACCAGCTTAGAACAATTCTATTCGATAGTTGGGCCCGGAGGGCACAAAGTCAAGGTTGCTCCCTCGGGAGTTTCCCCACTGGGCGCGCGGTCCTGTCGCCGCGACGTATTTCAGCGTCCGGTTTAGCGGATCTCTCGCCGCATGCGGCGAGGGGGATGGCGCCGAAAAGCGCATCCGTAATGGGTCGCATCCCCTTTCGGGACGCGCGGGCGCCTCTCGGCGCGCCATGAGCGGCGTTTATGCGATCACCGGGCCGCGCTTTCGCCTGAGATCAGCCATGAGCCGCCTCAGGTCGTCAGCCAGCTCCTGGCACCCTAGTGGTTCCACGGCGGAGCCCCGGCACCGCCCGAGTGCCTGGCTTGCGAACCAGGCCCGCGGGCGCCGCACCGACAGTACCGGGAATTACCCAATGCCCGCCATCCAGGACGATGCAATTTTCCGCGCATCATCCCTGATTCGTCCCGCCTCACGACGCCTCGCGAAACGACCCTTCAGCGGACGAGGTGAGGAAAGCTTAGAGGGGATTTTGCGCGCGGGGATAGATAGCCCAGTGGGCAAGAACTAGGAGGCATGTAGCTAGGCGCGCTCTTCTCCGCGGTCCCTCCTTCGCCAAGCGTCAAGGAGCGTGTGAACGTACCCTTTGTATGGGTCAGCCAAGTTGTCGGCTGCCTCGATCTCCTCAAGACGCCGCCGGAACGCATCTACATCCATGATCGAATCTAGGCCACCGACCGCAGCCTGGGTGTGTCGCATTGCAACTCTGTCGCCAATAGTTTTGTGACCAGCTCTCGCTTGTAATTGAGCGACCGTCGAGCCCACCGGTGAAGCCAGCCCGGCGAAGCTAGTCGCGAGCGCCCGCGCAAAGTGATCAATACCGAATCGATCGTCGCCCGGTGAGGCTATTGGAGAGTCGTTGAATTAATTGGGGTTCGTCATCCCAATTTTACCCGATACTTCGGCCGCAGCTAGTTGATCTTGTCTCCCCGCGAGGCGACAAAAAACTGACTCGGCTCCCTCACGCCAAGGCCAGGATCTCCTCGATGCCGAGGCAGCCTGGCACCACGGTGATGGGGACGGGGAAGGTGCCGACGAGCCTGCCCCCGGCAAGGGTTGCGACCAGCGGGCCCGGTCCCGAAGGGTCCTTCGAGGCGCCGAGCACGAGCACACCGATGTCCTGATCCTCCTCGATCAGCTTGGTGATCTCCTCCGCCTTCAGCCCTTCGCGCACGATCTCCTCCGGCACGACATCCTCGAGGCCCATGGCCTTCAGCTTGCGGCCAAACAGGCGAAACACGGCGCGGGCCTTGTTATGCCCCTCTTCGCGGGCGATCTCCTCGACGCCGAGCCAATGCTGGAAGTCGATGCCAGGCTCGATCACGTAGAGCAGCGCGAGCTGGCCCGCGGTGCGCTGCGCTCGGCTCGCGGCGAAGGCGAGCGCGCTCTCGCATTCGGGGGTCTCGTCGACCACGACGAGGAATTTGCGCTTGTGGCCCTCGACGTGGACCTGACGCTTCTTGCGAGCCTGCGCAGTCCCTGCAGGTTCCTTAGGAGCGCTCTCCGCTGTCTGCTTCTTCTTCGCTGCCATGGGCGCCATGCTGCCATCAGTCGGCCGCGGCAACAACCGCTTCGGGGGCCGCGCCCGCGCGAGATCACTTTGGGATCAGAAGCACATAAGCGGCGAACCGCTTCATGCGCTCGCGGCGAGCGCGCGGGATGAAAGCTCCTGCAAGCCTCACCCAGAGCTTCAACAGGAACGGTAGGGGAATGGGCCGGCCAAGCCGCTCGGCTTCCTCCGAGATATAGCGGACGTCCCGCGCCCGCCAACCATGCTGGTCGAAAAAGCCGAACCAATCCTTCGGCGCAAACCGAAACGGCGCATTGCGCATGAAGCGGGCGCGCATTTTCTTGCCATAACGAATCGCCTCAGGCGAGAAGTAGTCGATGATCCAAAATCGAACCTTCTCCGCTCCTTGAGATCGTCGGCAAGTTTCGCCACGTCGACGTCGGTCAAGTAGGGAACGACACCCTCGGTGAGCACCAAGATCTTTTTGGCGCGGGCGCTCATATCGGCTAGGAATTTCCGCCGGGAGAGCCGGTCCGTGAGATCGAGCTTGATCCGATCGAGCCGGCAGCGAGGTTCTTCATCGGCGAGGCGAGCTTCCTTCAGCTCGATCACATGGGGGTAATCCACCTCCACCCAGCGGAGCGGTTTTGGCAGGGCCATCCGGTAGGGTCGCGTATCGAGTCCGGCGCCGAGATTGAGAATCGTATCGACGCCTTCGCTGATCGCTTGCTTAATGAGATCGTCGATAATGACCGTCCGGATCACCACCGAGCACGCGCCAACGAAGGTCCTCGGCACCGTCGCCAAGATTTTCCTGCCGTGATCGCCCGCGAGCTTCGCCGCTAACGGATCGCGGAAGAGCGGCTGAGGCCGCTCGGTCTCGAGCGCGCGGAATCCCGCCACCATGAAGGCCGTGTCTGAGACGTTTTGGATTGCTTGCGTCATGAGGATGATGGCTCTAGCTGCGGATGAAGCCGACCAGGTCCTTGGTCTCGGCGAGGATCGGATCAGCGATGGCATGGGCGCGCTGCGCGCCCTCGGCAAGGATTCGGTCGATGTGATCGGGCTCCGCCAGCAGCTTCCTCATCTCGGTGCCGATGGGCAGAAGTCTCGCGACCGCGAGATCGGCAAGCGCCGTCTTGAAGGTCGAGAACGGAGCGCTGCCATATTCGCTCAAGACTTCCTCCTTCTCCTTCTCGGCGAGCGCCGCGTAGATGCCGACGAGATTGTCGGCTTCGGGTCGGGCCTCGAGGCCCTTGGCATCGGAGGGTAGCGGCTCCGGGTCGGTCTTCGCCTTCCTGATCTTCCTGGCGATGGTGTCGGCGTCATCGGTGAGATTAATACGGGTCATGTCCGACTCGTCCGACTTCGACATCTTCTTGGTACCGTCGCGAAGGCTCATCACCCGCGTGGCGGGGCCGGTGATCAGAGGCTCGGGCAACGGGAAAAAGCCATCCTGGTAGCCGGCCCGCGCAATGGTCTTGGCGAAGTCGTTGTTGAATTTCTGCGCGATGTCGCGGGCGAACTCCAGATGCTGCTTCTGATCCTCGCCGACGGGAACGTGGGTGGCGTGATATAGCAGAATGTCCGCCGCCATCAGGTTCGGATAGACGTAAAGCCCGGCCGACGCATTCGCCCGGTCCTTGCCTGCCTTCTCCTTGAACTGGGTCATGCGGTTGAGCCAGCCGATCCGCGCCACGCAATTGAAGATCCAGGCGAGCTCGGCGTGGCCGGAGACCTGGCTCTGATTGAAGACGATGTGGCGCTTTGGGTCTATCCCAGAGGCGATGAAGGCCGCAGTCACCTCGCGGGTGTTGCGGGCAAGCTCGTCGGGGTCCTGGAACACGGTGATGGCGTGGAGGTCGACCACGCAATAGAGGCAATCATGCTCGGCCTGGAGCGCCACGAATTTGGTGATGGCGCCAAGATAGTTGCCGAGATGCAGATTGCCGGTGGGCTGGACGCCCGAGAACACGCGGGTCTTCTTCGCTGCCATGCCTCGCCCCTGTTGCAAGCCCGCGGGTTATGACTTGGCGACAAGGTTCGCGCAAGCGCCGCCATTTTCCTCCCGCGCGCATTCTTGCTTAAGCACATGCCGTTTCCATCGCGCGGATCGACTCGGCGATGGCGACCGTCCGTTGAGCCATGGCGAAATGCAGCCGTTCGACCATACGCCCCTCGACGACGATCACGCCCTTATTGGTGTTCTCGGGCTGGCCGAAGGCGTCGATCACTTTTCGCGACCAATCGACCTCCTCCTCGGTCGGCGAGAAGATCTCGTTGCAGGGGACCACTTGGCTCGGGTGGATCAGCGTCTTGCCGTCCATCCCCATGGTGCGGGCATGCTTGCACTCCTCGCGTAAGCCTTGCTCGTCCTTGAAGTCGTTATAGACGCCATCGATTATGTCGAGGCGATAGGCGCGCGCCGCGACGATGGTCATGGCGAGCCATGGAACCACCGCGAAGCGGTTGTGCAGCGCCCGAGCGCGCGACTCCTTTAGGAGGTCGTTGGTGCCCATGACGAGGCAGCAGAGCCGGTTCTCTGCGTAGACGGCGGTTGCAGCGATGCTGCGCCCGTTCAGAATCGCCATCGGCGTCTCCATCATCGCCCAGAGCCGGATCTTTTCGGGCGCATGCACGCCTTGCAGGATCTTGGCGACGCCGATGACGTCGCCTGGATGCGTCACCTTGGGCACCAGGATCGCGTCGGGCTCGGCGTCGCAGGCCGCAAGCAAATCGGCCGTGCCCCATGGCGTCTCGAGCGCATTGATACGGATGACAATCTCGCGCGCCCCGTAGCCGCCTCCCTTCACCGCGGCGCAGACCTGGTCGCGCGCCAGCGGCTTGGCGTCGGGGGCGACCGCGTCCTCGAGGTCGAGAATGAGGGCGTCAGCGGGAAGGGTCTTGGCCTTCTCAAGCGCACGCTCGTTGGAGCCGGGCATATAGAGCACACTGCGGCGCGGGCGGCCTTGCATACAGGAACTCCCCAGTTCTTTGTGCAGTGCAACATAGACGAGGCTCGGGCCCCCGCCAAACTCTCAATTTCGGGGACCGCCGGGCTGCGGCTCAGCGTGCCGTCAGCCTCGTCAGCACGGATCGCAGCCTGACCACGCCCAAGAGCTCGACCGCGGCCGCATAAACCGCGAGGCCGGTCCCGACGAGGAGGGCGAGAGCGATTGTCTGTACGATCAGCCCATTGCCCGGTGCGAACCAGCCACCAAGGGCATAGCTCATCACCCAGACCACGCCGCCCATGCCGAGGCTCGCGATGCAGATGCCGGGGAAGCGGCGCCGGAAGGTCGCATCGAGGGCAAATTCCTCGCGCCGCCTGAGCGTGCCGGCGAGCAGGACAACCTGGAGCCAGCCCGCGATGGTGGTGGCGATGGCGATCCCGACCGCGCCCAGGATCACGAACAGGGTCAGGCTCAAACCGACGTTCGCCGCCATGCCGATGCCCGCATAGATCATCGGCGTCCTGGTGTCCTCGCGGGCGAAAAAGCCCGGATGAAACACCTTGATCAGCACGAAGGCCGGGAGGCCAGGAGCAAGGGCCGCAAGCATCGCCGCCGTGGCTCTCGCATCGACAGCGGAGAACGCGCCATGCTCGAACAGCACACGCACGATCGGGCCAGCGGCCACGAAAAGTGCCACGGAAGCCGGCAGCGTCAGCAGAAGTGCGATTTCCAGCGAGCGGTTCTCGGATCCAATCGCCGCCGCGTGATCGCCGGAGCGAAGCGTGTGGCTGAGCTCGGGCAGCAGGACGACGCCGATGGCGACCCCGATCACGCCAAGCGGAAGCTGGAACAGGCGGTCGGCATAATAGAACCAGGACACCACCCGGTCCTCAAGCGACGCAACCACGGTGTTGAGCACGGCGGTGAGCTGGCTCATGCCGCCGGCGATCACGCCGGGGGCCGCGAGCGCAAGCAACCGGCGCATATCGGCATTGAGCTTTGGCGGGCGAAAGGAGAGGCGCATCTTGGCCTTTGCCGCCGCAACTGCCACCACCAGCACCTGCAAGATGCCTGAAGCGGCAATGCCCCAGGCGAGCGCGATAGCGGCGGCACTCTGGTCGCCATGGCCGAAGGCGATCAGCGCCAGAAGCACGACGATGAGCACGACATTGAGCAGACTCGGCGCCAGTGCGGCGATGGCAAAACGGCCAAGCGCGTTCAGCACGCCGGCATAGAGCGCCACCAGCGACATGCAGAGGAGAAAGGGGAGCGCGATGCGCGCGAGCAGGGTCGCAAGCTCGAGCTTGGCTGGGTCGGCAACGAAGCCCGGCGCCAGCAACAGCATGAGCCAGGGCATGGCGATCTCGCCCGCCAGGGTGAAGACGACAAGAGTGAGCGTCAGCCCGGCAAGGGCTTGCTCGGCGAAGGCGCGTGCTGCCGCCTCCCCGCCCTCGCCGTGAAATCTCTTGGCGAACAGCGGAATGAAGGCCGCGTCGAAGGCGCCCTCGGCGAACAGGCGGCGGAACAAATTGGGGATGCGGAAGGCAACGAAGAAGGCGTCGGCGACGGGGCCAGCGCCAAGCACGGCAGCGATCAGCACGTCGCGGACGAAGCCGAGCACGCGGCTGAAGATGGTCATCGCACCGACGGTGGCGAATGCGCGGTAAAGGGCCATCCGGGTTAGGGTCGGGAGGAGGTCTGCAAACGCGCTCAGGCGAACGAGAGTGCCGGCTCGGAGTGCGCTAACAGTGCCTTGGTCAAGCGCGCACGAACTGTCGTCTCGCGGCTAGAGCTCGTGATCTTCTTGCCGGTTAAGTCCGTCACGTAGAACACGTCCACCGCTTTTTCGCCGAAGGTCGCGATATGCGCCGAGGCAATATCGAGGTTCATGTCGGAGATCTCGCGCGTCACGTCATAGAGCAGACCCGGACGGTCGAGCCCATTGATCTCGATCACAGTCAACGCGTCGGACAGGGTGTTGTCGATCACCACCTGCGGCTCGACGGTGAAGGCGGAGAGGCGCGCCTTCCGCCGCTTCTTGGTGGCGATCACTTCGGCGAGCCGCACCTCGCCCTTCAACAGCCGCTCGATGGTGGCTGCGATCTTCCTTGCGCGCCGCTCCTCGTCTTCGCCCTGGTCGAACTCGCGCTCCAGATGAATGGTGTCGAGCGCCATGCCGTCGCGCGTGGTGGAAATCTGAGCGTCGACGATGTTGGCTCCCGCGCCGGCGCAAGCGCCCGCCACCATGGCGAGCAGCCGCGGGTGGTTCGGCGCGAGCAGCGTGATCTCGGTCACGCCGCGGAAGGCATCGGTCGAGATGTGGGTGACGAGCGACTTGCGTTGGGCCTCGGCGTCACGGATCAGCCTCGCATGTTCGGCGATCACGTCGAGATCGGTGCGCAGCCAATAGGCCGGGTAGTGGCGGTCGATGAAACGCTCAAGGGCACCTTGCGGCCAATCCGAGAGCCGCTCGCGAAGCGCGTCCTGGGCGCGCGACACCCGCTCGGTGCGGGTAAGCGTGGTATGGCCACCGCCAAGCAACGGCTCGGTCTCGAAATAGAGCGTGCGCAAGAGCTGCCCCTTCCAGCCGGTCCACACCCCCGGCCCTACGGCGCGCAGATCCGCCACGGTGAGCAGCAGCAGGAGTTTCAGCCTTTCCCGGCTCTGCACCAGATCGGCAAAGTCGCGGCTGGTCTTGGGGTCGTTCAGATCGCGGCTTTGGGCGAAAGTGCTCATGGCGAGATGATGCTCGACGAGCCAAGAGGCGGTCTCCGTCTCCGACGGCGTCAGACCGAGCCTCCCCCCAAGCACGCGCGCGATGCGGGCGCCGGCCTGCGAATGGTCCTCATCGCGGCCCTTGGCGATATCATGTAGGAACATGGCGACGTAAAGCGCGCGCCGGTTGTCGATGGTGCGAATAATCTCGGTCGAAACCGGATGCTCGACGGCATAGCGTCCGCGCTCGATATCGGACAAGAAGCCGATGCTGCGGATCAGGTGCTCGTCGACGGTGAAGTGATGATACATGTTGAACTGCATCATCGAGACCACGCGCCCGAAATCCGGGATGAAGTGGCCGAGCACGCCGGCCTCGTTCATGTTGCGCAGGACCACTTCCGGGTCGCGGGCGCCGGTCAGCAGCCGCAGGAACAGGCGATTGGCCGCGGGATTGGCGCGCAAGCTGTCGTCAATCAGCCGCAGATTCGCCCGCACTTGACGCAAAACCTCCGGCGCAAACGTAGCTTGCTGCTCATCGGCGAAAGCGAACAGCCGGATGAAGTTCACCGGATCCTTGGCGAAGACGTCCGTATGAGCCGCGCTGATGCGGCCATTCTCGATGCGGAAGTCGGAGGTGCGCCGGAGCCGCGCGCGGCGGCGCCACCCGAAAGGCGACAGCAGCGTGCCGATGGACGGCAGCGACTTCAGCTGCTTCATTTCCAGCGCCGAGCAGACGATGCGGGTCAGCTCGCCCACCTCCTTGGCCACGAGGAAGTAATGCTTCATGAAGCGTTCCACGGCGCGCAAGCCCGCATGGCTGCGATAGCCGAGCCGCTCCGCCATCAAGGGCTGCAGGTCGAAGCTCAAGCGCTCCTCGGGACGGTCGGTCAGGAAATGCAGCTGGCAGCGGACCGACCAGAGGAAGCTTTCGCAGCGCCGGAAGCTTCGATATTCGGCCGGGGTGAACACGCCGGCTTCGACGAACTCCTCCTCCGCCTTGTCGGGATAGAGGTGCTTGGCGAGCCAATGCAGCGTATGCAGGTCGCGCAACCCCCCCTTGCCGTCCTTGATGTTCGGCTCGACGAGATAGCGTGACGCGCCGGCGCGGGCATGACGGGCATTCTGCTCCTCGAGCTTGGCATCGATGAAGGCCCGCGCATTGCCCTCCAGCACGTCCTTGCGAAAGCGCCGCTGAAACTCGGCAAACAGCACCTCCTCGCCGAGGATCAGCCGGGCGTCGAGCAGCGCGGTGCGGATGGTCATGTCTGAATGCGAGAGCCGCACGCATTGGTCGATGGTGCGCGTGGCATGCCCGACCTTGAAGCCCAAATCCCAGAGCAGATAGAGCATGTATTCGGCGACACTCTCGCCCCAGGCGGTCTGCTTGTAGGGGAGCAGGAACAGGAGATCGATGTCCGAGCCAGGTGCCAGCAGCCCGCGCCCATAGCCACCGGTGGCGACGATGGCCATGTGCTCGGCTGCCGAGGGGTTCTTGGCGCGGTAGACGTGATTGGTGGTGAAATCGTAGGCGAGCCGAATAAGCGCCTCCTGGAAGGCGCTCAAGCCTTCGGCGCAACGCCGGCCATCGCCGTCGCTTTCGAGCTGGCGCTTGGCTTCGGCCCGCGCATCCTGGACGAGTTGCCGCAAGCGCTCGACCAGCGCGATCCGGAGGGAGGAATCCTGCCCCGAATAGTAGCGGGCAAGCTCGGAGGCCTCGCGGCGCATGGCGTCGAGGTTGAAATAGGGCGCGGATTTGACGATCGTCTGGTCCATGGGGAACTCGATGCCAATCTAGCACATCAGCACTTAAGGCTCCGTAGTACGGTCCAACAAGCCCTTCAGTCTGTAGAGCGCTTCGAGCGCCTCGCGTGGGGTCATGGCATCGGGCCTCAGGGCTTCGACCGCCGCTTCTAAAGGGGACCGCTGCGGCGGCTGCGGACCCGGGGCCTTTTTGGCGGCGCTGAACAAAGGCAGGTCGCCGGCAAGATCGGAGGGCTTCGGCCTGCCGTCGGCCTTCTCCAGCTCGGTCAGCACCTCGTTGGCTCGCGTCACCACCGGCTCCGGCAAGCCGGCGAGTTTCGCCACATGAATGCCGTAGGAGCGGTCGGCGGCGCCAGGCACCACACGGTAGAGAAACACGATCTCATCGCGCCACTCCTTCACCTCCACGGTGGCGTTGGCGGCGTGAGGCAGGCGATCGGCAAGCGCCGTGAGTTCGTGGTAGTGGGTCGCGAACAGCACGCGGCAGCAATTGACCTCATGCAGGTATTCGAGCGTCGCCCAAGCGATCGAGAGCCCATCGAAGGTCGCCGTTCCCCGGCCGATCTCGTCGAGCACGACGAAAGAGCGCTCGCTCGCTTGATTGAGGATGGACGCCGTCTCGACCATCTCCACCATGAAGGTGGAGCGGCCGCGTGCGAGATCGTCGGCGGCGCCGACCCGGCTGAACAGACGGTCGACGATGCCGATATGCGCCCGTTTGGCCGGCACGAAGGAGCCGAGTTGCGCGAGCACCACGATGAGAGCGTTCTGACGCAGGAAGGTCGACTTGCCGCCCATGTTCGGTCCGGTGATGACGAGGATGCGCGTGCCGCCGCTTCCATCTTGCGCTCCGAGGCAGCAGTCATTACCGACGAAGCTTGCGCCATCGCCGCGCGCAAAAGTCTGCTCGACCGTCGGGTGACGCCCTTCCTCGACGGCAAAGACGGTGCTTCCGTCGATCTTCGGGCGGACATAAGACTGCTCGACGGCGAGCTCGGCGAGGCCTGCAAGGTGGTCGAGTTCGGCCAAACCGGCGCTCGCCGCCGCGAGCGTGCGCTGCTCGGCAAGCACGCTCTCGGCAAGCTTCGAGAAGATGTCGAGCTCGAGTGCGAGCGCGCGGTCGGCGGCTGTGGTGATGCGCGCCTCGAGCTCGGCAAGCTCAAGCGTCGAAAAGCGCATGACATTGGCAAGCGTCTGCCGGTGCATGAAAGTCTCGGCGTGGGGGGGCCTGCCTAAGGAGCCGGCGTTCGTCGCGGTCACCTCGACGAAATAGCCGAGCACGTTGTTGTGACGAACCTTAAGCGATTTGATACCGGTGGCTTGCGCGTAGCTCGATTGCAGACCGGCGATGATCTGCCGGCTGCCGTCGCGGAGCTTGCGGTGCTCGTCGAGATCGGCATCGAACGCCTCGCGGATGAAGCCTCCGTCGCGCTTGTTCACCGGCAGCTCGTCGGCAAGCGCCGCGGCGAGGGTGCGCTCGATCCGGTCCGGGACGCCCTTAAGCCTGAGCACGATGCCGTCAAGCTCTTGCGGCAGACCGAGCACATCCGCGGCGCTGGCGAGGTGAGTGGAGAGGGCGCGGGCGCTGCGAATCGCGTCGCGCACGGCCCCGAGATCGCGCGGACCGCCTCGCAGAAGCGCGAGGCGCGCCAGCGCGCGGGCGAGGTCCGGCGCCCCCTTCAGCTCCTCTCGGAGCGCCTGGCGCAGGCGCGGCTCGCCGGCGAGATAGCCCACGGAGTCCAGACGCGTATTGATGGCAGCGGCATCGGTCAGCGGACTGCCGAGGCGGCTGGCAAGCTCCCGCGCGCCCGCGCCGGTCACGGTGCGGTCGATGGCTGCGAGCAGGCTGCCTGCGCGGGCACCTTGATTGGAGCGGACAAGCTCGAGATTAGTGCGGGTCGCGGCGTCGATAATGAGCAGGCTTCCTGGCGCTTGCTGGTGCGGGGGACGGATGAGCGGGGCTCTACCGACCTGGGTGATTTCCACATAGGTAAACAGTCCGGCGAGGGCCGCGAGCTCGGGCTTGGTGAAATCGCCGAAAGCGTCGAGCGCGGCGACGCCGAGACGCCCCTTCAGCGCCCGCTCGCCGCGCGATGAGTTGAAATAGGCGCGCGGCACGGGCGTTAGCGCCGCGCCCACTTCCTGGATCACGGAGCGCAAGGACGCATCGGCGGCGTGATCGTCGCCGACCAGGATCTCGCGGGGGGAGAGGCGCGCAAGCTCGCCCGCGAGATCTCCTGCGCCGATGGTTGCCGTGAGCAGCTCGCCGGTGGAGATGTCGAGTGACGCGAGCGCGTAGGACCGATCCCCGTTATCGCCTTGGGGGCCGCGAAAAAGCGCGGTGAGGAAGTTGTGGGAGCGCGCATCGAGCAGGCTCTCCTCGGTGAGCGTGCCCGGCGTGACGAGGCGGACAACGTCCCGCCGCACCACGGCCTTCGGCCCGCGTTTCCGCGCCTCGGCTGGGTCTTCGATCTGCTCGCACACCGCCACGCGGTGGCCTTGAGCGATCAGGCGTTGGAGATAGTCGTCGGCGGCATGGATCGGCACGCCGCACATCGGGATATCCTCGCCCAGATGCTTGCCGCGCTTTGTCAGCGCAATACCAAGGGCGCGGGAGGCTATGGCGGCGTCCTCGAAGAACAGCTCGTAGAAATCGCCCATGCGATAGAACAGCAGGCAATCGGCATTGGCGGATTTGATCTCGAGATATTGCGCAATCATCGGGGTGGCCGAGCCGGCCGCCCCGGCCTCGTCGGGGCGCGAGGCGGTGCCGGCGGCACCCTCCGCGCGTTCGGCTTCCGCCTTCGTCTCCGCCTCGGCCATGGTCAAGGGTGGTAGCCGCTCCTTTTCCCCCGTACAAGGGCGCGCCCGCCGACCTCCCGTTAATCCTCAGCAGCAGCGGGGTCGGACAGCTCCGGCCTGCCTGACTTCTGCGACGCATCGGCGGGAGATCGGGGCGCCGGCTGTCCGTTGATCGCGCGGCCAGCCTCCTCTAGGGTGCCACGCTTTAGCGAAGCTCAAGCGGAGACAAGATGCGCCCTTCCAAACGCGCGGCGGATGCCTTGCGCCCCATCAGCCTTGAGCGCGGGATCTCCCGTCACGCCGAAGGCTCTTGCCTCGTTCGCTTCGGCGACACCCAGGTGCTGTGCACGGCGAGCGTCGGCGAGTCCGTTCCGCCTTGGCTCAAAGGGAACGGCCGCGGCTGGGTGACGGCGGAGTACGGCATGCTGCCGCGGGCCACCTCGGAACGGACGCGGAGGGAGGCCGCCACGGGCAAGCAAACCGGGCGCACGCAAGAAATCCAGCGCCTGATCGGACGGTCGCTCCGCGCCGTCACCGACTTGACCTCTCTTGGCGAGCGGCAGATCACGGTCGATTGCGACGTGCTGCAAGCCGATGGCGGGACGCGCACCGCCTCCATCACCGGCGCCTGGATCGCGCTCTACGATGCGGTCCAATGGATGAAGGCGCGAAATATGATCAAGAGCGCCGCCTTGCGCGATCACGTCGCCGCCGTGTCTTGCGGCCTTTATGGAGGAGAGGCCGTCCTCGACCTCGACTATACCGAGGATTCCGAGGCGCAAGCCGACGCCAATTTCGTGATGACGGGCTCGGGCGGCATCGTCGAGGTGCAGGGCACGGCGGAGACGGAAGCCTTCAGCCAGGAGCAGTTCGATGCGTTAATGGCGCTTGCCAGACGCGGCATCGCCGAGCTCGTGCAATTGCAGAAGCTGACCGTCGCTTGAGATGCGTGGGATGCTGCGGCGGGGTGACCGGATCGTCATCGCCAGTCACAATGCGGGCAAGGTGAAGGAATTTGCCGAGCTGTTCGCTCCCTTTGGCATCGAAACGGTGTCGGCATCGGAGCTCGACGTCCCGGAGCCGGAAGAGACGGGCAAGAGCTTTGTCGATAACGCCAAGCTCAAGGCGATTGCCGCGGCGAAAGCCTCGGGCCTCCCGGCACTTGCGGACGATTCAGGACTCGAGGTCGCCGCGCTTGGCGGGGAGCCGGGCATCCATTCGGCGCGCTGGGGCGGGAGGGCGAAAGATTTCGGCGTGGCCATGGCGCGCGTCGACAGCGAGCTGACAGCGACTGGCGCCTCGAATTGAGACGCCAATTTCACCTGTGCGCTGGCGCTTGCCGCGCCGGACGGTTCGGCTCAAATGTTTGAAGGCAAGGTGTTTGGGACGGTCGTGTGGCCGCCACGAGGCGCCCGAGGCTTCGGCTACGATCCGGTCTTCGTCCCGGACGGCTATGACGAGACGTTTGGTGAGATGGAACCTGGGCTGAAAGACGCCATCTCGCACCGCGCCCACGCCTTCGAGAAACTGATGCTGGCGGTCTATGACGATGACGGTTAGCTCGCCTTGTACTGCTCACTCCTCCTCCCGTCTGGCGAGTGAGGACGTGCGGCGACATGAGCCGTTCGGGGTCTATGTGCATTGGCCCTTCTGTCTCGCCAAATGCCCCTATTGCGATTTCAACTCCCATGTCCGTCATGGCGGCGTCGATGAGGGCAAGTTCCTTGCAGCTTATCTCTCCGAGCTGAAGCACCTTGCATCGCTCGCGCCCGCGCGCCACGTCAGCAGCATCTTCTTCGGCGGCGGCACGCCGTCGCTGATGGGCGCACGAACCGTGGCCGCGATCCTCGACCGCATCGCCGGCCTCTGGACAGTCGCCCCGGACGTCGAGATCACGCTCGAGGCCAATCCTACCAGCGTCGAGGCGGAGCGCTTCGCAGGCTACCGCGCGGCCGGTGTCAACCGCGTGTCGCTCGGGGTCCAGGCGCTCGACGATGCAAGCCTCAATGCTCTCGGACGCAAGCACACAAGCGAAGAGGCGCTTGTCGCGCTTGCCATCGCCAAGCGTCATTTCGACCGCGTGTCGTTCGATTTGATCTATGCGCGGCCGGGACAGGCCTCGCAGGACTGGCGGCAGGAGCTCGCCCGCGGGCTTGAGCAAGCGGAAGATCACCTCTCGCTCTATCAGCTCACCATCGAGCCCGGAACGCCGTTTGCCGCGCGCCACGCCGCGGGCACTCTGACGATCCCGAGTGGCACGCGCGCGCAAGGGTTTTACCGGCTGACGCAGGAGCTGTGCGACGCCGCGGGGCTGCCGGCTTACGAGGTGTCGAACCACGCGCGCCCGGGCGCGGAATCGCGCCACAACCTGCTCTATTGGCATGGATGCGACTATGCGGGGGTAGGCCCCGGGGCGCATAGCCGCCTCACGCGCGGCGGCGCCAAATGCGCGCTCGCTATCCGCAAGTCTCCCGAGGGCTGGCTGGCAGCGGTCGCAGCGGCCGGCCACGGCATCGAGCAGGACGAAGCCCTGAGTCCACAACAATCCGCCGATGAATATGTGCTGATGGGCCTCCGCCTAGCCGAAGGCATCGATTTGAAGCGGCTCGCCGCGATCGATGGGAGCGTGCCTGACGAAGAGCGGCTCCAGGAGCTTGAGAGCCAAGGCTTGCTCAAGCGACGTGAAGGCCGGCTGCAAGCCACGGAAGCCGGGCGCCTGGTGCTCGACCGGCTGATCCTCGAGCTTGCCGTTTGAGCAGCCCGCTGCTCGATGCGCTCAATATTGCGCGCTGGTGAAGCCGTTCGGCGCGGGCTCCAGCACCTGCGGCCCATATTCGCGCACCTCGAGGATGGCGAGCCCGCGCTCGCTGGTGCCGTCGGGCAGCAGGCGGAACAGGCCATCGATGCCGGCAAAGCCGCTCGCCCGCGTCAGCTGGGTAACCGTATAGCGCTGCCCCGGCGGATTTTGCGACAGCGACACCGCGAGGCTCACGGCGTCGTAAGCCAAGCTTGCGATCCTGGGCGGGGTAGCGCCATAGGTCTTGACGTAGCGACCGGTGAAGTCGCTCCAGCCTTTCGGGTCAGGTGCCGGATACCAGCCGCCGACAAGCGCCTTCTCCTGGCCGATATTGGGATAGTCCCACTGGCCCGTGCCGATGAACTGGACATGCGCGCCGGTCACATCGGCGGAGGCGAGCAGCGGCGCGAGCGACTGGAGGTCCTCCGGACCCGCCGGCAAGAAGAGCGCATCGATCTGCTGTCCCGACTTGATCGCGTTCGCCACTTGCCGCACCGGCCCAAGCATGGCGTTGGCGTCGTTCGGCGGGAAGGTGGCGCGTACGACGGCTTGACCTCCGCCGCGACCCACACTCTTGGCGAAAGCCTCCTCGGCCAAACGCCCGTAAGGCGACTGCGGCACGAGCAACGCGAAATTGCGCTTACCATGAGCGAGTGCGTAGGAAACGATGCGCGGCACGTCGCGACCGGCAAGGAAGCTCAGGAGATAGACACCGCTTCCGGCCACCTTCTCGTCGCTCGAAAAGGCGATCATCGGCACATTGGCCTGGCGTGCGACCGGTGCGGCGCCGGAAACCTCCTGGGCAAAGAGCGGCCCGATAATCAGCTCGGCGCCGTCGTGGATGGCGCTCTCGGCCGCGTCTCTCGCACCTTCCGGCGTGCCTTTGGTGTCCTTGGGCACGAGCGAGACGGCGGGATTGTCGAAATCGAACAGGGCAAGCTCGGCCGCCTGCTTGAGCGCCTTGGCCACGCCAGGGGTGTTGCCGGAGGCCGTGAGCGGCAGCAGCAGGGCGACCTTCACCGCACCGCCGGTGCTGCTGGTGATGGCGGTACCGGCCGGTCCGGGACCCCCGCCGCCCGGCGCGCCGCAGGCGGCAACCACACCCGCCACGACCAGGCTCGCGAGCACGAGCTTGGCGGCTCCGAAGGAGAGACCGATCCGGTTTGGAAGTCGCATGACCCCTTTGCTCCAAGTCCCGCGAGGCGGAAAGCGCTCCGCGAGGCTCGTGTCGTAAGGCGGCAGACGTAAGGGCGCACGCGTCCCCTCGGGGCTTCAGACCTGCCCGCCGCTCGCTCCCTCCCGCCGAATCTCGACCGCAACTATGGCTCAATCGTGATAGCGCAACGGCACTATAGCACGTCAAGTCGACAAGCCTAGCGTTGGCGGGACCTTCCACTTTAGTCAGTACACACCAAGATCGAAATACAACAAATACTTAGGCTTACAAACAGGCGTATCGGCGCGTTTTGGCGCTAAACGCTTTTCTGCCGCACTTACAAACCGAGGCCCGGAACCGCCGCCCCATAAACGAAACGCCGCCCCGGCTGGCGCGAGGGGCGGCGTCGCAAATGGAAGCTTACAGAGCTGCTCCAGGCCCACATATACTCTCGCAAAGCATAACTGGCAAGCACGGAGGGCGTCGGGTAGTGGGCTCCTCGGCCATCGGCCCAACGATGCTCGTCGCGTACTGAAGCGCGAGAGGCATGAGAGCTTGAGGCTATCGGCGACGTTGTTGGTGTACTGGAGGCGTGGGAAACCGCGCGTGCCACATAATTACCCAAGTAGCCCACTACCGGGCGTCGACATGACCTCCTCCACCAAGCACGTCGTCGCCAGCATCACTAAAGGGGGCGCGGCCGAGCTCCGGGTCCTGCTGACGACCTGGCACACCAGCCACAAGGTCGAGCTTCGCGACTATACCGCGACCATCCCGCACATCTTCTTCCCCACGGGCTCAGGCGTCAGCCTCGACGTTGAGAAGCTGCACCTGCTGATTGCCGCGTTGAGGCAGGCCGAGGCCGAGGCCATCAGCCGCGGAATGCTCTCCAGAGGGAGGGCCGTGGCATGAGCGACGACACCGACGACTTCGATTGGTTCGACAAAAACGCACCTATCATCGTCCGCTCTCAGCCCGGGATAGCGGTCTATCTCAATCCGCACGACGAAGTGGTGATCCGGCAGGAAGGTCACTACGGCCCGGAAGAGGACCGGTGGATTTACATCACCAAGGACAACGTGCCCAGGGTGGTGCAGGCGATGTTAGAGGCCGCGGGCTTCGAAACGGCTACCACATATGGCGAGCCCTTGATGCTGCCCAAGCCCGAGCCCTTGAGCGGAGCTCAGCGGCAGAAGCGCTATCGCAACAAGCACCGTAACGGGAATGGTAACGCTGAGCGTCACGAAAGTGACGAGCTTCCGTTACGGCCCGTCACCAATGGTCACGATCTGGAGCTTGCGATCTGATGTTTGCCTACCGCGAACGTCGGCCGCGAGCTCCAGCTATTGCCGGGGTTGCTCGGGTGCAATTCCCGACCGCCGGCATTCTAGAGATCAAGGCCGACCTCGCGATGAACGCGCTGGTCGGGTTCGAGACTGTCCCAGCGGCGCTCGTGTGAGCGCAAATGAGGATCGAGGAGATGCCGGTCTCCACACCAACACCGGAAACAAACAATCCGGGCAACGCTGTGCCAATTGCGCCCCGGGCCTTAAGACGACAGGGCAATCCCCTGGAACGGTAAGAAGGCGGCGCTTGTCGTCAGCGGGTTGACTACCCGCCCCGGCAGGCATCGTGGGAAGCGCCGAAAAAAGCTTCTCGAACGCGAGCGCCAATTTTTTTTGGCTCTTTCGTTATGCGGAACAGCGCGGGGACAACGCGTTGGGCTCACTGAGCCAAGGGCAACCTAGTACGCGGGGCCTGTAGCCCTCCCCCTAGTCAGGGGCTTGAGACGGGGAACCTACCCCACACTCAAGGCGGAAAGGGCGGAGCTATGCTTGGAATGTGGAGAGGTGGTAACAATTTCCGGCCCATACTCCTCATCGTTATTCGCTGGTCATGCATTTCGATATGGTGAGACATGGTTGCCTCCGTAAAAAAGAAGCGGGACGAAATGCCCATTAATCGCGATGTCCTTCGATGGGCGCGCGAAAGGATCCAGCTTTCCTATGATGATGCGGCCGAGGGCGCTGGGGTAAAGCCGCAGCAGATCGAGGAATGGGAGTCTGGTCCCAGGGTCCCGACGGTTCGGCAGGCTCGTAAGCTTGCCCAAGTGTATGACCGACCCTTCCTAGAGTTTTTTTGCCAAACGCAGGCCGACGGTGAAAGAGCCGACACTGGTGCCCGATTTCCGGATGCACCGGGAGGCCGAATCCCCGAAGGAAAGGCACGAGCTAGTCCTGATACAATCTGAGGCAGAAGAAGTTCGGATTAATGCGCTAGACCTATACGAGCTTCTCGGTGAACAGCCGCCGAAACTGCCAGACAAGATTTACGCTGCGCAGGGGGATGATGCCAACACGACAGCGGTTCGCGTCCGCGAGATAATCGACATTCCGGTAGAAGAGCAACTAGCTCTAAAGGCATCGGAGCGGGACGGTTTTGTCAAAATCCTTCGCAGCAAAATCGAGGCGAAGGGGGTACTGGTTGCCAAGAATTCTGGACTGCAGCACTTCGGCGCTCGCGGAATGTGCATTTTCGCTTCTCCGCTCCCCATAATGGTATTCTCCAATGAGGCCCCAAGTGCGCAGGCCTTCACGCTAGCGCATGAGCTGGGCCATATTGTCCGGCGGCAAAGTGCGATAAGCGGATTCCGAGAAGAAGCTGGCCGCTACACAGGCCAGCGACAAGAGGCAGAAAATCCCAGATGTCTGTGAAGCTGAGGGGGTCCCGCATATGAGCTTCAACGAATTCCTGCGCGCCGAAGGGATCACAAATTGACGCCGCGGCAGAAACGGCGGAAACGACCTACCAATCCTGACTCGCATTTCGTACTCACAAACAATGAGCAAGTGCTCGGAGGTACGAATGCAGCAAGAAGCTTATCGACCGGTCATTGAAGACGGGCGCGGAATCTTCCCCGAGGATTTGCGCGTGAAGGCCCCGCGTGGAATGCGTCAGGCAATCGCCAAAGCGGCCGAGCTCGACCACACCACGCAAGCGGAATGGACGCGGCGCGCGCTGTTGCAATGCCTGAGCGCGAGAGGCGTGAAGCTGCGGCGCGGTTGGCTCGAGCTTGAGGGCAACGCCGATGCGACCACCAGCTAGCCTTATCCGCGTCTAGGATCGGGAGGCTAAAATCGCTGACATACCTTATTCCGGCGTCCCCCAAGTCGCACCGTTGGCAACGCCAAGCGATGATTACCAGCGCATCCAGGCCAACCCGGAGGAATTCGGCGGGGCGATTGCTACTGGCGAAGAAAGGGCTGGGCAGGGTGCCGTCCAGGCCGCAACGAACCTTTTCGACATCGCGCAATTCCATGGCCAAGTAAACGTCGATGATCAGATCAATCATACGATAAGTGCTTGGGATAAAATTCAACATGGCGATCCAACCAAGCTAAAAACAGACGGCCAGTGGCGCGGCAGCCCTGGGCTATAATAGAAAGAAATAGAAGTGGCTGGACGACCCAAGACAGGCGGCCGGAAGCGCGGGGTAAAAAACAAGCGCACCGCAGCACTGGAGCGCGTTCAAGCCGAGACGGCAGTGAAGATTGCTGACGCACTCGGCGCCCAGGCTTTTGCGGGAGACGCGCACGCCCTCCTAATGGGAGTCTACAAGGACCAGACACAACCAATTGAGTTGCGTGTTCAGGCGGCCAAAGCGGCGATCGGATATGAAAAGCCCCGACTAACGGCGGTCGACTCAAAGGTTGAGGGCACGCTTTACCTCGAGACGCTGGTGCGCATGAGCTACGAGACAGGTCGTGCAGCGCCATGAGTGAGCTGCCGTCGAGGGCGGTGCAATGAACGAACGCCCCAGCGATAGCAGCCCCAAGCCCACTTGGTGGGGCATCGTGGTTTCTAGCTGCAGCCTCGTGGCGGCAATAGCGGTCGTGGCGATCGCGAGGGGCTGGCTATAGCACCTAGCCGGGCGGTGCAGTGAGCGGGCAAGGGACCTAGCAGGAGAGAGAATGTCGGACCCGACAAAGCAACCGGGCTCAGCAAGGGCGTCGATTTACCGGGCAAAGGCCGGCTGACTGACTGCTACCGTGCTGGGTAGCACGCACACGAGATTTTATCGCCGTGTGTTACGCACTTCTGGCGAGTCCCTTCCGGACATCGTGCCCATGCGGCGATGGTCATTGCTACGATTATGGCCGCTGCCAAACTGATTCTCGTTATCATTTGCCTCGCTCCCTCATGTTCTCCCCCGAGTTACCGGGCCGCTGCGCAATCCGGCACTGTGATCCCTAAGACGGGTTGAGGTTCTAGCCTTAGGACTGGCTGGGCTCAAACTCGGTTTTCGCTGGGTCGGCTGCCTCCGGTTTCCACCGAGTTCGGCTGCCCATCAAACGAGGGTTTGGTCTGGAAAGCCCAGGCGTTTACCTTGCTCGACCACCACCCCAATTGCGGCTCCCCGTCTCCGCGCGTGAGCCAAAGCAAGCGTCCATCCTTGGGGGCCGTCTTTATCGGCTGCCATTCGGTCATGGAGCATCATCCGTCACTTTGAGCGCGCCCATTATAGCTCCCGTTTCACCCTGCCAGCCATTTTGCAGCGCGTGAAATGTCGGGAGGTCACCGGCCCTGCGCGCGCCTGCGAAGCTGCTGGCCTCTCGTTATCTCCATGGTGTGGACGGCGTTTAGTCATTTGTGAATGCCGACTAGCGCCCAGAGGCGCCGACCGAAACCGACGCCCTGAGGCATGAAGAAGCCCCGACAAGGGGTACCATCGGGGCTTCTTCGGTTCCTTTGGGGGGAACCGTGATGGGGGCAGGGAGAACTCCCATCACATTGGGCGGCTTAACACTTTCGGTTGCTACCGGATTGGTCATTTTGTCTCAGTGCCAAGCTCCCCGACGCCCGCCGAAGCCGCTGACCTCCTCAGGGGCAACGGCGACGGCTAGAGCGAAGGCGCTTTCCGATAGGGTCAGCAGGCAGCGGCAGAGCAGGAGCCGGGCCCGGTAGAGGAGCAGGCTCATGTCTTTGTCCGGCCAAACGGCCGGCCGAGCGCCAGCCAGTCACCGGAGCAATGGAAGGCGCGGCAAATTTTCAGAAACGACGATGTGTTGAATCGGCCCCCCCTTTCCCACTTGCGCCAGCTCCTTGTGTTAACGCCCGCCTTGGCCGCTGCCTGGCTCGCCTGCAGGCCGTGCGTGCGGCGCAGCGCGGCGAGTTCAGCCCGATTGCCTTGTGATCGACGATGCTGGCGCGCTTCATGCCCGCCTTCAGCGGCGAGACGTAAAGCGTGTTGAGGCCTCGTTGCCGCTTGGGCCCGCGTTCGGTGAGATCGACTAGGCTCGGCAGAAAGCCGGCGAGCATCTTGCCGCCCCCGGTCGGGGCGATCAGCAGCGTGTCACGACCGCCGCGCGCGAGGTCGAGCAGTGCCAGCTTGGTGCGCGTGGGGACGCCAGCCGCGCGCCGCGAACCAGCCAGCGAACGGCTCTGGAAGCAAGCAGCCTCTTGGCTCCGCGCATGGCGTCTCGTCCTTGACCTTGCCTTCATCCTTCACCAATTCTGCTGATAGGCTTCCGCATCGCGATTCGTGATGCGTAGGACGGACAAGCGGAGCGAAGACATGGAACGCTTTTTTGGCGGCAATCCGGGCTTGGTGCTGATCAGGCTCGCGATCCTATCCCTGGTAGTGGGCGTGCTCCTCGCAGCGCTCGGCTTCAGTCCGTTCGACATCATCGACAGCTTGCGGCGGCTGATCGCCCGCATCTACGATATGGGCTTTGCCGCGGTGGAGAAGGCCATGCGCTACTTCCTGCTCGGCGCGGTCATCGTCTTCCCCGTGTGGCTCATCGCCCGTGTGCTCAAATTGGTGGGGCACGGAAGCCGAAGCGACGTGCTCGACGCCAATTCGCGCAACCGCGAAGCTTAGGCTCAGTACCCTCGGTCACGAAAGCGGCCGTTCCGCCCAAGCCTCGGCACGGCGTCCGATCCGCGGCGTGAGGCTGTCGAGCTTGGCCTGCTCCATCGTCTCGATCAGCGCCCGCTTGATGCGGACGATCAGCTCGGGTCCTTCGAACACGAGCCCAGTATAGAGCTGGAGCAGCGAGGCGCCGGCCTCGATCTTGGCGAGCGCGGTCGCACCTGAATCAATGCCGCCCACGCCGATCAGCGGGAGCTTCCCTTCGGTGAACCGAAAGATTCGGGCCAGCATGCGGGTCGAGCGTGCGAAGAGCGGCCGCCCCGAGAGACCGCCCGTCTCCCTGGCAAAGCTCCGGTCCGTCAGGCCGTCGCGGGCAAGCGTCGTGTTCGACACCACGATACCGTCGACAGCATGAGCCTGTATCATTTGGATAATCTCGGGGAGAGCGGCATCGGCGATATCGGGGGCGAGCTTGACGAGAAGCGGCGGCGATCTCTCCGCCGCCCGCCGAGCAGCCTTCACGCGCGCGAGCAGGGCATCCAGGACGTCCGGCGCTTGCAGATCGCGCAGACCCGGGGTGTTGGGCGAGGAGATGTTGATGGTGAGATAGTCCGCGACGGCGCCCATGCGCGCGACGCCGGAAACATAATCGCCGATGCGATCTTTACTGTCTCTGCCGGCACCGATATTCACGCCGAGGATGCCCTGCCGCCGTGCCGTCAAGCGGGATAACGCCGCTTCTTGCCCCGCATTGTTGAAGCCGAGCCGGTTGATGATCGCCCCGTCGGCGGCGGAGCGGAAGATGCGGGGGCTCGGATTACCGGGTTGCGGCTTCGGCGTCAGCGTTCCCACCTCGACGAAGCCCAGCCCCATGGCGAGCAGCGGTCTATAGACGCGGGCGTCCTTGTCGAAGCCCGCTGCCATGCCGATCGGATTCCCGAAGCCGAGGCCCCACAGCTTTTGCGCAAGGCGCGGATCGTCGGGCGCTGGCGCGCGCGGATAGAATCCAAGCTCGAGGCTCTTGACGGCCAGCTCATGGGCGCGCTCCGGGTCAAGCGCATGTAGGAGAGCCTGGCCAAGGCCGAGAAGAGCCTTCACGGAAGGACACGAGCGGGCAGGCGATAGCGCCCGTCAGCGCCAAGGGTGAGCGGCTCGACCCACAGCACCACGCCGAGGTCGAGGGGCCCATAGGGATGGGGGAAGACCTCACCGCCGCGCGAAGGCTCCCATTGCAGGCGTTCGCCAAGTCTTTCCGTGTTGACGGCGAGCAGAACGAGATTGGCCTCTCCGGCGAAGTGTTTGGTGAGCGTGCCTTCCAGCTGTTCGGCAGAGGAGAAATGGATGAAGCCGTCGTGGAGGTCGTCGCTGGAGCCCTCGAAGCCCCCTTTTGCCCTCGCCTCGGCGAGCGCGGCCTTGCTGCAAATCTTGTAGACCGTCCCGTCCATGGTTGTTTGAACACTAGCCGGGCGACGAAGGCGGAACAAGCAAGCCCGACCCAGCCCTGAATACGGTGGACCAGGTGGTGCGGGTAGTGTCTCAGTTTGACTGAGACACTACCGTGGTGCGAATAAGCCATAATTCCTAGAAATAGGTATAAATTCTGGCATGGGCAACCATGCTCACCCACGGCAAGATCTGGACTGCGATCGACGCGCTGGCGCGCCGCTACGGTCTTTCGCCCTCGGGGCTCGCCAAGCGTGCCGGCCTCGATGCCACCGCCTTCAACCGCTCCAAACGGGTCACCACGGAAGGGCGCCCGCGCTGGCCCACCACCGAAAGCCTCGCCAAGGTGCTCACCGCGACCGGCGCGAGCGTCGAGGACTTCGTGGGCCTGCTCGACCCCGAGTTCCCAAGCTTACGCAAGCCTCCCAGCCCATCCCGCTGATCGGCCTGACCCAGGCCGGCGCCGGCGGCTTCTTCGACGATGGCGGCTTCCCCGTAGGCGGCGGCTGGGATCGGATCCGCTTCCCGCGCGTTGACGACGAGAACGCCTATGCGCTCGAGGTCACCGGCGACAGTATGCAGCCACTCTACCGCGACGGGGATACCCTCATCGTCTCCCCCAACTCCGCCTCGCGCAAAGGCGACCGCGTGGTGCTGCGCACGACGGACGGCGAGGTGATGGCCAAGATCCTGGTGCGGCGCACGGCGAAGACGGTGGAACTCGCCTCGTTCAAGCCCGACCACCCCAACCTCGTCTTTCCGGTCGAGCGCATCGACTGGATGGCGCGCATCGTCTGGGCGAGCCAATAGCGGAGCACCGGGATGAAGCTCCTCTCTTTGCTCGTCTCGCTGTTGCTCGGAGCCGCCGTGCTCCTTTTGTTCTTGAGGCCATGGGAAACGCATAAGAGTGTCGAGGCCGGAGCCGAGAAAGCGCAGCAGGCCGCCCCAGCCTCGCCAGCGCCCGTGACAAGCGACGCGACCGCCGCGGTGGAAGCCCCTAAACCAAAGGGCGCCGTGGCCAGCAATACGCCTCAAGCCGAAGGATCGAAGCCCGACGAGCCCAAGCCGGCAGAGCCAAAGAAGACTCTCTTGGCGCGGGAGCAGGCGGAAGCCGAGCGGGACGCGGCGTTGAAGGACCAGGCTCACGCCACCACGCCCGGGCCCCCGCCGGCCAAGCGCTATTTCAAGGTGAAGGTGCGCGATGCGGGCACGCTCGAGGCAGGCTTGCTTCCATCCAAGGCCGTGGTCATCAGGCTCGACGGCGTCAAGGCGCGCGAGGCCGATGAGACCTGCAAGAAAGCGGACGGCAGCAGCTGGCCCTGCGGGGCGCGGGCGCGCGCGGCGCTCACCCTTCTCATCCGCACCCGCGCCGTCACCTGCACCGTGCCGCCGGGCGGCGAGACCGGCGACTTTACCGCGCGGTGCAGCGTCATGGGCCAAGATCTCTCCACCTGGCTCGTGCGCCGCGGCTGGGCGACGCCCCAGCCCGGCACGGAGCCCGCGCTTTCCGAGGCCTTGCAAGCCGCCAAGACCGAGCACCTCGGCCTTTGGGGCGGCGGGTGATTTGGGAGGGGTGAAGCGCGTGCAGCTCTGCTTATCCCTGGGGAGATGATTACTGCCCGGGGGCATCCTAGTCGTCAGAGCTGTTGCTCGGGATATTTCTGCGGGCCGGCTGATCGATCTTGCTCGTGTCGTTCTCCGGCGTGGCGCCCAGATTCGGCCCCGTATGGGCGCCTTCGTCCTTGCCCATCTTTGCCGACTCCTCGGCATTCCCCTTCGTCGCTGCGCCAGCTGGCGTGGTCTCGTCGCCGGCGATCACGAGGTTGCTCCCTGATCGAGAGGCCTCCCTTTCGAAGGGCACAGCATTGCCCATAACGCCAAGCGCAACGGCCGCGACCACACCAGCCAGCCCGAGCTTTGATTGGGTCATTTCCATCTCCTGTGTTTAGGCCGCGTTGGATCCGCAGCCCCTTGAAGGCGAGAAACGGCAGCGCGGAGGCCGATTGTATGACGCCGCTATGAAACACGATGAAAATAGGACGTTTTACGCGAGCTTCGCCGCTATGCTATGATTAATGTTTACATGAGAGCTCAACGCAATGAGCGACACAGCAGATCTGACCGTCCGAGTGCTCGATGATCGTGACATCGTCATCAGGACGGCCGACACGGGGTTCGAGGTGACCTATCGAAAGGACGGTTACTTCCCCATGCTCATTGCCACCGATGGGATGCGTGACGATCTCACCCCGTCGAAGGTGAAATTCTTGGCCCAGGCCTGGAAGGCCGCCTACAAAACGGCCAGAACGCTCGGCTGGCTGAAGTCCTAAGGCCGCCTCCTCGTTCCTGCCTTGATTGTGGTTAAGGATGGCCAGAGCGGGTAGGTCAGTGGCCTCGTTTCGCGTATGACCGGTTCCCCCGCTAGCGGCTCCGGGTCCCTCCGCTCCCCCCTCCGTGCCCCGCCGGAGCCGCTCAATGGCTGGACTCTCGGTTTTTGCGACGTTGCTCCTGCCTGGACGAGCGTTCGGCACGGGTAACGGCAAATGAAAAGAAGCCCGACTTGGGGCCAAGCCGGGCTTCTCACTGACGCCAAGTCTCTGCTCGCGGCCGGCGCGGGGGGCGCTTTGGCAGCGGGGCTGCTGCCGTTCGGCCGCGACGAGGTTCAAACGCAGGACCGCGCGGTTGGTTCCAGGCTCCGGGCGGATGGGGCTTCGCGGGGGCGCCAAGGTTCTGTATGCTGAGCGCGAGGGATTTCACCGAGGACATTATGCGAAGAGTCATGACCCCTATCGCGCTCGGGCTTGCGCTTTGGGCGAACCAGGCGCTCGCCGCCGATCCCGGCGATGGAGCCGCGCCCGCGGCAGCAAAGGCCTGTCTCGAAGCGGAGGTGAACCCGGTCACGGGCCACGCGCTCTGCATCAATCCGCTCGGGGCGCCGGTCGAGGCGCCCCCGACTGCATCGGAGCTACCTTGCGAGCCTCACCCCCACGCGAACGAGGCCTGGAGCTGCGAGCCTAAATGCAAGCCCAAAGCGGATGATCCCGACTACCCGGACCGTCCGGCCACATCCGGCCACATAATGACACCAAAAGGCGCGGGCCGCTTCGCGCAGCTCGCGCCTTTGAATTGACAAGCGCCGCTCGATCGGACGGCGCACGAAACGCCGTTACGGGGTGACGCAGATGACCTTGATGTCGACCTCGGCCTCTTCGCGGGTCTGATAGACCTCCTTGCCGACCTGGACCACCTGCTTGTCCGCCACGTCCGGCTTGCTCTCGACAATGCGGCAGTTCTTGTCCTTGTCCTGGACGATGAAGAACTGGTGTTGGGCAGCGACGGCAGCGCCGGCAAAGCCAAGGATCAGAGCGGCAACAAGGGCATAGTTGAGCTTCATGGGTGCCGAACGCCCGCGCCAAACTCCGTCGCGGGAAGGGGTGACGCGCTAGGAGGCGATGAGTTCGCGGGCGAGCGCCTTACTTGGTTTGCCCTAGCGCTCCCCAGTCGTGGCTTCGCACTACTTGAGGGCATTCTGTCTGGTTGCCCTACCGCGCTTCCCCAGTCGTGGGTTCGCGCTACTTGAGGGCGTTCTGTATGAGACTGCGGGTCTCCGGCACGCCGTAAAGCTCCACAAAAGAGCCGAAGCGTGGCCCTTGCGTCTGTCCGAGCAGCACCTCGTAGAGCGCCCCGAACCAACTGCGAAGCGGCTCGAAGCCGTGCTCCTTACCGACCGCGTAAACTTGCGCCTGGATTTCCTCGGCGAGCACGGCCTTCGGCAACTTGGCCAACCGCGCGTCGAGATCGAGCAGCGCCGCCCGCTCGCGCGCGTCCGCCGCGCGGTAGCGCTTGGCCGGCCTCACGAAGTCATGGAAGTAGCGAATGGCGTAGCCCACGAGCTGGTCGAGCAGCGGGTGCGCCTCAGGCGTGGCCTCGGGCGCGTAGCGGCGGATGAAGCCCCACAGCACGTCCTTGTCCTCGGAGTTTGACGCGCTCGCGAGATTGAGCAGCAGCGCGAACCTGATGGGGAGCTCGGCCTCCGGCGGCTCGCCCGAATGGATGTGCCAGACCGGGTTCATCAGCTTGACGTCCGGCCCCTCGCGCGGATAGGCTGCGACGTGCCCGACATATTCGTCGACCGCGCGCGGGATCACGTCGAAATAGAGGCGCTTCGCCTTTTTCGGGGTCTGATACATATAGAGCGCGAGGCTTTCGGGGCTCGCATAGTTGAGCCATTCCTCGATGGTGAGGCCGTTGCCGCGGGACTTCGAGATCTTCTCGCCCTTCTCGTCGAGGAAGAGTTCGTAGATGAAGCCCTCTGGCTGCTGCGCGCCCAGGATGCGGCAGATATGGCCGGAGAGACGCACGGAATCGATTAGGTCCTTGCCTGCCATCTCGTAGTCGACGCCGAGCGCGGCCCAGCGCATGGCCCAGTCGGCCTTCCATTGCAGCTTGCAATGGCCACGCGTGACGGGAACCTGGGTGAGCTTCCCGGTCTCCGGCTCCTTATAGATGATCGTGCCTGAGGCCACGTCGCGGTCGATGATCGGCACCTGCAGCACGCGGCCCGTCACCGGCGAGATCGGCAGGAAGGGGCTGTAGGTGGCGGTGCGCTCGGGGCCGAGCGTTGGCAGGATCACATCGCGCACGCCGTCGTAATGCTGAAGCACTTTCAGCAGCGTGGCGTCGAAGCGGCCGGACGTATAGCACTCCGTCGCCGAGAGGAACTCGTAGTCGAAACCGAAAGTGTCGAGGAAGGCCTTCAGCCGCGCATTGTTGTGATGGCCGAAGCTCGGATGGTCGCCGAAGGGGTCCGGCACCTGGGTGAGCGGCCGGCCGAGATGCTCCGCCACCATGTCCTTGTTGGGGATGTTGTCCGGCACCTTGCGCAGGCCGTCCATGTCGTCGGAGAAGCAGATCAGTCGCGTCGCTATCTTGTCCTCAGTCAGCACGCGGAAGGCGTGGCGCACAAAGGTGGTGCGGGCGACCTCGCCGAACGTGCCGATATGGGGGAGGCCGGAGGGCCCGTAGCCCGTCTCGAAGATGATGGCGCCGGTAGGCTTGGGCAGCCGCCTCAAGCGGCTCACCACTTTCCGCGCCTCCTCGAAGGGCCAGGCCTTGCTCACATGGGCGTAGGCGAGAAGCTCAGAACTAATTTCGAGCTTGGGCTGCAAAGCCTGTTCGCCCTCTCTCTCGCGCGGCCGCGGGCCCTTGGTGTGCACCATGCTCGCCTCGGCTTGCAGCTGCATCTCGGGTTTGCGCTTCTTGCTCGGTGCCTTGGCGCGAGGCGTCTTGGGACGGGTAGGGGTGGTCATGGCAGAGGGCGCGTCGAAGTTTGTCGAGGTTTGATGGGACTGTAGACCGACAAATTTCACAAATTGCTACCCCACGCCAGTCTTTCCGGGCTTGGGGGTGCGCCCTTCGCCCCACCCGCCGCGCCTGGCGCGGCACCCCCTTCCCGCGCGGGGAGGATTAAAGCCGTGCCGTGCCGCAAGCGCGGCTCCCTCCCCTTCTGGAAAGGTCGCAAGGCCCGGACTTGATCCGGGACTTGCCGGGTGGGGTTAGCGTGTCCCGACATGGTGCTTGCCGGGAAAAACGCAATTCTCTACGGTCCCGCGCGGACTTAGCCGGACATGAGTTAGGGGAGCTTGAGCTATGACCGAGCCGTTGAGCCATCACGCCGCCCTCATCTATGTGATGGTCACCATTTCGGCCGTCGACCGCACCATGACCGACGCCGAGCTCGCCCGCATCGGCGAGATCGTCTCCAATCTCCCGGTGTTCGCCGACTTCGACCAGGAGAGGCTGGTAAAGACCGCCGAGGCCTGCGGCGAGGTTTTGAGCGCCGGCGGGGGGCTCGAGCACGTGCTGCGGCTCGTGCATACCGCGCTGCCGAAGAAGCTCCGCGAGACGGCTTATGCCGTGGCACTCGAAGTGGCCGCGGCCGACCAGGAGGTCAAGGCCGAGGAGATACGCTTTCTCGAGCTGCTCGGCGACAGGCTCGAGCTCGATACACTGACGACGGCAGCGATCGAGCGGGGCATCCGGGCGCGCAACACGCTGCTCTAGGGCCCCATCACTTACCCGTAACTTAATTGTGACGGGCCGTCATCGAGCGGGCCTAAAGGCGCTGTGCGCCGCAGACGCGGCCTTTCGAATGTGCGAAAACTTGCCGAACTCGGCTTCACCTATTCTTGAGCTTACTGGACTCGGCGCGGCGAATTTCCGGAATTTCCACCATTCAGGGCGATTTCATACCGAAATCCGCCGGAATTGTGGGATAGGCGTTCCCATGGTGGCCACATGTTTAGCGATCCAGGCCACTATCCCAAGGAGACGTATAAATGCGCAAATATATCGTTGTCGCGACCCTCATTATCGGTTTTGCCACCCCGGCGCTGGCCGAGCAGTTCTATGTCGCATTCGATCCCGCCAGCCATAAATGCACGATGATGCACAGCCAGCCCACAGGCTCGATGAAGAGCATGGGCGGCCCCTACAAGACGGAGGCCGAGGCTAAGAAGGCCATGACCGGCATGAAAGATTGCGCAGGCTAACAGCGCCTAAGTTGGAAATTGCGAGCGTCCGCCCTTTGGGCGGGCGCTCGCATTTCATTGGAACTCGCGCGCTGTTTTCATCGTTCTGTCGCCGAAATTCATTATTTGCGCTGAGAGGAGAGGCCAATGACGAGCTGGGGCAGGACTGAGCAGAAGGCGAGCCAACTCCTAAAGGAGCTCGATGCTGACGACCTGCACGACCAACTCGACGCCATGCGCGCTTATCTCAAGGAGCTCACCGGCTCCTTCGGCAAGATCGCGAACCGCCAATGGGGCCGGGCTGCGGAGCTCGCCACCGACACGGCCCATGACGCCGAGGAGACCATGAGGGACAACCTCGCGGCTTCGCTGGTCGTGGCCCTGGGCGTCGGCGTGCTCGTGGGCTACATGATCCGCCGCGGCTCGGAGTAGGGCCACCCGGGCGGTGCCCCCCGCCGTCGCGCGGATGACCGGTCTTATGCTTCACACGCTAACTCGACGTGCTTCGGGGGCAGTCGATGCTTAGCCCCGGCGAAGGCCGTGGCGCAGCTCTGCTGGGGGTCGCGCCGAAGCGGCGGCGAAAGCTGCGATTGAAATAGGACAGATCGCCCAACCCTCCAGCCAGTACACCTTGATCTCCCACGACGCGTTGTGACGGATGCCCTCTCGGTATAGCCGCCGGAACCAGCCAGTGCAGGCATTGAGTTGCAAAGCAAATGGCTCGCTGCCTATGGGCGGTAGCGCTCGACGCGCTCCGCTGTGGCGTGGTGCCGACGAGTCGTTGGCAAATGCCAAGGGTTGAGGTCTCGTGAAGCCGTTTCTCACCGCGGTGATCGTGCTCCTTTGCGGGGCGACGGCACAGGCGGCAGAGGGTCCAAATCCTCCCTGTGGCAGGTCTTCTGCGTACCCTGGCCTTCGCTGTCCCCGGCGCGCCCCCCAAGGTCGAGGTCTGGAGCAGCCGCGATCTGGGCGCCCGCTGGATACCACCCGCTTGCACTGGCTGGGCTCCTGCAAGCGGGGTTCTCGTGGCGCTCACCAGCGAATTTCGGTTTGGAGGAAGTGCCGAGGATCTGCTTACGCGGTCGGCGCGCCTTACCGTGATGGCGAACTCGCGGAACAGACGCTGCCGCCGCGGCGGGATCGTCACGGCATCCTTCAGCGTATTGACGAGCACGCGCACCCGCGCGAACTCTCCCGGCCAAAGCCGACCGTCCTCATTGGGGAATCCCGGTTCCAGCAACGAGCGACCGCTACGCGCTGGAGCGGGTCGCGGAAAAGCTCGGGAGCAAAGTTGACGGCTTCTTCAGATGCGACGGCGCCGGAAGGGCGGACCCTAGCAAGACGCAAAGGCTGACGGTCCAGCTCTAATGCATCAGCTTCACGGCGCCGGTATAGAGCGCGCCGCCGATCACGCAAGGCACGGCGATATAAACCTGACCAAGCGCGCCCGCCGCGACGCAGCCCGTGGCGATGGCGATGGAGCCCGCGGTCGCGGCTTTGGACATCCCCGCTTCATTGGTGGCCGCCAGCTTCTGAGCGTCCTCGATGGCGCCGAACTGATCCTTGCGCACCTTCTCGGATTCGAAGACCTCCGCCGCCTCGATCACGTCCTTTAGAGGACGCGCGATCTCTTCCGGCTGCCGGTCGTATTCGGCGCGGTAGAGGTCGAGAAGGTCGCGGTTGCGCTCCGCATAAGAAGCAAGCGTCCATTTTGCGGTGCCCCCGGTCTTGATCTTGTCGACGGCACTCGGATCGTGCTTCCAACCCGACACCATCTTGCTCCAGGAAAAGCTGCCGTCGTCCGTGTTCTTGGACCAGCGCAAGGCCTGCATAATGCGGACCACCGGTTCGGTGTGTCCGGTGGCGACGTAATAGCCCCAAAGCGCATAGATCACCGGCGAGCCGTCGAGATCAGCCTGCATCAGGGGCTTGGCCTGGCCCGAAAGGTAAGAGTCGATCAAAGGCTGGCGGAGCGCCATACGGCCCTTGAACTTGGTCAGGAGGTCACGCCAATCGGGTCGGCCGGAATAGGCGATGGCCCTGATGATGACGGCCTGGTCCTTGTCGGGCATCGGGAACATCTTAGCCACGAGATTAGGGCCGTCTTTCGGATTGTCGCCGAGCACGCCCGCGATGAAGCCCGTGCAGAAGGCAGACTTCTCCTCGTCGGCGAAGAGCCTCAATTCGCGCATGGCCCGGACGGCCGCCGGCACGCGGGACGGGCTCGGGTGCTTGCGGTAGCTGTAGACCCAGTCGAGTAGGCGGTCGGGCGTCGAGAACGCTGGCAGCGGCTCAGATGGCGTGATCGCCACCATCGCGGGCGTCGAGACCATGGGCACGGGCTGAGGCGGGGGGATGTAGGCTTGCTGCGGTGCCGTGGCGGCGTGGGGCAACGACTCGGACGGCGCGAGCAGCTGAGGTTCCATCACATTCGCTTGCTTCGGCGCGGAGCTGGTTCGTATCGGGTCATTGTCCGGCGTCTCGGTTTGAGCGGCGCACGGGTATGACAATCCGAGGGCGCCAAACAGCGCGAACAGTGCCGCGATACGCATCGGTCATCAGCTTCTGCCCCCCGGC
The DNA here is from genome assembly GCA_963804515.1 of uncultured Alphaproteobacteria bacterium. Taxonomy (GTDB): domain Bacteria; phylum Pseudomonadota; class Alphaproteobacteria; order Rhizobiales; family Methyloligellaceae; genus Methyloceanibacter. The sequence goes on along the minus strand of CAWDQR010000002.1, from coordinate 122,411 downwards.
CCCGGCGTGATGACGGCTACACAGGCAAATTAACGTTTGCGGCGGTCTACCCCGCAGGTAACACGCTCAGAATCACCAGTTTCGTGACTTTTTTGGGGCCGAGCCGTTAACCATAATGCCCTTGGCGTTAACCAATTCGCCCCCGCTCAGGAGGAGAATTCCACCGCGCGTGAGACAGGCTGCTGCAGAGTGGCGAGGCTTTGCGCCGCGGCGTCGCACTGGCTCACGATCTCAGGCACCGCAGTGATCTCCCAGAGTGATCCCTGGCAAAGCGGTCCGAGCGCGAACAGCCCGCGCGTTGGGGCGTCATCCTTGCCCACGACCTGACCGTTGCGCTCGACGGCAAGACCGAGGCGGTGGGCGTCCTCGCGCGCGAGGCCCTGGCTCAGCAGGCTCTTGATCAGGGGAGATGCAAGATCCGGCCGGTGCCCGGTGCAATCGAAGACAAGGTCGGCGGACATCGTTTCGGCTTTTTCCGATCCACGCCTCTGCAGGGTCAGCTTGAAGCCTTGGCCGTCCCGCTCGACCCCGGTTACACCACCGCGCAGGAGCATGGCGCGGCCTGCGCTGAATTCTTGCTGCAGGCGACCATGCACCTCGAGCGGCAAGCGGTGGCGATGCGCGTCCCAGAAGGGGCGGACGTGGCGCAGGAAGCGGGCCTGCTCCTCCACGCTGAGGCTCTGCCAAATGTCCTGCAAGGAGGAGCGCAGGCCGTTCATGATAGCCTGCCAAGGGGTGCCGTGCGCCTCCGCCGCCTCGCAGGCAATGGCGACCGCCGAGGTGAGCACGGCCACGCGCTTGGAGCGGGGGAGGCCGATCTGTTGAGGCACGACGCCTTTCGCTGCGTGCGGCCGCGGCAATTGTCCGCGCCGCGAGATCACCGTAACCTTGCCTTGGAACCCGTCGCGGCGGGCGCTCGAGAGAACGTCGACCATGGTCAGGCCAGACCCGATCAGCGCCATCGACTTTGCGCCGATCAGCTGATCGCGGGACAAGATATCGAAAGGCGCAAGTGCTGCATTGCCCGATGACGCCGGGAGGCCATAGGCCGTGGCCAGTAGCACAATGTCGGCGCCGATTGGCTCGGCGCGGTCGAAATGAAGACGGAAGCGGCCGCGGTCTCCGACGCAGGCAGTCGCCACGGCATTGACGAGCTTGAGCTCCACGTCGCGCCTCGCCTCGGCCGTCTCGAAGAAGCGCTGGCGGACATATTCGCCGAAAAGCTGGCGCGGCAAGAAGGTGTGGGCGAGGCCATCATGCAGGCCCGCATGGTTCTCGCCCTGGTCGAGCTGGCGAAAGGCCCAGTTCAGGAAATCGCCGGGCTGGCCGGCGCGGATCGAAAGGTCACGGGTGCGCACGTTGAGCAGATGCAGCGGATGGTGGGCGCCATAGGCGACGCCCCGCCCGAGCGAACCGCTTGGCTCCACCACGACGAGGCGAAATGGCTGGTCAAGCCGGCCAAGGCAGGCGATCGCCGCCGCCGCGCCGGTAAATCCACCGCCGACCACGCACAGAGTGAGTGGCGCCTTCCGCATCTTGCTCCCCGGGGTTTGGCCCTGACTTCAGTCCTTAGGCCAAATTACAGCACGGAATAAAGACTGGGCCGTGGCGCGGCGGCGTGCGGCTCAGGCGTCCAGCGCGCGTCATTACCGCGCAGACGAGATTCGCACGCCTCCGCTTCCGGCGATTCCTGGCAGCGGATTCCTGCTTTCGCCTGACGGGCGAAACGGCCCAACTTATTTGAGGCTGGCGATGTCAATGACGAGGCGGTTGCGGACATCGTGAGGTCACGGGCTCGCACCCCCTTACCCCTCGGGCTCGGCCGGCCCCAGCGAATCCTCGCTTTGGAGGCTTGGCGGGGGTGTGGAAACCGAGGAAAAAAAGCGGCTCCAGCTTCGGATTGGCGGCATTATTGGCCCGCAATCGAATCGCGCGTGACATGCGTTGGTCTGACGCGATCAAAAGCCTGGCAATTGGGACCTCTAAAAAAGGCAATCATGGCAACCGCGGCACCGGGAAAGTTCAAATGTCCGCATCTGACGCAGCACGCTACGACGCGTTGAGCGAGGTTCTGGCCGAGAGTTGGTGGGCGGTTGGCTTGCGCGGCCTGCTCGGCATCGCCTTCGGCCTGATCTGCCTGCTCGTGCCCGCACTATTCCTATTATGGCCTATTCGCCGATCGAGCAGGGGCGCATCTTGCGCGACCGCACGCTTGTAAGCATCGCGGCGCGCCATGGTGCGCCCCCGGCACAAATCGCGCTCGCCTGGGTGCTCCGGCAGAAGGACATGATGGTGACCCCCAAGGCCACGACCGAAACGCATGTGCGCGAGAACCGGGCCGCGCTCGAGTTCGAGCTGAGCCAAGCCGACCTTGCCGCGTTGACACGCGCCTTCCCGCCGCCCCGCGGTGCCCAGCCGCTCGAGATGCTCTAGCGGCGGTGGGGCCCCATGGTGACACGCCGGCTGTCATCATGGCATCATGCAATTTCGCTGTTGAGTGCAGCAAGCGCGAAAAGCGCTCTGAGTCGCAAACGCCATGCGAAGCCTTTGGCCTTGTCCTGGATGCCCTGGATCTTTCTCTTCGCCGCCATTCTGTTCGAGGTAGCCGGCATCACCTCGATGAAGCTGTCGCGGGGCTTCGCCGAGCTTCTGCCGTCGATCGGCATGTTCGTGTTCTATATCTGCTCGGCGGCCGCCGTGATCTTCGCGCTCAAGCGGCTCGAGCTCTCGGTCGCCTATGCCATCTGGTCGGGGTGGGCACCACGCTCACAGCCATGATCGGCATCGCCTATTTCCGCGAGCCGCTCACTCTCATCAGAGTCGCCTCGATCGCGCTTGTGGTCGTGGGCGTGGCGGGCCTGAGCCTCGCCAGCAGGACCGTGGACTGACCCTCACAAGCCCACGACTTCCCTGATAGGGTCGCTCCCATGAACGGTGTTCTCGGCCAGAGCGACGGTCTCAGCCGCTTCGCCGTGTTCCTGGGCGTGTTCCTCGTCATGGCGTCGGTGGAGCTTATTCGGCCGAAGCGTAGGCTCACCGTCTCCAAGGCGCGGCGCTGGCTCACCAATCTCGGCATCGCCGGGATCGACGCGCTGGTGCTGCGGCTTATGACGATGCTTGCGGTTCCGGTGGCGGCGGTCGCCGCGGCGTTCTTTGCGAGAGAGCGCGGGCTCGGCCTGCTCAATCAGGTCGCCTGGCCCGACTGGATCAAGCTCGGGATTGCGCTGCTCGTGCTCGACCTCGCCATCTGGGCACAGCACCTCGTTTCTCACAAGGTGCCGCTCTTCTGGCGTATCCACCAGGTGCACCATGCCGATCGCGACATCGATGTGACCACGGCGGTGCGCTTTCACCCGATCGAGATCGCGCTCTCCATGCTGTGGAAGATCGTGGTGGTGGTGCCGCTCGGCGCCTCTCCCTTCGCGGTGTTCCTGTTCGAGGTCATCCTCAACGCCTGCGCCATGTTCAATCACGCCAATATCGCGCTCCCCTCCTGGCTCGACCGGTCCTTGCGGCTCTTCATCGTCACGCCCGACATGCACCGCGTGCACCATTCGGTGCTGCGCAGCGAGCACGACCGAAATTACGGCTTCAACCTGTCGCTCTGGGACCGCCTGTTTCGGACCTATCTGGCGGAGCCGAAAGCCGGGCAGCAGGGCATGACCATCGGGCTCAACCCCTATCAGAGCGAGGCGCCGACGCGGTTCGGCTGGAGCCTCTGGTTGCCGTTCCGAAGACCCCGCGATAGGAGCTCTAATGAGACTTCGCCCGCATCACCCAGTGAGGGGGCACCGAGCTGAGGGCTAGAAGAAGCTCATGGGGAAATAGCGCAGAAACAGGCTTTCGTAGCGGCCAGAGGCGTGCACCTGCTCAAGCGCATAGTTCAGGATCTCGACGAGCTGGCGGTTGTCCCTCTTTACGGCGATGCCGACCCCCTCGCCGAAATATTTGGAGTCGAGATAGGGGCCGTCGCGGAACTCGCAGCACCCATCGCTCGTCACCCCGTTCAGCCAGAAGGTGAGGCCGATGCCGTCGCCGAAGACGAGGTCCACCTTGCCCGCCTTCAGGGCCATCTGCGCGTCGTCAGCGCTGTCGAAGGACACGGCCTCGGCGCTCTGGAAGAATTGCTTCAGATAGGCCTCGTGGCCGGTCCCTTTCGCCACGCCGATCTTCTTCCCTGTCACGGTCTCCTTGCGGACATCCTTGAGCGCGTTGTCTTTCCGCGCGATGAAGCGAGCGGGCGTCGCGTAGTAGCGCTCGGTGAAGTCGGCCTTGTTGAGCGACTCGGCATCGATGCGGATCGATGCGATGGCCGCGTCGGCGTCGCCACTGTCGAGACTGGAAAAAAGCGCGTCCCACTCGACGGGCCGGATATCGCAATCGACAGCGAGCGCCTCGCAAATGGCTCTGGCGAGATCGACATTGAATCCCGTCAGCACACCCTCCTCGTCGAAATAATGGAAGGGCGGATAGTCGCTGTCGGTGACGAAGCGAAGCTTTTCGAGATTGTGCAGGTCCGGCTTCGGGCGGAGCACGTCGCCTTGCCAGATGTCGGGGACGATCTCGGTCTTGGTCTGCGCGAAAGCAGACGCGGCGCCAAGGATGCCGGCCAGAAGCGCAGCGAGGAACGCCAGCACCTGAGCCGGACCAGCCGGAGAATCAATCACGCCGCATCGGTTCACGGGCTTCTTCTACTTTGGCCTGGCGCCGCTTGCTATATGCCATGATGATGCAGCTCCTACGTGTAAGCAATAACATTACTACTCTGCGCTGAACCGTAATCGCTCTTCATCCCGGTCGATGCCTACCAGGCGATTCGGCAATTCGCGACCGCGGCCTTCACCTAGATTGCACAATTTGTGATCAATCTGACTCCGCATTTGGCAGAGCAGGAATAGATGACACCGCGCATTGCCAGAGCGCGGCCCAGATCAGCGTGCCTCTTGGCACCACGGACAGGCACTTTTGTCGCAGCTTCGCGGCATCTGGTTTGCAACGGCCTCTTCAGCGTGTCCGAGTTCAACCGAACGCCTGGAGAACCAGCCATGCCGAACGCCATTGCCATCGTCGTCTATAGCTGCCTTGCCTCAGCACCTCTGGATGACTTCAACCCGCATATGGTCGGGGCCGTGCAAGCCTATGTCGCGCGGCACCCTGGTATTTGCGGGGCCGACCCGCCGCTCGTGCTTGAGCGCGACGTGAGTTTCCAAGAGTGCCAAACTCAAGGCTTCCTGCACTTCATGCCTGAGTGGCAGAAAGATCATCCCGACAGGGTGTACCTGGGAGCCCCATGCTTTGTGCACCAACCCGAGCCGATAGAATTTCATGCGCTGACGGGAGATAGAAGCGCGGCCAATCAGTGACCTGACGCGCGTTATCGGCTGAGCAAAGGCAGACCTTCTCGGTCTACTTTCCCAACTCATTGGAAGAGTTGGAGCGGGTGATCTTATCCAACCTCGCCCATCAGGCGTGCCAGGAGCGCAAACGTGCCTTCGTTGAGAGCGTCTTCGTACTTATCGAACTTTTGCTCAAAGCGGTTGTAGGTGCGCCAGCGCATCCATTTCGGCTTAGGCGGCAGATCCCATTCGTCTGGATCACAGTTGCCGATTAAACGAGATTTGATTTTGGCCTGCCCGAGGTGCGCCCGATCCACCGGCGTTCCAAATTGTGAAGCGTAGGCGACCCGTCGCCCCCATGTCTGTCGGCTGCAAAAGCGCCTCGCCCCGGCGGGCATCCACAACACCGAACAATGTCGGTGAGTGAACGAGAACTAACCAGCATCGAGCTGCAGGCCGTCTCTGGCGGTCTCGCGATAAGGAAACCTGCTCCTATATGCCGTCCGATCCGAGTCGTCTGCAGACCCGAGAGGAGATGCGGCGGTACTCCAGTTACGCTCAAAGCTGCCCGATAAACAGACTACTAGCTTTTTCGAGGGACTCCCTCTGTCCTCAGGCGGAGGGAGTTTCTCTTGGTTCAACCATCTCGCCGCCACGCCACCCTACGTGCCGTTCTGGCGAGCGAAGCGGCTATGCCATTGGCCGTCTCGCTCCAAAAGAGCTGCGCGACAAGGTGAGCGACCCAAGCCAAGTCAACGAGCACCGCTGGCCACGAAAAAGCCTGAACGCCCGCACCACGAAGATTCGCAGAGTCTCTGCCATCAACCATCGGAAAGGGTTGCGGAGTCATTACGCGCCCCCACGTCTTTTCCTTCCGCCCGTCCTGGGATGAACGATAAGGAATTCTTTGAGCTACAGCTGCGGGCAATGATCGTTCCGCAGCAGGCGAGCTGGCCCGCCCCCGAGTATCTGCACTGGCAGCGCCTTGCACGAGGCTGCCAACGAGGCGCGTGAGCGCGTGAGCAGAGCCCACACGCAGATGGACGAGATCGATCGTAAGGCCGATCTTCCCCGCGATGGCAAATACCGCCAGCGCAGTAAGACTGCAACTCAAGCGATTGCCAACTTCGAAGCATCGAGAACGTTGGAGCGTGCGCGCGAGGCCGTGAGGTACGTTATCGAACAGTGGAAACGCGATGACGTCTCCCCTGAGATAGCCGAAGCTAGGGATGCCACGCTCAAGGCCATGAACGAGGCTGAGGCGGGCTGGCAAAGGGCGATGGATAAGATCGCCGAGCGTGCCAGTCTGACTAAAGGTCCCGATACGCGGCGATAACTCCTTCTCCACTAGTCGAGGCTAAAAAAGGCCCTTGGTTAGCGCAGCCGACGAGGAGCGGAATCGCTTCTTACGGCAGGGCACAATAGACACCGGCTCTGCTAATCCCCAGTCGCTTCGCAACCAACGCCTTGGGCGTGTAAAACTCGAAGAGCGATACAAAAGAGGGACATGAACAAGCGGAGGTCAGTCCCCTTGAACGTCAGGCCTGGACCTACTATCTAAAGGGTTGAGGGTGATGTTGTCAGTCCCCCCCGTCTAGTCACGTCACCCATTTTACGCCGGATTTCCCTCCCGGCGTACGCGCGTAATGCGTTTTTGGCGCCTGACCACATCAAGCGGTTGGGCGCTTTTTTTGTTTTGGTTCAGACCGCGCGTTGTGACTTTTGAGTAACGCAGCGAATTTATTTAGGCGGTCATTTTGCGATCGCCCGACATTTGCCACGCTTGCCGACCCTACTCTCAAACGAATCGCGCGAAGACGAGAGGGAAAAACGGGGGAATTCGGGGGGAGCCTTGGCCAAGGGGCCGGGCTCTCCTTTTTTGTTTTTCTCCGGCCTTACTATTCCGGCCCCGCCTCTGCGGGCGGGGTTAGGAGCGTGGGGCTCCTATTCGTGGAGCAGCGTTTGCCAGTCTGAGGGCACACGCCCAGCCGGCCCCGGTACTGGCTGATCTAACGGATGCGCGTGCGGAGCGGGGAGATTCGGGCCGGCAAAAAATTCGCCTGAACGGTAGTCGTAAAACCAGCGCTCCCCCGGCTCGAAACTCGTGATAATCGGGTGACCCGTAGCGGCGTTATGTTTCGATGCATGCTGATTTGGCGAATTATCACAGCAGCCGATGTGACCGCATTCGGCGCATCTACGAAGATGCAACCACCAACTGCCGGTCGCCAAGCATTCAACGCAACCTGTACCGCTTGGCTTGGCCAACGCATTGATGCCTTCTCTCTGAGCCTTCATGCTGCCTCCGACCGTCGTTCGTCCCAGTAGCGCCGGCTAAGGAAATTAATTTTCCACAGGATGCAACGAAGGACTAGTCCACGATTGCGTCCTCGTTTTGCCAAACGGGTTGGGACATCTCAGTTGTCTTCGTTCCAGGGGGTGCGTCGATCAAGCTCTTCTATGATGGGCGCTTCGGCGACATGACCAGGATATCACCGGCGGCGCCAAGGCCCGTTCCATTCTGATCGGCCTCCGAATGTCCGCTTTGGGTCATTAGCCGACATAACGGCCCGTTCGCGTCATGTCCGCTTTACCCCCAATAGCGGACATTCATCGGTACAGTTGGAATGTCCGAAAAGTGCCATTAGCGGACGTCAGGTATCGCCTTTCGAACCGTCTTTCGCGGCAGCGGACAAGAGACAAGGAACAAGAGACAAATTTCACCGCCCCTTGCAAATCGGTGTTGGCCGCGGTGGCGGCGCCGGATGATCCTTCTCGTATTGAACGAGGATCGGTTCGAGGGTTTCTTTTGGCCAAAATTTCGGAGAGTGGATTTCTTTCAAGCAGGAGGCGTTCCAATATAATCCGGCGCGCGACGGCGACCGGCCGGCCTTCACCGCTTGCGCGACGGAATCACACGCGCATCGTCCGATTCAGAGGCGTAGACATACGGAAGCACCGGATCCGGCTCTGCGCCGGCACCTTTGAGGAATTTTAGAAGCCGCTCATTTACATTGTCGGGATAGAGCTGCACGCCGACACGGCGCCCACTGAGGTTAATGCCGTCCCAACGCCGCGATTACTCCTTCGGTCGTGGGTTCGTCTGCGGGCACGTCGGCCGCCAATCCGATCTCGCGAAGCGCCCGAACTGGCTTCGGCCCGCGCGTTATCTTGCGTGTAGCGCCGAGCGCATTGAGGAAGGCGGGTTCCAGACTGAGGCGTCGGGCAAAGCCGAGGAGCCGCCTTTCCGGTCTTAGCCAAGAATTGCTCTAAGTCATTGATGGCGTTAGATAGAAATTGGAGCGGGTGAAGGGAATCGGACCCTCGACACGTAGCTTGGGAAGCTACTGCTCTACCACTGAGCTACACCCGCTTCGCCGAGGCGATAGCATGGCGCAAAGCGGGCCAGGAAGGCAAGTTTCGCCGACGGCAAGTTTCGCCTCACAAAGGGGTGTTGCCGCGCGCCTTGCGGTGTGATGCCGTAGGGGCCAATAGTAGTTGCAGGGCCCCCAATCATGACCGAGGTCGCGCTCCAGACGCGCCATGCGAAGTTCAGCGATCCGGACCAGACCGCGACCGGCGAGCCGCGCGCCTCGGTGCCGCTTGAGGCTTTGACGACGCTCTGGATCAACACCGGCAGCCTCTGCAACATCGAGTGCCGCAATTGCTACATCGACTCGAGCCCGGAGAACGACCGGCTCGCCTATATTACCCGCTCCGAAGCCTCCGCCTTCCTCGATGAGATTGGCGACGCAGGGTGGCCTACGCGCGAGATCGGCTTCACCGGGGGCGAGCCCTTCATGAATCCCGACATCCTCGCCATGCTGGACGATTCGCTCGCCCGCGGCTTCTCGGCTTTGGTGCTCACCAATGCCATGCAGCCGATGCAGCGCCCCCACATCAAGTCCGGGCTGCTTGCGCTCCGCGACGCCTATGGCGGGCGGCTCGGCATCCGGGTGAGCCTCGATCATTACCGCCAGGCCCTGCATGAGGAGGAGCGCGGCGCGGGCAGTTTCGAGAGGACCGTCGAGGGGATCGATTGGCTTGCCGAGAACGGCTTCGCGCTCGCGCTCGCCGGACGCACCTGCTGGGGCGAAAGCGAGGACGTGCTTCGCGCGGGCTATGCGCGGCTCGCAGGCGAGCGAGGCTGGGGGCTCGATGCCCACGACCATGGCCAGCTCGTGCTGTTCCCGGAGATGGACGAGGGAGCCGATGTGCCGGAGATCACCACCGCCTGCTGGGGCATTTTGCATAAGAGCCCGGGGGATGTGATGTGCGCCTCAAGCCGCATGGTGGTGAAGCGCAAAGGCGCAAGGCGCCCCACGGTGCTCCCCTGTACGCTGCTCCCTTACGACCCCGCCTTCGAGATGGGAGCGACGTTGGCGCAAGCCGCACGCGCGGATGGCGGCATGTTCGCGAAAGGCGCGGTGAAGCTCTGCCATCCGCATTGCGCCAAATTCTGCGTGCTCGGCGGGGGCAGCTGCTCGGCGTGACAGAAGCTCACGCGAAGCGCTTGATCGCGTCGGCCAGACGTTCCGGCTGATCCAAGGGGAGAAAGTGCCCGCCGTCCGGCACCGTCTTCATCCTCGCTCCGGGAATTGACTTGACCGTGGCTCGCCGCTCTTCCGCGCGCGACCAGTCCTGGTCGCCATGGACGAGCACAGGCACACCGATCTTGCCATAGTCCTGCACGCCTCGTCCCAGAGATGCGCATGGCGGGTGAGGTTGAGGAAGGCGTGGTAATGTCCCGGCCGGAGCCCCGAGGTATTCCTGCGCGAGGAATCCTGGCGTGAGGGCCCTGCGATCTCGGACCCCGCCCTCCAGGATGCGCGTCTCTACAACCGGGTTGCGCAGGCGCATGACCGTCTCCCCCAGCACCGAGCGCGTACTCCCCGTCTTGATGTATCGGATGCGATCGCCGCCCACCTCGACGTAGGCGATGGGAATGTCCCCCCAATAGAGCTGCTCGGGAGGTTGGGGCGCTATTCGCAAGGCCTTGGCAATGAGGCCGGCGGAGAAGACGCAAACCAGAAGGCCGATGGCTATGAGCACAAGCGTCGTCATCGGTCCTCCAAATCGGTAAGCCGAGCGGGCAGAAAAGCGGGGCGAGCAAGGTCAACTCGGGTGTGACCGAGTATGCGGGCGCGGCGGAGCTAAGTCACTCCTGCCTGAAATGCTTCGAGAGCTTCAAGCCCTGCGCCTGGTAGTGGGAGCCGATGCGCTCGCCGTAGAGCTGGTCCGGGATCTCGGTGAGCCGGTCATAGACGAGGCGGCCGACGATCTGCCCGTCCTCCAGGATGAAGGGAATGTCGAGACTGCGGACCTCGAGTACCGCCTTGGCGTCGGGCGCCTTGCCTTCCGCATAGCCGAAGCCCGGATCGAAGAAACCCGCATAATGCACCCGGTACTCGCCGATCAGGGGATCGAACGGCGCCATCTCGGCGACATAGGCCGGGGGCACCGAGACGCTCTCCTTGGAAGCAAGGATGTAGAATTCGTGCGGATCGAGCACTAGGCGACGGTCGGCCCCAAGATGCACGCTCTCCCAGAACTGATCGACGTCGTAGGCGCCGATCTCATCCACGTCGATCACCCCGGCATAGCGGCGCGCGCGATAGCCGACGAGGTCCGAGGGTCCGACCGGCGCCAGGCTGATGCGCAGGTTCAGCCCTTCGCGGATGGCGGCGTCGCCCTCGACCAGCCCGACATCGGAGTGGATCGCGCGCAAGGCCCGGTCGCGCACGCGCCCCGGCCGCTCGTCGGCGTCGAGTTGCTGGCCGACGCGCCGCAGGAATCGGATCTGGTTCAGCCGCGAGCCGTAGCGAACCTTGATGGAGAAGGTTCGCGGGCAGATCTCGGCGAAGAGCGGCCCGCTATAGCCCTCCTCGACGGCGTCGAAAAAGTCCTGGCGGTCGGCGATCAGCCGCGTGAACACGTCGATGCGGCCAATCGAGCTTTTCGGGTTGGCGAAACCCGCGATGGTCGCGCGCAAATGCAGCTGCTCGATCAAGGGCACGAGATAGACGCAGCCCGCTTCCAGCACGGCCCCCCGGGTGAGATCGATCTCGTGGAATTTGAGCTCGGCGAGCTTGTTGCGCACCGTCGCGTTGGGCCCAGGCAGGAAGCTCGCGCGGATGCGATAGGCGACCTTGCCGAGCCTGAGATCGAGGCTCGCGGGCTGGATCTGGTCGGGATCGATCTCGGGCGCCGCCCTGATCTCGCCACCTGCGATCAGCGACCGGAGAGCTTGCGACGGCAGGATGCCGGTGCGGGCGAGCGAGCTTTTCACCGAGGCCGCCGGGCCAGTCATGCGCGGGCTTTCGGGCAGGCCGGCAAACAGCTTGTCGCGCTCACCTAGGGGCTCCATGGGTCATTGTCTTGGCATTTCGCGGGGCTCCGGTCATCCTTACCTCGGTCTTCTCCCCCGGATACCTAGTTCATGCCTGCTCCTTCAATTGGTTAGTGGAAATAGGTAAGAGATAGGTAACAATTTTGGCCCTTTTCACTCACCCTCTACGCAGCATCATCCCGGGCGTCTGCAATTTTAATCGAGACCCCGAGCTTGGGTGACCGCCGAGCGCCTCAGAGGGCTGAGACGCTGTCCGCCGGGGAGGTGAACCCGAGCGAAGTGGGGCGGCGTTGCCGCGTGGAGCCCACCTTCGCCGAGATGCGCTCGCTGCGAAGAAGGTCGATTAGGAACATGCGGTAGCCCTCGAGCATAGCCACGCCGAGCGCGGCAAGCTCGGCTTTGAGCTTGCATCGTAGCTGTTCGACCGTTTTTTCGAAATCGTTGCCGGCTGCAGTGATTTGCTTCTCGATGAGATTGGCACGCTCTTGCAGATCGCCACGAATATCGCGCATTGCCCCCTCCCGCATATCGCCCCTTATCCGACTTTTGCACCCAGGGTGACTGCTGAGAACCCTCTTGGAGCCGATTTCGGTGCATAAGCGGGATTGCCGAGCGATAAGTAACACCTGAAAAGCCCCTCGGAGCCCCACAGAAGCGCACGGGCGGGCGTGGGCTGTAGTTAGGGTGTGCCGAAGGGGCGCGCGCCTTCCCTCACACGTGCTGGCAAGTAATTCGTCGGAGACAGTCGACGGAGACGGAACTCTGATCGCTAACTGCGTGTTTGGAGTTGGGGGATTTCGAGTGGTGGCGGGTGGGTGCTTCCGCCACCAAAGAGGGAACTTAGCCATGACGAAACTCGAAGTGCTCTCTGCCCAAAAGGCAGAAAAATTCACTGCGATATGTGCGTTAGTGGCGCGTGAACTTGGCTATGGCAAGCTGTCAACAATAAGCGAAGAGGATCGGAACCAAGTAGAGGATGAAGCGAAGCAGTATGTGGAGTTGTGGGGAGAGACGGTTGAAATGCAAACCAGCCCTACCATTCGCCCGATCACGCCTCTACGACGTCTCTTGATTGAGCATCACGACATTTGCGAAAGAATCCTCGATGAGCATGAAATCGAGGTCGGTCTATGGGCCTACCAGAGACGAACCCAGGCGCCCAGGCGTCGGCCAGCGTCCTTCTAACACCATTTGACTTAGATCAAGCCCCGACGAGTGCCCGCCGGGGCTTCTCTTTTGGGGCGTCGGCTTCGGCCGGCGCCCTAACTTTTTTGTTTCGGAAGGTTGCTAGAGCGGTCCTGGAAACGGTTTGTTACAAACCCGCAACGATGAGACTGCTCAAAAATGGTATGCACTGTACGTGATGGGCCTCTCCCATCACTTCTCCCATTGGGAATGCTTGGAAGAAGCCCCGCCCCGCAGTGGGGCTTCTTCTTTGGCGCAAGGGCGTCGGCTTCGGCCGGCGCCCTTTGCGTTGTAAAAGAGCTCGCACAAGCCGGTGATCGGGAGCGCTATTATAGACCTGAAAACCTTCGTCACGGAGACGCTACAAGAGATCGTTGAGGGCGTCCCGGGTCACTCCCTAATCCCCTTCACGGAATGTGTCTTGATGTCCTGATCAGGATTGGATCATCATAGCAGGGAGGGGGACAGCACATGAAAAAATCCCTTATTTTGGCTACCGCAATCGCAGCTATGACAACGGTTGCCTATGCTCAGGATGGGTCGCCACAAAACTGCCCGACTGGCTACCAATGCATACCGCCACCAAAGTGCCCACCTGGCTACCGATGCATACTGACCGATCCTAACGCAGCAGCGCACGCGGCACCTGACGCGGCCGCTAATGATCAAGAGCACGAAAAGGCCGAGCAGGCATGGGAGCCCAAGACAACGCCTGACCCCGATGACAGCCCTGGCGCCGGTCCCAACGACGTATCGGTCGAGGATTACAATCACCCGGACCCTTGCTGGTCCCTGCGGCGCCAATACATGACCACCCGCAGTTCCGATTCGTGGTGGCGCTTTCAAAACTGCCTAACGCAACACAACTACAATAATTGAGAGGGCTCGATGCCGGGCGTCGGGCCCGTCATAACGCCTGCTCGCTCATTGCACCGCCCTCGATGGCGGGTCTAGCTGCGGAAGCGCGGAGCCGCTCTATCAGAAGAGGATTGGGTCAGCCAAGATCGAGAGCCATACGAAAATCAGAGAGACCATCGGCAAAACGAATGAGTCGCGCCAAGGCCATTGTTGCTCATCATCGCGTGAGCGTTCCCCGTCGATGCGGTTAGATACCTGGCATGTTTTGCTGCAATTTTGCTGCCACTGCGGCAACTGAGCGCAGGTTGCGACCCGGCCCAACCTTCTGAGAATGGCAAGCGGCAAGGGCGTCGACTTCGGCCAGCGTCCTTTTTCTGCGACTACAGCGCGAGCAGTTTCGCGCCCTAACTTTTTTTCGGAGCGTTGCTAGAGCAACCCTAGAAACGGTCTGTTACAAACCCGCAACGACGAAACTGCTCGAAAATGGTATGCACTGTATCTGATGGGAACCCCCTCCCATCATCTTCCCTTGAAGGCATTTGGGAGAAGCCCCGCTCCCTATGGTGGGGCTTCTTCTTAAGCCTGCCTCGTTCATGTCAAGACGACCCATTGGCGATAAGGCAATGACGAGCGACAGCGGCGGCGGCGTGAGCGGTTAAGGCGAGAGCGCGAGGAAACAGCCCGAAGCCGAAAACTCGCACAAGCCATTGCCCAGGAAAGAGCCACCGAGGATTGACAGGCTGGACCGCTCCGAGCGTCGGCCTCGAAGAAGTGCCCATCGCCCCAGCCTTAAGGGCATTCTATGCTCCGCCGATGTGGCGGTCGATCCCATCATTTCGATTGGGTCCTCACTGCACCTTCCGGCTCGGCGGGATCGGACCGCCGCTAAGGTGTGATAGGCTCTCTGGCGAGGGTCAAGAGAATGGGGCGGCTCTTTATCGCGTTGCTCGCTTAGCTTAACGGCTTGCGCGCCATACTGGGCCGGACACGTAGACGGATACATTGGCCACCCGGTGTCAGAGGTAGCTCTTACGTTAGGGCCGCCGACAACTCGGTTCGATGCCGGCAGCGGTCGCATGGCCTTCCACTGGTCGAACTACGGCGGATGCAGCCGTTCGGCCACCGCCACGACTACAAAGCCCGGCTCCACGTCATTGGCCGACTGGATTATTGAAAGCTGGCACGAAACACCAGATTGCGCTGCCGCAAAGTGAAGAGAGCACCCTATAAGCAGGCCGGCACTCTCTCGTGTCCCTGAACACTCGCGCATTGCGCCCGTCACCGGTAACTACTGGGGGATCGGCTTCGGCCGGCGCCTCTTTAGGCCGAACGTCGAGGCCGAGCTTCCTGTTCTAATTCAGGCTCAACTCCATCGATCGCATCGAGAAACCTTTGAGCACCTTCGAGCTCTACAGCGAAGCGGGTCCAGTCGTTCGCCAGATCGACGAACGTACGTCGTGCCTCAGCATTACTCGCAGTCTCGGCAAGTTGCAGGCAATTCATCGCGTGTTGACGGCACTCCTTGGGATCACCGGGCATGGTGGACCTCCACTTGTGGACCCTTTTCGCCGCTGGAGCTGACAATTGATTCCAACTCGCTTTTTTGGAGTCAAGTAGGTGATCTCGCGCTGCGACTAAGGGCGTCGCCCTCGGCCGGCGCGAGCAGTTTGGCGCCCCAAACTTTTTTGTTTCGGAGCGTTGCTAGAGCGACCCTGGAAACGGTCTGTTACAAACCCGCGACGATGAAGCTGCCCGGCTCTTCTCTATTGGCCCTATTTTGCCGCAAAGGGTTCGTTAGATTGCTTTCGAAGCCCTTGGCTTCGGTTTGAGGAGGTCCTCAGGCTTCCAGAGTTCGGGCTCCAAGCGTTTCACTTGGGTTCTTACCTTCGGGCACTGAGCACCACTAAGGGAGGCTCTCATGATGCGATCCTTGAAAGCTATCACCGCCGCCATATTGATGAGCGTTGGCGTGCTCTCGCTGTCGTCGCCGGCCGAAGCCGGATGGGGGTGTGGGTGGGGTTGCGGGTGGGGACCCGGCCTCGTTGGCTTCGGCGTCGGCGCTCTCGTCGGCAGCGCGCTGTGGGCCCCACGGGTTTATGCAGGTCCCCCGCCGCCGCCGGTCTATGGTCCAGCTGCCTATGGGCCGCCGGCCTGGTCGCCCGCTTGGTACAATTATTGCGCCCAGCGCTACCGCAGCTTCAATCCGCACACGGGCTACTTCATAGGCCCAGATGGCCAGCCTTACTTCTGTCGCTAGGCACAGCCGAGTCCGATGCGTTATAGCGTGCTCGCGCTCGCCAGCTCTGCGGCGGCGCTAATCGCTTTTGGTTGTGCCAAGCCATCTGAAGACCTAGCCCCCGTCGACGTCTCTCCCATGAATTACGAGCAGTTCAGCTGTAAACAACTCTCCGAGATAGCAAAGCGAGCTTCCCAAAGAGCTGCCGAACTGTCTGGTATCGAGGATAGAAAACCCGAACTTGCACGGCTTCAAGGCGAGTTTCAAACCGTTCAGCAGGTATCTGCGAAGAAAGGCTGCCCTACTCGATTGGAGGGCGCCCAAGCCGTGGCCAAGACGCGCGATTGATCAATCGCACGATTACTCGCGCCGACCGTCGACGGGCAGGATCGTCCCTGCTTTCTCGATCTCCAAATTTTGGCCGATCACGACGCTGCGGCGTTGGTGGATTTCACGCAGGCGCGCGTTGAGCGCCGCGAGGGTGCCGGGAGTGAGGTCAACAGGTGGTGCGGCTCGTTTCATATCCACAACCAACCACAAGTCGCGACGGACTAAATCCGATTTTGTCCAACTTTTTTTCGTTCACGCAGCTTTCGGCGCCAACGATGCCTGGCTTTCGCGCCTGCGCCGACTTGCCGCGCTACTTTCGCGATAGCTACCGACTGCCTGACATCGCGACCCATCATCTCAACAATTTCACCGAGCGCGTCCGCGTCGTCGATTGGAGTGCGGCCCGGTGATGCCGGCGCATTGATGACCCGAGCTGCATGAAGGATGCGGGCGTCGCCCGTCGCATCAGCAACCAAAAGCAAAGCCTCGACGAGACGCTCGACGGCGAAGGAGATGTCAGGCGCGGTCACGAGCGGCGCCACCTCGCCGAATTCTGATATCGAGGACACGTGTCTAGGTTTAAAATGCCCCCATGAAAGATGGAGGGCGAGATGCGGTCAGCCCTTCTCATACTAAGCATTGTGGCGGCATTATTCCTGGCGCGCTCGAATGCTTGGGCAACATCCAACTGCTTCGAGACCCCCGAGGGCGAACGCAGGTGTGCCTGCATAGGGGCGTATGATTGCCGCGAAATGCAAAAATCGGACAGCTGCGAATCGGGCCCTGAATGCGATAATCGCCAGCTTGGCGCTATTATCTGCAGCTGCAAGGCGGCGCGGACTTCACGAACGGGTCCTTGAGCGAGCGGCCGATCGCCAGTCGTGATGGCGGGCAACGGGTCATTTACGGACTTGGCGGTCAAGGGACTCTTCGCGGGCGATTTACCGGTCGTTAAAAATTGCCCGGGATACTTTCCCTCAGGGGGAAATGCGCATGATGAGGACGCTCTTTGTCGTGGCTCTGGCGGCCGCCGTCGCGGGCTGTACTTGGACCCAAAAAGCCGTTTCCGGAGGCGCCGTTGGCGGCGTCGCGGGCTTTGCCATTGCAGGCCCGGTTGGAGCGGGCGTAGGGGCCGCCACGGGTGCTATCGCTACGCCATTGGCGTCTCCGGGAACACCTGACCCATGAAATTTCTCAGGCTCGTGGCGGTGGCCCTGGCGCTCTTGGTCACCGCCTGCACGCCCAACCACGCCCCGCTTAGCAGTTCGGCCAGCGGTAACGTAGCCATTAAGCGAACTAGCTCCCTCGCGATCTGAGCCAGCTGGCGAGGGTCGGCGCGCGCTCCGCCGTTCGCCCTGGGGCAATCTGCCCCATCGGTTCCGCAATGTTGCAGCACCATTCAGTGGGCAATCTCGCCCAATGGGCACTGAAGTTAAGACTTGGCGCGCCTGCAGGACCGTATTCGACAAGCTGAAGAGGTGGGAGCGCGAGACAAGAATGGCCGACGGCCGCCGCGAAGTTATCGGTCGGGGACCGTGACGCCGGAAGCTTCGCAAGAAGCTGCTCAGAGGCGATGGGACGTCGGAGAGCCTGCGGCTGACAACAGTGCTGTGATGTACCCCTAGCGGCACATGTGGGGACACAGCCGCCATGGGCTGACGAAGGACGACCTTTTGTTCTTCGCGATCGCCGCAGTCCTAACCGCCTGGATCGCGCTCGATGTCGGGATTTCTAGTCTCCAACAGAACGTCGGTAATGGAGGGTGAGGTGTCGGTTCTTCGGCGCTCGCGGTTCTTGGCGAGCTTCGAGGGGTCAGCGTCGTCTTGAAACCAGGCCGGCGCATTTGCGCCATTGGGTAGTGCAACTTTGGCCTTTTCTGCATCTGGCTCGCTGGGACGTGGCGCATTTGCGCCAGAGCGGCCCAAGTCGCGCCGAATTGTCTTTTCGTCAACGCCCAACATTTTAGCGGCGGAGCGTTGACTGGCCTGCAAGTCGCTGAGCCTCTTGGCGCGTGACCTCAAAATGTTGATTTTTGGTCGAAATCAGCCGTTTTTCCATAAATAAGTGAGTTTGCGGTTGCGGGCCGCTCCCGAAGCCGCGTTTTCTGACAAAATTTGCCCGCCCTACCGGTTTGGCGGCGTTCGCGTCGTTTCATCGTTCATTGGTTACGTTCCCCTTCACCGTCTCTCTGTTGCGCGTCCATCACTGAACCTTGGTGGAAGTCTGGTGTAGGCATAGCTACGCTTGTTACGAGCGCAGCCATGTCTTGACCTCGGAGCCAAAGCCCGAAGCCGACACAGGCGGATCGAGACAACCTCAAAGTCGTGCTGGGCGACTTTGGAAGGAAGCCCGGGGTCACGCGGTCGGCCTTTACGTCCCGCTTCATGTGGCGCGGGAACACCGCTCGCTGATCCGCCAGCTTTGCGGTTACCTGTGGGTCGGCGCCAGCCGTTGCCCACTCTTGCCCCTTGTGGTTCCGTTTTGGAACCGCAAGTGGTTTTATGCCGATGCCCTTCGGCTTGCGACAGGGCGCAGAAAGCCGCTCGGCGTGTACGTTCGTCAGGGCGCCGACCGCTCTTAGGCTTGTGGCTAAGCACTCGTTGCGACGGACTCGCGAAAGCTGGATGAAAGCGAAAACGTGCGGCCCGAATGCAAATAGGCAATTAAGAGAGACGGATCACCCCTTGCGCTTCGGATAAGTGCAGAGCCCAGCTCTTCTTCCCGCTTAGGTGTGCTTTTGGGAACCCTCACAATTCTCTGAGGTGAATCCGCTTTCCTTCGCTCATAGAGTTCGCGACCAATTTCGCGCCAGTCCACCATTACCGCTTCACCCTTATGGGCAGCACCACGCCCGGCGCTCGGCCCTCGACCAGCGCCATGACGTGAGCTGCCCCAGGCCTCAAGCGCGCTGCGCTTTTCCACGGTATAATCATGGACCTGATAGACGCCGACGATCCCGGCGCGGCTCCCGCTCGTATGGCCTAGAACAGCCTCGACGACTTGGAGGCTGGCCTTCAGCTTCTGCATTCCCGTCGCCACGGTGCGGCGAAGATCGTGGATACGCCAGTCGGTGACGGCTGATGCGGCGTCGAGCTCAATCTTCGGGCGGCTCCACCGCTAATCGGTTTCTCGCCGCTTCTGGTGAAGACCAGCAATGCGGGGCAAGCCGTCTAGCAGCGCCAGCGCAGCAGCCGATAGGGGAATGATATGCGGGGCGCCTGTCTTGGTGCGGTCGCCCTCGAGCCTGATCGTGTTGCCCGTGACCTCCGACCACCGCAGTTGCGTAATCTCCTCGCGGCGCGCGCCGGTCAAGATCAGCATTCGCGTCACCGTGCCGAACGGCCCCGCGCCTGCACGCCACACCCTTACGAGCTCGTCGTCGGTAAGGACGCGCTCGCGGCTCTTGCCGGTTCCGACGCGAGACATTCCCGCGGTCGGGTCGGCCTTCAGAATGTCCCGCTCGATGCACCAGCGGAAGAAGCGGCGGATGTATGACTGAACGCGCCGAGCCATGATGACGGCCCCGCAATCAGCGATAGAGTCCAGAAGCTCGATCACATCGCGCTTGCCGATCTCGTCAACGCGCTTGCCACGCCACGCGGGCAACAGGTCGCCCTCTACAAAGTGCGTGACTTGATACAGCGAGGAGGCTTTGTTCTTGGACTGGTCACGCTTCAACCATTCCTCGACCACGAGCTCGAACGCCATAGCCGGGGCCTTCGCACAGCGGGGTCTTCGCCCTTGGCAATTGCCTCGCGCGTTTTTCGCCACGCCTCGCGCGCATCGGCCAAGCTGATTGCGGGCCAACGTCCAAGCGTCTCGCGCCGCAGCTTTCCACCGGAACGATAGAACATCTGGAAGGATTTTGCGCCGCCGTGGCCAATCCGCAGCGCAAGCCCTGGATAGCCAAGATCGAAAATCTCTCGCTGTCCCGTTTCGGGCGGTTTGAAACGCTTGACGCAGGCTTCGGTGAGGTGCAGCTTCGGCATTTTGTCCCCTCCGTGGTAACACGAGGTAACAACTATGCCTGTTTTAGGGTGTGGTCAAATGTTATAAGGCGTTGCTATTCAGTTCCGGAAAACGCAAGCCAAGCAAGGGCTTTCAGGTGATTTGCCGTGTGGAATTGTTAGGCAATGTTTTTCAACGCTATGTAACCCGGATTCACAAGAGGAGGCTTAAGCGGCGACGCTGGTCGAGAAGGCTTGACGCGAGGGCTTCCGAGCGACATTAATCCCTGCTCGTGGTGATTTGGCCGGCCGGCTTGCAGCCACGTTAAACAAGTCGCTAAAAGGCCGTGCGAGCAATCCCGGTCTTTTGGCGAGAGCTAAAGCCCGGGTTTTTTGTGCCCGCGCGAGATCGAGGGAGTATCGCCCCATGGCGGCAAAGACGGATCAGAAGACGCCCACAAGCGCCTGGCGCCCGGCGACCAGGCTCGTGCATGAGGGCACGCTCAGAAGCCAGTTCGGCGAGACCTCGGAGGCCATCTTCCTCAACTCCGGCTACGTCTACCGAAACGCCGAGCAGGCCGAGGCTCGCTTCAAGGGCGACGAGGAAGGCTTCGTCTATAGCCGCTACGCCAATCCCACCGTGGCCATGTTCGAGGCGCGCATGTGCGCATTGGAAGGCGCGGAGGCCGCGCGGGGCACCTCGAGCGGCATGGCGGCGGTCGCTGCCTCGCTGCTTTCGCAGCTCAAGGCCGGCGACCATGTGGTTTCGGCGCGCGCGCTGTTCGGAAGCTGCCGCTACATCGTCGAAGATCTGCTCCCCCGCTACGGCATCGAGAGCACCCTGGTCGACGGCCGCGATCTTAGCGCCTGGGAAGCGGCCATGCGGCCGACCACGCGCGCCGTGTTCTTCGAGACACCGACCAATCCGGTGCTCGAGCTCGTGGACATCGAGGGCGTGGCGGCGATCGCGCATAAGGTTGGCGCGCTCGTCGTCGTCGACAATGTGTTCGCGACCCCGCTGTTGCAGCGGCCGATGCCGCTCGGCGCCGACATCGTCGTCTATTCCGCAACCAAGCATATCGACGGACAGGGGCGATGCCTCGGTGGCGTGGTGCTTGGCAACAAGGACTTCATCGAGGAGAAGCTCCACAATTACCTCAAGCATACCGGCCCCTCGCTCAGCCCCTTCAACGCCTGGGTGCTGCTCAAGGGTCTCGAGACGCTGCCCTTGCGCGTGGAGCGCCATGCCGCTTCCGCGGCGGCAATCGCCGATTTCCTGGCCGAGCGGGAGGTCGCACGCGTTTTCTATCCCGGCCGCGCCGATCACCCTCAGGCGGCGCTGGCCAAGCGGCAGATGCAGGGCGGCGGCCCCATGGTCTCCTTCGAGGTCGAGGGCGACAAGGCGAACGCCTTCCGCTTCCTGAATGCGCTCTCGATCTTTAAGATCAGCAACAATCTCGGCGACGCCAAGAGCCTCGCCACGCATCCGTCGACCACGACGCATCAGCGCCTGTCGCCGGAGGCGCGCGCGGAGCTCGGCATCTTCGACCGGAGCCTTCGGCTCTCTATCGGGCTGGAGGACGTTGAAGACCTCAAGGCCGATCTCGACCAAGCGCTGATTGCCGCACGATAGTCGTCGACGCCCGGTATGGGAGAGCTCCGGTCCGCACCGCACCTCCGCAGAATGCTGAGGCTTGGGGTGAGCGCCTTGCTTGCGGCATATCCCTATGTCACCTTTCGTAAACCACGGCCGTCGAGTGAGAATGACCATGTGCCGAAACATCAAGACGCTTCATAACTTCGAGCCACCCGCCACCGACGAGGAGATCCGTGCATCCTCGCTACAATTTGTCAGGAAGTTGAGCGGCTTCACTCGGCCTTCCCAAGCAAATCAAGTCGCATTTGATCGGGCGGTGGACATCGTCGCTGAGGCGGCACGTGAGCTGATCGACTCGCTCGTCACCAATGCTCCGCCACGCGATCGTGAGGTCGAGGCCGTAAAGGCACGGGCCAGATCGGCAGAGCGCTTCCGCTCTTCAGATGCCAATCAACGCACCTAGCCCGCGACGAGTAGCGAGCGCCAGAGCCCACGAAGACCCACAGGAGTTCTCTTGTCGGCTTCTCTAACGACAGCGCAGGAGCTGCTGAAGGCGCTTGTCGCCTTCGATACCACCAGCGCGAAGTCGGACCTCAAGCTGATCGGCTTCGTGCGGGACTCTCTCGATGGCCACGGCGTAACATCGACGCTGACACCGTCGCCCGAGGGTGAGAAGGCAAGCCTTTTCGCGACCATCGGGCCGAAGAAGCAGGGCGGCATCGGTCTCTCCAGCCATAGCGATTGCGTGCCGGTCGAGGGCCAAAGCTGGGCGAGCGACCCGTTTGCGCTTCAGCTCCGCGACGGCAAGCTCTACGGCCGCGGCGCCTGCGACATGAAGGGCTTCCTCGCCTGCGTGCTCGCTTCGGTGCCTCACTTCACCACGCGCCCGCTGAAAGAGCCGATCCACATCATTCTCTCCTATGACGAGGAGGTCGGCTGTTCCGGGGTGAGGCCCCTGATCGCGCGGCTAGGGCGCAACCTGCCGCGTCCCCGCGCCATTATCGTGGGCGAGCCGACCGGCATGGCGGTGATCGACGCGCATAAGCGCATCGACACCTATTCCACCATTGTCACGGGACGCGAGGCGCATTCCAGCATGCCACAGCTCGGGGTCAACGCGATCTCGATCGCGGCGGAGCTGATCGAGGAACTCGACCGCATCGGCGCCGAGCTTGCCGCCCAACAGGGCGATGACCGGTTCAACCACCCAGGCTCCACACTGCAGGTGGGCATGATCGAGGGCGGAACGGCGCCGAACATCGTGCCGAAGACCTGCCGCTTCCAATGGCAAGTGCGCAGCCTGCCATCCGCCGACCCAAAGACCGTGCCCGACCGGCTCGCGACCTTCGCTACCGAGAAATTGCTGCCCCGCATGCGGCGCGTGGCGCCTTCCGCTTCCATCGAGACGCGCCATGAGGGCGGCGTCCCCGCGTTTCTCGCCAAACCCGGCTCCGAGGCCGTTGCGCTCGCGCTTGCGCTCACCGGCGCCAACGGCACCCGCGCCGTGTCCTATGCGACTGAAGCGGGCCTGTTCGAGGAGGCAGGCTGCCCGACCGTGATCTGCGGCCCCGGCGACATCGAGCAGGCCCACGCCGCAGACGAGTTCGTCAGCCTCGCGCAGCTCGAGGCCTGCATGGCGTTTCTCTCAAAGCTCGCCGAGCAACTCAGCCAATAGTGCCACCCCACACCTCGCTAGGACGGGCGCTTAGGATTTCCCCTCTCCCCCTGCGGAAGCGGAATATCGAAGTTACTCCATGCGAAAAGGGTCTAAATTCAACCTGATATAGTCCTATGATTCTTCACGCCGATCATCCCAGGCAGCATATGGGTAGCGATTAAATCACCTACTCTGGATATCGGCGCCCGTGTCGAATAAGTGAACGGTCTCAGATACTGCTAAATTTACCAAAACAGATTCTTGAAGAGGTCGACTTGGCAGTGCGGGAGCAGCGCGTCACCCGATCCCAATTCTTACGCCAAGCCATCGAGCGCAATCTGCGCCATTACCAGAATGTCGAGCGCGCCATCTTCCGTCGCATCTATCAGCAGGGCATGAGCTAATCCCGCCAAAACTATCGCTCTATGAAGCTGCTTTGACGGCAAAAACGGCCGTACGCTGATGAAATAAGCTCGGCACGTCATATTGCCAGGGCGGCTTTCAACGCATGTCAACGCCGCCGAAAAAGCACGACGCTGCACTTTACTCAGGCAGGGGAATCAAGACCTGAAGCCGCAAGCCACGCCTTAAATTCAGAAAGCGACGGCACAGGATTTGGCGAACGGCCGCCTAGCGTGATTTGTGGTGTTTGTGGTGCCACCCCATTCAAATACTCGATCGCTTTTTCTCTCGATTCAAAGTCGTCTGAGCAAAGGGGTGGAAACCCAGGAACGTTACGCCTCGTAATGACTGCCCATCGCTCTGTTGGTGCGTCGGCCCGTGTGGTAGAGCGTGTAGTGACACGCGCCAACTCCAACACGAACAGACGATCGTCGCAGTACTCGCGCCCGTCGAAGTAGATCGTCGTTGTCATGAGGCCCATGTTGCAGCAAGCAGCAAACCTCAGGCTACAGCAATCTGCATGAAGGGGCGAGGTGGGCGAGCCGGGCTGACAGTGTTCAACTTTTCACCTAAACCTAAGCCATGCCTATTCCAGCATACGAAGAGCTTATGCTCCCCGTTCTCAAGCTGTCTGTTTGGGAGTGTTGAATGCTTCGGTCCGCGCAGCGGGCTTTAAGTTTCATTTCGATCCAGAGCAAGGTATCTCGCACAACGCCTATTAGGGTCAGCGGTCTGGAATGGCCTCTTTGACTGAGGTGTAGAGCTATGCAGCATCTCCGAGCAATCCTTGTCACATACCTGGCTGCGATCTCGATCACGTTCATGGTTGCCGGACCAGCCATGGCAGGTTACAACATGTTTGTATTCGTCCCCCAAGCAGACTCTCCTGGCAACGACTATTCGAGAATAGACCATTTTTCTTTTGACGAGTGCGAACATAGTTGTGAGGTCGACACGGCATGTAATGCATTTACGTACAATCAGATCAAGCAAGTGTGTTTTCTAAAGCGCGCCGCTGCACAATGGACGATGATCACTCTCGGAGCAATCACCGGGATCAAGTTATCACCATTGCTACCGTCCGAGATTGATCAATAAGGAAGCGTCCCTGTGTGATTAGGCCGGCGCAACAGGTTCTTGAAGAACCCTCGAACTCAATGTCCGCTTTTCTCCTAGCTTCGGACCCCAGACCGAGAGCCCAACTTGGTCCGAGATGTGCCAGAAGCGGACATCGCCAGGTGCCACTCTCATGCCATGCCCAGGGTGCCCGTGGGACTTTCCTGTTAGCTATTCTTGAAAACTACCTTCGCCCTCTCACCGACACACCCCACGACTGTTAACCTCGATTCAGCCTGGGTGCCGTTGTCCCTGTCAGTAACCGGACCCGTTTTGGGGGGGAACTGTTCATGACTGAGATCCGGGAAATTAAAAGCGCCTACCTCCGAGGAGTCATTCAGCAACGGGGCATCAACGATCAACAGGTCATAAGTCTCCTAATCGTTGAGCGCTATTTCCGTGAGCCAGAGCCCACTAATCCGGTCGTCACGCTGATGCTAAGCGCTATCGACCGGGACCACCCCGCCGAGGCAGCGGTCGTTCGTAGGGAGCTTGAATTGGTGAAAGCTGACCCCAAGGCGCAGACAAAAGAGAACCTAGCCACCGCCGATGCTAAACGCCACGCGCTTCAAGCCCGAGTTGCGGCAACGGGAAGAGTTTCGAAAAATTCCAAACGACAGCAGCTCACGAGTGGGGCGGCTCCGCAGACTGCTTCGTCCACGCAATCGGTTGAGGAACCTAGCCCCGTAGAGGTGATGAAGCCTTCGCTGGCCCTCGTCCCCACCCAGGGGAGCGTGGAAGAGCAAAGTGCGAATACCCCGTCGGCTTCTGTGTCACGAACCCTCCAAAGCCAGACAAAGCCGACGATCGCTCTGTAACTCAATATTCACCTAGGCCGTCGAGCTCCTCGGGGACGGCGAGGGCAGCGGGTGGCATGATGCGGACGGCCTCCGCGACCTTGGCGGCGGCATGGGCCCGGAGGAGGAGATGTGATCCGGCGCCCTGCGGAAGGGAAACCAGGATTCCGTTTAAGCCTTCCGCATCATCTTCTTCGCGATCCCCTCGGCGACGCTCCGCTCTGAAAGCGGAATGAATGGCTTGCTACTCCAACCCGGTCGCGATGAGGAAGGGTTACGCTCGCCAGGTTCGCACCGTGTCACAGGATGGGCGGCTATCTCTTGTTCAAGTCGAGCGGCCTCCTCTTCCCGCGTTTCACCAAGCAACACCCGCTTACTCGCCTTCCGCATGCGATTAGGTTGCGTGTTTTTAACGAAGCTCATCGACGTATCTCCAAATGTTGAAAGTTGGCTGCAAAGCGCGCGTGCTCGGCGGATACCGCTTCAACACGAAAGTTGGCGATCTCTTCAGCAAGTCGAGCGTCATCTTGTCCACGCGTCTCGCCGGTCCTTAGTGGCCACAAGGGCAGCGCTAAGCGGCTTGAAGACGGTTTATGCGTCTCTGATGGCGCGAACTGAAGCGTTAGACGGCTAGCTATTCAAGCGCGCTTCTTTTTGGGGCGGCGATGGCCGAGCGGGATTCCGAGTGTATGGGCCTTATGTCTCAGGGCAGCCGGGGTACGCTTGAGCGCTCTAGAAATGGTTTTGACGCGCGTTTTGTCTCTTGAGTGCTGTCTTAATTCTTTCACCTCACCGCGCGTCCAATCACGACGAACAACACGCTTTCTCCTGGCAATAGTTTTGGCCATGACCTCTTCTCCTCTTTGATTCGCAAGTTCTATAGCACAACTTTTTGGCGTGCGCGTGCACTAGCGGTCCTAACTGACTTCCGCGGTGCAATGCCTCTGGTGACGTCCGGATTAGGTCATTAGCTGACGTCCATACGCACGGTCGATTTGGGCCGCTTAGTGCCATAAGCAGAAGTCGAGGGCTCGTCGCCCTGTTCGTGCCATCGACCGCCGCGAGCGCTCCCCTCAGCGCGCCGGCTGCCAACTACCGCTGCGGACCGCGTCGACTACCTCGCGAATCGAGTCGATCACGAGTTGAGGCTGTTCCTTGTGTATCTCGTGGCCGCTGTTCGTGTTCGTGATGTGCTTCGCATTCGGCACGAGCTTGGCAAGTCTTTCCTGTGCCTGTTTCTGCGCGGCGTCGGTGACGTAGCCGAAGTCTGGCGGAACATTGGCTGGGAGCGTGCCCGCAGCAATCATTGACGGGATTTGTGGCCCCCAGGGCCGGTCGGCAGACAGAACAATCAGGGGGAGTGGACGCGGTGACGGGGCGGCGCCGACTTGGTCGAAGCTGCGGTCCGGGTCGATCCTTTCAAGGGCTGGGTACAAGACCAAACTTTCGCGTATGTCGCCCTCCATCAGGATTTGCTGAATTGCCCACTGTTCAGGCGTCTCCGCATCCCGAAGTCCGTCGGTAAGGGCGTCGACGAGGACGAGACCGGACACGTTTTCGGGATAGATGCTCGCATAGAGTTTGGCGATCAGGCCGCCATAGGAATACCCGACAAGCACGTAGGGACTCGCCTCACCAGCGGCATTCAGCAGGGCATGCAAATCGGCGACCGCATCGCCCGCCGTGGTCGGCTGCGGCACCGGGTCGCTCCGGCTCGGCTTCTCACCGACCGGCGTTCCGGGACGGTCGTAAGCACAGACCCGGGTGAACTTGGCGACCTCGGGAAACACCGTCGGCGCGGTTTTCTCGGCGATGCTCCAATCCTCGGCGGAAGCCTTCAGGCCAGCCACCAGCACGACGGTCGGCGATCCCGTACCGCGGCATTCGAGGTAAATCTTGCGGTCGTCGCCGATGTCGACGAGGTCAGCGAAGTCGGCAGGTGCGGAATAGACGGCCGTCGGGACGGCGACCGGGAGAAGAGCGGCGAGGATGAATGTGCGAAGGGACATGGCGCCGAACTCCGCTCCAGGTTCGAGGCAGTTGCGCAGCCGTCGCCTGGAAACTTTTCCGGGAACGACCTTACTGAGGAATCCAGCCGCGCACGGCGACATCTTACATGAAATGCTGCGACCGCGACCGGTTGCAGCGAATGGTGGCAGTCGAAACGCATATGGGCCGGCGGTAGTCATCCGGTTTAGCGGAATATCGGTTTCGCGACCGGGTTTTTCTGCCGTACATATCCAGTTGTTGACGCGGGACAACTTCCGCTTTGGGTCAGTCGGCGACATAAGCGGGCCACGCGCCGATGTCCGAAAGGGGCCCGGAACCAGACATTAAACCGCGCCGCGTGAATGTCGCCGAAGTGCCAGAAGCAGACATAGACCTGGCAGAGGGGCGTCGCTAACAGGAGGGCAAATTATTGACGGCCGAGAAGGGGGCGAATAAATCGGGAATGGGGAAGGAGTCCCCCCTTCAAAAACTGCCGAAAGGCTGATGACTCCTACCGCGTAATGTCAGGCGGTGGGAGTTTGAAACTCGCCCACGACTCTCGCCTGTGCCGGACGTCACGCGCGCTGTGGCAGCAAGCCATAAGGGAGCGTGCGAGCGCCATGAAGGCCTTTGCCAGCCCTTCGTTCTTTCGCACCTTCGATCTTCTCTTGAGCACGACTAATCCCGGCAGAGAGCATTCCCGGGGGATGTTCGATAGCGTCGAGTGGGAGCGCGAAAGGCACAGCTTTGCGAGCCAGAACTACAAGGTTGCTCTCGAGGTCTTTACACTAGTGCACCCTGGTCGCGATGGCTGGAAGCTTATGGTGATAAAGGAGTTTTGGTGGGCCGGAACACAGAAGGATGTTCTAAAAAGCATCGCCCTTGCCTTGTTCCGAGTTGGAACCCACAGCGCTACTCCGTTTCAATCGATCTGCTCTAGGTCGCGTTCGACCTGCTGGCGTCTAAACCACGCCACGCCATGGCGTTGCTGGCCCGGCCGCCGAGCGGGCGCGCCCCGTCCTTTAGGCCCGAACGACTCATGTCGATCAATCGGGCAGAAATCGAGTGCCGCAGCTCATCTGATTCGGGCCAGTCAGTCATGGCTGTAATCCCCCCGGAAGAGAACGAAAAATAGCCCGACAAAAATAGCCCAGATCAGGAAAAGTTCACAAATCACTTACGGCGGCGCCTAGTTTTTTGCGAGTCTCGACAACCTCCCCAGGTGACTTACTACCTCCCATCGCCTGTGCAATGCGCTGGCCCACAGCGTCACTCGCAGACTTCAGCGGGTTATCCGCCAGGTGTGCGTAGCGAGAATAGTCGAGCTGGTTGCCAAACGAGCTGCGAGTTATTTCCGTCTACACCTTGAGCAAAATCAGCCGCGCCGGTTTCGTAGCTGGGGCTGGCGTTTGATCCTCGGGTTTAGTTTTAGGATGGGTCCAGGAACTCTCCGGAGCCGTGAGTGCCACCATGTTCAAGCCCGTTAGAAATGCCGCGCCGGAGCCGACAGCCGCGACAATAGCACCTACGCGCAGTAGGTCCCGCATGATCAATCGGCTTGGCGTCTCAACCACAATTCGACCGAAATATGCAAGGAGCGAACTCAGCAACCCCGCTATTGCACCGGACCCAAATACCATCATGGCCCAGGCAAGCCTGTGAGCATCCGTTGTCGATTGAGGGGCAAAAGCGAGTGCCGTCAGTAGGACGAGGGCTGCGACCCCATTGAGCAGGATGACGTAGGCGAGGCCACGACTAACATACCGGTCTTGCTCTCGTTCTGGAAAAGGGTCGTTCATATTAGGGTTTTTGATCGGCAAGCGGTTAGTGAGGCTGATCTTCGGCCCCTGATTCTTTGCAGAGTCGTTTGACGTCGGCTTCGGCCTTTTCCCGTGTCTGGTAGACGTCCTTGCCAACCTTAGTAACGGTCTTGTCATTGCCCGTTGGCTCTATGTCGACGACGAGGCACTTTTTGTCGGATGAGCGAACGATCCACCAATTCGCGAGGGCCGGATCGGCGAAGGCGAGCACAAGAGCGGCTACCAATACAACCCTATCCATAAGTGGTCCGCTCCAATTGATCGTCGCCGCGAAATCGGGTACCGGCACCGCTATCCTCAGCTTATGGCATGAGGAGCTAAGCCGGAAACAGATAAGTCGCCGCGCTGAACTCAGATAGCCTAGCTCGTGAGATCTTTCGATGACCGAACAGTCCTCACCCGCACCATCATCGCGTCGCTCCCTTCGGCTCTTTGTGCTCGCCGCAACGGGCATATTCTGGCTTTACACCTTTCGCTTGATCGACGTGAATTCCAATCCTATGGGCGACGGCCTAGAAGGCATGGCGATCTTCCCATTCGGCTTTGTCTTCTTTGGGCTGGAAATGGGGCGAGTTCATGGGTATGCAAAGTTCAACACTCCCGCCGCAAGGGGGGAGGGGGAAGGAGCAAGCGTCGAGGGCGGCGGCTAGCTCGGCTCTTCGGCTTCGGTGAGGGACGCGGGATCGAAGCGATAGCGGCTGTTGCAAAACTCGCAGGTCACCCACACCTCGCCGTCGACGACCATGTCCTTCAAATCCTCGCTGGTGAAGCGCCTGAGCAGCTCCTCGACCCGCGCCCGCGAGCAGCTGCAATAGGTCTCGAGGCTGAGAGCGGGGTAGGCACGCACCTGCTCCTCGTGAAATAATTGGTAGAGCAGCCGGTCGGGCGGCAGCAAGGGATCGAGCAGCTCGTGATCCTCGACTGTCTCGGCAAGCGTCCGCGCCCGAATCCAGTCCTCCTCATCCAAGGCCGTGTCGCCTGTCCCGCCATGGCCGCCTTCGCGGGTGAGCTTTTGCACGAGCAGGCCGCCCGCGCGCCACGTCCAGGGGCGTCCCCCCGCTTGGCCGGCGCGATAATGCTTGGCGACGGCGAGCTGGATGAAAGTGGGAAGCTGCTCCGATTGCCGGAAATAAGTATCGGCGGCCTCGGTCAGGCTTTCGCCTTCGAGCGGTACCACGCCCTGATAACGCTCCATCTCGGCGCCCCGGTCGATGGTCATGGCGAAATGGCCGTGGCCGAGAAGCTCGGATAGGGCGCCGTCGTCCGACACAAGCTCGGCAACGCGCTCGGGCGAAAAACGCGAATAGCCGCGCAAGCGCCCCGGCACCTGATAGTCGGCAACGAGCAGGTCGACGGGGCCATCCGTGGAGGCCTGGAGGATGAACTTGCCCTCGAATTTGAGCGAGGCGCCGAGCAGCGCGGTAAGCGCCACGGCCTCGCCGAGCAGCTTCGACACCGGCTCGGGATAGTCGTGGCGCGACAGGATGGTGTCGACCACGGGGCCAAGCTTGACCAGGCGGCCGACGACCTCGGCGTGCTCGGCCTGGAACGGCAGGATCAAATCATCCGTCGGGATGACGAGCTCGATGCGCTCGTCCGATGCAGGGTCCGACGGCATCACTTGGCCCCGGCACCCTCGACGCGACGGATTTTTGCACCCCGACGCTCGGCATTGGGACGCTCTCCGGCCGTGTTCCCGGCATGACGCGTGGGGTCGAGACGATTTGTGTCAAGACACCAGGCGAGAATGGCTTTCTGCACATGCAGCCGGTTCTCCGCCTCGTCCCACACCACCGATTGCGGGCCGTCGATCACCTCTGCCGTGACCTCGTCGCCGCGATGGGCAGGCAGGCAGTGCATGAAGACGGCGTCGGGCTTGGCGCAAGCCATGACGGCGGTGTCAACCTGGAAGGGCCGCAACAGATTCTTGCGCTTCTTCTTATCCTCGCCGTCGCCCATCGATACCCAAACGTCGGTCACGACGCAATCGGCGCCCTGCGCGGCCACATGGGGATCATGACCGACTTCGACGTCAGCGCCTTCCGCTGCCGCCCAGACAAGCAGCTCAGGCGCGGGCCTGAACTTCTTCGGGCAGGCGAGCTTGAGCGTGAAGCCGAGGCGTGCGGCGGCGTGCATCCAGGAGGTGGCGACGTTGTTGGCGTCGCCGAGCCAGGCGACGGTACGGCCTTCGATGGCGCCCTGCTTCTCCTCGAAGGTCATGATGTCGGCCATGACCTGACAGGGATGCGAGCGAACGGTCAGCCCGTTGATCACCGGCACGCTGGCGTGCTCGGCAAGCTCGAGCAAAGTCTCGTGCGGCCCGGTGCGTAGCATGATCGCATCTACGTAGCGCGACAGCACGCGCGCGGTATCGGCGATGGTCTCGCCCCGGCCCAATTGCATGTCGCCGCGGCTGAGCATGATCGAGGTGCCACCGAGCTCCAGCATGGCGACCTCGAAGGAGACCCGCGTGCGCGTCGAGGGTTGCTCGAAGATCATGGCGAGCACGGCGCCGGGCCGGACCCTCACGCCCTTTAGCACATCCGAGCGGCCCATGGCTTTCATCGCCCGAGCATCGTCGAGGATCGCGCGCAACGTTTGGCGGTCCAGGGAAGCGATATCCAGAAAATGGCTTGGCTGCATGGGGCGACTTCGGTCGTTGGCATCAGGCCTGGGCAAGCGCGCCGCTCTTCAAGGCGACGCAAGCGGCTTCGATCTTGGCGCAAGCCTGATCGATCTCGGTTTCGCCGACGATGAGCGGCGGCAGTAGGCGCACGACGTTGTCGCCGGCCTGCACGGCCAGCATCCGCTCGGCGGCCAGAGCTTTGAGCAGCAGCTGGTTCGGCACCTTGCATTTCAGCCCAAGCATCAGGCCCC
Source organism: uncultured Alphaproteobacteria bacterium (assembly GCA_963804515.1). Lineage (GTDB taxonomy): Bacteria > Pseudomonadota > Alphaproteobacteria > Rhizobiales > Methyloligellaceae > Methyloceanibacter. The sequence goes on along the minus strand of CAWDQR010000002.1, from coordinate 89,915 downwards.
GGCCGCGCACCTCTTCGATGATGGCGTGATGCTCGTCCTTGAGTCCCGCGAGACGCTGCTTCAGCCGGAGACCCATCGCCCCGACGTGATCGAGAAAGCCGGGCGCGAGCACCACGTCGAGCACTCCGTTGCCGACCGCCATGGCGAGCGGGTTGCCCCCGAAGGTGGAGCCATGGCTTCCAGGCGTCATCGCCGCGCCCACATCCTCGGTGGCGAGACAGGCGCCAACGGGAAATCCACCGCCAAGCCCTTTGGCGGTCGCCATGATGTCCGGGGTGATGCCCGCCCATTCATGGGCGAACAGGCGCCCGGTGCGGCCCATGCCGGTTTGCACCTCGTCGAGCAGGAGCAGGATGCCCTTCTCGTCGCAAAGCGCCCGCAAATCGCGCAGGAATGGCCATGACACCTCGCGCATGCCCCCCTCGCCCATGATCGGCTCGATGAGGACGCCGGCCGTGGCCTCGCCGACAGCGGCCTCCACGGCTCCGATATCGCCGGCCGCGACCTGATCGAAGCCATCCACGGGAGGCCCAAATCCCTCAAGGTGCTTCGCCTGTCCGCCGGCGGCGATGGTGGCAAGGGTCCGCCCATGAAAGGCCCCCTCGAAGGTGACGAGGCGATAGCGCTCTGGGGCCCCGCGGCTCGCGTGATGGCGCCGCGCCACCTTGATCGCCCCTTCCATCGCCTCCGCACCGGAATTGGCGAAGAACACAAAGTCCGCGAAGGTCGCCTGGCAGAGCCTCGCCGCGAGCCGTTCCTGGCCAGGGATGCGGTGCAGGTTCGACACATGCCAAAGTTTCTGCGCCTGCTCCGTCAAGGCCGCGACAAGGTGGGGATGGGCGTGGCCAAGCGACGTCACGGCAATGCCAGAGGCGAAGTCGAGATAACGCTCGCCGTCAAGCGTGAAGAGATAGGCGCCCTGCCCGCGTTCGAAGGCAAGATCGCTGCGGGAATAGGTCGGAAGCAGGGCCGATTTCGACACGGGAGGTAGGTCCCAAAATAAAATTGCCGCCGGCTAGGCGGCAGCATGGAATTGCAGAGCTTTAGGTCTCGCGCCGAGGCCTGTCAATCAGCCGCAATGCACGCTCTATCCAACGCTCGTCCACGCTTTCATCCACTCTGGCATTTGTCTTCTCGCTAAAGAAGTGGCAGACTCACGTTTGTCCGGTGGAAAAGCGCGGGACCAAGCGTGGCGGACGCTTGCCGCGTTATCCTGGATAAAGTAGGTTAGTAGCCGCTCAGCCACAATATCTCGTGGATGCGGCGTTACGCCTGAGCGGCCGTTTCTCATCAGTAAATCAGCGTGACTGAACGCCGTCTCGCGACGAGACGGGGGGATTCTGAGTCGAAAATGAGGAGGCCAACCATGGCTTGGAATGATGAGAGGGTCGAATTACTGAAAAAGCTTTGGGCGGAGGGGTTGAGCGCCAGCCAGATTGCCAGCCGCTTGGGCGGAGTGACGCGCAATGCGGTGATCGGCAAGGTGCATCGGTTGGGACTGTCAGGGCGGGCAACGAGCTCGCGTTCGGCGAGCCCCAGGCCGCGTCGCGTACAGGCGCCGCGGCAACACCGCGTCCCCTCTTTGCTGTTCGGGACGCGCGGCAACGTCGCGCTGAAGCCCGTATTTGAGGAGGATATCGAGCCGGCGCCGGCACCGGTCGAGGAGCTCTATATACCGCCCGCCGAGAGGGCCAGCATTCTCACGTTGAAAGAGGCGATGTGCCGCTGGCCGATCGGGGATCCGGGCGAGGAGGAGTTCCATTTCTGCGGCCGCAAGACCTGCGCTTCGCTCCCTTACTGCGAGCATCACGCGAGGCTCGCCTATCAGCCGGTTCAGTCGCGGCGCCGCGAGAAGAGCGTCGCCTTCGGCTAAGTCCGAATTCGGTCAATCGGGGGGAAGGGAGGCGCCCGTTCGGCGCCTTCTTTCTTTTTGGCCGACATCGTTGCCTGTCATTGCCGCGACAGCGGGAATCCAGGATCCGCTGACTTTGCGACTCAAGATCAAGGCGGTGGTCACTGGGTCAAGCCCGGCGATGAGATAAGAGTCGTCGAACTGGTCTCAGACGGTCTCTTCCAGCTTGTCGCTGAAGGCGTAGCCCGCGCCGCGCACGGTGCGCACGGGGTCCCGCTCCGCGCCTCGTATCATCGCCTTGCGTAGGCGGCCGATATGGACGTCGACCGTGCGCTCGTCGACATAGACGTTACGGCCCCATACGGCGTCGAGCAGCTGGGCCCGACTGAAGACGCGGCCGGGGCTCTGCATGAGGAATTCGAGCAGGCGAAACTCGGTCGGGCCAAGATGCACCTGGCGGCCGTTCCGCGACACCCGGTGCGACTCCCGGTCGAGCTCGATGCCGCCCGCGCTCAAGACCGAGGCGATGCGCTCGGGGTTGGTGCGCCTCAGAATCGCGCGCACCCGCGCCATCAGCTCCGGCAGGGAGAAGGGCTTGACCACATAATCGTCGGCGCCGGTGGTGAGGCCCCTGATCCGGTCGCTCTCCTCGCTCCGCGCCGTGAGCAGGATGATCGGGATGGTGCGGGAGTCCTTGCCCGTCCTCAAGCGACGGCAGAGCTCGAGCCCGGAGATGCCGGGCAACATCCAGTCGAGCACAATCAGGTCCGGCGAGCCTTCGGCGATGGCCACCTCCGCCTCGTCGCCCCGATGCACGACATCGACCGCGTAGCCTTCGGCCTCCAGATTGTAGCGGAGCAGGAGCGCCAAGGGCTCCTCGTCCTCCACCACCAAAACCTTGGCTCTGGGGTTCATGCCGGCCGTGCTCAACATCTCAGCCCGCCGACCTTAGAGCGACGGGGGTCGAGCTCGTATTGTCGCCCTTCGGCCGTTGGTCGGTGATGGCCCTGCCATGGACGAGAAAGTACACGGTCTCGGCGATGTTGGTGGCGTGGTCGCCGATCCGCTCGATGTTCTTGGCGCCGAACAGAAGATGAGTGCAGAGCCCGATATTGCGCGGGTCCTCCATCATGTAGGTGAGGAGCTCGCGAAACAGCGAGTTGTACATGGCGTCGATGTCCTCGTCCTTGTACCAGACCTTCAGCGCGCGGTCGGCGTCGCGTTCGATATAGGCATCGAGCACCTCTTTCAGCTGGCCGAGCGCCAGCTCCCCCATATGCTTCAAGCCCAGCATCAGCTGCTTCGGCTGCTGCTCACCCACCACGGCAAGCGCGCGCTTAGCGATGTTCTTGCCGAGATCGCCGATGCGCTCGAGGTCGGTGGAGATGCGGAGCGCCGCCATGATCTGACGAAGGTCGTAGGCGAGTGGCTGCCGCCGCGCGATCATGACGATGGCCTGCTCCTCGATCTCCTTCTCCAGCTCGTCGATGGCCTCGTCCTGCTGGATCGTGGCGCCCGCGAGGTCGGGATCGCGGCCTTCGAGCGCGTCGATGGACTGGCCGAGGACCTGCTCCGCCAATCCGCCCATCTTGGCGATCCTATTGTTGAGCGCCGAGAGCTCCTCTTCATAGGATCTGACGATGTGCTCGTGCGTTTCCATCTCTGGTCAGTCTCCTCGAATGCGCATGCGGCCCGGATTGGCCTGTGCTAGCCGAAGCGGCCGGTGATGTAGTCTTGCGTGCGTTCCAGCCTCGGATTGGTGAAGATTTGGGTGGTGTTGTCGAACTCCACAAGCTCCCCGAGATACATGAAGGCGGTGTAGTCCGAGGTCCGCGCCGCCTGCTGCATATTGTGGGTGACGATAGCGATGGTGTAATCGCGCTTCTGCACGTCGATCAGCTCCTCGATCTTGGCGGTGGAGATCGGATCGAGCGCCGAGCAAGGCTCGTCGAGCAGGATCACCTCGGGTCTGATGGCGACAGTGCGGGCGATGCAGAGCCGCTGCTGCTGCCCACCGGACAAGCTCAAGCCGCTCGCGTCGAGCTTATCCTTGACCTCGTCCCAGAGCGCGCCCCGGCGTAGCGCGTCCTCGACGCGGGTATCGAGCTCGGCCTTGGGCAGCTGCTCATAGAGGCGGATGCCAAAGGCGATATTCTCATAGATGGTCATGGGGAATGGCGTCGGCTTCTGGAACACCATGCCGACCTTGGCGCGAAGCAGATTCACGTCCTGGCCCGGACGGAGGATATTCTCCCCGTCGAGCAGGACCTCACCGTCGGCGTGCTGATTGGGATAGAGGTCGTAGATGCGATTGAGGATGCGCAACAGCGTGGACTTGCCACAACCGGACGGCCCGATGAACGCCGTCACCTTGTTCTTGTACAAATTGACGTTGTTGTCCGCGAGCGCGCGATATGCGCCATAGTAGAAATTCAGATGGCGCACTGAGACCTTCGCTTCCAGGCCTTCGACGGCGGCAGGCGCCTGCTCTTTTACATCGGTATGAATGGCCAAACTCATGTCAGCACCCTCTTAGAGGCAAGCATGCGCGCCAAGATGCTCAAGCCGAGCACGGTGGCCGTGATGAGGAGAGCCCCGGTCCAGGCAAGTTGTTGCCAATCCGCGTAGGGGCTCAGCGCAAATTGGAAGATCACGACGGGTAGGCTCGCCATGGGAGCGTTTAGATTCCAACTGAAAAACTGGTTGTTGAGGGCGGTGAACAAAAGCGGTGCCGTCTCGCCGGTGATGCGGGCGACGGCAAGCAGCACACCGGTGGTGATGCCGGCGCGTGCGGCCCGATAGGCCACGTCGCGTATGACCAGCCATTGCGGGACGCCGAGCGCGGCAGAGGCTTCGCGCAAAGTGTTGGGCACAAGCAGCAACATGTCTTCGGTGGTGCGCACCACGACGGGGATGACGAGGATGGCGAGCGACACAGCTCCGGCCCAGGCCGAGAAATGCCCCATTCGGGCGACCATGATCTCATAGACGAACAGGCCGACGACGATCGAAGGCGCGCTCAATAGGATGTCGTTGATGAAGCGGACAACCATGGTGAGCTTCGAATAGCGGCCATACTCCGCCATATAGGTTCCGGCCAGGATGCCAAGTGGGGTGCCGAACAGCACGGCGAGCACGGTGAGGATCAGGCTGCCGACGATCGGGTTCAACAAGCCGCCAGCGCCGCCGGGAGGGGGCGTCATCTCGGTGAAGACGGAAGGCGAGAGCCCGCCCACACCCTTCACGACCAGGACGATCAGGATCAGCGCGAGCCAGGTCAAGCCGAACAGGGCAGCGCCGATCGACAACGCCGTCGCTATCAAATTGCCCCGTCGCCGGCGGGAATAACGTGCGTTTGCGAATGCCGCCGCCATGGTCAAACCCCTGCTTTCTGTGCGATGCGCATCAGCATCAGCCGCGCTATAGCGAGAACGACGAAGGTGATGAAGAACAGGATGAGGCCAAGCGCGACCAGCGAGGAAGTGTAGAGATCGCCGGTAGCCTCGGTGAACTCGTTGGCGATGGAGGCCGAGATCGTGGTTCCCGGCGCCATGATCGAGGGCATGATCCTGTGGGCGTTGCCGATGACGAAGGTCACGGCCATGGTCTCGCCCAGCGCACGGCCGAGGCCCAACATGACGCCGCCAACGATGCCCACCCGCGTATAGGGGATGACCACGCGGCGCATCACTTCCCAGCGAGTGCAGCCGATGCCATAGGCGGCTTCCTTCAGTACCGGGGGAACGGTCTCGAACACTTCCCGCGTGATCGAGGTGATGAAGGGAAGCACCATGATGGCGAGGATCAGGCCGGCGGTTAGCAGACCAATGCCATAGGGAGGCCCAGCGAAGAGCTGATTGAACACCGGTACATTGGCGAAGGCATCGATCAGGAACGGTTGCAGATGCGCCTGGAAGAACGGGGCGAACACGAACAGGCCCCAGATGCCGTAGATGATGCTCGGAATGCCGGCGAGCAGCTCAATGGCGATGCCGATCGTCCGCCGCAAGTGTTCCGGACAGATTTCAGTGAGGAAGATGGCGATGCCGAGGCTGACAGGAACGCCGATCAGCATGGCGATGAAGGAGGTCACGATTGTGCCGTAGATCGCCGGCAGGGCCCCGAATTTCTCGGTGACCGGGTTCCAGCTTTGCGAGGTGAAGAAATCGAAGCCGAAAGCGCGCCAGGCGGGCAGCGAGCCAATCACAAGCGAGATCATCACGCCTGCGAGGATCACCAGCACGGCGATGGCCGAAGCTTGCGTCAGGATGTTGAAGGTGCGGTCGCCGATGCGAAAGCGGCGCAGGATCCGGGCGCGCTGCTCGTCATTCCCGACCCGGACCTGAATGGGCACGGACTGAAGCGCCATGTCCATCCTCTCGGCCCCTTCTGCAGAAATGTTGCAAACCAAGTGGAAAATCGAGGCAGGAGCGGAAGGTGGCTGCCCCTGCCTCGATCGAGACGCCCTTTAGTTCATCGCGAAAACGGGCTTTCCGGCGGAGTCCTTGATCTTTGCCCACTCCCCGCGGGAGAGTTCAACAACGTTGGCGGGCATCGGGATGTAATCGAGCTCTTCGGCCATCTTAGCGCCGTTCTTATACGCCCAGTCGAAGAATTTGAGTGCTAGGACAGAGGCTGCCGCGTCTTGCGGAATGGTGTGCATGAGGATGAAGCTCGCCGCCGTGATCGGCCAGGAGGCCGCTCCGGGCTGTTCGGTCAGGATCACGCCATAACCGGGGACTGACTTCCAATCGGCGTTGGCAGCAGCCGCTTGGAACGACTTCATCTCCGGGGGCACCCGCTTGCCGTCCTGGTTCATCATGTCGGCGAAGGTGAGCTTGTTCTGCTTGGCATAGGCATATTCGACGTAGCCGATCGAGCCTTTGGTCTGGGAGACGTTGTTGGCAACGCCCTCATTGCCCTTGGCGCCGATGCCGGTCGGCCACTCGACGGCCGCGTCGGAGCCCACCTTGGACTTCCAGTCGGGGCTCACCTTGGCGAGATAGTTGGTGAAGTTGAAGGTGGTGCCCGATCCGTCAGAGCGGTGCACAACGGCGATCGCCACGGCGGGAAGCTCTACTTTCTCATTTAGCTTCTTGATCGCCGCATCATCCCATTTGGTGATCTCGCCCATGAAAATTTTGGCGAGGGTCGGGCCGTCGATCACGAGCTCGCCGGGCTTGATGCCTTCGATATTCACGACGGGCACGATGCCACCGATAATCATCGGAAACTGGATCAGGCCGTTGGCGTCGAGCTCCTTCTGTTCGAGCGGCTTGTCGGTCGCGCCGAAGGTGACGGTGCTGGCCTCGATCTGCTTAATGCCGCCGCCAGAGCCGATCGACTGATAATTGAGCCCATTGCCCGTGTCCTTCTTATAGGCATCGGCCCATTTTGCGTAGATCGGATAGGGGAAGGTAGCGCCTGCCCCCGAAATGTCGGCGGCGTGGGCGGTGGAGATGGTGAACGCTGCGGCTAGGCCGACAGCGGCCGCATAGGACATAAACCTCATCGTCGCTCTCCCTGTAGGGTGGAGATTTCCGGTTCCCATAGGAACCTCCGGCGGGGGACCCTTCCCCCACCGTCGGGGGAGCGTTAACGCCGCGCAATAACGCTACTATGTCACTTATGTGACAGTTAGATAACAGTGCCGGAAAGGCCCGGAAAATGGCCTGTGGACAGCGGGGAGCGGTGGGTGGGTGGCCTCGGCGAAGGCCGCCGGACTCCAGAGCAGCCGACGCTTGGCTTCTAAGGGAGCGCGTCCCGCCGGGGCGAGAAGCTCGTGTCCGGCTCGCGCCGAAATGACGAGCTTGATGTAGGCGACTATTCGGCCGCGGTTGCCTTGACCGGCGGGGCTTCGCGGGCCGCGTCGAGCAGCACGGTGAAGGACGAGCCCTTGCCGGGCCGTGAGGAAATGGCCAGCTCGCCGCGGTGACGATTGAGGATGTGCTTGACGATGGCGAGCCCAAGTCCGGTGCCGCCCTTCTCCCGGCTCGAGGCCACGTCGATGCGGTAGAAACGCTCGGTCAGCCGCGGCAGATGCTCGGGCGCGATGCCCGGCCCCTCATCGATCACGGAGATGGCATAGCGGCCGAGCTGCCGGCCAAGCGGAGGCGTATGCTTAGGCTCGAGCCGCACCTGGCCTCCCTTTGCGCCATAGCGAAGAGCGTTCTGCACCAGGTTCTGAAACACCTGCACGAGCTCATCGCGATCGCCGCGGACAATTGCCGCGCGGCCAAAGCGTCCAACCTTGAGGGCGCCGCCGGACTCCCGCGCCAGCGGCTCCAGCGTGTCGCGGACGTGATCCAGCACATCGTTGAGGTCGACGAGGCCGCTCGGGGGCACGTGGGCGTTCATCTCGACGCGGCTCAGCGAGAGCAGCGCATCGATGAGCCGCGTCATGCGAGAGGCCTGCTCGGCCATGATCGCAAGGAACCGCTCGCGCGCGTTGGGGTCTTCCTTGGCGGTGCCTTGCAGCGTCTCGATGAAGCCGCGCAAGGAGGCAAGCGGCGTGCGAAGCTCGTGGCTCGCATTGGCGATGAAATCAGCGCGCATCTGGTTGATGCGCTCCACCTCGGTCAGATCCCGCAACAGGATGAGGATATTGCTGTCCCGCCCGGGCCCGCGCAGCAGCGGCGCGACGGTCGCGGCCATACGCCGGCCCACGGGAACCCGCTCGGCGTAGGTCACGGTGACGGCACGCCCGCGCAAGGGGGCGGCGCTTACGGCATCCAGGAATTCCGGGGTCCGGATCACCGAGGAGATGTGACTGCCTTCGCGTAAGGACGCGAACAGGCCCCTCGCCGGAGCATTGCAGTAGAGCACGTGTCCCGCGGTATCGAGAAGGATGGCGGGGTCGGGCAAGGCCCCAGCCATGACCTGCATTTGCGAGACCGCGCGCGCCGACGCCGCCACATGCGCAAGGTCATGGGCGTTGGTCTCCTCGTGCTCATGGCGCGGCAGGAGCGCGACCGAGGTCACGAAGCCCAAAAAGGCGGCGATGGCGAAGGGCAGCGAGAGATGGGCGAGCACGACGAGCGACGCCATGATCACGGCGACCGCGACGATCAGCCAAAGCGAGGCCCAAAGCCGGGCTAGAAGCTCCTGACCGCCCCGTATGACCGCGGCGCTGGCCCGCACTGGCAGGCTCGCAGATAAGGCGGGGGCGCCGCGTTTTGCCTGATCGCTCAATACCTTCTCCCCGCGACGAAGCGAATCATTAGAGGCATACTTCTATAAAATTGCGCTCGGATTATCACGCTTTTGCGACGGAGTACCGGAACTCTCATGACGAAGCGGTGACGGAGGCTAGCTCGCCTCGTTCCGTGTGCTGCTATAGTCGTTCCGGCCGAGGGGACTTGCAAGAATTGTGAGGGAAATGTCCAAAAACCTTCTGCTTGAAGATGTGGGGCCCGGCGAAGAACTGCCGGGCTTCGATATCGACAATCCGGTGCTCCTCAACGAGATCGCCGACAAGGCCCTGAAAAGCGGCGGCCTGCACATGGAACTGCTCCTGCTGCCGCATTATCTAGGAACGCGTTTTCAATGATCTTTGAGGAGGGTTCCATGAGGTGTGAACCAGCCTGCGTAACGCTCGTTGTCCTGCTCGCGGCGCAGGTCGCATTTGCCGACCCGCTTGTGCCCGACTCCCCGTTGGGCTGCCCCCCTTCGAAAACGGAGACGGTTAACCCTTCCGGAAACGCCTCGCTTGTGCTCGCTGCGGGCTCGCAGTTCGGGGGTGCGGGTTGCCGGCCCCTTCGATTCGCCATGGTCGGTCGCCTTCCTGCCGGACGGCTCGTTTCTCGTTACCGAGCGGCCTAGAAAGCTTCAACTGGTCAGGCTAGGCGACTGACGTCCAGCCCATCGCAGGCATCCCGGCGGTGCTGCCCCTCGGGCACGGGGGCTGCTCGATGTCGGTGTCGATCCCGAATTTGCCACGAACGGCATAATCTACCTCTCCTATCTTCACGGCGACGAGACATCCTCTACGCTCCCTCTACGCTCCGCCTGCTAAGAGGCAAATTGGATGAGCCGAACGCAACTCTCACCGAACAGCAAGTCATTTTCGAGAGTTCGCCGTCGGCCAAACCTGAGCTGCTTGGCGGGCGTCTCGCGCTCACCTCAGATGGATATCTCTTTACTTTCGCTCGGTGACCGGTGGGGCCGGGAGCTTGCCCAAGACCTCTCGATGACGCGGGCTCGATCATTCGCATCCGCACCGACGGCTCGATCCCGGAGGACAACCCGTTCCGGTGGCTGGCCGGTGCGCGGCCTGAAATCTGGAGCTATGGCCATCGCAATCCGGAAGGTCTCGCATTCGACCCGGTCACCGGCCAATTATGGTCGCATGAGCACGGGCCCCAGGGCGGCGACGAGCTCAATCTGATCATCAAGGGTCGCAATTATGGCTGGCCGGTCATCACCTATGGCGTCGATATTCCGGGCGCTCGATCGGGATGGGCAGCGCGCAGCCGGGCATGGAGCAGCCGGTCCATTATTAGGTCCCCATCTCTATCGCTCCGTCAGGGCTGGCGGTCGAAGCGGATCCGGCCAAGCGGGTCATCTGGATCGGCGCTCTTGCCGGACAAATGCTGGTCCGTCTCACCTTGGGAGTTGGTTGCGCGGTCAGCGAAGAGCATTTTTTCGAGCATCGGCTCGGCCGCATCCGCGATGTGCGCATCGACGCAAGCGGGGTCCTCTACGTTCTGACAGATGGATCTGAGGGGATGCTGTACCGTATCGAGCACTCGCCCGGCGATAGCGAGGACAGGGGTAAGCGCCCATTTATAGGAATGAGGGAGGTGGCCTCACCGCGTGAGGCCTTTGGCAGCGAGCTCGGCAAGATAGGACTGCCAGCGCGCCTCTCGGTGTTGCCCGAGCTCACGCAGATAGGTCCAGGTATAGAGGCCCGTGTCGTGGCCATCGTCGAACACGATGCGCGTCGCGTAATTGCCGACCGGCTCGAGCCGCGTAATGCGCACGGCCTTCTTGCCCGGCACGGTGACGCGCTGCTCCGGACTGTGGCCCTGCACCTCCGCGCTCGGGCTCATCACTCGCAACAGCTCGGCAGGCAGCGCAAAGCCGGCGCCATCGTCGAAGGTCACGGTGAGCAAGGCCCGGTCCTTGTCGACCTTGATCTCAATGGGCCAGGCATCGCTTGCCGCCATCGGACTTCCCTAGCCCAAGTCGATCTTGCCTTCGACCACGTGGTTGAGGCCGGTGCCAGGTGCCGTCAGCACCGCCTTCACCTTCAGCGTGCCCTTGCCGCCCAAGCCCTCCTCGCGCACCACGCGCTCGAGCGCCTGCTGCGAGGTGACGCCGACCTCTTTCAAGAACTTCCGCATCGACATATTGAAGCGCTGCTCGTCCATCGTCGGTCTCCTTGAGCGGCCATGCATGGTATGCAAAAGATCAAGCGCTATATTAGGCGCGAAAGACTAGCGCGGTCACGTTGGACGCGAGGCCAGCCACGAAACGGAAGACGGCGAGCGGGCGAAAGATGCAGCCGAAACGGACGGTCAAACGCCGCGACGGCTTCGCTGCCGCCCTGCGAGACGCGCACTACCGCAAGCGCGTGGTGAGAAGCGCCAAGGCCTATAACCGCAAGCCCAAGCCGCCGCCGGAGGACGCAAACGAGTGATGACGGCGCCCATGCAACCCATGATTGACCCGTTCGGCCGGCGCATCACCTATTTGCGCGTCTCGGTCACCGACCGCTGCGATTTCCGCTGCGTCTATTGCATGGCCGAGACCATGACGTTTCTGCCCCGGAAGGATCTGCTTACGCTTGAGGAGATCGATCGGCTGACATCCGCCTTCATCTCCAAGGGCGTGCGCAAAGTGAGGCTCACCGGGGGCGAGCCGCTCGTGCGCAAGAACCTGGTGTGGCTGCTCAAATCGCTATCTCGCCATCTCGGCCACGGCCTCGACGAGTTCACGCTCACCACCAATGGCAGCCGGCTCCACGCTTGCGCCGCGGCGCTCGCCGATTGCGGCATCGCCCGCATCAATGTCTCCCTCGATACGCTCGATCCGGCCAAGTTCAAGGCGATCACCCGCTGGGGCGACTTCGATCAGGTCATGCGCGGCATCGATGCCGCGGACCGCGCCGGGCTCAAGATCAAGATCAATGCGGTGGCGCTTCGAGGCGTGAATGAGGATGAGATCGAGGCGCTCTTGCGCTGGAGCCACGCCAGAGGCTTCGATCTGACCCTGATCGAGACGATGCCCATGGGTGAGACCGGCAGCGACCGGACGGAGCAATATCTGCCGCTGTCGCTGGTGCGGGCGCGACTGCAAGAGCGCTTCACGCTTACCGACATTCCCTACCGCTCGGGCGGACCCGCCCGCTATGCAAGCGTGCGGGAGACCGGCGGCAGGGTCGGCTTCATCACGCCCTTGACCCACAATTTCTGCGAGGCTTGCAATCGCGTGCGGGTGACCTGCACCGGCACGCTCTATATGTGCCTCGGCCAGGAGGATGCGGCCGATCTCCGGGGGCCGCTCCGGGCGAGCGAGGCCGATCATCTGCTTAACGCCGCCATCGACGCGGCGATCGCAGCCAAGCCCAAGGGCCACGACTTCGTCATCGAGAGGGGTGGGAAGCCTTCGGTCTCCCGCACCATGTCGACCACGGGCGGCTGAGCGTCCGGGGCGCTTGGCAAGTCTCTCGACGCGACCGTCACCGCGGAAGGCGTCGAGACCCAGGAGCAAGCGGCAATGCTTCGCGAATTCGGCTGCCCGCAGGTGCAGGGCTACCGCTATCCCGGCACGCCGGAGGAGGCAGGCAAGGGCGGCGCCACGGTGACGCAAGTCAAGGCAAGAAGCAGCGCCACCTAAGGTTTTTCGCATCGCGCCAATTTGCCCCGCGATCACCGTTGCGTCGTGGCGCGCCGCGACGCAGCGCTCCCGGCATTGCCCGGCGGCGCGGCGACGGGTCCGCCGAACAGCGACTTGAAGACGCCGCCCTGCTCGACGGGAGCTTGGGCCTTCGCCTTGACGGCGCGGCGCGCCCGCAGTGGCGTGCGCTTGACAGGTTCGGCGCGCGTCTTCTGCGCTGGCATCTCGGCCTTTGCCGGTGCCTTGGCCTTGGGTTCAGGCCGGGTGTTCGATTCCTTGGAGGCAGCGCTTGCTTCCGGTGCGGTGGCGGCAGGACTCGACGACGGTGGCTCGGCGCGGGCCATAGATGGCGAAGTCTCCGGTCCTTCGCTCGCCGCGGGCGGCTCGCTCCCCTGCGCGCCCGTGCTGCTAGCATCCTTGGCCGCAGCCGCGTCGACCTGACCCGTCTCAGCCAGCGGCGTGGTGGATTGGGTGGTCACGGGGTCGGTGCCGGTGGATGCGCTTTCCGCCACGGTTGGCGAGGATAGGTCAGGCTCGATGGCTCGGAGCGTTTCGGCGGGAGGAGCAGCGTTCGCCGAGATCGGTCCGGACTGAGCAGACCCGGCTGGGTCTGACGTCTCGCTCGGAGGCGCAGCATCCGCCAGGCTTGGGGATCCCCCGAAGGGCTGAGCGGGAGGTGGGACCGGTTCCGCCGCAGCAGGAAGAGCCGAGGTCGTCTCGGGCGCGGCCCCGGTATTCCCCAATTCGTTCGGCGCCGAGGGATGAAGGGTGGCCGCCGCGGTGGCGTCACTCGCATGCGATCCGTTGCCGACGGAATCGGCACCCGTTTCGGTCGACGCCGACGCAGGCATCACCTCGACATCGATGACCGACGGTCCGCTGTTGCCCGGACCCGGCAAGGTGATCAACATGGGAAGGAGTGCCGCAACACAGAGTCCGTGCACGGCTCCAGCGCCAAGCACGCAGAGCGGCAGGGTGATGGAGCGTCGGTCGGTCAAGGCAGCGGCTTCCGTCAGGGACGCACCGGTGCACGCTTTCGCCCCAGACTCGGCTTAGCTGAGTCGGCGCCTGCCGCCAACCCATTAGCTTTCCATCACAATTTTGGGCGCTACGCGCGCCTCCCCCTTGTGGCGTTGCAGCTCAGCCCATGCCCTCGCGGCAATGTCGCGATAGGCCTCCGCCGCCGGAGATGCGGGCTCGCTCACCACCACCGGCTTGCCGGCATCCGAGGTCTCGCGGATGGCCATGATCAGCGGCACCTCGCCCAAGAAGGGAACACCGAGCCGCCCGGCTTCGGATTTGGCGCCACCATGGGCGAAGATGTCTGACCGGCCGCCGCAATGGGGGCAGACGAAGGTGCTCATATTCTCGACGATGCCGAGCACTGGAACGTCCACCTTCTGAAACATGCTCAGACCTTTGCGTGCATCGATCAGCGCGAGGTCCTGCGGGGTGGAGACGATGACGGCGCCGGCGAGCGGCACCTGTTGCGCCATGGTGAGCTGCGCGTCTCCGGTGCCGGGGGGCATGTCGACCACGAGCACGTCGAGCTCGCCCCAGGCGACGTCCTTCAGCATTTGTGAGAGCGCCGACATCACCATGGGCCCGCGCCAGATCATCGGCGTCTCCTCATCGACGAGGAAGCCCATGGACATGACCTTGAGCCCAAAGGCCTCCATGGGCGCAAGCTTGTCCCCGGCAAGCTGCTGCGGCCGCCCCTTGATGCCGAGGAGACGCGGCATGGACGGGCCGTAAATGTCTGCGTCGAGCACGCCCACCTTGAGGCCGCGGCCTTTGAGCGCGAGCGCCAGATTGACCGCCGTGGTCGATTTGCCGACGCCGCCCTTGCCCGACGCCACAGCGACGATGTTGGCGACGCCTGGGATGGCGCCGGTGCGGTGCCGGGCGGCTTGCGACGCGCCGCGGGCGACCGCTGATCCCGGCGGGGGGGCAGCGCGGGCGCCGGCGCCGTTGCCGCCGCTTGGACGCCCGCCAAACTCACGGTCGGCGGTGAGCGTGACGGCAACGCCTTCGACCCCCGGCAGATCCTTCACGACCTTCTCGGCGGCCTGGCGCAAGGCTTCGAGCTCGCGCGCCCGCGCCGGGTCGACGGAGATCGCGAAATAGACCTTGTTGCCGTGAATCACGATCTCGGAAACGAGCCCGAGCGAGACGATGTCGTCGCTCAGGCCGGGACCTTTGACGCGCTTGAGCGCCTCGAGCACGCGCTCTTTGCTGATGGGTTCCGACATGGTGCCGGATATGTATTCCTCTCCTTTTGGCGCATTTCCTGGCTTTTTTGACCCTTGTGTCGCGTTTGTGTCGCGTTTAGGCCAGAAGCGCATTTTCGGCCGCGTCCAGCTCTTTAGCATCGTCACCGCGCGGGAACAAATGCCCATAGGTGTCATAGGTCATGGTGATGCTTGAATGCCCCAAGCGCTCCTGCACCACCTTCGGAGGCAACCCTAAGCCGCCATCGGCCGGCCGGTTGATGCACCAGCTCGCATAGAAATGCCGAAGGGAGTGGAACCCCGTGTATTTGGCCTTGCTCTCAATCGTGATGCCCGCCGCCACTTGGGCAGGGCAAAGTCCTAGCTCTACGATTGCGCTCAACCGCTGAACCTTGCCGCTGGCGGTCGGGAACACAAGATCAAGCTCGCTTTTAGGACAGACAAGCTTCCATTCGCGAAGCGTGTTGGCGACAAACTTGCCGAATGGAACCGTGCGCTCGCCGGCCGCTGATTTCGGTTTGCCGATCGTGTTGAACTTATCGGCTCGCTGGCGGACATGAAGCTCGTTTGCCTTTAGGTCTACGTTGCACCAGCGCAGCCCGCGAAGCTCAGAGGCGCGAAGGCCGGTAAAGATGGCTGTAATAATAAGCGGGCGCCAACACCCCTTCACATGGCCGATGATGCGCTTGATTTCGTCTGGTGTGGGGAAATCGACTCCTACCTTGAGCTTGCCCTTCTGGCGCTTGTCGGCTTGGTGCTCTTTTCCCTTGCGGCGGCGACTGCGTAGATCGCGAATAACATTTTGAGCGACTAGGCCTCGCTCGTGCGCGTCCGTGAGGATCGAGCTGAGGCTCCCCATAATTTTCCTCGTCATTGCAGTCGAGCGGTCGAGACGTAGACGATCCTCGAAAGCGCGCGCGGCTGGCACACTCAGCTCAGAAAGTTTCACGCCACCAATGAATGGATAAATGTGCAGCTTGAGGTGCTGCCGATATTGGGAAAGGGTGCTGCGCTCTAATCCGAGAGCGGAAGAGGAAGCTATCCACAGCTCGCCTGCTTCCCTCACGGTCACGCTCCGACTTGGCGCAACATGAGTGCCGGCCTTCACACTGACATTCACCTTAGAGCGGTACTCGTCAGCATCCTTTTTCCGGTCGAAGGTTTCAATGTGTCGCTTGCCCTCTTGATCAACATAGTCGGCAACCCAGGCTTCCCTCTGTTCGCCCTTCGACGTTTTCCAGGTTCGCTTGCGGACTGACATGGCTCAACCTGCCATCGACCAAGACATGCTTACTCCGCTTATGTGGGCCCGCATGAATTTCGCGATTTTGTGTGCATCGTCTAGAGTTGCCCCCGGCGTAAGGTTAAAGCCGATTAACTGGCCGGAAGCCGTTGTGGGCTCGGCCAAGACATACGGAATCCCGCCGTCCGACTCCTTCACCACGAAAGTGCATTCCGTGCGTTCCAGCTTTGCCATTGCTCCTATCCTTTATTCATCCGCACACCCGGCCGCTTCCCATTGGTGAATTCGACGCCAGCGGCCTCTAGTGCCGCGCGCATTCGGTCGGCGACCTCGGTAGAGACGCGTCGCCTTTTGCGCTCGAAGTCAACGACGGTCGAAAGCCCAAGACTGGCCGCCTCAGCCAACTCTGCTTGAGTCATATCCAACAGGCCCCGAGCTGCACGGCATTGCGAAGGAGTCATTATTTCCCCAATCAATTATTTTAATTGACGCCTTATTCCATGAAGCGTAATACATATCAACATTTTTGGTTGAGAGCAACATGGGGAGGGCTATTATGGTTGCACGCAAACTTGAACAGCGTCAGATCGACTTCAACAGAGCACTCGCGCTCCGCCTCGCACAGCTCCGATGGCGCTTGCAAATCGATGAACACGAGGCCGCTCGGCGAGCTGGCGTAAGCGTGGTGTCCTGGCGCAAATGGGAAGTGGGAACCGTCACTATGCAAACCGACTTGTTTCTCAAGATTGGCAGAGCCTTCAGGTGCTCACTCGACTGGCTCGTTAGCTTCGACGAAGTGCAGTCATGAAGCACCTCACCCGCCGCTCCGTCACGACTGGTGCTCTTGCGGCCGTGGCGGCTATCCCCGCCGTGGGGCTTTCTGTCGGCGCCAAGGCGGCACCGGAGAGCAACGCCGCGATGATGGCTCTTTGGGAGCGCTTCGTATCGGCAGAGCTTGCCTATAACCACGCGTGCCACGTCGAGGACTTGGCGGCCTGCGAAATGCGAGACCAACTGGAAGCGTTGGTCTGTCCGTGGACACCATTTTCGCAAGGCTTCGATATTGATAGCAATGCAGGGTCGGCGAAACCCGGCGAAGATATTTTCCTTAAGCGTACACCCCGGACCGTGGTTGAGCAGGTGACGGCCACGCGCTTTTTGCCTGGCGGCGTTCGGGGCGAAGAATTCTCCTATTGGACGGTCAAAGAGTTCCAGCCGAAGTCCCTTCGCCAGGATGACGACAACCCAGAGCGGCGTTGGCACCCGCCCGCGCCTTCTGGCTATGATGCTTCCTATCGCCCTATTTGCTGGTCGGGCTACCCGGAAGCCAAAAGCGGCGAAGAAGCCTACGCCGTGTCAGTCGCGCGGGCCAAAAAGGAGTGGCAAGCGTTCATCGCCAAAAGACGAGCCATCGCCACAAAACACGAGCGCAAATACGTGGCGGCAATGAACGCTGCCGGGGATGTTGCCTGGCAAGCGAGGCTCGATATTTTCGAAGCTCCGGCTGCGAGCGCATTGGCGGTAGCCATCAAGCTGGCCGTCTGGGGTTCGATGGAAGAAAGTTCGAGTCTCCATCCGGTGGCTGAGGATGCGGCCCTAGGCATGTGCGAGCTTGGTCGAGCCTGTCTCTCCAGCATCTATCAGCACGCGATTGCCGAGTGTGGATTTGATCCGAATGCCGCGCTCTGGACGGCGTACGACGAGCAGTCGAAGGCTCATGATGCGGCTGAGCGACAGCCTGAAGCGGCAGCATAGCAACGCGCGGGCCTTGGCCTAGCTCCCCAAGGCTCGCCAATGCCCCAACGCTTCATCTAGAAGACTTCCCGTACCCAGCCGTAGGAGTATGAGTTATGAGAATGATAATCTTAACATGCGCGGCAGTGCTTCTAATTGGCGGTGTTGCGCAGGCTGCCGAAAAAGGGGCTCCCCTCGAGGGCGCCAAATGCCAAGCACTTTGGACACTGGTATCACCGGATGGCGCCCCCATCACCAAGTACAAGGCGGATCTTTACGTGATCGATTTCACCATGGTCGACGCTGACGGCGATGGAACGATCGACGCCAATGAGTTCAAGGCAGGCTGCAAGGGCGGTTGGATAAAGGGACAATAGTAAGTTGCGTCGGCTTCGGTCGGCGCCCTTCTTGCCTATTCGCGTCGCAGCTTATGAAGCGCGCGGAGGTCTTCTTCTGGCAGCCGCACTTTGACATCACCCCTGACCGACCACCAAATGTTGCAAGTCAGACAACCTTTCAATCGCCTGCCATAGTTGTCTATTTCCACAAGCGGCTGTTTGCACTCAAAGCAATAGCTGGCGGTGTTTTCGTCCGACATGGTGTGGTCCGGCTTCGGCGAGAGCACACTGCCTGACGGCGCGCCGTCAGTTCGCCTGCCCGAAGTCGCTATATCCGAATCCCTGGCAAAGCGTCCCTAGCTCTATCGGCTTTGTGGGCGAGCTGTCCTCAATGAGCTTTATGATGCCCGTTGTGAACTGCCCATTGGCGTCCTCGGTGAGCTGCGCGTAGAAGCGAGTGAAGCCGGGATATTCGCCATGGGAGTTCTTGCTGTTCACTAGGCCACAGTAGTCAGTGGTCCCGTCCCGCTTGGTTAGCACCACGGGCATCCACTTAAACTGCGCGCTGCCAGGGTCCTTAAACCGTTGCGATATGACTCCCGCGAGGGCCGTCTTCTCGGTCTCTGTGAGGTCGCGCTTTGACGGGGCTGCGACGGGCTTGGCGGTCGGTTGGTCGTGGCACCCCGAGACGGCAATGCCCATGGCGGCTACCGCAACGATTGAGCGCACGAGCCTTCCGGTCATTGTGTGGCATTCGTCGGACATTGTCAGCGCCTTTTTCATGTTAGCTTCGTCACCATGTCCCGCGGGGAACTAGTTTGCGAAGTGCGAGACGATGAGATCATCGTGACCCTGCCGGGCACCGGCTTTAGCGTCACCTATTTCAAGCCGGCAGACCTCCCTCAGCTTATCGCGAAGAAGTTCCCGAGGGAGAATGAGAAGGGCGCCGCATTGACCCACTCCGAGTTTCTGGCTCGGGCCTGGAAGCTCGCCAATGACAAGGCGCGAGAGTTGGGATGGATCGTTTAGCTAGGTGGGGGAGGCGTTGATACTTGCAGGGCAGCTTGCGCTGATCGTCGCTGCGTTGTTCACTGGGGCGGCAGCCTATATCAATGTTGCCGAACAGCCTGCCCGTTTGGGCCTCGACGACCGCGCACTCCTCAGCCAATGGAAGACAGCCTACAAGCGTGGGTTCGCCATGCAGGCTCCCCTTGCGCTTATCGGCTTCCTCTTAGGTGTGTTGGCATGGTGGCAGACGGGGCACTGGGCCTGGCTGCTCGGTGCGGCAATCCTCGTAACAAACTGGCCCTACACACTCCTCGGCATCATGCCGACGAACCGCAAACTCATGGCGACCGAGCCGGTGAGCGCCGGGCCGCAAACCCGCGCCTTGATCGAGAAGTGGGCCACGTTGCACGCCGGGCGCACCGCGCTCGGCTTTGCCGCGACGCTGATCTTTGTGTGGGCGTCAATGAGCTGACCAATCAGAAGCTCCGGTCGGCCGCGCGGAAGGATAGGAGGTATTGGCGCAGGATTTTCCCTTGTCCCGTGTTCCTATCAGTAGGGGAAACCTGCTCTTTCCTGGCAAGACGACCTATCGGCGAGAGGGCAATGACCGGCGCCGAGCGCCAGCGGAAGCGGCGGGCGCGGCTTATAGGCTTGAAAAGTTCCGCAAGGAGGGTCGCTGCAATGACGAAATTTGCGCTGTACGTGCCTCTGCTGGCGAAGCCAGGCAAGGAGAAGGAGGTCGCTGACTTTCTGCGTTCTGCCGTACCCTTGGTGAACGCCGAGCCGGGCACGATTTCGTGGTTCGCCATTCAAGAAGCGCCATCCCGCTTCGCCATATTCGACACGTTCGACGACGAGGCTGGTCGCGACGCGCATCTCAATGGCAAGGTGGCAGCTGCCTTAATGGAAAAGGCCAAGGCCGGGGAACTGCTTGCCAAAACGCCGGAGATCCACAAGCTCGAAATTCTCGCGGACAAGCTTCCAAAATAGCTGCCGCCCCAAAGGCCGGGCGCAAGCGGGCGTCGGCTTCGGCCGGCGCCCCAAACGGCAAGTCGCACCGTTCCGTCGCGGCCGTCATAGACGAGGATCGTGTCTCTAAGCATAGAGCGCCCCACAGCGCGTCGCTGGCGGGCGTAAGGGCCTGGGGTGGTGCGGGGGAGGATAGCCTGAAGCCGTTTCAGCCGCCCATGGACGAGCTGGCGACCATCGCGCATGATGCCCTGATGCGCTACAAGGGCTTCGTCATAATCTGGGTAGAGCCGCCCATATCAGCTCACGAGTGGGTCCTCAACATCAACCCTGCGGACAGAGCGGGACTTACCAAACTTTCGCGCACCAAGGTGATCAAGGGTGCCACGCTCGAAGAGGCAAAGGACGAGGCGAGAAAGTTCATCGACGATCTTCTCGCCTAGCGCAAAACTGCCAAGCTGGCCCCGTCGCCGGGGCAATCAGGATCATCGCGAAGGCGCTGTTGACGGGGAACCTCTCGCCAATTGGCGAGACGGTCCAGAAAGTCCACCGAAACGCTGTTTGGTCAGCTCCAAACCGCCCAAGGCATTGGCGAAAAAATCATCACCCAGTTTCTTCACGGCGCATCCGGCGACTATGCGCGGATCATCTCCGAAGTCGCCGGAACAAGAAAGCTAATCCCTCGATTTGAACGTAGAGAGTTCAAACCCAAAGGAGAACGAGTATGAGGTATCACATCTATGCGTCGGCACTAGCCGCCGCGCTCCTGATCGGTTCGATAGGAGCGGGTTTTGCCCAAGACACCGGTCCTGATACAAGCTCTGGAGTGCTTACGCCAGGCGCTGGGCCGGTCGGCACCGGCGGTGTTGCATCGACAGGGCGCACCCGATCCAGGGGAATCCTGGGGCGCCGAACAACACGCTCCCGAACAACACCCCCAACAACCACACACTGAAACCGTCGGGCTCAATACGGGCGGGCATTGGCGGACGCCGCGCGTCATGCCTGCCGCAAGCCGGGCTTGCGCGGACTCACGATTAGGAGCAATCTAGCGGGCACCAGGAAAGCGTTGGTAGCGCTCCCCTGGCACCACTTCGGCAATCATGGAGGCGAGTCCAATCATGCCGCACAACTCTCATAACATCACCACGCTTAGCTTTGTAGGGCGCGCGTCCGCCGCGTCCGCTTCTTTTGACATTATTACGGCCCGACACCTTACGGCAGAAGCACAGAAGCTCTGCAAAGCCGCCCAAGGGTGGGTCAATCTCGTGCAACATCGCCTCTTCAATGGTGAGCTCATGGGCGACCCCGCGCGTGAGATCGCCGCCCGCATGGCGGACGAGATCGAGCTTGCCGCGCGTAACTTACGCGACACGGTGGCCCATCTCGCTTTCGTGATCGAGGGAAGTAAATGATTGGCGAGGCCGGGCGACGAACTGCCCGGCCTTCTTTTCAAACCAAAGGAGGATGAAATGCAGATCACAAAACTCGTGCCGCCCATCAACGGGCTGTTCTCTGGCGACGCCATCAGCACGCGCGGGCGCCGCTCACGGTGCTCGCCAGCAGGGTCGAATGGTTCCGCGCTATCCGGGCACCACGGAGGGGCGTCTCAGCACTACCTGGTAGCGTAGAGCAAAGCACCCGGGGGTGGCTCTTTCTCTGCTATAAGAGGACAGAGGGGCGAGACATGAGGTTCTTGATCCTTGCAATGACAGCGTTGGCGCTCACGGGCTGCGTGACGCACCAGCAGCGACAGCAAGCCGCGGCGGACAGGGCTGCGGCGGCGGAAGCCAAGGTCGATGCTATTCGCAAAGCCTCAGCCGCGAAAAATCCCGCCGATCCAAACGCCTATCAGAGCTGCCGCATAGCTATTGCTCAATCCGATCAGGAAGCAATGCAGAGCACCGCCGTCATGGGGCAGGCCCTAGGCCGCGGATTGACCAATGTGGGCAACGCCTACACTGCGGCCTCCCAAAGGCCTCCTACCGCGCCGGTCCCATCGGCAACTAACGAGGTGCATTGCACCGGATCAGGCGCGAGCGTCGTCTGTCAGCAATACTGAGCGGACGAACTCACAAGCCCAGGCGCACTGTCGGTGCACCTCAAGCGAAATCAGACGTTGGCCGGTGGCGGCTGAAACGGCCTTGGCATAGGAATACGGGCGTCTGGCGCCAATGGTCCGACCTGAGGGGGCCGCCGAATGGGGCGACCCCCGCTCCTTTAAAGTTCAGGGTCTCGCTTAATAGACACGGCGATAGGGACGTACATAGGGATGCGCATAGGGATGCGCATAGGGATGCACGACCACAGCGCCCCTCGCCCCGACGCAACCGGCGCGGTAGACGCCCCGGACACAAACCACGGCATTTGCGTCAGTACGGTCGATAACCATGGTCGCCACGAAAGCGGCGATGGCGAGAGCAGAGAGTGCGAACAAGCGCATAGTTTCCTCCTCGGAGTAGGGCTTAGACGGACCAGCTACCCCGGTTCGATGCGTCAGCGCAACCATCGGGCTGCATTCGGCGTCGGCCGCGCTGCCATTTTGATTGTATCGTCTAGACCATGACAGATTTTTCAACGCCAGCTACCAATCCAATCGTTCCCGGTCGAGGATGCGATGGCTGCACACTATGTTGCAAGTTGCTGAGCATAACCGAACTCGGCAAGCCCCAAGGTGTTTGGTGTCAGCATTGCCACATCGGTGTTGGCTGCAAGATTTACGATCATCGCCCCCGACAGTGCAGCGCCTTCTATTGTGGTTTCCTGACGCAGACGAATTTGTCGGAAGACTGGCGGCCATCGAAGTGCAAAATCGTGCTCGTTGCTGAATTGGAGGGGGCAAGAGTGGCGGCCTATGTTGATCCGGGCAGGCCTGACGCGTGGAAGGAAAAACCCTATTATTCGCAGTTAAGGGAGTGGGCGCGGAACGCTGACCCCACCCGCCATCAGGTCGTGGTTTGCGTCGGCCCCAAAACAATCGTGATCCTGCCAGACGAAGACGTGGACCTCGGTATTGTCCGCGAGGATGAGCTGATTGTAACAGGAGAGAGGCACACACCCGCGGGCATCAGGCAAACAGCTCTGAAGATGAAACGCCCCGCACATTAGCCCATCGAAACGTCCCCTGACCTAGATTTCTATACACCAACTTACGCACGTTCTGGGCCTCTTGGAGGCCCAGCACCCCTTGCTGTATCCTTTGGTAATGAGTCTGGTTGGGGCCGCGCTGATTGGTGTCGCTGGTTGGTGCCTCTACCACTTTATTGGTGAGCCAATAGCGCGCTTCTTTAGATACAGGGACAGGATCAAAGCTCGCACTGACTTCTATGCGAATGTCGGTATCGGGAGCCTAGACAAAGCACGCTTGGAATTTCGAGAGCTTGCAACCGATCTCGGCTCCCTTTCAACGTCATTTCCCTACGCGACAAAAATGCTGAGCTACTTGGGCTATGAACCAGCGAAGGGTGCAGAGGCTCTATTGGGACTGTCAAACGAGATCCACGAGTACGGAGCGGGTAGGGTGAGATTCAGATCGGACCTGGAGCGCTATCTTAAACTCCCACCCTCATACGAATGAGCGCGATGGCGGGCGTTAGACCCACGTCCGCTTATGCCTCCGATTTTTTCCGATCTCACTGCCTGTCGCCCTGTGAAAGTCGTCGTAGGACATTTCCTGGAGAAATTTCCACGTGCGACCTGGCTGTTCGCGACGTTCTCCTGCAGGGCTATAAAACACCTCCGGCTTGATCGGCTCCGGCTGCAGCTCCCGATAGCTCACAGCTAAGTACCGGAAGGCATCTGCGGCATGGCTGTTAGCGTCGTGCCTCGGCCGGTCGCGCCAGGTGCCCATCTCCTCATTCCAGTCCTTGCGGTATCCCTTCAGGGCCTTCAGGCCTTCAGCGCATGGCCCTGCATCAAACTCACAATCCGCCAACAGCCGGCGAGCGGCATCGATACCATCGGCAATTGTAGCATCGGCTACCTTTTCGACATGCTTGCCTAGACGGCGCTTGTACACTTCCGCCAGCATCACCTCGATTCGTGTCTTGCCGCCGGTCCACTCCCGGACGCGGATATCGTGCGGCATGAAGTGGGAGCCATACTGCCAACCATTCTCGTGGGCCATGTCATCGAGCTTGTCTAAGTAGTGCTCCAGGCCCTCTCCGCTGTTCTCGTAATAGCCGACAAGACGGACGGCACCGATCAGTCTTTGGAAGAACCAAATAGCGGTCGCGTCGCTTACGCCGATATCCCACGCGGTATGCACCGGATGGTCTGCGACGGCCGGGAAGTTTCCTATCCGCTTTTCTAGCTCGGCCTTGGCCATTTGTTGCGCGTAGTAAGCACCCTCGACAGTCGCCTCGAATGCCTCTTCCGGTGTCGAGGGATATTCCCGCTTCATGTCTTCGAGCTGAGTGTCGGACTTCTTGACGTACCAGGCCATTTGCCCCGGCGTTAGGACAATGCCGTGATTGTGTTTGAGGCCGAGAAAATATTCACGGAAGTTCTCGTCGATCACCACGCCAGCGGGGTCGAGCTCGTATTCCGGACAGCGCCACCAAGGAAAGAAGTTGAACTTAAAATCTAATGGCGTGAGCGACGCATCGAGCCTTTGCTTTGTCTGCGCCTGTTCGCAGAGCTCGTGGAAGTGGCCTTCTTGCCCGTCCGCCGTGCTTTCGATGAAGACGACTTGGCCGGCTTGCACGGTGTTAAGGGCGCCGGTTCTGATTTCTCGGGCTTTCTCAGGGAACCTCGCGCAGACTTGAGCATATTCCGAAACATGGAGATATTGTAGAGTACCGCTACGCATAGAAGTAGAAACGCGAATTGAAGAATTATTTGCAAAAACAAGTTCATCGGCTGAGTCCTTAATGACCGGAATTGCCTCCTTTAGTGATAAAGGCAACCGATCATAAACGTCCCTAAGCTTGTCACGGAATATGATTCGAGCATCGTCTAAGCGGTGTGCAATGGTGCCAGCTCTGATATTGCTGTTAAACAGGCAGGCGTCGAGCATATAGATTTGCAGGAAGGTAGTGAAACCGAGCTGCCGAGCCTTTAGGATAAGGTTGAAATGGTGTAGCCAGTCCAAAAAAGCTTGTTGAGCCCAGTTGAGGCGGAAGCGAACAATCCGGCCGTCTTTAGTGCTGCAAGTGTAGAGGTGATTTAGCCTCCAGCGGCAACTCTTCAATTTCGTCGCTGTCGGCAATTCCTGTAGTGCTTCCATCAATCGCTCTAAGTAGGGCTGAGAGTGTGTCCCCGGCCTGCAAGGTGGTTTGCGCCATGATCGCCTGCAGGCGAGGGTGACAATACGGTGCTGCGGCCTGGGCGAGCATTCTCGCCTCCTTCAAGCTCTCGTCGGTCCCATCGTAGTAGCAGCGACGCATCTCCGAGAGCATCACATCAAGCGGCATCACCTCGCCGCTTTCAAACGCGGCCTTCAAGATTGCGTGGCTGCGCTTTTTGTTTCCCGACCCCGGTTTCCGCCCCGCTCCCGGCCGCCTACCTCCGCGCATTTCAAAACTCCAGCGTGATGACATCTCATGTCAGCCCGCGTCCTCTTATTGTTCTGGGACTCCTCGGATAGGCCCGCAGCCCTTTCGGGGCTGTGCGGACCCTCCTACGGGCTCCTTTGGGGCCTTCTAGGGGTAGGGTCATGCCGTCACTCCTGACTGGCAGGCATCAGGGCGCCAATCAATGCCCGGTGACTGCTACCGAGTTGGGTTGTGGGGCGGACCCCGCGATTGCGGACAAGAGCCGAGGCTAGGTTGGCTCTTCTCTGCCGTATCAAACGGGCAGCCTGCTTAGCGGCTTCAGTCCCGACTAATCCAGCTGCAACATAGGGATGGCCCGTAAGGGCGGACCCGATTGTTACTATGTTTGAAATCACCCCGCTGGACGGGGCTAGCTTGCCGATCTTACGCAAGACGGTTTGCGTTGGACCGTCATCTGATACCGCGTTGATGGCCGCCCGCTCTTCTGGCGTGAACCGTTTCATCAAACTGTCTTTGCCAGCGAAGTTGCGGAACACGGTCTGAATGGCGTTGTCCATTCCCGAAACCGAATAATTCTTCGCTTTGGATTTCGCCTTCTCCATCAGCTTGTCGATGGTGCTCGACTTCTCATAGAGCTTGTTGGCTGTTCGTGCCGCCTTCCACTCAGCGCCGGCCGGATAGTTGTCCATCATGGTGTCGATGGCCTCCAACGCCTTGCCGGCCATCCTGGAGTCCGATCTCTTGCCCTCCATTGCGGCGTCCAGGAAATTCCTGCGCAACAGGTCCACGTTCTCCAGCGGACTGTCCGCCTTTGAGTTCTTCACGAGGGTTTTCAGCGCTCCATAGGCATTCGGATGCTGACCTAGATTAATGCCCGCCCTGGTCATCTGTGTGTTTAGGTCAGATGCAAATTGCTGCATGTCTTTGGCGGCAACCACACCCCCAGTTTTCCGCGCCGTCGCGTAAGCCGCAGTCTTCGCCGCCTTCAGATCCGCCGTGGTTGGAACATTTGCCGCGCGCGCGCCGACAGCTCCCCCTACAGCCCCTAAAACAGCACCCCCCACCGCCCCAATGCCGGCGCCGTAAATTCCCTGTTTTATCTTTTGCTCCGTGCCTTCGCCGGTTCCAGCGCCGTACGCCCCGCCATAGATCGCACCCTCGCCGGCCCCTCGGGTGATGAGCTGAGGAATAGTCGCTGCCGCAGCAGCGCCCTTTGTGGCTGTCCCCGCAGTCGCCAGGCCGCCAAGTGCCTCGCCAGTCCCATAGGCAATAGGCGATCGTGCTTGCGCGGCCTTATCCATGTTTCTGATGGCATTGACGCGATGCGAGTAAGCCTCAACGAGTCTGTCTTTCAGGCTCTTGCTTTGGTCTATGTATTTTGAGCCGCCTAGATAACTTGCCCCGGCCTCGAAGGGTGCGGCTATAGCCGCGTTGAGCTCGTCTCCCCAACCGAGTGTTGCGCCTTGTCCTGCTCCGCGACTGATGTCGGCGAACGTGTTGACAGCACTGCGCAAGGTGCTCGGCTGATCGAGCTTGTATCCTGGAGGCAACCCATAGTTCGATGCGGGAGCGTCCAGTTTGTATCCAGCAGGAAGACCGTAGTTCTTCAGGGCTGAAGAAATCTCGGCATCGGTCGCATCACCGGGGAAAGTATGCGTTATACCCTCGAAATTGATTGATCGGCCCGGGCGAGCGTAATTATTCCAAGGGCCATCATCGCTCCGGCTCGGTGCATAGTTGTCCCAAGGACCGGACTTTGCTGTCTCTGCCACATTAGGAAACTTACTCAGGATCAGGCTCCTGACCTGATCTTTGGGCATATCAGCAGGAAAATTCACCAAATCGCCGTTTGGCATTCGAACTGTTTGCGGCGGAACATTCGTCGCCGTTCCCCCTTTGGGGGCTATCGTAGTTCCGCCAGAGCTAAGATGCATTTGGAGCGAGTTGTACGCCGCCTGCAAGTCAGGCGCGTCAACCTGGAAGGTCTTTCCATCAGGGCTTTGGAGTTCAAAGATAGGCATTAGGGTCGCGGCCCTTCCTTCGGTGGAACCCGCAACCGGCTCAGCCTGAGCTCCGCAGCGGTGAAGCTGGACTTCGTTGCGGCGGTTGGCGGAGCGGGCGCTAGCTGCAGGCCGTTGGCCTCGACCTCGCGCAGCAAGGCCTGCCGGACCACCTCCGACCGCGTGGTGTGCTGCTTGTCGGCTAACTCGGCCAGGGCGCGGCTAAAACCCTGCGGGACTTTCAGGTTAAAGCGCTCCGGGAACACCCGGCCGTTTGATTTCTCCGTCATCGTCTAACGCCTCCTTCAGAGTGCCAAAAGAACATAGCATGAACGCCAGCCGAACGCAACATGCACGCGACATGAAAAAAATAACCGCTGCAGAATAGATGTTTATCTAACTAGGCGCGGATGCGTTATCCGCCCTCAATTCGCAACAAGATGGGCCAGTTGCAAATCATACGTTGATTTGTCTGCGCGGAGTCGCGGATCCTTCAATAGGAGAAGGTGATGCCCAATGCCGGCGTATCCGAATAAGCCACACCCGGCCTTTTATGCTTAGCCACAAAGCTCGTGCGATTGCGCATGGCCGCAATGCTTGACTACACTATCGCCCAAGAGGGAACACATGACCCAAGACAGCACCAAGGTCGCCTGGTCGACTGTAGGAAGCGAACGCAGAGTTGCAAGTCGGCGGACGATGGTGCCTTCATCAAGGATGCCAATCACAAGGGGGAACATAGATGATTATCGATATTGAGTCCTTGACGCCTCGAATGCTGTCGGTCCTGCGGATAGTCACCGGCCTTTTGTTCCTGGAACACGGAACTGCGAAACTTTTGGGCTTTCCGCTTTCCCCGAACCCGGGCCCAGCCGTGTTCTCGCTTCTAGGTGTGCAAGGAATACTCGAACTTGTCGGTGGCTTTCTCATTTTGATCGGCTTTCTCACCCGACCCGTGGCCTTCATCCTCGCTGGCGACATGGCGGTCGCCTATTTCATGACACATGCGCCCAGAGGCTTCTTTCCAACGCTCAACGGTGGGCAGCTGGCTATTCTTTTTTGCTTCGTGTTCCTTTTTCTCGTTTTCGCTGGCGCCGGTCCATGGAGTGTGGACGAGCAGCTAGCTCGTTCGCGCTCACGTTGAACCACTTGCGCCCCGGGCCCACCGCCCCAGACCTGTTCCTGAAGGGCAAACCTCAGGAGGTCGTCGACCGAGGCGATGTCTTGCGGCTGGCCGAGACGTTCTAGCGGTGCCGCCTACGCAAGCGCGCCAACGGCGGAATCATCTGAGTAAACCCCGCCCCGTCGCAAGATGGCGCAGCGCTATCACGATGGCGCAGCGCTATAGAGAGTGTCCTTCCTATTTCCTGTTACGCGCCTGATCTCAGGCGTTGGGACAGCTTTGGCATGTTGGCCCAAAAGGGCACGCGCGGGGGTCACGGGCGTCGCGACCTCGCGAACGATTCATCAGCCGTTAAAAATTGCCCGGGATACTTTCCCCTCAGGGGGAAATACGGATGAAGACGCTTACAATTGTCATTGCCGCAGCTCTCGCGCTCGTGGCCTCTGGCTGCACTTTGACGCAAGAGGAATTGTCGGGCGGCGCTACCGGCGGACTGACGGGCGCTCTTGTTGGCGGCCCGATAGGCGCCGCGGTCGGTGCGGGCGCGGGTGCAGTAGTAGCGCCAGTGATCGGCGGCCATTAGCGTGGCCGACGGCAACGCGCCCGGCGGCGCCGATTACGTCGGCAGGTCGCTTTTCACCTTTGGGCCTTTAGGCATTCGTTGACCTGTCAATATAAGTAATGCTCGGAGCCACGCGCCTCTTGGGCATGCGGACACGGCACTGAGCCGTAGCAACAAAACACGCAACAGTCGCCAAGGGGCGTCCTGAGTTCGTCGCCACATCCTTTGCAGGCGTAGATGACGACGCAGACGTTAATTGGCATTTGCTCGGTCGCCTGGTGCCCACATTTCGGGCAGGTTAGGGTCGATTGCAACTGTAGCTCGGCCATACACCTAATTTGGCACGGGACCGGAACACATTCTAGGCTCTGCCTTATTCAAACTGAGACACCACCACAATCTGCAGGTCGCCAGTGTCACGCAGCACTTGATCAGCCATCAGCCGGATAGATGCTTCCATAGTGTACGTAGCGGACTTTTTTGCTTTCATTGGTCCTCTCCTTTCTTGGTAATGGCAGGATGGGGTAGCCGGATCAGGCTAAATTCGTCATGGCCATATCGGAGGTGGGGGATGCCAGGGGACGATGAAGAATTCAAAACACGCCTAGTATGAGCACTGTCAAAACTGTCGAAACCTATATCAGCGCGTGCATGACCTACACCACCCACAACCTCTAAGAGGGGTTTTGTCAGTTTTGGCAGTTCGCCACCTAGGGCCTTTTCAGATTTTTGATCCTTCAGCCGTGCGAGGTATTTGTTCACTGCGGTGCCCTCGGGTCGATGGTGTATCTCGTGGTCGGGCGACCTCCGCTTTCGTGGTCGTCGGATTGCTGTGCTTTCAGCCATTGATATTCAGTGAGCAGCAATAGGCCGGCGCGGACTGCATCTCGGTCTGTTAGCCGTGACCACCCGGGACGTTGAACGTCCCTCGCTGTAAATCCGTCTTTTAAGTCTCCGCTCTTGATATGCAGAAGGATGGCTTTGGCGGCTGTTGTCTCCGCTTCCGGCCCTGATGCGTAGGCACGCTTTGCATGACTCTCCAGATACGACGCCATCGCCGTGGCCTTGAGCATGGAACGCTCGCCCACTTGACCCGACCCACCATCGGCCAAATGATTAATCAGAGCCAACGCGGGAACGAGCTTCCGGTATTTGGCTAGATGAGACTCAAGAGCCGGGTGAAGCTGGCCAGCGCGAAGCCGGTCTTCGAGATCTTGCCGCCATTCGAGGAACAGCCCATGCGCCTGAGTGTCCAGCCGAAGGCATGGCACTGAATTGAACTCGTCATTTTTTGCGCCGATAGCCCTAGGGTCCAAACTGTCAAAACTGTCAAAAGTCTTCCAAGCTGCTGCTCGGGCTGCGCTGTCAGGGTAGCGGTCAACGTCCTTCCACACTCCCGGCTCATCAGGCCAAACCAGAATTCCAAATCTCTGGATCAGACCGTCATCGCCAGCGCCACCGGAAACAGCTCGCCGGACATATTCAGAAAGCCGCCCTGGTTGCGTCGAACCGAGTAGGCTGATGCACGCCGCCTCGATATGCGTCTTGCCACGGGTGATCCGATCGAACTTGTACGGCGTAGTGCCGTTCCAAGCGGTCAAGTAGAAGCCACGCGCGGCGCAATACTCTTCGCGGTCTAGCGTCTTGAGCAGAGACACAAGCTCGTCACGATGGGCCAAGATGCCGTTCGGGTTTTGCGCGTGAATCTCACCGAGTTTTTCATAGGTCGTGTCGTTGGTGATATAGCGCCGTTCGGTGGGCTCCTCGGGTTCTGGTAAGTCGAACGCGACGCTCGCGTTCGGATTCTTTTTCAAATCGGACTTGGCTTTCTGTTCCGCCGCGTCCTTACGCAATTTCCATAGTTGGTGCTCTTTTTCGTATCCTGCCGCATCCACGTCATGCGCCTCGCGTGCCTTGATCTCTAGGCGATGCAGAGGTTTCAGAGCCTCGTTGATTGCGGGACTCTTCATCAGTCCGGGGCGGCCTACGATACAGCACCAAAGGTTCGCAACCTCGAACCAATCCGTGCTCTGTTGTGGCCTTATCCCAATCTTGCGGCCAAGCACGGCACCCAAGCCGACCAGGGCCGGCGCGGCCACATAGTCGGGCGGGCATTGCATCCTGTCGCTAATGTCGCAAACCCAAGGTGCAATGCGATCTGGCAGTAAATCGGCATCAAACGCTTCGACTTTGGAAAGCCCCTCTGGCAAGGGGATCGGTTCCCCGGTGTCCTTCCGTTTGGCCTCCAATTCCTTTCGGATAGTGGCAGCGTCCTCGGAGAACAGATGTAGCCCTCCAGGCCGATCCTTCGCCCAAGAGCTTTGCATGCGGCGGATGTTGTCGCCTGGGTGCTGTCTCATGCCGCCTTCCCCCAGGCCAGGGCACGGACAATCCGCTTGAAGGCAGCGACCTCGGCCGCGAGTGCGGCGATGGCGTCGTCACCGGAATCGACCAACTCGAATCGGATCTGTGCGCGCCAATGGCGTTCGAGGAGATCGTCACGCTAATCGAGAATGCAGTTAAGCTCCTCGGTGCGCCGGTCGAGGTTCGCCCTGGGCAGTTTCTAGTTGTGCAACCAGTTGAGAATCGTTATTAGAAGGGGAGGTCCGGTTTGGTCGCTGGGCCAGCCTTCTTAGAGCCCCGTCACCGCTAACACGGTCGACGGGGTTCGCTTTATGTCCCCGGCATTTCAGCTTGCCCATGCGGGGCGCAAGGCGAGTTGCGACGTGCCTTGGCGAGGCGGACGCCGCCTGAAGACGGCGGAGGGCGGCTGGACCGTGGTGGCTCCGAGCGCAATTCCATTTCACGACCACGACCCATTGCTCGTTCCCCTCGATCAGGCCGCGATCGACGGCATTGTCGCGTCCTTCGAGGCGGCAGCGACACGCGCGCTCGCGGCCGGTTTCAAGCTGATCGAGATCCATGCCGCCCACGGCTATTTGCTGCATGAGTTCCTCTCACCGCTCGCCAATCAACGGGGCGACGACTATGGCGGGAGCTTGGAGAACCGCATGCGGCTCCCGTTGCGCGTTGCCGAACGGCTCCGCGCCATCGTGCCTCCCTCGCTGCCGATGTTCATCCGCATTTCGGCGACTGATTGGGTCGCTGGCGGCTGGGACATCGCTCAGTCGGTGGAGCTCGCCAAGCGACTGAAGGTACTGGGGATCGATCTGATCGATGTATCGTCCGGCGGCATGGTGCCGACGGCGCAGATTCCCATCGCTAAGGGTTTCCAAGTTCCGTTCGCGAGGGCCATTCGTGAGGAGGCGAGGATCAGAACCGGAACGGTCGGCATGATCACCGAGGTGACCGAGGCCGATCGGATTATCACCGAGGGCGCCGCCGATCTTGTCCTGATCGGTCGCGAGCTTTTGCGCGAGCCTTATTGGGCGCTCAAGGCAGAAGCGGCCCTTGGGGCCGGGCCTTGCTGGCCCGTGCAATATGGCTACGCGGTCAAGCGCCGCGCGAAATAGGTCCCTGCCATGGCCCACTATCTGGTCTCCGCAGTTCTCAAGTATGGCCTCGTCGAGGAGCTCCGCGAGCGGCTTGCCCGTGGGGAATTCGAGCCATTGCGCCCCTTCGGGCCCACCTTCATGCACTCCCTCAAAAATGCGCGGATCGGGGAAGACGGCGTAGCCGCGTGGGAGGGGGCGGATTATTGCCGCCCGCCGCTTGCCGAGGAGCGTCCGCCGTGCTCGACGAGTATTTCCGCGACATTCGCGTCGAGCGGGTCAAGCAAGGCGAGGGCTGGCGCAAGATCGAGAACTATCCTCGCCTGTTCCCCGGGCTTGCGTCGTCTTAGGCCAAACATGCGTTTCTTCGGCGCCCTTCTCCTGCTCCTTGCCTCGACGACGGCGCCTTTGGCGGCCCCGAATATCATCGTCATCATGACGGACGATCAGGAAGACACCGGCTCCATGGCCTATATGCCGAAGGTGCATTCCTTGCTTGCGGAGCAGGGCGTCACCTTCACCAGCTTCGTCGATTTGCCCTTGTGTGCCCCGAGCCGAACGTCCTTCCTGACCGGCCAGGCCGCGCCCCTGACGCGGGGAGGCCTCCTGCCGGATTGTGAATAGACGGTTGGTGTTCCGGGCCGGCAGGAATACATATCCGAGACAAGTAGGCCTCGATAATAATATTTTAGCATTTAAAATCAAATACCTATACCGTTCGTTCATGTCGCATCTTCCGGTTCATACTGCGACACGCTCCCATTCAATTTCAACGGCTTCCACAGACTAGCGGCAGCTCCGTGCAACATGAACGCGACACAAACTCTTCGAGTTGAAGAGCAGTTTGTGCCCGTTGACATAGACTGCGAATAACTCCATGTTTCTAACACTGATGGGCAGCGCGCTTGCGCTAGGCATCGCCTCGATTCCCGAGGCTCGCATCCGAGCAAAAGGGAATTGAGCCATGTCCGCCGATAACGGCACAGACTTAAACAACCTTGATCTTGTGTGGGGTGCTGCCGAAATCGGCAAGGTCATCAGCGCCAACCCACGCCGCACTTGGTACCTACTAGAAAAGGGAATGCTCCCAGCGCGCAAAGTAGGCGCACAGTGGGTTGCCTCACGCAATCGGCTTCGCTCGTTCTTCCTAGGGGAGGCCGCGTGAAGCTATGTCCGTGCCCTGGCTCTCGACGAAGCGAGCGATGCGCGCGAGCGGCTCGATATGCGCGTCGCTCCACAGCCCCATGTCGCCCGGAGAGATTCGGCCGTCCCGGGTGACCGCCGTCGCCTCGACCATGACGAGAGCAACGCCACCCACGGCGCGACTGCCGAGATGCACGAGGTGCCAGTCATTGGCCATGCCCTCTTCAGCCGAATATTGGCACATGGGCGACATGGCGATCCGATTGCGGAAGGTGATCTCGCGGATCGACAATGGGCTGAGGAGATCGATCTCCGCCACGCCGCGGTCATGGTCGCTGCCCGCCCGGCAGCCGGGCCGTTCAAGGGCCAAGACGTCGTCTTGGGACCTGGTCGAATTCCGCTCGGTCATCGGGCTTGCCTCCTTCTATGCATTTTCATCGCCCATCATTCTTCTTGCCGGTGAACCGGGGCAAGCACCCGATTGTCTTCCGCGGCCTTTTGGAGCAGGGCTGCGGCGAGCAGCCTTTTAGCGCGTTGGCCTCCGCCTCCGAATATCCTGCGCAGCAGCGCCGTGAGCGCGACACAATTCCGCCATCCGATAGAGGCTCGAGGCGGCTCGCGGTCGGAAGCGCAACATCAGGGCCGCCGGGTCTGGTGTTAGGTCTCGCGCATGTTCCGCCTGCTCCGCTGGCTCGCTCACGCTGCCGAGCTCATCGTCACTAGCCCCATCCGCGCGCTCCCGCTTCGTTTTCGCCACCTTCGTCTTCAACCCGCGCCTCGGGCGCCTCCGGCTCGTGGTGGTCCCGGTGATCCTCTATGTGCTGTTTGCGCTGGCCCTCACCTATGTCTATGCACCGATCCGGGGGCTCATGGGCCAGGCCTGGATGGCCAAGGTGTTCGCTTACGCGATGAGCGCTCGCTCGGCACCGCCATCTACGACGTGAAGGGCCGCTTCGTCAGCATCTTCGACCCGATTCTCGATAGCGATGCGGACTTCAACTATACCGGACGCCCGATCGAGCTCCCCGACTACATCGCCTATCCGGACCACAAATCGCTGCATGTGGGGGAGGTGCCGGAGGACTATTGGCATTGCCTGCGCTACCAAGAAGACCGGCATCAGGGCGGGCTGATCAATCTTTACGGCATCGATCTCTATGGCGTGTTGAAGATCCCGGTCTCGGCGGTCACGCGCACGTTCAACTCCGGCTCGCTCAGTCTCGGCATGGGCGGCTCGACGCTCTCCATGCAGCTCGCCCGCATCTTCTTCAAGACGCCGCCGCAAGACGATGAGAGCGTAAGCGAGAAACTCGCGCGCAAGCTGAAGGAATGGTGGCTCGCGCCCGTCATCCAATGGCGCCTCACGCGCTCGGGCGACGCGACGCTGATGCAGCGCTGCGCCGCGAACCATTTCCCGCTCGCGCAGCGGACTGGTGGGCAGGAGCTCTACGGCGTCGAGCAGACGGGCCTGATCTTGTTCGGCAAACCCACAGGCTCGATCTCGAGCCTGTAAGCGCCGGCAGCGAGCGCCTGCGCCGCCGTCCCGACGTGATCATCGCCGCCGCCGACGAAAAGGGCCGGCTCATGCGCTATTTCGAGTCGAATTTCAACGCCGCCTATTTCGGCTCGGCCTCGGCGCGCGACCCCGCGGCCGCGCGTTACGACAGCGCGCGCGAGTCCCGCGCGATCGCCTCGCTCGGCAAGATGCTGGCGGCGGTCGCCATCGCCAATGAAGGCACCGACACGCCATCGAGCCTCTGGCTCGATACGCAGGCGCCAACGGCAGGGCTCGAGACTTGCAGCCATGGCGAGGAGCGGCGACTCCGGGGCGCCCGAGTGGCCTTCGCCTGCTCGCTCAACGCGCCGGTCGAATGGCGCACTGCGCAGGTGCCTTTGAGCGACCTGCAGGGCGTCGTGGACGGTTTCGGCATCACGCTCACCGAGGGCCCGTTACCTCCGCCGCCAACCTGGCCAAGAGCATCGTGGTCGGCCATGTGGCGGCAAGCCCCCGCACAGTGAACCGCATGGCCGCCACCGTGCTCGCTTCGCTTATAGGCAACGGAGCCGGTCCGGTCCCCCTCCCCACCCTGATCGACGGTCTCGGTCTCAGCGAGAGCGGCCCTAGTGAAGTCAGCGCGGATGCCGGCGCGCTCGTCCCCGCGAAACTGGTGAAGCCCGAGGCGAGGGAGACGCTCGAGGCCTTTCTGTCGGCGCCGCTCTGCTACAAATTCGGCACTCTCAACCACCTCTCCGACTGGTGCGCCGACCGCCACCCCGGCGTTCAGCTCCATTTCGCCAAGACCGGCACACGGGGAACGGGTACGCTCGACCCCGAGGCCGACGATACGGTGGACCTTTGGGTCGCGGGGGTATCAAATTCGCGAACGGCCCTGCCTATTTCTATGTCCTCGTGATCGGCTCCGGCTCGCCGTCCGAGCCTTGGGCGCGAGATCTCTATGCCGGCCAGGTGGCCGAGCGGCTGCTCAGGGTTTTGCTCGAAGATCTGGAGACGGCCCATCCGGCGCCAAGGGAACTTACCGAGGCCCGTTAACGTTTTACCTTAGTCCCCAGTGACCTTCGTCACGAAGTGACTTCGTCACGAAAGTGCCTTGTTTGGCGGCGAGCGTTGGTTAAGAGGAAGTAAAGGGGATCGGCGGCTCCGGGGGGCGGACGGCCGGTCGAGGGGTCCGGAGTACGTTCAGTTTATGTCTGCCCCCCCAGTGGCGTCGCGGCGTGACGGCGCACGGTTCGACCGCGCCATCGACAGCCTCGAGTCCCACAATCAACGGCTCGAGCGCTTAAGGACCCTCTTCCCGAGCTTCAAGAAGATCTTTCTCGTCGTGTGCCTGGCCGGGCTCTCTTGGTACGCCACCTATACAGGCATGCTCGAGCTGATCCGAGCCAATACCGGCGACGTTCCGTTCGTGCATCAGATCGCCATCGGTTTCGCCGTGGCGACGCTGATGCTGATGGTGCTGTACATCCTCGACGCGCTGTTCTCGCCGATCTCCTGGTGGCTGCGCCTTCTCTACATCCTCGGCTATGTATCCCTGACCCTGATCTCGATCGGCTTCAGCTTCGGCTTCTTCTGGAAGGTGCTGGAATCGCGCGGCGAGGCGCCCCGTTCGGCGGAAGCGGCGACTGGCCAGGTGCAGAGGACGCTGGAAGAGGGCAAGGCACGCATCGCCCAGCTCGGCTCCACTCTCGATACGTTGACTGGGGTCTCCAGAGAAAAGGAGGCCGAGGAGCGCGAGCGTGGAGGCACCTGTCCCAACAGTCCCCCCGGCAGCGGCCCGCGCATGCGCTTGCGCGAGGCCGACGCCAAGGACTTCGCCTTCAGCGCGGACTTCATCAAGTCGCGCTCGGGCGGCATCCAGACCGATCTCGACGCGCTCAATAGCGACCTCACCAAGGTGTTGAGCCGCGATCCCTCCACGTTCGATGTGGCCTCCGGCACGCGCAACGAATTCCTGCGGAGCGTCGACCGCAGGCTCGATCTCACGCTCACGCGTTTCGAGGTCTTCCAACACGCGGTGTTCGATTTCCTCGGGGATTATTACGTCGCGGTGCCGGTCAACGCCACGCGCAGCGAGGCGCGCTATCTCGCCAATCTGTTCGTCGGCCTCGAAGGCAAGGGCATTGTCGACCGCGTGCTGTTGCCGCCGGCCTTCATCGTGCGGCGCAAGCTCAAGCTTCAGGGAAGCGCGTTTGCGGACGAGAAGGCGCCTGTCGCCGCGCGCCCGGCTCCCGAACCCAAGGGCGCCAATGGCCACAAGCCGGTCGAGGCCTAAAGACCATGTCGATCGTGCCAAATAGACACGGCCATCAAGCCTTCCTTAACCCTATTACGGCTATTCATAGCAACGCACAGGCAAGCGCCTTAGCGTTTGCCCGCAATGCTTCCACAGAGCGAGGGGGATCATGCGCGTTGTGGTCGGTTCGGGAAGTTCGAGGGATCTGAAGCAGGCCGAGCTCGATCGGCATCTCGAAATCATGTCGCGGTTCGTCAAGCGCGTCGAAAGCGACGGCGGGGAGCTGCGCAGTCTAACCATGATCTTGCGCTCCGCGGCCTCCAGCCCGGCCCAAGCGCTGATCGGCATGAGCCGGCAGCTCACGCTCAGCGGCATCGCCGCCAAGGTGGTCGTGTCCCAGCTCGAGCCGGAGGACGACCTCCGGCAGCTTTTTGCGAGCCTCTCCGAGCTAAGCCCCCGCGAGCCCGCCAAGGAGCTCATCCGCTGGGCGCGCAATCCGCGTCTGCTCGATGCGCATGAGCAGGTCACCTATGGGGCCTCGATGTGCTGGTCCGGCGACGCCATGCGGCGCGAGGCCGACAAGCGCAACGCGCTCAGCCTGTTCGACGAGGCGGCGCCCGGCA
The DNA here is from genome assembly GCA_963804515.1 of uncultured Alphaproteobacteria bacterium. Taxonomy (GTDB): domain Bacteria; phylum Pseudomonadota; class Alphaproteobacteria; order Rhizobiales; family Methyloligellaceae; genus Methyloceanibacter. The sequence continues at coordinate 51,551 of CAWDQR010000002.1, read as the reverse complement.
CGGTGCGGCTCGCTCAGCTCGCCTTCGAGGCGCTTTGGTCCGCCTCGGCGGTGGTGACCGAGCGGCGTCTCCTCACACCCGCGGCGACCAAGCCCTCCGGAGCTTATGAGCGGGCCGACGAGTCGCGCGTGACGGCTGTCTCGCCGCTCCGCCCGAGCCTGCAAGGCTGGCCGCTCGTCCGCCATTAGGCGCCCCACACTTTCAGCCTCCGGTTCGATGTTCCGCTTCCGCCTTGAGGGGGAGGGAAATATGCTTTACCGCTGGGGCTTGACCTATCCGCCGCGAAGCGCAGCATCCCCCAATGTCATCCGTGACTATGCAGGCCATGGTGCTCGACGCAGCAGGGCAACAGCTCAAGCTCGCCGACCTTCCGGTGCCGGAGCCAGGACCGCAACAGTTACGCTTGCGGGTCGCTGCCTGCGGGGTGTGCCGCACCGACCTGCATATTCTCGACGGCGAGCTCGTCCAGCCGAAGCTCCCGCTCGTGCTCGGGCACGAGATCGTCGGCCGCGTCGAGGCCATAGGCTCCGAGGTGGAAGGCTTCGCCATTGGCGACCGCGTCGGCGTGCCGTGGCTGGGCTTTACCGACGGCACGTGCGGCTATTGCCTGAGCGGCCAGGAAAATCTCTGCAACGAGGCCCGCTTCACCGGATACCAAATCGATGGCGGCTATGCCACCCATACGGTCGCGGATGCGCGCTACTGCTTTCCCCTGCCTGAATGCTATAGCGATGCGGAAGCGGCGCCGCTCCTCTGCGCCGGGCTGATCGGCTATCGCTCGCTGAGGATGACGGCGGACGCGCGCCGTCTCGGCCTCTATGGCTTCGGCGCCGCGGCCCATATCGTGGCGCAGGTCGCGCGGCATCAGGGGCGCCAATTCTTCGCCTTCACGCGGGCCGGTGACCATCGGGCGCAGGACTTTGCGCGAGCGCTGGGCGCCGTCTGGGCCGGCGGCTCCGACGAGAGCCCGCCGGAGGCGCTCGATGCGGCCATTATCTTCGCCCCCGTCGGAGCGCTGGTGCCGCTCGCGCTGAAAGCCCTTCGCAAAGGCGGCGTGGTGGTCTGCGGGGGAATCCATATGAGCGACATCCCCACTTTTCCCTATGAGCTTCTTTGGGAGGAACGGGTAATACGCTCCGTCGCCAACCTCACACGCGAGGATGCGCAAGAGTTCCTCGCGCTCGCCCCGCAGGTTCCGGTAAAGACCACGGTCGTGCCCATGCTACTGGCTGAAGCCAATGAAGCGCTCGCGCGGCTCCGCAGGGGCGAGCTCACCGCCACCGCGGTGCTGATCCCCTGATCCTGTCTGGCCTTGCGGAGTCTAACGGCAGCGAATGCTGCTAGGCAGAGCTAGGGCTTGCCGACCTTGATGTCCACGCCCTTGTCCTTGGTGATGGTTCCGGAGAAGCCCGGAACGTCGATTTTCACCACAGGCTTCTGCGTCATGTGATCGTAATAGAAATAGGCGAGCACGCCCAAGGCTACTACGCCTGCGCCTAGCAGGACTCCAAGCAGTAGATTGTTGCTCCTGCGATCGAGATCGTCTGCCATATCCCCTCCGCTGTTTTGGCCGTCCAATCAACGTTTTCCCGCTGCGGAGGGTTCCATGGCAGGCATCCAATCAGCTTGACGGGGATCAAGGAGAAGGATCAGACTTCGTCTAGAAACTAAATCATAATCGAAGCGGTCTAGGGAGGCGTCCATGTTGCATCAGGTCATTGAGACCCTGAATTCACGCGTGGCCTTGCGGCCCCGCTACGACAATTTCGTTGGGGGGGCGTGGGTGGCCCCGGTCGATGGCCGCTATTTCGACAATATCAGCCCGATTACCGGGAAGCCGGTCTGCCAGATCGCGCGGTCTCAGGCCGCCGACATCGAGCTTGCGCTCGACGCCGCGCATAAGGCCAAGGACGCCTGGGGCAATACCTCGCCCGCGGCACGCGCCGCGATCCTCAACAAGATCGCCGACCGCCTGGCCGAGAATCTCGAGCTGATCGCAGCGGTCGAGACCATCGACAATGGTAAGCCGATCCGCGAGACGCGGGCCGCGGACATTCCGCTCGCCATCGATCATTTCCGCTATTTCGCGGCGTGCATCCGGTCCCAGGAAGGCTCGCTCTCCGAGCTCGATCGCGACACCGTCGCCTACCACTATCACGAGCCGCTCGGCGTGGTGGGCCAGATCATCCCGTGGAACTTCCCGATCCTGATGGCGACGTGGAAGCTCGCGCCGGCTCTCGCCGCGGGAAACTGCGTGGTGCTGAAGCCCGCGGAGCAGACGCCCATGAGCATCATGGTGCTGATGGACCTGATCGGCGATCTCCTGCCTCCCGGCGTGCTCAACGTCGTCAACGGCTTCGGCGTGGAGGCCGGCAAACCGCTCGCCCAGAACAAGCGCATCGCCAAGGTCGCCTTCACCGGCGAGACCACGACGGGCCGGCTGATCATGCAATATGCGGCGGAGAATCTGATTCCGGTGACGCTCGAGCTCGGCGGCAAGTCCCCCAACATCTTCTTCGCCGACGTGATGGCGGAGGACGACGACTTCCTCGACAAGGCGCTCGAAGGCTTCACCATGTTCGCGCTCAACCAGGGGGAGGTCTGCACCTGCCCGTCGCGCGCGCTGGTGCAGCGGTCGATCTATGATCGCTTCATGGGGAAGGCAATCGCGCGGGTGAGCAAGATCAAGCAAGGCAATCCGCTCGAGCCCTCGACCATGATCGGCGCGCAGGCGTCCAACGACCAGCTGGAGAAGATCCTCTCTTATATCGACATCGGCAAGAAGGAGGGGGCGAAGCTGCTCGCGGGCGGCGAGCGGGCGTCTTTGAATGGCGAGCTGAAGGAGGGCTATTACGTGCAGCCCACCGTGTTCGAGGGCCATAACCGCATGCGCATCTTCCAGGAGGAGATCTTCGGACCGGTGCTATCGGTCACCACCTTCGAGGATGAGGATGAGGCGCTCGCTATCGCCAACGACACGCTGTACGGCCTCGGTTCCGGCGTGTGGACGCGCGACATCAACTGCGCCTATCGCATGGGCCGCGGCATTCAGGCCGGACGGGTGTGGACCAATTGCTATCACCTCTACCCGGCGCACGCGGCCTTTGGCGGCTACAAGAAGTCCGGCATCGGGCGCGAAACACACAAGATGATGCTCGACCATTACCAGCAGACCAAGAACGTGCTGGTGAGCTATAGCCCTAAGGCGCTCGGGTTCTTCTAGGCGCGTGTGCAGAATTCGGCGTCATTCCCGCGAAGGCGGGAATCCAGTAACCCCGGCGGAAAATACCTAAGGCCGCGGGGGTTGCTGGATCGGCGGATCGGGCCCGGTGATGACCACAACTGAGATTGGGGGCCCATGGTTGAACGGGTGCTTGCCACCGACGCTACACTTAAGCTGATCGAGCAGCTGAAGCGCACGCATGGGCCGCTGATGTTCCACCAATCGGGCGGCTGCTGCGACGGCTCCGCCCCGATGTGCTACCCGCAAGGCGAGTTCCGCGTGGGCGGCAACGATATGCTCATGGGCGAGATCGGCGGCTGCCCGGTCTATATGGACGCGGATCAGTTCGCCTATTGGAAGCACACCCAGCTCATCATCGATGTGGTGCCGGGCCGGGGCTCCGGTTTCTCGCTCGAGGCGCCGGAAGGCGTCCGCTTCTTGACCCGCAGCCGCGTCTTCACCGACGATGAGGTTACGAGACTCGAAGCAGCGGAGTAGCGCCCGACCCGATCGATTGTCGTGCCCGCGCAGGCGCCCCCATCCAGTAGGTGCCGCTGGCTTCACGCCCCGCTCTCCAAAATGTGTCTGGTCTTCGGTCTTTCCTTGCGCTGAGAGTTCAGGAGCTCCCGCCGCCCCGGTAACGGGGGCGGTCCGGAGAAGGGGCAAATCCAATGACAAGCGAAGCTTTCGACGTGCTGATCATGGGCGGCGGCAATGCCGGCTTCGGTGTCACGGTGCCGACGCGCCAGGCCGGGCTGAAGGTGGCGCTGGTGGAGGAACGCGACCTTGGTGGCACTTGCCCCAGCCGGGGCTGCACGCCGAAAAAGGTGCCACGGACCAACCCGCAACGCCGGACACACGCAGTGACAAGGATTTCGTGGTGATGGAAGCGCCGGCAAAATGACCGGCCCCAACAAGGGACGCCTCGGCCAAAGCGCGGCTGCGGCACAACGCTTGGCCAGGTGCACCTTGATCTTGCTTGGGTCTAGGAGCGAATCCAGTCCGTCGGAGAACCGGGGTGAAGGCGCTAATCGTGACGGCCGATGATTTCGGTCTTTCGCTGCCCGTGAACGATGCCGTCGAGAGCGCCCATCGGCATGGGATTCTCTCCGCGGCAAGCCTGATGGTGGGTGCACCTGCCGCTGAGGATGCTGTAGAGCGTGCACGCACCCTGACGTCCCTCGGCGTCGGCTTGCATTTGACCCTGCTCAATGGCCGCCCCGTGTTGCCAGTCGATGAGGTGCCGGGTCTCGTGGGGCCAGACGGTCGGTTCTCAAGCGATCCGTTGCGCTTCGGTGTCGCTCTCTATTCATCGCTGGAATTGCGTCGCCAGGCTGACGCCGAGATCACCGCTCAATTCGATCGCTTTCGCGCGACGGGGCTTAAGATGGATCACATCAATGGACACAAGCACTTCCACCTGCATCCGGTTGTCCTATCGGCGATAATAAGGATTGCGCCGCGCTTTGACTCACCGCCGGTGCGTGTCCCGCTTGAGCCCTTCGGTGCATCCTTTAGGGCAAACCGCGATCGCGCCTTCGGGCGCCTAGCATACTGGCTCTTCTACTTTGTTCAAACCCGACGGCTGCGGCGACAATTGAGCGCCGCAGGCATACGCTCAAACGATCATGTGTTCGGTCTGAACGATAGCGGCGCGATGGTCGAGAGCCGCATGCTTGGGCTGATCGATCATCTGCCCGACGGCATATCCGAGCTCTATTGTCATCCGGCAACGCGACGGTGGGATGGGCCGGACACTTTTCCTTCCGGTTACCGCGCTGAGGAGGAATTGGCTGCGCTGCTCAGCCCAGCTGTGAAAACGAGGATCGAGGCGTCCAACTTACGGCCCTTGTCATACCGCGCAGCCCTTGAGGGGCTCGTTGAGCGCGGGACGTGACCGGCTCGAAGCCTACTCGCTGCAACAGCAGTGTTGATGGTCGTGCCCCTCCTTGTGCGTTCGGCGTATTGGCATTGCGAGCGTACCGGTCAGCGTAATCGACACATCAATCGTCTGCAGCCTTGCCCTCATGCCGCCCTGACGACGACACCCGCGGGGTCCGACTGCTCGGTCAGCAGGCTGGTCAGGAAGAACGGCTTGCGCTGTTCGCGGGTCAAACGGAAGCGAGGAGACTGGGAGAAGGTCCGATGAATACGCCGCGAGATGCGCGACGCAGAGTCGGCCGCAAAGAAATAGTGGTTCACCAGCACACACAGGCCACCGGGCACGATGAGATCGGCAACGCGCAGCGCCATCCCTTTTAGCGTCTCATCGTCGAGCGGTGAGAGGTAGTACAGCGTGTCGACCACCAGCACGAGATCGAAGCTACGATCGAGGGTCCTCGGCAAATCGAGGAGATCCGCCTGTTCATAGCGAAGATTGGGGAACGCCGCCGCCCGCTGGCGAGCACGGTCGATGGCGGCTTCGGCGATGTCGAGCCCGAGCAGCTCGTCAACTTGCGGGGCCAGCAGCTGCGCCAGAAGACCGAGCCCGCAACCGAGATCGAGACCCCGCCGAAAGCGGCGGCCGGAGAGCATGCCCACCACCTGCTCATATTTCCGGCGCTGATAGCGATAGCGCGGCGAGGCCGATGCCCAAGGGTCGTTCCACCGCGAATAGACGGCTTCGAACGCCGCCCGCGCGCCATTGGTCGCGCCCAGCCGGGCAATCGTGGCGTCCGTTCGAGCACTCATCAAGAACAGCCCGATATCACGAGGTGTCATAAAGAACTGCGATCGGGCGCGGCCAAGAACCGCAGGCTGCCGCTGCGACACCTCGGATAAGGTCTTCTTCAAATCAGCGCGCTTATCCATTTTTCGGGAGGTTCGTGCCACTCGCCCTTCGTCATGGCGAGCGCTTTGGATCCGTCATGGGCTGGCCCGTCTCGTACTATAGAGTTCCCCCGACCCCACCTTGCAAGTTTTTGTCCAGCCGGTGTCGCTAGGTTCCTGAAATTCCCGTAGGTCGTAGCGACAAGGCCGGAGATTCTCTGTTAAACCGAGGCCGCTGGCCCCCTTTGGCCACGGAGACAAAGTTGACTGTGACGCCGAATAGGTCGGTCGAGGAGGCTGTGGTGAAGTTCGGCGTGATCCTCGGCGCATTGGCGGGGCTTGGCGTTGCCACTGGCCTTATCCTTCATTTCGGCTGGCGCCAGATTACCGACGCGGCTCTCGCCGCCGGCTGGCAAGGACTCGCTGCCATAATAGCCATCTATTTTGTTTGCCTACTGATCAGCGCGATGGCCTGGCGGTCGGTCATCCTCAACGCGCCTCTTAATGCCATCCTCGCTTGCCTGTGGGGCCGCTGGCTGCGAGAGAGCGTCGGCAATTTGCTGGCGTTGCTGCCGACGGCCGGCGAGATCGCCGGTGCCCGCGAGCTGACCCTTCATGGCGTCCCTCCGGGCATGGCAGGCGCGAGCACCATCGTCGACCTCACCTTGGAATTGGTAAGCCAAATCGTTTTCACGCTCTTTGGTTTGGCGCTCTTCCTCATAGTGTACCCCGGCGAGGGAATCGGGATCGGGCTCGTTGGGCTATCGATCTCCGTGGCGGTCGTCGCAGGATTTATCCTGGCGCAGCGCAAGGGTTTGTTCGACCTGTTGGAAAGACTGCCTGAGCGTCTTGATCTTAAATGGGCTTGGAAGACATTGCCGGCGACCGAGAGCGTCCAGGCCGGCATCCACAATCTCTACCGTCATCATCGACGCATCTTGACCGGCGCAGTGTTGCATCTCGCCGGCTGGATCGTCGGCGCCAGCGAGGCCTGGGTTGGCCTCTGGTTCATGGGCCATGCCCTGCCGTGGTCGGACGCTTTGACTTTGGAGAGCCTTGCCTTCGCGTTGCGCACAGCGGCCTTCGTAGTTCCCTCGCGATTGGGCGTTCAGGAAGGCGGCTATGTCGTGCTCGGAGCCCTATTCGGCCTTTCACCCGAGATTGCGCTTGGCCTCTCGCTCTTGAAGCGTGCCCGCGAAATCACCACTGGCGTGCCCTGCCTGATCATCTGGCAGGGCCTTGAGGCCCGGCGACTTTGGGGGGGCCGGCAACATTCGCAAATCGGATAGGCTGATGCCTCGACGCGATCAGCTTCCAGCAAGCAGCTTGTCGCCCTGTTTCACAAGCGAACTGACCAGGGCATCTGGGCCGCCTGACTTGAGGATCGCTCCGAATTCCGCCCGTCGGCTCGCAAGTTCGCTGATCGTGCCGTCGAGATACACGTCTATGACCTTCCAATCGTTGCCACTTTTGCGCATCAGATAGTTGAGCGCCACCGGCTTCCCATTGGACTGAATGATGCGAGTCTTGACGATCTTGTCCCCGCTCGGCTGCTCGACAGTCTGCAAAATCTCGAACTGCTCGCCGGAGAAGTCATCGAACCGGCTCGCATAGGTGGCCGTTGTCATCCTCGTAAAGGCATTGACGATACTGAGCTGTTGCGGCGCGGAAAGTGTGCTCCAGCTCTGCCCGACGGCGATCCTCGACATCGACGCAAGGTCGTAGGTCTTGGTGAGCACCGGCGCGAGCTTGTCGTAACGCCCCTTCACGCCGAGCTGCTTAGCCTGCTTCATCATTTCGAGCAGCGTGTAATAGAAGCTGTTGATGCGCGACGCAGCGGGATCCGTGCTCTCGGCATACCCACTGACGGGCACGAGGAGAGACAGCGCGAGCCCCAGCGCAACGACAATGGATGCACACCGGCAGATACCGACTCGCGACGCCGTCATTGCCCACCTTGGAACGTATTAGCTACGAGTTCCTGCTCCTTTGTCGCAGGAATTGGCACCTGCAACAGGGAGGCGGCCGTGACTGACGCCGTTCCAGGTCCATCAGGCGAACTGGGCGCAGAGGGATGAGCGGCCCAGCCGCTCGTTTCGAGAGCTTCCTGCAGCTCCGCCTGCCGCTTCTGGTAAACGACGCTGCGCAGCATGGAATAAAAGTCGATTGAGCTCTCCTCGAGCTCCTGCATCTGGTCGGCTTGGCCCAGCTTCGTGAAGGGGCTCGCAGCCGTGCCAGCGACGCCTAGGTTACTGACCGTGGAAGCAACCTGAGTTGACAGCAATCCCACGAACTCTCCGGCGGGGATGGTAGCGGCGAGTTCGGCGGTCGTCCCAACTAGATCGCGTAGGTTGGTTGGCCCAATAACCGGCAACACCAGATACGGGCTGTCGCGCATGCCCAAAACATACAGCGTCTGTCCGAGATCACCGGATTGATGCGGCAGGTTTTGGCGCGTCGCGACATCAAAGAGGCCGGCCCCGCCTAAGGTGGAGTTGATTGCGAAACGTCCGACGGTTGTCGCAGCAGCCCCCAAGCGGAGCTGCAATACGTCGTTGGCGAAGACCATGGGCTCAGTGAGGTTGCTGGCAAAGGCTTCAACCGAGTCGCGCACCGGTTCCGGCACGTTATTGCGGTATGCCTTGGCAACCGGATAGACCACCGCATGATTGAAGCGCTGGTTGCGCTCAAATACTGAGCGGTTCATGCTCTCGAGCGGATCGGAGACCTCCGTCGGTTCGCCCGGAAGCGCCGCCAGGTCTTTCGGTGCATCGAGCGCGGCTCGGGCATCTCTGGGTTCGAGGGACGGGTCATGCGAAGCCAGCCGCTCAGGCGAGGGAAGGGAAAAGCCGCTCGCCGCGCATCCTGAGAGCGCCGTCGCAAGGGCGATTGTAGCTACCCGCCCAAAAATCGATAGTATCCTGGCTCTCATCGCCCCCAACGCGTCGAGGGTTCTATTCTTGTTGTTCGGTCTGCCGCTGCACGGAAGCCTAAAGTTCCCTCATGCATGAGCTTACAGTGAAACTGGCTGCTTGGCTCTGGCCAATTTTTGCCCTCTCCACTATTTCAGGCTGCATCTATGCCCTTTTTGCGGCAGAGCTCCTGCGGCGATTTGCGCAAAAAATGCCCAACTCCCTGCCGTCGAGCCAGGACCTCACAATTCTAAAGCCGCTTTGCGGGGGAGAGTCCGAGCTTGAGACGAACCTGGCCACGTTCTGCAACCAGGACTATAGCGGCCGCATACAGCTCATCTTCGGCGTTCAGGATCCGGCCGACACCGCGGGCACGACCGTAAATCGGCTCCGCGAACGGTTTCCAGACCACGATATTGAATTCGTGGCCAACCCGAACGTGCATGGCAGCAATCTGAAAATCTCTAACCTTGTCAATGTGTTGCCGTACGCCCGCCACGACATCCTAGTTGTGTCGGACAGTGACATTCGGGTCGAGCCGGAGTATCTCCGAGAGGTGGTCTCCGGGCTCTCTGCGCCAGGGACAGGGCTCGTGACTTGCCTCTATCGGGGAATCCCCGTTGCCGGCCTTTGGTCCAGTCTCTCCGCGGCGGCCACCAATCAGCATTTCCTACCCAGTGTATTGGTGGGTCTGAAGCTCGGGCTCGCGCGCCCATGCTTCGGCTCGACCATCGCGCTACGAGCAGCGACCCTCCATCACATTGGCGGCTTTCTGGCCTTTTCGGATCGGCTTGCCGACGACTACGCCATCGGTATCGCCGTTCGCGGGCTGGGACTAAGGGTTGCCATTTCCCGGCTCCTTGTGGGACATATCTGCTCCGAGGAAAACTTCGGCGAACTGCTTAGCCACGAGCTGCGCTGGGCACGTACGATTCGTAGCATTGATCCGTGGGGATATGCGGGTTTGGTGGTAACCAATCCCCTGCCCCTCGCCCTTGTTGCCGCAGCCCTCCAAGGCTTCGGCGCGGCCGCGCTTGGACTGGTTGCGCTTACGCTTGCTTGTCGGCTTCTGGTTTCGATACAAGTGGGGACGATGCAGGACGGAAGCGGAAGGAGCGTTCCGCTCTGGCTTAGTCCGCTTCGCGATCTCCTGAGCTTCGCAATATTCCTGGCGAGCTTCGTGCCATTGCCAGTAATCTGGCGGGGGCATGAGTACGAGCTTCACTCCGATGGAACGCTTACGCCGAGCTAAGGAGACTTAAGGCATATGCGGACGCTCTTCCTGCAAGCTCCCTCGTATGACGGCTTTGATGGTGGCGCCGGCGCCCGCTACCAAATGCGGCGCGAGGTTCGCTCGTTCTGGTTCCCGACCTGGCTTGCGCAGCCCGCGGCCCTGGTTGAGAACTCAAAGCTTATCGACGCGCCGCCGCACCGTCTCAGCTTCGCCGATATCGCGCCTTTCGCCCGCCAATACGAGCTGCTTGTCCTGCATACCTCATCCCCGTCCTTCGCCAGCGACGTGAAGACCGCCGAGGCAATGAAGGAGCTCAATCCGCGCCTCAAGATCGGCTTCATTGGTGCCAAGGTCGCCGTGCAACCAAAGGAGAGCCTGGAGGCTTCGTGGGCCATTGATTTCGTCGCCCGCAACGAGTTCGACTACACCATCAAGGAAGTGTCGGAAGGACGGGACTGGTGCAAGATCGTCGGCCTTTCCTATCGCAACGCCGATGACATCATTGTCCACAACGCCGATCGCCCTGTGCTCGAGGACATGGATGCGCTGCCTTTCGTGACGCCGGTCTATAAGCGCGACCTCGTCATCGAGAACTATTTCGGCGGCTATCTCAGACATCCCTACATCTCCTTCTATACCGGCCGCGGCTGCAAATCGCGTTGCACCTTTTGCCTTTGGCCTCAGACAGTTGGCGGCCATCGCTATCGCGTGCGCAGCGTCAGCAATGTCATAGACGAGCTGAAATGGGCGACAGCCGCTTTCCCACAGGTCAAGGAGTTCTTCTTCGACGACGACACGCTCACCGATGACCTGCCGCGCGTCGAGGCGCTCGCTAAGGAAATCGGCAAGCTCGGCCTAACCTGGTCGTGCAACGCCAAGGCCAACGTCCCGCGTGCGACGCTGACGGTGATGAGGGACAACGGCTTGCGGCTGCTTCTTGTCGGCTACGAAACCGGCAATCAGCAGATTCTCTACAACATCAAGAAGGGCATGCGCATCGACTTCGCCCGCCGCTTCACCAAGGATTGCCACGAGCTCGGCATAGTCATTCACGGCACTTTCATTCTCGGTCTTCCCGGCGAGACCAAGGAGACGATCGAGGAGACGATCCGCTTCGCCACGGAGATCAACCCGCACACGATCCAGGTGTCGCTCGCCGCGCCCTACCCCGGCACCTTCCTGTACAACCAGGCGCGCGAGAACAAATGGCTGTTCGACGAGGATCAGGAACTGCTCACCGAGCTCGGAACGCAAATCGCGCCGCTGTCCTATCCGCATCTGAGCCATACCGAGATCTTCGACTCGGTCGAGGCGTTCTACAAGCGGTTCTACTTCCGCGCCCCAAAGATCGCCGCCATCGTCGGCGAGATGGTGCGCAGTCCCGAGATGATGAAGCGCCGGCTGCGCGAGGGCATGGAATTCTTTCGCTTTTTGCGCGAGCGGCGCGACGTTGCCGCCTGACCGCTAATCGACACTGCGGCAAGCTAGCTTGGCGGTTCCGGCCGCGGCGGCGGGCCCATGAGGATTGGCTGAAACAGTACGGCCGCGGCGAGCGTGGTGACGAGCGACAGGCATAAGAGCTTGCCCATGCTGGACGTGCCAGGATGATTGGACAGCCAGAGGCTTGCGAAGGCGGTTGCCGTCGTCATCGCGCTGAATACGACGGCGCGCGTCAGCGATGATGCAAGCGGGCTGGTCTCGCCTCCTCGCCAGGCCAGCACGTAGTAGATCTTGAACGCGACCCCAACGCCGAGCAGCAGCGGCAGCGCGATGATGTTGGCGAAATTGAGCGGCAAACCCAGGAGAACCGTCAACTCCAGCGTGACGACGCCCGCAAGCAGCAGGGGCACGAGGGTCACCAAGACATCGCTGGCGCGCCGGAGCGCGAGGAACAGGATCAGCGTGATCGAGACAAGCGCAAGCGCCGCGGCCTGAAGGAAGGCGCGCACGATCGTCTTCGCCGATTCTTGGACGAGGATCGGTAAGCCCGTCGCTTCCGGGGCCACCGCGAGCACCGCGGAGGCAAAGCGTCGCATCGTTTCATCGTCGTTCTGATCGCCTTCAGGGGCGACTTCGACCCGGGCCCTGCCGTCCGCGGTCACCCATTCGCGCAGCAAGTCCTGCGGCATTCGATCGATCGAGACGTGTTCTGGCCGAAGCGCACTGCGAATCTGCTCAAGCCGAAGCTTTAGGCCGTCAAGGAGGGTTCTCTCGACCGCGGCGCGGCGCGTTGGATCGGTGCTGGCGAGCTTCGTCAGCGCCGCGGCAACGCCGTTGAACGTGGAGTTGGACCCCCCGGGGGCTTCCGTAAAAGCCTGCGCTGCATCGATGAGTGCCTGCTTCGTCTCTTCATCGCTTGGGAGCGGTCTAGGATCGGAATTTTCGAGGGTGGGACGGAGCAGAGAAGCCGTATCTGCGATTAGGGCCAGCTTCTCGTCCTGGTTCTGCGGCACGAAGCTAGCGATGGTCATCGCACGGGAGATCTCGGGGAGGTTCTCCAAACGTTGCTCAATCGCCTTCGCATCATTCAGCGAGGGTGCGAGGACATCGGCTCCATTGAGCGTGTTCGCCGAGTCCTTCATCAGCTCGAGCAGCGTTGCGACCGATTCGACTTTTGCGCTCCTCAAGCTCAGGGGATTGAACTCGAATTTGAGGTCATTGAGGAGCGGCAGGCCTGCCACCACCAAAGCGCCGGTGAGTAGCAGGATAGGAATTCTATGGCGCGCCATGAAGCGGTCGACCGGAACGAGCCTGCGATACCCGATCTCCCTGGACTCGGGCGGCGGCCGTAAAATCGTCAAAAGTGCGGGCAAAAGCGTAATGGTGGTGATGAAGGCGACGATCATGCCCGTGCCGGCAACGAGCCCCAATTCCGCGATGCCGCGATAATCCGTGGGCACGAACGCGTAGAAGCCGGCGGCCGTGGCGGCCGCGGCAAGCGCCAACGGATTGGCGATCCCAACCGCGGCCGCCGCGAGCGCGGCATTAAGATCGGTGCTGGCGTGCCGTTCCCGGCGATAGCGCACGGACAGTTGGATGCCGAAATCGACGCCGATGCCGACGAAGAGGACGGCAAAGGCGACTGAAATAGGATTGAAGGCGCCCACCATCGCCAGACCGATGGCGGCAGTGAGGGCGAGGCCAGCGAGGAGACTGAGAACCACCGCGAGGATGATCCGGCCCGAGCGGAGCGCGAGCCAGAGAACGAGCAGCACCACCGCCATCGTTAGGAGAATGTTGAGCATCGCGCCGTCGGCCAGCGTTGAGAACTCCTCGTCGGCAATTGCAACGGGGCCGGTAAGGCGAACCTTGATTCCGCGATCTGGCGTGAGACCGAGCTTGGCCGCGCTGCTGCGGATCGTCTCGGACGCTGCGGCACCCGGCTCGAGCGCAGCATAATCGAGGACCGGCTTGACGCGGATAAAGCGGCGCAGCTCGTTGGCGGCAGGCGCCGCCCCGGTCATCAGCTCGTTCCAGGAGAACGCAGCCAAGCGCCCATTGACGAGGTCTTCGATGGTGGCGGACACGCGCGAAAGCGGAGTGATGAAGTCGTCACTCCCGATTTGACCTTCCTTCACCCCCCTCGGAATGAGGGCGAGCGCATCGGCGAGACCACGCAGCGTTGGATCGGCGGCCAGCGTGCCGAGAAACGGCTGGGCTCGGATGAGTTGCTCAGTCGCGCGTTGCACCTCTGCGACGGGCAAGAAAAGGAGCCCATTCTTCTCAAAAAAGGCGCCGCCGTCGGGCCGATAAACTGCTTCAATGCGTTCGGGCTTCTGGAGCAGGGCCGCCACGAGCGCCTGCGTTGCAGCTTCGGCAAGTTCGGGGGTCGCCCCGTCTAAGACCACCAAGATCGTGTCTGCCCGTTGCGGAAACGCCGCGTCAAGCCGCAGTTCGCGCTGACGCCACGGAAGGCTCGATGAGATTAGCGCGCTCGTGTCCGTATTGATTGCGAAATGTTCGCAAGTATAGGCGATCGCGCCGAGGGTGATCGTCGACGCGACGAGCAGCGTCAGCCACGGAAGCCGACAACATGCTTTGGCAATTGCAGCAATGGCCTTTTCAAGCATAGCCGCGGTTCCGGTTCAGGGCTTCGATTGCGAGGCCATTATGCGTCGGACGAATAGCTTGTCCTCTTGGCTAGACGGCGCGATGGGCGGGCCGCTCGCCTTTTTGCGTCATTGTTTGGGCGCTCTTTGGGCCTTCGCCTCAAGGGGATGATGCGGGTTGCTCCGTATCGGCGACACGGAAGCGCTTGACCGTGTGCCCCAGGGGCCGCCTAATGGTGGCACCGCCGCCTCTCGGCCGGCGTAAGGGGTTCCTAACAGTGGATTGGCCTCATGCGGGTCATCTTGGCGCAGCCGCGCGGATTTTGTGCCGGCGTTGTCCGGGCGATCGAGATCGTGGAGCGGGCGCTCGATAGATATGGGGCGCCCGTCTATGTGCGCCACGAGATAGTCCACAACCGGCACGTCGTCGAGAGCCTAAAGGCCAAGGGGGCTCGTTTCGTGGAGGATCTTTCCGAAGTGCCACCAGGCGCGGTGACGATTTTCAGCGCCCATGGGGTATCGCGTGCCGTCGAAATCGATGCCGAAGCGCGGGGCTTATCGATCCTGGACGCGGTCTGCCCTCTCGTTGCGAAAGTACACCATGAGGGTCAGCGCTATATCGACCAAGGCCGTATCGTGATCCTGATCGGTCATGCCGGGCATCCCGAAATCGAGGGCACCATGGGCCAGCTGAAAGGCGAGGTGCATCTCATCCAAAGCAAGGAAGACGTCGAACGGCTCGATATCCCCACCGGTGCACCGGTAGCCTACATCACCCAGACGACGCTTAGCGTGGACGACACGCGTGTCACTATCGCAGCGGTCAGAAAGAGGTTCAAAGATGTTGTCGGTCCGGAGACCCGCGATATCTGCTACGCCACGCAAAACCGGCAAACCGCCGTGCGCGAGCTCGCTAGCTTGGTGGAGCTGATCCTGGTCGTTGGCGCAAGCAACAGCTCGAACTCAAACCGCCTACGCGAGATTGGCGCCGAGGGCGGCGTCCCGAGCTACCTCGTCGCCGATGGAAGCGATCTCAAGCAGGATTGGTTTGCCGGCAAGACGACGATCGGGCTCACCGCCGGGGCTTCGGCGCCGGAGGTGCTGGTTGACGACGTCATCGAAGCTCTCGGGCGCTTCGGGCCATTGGAGCTATCGACCCTCTCCGGCATCGAGGAAAAGGTTCACTTCCGCATTCCGCAAGAGCTGGCGGGAGCCTAAATCGATGTGGTTCCCGTCGCGAACACGCCAACGGAGCCCCTGATGGGTATTCCTCTCGGTCAGGCCTTAGCCGTTGGGGCGTACGTTCTGCGCCAACATTTGCAAGGTCGAAAGCGTTACCCTCTGGTGCTGATGCTGGAGCCGTTGTTTCGCTGTAACCTCGCTTGTGCGGGCTGCGGCAAGATCGATTATCCGGACAAGATACTGGACCAGCGACTGCCGGTTGCCGATTGCATGCAGGCAATCGACGAATGCGGGGCCCCGGTCGTCGTGCTTGCGGGCGGTGAGCCGCTGCTCCACAAAGAGCTTCCCGAGATCGTCCAAGGCGCTCTCGCCAAGGGCAAATATGTTACCGTCTGCACCAATGCGCTGTTGATGGAGAAGAAGCTCGACCGATATCAACCGCACAGCCGGTTCAATTGGTCGGTGCATCTCGATGGCGACAAGGAGATGCACGACAGGTCGGTTTGCAAGACGGGAGTCTATGACCGCGCCGTCGTCGCCATAAAGACGGCCAAGGTGAAAGGCTTCCGGGTGAATATCAACTGCACGCTGTTCAGCGATGCCGAGCCTGCGCGGGTGGCCGAGTTCTTCGACAGCGTCATGGCGCTCGGTATCGATGGCATCACGCTGTCGCCCGGCTATGCCTATGAGCGCGCGCCGGACCAGCAGCATTTCCTCAATCGCACGAGGACCAAGCAGTTGTTCCGGGAGGTGTTCCGACGCGGACGGGGAAAACCACGCTGGCCGCTGTTCCAGTCGCGTCTGTTCCTCGATTTTCTCGCCGGCAATCAAACCTATCACTGCACGCCTTGGGGCAACCCGACCCGGACGGTATTCGGCTGGCAGCGCCCCTGCTATCTGCTCGGCGAGGGCTACGCCAAGACTTTCAAGGAGCTGATGGAGGACACGGACTGGGACAAATACGGCACGGGCAATTACGAGAAATGCGCCGACTGCATGGTGCATAGCGGCTTCGAAGCCTCCGCCGTCATGGATGCGGTGAGGAAACCGTTGAAGGCTGCAAGAGTTGCACTTGCAGGCGTCAAGACGGAGGGGCCGATGGCCCCGGATATCCCGCTCGACCGGCAGCGACCGGCGGAATATGTCTTTGCAAGACACGTCGAGCAAAAGCTAGGCGAGATCGCGAAAGCCGAGGCCCGGGCCCAAGAGGTTGTGGCAGCGGAGTAGCTCAGCCATGGCGCGCCGCGTATCGGCGGCCAGGCGAAGCAGCGCCGGCAGCTGACCCGGGTGCTCTAAGAGCGAGGCGAGCACCGCAAGAACGTCGATCCCGCCGTCGCTTCGCATGCCCACAAGCGCCGCGGATGGTATCTCTCGCTCGGCAGGATCGGCGATCACGCGCAGCACCGCAAAGGGCAGTCCATGTCGCGTGGCAAGCTGCGCAACACTATGGCTTTCCATGTCCGCCGCGACGGCGTCAGTCTCCGCATTGAGCGCCCGCTTTTGCAAAGCCGATGTCAGCGGGTGATCGGTGCCAGCGATTGCGACGAGCTCAGTGCTGCCGATCGCCTCCTCGATACGTGCGGCCCAGGCCGCGTCGGCACGATACGATCTACCGGCGTGGACGACCTCGCCGCCGACGATACACGCTCCGGGCGCCAGGCCCGGTGCAAGGCCGGCGGCAATGCCGAAGCTGATGATGGCTTGGCCTCCCTCGGCAATCGAACGCTCGATGAGCTGTTCGAGCCGCGCTCCGTCCCCTCCCCCAGCCACGGCCCTGACGCCGTCCGATCGCGCGGCGATGCGGGCCTCGGCGCGGAGACCCGCCGCGGCGATGACGAAGCCCGGCTCCCGCCCGTTCAAGCTCACATCCCGACCAGAACGGTCTTGGTGTTGGCGGCTTTGAGATTGCGGTAGCGGGCCATCGCCCATAGCGGAAAGAATTTCGAGTAGCCGTGGTAGCGGAGATAAAAGACGCGCGGGAAACCGGTCGCGGTGAAGCGTGCCTCTTCCCAGAAGCCGTCCTCGCCTTGAATTTCCTTCAGATAGCGAATGCCGTTGGCCACCGCCGGATGATCGACCTCGCCGGCCGCCATCAATCCAAGCAACGCCCAGGCGGTTTGCGAGGCCGTGCTCGGCGCCGGATCGTATCCTCGATAGTCGAGCTTGTAGGATTCGCCGCGCTCGCCCCAGCCGCCATCGGCATTTTGGATCGACAGCAGCCATCGCACTGCCTTCCGCAGCGCCGGCGATAGCGCGTCCATGCCTACCGCGTTCAAGGCGCAAAGGGCGGACCAGGTGCCATAGATGTAGTTGATGCCCCAGCGGCCATACCAGCTCCCGTCCTGCTCCTGCGTCTTGAGCAGGTAGGCGATCCCCCTGTCGAGCGCTTCGCTCTCGCCGGTCCTCGCCCCGAGCTGAGCGAGCATCGACACGCACCGCGCGGTGACGTCGGCGGTCGGAGGATCGAGCAGGGCGCCGTGATCCGAGAACGGAATCTGGTTGAGGTAGTAATATTCGTTATCGGCATCGAAGGCAGCCCACCCGCCATTGCTGCTCTGCATGCCAATGACCCATTCCTGGGCGCGATCGATCGCCTCGCGGTATTCGTCATGCGGCCCGTTTGGCATACGTGCAGAAGCGCGATCCATGGCCATGACGACGACGGCGGTGTCGTCGAGGTCGGGATAGTGTGGGTTTGCGTATTGGAAGGCCCACCCACCGGGGCGAATGCCGGACCGGCTGGCAGCCCAATCGCCCACGGTCTCAAGCACCTGCAACGGGCGCAGCCATTCGAGGCTGGATCGAGCGCGCCGCTCGCAATCCGGGCCACCCACCTCAAGCAGAGTGTGCGCGACAAGCGCCGTGTCCCAGACGGGCGAGAGGCAGGGCTGGCAATAGGCCTTGTCCTCCTCGATCACCAGCAATTTGTCGAGCGAAGCCCTCGCAGTCAGCACCTTCGCGTCGTCTTTGGGATAACCCAAGGCATCGAACATCAGCACCGAATTTGCCATCGCCGGGAAAATCGCGCCGAGCCCGTCCTCCCCATTCAGCCGTTCCGTGACGAAATTGACGGCTTTGTCAATGGCTCGGGCGCGGACGGCCTTCGGGAAATAAGGCTCCAATGCGCGCAACACCTGGTCGAGGCCCCCGAACAGCTCGGCCCAAGGCCTTTTCTGATGCGCGCCCTTCGGCCAATGCCGCACTGCGTCGGGCGGCGTGACGAAGAGCTCGTCAATGCGGATGCCTTTCGGATTAAGCGCACGCGGCTTGAGCGCATTCAGCACCATCAATGGCACGAGCACGGTGCGTGCCCAATAGGAGACCTTGTCGAGATGGAACGGGAACCACCGGGGCAAGAGCATGATCTCGACCGGCATCACCGGCACGCCGCGCCATGGGATTGCGCCATAGAGGGCCAGCAGATTTCGCGTGAACACATTGCTATTCGCGGCGCCGCCATGCGCGAGGATCCACCTGCGCGCGCGCGTCATATGCGATGCGTCCGCGGCATCGGCGATCATCTTCAGCGCAAAATAGGCCTTGACGCTCGCGCTCATATCGGACGCGCCTGCATAGAACAGAGGCCAGCCGCCATCGGGCGACTGAATGCGGCGGAGATATTGCGCGATTTTCCGTTCGAGCTCGGAATCGACCGGCTCGGCGAGATAATGGCGCATGAGCACATATTCAGCCGGGATCGTGGCATCCGCTTCGAGCTCGAAGAGGAAATGCCCGTCCTCCCGCTGCAACGCGCAAAGCGCCCGCATCGCCGAGGCGATCGAGGCCTCGAACCCGTCCCCCGCGCCGCTTGGCACGGCCGCCGCTTCCGCTTGCGCTCGACTCATCGTCTTTACACGCCTCTTCCACGTCCATTCAGCGGCCGCGCTTTAGCCGCCTCCGTCACGAGACGGGCGGCGCTATTGCCCGACCGGATGGCGCCCTCGATGGTGGCGGGGAGTCCCGTCGCCGTCCAGTCGCCAGCGAGGAAAAGATTGCGCCAATGCGTTTGCGAGCTGGGTCGTTTGGCGTTCTCTTGCGGAAGCGCGGCAAAGGTCGCACGTCGCTCTTTGACGATCTGCCAAAGTGGCAGGTCCTCGCCCATGCCGGTCAGTCTGGCGATGTCCGCCCAAATCTTTTTTGCCAGGAGCTCGCGGGGTGCATCGATCCATCGATCGGCGGCGCTGATGGTGACGGAAAGGCGCTCGGGAAAGGCGAACAGCCATTCCGCCGTCCCGCTGACGATGCCGAGGACTCTCGGGATGGTCTTGGGAGGATGGAGCCTGAAATGCGCGTTGACGATTGCTCGGAATTTGCTTGGCGTAGACAAATTCGGCAGCAACAGGGACGCGACCGTAGCCGGGACGGCGAGAATGACGCCATCGCCCGAAGCAAGGGTGATGATATCCTCGCCAAAATCGAGCGCGCGGACCCTCTCGTCCGCAAGCTCCAATCGGCGGAGCCGATGGTCGAAGCAGAGCTTCGCTCCGTTGCGCTCGAGATACGCGAGTGCAGGATCGATGAAGGCGGAGCCAAGACCGTGCTCGGCCACCAGCGGGCGGCAGGCGCTGCCGCCGCGTGCAAGCGTTTCGCGCAGGACGGCGCCAGCAAGCAGAGCCGAAGCTTCCGGCGGCTCCGTGTTCAGTGCTGCCAGCAACACGGGGCGGGAAAGCCGCTTGTAAAGCGCTCCGTTGCATTCGATGATATCGCCGAGCGTGCGGTCGCGACGTATCGGTAGCAGCCTCATCAGCGCCAAATAATCGGCCGGCCGCGTGCCGGGCACGCGCCGAGTCTTGGAAAAAATCCACCAAGGAACCCGCCCCTTATTCGGATGGAGCACCCAGCGCTCGCCTGACGCGAGATCTGCGAAGGCAAATTCTGCCTCCTTAGGCCCAACGAGTTTTTGCTCGCTGCCGATCGTCTTCAGAAACGCGAGCGCCGCATGATTGGCGGACAAGAGGAGATGATTGCCGTTGTCGATGGTGAGCCCCAAAGCTGGCTCGTAATAGGAGCGGCAACGGCCGCCGGCGTGACGCGCAAGCTCGTGCACCACGACCTCGCGGCCGGTGCCGACGAGCCCGATTGCCGCGGCAAGGCCGGCAAGACCGGCGCCCACGATATGCACCGTTCCGCCCACCATCACACAATGCCGTGACGCATAACCGCGCAGAGAAATTGAAGCTTCGAGGGGGCAACCTCTTCCCGCGGCGCCGTCCAGCCGCGCGCCACAAGTCTATCGAGGAGAGCACGATAGACCGAGGCCATGACACGCGGTGAGCGCACGCTTTCCCGACGGCACCGCCCCATCACTGCTGAAGCTTCATCGAAATGCCGCCGCGCGCGGGCGACGACCGCCGCGCAAGCGACATCGAGCGCCGGATGCGCCAACACCTTGCTGATGTCCTCGTCATTTATGCCGACCTCCGCCAAACCCTCTTTCGGCAGATACAGACGGCCCATGCCAGCATCTTGATCGAGGTCGCGGAGGATGTTGGTCATCTGCAGGGCGCGCCCGAGGTGATGCGACAACCGCTGCCCCTTCTCTTCCTCCACGCCAAAAATCCTGACCGACAGGCGCCCGACCGCAGAGGCCACGCGGTCGCAATAAAGATCAAGGGCCTCCCAATTCGGGGCTCGGATGTCACGAAGCACGTCCATCTCCATGCCATCGATGATGCAGAGGAAGTCCTCCTGGCGTAAACCGAAGCTCTGCACTGGGCCGGCCAGCCCTTGCGTCAGCTCGGTTGGCCCGGCTCCGGCATAAAGCCGCGCAAGAGCTGCTCGCCAGCGATCGAGCTTGGCGAGGCGCTCCGATTTTGCACCTCCGTCATCGGCGATATCGTCGACCGCACGGCAGAAGGCGTAGATCTCGTACATGGCTTGCCGCTGCTTCGAGGCAAGGATGCGCATGGCGAGGTAGAAGGAGCTCCGCGATACGGTGGCCGCGGGCGCTTCCGGCGCTGTGCTCTGTCGCTCCGTGGCGCTCATCGCTGCTTACTCGTCCAAGGCGAGGGCTGAGCGAGCCTCGCCACAAGCGCAGCTGACGCTCCTTGCGCCGCCTGTAGAGCGGCACCTGCCTTGGTCAGGTGCACGCGCTCGCTCAGCGGATCGCGGGTCATCAGCCGCGCGATCAGCCTATGCGCGAGCCTCACGATAACGCCGGTCTCAAGACCGAGCCGCGCGTCCCTAACCGCGAGCGGCAATTTCGAGGCTTCGGATAGGAGGTCGCCGGTCCGGCCGGCAATCGATCTGAGGCATGCCCGCAGAGCAGACGAGGCCCTGGGTGCGGCCAAGGCATCCACGCCGATCCCCTGCGCTGCCAAATGATCGAGCGGCAAATAGACCCGATCGAGCGCGCGATAATCCTTCGCGCAATCCTGCAGATGATTGATGACCTGCAAGGCGGAGCAAAGTGGGTCGGAGGAGGCCCAGGTCGAGCGCTCCTCGCCGTGCAGATCGAGCACGAAGCGCCCCACAGGCATGGCGGAATACCGGCAATACTCCATGAGTTCCGCCCAATCCGCATAGCGCCGCTTGGTTACGTCGGCGCGAAAAGCGGTGAGGAGGTCGAGCGCGTACGTCGGCGCAAGGCCCCTCTCCGCAAGTACGCGCCGAAGCGGCAAAGCCTCCCTAGCAGCATCTGCCCGCCCGAGGAGCGTGTTCTCAAGCGCCTCCAGTCTTGCGAACTTCTCGCTTTCGCTGAGCGTCGGTTGATCGGCGATATCGTCCGCCGCGCGGGCGAAGCGGTAGAAGCTCAAGATCGGCGCGCGCAAACGCGGAGCGATGAGAAGGGAGGCAACAGGGAAGTTCTCGTCGCGCTCCGTCTTGCTCGCATCGATATTGGCCGCAACCATCATCGCCTCGCCGGAAGGGCCTGACTGCGCCCTTTCCATAATCCACCCTGACCACGCCAATGCTGGTACGCCGAATTGACCGTGAATGCCAAATAAGCAGCTGCGATGAGGGGCAAAGCGAGCGCCCAGAGCGGGGACACGCCGTAGAACCGCAAGATAGGCAGGAAGGCGAGGCTCATCAGCGCCCACGCCCCGGCGGCGATGACAGACGCAGGGCGGCCGGCAAAAAGGACAAGGGCCGGAGCTGCAAGATAGATGAGCAACATGCCGGCCAAGACCGCGACCAGAATGAGCGGCGAGTAGCCGAGCTGCGCATAGGCAGACCGGGCCACCATGCGGCGGATGTCCCCGATATGCGGATAGGGTCGCAAGCTGTGGACGCGGCAGGTCAGACCGAGCCAGATGGGTCCTTCGGCCTTCATCAGTCTTGCTAGTGCGCAATCGTCAATCAACGCGTCGCGAATCTTGGTGATGCCGCCAGCCCTCACAAGGGCGCGCCGTTCGACCAGCATGCAGCCGCCGGCCGCGGCCGCGGTCTTGGTGGTGCCGCGGTTTACCCAAGCGAAGGGGTAGAGCATCTGGAAGAAAAAGACGAAGGCGGGGACGAGCGCGCGCTCGGCGAGGCTCTGGCAATGGAGCTTCGCCATCAGCGAGACGAGCACAAGGCCCTTGGCGTTCGCCCGCGCGACAAGGCGCCTCAACGCATCAGGCGTGTAGTCGATATCGGCGTCGGTCAGGAGCAAATATTCGGGCGGCGGCTCCAGGGTCTGAGCTTGAGCTATGCCCTGATGTATGGCCCAGACCTTGCCGGTCCATGACGCGGGCAAAGGCTTACCCTCAAGGGCGACCATCTTGTAGTGCGCGTTGGCCGCGACCGTTCGGGCGATTTCGGCGGTGCCGTCGCTGCTCTCATCGTCCACGAGCATGATCGAGAAGTCCCCAGGATAGTCCTGGGCCAAAAGCGAGCCGAGGCAGTGCCGAAGCATCGGGGCTTCGTTACGCGCCGGGATCACGGCGACAACACTCGGCCACCCGCCAGCCGGCGGTGTGGGCTCGTCTTGGTCGTCGCGCGCGCGCGCGCGCCAAAAACTACCACGAAAGAAAATGAGATAAAGCCAGATGGAAAGCGCAAGCGAGGCGACCATGAGCGACGGCGTCACGACAGAAAACCCGCTTTGCGAAACCAGTCGATCGCATCGCAAAGGCCCTCCTCGGCCGGCCTCGCTTTGTAGCCGAGATCGCGCTCCGCCTTTGCCGAGGTGAAGTACATCCAATGCTTCGACATCCTCAAGCCGTCGAGCGTCACGAAGGGCTCGCGCTTGGTGATTTGGGCAATCGCCTCGGCCCCGAAAGCGAATGGGTAGATTAGCACGCGCGGCAGGCGGAGGCGCGGCGGAGAGCGGCCCATGCGATGGGCGACCCTGCCAAGCAGTTCCGAAAGCGTCATGTTCTCTCCGCCGAGAATATAGCGCTCGCCGATGCGGCCGTGGCTTAGCGCCGCAAGGTGCCCTGCGGCAACGTCATCCACATGCACCAGATTGAGGCCGGTATCGACAAAGGCCGGCATGCGCCCCGAGGCCGCTTCGACGATGATACGCCCGGTGGGCGTTGGGCGCAGGTCGCGCGGGCCGATGGGAGTTCGAGGGATTGACGATGACCGCCGGAAGGCCGTCGCCGACCATGCGCTCAACTAGTCGCTCGGCAGTAACTTTGCTGCGCTTATAGGCGCCTATCCCCTGGTTCTCGGAAAGTGGAGTCGTCTCGTCCGCAGGCAAGCCGTCCTCGCGGAGCTTGAGGGTCGCAACGCTCGACGTATAGACGATGCGCTCGGCACCGGTCGCGCGTGCCGCCTCCATCACCACCCGCGTTCCCTCCAAATTGGCCCGCATGATTTCGTCCGGGTCGGGCGCCCAAAGCCGGTAATCCGCCGCCACGTGGAATACGTAGCGCGCATCCTTGACCGCAGCGAAAACGGCAGCCTTGTCCCGCATGTCGCCTTCGACAATTTCGATCTGGAGCCCGTCGAGATTGGTTCGAGGACTGTGGCGGCGCGCGAGGGCCCGAACACTAAATCCGGCGGCCACAAGCTTTCTGGCCACAGCGGAGCCGACAAAGCCGCTAGCTCCAGTTATGAACGCGCGATCCGTGTTCGCCACGCAGCTCTGTAAGCCTCCATTCTTGGGGTTGAGCAACTATTCGCCGGCTCGATCTAATGGCTCAGCGGCGGCCATCGTTTCGTTCGACGCGAGACCAGATCTGGCTCCTGCCGAAAATGGACAACCCGAGATAGCCTCGAACAGTGAGCAGAGTGCCGTCGGCGCTGAGATGCATGGTCGCGCTGTAGACCTTCCCGGTTTCCGGATCGAGGATCGTGCCTCCGTCATAGTCCAACCCAGATTGCTTCATTCCTTCAATGAAAACCAGCCCGAGGACCGGTTGATTAAGCTTGTCGCCGGGACATAGATTGCAAATTGGATTCGGATCCTCGTCGGGATCTAGGAATAAGTGCGAGAGGCGCCCCACAAACACGTCTCCTTCCTGGGTTATCGTGACGAGCGCTCCAACCTTGCCAGCCTCATCAACTTGTCGCCAGATGCCTGCCGCCGTCGGTGCGCTTGCAGCCGGATTGATCGTGAGCAGGATGCCCACGGCCGCGAGTGCCAGTCTCAGGGCAATTCCAAACCTCTGTTCACGACAATCGTACAACGCAGCCACTCGCTTTGAGCAATGCCCCAGACCAAATTTTCGGGCCAATTCTGGCGTTGTTGTGATCGATGCGAAGCGCAGCTCCTTCGCAGGGAGACAATTCAGCGTCCCAATGCGTCCAATGCGCTTTGGCAGTTGGGCGACAGCGACGCGGCCTGGGCCTCAAGACAACCGATAGCGCGTCCGCCGCCCAGGCCCACTCCGGGGCAATAGGTGCGGAAGTCGCCGCCGCACGCGGTGCGCAGCAAGAAAAGTACTTCGCGCGGCGTGACGACGCGGACGACCGAGTGCCGTGCAGGCGTCGCTACCGGAGGTGCGCCGCCCGGTGGTGCTGCAAGGACCCTCCCAGTTGGTTTTCCACCCGTCACGGCGTGTACAGCCTGCTGGCAGGGCGGCGAAAAGCTCGCCACCTTCGCCTGGAGACAAGACCAAGCGGCGGTGCCACCCGGCGGAATGCCCGGGCAATAGGATTGGTAGTCGGCCCGGCAAGCGCTGCGGATCGCGGCCGATTGTGCTTTGTTCGGCCGTACCGCCACCGCGCTCTTCGCCGCGGCAGCTGCGGGTGCCGCAGACGCCAGTTTCGACGCGACGGGTTTTGGCGGCGCGGCCGGCGCAGAAGGCGTCACGGAAGCGCCCACTGGGCTCTTGGTGGATGCGTTTGGTGCTGCGGTAGTCGGCGTCGATGTGACGGGTGTTGCCGGCGTAGCGGGTGCCGCGGCAGCAGCGGGTGCTGCCAGTTTCGACGTAACGGGTGTTGCCGGCGTGGCGAGTACAGCAGGCGTCGCGGGAGCGCCGCCGCCGACCGCATTCACGGCGTGCTGACACGGGGGCGAGAGGCTTGCGACATTCTTCTGCAGACATTGGAGAGCCGCCGCGCCACCGGTCGGCACAGTCGCGCAGCGGGACCGATAGTCAGACCGGCAGGCCGAGCGGATCGCGCTAGCCTGCGCCTGGCTCGGCTGTTGAGCCGCGGCCGAGTCGGCGGCGCCGAGCAGAATCACTATTAACGAGGTGATGTGCACCGCGGCCCTCATGAGCGTGCATGTCAAGACCTTCATGTCGGCTCCCGGTGCTAAGGCCAGTTTCTGAGGCTGTCGTTGAATCGAACGTACCAGATCGGAGTTAGACGGAAAAATGCTCAACTGGATGCAGTCACTGCGGCAAAATTCGTTTGCATGGCAGGTCTCCTTTTCACGTGAGGTCTTGCCAGGCAAGATCTCTAGTCCGTCGCCGCCCCAGTCATCAAACCAACTCAGAGGTGTAGCGCTTGGCCGCGTTGCGACCTGCTGAAAACGCCGTGAGTTTCTTGCCGAACGGCAATCTTGAGTGAGCAGCTCCCTGTGATCCGTGTTCGGGACGGAAGCTGGGGTCGCCCGTTCGCAGCCGCTGTCACGCAGGCCTGGCTGCCTTCGCCGCGATTTGATCTACCGCCTCCAGGGCCTGGGCGGAGTACATCACAGAGGGGCCGGCGCCCATATACACCGCCATCGCCAGGGTCTCGGCCACTGCCGCGCGCGAGGCGCCCTGCCTGACCGCGCCCTCGGCGTGGTAAGGGATGCAGGGCGCGCAACGGGTGGCGACGGCAATCGCGAGCGCCACCAGCTCCTTGGTCTTGCCGTCGAGCGCTTCTCCACCATGCGCCGCGCGGGTCATGTCGGAAAAAGTCTTCATTATTTCCGGCGCGGCCTGCCGCAGGTTCGCGCACCGCGCCGTTCATATTGCCGATCAGGGCCAACCAGTCCTCCACCATCGCTTGCTCCTTGTTGCGAGCTGATCGCGACGCTCGCGCCACGGTAGTTGCGGCAGGCCGTCGCTGTGCCTATGCGGTTGGCATCGGTAGTCATTGTGACGGCAATGACTTGCTCGACGCCCTAGACTCAACAAAAGGTGTAGCGTTACAAGCGCCGGAGTTGACGCACCTCCGGTTGCCTACGGGGTCGGACTCCGCGCGCGTATTTACCCGGGCAGACACCATGATCCAAAAATACTCCGATCATGCCGCCAACGAGCGAACTTTCCTCGCCTGGATTCGCACCGGCATTGCGGTAATTGCCTTCGGATTTGTCGTTGAAAAATTCAATCTGTTCATGATTGTCCTTGCGAGTACCTTATCCCCGGAGGCGGCTAGCCGATTGTGGATCGACCGGCTGACCAAGCCGTTTGGACGATACGATGGCATTGCCCTTGTCGTTGTTGGTGTGGGCGTCATCTTCGTCGCTGCCTTGCGCTTCTATCGTACAGCAAAGCTGATTGATGACCCTGAGCCGCGCCCGGCGCTCGACACGCGGGTGGAGCTGGCATTCTCTGCGATACTAGCGTTGCTTACGACAGGGCTGTGCGTTTATTTGGTTCTTAGCTGACCCCCAAAAACAATGGCCGCACTGCAGAACTCGTTCCAACGCATCAGACGAGTGGTGGCTTCAAGAAAATCGCCTTAACCGCCCCGCTCCTCAGATCGCCTAATTGTGAAACAAAATCTGTCCACCATCAGAGGTCCGCCATTAGGGGCCTGTTGCCTGTCGCCCAAAGGTTTCAAGTGCCGCGGCCATCGCGGTGACGGCTTGACTGACTTTGCTGTCAAGCTCGTGGCGGGCCGCAATCCAAGAGGGATCGTTATAGGTGAGGTTGACAACTCCATTCGCATCTTGCCAGACAAGCGCCTTTAATGGCAGATCGATCCCTGCGGTTTGGGCGGCTTGCATTAGCGGCGTACGCCTTGTCGTTGGCAAGCTTCCAGGCGCGAGCGAGGAATTCAGACAGCCTCATCGCGGTGCGCGGATCGTGGGAAGCTTAGCGACAGCCGCAGCGCTCCAATGCGCCGAGACGTACCCTGGCTACTTTGCCTTGACCAAACCGGCCTGACAGCCTGCCTTGAACTCATCGGCGTCGATGGTTCCATCACTGTCAGTGTCGACCATGGTGAAGTCCACGATATAGGGTACTACTTTGTCTTTGGAGAGGGTGGCGCCATTCGGCGATACCGTGGTCCAAAGGGCTTGGCACGTTGCGTCATCCAGGGGCGCCACCTGATCGGCAGCCTGTGCTCCGGTTGTAGCGCCAATCAAAAGGGCCGCGCATGTCAAGATTGTTAGTTTCATGACTCATACTCCTACGGCTGGGTTGCTACGCGGGCAAAGCTTACCACGCCAATGACCTGACTTGGGTATGTTCCGTGACTTGGGTATGTTCCGTGATCTGGGGTAAATCGCATATGGGCGCCGGCCGAAGCCCGCAGTCCAGCGCAAATAAAGAGCCCCGCAGGGAAGCGGGCCTAGTGGCTCAGGTGTGAGCCCATACCAATACTAGCAGCCCGGCCTTCCACCAGCGCAGGCAAAAAGCCGCACCGGGCGAATGAAAGGCCCGTAAGATTGCCTTTCGACGCTCGTATGCTAGCGTCCGCTGTTCCGAACTCGTGGGGGCCGCATTCGGGGTTTGAACCTAGGGAGAAACGGAAATGATGCCTGTGACGAAGACAATTTTTTTGGGCGCCGCATTGGCCTTTGCTCTTGCGACTGCTGCCAACGCCATGGTTACACCCGCTCCGATCGGCAATGCTGAGCGGGTTGTCATCCAGATTGCCGAGGGATGCGGCGAGGGATTTTGGCGCGGGCCGGGCGGTCATTGCCATCCAATGGCGAAGGGACGCGAGTGTCCGCGGGGATACCACCTTGGCCCTGAGGGACAGAAGTGCTGGCCTAACTGAACGCGCGGAATTTAACGGGCGCTGCGGCCGGACCTTTCTGGTTCGGCCGTTTTTCTTTGGCATCCCCACGGTGACTGCCGATGGCAAAGGGCAGGGCGCCGGCCGAAGCCGACGCCAGGAACGCCCTATCCAACCACGAGTTGAAGTTATGGTGACGGGTGCGTCCATCCCGTCACTGGTTCCCCCCCAAAGGAACCGGAGACGCCCCGTCTCGTTTCCCCGTACGGGGCTTCTCCATGCGCGCACACTTGGTTCAAAAAAAGGAAGCGCCGGGGACGCCACACCGAGGCAGCATATGAATTCGTTTTAGAACTTAAAGGGCGAATGCCGAAACCGCCGCCAGCGGACGAGCGCAATGACAGACGAATGCCGCATTATGCTGCCACGAATGCAAGAAGCCGCTGACGGCTATCGACTGCTACGGCGAGCTGCTGACAGGTTGCATGTCGTGCAACATTTGGTGCAATGAGCGAGCAGGCGTTATGACGGGCCCGACGCCCGGCATCGAGCCCCCTAAATTGTTGTAGTTGTGTTGCGCTAGGCAGTTTTGAAAGCGCCACCACGAATCGGAACTGCGGGTGGTCATGTATTGGCGCCGCAGGGACCAGCAAGGGTCCGGGTGATTGTAATCCTCGACCATCGGGGTCAGGCGTTATCTTGGGCTCCCATGCCTGCTCGGCCTTTTCGCGCTCTTGATCAGACTTAGCGGCCGCGTCCAGCCGGATCACTCTGAAGGACTGAAGAAGTGGCTGGCCTCGCGCCGGCCCTTTTTTTGCGCTGACATCTGTCTATGATCGGCCTCCACGTCGAAGTGCGACAGACGTACATCGTCGTCACCCTTCCTGGCTCGAACTACATGGCGACGTATCGCAAAGGTGGCGCCTACCAGCCGCTCGCTCCTAGCTCATATTCAGGCAGAGAAGGTCATGGCGCCCCTGTGACGCGAGCAGAGTTTCGCGCCCGCTCTTGGAAGCTCGCCAACGCCAAGGCGAAGGAACTCGGCTGGATCGTGTGAATTGAACTTACTGCGGGGCCGGGGATAGCAGCCGGTGCGAGAGAGGCCGCCCCATCCCCCCGTGTCGAGAATAGGACAGCCTCCCCAAGAGATGCCCCGGTCCCTCGAATCCGGGGTGAGTTACCGTGGGCCGTGAATCGGACGGAGCTGCAGCTAAGGTGAGGCCATTCAGTGTGACCCAGGGTCGGGCCAAGGGGCATAAAGGGCGCCGGCCGCGCCCGGCGCCCTCCTGGAACCTGGGCAAGTGGGCAAGGCTCTGTCACCGGAGCGTGAGCGCGAGCGCCGGCGTCGCAAGATGGAGCTCCAGCTACTGCAGCGCAGGCCGTCGCCATGAGCTATCTCGACATTGTCACCGCGAGAGTCCCACAATATAGCAAAAAAGGCGCCAGCCGAAGCCGAAGGCTAAGCGCCCTTCGGGGCGGCTAGCGTGGTAACTCCCTTGCAGACATCCTTATAATCGTTGCCAGCAGCCATGAAGGCCAAGGCCCTCGTGACGTATGACGATTTGCCAACCATCATCATGGTTCTGCCATCTGGCTTTGCGTCGACGATCTGGCACTGTTTGGTGGTTGGGTCCTGCGCCACGTAATAATCGGCAAGTATGGGGCTGACGATAAATACTAGCAGGCTTGCGGCTATCAGATGCTTCTGCATTAGTCTCTCCTTATCGAGGCGGGCGCGCTCGCGTTGCCGACTTCGTCTCGCGCGGCCGACCCGAAGGCAAGCAATTGAGGCGAGATAAATCATCAACGAACAACAAATTTGGAGGCATTTGCAGCTACAGGGTGGCGAGTTTGTAACGGCTTGTTTCAGAAACCCATCTGGTAAAACTCTGCAACAAAAAGGGCGCCGACCGAAGCCGAGGCCAGGAACACCCGATCCTATCGCGGGCGCACGGTCGGGCTCACGGGAGAGAGCCCCGGCCTGGGGAGACCGGGCTGCTAGGCAGAGATATAGCTGGGTTTTAGGCAAAACATTTCTATCGCGGCTTTATGTCGGCTAGATCACAATTCGATGACGGTCTGTGAGTAGGAGAAGCCCCGGCGCACCCCTCATCGGGGACGGAGCTGCGTGCAGTTAGGACATCGCGATGGACTGGACCGCTGTGCAATAGGTTGTTGTCTCCGCATTGCCAACCCTACTCGGTGCAATCATAAGCGCGCTCGCGTCCGTTGGGACTGTTTACTTGCAATCGAGGATTTCGGATCGTCGCGAAAGATGGAGGCTGGTATCGCAACTCGCGGGGAGACTATCAAACTTTAGCGGCCCTTAACACGGCAGGAGAAGCGCAGCCATGAACCCAAGGGAATGGAAGAACTCCGTTCTGATCATTCTGGTGCTTCTTGTGCTCGCTATCCTAGTTGCTCAAAGCGAATTGCGAGATGCCCGGATCCTCATTGGTTCCTTGCATTTGGGGCAAAGCACTCACACCGCCAAAGGGTCCTCCCCAGGGGCCGAGCGGAGTGCAATAGAAAAAAGGCGCCGGCCGACGCCGACGCGGGTTGCAGGATCTTCAGGGGGGTATGCACCAATACATGGCTGCTAAAGCTAGGCAGGCGAGACCGACTATTACCGCGCCCCCAAAAAGAGTGGTCCTGTCCATGTGATCCCCCCGAAGCCGACACCCTTCAGCGAAAACCTAAGAAAGAAGCCCCAGCGTTCCGAGACCGGGGGCTTCTGTAATCGAAATCGGCCCGTGGCGTGAGGGGGGCACGCAGGAGGGAGGAGGCCGGCTCTTATCGCTAAACCTGGCAACCCGTGCGAAGTTCCAGAAAGAAGAAGCCCCACCGCCGCTCTAGCAACGCTCCCGTGGGAATTGCGTGACTAATTGGGGATAAGGACAGGCAGAGGGGGACAGCACTCTATGCCCGACGTTCGTATTGCTTTAGGCGTTGCGGCTTGCCTCACTACCTTTGCAACGGGCTGCGCCATCACCTCGGTCGGGCAGGTGCAGGAGGTCGGACCAGGGACCTACGGCATTGGTATCGCTCATAATTTTGGCGGCGCAAGAGGCGAAGGCGTCGAGCGACGCCGTCGATAAGGCGGGCGACTACTGCCACTCGAAGGGGCTGAAACTCTCGGTCATACCCGGCGGGAGCCAAAACACCGTCACCTTCCGTTGTGTCCCCTTGATTTAGATTTCCACGAATGAAGAAAGGGCGCTGGCCGAAGCCGACGCCAAAGAAGAAGCCCCGCCGTTGTGAGGCAGGGCTGCAAGGGACGATGACAGGAGGAGGGTCCCATCAACGTACAGTGCATACCATCTTCGAGCAGTCTCATTGTCGCGGGGTTTGTAACAGCTCGTTTCGAGAGCCGCTCTAGCAACGCTCCGAAACAAAAAAGTTTGGGCGCCGAGCTCGCCTAGAGTCGCAAAAAAGGGCCCCGGCCGAAGCCCGCCCTATAGCAGCCAGTCGCCATCGAATTCGGCAGAGGGTAAAATCCCCCCGCCCACTTACGGGCTTCACAGGGGGGAACAACACAATGCTTCGGCTCACGCCACCTAAACACGTGACCTTCTTCATTTCTATCGCGGTGGCCATCATCGCCGTGATCATTCACTACGCTCATGTCGACATTCCGTATGTCCACAGTGGCTTCGTGATCCTGCTAATAGGCTACCTGGTGCTCGTTGCCGGAAACGTGCTTGATGGAGTTTAAGTGAGGCAGAGGGGCGCCGACTTTCGCCGACGCCCCTCTGCTCATCTCCCGGCCGTATCCATCATTCTTGGCTCCCCGCCGGGCGGGGGTTTTGCCTTGTGCCCTACCCAACGCCAAAAGAGCGCCGGCCGAAGCCGACGCCCCTGCGGAGATAAGTCGAGCCTCGCACAGGATTTCTATCCGCTCTCGTCAAGTTCAAGGTCCAGGTATTGCGCCCCCCATCCCTGAGCGTGGACCCATGGCTGGTATCCCAGGCTCGGTTCGAGATCGGGATCGCCATCAAGTTCATCGAGCAGCGCAATCGCCTTCTCGATAGCGTTCTCAAGCCTCGCGCGAAGCTTGAGAAGCTTTTGGCTCTGCGAGGTCGTTGCCGCCCTTCCGTCAGGCTCGGCTGCCAAGGCGGGCGAGCTCATGAACACTGCGCACGAGAGGGTTAGCGCAAGGCGACTAATCCGCGTCATCGCGTGCTCCACCGCCAAAAAACCACGGCTCGAGAGGCACCCAGTTTGAGCGACCCTATCCCATAAGCGTGCACTGAGGCCTAATAGCGGCCCGCAGTCCCAGCGGATGCGTCGACTTTTGTCGGCTATGACCAAGGCGGTCATTCTCGCGCGGCACCGCGATGGGCAACTGAACCGCGCGTCAGCCTCTAATTGGCATATGGATCGTGATTCAGTCCGCCATTTAAAGGTTCGGGCGGAAAGTCAAAATGCGGTCCGAAATCCTGAGGCGGTGGCGGCATTCTCGCGGGACCCCACACCTCGCGCAGCGTGACGGAATAACCGCGGTGACCCCGGGTTCGCGTCCTGTACGCGGTATGAACACCACCATGCCTTGCCTCATGCCACTTCCCGGCGTGGGCGCTGTCCATCGGTGCAGCTGAAGTGGCAAGAACGAGGGCCCAAATGCACCCCAGCGCGCGGGTCCAGTTCACTAGCCTCAATCGAACGTTATGGCGGTGCATGGGCAATCCCATTCCCATTGCCTGATGGACCTTCCATTGCCGATGGCTATGCCATTACCATAGAACCGGTCTCACGACCATTGCCGGACGTGTAAGTCGAGGGAGTCCCGATGGAGCGAGTTCAAAAACGCAAGGTGCCTAAGGTCATCGTCGTACTATTAGCACTAATTGCACTAAGCCTTTTGGGCATCAGCGGCATTCCCTGGATATCCCAGGCAGCCGATGAGACGTCATCCCAGTCAGGCACAACTGTCCCGGACGGGGAAGCTGCATCCAAGGATGGAGCCTGTTGCAAGCCCGGGGACACCACACCGCCTCCTGAATTAGTAGCGAACACCCCCAAGGGACAACTGAAAAGTCCCTACCAGGATGATCTCGCAAAGGTCGCAGAAGAGGGCCACCGCCAATTCATGCGGCCGGGCTGTAACGAATGCCACGGTGGCACTGGCGGCGGCGGCATATGCCCGCCCTTGACCCAAGGGGTCTGGTTCTGGGGCAGTGACGATGACACGCTGTTCAGGCTCGTGACCCTGGGGTCTCAGGCGCTGCAAAAAGAGGGTTACCAGCGCTTGGCACAAGGAACCGTGAAGGGACCGATGCCGCCCATGGGTGCCGCCATTGAGACCTCGGACGACCTTTGGAAAATCATCGCCTGGATTCGTTCAATCAATCCTCCTCCTTCGCCCCCGTCGCCGCCACCGCCGAACTAATGCCTCCGGTCGCGTCAGCGAGCTTGTTGATAGCGATGTGGTATTTCGCGGTTTCGCTTCGTGCGAAAACTCAGCAGGGTCGAGGGAAGCTCAATATTTTATTGTGCCGAGGAAGCAGGGTGGCTTTGTCAGAGGAATCCTGCGAGGTGCATGAACGCGAACGTCCAAATGGAATGGAATAAGATAGGCCGCGTGGCTCTTTACACCGTTAAAGGCCGGGGGCGTAAAAGTCAGGTCCGTAGCCAGCACAAGAGCCCTTCAACCGGACATCACCGCCAAGGATTTGGCAGATATAGACCTTGCTAAGGGGGTTGTTGTGAATCTCAGAGGCAGACACTTTCCATCCGTAACTCCGGGCCACAATTGCGATCTGCTCTTCCTCGCAGTAGGGCGTGGCAATGGGGCCAGATTTGTTGATCTGGAAATTGCCGTGGCACTGGATACCCGCGGCGGCTAGCTCAGGTAAGGCAATGGCCAACAGCGCCGCGACAACGAGACTAGCGAGGCTGGTTCCAAGGCTTCGGCGCATGGTCTTCTTCCCCCTTCGGGCAGGTAGGTCATTGGGTCCATTTCGGCTTATCATAGCCGCTCTTTGCTGCGAAAATGCTTCGCGCGCTTACGCAGGTTGGCCAATCCGTGTTGCCTCCGGCACCTCAATCAACCGACCATTCTTGACATCATAGACATAGCCGTAGACAGGCACCGAGCCTGGGACAAGCGGATGCGACCTGATGCGCCGGACATCGCCCGTGACGCTCTCAGTCTGACTCCGGATCGTCAGCCAGTCGATGAAGTCCCCTTCTGATGAACCGGGCCCTCGGCCCACATCTTGCCAACCGTTGGCGTCAAGGCGCGCGGTGTCGAGGCTCAACTTCAGGAGGGATCGCATGACCTCGTCAGTGAACGTCTCCATGCCGCAGTCCGTGTGGTGGATCACGAACCACTCGTTGGTGCCGAGCAATTTGTGCGAGATGACTAGCGAGCGAATGGCATCGTCGCTGGCGCGCCCCCCGGCATTGCGGATCACGTGAGCATCCCCTTCTCTCAGACCGGCAAACTTGGCGGGATCAAGCCGCGCATCCATGCAAGTCAGGATGGCGAAGCGCCGGGCGGGTGGCAGTGCCAAGCTTCCCTTGTCGCCGAACTCCGCCGCATAAGTTTCATTTGCCGAGAGGACCTCCTCAAGAACTTTGGTCATGGCACGCCTTTCTGAGTTCATTTATGGCCAACAGCTAGCCCAAACTCTTACACAAGCCATTCAAACTCGGAGGAATTAGAGGCCGAGCCTGGCTCGCGTGACAAACTCTCGTCAGCGACTTTGCTCAATCGATCGATTCAAGGAGATAGATCGTCGGGGTGTCCAAAACCCCAGCCTTCACCATTGTCTCCTTGAGATTGGCGGAAGCAGCGAAGTCCTTGGCCATCTTCGTGTCCTTAGTATCGAAGACAACCACGATCTCGCTCTTATCGTTGACGGCGGAGTGGTAGACTCGGGGATTAGTAAGGCCTGCCGCCCTCTGCATTTCGACATGTCCGTCGAAGATGGGACGCCACTGGCCGTAATCCCTCACTTTATGCCGGACGATCATCATTCCCATGGCATCCTCCTCTGCGTTCGCGCCAAGATCACGCGGCCCCCAACATACGGCAACTGCTAGCCCGCCAGGTGGTTTCACCTCGATGCGCTGCTTGGATCGACTTGGCTATTGGAGCGCGGCTTCTTGGTCCTCGTCCATCAGGGAGGAAGAAAGGTGGGCGACCCATCCCTCTATGAGTTTGGCCCTGCGGCAGGCCATTGGGTCCGTCACACGGACCCAATATAACTGAACCCCCTCTCCCCCCTGTCTCCTCCCCCAAGAGTTGGTGCGAATTGCGCCACCCCTTAACGACTGCAATGGAAGCAACCCCGGCTTGCCTTTTGAAGAGGTTGTTCGGGCATCGGGGCCTTGTTCGCCCAGACTCATGGCTTTGCAGCGTGGACGAAGCTGTGCCCTCACCTTCTCTCACCAAGATTCATATATCATCAGTATACTGATAAGTATCATAGATACGTTGGTCATAGGGAAAAGTGTCGATATCTCCATTGGCTCGCGGTGAGTCCCCCGGATGCGTCGAAGAGGGTGGCGATTCCGCCGTTTTCTTTCACGACCTCATCGACCACGTCGAAGCGTGAAGGCCGGGGACGAATACGCCGGCTTCAGCAAGGATCGCGCTCGAAGGTTTGGGCTTGGCGAGCTGAGTTGCGTTGTTAAAATCGCTGCATAGATAAATATAGATAAATACTGAGGTGTAGCCCAGCGTAGCGACAAGAAGGACGACGGTTCACGCGTCGCCATTAGCATCCCTATCGTGAGCACGCGCAACATTTGACGCTTTCGGGTGCCGGTGCCGGGGAAGCTCCAGCCACCACGCCAGCGAACTAAAACATCGAAGCGCAGGAGCGCGAAATCGCTCACGCGTCCTTACTATGTCGTTACTAGCAAATAGCGGCTCGTTTGAAACCCAGTCTAAGTCATTGATTTCATGGCGCGCCGGAGAGGATTCGACCCCTGACCCCCAGATTCGTAGTCTGGTGTCTTTGCCATTTCATAGGATTTCATATTGTTTCGTGAAGTTCACTTATCGGCAGAAATAGGCCATTTTTGCGTTCCATTCGGTTCCAGCTGGTTGCAGGCTATTCCGCTTTTCTGTGACCTATTTGTGACCTATTTCTGACCTAGAAAGCCATCGATGCGGCGCATCGCGACAATCGCTTCGGTGGAAGCGGCCAAGGCCAGCGCAGGCCGGCAGGTCGAATATGCCGACGCCAAGGTGCCGGGGCTCGCGCTTCGCGTCTCGCCTGCCGGCAAGAAGTCGTGGACGCTGCGCTACCGAACCAAGGACGGTGAGCAGCGCCGATTGACCCTAGGCCGATATCCGTCTGTCAGCCTCTCCAAAGCCCGTGAACTGGCACATAAGGCCGTCGGACAGGTAGCGGACGGCGCCGACCCGGCGAAGGATAAAAGGGGATCGAAGGCCGCAGCGCGGGCTAAGAAGCTCTCCACCGTTGCAACGCTCGTGGAGGCGTACTTTGAGGACGCTGCCCGCGGTCGGCATAAGCCGAACGGCCGACCGAAGCGGCAAAGCACCCTCGACATGGAGGGAGAATATTTCAAACGGCTGATCAGGCCGCGCTTTGGATCCCTTCCCGTCGTCGATTTGACCCGCCACGAGTTGCAGCGCTTCCTTGATGACATTGGGCACACTGCGCCGGCAAGCGCGCGGCATTGCCGCAACGTCATTCGCCAAGCGTTCAACTACGGTATTCGGCGCGAGGCGGTCGAAAAGAACCCCGCGCAGCTTACCGAACTGCCAGCTTCCGGCTCGCGCGAGCGGGTGCTCAGCGATGACGAACTGCGTGCCATCTGGAAGGCCGCGAACGATCCGGCTTCGGTCGACGGCTTGAAGATGTCGGCAGCGATGGGCCTCGCCATCTGCTTCGCCCTGGTGACGCTGCAGCGCGGGGGTGAAGTCTGTGGCCTCCACGCGCGTGAGATCGATCGCGAGGGTAAGCTATGGACGATTCCGGGCACGCGAACCAAGAATCACCGGACCCATGTGGTGCCGCTGTCTGATCTCGCCCTCGGGATTCTCGACCGCGCCTTCGCGCTTGCCGCAGCGCGGGAACCGAAAAGGAGGGAGCTGTCGACGGGTAAATGGGACGGGTTCGCCTTCCCCTCCCCGCGTGGCGACGGATCGATGACGCGCCACGCATTCACCCGAGCCATGAAGCGCATGACGAAAGCTCTAAAGATTCCTGACGCAACGCCACATGACTTCCGGCGCACGGGCTCGACCAACATCACTGGCGAGCGGATCGGGATCCCACGCTTTCTCGTCTCTCGGCTGCTGAATCAGATTTCAGATGCTGGCGGCGCTGCCGCCGTGACCGGCGTATATGATCGGAACGAGTATCTGCCGGAGAAGCGCCGCGCACTGGGAGCGTGGAGTGCCCTGCTCCAGGAGATTGTCATGGATCAGAAGCGCCCACAGAACGTCGTGCCAATTTCTGCCTGAAGAGCCGCTTTAGCATTGTTTGCCGATAATGGTGGAAAGCGAGAATGAAAGAGTAGGTTGCTGACCTTGCGGGTTGCCGTTACGCCGGCTTACCTTAAAGATTGCTGGGGCTTTTTTCGTCGGAGCAGGGGAACAGAGCTGCCCCGCCAAACGGATAGCGACAAACTACACGCTTAAGCACCCTGACGCTCGTCTGCGACCGCGCGATGCACTCTTCGTTGTCGTTCTTCACGCTGTTGACAACGCGGCTGGCTGCATATGCCTCCATGGGTGCTGCGTTGTAGGGTCTTAGCATCGCTTGCAGCTCGTCGACGAAACCCGTGCTTGTGAACGGTCCCTGCACGCGCGTTGATGTGCGGGATCTTGGGTTTCTCTTTCATCCAGAACGGGACCCCACCACGCCATTACGAGCTCTCGCTTGCCATAGCGAGGGTCGATGCGAACGATTGGAATCTGGTCACTACGGCGTGTTGTCGGGCTGGTCCAAGGAGGAGATCGATTTTAACTTCAAGGCCCTTGTTGCCAGCGAGCGGCTCTGGACGACCTGTGTGTACCGAAAACCTACACCCGAACGTAGTGGTGATGAAGTCCGCCAAGGATCGCGTGTGAACTAATGATTCCGGTCCGCTGAACGGGGCGAGAGACCGGCGCATCTTTATCCAATGACCGGTGCGTTCTGATGTCGTTGTAGTAGCGAGCATACGCTCGCAGGATTCGGCGCAGATGCGCCTCGCCCAAGACGACGAAATGGTCCACACACTCGCGCCGGATCGATCCGATCAGCCGTTCGGCAAAGCCATTCTGCCAAGGCGAGGCTGATGCAGCAGGCTTGTCCCGGATGCCCATGGCGCGCAATCGGCGTTTGACGATGGTGCCGTAGATCCGATCCCGATCGCGAATGAGGTGTTGCGGGGCCTCATCCCAGGGAAATGCCTCCGTTATTTGACGTACAATCCATTCTGCCGTCGGGTTTGTTGTGACGTTGATGCAGACGAGGTCTCTGCGGTCTAGCCGAACGATGACGAAGGCATAGAGCAGGTCGAAGCCAATGGTCGGGGCAATGAACAAGTCCATGGCGGCAATGTCCGGCGCGTGGTTACGCAGAAAGGTGCGCCATCCCTGGCTTGGCGGCCCGCGTCGCTTGATCATGTACTTGGCGACGCTCGACTGCGCGACCTCAAACCCGAGCTTGAGCAGTTCGCCGTGGATGCGCGGCGCTCCCCAAAGCGGGTTCTCGATGCTCATCCGCCGGATCAACACGCGGAGGTCCGTCTCGATCTGCGGCCGCCCTCCCAGTGAGCGCGCCTTCCAACGCCAATAGCAGCGAAAGCCGCCCCGATGCCAACGCACGAGCGTCTCGGGACGGATGATCGTGAGGACCTGCAGGATCGACGGAAACCATCGATACAGCTGGATAAAGAACCAGCGATCGTTGTTCGTGAGCCGGACCCGGCCCTGCACCTTACGCCGCAAAACGATCAACTGATGTCGGAGTGCCACGTTCTCTGCTTCAAGCCGGCTCTTCGACTTGAATGGCGAGGCCAAGACGGCCAGGACGAAGCAGAGCAGTGCAAACATTGTGAACTGACGTTAGGTGATTCCTTCAGCTATTCAATGCGGATGAAGTTCTCGGTACACACAGTGGAAGACTTTTCTCCGCAACCACGCCGACGGGATTGCATCCGTGGATTTCCTCATCGTTCCGACGCTGGCATTCGAACGACTGTTCGTGTTTGTCATCTTGGGGCTCGGACGCCGTCGCCTTCTATGGATCGGCGTCGCGACCAATCCGACGGCGGAATGGCTGGCCCTCCAGATTACCGAAGCCTTTCCTTGGGACACTGTTCCGGGCTTTCTCATCCGTGACAATGATGGTGCCTATGGTGAAGCGTTCACTCAGCGGCTTCGAGCAATGGGCATTCGCGATCGCCCCATCGCACGCCGATCACCATGGCAGAATGGATATGTCGAACGTTCGATCGGGTCGATCCGCCGTGAATGCCTCGACCATGTGATCATCTGGGGTGAGGCACATCTTCGGCATGTCCTGAAGGCATACACCGCATATTACAACGCGACGCGAACTCATCTCGGAATTGACAAGGACGCTCCAAACCGTAGGCCAATCGAGAGGCGCGGCGTCATCGTCGCCAATGCTGTGCTAGGCGGACTTCACCATCGCTACGCGCGGATATAGTTTTCGGAAGGGACAGGCCCACAATGATCGTGGGCGGCAGTTGTTCTTCAAGGGTCTGTTTAGGCCGTGTGCGGCGCGCGCCATCGCCTCCAGCGAGACGACCATCGGTGTTCTCGGCGAGCGCAGGGAAGTCGAGCGCCGATCTGAGCGCGTCACGCCGTTCCCGGTGGAGACGTTCGCGGTCAACATATGAGCCGACACCCGTCCTTTCCGAAAATCATATCCGGACGTATTGGTGGTGCAGTCCAGCCAGGATCGGAATGGCGACAATGGCGCCAGATCGTTGGACTGCTCGATGAAAAGGCGCGTCTTTCTGTAATGCCAAGTGCGTGCGCGCTTGATTGTAATACGCCGCATAAGTGGAAAGAACTCGCCGCAGATGCGCCTCGCCGAAAATGAGCATTTGATCCAGGCACTCGCAGCGTAACGTGCCTATCAGACGTTCGGCACAGCCATTCTGCCATGGTGACCCGGAAGAGATCGGTCGATCGCGGATACCCATCGCCCTCACCCGAGACGTGAAGACGTGTCCGTAGGCACGGTCGTTGTCGCGCACCAAGTAAGCTGGCGCCGAGGTCCAAGGAAACGCCTCGGTGATCTGCCGGGCCAGCCACTCGGCTGTCGGATGC
Source organism: uncultured Alphaproteobacteria bacterium (assembly GCA_963804515.1). Classification (GTDB taxonomy): domain Bacteria; phylum Pseudomonadota; class Alphaproteobacteria; order Rhizobiales; family Methyloligellaceae; genus Methyloceanibacter. Next base: position 10,693 of record CAWDQR010000002.1, on the reverse strand, counting down.
CGTGTCACCTCGAACCATAACAGCTGTCGCCGGCCGTGACCCAGAACCAAGAATGCAAACAAGAGATCAAAGGTAAGTGTCGGCACAACGCACATATCAATGGCGGAGATCGCCTCAGCGTGGTTTCGTAAAAATATCTTCCAGGCTTGGGACGGCAGTTTCCGTCGCCGCACCGTGTATTTCGAGACCGTCGACTGGGCGACTTCGAACCCGAGCATCAGCAACTCGCCATGGATCCGGGATGCGCCCCAAAATGGGTTTTCCCTGCTCATCCGCCGGATCAGATCTCGCAGGCCGCGATCAATCCTTGGCCGCCCTGCCCTGTGGCGCGATTTCCAACGCCAAAACATTTTAAAGCCAGCGCGATGCCAACGCAGGATGGTCTCCGGCTGAACCACCTGCACCGCATCAAGAAGGCTCGGCCAAACCCGGGTCATCAATGTGAGCAGCGCGCGATCACTGCCACGCAGTCGAAGACGAGGCGAGGCCTGCCGCATAGCGATGGTGAGCTGATGGCGGAGAAGAAAATTCTCAGCCTCAAGCCGGCTCCGCGACTTGAACAGGTCGGCGACGAACATTCCAAGCGCGTGCAGGATCGCAAACATCGCTCTCAATGATGCGATGATTCTGCCTTACGATGCGAATCCAGGCCGGATGGAATTTTCGGAAAGGACAAGCACTGTGTCTTGGCTTTGATCTGGCACGGGCGTCAACTGGTCCCTATGTAGTTCCATCTGATCTCTGAGAAATTTCGCCTCAGCAATCAGTTTCATGGCATCCTTTAGTTTTGTTTTTATTGCCAGCTCGCGCCACCCCTGGACCCTCTTATTGAATGGGTCCAAGTCGCTCAAGTATTCGCGTATCTCTTTCTCTGCTAGAGCTAAGTGACGTATTGGCATTGCCCTTTTCCTTATGTCAGCCACACTCACAACCATCAATGCTACAAATCGTCATGCCGATAGCCTTTTAGAAATTGCGTCTGCCCCCTGAGGTCGAGAGCTTCGTCATCACGCCGGCCGCAATCGATGCACTTGCGTTACTCCTTAAGAGGCAAAGCACCCGGCGCTCGTCGGACCGGGTGCTTTGCCTATGGTGCGGGGAGGGAACCCACACCTCGGGTGAACTACGCTGGTACGGGGGGACACCAGTTGAGTTCACTCTTTAATAGAAACTACATAGAAACGACCACCACAGTGGTTTCTAGCCCACGACTAGCGCGAGCTTTTGATGGGGTTATAGACGTTCCGGGCAACGCTGACATACATTTCACCAAGCTTCGATAGCTCGGCGACATAGGCATCATAGACCTTCTTGCCAAATTGGGACTGAATCTCGATGGTTTGCTCCACCGACTTTGCGCCGATGAGTTGCCCCAGAGCGTTGGCACCATGCTCGAACACCTTCTTGGAATAATCGGAGACCTCGATGGCAATGGCCTGAAAACCCTTACCAGCCTCGCCCATAAATTCAGTGGCAGCCTCAAAGCTGTCTTTACCCATTTTTTGAAACTCTTCGAAGCCGTTGAACATCTTGAGTCCTTTGAAAACCGCTAGCCGTGTTGATCCTTTGATATGCTGAGCCAATTCGATCAATGCGGCATTATTGAATGACATTGATTTAGAACAATGATCAGTCTAACGATCCCGACGCAGCTGGCGCGGAAACCATGATCGCAGTGGGAGGCACGAACGGCACGCTCGCTTCGGCGGCTATATCCCGATAATCGCCTAATGCAGCGTGCCCCCCACCCCTTGAAGGCGGCACCTGAGCTCGGCTGGCGGAGGGGGGTGCCCACGCTGCAAGTTTTTGTCATCCTTGAGAAAGCTATATCGAATGCTATGCAGCGTCGAATTGACGCTGTTCACCCGTTAAACTGAACTAGGGCCGGGGCGCGAGGTTCGGACCATACTCCATGGAGATCGTTTCCCTGCAGCGACGGCGCGCGTGGTCTACACTTGACCTCGCCCTTTTTAAATTTGATCGACTTCAGCGGATTGCGCATCCTCGGCGGCGTCGGAGGGAGCAGTGACTGTCCCGGTTACAATTGTTGTGGACTCAGTCGAACAACATCCATGGATCGTCAGGCTCAGTCGATACGTCGAGCTTGCCGATGCCGACATAAACGCAATTCTGAGCATTCTCGAGGGGCAACATCAGATAAGGAAGAGAGCGGATATTGTTATTGAAGGCTACAAGTATAAGAAGTTTTGTTTTATCGAAGCCGGTATGGCATCACGATACAAGCTGCTACATAATGGCAAACGCCAAATACTCGATGTTCTATTGCCCGGCGACATCATTGGTTTCCCCACGAGCTTCTACGATCGAGCGAACATTTCCGTCGTTGCTTTAACAAATATGAGCCTCCAGGTATGCTCGTTTGAAGCATTCATGAATGCTTGTTTCCAAAGACCGCTCCTGACCATGGCGCTGCTCTGGCTTGCTGTTGAGGAAACGGCTATCTACGCCGAACGCATCATCGACACAGGACGCCGCAGCGCGTTCGAGCGCGTGGCACATTTTTTCCTGGAATTACATTTGCGACTCGAGAGGGTGGGCAACGCCACGAGTAGGACCTTCGAATTGCCTTTGTCGCAGGAAGTGATCGGAGATGTGCTGGGCCTCAGTGCCGCACACGTTAATCGTGTGCTCCGGCGTCTGCGCGCGGATGGTTTAATCACGATTGATGGACACACGGTCACTTTGAATGATTTGGAGGCACTTCAAATCATGGCTCAGTTTGAGCCATTCACACTCGTGCTGAGTGGGGTCAAGAGATCCCCGTGAGAATTGAGCCTGCTGCGCGTCTTCCCATTGTTGATGCTGAAATCGACCAACGTCGATTGTTGATCACTGGTAGCCATCGGACGAGTTGAAAAGCTTGGCTCGGCAGATCACCGAGGCATTTCCCTGGACATCAGCGCTGGCCTACCTGGTGGGCGACAATGACCGTGCCTATGGACATGTCTTCACGTCTCGGGTGAGGGCGATGGGTATCCGCGATCGACCGATCTCTCCTGGATCACCATGGCAGAATGGCTGTGCAGAACGTCTGATCGGCACATTGCGCTGCGAGTGCCTGGATCAAGTGGACACCTCTAAAAACCTCGGAGGTGGTTACCAATGGGCCTCTCCGTTGCGAACGTTTAGGAATCGGACCGGGAACAAACCGGAATCAAGTCGACCAAATAAACACGCCGAGTTCGCCGCACGGGAGTTTTTAGAGGTGTCCAAGTGCTCATCTTCGGCGAGGCGCACCTGCGGCGAATTCTTTCCGCTTATGCGGCGTATTACAATCAAGCGCGCACGCACTTGGCATTACAGAAAGATGCGCCCTTGCATCGAGCCGTCCAACGATCTGGCGCTATCGTCGCCATTCCGATCCTGGCTGGACTGCACCACCAATACGTCCGGATATGATTTTCGGAAAGGACACACATCTGTCGGCGCAGGGTAGATCGCGCGTCGTCAAGACCCTCGGGTTTCTGGCTGCCGCTTTCGTCTCTGCAGAGATAGGATCTCAAGCCTCCGTACCCGACGCTTCGGGCATTTTTCCACATGATGAAGTCTCGGCCACAACGAAGATCATTCCGGCCGCGGTCGCCGCGGTGGCTTGGGGGAACTGAACATGGCACGCTAGCGTACGCTATTTGCATAGCAACTGAGTCTTGTGTAGTCAGAGCCTCCTCACCCTGGCCGCTTTGTAAACTCGACGCCGGCAGCCTCCGGCGCGTATCTTCTCCACCGTCTCCGGGCGGTAGGTTGCCTCACCCAGGCCGCCACGCGATCGCCGTTATCCTCCTTAATAGTTTATAGTTTCGGATACATCATCCTTTCCTCGGCGGCGCGCCTTCAGGCGTGGCCGCCTTTTCTTTGGCAGGCCCCAATCGCTAACGAACAGCGTATCTTTGAGGCATGGGTTTCGGCCCGGAGCCCAACCAGCTTTGCCTGCAAAGTGTCATGTTGTGCGTGCAGTGTTTTGCTGGCGGAAAGCCAATTAATGGAGGAAACGTGAAATGAGGAACCTCGCTTCGATGATTGTTGCCATAGGTCTTGCAGTTGCGTTCACCAGTCCCTCGTTCGCCGCCGAGACTCCAAAGACCAAGGCCGATTGCGAAAAGGCTCACATGAAGTGGAACGACACCTCTAAGACGTGCACGAAGGGCAGCATGTAAGGCGCTCATAATAGAAAATATGCAAGGGCGTCGACTTCGGCCGGCGCCTCTTTTTCTGTTGCGTCTAGTGCGACTGCCTTGCGCGTTCCCGCGGCCCTAATGAGACGCGGGTCGCCGGGTGACGAGCGTGAAGGAAACAAAAAGCCGCCAGCAGAAGGCTGGCGGCCAACTAACGAAGACAGCTCGCGAGATTTAGCTACCCAACGATGCCCTTGCACTTGTCTTTTGGCAGTCCCTTCAGGGCGTTGGTCGCATCCTCTTTTGAAGCGTAGCCATCTTGAGCGCCAAGGATTGTCATGCCCGCGTTGGCGCTCGGCTTGGAATCGACCACCGAGCAATTGCCCACCGTATCCATCTCAACATAGTACTTGGCGCCGGCGGCAAGAGTCGGGGTCGTCGCTATGCCAATGAGCGCAACCATAGTCATTGAGAAATTCTTCATGGCATTCTTCTCTCTTCCTCTTTCTAGAGTGGCAGCATTCCGGTTTGAGCGGCCAGTTGCACAGCGAAAGTTCCACCGGTGACGACCTAGCTGGTGCTCCTCAACAAGACCGCCAGCAGCACCAGGAGCATGATCGACAGCTAGCTGATACTGTCCATGCGCCGCAAGGCAGACGGGTAGCTGTTCCAAAAAGGCCATGCTTCTCGAACGCAAACCCACAAGGTATGTTCCGTCGTGATAAGGCGCGCGCAATGCTTGCGACAGCTGCGGTCGGCCAAGCCCCGTGGCGAGCCGAGCACGAATACCAGCGCCCACGAGCCAAACTGGTTATTGCCGAGGCTCAGACGGTGCATTCCCACTCTGGGCGGGCTGAACCTCTGATTTAGCTTGATTCAGCTCGGTTTGAAGCTCATCGCGCTCGGCATTAACTTGCTGCAGCTCACTTTTGAGGCCCTTAAGCTCCGAACTCGCTTGATCAAATTTGGTCTGAAGCTCATTGCCCTGAGCGTTCGCCTTATCCAGCTCTGAGTTGAGAATGGTCACCTGTTTCTTGAGGTCCGAGGCCTCCGTTTTTGCCTTGTCTGCCGCTTGCTTAGCGCTCTCGAGGTCGTTTTGCACTACCTCCACACGCCAAACCGTGCGTTCGCTGCTGTTGCCACCGAGACGCAGCACGCCACCAGGGCCTAGGCCGCGAAGAAAATCTATGATCGAGAGGTTTCCGGCCGAGAGATACTCAGCGGATGCAAGCACCGCGGACTCGTAGCTGAGGCCGATGAAGTTTTTGGAGATGGCGCGGCCCGGCTGGTCGTAGCCGACCGCAACCGATGCATTCATAAAGGGCTCCGCCCCAGCGCGTCCCGACGCGCGTAGGGTCGCAGCGAGACCGGGAAGCGCATAGAGAAAACGTCTGCGATTCATCGATTGCTCCCTACCACACTGTTTTCGAATGTTCGGGACTGTGAAGTCAGCGACCCAGCGCGCAGATCGCTGCAAGGATCGTCTGGAGCACATCGTCAATGCTGAGGGCGAATTCGGCAAAAAGGGAAAGCCCAGCTACTTGGTCGAAGGCTTCCCCCGTTCCCCCGGCGTCCCCAACTAGCTAGCCGCCTTTTTCACGCCCAATCACAACGCGGGCTTCAGACGCCAAGTCGGCCCGTGAGTAACGTGCCATCAGTTTCGAAGATCGAGCGTGAGGGCACTGAACATGGCACGCCAGCGTACGCTATTTGCATGCAACTGAGTCTTGTGTGGGTCAGAGTTGCCCAAAATCGGGCGGTTTGTTTGGCTGAGATTCCAAATTCGGCCACTGAGTGGATTTCGACCAAAGCTGTAAGCCGCGTCAATTCAATGAAGGAGCTATCACCTAGAGAGCAGGCTCCTTTTGCATGCGGCATCGTGGTCGGTCTCTGCTGCCTCGTGGCAGCGATAGCGATCATCGCAATCGCTAGGGGTTGGCTATAAGAGCCTCGATGCGACCGTCGGCCTGATTGAGCGTTACCACCTGGCTCGGCAATGTTAAGCGGGCAATGGCCATCTTCAACGCCCTAGTTGTCACCGCATTCCTGCTCTTGCTCGCGACCTCAGCGGCGGTCGTAGGGTCAATGATTCTCCTGGCGCTGTTTGAATGGGCCTTCCGCAAGAAGAGTAAGGTACCGATCGCTAACGAAATGACGGAGCAGAATACCGCAATAGTGGAGAGCAATGAGTTGGGCGAACCACCATCGACGCCGGACGCCGAGGTTACCAACTCAAAAGTCAAGCCCGAGTCATGGGCCGCGTGACATCGAAGGCCGCCCCGCCAAGGTAAGTTGAGGGCAAGGGTTGGTAAAAGATCAATGACGCAAGTTGAACTTCGCGCGATCGCCTCGCTCGCCGCCGTCTTTGCCACGCGGCTCCTGGGCCTATTCATGATCTATCCAGTCTTTGCCAACTATGCGCGTCATCTTGCCGGCGCGACGCCGGTGATGATCGGATTGGCTCTCGGCGCCTACGGTCTAACGCAGGGCCTGCTGCAAATTCCATTCGCCCTGCTGTCCGACCGCATCGGCCGCAAGACGATGATCTCGATCGGCCTCGTGCTCTTTGGGGTCGGCAGTGCCGTCGCGGCGCTCTCCACCTCAATCGCCGGCGTTCTATTCGGTCGCGTTCTGCAAGGGGGCGGAGCGGTCGGCTCGGTCATCCTAGCGCTGGTGGCCGATTTGACGCGCGAAGAGACGCGCACAAAAGCGATGGCCATCATCGGCATCACCATCGGCCTCTCCTTCGTTGTGGCGATTGGCATAGGACCGCTTTTAGCGGGTATCATTGGTGTGCCCGGCCTATTCTGGCTAACTGCTGGTATGGCTCTCGTTGCTCTTGCAATTACCCAGGGGTTGGTTCCCACCCCCCCGCGGATCGCGCGCCACCGTGACATCGAAGCCGTGCCAGCGCTCTTTGCCCGCGTCGTCCGTAACCCCGAGCTGCTGCGGCTGGATTTTGCCATCTTCGCGCTACACGCCATCTTGACCGCGAGTTTCCTCGCGGTGCCACACCTTCTTGCACGTTCATTGCATCTTGGTGGCAGTAGCGATTGGATTGTCTATCTACCCGTCCTGGCGACATCTGTCGTGTTGATGGTGCCGGCAATTATCGTCGCCGAAAAAGTGGGGCGCATGAAGGAGGTCTTCACAACGACGATCACCGTACTGGCGGCGAGCCTGCTCGCTCTTGCAGTCGGGGGCGGTGATGCCATCATCGTGGTGGCGGCTCTGATTGGCTTTTTCACAGCATTCAACATTATGGAGGCGATGCTGCCCTCGCTCGTCACCAAGATAGCCCCCCGTCGATGTTAAAGGGACGGCGACAGGCATCTATGCGAGTTCGCAGTTCCTCGGCATCTTCCTTGGCGGCGCCGTTGGCGGCTGGACATCGGGGTTCGCCGGAGCTTCGGGCGTCTTCACCTTTACTGTAATAGTCGCGCTTCTGTGGCTCGCTGTAGCAGCGACGATGCGCCAACCCGGTCAATATTCGAGCTACCTTGCGCATCTGGGCCTGCTCGACCAGCAGGAAATGGCCACGCTCGCCGCCAAGCTGCAGACCGCGCCGGGTGTGATCGAAGCTGTCGTGGCGCCTGACGAGGGTGTTGCATATCTCAAGATTGACCGCGCGAGCTTCGACGCCGCTGCCGTCGCACGGATCGTCCGCAGCTAGTTACCAGCTGCGGCAGCGGTGGTCTGACCTGTGCCGTTTGGCCATGAAGCCTTGAATCGGCGTGACACGTGCAGACTGTAGCGTGCTCCTGGTAGCGCTGATTACCGGACTGATGGATGGCGGTCTTGGCTGGTGCCCAGCAATCGGCGGTTTTTCCTTCAAACCTTGCAGCCTCCCTAGCTGCCTTGTCCTTTTGACAAGCGTATAACCAAAAATGGCGCTGGCAGAGGTCGGCGCCATTTATTTGAACCGGCGTTCGGTTGCGTAGAACATGGCGACTGCCACTTCAGAAACGCCTGACCTTCTCGCGGGTTGCTTTGATGGGGTGCAAGACACCCGCCATCCTCCTGGTTGGCGAAGCGGTTGTATGAGTATGAGCATGCGGTCGGGCTTCTTGTTGGCCAAGAAGAAAGCCCCGGCCAGCGGCAGTCGTCGAACGTGTCGAATTTTGGCGTGGCGAGCGCCGCTTCGATATAGTTGACCAGCAGCTTCGCCGGTGGCCGTTGAGGAAGAAGTGGCAGCCGTGCCGCGGCTGATTTTCGGCGCTCTTAGGCGTGCCGGTAATTCATTCCAGCTCTATTCCAACGTTCTTGCAGCGGACCGAGACTGGCAATTGTCCTTGCGGCTGTGGGTCTATCGCCGTCAGGGTGAAGATCGCTGGTCGAGTTGCCTCGTTTAGCAGCCCAATGAACATTTGGTTCCCAGTGTAGCCTCCCCTGGAGGCACTTCTGGCGTTCACCGTGCCGCACACGGTCATAGCACCGCCCGCGCCGCTAGCCCCCACCATTAGGCCAAATTCAGCTGATTGCGGGTCTAGTAGGGTGCCTCGGACTCCTGCTTCTACTACCGTCCTGTCGCCCTCTGTGAGATCGAAGCGCGCCACCGTAGCGGGCCGGGCAGAACACCCGGCGAGCAGCACTAGTGCGATCACATAGAGTTTGCGTTTCAATGTATCCCCATTCTGACCGCGCGATGTGGCGAAAAGATTGCTCGATCCTTTGGAGCGAAATGGCGCAGGACGGTCTGACGCATCGTCTATGGGGCGTCGCGGTTACGAGATAGACACCCTAACGGAAACACGTCAGGACGCGAGTAATACGCTAGCCGCGGCCGCCAATTACAGAGCCCGCAACTCAGGGAGGGATTTGAGGGAGGAGGAAGGCGAGGCTGAGTATCCTGCCGTCCCCTGAGCGCGTTCGTCAGAGACTGCACCGGTAGGGGGGCAACCCTGTTAGTGCAGTACAGTGACGGAACGAAATCCCCGCAAGGACGTTGTCGGCTAAGTGAAGGCGGCGGCGACCGCCCCGAGGACGCACCCAGCGGGAGAGTTTCATGGTCGCAAGAGTTGAGCATAATGCAACGATCGATCCACCCACCGAATTTGACCTCGCGGTGGCGTTATGCAGTGTCGTGGGAGTAGTAACCGTCATCGCGGTCGCAAGTGGCTGGCTGTAAGCGCCGAGCGGCGTGCGAGGATCGAGTTATAAGCGACGACAGGCTTACGTTCGACGAGCTGTCGGATTATGGTTCGAAGGCCTGCGCACGGGCGAAGCGGGGGGCGGGAGGCCATGAAAGCCCTGTTCATTCATCCCGGTCCGCTGCTCTACACCAAGGTGTTTCTGCGGCTCGAGCCGCCTCGGGCTTGAACTGGGGCCGAAGCGGCGCGCCGACGCGGGACAGACCGTTAAACTCATCGACCTGCTGGGGCACGGCTAGGGCCTCGTCCAGCCCGTTCCCGCCCCCATTAGTTCCACCCAGCGATCCACCAACCCAATGGGGCGTCGTGATTGCGCTGTGCAGCTTAGCGGCGGCATTAGCCATCATCGCCATCGCAAGGGGCTGGCTCTGAGCGCCGAGCCGGTCCCTGCGGTGAGTTAGGACGCTGCCGGGCGCGGCGGGGTAGGCGCGCGGGCGTCGGGCCTTCTTCAGACAGGGCCCGGCGCCCATCCTTGCTGTTTGCCTCATCCGGAGCACCGTGGCACCATTTTGAATGGCGCAAATCCTCACTTCATCTTGGTTCACGAAGCTGCCCGCAGATCACGTCCGCATTGGCATTTCACGTGGGACGCCGCGTGCGCAGAGACAGCCATATCGGAACTACCGACAGCTCGCGCCCGGGCCCTGGTTTAAAACCTGCGCGACACCGCAGGAGTACGTACGGCTCTACTATAGACAGGTCCTATGCCAGCTCGATCCGAGAGGCGTAGTGGCGAGCTTATGCACGACGGCGGGCGCCGGCATACCTACTCTACTCTGTTGGGAAGCGCCGCCTCCGAACGAGGCATGGTGCCATCGCGCGTTGGTGTCGGCCTGGCTCTACGACGAACTCGGGCTTGAGGTGCCGGAGTTCGGGCACGAGGCGCTGGGCTTCGGCTGGCAGCACCCCAAGCTGCATCCGTCGCTGATGAGGGCGGCCGCATAGGCTTGTCCAGGTTAGCTAGAGCTTCGGTGGACCGCTGGCAGTGCTGTACCCCGATGGCAGCTTGGGCTCCTCGCGATTGGTGACGCTGTCGAGCCACTGCAGGTAGAGTTTAAGCGGTGTCAGCCAGATCATGGCGATCACAGAACGGTCCAGTCGAGGTGCAAATAACGCTGGTTGCGAGTCCGCGCAACCACCGAGAGGGGACCGCCCCGCCACCGATCCGGGTCGACTTACCGCCTGAAGTCTCAAGATAAAGACTAGTGATAATCGAGGTTGCAGCGCGGAGACTTTGTCTCGGGAGGAATTGGCGGACCAGGTGGGATTCGAATTCGTGGTCCGGAATGCTAAGCTCGGCAAGAGGTAAGGGCGCCCGAGCCGTGCAAAGACGGACGAGGGGGGTTCAATACCAGGTGAAGGAAGCTTCGGGCGCGGACTCCATGACAGATGCCGATGGCTGATTTTGTT
>CAWDQR010000001.1:0-808418 GCA_963804515.1 uncultured Alphaproteobacteria bacterium | reverse complement strand
CCACGACGACCTTGCGGCTTGCCTTGCCTACGCTCGCGATGTGCTGAGATCGGAAAAAGTCTATCCGAGCGCCGCGTGAAATGCGATTTCTCGCTAACGAGAATTTCCCCGGGAGTGATGGATGGCACAGAGTGGAACGGTGAATTCATCGCTCACTTTCAGGCTGAGCCCTCGGGATTGCGCATAGCGCACATGGTGCGCGTGAGAGGGCGAGCGCCGCAGATAAGGCAAGGCTGACTGGCGACAAAAGCGCAGATGCTCCTTTGAACGTGCCGCTTTGGTTCGCTGATGGTGAGCACGCTCTTGTCAATTTTTGGTAGCCGCCGTGCGTGGAGAGCCGTAGATCGGTCTTCATCCCCTTCTGAATCTCGTCGAATTTCGACTTCGTCACCCTCAAACCGAAATTCCGCAAGCAAGCGCACGGCCTGACTTCCTCCAGTCATGAAGAGCTTTGCCCTTGTCATCTCATTCTCCTATGACACGCCACCGCGTCGTCGTGCCTTTGTGACGGCCTTCGAGAAAAGCCGCGCTCGGATGGGATCGAATTTTCATCTATCAGGCTGCGTTTCGGGGCGCGACCTCCTGCTCGATTTTCCGCCGCACGGTGCGATTGGCCACGTCAAGATCATAACGCGCCTGCAGATTGATCCAGAACTCTGGCGACATGCCGAAGTAGCGCCCGAGGCGCATGGCAGTGTCCGTCGTTATCCCGCGACGCCCAAGTACAACGTCATTGGCCCGAGAGCGGGGCACCCTGATCGCGTTGGCGAGCTCGTAGACGCTGATACGCATCGGGATCAGGAACTCGTCGCGCAGGATTTTCCCGGGATGGATAGGTGGAAGACGACGCCCGGATGCTACATCTGAAAAGTCCACGCTGCGCATGTCGATGTCCTCTCGCTTTACGGTCATTGGACCTCCTCAGTGATAATCGACGATCTCGACGTCCCAAGCCTCGTTGTCACGCCAGACAAAACAGATGCGCCACTGATCGTTGACACGAATGCTGAATTGACCTTGACGGTCGCCATGCAAAGCTTCCAGCCGATTGCCGGGCGGTACTCGTAAATCGTCGAGCATCGAGGCCGCATCGATCACCAGCAGCTTGGCACGGGCCCGCCGCTGGATCTGCTGCGGCAAATGGCGAACGGCATAGCCAACGAAAATCGCTGCTGTGCGTCTGTCCGCAAAGCTCTTGATCACAGGAATGCGTAACGCAGAACGGTACGTCCTGTCAAGCGGAACGTTTCGTCGTGTTCTGATCACACACGACGTCCGGCATGCCAGGCTCGGACCTGCGCCCTTAGGCGCCGATGATGCTCACTCGCTTTTGCGTGAGACGGCGATCGCGCAGGTCTTCACGGCGAGCGCTGCAATTGTGCGCGGCACGGCTTTGCTGGCGCCCTTTCACTATCCGCAGCGCCAGTGCGAGGAACCCGTCTTCGCGGCCGCCTTTCGAATACTGCAATCGCATGCCCAGATCGATGCTATAGCAGTGATCGAAGCAAGCTTTAAGAAGAAGCCCCGGCGGCGGGGAGCGGCACGGGGCTTAGTTTTTACGCGAACTGGTAGCTTTAACGCCACCAGCGGAAACACTATCAGCCCGTCTCGACCAACCGACGCGGCTAAATGGCGCGGTGGCGACCTCTCTTGAGGAGCTGGTGCAGGCTTTCAAGCCCCTCTTTCTTGAGCACCGTGCCGAGCTTGGTGTTGTTACGGTGACCCTCGGCGAAATGAGGCCCGTATTCTTTGCGCAAGGTTCCAACCAATGTGTCGCTTCTCTTCTTTCGAATCTCGCCATCGCGATCGCGCATGCGCTTGTCGAGGCCTTCTTGGTAGCGCTTCGTCATTGTTCGCTCTCCAAATCCGCCGAGTCTTCAGTGCAATCGGGGCAGATGATACCGCAAGAGACTAAGCTTTCAAGTAGTGGCCGCATAAAGGGCGCCAGCCGAAGCCGACGCCCGTCTTAGCTATATTTCAAATTTGTACTTGCATGGGCCTCAGTCCAGTCGTGCACTTGACAACCTTAGAGTGTCGTTACTAGGGAGAAAAACCAGTGCGCGAATTAACCAGCATCGAGCTGCAGGCCGTCTCCGGCGGGGCCATGGCGATCATCGCTCGCCGTCCCGAGCCTCTGTTCGTGAGGATCGTTCTGAGGGTCCTGGAGGACGTGCTTAGAGGGCTCGAAGGTGGAACAGGAATGCGGCCCGCTCCGAGGCAACCCGTTCCGGTTCGTAGTATGGCGGCGTAGACCTTGCGCTGCGACTAAAATCAAGAAGCCAGGCAACCCTTTAGGCCTGGCTTCTTGTTTGCCGTGCCGGATTGACGGGACATACGAGGGGCGCCGACGCCCTTGCCTATCTGCCGGCCCCCGGTCATTGCCTTCGGCAATCAGCTGCTCTAGAGCAGACTAGGCACTTCTCTGTTTTCCGCTTCATGCGTTCAGCCGCTCGTTGAGCCCGGCATATTTGGAGCAGGGGCTGCCGAGCAAGTGTCCCGCCACATGCGGAGCGCCACCGAGAGAGGATCTATCTTGCGTTCCTGCCACCAGCGTCTTTCATCTCCTGTCGTGTGATTTTCTGAGTGGTGAATTGCACAGAGAGGAACAGTGAACTCATCACTCACCTTGAGGCCTAGTCCCTTGGACTGGGCGAAACGGATGTGATGCGCGTGAGCAGGCGATCTGCCGCAAATGAGACAGGGCTGCTGGGCTACAAAGCGCAAATGCTCCTTTGACCGGTGCCGCTTTGGTTCACTGATGGTGAGCACGCTCTTGTCGATCTTTGGGCGTGCGCTTTGACTAGCGCGCGCCAACCGTGGCTTGAACTTCCTGTCATGAGATTCGTCAAATTCGGCGCCGGATGCGTTGCTTGCACCGTTTACAAGCGCAATTGCGCAATCCTTCAGGTGCGCCACTAATTGGGGAGCGATGCCTGGCCCCTGTCTATGCCGGTGCAGAGCCCGCACAGTCTCGACGTTCTGCTCCCAAATTGCGTACAGGAGCTCGATGTCTTGAGCGTCACTCATCGCCTTGCGTAACGCTTCAACAAAATCATGGGCCTTTTCCAACGTCGCGCCGGGAGTGCCGGTCGCCGAGCGCAAAACCAAAGGGCCCGTGGCTGACTTTTTCATTGACGAAGCCTTGCCATTGCGAGCCTTTCGAACACCAGCTTGATCGTGGTCATAAAGTGCCAGACCAAACGGATTGCCAAAGGTGGCAAGCGCGCGCTTCGTAGCATCCGTCTCGGCGGCTTTTAACGCTTGCTCATGGGCTTGACCGGGAGTAAGCGCCTTGCCCTCGCCGGTGCCCGAGCCCTCCCGCACAATGGTCGTATCACCCGCACGCACGCTCACACGCACCGTGGCCGTATAAGCGGCGTGATAGAACTCACCCTTGGTTCCGGTCCAGACGCAATTGTTGCTGCGCGTCCGCCTGTCCCAGGCGTCGTAACCAAAGATGCGGTTTGCCTCGGCGATGACATGCCAGCCTTCGACATAGGCGAGGGTGATGCCGTTGGCTTGGCGGGTTTTGATTCGCTTGGCACTGAGCTTCGCCTCAAGACACTTCACCTGTGCTTCTGTGAACGCCATTACTTCGTCCTAACCGAAAGGGTTGGTCTCGGATTGCTGAGTTGCGTGCCGGGGATCGCGCTGCCCCGCTTTAGCTCGGCCAAAAGCGATTGCCGGTCGAGCTTTGGCGGCTGGGGCAACCAATAAGAGTTTGGGATTGCCTCCTCTGTGACGATCACGAGGGAAGGGGACCCGGCTCGTGCGGAAGCAGTAAAGTCTGGTTGCTCAAGCTTCTTGAGACCTACCTCGCTCATCGCCTCGAGGGCCAACTGCCGCTTCTTGTCCCCACGCTCCTCAATTCGAGCGAGCCGACTCTTCATGTCGTCTAGGCGCGAGCGGAGGCCCTCCTGCAGCGCTTCATCGATAAGAGCCGAGCGAATAATCGCGGCTATGATTTCATGGAGGTCGGTAATTCCCTCTAATGTGTCCCGAACCGTCTCATCATCCGCCTCGGGAAAGCGGTCCAACAGCTTCTCGCGAAGCCATTGGTAGAGCTGAACCTCGCTTTTGAGGGGTGGGGTGTTCACCGAAGGTAGTGTACACGTATTTGTGTACATCGTCAACTTCTGGGGCGCAAGGGATGCCTATGATACCCACAGATTCGCACGCGCCAACTCTGCCGGTGTTACCAATAAAATCAATGAGTTAGCGCGCGTCTATCACCCAGGGCGGCATCCGCTAGAAACGAAGGCATGAGGAAGCGATTTCGCCCATTCCAGAGCTGAATTTGCCGGGGCGCAGTATGCCGCGCGGCCTCGTCGCATGAAGGCACGCTTCCCGGATGCCGGGCCAGGGGACTCCGGCCAGAGATCTTGGGGGCGTCGCTGGGTTGCATTGATTGCTGCGAAAATATCACGGGTGCAATCGGGTAGTGGCCCATCCATAGTCGGTGAGTTCTTATCGCATGGATTCAAATCTCCAGTTTGAGAGCTTGAATCACATCCACTCAACCTCCTTCAACACGGAAAGCAGGTATCCATTTCCAGGTGAATTCCTGGGGTTGCCAGCTCCGCCGCCCAATGCCTGTTATTGGGGGTAAAGCGGACGCAACTCGGACATCGCGGGATGGCCATTAATGACCCAAAGCGGACTCTCTGGCCCTTGCTCTCTCAACAGTGAACGAAGACGCTGCCTGGGCGCTGGCTGCGCGAGCAGAGCCGCCCGGGAGACGCGACGGGGCAACAAACAAAGCAGTGAACTGCCCGAGTGGCGTATTCAACTCCTGCGGGCGATGGCGTCGATTTCGCGCGCAAAACTTGTAATACGGCTAGTCAAGGCCCATATGTCTAACACTGGCACGCCGGACCCGAGGCGCTGACGGTAAGACTACCGTGCCAACTCCGTGTACGGCCCCTTTCCCAAATCAGTACGCCAAGCACCCCCTTCAACGGGTGTGGTTCGGCGGATGCCAGCCTGCGATCTGCCAAAGAGGCACTCCCATGAACGCCACCTCCAATCCGCAAGCTGCCGCCGACCAAGCGCGCAAAAATTACCGCGAAATGACGAGCCCAGACGGCTCTGTGCCCGAGGCCGTGCGGTCCATGAATGAGAAGACTGTGGCTCAGACGCGCGAAGTCTATGACCGCTCTAAGGACGCTTTCGACACGTCGGTTTCGACGCTTGAGAGGACCTTCGACGCTGCTGGCCAAGGCGTTGCGGCGTTCAACCGAAAGATCGTCGACATCGCCCAGCGGAATGTAAATTCCGCCTTCGATTTGGCCAAGAGCTTGGCGGGCGCTAAGAACCTCGCCGAGATCCTGCAATTGCAAGGGGCCTATTGGCAGAAGCTGTGCGGCAACCTCACGTCTCAAGCTGAGGAAGTCCGCGCGCTTTCGACCAAGGTAACCGCCAATACCGCCGAGCCGATCAAGGCGCATGTCACGCGCAGCATGGATGAACTACGCAAGGTGAACTGAGTTCCGCCCCTCGCTCGATGTAACTCAAGCAGAGGGCCAGCGCGTGTTTCCGGCCTCTAGTTTTGCCGCAACAATCAGCGTCGACAGGCGCGCGCTTATTGCAAGGAGAAGGTCCGGAGCAATGCCGAGCTTTGACTACAACGCGGAGGCGGAGCTGTTTCCTTTAATACGTGGGAAATTCACTAAAGGCCCAGTCGGCTACAAGCGCTTCACCTCCGCCGCCGAAGCCATCCGTTTTGCGGTCGAGGAGCTCCCACCGGATCTTCTTCGCGGTGCCTATCTTGAAGTCGATGAGGAGAGGTTCGATGCGAACGGAATTCGCCAACTCTACGAGAGCGACACATATCCACTAGGCCGGCGCGCATGACTGCGGTCGTTGGTGCCCAGCACATTGATCAGGACGACGCTTCGTCAATTCATGGATGCCCCGACAAGGTAGCCCGATGGTTTGAAGCACCACCGCTGGACCGAGCGGCTGTTCAGCACTTTTGCTTTTAACGCGAGGGGGCATGCGAGATGTAGTAGCGCGGGCCTTGAGGATTCGCAGAGCGGCCCCCAAGTGGAGACTTGCGCCCATCTAGCTCTTCGGGACAGCAATGAAAGACTTGAGCCATATCTACCTGAACACGCTGGTGCCCATGGTGGTCGAGCAGACCAACCGCGGCGAGCGGGCCTATGACATTTATTCGCGCCTGCTGAAGGAGCGCATCGTCTTCGTCACGGGCCCGATCGAAGATCAGGTGGCCTCGCTGATCACGGCGCAGCTCCTGTTTCTGGAGGCGGAGAACCCGAAGAAAGAGATCTCCATGTACATCAACTCGCCGGGGGGCATCGTCACCTCCGGCATGGCGATCTACGACACGATGCAATTCATCCGACCGGCCGTGGCTACCCTATGCATCGGTCAGGCCGCGTCCATGGGCTCGCTTCTGCTCGCGGCCGGAGAGAAGGGCATGCGCTATGCGTTGCCCAACGCCCGTATCCTGTTGCATCAGCCTTCGGGCGGCTTCCAAGGCCAGGCGAGCGACATCGAGCGCCACGCCGAGGACATCATCAAGATGAAGCGGCGTCTGAACGATATCTATGTGCACCACACCGGGCAGAGCTACGAGACCATCGAGAAGACGCTCGACCGCGACTATTTTTTGTCGGCGGAGGATGCCCGCACCTTCGGCATCGTCGACGAGGTCATCACCAAGCGCCAGCCGCTCGACGCGAAGCTTCAGAAGCTGACGCCGGTATCGTAGCCGCGCCGCGCTTTCCTCGAGCCTGATCTCGGGAGATGCGCGTTCAGGTGAATTGGCTCGCCGCACCTGGTAACCAGCGTCGCGGTCAAAAGCTCTTTACGTGCCGGCGATTTAATTGCGCGCTGCTATGGTTTGAGTGGGTCGGCCAGCGCGATCACAGCGTCCGCGCCGTGCTTTGTCACCTCGTAGGCTAGCGTTCGCATCATAAGGTATTTTTGAACATGATCTTTCCGGCCGGAGATTGACCAGTCTCACCAGCGCGCGATTTCGAGGAAGAAAAGGCTTTCATGGTAGCCAGTTTCTGGCTCTGCTTTGGCGAGAGGGGCGTGTGCAACGTTTGCGGTCGAGGATGACTATTTAGCGCGCACAACTTGAAATAGCCTCAGTCAATGCCCATATATTAGTCACTGGCGCGCCGGACCCGAGGCGCTGACGGTAAAGACTACCGTGCCTGCTACGTGCACGCCCCCTTTCCCGAAATTCTCAGCAGTCGAGCGCTCTCAGAGCCTCAAGGTTGGCGGCCAAAACATCGCCTGCGTGCGATATAGCCCAAGAGGCACTGTCATGGCCGCCACCTTCAATCCCCAAGCTGCCGCCGACCAAGCCCGCAACGCCTACCGCAACGTTACCGTCCAACTCGGTCTCTTAGCTCTCGACACCGCCATCCCCGAGGCCGAGAAGACCGTGGGTCAGACGCGCGAGGCCTATGACCGCTCTAAGGATGCTCTCGAAGCATCAATAGCGACTTTTGAAAGATCCTTTGATGCGGCGGGGTGGGGCGCTGCGGCGTTCAACCATAAAATCATCGATATCGCCCAGCGGAATGTAAATTCCGGCGTCGACCTGGCCAACAGCTTGGCGGGCGCTAAGAACCTCGCCGAGATCGTGGAATTGCAGGCGGCCTATTGGCGCAAGCAGTTCAGCGCATTGACGGCTCAAGCCGAGGAAGTCCCCGCGCTTTCGACCAAGGTGGTGGCGGACGCGGGCGAACCGCTCAAGGATCATCTGGTGAACAGCATGGATCAGCCGCGCAAGGCGAACTGAACGGCTTGCGCCGCGATGGAAATACGCCACGGGCCAGTGCTGATTTAGGACCAGCGCAATTTGGGAGTACCGCAATGACCATTCCCCATTACGTCAATGAACACCAATCGGATATTCGGGCGATCAAGCCTGGGTGGTATGGGATGGAGAGCAACGGCAAGCTCTCGTCCGGGCCGTTTCCAAACCAGGAGGAATGCCTCACCGGAATCACTCAGCCGAGGAGCAACTCTCGAGCATCGCCCTGGCGGCACGCGACCCACAATCCTGAAGTTGTCGCCAACAAGGCGCGCGACAAGAAAGCGGCCATGGACTACTTGGCTCACGCGCAAGCTGCTATGGACGCTCGGGACTAGGAGAAGGGGAAGGGAAAGGGAGCCACACAACAGAGCGAAGTCGAAGCAACGAAGGCGACCGCGCGCCTGCGTGGTCTGGCATCGAGATCGCTACCGCCGGTCGCCGGGGCGGTGACACCGAACAAATTCAGGAAGCGATAGGCCGTCACATTGTCAATTAGGGCGCGAGCCGTATGTCGTGGACGGAAGTTCCTGAGGGCTGGAGGAAACGAGATGAACGTCGCGGCAATTCTGAGACTGAAGGGTAGGGGTGTCGTTACCACTACCAAAGACAAGTCGTTGCTCGATATCGCAAAGCTGCTCGAGCAGCATGGCATTGGCTGCATCGTCATCGAGGGAGACAACGGCAAGGTCGCGGGCATCGTGTCGGAGCGCGACCTCATGCGGGCGATCGGCCAATCCGGCCCCAAGGTCTTGAAGGAGCCGGTCTCGGACTTCATGACCAAGACGGTGGTCACGGCGCGGGAGGCCGACCCGATCGACCGGCTGATGTCGGAAATGACGACGCACCGGTTTCGCCACATGCCCGTGGTGGAGAGAGGCCGTCTGATCGGCCTCGTCTCCATCGGCGACGTGGTCAAGATGCGGATCGCGGAAGTCGAGATGGAGACGACCGCGACGCGGGAGTACGCAGGCTATTGCCAGGAGGAGGGGTATCATCCGATCCGATTGCCGCAAAGCATGCCGCATACAATGGCCGGTCTTGGCACAAAAGCGGACCAAGTCGAGGGGCGAAGTGACGTCAGCTACTGACCCAAAGCGGACTTCCCTCGGTAGGCTGTTGATCTGAAGTTATTGCCTTGCTGGTTTGCAAAATGCCCGACCGGCTGTTGACCGGGTGCTGAACGCCGTGCTCGATAGCGGCATCCGCGTTTATGAGTTCACGCCCCCTGGGGTTCATCGATGGTCTTCGATGGTCTTCGCCGAGATCGGCAAACTCGAGCGCGCACTGCATTCTTCGGGGCAGCGGCGCAACATTACTCGGGCGGCAGACCGAGCCTTCTACCTGTCCCTTCCGTTTCTCGGCGCGCTTCTATGGTGGGCAAACCGCTATCATGCCTCCCTCATGCCGGTCTGGGGGCCTTGGGAGTTCTCCTGGCTATGGTTCCTTGCCACGGCGCTAGCGCTTTGGTGGTATGGGCGTGGCATGTTACTCATACCGCAGAGCGAGCGGCCGGCCACTTGGCGCACCGTCGCTTACTTCGCCGGCATCATCGCAATCTATGCGGTGCTCCAGACGCATTTTGAATATCTCGCTCAGCACATGTTCTTCCTCAACCGCATCCAGCAGGTGGTCATGCACGATTTGGGACCCGTTCTCGTCGCGCTGGCCTGGCCGGGTGCAGTCATGTACCGGGGAATGCCGCGCCTTCTTCACCGGCTGGGGGGCTCGACGTTAACGCAACGGATCATACGGATGTTTAAGCAGACGCTGCTGGCCTCCGTCCTATTCGTCGGCCTGGTCGCCTTGTGGCTGGTGCCGACGATTCACTTCCGCGCCATGGTGGATCCGAAGCTCTATCAGGTGATGAATTGGAGCATGGTGGTCGACGGTCTTCTGTTCTGGATGCTCGTGCTCGATCCCCGTCCAAAACCTCCCGCTTTCCTGTCCTTCGGCGCCCGAGCCGCGATGGCGGCAGCGGTGATGCTGCCGCAAACCATGATTGGCGCCCTCATCACCTTCGCGCCCCACGACCTCTACACCTTTTACGACTGGTGTGGGCGCGTCTACTCACTCAGCGCCTTAGAAGACCAGCAGCTCGGAGGCCTCATTATCTGGATTCCGCCTACGATGATGAATGCGATGGCCCTCATCTTGGTCCTCTACGCCCTCTTGTCGCAGCAGGACCGAAAAGTACCGAAGGATATCACTCATGGACAAACTGGATGGATTTAGTCGTGGGAACACGGCATCAAGTTTGGTGCTGTTGGTGTTATCGGGGACACTCAGTGTCGGCTTGCTGGCGGCCGCCGATGAGCACGGGCTTGAAGTTTCGGACGCCTATATGCAAACGACCATACCTTCGCGACCCGCAGCCGGTTATTTCACGCTAAAGAACAATGGTGACGTCGATCGTATCCTTGTCGAAGCGTCTTCGCCCGGATGCGAGTCGATCATGATGCACAAAAGCAAATCGGTCGGCGGCATGGAGAAAATGTTGATGGTCGACAACGTCCCAGTTCCGGCGCACCAAAGCGTCGCCTTCGCACCTGGCGGTTTCCATCTGATGTGCATGTCTCCCGCCGAATCAATGAAGCCAGGCAGTTCGGTTCCGGTGACGCTGACATTCGAGGGCGGCATCTCGCTCACAAGCGACTTTCCGGTCCGCTCAGCCGGAGGGAAATAGGCCGCGGAAACATTAGCTGCCGGAGCCATTCTCATTCCCTTCATCGACCAGCCGGCTGAGATCGGCCGCCGTCCCGTCGACGTCTGGATTTTCGGTCATGAGAGACGCGAGCAGCAGCCTTATTTTGCCGGCCTTATCGAAGACATAGATCGCAGAGCTGTGGTTTACCTCATATGGCCGGTCGCCCGTCGCTGGCGTCACTGAATAGTACACGCGATAACGTTTCGCGAGAGCGGCTAGCTGATCGGGATCCCCGCGGAGACCGATCACCTCGGGGCCGAAGGCCGCTGTGTAGTCCTTGAGCACCGGGAGCGTGTCGCGGTTGGGATCGACGGTGACGAAGAGCACGCGCACGTCTCGCGCCTTGTCGCCGAGCGCATTCAGAACAAGATCAACATTGGCAAGGGTCAGCGGGCAAATATCGGGGCAAAACGTGTAGCCGAAATAAAGCAGGACCACCTTTCCCTTGAAATCGTCAGCCGTGATCGTCTTGCCGTCGTCGGCACGCATCAGGACGAAATCTAGCGGCGGGAGGCTGCCGCTGATGTCGACTGCGTGCCATTCAGGTTCCGAATTGCAGCCGAACAGCAGGCACGCCGCGGCCACGAGGGGGAACAGCGCCGCACGGGATCCGATAGAGGCTAAAAGTTTTGGAGGGATTTTGTCGCGAAGTACCTTCAAGTGTTCATCCTAAGCAATTTAACGACAGACCTTATGGGACTGGTTCCTCGGCATCCGCGCAGGGGCGCGTCCAAACTTAGCTCAGTGTAGGAGATTGGCTCGCTTTTCACCCACCTACTAGGCTCATATGATGTGGGCCACGCATGGTACTCAACAATCGAAGGAGACAACCATGTATACTCGAGCATCCAGGCGGGTCGTGATCCTCATTGCTTGTCTCGCGGGCATGGCCTGGGGAGGATTGGCGCAGGCTGCGCCCGTATCCTTCACCGTACAGCTTTCCGGCGCGCAACAAGTGCCGCCCGTCCAGACCTCGGCCACGGGAAAGGCCGATCTCACCTATGACCCGAGCACGCGGGTCGTCACCTGGACGATCACCTGTGACGCACTTTCGGGTCCTGTGACCATGGCGCATTTCCACGTCGCTCCGGAGGGCAAGAATGGTCCCGTGGCGATCTGGCTGAGCAAGCAGGGCAGCTCCACCTCGTGCCCTATCAGCGGGCAAGCTACCCTCACCCCGGAACAGGCAAAGCAGTTCACGGCCGGCGAATGGTACATCAATATTCACACCAAAGCTCATCCCCCGGGTGAGATGCGCGGTCAGGTGATTCCGCCCAAGAGCTGATTGCGGTCACAGAAAATTAGCGAGCACTGCAGCGGCGGCGGCGCTGCAGCCGAAAAGGAGAAGCACGCGTGAGGCACCTATCATCCGCGGCTGGGGTACGTTGTCCGGCAGGATCTTCCAGCCGATGATCATCGGCAGTACCAGGTTGTGCCCCTTCGCCACTGCGTAAACGAGGATCGCTAGCACGTGCAGCCCCATGGCCACGAGCAGGACGTCCCAGAAGATAAGATGCAGCACAGTGATCGCATTGGCGATTGGCGCAGCGACTAACTCGGTGAACGGCCCGACATCCGCCACGTCATTGGCGACGTAGAGCCCGGTCAGCGTCTCCCCGAGCAGCAGGGCAAGGAGGAGCAGCACCATCCAGCCGCCAGCCGGATTATGACCGACCTGACGGTCGGGCTCGCGACGGAACATATGCGCCAAATATCGCAGGGCTGCGCGGGGCGAAGCCAAAAAGCAGGAAAACCTCGTCGTCTCGCTGCCAAAGAAGCCCAGGAGCAATCGGAACAGCAGCAATGCCAGCAACGCGTCGCCGACTTGAGCGTGCCAGTCCATCCAGTTCAATCGCCACGTGACATAGGCTGCCACCACCAGTGCCACGGTAAGCCAGTGGAAAAGGCGCGTGGGAGTGTCCCAGACGAGAACCTTGTGGCCGCTGCTGCTCATCCTCCGCCAAAACAGCCTACGAAGACTACGAGGTCCACCGGATCGCGCGTAAACGGCTCAAAGCCGGTGAGAAGGCGCGTGAGCTGGGAGGGCCTGGCGGAATTATAGTTCCCGGGAAATCCTGGTTGAAATGTCCGCTTTTGATGCTGTGGACGGCTCCTCCACCGGCACGTGAGTGCCATGGATGTGGGTGCTGTTAAGGCGCCCACGATTCGGAGGAGCCAACCATGCAAACGATCACGACAATCGGTCTCGACATCGCCAAATCGGTTTTTCAGGTCCATGGCATTGACGTGGAAGGCAATGTGATCATCCGCCGTCAGTTGAAGCGGCGCTACGTCCTGACGTTCTTCCAAAAGCTGCCACCATGCCTGGTTGGCATCGAGGCGTGCGCGTCGTCGCATCATTGGTCGCGCGAACTGCAGGCTCTTGGGCATACGGTGCGCTTGATGCCACCGGCCTATGTGAAGCCCTACGTCAAGCGGCAGAAGAACGATGCCGCCGACGCTGAAGCCATCTGCGAGGCGGTCACCAGGGCAACCATGCGGTTCGTCGAGACCAAGTCTCCCGAGCAGCAGAGCTGCCTGATGCTGCATCGCACCCGCCATCTGTTCATCCGCCAGCAAACCTCGGTGATCAATGCGATCCGTGCCCATCTTGCCGAGTTTGGCATCGTCGCACCGGTCGGACGCAATGGCGTGGAGGCGCTGCGCGAAGTAATCGCTGATCCAAATGACAAACGGTTGCCCGAGATTGCACGCGCCTGTCTCGCGGCTCTCGGCGTCCAACTGCAGACGCTAAAGGCGCAGATTCTGAACTTCGACCGCCGGATCATGGCCTGGCATCGATCCAATGAGACGAGCAAGCGGCTCGATGCGATCCCGGGCGTCGGTCCTGTGCTGGCCACCGCTCTGGTTGCCAGCGTCGCCGATTCCGAAGGCTTTCCGATCCGGGCGAGATTTCTCGGCCTGGATCGGGCTCGTGCCGAAGCAACACTCGAGCGGGGGTAAGGACAAGCTCGGCAGTATCAGCAAACAAGGCGATCGCTATCTGCGCAGCCTGTTCACGGCCGGCGCGCTGGCAGTGATCCGCTATGCCAAGATCCATGGCACCAAGCATCGGCCCTGGCTCACAGCGTTGTTGGCCAGGCGGCCAACGAAGGTCGCTGCCATCGCGCTCGCCAACAAGATAGCAAGGATGGCCTGGGCGATGATGGCCAAGGGCGAGCGCTACAAGGAGCCCGTCGCACTCGCGGCGTGAATGAGATCGCGCTGACATCCGGCGTGATGTGAAGGTTGGGAGGGCGAACAGCACGTAATGCAGAGCCGGTCGATCCGGCGATCAGGACAACCCACATGTGCCAGTGCATTCTCGAATGCGGGCTTTTGACCGGGACCTGATCTGCGGAGGGCATTATGGCCAGCGGCCCTGTGTGCCGCGCTAACAGGCCGAACACATGGCTGCACCGACCAGCTATGCGACGTGATGATTTTCCTTGCCAACTCGGAGCCGTCCACACATGGCACTTTTCGGACATCCCACCTGCACCGACGAATGTCTGCTATCGGGGGGATTGTGTTGCAAAAGATCGGCGGTACCCCCCTCCTACGCCAAAATCGGAATTCAAGAACCCAATGGGACGCATTAAATTAAACTTGCGGGCCCATTCGGGTTCTTAATTTAAAAATGCTTCGCTGCGGGGCCCAGAATCGTTTTGCAACACAATCGGGGGTAAAGTGGACATGACGCGAACGGGCCGTTATGTCGGCTAATGACCCAAAGCGGACACGCCGCGCGGGCTCGAAGTCCTTTGGACAGGGAAGGCTGCCCTAGCGCTTAGCCATAGCGTTCATAATCATACCGACGATGACGGTAACTATGGCACCACTCACACCACCGCCGACCAGCTGACCAGCGACAGATGCTAGGTCGACACCGCCCCCCGCAGACCCTGCAAGCGCCGGAATTAACGCACTGAGTATCTGCCCGCCGCCGAGACCCCCGAGGGCGCCAGCGATGGTGTTGCCGGCCGTGCCCAAGTTAGCCTTTTCCATTCCAGCACCCGCAGCATTACCTCCGATAGCGCCGGCAATGATTTGGATAATCAAATTGATAATGGTGGCTGACATGATGTTCCCCCCTTTATGGCGGCGGCGGCGGTTTGTGCCGTGTCGTCAGCCAGCAGATTGCCTTCGGCAAGTCCGCGCAGCAAGCGAGATTGCCAATCTGTCCACCGGCCGCAGCAGCGACGCCTCCACGAAAATCAAGGACTCGTGCCAGGGCGCGCCACGGGCATGCGCTGGCACACACTCCCCTTGCGAAGCCGCGACTAGCCGCCGTCCCCCGCCGACGACATGGGGTTCTTGTTACTGGTCCTTCAGCATGGGATCGGCAGCGAGCTTTTGGACATGTGTTTCAAGAGCAACGGCCCCAAGCTGTCCAGGTGCGGTCCACCGATTTTCTCGTGAGCCGCACCGAACGGTCTTTCATGTCTGCAATTGGCACTAAGCGGACGTTCAGCCGATCGCGTCGCGAGGTCTGATTCCGGCCGAAAAGCGGACATGCCTAATCAGCGTGTCGAATGTCCGCTCATGACCCAAAGCGGACATCTGTTCAGGGACATTGAGGGGGCTCCACCCGGCGATGGACGAGTAACTCGATGCCAATAAAATCGGACTAAATGCCGCGCAGCCCTCTCATTGTCGGTGCCGCCCGCGTTACTACACACTTTTCAGAAAAGAGGCGAACGCGTCTCCATGCTCTGGCCGGTATACGAATTGTTGCGAAGCCCTCTCCGCTTCCCACGACCTTTCCCTTAGGTAATCGACGTCGTTGTCGAGTCTGTCGATCTCCTTTGCGATGTCGTCGATCGTCGCAACCACGGTCATGCCGTTAACACTATCGAAAAATCCATTCCGATATGTTTCATCATCCATCACCACCGCCGTACCCGACGCCAGCGATCGGATCGGAGCGTTGCAAGTCAAGCCATGATCCTTGAGATGCACCGTCGCCTTAGCTTTCCTCATGCAGTCGAGATCGTCGACGACCCCGTGCTGGCTTCCAAAGCCGAAGTTTTTCAGGGGAATCCTTGAGATCAAATTCAGCGTTCTGAGTTTCGTCGCGCTGATCGGATGGTCTCGTTCCATCCAATGGACGTACGAGCAGAATCCCGATCTGTCTTCCGCCGCCGGTCTCCGGAAGGTGTCCTTCCGCAGCAGCTTCGGATACAGGAGTTTGTTGCGGCCGGTCAGCATCGCCAAATGTCGCGCGCTCGGGCTCAGATGATTGTTGATCTTCATCCCGTTGAAGATCCTGACTGATGGCTCGGCTTCGGGAAGGCCCGCGATTACGGCGATCGGGCATTTGGCGATGCGCCGCGCAAGATCGACCTGCAGAGGGGTCACAACGACGAACAGATCAGCCTCCTGGATCCGGTCTCGAAGAACCTCATTTGATGCAATTGTTTCTACGCCGATTGCATCGAAAAATGCGCATTCGTGCGCCGGGTGTGCCCCCTGGCCCGCGCCATGGGCAAGCGAGCACTCCACCGCCAGGAGAAACATCTTGTTTCCCGTCTGCTGGCAGAGCGTCGCGAGTTCTACAGTGAGCGAGCCATGCGTGCTTGGGAAAAATATGTTCATGGCCTCAAACGCATCGAAAAACGGAAATTACACTTGAGAGCAACATTTACTATTCGGAGAACTTTGGCTCGGCTAGACGCGAAGGCGCAAGCGCCCGGTGCATTAGGTTTGGTGACCAAGCCAATCGACTTCGTGTTGCTGCAGTTTGACAGCCGCCTCGAGCCTGAGCATACCAACTGATCTAGGGAATTGGAACGTCCGGTAGTGGCACTTCTGCGACATTCAAGCGGCGCGGTTCAATGTCCGAAGTTCACCCAGAAGCGGACATCTCACGCATCGCCGATCCGGCGGCTTTAATGAGTACTCAGCCTAAGTCCCAAACGGCCGCTTAAGGCCATAACTCTACCAAATGTGTCGTCCCGAAGCCCGACGCGTAGTCGACCAGCGCAATAGCCACGGGCCTGATTGCGTAGACTGCAAGCTCCTTTGGATCTTCTGGAACGAACCGCCTCGATTGCGGGAGCCTGCTAAATAGTCGCAAAGCAAATTCTTCGGCTCTTTGTTTCTCTTGCACCCTTGCCGCCGTGCCCGACATGGATAGACCGCGAAGCTTGTAGAAGTCCTGCGCCAGGTCGATGATCGCCACCGAGACTTTGTCGTTGAGCTTAATGTTGCCGGCCTTTTGCGAGGTCGCAGCGGTCGCAAAGTACACGATGAGATCGTCGTGGATGTAGTTGACGGTGGTGGCTTGCGGATATCCGTCAGGGCGAATGGTCGCAACCGTCATGATCTGTTGACGCCGCAAAACCTCGAGGATTCTCGACCTGAGCGCTTCATCCATACGCGAGAGGGGGCTCAAAACGTTAGGGCGGCCCGTAGCGCCCGGCGACCCTAGGTGCCGCGACCATCAAGAGACTATCACAAACTTCGTGTTCGCCCATCACGAGTTGCTGAATGACAGGCCTTCAACCTTCATCTCCGTCAGTCTATCAGCGGACGGCACCGCTCCCACTCGACAGCCGTTCAATACCATCGGGGTCTGATGGAAGCTTTAAGCGGACCAACTCCGAGGATGTGTGCAATGTCATTGACCAACCCAAACTCGCACTGCATTCATCCAAGCGCGCGGCAGAGGCGACTGAAGGCAAATTCATGAAGGCCGTTCAGTAAGGCGCGAAAACCTGGAGTAAGACCGCCGGCTTTCCAAGCCAGGTACTCAGCATAAGCGTCCGCATCCTGGTCGACCGCATTGAGATGTGCGGCGAGCGCGGCAGGACTGCTGAAGTCGGTCACGTTGATGAAGCACCGGTTTGCTGGAGCAAAATCTGACACATTAGGGGCACCGAGGTAGACGGGTACCGAGCCGGCGATCAAAGGATCGAAGAATTTCTCTGTAACATAGTCGGGAGCGATGGAATTCTCGAAGGCAAGCGTGAACTTGTACCGAGCCAGGGTGGATAGTCTGGTATCGCGTCCGCAATCGGCTTCAGGAAGTTGGCTGTTCCTCAGTATTTGACCATAGGAATCCACCTTCGCGTATTTCATAAGTTCGAAAGCATAGCGACCTCTGCCGCTGCGGTCGACCGGGCTGGACCTGAAATAGACGGCGGGCGACGGCTCCGTCTTCGGTCTAGGCAATTGGAGTAGTTTGTCTGCTATGTCCGGACCGAAATACGGGCACCACACCGTGGCGGTCCGCTCGTAGATCATCGTAACATCAAATCGTCGCATGAACTCTCTGTCAGCGAGGACTGGGTAGTTGACCTGGCTCTCCATTGACCACGCCACCCATTTTTGTCCGCTGGGCTTCGGAGGAAAGGAGAGGTCGCCTAACGTCGGCACATGAAACACGACCGCCGCAGCCTGTGACAGGAGGCTGCGATCGGTTGTGAACATGTAGGCATCGTTGCATTCAACGACACCATCGAGCATCCCGGCGTAAGGGCGGTTGTAGAACAGGACGATCCGGCGAATCCGACCCTCCATCCAAGCAGAGGTTGATAACGATGAGTAGTACGATCGCATTGACATACGCCAATGAAAAAAATGGATGGCGCCGGGGCGCAACTTCAGCGGATCTATGGCATCTATGCGGTGTCGCGGTTTTTAGGTGCTTATTACATCCACACTCCCTTGAAGAAGTTTGGCTATCAAGGTCTAGCTGCGCTCGAAGTCAATCCAACGCCGGGCGTGCGCATCGCTCCGGCAGACAAGGAGTTTGGCTGATGCGTTGTCGATTTGCGCCAATTGATACAGGGAAAGAGTGGGCTCGCGTTGTCGCCAAGCGTCAAATTTGCTCCCGCTTGCTAACAAGCTCGGAACAATAGCAGCGGAGCACGCGTGACTGGTAACAGCGTGAAACCAGCGAGAACAGCGACGTAACGAGGCGAGGCGGAATGCTATAGCGGATTTCTCCGGTACGATCATTTTGGTAAGGCCAGTCTTTTGACACTCTGAAGTTGAAATTGAAGCTCTGTGCGGCGGATTGGTCCGCTTGGTGCCGTTAAGGCTCATGGTCGTAAACCGTACAGCGGCCTGAAAACACTTTGCGAATGTGGTGGGGGCTTTGGGGTAGCCGGACAAACGCGGGCTCGCGCGTGCCTGCAAGAGGATCAATTTAGGAGTCATTCAGAGCTAGTGAGAATATGAGCAACGGCGGGAAACTCGGCTAATCTAATCAGGTCCGCCTCAGTTTTCGAGACAATCCAGCCCTGGACTATTTCCACCTTCCCCGAACGATAATCATCCCGTATGGCCTGTTGTACCTTCGGACTCTGCAAAGCGCTAACGCCGCAAAGGATTCTTTTGCGGTTACTAATGTGAGCGGCCACCAGGCCACGCCACGTTTCGCCATAGAACTCATTGTCCAAGTTGTATTGCCTCAAGGAAGATACCCAATGCACGAGCATCAGTCGAGAGCCCCGATTGCTGCGGAGACACTGGATTCCTTATGTGAAAGACAAAGTCTGTGAATGATTTTTCCTCGAGTCAAAAACCAGCGAGAGAAAAGAGTCGTGCGTAGACCCCGAAAATATAAGCTTGCCATTCACCTCAAGGCCCACAGTCGGCTCATGGTGGGGTGGTGCGAAAGCGTGACCGACCAAAAGAAATCGTACGTAGCCGCCCTGGAATTGAAATTTCTGCCCGGTGCCCCAGGGTCCAAACTCCGTTCGGTTCGGGACGCGCCCAACCCTCTCCGAGCAGATGAATTACTAAGTGATCGCCCCTCGCCAAATACAATACGGCTCAGTCGAACGCGACATTGCGCGCAGCAAAACGGTCCGCAAACCGGAATGCCAGTGCGACAATGCTCAGCGTCGGATTGACGTAGTCAGCTCGTCGGGAAGATCGATCCTCCGACCACATAGCAATTGTGTAGGCCGAAGACGCGACAGTCTGGATCAACCACTCCGTTGCTCGGCATCCAGGGCCATCCGCGTCGTGCCTAGAGTGGTGGTATCCCCAACTTAATGTCCCAGGAGGCGCCAGCCGAGTCGCGATAGGGACTCCCGAATGTAGACGCGAGTAAGTCCGCTTTGACTAGATGAGACCTCCGAACAATTGGATAGAGCGTCGAAACCTATCGAAGTCCTGATCGGAAATCTGCAAATGCAGACGTGCTATCGGCGCGCCTAACGCATCTTTCCTTTCGGAAAGCGACACACTAGCTCGCTTCTGTCGGAAACTGCTCAAACATGAATGTTGGACTAGATTTGAAGTATGGTCCCGCGCGATAGGCTAAATAGCTGGTCGGCGCTCAATAGAGCCCTTGCCTCCGCGTTCCGAAGGAGCCTTTTTGTCCGCCTAAAAGAATACGCCAAAACGCGTAAGATCATTTTCTCTCCAAAAATTCGTCGGTTGGCCGCACGACTGTGGCGGCTACCGAGCCATCATTTGGAGTCCAATAGGTATCGGATATGTCAACCCGCGAATCGAAGTAAACCTCCAATCGGTGAAGACATGAGCGTGCTCCATGAAAAATTTGCCGGTGAGCTGGCGTGGTCCTCCGGCCAGCGGGCCTTTGGGATGCTCGCGGGAAGCCCAGAGGAAGAGCCGAGCCACCTCAATTCCCCCGCAGGCGAATAGAACATTCTTAACTCTCGAGACGTTTCGTCTCGCGGGAAGGCAGATGCACAATTTCGATGCTCTGAACTGAAGTCTGTTCCGCGTCTAGGTGAATGTCTGTCACCCGAACGTCCATCACCAAAAACTGATGCGTGTTGTTCGCCGAATTTGACTGAGATATGCGGGCTCTCCAAGCCTTACCAGCGGTGTGCTTACTCGGAACTCATCGGTCGTTAAATTTGCGACGCTTCGCCACCAATTGAAGTCTCGTTCTCCGAAAAGTTCCCTGTCTCAGATCGCCTAAGCGTAGCCAAGCGGCTGCATCTGGAATGTTTAACGCGTAATCTTGCCAAGTGATGGGCCAACCCCGAACTGCACCCCTGTCTGTCAAAAACTCGCGGCGAAAGTGGATGACTTTGACCGCACCAGAGATTAGATGTGCCGCCGAAGCTTGCCAGGCGAGTACTGCTCTCCGGATAAGGGAGACCAGTCACGTCTAAGCTGTAAGCGTCGCCTCCAGCTATCAAGCAGGTTCTCGGAATTCCCTTGCTCCAGGAGAAGCACTCGCATTCCGTGGTCGGCGAGGCAACGAGCGGAAGCCTGTCCAGCGGGCCCCGTACCCACCACGATTAAATCGTTATCGACACCATCGAGGGCGTCGAAGCCAAGTATTGCCATATCCCGCGTTTAACTCTGTTCGACGTTGTCTCGTGGCGTCCGGCACTCCGAGAGCGGTTAGCTCTCCCGAAGTCAATCCAAATTGCTGCACTTGCAAGCAGGTAGTTGTTTCGGAGGGAAGATTAGCATTGTAGCGAACGGTTCGGCCAGAAGGAGTGTGAGTGCGAGAAGCCGACTTGAGTAGGAGATTGCTGCCAAAAACACTGGCATCACTCTCAACCTTGGCGGCCGTCATTACCGGGCAAAGTCGGTCAGCCTTATTTAATCCGGGCCCCGTGCCTTCTTCGATTTTAGACCTTAACGGAAGATCCCTTCTCGATACTGGCATGAAATGGGGCTGTGGGGGCTTCGTCGGTTTGGGGAGTGTCCGCCTGATCTTCCTGAGTGCGAAATCGCTTGCCTAACTCTCATCTAGGAAGCGGGCCATTAGAACAGCGACGTTTTGGTTCAAGATGTCTTCATACCCATCGAAACTCTGCACACAGCGATTGTACGTACGCCACCACATCCATTTCCGTTTAGGCGGCAGTTCCCGTTCGTCAGGATCGGCAATCAAGCGTGCTTTAATTTTGGGCTTGATCTCGATGAGCGCGGTTGCCTAGGTCCGCAAATTGAACTGCGAGAGCTCGGCTCAGTAGAGATCCGCACCGCCCTGCGACCTCAGCTAGCTGCGGCCGCCTCGTGGCTCATGTTCCATGTCGCCACGCGCATTTCCCCGAAAAGGGCGTCGGCAGCGTTCTCACTTCCAATCATGCGGCCCCATCGCTATTCTTCGGTGCCAGGGGGTTCGTATGCGCGATCTCATGGTTGAACTCGGCGACGGCGATTATCCAGCGGCCGGCGACTCCAACTCTCTGGCATTTGACGGCCTCGCGAGGAATTTGGGCTCTGGCCTCGCCTCACTGTTGCAGCTATTCGTCGGCCAATTGACTGCCGTTAGATCGATTATCGCGATCGAGCAGCCGTCGTCGTTTGGCCAGAGCGACGGCGAGGGAGCTCTCTGCAAGCTCAATGCGGACCGAACCGCAATTTCTGAGGTTGCCAGACTCGCCCTGCCGCCTGCCGTCGGCCCAGACGGTATGCGGAAACACTCGCTTGAGAGCCTAAGCGAGCAAGCGCGCCAACTTTGCTGCGGCTCCGATGGGGATGACCTGCTCGTGTTACAGGAGCGCACCCTAGAAACAATGATGGCAGTTGACGGCGACATCGGTTTTCGAGCCATTGCCGTGCTTCCTTCGCGGGCTGCCAGCAACCGTAACCACGGCTGGAGATTGCAGCGCGCGTTATTCGATCGCGGCCTTATCAACATTGGATCCGTACAATGCGGAGAGAGGGAGGCGCGCTGTTTTCTCGCGAGTGACGCCATCCGATCCTTTGATCAATTCAATCATTTCAATGGGGCGTCACGCGGCCAGATCACAATGTCGGGCCTCGGACAAAACGGGGCCTTCGCAAACCAACTCTTTCAGTATGCCTACGTAAAACTTTATGCCTTCAGACACGGACTGACCGCCGCAATTCCGGATTGGGTTGGTAGGAAGCTGTACGGTCTTAAAGATCCGCTCTGCTCCGATGTCGCCCTAAGGCAATTCAGCTTCAACGGCTTCACAGACGACGATCTTCGTCTGTGGGACCTTGACGATCCGCCGATTGATATTGACCTCTGGGGCTACTTCCAAGAGACCCCGAAGTGTTGGCAGAGGCATAGGCCGTTGCTAAGGCGTATGTTTACGCCCTCCATTGAGGCGCAAAATTCTATCGACGCTTGGCACAACGAATTGACACATGGTCGACAGCGGACCCTGGTCGCGATCCATGTGCGGCGAGGTGATTATCGCCGCCACGAGTTACCGTACTTTCGGCTGGTGCCGGAAGATTTCTATCTCGACTGGCTGCGGAGGCTATGGCCGACGCTTAGCGATCCGCTGCTCTTCGTCGCGACCGACGAACCCGATGAGATACTGCCACACTTTAATGAGCTCTCGCCAATCTCCGAATTGAACTCACTTCGAGAGCTACCGGCGCATATACGCGACTTCGAGATACTCCGCCGAGCTGATTATCTCGCGATTTGCAACAGCAGCTTCTCTAGAATGGCAGCCATTCTCGCGCGGTCCACGCAACGGTGCTTTCTGCCTTCGTTCGAAACGAAGCGTTTCGCACGATATGAACCCTGGGTCGATCCAGGTTTCTGGGCTCGCTTCGCGGAGAAGCCGCGCATCGCGGTTCCCAGAAAGCCGACACCAGTGCGAACCACGCACTCGACAATCTCTTTCGACATATCCGACCTTCTCCTCTACCTACTGGATCATCCCACCCTTACGGGCATTCAGCGGGTTCAGTGCGAACTATTACGGCACCTTGCAGATCCGCCGAATAATCCGGTCCGCTTTGTTATTTTGAACGACGAGGACGGCCTCGCCTCGATCGAGAGGTCAGCATTGCTGGACCTCATCGATCGCTTCCGCTCAGTTGCGATCTCCACGGCACAAGTTCGTGAGAAGGTCCTCGCGATCCTGAGCCGAGCACTTCCGTGCACCCTTGGAACTGGCGAGGTATTTCTGACGATTGGCGCGTTCTGGGCGGTCAGAGGCACGGGCAGGCTACTGCAACATCTAAAAAATTCTGGTGCGATTATCGGCCTCTTCACCCATGACATCATTCCAATCACCCACCCGGAGTATTTCCAGGCACGTGACAATAAAGTCTTCGTGAAGGCCGTCGTGGAGGCGCTCACGTTCGCCGATTTCGTACTAACGAGCTCGGCGTACAACAAGGCGGCGATAGCCAGTCATTGTGCTTCCCGAGGCTCGCAGCCGCTGCCGGTACACGTGGTCCCGCTGGCGCATGAACTCACGCGATTGACGACAGCAGTGACGGAGATTTCAGACGTTGTCGCAGACATAATCGATAGTGAGTACGTCCTGTGCGTGGGTACGATCGAGGTTCGCAAGAACCCAACCTACCTCTTCAACATCTGGAAGTTGATGGCCCAGTCGGATCGGGCCAATATTCCAACGCTGGTGTTCGCCGGTGGAAAAGGATGGTTGGTACGAGACTTTATTGAGCAGCTGGAGATCTGCAATTATCTCGACGGCAGGATTGTGATTTTGAACAACGTTACCGATGCAGAGCTGGATCAGCTCTATCGGAGATGTTTGCTCACTATGTTTCCAAGTTTCGCGGAAGGTTGGGGGCTCCCAGTGGGAGAGAGCCTCGCTTATGGCAAGGTATGCATATGCGCCGCCGCGGGCGGCATCCCGGAAGTTGGCAAAGCTTTTGCGGATTATGTCGACCCGTACAACGTTCGCAGCGGGCTCGAGCAGCTGTTGCGCTATCTGGATAACCCCGAGCTCCGTCGTCGTCGCGAGGATAAAATTGTCGAATGCTTCCAGCCTCGATCGTGGCGGCAAGTTGCCGAGGATCTTGTAGCTTCAATTCCGACGATCGCCAGCCAAGTTCAGCCGAGCGACGCCATTGCGGCAATCACGCTTCCCCCAAATAAGTTTATCCCAATCAGCATCAATGCTGGCGCGGTCCCACTTGATGGTGCAGATGGCTCGTTATCCGCGGAGCTAGCTTGCGTTTCAGGATGGCGAGTGCCCCAAGCCTGGGGCGTGTGGGCTGACCAACCAGAGACAACTCTCCGATTTCGCGCCACGTCGTCTTGGGGTTCAAAGATACATTTGATCCTCCGATTGGCGGCAGCGGAGGGTGCTAGCTATCGCATCCGCATTTCGTCGGGCTCCGGTGCCGAGACGGTGGTCTCTCTCCGAGGCGATGCGGATATCTTGGCGACGCTGCCCTGCGAGGTTGAGCGGGATGGTTTGGTCACCGTGCGCCTGTCGCTGGTGAGCGCGAGTGAGGACGTAAAGAAGGGCGGTCCGTATTGGTATCTCAAGGGCCTTTTATACTTCGAGCCGCAGGGTGTCGGAGGCGAGGCGCGGGAAATTCGCGATCGCAACGCCGCACCAATTGCCGCGTTGGTGGAGCGTGTAACTGCGCCGGAAGCCCAGAGTCGGCTCCAGCTTATTTCCGCTGTGAAAGATGAAGGTTGCCGCGCGGCGTCTCACGCCGACTTCTTACACTCGAGGGATTGCTTTTGGACCGAACCGCCGGTCGCAACTGATTACGAGCCTCCCATGTTCGCCGATAGTGCCGACGAGGAAATTTTCTTTTCGCGATACCGTAATTCTCAAACGCCTCCGCTGGGAGCCGTTACAGAGAGCATGACACTACTGCGTCGCAGCGAACAATACGTCTCGATGTCGAAATTTTCCGAGGGCACGATTTTCGATCGCTCGGGGGTGCACCGGGGATTTGGCTTTATTGAGGGCGCGCCTTTGTCCAACACCCCCTGGCTCCTAAGAGATGCCAGCGGTATTTCGGTCGAGGAGAGGTCACTCGCCAAGGCGCCCCTTTACGAGAAGTCCTGTCTTATTTTCTACAACGGCAACCTTCACAACTACTACCACTGGCTGGCTGAGGGTTTGCTGCTGCTCGATATTCTATCGAGGTCCATGGCTCCGGCGCATGATTTATGCATCCCTCTGCCAAAGTCGATGGACATCAATGCACTCTTCGACCATCGGGATATGCTGCAGGCATTGGGCTTCGCGAATGTCGATATCGTGGAGGTGGCCGATAGCCTGATCAAAGTGCAGGAGGCAATCTGGGTTGAGAGCGACCTGATCGAGCAAATGCCAGCGACATATCTTAAGAGCTTTCAACGGAGAATATCTTCCAAATATGCCGGCGTTGCCGGCACACGCAACAGGCGACTGCTGGTAGAACGAAAAGGCCCTACCCGCAAGATCCAAAACTTTGATGAGGTGCAGGCGTTTCTCACCCACGAAGGCTTCGAAACTGTTTTCCTTGAGGGCATGAGTATTAGGGAACAGATCTTGCTCTTCCAGAGCGCGGAGTTTGTTATCGGCACTCACGGCGCGGGCCTCACGAATTTGCTGTTTTGCGAACCGGGGACGAAAGTCCTTGAGTTCATGCCGTCTGTCGAGATGCGCCCCTTCTTCTGGCTGATCTCTGAGGGGCTCAACTTGAGGCATGCGGTTCAGTTCTGTTCCGGCGCCGATGGCGACAGCTTTAAGGCGACCCTCAACGTGGATATCTCCAAACTTAAGGCTTTTTACCGGATGGTGGACGGCGGTTGCCGCAGCGTCGCGTGACGTCGGACGTTCGGTTGAGTGCGCCAGGCGCTCGCTTGCTGGCGGACAAGGCGCAACGCGAGGGTCATCCAGTTGGATACTCACAGCTGACTGCGCACTCAGCGGCCCGTTCAGTAAGCGACGGGCGCCCGGCCGCTCTGTTCATCGCGCCGATCATGCCGAGTGACCGTGGCAATGGCCTCGCCATGCGGGGGGGATTTTTCCTCGACACGTATGCCAAGCGATTCGCTGTGGACTTGGCCATCGTCCCTGTGGCGGGAGTGACGAGCCAATCAAGGACCTTCGCAGCTCAGCGCACCCGGCGCACGATTATTTTACCTCCGTCCGCTCCGGACACCCAATTTACTCTGATTAGCGGCATAGCGGACCCAAAGGTGCGGCTCGCGGCCTTTCGGCAGTACGCCCGCCCCTCGATCGCCGCCAGGCTCACTGCTAACGTTCAATCTAACCTCCTTGCCTTCGCCGGTGACACTTCCTATTCGCTCGTGCATATCTCGCGGCTTTATCTGGCGAGTCTCGCCGGCGCATGGATGAGGGCGGGCAAGCGACCGCCTTGCCTCGTTCTCGACTGCGACGAGGACGACGTGAGCGCCTATCGGCGTCTTGCTCGGCTCTACCGAAAGTGGGGGCGTGATGGGCGAGCAGAGTGGGCCGAGGCCGAGGCCGATGCATTCAGGAAGCTTGCCGGGCAGTGGTTGCCTCGCTTCGATCTCGTGCTCGCGTCCTCCCCGGACGAAGCGCGCCTGCTTGGAGACCGTGGCAAAAGTGTTGCCGCAACCGCTGTCCCCAACGTCACCACGGCAAATGCAGCTTACGCGGCGTTACGATGCAGGAGAGGAGGGCGCCGCGACATCCTCTTCGTTGGCAACATGAGTTACCTGCCAAATATCGACGCGGCGATGTGGTTTGCTCTGCGTATCTGGCCGCGGCTACGTTGCGCGGCACCTTTTCCGCTGCGGTTTGTGATCGCCGGCGATAGTCCGCCACGCGAAGTTACCGCTCTCGCCAGGCATCCTGGGATTGTCGTTACCGGCAGGTTCGAGGATATGGTAGCGCTTTACCGACGAGCCGCTATTGCTGTCGTCCCAATCAGGGCCGGGGGTGGTACCCGCATTAAGCTCATCGAAAGCGCATCATATGGCGTTCCTGTCGTGGCGACGCGGTTCGGTGCAAGTGGAACCGGCTTCAAGTCTGGCCATGAGCTTCTGTTGGCTGATAATGAATGGGATTTTGCCGCGTCCTGCGCGAGACTGCTGACCGACTTCACGCTAGCATCGCGGCTCGCGGCCTGCGCCCGAAGGAGGATACTCCGCGAGTATGATCCCGGTTGCTGTTCGCAGCGCCTGATCGGCAAAATCGAACGTATCTTAAATCGGGAGTAAATCATGGAGACCGAAGTTTTGGTGAGAGCTGTGGGTCTTGACGTCAACGAGGTGCCCGATGGCTACGTGATCTATCAAACCGCCGCCGACCGTGTGCACTATCTAAACAAGACGGCCGCCATCGTCTTCGAGCTGTGCGACGGCGCACGTGGCGCGGACGACATCGTGACGCGCGTGAGCCAAATGTTCGAGCTCGAAGGAAAAGCAGACACCGAAATCGAAGCCTGCATCCAATCTCTGCTCAAGGAGGGGCTGGTCCTATCGCTTTCGAAGTGATCGCGCGCAGCTGGTTCCACCGCGTGACGCTTTGCACGAGCGACGCGGAAATCTTCCAAGCAATTCGGTATCTTGAATGCGACCCAGAGGTCGCCGCAGAACGCGCCGAGGATCTGACTATCTCAGTAGAACCTTACCGGTCGTACTACCGGATCGTACAGAACGGCGAGGTCATGGGCGAGCAGATTTCGGCGCAGGGCGTGACTGAGTCGTTGCACGCCAAGCTGATGTTCCTATCGCTTGCCGATTTCCCCTCCGCGCCGATCATTCATGCGGCCTCGGTGCGGCGTGAAGGACGCCGGCTCCTGTTGGTAGGCCCCAAGGGCGGCGGCAAGACGATGCTCACATTGCATCTTATTCGGGAAGGCTACGACTTCGAGGGCGACGAAAATGCCTTCGTCACGCCCGACGGGGTGGTGCCTCGCCCGCGCGGACTGAGGGTGAAGGAATCGGCGGTGCCCCTTCTGCCGCATCTCACCAAGATATTGGATGCTGCTCCTTATTACGAAAGCCTCTCGGGCCCTAGGATCTACAACCTCGATCCCCGCGAGGCCGGGGCTTCGTGCTGGCGGATCGAGCGTGGTCGCGTGGATGCGGTAGTGCTCTTGCGACCCAACCATGGAGGCTCGTCGTCCATGCGGCCGATTTCCTCGCTCGACCTGGTGCGCGATGTCATGCAGGAGTGCGGACTGCCCGAAACCGGGCGCGCCAAGGCAGTTGGCGCTATCGCCAAGGCAATCGGTAACGCCAAGGGATTTGAGCTGTCGCTTGGCGAGCTCAGAGGCGCCGTGGCCTGCCTCGACCGGCTCTGTGAGGAGCTTGCGTAAACTGTTGCCGAGGGGCCGCAGTGGCTAGAAAGCTACCCAAAAAAGCCAAAAACACTTGAAGGCAGTCCCAATTCAGGCGATTGTGATAGAAGCTGGTTACGATCAGGGGGGCAAGGCGGGGTATGACCGACGAAAGCGAGTTGGAACGGGGGCTCAAGGGGATTGACGAACACAGACGGCGCACATTGGTGCGGCTTGGGTTAGGGGCCGCCTTCGTGGCTCCGATCGTCGCGTCTTTCTCGATGGAGGGGCTGACGATCTCGAAGGTGCACGCCGCATCCGCAAACGGCTCCGGTGTCGTCCCAGAACAGCCGCCAGAAAAGCACCACATGCACCCCAATAGTACGCAGCCCGAATAGGCATACAATCTGCGTTTCGCCGGTGTTGAATGCGGGTTTCAGCGACGCTCATCGTGCGGGATAAATCCGCCTTCATTGAAGAGTGCCTCGCTTCGCTCGAAGTCTTCGTAGACGAAATTGTTTTGGTGGATACCGGCTGTCACGACGACACGCTCAAGAAGGCTCGCCGTTTCCCGATCAAGCTGCACTCGTTCCCCTGGTGCCAAGATTTTTCGGCTGCCCGCAATTATGCGATCGCCCAGGCGGGCGGCGAATGGATCCTCTACATCGACGCCGACGAACGCCTAGAGGTTCGAGACCGGCAGCTCTGGAATAACGTGCTTGCGGACAGCCGCAAGGCGGCATGGAAGCTGCGCTTCTATCCCCGCGTTGGATGGACGCCTTATGCCGAGCTTCGTCTCTTTCGAAATGATCCGCGCATTCGTTTTCATGGCGTAATCCACGAGCGTGTTCAGGACGGCGTGAAGGCTGTCTGCGAGAGTGACGAAAGCGAGATCGACTGCTGCGACATCGCACTGCATCACGTTGGATACGAGCAGGACCAACAGCACAAGCTTGCGCGCAACATCCCTCTATTAGAGGCCTACGTCAGGCAGGATCCAGAGCGGGTCTATTGCTGGTGGCATCTCGGCGATATGCTCCAAATGTCCGGCAATGAAGCCGGCGCCGCAGAAGCCTGGGGCAAGGGCATCGAGGTGGCCCGGGCCCAAACCAATCGGCCGTATCCGATCAGCAACAGTCTGCCCTTCTTGTCGCTCATTTCACTGCGGTGCAGCCGGGGCATCCCGGCCGACGACCTCATTGAAGAGTCGCTCGGGCTCTTCCCCGAGCATTTGTACCTACAATGGTTCCGCTGTCAGCTTGCTCTTGAGCGCGGCGATGGCGAGACGGCGCGGGGTCAATTGGAGAAACTCGCAGCAATCGACCCTGACGCCTTTTACGATCCGGAGGTTGCTTACAACAAAAAACTGTTTTCCCATGCCTGCCGGGAAACCTTGGCTCTCTGTCATTTCCGCGCGGGCCGATACGCGGAGGCTGCACATTGGTATCGCAGAGCTGCCGCCGCGGCCCCTGATCCTCGCGCCTGCGAGGTCAGGGCCCAGCTCGCCGAAGCCAAGGCTGCGGCAAGCTGCTGCCCCTGATCAGTTAGGTTGAATCAGCGTCCAAGCCAGCGTCGCGCCATATCTCCGCGGCGACGCCAAAGGAACGCCACATGGCGAAGGGCCGCCGTTCCCACAGTTCCGCCCTGGCCGTAGCGGAGCAACAGGGTTTCGGGGGCAAAAGCGAAGCGTAGCTTGTCGGCCATGAACAGGACCTGCCTCATCCGATAAGGCGCGCGTGCACGCTTGAAGGTGGCGTGGGAATGTTTGCGCCCCGCTTCCAAGGCCAAGAGGTCTTCCGGGGCGTCAAGCCCGAACAGTCGGTTCGCCTGAATTGACCAGCTCGACAGTATGTCGATGATCCCGCGTTGCTCGGCATGCGCGACGATGGCGCGCCAGCCCTGAGAAGACATCTCCGCGCCGACTTGGGAAAATTCCCATAACCCCTTGATCGCCAGCATGCGTCGCGGGTGTCCGCGATCGGAAAGCTGATGGTGAAGCAGGCCGTGTAGCAGATGCCATTCCCGCGGGAGGAGCCGGAATGTCGTGCCGGCGAAGCTTCGCGTTTCCGCGCGGGCGAAGACCTCATCCGTAGTTAGAGCATAGCGGGCGGGGAAGGACAGCGCCTCAATGTGAATTTCAACAGTCCCCGCGCGTTCAGGTAACCGCAGCTCGGGCAAATGGCGGTCTAGCGGCGGCGGGTCGTGATCGGGACGGTAGCCCAGCGACGTCAGGATTCTATTGGCTGTCTCCGCCTCTGACGCGCGTACGAGGATGTCGAGGTCGCGCATTCCCCGCGCTTCGTGCCATTTGGGCTCCGTCATGGTGAGATGCACCGCCCCTTTGAGCAGGACAGGAACGATGCCTTCCCTGTTCAGCGCGGTGAGCGCGACCTTGAGCTGGGACCGCAAGTCCGCCTGCCGGTCCAGATGCTGCCGGTATGCGGCGGCGAGCCGGCTCGTCACGTGGCCCACCCGTGCCTCATCGCTGAGCGTGGCAGCCAAAGGCGGCAAGAGAAACCGCTGATTCGAGGCGAATATGAAAGGCGGCAGGACCTCGTGGGCAGCGGTAAGGTCCACAAGCGCCTGCCAGGAAAAGCCGGGCTGGAAAAAGCGCAAACGAAGCTCGCTTGTCGAACTCAGGCGTGGGATCGTTCTCAAGGACCCTGCCGAGGAGCGCAAGCAGTTCGTCGTCGGTGACGGTCGGAGGCAGGTGATCCAATTGCGCAGCTCCAAGTCAATATGGGATGACTGTTCTAGCGAACATGAAGTAGCTTATTCCGGGCGTTGGGGAGGGCCAAAGGTTCTCCAACTAACTGGTTTAATTTCATTGAGATCTAGCGAGGCGGCTAGGATTCGAATCGTGCGCGTACAACGGTTTTTGAGTTCTAAGACATTCATGCTGCCGCGCTCAGAATAAATAACGCCATGTCCGTTAATGGCACTTAGCGGACATTCCGCGATTGCGGTAGAGGCTCCGCTTTTGGGGGCAAAGCAGACATTGACCAACCGTTGCTCACCAATCTCGATTTATGAGTACGCGTCCTAGAAGCCGCGGCAACGAATGCATGAGCTCGCCGACCGACGAGCTCCTGGTTCACAACCTGACGGACACCACGTTCTTCGGCTCCATTAATGGGTCGTTTTGGAGCCTTGCAGTTGAATGTCAGTACATATCCGTTGGAGTTTTTGCTTGCCTGTCTAACTTCGGCCGTCCTCGTTGACGCTTATCTGTCATCCAAGAACTCCGGGGACCGCTGGCTGAGACCGCTCGGTTTGCTCGGGCTCTGCTCTTATTCCGTGTATCTCATTCATCAGCCGCTTATACCCGCGTTCACATCCATCTTGTCAGCATCGGCAATCAGGCATCCTGCTCTGCAAGTCGCCTAGGATACCCGGTGTTCCTTTTCCTCATATT
This sequence comes from uncultured Alphaproteobacteria bacterium, assembly GCA_963804515.1. Classification (GTDB taxonomy): domain Bacteria; phylum Pseudomonadota; class Alphaproteobacteria; order Rhizobiales; family Methyloligellaceae; genus Methyloceanibacter. Next base: position 776,594 of record CAWDQR010000001.1, on the reverse strand, counting down.
CGTCGTCGGTTGGGTGTATGTGCTAGCAGAAAACTGGTTGCGGCGCTCCAATATCGGGCAGGAGCCCTGGCGATCCGGTTCTTTGGCACCCATGGCGAGTACGACAGAATCGATGCGGAGACCGTGTGATGGATGCAATCCTGATCTTGCCCGGTTCCATGTTCCGGCCGACCTGCTCCTTCCGCTACCGAAGAAAGCGCCAGCCTCCCGCTCGACCAAGCGAGCCGCAGCCTGATACGAGGTTTTCGCCATAGTGCTTCCGAGAAGCCGTGGCTAGTACGGCATAGCTCTGGGTAATGAGAGTTCCTCATGCCTCACTCTCCATTCCCTGTCCCGGCGAGGGCTGCCTATGATCACACGTTCGCAGGTGCGAATGGCCAGAGCGGCGCTTGGCTGGGGCGTGCGCGAACTGGGCAAGCGCGCCGGTGTTGCTGCTAATACGGTGAGCCGATACGAGAATGGGATGGGCATGACCGTCAAAACCCTCGAGCAAATTCAGCTAGCGCTCGAGAGTGAAGGGATCATCTTCATTCGCGCCGATGACTCGGGAGGCCCGGGCGTGCGACTAAAGAAGGAAAGTAAAGACAGCTGAAGGGCAGGTCGCTTCGCTTCAGTTTTCTGGCTCGTCGTTTGTTCGGAGCAGTTTCCGAGCCTCCCGAAAGATCTCGCGCATCTCGGCTCGCTGCCGAAACGCTTCTTTGGGGTAAGTTCCATGCGTCAAACGCATTTTGGTTGCCTCGAGGCGCGCGACCCCTTAGCGCCGCCATGCATGTGACAGAAGGTGAAGCAACCAGCGTCTATCTCGACGATCACAGCTATCAATGAGGCAAGCCATGTTGATGACGAAGCGCAAGCCGGCGACCGTGGCGGAGATACTGGTCGAGGAGTTCATGGCGCCGATGGGTCTGACCCAGGCCGCGCTGGCCGAGAGGATGGGCGTTCAACGCAAGCACGTCAACGAACTGTGCAACGAGCGCCGGGCCGTGACCGCGCCGACCGCACTTATTCTCGCGCGTCTGTTCGGCAACAGTCCCGACTTCTGGCTGAACGTGCAGCGGCGCAGCGATCTGTGGGAGGCGATGCACTCGCCTCGCGAACGCAAACGAATTGAGCGGGCAAAGCCGCTGAAAGCCGTCGGGTGACATCGTCTAGATGATCCCGATAGGGGAGGGGAGTGCCGCCAAGGGCCACGGGGCGACAAGCAGCGGGATGCCTTTCAGTAGCCGTTCGTCTGGGGCAGCCGTCTTCGCGGCTAGCTAATGTCATTGAGCAGTTTCTTGGCTTCCCGAAACATCTCGCGCATCTCGGCTCGCTGCCGAAATGCTTCTTTGGTGTAAGTTCCATGCGTCAACGCATTTTGGTTGCCTTTTGGCGCGCCCGACCCCTTAGCGCCGCCATGCATACGACACCGCCTTTTGCCGCCCACGGCGGATGAGCGACAGCTGGCACCTATCCGTGTCCTCGCCCCGCATCGGGGACTGGCGAGCATCGGAGCCGTATTGCGTTTGTGGGTGCCAGCCATCGGCGTGCGTTCCAGACCGGCTCGCCATTCAACCCTGACGCCGCTTGGGCGTCGCTCTCTGTGGCCGGGGAGAGCGGGTCGACTTTGACTTCGTGGCCCGCTTTCGCCGATCTCCGGTTTTTACGTTACCGACAATTGCTTGGCCGCCTGCTTCGACATTGACCTTGCCGACTTTGACAGTTTGAGTACCGCCGCCCCGGCGACTTTCGTACTGCTGAAGGAGGTCGGTTAGAACTGCGGCACCCTTAATGCTGTGCCGCAGATTTACATTGCGGGCGACCTCGTTGCTGGTTTGAGCGGCTCGCTCAAGACAGTCCATGATCGCATTGTTCAGTCCGACAATTATGCGGGCCCGAATCGAATCGATGGGATTGCGAGGTCGAAGAGCAGAGTACAATCCGACAGCGTCGCTCTTCATCTTTGATCGCTTGTGCCCGGTTACAAATCTCGTACTAACCGTGCTGACGAGCTGATGAATCAAAAGCTCAGGATCTGGCCGACGTTCCTCAGACTTTGAAAGCTTGGCGGCGGCCTCCGAATCGTCGCGGAGCTCAGCCTCCTTGTTGGCTAGGACTGCGAGCGGGCGTGAATTTCGGTGAAGGCTCTCAGCCTTGATTCTGGCTTTGGCCAGGGCGCTAGGTCCTTTGTTCAGCGCGGCACGCAAAGTGGATGCTTGAGCAACCGGACGCCGACGATCTGCCTCGTCCGGAGACATCGCTGGGGCCGCGTCGGTTGCGGTTGTCGGTTCGTCGCTAGCCCGCTCGGTCTTCTCCTCGAGGGGCCGGGTAGCGTTCTCAGTTTCTCCAGTCTCTCCGCTTCGATCGGAGTCAGTGCTAAATCGAAGATTCAGATCGTCCATGTTATCTCTCCTTGTACCAGGCGGACGCGCGCGACCGTTCCGGTTACGCTCAAAGCAACCATGCCGTTCTCATCAAGATTGGTCTCGCTTAGCGGCTACCCGGTTACCGGCTGTTAGGGTCGGAAGCCCCTGTCCGCCGGTCTCTACATTGCCGACGATAGCTTGGCCGCCCGCCTCAACTTTTACTTGGCCAACCGTGACTTTCGAGCGACCTTGCCCGCGGCGACTCTCCAACGATTTTATGAGGCTATCCACATACATGGTCCCTTTTAGACCGTGCCTCAGATTGGTTTCGCGGGCCCGTAAATCATCACATTTCGTCGCCCGGGCCAGGCAATCCAGGGAGGCGTTGGTGCCTGCAACAATCAGTCGGGCTAGGATCGATTCGAAAGGGTCGTGGGGTTTGAGACTGAGGTACAGGGCGACCGCGCCGTCCATCAGTCTCTCAGCCTGGTACTTGCTTGTCTGCCCGACCGGAACCGAGCCCGTCAGCTGCTCTACCAGGAGTTCACCATCTGGCGGGCGTTCATCAAAGCAAGGTCGGGCAACCTCGGCTGGGGCAGCCGCTTCAACCGGTAGGCCACGCCCTTCGAGGGTAGCCAGATTGGAGTGCTGACTGTCTGGCTCATCTAATGGCTTCGCTGCCGCTCCCTCGGTTACGGCAACGGGTTCAGTACCAAGGCCACGCTCGTCATCCGGTTGCGTCTCAGCGTTCTCTGGTGTCTCTGATTCCTGTCGCATTTCGCGTCCTTTCGCATGGCCAAGGCGGACATGCGTGAGCAGCCGTTCGGCCAAATTGATTGATTTAATTGTGATGATTATAACTCAAGCCGGGAGGCCCGGAATATCGTGCGGTAACTTCTTGATGCCAAAGGGATTGCCGTTCCGGATGCGTTCAAAACAATCGGACCATTCCCATCAAGATTGGTCACGCTCCAGCGGGGTAACCGGTTCGGCTCCGCCACGGCGATTACCCGTAACCCTTGCTGCCGCAATCACTAAGCGATTCCGGCTACTTTGCATGGGGTTGTTTTTGCAAATTTCGCTAAGTGCACCTGCTCCCGTCGTCCAGTGAAGCACGGTGCCGCCTTTGAAATGCGCCACAGCGGATCAGCGTCAGCGTATCCGACAGCCGGTGCGTTTGACCGCGCCAGAATACGATCGATGACTGCCGCCGCATGACCCGAGAGGCTGCGTTGCCTTCTCATACGAGTCCAAGCACAATCGCCACCCAACTGTTGAGGGCGGCTTTGGTTGGGAGGGGGCATGGCTGCGGACGCAGGGCGGAGAACGCCTCGCGCTTGGTTGGTCCTTGCCGCGATCGTCGTGGCGATTGCGGTCGCGCTGTCCGCCGTCGCGTGGTGCGGCGGCGCGCGTCTTTCGGTCTACCAGGAGGGTGTTGGCTGCGAGCGAGATACCCTCCGAGACCCTGGCAATGGGCTAAAACTGCGGTAAAGTGGCGGAACTTGAGGAGAAATCTATGACTGATCCCACACGCATCGTGCTCGATCCAGGCGTCCTAGCTGGCAAGCCAGTGATCCGTGGGACCCGCCTCTCGGTCGACTTCGTGATCGGCCTCATGGCCGATGGCTGGACTGAGGTCGAAATTTTGCGCAACTATCCAGGCGTCTCCCACGACGACCTTGCGGCTTGCCTTGCCTACGCTCGCGATGTGCTGAGATCAGAAAAAGTCTATCCGAGCGCCGCGTGAAATGCGATTTCTCGCTAACGAGAATTTCCCCGGCGACGCTGTGACCGCGCTTGAGGCAACCGGCCACGACATAGTTTGGGCTCGCACCGCCGCGCCCGCTTTGCAGCTTGGCACGGAAATGCAATCAATACGTGTATCAAACAACCGAGGGTACAAAACTGATTTCGGTCGATTGTTTTCAACGGGTTTCGGTTGATTGTTTTCAACGAGGTAGAAGGCTTTGGCCCCCGCCATAACCCAAGGCCCCGCTTCGCTGACGCGGTGATTTAACTGACCGCGCAAGTGGTTCAGCTCAGTGAGGCCCACAGGAAGATCAGCGTCGCAGCGAAGCCGAGCGCGGTGCGCCCGGCGTGCAACGTGGCCCACTTCTCGATCAAGGCGCGGGTTTGCGGCCCAGCGCTCTCCGGCCCGGTCGCCATGAGTTTGCGGTTCGTCGGCATGATGCCGAGAATTGTGTAGGGCCAGTTTGTTACGAGGATTGCCGCACCGAGCAGCCAGGCCCAGTGCCCCGTCTGCCACCACGCCAATACACCTAAGAGGAAGCCGATAAGCGCAAGGGGAGCCTGCATGGCGAACCCACGCTTGTAGGCTGTCTTCCATTGGCTGAGGAGTGCGCGGTCGTCGAGGCCCAAACGGGCAGGCTGTTCGGCAACATTGATATAGGCTGCCGCTCCAGTGAACAACGCAGCGACGATCAGGGCAAGCTGCCCTGCAAGCATCAAAGCCTCCCCGAGCTTTTGACGAAGACTATACAGGAGCACGCCGACTGAAGCCGATGCCCCATATTGGGAACTTTGGGGCCGTGACTAAGTTCCTTAGTCGTGGCGGATGATTGCCGCGAGGCAGTCCGTCCGAAATTCCCCCGAAAATCTATAAGGAGGCGTCCATGGACTGGAACCGTGTTGAAGGAAATTGGAAGCAGGTCAAGGGTAAAGTCAAGGAGAAGTGGGGCAAGCTCACTGACGATGATCTAACTGCCATCAACGGCAGCCGCGAGCAGCTCGAAGGCAAGATCCAAAAGCACTATGGCTTAGCCAAGGATCAGGCCAAGAAGCAAATTGACGACTGGTATGCGTCGCAATCTTGGTAATGTAAGGCTTTAAAGATGCCTTTCGGCCCGGCCTTGTGCCGGGCTTTTTTTGGGAGCCTGGGTCGGCTCTTTCTTATGCGAGGGCTTTGGCCAGTCGACCCTACGGCTGCGTCCTCGACTTGCGGGGCAGTCGCAATTGCGCGAACCGGTGGGCTCTAGTCCGCGAAGATCCCATCAGCCCAAAATCGCAAGAGCTTATTCTTGCTTACGAAGTCATCGTCGGACGTATCGCGAGGGGCAGATTCTCCAGCGCCTTTTTGCGCATTTCTTACGCGCGCTTGGAAAGTAGCCAATGACAAGGCGAGGAACCTTATGTGGATTGTTTAACCCAGCTCACTCAGAGCGCGCCGGCCGAAGCCGACGGCTTATTTCAAATATGTCTATCTCCCGAACCAATCTGTAAACCGCTGGGTTAGCACGCAGTCCTTCATCTCTTCGCCGGTTCAAAATTTATGCAGTACACTGAGTTGCTTGGCGGTGGGCACGCATCCCTAGGGAGAAATGCATGCGCGAATTAACCAGCATCGAGCTGCAAGCCGTCTCCGGTGGTTTCGAGATGAGGCCACCTCCTATCCGAGTTGAAATTCGGCAGATTGTCATCGCGGTTCTAGAGCGAATAATTAAGAGACTGGGAGGGGGACCGACCAAGCTCCAAGCAGCCAAGTTCCTTTAGATTTTGCGACGAACTCCGGTAAGGGCCGGCCAGCGCCGGCCCTTTCTAATTCATCCCAAGTAGGTCCTCGGCGTCGGCCGAAGCCGACATCCTAAACGGCGGAAGCCCCGGAGGTGTCGCCGAGGCTTCCTACGGATAGGGCCTTTGGGTCCGCCTCATGAGCGCTGGCCTATCCGCTCAAACAGGCTACGACCAAAGCGAAGATTTGCATGTGGCATTTGCCACCATCTAGCGACCGCCGCATCGCATCCCTCCCGCCCTATCGGCTCGGCTGCTCCTTAGGCGCACCGCCCGGCGGCTGTCGCCAGCCTATTTGAGCATTAGGATGGGTCACACTATTGGGGAGATTGTCCTACTCTAGACATAGGGCGTGGGCGGCCTCTCTGCACCGTGGTCCGCAGCCCCGCGCCAGTGTCCCCGGCTATCTCTGGTCTGACGTCTTGGTGCTCACGATTTGTTTGTGGGGTAAAGCCGGCTAGATTCCCCGTCCTGAATGGAAGCAATTTAGTTAGCGGTCAAAGGTCTTGGGTCCAGCGGCATTTATTGCAGGTTGCGGCGCTATTGGCCTCGGCTGGTGGTGCGTTGGACGGTGCACTGGCTTCTGGCCTGAGGATAGGCGCAGGATCGTCGTCGGATTTCCCCTGGTTATGGGTGGGGCCTGGTTGATTTTATGGAGTGCCCCCACGATCTTGCGCTAACACGCCCTGATCCCGCTGCCAAATGTCCTGGTTGTTATACCGGAGCTGGAACTCGAGGCGGTGCTGTGGCCGTTCCTCGCTATCGAGCTGATTTTCGACGGCTGGGGGATTGGTCATGCTTGCATTTGCCCTTCGTGCAATAAAGGAAGTCTAGTTCGGAACCTTAGAGTTGCTCGAACCTCCGATTACGTATGGGACCGACGCCGAGGCCATGCGCGATGAGTTGGACTACGAGGATATGTTTTTCCCTTTCTCATCCTCACCCCTGGCGCGCATCGCCGTTGGTGAACTCGACGCCTCAGCGAGCAAAATACCAGAAGCTAATCGCCGTCGCGGCGACATATCCTGCGGCGAGCATGAGCCGATGCACGCTTACTGGATGTGCCCTCACTGCGTCTATCGGCCGGGCAAGGATCTTGGCTACCACCCCAACCACTTCGCGCGAGAACCCAAAGGTCACCCACAGGATCAGCCCGAGAACCACCCCCATGACAAGTCCGTAGGGCACGCCCCCCTTGTAGAAGAGCCAATAGCCAAAAAGGAAGCCGAGCACGGCGGCGATGAAACCGTCGCTGGTTCTATCCTCGTCGTCGTTCATGCTGGCACCCCCACGTCCAGCTTAAGCCCGCAAGCCCGAGCAAAGAAGGGAAGCCCTAAATAAATCCAGCTAGAAGCGTGGGGGCCCCAGCACCGCCTCGCTGCCAAGCGTCGCAAAACCAGCCGTGCAGTAGAGTTGAAGAAGCCCGGCATTTAGGGCACCCCAAATAAATGCGAAGTGGCATAAAGGCAACACCCTTTGCCGAGAGTAACGGCAGAGGCGGAACTGGGTTTGAGCGTCAACGTTTTCTGTGCGAGAGATCGAAGATGGGGGCGTAAAAGATGACGAGTGACAGGCACGACCTTCCCATCTCAAGTTGGTTGATCCCAGGCGCTACGGCGTTGCTAATGGTTCTGGCCATTGCGATTGCTTTTGCTTAGCAGTTTGGTGCCTTTGCCAAGTTAATGGGAGGGGCCGCGACGTGGCGCCTACTCGCGCTCGGCGGCCTGTGCTAGAGCCAACCTCTCGCGATTGCCACGACCGCTATCGCCGCCACGAGGCTGCAGATAGAAATCACGATGCCCCACCAAGTGGGTTTGGGACTGCGATGCCTTGGGTCATGGCGGGGGCCAAAGCTTGGGTGCTCGTTCACTTCACCGCCCTCGACGGGACCCTACCTGCTGGCGGTAGCCCGTTTAACAACCCAATCAAACAGAAAGACCAGCAGCGGCTGGAAGCCGTTGACCACGCCGCGTCGCGAGGAAGTTTACGCTTAACCGGTAGCTTCCGAGGCCTCCAACACGTCCACAACGTCGCTCATTTCCCAGAGCCGCTTCGTCACGCCAGCGCCCATCGCAGGCGCTTTTAAGTCAAATCAACGCCTCCCCAGGAAGAATGAGCCTTACCTCACCATCACGCAGACCCCAGGTGGAGGCCATCCCTGGAGTTATCTGACCGACGACTTCCACCACTTCGTCAGCGCCCTGCGTGGGAACGGCTTCTACGGCCTTCTCATCGTCGTCAATCCCGACAAGGAACCACTGCTCAAGTGTATTAGCAGCGCCCTCCCGCTTGGTCAGGAAGCGCACAACGCGACCGCGAACCTCTGGTGTCTCGGTGATGCCCATATAACGAATATGACACGGGTCATTGGCATTTTCTACGAAGCCATCCCGTCCGAGATGTGCCGAAGTTGGAACTCAGTGGGGCGGCTGCGGGTAGCATACCGCCAACTGGAGATGAAATTGGCGACCAAGACACGACCGAAACAGCCAGCTGAGGACGATCCTGTGAGCAATCAAAGCTGTTTATCCAGAAGGCACGGGAGATCGGCGCCGATCATGGCATCGAGCGGCGAAGCCCTCATTGAACATTTGGCGCGGACGCCGCCGCAGCCACGTTCCAGGTCAAGCCGCAGAGGGGCCAGCTTTCTATCTGCCCAGTCGAGAACCCTCTGCAGTTCGGCCTTCATACGACAATTCTCCACTTACGCTACTGACGCTACTCGAAGACCTTTTGTAGGCTGTGATTGTGGTACCCCGTTGACGCGGTCCACTCAGATCGAGTTGTCCAGTGGCAATCCTGCTCCTATCCAGAGGCAGGCTTGAAGAACGTCTTGGCACGCGCATCATCAGCCATCACGGATAAAGGTGAATACAGGTCGGACGGTGCGAATTCTCAAAGGCATCAGCACAATCGGTCTACTCGCCGCCGCGGCGCTCACGGCGCAAGGCGCAGCGACACTGGACGTGACCAACATGAATGCCCTGCGGGGCCTCGTTTCGGTAGCCACCCTCGGCAACACCGATGCTGGCAAAGCGGCGCTGGCGAGTAACCTCACCGTCACCGGCAACATCCAGAGCGGGGCGGCCAATCAGCCACTTCTGCAGTCTTTCCCCGATCAGCAGCAGAAGGCGCTGCGTGACGCCTTTATCACCGGCGTCGCCTATGAGCTGGCCGATGGCCTCGGTAACAAGCTCGGCCCCGCCTATCAGGCAATGACCAGTCACGCGCCTTTGGGCATGGACGATTGCAAGAACTTAAAGTTCACCAGCATTTTGCCAGCCGTCGATCGCCTGATTAGGTTCGCTAATGCGACCTCGTACTCCGATTCCAACGCGGCTAAGTTCTTCTTCGCCAACGAAACGCGTGACGGCAAGGAGCCGGTTTCGCTGGAGGCCGGGGTGATCCTGAGCGTGGTCAACGGCACCACGGACGCCTTTGGCAAAGCCTATAACCTGCCAGCGGGTAGCGCTCACGCCGACCTCGGCAGCGTTAAGGCCAACCCCTTCGGCAATCCCCGGCCGCTCCAGACCGAGCCGCACTTCACCGCGTACAGTGGCCAGGACTTCTGCGGCTCCGAGACCACGAACGCCGACAATCTCCAGCATCTGACGGAGAGCCCCGCATATCCCAGCGGTCATACCGTCTATGGCTACATGGAATCGCTGCTGCTCGCGCTGCTGGTGCCGGAGCGGTATCAGCAGATGGTCACCCGCGCCGCCGAATACGGCAATGACCGCATCGTGCTGGGGGCCCATTACGCGATGGACGTGCTCGCCGGCCGGACGCTCGCCGAATACGACCTCGCCCAGCTACTTGCCAACAAGATGGGCTACGTCGTCGTGAAGCGGGGCGCCGTCGAGATCGGCAACTTCCGGCAGGCGCTGGCGGCTGCCCGAGACGAATTGACGGCCGTGCTCGAGACGGCTTGCGGCGGCAAGATTGCCGACTGCGCCGTGCAGGACGAAAGTCGCTTTGCTGATCCGGCGAAGAACAGCGCCTTCTACGAGGCAACCCAGACGTATGGCCTGCCGGTGGTCTTCGCGAACAACGCGGAGGGCACCGAAGATGTGGCCAAGCTGGCGCCGGAAGCGGGCTATCTGCTGACCGCGGCTTTCCCTAGTCTCACGCTCGCGCAGGCCGATGCCCTCCTGACTCTGACCGAGGGGCCTGGTGGTGGCTTCCTCGACAACGGCTCGCCCTTCGGCGTCTATTCCCGCCTCGACCTCTACAAGGCGGCGGAGCGAACTGTGGCGCTTTTACGAGAGAACCAGCGGGCAAATCGTTGACAGTTTCATCGCTGGGAAGGCAATGCCCAGGGCCAGTTCATTGGCTCCTTGCGGAAGCGGTCCAGATATCACCTCGCCTCATTCAAGGCCGTCGTCCAGGCGCAAGGCCGACACCGCGTCGATGAAAGACTGATCCTCGTTCGACTGGAGGCTCGTCGCGACCGCCAGCGATTGACGATGCGCTTGCGCCTTGAAACCAGGCGCGCGCACATCCGGCACCCAGATCTGGATCGGCCTCAATCCCTGCGCCCTCAGGCGTCGGCGATACGCACTCACCTTCGCTTGAGTGCAACGGCTTCCAGCCGATTGCCGGGCGGTACTCGTAGATCGTCGAGCAGCGAGGCCGCATCAATCGCCAGCAGCTTGGCACGGGCCCGCCGTTGGATCTGCTGCGGCAGATCGCGGACGATGTAGCCGACGAAGATCGCCGCTATGCGTTTGGCGGCAAAGCTCTTGACACGGTGATCCGTAACGCAGGAACAGTGCGTACTGTCAAGCGGGACGTTCCCGCGAGCAGTAACGCCTTTGATTGCGCTAGCGCGTTGATGTCACGAGTCGGGGCCAGGGTCTCGCCGAGCGTTCACGGCAGCAATGTAATGCGAAACTTGACAATGTGTCCTGTGACATATTACATAGCTGGGCATGATCGCTTCATTTTCCAGCAGGGCTCTGAAGCGATTCTGGGAGCGAGGTGACCCAAGCCGCCTTCCGGCGCAGTTTGTTACGAAGATCGGCATGGTCTTGGACGCCGTCGACGCGGCGACGAGGCCGAGAGATATAGATCTTCCGGGCTTTGGATTTCACGCGCTCAAAGGCGACAGGCGTGGACAGTACGCCATTACGATCACTCGCAACTGGCGTATTACATTTCGATGGCTAGGCGAGGACGCTATTGACGTTGGTTTCGAGGATTATCATGGAGGGTAATGATGCCTAGACCGAAGAACTATCCGCGACGCGACCCTAATCGTTGCCCTACTCACCCCGGCGCAGTGCTCCGGGAGATCGTGTTTCCCGAGCTAAGGGTGAGCAAGACCGCCATCGCCAATGCGATGAAGATGTCGCGCAACCAGCTTTATCTAATCCTCGGTGAGAAGCAGCCAGTGACCCCCGACACCGCGGTGAGGTTAGCAGCTGCCGTGGGCGGATCGCCCCGCATGTGGCTCAACATGCAGGGCGCCTATGACCTCTGGCATGCTGAGAGACGGGTCGATGTCTCCGGCATCCTTTCTTTGACGGTTGCATAAGCCGGCCGCGTGAGAGTTCAGAGAGACGCCATTATGCCCAAGATCCGCAAACACAAATGGAAGAGTGTCGAGGGTGGGCCGAAACCAGTTACCACCCCCAGTCTTTGGCGATTGAACAATCGAAAAAGCTACGACGCCACAGTTACCCGACGCGGTAGAGCGGTGGCCGCTTGAGTGATTAATCCAGCATGTGCGCAATGCCCGCACCCATTTCGAGGAGCAAGTGGCGCACGGAGACAGACCGGCGCCGCAGTCTAATGCGTGAGGGATTGTTGCTCTGGCCTCACGCCGGTGATTGCATTTGAAGTCGCCTTCGGCAATCAGCTGCTCTAGAGCAGACTAGGTATTTCTCTGTTTTCCGCTTCATGCGTTCAGCCGCTCGTTGAGCCCGGCATATTTGGAGCAGGGGCTGCCGAGCAAGTGTCCTGCCACAAGCGGAGCGCCACTGGGAGAGGATCTATCTTGCGTTCCTGCCACCAGCGTCTTTCATCTCCTGTCGTGTGATTTTCTGAGTGGTGAATTGCACAGAGAGGAACAGTGAACTCATCGCTCACCTTGAGGCCTAGTCCCTTGGACTGGGCGAAACGGATGTGATGCGCGTGAGCAGGCGATCTGCCGCAAACGAGACAGGGCTGCTGGGCTACAAAGCGCAAATGCTCCTTTGACCGGTGCCGCTTTGGTTCGCTGATGGTGAGCACGCTCTTGTCGATCTTTGGGCGTGCGCTTTGACTAGCGCGCGCCAACCGTGGCTTGAACTTCCTGTCATGAGATTCGTCAAATTCGGCGCCAGATGCGTTGCTTGCACCGTTTACAAGCGTAATTGCGCAATCCTTCAGGTGCGCCACTAATTGGGGAGCGATGCCTGGCCCCTGTCTATGCCGGTGCAGAGCCCGCACAGTCTCAACGTTCCGCTCCCAAATTGCATACAGAAGCTCGATGTCTTGAGCGTCACTCATCGCCTTGCGTAACGCTTCAACAAAATCATGGGCCTTTTCGAACGTCGCGCCGGGAGTGCCGGTTGCCGAGCGCAAAACCCAAGGGCCGTTGGCTAAGTCCTTGGCTGACGATGCCTTGCCATTGCGTGCTTTTCGAACGCCAGCTTGCTCGTGGTCATAAAGTGCCAGACCAAACGGATTGCCAAAGGTGGCAAGCGCCCGCTTCGTAGCATCCGTCTCGGCTGCTTTGAGCGCCAGCTCATGGGCTTGACCGGGAGTAAGCGCCTTGCCTTCTCCCGTGCCCGAGCCCTCCCGCACAATGGTGATATCACCCGCACGCACGCTCACACGCACCTTGGCGGTATAAGCGGCGTGATAAAACTCGCCTTTGGTTCCGGTCCAGACGCAATTGTTGCTGCGCGTCCGCCTGTCCCAGGCGTCGTAACCAAAGATACGGTTGGCCTCGGCGATGACATGCCAGCCTTCGACATAGGCGAGGGTGATGCCGTTGGCTTGGCGGGTTTTGATTCGCTTGGCACTGAGCTTCGCCTCAAGACACTTCACCTGTGCTTCTGTGAACGCCATTACTTCGTCCTAACCGAAAGGGTTGGTCTCGGATTGCTGAGTTGCGTGCCGGGGATCGCGCTGCCCCGCTTTAGCTCGGCCAAAAGCGATTGCCGGTCGAGCTTTGGCGGCTGGGGCAACCAATAAGAGTTTGGGATTGCCTCCTCTGTGACGATCACGAGGGAAGGGGACCCGGCTCGTGCGGAAGCAGTAAAGTCTGGTTGCTCAAGCTTCTTGAGACCTACCTCGCTCATCGCCTCGAGGGCCAACTGCCGCTTCTTGTCCCCACGCTCCTCGATTCGAGCGAGCCGACTCTTCATGTCGTCTAGGCGCGAGCGGAGGCCCTTGTGCAGCGCTTCATCGATAAGAGCCGAGCGAATAATCGCGGCTATGATTTCATGGAGGTCGGTAATTCCCTCTAATGTGTCCCGAACCGTCTCATCATCCGCCTCGGGAAAGCGGTCCAACAGCTTCTCGCGAAGCCATTGGTAGAGCTGAACCTCGCTTTTGAGGGGTGGGGTGTTCACCGAAGGTAGTGTACACGGATTTGTGTACATCGTCAGCTTCTGGGGCGCAAGGGATGCCTATGATACCCACAGGCTTACACGCGCCAACTCTGCCGGGGTCACCAATAAAATCAATGAGTTAGCGCGCGACTATCACTCAGGCCGGCATTCGCTAGAAACGAAGGCACGAGGAAGCGATTTCGCCCATTCCCAGAGCTGAATTTGCCGGGGCGCAGTATGCCGCGCCACCTCGTCGCATGAAGGCACGCTTCCCGGATGCCGGGCCAGGGGATCACGCTCTACGACCCAGAGGGCTTCCAGGTTGCGAACACCCTCAATCGCTTTGCCGTCAGCAGCTGGATGCCGTTCAGCTTCAGCCCGGACGGCTCGCTCGACCTTTATTTCCAGAACGAAAGCCCTGGTGCGGACAAGGAAGCCAATTGGCTTCCCACTCCGAAGGGACCCTTCAATCTCACCCTGCGCCTCTATGCTCCGAAGTCCGAGGCGCTGACCGGCAAATGGAACCCGCCGCCCGTCGTGAAGGTCCAGGAGGTCCCAAGCCTGCCAGCTCAGTAACTGCTATCGAGGGCCGGCGCTCTTGCCCTAACAGAGACTCGTCGGATTGTGTTTTAGCCCGAGGCTTTCGCGCGCGGAGAATGTCCGCCTCTGGCACTTAACCGACACCCACGCATGCCTCAACCTTGATCCGCTTGCGGAGCTAGAGCGGACTGTCTTCGGCACACGCCTGCGTCGTCCGACTTTGACCCTAAGCGGACATCCACTTCTCCGCCCCTCGGCGCCCAGCGGAGTCACACGGTTTGCCGCAAGTTCTTGATAGGGATCTTTTTTCCGGAAGCGGACTTTTGGGAGTAGCTCAATTAAAGTCCGCCGCGGCGAGCGCCTTCTTCGCATCAATACGGATTTTTTCCAATTCAGCGAGTGCGTCGTCTACAAACTCATCGATTTCAGCTTCGGTCATCAGGTGCGCTGAGATCGCAAGATCCGGAGCTCGACTTAGTGCACTCGACTTCACGTACATTTGGACGTAGGCAGCAGTTGGAACAGTCTCGTGTTTGCCGCCACCTCGATGGAAACCGAACTTCTCCTTCGTCATTTTCGCCATCTTATCTAATTTGAAACGCCAGCACGACCGTTGTCGCGGCAACTGAACTCTATGAGCGCATCAGTATTCGACACCCCACGCAAGCAAAACTTCGGTCGTCGCCTGTGACGAATGTGCCGCTGGTTGCAAAATCCTACTGCCAACTGGAGGCGATAGCGAATCCCTTCCAGGTCAGGAGGCGGGCTATTGAGCCTGTCATAACGTCGCTGGCGGTTTCGAAGGGCCGCTCGACGATGAAAGTCATCGCGGTTCCGTCGGAGGCTGGAAGGCGGCTGGTCTTCCCTGGCTTCAAGGCTAGTGGATCGAATCTAACCCGCCTTTGACGGCGGCGATGCCGACCCTCTGGCTCATCGATAGGGCGCGTCGAGCGAGATGTTCTTCGCGATCTCACGCTCCCAGTGGTCGCCGTTCGCGAGTTGCCTCGGACGCATCCCTTTCCTCAAATCCGCACCGCGTTATCCCCGAGCGATTGCGGTAAAACACCGGCGAGCGCATTCGATCCTGCCGAGATCCATCACGGCCGCCATGCCGAGGCTCCTCCTAGTGTCGTTGTCTCGCTGCTGCCGCTGATCGTCGTTATTCTTGTCAATCTGGCCATGAATCTTTTTGTTCTGCCGCGGTTGGATACCAGTTTTCTAGCCGAGGAACGGATGGGGCGCAACTTCGCTTTCCGCGGTGGGTGGTGTCTGGGCGGTGGTGGTGGCGCTCGGTGCAGCAATCTGCACAGTGGTCGTGCTAAGCTACCGGTACCTGCCTTCGCTGCGAGAAAGCATGGATGCTGGGGCGACCGTCGGGAGTCAATTTTTCGCGCTGTGCGTTGGTCAGTACGTCAGCGTAGGCAATGCTGCTTAGCGTCCCGCTACCGACCAACGCCATCGCAGTGATTGCACCGGAGGCCTTTAGGAAGCTGCGACGTTGGGGATATTCGGGGGGACTGGCCGGTCTCGTGTTGCCTGGACATGTACGATCTCCTTCAATACTGGGTTGGACCTCGGTGCCGAGAGAACATTATTCATGCCAATATTCCTCCCTTAATTCCCGGCATGCACGTAGCGATTTTTCAGATTGCCTGGAAGCTTGGAGTTGAGATAGGGCCGGCTCCTTGGCGACGCAGAGAGGACCAACGTTTGCTTCCAGCCATTTCAAAGCCCTCAGTATGCCAGGCCGATGTCGGTTAATGGCACTTCGGCGACATTCACGCAGCGCGGTTTAATGTCTGGTTCCGGGCCCTTTTCGGACATCAGCGCGTGGCCCGCTTATGTCGCCGACTGACCCAATGCGGACATTATTGACACGGATAACGCCCACACCCCAGTGGCAGTCGGCCGTGCTGCCGAGCCCCGCGCAATTGACCCGTTGGCGATCGCAAAGGAGGAAAGACCGGGACCATGGTCGAGAAGGCCGTGGTCGTCGTCGTGCATCCGCGCCGTCGCCATCGCCATTGGCGGTGCAGGTGGCACAGGGGACGTCGCGTGTGTGGCTGGCGCTAGCCCGGCCCACACAGAACTTGAGCTCTAACCCGGCAATCGGGACTACTGCGAAAAGGGAGGATCCGTAGATGACAAGCTATCGCGCGACACTGCTTATCGCCGTTGCATTCATTGTTTGCAGCGTCTGCTCGGCGCAGGCCAGTCACAAAGACGTAAAGCACTGCGCGGACGATTATCGGAAATTTTGCCATGAGTGGGGACTCGAAACCCGAGGCCTGGAAAACTGCATGCGCAAGCACGGCGACAAATTGACGAACGCATGCATTGCGGCGTTGGTTCGAGCGGGACAGGTCTCGCAAGCCGAAGTCGATCGTCGAAAAAAAGATCTCGGCCGCTAAGGCGCCATTTCAAATAGAAAGCCGCTTATCATTAGGCGACGCGGTGCTTGATGGTGTTGAGCATCGCATCAAGCCTGGGGGCGATCTTGGTGCCCACAGGTGCTCGCCACGCCATCATCAACGGCCCGACCGGCCCGATGAAGCTCTACACGCTCTACGCTCCACCCAAGCATCGCGATGGCGTAGTGCACGCCACCAACGCGGACGAAGAGGCAGACAAAGAGCACTTCGACGGGAAGACGACCGAATAGCCATCTGCTTGACAATTGCTCGAGCCGGCGCGCTCGGTTTTCGCTTGAAGCGGCAGAGGACCACTGGCATCGAGATCAACGTCCGCAAAAGCGGTATTTGCAGAAGAAGCGGGGGAAAATGCCGATCAAGGGGCTTCACAGTCGGAGCGCGAAGAGGCTCAATGTTCAATTAGGTGCTGCAACGGGAGGTAGATCATGTCGATCGGGCTCATACTCATCATCATCCTCGTCATCTTCTTGCTTGGTGGCTTCAGTGGGCGCTTCGGCGGCTACGGCTACGGCTACGGTCACGGCGGCATCGGTGTCATCGGCATCATCCTGATCATCCTCGTCGTACTGCTTCTCATGGGTCGGCTTTGATCCCTACAGGCGGAAGCTCGAACACTGCCCTGCATATGACCCGTCTCCACACGAGGGCGAGCGAAAGCGGCAAAGCGCGCTGAGCCGCCAATGGCGCGCAGGCGATCCAGACACCATTTGCCCACGCCGATCGCTGCGCTCGATCAGCTAGAACGTCGCCTCGACAATTACGCCGCGTGATGGTCTGCAGCAAACACCGCGCACGGACGGTGCCTTCATGCTGCTTCCGAAGCAAAGGTTTGCTCACCACCGGGGCGAACGCCACCAGAGAGGCTCCGCAAAGCCTGCTCTTTCAGCGTTTCCACGTCTCGGACGCCACCTGCCGTGGCTGAAACGAGGATGCGTTGCGCTAGCTTCCTCTTTACCAGCGCGACCTTGTCTTCACTGCTCAAGTCGATGCCAGAGGCCCTTAACTCTTGCAATGTGGCGTTGAAGGCAGCCGTTAGCGTGTCCAGTTCCTCTGGCTCAAAAAAGGGCGCATATTGTTGGAAAAGCATCGTTGATACTCCCACACGCAGGTCAGGCGGGAAGTCTTAAAGCTCTCAGTCATCGGTCGCCTGGGGGACTCCGATGAGGACAAGAACATTAGCAGTCTCTGCCGGACGCTGTCTTCGAGCGGTGCACCATGTTCGCGCGTGCGGCGCACCATCTACACATGGGCGCGGGTACGGCTGGCCGCCGATAAAAGGCACCGTCGCTATACCGTGGTTGAAAGCGCCACCCTCGCTCCGCGTCCTGTCTCCAAAGAGACGGGGGTCTAGCGGAAGGGAAAGCTCGCGCTGATGAACTCCCGACGATCAGATCATTTTCGTCTATCATGATCGTGCGATTGGGCGCCCGGCTGGCTAGGGCCATGCCATGAGCACGACCGAGGACAGGTGCTCCCCGGGGGAGCCCGGCGGCTGGCCTGCGGCTTGATATGCGTCAATGCTCAATTGCGCAGAAGCCCGTTAATTGAACAAAGGGAAGCGGATCAGCTCCCGTCGAGATATGTCCTCATCGGTAAGGAGAAAGAACATGATGCAAAAGTGTCTGATCGCAGCAAGCCTGTTAGTGTTCATCGTCAGCCCAGCGCTTGCTGCCGAATATTACGTGGCGCACAAGGCCCCAAAGAAAGAAGCGTGCAAGATCGTCGACAAAAAGCCTGATGGCAAAACCATGGTGATGGTTGGCACATCGTCATATGCGACGAGGGACGAGGCCAAAGCTGCCAAGAAGGCTGCGCAGGCTGCGGGTGACTGTAAGTAAGTGAGTTGCCAATAGGTGTTGCCGACCGAGCGCCCATGAGCAAGAGCGGCACGCTTGCGCCATCGCCACGCGCTCCAAAAATGCGGAGCACTATGTTGGTGTTCGCGTGTGGAGGTCCGCGCAGCATTGCCGACGACGACATTGTCGCCTGCTACGCTGAGGCGCCGGTTGGGTTCTACTGCAACGTCACCGTCTGCCTGTTCGATGGCCGCGAGGTCTCGGGCCGGGCGCATGCATCAGCGGTCGCTGCGCTGCGCGACAAGCTCAACGACTTCGCCGCATAATGGTCAGCACGTCGAAACTAGCTGCAATTTGCCCGCTCAGGAGCGAAATCGAAAGGAGTTCGGGCGGCAACTGCGACAAGGCGCCCATTGAGGGACAGCCACCTGACCGCGCAAAGTCGTCAATGCTGGGACGAGGATTCAGCAAAAAGGGAAAGCCCGGCCTGCGCCAACGCTTTTCCCGTTAGTTGTTTGTTCCCTCGTATCTTCCGCGCGAAAATCAGTGATAGGTAAGAGAACCGGGAGTGCGGCAAATCTCAGGCAATTCTCAAGGCATGCGAAAATAAGCCAAAAAGCCACAGGGTAGAGGGCTTCGGGGTTGATCTGGACAAAATTGGCAGGCGCCGCCGCTAGGCTCGCCGCGGGCGCGCATATCGCCGAAGGCGGCCCCATCGGTGGGTTGCTTAGAGGCTTGGGTCACGTCTTCGACCGCGACAGCAATAACGACGGTATGCCCGAACATCAGGTTGCCTTTACCGTCGGCGTGATTGCGCTCGGCGCCAAAATGGCCAAGGCGGATGGCCTCGTCACTGCCGATGAGGTGACAGCCTTCAAGGAGGTGTTCAAGGTGCCCGAAGGGGAGATGAAGAACGTCTCACGCATCTTCAATCTCGCCAAGCAGGACATCGTCGGCTACGAGGCCTATGCCAAGCAGCTCGCATCTCTGTTGAAGGACAACCGCAAGCTCTTGGAGGATGTGCTTGAAGGTCTCTTCCATATCGCCCTAGCGGACGGAGTGTTTCATCCCAACGAGGAGCAGTTTCTCGCTGAGGTGGCCAAGCGCTTTGGGTTCACCGATACTGAGTTCAGCTACATCAAAGCGCGCCACGTGAGTTCAGCCAAGCGCAATCCTTATGAGGTTTTGGGCGTAACGCCCGACATCAACAATGATGCGCTGAAAATTCACTATCGGAAGCTCGTCGTCGACAATCACCCTGACAAGATGATCGCGCGTGGCGTTCCGCCGGAATTTGTGACCATCGCGACCAAGAAAATCGCCGCCATCAACGCGGCCTATGAGGCGGTTGCTAGAGAGCGCCGCATCTGACCCTGCAAACGGGACCTTGGAATTTATTCCAGTCGTGGTCGTGCTTGTGACGGCCATCCACGACAGAACGTCTGCTTCTGATGCTGTGGACGGCTCCTCCACCGGCACGTGAGTGCCATTGATGTGGGTGCTGTTAATGCGCCACGATTCGGAGGGGCCAATCATGCAAGCGATTACGACTATCGGTCTCGACATCGCCAAGTCGGTGTTTCAGGTCCACGGCATCGACGTGGAAGGCAATGTGATCATCCGCCGTCAGTTGAAGCGGCGCTACGTCCTGACGTTCTTCCAAAAGCTGCCATCCTGCCTGGTTGGCATTGAAGCGTGCGCGTCGTCTCATCATTGGTCGCGCGAACTGCAGGCTCTTGGGCATAGGGTGCGCCTGATGCCGCCGGCCTAGGTGAAGCCTTACGTCAAGCGGCAGAAGAACGATGCCGCTGACGCCATCTGCGAAGCGGTCACCAGGGCAACCATGCGGTTCGTCGAGACCAAGACGCCCGAGCAGCAGAGCTGCTTGATGCTCCATCGCACGCGCCATCTGTTCATCCGCCAGCAGACCGCGGTGATCAACGCCATCCGTGCCCATCTTGCCGAGTTCGGGGTCGTTGCGCCGGTCGGACGCAATGGCGTGGAGGCGCGCTGCTCGAAGTAATCGCTGATCCAGTCGATATGAAGGCTCGAGTGTGCAGACTGGGTGCATCAGAGTGGCGCGGCGGGTAGCGGGCGAGACTCACTTAACCGACGTGCAGTATCGGCTAAGGTAATGGGGCGCCCCCTTCACCATCCTGTTTGCTTGCGGGGTGCGCTCACGCCCACGAGCGGCCCTCCCCCCTTTCCCCCGGACCCTTTTTGGAAATGCCTTTTCGCGGCCCGTAGAACGGCGCTGCCGCAAGAAGCGGACGGCTGCGGCTGAGGCCCAAAAACCCTTCAGCTAAATTACCTCAGGCGATCCGCGGCCGCGCCCGAATACGTCCAGAACGGCGTTTCCCTCACGGGCTCGGTATCAAAGCCCTGTTGTCTGCCGGGTTGGCGCTGCCCCCCCCAATGGGCGCTATCTGAAGGCTCGTCCCAGGCGCTATCTGAAGGCTCGTCCCGGTCCCGGGCGCCATCTGAAGGTTCGTCCCATCCTCCTCGAGTTCGTGCGGAGGGAAGCGGCGCGGGCAGCGGAGCCTCATCCGGATCGTAGAATTGCGCGGTACCACCCGGAACCGTGGCCGCACCCGTATCCAGTTCGAAGGCCATCGCCCGGCTGGGCAAGGCCGTCGCTGCGCCGCACGCCAAGAGCGCGGCACCCATCAGCGCGAGGCTAAGCGCAAGACGCTGCATGTTGAAATCCCCCTCGTCTGCTTGATCGTGCACCAAATCTAGCGCGTTCGGGGTTCCACCGCCATTCCGCAAATGTCCGCATGGGCTGCCCCAAAGCACTGCCCTTCGCTACTGAGGTCCAGATGCTGCGATGTCCTCCTGCGCTCCAGAGGCGACGCTACCGGTCCGGTCCCGGAGATTATCAAGCTCGCACGGGCCGAAAGCGATGCGGTGGATAAGAGCGCAATGAAAACCCATCGGCGAGGCGAGTCCTATCGCCGCAAGATGTTTTTGAGATTTCCGTGAAAGTTCAACTGATTGTGTATCAGATCGGCGACCTAATCTCTGCGAAAGACGATCAACTTGAGGCACCAGACGTCCGCCCTGCGGTGCTCCGGCCATACGTCTGCTTCTTAATGAAAAGCCGAAGACATTCGCTTCACACCGCAAATCGTTGGCTTGCGCCCGGGCTTCCTCGATATAGAAGAGAGCGCGAACGTGGTGCGGGCTGGCCTCAACTTGCGTCTCGGCGGTTGGGCGACGCCTTAGATAAGAAATTTCGCGATCCCTCCGCGAATGCCGCGCGATCGCCAACGATAAGTCCCGCAGCTATCCCTGCGTACAGAAGCGTTGCGATGCACTTCGCGATCTGTCCGGCATACAGCGGCACGGAAGGCGCATTCAGCATCGAGTGCAACAGAATGGCAGCTGCGATCGAGCGGCTGTTCTTGTAATAGAACCAGTTCGCGATGATCGCCGCGGGGATGATGCTGACGAAGAAATTTGCCAAAAAAACTTTGTTGCCCATCCTCGCCAGTTCGTTCTGATAAGTTCCGCTGATGAGGACCAGCGGGGCATGCCACGTTGACCACAAAGCGCCGAACAGCAGCGTCGCCTTCATCATTCCGGTCTTGGCTCTGAGACTGTCCACGCCATATCCGTGCCAGCCCATCTCCTCGAAGAGGGGCGCAAGCACCATGGCAAGGATGATCATGGCCAATAGGTTGGCGCCGCCGGAAAGCCGGAATTGATCCGCCGATTGGCCGAACCACACCGATAGCCAGATCGACAAGCACATAACCGCAGGAGGCATCGCGATGGCCACGATCGCGTAGATCGGCCGGATCCTCCGCAAATTGAAGAGTCTGTCCTTGAAATCGCTCTTCAGAGCCTTGCTGCCGGACGTCCGGATCAGAATGAGGGCCACCGCGAGCGGACCCAATAGCCCAATGAGGTTGAAGAGAAAGGCGTAGGCCTTCAACCCAGGCTGTGACCCGGCATACACAGCGAGAGACCACGGAATCCAGGTAACGACATACGCCATCAGAAAGAACAGCACAGGTTTGTATTCGTAGTTTCCCTCCACAACGCCTCCAAACGAGCTCTCTCGGGTGCGGGCAAAATGCACAGCACGTCCCGGCCTTGCGCCAGCCACTCTGGCGCACTTCCCACAGCGTGCCAATTCTCGTCGCCCTCCGGAACGGATAAAGTCGATGCTTCTGCGAGCGGCTGCTATCGGCACTTCGGCGACATTCACGCGGCGCGGTTTAATGTCTGGTTCCGCGCCCATCTCGGACATCAGCGCGTGGCCCGCTTATGTCGCAGAATGACCCAAACCGGACATCACTCCTCCTATCAAAATGCGCCGACCATCATGCGTCCGGACCGCAGGCCCCACGTTCGGAGATTCAAACGTGGCTTAAGCTCGAGCCCGTGTGGCTCCGTCAGGGTCGGGCTACTGGCGCATGGCACAGGCGCTCTTGCGGGAACTGGCCGGTTGGTTCCGGAGGTGTGCAACTCGGCCGCGTGCTCAGCTTCTGATACAGTTCGGGCGTCGCACGCTAACTCTGATCCGGAGTTCCAAATGACATTTGCCAGGATTTGCATCGCCCTTGCCGTGATCCTCGCGTCCTGGAGTTTTTCAGGACAAGCGGCAGCACAGCCGAAGCAAGCAGACATCGACGCTGCCAATCGGCTCTTCCAAACTGGAAAATTTGCCGAAGCTGGCGAAATCTACGCGCGAATGGCCGCGCAAGATCCCAAGGACTATTCAGCAATCCTCCAGTTGGGCCGCATTGCGCTGCTTTCCAACCGGCTCGACGATGCGCAGAAATGGCTGGAAAGGACCATCGCCTTGCAGCCCGATGACGCCGACGCCAAGGTCATGCTGGCCGAAGCGTTTTATCGCCGCGACGATTTCCAGAAGGCGGCCGCTTCGCTGAACGGCGTCGAGGTGAGCAGCAACAAATTGCTTGTTTCGCAATACCCGACACTGAATGTCGCGAAGTTGGAGAGCTTTAAGGGCCAGACGCCCTATGAAGTGCAGGGTGACGGGCAAACTACGCGTCTGAAATTCCTAAAGACCGATCCGCTGCCGTTGGTCAGCGTGCGCGTAAACGGCGGCGACGAGGTTACCTTCTTCATCGACACCGGGGCTTCCGAGGTCGCGCTCGACACGGACTTCGCCCGGGAGCTTGGCGTCCCCCAATTCGGAGCGGTGCAAGGCACCTTTGCCGGCGGACAGCACGCTGAGGTTCAGAATGGGCGGATCGAGTCACTCACGGTCGGCGACTGGACCGTTAAGAACCTGCCCATTGCAACGCTTGCCCTGCGCCAACTTTCCGAAGGTTTTGGCGTCAAACGCATCGACGGCATCATCGGGACCAATCTGCTCTACCATTTCCTTGCGACCCTCGATTATCCGCACGCCGAGCTTGTGCTGCGCCGGAAGACCGCGAAAAACCTGGAGCAGTTCGCGGCAGCGTCATCAGGCAAAAGCGTCGCGGTTCCTTTCTGGATTGCGAGCGACCACTTCATGGTGGGTTGGGGCCGTGTGGAGACGATCCCACCGACGCTCCTCTTCGTTGACTCAGGGCTGGCGGGCGCAGGAGTCAAACTGGCGGAGCCAGTCATCAAGGAAGCCGGGATCAAGCTGGAGGAAGACAAAGCCTATGAAGGGGCGGGGGGAGGCGGGAAGCTGAAACTCGTGCCCTACACCGTGCGTCAACTTTCCTTCGGAGATGTCCAGGAAAGCAACGTGCCGGGTATCTACGATGGGCCGTTCCCGTGGGAAAACACTTTTGGCTTCCATCTCGCGGGCATGGTCGGCCACGATTTCTTCAAGCCCTACGCGGTGACCTTTGACTTTGAGAATATGCAGATTTTCCTACAGTAGAAGCTCTGATCGAACGGGAGGGACGTCTTGCGTCGGCGCGGTGAGGTCGCCTAGCTTCACCTCGCTGGCCTAGCCGTGAGCCTTTGCGGCTGCGGAGGACAGGGATGTTCACCAGTAGAACCATGTCCCTCGGCGCTCGCGTCTTCTTGCTCCTTGTTCCTCTCGTTACCACGCTAGACCCGGCGGCCGTCCATGCTGTGGAAAGCCGAGATTTCGCCGGCTTGGTCGACATCGGCGACGGCCGCAAGATCTACCTGGAGTGTCGCGGCTCTGGCTCTCCCACGGTCGTGCTCATCTCTGGAAAAGGGAACGGCGCCGCCGATTGGAACGAGATCCTCGATCCCGCCGACCCCATGCACGAGGTGCCCTACGACATGGTGGGGACCGGCAAGGGCGAGGTGCACAGGAGCGAGTCGGCCGTGCTGCCTTCGGTCTCCAGCTTCACCCGCGTCTGTACCTATGATCGTCCGGGCACACGCATTGACGGAAAGGACATCTCCACCCCGATTCCGCAACCGCACCCCGTCGATCACGCGCTCGATGATTTGCGCAAGCTGCTCGCAGCCTCCGGCGAACCTGGACCCTACGTTCTTGTCGCTCACTCCTACGGCGGCCTCATCGCCGAGCTTTACGCGCGCACCTACCCCGGAGACGTGGTCGGCCTCGTCATGGTCGACACCGCTGCGGAGCTCATGCGGCAAGTGGCGAGCCCCGAAGCGTTAGATGGATGGGACAAGAACAACAGGATGTCCCTTCCTGCGGCTCCCGAAGCGGTTGAGCTCGCGGACGCCTTCGAGAAAATCGACGCGGCCCCTCCGCTGCCTGACCTTCCGACCGTCGTCTTGAGCGCAGACAAGTCCTGGCAACCTGCGGCGTTCGACGCGCAACGTAAAGCAGCCGATAGCGCGCAAGTGTCCTTCTCTGATTGGCTGGCGGCTCAGGATCTGCTAGCAGCGTCCCTCAATGCCAAGCACATCAAGGAGACTAAGAGCGGCCACAACATCTATCTCTATGAGCCCCAGCTCGTGACCGACGCTATTCACGAGGTTGTCGACGCGGTGCGCGGCGGGAGCCGGCAGCTGACGCGCTGAGGCGTGGCGGTCGATGAGGCGAGCAGTGCGGCGAGGCCTCGACTTCTGCTATTGGCACAAAGCGGACCAACTCGATGAAGCGTCGTGACGTCAGCAATTGACCCAAAGCGGACAATCGGCGTCCTTTCTCTATCGGGAACCGTCGGACTTGCCGACCCCTCGACGACAAATAGGAACTGACGCGCCAAAGGCGAAGGCGCCAAGTATTACTTCATGTAGCCGACGAAGTAGATGCCGATGACGTTCTTCGCGGCGTCGCGGATGGGCTCATAGCCCGTGACGTAGGGCTTGCCCAGGACGGTCGCCTCTCCGTAGTACGCTTCGCCCTTCTTGATCATCGCAATCACCGGGCCATTCGGGTCCAGGATGGTTCCGATCGCGCGTGAACCGTCGTCCTTCTTTAGGTTTGTCGCTACGCGCACGTATTCGTCCCCGGCTTTCACGAAGAGGGTGGCGATTCCGCCGTGTTCTTTCGCCACCTCGTCAACGACGTCGAAGAAGTTGTTCATCTTGGTCGTGCCGAAATACAAGCCAGGAGCACTCTTGCCACCAACGGGATCAGTCCCTTCGATCTTGGGCGCTCCCAACTTCTCGGTCTTGGCTATCAAAGCCGCCATGGAGGGCCTTGACCTTGTCCATCTGAGCGATGCCAACGCTCGGTATCAGCATTGAAGTTGCGATAAAGCATCCGACCGCCAGGATGCTGACGATAAAGCTCCTCCGGTTCATGTGAGTCGTCTCCTCCAGAGAGTTGTGTAGTTTTCTACTCGCCGATTTCCTTGGGCGTTGAGGCAATACCGTATTCCACAACCACCCCGCAAATGAGGCAGCGGTGGCGATCGAAGTCCTCAATTTCGGGGGAGGACTTCTCTCCGATCATTGCTTGCCGACATACTGGGCAAGCAAGCGGATATGGCCTGCGGCGGTCTCCATCCAAAGCCAACATCCTCCCCCACAATAATGTCGGTCACTCAATCCGCTCATGCCTTGACCGGTATCAAGTGTGCGAAAACAAAAGAGGCCCCGCTACACTAGCCCGCATCCGTCTGGCGCTTCTGACTTTGGGGGTCTGGTCGATTTGTCTTGCCGTCTATCAATGCCCGGCTAGGCATGACCCACGGAATTCGTGATGTCCGTTACTGGCACTAAGCGGACATTGGCAGAGCCGAAGGCGGACATTCGAACTCGCAGCCCCAACGTCTCGCAGCGGCGTGCCAGTTCTGTCCGCTGCAATCGCTTATTGGCTGACGCGGGCCGCTCATCGAACTAACTCGATATTTCAGCAGCTATCGGCCCTGCAAGCGCTCAATCCCACAAGCGCGCCGCACCACGAACACCGCTGGCATCGCCCCATTTGGGGGCCTTGATCACGACCGAGCCTCGGTCGGCGAAGATGTGCGGGCCCATCAGCTGCGGTAGCCGCTCGTAGAGATGGGAGAGCTGTGACAGCCCTCCGCCGAGCACGATAACATCGGGATCGATGATGTTGACGACGTGCGCCAGCCCACGCGCCAGCCGGTCGGCGTGCCTGGCGAGGGTGGCCCTCGCGGCCTCATTTCCACACCTGGCGCGGGCGGCAATTTCTACGGTCGTATATGTCTCGCCCGTCACCCTGGCATGATCGGCAGCCATGCCGGGGCCCGAAACCCATGTTTCCAAGCACCCTTTGCGTCCGCACCAGCAGTGCGGTCCGGGGTATTCGTCGGGCGTGGTCCAGGGAAGCGGGTTGTGGCCCCATTCCCCGCCAATGCCGCGCGGTCCGTCGAGCAGCCTCCCATTGACGACGAGGCCACCGCCGCATCCTGTTCCCAGAATAACCCCGAATACGATGCGCGCGTTCTCTGCGGCACCATCGATGGCTTCGGACAAGGCGAAGCAGTTGGCGTCGTTGGCGAGCCGCACAGGGGTGGCAAGCGCGACTGCTAGGTCGCGGTCGAAGGGGCGGGCGTTGAGCCAGGTCGAATTGGCATTCTGCATCAGGCCAGTGAGGGGTGAGATGGACCCTGGGACGGCGATGCCGATCCTGGCGCCAGCCGTGATGCCCTGCATGAGCCTGGCTGTGAGATCGACGATGGCCGCGATAGTAGCCGCGTAGTCATTGGGTGGCGTCGCTACGCGATAGCGCGCCAACTCCGTCGCGCCGGGGCTCATGAGGATACCCTCAATCTTGGACCCTCCAAGATCGAGACCGATCCGCAATCCGTTCTGACCGGATGGGCCGGTCACGCGCCGTTATCCGGGCTGGCATGGCGACCCAGCAGGGTCTGCGCGAGAGCGATTGTTTTGGGCGTGATCCCCTTCATTCCGGCGAACACGATCCAATATCCATCCTACACATCGGATCTCATCTTAACGCCGGGTAGCGCCGCTACACTCTGTTGCCGCCTTCCTCAGCTTACGGTCGCGCCAAGCTTAATTGACTTTCTGTTGTTCGGCCAATTTCAACGCCTGTTCGCACGTCCGCTCCTGGCTCATGAGCGGACCTTACCAGTGAGTGGTGCCGAGTCAGCAAGTGACCCAAAGCGGACGCTGCGTTGACGGTCCGTGGCATCCAGCGTCGTTTTCCCTTAAGGCGCGCACGCCGGTCCGATCAGCGGCGTGCGGACCGGCTTTGCTAAGCCGAAGAAGACCACTGTGCCGTTGCCGCCGAAGCGCGTGGATAGCGCCGGTTCCGGCACTTCCTTGAAGCCTTGCTCCGGCATATCCCAGTTGTTCGCCACCCACACGTTACCGCCGGGATCAATGGCGACGTCCGTGATGATTTGCAATCCGCCGATGTAGCCGCCGGGCGGTGAAATCGGGTCGCCGGTCTTTGTGCCGGGCGGGCAGTTCGCAGGACGCGCGCCGCAGAGCTGCGTGACCGAGCGGCCCGTCGAATTGGCCACCCACACGTTGTCGTTGCCGTCGATGGCGATGCCCCAAGGCGAAATGATGCTCTTCCCGCCATCAAACGGCGGCAGGACCGTGCCATCGGCCCGCACCACGTCAGCAATTGACCCAAAGCGGACATTGGCATGCCTGGTCAACCTCACAATGCAGTTCCCGTGCCTGCGCACCCCAAAACTCGCTCCCGCGCAAATCTGCCCGCTCGATCTCGGCGAGGGCTACGGTCGGCCGAGCTGCTCCAAAGCAGTCCGAAGCGGAGCGCTGGAGATTTTGATAGCACCGCTGTAGGGCTGGTCCATTTCGAGGATCAGATATACCGAGCCGGCTACCGACAGTGCGGCGACGAACAGCGCCGCGGTCACACTGGCGTTGCGCGGGGCGAAAACTCCGAAGCTTGTGAAAATTATGGCGAGCCAAAACACCAGGATCGTCATGAACGGCCACTGAATAGAGCTGCCGATCTGCTCGAGTATCGACCAGCGCGCTCCAGCGATAGTGCCGCTGATCTGCAGCGCTGTCGACTGAAGCCAACGCTGGGCGTCGGTCTGAGGAGAAAGATCGAGAAGCTTACGCTGAATTGCCTCAATTCCGCTGCCGCGACCAATCGCGCTGGGTGTCACATTCGCATTCTCCTCAGGCCAGATCTGGCTAATCCTCGCGGCCGTGATCTGCTTAAGCAGATCACGGGCTTCCTGGGTCTCCGCTCCATATTCAGCCATCGTGCGATCGAGGAGGATGACTTGCGCGGCCGTGCTTCTCAATTCGTTTTCCTTCTCATCGAGGGAGCTATTGGCCGAGGCAATCAGCAAACCAAGCACCAGCGCTGCCAGCGTAGCGATCATGGCCATCGCCACCTTGATCACGTCCCTGGCGTCGGGGCTCAAATGATCCTCGGGCAGAATCGTCCCAAGGAACATCCCAAACAATGCGCCACCAAAGACGCATGCAAACACAATCGCGCCGCTGGCCAAAGCGCTCATGTGCCGCTCCGGGAATCGACAGTGACCCCGCTGCGGAGGAGACCTCGAAACCGATCTTGGGGTCGAGCCATGTTACTGCGGCGGCCGTCGTCGAGCCGTCAAGTGATTCAAAGCGATTTCAGTAATGCTGTCGCTGCTCCAAAGACCAATTGGCACGTGTGGCCGCTCTTATATGCAGCGATGCACGCGCACGCCGTTCACTACGACCCAACTGCAACGGGGATGCACGACCCCGACGCAACCGGCGTGATGGACGCCCCGGGCACAGACCACGGCATTTGCGTCTGTACGGTCGATAGCCATGGTCGCCACAAACGTAGTGATAGCGAGAGCAGCGAGTACGAATAAGCGCATAGTTGCCTCCTTGGTGCAGGGTTTAAACCGACGAGAGAGCGTGCTTCTAAGTGGAACAGTGTTCTAGCAATAGGCCGCGCCGTCCGTCTAAGCGACGAGCAGCGCGGCTTGTCAATCTTACTTGCCGGATTGTGCAGCTATCGCCGCCTGAATTTGTGCTTTCACCGCCTCCATGTTGAAGCTTGCACCTTTCTGCATCGGCGGGAACTCAACGAAGCTCTGGGCGGCCTTTGCGACCTCCTGTTGCACGAATACGAAGCGCCAAAACTCATAGGCGAACCAATTGTAATAGGCGAGCGACCCGCCCTTCCCGTCCGGCAGGCCCGTTCGCTCATACGGGTCTAGACGAAGATTGACGAGGATAGGCCAATCGACCTTTTGCGTGGCCCCAATCCAGCCGTTTGGCTGATCCGTAAAGCGATATTTGAAATCGTTGATGCGGACCGCGCTTAGGGTGCTCTCGGTTAAGTAGAAGATCTCGTGCCGCTTCGATGGACCCTTGCCGGTGATGAGGTCTGTCTGGTCATAGCCGTCAAGGTGCACCTTGTAAGTCCGATCGCCGATCTGTTTGCCCTGCTTGAGTTCGTCGACGATGTTTG
Source organism: uncultured Alphaproteobacteria bacterium (assembly GCA_963804515.1). Classification (GTDB taxonomy): domain Bacteria; phylum Pseudomonadota; class Alphaproteobacteria; order Rhizobiales; family Methyloligellaceae; genus Methyloceanibacter. Next base: position 746,651 of record CAWDQR010000001.1, on the reverse strand, counting down.
CATCACCGGCGGCGGCAACGAAGGTCGGAAACCAGTCGAGCCCGGATACAATTGCGTTCTCGACCTTGCCCGCCGGAACCTTGCCAGGCCAGCGAATGATCGCGGGCACGCGGAAACCGCCCTCAAGGGCCGTTCCCTTGCCCCCCGCGAACGGTGTCTGGCCACCATCAGGCCAAGTGAAGTTCTCCGCGCCATTGTCGGTGGAGAAGACAATGATGGTGTTGTCGTCGACACCCATGTCCTTCACCTTCTGCATGACCGAGCCGACGATATCGTCAAGCTGCGCCATGCCCGCTTCTTGTATGGACCAGCCGTTCTCGGGGGTGCGCAGCTTCTCATATTTCTCCGATAGGTGTGTGATGACGTGCATGCGCGTCGGATTTAGCCAGAGGAAGAAAGGCTTGCCGTCGGTCTTCGCCTTATCGATGAACTTCATCGCGTTATCGAGGATCTCGTCGTCTACCGTCTTCATGCGTTCCGGACACAGCTCGCCCGCGTCCTCGATCTTCTGCTTCCCAATCTTGCCCCAACGCGGCTGATCTGTGGTGTCATCCACGTTCGTTGCCCATGTATGGAGCATGTGTCGCGGACCCACTGTATCCTTCGCTGCAGGCGGGTAGTTGGGATGGCAGGGGTCCTCCATCGCGTCCAAGTGATAGAGATACCCGAAGAACTCATCGAAGCCATGCACCGTTGGCAGGAACTGGTTTAGGTCACCCAGGTGGTTCTTGCCGAACTGGCCAGTGGCATAACCCATGGATTTGAGTACGGTGGCGATGGTCGGCGCTTCGTCGGGCATGCCCAATTTAGCGCCAGCCTGACCCACAGTGGTTAGGCCCGTGCGGATCGGTAATTCCCCGGTGATGAAGTTTGCCCGACCAGCCGTACAACTCGCTTCGGCATAGTAGTCGGTAAATCGCATGCCTTCTGATGCCAGCCGGTCGAGATTGGGCGTCCGACCCGCCATGATGCCCTGGTTGTAAGCCCCGATGTTACTCCAGCCGATGTCATCGCCCATGATGAAGATGATGTTCGGCTTCTTCTCCGCCATCTGAGCTTGCGCGGCAGCAGCGAAGTTGAGCAACGCCGTCATGAACACGATCACCGTCATGCCAATCAATCGCGCGCCGCCGACCCCATTCTTCGCCATCTTACCGGGAATACGAAATCTTGGAATGCTGCTCACGTAACACCTCCATCGGTTGGCAAGTTACAAACCCCGAGCATCACCGGCATGGCACTCCCACGCATAAAGCGGCGCACCGCTACCGAAGCGCGGCGAGAGCAACCAATTGGCTCGACCAATGATCGTTGGATTTTGGCGGCAAAGTGACGGGATTGTAACAGTTGGATAATGGCTGCCTGACTGCAAACAGGCTGTGATGTCCGTTTCTGGCACTTAGCGGACCAACTCGATGAAGCGTCGTGACGTCAGCAATTGACCCAAAGCAGACAGAGACCGGTGGCATCGTGTGGGGGTTTCACAACGGACTTTCTTAAGAGAGTGGGGGCGGAATCCCGATGTGACACCCTGAAGCCGTGCCAAATCGCTATTCAATCCGCTTCTTACCGGCGGTCACGGGAGCCGCTGATGACACACCGCTCTTTCGATCAATAGCTCGCTTCAAATACATTAAAACGTCGTTCGAGTTCCCATTGCTGCAGAGCTTTTTCGCTTGCGTTGAGGAAAGCCGCGCAGGGCAAGGAGGGTTTATCTGCTCCGGTTACTTCGTTCCGACACTCGGAGACGGAGCGAGTGAAGACGTCGGGCTCCTGCCAAAGGCTGGCGCCTGGCAGGAAACTATGCTCAAGGCTCGCGCGTACCAACTGCTTGAGGTCTGCATAGTTGAGATCATAGGTTTCGACCGCGCGAACATATTCATGCGTCAGATCAATGCGCTCGACACCCTCGTCATCGGTTGAGAGCGCCACTGGCACACCGAATTTGCGATAGAGGGAGAACGGGTGGTCCTTCCCGCCGATCCCTAAGATATCGGCGTTGCTAGTGAGGTTGATCTCGACCAACACGTGCTTAGCCGCCATATCTTTCAGCAGCTCGTAGGGGCGGTCTTCATACATCACGTCCACGCCGTGGCCGATGCGATCGGTGTGCGCTTGTTCCACGGCCAGCCGGATGTGGCAGCAGAGACCTTCCGGCGGCACTAGCCCCGGCGCAAGTTCACCTGCATGTAGGGTGACATGGACCTTGGGATAGAGCTCTCGCAGGAAGCCGACCATGCGCATATGCTCCGCATAGTCGACCATGGAGGTGTGATCATCTTCGGCCGCTACGAAATTTATCGCCACCACGCGCGGATCGGCCGACGCAATCTCAAACCCGAGCAGGGCTTGGGCAAAGACGAGCTCCTTCGGTGTGTTTCGGAACACTTCATAGATGTACCGAATTTGCACTTTGCAGGCAGGAGGCTCATTAGGCTCACCGCAATGCCCGCGCTGCCGGCGCACGGATTCGGCCTCGTCCCAAAATGCCCGAGCTCCCGGGACATCGTCAGCCAGTCCCTTCGCCAAGAGTTCTTGCCGCAATTGCCCTAGGTCCTCCCGCCAACCGACGTCCTTGGTGATGATATTGAGGCGATTCCAGGTGGGGGTCTCCGTCAGTTCAAGATACTGCTCGTTCTGTGCGGCAGCGCGGATGGCAACTTCGTCAAGCCACTCACCATTGTGGCGAGGATCGGTGCCCCCGAATCTCGAGAAAGTGTCGAAGAAATAGTCGTGGCCGGTCACTCCCTCCGAAGGAACAAAGCCGCGCATGGAAAAGGCGTCGACTAGGGCGTTGTAGAGGCGCTGGTCTTTAAGCAGAGTTGCTGCGGGAACTGCGCCCTCTTCGCACACCGGCTGGGGTGCGGCCCCGGCCGTCGCCGGCGACGACTTGGCAAATGACTTTGTGGCTGGGTCCACGCAGAGGTCATCTTCAACAGCGGCGCGGATAAATGACTCCGCATACACGGCACCATGCAGATGAATGTGCAGGTCGGCGCCCTTAGGCATGCGCACCAGAAACGCGCGCAGAGCGAGAGGATCTGCACGGACTCGCTCCAGCTCCTGCGCGGTGCGCTGTTCGGAAGCTGTCTGTGCCGCCGCCGGCGTCCCGGCCGTGATCTCGGCCAAAACGAGAAGAAGAGAGATAAATGCCATGCGGTAGCATCTAGAAACGCTGGCGACTCGAAGGCGGGTATAGTCCATGTGAGGCCGAAAATATCTTGGCACGAGCCTCGCGATCAAGTCGCTGGCGACCTTGCGCATGGACGATAGCTTAACGCTAAATGGCGTCTCAACTAATTCCATCGTGTTCGCCAACCGCCCAGTGAGGGCCGCGGGCTCGCTTGGCAATCGCCGTGTCCGCTTCGGCACTTAGCGGACATTCCGCGATTGCGGTAGAGGCTCCGCTTTTGGGGGCAAAGCAGACATTGACCAACCGTTGCTCACCAATCTCGATTTATGAGTACGCGTCCTAGAAGCCGCGGCAACGAATGTATGGGCTCGCTGACCGACGAGCTCCTGGTTCACAACCTGACGGACACCACGTTCTTCGGCTCCATTAATGGGTCGTTCTGGAGCCTTGCAGTTGAATGTCAGTACATATCCCGTTGGAGTTTTTGCTTGCCTGTCTAACTTCGGCCGTCCTCGTTGACGCTTATCTGTCATCCAAGAACTCCGGGGACCGCTGGCTGAGACCGCTCGGTTTGCTCGGGCTCTGCTCTTATTCCGTGTATCTCATTCATCAGCCGCTTATACCCGCGTTCACATCCATCTTGTCAGCATCGGCAATCAGGCATCCTGCTCTGCAAGTCGCCTAGGATACCCGGTGTTCCTTTTCCTCATATTCGTCGTCGGTTGGGTGTATGTGCTAGCAGAAAACTGGTTGCGACCCTCCAATATCGGGCAGGAGCCCTGGCGATCCGGTTCTTTGGCACCCATGGCGAGTACGACAGAATCGATGCGGAGACCGTGTGATGGATGCAATCCTGATCTTGCAGCCCCCGGTTCCATGTTCCGGCCGACCTGCTCCTTCCGCCGAAGAAAGCGCCAGCCTCCCGCTCGACCAAGCGAGCCGCAGCCTGATACGAGGTTTTCGCCATAGTGCTTCCGAGAAGCCGTGGCTAGTACGGCATAGCTCTGGGTAATGAGAGTTCCTCATGCCTCACTCTCCATTCCCTGTCCCGGCGAGGGCTGCCTATGATCACACGTTCGCAGGTGCGAATGGCCAGAGCGGCGCTTGGCTGGGGCGTGCGCGAACTGGGCAAGCGCGCCAGTGTTGCTGCTAATACGGTGAGCCGATACGAGAATGGGATGGGCATGACCGTCAAAACCCTCGAGCAAATTCAGCTAGCGCTCGAGAGTGAAGGGATCATCTTCATTCGCGCCGATGACTCGGGAGGTCCGGGCGTGCGACTAAAGAAGGAGAGTAAAGACAGCTGAAGGGCAGGTCGCTTCGCTTCAGGTTTCTGGCTCGTCGTTTGTTCGGAGCAGTTTCCGAGCCTCCCGAAAGATCTCGCGCATCTCGGCTCGCTGCCGAAACGCTTCTTTGGTGTAAGTTCCATGCGTCAACGCATTTTGGTTGCCTCGAGGCGCGCCCGACCCCTTAGCGCCGCCATGCATGCGACAGCGCCTCTTGCCGCCCACGGCGGATGAGCGACAGCTGGCACCGATGCGTGTCCTCGCCCCGCATCGGGGACTGGCGAGCATCGGAGCCGTATTGCGTTTGTGGGTGCCAGCCATCGGCGTGCGTTCCAGACCGGCTCGCCATTCAACCCTGACGCCGCTTGGGCGTCGCTCTCTGTGGCCGGGGAGAGCGGGTCGACTTTGACTTCGTGGCCCGCTTTCGCCGATCTCCGGTTTTTACGTTACCGACAATTGCTTGGCCGCCTGCTTCGACATTGACCTTGCCGACTTTGACAGTTTGAGTACCGCCGCCCCGGCGACTTTCGTACTGCTGAAGGAGGTCGGTTAGAACTGCGGCACCCTTAATGCTGTGCCGCAGATTCACATTGCGGGCGACCTCGTTGCTGGTTTGAGCGGCTCGCTCAAGACAGTCCATGATCGCATTGTTCAGTCCGACAATTATGCGGGCCCGAATCGAATCGATGGGATTGCGAGGTCGAAGAGCAGAGTACAATCCGACAGCGTCGCTCTTCATCTTTGATCGCTTGTGCCCGGTTACAAATCTCGTACTAACCGTGCTGACGAGCTGATGAACCAAAAGCTCAGGATCTGGCCGATGTTCCTCAGACTTTGAAAGCTTGGCGGCGGCCTCCGAATCGTCGCGGAGCTCAACCTCCTTGCCGGCTAGGACTGCGAGCGGGCGTGAATTTCGGTGAAGGCTCTCAGCCTTGATTCTGGCTTTGGCCAGGGCGCTAGGTCCTTTGTTCAGCGCGGCACGCAAAGTGGATGCTTGAGCAACCGGACGCCGACGATCTGCCTCGTCCGGAGACATCGCTGGGGCCGCGTCGGTTGCGGTTGTTGGTTCGTCGCTAGCCCGCTCGGTCTTCTCCTCGAGGGGCCGGGTAGCGTTCTCAGTTTCTCCAGTCTCTCCGCTTCGATCGGAGTCAGTGCTAAATCGAAGATTCAGATCGTCCATGTTATCTCTCCTTGTACCAGGCGGACGCGCGCGACCGTTCCGGTTACGCTCAAAGCAACCATGCCGTTCTCATCAAGATTGGTCTCGCTTAGCGGCTACCCGGTTACCGGCTGTTAGGGTCGGAAGCCCCTGTCCGCCGGTCTCTACATTGCCGACGATAGCTTGGCCGCCCGCCTCAACTTTTACTTGGCCAACCGTGACTTTCGAGCGACCTTGCCCGCGGCGACTCTCCAACGATTTTATGAGGCTATCCACATACATGGTCCCTTTTAGACCGTGCCTCAGATTGGTTTCGCGGGCCCGTGAATCATCACATTTCGTCGCCCGGGCCAGGCAATCCAGGGAGGCGTTGGTGCCTGCAACAATCAGTCGGGCTAGGATCGATTCGAAAGGGTCGTGGGGTTTGAGACTGAGGTAAAGGGCGACCGCGCCGTCCATCAGTCTCTCAGCCTGGTACTTGCTTGTCTGCCCGACCGGAACCGAGCCGGTCAGCTGCTCTACCAGGAGTTCACCGTCTGGCGGGCGTTCATCAAAGCAAGGTCGGGCACCCTCGGCTGTGGCAGCCGCTTCAACCGGTAGGCCACGCCCTTCGAGGGTAGCCAGATTGGGCGCATTAGCGTCCGAGTGCTGACGACCCGGCTCGTCTATGGGCTTCGCTGCCGCCCCCTCGGTTACGGCAACGGGTTCAGCACCAAGGCCACGCTCGTCATCCGGTTGCGTCTCAGCGTTCTCTGGTGTCTCTGATTCCTGTCGCATTTCGCGTCCTTTCGCATGGCCAAGGCGGACATGCGTGAGCAGCCGTTCGGCCAAATTGATTGATTTAATTGTGATGATTATAACTCAAGCCGGGAGGCCCGGAATATCGTGCGGTAACTTCTTGATGCCAAAGGGATTGCCGTTCCGGATGCGTTCAAAACAATCGGACCATTCCCATCAAGATTGGTCGCGCTCCAGCGGGGTAACCGGTTCGGCTCCGCCACGGCGATTACCCGTAACCCTTGCTGCCGCAATCACTAAGCGATTCCGGCTACTTTGCATGGGGTTGTTTTTGCAAATTTGGCTAGGTGCACCTTTGCCGGCCGCTCCCGACGCCCACCGTCTGTAGCGCGTTATCTAGACACCAATGAAAGCATCGATGAGCAGCCGAGCGGCGTGACTAGCTGTTTCTCACTACGGCGACTAAGCCGAAATACGCGGGAGAGTGCGTTCAACACTGCCGCCATTTTTAAAGAGCAGGGCGATCTGGTCTTCTGGTCACGTCGGGGGCCCACACGCCATGCGCCCTTGCAGCATTTCAAGGGCTAGGCCTCGATGTGACGGTCTCCTCGACCTGCTGCCGGACACTGGGGCACTCGCCCGGACCACGTTAGCGATCAAGGAGATGATGGGGCTATGCATCTAACGTTTACGTGGCTGGTCGTGAGCCTCCTGCCCGTACCGGCGCCCCCCGTAGCGTGGCGGTACAGAGCACCGTCGAAGGTGTCTGCGGGACGGGCGCTATTTGCCCAATTGGCTTTTATCTTAACCGAAGGGGAACCGAACAGGGGTTACGTGTCGGGGTTTGTGCAGGAGCGATGCGGTGTGCAACACCTGTAATCCGAAGATCTTCACCTCCGTCGTTGAGGAATTCTGGTCGCGGCGAAGCCTGCTCAAGGGCGCTGTTGCCGTGCCGCTCGCCGCAACGCTCATTCCCCGCGCTGCGTTCGGCCAAGCCCAGACGCTCCAGTCTGTAGAGGACAGCGCCGCCGCCCAAGGACTTAAGTCTCCGCTGCCAGCGACCATCTACGTCGCCAAGCGCATCATCACTATGGAACGGGCCGCGCCCACGGCAACTGCGGTCGCCGTGGAGGGCGACAAGATTGCCGCCGTCGGCGAACTCGACGGCGTGAAAGAGGCAGTTGCCGGGCGGCAGATCACGATCGACGACCGCTTTGCCGGCAAGGTCATCATGCCCGGCTTCATCGAGCACCATATTCATCCGCTGCTTGGCGCCATGACCATGTCGGCGGAGGTGATCGCCATCGAGGATTGGGCGATCCCCGGCCGCTATTCCAAGGCCGCCACCAGCAATGAGGAGTATGTGGCGCGCCTCAACCAGGCGCTCGCTGCGCTTGCCGGTAAGCCTCGCGACGAGACGCTGTTCACCTGGGGCTATCATCAATATTTCCACGGCCTGATCCGCCGACCCCAATTGGACGAGATCAGCCCGAACCGCCCGATGGTGGTGTGGCACCGCTCGGCGCATGAGTTCATTCTTAATACCGCGGCGCTCAACAAATACGGCGTGACCGAGCAGTCGCTGAAAGGACATGGGTTGGCGAGCGAGCAATGCAGCTTCGCCGATGGTCACTGCTTCGAAAGCGGAATCGAGCTGATCGTACCGGCCTTCGCCAAGGACCTGATGACGCCCGAGCGGTTGAAGGCCGGTCTCAATACAGTCAAGGCCTATCTGCACTCAAATGGCGTGACGACCATCGCCGAGCCCGGCGCCCTCGTCACCCCACAGATCTATCAGTTCTTCGCCGAGCAGCTGAACGTGGATGAGGTGCCCTTCCGCACTTTTTTCATTCCGAACGGCCACGGCCTGTACGGCAAGCTCAAGCAGGAGAACCGCCTCGCCGACTTGATCCAAGAGACCAAGACGTTCGACAGCTGGGGAAAGGGCAAGGTGCAGTGGCTGCCGAACCAGACCAAGCTCTTCTGCGATGGCGCGATCTTCTCGCAGCTGATGCAGCTGAAAGACGGCTATACCGACGGTCATCAGGGTCAATGGATTGCCGTGCCGGACGACTATCGCGCGGCGGTCAAGGCCTATTGGGACGCGGGCTACCAGATTCACACCCATGTCAATGGCGATGCGGGTCTCGACGTAGTGCTCGGGGCGCTCGAAGAGCAGATGCAGGCCAACCCGCGCCAAGACCATCGCTTCACCGTCGTGCATTTCGGCGTGTCAGAGGACGATCAAGTGGACCGCATCGCGCGGAGCGGCGCCGTGGTCAGCGCCAATCCGTACTATGTCAGCTCGCTCGCGGACAAATATTCCGAGATCGGCTTGGGACCCGAGCGCGCCCACACCATGGTGCGGCTCGGATCGTGCGTAGAGCGCGGCCTGCACGTCGCGCTCCATTCCGACATGCCGATGGCGCCCGCCTTTCCGCTGCTGCTCGCCTGGTGTGCCGCCAATCGCACGACGGCTTCGGGGCGCACTGCGGCACCAGATCAGCGCATCCCGGTTGAGAAGGCGCTCGAAGGCATCACCATCGAGCACGCCTATATCAATCGCTTGGAGGATATGATCGGTAGCATCAAGCCTGGCAAAAAAGCGGACTTCACCATCCTCGAGCAGGACCCGCTCAGCGTCGCACCACAAGACCTGAAGGACGTGAAGGTCTGGGGCACGGTGTTCGAGGGCCGCGTCTTCCCGGTCGCCGCGCCGACCTAGCTGTGCGGGCGTCAGTGCAGGATATTGTCGAGGTCTGGATCGTCCGGCCCATCGCTGTCTTGTGACGGAGCCTCGTCGGGCTTCGCGGGGGGCGCTGCCTTTCAGCCTGCGGGTGCGGCTTGCCGTGGGCAGGGGGCTCTTCACCCGGCTCGCCGCCCTCAGCATCGCCGCGATCCGTGTTTGTTCAAGCTTTCTTAACAACTCTGCGCTTGGATTCGCTGACTTAGGGGCGAGGGGTAACACGAGAAGCACGGGCGGGCTCCCTACAATCCAGCCACCCTTTGAGGAGCTCGCGCCTTCTCGATCAGCCACGGACAACGCCCGAGGCCGACCGTTGCCTCAGACGTCAGGAGATCGAGCGGTCGAGGGATACATGCTGAAGCTATTGGATGACTACCGGCCTGAGCTGCACTACATGCGCGGACCCGGACCGAAGTGGCTTGAGAAGCACGCAGGACTGTCTGGACCTACACCAATCCGATGCGATGATGGGCGCACGACTCCTACGCTGATCCGGAGCATTGAGTTGAGGTTGCGCCGGTGGCTGCCGACGAAATGGCGCCTCAATCGAGCGGCACGCCGTGAGCCCCAATGGACGCCAACGGATGCGCTTGGCGGTTGGTCAGCATAGGCCAGGTCCGCCACCGCTCGTCCTACCCATAAAATCCACCCGCAAAGGCGTGCTGGATTTCGGTGGTCGGAGGACAGAGCGGCATAGGAAATGCTGCACCTGAGGGGCATCGGCTTTGGTCGGCGCCTCCCTAGTTGGAGGCGTTGACTGGTCCGCTGCCGCTGGCTTAGGCCTTAGTAACCGAGACTCCCTCCGCGGCTTGGAGTTTCAGCTGTACTACGTGAGCCACTTTCTCCGTGGGGTGGACCTCGGCATTCGCCGTTTTCGTTGGCTTGCCCGCGAGCGCTGCATTGCCCACTGTAAACGCGGTGGCAACAATTACCGCGCCTCTCTCTACCTGAATATCGCCGCAGCTAATATTGCCTTCGATCCGTCCAGTGGAGTGCAGATACAAGAATTGCTTGATTTCGACTTTCTCGGAGAGAATGCCCCGAACATCGGCATCAGTAGCCACAAGACTTCCTTTGATTGCACCATTCGCTGCAATGCGCACCGCGCGCCCAGTCACGTCGCCCTCAATAGTACCCGCTACGACTACCGCATCTGGTGCAGAGATTTCTCCTTTGAACGTGACGTCAACTCCAACGTAGACACAATTCTCAGCGAGGTTGAGTTTTTCGGTTGACATTGTTGACATTGGAGCCCCCCTCCTGCCGTTTCAGTGTCAATTCCCACGTGTACAACAACGCAACAAACAACCGACGACACAATTCCAGTTATGCACGTTTTCCACAGGTGGAACTCGCGCCTACGTGACCGATGATCGATTTGACAACGCCAAGACGAGGCTGGAAGGAGCCGCTCCGGGAAAATTGCCCGAAGCGGTTGATGCAGCCCGCGCCCGCGACAAGATAGGCGCCTTCACTTGTAGCCTTCTTCCGACCATGAAATCATGGTCGTGCGGCGGTCAGGCGTCGGTTTCGGCCGGCGCCCTTTTGTTATAGGTTTCAAAGCACGCAGGGCTGTCTGGACCGAGTGCCATCTCACGCGATGATGGTCGCAAGAATTCCACGCTGATCCGGAGCATTGAGCTATAACGACCCCTCTTTGCGGCCCGCCACGAGCTTGACAGCAAAGTCAGTCAAGCCGTGTTCCTTTTCGAGTATGCGCCAATGCTGCTTGGGCCACGGTTGGAGCGCACCTGAACGCGCGATGCAGCCTTCTTTCATTTGACGTTTTCTTGAAACCGACAGCAGCAGGTGCGACGATTTCTCACGCCACGAGTTTGATGGGGGTATCAACGACACGCATCGCCACCTGATATGACTTGCGGGTCGCTAATTCAGGACTTCGCTGGCAAAAATGGAGGCACCGTGATGCCAACTTCAACGCCCCTGTGGCCGACGCTCAGGCAGGTCCTTCGTCGGCAAGAGCTGATGGACCGCATGATGCAGGGAGTTGACGTCCTTGCGGCCGTTCGCGTGGATGGTGGACTAGCATTCGCTGAGGCGCGCGCCAAGTGTCGCTATTGCCTCCATGAAAGCGACTGCCGAGACTGGCTAGAGTCATCTAAGGGGCTGCAAATGCCTCCGGATTTCTGCGCCGTCGCGAGTTTTTTCCTCGCGTGCAGTCCTTATCGAGCGCATTGCCAAAGCTCAAGAGGGGCTGGACAGGAAAGCCAAACGTGGCGGAGCTAGACCGGGTGCAGGCCTCGTCAAGAGAGCTGAACCTGCCGACGTTCGCGGATCTTTTGCCCAGTCGCGTCGAAGACGTTGAGCGGTATTTGCTCGCCACTGGCCCACCACGCGGTGGCCCGAATGGAGTAGGCGAGAGCACGGAAGTTCCTTTCGTTAGGGTACCCAGAGAGCTTGGTCCTCAAGCTGCCCTTATGCGTCGGTGATATGCAGCAAGGGGTGGGCGCTGATCGTCGCCAAATATCAGGTAGATTTTCAGGTAGCGCGTGAGGTTGTCGGCAGCGGCGAACATACCCATGCCACCACCCTTCCAGGTCGACAAGTCCTCGCTGGCATGGAGATATAGTTGACGAGCCGCGATCAGAATCGCGATCAGCGGAATTGTGCAAAACATTGCCCAGCGAACGATTCTTGGCACGCGTGTCATATACTGTTTCCGGTCACTGCTTAGCGTGGCTCCTCGGCGAATCGTGTACGCTAAACTGGTAGTGGCTGGCTGGGATCATAATCAAATTCCCAGACTTCCGGTCAAATAGGGGTCGCCAAACCTAACCTGGAGGGAGGCGTCGGCACGCCGTCAGGCATACTCTGACTGCAGCCGCGTGCAGGGCTGAGGGGAAGATGGGTGCTGCCGCGCGAGATTCGATGACACAGCCCCGCTTTCTGATGTGCCGTCCGCAGCACTTCGCGGTGAGCTACAGCATTAATCCCTGGATGGATCCGCAAGCCTGGGCCAACTCCGACCACGCCCTTTGGGGAGCGGCGGAAAAGGAGTGGTCGGCGCTTCATAAGGCGCTCCTCGATGTTGGCGCCACGATCGAGTTCGTCGAGCCAAAGCCTGATCTCCCCGACCTGGTATTCACAGCGAATGCTGCAATTGTGCTCGACGGCAAGGCTTTGCTGGCGCGTTTCCGCCATCCGGAGCGCCAGCGCGAGGAACCCGTCTTCGCGGCCGCCCTCCACAAACTGCAATCGCATGCCCAGATTGAAACCGTGGCAGAGCTGCCCAACCACCTCAGGCTGGAAGGCGCCGGCGATTGCATTTGGGACGAGCAGCGCGGCCACTTCTGGATGGGTTGCGGCCCGCGCTCCGACCGAGCAGCCGCAGATGTTGTCGCGGATCAATTTGGCGTGGACTGCGTCGCGCTGGAACTTGCGGACCCGAGCTTCTATCACCTCGACACTGCCTTCTGCGCACTTCCGTCCGGCGATGTCATCTATTATCCGGGCGCCTTCGTCCCCGCGGCGCACAGCGCGATCGAGGAGCGGGTCGCGCCGGCGCAGCGCATCGCGCTCGAGCGGGCTGACGCGATGAGCTTTAGCGCTAATGCGGTGTCGTTCGATCACTGCCTGGTGCTATCGAGCTGCACGGAGACGCTGCGGCGCAAGGTCGAAGAGCGCGGCTTCACGGTTATCGCGACGCCGCTCCATGCATTCCAGCGCAGCGGAGGCTCCGCCTGCTGTCTCACGCTGCGTCTCGACCATCGGTCGAAGAAGCAAATGCGAAGAGATGACAACTGAAATGTCAGGTCGCGGCGACCCCCACCCGGCGTCTGAAACTACGGGGAGGGGGGTTCAGGTAAGTTCGTCAAGTCATGCATCGACCGCCTTATGCATTGTCAGCTAGACGGTAGTCTGCAGTTCCCGGGGCTTCGTTCTGACCTGATCGCCAGATGGTGCCGAGTTGCCCACACGACGAGGCAAATGCGATGCCGGCACGGCATGCCCCAGCAAGGTCATGTGATGCTCCAAACGTCTTCAAACTGAGGGTCAAATCGCGCGCGGTCTGCCAGGCACTCCGATACCGCACTCCAGTGCCGCCCGATCCCACTTCGCAGCTAGGGCGGCGGCTTCGTAAGTGCTTTGCAAGAAGCCCATCAGCACCCGATCGGGATCTTTGTTGGTCCGCACCACGTCGTAGGGCAGAATGTATTCACTGAGCTTTTCGTCATAGAAGGCCTCTTTGGGGCGAATGGCTGCAGACGAGAAACCTGCGGGCTCTGGATAAGCGTAGGAGTAGAAGGCAGGATATTCGATGCCTTCACTGCCGGGCCAGAAGCCGGCACTACTGACTTCATGCGAATACGCCTCTTGCGCTACGGCGTCGGGAAGATAGGGCACGCCTCCCGGATGCAAGGGTGCCCGTCGGCCGGAAAAGCGTGTGACCGCTAGGTCAAAGCTCCCCCAGAAGAAATGCACCGGGCTGCACTTGCCGATAAAGGACGTTCGGAACTCGTAAAGCACCCGTTCGACCTGCAAAAGAATCCGCCAGAATCGCTGAGCGTAGTCCGGGTCATATGCAGCATGGGTGCGATCCTCGCCAAAGCGGATCGGCTCAGGGATCTCGTTTGGCATGTCATGAATGCGAATATCGAAGTCGAGCTCGGACAAAGCCCGCATTAGATCGGCATAGAATTCAGCAACCGGCCGAGGCCGGAGATCGATCTCTTTATAAGAGCCATCGTCGGTCGATACCCAAAGCACATGCTTCAAGAAATCAAAGTCGAGCTGAAATGTGCGATGGCCATAGGGGATAGTCGATGTGGTCAAACCTCGCGCCGACACGTAGAGCACGACGTGCCACGAATGATTGAGCCAAGGCGTCTGCGTAAGGCGGATTTTGCCGACGATCTGAGTCCACAGATGGAGGGTGGCGTAGGTGTCCTTCCAAGCTGAGTATGGCAACTCCGGCCAGGTTGATCTGCCGTGTTTCATCCTCGAGGGCATATGAGTTTCACTATTTGACGACGGCTCATTGTGATCCCCACTTTTAGCGATCAGGGATGCGCACCGCCTCGGGCTCCGACTTTGGAAGCGGGATTAACTCGGAATCTCCAGGTTTGAACAACCGGCAAGCTGGAACGCAGCGGCTCAATGCATATTAATGCGGTGCTTTGCGTCAGTGCCGGTTCCTCATGGCCTACTTTAGACTCGCTTCGGTCCTCCAAGTTCGGCTGAGACTCAGTTGTTGGTGCGACAGACGCCGATATTCCTGAGACACCCATGCGACCCCAAAAACGGAGGCCGCCTAAGGAGCGGTTGATTTGGTGTGAGCCCGATCTTAAGGCGTGGACGCCACTTCTGGCTTGCAATGAAAGTTTGCGTACGAGGTTGGTGGTTCGTTCTTGAGCTAGTAATCTCGCTACAGCAATCCGCTTGAAGACCGCGAGCGCAATGCGACGAGTTGTTGCGCCGATCCGCGAGGCGCTGCCAGCTGTGACGGACACAAGCGCGACGGCACGGGCCCTTACACGCTGCCGCGAAAAGCCGGTTGAAAGCTTTTGACCCAGCAAAAGGCTGAGGGTCCGCGACTTCGCGACGATCCAGGAGGCGATGCTAACAGTTGCTGTAACGGACGCGAGTGCGAAGGCATGGGCCCGCACACTACCCCGCGAAAAGCCTGTTGAAAGCCGTTGACCCAGTAAAAGGCTGAGGGCCCGCGACTTCGCGACTATCCAGGAGGCGATGCGAAAAGTTGCTGTAACTGACGCGAGTGCGAGGGCATGGGCCGTTACACTTCCCCGCGAAATGCCTATTGAAAGCCGTTTGCCCAGTAAAATGCTGAGGCTTCGCAACTCCGCAACCATCCAGGAGGCGCTGCGAGAAACTGCTGTGGCGGACGCGAATGCGATGGCATTGGCCCTTACACGACTTCGGGCAAGGCCGGTCGAGAGCAGTTTGCCCAGCGATAGGCTGAGGTTGTGCGACTTCACGGCTATCAAGGAGGCGCTTCTAGAAGCTACTCTACCCAAAGCGCGCGCAAAGGCGTGGGTTTGTGCGCCAGTCCAAGAAAGGCTGATCGCGAGGAATTTGCGGAGCGACAGCGCGTGGATGCGCGCCTTTAGCGCGACCCGGGAGGCGATGATCGACGTTCCCTTACGGAACGCGAGCGCAAGAGCGTTGCCCCTTACCCAAAGCCACGAGACAATGTTCGACATAAGTCTGAGCAATGAGACCGCGCCAGCCCAGAGTCTTCGGGCAATCCAGGCGGCGCTGATCAAAAGGAGATCAAGAAGGTAGGCAAGGGCCGATGAGATTTTGTTCGATAAAAAGAGAGAGATAGAACGCAAAACAAGGACAGAAGCCCATGCGCCCCGCTTGCACGACAGGATCAGGCGTTGGCGCTTAAGTTTGCGTTGCTGACTCACCTGCTGCCGTTTGAGCCAGCGGGCGTGCTTTTCTCGGTTTCTTGCTTCGGTGGCGATAGTATCTTTAAGCCAGCGGTGGTGCTGGTGCAGGTCCTCGGTTGCTGACGCAACAAGATCTTTCGACCGCGCCACTTCTCGTTTAGCGGATTCAAAGGGGTCGATATCGACTTCTGCATTTGAGACGTGGGCGATGCCGGTCTGCTGGCTGCCTTGCATCTTCGCTTCCCGTTAACCCGTCACTCGGTAACGCCGAGAGTGCCAGCAGGCAAGCCGCGGCTACGCAAGCGACCACTAAGATATCACTTCCCTGGTGGAACGCCTAAGTCGCTACTGGAAACTACTTTAGTGGCTGAGTTCACGGCGAATGCGGGTACCATGATCGCGACTTGGAGTTCAGGAGCGAGTTTTCCGGGAACAAACTTCTCTAGGAATTGGTGCACCTTCTTCCATGCGCCACGGTCGAATAGATCGTTGTGATCGCCTCTCGGCAGTATTACGAGCCGCTTCGGGTCGCGGGCCTTGCTGTAGAGATGACGCGCTTGGCCCACGGGGATGACTCGATCCCGCGCGCCATGCACGATGAGAAGCGGGACCCGCACCTCGGCGATATGATCGATGTTGCGGTATTGGTCGACCATGAGGAGCCGGAGCGGCAGGAAGCCCCAGGCAAGCTTGCCCACATCGACCACAGAGGTGAAGGGCGCCTCGAGTACGAGCGCCTGAACCAGTCGCTGCAGCGTAAGCTGCGTTGCGACCGAAGTGCCGAGCGACTCGCCATAGGCCACGATGTCCTCGCGAGCCACGCCTAGGCTGAGCAACCGGTCATAGGCCGCAATAGCGTCGGTGACGTTGTTCCTCTCCGTCGGCCATCCGCCCGAGCCGGCATAGCGGCGGTAATTGAGCATGAACACGCCATAGCCGCTCGCTTGGATGCGCGCGATCTTCGGTGCGCGCGTCGCCGCCGAGCCACTATTGCCGGTGAAATAGAGGAGCGTGGGCTTGTTCCCTTTCGCCTGCGCATACCATGCGATCAGGATTACGCCCTCGCGGGTCTTGATCGAGATTTCCTGAACTCCGGAAAGTCCCACCTCTACCGGGGATGAAGCAAGGAACCAAAACGCGGCGCTCCGCACCATTCGCGACTTAGAGGTCTCTAGATATGTTCTATTGGATCTACGAAATCCCAGCCCTGTTAGTCATAGCTTTGTTCGGCGCCGTCTTTGTCGGTGTTTGCTGGCTGGGCACTATCCTTCTGCGCCCTTTGGCGAGATCCTGGCTCCACGAACAGCCCCGTCTGAACGACATTTTAGGGGATTTCCTCCAGTATTTTGGGGTCATCTATGGCTTGCTTCTCGGTTTGCTTGCCGTCGCGACATACCAAGATCACTCAGATGTCGAGAAGGCAGTCACCAGTGAGGCTTCCTCCTTGGGTGCTCTCTACCGGGACGTAACCGCGTATCCCGAGCCGAGCCGCACCGAGTTGCAGAATTTGCTTCGAAATTATACCCGCTCTGTCATTGAGGACTCATGGCCGCTGCAACGTGAGGGCATCGTTCCGACTGACGCCGTGCAACGGATTGCCGCGTTCCAAGCGCGGCTTGTTCTCTTCGAGCCGCAGACCAAAGCGCAAGAGATCGTGCATGAAGCGACTCTGCGGCAGTTCAACACCTTCTACGATGATCGAAGGACGCGACTTTACAGCGTTAACTCCGGCCTCCCCGCCATTCTATGGTACACGGTCGCGGTCGGGGCGCTTATCAACATCGTCCTCATATGGCTGTTCGATCTCCACCTTCACGCTCACTGGATCCTTGGCGGACTCATCTCGTTTTACCTCGCTACCCTGATCTCCGTGATTGCCCTGCTGGATCAACCGCTCCGCGGCGAACTGGGCGTGTCGCCCGAGGCGTTTCAACTGATCTACGATCAGCTGATGAGACAGTAGCCGCGCCTTTTCTGTTCGCGTTCACGTTCATGGCACTTGCCTATGGTTCTGGAGTCATTGGCGAATCTTAGCTGAAAGGTCGTGTCGCGAGACCTCGTCTGCGTGTGAAACTGGGGCGTGGACTCATAAACGCGCAGCCACAGACGGATTGAAGCTTGGCTGCGTCCGCAGCTGGGAGGAACGCGGACTAAACGCGGACATGGTTTTTGGGCCGCTTTTGACCCAAAGCGGACATAAGAAGGGCAGGGTGCAGATCGGAATGTACGATGTCAGCGATTACGACATCGGGCGATATCTGCAAATGTCATTTTTTGGAATTACCGGAAAGCACGTCCCGAAGGTCCAGCGCGCAATGAATGGAATCGCAGAGTGTTTCGGCGAAGTCCCGGCAAAAAGCGGTCTCCATGAGAACCTCGGTGATACGAGAGCCTATCTGCGTCCGAATTTGACTGACGGGTCCCGCGATGTAACCGTGGCCCACGAAGGCTCGCGCATCAATTTCCGTCTTATGGTCACTGGAGCCAATACGTTGCCCGCGGGTGCCGAACCTGGTGCTGTAGGTGACGATGATCTTGGCGCCCGTCTCGCGAGCGGTGCGCCCCCAAACGCAATCCTCGAAGTGACGCGGGCTCGATTGCTTGTTCAAATCGGGATCGGCGTTGAGCGCCGCTGGCCCCCGTGGATTCCACACCCAGCAGAGGACCCACGCATCCATGCGCGGTGGAGAGGGGCCGGCAGCAAGAATGTCATGGCCGTCCAAAAGATTCCAAGGCGTAACGCGGACGTCGCGAGGGCTCATCAACTTGCTGGAGATAAAGAACTCAAAAGCGCGCTCCAACCAATGCCGATCGTGAATGTCGAGACCCATCGCATGGTCATAGATCGCGCCGATTGCGGCTACGTCCCGGATGCGCAGCGATCTGGGGATGAGCCCCTTGGTCGTTCCGACGTCCGATAAAGGAATATGTCGCTTCGAGATCGGCTTTGGCTGATCGCCTGGCACCGAGCCGAGTTTCGATCGATCCTCCAACGAAGGAGGGACACCGCCGGTAAAGGCTGCGGTCGTGGCTTTGCGGACCCTCGGCGCCCTAACGCTCATGCCCGGCGGCCATCGTCTTCGGAAGATCGCCGGAGGCGAAGGACAGCATTCTTCCGATGTCGCTATCCAAATGTGTCCCGTCCTGCGTTCGGCATAGCATCCCGTAAAGGCCGTCGCGCTCCAAAAGCTCCGCATGCGTACCGCGCTCGACGATCTCGCCATGTCGAAGGACGATGATCTGATCGGCGTGACGAACCGTGCTCAAGCGGTGGGCCACGACAAAGCTCGTGCGGTGCGCCGTCAGCCGCTGAAGCGCCTCTTGGATCAAATGCTCGGTCGCAGTGTCGACGCTTGCCGTTGCCTCGTCGAGAATCAGGATTGGGGCGTTCTTCAAAATCGCGCGCGCGATGCTGATCCTTTGTCGTTCGCCGACGCTGAGGCGGATGCCCCGCTCCCCGACACAAGAATCGTAGCCCTCGGGGAGCGCCTGGATAAAGTCATGGCAATTGGCAGCGCGGCAAGCCGCGAAAACCTCTTCGTCGGTCGCATCCCCGCTCGCAAACAAGACGTTCTCGCGAATGCTGCCGTTGAACAAAAACACGTCCTGGCTGACCACGCCGATGGCGGCGCGCAAGGATTCAAGCGTGACGCAGTCAATATCCTGACCATCGATTTCGATCTTGCCGGCGGAGCGCTGGTAGAACGCCAACAGCAGGTTGACCAGTGTCGATTTGCCAGACCCGGTGGGGCCAACCAATGCAACCATTTGTCCGGGGCGAGCATGCAGCGTGATGTCCTTTAGCGCGTCGATGGACGTCCCGTAGCCGAAGCTCACCTGTCGATAGCGCACTTCACCTCGGACCGGCTGAGACAACGCGACGGCATTCTGGCGGTTCGCGCCCTCTTTCTTCGTGTCGATGATGTCGTAGATGCGCTCGCTCGAGGCGCGCGCCGCCTGGAACATTTGGTTCAGGCGATGCAGCCGGCCGATGGGGTCGTAGAACAGCGGAAGGTAAAAAATAAAGCCGACCAACTCTCCGAGCGTCATGCGTCCCGATGTGACGAGTGGGCCGCCAACGACCAAAACGAGGATGATGCCGAGCGAGCCGACGAGGTTCATGGCAGGAGAGTAGATGGACCAGAGGTTCATTACCGCGAGGCTGCGGCGGCGAAGGGCGTCGGCATAGACAGCGAATCGTGCGCCTTCCTGGTCCTCTTGGCCGAACGCCTTGATTTGGCGAACGCCTTGCAAATTGTCGGCAAGGAGAGCGTTCATCGTCGCGGCGGCCACGCGCTGCATTCGATAGCGGGCGTGTGCAGTCTTCGTGTAGCAAAGCGTTCCGATGATCAGGATTGGAACCGGCACCAGGACGTAAAGCGCCAACTCCGCATTCTTGAAAAGGAGGATGGTTCCCACCGCGAGAACGCTGACCAAGGATATGACGCCCATTTCAAAGCCGTCGATGACGACGCGTTCGACGGCGGTGACATCGTCCATCACCCGGGTCATGAGGTCGCCGGAGGACGTCTTGTCGAAGAACTGAACCGGCAGGCGCTGCAACCGCCCATAGATCTCGCCACGCATGTCGTAGATGACGTCTTGCTCGAAAAGCGAATTGACGCGAATGCGCAGGCTGTCGAAGAAATCCCGTGCCAAATAAGCCGCGAGCAGGGCCATGACGGCGGGCGTCAGAAGGGAAATTTCGTGGTGGCCAATGACCTCGTCGATGATGAATTGAGTGACTTGCGGGAAGGCGAACGAGAAGACGAGCGACAGGAGTGCACAAGCCATATTCGCGGCCGCTATCTTCCAATGCGGCCGGAAATATCGAAGCGCGCGATGAAGAATCTCCCAGTTGGATCTGGCCTTTGGGAGAGCGACCTCGGGAGCTGAGGTTTTTGCCATGCTCATCCGTCTTTATTGCGGAGACGGCGTCGCCGACCGGTAACTCGGAATTGGATGCCGCGGTTGGTCCGGATCGATTTCTGAGGCGACCTTAGGCAGGAGACCATGGTGTCCCTCCGTGTCGAGCCAGGCCCATTCCCCATTGGTGTTGACTTCGAGGAACCAGTAGCCATGCGGCCCGAGGAGGAGATCGAGGCGGCCGAAATGGAGGCCGAGCTCAGCCATGAAGCCAAAAATGCCGCGGGCAACGCGATCCGGGAGCTGATGCGGCTGCCAGGGCATTCCGTCTGGCCCATCGTCGGGGCCTTCTCGCCAGTCGGTCAATCGGTCACGAAACGGCGTCCGGTCGAGCTCAAACGCGAACAATTGATCGTGCACAAAGGCCACAGTGACGTCCTTTTCCGCATGGACGTAAGTTTGCACCATCCATGGGCACTCCGGCGACAGGTCAGGATCGGAGACCCTTGTGGTGAAGAGAAGCTCTCGCTCTTCGGCCGGCCCGACCGGCTCGGTTGTGAGGCTCTTGACGACGACCGAGTCCGAATTGGCAAAGGTGCTGGGGAGGGCCAACCGAAACTGATAAGGCGGGACCTGGAGATGTTTTGCCGCCGTCCGCATCTGGACGAATTTCCCGACGCGCCGTTCGGCAAAGGGCTCGACCAGAACGATCTTTCGGTCGAACCACAAAAGATTGACGATCTCCCGGATCGCATACCAGACTTCTTCGTCATAGTAGCGATCTTCATCGGTGCGAGAGGTGGGACGAAGTGGAAGGCGGCTCCAAGGCTTGCGCCATAAGACCTTTGCGACGCGCGCCCCATCCACGTCGCGCCCCGTCGGATCGACTATACGAAACGTCGACGGCGTGATCTCGACCGCGTAGTCGGACCAAATGTCGAAATTGAAACGGAAGACCTTGTCAGGCCCCAAGCGGTGAACGAGGAGGTCGGCGGTGGTGTCGTAAGAGTTTGTGAGCAGCAAGAGAACCTGCGAGCGTTCCCTCATAGGCATGCGGCTCGGCTATTACTCGCCCGACCACAAGGGGGCCGCCGCTCGCGCGTCGCGAGCGGCCGAGACCCCGCGTTGAACATCACCAATCGTACGTTCGAGCGGGCCTATTTGACCTCAGGGTCGGGATCGCTGCTCTCGCCGTCGTGCGCCGTGTCGCTTTTCATCGTCCATTTGATCAGCGATGCATCCTCGCCAACCCAGCGGCGCTGCGCATGATGGTCGTAAGGTCCCATCACCTGTGCGTTGGGCAATGAAGGTTCTCGTTGCTTGGCGCGTGCAAGTTCTCTCGCGGTGATCACGGCTTTCCTCCCCAGAATTATCGAAAAAAACGCTACACCGAGCAAATTGTGAGGTCAAGAAATGGCTTCCATTCCCACCCCCGAGTCCCTCGCAAATCACGCCTGGCAAGGGCTGTTTAAGACGTCCGCGTTCGCGGAAGTGATGGGCAAGCCGGTTTTGGTTTCCACCCAACACCAGCGCTGGCACCCCCGCTTGCGACCTGATAGCGGATCGAGACTCCCTCGGACACATTGTCAGGGAATTTTTCGGTTCGCGCGCTAGGCGCACCGGCGTCGCGGGTCTTCCGTTATCCCTTTGAGGTAGTGCGGGGACAAGAGATTGCCACCTTGATCTTATAGAATGTAGGTAGCAGGGAGATCCATTCCACCTGTCTCAGCAATTGGAGTAGCTTCAATGTGTGACTATAGCCTGCATTTCGTCGCGTCCCGGCCCGCGAAGGTCGGCGAGAAGCTGGTATCGACGAGGTTCCCTAGCACAATTACGCGTGGATTTGCTTCGGTCGGCGAGAGGAATGTGGCCGTATGTTTGCTTCCCGGCACGGAGCTCGCCTTCGAGAAGGAAGTGCAAAGCGAGACTGCCTTTGTCTTCCGCTCAAGGCGCCAGCTCGGCCACAAGGTGGCTCGGTTCCGGCAGGTCAACAAGGACCAACCCACCGTCCATCATGATGCCCTGGAGCTTCCCGACGGGCAGATCGTGCTGCTGACGCAGTTGTGCGAAGGTCAGCACGCGACCGTGCTGCAGTTACCAGCCGGCCCGCGTGTCACCACGCGCGAAGCGCAAAGGCAAGACTCGCTCGCCGTCTAACCGGCCATCGCGTCACGCGTGGTCGCCGCCAAGAGCGACCAAACACAACTGTTGGTGTTCACTCAGGTCGCCCAGCGCGGTCGAGGTAGTGGCCTGCGAGCATATCACTGTTAAGAACTATCCCGGCTGACCGAGATGGAGAACGAGATGCGGGCAGCCCTTCTCGTACTAACCATTGTGGCAGCATCATTCCTCGTGCACTCTTGGGCAGCATTTAATTGCTTTAAGACACCCGAGGGCAAACGTAGGTGTGCCTGCATAGGCGACGTTAATTGCAGCGAAATGCGAAAATCGGACAACTGCAAATCGGACCTTCAATGCGATAATGGTCAGCTAGGCGCTGTCATCTGCAGCTGCGAGGCGCGGCGCATCTAGTCCAAGTCACTTCAATGAGGCATAGCTCCGCTTTCCGCTACCTGCCCATCCCTAGGCGTGAGGGGCGCGGCTCCGAGAGAGCGCATTCCAGCACGGTATACCTACGCTGCCCCTATCGTGGGCCACCCGCTCCCACGCACTGACACGTTGACTTGTCTGTGAGGTAGCCATCGAATGATATTTTCACATGAATCTACTGCGGGGACATGCCGAGCGAGTTTCAGGTGCGCCGGCAATGACCTCGGTTGAAGAGCTTCTTAGGTACTGTCGGGAAAATGGACGAATTTGCCCACGGCCGCAGCAATGGAATGAGCTTTACCAACTACTCGTGAAGACTCCGCGCACGGTCGTGGGTCAGAAGCCCCGTTTGCCTCCGATCCTGGCAGCGTGGCGGGAAACAACTGATCAGGAGAAGCAGGAGCGGTTAGAACAGCATATCCGCTGGGCTCATGATCACGCTACGTTCGACCCAGCAGCGAAATATCTGGGATCGCTCCCCGAGGACAAATGGCATCATGCTAGCGACTGAAGCACGATCGAGGACCAAAAATGGATGCGCGGATGTCTGCTTATGGCACAAAGCGGACTAATTCGATGGGGGACAGTGGCGGCCGCTTTTGACCCAAAGCGGACACGAGGATCAACGCGCCCCCACCAATGACCCCGCGGAGGCAACCGAAAACCCGCTTTATCCTCACGACGGGCGGTCGTGGAATGCCACCAAGCAGCGTTGGGTCTCGTCCCACAGCACCAGGCGCACGCCGCGGAAGCTTTCGAGCAGGGTCAGCCGATTGATGGCGCGGAGTTCGGGATGCTCGCGCAGCACGCGCGGAAGCCGGTAGTACGGGATGCGGCTACAGAGGTGATGCACGTGATGCACGCCAATATTGGCCGTGAACCAGCACAGGAACGCGGGTAGGTCGTAATGCGAGCTGCCATGCAAGGCGGCTTGATGCAAGTTCCACTCGCTATCACGCTCCCACGTCGTGCGCTCGAATTGATGCTGTACATAGAACAGCCACACGCCGGCTGACGCCGCGAGCAGCGTGATCGGTAGATGCACGAGCAGAAATGCTTTGATGCCGATGAACCAGACTAGCGCGCTGGCGGTCAGCGCGATGGCGAGATTCGTTCCCATCGTGCTGGTCCAAGGTTGCCAGCCGTCGCGCATCATTCCGACCGGGAGTCGGTACTGGAGGATGAACAGATAGGCGGGGCCGATGACGAACATGACGAGCGGGTGCCGGTACAGACGATAGCGTAGTCGCCCCCAAATCGAGCGCGCGCGATATTCGTCCACGGTGAGAGTATCGACGTCGCCGAAGCCACGACGGTCAAGATTTCCGGAGCTTGCGTGGTGCATGGCATGGGTACGCCGCCAAAAGCCAAAGGGCGTGAGGGTCAATACGCCGATAATTCGTCCGGTCCAATCGTTCGCCAGTCGATTACGGAAGAAAGAGCCGTGACCGCAATCGTGCTGGATCATGAACAGTCGCACCAAGAATCCCGCGGCTGGTATGGCGAGCGGAAGTGCGAACCAGTAGCCGAGATCGAGCGTCGCCCACATCAGAAACCAGAGCGCCGCAAATGGGACAATTGTGATTACGATCTCGACGATACCACGGCCGTCGCTGGGCTGCCGGTAGCGCGCGAGAACCTGCGCCCAGGCACGCGCATCCGGCGTGGCCGCGGCAGAATGCGTGGGGTCTTGTTTGTTTTTCAATGGGGTAAACCCTCAGCCCTATTTGCGACTATCAACCTCACGTTGCGAGATTTCGCCGGCTTGGACCAACGCTTCAATGCAGCCATGTGACAGCCTATCGCCCATGCTGTCCATGCACTGCCTCAATTGCTGGCTGCCGACTTCGTAGGAACTGCATAATTTAGCGCAGACAGAAACGAAGGTGATTAAATCGCACCAGAGCGTGGCCTTCATCGCACGGGTCGCATGGGCGTTGTGGCCTGACCGTCGTTGATGCGCTGTTTGCTGGATGACCCTCCGGAGGAACGGACTCTCAATTTCAGAGATGCCAGCCATGAGATTCCTCCCCTTTAGACTGAAAGGAGGACGGGATGTCCGCGATCAATGCGCCCGCCTTTGCGGATCCACCCTAAGCCGAGTCGGATGTTGGTTAGAGCGCGAACCCCCTCTCATGAGGTCGCTAACAGGAAAATGTTAGGAAGGCTACTGGCTACTCAGGGCCAATGACCGCCTTTATTTGCTTATGGAGGGGAATGTCGGCTCCTGGCACTTAGCGGACCAACTCGACCCCGGCGATGCGCTGGATTGTCAGCGGCTCACGGGAAGCGCAGCTTCGCCGAGCCAGAGGGCCCAATTCGAGGCGCAGTGGCCCACCTGGAGGTGGCCGATGAAGCAAGGAACCAAAACGCGGCGCTCCGCACCATTCGCGACTTAGAGGTCTCTAGATATGTTCTATTGGATCTACGAAATCCCAGCCCTGTTAGTCATAGCTTTGTTCGGCGCCGTCTTTGTCGGTGTTTGCTGGCTGGGCACTATCCTTCTGCGCCCTTTGGCGAGATCCTGGCTCCACGAACAGCCCCGTCTGAACGACATTTTAGGGGATTTCCTCCAGTATTTTGGGGTCATCTATGGCTTGCTTCTCGGTTTGCTTGCCGTCGCGACATACCAAGATCACTCAGATGTCGAGAAGGCAGTCACCAGTGAGGCTTCCTCCTTGGGTGCTCTCTACCGGGACGTAACCGCGTATCCCGAGCCGAGCCGCACCGAGTTGCAGAATTTGCTTCGAAATTATACCCGCTCTGTCATTGAGGACTCATGGCCGCTGCAACGTGAGGGCATCGTTCCGACTGACGCCGTGCAACGGATTGCCGCGTTCCAAGCGCGGCTTGTTCTCTTCGAGCCGCAGACCAAAGCGCAAGAGATCGTGCATGAAGCGACTCTGCGGCAGTTCAACACCTTCTACGATGATCGAAGGACGCGACTTTACAGCGTTAACTCCGGCCTCCCCGCCATTCTATGGTACACGGTCGCGGTCGGGGCGCTTATCAACATTGTCCTCATATGGCTGTTCGATCTCCGCCTTCATGCTCACTGGATCCTTGGCGGACTCATCTCGTTTTACCTCGCTACCCTGATCTCCGTGATTGCCCTGATGGACCACCCGCTCCGCGGCGAACTGGGCGTGTCGCCCGAGGCGTTTCAACTGATCTACGATCAGCTGATGAGACAGTAGCTGCGCCTTTTCTGTTCGCGTTCACGTTCATGGCACTTGCCTATAGTTCTGGGGTCATTGGCGAATCTTAGCTGAAAGGTCGTGTCGCGAGACCTCGTCTGGTGCGAAGCTACGCAGAGGGGCGGCTAGGTGGATTCGTTAAGGTGCGTTGCTGGGGCAGAGAAGCAGAAGCCTGCTGTCTTTGCTGGTAAGCGCGGAAGCGGCGACATCGAGTTCGAAGTCAAAGCCCATCAGCGCTTTTTGCAAAAGCCCATTCGATCCTCGCGGTGATTAGGGACACGGCTGACGACGTATTGACACACGCTGAATCTACTTGGCGCCTCATCTTTTCCTAATTCACCCGATAGCATTGGTGCTTGAGAGCTGACCATTCGATCATGAGGCGAGGATATGGCATTTAGGCGCTTAAGCTTGCGTGAGGCACTGGCCTCCGACCGATTAGAGGACTTTGTTCGACAGGAGGAGGCTCGCGGCGTCGAACTAGCCCACGGTTCCAATTTTGAGCGAGCGCTTGCCTTGCTCATCACGCAGCGCAGATCAGAAGATAGATCCCCATCACGTTTGCCATCTCACGATGGTTTCCGCTGAAAGTGAACGCGCCCCGGACGCCGGACGCTCATTTCCATGGAACCGCTGGTTGATTTGCGTAAAGGCGGAGAAGTCTACCTCGGGAGGTGAGGGACGAAGCCGTCATTTTTTTAGTACTCGAAACCTGTCGGAAGCTCTCGGGCGCTCCCATGCATCGACCGCCTGAAGCATTGTCAGCGGACATTTGCTAAGGCTAGACGTTAGTCTGCAGTTCTCGGGGCTTCGTTCCGACCTGATCGCCAGGTGGTGCCGACTTGCCCGCACGACGTCGCCGAGGCAAATGCGATGCCGGCACCGCATGCCCCAGCAACGTCATGCGGACCAGTCCTTCGCTCCCGGGATCCAACGATTCAAGAAATTGCACCTCGTCGCCTTGCAGCAGAGCTAGAGGAATGCCGTCGCGGTAGAGGACACGGTTGCCAGCGAGAGCCGGAAGTTTTGGTCCCGGCGTGAGAATGCCGACGAGGTTCAGGGGATCGGCGCCAGAGAGCGAGATCAGCGTCTCCCTCGCGTCCTGCCTCCGCACCTCACGCAGCCTGCCAACGGCTTCCGGCAGCGCAAACTGTTCCCCGGAAAATCCAGCGACGAACCGCCCGCCGCGGATCTCTCCTCGCGCCTCGAGCTTGCGGTACACGCGTAAGAGTTGACCCCACCGGGGCAGCCAAGAGGCCTCGCGCTCAAGCACGCGCAAAAACACGACGCCATAACGCCGAAGCAGAGTTCGAGCGATGTGCTCCACGCATTCGGCTCCGATCGGAGTCGCTTGCTTCTGCGTCAGCTGCTTCGGCCACGCCAGCGCCCATCTGCCTGCGCCTTCGAGGCCAGAGCCACGCCGCCGAGCCGAACCCGACGGCCGGCGACGCCCGCTGGAGGGCGCCAAGAGCGCACGCAACCCCCCGAAGCTATCCGAGCTGACCAGCCCCAGCGCGACGAGCTCGGCCAGAGCCTCTTCGACCTGCGCCCGCAAGAGATGCGTGCCGTCGATCAGCTCCTGGAAAAATGATGCCCCATTCTCCCGGATGAAATCGGCGATCTTGGCGGCGTTGGCGCTTGGAGCGATCGGAGCGGCGGGCAGCGCAAGCGACGCCCACAGGCGGGCATGGCAGCGTGGCACCAGGCTGATCGGCGTCGACTTCAGCGGCATCGTGCGACGCCCGTTGCGCCCCGCCTTGCCATTGATTGGCGAGAACCGGGCCCAGGCAACCCGTCCTGCGAGACATGCATCATCGAGCCAGGCGGCCCTATAGGAGGTGATGCGCGCGGGAAGAATCTCCTTTTCCCAAGCGGCGGCTGGCGCCTCGAAACCCGCAAGTTGCTCAATCACTTCGCTGACCGCCGTTGGGCCATCCATGCGTGCATCGGGTGCAACGCGCTGCCATTCGAACAAGAAGCGCAGATAGTCGCGCGCCGCGACCGGCTCGATCTCCGCCCGCAGGCGCTTCACCGTGTAGCGATGAATCCTGGCAAGCAGCCGGCGCTCACACCATTCCTGAGCCGGCGCGTCGGGAGTGAAGCGGCCAGATAGCGCGAAGCCTTCTGTTTCGAGCGCCGTAAGCGCAGTCATTATGGGTTGGGTCTCGAGCCCGAGCGTGGTCGCGAGTTCCGCTCGGGTTAAGGGTCCTTGGCCTTCGAGGCGACCGCGAACGATCTCAACCAACGCCTGCTCGGGCCCCTCGCAAGGCTCGGCACTGGCGGGAGGTAAAATCGCCGGGCCGAGGGCCGCGTTTGGCCACAACGCTTGAACATGCGGTAGGCGCTCGGCCGCAACCCAGAAGGATGCTTGCCCCGTGCTGAACCGTGTCACGCGCCGCGCGCGTGCGAGATCGCCGAGCCATTCGCTCCAATCGGTACGAGAGGCGACCTCCGCCTCGGTCAGGATGCCAAGCCAAACGAGCGCATCATGCAGCTCATCGGCATTGCTTGGATCAGGCCAAGCTTCCTCGCGAACGCGGGTGATCGCCGCTTCGTCAAGTTGGCCGAGCTCGGAAGCGGTCTCCGGATCGGTCCAACGCCTGCTCATCACGGCTTGCGTCCGGCGCTCTTCGAGCGGCGCGTCATCGAGGTAAGCGTAGGGCCGCGCTGTCAGTACTTCGTGCGCGAGGGGCGAGGGCTCCGTCAGATCGCGCGCAACGACCTGGATGTCACCTTGCTCCAAGCCGGCAAGCAGGCGCTCCAAGCCATTAATGTCCATGGCTTCGTTCAAGCAGTCAGAAATGGTTTGGTTCACGAGCGGATGGTCGGGGACCTCGCGCTCACCCACGAGGTTTTCAGCGCAGGCAATCTGATCGGGAAAAACGGTGCCGATCAAATCTTCAGCCGCCATGCGCGTGAGCTGTGGGGGCACTTTTCTGCCGCCTCGCCACCGCGGCAGTGCGAGCGCCACGCTGGCGACCCAGCGCCAGCGGGTCGTGAACATCGGCGCGTCGAGCAGCGCTTGGATCAGCAAGTCCTTGACGCTTGCGGAATTGAGATAGCGCGCGACACCGGCAAGCTCAAAGCTGTGAGCCGTGGTCAGCGACAACACGATGTTGTCTTCGGTCGCGGCCGCCTGAAGCTCGAAGTTGAACTTGCGACAGAAGCGCTTGCGCAGCGCCAATCCCCAGGCGCGATTGATGCGGCTGCCATAGGGTGAATGGATCACAAGTTGCATGCCGCCCGCCTCGTCGAAGAAGCGTTCGAAGACGAGGGTGTCTTGCGTTGGCAGACAGCCAAGAGCGCCGTGAGCGGCTCTCAGATAGTCAACGAGTTGCTCGGCAGCTACGACGGTGAGTCCAAGATCTTCCACCAACCATCGCAAGGCGCCTTGCGGATCGTTGCGAAGACGCCTCTCCATCTCCGCTCGAAAGCGAGAGACAGACTGGGACAGCTCGTTACTGCGGCCTGGGGCCTCGCCCAGCCAGAACGGAATGGTGGGCGGAGCACCGTGGGCATCCTCTACGCGCACGACTCCACGTTCGACGCGCAAAATGCGATAGGCCGTATTGCCGAGCTGGAAGATGTCGCCTGCAAGGCTCTCGACGGCGAAATCTTCGTTCACCGTACCGACGACATGGTTTTCCGGCTCGAGCAAAACTTGGAAATCCGAGTTGTCCGGGATCGTGCCGCCTGAGGTGAGCGCCGTAAGCCTCGTGCCCCGGCGCCCACGAATCACGCCGTTGACCTCGTCGCGATGGATCAAGGCGCCGCGTCTGCCGCGGCGCGTGCTGAAACCGTCCCCGAGCATGCGAAGCACGGCGGAAAATGTCTCACGCGCGAGTTTTCGGTAAGGCCAGGCGCGTCGCAAAAGCGAAAACAGCTCGTCTTCCTTCCATTCCCGCGCGCTTACCTCAGCAGCGATTTGCTGTGCCAGCACGTCGAGCGGCGCATCAGGCATCACCAGCCGATCGAGCTCGCCGCGACTGGCGCTGTCTATCAATGCAGCGCATTCCACGAGGTCATCGCGGGAGAGGGGGAAGAGGCGACCTTTTGGCTTGGCGCCGACGCTATGTCCCGAACGTCCGACGCGTTGCAAAAAGCTCGCGATCGAATGGGGCGAACCCAACTGGCATACGACCTCGATCTCTCCGATATCGATGCCGAGCTCGAGCGAGGCAGTCGCCACCATCGCCTTCAGCTCGCCTCGCTTAAGACGCCCTTCGGCGGCCAACCTCTGCTCTTTGGCGAGACTACCGTGATGCGCGGCCACGCAGTCATCGCCGAGACGGTCGGAAAGTTTGCGCGTCACGCGTTCGGCCATTCGACGCGTGTTCACAAAGATGATCGTGGTGCGATGGCCTTCGACGAGTTGCGCCAAACGGTCATAGACCTGATCCCAGACTTCTGCCGACATGACCGCTTCCAGCGGCGAAGACGGGACTTCGAGTTGGAGGTCACGCTCGCGGTAATGTCCGCTATCAACAATCAAGCAATCGGGGGCCGGTTCGTCCTCTGAGCCCGCCCCGACCAAGAAATGGGCGACCTCTTCGATTGGCTTCTGGGTTGCCGACAATCCGATCCTCTGCAGGCGGGTCCCGCATAGGGACGACAGGCGCTCAAGCGAAAGGGCAAGATGCGACCCTCGCTTGTTCGGCGCCAAGGCATGGATCTCGTCCACAATCACGGCGCGTGTCGTCTTAAGCATGGCGCGGCCGGACTCGGAGCTGAGCAGAATGTAAAGCAACTCCGGCGTCGTGACCACGATGTGCGGTGGGACCTTGCTCATGCGTTGGCGCTCAGCTGGCGGCGTATCGCCGGTCCGCACCCAGGTGCGAATGTTCACATGCGGTAGCCCTTCCGCTCGCAACGTCTCTTGGATACCAGCAAGTGGTACTTCGAGGTTCCGCTGGATGTCGTTTGACAGCGCCTTAAGCGGAGACACGTAGACGATTTGCGTCTCGTCCTTGAGGCCACCCTCCAACCCCTGCCGAACGAGACCATCAATAGCCCCGAGGAAGGCGGCGAGCGTTTTGCCCGAGCCCGTCGGTGCGGCAATCAGAACGTTCTGGCCTGCTTTAATGGCAGGCCACGCTTCGGCTTGCGCCGGTGTGGACGCAGCGAAGCTTCCATTGAACCACGCGGCAACCGCGGGATGAAAAAGGGCCAGATTCATGGAGAGAAATCGCCGACTTTCGCGCGGCTCGGATATGGTTTCTGCGCTAAGGAGAGGTAGGTTTTTTCTCATCAGATTCAATGATCGCCTTACCGATCGTGGGTGTCGCATTTGGAGCCAAGACTGGTGAGCGGCTCTCCTGCCATAAGCGGTACGCCACTGGAAGAGGATCTATCTTGTGTTCCTGCCATCAACGCCTTTCGTCGCCAGTTGCGTGGGTTTCCGAATGATGAATAGCACAGAGCAGGACAGCGAACTCATCGCTCACCTTGAGCCCCCAGCCCCTTTGGACTGGGTACAGCAACATCATCTAACGTCTCCCTTACGCAGCCCCGATCACCTTGGCTGGTCGGTTCTGGCCTTTGCGGGGTCCGTTCGCCGGACTCGCAGGTGTTTCTGTCCGGGACGACGGTCTTACCGAGTAAGGTCTCAAAAACGTGGGCATTGACCACAGGGATCGAGACGTGTGCATAGCGAACGAGCAAGGCTAGGATCACCAAAACCACGGAAATAATGAACGTCAGCCTCGTCGGCGGTGTCAGCCAATATCCAGTCCGTGCCATTGCCTTCCTCCTAAACTTCATTGTCCTCCATCACCAGCTTCAGTTCCCACCCAATGAATTTAGGTGTCCGTGACAAATCTTTGTTGTAGCCCATAGGCGGCTACCGCCAGGTCGCCCTGCCGTCAGCGCGCAGGCTCGTCTTTCAGGAACTCCCTGCACGGGACGAAAGCGTTGGCGCGAAAGATTTTGTGGATTCGGCCAGCGAGCGCTGAATTGAAGGCGCGGTCGAATTTCGTGAAGCCGGCGCGATAGCGGGCGTCGATGATCTTGGAGAGTTCCACCTCCGAGGTCAGGTGTGAGAAGTCGACAGCGCAATGGTCGAGATCGATGCCGGCCGCGAGAACCCTCTTGCTGAAGGCATCGAGTGTTTCACGCGGGTCGGAAGGCGCCGTTTGCGGGATGAAGACGTCGAGATCCCCGTAATAGAGGTCGGGGTCGGCGTCCATGGAGACGCGCGGCGAGGGCACAGCCACGCTGATGAAGGAGGTCATCTCGTCATGCCCATGAAAGGCCTTCGCGTAGTTCCGCACCGCTTGCGCTGGGGTCGTCCCGGCCTCGCCTCTTTCCATGAGGTCACGAGCTGTTTTGCCATGGACCGAATAGCCAGCCCAGAGCGAGAGGCAGATAAGGCTGATCACTCCGAGCAGGCGTCTGTCTTCGAGCTCATGCGTCCGCGCCGCTAGAACGAGTGCCAGCGCGAGAAGGAACCAAGCGGGCCCCAGGAGCCGCTGATCGAAGGGATCGAAATGGCTGCGCCAACGCAGATAGACGATGATGGCGAGATAACCGACGCCAGCCAGCGCTGTCATTGTCGCTAAGGGATTGAGCCGCCAATGCCGGGCTGTGAGAAAGGCGATGGCGGCAACAGGCAGCATGATGGACAGGAGCAGTTGATAGTTGGCTCACGCAAATGTGAACACCAGATAGCCGGCGCTGTCCGACGCCGCGATGCGCTCCATTCCGGTTGAGTATCCTGTCAGGCGCAGATTGACGAGGAGGTAGAGCGCGAAGAAGCCTTCCGACAGAGCGAAGGCGAGGAAGATGCCTGGACGAAGCGTCTTGCGGAACGAGACGAGATAAGCCGCCGCAAGGCCCAGGATGACGAAACCGAAAACATAGCGGCTCGCTATGCCGAGAAGAAGCGCGGCGAGGAGAAGGAGGACGGAGGCAGCCTGCCTGCGTGATGTTCCCTCTTGCAGCCGATCTATGCGTGCGAGCGTCAGGATCAGCGCCAGCAGCATCAGATTTTCCGACCAGCTCATCGCCGCAATCCAGAGGGAGAAGGGGGTCGTCACCAGCGCGGCCGCGAGCACCGGCGAAATTCGCAGGCCTCTCAGCACGAAGTAGGCGGAAATCCAGAGGCCGGCATTGGCTAGCTTGGACGCGACAGCGGTTTGGGCAAGATCGATGCCCGGGCTGACCAAGGCGAGAAGCAGGGGATAGCCGAAGGGAAAGACGGCGTAATAGGAAGTCTCGTCGAGGCTCGGATAGCCATAGACATAGAGGCTCTTCGCCAGCCGCAGATAGTCCCATGAATCAGGCGACAGATAGCCCATCCATCCGGCAAGGAGAGCATTCGCGAGATGAACGGCGAAGACTAGCGCAGCGATTAGAGCTGCGTCGCATCGCGCGGATGGGGAATAAGGGGCGGAGACAGGAACCATCCGGCGACGCGATTTGTGGAGCGCCGTTCGCATCGGTTGCATCTTTGCGATTCCGACCGGACCACCATGCGGCGGCTTTCGCCATCTCTCAAGTGCAATTCATTGGGCGTTGCGGCCGCCGGGACCGAGCAGAGCCCCACGGCTAGGATCTTTTCCCTTGTATAGAGTTGATCGCGCCGCCTATGACCCCAAACGTTGGAGCTACCGAGCCGGCGGCCAGTGCCTCAACGTTTTTGCGCGCAGCCGGCTCAATATTCTGAGTGTTCCACATCGCTTGCCAAAATTAGCCCCGCGATTAGCGCCACGCATTCGGAACCCCGAATCTGCGCCACACGTCACGTCCCACCGCATTTCAAGAGGTAGGCACCATTGGGATTACGAGGGAAAGTCAGCTTGAGTGTGTAATCGGCGTAGTTACCTTCGCCATGGCAGTCGATGAGTTGCTCAAGTGCCCTCACCAGCTGAAGGCGCTTCTTGCCCTTAAAAAAGCGGGTAGCCCCGGAAGTGGTGATGTCTTGGCTAACCCGCTAAGCTAGTTCCTCGGCCACGCCAGCGCCGTTTTTGCTACCGATGGGACTGATGATGAGCTACTGGCTGTTCAACCTTCCTGTGGCATGGATGGCGGTCGTTGTCTTTGTCGGCGCATATCTCGTAGCCGCCATCGTCCATTGGATAGTGACGAAACTCGCCGTGGGCGAACGGGCGCGTGCTTTCAAGGCCCTCTCTCCTGGGATGCTACCCCCGCTCGGCATCATCTTCGGCTTGCTGGTCGGCTTCATCGCCGCACAGGTGTGGAGCGATTTCGAGCGGGCGAAGGTAGCCGTCGCGACCGAGGCCAGCGCCCTTCGTACCGTTAACTTGCTGGCCGCAAGCCTTCCCGCCGAGCAACAAGGGCGGCTTCGCTCACTTATAGCCCAGCACGTTGACGAGGCGGTAAATCACGAATGGCCGGCAATGGCGCGACAGCGTGCAACTATATCGGCGCTACCTGCGGCGCTAATCGAGGCATTGCAAAGCACGCTGGCCATAACGCTCGCTGATGACGGTCAAAGAATGGCCCAACGCGAGATCATAACAGCGCTGGAAACTGCTCTGGAGGCTCGGCGTCAGCGCATCGTTATCAGCCAATCAACGGTTAGCTCCATCAAATGGGCTGGCTTATTGCTCCAGGCGCTTTTGACGCTGATTGCGATTGCCATGGTGCATGGTGACAACCGGCTCACCTGCGGCATCGCGCTGACGCTGTTTGCGACCGGTATTGGACTCTCAGTCTTGCTGATCGCTGCCTACAGTCGACCCTTTACCGGCGAAATCTCAGTCGGACCGGAACTCCTCAAGCAGGTCGTCGCAAGCCAAGCGTCGGGCACCCAATAGGCTAGAGAGTGCCGAGCTGGCGGAACAGGTTGAACCGATCGTATTCGACCCAGTCCTCCGCCAGCTTGCCACCGGCGAACCGGCCGATGATGATGACGGTCCGGGTCGCGTTCCGGCCGGTCGCGGCGATCCCTTCCCAGTTCCTGCGGTGGGTGCCATGCCAGGTGCCGCGCCACACGCCCTAGTCACCGGCGAAGAAAAGGTCGTCCTCGTCCAATCTAGGGGCAGCGTCGAGCTGCGTCGTGTCGTTGGCTTCAGTGCCGCCGACGAGATCGAGAAGCTTGATCAAAAAAATCAGGGGCGATCACTGGTGAGGAATATGCGCGTCTGCGCGCCAAGCTGTCAGTAGTTTTACCAAACGCCCGCATTCGCTTGGGCATTACCATGAGCGCAAAGACAAAACCGGGACGCGGGTTTTAGGGGGCCGGCGCGTAATAGT
This sequence comes from uncultured Alphaproteobacteria bacterium, assembly GCA_963804515.1. Classification (GTDB taxonomy): domain Bacteria; phylum Pseudomonadota; class Alphaproteobacteria; order Rhizobiales; family Methyloligellaceae; genus Methyloceanibacter. Next base: position 711,386 of record CAWDQR010000001.1, on the reverse strand, counting down.
CGCAGTCGGCGCGGGCGCGCCCAAACTCACGCAGCGAAGAAATCCACGACACCCGTCTCAAGGTTGTACATCGCGCCGGCGATCTTGATCGCGCCGCTCGACTCCATCTCGGCGAGCACGGGACTGTCCTTGCGGATGTCGGCCATCGTGAGTTCAACATTCTTGCGCGCGACGGCGTCAACGAACTCGGAATTCTTCGACGTCCTTTCGCCGGTATACGTCGTCGCCACCACAGCAGGCTTAATTTTTGCCAATAACCCCGTGAGATTGCCGAGTTCGGCGTTGTCAATAGCGCCCTTAATAGCGCCGCACGCGGTATGGCCCATGACCAGAACCACCTTGGCCCCAGCCAGCTTGCAGGCGAACTCCATGCTGCCAAGCATATCGGAATTTTCCACGTTGCCCGCCACGCGACAGTTGAAGATGGCACCGATGCGGAGGTCCATGATCGTCTCGGCTGAAGCTCGCGAGTCGATACAGCTAAGCAGTACCGCAGCCGGGTGTTGACCCTTGGCGCTGGCGCGTTGTTGCGCCAGGAAATTGTGGTTTGCGGGCTGGCCGGTGTAAAAACGCTTGTTGCCCTTCTTCATGAGCGCCAAAATGTTGTCCGGGGTCAATTTTTCGCGCTGCTCGTAGGTCAGTGCGTCGGCGTATGCAATGCTGCTTAGCGTCCCGGTACCAACCAACGTCATGGCAGTGATTGCACCTGAGGCCTTAAGGAAGCTGCGACGTCGGAGATGTTCGGGAGGCTGGCCGGCTTCGTGTTGCGCGGACATATACGTTCTCCTTCAATACTGTTTCGGATCCTTACGGACGCCAATCGAGGGGAGAATGAACTGGCCAGCAAAACATAACAACTCTCCAAGTCGTTAGTAGACGATATCGATGCAAAGGGGAGAGCTCCATCCGATCAGCGGCTACGCCAACCGGACAGGTCACGCATCATATCGGTCCCAACATGGATGCGGAGCGCGGCAGCATCGCGGACGAACTCCAGAAAGACGGACCTCATGCAGTCGATAGAATGGAACAACGGCGTGCACTCCCAGCTTGAAGGGCGCTACGGCGGTGGTGATACGTCTGTTCGCGGCGGTCTGCTGGCTGCTTCCGGCACTTCTGCGACATGCCATGGCGCAAGAACGATGGCCGTTTTCAATTTAGAAGCGGACCGGAGGTGACTACGCAGCCCTTTGAGCGGTGGCTTCGACTACAGATGTAGCATCGTCGGTGCGAGCCACGCGATAACACCAAATCCAGCACCAACTATTCCAAGGCCGCCTGCCATATAGACTAAGAACGTGGCCCCCGTGATGATCGCTGCCGAGGCGAGCACGATCGCGAGCTGAGATGCTGCCGAACCTATCTCAAAGAGATGATAGGCGGCCAATTCGTGATCACGTTCGGCCTCAGCCTTCAGTGCTCGTTCAGTGAGTTCTTTCCGCCCCTCTCCGGTCTGAGGTTCGCTTTCATAGCGAGCGGCAGTGGCGTTCCAGGCATCGATCTGTTTCTGGATAGCCTCTTTGGTCGCTGCAGGTAGATCATTCAAGAGAGTAAGGCTGGCGGTCTCAGCCGCCGTGCGGATCGTCGTCATTCGGGCTGTTTTGGCTTGGAAGAACGCCCACAGATTGGAGGCTTGAAGGTTCGCGTTGACTGCTTCGGTTTGAGCAGACTTGCCGCCTGTCTCCATCAAAGCGAGTAGCGCAGCGAGCCCGGCGATCATCAGCCCGATGCGAAGCCGCGACGGGGCCCGCTCGTGGCCTTCCATTGTCTCTTCGATCTTTTCCTTTGTTTCTAGCGCTTCCACTGCTGGAACTCCTATCAGAGAGTGAAACCTCGCCCGTGGCGGGACGTCAGTAATTGACCAATGAGGTTATCCAGGCCCAAGCGCCGTCAGGATGACCGCGACGAGGTATGCTCCGCCCGGAATTGATGGCCAAGCGGAGGCTGAAGCCGTGCTCATCATGGATTGCCCCCTATCCCCCGAAGTCCCGGCGAGAATAGCTTTTTCAAACTTTCAGTGGCAAGTTGGCATTAGCAGCACAGCTCATGTCGGCTTGTGGCGCTAAACTGACAAGCCTCCACGACGCGGCGACGTCGGCTACTGACCCAAAGCGGACCTGACGCACCCGACTATCTGCAAGTCCGGCTGGTGACGTCCCCTGACGGGATCCGACCCAGGCACTACCCAATCCGGCAGTTCGTCAGCATTCCCATGTCGACCCAGCCCTTGAGATAGGAGGCGGCGCGGAGCTCGGCGCCGTAGGTGCCGGCGAAGGTCGCCACCATCTCGCAGAGCGCGCCGAAGGCCACGCCCTTGGCGGTTTCGTCCCATATCATGGCCTCCTCGGGCGGCAGGGGCCGGAAACGCGCCATGAACTCTTGCCGCCAGACGATGACAGCTTCGCGCTCTTCGAGGTGCCTGGGCTTCGGGGGACGAGCTTCTCCATGCAGCGCTGACCAGAGGTCGGCGGCATTGGTCGTGAAGGTCAGGCGGATCGCGGTGGGATGGGGCTCGAAAACGAGGCGAGGCCAATCCTGTGGTGCAATAGCGGCAAGATGCTCCAAGCTCAAGGGCTCGGCGTCTGGCCCGTCAAAGGCATCACCGAGCGCCTTCTCCAGCTCTGCGATCTCGGCAAGCTCGGGGTGCTTGGCGTGAGTGTCGGCGTGGCGCAGGAACCGGGGCATATGGCGCCCGAAATCCCGCGCGCTTCGCCGGTCGGAGGGATGTGCGTCGATATAGGCGCGGGCAAGCTTGGCGAAGCCTGCGTCGCCGAGATAAGCGTGTAGCTGCTCGTAGTCATCGGTCAGCACCTCGATGAGGCGGAGGACGTAGGCATTGCGGTAGACGCCAAACAGGACGTCGCGGCTCTCCTTGGCGCTGCCCTTGATCTCCCCCAGGATCGTATCGTCGCCGGCAAGCACGCCGCGTTGGAAGCTTTCCTGCAGCGCCTTGAGCCCGCTCATGCCGCCGGTTCCATCCGCTCGGCCCCGAGCACCTCAGCGGCGATCCCCCTGGCGTGACTGAGCTCATCGACCAGCTCGGCCAGAGGCGGGATGTTGTCGTCGCGCTCGATCATGGTCGAGACCGGACCGAAATGGGCGACGGCGGCGCGATAGAGCTCCCACACCTCGGGGCAGACCGGATGGTCGTGGGTGTCGATGATGTGGCTCTCCTCGTGGCTGTGACCCGCCACATGGAACTGGACCACGCGGTCGCGCGGGACGCCGCGCAAGAAGGCCCCCGCGTCGAAACCGTGATTGAAGGCGCTCACATAGACGTTGTTGACGTCGAACAGGAGCCAGCAATCAGCGCGGGTCGCGACTTCGCTGACGAACTCCCATTCGGTCATCTCCGACTGGCCGAAGGTGACGTAGCTCGACACGTTCTCCAGCGTCAGGCGACGGCCGAGGAAATCTTGCACCTGGGTGACGCGCTGCACCACGTGGTCGAGCGCCTCCTTGGTGTAGGGGATGGGCAAGAGGTCGTGAAGGTTCACGCCGTGCACGCCGGTCCAGCAGAGATGGTCGGAGATCCATTTTGGATTTACGCGCTCGGCGAGCGTCTTAAGGCGCTGCAGGTATTCCATGTCGAGAGGCGCCGTGGAGGCGATGGAGAGCGACACGCCGTGCATCACCACCGGATAACGCTCGCAGATCTGATCGAGCATGCTGAGCGGCTGGCCACCCCGGATCATGTAGTTCTCCGAGATCACCTCGAACCAATCAACCTTGGGCGTGCCGTCGAGGATTTCGCGATAGTGCTGCGGCCGCAGGCCTAAGCCAAATCCGAGGAACGGCGGCTTCGTCGTGCTCATCGCTTCAGCTCCAAAAGCCTTTGGACGGAGCGGAGGCCGGCCGCTCAAAGCGGCCGGCCGGCGACATTTCAGTCTCAGCTCTTCTGGAACTGGCCGTTTTGACCGTTGCAATCCTCCTCGGTCATGCTGAGAAAGCCCTGGCCTTTGCACGAGTTCTTGCCCTTGCAGTCGTTTTTGGCACTCTTGCAAGCGCCCTGACCCTTACAGCCATTGACGCCGAAGCACTGGCCCTTAACGGTGTCGGCGGATGCGGCCGACATCAGGGTCGCGCCCGAGATGATCAGGGCGGCCGCGGTCATGGCAATCGTGGCGCCGGATTTCTGGGTGAGTTTCATCTTTCTCTCCAGTCAATTGTTGCATGCGTGTGTGGCGAAGACCACCAAGGTTAGCTATAGCCGTGAACTGCAGCGGCCTGGCGTCACTCCTGTTCACGCTTGCGTCAGCCCGGTCTCACTCGGCTTCACGCGAGCGTCAGTGTCGTGTGATCGGACGAAAAAGCGCAAATGACGGTGCATCTTATCAAGCTTTGCTTCGGCCTCGACACGGTGCAGAAGCCGAAGGACGGCAGTCGGGAGCAGCAGCAGGCCACTCGCGCTTTGAATGCTCCTCCTGCTTCATCCCAAGCGCCTTCTCACGAGGAAAAGTCCAGATGAGTTGGAGCGAGCAGGCTATGAGGCCATTTGCCCCGCAGCCAATCGTCCGCCACTGACCCAAAGCGGGTGAGAATGCGCCATGATGTTGTCGCAGTGGGCACGCTGCTCCTAAGCTTCTTGGCGAAGAGACCAAGTCGGAGAACTCGTGGTGGCGCATACCGCCGGCCAGCTCTCGGTGAAGTGACTGCATGTGAATACGCCGGGCACACGCGCGATGTTACGGTGGAGGAGCAAACAGGCCGAATGAGTATCAGCCGTGCGTGGGCTTTCTGGCAGCAACAGCCTTGTTCGAATGAGGCTCTGCTTCGTTCCGTACCACATAGTTAAGATCGGAGAGTGGCGATGACCTCCAAGAGGATGCTTCTGGCAAGCATGACAATAGTGGCGACCACCCTTTGGGCGGTGATCTCATTCGCCGCCGACCGCATCCCATTCGATCAAAAAGCCTTTGAAGCAGCACAAGCGGCGGGCAAGTCCATCTTGGTCGACGTCTCAGCACCTTGGTGTCCAATATGTCGTGCGCAAAAGCCCATTATCGAGAAGCTATCATTGCTTCCGGAGTACAAAGATTTGCAGATTTTCGATGTGGATTTCGATACCCAGAAGGCCGTGCTGCGTAGTCTGCAAGTTCAGCAGCAGAGCACATTGATAGTGTTCAGGGGCGCCAAGGAGATAGACCGTTCCGTTGGGAGTACTGACCCCAGTGCGATCAGCGATCTCCTGAAGAAGGCAATCTGAGCGTTCTCCATGGGCGTTGGTGTCACCGGTCTCGCCTTTCTCGCAGGCCTCCTGTCGGTGCTCTCGCCATGCGTGTTGCCGCTTCTTCCAATCGTGTTTGGAGCTGCTGCTTCTGCGCATCGACTGGGGTCAGTTGCGCTCGCGGCGGGCGTCGCGATCTCTTTCGTCGCGATCGGACTGTTCATCGCGACGATTGGGTTTTCGATTGGACTCGATGCGGGTCTGCTCCGATCGGCTGCAGCGGTTCTCCTGGTCCTGATTGGCTTTGTTCTCATTATGCCTTCGCTTCAGCAGCGGGTAGCAGTTGCAGCGGGTCCCGCGAGCAATTGGGCGGAACAGCAATTTGGAGGCTTTTCGATACCTGGGATTGCAGGCCAATTTTGCGTTGGCTTGTTGCTTGGCGCAGTGTGGAGCCCTTGCGTTGGCCCCACGCTCGGCGCGGCATCGGTGCTGGCGGCACAAGGAAAGGACCTTGGCCAGGTGGCCCTGTCGATGCTGGTGTTCGGTATCGGCGCGGCCCTTCCGCTCCTCGTTCTGGGGCTATTGTCGCGGGAAGTTTTGATGCGATGGCGCAATCAGCTGCACGCGGCAGGGACCGCTGCAAAGATGGCGCTCGGCGTAATTTTGATAGTGACCGGCGTTTCGATTGCGAGCGGTCTCGACAAGACGTTGGAAGAAAAGCTCGTTACCGCGTCTCCGGCGTGGCTGACGGAGTTAACGACACGCTTTTGAGTGCTAAGCCCTTGCTTTGCAAAGCTACGTAGACCCCACGGAATCTCCCAAGCCCTCCAAGGGGGTTTATATTTCACGGCCTAGCTCATTTCACTGAGCAGTTTCCTAGCTTGCCGAATTAGCTCGCGCATGGCAGCTCGCCGCTGAAACGCTTCTTGGGCGTAGCCCCCATTGACCCGAAGCGGACTTGTCGGCACGGCGGAAGGTCAAAGATTAAGACAGCATGGCTGGACCTCGAAATGGTCCAGTGCGGATACTGCCAGTCGGTTCAGATCATGTCAGCTGCGGCGCTGCTCGCCGGCAACCCGAACCCGAGCGATTCCGATATCAGAGGAGTTTCCGTCATGACGGTGACCTATCGAACGCTGATGGATCGGCGATGTAGAGGTCTTCTACCGCGAGGCCGGTCTTGCCGCCGCGCCGGTCGTGCTGTTACTGCACGGTTTCCCTACGTCCAGCCACATGTTTCGCGACCTTATTCCGGAGCTCGCGGGTCAATATCGGTGATCGCGCCGGATCTTCCCGGCTTCGGAAACACCGTCGCGCCGCCCCGTGGCCGCTTCGCCTACACTTTCGACAATCTCGCACGCGTGATCGGTGAATTTATCGACGCACTCGGCCTGATCCGTTATGCGATATATGTCTTCGATTATGGGGCCCCGACCGGCTATAGGCTCGCCCTCGCGCATCCCGAGCGCGTTGCGGCGATCATCAGCCAAAACGGTAATGCCTACTTGGAGGGCTTCAGCGACGCTTGGGGCACGTGGGAAGCCTATTAGCGATCACCAACCCCGGAGAATCGGGAAGCCTGCCGCGCTGACACTATTCGTAATGTCCAATATCTCCACGGCGCGGACCGCAACGTGTGTCGCCGGATGGATACACATTGGACATTGCTTTTATGGCCCGTCCTGGCGCCGAAGAGATACAGCTCGACCTCATTCCCGGCTCGCGATCTGGGGAAAGAATGATCCTCATTTTATCCCGCTGGGCGCCGAAGGTTATTAGGTCCATTGCTACCTGAGCTGTGAGATGCTGGAAGCTATTCGCCTCGCTCGGCGTCGAGTTCACCAACGGCAAGCGCCAGGGGTAAGGTTGAGGAAGATGTGACGCCGCGGCGCCTGGCCAGGCCATTCGCGGCGCTTAGAGATTGCATCTGGGTGCGAGTTGGAGTGGGTTATGTGAACCCGGTGAGCCCTTCCGGGCATCCGGTCACTATGGGAGGATAACAAAGTGCTTCGCAAAATTTCTCTCGTTCTAGGAATTCTAGCCGCGTTGATGCTGCCGTCGGAGATCTTAGCCAAAGGCGGTGGTCATGGCGGGGGTGGTCACGGTCATGGCGGGGGTGGTCACGGTCATGGCGGTCACGGTCATGGCGGGGGTGGTCACGGTCATGGCGGTGGTCACGGTCATGGTGGTCGCGGTCATGGCCATGGCCATGGCGGTCACGGACACCACGGGCGCCCCAGCCATGGGCATGGACATGCTCGGCACGGGCATGGCCACGTTCACGGCCATCCTGGCCACGGACACCGGAATGGGCACAATGGTCGTTGGCATAACGGTCATTGGTACGCTGGCCAGGGCCGATGGTGGAATGGTCGCTGGTACGCTTATGGCGTTGGCTCATGCTGGAATTTCACCCCCGCTGGCTGGGTCTGGGTCTGCTACTGAGAACTTTCGGAAGGTCGGCCGGATTTCCCGGCCGACTTTCTTTGCGGAATGACCGACGCAAATTTCGCCGTAGAAGTCCGCGACGACAAGATCATCGTCCGGTGACGCGGGACTCTGCAGCGCCGGCAGCAAAGTCGCGATGGTTGTGCTGCCTGGCGTGAGTCACGGCAGTCGGCTGGATGACGACCGCTTTGCCGGCAATCCCCCGCCATGCGACTGCGAGCGTTGACCAGACAAGCTCGCAGCTAACTACCTTGCCTTCATCAAGCTCGCTTCTATTCGGATTTGGCTACGCGCTTACGAGTTCAACGCCCTAAATGTCATTGAGCAGGTTCTTGCCACATTTCAAGCTCACGATTAAAGAGCTTGCCTGTTGCGCAGTACCTTGATCATCAACCAATCGATGAGCGCGGATGAAATAGCCGCTCCAGTCTCCCCATGGGATTGGCTTTCAGCTCTCTTCCTGTTTAGTGCCACGGCGCTGGTGGTTGTCTGGCAAAACTCAAGGCTCGGAGTGCTTTGGGATCTCAGTTACGTTCTCGAAAACTCTTTTCGAATGTCACTGGGACAAGTTCCCTATCGCGATTTCCCCTTTCCGTATCCCCCTCTTACCTTTCTCATTCAGGCTGCCCTCATCAAGCTTGCTGGGCGGGCCTTCTGGCACCACGTCGTCTATTGCGCGGTGATGGGCGGGGGTGCCACCGTCCTGACATGGCGCATTCTCATAAACCTGTTTCGCGAGACGCCGCATGCCCCCTTGTTAGCATTCTCGTTGAGCCTACCTCTCGTGGTGCTCGGCATCTACTGCGTCTTTCCCCACCCGTTCTACGATCCGGACTGCACCTTCGCCATTCTTCTCGGCATCCTTCTTCTCCAACATTTTGCTGATGGGGAGGGATCTCTTCTGGGCGGCGTGCTAGCAGGCATGACATTGGTCATTCCGCTCTTTATCAAGCAGAACACCGGCTCTGCATTTCTCGCCACCACGTGTCTGGCGCTGTTTGGGTTAGCTGGAATTGGGGCAATGCGACACCGCCCAATCAGCCATTACGCCGCAATACTCGCTGGGGCCGCGATTGGGCTTCTTTTGGCACTTTTGATCATTCAGATCACCGCTGGTTTGGAGAATTACCTGCACTGGACCGTCCAGTACGCCGCCTCGCGACGCATGCCTCCGCTGGCTGACACGTTGGCCATCTATGAGGATCCAAACCTTCCCATATGGATTGGCTTCTTTGTGCTCGGCACATTGCTTTTGTTGTGGGGCCGCGAGGACACGTGGGCACTCTTGTCAGCGTTGTTATTTGCTGTGCCGTTCGCGTGGCCTGCGATCTACCTGCTCATTGATCCTGATCCGTCGGAAAGAGCAGACCGCTTGCTCGCTCTTTGGCCAGCGCTGCTGATCGTCTCATTTGTTGTTGCCGTGCTGAGCCTGAGACAAAGAGCGGGCCTGTCTATGCTCCTGCCTTTCATTCTCATAGGCACAATCAATGGAGCGCTCATGTCACAACAGCTGTGGGGGTCAACCTATGCCATCTGGCCTCTGTTCATCGTCTTATTTGCATGCTCGATCAACAGTGTAGCGCTGCTTTCGAAGCTGCCTTCAGTCTGGATGACTGCACCAACTGCGACGTTGGCAAGTACATTCCTTTTGATCGCTGGCGGAACCTACGTCTGGTCGCATGAGCGGCTCGATTATGCCAAGCTCGACGATGGTCAGCTGACTGAAGCGACGCTCCCGGAATTGAAGGGGCTCTCGACGCGTGGGAATTGGATCCCAAATTTCGAGCAGCTTGCGCGCTATGCGGAGCACGAGATCCCAGAGGAGGACGCAATTCTAATACTGCCCGGCGAAGACCTTTTTTATTACACGACTGGCCGTCAGCCGCGCGTTCCAGTTCTGATGTTCGATCACACCGTAAATCCGTATACGCCCGATGAGGTTCTAAAAATTGGCCGTGACCTGCAAGTCCGCTGGTTAGTCGTGAAGCACGAATTGCAACTTGATGACGACGTGGTCGATGGAGACAAAGTCCGCCTCACCAAATTGCTGAAGCAGGATTTCAAAATGGTCAAAAAACTCAAAGGCTATGACGTCTACCAGCGGCGTCACGCCTAAACCTTTCCATTTTAGGACTCCACTCGCCACGAAAACCTATCGTGCACTGTTCAACGCCTTCGGCAAATTGTGGCGCTATACCGGCAGCATCCGCCTTATCGCCGGCCCGGACCTCGCCACGACCACGGTTGAGCCGGGCGAGGGCAAGCTGTCACCGCACTTCATATTCGGGCCGGAGACGCTCGCCCAGCGGCTTGCCGAGACGGAGCCGCACCGCCGTGACTTCGACGGCCGCTACCGCGTGAGCGAATTCTTCTGCCACTGAAGATGGTGCTCGGCCGTCTTATCGGCGAGGGCGACGCCGTACTGATGGACCTGCGCGGCTTCTCGCCCAGTAACAAGGCTGCCTCTTCGAGATCAACGAGCTGCTCAACGTGGTACCGCTCAATCGCGTCGTGTTCGTGGTCGACGGGACGACCGACGACGTTTTCCTGCGCGAGATGTTTGCCCAACGCTGGGCTGCCTTGAGGGCGGACTCGCCCAACCGCCGGATGACAGCCTCGCGTCCGCCTGTTCGCATTTACAGGTGTTGGAATCGGTAGCGTGCCGAGGGCCCTGCGGCGGCCCGGAAAGGCCACGCCCAGAAAATTTAGGTTCCTCGCGTTGACTCTAAACGCTAAAGGTATCTTGAGGTGCTCGAAGGCCTGAGGCTGCACGCGGGTTATCCCGGCGAACGGCTGTTCCAGCGCCATGATCGAGAGCATTACTAGAGCAATCGTGAGCGCGAGCCCTATACTGATAACCAACTGGGCTGCGGTATTTCTGGTGCCGAATAGGAAGCTGAAGCCAATCGTGATGACCCGGGCGCCGAGCAGCACGACCCATATTATGACTGGCATTCCGTCTAATCGGCTGCCTAACAGACGCAGCCGGCGCTGATCGCCAAGCTCGTTCAGCTTTGAGATTGACTCCGTGTACCAAATTTTGTCGCGCTGTTCTCGGGTTGGAGCTGGTAATAGGTTCGCCACAGCTGGGTATACGCATCCCAGACTTCCGGGCTTGATTTGTGTTCGGCCATAGCCGGCCATTCCTTCTCAACCACAAGCCGAGCATAAGTTCGGAGTTGAGTTTCCAGTTCTCTGCGAATGTCATCTGGAAAGGTTTCGGCGTCACGGTAAAGGTCTGTGAGGTCGTTTGCTTCTGCTTCAAGCGCATCTTGTGCTTTATCGTGGCGTTCCCAGACAATAATCGCCGTGAAACCAAGCAGCACCGCGTATACTACGCCAATGACGGCATAGATGAAGCCAGCCACCTCGTTGTGGCGCTCGAGAACCTCCACGGCGACGAAGCGACGTACCAGCAAAGTACCTGTAACCGAGAGAAGCACCGCCGCCATGACGAGGAACACTCCCCCATGACCACGCTAGCAACATGCCAGGTACCTCCTCTCGCTGCCAATTGAGCGTTGCCTCCTTTAGTTCGCCCGCCACGATCTGTCACGCCGTCCCGGTCAACCGGTCCCCCGGGGGCACTTGGCGCTCAAGGGGCGCCAGCGCTACTTTGCACGGGGTTGTTTCGCAGGTTTTGAGGAGATCCTAGGATGCTATTTGCGGGTGGTGCTTTAGGGCTTTGCCCCAGATGCGGGGAATCCAAGTGGATCCCGGAACTTCACAATTCCTGCGGCTCTGAGCAACCAGGATCGCGAGAACAAGAAGCACCAGGATGATGAGACCCGATCCCCTCCACTCCCTCCTGTTTATCGCCTCGTTTTCCAGGTTCTGGGAAATTCTGATTTAGGGCTTCATAATAATTTTGCGCGCATATTGCGCACTAGCAGCTAGCAGGAGATTGCGCCCCCAATGCCCCTTCAAGCAAGCCTACCGAAGGTTCCCACTGAGGAGGTCGAAATCATCCTCTGCCGCGGCATGGCCCTATGCGAAACGCCTCGCGCATGGCCCTGCGAATTCTGTGTCCGCATCGACCCTGGCGAAAGCTGGATGATCGAGGAAACCATCGCCACCCTGCCGCGCGAAACCGCCAATCGGTGAATTATCTCGCGCCGACGGGGGAAGCCCTCGGCGCTTCAAGCAAGGAACTCGCAAGGCAATGTCCAAGACGACTTTTAGAATCATCGCCGCCACAGCGCTCATTGGAATGGCCGCGATATCGCTCCCGGCTCCGGCGCAAGCGGGGAATGGTTCCGCAGTCGGCACCGGTCTCGCGGGTTTCGGTATCGGAGCCATCTTAGGCAGCGCGCTCACCCCCCGAGAGGTGTATGTAGTTCCCGCTCCGCCACCGCCACCTGTCTATTATGGGCCGGTGGCTTATGGGCCGCCTCCATAGACGCCTGGTTGGTATAGCTACTGTTCGCAGCGTTACCCTGGATTCAATCCACAAACGGGTTACTTTGTTGCTCCGGACGGGCAACCTTATTTCTGCAGGTAGCTGCCTGGGGTCTGGATTCATCAAGGACCGGAGCTTGCCGCCACTGACGGTGGGCCGGGTTTCCAGTAAATACACTAGTGGATCAAATCTGACATTTGAATCCCAAGAGGATTCCCCCGGATTGACGCATGCGAGTTGGCGCATGCGAACTGGAATTTCCATTACTCTCATGCCCGCTATCAACCGCTTCGTCGCGGAGACAAACAATGATCCCATCCCCTTCACCTGGACTGCAGACCCAGACAAAATCATTGCCGCCGTCAGGCGAGGACACCAAGTGTTAGATTCATCCACTAGAAGGCGCGCCTTAGCGGGAACTCGACAGGCGTCGCTTGTTGGACTGACATGGGACATGGGTTCGGTAGCGACGGATAACAGTGCCCGGTGAGCCACCCCGGGCCAGCGTCATCGTCGCTTCCGCCAAGGCAGTGGTTTTTTCTGAAACCATTGGGACGGCGTTCGGTTATGGAAAATCCCGAGCGACGGCGGTCCGGCAACCTATTACGCCGGAAGGAAGACAACGGCAATGGAGAGCTGCAATCTGAGCGAGTCCGATGGGGTCAAGTGCTGGTCTTACTCCCAGCAGGTTCGATCGAACCCACCACGGGGAGCGGTGGCCTGATTAGCTCTGCGGCCGGGCGTTAGGGAAGAAAAGCTGTTGGCCGTCGATTTTGTAGCTCGCGATTGCAGACTGTCCTTCTGGGCCGGTGAGCCAGTCGATGAAGGCCTGACCCTCCTTGGCCTTCACATTGGGGTGCTTCGCCGGATTGACCAGGATCACGCCATATTGGTTGAACAGCTTGTCGTCACCTTCGACCAGAACCTTGAAGTCGTCCCTATTGGCGAAGGCCAGCCAAGTGCCCCGATCCGTTAGCGCATAGGCCTGCTTGCCGACCGCGGTGTTCAACGTCGCGCCCATGCCGGAGCCGGTCTCCAGATACCAGCTGCCGCTCGATGCCTTTGGATCGACGCCTGCCTGCTTCCAGAGCTTGAGCTCGGCCTTGTGGGTCCCGGAATCGTCCGCTCGGGAGGCGAAGGGCGCTTGCGCCTCGGCAATCTTCTTCAGAGCCTCCGGTGCTTGCCTCAGTCCGCCAATCTTGGCGGGGTCTGCGGCGGGGCCCACAATGATGAAGTCGTTATACATGACGGGGTAGCGCTTCACGCCCCACCCTCTGGCCACGAATTTCTCCTCATCCGGCTCGGAGTGGACGAGCACCACATCGCCATCGCCCTTCTCGGCATTCTTCAAGGCCTGGCCCGTGCCCACCGCGACCACGCGGACCTCGATTCCGGTCTTCTTGGTGAAGAGTGGCAGAATGTGCTCGAACAGTCCTGAATTCTGCGTGGAGGTGGTCGACTGAACGATGATGAAATCGTCTGCCGCCCGCGACACTGGAACCGCGAGGGCAAGAAGCACGAAGACTGCGAGAGCGAGTCTCAGAACATCTCGTCGTCCGAATAAACCGGCCATGAGCGTGCTCCTTATGATCAAAGTACCAGACCGCCGGCCATGAAGGCGCGCGCGGCATCGCTTTCAGGCTGCTCGAAAAAGCGCGGCGCGGGCTGATGCTCGATAAGCCGGCCGTGATGCAGAAAGATGACGTCTTGCGCGAGCCTTCGCGCCTGGCCCACGTCATGGGTCACGACAATCACCTTGATACCACGGTGCTTCGCGTCGATGAGCAGCCGCTCGATGGCGAGCGTCGAGGCGGGATCGAGGCTCGCGGTCGGCTCGTCGAGAAAAAGGATGTCGGGATCGACGCTGAGGGCGCGAGCAAGGCAGAGCCGCTGCTGCTCACCGCCAGAAAGCACGCGCGCCGGTGTGAAAGCGTGTCGCTCCAGCCCGGCAAGCTGCAAGGCCTGGAAGGCACGCGAGCTGCGGTCGCTGCGCCCAACGCCGCGCAAGCCGAGCGCGTAGGCGATATTGGCGGCTGCGCTGCGGCGGAGCAGCACCGGTTTCTGGAAGACCATGGCTTGACGCCGCATGACCTCTCTATTCATCGGCGTGCCGGCCCAGAGGATGGTCCCTCCGGTCGGTGGGATCAGCCCATGCATGAGTTTAAGCAGCAGGCTCTTGCCCGCGCCGTTCGGCCCCATGATGACGCTGATGCCAGGGGCCTCGACCCTAAGATCGACGCTGTTGATCAATCGCCGTCCACCCGTCTCGATGGAGAGCCCACGCAGCTCGAGCGGCAGGAGGCTCTCGGAGGAAAGCGCGCGCGCCTCTGCCAGCGATCTCGGATTATCAAGCATAGGCAAAATGGGAGGCAAGCCTCCTGATCCCCATCAGGGCCATATTGATGGCGAGCGCAATGGCAAGAAGGATCATGCCCAAGGCCAGCGCAAGGGCAATATTGCCCTTGGACGTCTCCAGCGCAATCGCCGTGGTCATCGTTCGCGTCACATGGTCGATATTGCCGCCGACGATCATGACCGCTCCGACCTCGGCGATGGCGCGTCCGAAGCCCGCAAGCACGGCCGTGACCAACCGATAGCGGCCGTCCCACAGAAGCGTCGTCACGATCTCCGCCGAAGACGCTCCGAGCGAACGGAGCTGCTCGCGATACTCCTCGAGCAGATCCTCGCAGGTCTGCCGCGTCAGCGCGGCGACAATCGGGGTCACCAGGATGACTTGCGCGATGATCATAGCTTGCGGCGTGTATAGGAGTTGGAGCACGCCGAGTGGCCCTGCGTTGGACAGGAGCAGGTAGACGAAGAGACCCGCCACGACCGGTGGGAGCCCCATCAAGGCATTCAGGATAGCGGCCAGCGCTCCGCGCCCAGGAAAGCGATAGACCGCCAGCACTCCGCCAACCACAAAGCCGATGACCGTGGCGATCGCCACCGCCGCCAGAGTCACCTTTAGCGACAGAGCGATGATCTCAATAAGCTGCGGATTTAGGGTGGCGATTTGCCGTAGACCAGCGTGAAAGGCTTCGGCGAGATCTGACATTCCGGGGCACAACCCTACGGGTTGGGTTTGAGGTGACGGGCGTGTGTGCGCCTGAGATTAGGCCCTGAAGCCCGGAAAAAGAAGGCGCATGGTGGGCCTTACTTGCCGGTCGGGACCGAGCGCTGTATCAAAATGCGCAGCCATCGTTGTGCAGCCGTTGGCAGTCCCGCCTCCAGGATAGACAGTGAGCGGAGCGGATATAGAGTGGAGCAGAAGACCGCAAGCAACGGTGGTCCAGACCGGCCGGCCCACAATGTGGGATCGCGGAAGCGGGCCCGGGCCTTTCCCAAGGGCCGTCAATTCGAGGATGCGGCCCTTCGAGAGGTGCGCGAGCTGCTCGGCTCCGGGCCGCGTCGCCCGGATCTCCTCATCGAGTTCCTGCATCTGATCCAGGATCGCTATCACTACCTCTCGGCGCGGCACCTGCGAGCGCTTTGCGAGGAAATGCGCCTGCCGCAGGCGGCTGTTTATGAGGTCGCGACCTTCTATTCCCATTTCGACGTCGTGAAGGAGGACGAGACACCGCCCCCGCCCACGACCATCCGTGTCTGCGACTCCATCACCTGCGAGCTCAAGGGAGCGGAAGCGCTGCTGGCTGCGCTCAAGTCGCGCGTGAACCCCAAAGAGGTCCGCGTTCTCAGGGCGCCCTGCATGGGCCGTTGTGACACCGCGCCGGTATGCGAGGTCGGCCATCTGCATGTCGATTACGCCACGATTTCCTCGGTAGAGGCGGTCGTCGAGAGCGGAGAGCGCGAGCCGAAGATTCCCGCTTACCAAAACTTGTCAGAGTATTTTGCGGCAGGTGGCTATTCCGTGCTCGCGAGCTGCCGCTCGGGCGAGCGAAGTTTCGACTCCATCGTCGGCGAACTCTCCAATGCCGGTCTCAGGGGATTGGGCGGGGCCGGTTTTCCGACCGGGCGCAAATGGCAGATCGTGCGGTCCTATCCCGGCCCGAGATTGATGACCATCAATGGCGACGAGGGCGAACCAGGAACCTTCAAGGACCGCTTCTATCTCGAACGTGAGCCGCACGGCATGTTCGAAGGCGCGCTGATCGCGGCTTGGGCTGTCAATGCCGAGCGGATCTATCTCTATATGCGCGACGAATACCCCGCTGTACTGCACATCCTGGCGCATGAGATCGCCGCGCTCGAAGCCGCCGGCCTGATCACGCGAGGTCAGATCGAGCTCCGCCGCGGCGCCGGCGCCTATATCTGCGGCGAAGAGTTGGCGATGATCGAGTCGATCGAAGGCAAACGCGGCTATCCGCGCAACCGGCCACCCTATATCGCCGAGGTCGGCCTGTTTGGCCGCCCAACCCTCAACCAAAATGTCGAGACGCTCCATTGGGTGCCGCAGATTCTCGCCAAGGGCGCCAAATGGTTTGCCGACCACGGCGTCAATGGCGCCAAGGGCTTGCGCTCTTGGTCCGTTTCGGGGCGCGTGAAGATGCCGGGCGTCATCCTGGCTCCGGCGGGTATTACCGCCCGCGAGCTGATCGAGATGGCCGGTGGCATGGAGGACGGGGAGACCTTCAAGGCCTATCTGCCCGGCGGAGCCTCGGGCGGCGTCCTGCCGGCAAGCCTTGCGGACTTGCCGCTCGATTTCGGAACCCTCGACAAATATGGCTCGTTTGTCGGTAGCCATGCCATTGTCGTTTTCTCCGACCGCGACGACATCGGCGCGGTGGTCCTCAATCTGCTGCGGTTCTTCAAGGACGAATCCTGCGGCCAATGCACGCCTTGCCGGGTGGGGTGCGACAAGGCCGTTGCCTTGCTCGAAAGACGGGATTGGGATGGGGAGCTACTCAATGAGCTTGCCCAAGCCATGCGCGACGCCTCGATCTGCGGGCTGGGCCAGGCCGCACCCAACGCCTTCATCACGGCAATGGAGCATTTCTCGGATGAGCGGGCTCGCACGGAGGTGGCTGGTCAGCCGGATGGATACTAGATTGGACATTGCAGGGGCCGATGGATTAGCGAAACGATGAGGCCATGACAGATCAACTGCTCTTCACCCTCGACGGAAACGTGGTTGCCTCCCGGCCTGGCGAGACCATCTGGCAGGTGGCTCAGCGCGAGGGCATCGACATCCCGCATCTTTGCTGGCTGCCCAAGCCCGGCTATCGCGCCGACGGCAATTGCCGCGCCTGCATGGTCGAGATCGAAGGCGAGCGCGTTCTCGCTGCCTCCTGCATCCGCAAGCCTACGCCGAATATGGTAGTGACGACGGCGACCGACCGTGCGGTGAAGGCGCGCCGCATGGTCATTGAGTTATTGCTCGCGGACCAGCCGCCGAGAGAGGATTCCCCCGACCGCGTCTCCCCTTTCTGGCACTGGGCGGAGGTTCAGGGGCTTGTCTCCTCCCGCTTTCCAGCGCATGGCATTCCGCGCCCCGATCTTTCCCACCCGGCCATGGCCGTCAATCTCGATGCCTGCATCGACTGCGGCCTTTGCGTCCGCGCTTGCCGCGAAGTTCAGGTGAATGACGTCATCGGCATGGCGTTCCGCAACATCGGCGCCAAGCCTGTGTTCGACTTCGACGACCCAATGGGCCTCTCTACCTGCGTTGCCTGCGGAGAATGCGTCCAGGCCTGCCCGACCGGTGCCCTGATGCCGAAATCGATCGTCGATCCGATCACCCAGCACGGCAGCCGCGAGGTCGACCGGGAAGTGCACTCGGTCTGTCCCTATTGTGGCGTCGGTTGCCAGATTAGCTATCAAATCAAGGATAACACGATCGCCTTCGTGCAGGGCCGCGACGGTTACTCCAATGAGAACCGACTCTGCGTCAAGGGCCGCTTCGGCTTCGACTATGTGAACAATCCACAGCGGCTCATGAAGCCCCTCATCCGGAAGCTGGGCATGCCGAAGCGGCTGGATGTCGATCCCTCGAACCCGCTCACGCATTTCCGCGAAGCGAGCTGGGACGAGGCGCTCGATTTTGCCGCAAGGGGCCTTGCTCGCGTTGCGGAGAAGCATGGCAACGCCGCTCTGGCCGGCTTTGGCTCGGCAAAATGCTCGAACGAAGAAGCCTATCTGTTCCAGAAGTTGATCCGCACGCGTTTCCGCAACAATAACATCGATCACTGTACGCGGCTTTGCCACGCCTCTTCGGTTGCAGCGCTGATCGAAGGCATCGGCTCCGGTGCCGTGACGGCGACCTTCAACGAGGTCGAGCACGCCGACGTCATCATGATCATCGGTGCCAACCCGACGGAGAACCATCCCGTCGCCGCGACCTATTTCAAGCAGGCGGCGAAGCTCGGCGCCACTCTGATCGTGATCGATCCGCGGGGAACGACACTACGCGAGCACGCCACCTACATGCTGCAATTCAAACCTGCGAGCGATGTCGCGCTACTCAACGCCATCATGCATGTCATCGTTGAGGAAAAGCTCTACGACGTTCAGTATCTGCAGGCCTATACCGAACATTTCGAGGCCCTTAAGGACCATCTCACCAGTTACAGCCCCGAATCCGTGGCCGACATCTGCGGTATCGACGCCGAGACCATCCGCGCCGTCGCACGTGCCTTCGGCCGGGCCGAACGCGCGATGATCTTCTGGGGCATGGGCATCTCGCAGCATGTGCACGGCACCGACAATGCGCGCTGCCTCATCGCGCTCGCGCTGATGTGCGGCCAGGTCGGCAGGCCCGGCACAGGCCTGCATCCCTTGCGCGGCCAGAACAACGTGCAGGGCGCCTCCGATGCTGGCCTGATCCCGATGTTCTATCCGGACTATGCCGACGTTAAGAGCGACCTGGTGCAAAAGAAATATGAGGAACTGTGGAAGACGCCGCTGTCGAATAAATCCGGTCTGACGGTGGTCGAGATCATCAACGCGGCGAACGCGGGCGAGATCAGGGGCATGTATATCCAGGGCGAGAACCCTGCCATGTCGGACCCCGACCTGGACCATGCGCGGGCCGGCATCGCCAAGCTCGAGCATCTCGTCGTGCAAGACATCTTCCTTACCGAGACGGCGATGCTTGCGGACGTCGTGCTCCCGTCCTCGGCCTGGCCGGAGAAATCGGGCACGGTCACCAATACCAACCGGCAGGTCCAGATGGGGCGGAAGGCGCTCGACCTGCCTGGCGACACGCGCGAGGATCTCTGGATCATCGTTGAGATTGCCAAACGCCTCGGCCTGTCATGGACCTACGCCCATCCCTCCCAAGTGTTCGCCGAGATGAAGCTTGCTATGCCCTCGCTCGACAACATCACCTGGGAGCGGCTGGAGCGGGAATCCTCCATCATCTATCCCTGTCCTGAGCCGGATCACCCGGGCGAGCCGATTGTCTTCGGGGACGGCTTCCCGACGAAGTCCGGACGCGCCCGGCTCGTACCGGCCGATGTGCTGCCTCCAGCCGAGGTCCCCGACCAAGAATACCCCTTGGTGCTGATGACCGGACGGCAGCTTGAGCATTGGCACACCGGAGCCATGACGCGTCGCGCCGACGTGCTGGACTCGCTCGAGCCTGGACCGACCGCGAGCCTGAACCCCGCCACGCTTGCGCGCTATGGCGTCGCGCCGGGCCAAACCATACGGGTGACCACGCGGCGGGGGACCATCGATGTCACCGCCCGCGCCGACCGGGCGATCCAGGACGGCACGATCTTCATTCCGTTTGCCTATGTCGAGGCGGCGGCGAACGTGCTCACCAACCCGCAGCTCGATCCGATAGGCAAGATTCCAGAATACAAATATTGCGCCGTGAAGATCGAGGCGGCGCCCGGGAGCAAACGGACCGCGGCGGCGCCGAGACTGAACGTGACAGCTTCTGGTCTGTAGTCCTAGACTTCCAAGATGGACTTGCCTGAGGTCGTCATCGGCATCCTCCTCGCTGGCGGCAGATCGAGCCGCATGGGCGGCGGCGACAAATGCCTACGGCCGCTGGCCGGCAGACCGATCCTCGCTCATATCATTGACCGACTGAGACCGCAGGTGTCGGACATCGTCATCAATGCAAACGGCGATTTGACGCGATTCTCGGCATTCGATCTGCCTCTCATTCCGGACCGCCTTGGCGATCGGGCCGGACCCCTTGCCGGAGTTCATGCCGGTATGGAATGGGCGCTTGCCAACCGGCCTCTGAGTCGCTTCGTCGTTACGGCGGCGACCGACACGCCCTTCTTTCCGCTCGATCTCGTCAACCGATTTTGCACGGCGATCGAGGGGGCCGACCCCAGGCTGCTCGTGGCCCGCTCGGAAGCGGGCGTGCACCCGGTCTTCGGGCTTTGGCCCCTTTCGCTTGCGCCCGAGCTCGAACACTCGTTGAACCGCGGCATGCGAAAGGTCGGTGATTGGGTGAGGCAGCACAAGGCGGAAGAAGTTTCGTTCCCGGCCATAGACATTGCTGGCCGAAAGATCGACCCATTCTTTAATATTAACCGGCTGGACGAGCTGGCTGAGGCTGAAGTTATTTCGCAAGGGAGCGCCTGATGACCAGGCCGGTGTTCGGCATTACCGGCTGGAAAAATTCCGGCAAGACGACGCTCACCGCGCGATTGATCGCAGAGCTCAGTAACCGCGGCTATGCTGTCTCCGCGATCAAGCATGCGCATGAGACCTTCGACATCGACGAGCCCGGCCGCGACTCTTACAAGCTGCGGGAAGCGGGTGCGCGGCGGGTGGTGTTGTCATCGCCTAAGCGCTGGGCGCTGATGCATGAGCTTCGGGACGAGCCGGAGATGCCATTCGAGCAAATCTTGTCCGAGGCAGGTCCCTGCGACCTGGTTCTGATCGAGGGCTACAAGAGTGAATCCTTTCCCAAAATCGAGATACGCCGGGCCTCCGGGATATCGCGGCAACCGCTCGCCGGGAGATCACCGCAAATCGTGGCGCTTGCCTCCGACCGCCCCACCGAGGAGACAGAGGCTCTCCCGACGTTTCATCTCGACGATGTAAGGGGTATCGCAGACTTCATCGTCGCCTATCTGAGACTTGCATCTCCATGACCATGAAGCTCGCCGACGATTGCTTCTTCCATGACAAGGACTGGCTTCCGCATGACGAGGCGCTCGCCATCCTGAAGTCCCGGGTGCGGCCGGCGGTCGAGGTCGAGAAAATCTCCCTGGACAGGGCTGCGGGACGCTATCTCGCCGAAGGCGTCGTGGCTCCGAGGCCCATACCGGCTCACGACAACGCGGCAGTCGATGGCTACGCCTTCGCGCATGCCGCCTATGATCAGCAGGATGGTGCGCGGCTCAAGGTAGTGGGCGAGGCCTCCGCGGGCCATCCGCTTGCGACACCTGCGCCCGCGAATGGCGCCGTCCGCATCTTCACTGGCGCGGTCGTGCCAAGCGGATTCGATACGGTGGCAATGCAGGAGGATGTGCGCGTCGAGCAGCAAGGCGAAAAGCGCTGGGTTCTGATCCCTCCCGGTCTAAAGCAGGGCGCCAATAGCCGACTTGCGGGTGAGGACTCCAAGCCCGGATCCGTGCTAGTTGAGGCGGGCACACGTCTCCGCCCTCAAGACGTTGGAAGTGCCGCCGCTTGCGGCCTCAGCGAGCTCTGCTGCTATTCCAGGCTCAAGGTGGCCATCGTCTCAACTGGCGACGAAATCCTGCGCCCGGGCGCCCAGTTCATGCCCGGCAAAGTCTATGACGCGAATGCACCGATGCTGCAGGGTTTGGTGGAGTCTGTGGGGGCGGAGCCGGTGGACCTTGGTGTTTTGCCAGACCAAGCCGAGCTCGTGCGCCACGCGCTCACCGATGCGGCGCGCCACTACAACGTGTTGGTGATCTCAGGCGGCACGAGTCAGGGTGCCGAAGACCACGTGGTCAATGCGATTGACGCATTGGGGAAGCGCCACCTTTGGCAAATCGCTATTAAGCCCGGACGCCCAATGAGCTTCGGCCAGATCGGGGATTGCGTGGTTCTTGGTCTCCCCGGAAATCCGGTGGCGGTATTCGTCTGCTTCCTGATCTATGTACGACCGATGCTTGCGAGTCTCGCAGGAGGCGCATGGCCCGAGCCCGTTCGCTACCCTTTGCCTGCCGCTTTCGCACAGAAGAAAAAGGTAGGTCGGCGCGAGTTCTGGCGCGCAAGGCTCACGAGGGATGAGAGCCGGCTCTGCGCGGCCAAGTTCTCCCGCGACGGATCAGGACTGATCTCTTCTTTACGGGAGGCCGACGGCCTGATCGAGGTGGCCGAGGAAGTGAGCAACGTCAACGAGGGCGACCTGGTCGATTTTATTCCATTCACGGAGTTTGGGCTGCAGCCATCCTGATGCCTTCAGGCGACGTTGGCGGTAGTCCGTCAGACTGGAGGTTATAACCGCTGGCGAATTCACCGCGCGACCCCACGGACGACAACAGATAACACATCTACGGATGGGAGCATCGCATGTGTTGAAACAGAACATTTCTCCTTCACCCCTGAATCATGTGACATCGTCACGTTAATCATCGGCTGGCCCTCTTGGGCGCCAGAGAAGTTTTTAGGTCCGCATACTAACAGGGCACGCAATGGCATCTGCGCCGCTCGGGATTGGGTGGCAGGCCGCAAACCCAATGAAAGCCCACGCGACAGTAGCGTCCGTCCAAAAGGCACCCGGTCTTCTGAATTAGGGAGTAGTTGGTCGCAACTGATGGGCTTACGGCTCCGGTCAAAGTAGTCGCCTCAGCCTTCCACGTAAGAAGCCCCGCGAGCAGCGCCGCTGCTGTCGCAGTTAGGGCAGGCGCTAGCCTAGTCATCGTTGCCTCATTAATACGAGTTCCCCAAAGCCAAGCAGCGCACACGCGCGAACTTTTCTACGCCGCCCTGGTAAAGTCGGCCGCGAGGGACTGCGGCTCCGGCCCTTCTTTTATGCCTCGTGCAAACGCTCCGCCAGCCAGGCCGCAATTCGCTGGCGCGCTCGCCCGTGCGCGGTGCGCAGCACGCGGCCCATGTTCATGAAGCCGTGGATCGTGCCTTCGCAGCACTCGTACTCGACCGGCACACCGGCCGCGGCCAGCGTCTCGGCATACTCCGCTCCCTCGTCGCGCAGGGGATCGTGCCCGGCCGTGATGATCAGCGACGGCGGTAGGCCGGTATAGTCCTCGTAGAGCGAGGGGATCGCGCGCGGATCGGTCAACGGCCAGGCGAGTCCGAAGTAATGGCCGAAGAACCAGTGGATCATGTCGCGCGGGATCGGAAATTGGTGGGCAAGCTCCTTCCGCGAGGGCAACCGACCGCGCAGGTCGAGCGCGGGATAAATCAGAGCCTGAGCGCGCACAGGGCTGCTAACCGGCCTTTGGTCTCGTGCAGCGCCACAGCCGCGAGTCCGCCGCCCGCACTGTCGCCGGCGATGGCGATCCGCTCCGGATCGAAGCCCAGCGCCGCGGCCTCGTGCGACAGCCACGTCAGCGCCGCGACTGTGTCCTCCACCGCGGCGGGGAACGGGTGCTCCGGCGCCAGCCGGTAGTCGAGCGAGAATACCGTCGCGCCCGTGTCGTGACACAACGTGCGGCACAATACGTCGTGGGTCTCGATGTCGCCGAGAACGCAGCCGCCGCCATGCATGAATAGGATGGCTGCTTCGGCCGCGCTGCCGGCATCAGCGGGGACGTATTTGCGCACCTGCATCGGCCCTGCCTGGCCCGGCACGGCGAGATCGCTGGCCTGTCCGATTTCCGGCGGCGCGATCTCCGTCTTGGCCAGCGAGCGGCGATACTCGTCGCGCGCGGCGGCGGGCGCGAGACTCCACAGCGGCGTGGCAGCGGCGGAGGATACCCAGTGCAACAGCGCTTCTGTTTCGCGGTCGAGATTCAAACAGCGTATCCCCGGTGCCTCACCATCGCAGCGGGCCCTGGTCTGGTTCGCGCAATCCCGTTTGGCTGCCGCTGAATGCGGCTCGTGGCACTCAGCGGACTAACATCTTTGGGCGCTGAATCGTCAGCTTTTGACCCTAAGCGGACTTGATCTTCGATGACGCCAAGGGGCCCCTAAATAATCCGGGCGCAAGAACGGATTCGCCCGTCGGAGTGCGTTGCCCAAGAAGCAACTCGATGATCAAAGCCAGGGCCGTGAAAGGACCAAAGCAGGCAATCGCGCCCTTGATTTCATTCGCCTCGTTCTTGCGCGGGGTCTATCGAGGCTTGAAGCACGTGTAACCAAGCAGGACTGTCAGCACAGCGTGGAGCGCAATCGCGGGCCACAGCAGTATGCCGACCAGTTCCCCGCCGATCCCCAGAGAGGTGAGATAGATAGTCACCAGCAGATTGTAGGTAAGCATGGCTGCCAGCGCCGATGTCCCCCCGTTGGCCTCGTGTCGACCCATCCAACAGCCGAGTGCGAACGAAATCAGCGCGACCCCGGCCACGCGGCCAACGGCGATCCCAGCACCTGCAACGGCTGCGCCAAACAGCCATCTGATGATGGCTTTGGGGTAGATCAGCAGGGTTAGCCCCGTGGCCGCCTCGGCCGCGGCCGCCACGTAGAGTAGGAGTAAGCTGAAGCTCGCCGCGCGCATGTTGACCGACTCCTTACTGTCGGATAGGCGTGCGAACAAACGAGCGGCCCTTTCGGACCGCCCGCTTCAATTGAAAATTCAACTATTGCCCCTCGTGGCTTTTGATCATCTCATCAACCTGGGCCTTTACAGCCTCAAGGTTGAAACTGGCCGGGGCCTGCATCGGAGGAAAGTCGATGGCCGTTTTCGCGAGTTCCGCCACCCTCTGTTGCACGGAGACGAAGCGCCAGAACTCGCGGGCATAGAAGTCGTTCATGTACCCGCCGCCGAGATTATTCAAGGTTTCGCCGTTGATGGACGGAGTCCGTTCAAACGGGTCCTGGCGGAGGTTGTAAATGAGCGGCATGTCGGTTGTGACCTTGGGGCCAGGCCAGCCCAGCGGCTGTTGGTAGAACTGGTACTTGAAGTCATCAATGCGCAGGGCGCCGAGTTTAGGACCTCCAAAATAGAAGAGCTCGTGGCGAGCAGATGGTCCGTTGCCCAGCAGGAGGTCCATCTGATTGTAGCCGTCGAGGTGGTTCTTGTAGGTCTGGTCGCCCAGCTTCACCCCCTTGAGAAGTTGGTCGGTGATATCGGGGTTGCCAGCGGCAGCCGTGAGGGTAGGGAACCAATCGAGTCCGGAGAAGATGCCGTTCTCCACCGTGCCTGGCTTGACCATCCCCGGCCAACGGATGATTGCCGGCACGCGGAAACCGCCCTCGAAGACAGTGCCCTTTGTGGCCTTGAACGGCGTCATTCCACCATCCGGCCAAGTGAATACTTCCGCCCCGTTGTCGGTGGTGAAGATGACGATTGTGTTGTCGGCCTCGCCAATGTCGTCCAAGTGCTTGAGCAGCGCACCGACGCTATCGTCCAATTGGGCCATCCCCGCCTCTTCCAGGCCGTAGTTGCTCCTGGAATTCATCATCGCCTGGTACTTCGGGGGGATGTAGGTGAAGACGTGCATCCGCGTCGTGTTGTGCCAAAGGAAGAAGGGCTTGCCGTCCTTTTTCGCCTTATCCATGAAGTCGCTCGAAGCCTTGACCAGCACGTCGTCGAAGGTCTCCATATCGTATTTGGCCTTGCGACCTTCCTGCCAATTCTGGCGCCCCTCCATGTTCGGGAATGGCGCCAAGGGTCCTTCATCAACGATTTTTTGCTTGCCGACTGGTCCCCATCGGGGCTCGACCGTCGGATCATCAGTGTCGGTTGCCCAGGAATGGATCAAATCGCGCGGGCCATACTTGTCCACCCAGTCCTGAGGGTAGTCGAACCAGTACGGGTCGGACATCGCGTCGAGATGGTACAGGTAGCCGAAGAACTCATCGAACCCGTGGACCGTCGGCAGATATTTGTTGAGATCGCCCAGATGGTTCTTGCCGAACTGCCCGGTCTCATAGCCCAGCGACTTAAGGGCAGTGGCGAGGGTGACGGCCTCAGCCGGGAGTCCCACGTCCGCTCCGGCCTGTCCTACGGTCGTCAAGCCGGTGCGGAGCGGCAGCTCGCCGGTAATGAAATTCGCCCGACCCGCGGTACAGCTCGCCTCAGCGTAGTAGTCGGTGAAGCGCATGCCCTGCGAGGCCAGCTTGTCGAGGTTCGGCGTCTTGCCGGACATGATGCCTTGGTGGTAGGCGCCGATGTTGAACCAGCCGACATCGTCGCCCATGATGACGAGGATATTGGGCTGCTTGGCTGCCGTCTGAGCCTGCGAAGGAGCAGCGAAGTTGAGCATCGCCGTCATCGATACAATCGCCGTCACGCCAATCAATTGGGCAAAGCTGAGCCCTTTCTTCGCCACCTTCCCGGTAGCGGGAAATCTCGCAACGCTGCTCACGTAACACCTCCATCTTGGGTCGTACCTCACCCTTTTTGCAATTTGCAACTGCCGAACTCTGGCCGACGCGACCCGGCTAAAATTGCTTGGCGAGGGGCCTCGCCGCAGTCATTGTGCGCCGAACCCTGCGCAGGCTACAAGAGCTAGTCTCTCCATCTTTTGTGCGCTTGATATTTTGCGTCAGTTGAGGGGCCCCACCCTGTGACAGTCGCGTCTTTCACCAGAGCCACCGGCATGGGTCCTCTCCCTCAACTCCTCGAGAGCGCCCAGGGCACGCGGGCCCTCGAGCGAGTTTTTCGCGCGGAGGGTCTTCCGCTGTGGCTCGCTCACGATCAAAGCGGCAAGTTACCGCTTCGCTGTCTGATGGGACTGTTAGAGAGGACCGCTCGTGACATCGGCGACGAGCGTTTCGGCTTCAACTTAGGCTATGCGATGCAGCCGGAAGATTACGGTCCGGTAGCTAGCTATATGGCCTCTGCACCCGACCTACGGACCATGATTTGGCGTTCGATCCGTGCGGTGCGTTATCATGCCTCCGGATTGTTTCCGGACGGCTTGCCCGATGGGGATTTCGCGCTGTCGAACCGATTAGCTTCGGGCGAAGACACCATGCGGCGCACGTGGTTCACCCGGTGATAAGGGCTATGCGTCGATATCTTGGCTCCAACTGGTCGCCGGTCTGCGTTGAACTGAGTCCGATCGTCCCACGGGGTGGCACATGGTCGAGCATCAGGTCGGTGCTCCGGTCATGTTTGGTGCCGCTACCAACGCGATCGTTTTCGAGGCCCGCCTGCTCGAGCGCCGCGCATTACGACAGATTCCGCTCGAGGACCTGCTCACTTGGAGCGATCTCCGCCGGATCGTGATGCAGAGGCCGCCGCGGAAGAGCATCGAAGTGGCTCTGGAAATAATCCGACTCCGTCTGTTTGAGTTTACCGTTGACATCGAGGGCGCTGCAAAACTGCTCGGTGTAGCTTCTCGAACGCTGCAGCGGCAGTTAGCTGAGGAGAATCTAACCTATCGTGACATGGTCCAGCAAAATGCGCATGCAGCGAGCTGTTGACCTCCTTCGCGAGAGTTTGGAGCCCATCACCTCCATCGCCTATTCTCTTGGGTACAGCGATGTAGCAAGCTTTACGCGCGCTTTTCGACAATGGACGGGCCTGCTGCCGAGCCATTACCGGCGCACAATCTCTTCGATCGGATCGTAGCCTCAAATTCCTGAGTCTTTGCGGTGGTGTCGGAGCTGTTTGTGGTCAGCACGCCACTCCATGCAACTGAGTGACACTTAAGGATTTTCTCTTTGCAGCGACGCCAGAAATTTGGGCAGGTTCCGCTGGTTACACGATCTCGCGCTCCTGTTGGCGTAAAATGTTAAGCATCAGGCAGGTCCAGCGGATATTGGAGAGTTGACTTTCCTGCCGCCCATGCCTCAAGTCAGTTTGTCAAAAAAAAAGTCTATTTCTTGTGACATTGCCTCTTGGTCCCGGCAGGTCTATGCAGTTACTCGACGGCTCGGTGCCTATGCGCAGGACGATTTAGGGGATCCACATGTCTGAATTGGTATCGTTACTCAACGCTCGATCGTTGCTCGACCGCTTCGACATCTCAGCTGATGACCTCGGCTTGCTTCGAAAATGTGGGGAGGCGCTCGGGGCAGGAACCATCGACCGCGTCGTCGACCGATTCTACGAGTGGTTGCCACAGCAACCCGAGTTCAATGTGTTCTTTAGCAGTCAGGATACCGTGGACCGCGTCAAGAAGCTGCAAAAGGCATATTGGGCTGGGTTTTTCAGCGGCGTCGTTGATCAGCGATATGTCGACTACCGAATCCGAATTGGCGAGATACACGCCCAACGAGACCTCCCGAGCCTAATCTACTTCGCAGCGGTGCTACGCTTCCAGCTCCTGTTCCTAGAAGAGCTCCAGACGAGCAGCCTTGGCAAAGACCGGCTGCTGCCGGCAACGCGCGCATTTACAAAACTCCTAGCACTCGACACTTATGTGATCAGCGATCAGATCACGCAATTCGCCAAGCGGCGCGTCACCGAAAGCGGCAAGGCGATGCTGGAAATGTCGACACCGGTCACGTCGATCTGGGAGGGTGTTCTTCTGCTCCCTCTGGTCGGAATCGTCGACTCGCAGCGGACCCAGGACATCATGGAGAAGGTCCTGTCGCGTATCTCCGAGAGCCAGGCGCGTGTTTTTGTGATGGACATAAGTGGCGTCGTCACCGTCGACACGGGTGTTGCCAACAATTTCATCAGGATCACGCAGGCCACCCGTCTGATGGGCTGCGAGTTGATCATTTCGGGGATCTCGCCTAACGTCGCGCGAACTCTTGTCGAGTTGGGTGCGAACGTGGGAGAGGTACGCACGACGGCTACTCTGCGCGACGCGCTGCAGCTCGCACTCGCCGCCATCAAGCCCCTGCGCGACGGTCGCGCAGCAGCCGAAGGGCAAGCTGACGTCATGATGCAACGCTAATTGGCGCCTATAGCGCTAACCAATCAGCGGAGGCCGCATGCCAGGGGCTCACTTCGTGCTCACCCGCGTTGGCGGGACCCTCGTCGTCACTCTTCAGGACGCCGCCGATGAGGGCACGCTTGCGGCCGCCTCGCAGGCGCTCATGGAGGAGTTGGGGCAACGCGGCGCCCAGGGCGTTGTGTTCGAGATCTCAGGATGTGAGGTGATCGATCTCGACGAATTCACCGCTCTGCGGAAGCTGGTCCAGACAGTGGAATGGCTTGGTGTCAGCAGCATTGTTGCAGGGTTGCGGCCGGGAATCGTTGCCTACCTCGCGTCTGCGGGCGTACCAACCGGTTCCCTTCGCACCTCGCTGAATCTCGAGCAAGCATTGCTTAAGGTCAAGCCAACCAGAGCTCGCAGGCGCCGATGAACCGAACGACGCTCGGCCGATTTGACATTCTGGCGGAGGCAGACCTGAGCATCGCAGTGCTCAATCTCCAGTCGAATACGCGGCTGCGCACCTCTTTCAGTGCGACTGATATGGCCATGATCGCTACAGTAGCCTCCGAATTTGGACGCAACATTCTCAAATATGGCGGCGGCCGGGGCTACCTGCTGGTGAGCTGGATCGAAGACGATACGTGTGGCAAGAGCGCCGTCGAGATCCAAGCGGTCGACTACGGCCCGGGATTCGTCGATATAGAGACCGCCGTCAAGGATGGCTATTCTACCGGTGGAACCCTTGGTTTGGGCCTGCCGGGTGCAGCACGAATCATGGATACGCTTGACATCAAATCCCAGCCCGGCTGCGGCGCGACTGTGACCGCCAAGAAATGGGCGAGACCACATGCAAGACCGAATCGAGGCCGGTGAGTATGTCCGTCCTTGCGATGGTGAGACGCTGTCCGGTGATGCGGTGGTTGTGCACTCGGACGACGCCGGCGTCTTTGTCGCCGTGATCGACGCCCTCGGTCATGGCCCGAACGCCCACGAGCTGGCCAGGGAGCTCAGCGGGATATTGTCCAAATGGCTGACCTGGGTGTCGACTCCCAACCCCGACGGGGCGCTTGCTGTGCTGCATGAGTCAGCGCGCGGCACGCGTGGCGCCGTCGCCGCGGTGGCTTGGCTCGACAGTCGCACGCTCGAGGGGAGCGTAGTGGGCATCGGCAACGTGCGGTGCCGCTTGTTCGGCAGTGTTGCGAGGACCGTCGAATTCAGGGAGGGCGTGCTCGGCTCTCGAATGCGACCGCTGACGCCTACCTCTTTCGTTTTGCAACCGGCCGATGTGCTTCTCTTGTTTTCCGACGGCGTGACCGGTCGCTTCGGTGTCAACGAATATCCGAGCCTTACCCTTGACCGTGCCTCGGCGATCGCCTCGAATATCGTTCGACGCTTCGGGAAAGGAATAGACGATGCCTCCTGCGCGGTGATGCGATGCAGATGGTAACCCTTGGCAAGCTGACCCTGAGCGGCGAGGCCGGTGTTCTCGCCATGCGCCGCAAGCTGCTTGCCGCTGCACAGCGCCTCGGCGCCAGTTCCACAAGAGCGACTCGACTTGCCGCAGCGGCCTCCGACCACGCAAAGGACGTGACCCGGAAAGCTGTTCTCGAGGTGCTCGTCGGGCTGAGTGGCGCGGCCTCGGCGCAAGAGCTCTGCATCGACTTTCTTTCGACTTATCGGGGAGTCGACCAATTGTTGCGCCTAGGCTTCGACCGAGTTGAGCCCTTGATCGAAGGCCAACGGCGCGGCTGGCGTGCCTGTTGCAAGATTGACCCGATTGCGATGGCCGACCCCGCAATTTCTGGGTGCCAGGCCCTGATCGCCGAGCAAGGCGTCGAGGAGCTCGTTGAGGCGTTGCATGCGAACAACCAAGCCCTGCAAGCGGCGAAGGACGCGGAGGAGGGCGCACGCGCTCGGCTGTCCTTATTGCTCGGTGCCGCCCCGGTCGTTGTCTACAGCTTCCGGGCAAGCGGGGATTTCGCACCCACCTTCGTCAGTGACAGCATTCAGGGCATGCTGGGATACCCACCTGATGAGTATTTGGAGAATGCGGATTTCTGGCGGTCATGTGTGCATCCCGAAGACCTTGCGGAAGTTGAGGCTGAGCAGGTGCAGCTGTTTCGGAAGGGACAGCATTCGGCCGAATACCGATTCCGCAAGAAGGACGGTTCCTATTGTTGGGTTAGCGACGAACAGCATCTGACGCGGGATGAGGACGGGGGCCCTCTCGAGGTGGTCGGCTCGTGGAGCGATATCGACATCCGCAAGGCCGCGGAGCAGGCTTTCCATGCGGCCCAGGCGGAACTGGAGAGGGCTAACGACGCGAAGAGCGCGTTTCTGGCAAATATGAGCCACGAGATCCGGACCCCAATGAATGCCGTCCTCGGGCTCTCACACCTCGCGCTAAAGACCGATCCCTCGCCACGCCAGCGGGACTATCTGGTCAAGATAAGGAGCTCAGGGCAACACCTCCTCGGCATTATCAACGAAATTCTCGATTTCTCGAAGATCGAGGCCGGCAAGTTGTCGGTCGAGAGCATCGAGTTTGATCTCGACAAGGTGCTGGAGAACGTCAGCAATTTGATCTCCGAGAAGGCGGAGGACAAAGGGTTGGAACTGATCTTCGACATCGAGCCCTCAGTCGTCTCGACCCGTCTCAGAGGCGATCCGCTGCGGCTGGGGCAGATCCTGATCAACTTCTGCAACAACGCAGTCAAGTTCACCGAGGAAGGCGAGGTCGTCATCAAGGCGCAAGTCCTAGAGGACAGTGGGGACAGCCAGCTCCTCGAATTTTCGGTAAGCGACTCCGGAATTGGCATGACCGAGGCGCAAATCGGACGTCTGTTCCAAGCATTCGAGCAGGCCGATACATCGACGACTCGCAAATATGGGGGCACTGGGCTTGGGCTAGCGATCTCTAAGCGGCTGGCCGAGTTGATGGGTGGAGACGTTGGGGTCACGAGCGAGCTCGGTAAGGGGAGCACATTCTGGTTTACTGCTCGCCTCGGCAAAGGGGCCGTGGCGCCGCGTCCAAATCTGCTCCGGACCGACCTGCGTGGCCGACGCGTCTTGATCATCGACGACAATTCGTCCGCTCGCACTGTGCTGTCGAACATGCTGAGGAACATGGCCTTCGTCGTCGACGAGGCAGCCTCCGGCGAGGAAGGCATCGAAATGGTTCGCCAGGCCGCCAAACGTAGCGAGCCTTACGAGATCATCTTCGTTGACTGGCAAATGCCTAGGCTCGATGGCATCGAAACCAGCAAGCGCATTCTTGCACTGCCCGATCTCTCTATCCCGCCTCACCTCGTGATGGTGACCGCCTATGGCCGCGAGGATGTGTTGAAGCAGGCCGAGGAGAATGGACTTGAGAACGTACTCGTCAAGCCCGTCACTTCGTCGACCCTGTTCGACACAATCATTGCTGTTCTCCGCGCCCACCAAGAGGCGACTGGTCATGTCCAAATTGCTCCTTCTTTCGAAATCGCTCGGACGCGCGGGACGCGCGTACTGTTGGTAGAAGACAACGAGATCAACCAGGAAGTCGCAATAGGCCTGCTCGAAGATGCCGCGATTTAAGTCGATTTAGCGGAGAACGGCGAAATTGCAGTCCGAATGACGCAGGAGAACGACTACGACGCCGTCCTAATGGATATGCAGATGCCTGTCATGGACGGGATAGAGGCTACTCGAGTCATCAGGTCTGATCCGCGCTTCCGGAACTTGCCCATCATTGCGATGACCGCCAACGCCATGGCCGCCGATCGCGAAAAGTGCCTGAAAGCGGGCATGAACGATCACATCGGCAAGCCGATCGATCCCGACCAGCTGTTTAGCGTCCTGCTCCGCTGGGCTGGACGCCGTAATGTCGAAGCTACACTGGAGTCACCCCTTGGGTCCTAATGCCGACGCGCTCAAGATCGCTGGAATTGACACGAACTTGGGACTGAAGAGGATTGGTGGCAAACGCGAGCGCTACGAGTCCCTGTTGCACAAATTCGCGGGGAAGCAAGCCGGGGCCGCTGAGGCAATTCGTGCCGCCCTATCGGTTGGCGATGCTTCGACAGCGGAGCGTGAAGCCCACTCGCTAAAGGGCGCTGCAAGCACCCTAGGCGCCACCGCCCTGGCAGACCACGCCGCGAAAGTCGAAACCGCGATCAAGACCGGGCAGAATGTCGACGAGGCGCTCAAGTCCCTTTCGCATTCTCTTGTTGCCGTGGTGGAAGCGATCCTCGCCACGCTCCCTGTCTGAGGTATTCCAAATGGTCGCTCAAATCCTCTCAAATAGTGCCGCCCGCTTGTCCTGAACGTCGAATGCAAGTGATGCCGACCTCCGCCAGCAAGTCCGTCTTGATCGTTGACGATACGCCAACGAATGTCGGCGTCATTTCCGGCGTGTTAAGGGATCTTTACAGGACGAAAGTCGCGACCAATGGCGAGAAGGCGTTGGTGCTCGCGTCCGCCCCGGAAAAACCCGACTTGATCCTGATGGACGTCATGATGCCGGGAATGGACGGATACGAGGTTTGTCGCCGCCTCAAGGCCAATCCGGTCACGCGCGACATCCCGGTGATCTTCCTCACCGCGAAGACCGATGCCGTGGACGAGGAAAAGGGATTTGAAGTCGGAGCGGTGGACTATATCCATAAGCCCTTCTCGGCTCCGCTCGTGCTTGCCAGGGTCAAGACCCAGCTCGCCTTGCGAGCCGCGCTCTCGGAGGCGCATGCAGCGCGCAATCAGGCCGATGAGCTGCTCCACGCTTTGCTTCCGAAAAAGGCGGCCGACGAGATTCGCGCCATTGGAACCGTGATTCCGCGGCGCTATGAGAACGTGGCTGTGTTGTTCTGCGACGTGACGAATTTCACGTCGTATTGCGACAAGCACGAGCCGGAGGACGTGGTTTCGCGGCTTGATGCCCTCTTCGTCATTTTCGAGCGGATCACAGCCAGGCACGGGCTCGAAAAGATCAAGACGATCGGCGATGGATTCATGGCCGCGGGAGGGCTTCTCCAGCAGGTCAAGGATCCGATCGGATCGGCCGTTCGCTGCGGCCTCGAAATGGCATCGACCTTGATCGATGCGCATCTCGGATGGGAGGTGCGGGTCGGCGTTCACTCCGGCCCTGTCGTCGCCGGTGTGGTCGGACAGGAGCGATACCAGTTCGACATCTGGGGAGACACTGTCAATGTCGCCTCACGCATGTCGGATAAATCCGCGCCCGGAAGCGTCGCGGTCACGAAGCACGTTTGGGATCAAGTCTCATCCGATTTCGAGGGCGAGGCGCTCGGGGAGTTGGAGGTCAAAGGCAAAGGGACGATTTCTGTCTTCGGGATACGCCCATCAAAGGCATGATCGCACCAGCCCATTAAGCTGCTGGAATTTCCTTGCGGAGTTGAGACCATCGCACTCAATTCCCGAAAGGCTGGATTATCGACTATACGGCCTTGCGACGGCGCCACGCGCCCGCTTTATCGCTGCGCGGGCGTCTTGGCCTCGACAAACCGCATGTTGGCCCTCGTGACCGCTTCGCAGATCGCCTCGGCGTCAGCGGCATCATTCTTCTGCCGTTTGACGTAGGGCTTCACGTAAGCCGGCGGCATCAAGCGCACGAGCGCAAAAGCGGCGTGTGTTCGAACCTCTTGAAAAAGCGGATCTCACGGCCTTGAGGGCCGACTTCAGCTACTGACCTAAACCCGATATTTGCGCTGCCGTTCACGCGGACCTCACTCAGCCTGCATTCCGGTCCGAGGTTGCGCAAAGTAACAGGCATATTCGCCTTCGCGTTTAGGGAGTAGGGTTCTCTCCAAGGCCGCAGCATCCCCGGGAGAGCTAGCGTAGCTAAGTGGTGCTACCAAACGATTAGGCGCGGGGGCACTGAATGTGTCAAGGTGTCGAGGCGCTCGAAGGCTCTAATCCGGGGGACCAATTGGCTTGGTTCGTCCTGCGGTTTATCGCGGAGCTTTCACCCTGCACAGAGACATCGCTTATCGCCTACGTCTCAGGCGGCGACTCCACTTCAGAACTAGGGCACACCGCGTCCGCCTCACATACGCGAGAGCTTATTTGTAACGCTCTCCTAAAGCTCAAAGAGCTCGCCTTAATCCAGCTCACCGAGGAGCAAATCGCCATCACCGATGAAGGAAGGCGATTTCTGGACAAATTGCCGGTTGTCGCTTTGCGGCAGCATGATTACCGCTCGGCCGAGACAAGCGAGACCAAAGCCGACCATGCAGTTGCGACTGAGTATCGCGAACCGGATGGTATGGAGAGCACCGCAGAGGTCAAAGAGACTCAAAAATGCGTCTCAAGCCATCCCAAGCTACAAGCTCGACCTTGGACGCGCTACGTCGCTTTGAAGGCGTTCGTGACAACTTTGCTAGTTGGGTACACTCCGCGGCTAAGACAGTTCTGCCAGGACCGTCTCGACGGAGCCCGCGCAGTCACGCAGCGGGGTTTCCAAATGAATGGCAGTCGAGCACGGGATATCACATTTCAAGTATGGAAGCGCAAAGTCGCTCCGATGGTTGGGTCCCCAGCAATAACTCTGGTTCATATGCTGGCGCGACTCGCAAGCGTCTGCCGCACGCGCGCGGAAGCCTGCGCCATTGCTCTAGGGAGCTGGCGAAAGCAAACCGGAGCCCTGCTACCGGAGGCCGCAAAAGTTGGTGGCCTGCCCCCAAACGCCAAGCTTGCGGGATTTGATCTCCGCCAGTTGGTCATCTTTGCCGGTGCTCTCTTGGTGGTGTGCGGCGCCCTGTCGATTGCTGTGGGAATCGCTTTCCTTTCGGGCAAACGTGCCGAGAGCTCACGAGGGTCCCCCATAGTTTGGTTCTTTGATGGGCAAGACCGCTCGAAGCGATCAATTTTTGTAACGCGCAGGCTTTTAGGGGCTACTTAGATTGAAGGCTTTGCGATCGTGGGTGAGAACACATCAAATCAGACGCTGACTGGCGTTCAGGGCGCTATCAAACTGGACACGGGCAAGGAGATAAAGCTCAGTGTCAGCGTGGCGGGGAGCCAGCAAAAGCTGGTAGACACCCAGGATGTGCCTTCAGGATCCAAATTTACCCTGGAGTCTGCATTTTACCCGGACTCTTCCGGGCGGCAGACTGGAATACCGGCAGAGGAATTTCTTTCAAAGTATGGTGGCATGATTTTTAGATTCAGTTACACGGTGGCGGACGTTCAGACAACTCTCATAGAATATTTTTCGCGCCCGAGGCTGAAGGCCCAACTTGCGGATATAGAGAGCGCTGAGCGCAGCCAAGCTCCTGAATAAGAGCTGGCGGCTGTTGCCACTGAGAGAATCTCGTGCACTCCAAATGCGAACTAGCGTTGTGATGCGAGTTCGTATCAGCAGGTGCTGCCGTCTGATGCGCTGAGTTGACGGGGTTGCAAGAGCTCCAAACCACCGATGCCTGCCGCTATGGTCTTACTCTCGCGGCTAACGCGTTTCGATGGGCAGTAGGTCGTCTTCGTTGGCCTGACAAGTCGTACGCCTTACCGACATCGTCAGGGGTCCAGAGGGCGCCTTGATCCAGCAACATTTCAGGCCTTGGCTTTGCGCATCGGACAAGGGACGCTGGTGGATCGAGGCCAACCAGGTGGAGGACAGATGCAGGAGGAGCGTGCCGAAGGTGCGCATGCGAAAGCCCCGAGATTAGGTTCGACGCGGCCGATACGGACGTCGGGTCAAGATCGTTTGATGGAACTCTGATCGCTAACTGAGTCGGGACAAGCGGTGGCGGAGGTCTTCTGTCACGGAACGGGAAGGAAAGCCATGACGAAACTCGAAGTGCTCTATGCCCAAAAGCAGAAAAATTTGCTTCGATATGTGCGCTAGTGACGCGTGAACTTGGCTATGGCGAGCTGTCAACAATAAGCGGGTCGATCTACGAGCGACAGCTCGACAAGAACTGAGCGACCGGCGCACCATCGCTCGAAGTCTCGTGCGAAGACCGGGCGGTTTTTCGGGGTCCGGCGAATCGCTAGTCTCGTCATTTTCGCTGGAACGCCGCGATGATGGGTCCCATCGGATAGAGCGTGTCGGATCGACGGAGCGCGGGCGCATAAAGACTCGATATGCTGCCGTCTAGAAACAGCGCGTTGGCTGAGCCGAGGCCGTCCCGGAACAAGTGCGCAAATTCCCAGAAGGTGACCACGCCTTCAGAGATCGCAAACACGACCGTATGAGCGTCGCGAAGGCCCACACCGTCTCGAATTTTTCGTGAGTCGCTACCGGGAAGAATTTTCGGATGAATTTTGCCGTTTATGACTAGCATGGGGCCAGACTGCGTCGCGAACTCTGCCCGTGGCTTTTGGGAAAGAAAGCGCTCCGTGGTGAGGACGCCGGCCTCTTGGCCGCTGACATAAAAAATTCCATTCGGCTTGAGATGGAAGTTGCCGGGCCCATTTGCAGTGTTAGCCCGCTTGAGCGTTTTCCCATTCTCGATGTAAAGCCCGACCGGAGACAGGTCGGTTTCGTACATCCCGGCATTCATAGCGAACGCTATCGGGGCCCCGTTGAGTGTGCGAGGCAAGCGGTCAAAACCGCCATAGGGCTGCGCACTTTCATCCTTCCAGAACAGGCGCAGCGAATAAGCGCGAAGGTCGAATGTGCAGACGGTGTAGTTCGATCCCTCGAACGCGCGTGGGACGCAGGGAGAGGCAGCGGCTATCGCCTGCCCGTAAGCGGCGACAAGGAGCCAGATTAGCTCTACGAGCAGGAACCACACATGCTTTCGATATATTACGAGCTGGACGGTAGGTGGCATCATCGCGCTCTGGAAAGCATGGGACTGCCTCTGCCCGGTGAGCGACGTGATCGCCGCATTTGGCTCGTGATTGCCGCCGCTGGGGCGGGGATGATCCTCGGGAATGTGTTGAATTTTCGATTGGCCGGGAAATTAACTACCAATTGCTCCTTCGCTACGACGCTACGCGCATCTCTCGCCGAAGCGAGGACCAAGCTCGGCCAATAGCTCTTTCGCAGGCATGCCGGCAAGGGGTGCTAGCCATTGGGGTCTTTCCGAGCCGCACGGATCACGCCGTATCTAGCAGCTTAGCCACCCCTTTTTGGTCGCCTTCCGAGGAACCGACTCGGATTCCGTCCCGTGCGTTCGCCGGCCTCCAGTTTTTACGTGTGGTCACATGCACCTGGACATGAACTGGAAATAATCATGCCAGGCATGGGCGCCGGTCTTTGAGTTGTGGCGTCCCACTTCGCATCACAATCCTTCTTCTGCTGGCGGAGCTTGGCGAGTCGTCCGCCGCCGATGCGGTGGCTGCCAGCTTTTTTGCCTTGAACGTGTTCTCAGATGCAGCCTTTTCCGCTGTCCCCGTGTCGCCACCGTTCTTGGCCCCAAAGTCTTTGCTGCACTGACTCCAAAACTGAGACCAAGTTTCGCCTTCCAGAACCTTGTTGGCCTTTTTGATATCGCCCATTGACCGCTAAAGAACCTCATCGGGACAGGACCGGCGACCACAGCGCCGGTTTTGATCAAAAAGGACGATCTCGAATGTGCAATTTGAACAGAATGGGAGAGACGGCAAGCTCGCCGATAAGAAAGATAACCGTTGCGGTGGCTATATCGAGACCGGTCAAAGGCAACAACATTTTGCAGGCTATCAGCGGGATCAGAGATTCCGGAATCTGATCGAGGCCGGTGGCCCCTGCTGCTCGATGGTAGGCGCATTCTTCGCTTCAAGAAGCTGGAGACCAATCAAGCCCAACGAGGGGGGCAGAGACAGAGGTAACCAGTATCGAGAGCACGATGCCTCGTGAGGTTTTCGACGCTCCAAGCAGCCGCATACCATCCGCAAGCACAGTACCGCTGTCCAACGGAGACGCGAGCGCTTTCCCTAGAATCCATGCGGCAACTATGGGCGTTCCGTTCGCCATGACCAATAAAACTAGGAGCTGAGCGATCAACAGCACTGGCGCGCCTGGGCCTTCGTCGATTGATAAAACCCCCCTCCGCTTAAACAGGGGCGTTGGCGGCTGAGAGCGGGGGGAATCGGATGCCACAACACGATCTTTGGCGGACGCAGATCCGGCAGGTCCTCGGAAAAATAAACTCTGCTCGGGAAAGCGTGTTCCCGGCACAATGGTTTATTTGTGAGTCTCCGGGCGGAGCAGAAGACGGCCTTGGCCGTCGGAATTAAGACGTTCAATTTTGCCGCGCAGTCTTGAGGGTCTGAAACACTCTTGGGAACTCAAAAGGAACACAGGCGATCGTCCGCTTTGGGTCAGTTGCTGACGTTGCAGGGTCTCATCGAGTTAGTCCGCTGAGTGCCGGAGGCGGTCATCTGGCGGAGAATTTCCGCTTCGTGTTAGACTTTTCTTTGGAAGGGCCAATATGAAACTCGTGAGCTTGGCCCTCGCGCTTGGGGCGCTTGGGCCCTCTTCTTACCGCTTTAGCTGCACCGATGGACGGCGCCCAGGCCGGGATGCGGCATGGGGCAAGGCATGCTGGTGCTCATGCTGCACAGAACTCCAACTAGGGGTCGCGGCGGTTATTCCCTGACGCTGCGAGATGTGTGGGGTCCTGCCAAAATGCCACCGCCGCCTGAGGATTTCGGACCGCATTTTGACTTCCCGCCCGAACCTTTAAACGGCGGACTAAATCACGATCCATATCCCAATTAGAGGCTGACGCGTGGTTCAGTTGCTGACGTGGCAGCCGGCCGCGATGGTCAGTTTTGTGCAAGGAGCAGAACTTGTCCTGACCAGAGGTTTGTTGCGGCCTAAGCTGTTTTTGAGGCGCATTTTGAGGCGCATACACTATCGCTGAACGCGCGCAAGCGGGTAAGGCCGGCGATAGACGCGCCCGAGATAACGAGGCGGGGGATGGCCCGAATAACAATCTCTCGCCGAATTGATCGGCCAAACCCGCGCCTACGGGCCGGGTGGTGGTTCTTGTGGCCGGGTCTGCTCCTGCGGAGCAGCGGGCTGTGTTGCATTGGCAGGACCAGGAGGACCGGGCGGTCCTGACGGGCCCGCTTCTCCCCTCTCGCCTTTTTCTCCCGGGTCGCCTTTTGCACCTTTCTCGCCCGGGTCGCCTTTCTCTCCCTTCTGTCCCTGAGGCCCGGCTGGGCCAGGCAGACCCTGCGGACCAGGCTCTCCCATCAACGGGGATTTTGGCGAAGTCGCCGCGCTCACAAGCGCCGGCGCTACGGCTTTGCCGACCATCCTCAGCCCCACTAAAAAGCATGCCGTACTGGCGACAGCGGCGAGGA
Organism: uncultured Alphaproteobacteria bacterium; assembly: GCA_963804515.1. Lineage (GTDB taxonomy): Bacteria > Pseudomonadota > Alphaproteobacteria > Rhizobiales > Methyloligellaceae > Methyloceanibacter. The sequence goes on along the minus strand of CAWDQR010000001.1, from coordinate 671,338 downwards.
CCGCAAGCCACCACCCAAGTGGCCGTAACGGAGCGCGTTCTGGCGCTTCAATTCTGAGGGTGCGGCGGAGGTACGCAAAGAACATGCTTGCGAGCGCCGCGGCTACGCCTGCGCCGAACACCACCATTGCGGCGGTCAGTGTAGGAGCATTTTCGATTTGCGGACTGAGGCGGGCGAAGTTGGCCAGCAGCACGAGGGCGGCGATGCCGTTCAATATGACCAGAAAGGCCACACCCCGACTTGCGTAACGATTGCGCTGCCTCTCCAGAAAGAGGGGATCAATGCGGACGATATCGAGTTCTTCTCTAAAGTCGGGCGGGGGTTCTACCGTCATCGCGGACCTCATGCATAGGACGATATTCCCCAAACAATCTCTGGGGTCGGTTTCATGATAGCAGTCCTTGGGAAGCAGGAGGCCGACTTTTTATCGCCATCCGAAATGCCAGTGGTCCTCACACTTTAGCTTGGTCGGGCCTAGTGGTTGGATTGAGCTAGCGCTTGCGGCAAAACAAGATCCCGACGCAGCGACAATCGCCGCCAAGCTTCAACGTGAGGCGCTCGGTATCTGGGGATTTTGTGTTCGCGTGCGAAGGAATCTAGTGATCTGGTATCTAAACTCCCGTGGCTAAGGCCGCAGGGTCACCTATACACCAATCTCACGCCGGATGCAGGTGGGAACTGGCGGTCTTATCGACAACATGTCAAAGCTTGGTCTTCCGAATACACCTCGAGGGAGCAAATCTATGAAGGTCTTAGGGTCAATGATTGCGTTGGGGGTCGCTATGCTCTTGGCTTCGCCAGCGTTCGCAGCCGACACCTCGAGCCAGCCACTAACCAGAGCTGATTGCGACAAAGCTGGAATGCACTGGGATGATGGGGTCAATGTTTGCGCCTCGAAAGCGGTGGCCCCAAAGGTAGAGGCTGCCCCGAAAACAGAGGGCGCCCCAAAAGCCGAAGGCCCGTCAAAACCCGTGGGCGCACAGAGCGCAAAGCCTAGCAATAAGAAGCACGCCTATAGCAACAAGAAATCGACCTATCGCGCAAAGGCTCAGTACAAACACCCACCTCAGGCCAAGCCCGTCGAACGTCATCCGTTCAAATGGCTATTTCGCAATCAAAGCAAGCCAGCCGGATCGTCCTAGAGTAGTTGCGTGTCGCGCGCAGTATCGGAAAACTCCACTCTTCCGTCGTCAAACGATGGCGGTGCAATGGCCGCACGAAAGAAGCCCCGAAGGCAATGGTGCAGAAATGTCACTCCGGCGCTGCGCGATTTAGCGGTTTTACGTGTAGGCACCCAAAACAATGCAAGCGTGAAGGCTGGTAAAAGCCAACTTCCGCCGTTCATTCGGCGTAGTGAGAACCGGCGTTGATCGTGCCGCTGTGAACCGCGTCGCCTGTCTAGAGCCCGTTATCGGTGGCACCAGTCTGTCGTACACACCGGTCCGCAAATGTCACCGCCCTCAGGCGCCGGCCGAAGCCGACGCTTTCAATTAGCCAGTGGGCAAATTTGCCTATCGACTGGCCAAACGCGGCGATGAACGCCGCTTAGCCTTCCGCACCAACTTTCGCTTATTGGCCTTCTGGCTATTGAGCTTGTCAGGCTTGACGATTGGGACACACCAGGATTGCGATTGCGTGTCGGGTTGCTGCGCCTTGACCGCTATTCTCGACGCGTCGCAATCGGCCTCGGTCTTATAGTCGAATTGTACGATGGGCTGTTGCCCGCTGATCACGAAAACCAAACACCATGCCCAAATGGTCGTCATGGCTTACCCCCCCGCGCGGTCTGAGGACATTGGAAGGGTGGTCCTTGCAAGTTAAATAAATTTTAAATTTCCGAGCTGCGATCACTTGCGGGAACGGAAGTCGTTAGGACTTATGACGATCTTCAACGCGCTGTTCAGCACAATCTTTCCCCTACTCGCGGCATCAGCGGCGGTCACAGGTTCGATGATCGTCCTAGCCCTGTTCGATCTCGCCTTCGGCAAAAAGAAGCCGCCGGTCGCTTCTGAAGAAGCGGAGAGCGATTGCACGCAGATCGACCCGTCCCAGGCGCGGCCAAAGGAGCTCCAAGATTGAGAGCAATGATCGACACGAGGATCATCTTCATTACAGGTCTCATATTAGATTTCCCTCCTGACCACCGGAGCCGTGGAACCGGATTAAGCTAAGTGCCCTCCACCTCGCCACCAAGCGCGGATTGAGACCTGTTCATAGTGAATGAGCAAAGCAAAAACCACGGAAAGAATGAACATCAGCCTCGTGGGCGGTGTCGGCCAATATTTGCAATGCCTTCGTCCTAAACCTGATCACGACGACGGGCCTGCGGACGTTACAATTCTGCAGCGTGGTCGGGGCTAACGCGGCTCTAAATTGAAAACCGCAGCCGCGAATGCGGGGTGGAAAGGAGTATGGACGCGGTAAGCGAAGCGGCGGACCAGCCAATGGGGGCGCCATCAACCCTCCGAGAAGGGGCGCACCCATCGAGTTCGTCGAACACCCCTGCGTCGCGTCGTCGCTCGGCTCACCGAGTCGCACCGGCGCTGACCTGCTGGAGACTATAAGATCACATGCAACGGCCGGTTCGACGCTGGTTCTTGCCCAACAGATTATCAAAGACTTGCGATCACTTTTTCACGTCGTAGCCGCGCGCTTTCATGCAGGCGAAGTAATCTGTGCTCCCGGAAAAGAGAGCCTTTAACGAGGCGGTGCTCTTCTCCACTTCCTTCTGACATTCCTCTTCGGCAGCTTTGAGTTCCCGTTCCTCTCTTGGTCCCTCAGGTCCCTCAGGCTGGGCTTTCGAGCACTCGGGCATATTGGCAAGGGCCTTCTTCGCGAAGTCCCGGGATGCGTACCCGCCCAGATCCTTGAACCCCACAGTGGGCACGCTTTCGGTTTCCCTTTCCTCGACCTCGCACACGCCTGTTATGAGATCCTTGAAAACGTGCGCCACCCTACTATTCACTCTCGCTAACGCGGGAGTAACGAGGGCGACGGTCAGGGTGGCCGCAAGGAAGTACCTGTTCATGACCGCTCGGCGCGCTTCAGTTCTTGCTGTGCTTCGACGGTTGAGGCTGGGCGGGGAGGCTAGTGCTGACGGCTAGGGCCTACAATGGGCATTTTAGTCGCGCCCCTAGCGTTTGCGAGCAAATCGGAGTCCACTTAGGCGCGGGGATAGGAGGCACATTGGGAATTAGCGCCTCACATCTGGATTGAGATGAACGCTCGCACCAAGTATTTCATGAGACACACGCGCTTCCTGATCGTGGACGAGCCTTCAGGAAGTCAGCATGAGAGGATAGTGAATTGGGATGTGGCGGGCGAGAGGCTGAGCACGCCATCGAAACGATTCGCGAAATGCTGCACGAGCTGACGCGCTGACGATGGTCCCGTTCGGATCGACTCTGAATCAGCAAGGCTCCGCGACCTCCGCAGGGGAACACTTGCTGACCGCCCGCTCGATTTCCCCAGAGATTGAGGCCCTGGGGGCTATGGCTGATTGACGGCGGGCTTAGGGCGCGCCGGCGACGCAGAGACGAAGAAGCCGATTGTACTTACCGCCCAGAGTCAAACCGGCGACGTCGGGATCGAGCCAAACCTCGTCGCCTCCCTTGGCAAGAGCCGATGAAATGATCGCGCTAAAGAGAAAGGTAACGCCATCCGGTCCCGGCGTTCCATCCACCGCAACCAACGACGGCGTAGAGTTCTCTTGAAGCAGCCGATCTGACCACTCCTCAACCTGCGTGGTTATAGGGATCCAAGCATCGAGCTGCTTCTCCGGAAGCTGCAGTCGTCCGAATGGCGACGGCAACGCGAGGACGCGGCCGTCGAGCTTGCGCACCACCAGCACAGCACGGGCTAGGGTGGCCCGCCGCAGGCGCAGAAGCATCCGCCAATACCTGATCACGACACGACGAAGAGAAGGCGATTTTAGGATCCAATTCGGCCATCGGGAGAACATTTCGAGGCACCCGCCGGGTCAAAAGATGCTCAAACTGTACGTCACCTGTTCTGCGCTTCAAAGCACTGTTAATGCGGCGCCACGAGCGTCTGCGGTAGCGCCACCCGCACATTGGATCCCATGATCTCCAGGAGGACTCTCACTCTCCCGTTGTCGTCCAGTTTCTCTAATTCGCCGACCATATTTGCAAAGGGGCCGGCCGTAATCTTGATGGTCTGGCCTTGCTTCAGGTGAAAGTCAAAATGCACATTGCCCTCGGGACTGGTCGCAAGAATGAGGCCTTCCACCAGTCCTTGAGGGACCGGCTGCGGTTCTCGAGCGCTCATCAGCAAGCGCTCGACCCCCAACGTGCCATTGATGCTTCGCCAACGATCGCGCGTCCGATCCAGGATGATGAAAATGTAACGTGGGAACAATGGGGCGGAGATCGTCTCCACTCGCCGGGCATGGCGACGATTTTTCCAATATCGCGGCACGAAGACACGAAACTCTTGGTTCGTTAGCTGGCAAGCCGCGTGGAGTTCACGCTGTGCTCGGGTGCGGACAACGTACCATCGTTCCTGTTCGGCAAGCGGCAACCAGGCGGAAGGCAGGAATTTTGACGCGAATGCAATGCTACTTTTCATTTGAGGCTCCTCAGAGTCCCACAGGCACCAGCATTGCGCTGGCACAACCTGGCAAGCAGCGGAAACGGTCGCGGCAGCGAGGTCTGAAGGGCTGGCTCATCTCGTCCCGCTTTTGCGCTCTCGACAACGAAGGTTAGAAACCAACTCCGGCGAAAAAAAGAATGTCCCCGTTACGCGACGGGAAAGCAGCCCTCGGACCACGGACTATTCGCTCGAGCTCCGCCGGTAGATATCCTCGAACCTGACGATATCATCTTCGTCGAGATAGGAACCGGACTGCACTTCGATCAGGTAAGCGGGGATCTTGCCTGGGTTGGCGAGGCGATGCTTCTCACCAATCGCGATGTATGTTGACTGATTTTCCGTGAGGAAGCTGGTCTCCTCGCCTTTGGTGACCTCGAGCGTCCCTTTGACCACCACCCAATGCTCGGACCGATGATAGTGGCTCTGCAGCGACAATCGTCCGCCGGGCTTCACCATGATGCACTTCACCTGGTAGCGTTCGCCCCGATTCAGCCCCTGATACCAGCCCCACGGCCGATGCACCCGATTGTGCTGGAGGGCGATATCTTGACCGTTGCCCTTAAGATTATTGACTAAGGTCTTGATAGCTTCAGCGTGATCTTTGGACGCAACGAGCACGGCATCGCCCATGGCGACCACGACCAAATTGTCAACGCCAACGAGAGCTACGCACATGCGATCGCTATAGGCCAAGCTGTTGCTGCTGTTCTCTAGAATGATCTTACCTTCGCCTTGCACCGCATTGCCGACTTCGTCTTTCTCCAGGAAATTCCAGATCTCTGACCAGGACCCAACGTCGCTCCATGGCGTGTTGAGAGGCACGCAGACGAGTTTGTCGGCTTTCTCGGCAACAGCGTAATCAAGGGAGATGGCAGGCGCTTGCGTGTAGCTTTGCCCTAGAGCCAGGAACCCCAAATCCTTGACCGCTTCGTCGAGCGCGCGGCGGCAGGCCTCAAGGATGTCGGGCGCATGAATCTGCAGCAGCCCTAACAGGGTTCCGGCTCTGAATAGAAAGATTCCGGCGTTCCAATAGAAGCGGCCGCTGTTGAGATAAGCTTCAGCGGCCTCCCGCGACGGCTTCTCCACGAAGCGTCTGACCGGAAGCGCGGCGCCTTCGGCCTTGTCGGTTTCGATATAGCCATAGCCGGTATGCGGGCAATCGGGCTCGACACCGAAGGTCACGAGCGCACCCTCACGCGCCGCGTCGATGCCGTTTGCCACCGCCTTCGCAAAGGCGCCTGCGTCGCCGATCACATGGTCGGATGGTGCGAGCAGCACAAGCGCGTTCGGATCGCTGGAAGCGGCGATCAGCGCGGCAATGCAGGCCGCCGGCGCAGTGTTTCGTCCCACGGGCTCGAGCACGATATTCGCTGCGCTGACACCAATCTCCTCAAGCTGCTCAGCAATGAGAAATCGGTGGCGATGATTGCTGAGCACGGAGAGATCGCCGAAGAGGTCACCGGTGAGCCGGCAGCAGGTCTGTTGGAAGAGTGACTCTGGTCCGGTGATTCTATGAAACTGCTTTGGATATGCCTCTCGCGAGAGCGGCCAAAGCCTCGTGCCGGATCCTCCGCACAGGATGAATGGCAGGACTTCACGCATTGCCGACCCGTCTAGCTGTACAACTCATCCGGAAGCGTCCTTAGCATAAAAGCCACTACCTAACACCCATGCCGCCTTTGTCTAGCGACGCTGCAAGCGGCGTGCTGCCTCGTTCCATAATGCGGCGTTAACCAAATCTTAACGTAGCCATACTTAGCGCCCTTCATTGGTGATATCACTAACACCTGCTGGAGGGTGAGGCCCCCTTCGAGAGCTCCATGATCAATCCTCTTTGCAAGTTTGCGCTTTGCGCAATAGGACCGCTGCTTATCACCGTTCCGGCAACGGCAGCCGATCTTGTTCCCTACAATAACGGCTACATTCCGGAGCCCTACGGAACAGGGCCCGCTGGTGCCTACTCGGCGCCTCCAGATCGAAATTATGGAGCCGAGTCCTATTCTTGTGACCCAAATAGCGAGCCCCCCGAGGGAGGGCCAGGACCGTGCGTGCCAGGTCACCCATACCCGGCGGCCGTGTTGCCAAATGGCGGGTACGGGCCCTACCCCTACCAGGGTAGCTACGGGGCAGGGCCTCCGCCCCCAACAATAGGGCCCAATGATCGCTACGGCGATTATTCTGATCGGCGTGGCTATGGGCCAGCCATACCTCCCAGCGATCGCTACGGTGACTACTCCTCTCAGCCCGGGTATGGACCAGGTCGGATCCCGCCAGCGGTAGCTCCTGAAGCATATCCCGATCAGCGCAGCTATGGGCCAGACAACAGCTCTCGCTACAGCAGGTATCCCGTGCAAGGTGGTGGCCAGTCGGCTCAGCCGAATTATCGAACAGGTTCTGCACCTTCACCGGCGCTCAGCGGTGAGAACTCTAACCCAAATGGATACGCGCGGAATCCCACGGCACGCTACGGCGGCTACCCCGCGCAGAGTGGTAACCCGTCCGTTCAGCCAAGTTATCGCTCAGATTCTACACCTCCAGCGCTCGGCGGTGAGAATCCCGGATATGGGCCGGATAGCACAGTTCGGTACGGCGGTTATCCGCCGCACGATGGATATGGCCCGGAGCGTCTCCCGACACCACCGTCCCCGGGCGGCGGCTAGGAAGACCCAGCGCTCCGCGTCTCGTCCTCGCCGGCGTCAAGGGAGCGGCGCCCCGGCCTCAATTTTAGTGGCCGCGTCCAGGCAAAATCGACAGATTGTTGTCGGCGGCTCTGGCGATTGAGCCGCCGACAGGATCAAAGCCAAAAATTGCGATCAGCACTACGCCGCAGGAAACACTGCGTCGCCGATCAGCGCGTCTCAAGTTCCCGTGGCGTCCTTAACGCACTTCTTGGTGAAGCTGTCCTTGGCCGCGCCGGAGAGCTTCTTGTCAGCAGCCTTAGCGTCGCACGCATCAGTTTCGCATTTCTTCATGAAACTGTTTAGCGCCGCTCCCGCGAGCTTCTTGTCTGTCGCTGTGGCTTTGCACGAATCGTCGGCGATAGCTCCGGTTAGTGCGATGCCAGAAAGCACGAGAGCAAGTGCAAGGCGTCTCATTTGGCTCCTCCATTTGTCGTGAGCTAGAAGGGGATATCCGGGTGGGTGAATAGCGCCATTCTGCGAATGGACGCAGGCTGATATGAAGGAATATGCGGCCGCGGGAGGCAGAGGTCAGCGAGATAGTCGCCCTTATGGCGACCCTATTCTTGTTAGGGCGCAGCTGACGCCAGACAGCTGCCGGCTCAAATCGCTCAGTGTCACTCACCTGAGAGGACTTAATGCGGGGGTGGTGGACCGGCCGGCCTATCCGCCGCCCAAATCGGCGCGCGTGCCCTCGCCGCATTCGTGTCCGGCGGCGTGCCGAAATTAAGAACCGTGCGGCACTCCGGCGGCAAATCATCCAAAGTGAGGGCAGTCTTCGTAGGCTCGGCTTCACTCGGTGTGGCGGGCTTCCTCTCCGCCTGCCGCAATTTCCTGAACCAGTCGTCGAGCTCAGTTCCGCAGCCGTCATCGCCGGAGACTGGCGTTTGACCAACGCAGCCCACGCTTCCAGGTGGACAGGCGATGCGCACATGGAAGTGGTAATAGTGACCCCACCAAGGGCGCACTTTACCGAGCCATGCCCGGTCGGCTCCGGCTTCCTCGCACAACACCTGCTTGATAGCGGGGTGGACGAAGATTCGCTCAACCTCTGGATAGGAAGCGGCTCGCTTGATCAGCCTTGTATGAAAGGGCGTCCAAAGCTTCATGTCGACCGTGAAGGGGTCTTTCAGCATAGAGGTCGCGGTCAAGTTCTCCCGCTCTTGTCTCGTGAGGACACGGTTTGGCATCGGTGTAAGCCAAACGTCGGCGTCGAGCCCAATTTGATGGCTCTCGTGGCCGTTGATCATCGGCCCACCGCGGGGCTGCGCCATATCACCGACCAGCAGTCCAGGCCAGCCATCTAGGGCGCGCGCGTCATTGGCGAGCCGTTCTAGATAGGACAACAGGCGAGGGTGCCCCCAATTGCGGTTCCGCGACAAGCGCATCACCTGCCAATCCGGTCCATTGATGGGAAGTGCAACGCCCCCGGCAAGACAGCCCCTGGCGTAAGTGCCAATGGCGCGCGCCGCAAGGGGCGCCGGCGCGGCGACGGCGCCAAACAGCTCCTTGGCCGGGGGTTGCTTGGCGCTGGGCGCCTCCGCAATCTTGGGGCGAATCTGTGCGCTACGCCCGTTGCTTAGTCCCCCGAATTGCGAAGCTTCTTCGGCCGCGACGGTCCCGCAGAGCAGAAGCATCATCAGGCTGAGAAAGGCCCGTCGCATCACCAGCCTCGGAACCTCGGCGAAAAAAGCGGCTCCGGTCAGCGGCACCAAACCACGGAGCCGTTAAACTAAGCTTGGGGACCGGCACTTAGGGGCCTGACTGTGCCGCTTAAATCTTAATTAACCATAAATGCGCTCGGGGCCTTTTGGCTTAGCACCGATTTGGCATGTGCTTACTCGGCCACAGCCCCTTTGAAAATATGCGAAAAACAGCTTCGTCGCTTGCTGGCGATAGCCCTATTGGCTAACTTCCAATGTGGGGGCGGTTCGCAGAATCAACCTAGAACCCCCGTTTTGCGACGAGCCCCGGGGATGGTTATGGGTTATTGGGCCAATTTGGCAGCCGCTCGTCGCGGTTGTCGTGGTGCGGTCTTCAGCGGGACGTCCGCATTGCTATCTGTCTCACGCTTCCTTGCGATCTTCCTCTTCCTCGCTTCGCCCTTTAATGCTCGCGCTGCCGATGAGCCCTCGGTGGGCATGGTCACCAAGGTGCAAAACGAAGCAGAAGTCGTCTCCAGCGGGGGCACCACGACCGCCATTGTCGGCACGGTCCTGCACATGAAAGACGAACTTCGCACGGGAGCGGATGGACGCTTGCAAGTCACCTTCCGCGACAAGACGTCTCTGATCCTTGGCGAAAACGCGAGCGTGGTCATCGACCGCTATGTCTTCGATCCGGACGCGGGCGTGGGCGAAGTTGCACTGAACGCGGCCCAAGGCGCCTTCCGCTTCGCGACGGGCCAGATCGGCGCCATAAGTGGCAAGAAGGTTACGATCTCCACACCTGTCGCCCAGATAGGCGTGCGCGGCACCGAATTCTGGCACGGGCCGCTCGATAAGGAATTCTGTCTTTTGCTCCTGAAGCCAGCGGTCACCTACAGCAACCCAGCTGGAAGCGTCGCACTGGACAAGCAGTTATGGGGCAGCTGTACCGCCTCGAGTTCGCAAGCCCCTGGGGCTCCAAGCAAATGGCCTGCCGATAAGGTGGCACGCGCCCTAGAAAGCACTTCCACGCAGCCCGGTCCTGGTCACCATGGCCATATCCACCACGGTGAGAACAATCCTGGTGGTCCAAGCCAGAACTATGCCGTTAACCCAAGCCCTCCAAGCCCTATCCCATTTTTGGCTGCAGTGGCTGGCGTGGGGGGATTTGCTGCAGGCAACGCCCTTTCCTCTACCTCCTCACCGGCGTCGCCTTGATGGGTTAGGGTGGTCGTCAGCGGCCGGACTTGGCCAAGTATGGGGCTTCAGCTCCACGAGCGCTCGATTAGCGCAACGAGCGCCTCTTCGTCTTGCGAAAGCATAGAAATGGCATGCGCGGCGATGTGCTCGTCGATCTCCGCAATGTCTATCTGCCGGCGGCGAGGGCTGCCGGCTTCGTCCGTACAAGCGTAGGCCGATGATGCGCAGACGGAATGTTGCACGCTAGTCGGCGTTGTTGCAGTTTACCAACGGCCTAAGTTGTTGAGTTCAGACCCTCGCTGCTCGGCGAGCCGGAAGGCGCGAGCTAACCGGTTCGGGAGCGATCACGCGCAGCGCCCCGGGCCGCGAACGGTAATGGAGGGGAGGGTGCAGGATCTCCACTTCGCCATCCAGCGCAACCGGCAGCCGGCTCGTTTTCGATCGCACTTCGGCGTCTCGAAGTTTGAAACTTTCGATGTCGCGCGCCTGCTCGGCCCAGCCGAAGCATAGGCGGCAGACCATCCAGAAGAAGCCGAACGGCCGCCGTTGCTTCACCACAGAGATGCAAAGCTCGCCCTGATCCAAATGGTGGCGCCGCCCCAGGGTGAAGAGCTCCATGGCGTATGCGTTGTTGCCGATGAAGAGGCACGGGGTGCGGTAGGGCCGCGTCCAGCCTTCTGCCGAAAGGGCGAGCCGCCGGCGCGGAAAGTGCCGCAGCGCGCGGAAAACGGCGGGCACCATCGCCATCCATTTGGCCAGCTTGTGATGGGATCTCCTCCGCTCGCGGTCGATGACGATATAGGGATAGATGCCGATCGAGGAATTGTTGATGAAGATCTCGCCATTCACCTCTGCCAAATCGACGACGCGCTCCGCGCCCTTTGCGATCACCTCGGCGGCGCTTGCGAGGTCCATGGGGATGCCGAGATCCTTGGCGAAATGATTCAAGGTGCCAAGGGGCAGGATGCCGAGCAGAACGCTTTTATTGGCAAGCACGCTGGCGACCGTACGGATGCTACCGTCGCCTCCGCCGACCACCACGGCATCGATCTCGCCGGCTTTTGCCCGCGCCAAAGCGGTCTCAGCCAGACGTTTCAACTCGTGCCCCGAGCAGAAGCTGAACTCTGCCGCAACATCGAGCCCCTCAAACACTGGCGCCAAGGCAACGCGTACGCTTTCGGTGACCTTATCATTGGCCGTGCCCGCGCCCGCGTTGAGCAGCACGACCAGTCTCGGTCCTCGTTTCGTGAGGGGGCTCGATTCCCTGGTCAGCTCGCCGGGCTGCGGCATTCTCGCGCCTGTTTGATGGAAGCGGGGAAGCCGCTCGCTGGTGGAATCAGCTGGAAGCTACGCCAATCCGGGCCAAAACCACAGGCCAAAGCGACGCTCAAGCGAGCTTAGCGCTCGAAGCTGAGATTTTGATCGGGCGCCCAAAAGCGAAAGGCCGGCGAGGAGCTGTCATTGGCGATGCGGTGTCTGCGCTGAAACAGCCACGTCTTTACGGCGAGGCCCATGAGTGAGGGACCAAAGGGACCGAGATCGAAATTGTAGATGAGCCAGTAGAGAAGCCTTATCATGACCGACCAACGCGCAAGACCCTGCGCGGTTCCCCCCTCTGGGTCAGTTTTTGGTGGCCTCGTCGATATAGAGGCGGCGAAATTCCTTGGCGATTGGTCCCGGTTGCCCTTCACCAATAGGGGCGCCATCGACCTCCACCACCGGCAACACGAAGGCAGATGCCGCAGTGAGGAAGGCTTCGCGCGCTTGAAGAGTCTCTGCAACCGTGAAGGGCCGCTGTTCGATGGTGAGCCCTTCGGTCTCGGCGAGTCGCAACACGGCGCGGCGGGTGACGCCCGGGAGGATGTGGTGCCCGAGCGGCTGCGTTCGCATGCGGCCTTCGCCGTCGAGGATGAAGGCGGTGGAAGAGGTGCCCTCGGTGACGAAGCCGTCCTCGACCATCCAGGCCTCGTAGGCACCGCGGAGCTTTGCCGCCTGCTTGCCCATGGCTTGGGCAAGCAGCGAGGTGGATTTGATGTCGCGCCGCTTCCAGCGGAGATCTGGCACGGTGATGACCTTCACGCCGGTCACGGCATAAGGGTTGTCAAGCAGGGGCCGGCTCTGGGTGAAGGCGACGACGGTGGGAGGTACACCCTCTGGGTAGCTGAAGTCGCGATCCGCGACGCCTCGGGTGATCTCTAGATAGACGATACCTTCCTCGACTCCGTTCAGCGCGATCAACTCGGAATGCAAGGTGCGGAGCTCCGCATGGGTGAGGGGAGGGGCGATTTGCATCTCCGCGAGCGAGCAGTCGAGGCGCGCAAGATGAGCGTCGAGATCGATGGAGCGCCGCGCGAGCACGGCCGTCACCTCATAGACGCCATCGGCAAATAGGAAGGCGCGGTCGAAGATGGAGACCTTGGCGTCGGCCTCCGGCAAGAAGCTGCCATTCACATAGACAATGCGGGACATGTGGTCAGGTGCCGGGTGTCAGGTATCAGGTGCCAGATATCAATCTATCGGTGACGGGGCGATTGGGGCGGCGCGACGCAATTTGCGCTTGCCTCCCACCTTGAGGGGGAGGGAAGGGAGGGGGTCAACTCAAATCGCCTTCCGATAACCCCCTCCGACCGATCTTCAACCGGTCGTGTTCGTGCTCCCCCGCAAGGGGGGAGCGGGGAGTTCGGGGCCGCTCGGGCGCATCAAGGGCGTAGGCTCCACCTGCAAGCCCGCCTCCTCGATCAGGGCGAGATCGTCGGCGGCGTCGTTGTTGGCGGTGGTGAGCAGCTTGTCGCCATAGAAGATGGAGTTGGCGCCCGCCATGAAGCAGAGGAGCTGCGCCTCCTTGGTGAGGCTGCGGCGCCCGGCCGACAAGCGCACCCGCGAAGCGGGCATCAGGATGCGCGCCGCGGCCACCATGCGCACGAGATCGAGCGGGTCGATAGGCAGCCGGTCCTGAAGCGGCGTTCCCGGCACGGCGACGAGCGCATTGATCGGCACGCTTTCGGGGTGAGGATCAAGATTGGCCAGCGTCTGCAGCAGCCCAGCTCGATCGTCTAAACTCTCGCCCATGCCGATAATGCCGCCGCAGCAGACTTGCACACCGGAGCGGCGGACGCGCTCAAGCGTGTCGAGCCGGTCCTGGTAGCAGCGTGTGGTGATCACCTCGCCATAGAATTCCGGCGAGGTATCGAGATTGTGGTTGTAGGCAGTGAGCCCGGCTTGCGCTAGGCGGTCAGCTTGGGCTTGCGTAAGCATGCCGAGGGTGACGCAAGCCTCCATCTTGAGCGCCCGCACTCCACGCACCATGGCCAGCACGCGGTCGAAGGACTCGCCGTCCTTCACCTCGCGCCAGGCGGCGCCCATGCAGAAGCGCGTGGCGCCTGCCTGCCTGGCGAGCGCGGCCTTGGCCAGCACCTCATCGACATCGAGGAGCTGCTCGCGCGGGAGTCCCGTCGCCTTCGAATAATAGGCCGATTGCGGGCAATATTTGCAGTCTTCCGGGCAGGCTCCGGTCTTGATCGAGAGCAGGCTTGCGAGCTGGACATTGCCGTCGGCGTGATGGCGCCGATGCACCGCGCGCGCCTGATCGATCAGGCCGAGCAGCGGCTGGCTCAAAAGCGTCACGATCTCCGCTTTTTCCCAATCGTGACGCAACCCGCGAGCCTCGCCCTCAGGCTCGCTGGATCTCTCCGCGGGGCGCGCTTTGCCTTTGATAGGATTCGGGAATTTTTGAAGTTCGGACACGATTCGGCGCGGTACGATTGCTGCTTGTGTGGCCCTTCGCTAATACAGGATCATGGCAAGGAGCGAAAGCCGATACGGAGCCTATCTAGAGGCCCGCGACCGCGAAGGCTTGCGGCGGGACCTGATCCCGGTCGAGGCATCTGACGCGAGGACGATCCGCGTCGGGGGCGAGGCCTACCTCAATCTTGCGAGCAACGACTATCTCGCACTCCGCTTCCACGAGGCACTCATCGAGCGGGCGGGAAAGTGGGTGGAAGCTTTTGGCGTGGGCTCCGGCGCCTCACGCCTCGTCACCGGGAATCTCGGTTGCTTCGCAACCCTTGAGTCCAAGGTCGCCGAGTTGAAACGGAGGCCCGCCGCCTTGATCATGGCGTCGGGCTTTCAGGCCAATGCCACAATCTTGCAGGCGCTCCTCGACCGGAACGTGCTGGGCGCTGAGCCGCTGGTCTTCTCCGACCGCCTCAATCACGCCAGCATGCATTTCGGCTGCGCTGCGGCAGGCGTGAGAGAGATCCGATATCGCCACCGCGACGCCGGACATCTCCAAACGCTTCTGAGTCAATATCAAGCGGATAGCAGGCCGAAATTCATCCTGACCGAGAGCGTATTTTCGATGGATGGAGATGTGGCGCCGCTGACCGAGCTCGGCCGGATCGCGCGGGAGCATGGCGCCATGCTCATCGTCGATGATGCCCATGCGACTGGCATTTTGGGCGAGGGCGGCCAGGGCCTCTCCGGCGAGGCGGACCTCGTCATCGGCACTTTCTCCAAGGCCCTTGGCGGCTTCGGCGCCTATGTCGCCTGCTCGGCCGTGTTGCGCGGCTACCTGGTCAATCGCTGCAGCGGGCTGATCTACTCGACGGCGCTGCCGCCGCCCGTGCTCGGAGCGATCGACGCGGCCCTCGATCTCTTGCCCTCGCTCGAGGCCGAGCGCGCTCATGTGACGGCGCTCGCCCAGCGCTTTCGCCTGGGCGCGCATAGCCTTGGATTGGAGACTGGCGGCTCGACCACGCAGATCGTGCCGCTGATGGTGGGGAGCAATCATGCGGCGCTCGCTTTGAGCAAGAGACTCCGCGAGGCAGGCTTCTTCGCCACCGCGATCAGGCCGCCCACGGTGCCGTCCGGGACCGCGCGGCTCAGGCTTGCCTTCACTGCGGCGCATAAACAGGCCGATATCGATGCCTTGCTCAATGCGCTCGACGAGCGGGCCCTACGTCTCAGCGCGGCTCGTTAAGCGTTGATGCGTTTTGTGCTCGTCCATGGCTGGGGCTTCCATGCCGGCATTTGGCGCGATCTGATCAGACATTTGCCGGGAGCCGAAGTCAGCCTTGTCGATCTCGGCTTTGTTGCCGGTAGTCCTGGAGGAGCAAGCGATTGCCCGAGCGACGCTATCGCCGTCGGCCACTCCCTTGGGGTTCTGTGGTTGCTTCAGGCGGCAGGGCAGCGGGCGAACCGGCCCTTCCGGGCGCTTGTCAGCGTCCAAGGCTTCGACCGCTTCTGTCCCCCTATCCCGTCGGCGCGTATCGCTGGCATGCGGCGAGAGCTCAAGCGAGACGCCGGTGCCACCGTGCAAGCCTTCTGGCGCGCCTGCGGCACGGACGCCTTTGCGCCTCGGGGTGCGCTCAACATCGAGAGGCTCGATGAAGGCCTTGGCTGGTTGATGCATTGGGACGCTCGAAAGGCGAGGGCCCGCCTCGATTGCCCCGTGCTCGCCCTTGCCGCAAGCGACGACGCCATCGTGCCGGAGGCGATGAGCGAGGGCGTCTGGGGCGGCACCAATATCCATTGGTCCGAGACTGGCGGCCATGTGCTACCTCTGAGACATCCTGAATGGTGCGCCCGTCATGTCCTCGATTT
The DNA here is from genome assembly GCA_963804515.1 of uncultured Alphaproteobacteria bacterium. Taxonomy (GTDB): domain Bacteria; phylum Pseudomonadota; class Alphaproteobacteria; order Rhizobiales; family Methyloligellaceae; genus Methyloceanibacter. Next base: position 655,602 of record CAWDQR010000001.1, on the reverse strand, counting down.
TGCGCATGCCCTTGAGCCGTAGCGCCAATGTTGCCGGCACCTTCGGCGCGCGGGCAACGTCCTACGAACAGTATGCCGATCTGCAGCGCGCCGTCGCCGAGCGCCTGGCGCGCTTGCTGCCGCCGCTCGCCCGGCCCCGCGTGCTCGAGCTCGGTTGCGGCACCGGTTTGTTCAGCCGTCACCTCGTTGCGCGCTATCCAGGTAGTAGCTTCGTATTGAGCGACTTGGCGCCTGCCATGATCGAAGAATGCCGGCGCAATCTTGAGAGCGGAAACGGCCAGCAAGTCAGTTTCGAGGTCATGGATGCTGCGCGGCCTGAGGTCGCAGGCCCCTTCGACCTTATTGCCATGAGCATGACGCTGCATTGGCTCGCCGATCCGGTGGCGGCGCTCGACCGTCTCGGCCTGCTGCTCGCTCCCGGCGGCCTGCTGGTCTATGCCACGATCAGTGGGCAGAGCTTCCCCGAATGGCGCGCGGTGCTCGCGGCGCGAGAATTGCCGAGTGGGCTCGTCGATATCCCGGAGCTTCCTGGCATCGTCGACGAAGAACGCCTGGTGGCCGACACCAATGCGCTCGCCTTCCTGCGCCGCCTGAAGGCGATCGGCGGTCTGACCCCGAAAGAGGGCTACGCGCCGCTCTCGGCGGGCGCCCTTCGCCGCGCCATCCGCGCCGCCGATGAGCGGCACGGTGGGCGCACCACCTGGCACATCGTCTACGGACGCGTCGGGTCCATGGAGGCAAGCCAGCCCAGGCCCTCGATCAGCCCTGCATAGGCGCGGGTGAGCTCGGCACCGGTGATGCAGTAGGGGGGCAGCAGATAGACCGTGGCGCCGAGCGGCCGAATGTTGAGGCCATGGGCGAGAAACCAGGCCTTCAGCGCTTGGCTTCGCCCCGACTGATAGGCGGCTTCGCCCTTCAAATCGAAAGCCAGGATCGAGCCCAGCACGCGCGGGCGAACCACGTCCTCGCGGCCCTTGAGCTCCTTGAGCATCTGTCGATGGCGGGCCTCGATCCGCGCGATCCTCGCAAGCGTGCCCTCTTCCTCGAACAGGTTCAAAGAGCGAAGCGCCACCGCGCAGGCGAGTGGGTTGGCGGTGAAGGAATGGCCATGGGGGAGCGCGCGGTCGAAAGTCTCGCCGATAAACGCCTCGAATACCCTCTCCCGCGCCATCGTCACCGCCATCGGCAGATAGCCTGCCGTCAGGCCTTTGGACAGGCAGACGAGGTCCGGCACCACGCCGGCCTGCTCCAAGGCGAACAGCGTTCCGGTGCGCCCGAATCCGGTCGCCACCTCGTCGAAGATGACGAGGATCCCGGCATCCTGCGCCATCTTGACCAGCTGCCGCAGAAAGTCGGGACGGCAAATTCGCATGCCGCCGGCGCCTTGCAGCAAAGGCTCGATGATGAGGGCTGCGACGTCCTGGGCCCCGTTCCCCACCCTGTCTTCGAAAGCAGTGAGCGCGCCCGTCTCCCGGTCTTCGGCCGCCTCGTCGCCATCGAAGGTGTAAGGGAAGGGGAGGACGGCCACTTGGCACATCAGACCGCGGAACAGGGTGAAGAAGCCGGAGCCTCGCCCGAGCGACATGGCCCCCAAAGTGTCGCCGTGGTAGCCGCCATCGAAGGAAATGAACGTGCGACGCCGCGTCTCGCCGCGATTGGCCCAATATTGGAACGCGATCTTGAGCGCGACCTCGACGGACGTCGAGCCGTCGTCGGAAAAGAATGCTCGGCTCAAATCCGCCGGAAGCAGCAGCGCCAGCGCGGTCGCAAGATTGACGGCGGGCTGATGGGTGAAGCCTGCGAACATCACATGCTCGAACCGGTCGGCTTGGCGTGCGAGCGCCTCATTGAGCTTGGGGTGCGCGTGGCCGTGCGTGCAGGTCCACCAGGAGGACACGAGGTCGAGGATCTCGCGCCCCTCCGCATCGAACAGCGAGGCGCCGTGGGCGCGCGCGAGCAGCAGCGGCTCGGCCTCAGTTCCGTGCTGGGTGAAGGGATGCCAGACGTGGCGCCGGTCTCGCGCGACGACGTCACGCGCAAGCGCGTTTCGAGCCAGCGCCTCCTTGGCAAGCCCGTCTTTTTCCGGTGTGTCGTTCACGGCAGGGCTCGCGCAAGCTTTAGAAGATCGAGCTCCGGCTCGACCTCAAGCAGGCTCGCCCGCGTTACCGCCGGAAGCCAGGGGATCTCGGCGATCACCTGCACCTGGCCGTAGCGCTCGATCGCCGCCCGGTTGTGCGGCATCTCCGGCCCATTGATAACGACCCCGGCAAGCGGCAGGCCGCGACGGCGCAGGGCCTCGAGCGATAGCAGTGTGTGATTGATGGTGCCGAGGGTGGAGCGGGCGACGACGATCACTGGCAGATGTAGCTCCGCGGCGAGATCGATGACGAAGGCGGTGTCGGTCAGAGGAACGAGCATCCCGCCCGCGCCCTCGACCACTAGGAGCCGGCCGGAAGCGGGCGCCTCAAGCTTTGCCATGTCGATTTCGACGCCGGCGCGTCTTGCCGCCTCATGAGGAGCCATGGCCTCCGGGAGCACATAGGCCTCCGGCAAGATGCGATCGTCGGAGACTTCGGCCAGCCGGCGCACGGCGGCCGTGTCGGTCTCCGGCTCAGCTCCCGCCTGCACCGGTTTCCAATAGCAGGCGTCGATTTGCGAAGTATCAAGATGCGAAAGCAGCCAGGCGGCGACGACCGTCTTGCCGACATCTGTATCGGTGCCTGTGACGAAAAAGCCTTGCAAAGTGGCCGATCCCAGGAAGGAGTAGGCGTGGGAGCCTCAACTGCACGAGCCTATATCACAAGGCAAGGTCCTCTTATGCTTCGACTTATTCGTCTGCTGGTCATTGCGCTTATGGCGGTTGCCTGCCTCGCGCCTGCTTCGGCCAAGACATTGCGCATGGCCTATGACGCCGATCCCACCTCCCTCGACCCCCATGAGCAGCTCGCCAGCGCCACGCTCCAGCTTTCCCACCTCCTCTTCGATCCGCTGCTCCGCTTCCGCCAGGACCTCACCCTGGAGCCGCGCTTGGCGACCAGCTGGGAAAAGATCGACGATCGCACCACGCGCTTTCATTTGCGGGAAGGCGTGCGCTTTCATTCGGGCCGCACGCTCTCGGCTGAGGATGTCGTCTGGACCTTCAACCGGCTCAAGCAAAGCCCCGATTTCAAAGCGCTCTTCGAGCCCTTCAGCGAGGCAAAGGCGGTGGACGCTCTCACCATCGATCTCGTCACCAAGGGCCCTTATCCGCTCGTCTTGAATCTCGCCACCTACATCTTTCCCATGGACCGCGCGTTCTATTCAGGCACCGACGAACGCGGTCGCCCCAAGGATGAGATCGTCAAGCAGGGCGCCTCCTTCGCCTCGACGCATGCGTTGGGTACCGGGCCGTTCATTATCACGGAGCGGGAGCAGGGGGTGAGGCTCACCTTCAAGCGCTTTGCCGACTATTGGGACAAGGCCTCGTCAGGCAATGTGGATGAGATCGTCTTCACGCCCATCAAGGAGCCCGCCACGCGCGTGGCGGCGTTGCTTGCCGGCGACGTCGACTTCATCGCGCCCGTCCCGCCGACGGATTTCGACAGGGTCAAGGGCGATTCCTGTTGCACCCTCGTGACCATGCCGAGCATGCGGATCCTGGCCTTCGAGCTGAACCGGCAGCGGGTTCCGGCCTTCAAGGACCCCCGTGTACGTCTCGCCATCAACTACGCGGTGAACCGGCAAGGCATCACGAGCAAGATCATGCGCGGCTTCGCCACGCCGGCAGGGGAGCTGAGCCCGCCCGGCTATGCCGGCTACGACCCCGCGCTTATCCCGCGCTTCGACCTGGAAAAAGCCAAGGCGCTGATGGAGCAAGCGGGCTACGCCAATGGCTTCTCAGTGACGATGATGGCGCCGAACAACCGCTATATCGAGGACTATCGCATCGCGGAAGCCGTCGCCGCCATGCTCGCCAGGATCAACATCAAGGTGGATCTGCAGACCATTCCCAAGGCGCAATATTGGCAACGCTTCGACGAGCGCGCGGGCGACATCATGATGATCGGCTGGCAATCCGACACTGAGGACTCGGCAAATTTCTACGAGTTCCTGGTCATGACGCCCGACGCCAAGACGGGCTACGGTCAATACAATGCCGGCAACTATTCCAATCCGGAGGTTGACCGGCTGACCCTTCAGACCCAGACCATGACCGATGCGAGCGACCGCGCCCGGGTCCTGCAGAAGATCGAGCGCATTCTCTACGACGATGCGGCGCTCGTGCCGCTGCATTGGCAGCACCTCTCCTGGGCGGCGCGCAAGAACGTCCATATCGGGTCTGTGCTCAACGTCATCGACATGCCCTATCTCGGCGATCTGGTGATGGAATAGTGGGCCCGCTCGCTCCGCCGCGCTCGGGCCTTTTGGCCGGTTCTGGCCAGGTGGAGTCGGACGGCCTCTCGCGCTATGCTTGAAGGCGAGGGGGGCATCCCATGACTCCCGCCTATTTGCGCCTCGATGCACGGCCCAGGCTGCCTTCTCGCGCCCGCGCCATGGCGGTCATGGCCGGGCTCGGGGCGGTGACCGCGCTCATCTCCAGCCTGCCTTCGCCTCTGCCCGACATCCACCTGAGCGACCCCGATATTCTCATCAATGCACGGGGGGTGCCACTTCACGCCGGCATCGCCTTCGGAGCCATGATCGCCGGCGTGCTTTGGCTGTGGGTCAGCCGCGATCTCAGCAAATGCCTCCTCGTCATGGCGCTCACGCTGATGGGCTGGCTCGCCGCCGTCAACACCGCCAACGATGTGATCAACACGGTGCAAGCCTCTGCGTTGTTCGGCACCGCCGAGGGCGCCAAGGCCGATCGGGAAATGCTCGCCTGGCTGGTGGGGGGCTTGCTTGGAGGCGCGGTCGGCGCGGGGCTGACCGCCTTCGGCACGGGTATCCCGGCGATTGCCATCAGACGGAGCGAGGCTTGGATGCTGATCGTCGTCGTGGGCGCGCTTTTCGGGCTGCTGCTCTACCCGGCGGCCCTGCTCGACGCCATTGTCGTGATGTTCGTGCCCTGGCAGTCTGCGGTTGCGGCGTCGATCGCCTATGGTCTTACCTGGCCCAAGGCGCAAGCGCCCAAAGGCGCGCGTGCGCTCTATCGGCATTGAAATCAATCTATGGACCTTGAACGAAGGGGCAGGATACGCGCGCTTGCGACGGCTCTGGCCTTCCTCTCCAAGCGCGCGGCCGAAGCCATCCTCGTCATGCTGGCGATCGCGGTGATCGCCTTCGCCGTGAGGCAAGCGCTTGGCGATCCCTTGCGCGAGATCATGGGGGAGGCGGTGCCAGAGGCCCCGCGCGCCGCGCTGCGGCACGAGCTCGGCCTCGATGCGCCCTGGGCCACGCAGCTCGCGCGTTATCTGGTGCACGCGGTAAAGGGCGATCTCGGCCAGTCCTACACCTATAAGCGGCCGACGCTTGAGGTGGTGCTCGCCAAATTTCCGGCGAGCTTCGAGCTTGTGCTCGCCGCCAGCCTGATTGTGCTCCTAGTGTCGGTCCCCGCCGGGATCTATTGCGCCGTGCGGCCGCGATCCAGGGGCGCGAGGCTGATCTTGGGCTTGAGCGTGCTCGGCATCTCGGTGCCGGTGTTCCTGACCGGCATTATCCTAATCACGATCTTCTCGGTCTGGCTTGAGTGGCTCCCGGCCTTCGGGCGCGGGGAGACGGTACGGCTCGGCATCTGGGAGACAGGGCTGCTCACGCTCGATGGGCTCAAGCATCTGCTGCTGCCCGCGCTCACGCTCTCCTCCATCATGCTGCCGCTCTTCATCAGGCTCGTGCGCGGCGCCATGCTCGATCAGCTGGGGAGCGACTACGTGCGCACCGCGCGCGCCAAGGGCGCCTCGCGCGTGCGCGTCTGGCTGCATCACGCGCTACGCAATGCTCTCCTGCCCCTCATTGCCATCGGCGGCTTGCAGATCGGCAACATGCTCGCCTTCACCCTGCTCACCGAGACCGTGTTCCAATGGCCGGGCATGGGCTTTTTGTTTCTCGAAGCCGTGACCCGCGCCGACGTGCCGCTGATCACCACCTATCTCGTCGCCGTCGGGCTGCTCTTCGTCATCACCAACACCCTGGTCGATGTCCTGAGCCTCTGGCTCGATCCGCGCATAAGCCTCGACGGTCGAAGATGAGCGCGGGACGCTCGCGCGGCGCGCTTGCCTCAGTCCGCACCCTTGCCTTGGACCGGCCAGGAGCCGCGCTCGCCGCGATGCTGCTCGGGGCCGTCGCGCTTGTGGCGCTGTTCGCGCCCTTTATCGCGCCGCAGAACCCCTTCGACCTTGCGAGCTTCGACGTGCTCGACGCCGAGCTGCCGCCGGCATGGCTTGAAGGTGGGAGCCGGCACTTTCTGCTCGGCGCCGATTCCCAAGGCCGCGATCTCTTCAGCGCAATTCTCTATGGCACGCGCATTTCCCTGACCGTGGGCGTGCTCGCCGTGGCCATCCAGGCCGCCATTGGCATCCCGCTCGGTCTCATCGCCGGCTATGTCGGGGGAAGGGTAGATAGGCTGATTGCCCGCGCGGCGGACGTGCAGCTCTCCCTCTCCACCCTGATGCTTGCCATCATCGCGCTCGCGCTCGTCCGCGCGGGTCTTGGCGGCGAGACGCTTGGGCGCTTTGCCGTGCCCCTGCTCGTCGTCGTGATCGGGCTTGCCGAATGGCCGTATTTCGCCCGCACCGCCCGCGCCGCGACCCAAGTCGAGGCGGCCAAGGACCATGTCCGCGCCGGCCGGGCGCTGGGCGCAAGCGATGCCACCATCGTCCGGCGCCACATCCTGCCCAACATCCTCTCGCCGCTCATCGTCGTGGCCACGACCCAGGTCGCGGGCGCCATCATGGCAGAGGCCGCGCTGTCCTTCCTGGGGCTCGGGCTTCCAATGACCGAGCCCTCGCTCGGCACCTTGATCCGCTCAGGCTACGACCTGATCTTCGCCGGAATCTGGTGGGTGACCGTGGTTCCTGGCCTCACCCTGGTCGGCGTTCTCGTGGCGGTCAACGTGCTCGGCGATGCCCTTCGCGACGCGCTCGACCCGCGTCTCACCGCGCGCTGACCTGCGGGCATCGAGGCTCCCCGGTGGCTATGGTCAAAGTCTGTGGACAAGTGCGCCGATCGGCCCCATGAAAATGGAAGGGACCCTGACCTTGCCCGGTTGAGGTGGGTGTGCCCGGCCCTTTAGTTTGGGGCTGTTCCCGCCCATGCGATATAGTGGTCCGGTCCTTGCGCAGACTTTATTCAATCATCCCATCGCTGAGCGTGCAGCTTGAGCTTGGGGACGTCCCTTTAGGAGGTGTCATGGAGACCTCGGGCAGCGCGAGCCCGGAGCTCATCTATTCGCTCCGCCGTGTCAGCGAGAGTGCGGCGCTTGCTGCCTTTAACTGGATTGGGCGGGGCGATGGCGTGGACGGCGGCCGGGCTGCGCTCGATGCTATGCTTGGCGCCCTGTCGGAGGTGGATATCGATGCCGTGGTGGTGATCGGCGAGGCGGGCAAGGGCGAGGCGCCTCAGCCCGCCCGTGGCGAGCGCCTCGGCCGGCCCGGCTCCACCTTCAAGGCCGACATTGCCGTCGATCCGGTCGAAGGCACGAGCTATCTCGCCAGGGGTCAGACCAATGCGCTTGCGGTGCTCGCCGTCGCCCCGCGCGGCGCCATGATGAATCCGGCCCCCGCCTTCTATATGGAGAAGTTCGTGGCCCCCGCGGCCGCCCGCGGCAAGATCGATCCGCATTGGAGCACGGGCCGGAAGCTCAAGGTTCTCGCCGAGGCGTTGAACAAGGAGGTCTCCCAGCTCACCATCTATGTCCTCGAAAAGCCCCGTCATCGCGAGCTGATCGAGGACATCATAAGGGCCGGCGCACGGGTCGCTCTCTACCCGGCGGGCGACGTGGCCGGGGCGCTGCTCGCAGCCATTCCGGGCTCTGGGATCGACGCCTTGATGGGAACAGGGGGCACGCCGGAAGGCGTCATGTCCGCCTGCGCCATCAGAGCGCTCGGTGGAGAGTTTCTGGCCCGGATCGATCCCCAGCTGCACACCGAGGCCAAGGCGGTCAGAGAGGCCGGGATCAGCACCACGCGCTGGTACACCCGCGACGAGATCATCGCGTCCGACGACGTGTTCTTCTGCGCCACCGGAATCACCACGGGTCTGATGCTGGAAGGCGTGGAGCGCACCCAGACCCATTACAAGGTGCAGACCATGTTGGTGACGGGAGCGACAGGTGAGCGGCAGATCATGACCAGTCATCTGCCGATCGAGCGATTGCCACAAGCGCGTGGCGTGGCGCGCGACGTGGCGTAAGGTGTTTTGCAAATAAGAAGACGGAAGTGCCGGGAGTAGGAAATGCCGAAGCGGGTTGATCACCCGATCATCCTTGGGATCGTCGGCGATTCAGCGTCGGGAAAGACGACGCTGTCGGCGGGCGTCGCCCAGATTCTCGGTGAGGACCGCTGCACTGTGATCTGCACTGACGAGTACCATAAATTCGACCGTCGCGAACGCGACGCGAACGGCTTGTCGGCGATTGACCCGCGCGCGAACTATCTCGACATCCTTGAGCAAGCGCTGCGCCACTTGCGCGAAGGCGATCCGATCCTGAAGCCGGTCTACGACCACAGCGATGGAACCTTTGGCCGGCCGGAATATGTGAAGCCCAAGGATTTTGTCATCGCGGAAGGACTGCTCGGCTATACGACGCGGGCCATGCGCGATTGCTATGACGTGAAAATCTATCTCGATCCCGATGACGAGCTCCGGGTCAAATGGAAGATCCATCGGGACACGACCAAGCGGGGCTACCGCCGGGATGAGGTGCTGGCGTCGCTCGAGAGGCGGAGAGTGGACAGCCCGAAATACATGCATCCGCAACGCACCTTCGCCGACATCGTCATTCGCTTCCAGGCGCCTCAAGAGGCGAACGGCTCCGACACCCAGCTTGACGTGCGCCACATCCTGCGTCCGACCTTGCCGCACCCGGACTTCACGCCGCTGTTCGACGGCTCGAGCAATGCCGGCCTGCATCTTGAGCTGGCCCGCGACCGCGACGGCAAACCCGTCGACGTGCTCGAGATCAACGGCAGCATTTCCGACGAGCGCGCCGAGCGTATCGAGGATCTGCTGTGGAACCTGATCCCGGAAGCCGGGCACTTGCGCGACCAGGTGGGGCGCATCGATGTTGCCAACGGCGCCCGCAGGAGCCACCCGCTGGCGCTGACGCAGCTTCTCGTCGGCTACCACGCCGTCAAGGCGGCGATGGGCGTTCGTGCCTATTAGCGATCCGGGAGCCGAGAGATCAGATGGCTGAAGCTTTGCAGCAGGGTGAGGCGTTACCCGAGGGGACCCATCGGGACATGGCCAACGCCATTCGGGTGCTGGCTATGGATGCGGTGCAGAAGGCCGATTCCGGCCATCCCGGCATGCCGATGGGCATGGCCGACGTCGCCACCGTGCTGTTCACCCGCTTCCTGAAATTCGACGCGCGTCACCCGGCTTGGCCCGACCGCGACCGTTTCGTGCTCTCTGCCGGTCATGGCTCCATGCTGCTCTATGCCTTGCTCTACCTCACCGGGGTGCCGGAGATGGATTTGGGCGAGCTCAAGCGCTTCCGCCAGCTCGGCTCGCGTACGCCGGGTCATCCCGAATATGGGCACGCTCCCGGCATCGAGACCACCACCGGCCCGTTGGGGCAGGGGCTCGGCAATGCGGTCGGCATGGCGCTCGCCGAGCGGCTGCTCAATCACCGCTATGGCGATGAGATCGTGAACCACGACACTTACGTAATCGCCGGTGACGGCTGTCTCATGGAGGGCCTCAGCCAGGAGGCGATCTCGCTTGCCGGTCATCTCAAGCTCGGTCGCCTGATCGTGCTGTTCGACGACAACCAGATTTCCATCGATGGCCCAACCAGCCTGTCGGTGTCCGACGACCAGCTCGAGCGCTTCACGGCCTCGCATTGGCACGTGACAAGGGTCGACGGCCATGATCCCGAGGCCGTAGCGCTCGCCATCGAGAATGCGCGCGCCGTCACCGACCGGCCGTCCCTGATCGCCTGCCGTACCATCATCGGCTATGGCGCGCCGGGAAAGCAGGGCTCAGCGTCGACGCACGGTTCCCCGCTTGGCGAGAAGGAGATCAGCGGCGCGCGCGAACGCCTGTGCTGGCGCCATGCGCCCTTCGAGGTACCGAAGCCGATCTTGGCCAGCTGGCGCGCGGCCGGCGCGCGCCATGCTGCGGCTTACGAACGGTGGCAGACGGCGGCAAAGCGCCTCGATGCGCCGGCCCGCGAGCACCTGACCAATCCGATCGATGCGGAGGTGCGCGACAAGATTGCCGCCGCGGTGAACGTCCTCAAGGCCGAATTCAGCCGCGACGCCGCCAAGCTCGCCACGCGGCAATCGTCTCAGAAGGTGCTGGAGAAGCTCTTGCCCGTCACACCGGGCCTGATCGGCGGCTCCGCCGACCTCACGGGCTCGAACGGCACGCTTACCAAGTTGCACACCATCGTCAAGCGCGGTGATTTCTCGGGCACCTATATCCATTACGGCGTCCGCGAGCACGGCATGGCCGCGGCCATGAACGGCCTCTCGCTGCATGGCGGCATAGTTCCCTATGGCGGCACCTTCCTCGTCTTCTCCGATTATTGCCGTCCCTCGATTAGGCTTTCCGCCCTGATGGGCCAGCGCGTCATCTATGTCATGACCCATGATTCGATCGGCCTTGGGGAGGATGGGCCCACGCATCAGCCCGTCGAGCAGCTGGCGGCTTTGCGCGCCATACCCAATCTCAACGTCTTCCGTCCCGCCGATTCGGTCGAATGCGCCGAATGCTGGGAGATCGCGCTTGGCACCGAAACGACGCCCTCGATTCTCGCGCTTACCCGACAGGGCGTGCCTCTGCTCCGGACCAGCCATACCGACGAGAGCCTCTCGGCGAAAGGTGCTTATGTGCTGGTCGAGCCCGAGGGAGGCCGCGACGTCACCCTGATCGGCACGGGCTCCGAAGTGGCCCTTGCCGCTGCGGCGGCCAGGGCCCTGCAAGCCGAGGGGATCAGGGCCGCCTTGATTTCCATGCCCTGTTGGAGGCTGTTCGAGGGCCAAAGCGAAGGCTATCAACGCGAGGTGCTGGGCAACGCCCCGCGCGTAGCCGTCGAGGCCGCGGTCGAGTTCGGATGGCAGAAATGGCTTGGTGCCGAGGGTCGTTTTGTGGGCATGCATGGATTCGGGGCTTCTGCCCCAGCCGAAGAGCTTTATAAGCACTTCAGAATCACCGTGGAGGCCGTCCGGGCCGCCGCGCGCGATCTTATTGGTAAAACCAAAAAGTGAGGAGAGATGTCGAATAAGCGCGTCGCCATCAACGGATTTGGCAGGATCGGCAGGCTCACGCTCCGAGCATTCCTCGAAGCGGGCCGCAAGGACCTCGACTTCGTGGCGATCAATGATCTCGGTTCAGCGGACATGAATGCGCACCTGCTCGAATTCGACAGCGTGCATGGGCGTTTCCTGGGCAAAGTCAGCGCCGCCAACGGTCATTTGAAGGCTGACGGTCACGATCTGGCCGTGCTCTCGGAAGCCACACCCGAGAAGCTTCCCTGGCGCGACCTCGGCGTCGACATCGTCATGGAATGCACCGGCCGGTTCACCGACCGCGAGGGTGCCGCCAAGCACCTGACCGCGGGCGCCAAGCGCGTCCTCGTGTCGGCCCCTTGCAAGGGCGCCGATTTGACCGTGGTCTATGGCGTCAACGACGAGAAGCTCACCCAGGAGCATCACGTCGTCTCGAACGCGTCCTGCACCACCAACTGCCTCGCGCCGGTTGCAAGCGTGCTCAACCAGGCAGTGGGCATCCGCCACGGCTATATGACAACCATCCATGCCTATACCGGCGACCAACGGACGGTGGACACGCTGCACAAGGATCCCTACCGGGCGCGGGCGGCCGCGGTGAACCTGATCCCGACCTCGACCGGCGCCGCCAAGGCGGTCGGCCTCGTGCTCCCTGAGTTGAAGGGCAAGCTCGACGGTGCCGCGATCAGGGTGCCGGTGCCGAATGTGAGCCTGATTGACCTCACCTTCACCTCCTCGCGCCCGACGAGCCGGGAGGAGATCAACGCGGCGATGGTCGAAGCTGCCGAAGGTCCGCTGAAGGGCGTCCTCGGCGTGAACGCGAAGCCGCTCGTCTCGACGGACTTCAATCACGATCCCTTGAGCTCGATCTTCGATCTCGAAGGCACCCAGGTCGTCGAGGGGACCTTTTGCCGGGTCGTGGCCTGGTACGACAATGAATGGGGCTTCTCCAATCGCATGAGTGATACCGCAGTAGTCATGAGCAGGGTGATATGAACGATATCGACATCTCGACGAGTAAAGCCACCGGCGGTGGCAAGATTGACTTCTCCCGCATCCGCACCCTCGACGGGCTCGACCTTAGGGGTAAGCGCGTGCTGCTCCGCGTCGATTTCAACGTGCCGATGCAGGACGGGGCGGTGGCCGACACGACGCGCATCAATCGCGTACTGCCGACCATCAAGCAGCTCTTGAGCGGCGGCGCCAAAGTCATCGTGCTGACGCATTTGGGACGTCCCAAGGGTCAGCCAAGCCCCGAGACGTCGCTGGAGCCGGTTGCGGCCAAGCTGCGGGAGCTGATGCGCTGCACGCCGGTGCACTTCATCAAGGAGTGTGTTGGCGAAGAGGCGAGGCGCGGCGTGGACGCACTCAAGCCAGGCGAGGTGGCTGTGCTCGAAAACCTTCGCTACCATAGCGGCGAGGAGATGAACGATTTCGGGTTCGCCAAGCGCCTCGGCGAGCTCGGCGACATTTACGTCAACGACGCGTTCTCGTCGGCGCACCGGGCCCACGCCTCGATCGAAGCCATCACCCACATTCTGCCGGCTTATGCCGGGCTGCTCATGATGGCTGAAATCAGGGCGCTCGATCGCGCTCTCGAGCACCCCGAACGGCCGGTGATGGCGGTCGCGGGTGGCTCTAAGGTGTCCACCAAGATCAATGTCTTGACCAATCTCACCGTCAGAATGGACGCGCTCGTGCTTGCAGGGGGCATGGCCAGCACGTTCCTTTACGCGCAAGGCGTGGAGATCGGGAAATCGCTCTGCCAGCCTGACGCGGTACCGATTGTCAGGGACATCATGGCGCGGGCTGAGCAGCACGATTGCGAAATCGTGCTGCCCAACGACTTCGTTGTGGCCAAGGAGCTCAAACTCGGCGCGGCATGGCGGGTCTGCGACGTGGGAGAGATCCCTGCCGACGAGATGATCGTCGATATTGGTCCGAAATCTGTCGCCGATCTCAAGCGACGCTTCGGTGCGATCAAGACCCTGGTCTGGAACGGCCCGGTTGGAGCCTTCGAGATCGCGCCCTTCGGCGAAGGGACCTATGCGCTGATGCGCGAGGCCGCCCGCCTGACGCGGCAAGGCGAGCTTGTCGCCATCGCCGGCGGCGGCGATACGGTGGCGGCCCTCAATGCCGCCGGCGTTGCCCAGGACTTCACCTATGTGTCCACGGCGGGCGGAGCCTTTCTCGAATGGCTGGAAGGCCGCACGCTGCCGGCGGTCGCGGCGCTGGCGGCGGCCAAAGCCTGATTGAGAAGGCTGTTTGGCGCTTGCGCGCGAAGCGGCCGAGGAGGACGATAATGAACGAGCAGGCGAAGGTCGCGGGCGCTTCCAGCGCCGAACCGGCCAAGACGCTCCGTGGCGAAGGACGCTACAAGGCGGGCGTGCTCGAATATAAGCAGATGGGCTATTGGGAGCCCGACTACCAGCCCAACGAGACCGATCTCATCGCGCTGTTCAGGGTCACGCCGCAAGACGGCGTCGACCCGATCGAGGCCGCCGCCGCCGTCGCCGGCGAATTGTCGACCGCGACCTGGACCGTGGTCTGGACCGACCGCCTGACGGCTTCGGACAAATATCGGGCAAAGTGCTACCGCGTCGATCCGGTGCCGAACGCGCTGGGACAATATTTCGCCTATGTCGCCTACGATCTCGATCTGTTCGAGCCCGGATCGGTAGTCAACCTGACCGCCTCGATCATCGGCAACGTCTTTGGCTTCAAGCCGCTGAAGGCGCTCAGGCTCGAGGACATGCGTTTGCCCGTGGCCTATGTGAAGACCTATGATGGTCCGCCGACCGGTATCGTCGCCGAGCGCGAGCGCCTGGACAAGTTCGGCAGGCCTTTGCTCGGCGCCACGGTCAAGCCCAAGCTCGGCCTGTCGGGGCGCAACTATGGGCGCGTTGTCTACGAGGCGCTGAAGGGCGGACTCGATTTCACCAAGGACGACGAGAACATCAACTCCCAGCCCTTCATGCATTGGCGCGAGCGCTTCCTCTATTGCATGGAGGCGGTGAACAAGGCGCAGGCCGCGACCGGAGAGATCAAAGGCACCTATCTCAATGTCAGCGCGGCCACCATGGAAGACATGTATGAGCGCGCCGAGTTCGCCCATGAGCTCGGCTCGGTGATCATCATGATCGACCTCGTCATCGGCTGGACGGCGCTGCAGTCGATGTCCAAATGGGCGCGCCGCAACAACATGATCCTGCATCTTCACCGCGCCGGTCATTCCACCTATACGCGCCAGAAAACCCACGGGGTCTCGTTTCGTGTCATCGCCAAATTGGCGCGGTTGGCGGGCGTCGATCACCTCCATGCCGGCACCGTGGTCGGCAAGCTCGAAGGTGATCCCAATACCGTGCGCGGCTTCTACGACATCCTCCGCGAGGACCACGTTCCCATGCGGCTGGAGAACGGCGTCTATTTCGATCAGGATTGGGCGAGCTTGCGGAAAGTCATGCCGGTTGCCTCAGGCGGCATCCATGCGGGCCAGATGCACCAGCTTCTGCACTATCTCAGCGAGGACGTCGTGCTGCAGTTTGGTGGCGGCACCATCGGCCATCCGGCGGGCATTCAGGCGGGAGCCGCCGCCAACCGCGTGGCCCTTGAAGCCATGATCCTCGCCCGCAATGAGGGCCGCGACACCATGGCCGAAGGGCTGCAGATCCTCGACCAAGCCGCGCGCTGGTGCGCGCCGCTCCGGCAGGCGCTCGACACCTGGAAGGACGTGACCTTCGATTACGCCTCAACCGACACACCCGACTTCGTTCCCCTCGCCAATTTCGCCCATTAGGGAAAGGCCATGCGTATCACCCAAGGCACCTTCTCCTTCCTGCCCGACCTCACCGACCAGCAGATCGCGCGCCAGGTGCACTACTGCCTCGACAAGGGCTGGGCCGTGAACATCGAATTCACCGACGACCCGCATCCCCGCAACACGTATTGGGACATGTGGGAGCTGCCGATGTTCGATCTCAAGGACGCGTCCGCCGTCATGCGGGAGCTGGCCAAGTGCCGCCAGCTCTATGGCGACCGCTATATCCGCCTTTCCGCGTTCGACGCTTCGCCCGGCTGGGAATCGATCCGCCTCTCTTTCATAGCCAACCGTCCGGTGCAGGAGCCGGGTTTCAGGCTCGAGCGGCAGGAAGGCGAAGGCCGTAACCTTCGCTACACCACCCACGCTTATGTTTCGGAGCTGCCGGAAGGCAAACGCTACAATGGCGCCGCCAAGCGGTGACCGGCTAGCCAAGGCTGCCGCATCATGACCAAGGCTCAAACGGCGAACCGTTCGGCGCCAGGCGACATCATCGTCGCCCCGTCCATCCTCTCGGCCGACTTTGCGCGGCTCGGCGAGGAGGTGCGCGCGATCGACGCCGCCGGCTGCGACTGGATCCATGTCGATGTGATGGACGGCCATTTCGTGCCCAACATCACCATTGGCCCCGATGTGGTGCGGGCGCTGCGCCCGCATTCCAAGAAAATGTTCGACGTGCATCTGATGATCGCGCCTTGCGATCCCTTCATCGAAGCCTTCGCGTCCGCCGGCTCGGACATCATCACCGTGCATTCCGAAGCCGGTCCTCATCTCGATCGCTCGCTGCAGCTCATCCGTGGGCTGGGCAAGCAGGCCGGCGTGAGCATCACGCCTTCGACCCATGAGTTTGCGATCGAGCATGTGCTGGACAAGGTGGATCTCATTCTGGTGATGACCGTGAACCCCGGCTTCGGCGGCCAAGCCTTCATCCCGGCGCAGCTCGAGAAGATCCGGAACATCCGCCGCATGATCGGCTCGAGACCCATCCAGCTTGAGGTCGATGGCGGCATCAATGCCGACACCGTGTCCCTCGTAGCGGAAGCCGGCGCCAATGTGTTCGTCGCCGGCGCGGGCATCTTCAAAGGCGGCGCCTACGCCGAGAACATCGCCGCGATCCGGCATAATGCCGAGCGTGCCCGCGTCGCCGCCTGATGTCTAAGGCAATTGGCGGCAGCAAACCCTCCCCCCTTGAGGGGGAGGATAGGGAGGAGAGGGGGGGTTCAACAACAAACCGCCTCCGCGCCCCCCTCGGATCGCCCTGGGGGCGATCCTGCTCCCCCGCAAGGGGGAGCGGGAGTTTCGGGGCAGTATCCGCGTCGACGCGCGCGACCGTGGCCGGAAGCGGTGATCTTCGATCTCGATGGCACGTTGGTCGATACGGTGCTCGACCTCGCCGCGGCGCTGAACCAAACCCTGGCAGAGCTTGATCTCCCGTCGCATTCTCCGCAAGCCGTGCGCGGGATGGTCGGCGGCGGACTCGGCAAGCTGCTCGACCGCGCCGTTGCCGCTCACGGCGGAACCCTCGACGGTGTCGCCAGGGAAAAAGGCAGCCGCGAGGCTGTTAGTGCATTACGCGGCGAAGGCCGCCGCATTCTCGCGCCTCTATCCGGGTGCGGCGAGCGCGCTTGGCGCCTTGCGCGAAGCTGGTGGGGTCCCCCTCGGCCTCTGCACCAACAAGCCCGAGGCCATTGCCCGCGACCTCCTACAGGCGCTGGGCGTCGCCGGCGCGTTTGGCTGCATTCAGGGCGGTGACGCCGGATTGCCGAAGAACCCCGATCCGGCGGGCGTCATGCATGTCATGGCGAGCCTGGGTGGCGCGGAGTCCGCAAGGACGATCATGGTCGGCGACAGCGTCACCGACGTGAAAACCGCCCGTGCCGGCGTCATTCTCGTGTTCTTCGGCTACACGGCCACCCCGGCTCATGCCCTCGGCGCCGATGGCGTGATCGATCATCTCGACGAGCTGCCGCGGGCGCTTGCTCGGTTCGCGGCGCGTGAGCGCTAATCCTCTTAATATATCAAATGTGTGTCATTGCCGGGCTTGACCGGGGCAATCCAGTGGCCTCCGCCGGCTTTTGTGTTTACTGGACTACCCGCCTTCGCGGGGTAATGACGGCAGGAGCACCAGAGTGAACGTCACTTATTTCGGAGCGCTGATCGCGGGGCTATTGAGCTTCCTCTCGCCTTGCGTGCTGCCGCTCGTGCCGCCTTATCTCTGCTTCTTGGGCGGAGCGACCTTCGATCAGCTCTCCGGCGAGGAGGAGACGCCGCGCCACGTCTATGTGACCATCGTGCTGTCGTCGGTGGCCTTCGTGCTCGGCTTCACCACGGTGTTCGTTGCCTTGGGCGCCACGGCGACCGCCGCGGGCCAGCTGCTCGTCGCCAATTTCTCGCTGCTGAGCAAGATCGCGGGGCTCATCATCATCGTCGCCGGCTTGCACTTTCTTGGGCTCATCCACCTTCCGATCCTGCACCGCGAAGCGCGCTACCATGCCGACACGCGTCCTGCCGGGCTGCTCGGCGCCTATCTGATCGGTCTCGCCTTCGCCTTCGGCTGGACGCCCTGCATCGGCCCCGTGCTTGGCGCCATCCTCGCCATCGCCGCAGGCGAGGATTCGGTACGCCAAGGCGTGAGCCTGCTCTTCATCTATTCGCTGGGTCTCGGCATCCCCTTCGTCGCCGCGGCGGTCGCCATCCGGCCGTTCATGAACGCGATGCAGCGCTTCCGCCGCCATTTGGCGACGGTCGAGAAAGTGATGGGGGGCTTTCTCGTACTGACCGGCATCCTCTTCCTCACCAATGCGATGACGCTCCTCTCCGGCTGGATGCTCGAGCTGTTCCCTGGCCTTGCGACCATCGGCTGAGAAGACGGCTTTCGCGGGCTGCGAGATCAGCCGATAGTTGAGGCCATGACAGCAATCGCCCTCACCATCGCCGGCTCCGACTCCTCCGGCGGTGCCGGCATCCAGGCGGACCTGAAGACCTTCTCCGCGCTTCAAGTCTATGGCGCGAGCGTGATCACGGCGCTTACGGCGCAGAACACCTTGGGCGTCGAGGCGACCCATGTGGTGCCGCCGGACTTCGTGCTGGCGCAGATGCGCGCGGTGGCGGCGGACCTTGCCGTCGGCGCGATCAAGATCGGCATGCTCGCCAGCAGCGCCGTCATTGAGGCCGTCGCCGAAGGCTTGCAGGATTTTCCCAACGTTCCGGTGGTGCTCGACCCCGTGATGGTCGCCGCGAGCGGCGATGTCTTGCTCGATGCTGATGCCGTCGAGGTGCTCCGCTCCGTGCTGATGCCGCTTGCGACGCTGATCACGCCCAACCTCGCCGAGGCCGCCTCGCTTCTCGGCCAGCCGGTGGCCCGCAACGAATATGAGATGGCCGTGCAGGCCCTGAAGCTCCGGGAGACCGGAGCCAACGCCGTCCTCGTCAAGGGCGGCCATGCGGAAGGTTCGACCGCCGTCGACATTCTGTTCGAGGGGGACGAGCCCGTCAGACTCGAAGCACCGCGCGCGGAGACCAGCAATACCCACGGCACCGGCTGCACGCTCTCCGCGGCCATCGCCGCCGAGCTTGCCAAGGGCGCCCCGCTCGCCAAAGCGGCCGAGACAGCCAAAGCCTATGTCACGGCGGCCATTTTCACTGCGGATGAGCTCGAGATCGGCGAGGGCAGGGGCCCGGTGCACCACTTCCATGCGTGGTGGGATCGGTAGCAGGAACGGTGACGGCCAGCGCCTCACCCTGAGAAGGCGCGCCAGCGCCCCGTCCCGAAGCGGGGGGCCCACGAAGCTGAACTAAGCTTCCGCCACCACCGTCTGGCGCTGCTCGCCGAGGCCGGAAACGGTGAGCCTCAGCTGATCGCCCGGCTTCAGAAACACCCGGGGGTTCCGCGCCATGCCGACGCCGGGCGGCGTGCCCGTGGTGATCACGTCGCCAGGCAAGAGCGTCATGAAGCGGCTGATATAACTCACCAGATGCGCCACGCTGAAGATCATGGTGGAGCTATTACCGTTTTGCATCCTTGCGCCGTTGAGATCGAGTGTCAGGTGGAGCGCTTGCGGGTCGTACACCTCGTCTCTTGTGACGAGCCACGGCCCGAGCGGTCCGAAGCTGTCATAACTCTTGGCCTTCAGCCATTCGCCCGGGCCGCCCTTCTGCAGGCTCCGTTCCGAGACGTCGTTGCAGATCGTGTAGCCCGCCACATGGCCGAGCGCGTCGGCCTCGGAGACGCGCTTGGTGGTGCTGCCGATGACGACAGCAAGCTCCACCTCGTAATCCATGCGCCGCCAATCCTCCGGCATGAGGATTGGATCGTAGGGACCCGAGACGCAGGAGCTCGCCTTCACGAACACGATTGGCGCCTCCGGGACCGGCATCCCGGTCTCGGCGGCATGGTCCCTGTAGTTGAGGCCGATGCCGAGGAATTTCGGCACCGTTGCCACCGGCGACCCGATGCGGGGCTCGCCCGGCACCGCCGGAAGGCTTGTCAGATCGAGGCTCTTGAGGCGCGCGAGGCTCTCCGGCCCCAACACATCGCCCCCAATGTCGTCGACGATCCCCGACAGGTCGCGGATACGCCCCTCAGGGTCCAGAATTCCGGGCTTTTCCGAGCCCCGTGCGCCAAAACGCAACAGCTTCATTGATCTTCCCCCAGCCATGTTTTTTTTGCATGATGCACGCGGGCGCGAGGGGCGGCAACAGCCCGTCATCGCAAAGCCTGTCTTCAGAATTCCGATCGATCCAACCAGAGGGATAACCCATGGGATATCGCTTGTATTCGTCATTGATCCGCAAGGCGCCGCCGCTTGCGGCTCTCATCCTCGCGGCAAGCCTGGCCTCGGCCGCCGCGGCGGCCCCGAGTGGCAATCCTTTCGACCAACTGAAGGGCTATTGGTCGGGCGGCGGCACGCTGACGCCGGTAAACGGCAAGGCCGAGAAGGTCAGCTGCCGGGTCACCTACAATGTTGCGGGCAGCGCGGTATCGCAGACCATGCGCTGCGCCGGAACCGACTACAAGATCAACACCAGCACCAAGCTCACCTATAAGGGCGGCAAGATCTCAGGCTCCTGGAACGAGAGCACCTACGACGCCAATGGCGGCGTGAGCGGGACGGCAAACGGCAACACCATCCATGCCCGTATCAGCGGCGACAAGTTCTCCGGCCGCATGAGCATCAACATTTCCGGTAAGGGCCACTCGATTAACATCGTCCAGCTGGACAAGGGCTCCGGCGCCTATCGCCCGGTTGCCAACGTGTCACTGCGCCGCTAACAGCGCCTCGACCGGTCGTTCGGATTGCTCGCTGCTGGTGGGCCAAAGCGCCCCGCGCGCTTCGGCTCATCGACAGCCTCACTCCGCCATCGGGCAATCTCCCGAATCACCTCCCCGCAAAAAGAATCGGCAATGAGGGGCTCCGTGGTCCCCGATCGGGTGCCGTTGCGGAAGTGTCACTGCGGCCGGAAATGTTTTCGCCACAATGCGCCAATTGGGGCAGCGCAACGGGACGGGTCCGGACCGCGCCGAGAGCAAGTACGGGCGCTTAGTTTGATCGCCAAGTAATTGATTTTATTATGGAAAATTGAAAGGCGCGCCAAGCTTTGGAAGCGCGCAATTCCATACCTTTGCATTTCGGCAACAGTGCTTGTCCTTCTGCGCCAGGTTCACTGTCCAAGGTTGAATGAGCCGCTGGCGCTGGGCTAGCTTTTATCACGACGAGGGCGGGGCTGGGGGGCTCATCGCCAGAAGCGTGAGACGGATTTTGAAGGGCGCAAGCTTTAGAGGGAACCTTAAGCAACTCCGCTAAATCGCATGTCCGGGGACAAAATGGGGGGGCGAGCCAGAGCCCATCTTAAAGGCAATGCCTTTGGAGTTCGGCTCGTTTCGCAGGGAAGACCGGCCCGGTACGCCCGGGCCGGTTCTTTTTTGCGCGTCTAGAGCCCAATCCTGACCAGCGTGCGCTCGATCGAGGCGAGATAGGCCGACCCGAACAGCCGCACGTGCACAAGCGTCGGGTAGAGATTGTAGAGGCTTAAGCGGAGCTCGTGAAACCCGGGCTCCAGAGGCCGCAGGGCGCCATAGGCGTCGAAAAAGACGCGGCCGAACGTCCCGAACATCGTGGTGAAGGCAAGCTCGATTTCCGGGTGCCCACAATAAATAGCGGGATCGACAAAGCCCGCAATCCTGTCCCCGCGCACGAGCACATTCCCTGTCCATAGGTCGCCATGAAGGAGGCTTGGGGCAGGGGGCTCGATCAGATAATCCCCAAGGCGCTCGCCAAGACGCTCGAGCCTAATCAGAAGCTTGGCGGCGAGGCACCCCTCCGCATGCGCCGCCCGGGCCATGGCCAAAAGGCGGTGTTCCCTGAAGAACGGAATCCAGAGGCTCGCTTCTGGGTTCGGTTGCGGCAGCGGCCCAATCAGGGTGTCGCGCGCATAGCCGAAGGAGCGGCGCGGCATCGCATGCAGGCGAGCGATCAGCTCCGCCGCGTGACGCTCGGCGGACGAGCTCACGCCGCCGCCATCGGTCTCGATGAAGTCCATGACCAGGAGGTCCGGATCCGCAATATGGACGGCAGGGACCGGCAGCTCCGAATGGTGGGCTAGCTCGCCAAGCATATACGCTTCGAGGCGGAGATCGGCATGGGCCGGCCCTTGTCGTGCCTTGACGGCGAGCGTCCTGCCATCGGCAAGACCGAGCTTGTACCCCGCCAATCCAAAGCCGACTGGCAACGGCGAAAGCGCGACCACGCGAGAGCCAAGCGCCTTCTCAATCAGGTCTTTCACCATGACCTCTTCAGCGCGACGCCGTTAGCGACCGTGGCACCCTGTTGTCACAAGCCTGAAACAAAATCACCTTAAGTCCCGGCGCATCGTTATGAAAACTGACGCCCATGACGTGCAGCATCCCGTGACGAAGCACTATCGTGCGATTTTCGTCTCGGATTTGCATCTAGGCACCAAAGCCTGCCAGGCCGAGGCCTTCCTCGATTTTCTGCGCTGCAGCGAGGCCAAACGCATCTATCTGGTCGGCGACATTGTCGACTTCTGGCGAATCAAGCGTGGCGCCTACTGGCCGCAGGCCCACAACGACGTGCTGCAGAAGCTCCTGCGCCGGGTGCGCAAGGGCGACGACCTCGTCTTCATCCCCGGCAACCATGACGAGGCCATGCGCGACTATTGCGGCGCGCGGTTCGGCGGCATCGCCATCGAGCGCCATGTCATCCACACCGGGGCCGACGGCAGGCGCTACCTCGTCATGCATGGCGATGAGTTCGACGTGGTGGTACGCTACGCGAGATGGCTCGCGCTGTTCGGGGATTGGAGCTATACGCTGGCGCTCTGGGCGAACACCCATTTCAACGCCGTGCGCCGCTTCATCGGCATGCCCTATTGGTCGCTCTCGGCGTACCTCAAGCAGAAGGTCAAGCGGGCGGTGAACTATATCGGCGAGTTCGAGACGGCGCTTACCGCCGAAGCGCGCCGGCACGGGGCGCAGGGCGTGATTTGCGGCCACATCCACCATGCCGCCATGCGCCAAGTCGGCGACGTGCTCTACATCAACACCGGTGATTGGGTCGAGAGCTGCACGGCCGTCGCCGAGACCGAGGGAGGTATTTTCGAGATCATCCGCTGGACGTCCCATCCCTACGGCACGAGTAAGGTCGAAGCCCCTGTCCCGGAGCTCGAGGCTGCCGCCTGATGCGAGTGCTCATTGCGACCGACGCCTGGCATCCGCAGGTGAATGGGGTGGTCCGCACCTATGAGCGGCTGGCGCTGGAAGCGGGCAAGCTCGGCTTTGAGATCAGCTTTCTCGCGCCTTCCGCCTTCCGCACGCTTCCCTGTCCCACCTATCCGGAAATCAGATTGGCGCTCGCCGGTCCACGCGCGATCGCGGCGCATATCAAGAGAGCGCGACCCGATTTCATCCATATCGCCACCGAGGGGCCGATTGGGCTGATGACGAGACGCTATTGCCGCAAGACCAAATGGCCGTTCACCACAAGCTATCACACGCGGTTTCCGGAATATGTGTCGGCGCGGCTGCCGGTGCCGGAGGCTTGGTGCTATGCGCTGCAACGCCGGTTCCACAATGGCGCAGCCGCCACCTTCGTGGCCACGCGATCCGTGGCCGGCGAGCTTGAGGCGCGGGGCTTCGAGCGGCTGATGCTGTGGTCGCGGGGCGTGGACACCGAGCTGTTCAGGCCGCGCAAGGTGCGCATGTTTGGGGAAGAGCCGGTGTTTCTTTATGTCGGCCGCATTGCCGTCGAGAAGAACATCAAGGCCTTTCTCGACCTTGAGCTGCCCGGCCGCAAGGTGCTGGTCGGCAGCGGGCCGCAAGCCGCTGAGCTCGAGCGGCTCTATCTCGATGCGCTGTTCACCGGGCCGAAGCACGGTGAGGACTTGGCGCTTGCCTACGCCTCGTCGGATGTCTTCGTGTTTCCGAGCCTCACCGATACCTTCGGCCTCGTGCTGCTCGAAGCCTTGGCGAGCGGGCTGCCAGTGGCGGCCTTTCCAGCGAGCGGACCCAAGGACGTGCTTACCGAGCCGGACATTGGCGTGATGAGCTTCGATTTGAAGGCTGCGATGCTGGAAGCGCTGACGCTCGACCGAGAGGCCGCCCGGGCGCACGCGCTCCGCTATAGCTGGGAGAATTCCGCGCGGCAGTTCATCGACAACGTGCTCGCCGCGCACCATATCGGCCTCCCGGAGCGGAGGCGAGGCCGGCGGCGCCAAAAGAAAACGGCCCGGTTGGGGGGAACCGGGCCGTCTTGCACTCATGCGTCAGTTTGGGGGACGCTTGGGGGATCTCGCGTCCCCCCAGAAATGGTTGGGGGCTCCGGGAATTTCAAGAACCCCAGAGCCCAATCCTTGCTCTGATGCGCTAAGTCTTTGGTAGAATTTGCAAAAAAATCCAGCCGAATAGCGCGGCACGCTTCGCGGCGTGGAGCTTGGCAAGCGTCAACGGCTCCGGCCGCTCGAATTCCGGAGCACTGGACCGGCGTTGCGGGCGAGGGGACTTACCAGGGCGGCTGTTCGCGCTGGAGGGGCACCTCAGCCTCATTCGGACGCGGATCCAATAGGGGGACGGACGCCCCCGGGTCGGGCGCGAAAGCCTGTCGCGGTGCCGGTGGTTCCGTGGCCGTCACTCTCGGTTTGATCTCGCCGACCGCGAGCATCACGTCGACATCTGGTTGCTTAAGCGCGGTGCCGTCGCCCTGCGGACCGGCGACTAGAGCCCCCCGCTCGCGCCAACTCTTCGAGCGGCTCGAGCCTGAAGCCGAGGTCCTCGACGCCCCAAATCCCGATCATGGCGTTGATGCGCTGCTCGATGAAGCGCCACACCTTGACCACCTTCTCGGTTCGCTGTCCGGTGATGTCTTGGAACGAGCACGCCGTGTAGACGTCGGTGGCGCGCTGATCGAGCGTGTCGCACAGTCCGGGCTCGGCGCCCTTCTCGCGCAGGATCCAGCCCACTTCCTGAATCTCTTCCGCGGCCTGCAAGATCTCCGAGGTCGCCTTCTCGGTCGCCTCGACGATGTGATCGAGCTCTTCAGTGGCGGCGAGTAACTGGTTCCTGCCGTCATGGCGCTGGTCGGCGCGGTCAGCGCCCGCCTCCTGATGTGACGATGGCGTGGCGAGCTCGTCGTCGGACCGATCGCGCGTCACCCCCACAGCTCAGGCGGAGGCGGCAACACCTCGCCCGATCTATAGGTCAGCCCGGGGACGCGGTCACGTGCGAGCAGGAGCGGGCCGTCGAGATCGACCCAGTCCGCGCCTTGCGCGACGAGCAGGGCAGGGGCCATGGCAAGCGACGTGGCGACCATGCACCCCACCATGAGCTTGAGCCCAAGCTCCCGCGCCAGACCGGCGGTGGCGAGCGCTTCCGTGAGGCCGCCGGTCTTATCGAGCTTGATGTTGACGGCGTCGTAGCGCGAAGCGATCGCCTCTAGCGAGGCCCGATCATGCACGGACTCATCGGCGCAGATCGGGACCGTCCGAACGACATGTCGCAACATGCCGTCCTCGCCGGCCGGAAGCGGCTGCTCGATGAGCTCCACGCCTGCTTCAGCTGCGGCAGCAAGCAGACGGTCCAAATCTTGCGGACGCCAGGCCTCGTTGGCGTCGGCGATGAGGCGGGCATGAGGCACGGCGTCACGCACGGCCGCGAGCCGCTCCTCGTCTCCATCGCCGCCAAGCTTGAGCTTGAGCAAGGGATACCGCGCAGCGTCCCGCGCCCGTCTTGCCATATCCTCCGGCGCGGAGAGCGAGATCGTCAGTACTGTCTTCACCGCATGCAGCGGAGCAAGACCGGCGAGCGCCGCGGCGCTTCTTCCTAAGATCTTGGCTTCGAGGTCCCACAGCGCGCAGTCCAACCCGTTGCGCGCGGCCCCTGGCGGAAGCAGGTCACGCAGCCCCTCGCGCGCTAATCCCTGGGCGAGCGGCGCGGCGCAATCCTCGATCGCCCGCACCACGCCCTCGACGCTTTCGCCATAACGGGCGTAAGGGACGCTTTCGCCTCTCCCTGCATGCCCGTCCTCGCTGATCGTTACGACCACGACCAGGGCCTCACGCTTGGAGCCGCGGGCGATGCTGAAGCTCCCTTTGATCGGCCAGCGCTCGACGGTGACGCTGAGGCTCCGGCCCGTTCTTTCCAGTCTCTGCACGGCTGACCCTCCCGGCGGCAGCATAACGCCTTTCTTTCTCCGGGTTTTTCATTCAAAAACAAGCCGCTCGCCCGCGAGCATCAACGTGCATCGTCAACCGCCATTGATTCGAGCGTCGGCTCATGCTGAAACGCGACCATACGCTTAGTCTCTCCACCCAGGCGCGCGCGCCGGGCTTCCGCGTCGAGCTCAAAGGCACGACGTTCCGCTTGATCGCGAGCGGCGCCTGGACGGTCGCCGAGGCCACCGAGCTCGACTTGGCGCTCAGGCGCCTACGCGTGCCGATCCCGCCCACCCCCGAATTCACCGGCGAGATGGACATCGCCGGCATCGCCGAGATCGACACCGCCGGGGCCTGGTTGCTGCAGCGCACGGCGGCGACCTGGGAAGCGGGTGGCCTTCGCACCCGCTACGCAGGAGCCACCGAAAGCTTCCGCATCCTCATCGACGAGGTGCAGAGCCGCGGCAACGTCGAGCGGCCCAAATTCGAGAAACACGGAGCCGCGCAGCAGCTCGCGCAGGACGTGGCCAGGGCGCTCACGGGCGTATGGGATGACGCGGTGCAGCTCACGAGCTTCTTGGGCGAGGTGACGGCTGGCATCGGCCGCATGATCATGCAGCCCTGGCGCTTCCGCGCCACCTCCTTCGTCCATCATCTCGACTATGCGGGCCTGCGCGCCGTACCCATCACGTCACTCATCTGCATGCTGATCGGCGCCGTGGTGATGCAGCAAGGCGTGGTTCAGCTCAAGCTGTTCGGCGCCGAGTTTTTCGCCGTCAACATGGTGGCTATTCTCGCCTTGCGCGAGGTGGGCATTCTGCTCACGGCGATCATGGTGGCCGGCCGCTCGGGCTCGGCCATCACCGCCGAGATCGGGTCGATGAAGATGCGCGAGGAGATCGACGCTATGCGGACGCTAGGCATCGATCCGATGGACACGCTCGTGCTCCCCCGTATTCTGGCGCTGATCGTGGCGTTGCCGCTGCTGACCGTCCTTGGCGACATCATGGGTCTGATCGGCGGTGGCTTAATGGCTTACAGCTATCTCGGCCTCGACGCGTCCGCCTATCTGGACAAGCTCCACGATACGGTGAAATTTCGGGATTTCATGGCCGGCATGATCAAGGCGCCCTTCGCGGCGCTTATTATCGGCCTCGTCGGCTGCCTCGAAGGGCTGAAGGTCGAAGGGAGTGCCGAATCCCTCGGCACTCACGTGACCAGCGCCGTGGTCAAGGCGATTTTTCTCGTGATCATCCTCGACGCCATCTTTGCCATGTTTATCTCGGCGGTCGGGGGATGACCGTGGACCACGGAAGAGAGGTGCTGATCAGAGTCCGCGGCCTCGCCAAGAGCTTCGGCGGCTATCAGATCTGGGACGGCCTCGATCTCGACGTCTACCGTGGTGAGATCCTCGCCATCGTCGGTGGCTCGGGCCAGGGCAAGTCTGTGCTGCTCCGCGTCATCACCGGCCTAGTCAAGCCCGAAGCGGGCGAGGTCGAGCTTTTCGGCCGCAACGTCAAGACCTTGTCGAAGCAAGATCGCCTCGACATCGAGAGCCGTTGGGGCATCCTGTTCCAGGACGGCGCCCTGTTCTCCTCGCTCACCGTGCTGCAAAATATCCAGGTGCCGATGCGCGAGCATCTCGAGCTCCAACAAGCCATGATGGACGATCTTGCCTTTCTCAAGCTCGCCATGGTCGGGCTTCCGCCGGAGGCAGCGCACAAATACCCGTCGGAGCTGTCTGGCGGCATGCGCAAGCGGGCCGGGCTCGCCAGAGCCCTTGCTCTCGACCCTGAGATCGTATTCCTGGACGAGCCCACGGCGGGTCTCGATCCGATCGGCGCCTCGGATTTCGACCATCTGATTCGCAAGCTCCAGCAGACACTTGGCCTAACGGTCTATATGGTGACCCACGATCTTGATACGATCTTCACCGTGTGCGAGAGGGTTGCCGTGCTCGCGGACAAGCGGATCGTGCGGACCGGCTCGCCGACGGAGCTGCAGCGCCATCCCAATCACCCGTGGATCAAGGAATATTTCTGCGGTGAGCGGGCGCGCGCGGCGCAGCCGGTCGAGGGGCCGAGGCGGCTCTTAGTCTAAGGAACCGGTCTCATGGAAACCAAAGCCAATTATCTGATGATCGGCGGATTCGTGCTCGGCGTCTTCGCGCTCGCCTTCGTGTTCGTCTTCTGGATGACGAACCTCGCTGGCGGCGGCAAGCGCTATTTCATCGTGTTCGACGGCTCGGTCGCGGGGCTGACCACCGGATCGAGCATCGGCTTCAACGGCATCAGGGTCGGCGAGGTGCAATCCCTCCAACTCGACCCCACCGACGCGCGGAAGGTCCAGGTCCTGGTCAGCCTCCACGCCGACACGCCGGTGCGCGAGAACTCGCGCGCCAGCATGCAATCTCTCGGTTTGACCGGGGGTACCGGGATTCAAATCAGCGCGGGCACGCCCGATTCGCCCTTTCTGGTCGCAACAGCAGAGAACCCCATTCCCGTGATCCAGTCCGATCGAGGGGGAGGTCAAGGTCTCTTCGATGCGGCCCCAGCTGTGATGAACAACGCCAATGTCTTGTTGCAGAGGCTGAATGATCTCGTCGCGGAGAATCAAAATTCGATCCACAAGACGCTGACCAATGTGGAAAGCGTCACCACCATGCTTGATCAGCGCAAAGACGAAATCGCCCAGACCATCACCGATGTCCACGCCGCCGCCCAGTCCTTCAAGGACTTGTCCGGAAAGCTTCAAGTATCCTTAGGGGATAACCTTGACGGACTGACGCGCACGGCGAAGGACAGCCTCCAGGAATTCGGGAATTTCATGCGGGAGGGCCGTCGCGCGGCGGCAACACTCAACAGCGTTTTGGAGAAATTCGAAGCCAATCCCAAGAGTTTTTTGCTTGGTGGAAGCCAAGTCCCGGAATACAATCCGCGTTGAAATTGACTTACCCCGAGGGCAATGAACGAGGGTGGGCAATTAAACAGGACAGGGGGCGATCGGACATGTCTCGGTCGGCACCAGCTTTAGCTACAGGCCTGATCTGCCTGGGGCTTGCCGGTTGCGCTTTGGCGCTCGGCGGCAACGCTGCACCTACGACTTACGACCTTATCGCGCCGCGCTCCTTCGCCGCCACGCCGAAGGGGGCCAAGTGGCAGCTGGTCGTCAACGAGCCCACCGCCGTGCACGCGCTCGACACCGACCGCATCATGGTGCGTCCGCGCGCCGACCAGATCTCCTATTACAAGGGCGTGGCCTGGAGCGATCGGCTGCCGCATCTGTTGCAGGTTCGCACCATCGAGACGTTGCAGAACTCAGGCGCGGTCAAGGCTGTGACCAGCAGCTCTGATCGCGTCGATGGCGACTACTCGCTCTCCATGGAGATCCGCGCCTTTCAGATCGATGCCGCCAACGGCCGGCCCGCGGCGGATGTCGACCTCTTCGCCAAGCTGATCGACAACACTTCTTCCAAGGTCGTCGCTTCGAAGGGGTTCAGCACCCGCGTGGCCTCGGCGAGCGATGATCCTGCCGCCGGCGTGGCCGCTCTGAACCAGGCCCTTACCGAGGTCCTGCAAGACACCTCCACCTGGGTGTCCGCCCGCCGCTAGCCGCGCCGCTGCTCCGCCATTTCAGGAAGCGTCATGCCCGCGGAAGCGGGCATTCAGGATCACTTGCTAAAGGAGATCGCTCTGCGCCGGCCCTCACGGGATCGCCGCCTTCGCGGGCTCTCCGAGAGCTTGGCCTGCGCCTGAGCCAGCGTGACTAGCGCAACCGCCCGCTTGCATGCGCGAGGAGCAGATAGACGCGGCCCGTCTCAGAGGTCATGTAGTTTTGCAGCTTCCGCCCCTCTGGGTCGGTTTGCTCCGCCTCGCGCAGGAGCCGCTCGAAATCCCCGATATAGCGATCGACCGTCGCGCGGAAGTCGCCGTCGCGATCGTAACGGCGGCTGATCTCGTCGAAGGTC
The DNA here is from genome assembly GCA_963804515.1 of uncultured Alphaproteobacteria bacterium. Taxonomy (GTDB): domain Bacteria; phylum Pseudomonadota; class Alphaproteobacteria; order Rhizobiales; family Methyloligellaceae; genus Methyloceanibacter. The sequence continues at coordinate 625,784 of CAWDQR010000001.1, read as the reverse complement.
ACCTGGCCGTCGAGGCTGTAGAGGTGGCGGCCTAGCACGCCCCGCTCGCCGGCCCGGAAACGCTGCCAGACCTCCGCCGCAGTGCGGTGGTCGATCGCGCGCGCGATCTCGTCCAGGCGCAAGCTCTGGGCGGGTCCGACCGGCTGGGGCTGTGGGGCAAAAGTGCCACGTGCTTCCTGGCCCGCATCCGGCCGTTGCGGGGCGCCGCCATAGGCCGGCGCATCCGCGTTCGACAACAGGTCCCCGACCGACCATCCCTCGCGCCTACTGTCTGGCTGACGCACATCGGCCTGGGCCTGAGGCTGTCCCCGCATCCCGTCCCTGACACCCGGTCCACGCCGCTCGAATTGCGAAGCTCCCGAGAGCTGTTGGGCCAGGCTGTTCGCGACCGAGCCGAGATCGCCGCCGCCTTGCGGCGGCGTTGCGACCTGACGGCCCCGCGCATCGAATTGCGGCGAGGGAGGCGTCTCATACTCCCCGGCCGGGCGTATCTCTTCCCTTGGAAGCGCAAGGGGCTGGACGCGCGGCGGCAGCTGCGGCCGGTAGGGATCCGCGCCATTCCCCTGCGGCGCAGGCCGCACCAGCGCGGGCGTGATCGCCTCGATCTCTTTGAGCTGATCCGCCAAGGCCTTGCGGATCGCTGCGGTCGCCTGCGCCGTCTGCTGCGGCAGGCCTTCCATCCGGCGCTGCATCTCCTGTCTGAGCGAATCGAGATCGGTCGCGGTTTTCTGCGCCGCGTCGCGCATGCCGCGCGAGGTGTGATCGAATTGGCCGCGCATCTGTTCGAGCTGCCGTCCGATCTGGGTGATGACGGTCTCGAAGCTGCCCTTGAGGTCGCCGACCGCGCGCGCGGTGTGGGCCTGGGCCTCTTCGCGTAAGCGCTCGATCTGGGCGAGAGCCTGTTGTGCCTGGCCCGCGGTATCGCGGGCGAGCGCAGCGCCGACCTGCTTTGCCCGCGTCTCCGCGTGGGTGAGGGCGTTCTCCACCATGCCGGCGTAGGACCGCATCACATTGTCGAGGTCCTGGCCCTTGGTATTGACCGCATGCAGGAGACCGATGATGGCCTGATGCCGGTTCTCCAGGATGGAGTTGATCTTGGTGTTCGAGGAATCGAGGGCCTTGGCGGCCGTGAGGATCGCCTCGCCTTGGTTCTCGAACCGTTGCGTCAGGCTGTGGATCTGCTCGAGCAAGCCGCGCGACACGTCCCGCAAAGTCCGCGTCTGCGCGGTGAGGATGCCGACGGCCTCCTTGGACTGCGCTCCGACCTGATCGGCGGTCTGCCGCATCATGCTCGAATTGTTGGCGAGCAGCTCATTGAGCTGGGTCGCCTGCCTGCCGAAGGTCGCCTCGACGGCGCGCGCATGCTCCGCTAGCACCCGATCCACCTCGCTCGTGCGTTGGCCGAATGCGACGTCGATGGACTTGAGCCGCTCGGTCAACGAGGTCGTGACGGCCTGGGTACGATCGGCAAGCGACTTGTCCACCGCCGCCGCCTGCTGGCCGATCGCGACCTCAACGGCCTTGCTGCGCTGGATGAGATTATTGGCGAAGGTCTCCGAGCGGTCGGCAAGGGTCCTGTCGAGCGCGATCGCCCCCTGATTGATCGTGGAGGCGAAGGCATCCGTGCGCTCCTTGAGTGACTGACCGAGCAAAGTAGCCTGGTGGTCGACGGACAGGTTGAACGTCTCGCTGTGATCCCTCAGCGTCTTGTCGAGCGCGGCGGCTCCCTGAACGATGGACGCGGCGAGCAGTTCGGTGCGGTCCTTCAGGGTCTTGTCGAGCACCGCCGAACCCTGGCCGATAAACACCGTCAATTGCTCTGTGCGGTCCTTCAGCGTCTTGTCGAGGGCCGAAGCACTCTGGCCGACGGACGCGGCGAAGGTCTCGGTGCGGTCCTTCAGCAATTTGTCGAGACCGAGGGCGCCGTGGCCGACGAAAGTCGCGAAAGTTTCGGTACGATCCTTCAGCGTCTTGTCGAGCGCGGTGGACTCCTGGCTGATGGACGCAGCCAACAATTGGGTGCGCTCCTTGAGCAGATTGTCGAGACCCGTGGCCCCTTGGCCGATCGATGCGGCGAAGGTCTCGGTGCGGTCCTTCAGCAATTTGTCGAGACCGAGGGCGCCCTGGCCGACGAAAGTCGCGAAAGTTTCGGTACGATCCTTCAGCGTCTTGTCGAGCGCGGTGGACTCCTGGCTGATGGACGCAACCAACAATTGGGTGCGCTCCTTGAGCAGATTGTCGAGACCAATCGCGCCGCTGCCGACCGAGGCCGCGAACGCGTCGGTGCGGTCCTTCAACGTCTTGTCGAGCGCCGCCGAATGCTCGCCGATGGACACCGCCAACAGCTCGGTGCGGTCCCGCAACGTCTTGTCGAGGATGAACGCACCGGCTGCGGCGGACGTTTCGAGCGCTCTGATCCGCGAGGCGAGCGAGGTCGTCAACGCCTCGGTCCGCTCTTTGAGCGTCTGGTCGAGCGCCGTGGTGCGTTCGCCAACCGCGCTCTCAAGCGCCGTGAGGTTCTTGGCCGCCCCTTCGATGACTTGACCGAGCCGCTCTTGCTCGTTGCCCAAGCGCTCCAGCAGCGCGGGCATATGCTCCTGCACCTTATGGTGTGCCCGGTGCACCTGCTCGGCCGCCTCGGTGCTGCGCGCCACCAGGAGCTCGGTCAGCTGAGCGCCTCGCTCGGCGAGCTTCTTGTCGATGCTCCCGCTCGCCACGGAGAGGTCGCGGGCGACCTGCGCCCCGACGCCCTTCAACGACTCGCTGACTTGCTGGCTGTTATTGGTCAACGCCTCGCGCTCGCTCGCAAGCTCGCTGATCAGGCCCCGGACGCGAAGCTCGTTCTCGCTGTAGGAGCGTTCGAGCGCAACCACCTCATTATGCACCAGGGCTTCCAGCTCTCCCGCGCGTCCGATGGCGCGGGAGATGGCATCGTTCATGGCTGCGACCTGCCGGCGAATGGTTTGTCCGAGGGAGGCGACCGACTGCTCGGCGAGCTTGTCCGGCTCGGCGAGGCGGACGGCAACCTCGGTCATGGCCGAGGCCATCAGTCGGAGCTCCTGGGCCCGCCAGACGAGCAGCGCGAGAAACCAGAAGATCGCGATCGGCACCAGAATGGCCATTGCGGCGGTGAGCACCGATGGATTGGCAAGCAGGTCGAGAACGCCGTTTGGCGCGGTGAGCTGTGTCGAGATCAGGCCGTAGGAGAAAAAGCCGCCGATGACGAACCAGACGAGGGAGGCGAACAGGGCGACGAGGAACGGTGACTTAGACGGCCTCTGTTGCAGGGCAAAGATCAGGCCGCCGATTGAAGGCAGATCGTCATTGGCGGCGGCCGTGGCAATCCGGCGCTGTGCGGGGCCGGCCGGCCTACGGCCGCGCCCGATCGGTCTTGCGGCATTGGATTGAGCGGCGTCCGCGGGCTCGGGTGCCCCGGTGTCGTCCATTTTGAGGTCTGATGTCCTGCGCTGCTCGGCTCTCAACCGCTCCACCAGCGAAAGTTTCTTCTGCGCTTCGGGGCCTGCGCCGAGCTCAAGGGCCGGAAACTTCGCGTCGTCGCCGGCCTCTTCGCCGGGCGGTTTTGCCTTTGCGTCAAATGTGGCTGCGCTTTCGGCCTGGGCTCCCGGTGCCGCCGCGACAGGCGGCGATTTCGCTTGTTCCTGCGCCATCACGCGTTCCTCGCACTAACGAACCATGAGAAAATCTGCGCCGCGCACTCAGCACCGCCAGTAGCGGCGCGGGCGTCGTAACGGAAAAGCTTCCTTCCGGGCTCAATTTACACCCGGAAGCGGCCCCGAGACGCATTTTCCCCCGCTCACCCATCGTTAACGAATTTTTAGGGCTAAAAAAAGTTTAATCGGTAAATATGCTTTACGCGCGACAAGCCTTTCTTATTAAAAGGTAATTTCGAACAACTCGGTGGCTGAAAAGGCCTCGTTTGGGGGGCTGGGTTGCAAAAACGCGACACGGTCTACCACCCGAAAGCCGCGGAGCCCGTGGATTCCGCAGAAATGCCTTAAGCCTTTCTGCGGTGCACCAAAAAAGCGTCTCATTCGGTGGGCAGGAGCGTAGACTCAAATTCAGTCCAAGACGAGGGGAGGAAGCACATGATGGATACCGACGCCATAGGCTCGCCCGAAGGCACCGCTCGGGACCGGACGGGGCCGTCCCGCGCGGTCGATCTCGTGCATCTCTCACGCTATACGCTCGGCCAGCGCGCGCTTGAGCGCGAGGTGCTCGAGCTCTTCTGCACGCAATCGACCGTGTATGTTGAGCGGCTGCGTGTGGCGCCGTCCGACCAGCAGTGGAAGGATGCCGCCCATTCGCTCAAAGGCTCGGCGCTGGCGATCGGGGCTTGGCGCGCCGCCGCCGCCGCCGCACGTGCCGAGACCCTCTCGGGCGACGCCCTTGGCGAGGCGCGCGGTGCTCGCTTGCGCGAGCTTGAATCCTCGGTGCACGAGGCCAAGGACTACATCCAGTCGCTGCTTTAGGCCGCCGAGGCTTCAACCGGTCCTTCGCGCTGGAGTCTCACTTTCAATTGCCCTATAGAGACCACCCGCGAAGTGCTCGTTGTTCTTGTGCCGGGAGCCTAGGGGGGCGGACATCTGCCGCAGCCCCGTCTCCCAAGACGAGAAGAGAACGCCAAGTCGCGCCAATGCCATGGCAAGGATCACGTATATTCAGCACGACGGGACCCAGCACGTCGTCGAGGCTGAGCCTGGCATGACGGTGATGGAGGCTGCGGTCAAGCACTCGATCCCCGGCATTGCGGCCGAATGCGGCGGGGCCTGCGCCTGTGCCACCTGTCACGTCTATGTCGACGAGGCCTGGCGCGAGGCGACCGGAAACCCGGAACAGATGGAGGAGGACATGCTCGACTTCGCCTTCGACGTGCGGAGCGAAAGCAGGTTGAGCTGCCAGATCAAGGTCACCGATGCGCTCGACGGTCTCGTGGTGCGCATCCCCGAGAAGCAGACTTGAGCGGCCCATGTCCGAAGATGTGATCCGCACCGATGCCGTTATCGTGGGCGCAGGGCCGATCGGCCTTTTTGCCGTTTTTGAGCTCGGTCTCGTCGACATTAAGGCGCATGTCATCGACATCCTCGATCGGCCCGGCGGTCAATGCGCGGAGCTCTATCCGGAGAAGCCCATCTACGACATCCCCGGCCTGACGGTGGTCACCGGGCAGGAGCTCACCGACAAGCTGATGGACCAGATCAAGCCTTTCGGCGCCGAGTTCCACTTCAATCAAAGGGTGGAGACGCTAGAACGGCTCGATGGCCGCTTCCGGGTGACGACCGATCTCGGCATCACGCTCGAATGCAAGGTGCTGGTGATTGCTGCGGGCGGCGGGTCCTTCACGCCGAAGCGTCCGCCGCTTCCCGGCATCGAAACGTATGAAGGCAAATCGGTGTTCTATTCGGTGCGGAAGGTGGAGCAGCTGCGCGGCCGCGATGTGCTCATCGTAGGCGGTGGCGATTCAGCGCTGGATTGGACCCTGAACCTGCAGCCGGTCGCCAAGTCGCTCACTTTGCTGCACCGCCGCGCCGAGTTCAGGGCGGCGCCGGCCTCGGTGCAGAAGATGCTTGCGCTGGTCGAGAGTGGCGACATCACCTTCAAACTCGGTCAGGTGACGGAGCTGCATGGGGAGCGGGGCGAACTCTGCTCGGTGACGGTGAAGGGTCCCGACGGCGCCACCTTCGAGCAGCCGGCCGAGATCATGATGCCGTTCTTCGGTCTAACCATGAAGCTTGGGCCCGTCGCCGACTGGGGCCTCAATCTTCATGAGAACCTCATTCCCGTTGACACCGAGAAGTTCGAGACGAGCGAAAAGGGCGTCTTCGCCATCGGCGACATCAACACCTATCCCGGCAAGCTCAAGCTCATCCTGTCCGGATTTCATGAGGCGGCGCTGATGGCGCAGCAGGCCCATAAATATGTTTATCCGGACAAGAAGCTGATCTTCCAATACACAACGTCGTCGTCGAGCCTGCAGAAGAAGCTCGGCGTGAAGTAGCGCCACGACGTATCGGCGTCAGGCGAGCGAGCGGTAGACGGTGATCTTGTAAGGGCTGAGCAGCCTTGCCTGGAGGCGCCTCGCGATCGGGAGCTTCACCTCCTGGAACACGCCGGTCTTATGCATAAGCTCGGCCGCATCCATGTCGATCAGGATCAGGTAAAGCCGCCGCGGCCGCGCATGATACGAAGTGACGATCCCCTTCAACACCTCGGCGAAGATCTCCGGCGAGAATGGGTTGAAGAAATAATGGATCGCCTCGCTGTCGGGTGCTGCGATGTTCACGACATCATCGAGCGCGCATTCGACGTTGCGGCATTTCATGCGGCTCCTGGGAAACTGCGCGATGTTCATCGTCGCGTTGTCGTGCAGCTCCTCGGCGAACTCGATGCCGCCGACCGCGGTGAAGGGGCGCTGGGAGGCAAGCAGAACCACGCGTCCCTTACCCGCGCCATAATCGACGAAGCTTAAGCGGCGGAGATCGTCGTCGACGGCGGCGAGCGCCCATTTGAACACGAAATAGGGCGACGGCCGGTAGGCGTGGCCGCTTGCCAGATTAACGCCGCGCAGGGTGAGCGTTTCGAGCGCCACGCGGCCTCTGGTGGGCACAAAGAACAGTGGCTCGATCACTTGGTCGAGCACCTTCTCGTGCAGCCACAGCAGAAACTCGCGATAGTCTTGTGCGAGCCTTTCGGGGCGGGTGCGCTCCGCCACTTTGGCGCCGGTGCGGCCAAGCTCCGGGAGCACACTATCACGGCCGATCTTGGCAGCCTTGGCGAAGCCGGTCATGCTCGCAGCGACCGCCGTCGCTGTCGCTTGCTTTGTCCGGCTCGCGGTCCTGTCGGCCATGCCGGCGATGCGCTGGGCGACTTGGCTCCGCGCCGCCTCGCGCCGCAGCTCGGCAGCTTTGGTCGACGTCTCACGGGTCGCCGCAAGCGCGTTAGCTGTCGCATCTTTTATGCGAGCCATCGCGGAATTGACGAGACCGGGAATGCGACCCTCCGGCGTCGCGCTCTCTTCCGGCGCCGACTCCGCCTCTTCGGCACTGTGGGGCACGACCGACATGCGTAAGTCTTGCTCCTGTCTTGCCTAAACAATAGGCGGCCGCACCTTCGACGCAAGCGCTTTTTGCCAAGGGTTAACGCCCCGGACCCTGGGATAAATGAATATGGTATTCTACTGATTCGCGCCGGCGAGAGGCCCTCCACGCAAATTCGCCAGCACTCACCCAAGCGGCCGGGGTTCAAGCGTGCAGGCACAGATTCACCACGAATCCGTCCGGGATGGACTCGTCGCCATGCTGCCGAGGCTCAAGCGCTTTGCCGATGTGCTTGTCGGCGACAAAGCGGAGGGCAAGGCTCTCCTCCGCCGAGCGCTTATGCGCATGCTTGCCGACCAGCACCGCTATCAGCGTGGGACGCCGCTCGATCGTTGGGCATTCGCCGAGATCTACGGGCTCTGGCTGCATGAGCTCCGCGATCACGCCGATCCGCTGCGTCAGGCGAAGGCGAGCGACACTGACTTCGAGCGGCTGTTCCATCAGGGTCAGGGAGCCGACTTCGATGCTCTCACCGCGGGCTTCCTCGGACATTTGCCGCCGCAGCAGCGCAGCACCCTGCTGCTCGTCTATGGCGAGGGATTCGACCACGAGGATGCCGGCCGCGTGCTCGATTCGAGCCCGGACACGATCGCGGCGCGCCTGATCCGCGCAAGCGCAAGCCTCGCCGATCGTCTCGGTTCATCGGCGCCAACGCCGGCCAGCGCCACCATCGAGACTCTCTTTCCCAAGGGGCCACAGGACCACAATGACCGAGCTCAGTGACGAACTGCTCGTAGCCTATGTCGACGGCCAGCTCGCACGCGCGCAGACCCGCGCCGTCGAGAGGGTGCTCGAGCAAGATGATGTGATCGCCCGCCGCGTCGACGCCCTCAAACAGGCTCATGGCAGGCTCGAATCCGCTTTCGAGGCTATCCTTGCCGGCGAGGTGAGCGAGGTGATGGCCGCTCAGCCCATGGCGCCGCCGCCAGCCCTCCGCAGCCGCGGGAACGGGCTCGTCAAGGTGGGGCTCGCGACCGTCGGAATCGGGCTCGCGCTCGCCGCTCTTGTGGCCGGCTATGGCTGGCCGCTCGTCGTTCCCGATCTGCTTGCAACGCCGCCGTCGTCACCTCAACAGCAGCAACAAGCAGTGGCCCCGCCGCTGGCGCCCCAACGGCCACAGCAAGCGGTGGCCGCGCCACCGGCCCCTCAGCAGCAACAGGTTGCGGCCGCGCCGCCGACTTGGCAGGAACAGGCAGCGCGTGCTCACGCGCTGTTGAGCCGGGCGACCGTCGAGGTCGGCTTGGAAAGCCAGGGCAATCAGGATCTGGTCGCCTTCCAGATCGCGCAAGCGATAGGACCGGCGGTGAAGCTTCCCGACCTTAAGGCGCAAGGTCTGAAATTCGTGCGCGCCCAGCTCTTGCGGTACGGCGACAAGCCTCTCGCGCAGATGCTGTATCTCGGTGTGGCGAAGGACCCGCTGGCGCTTTACGCCATGCGCGGAGGGGGAGGAAGCGGCGGCCCCCTCTTCAGACAAGAGGGCGCCATCGGCTCGATGTCTTGGCGGGAAGACGGCATTGCCTATCTGCTCGCCGGAGAAGAAGAGGAGGCTGTGCTGTCCCGACTGGTAGAAAAGATCCGGAACGAGCCTTCCGCTCCCGACATGCCGCCGCCACCGCCACCGCGGCTCGAACCGCAACTGTCGCAGGCTCCGGCGGACCCTGCGATATCCCCAAGCGCGGCCGAGTCGCCGCCTACGGCATCCGATCCCCTCGCCACAGGCTCCACGCCCGCGCCGCAACAGGCTTCACCCGAGCCGGCAGCCGGGCCTCAGTCTGGACCCGCTCCCACGCCGTAGCCGGCAAACTGATCGCAATCGCTATCGCGCGAGACGCGCCGTCGGCGAATAGTCACCGGCAAGGTAGCGTTTGAGGTCAGTCCGGATCGCCTCGGTCCGCTCCTTGTTGCAATAGCTAGGGTCGGCGCTGATCGTCTCCATCACCGAGTTGAGCGTGTAATCGTAAGCCTCGGTGAGCTTCTGCAGCTGGTAGGGGTCGACGCCCCTCCGGGTCTCGTCAGCCAGATAGTCGGATCTGAGCTTCGCGGGATCGAACATGAAACCGCAATGGGTCGCTCGCGCCGAGGTCCAGGCCACCTGAATGGGTCTCGCAAGCGGGTCCTCGGGCTTCACATATCTCGCCGCCTGGTCGGTCGAAGCGCCTTCCTTGCCGGTGACCTTTACGACGGTGCTGCAGCCTGGGAGCAGCGCCAGGCTCACGCTCGCGACCACGACAAGGAGGAGCGCCAGATCGGACCGCCGGCTCGACATGGCCTAGTCCGTCAAGCGGGAGGCGCGGCCGCTTCGGCGCAGGGGAAGTCCGCAGGCGAGTGGGCCTTGCGGGGTCGCGAGGTGAATTTCCGGCAGCATCTTGGCCATGACAGGCGCCATCTTAGCGGACCAAGGGGCACTCGCTAAGGGGCTCCAATGGGGAAGAAGGGGGCTCTGAAAAAGGAAAGGCGGAGCCGAAGCCCCGCCTCCCTGTGCGATGTCGAGCCTCACGCCCGTTCGGGACGATCGGTCGGCGCCGCGAGACCTTTCGGTCTCTGGATCACGCGCTCGGCTCCATGGTTGCCCACAAAGCGGCGGCGTGACCCCGGCCTAGGCCCGTTATTTAACGTCGCGTGGCTGCGACGTGGTCCCAACCTTGGCCAGGCTGGATCCAGGACGGCGGTTGAGCTTGCGGCGCAGTGAGCCCCATCGACCTCACCTCACGGCATTGCGGCGAAGCCGACAGGCCGTGGCACTCCGCGCTTGCTAACCCCTCCGCCTTCAGCCGCCCATGGCTATGGGCAACCTTGGGCTTGCCTTGCCCGGTGAGCTTCGCAGCGGCCTCAAGCGTCTCCGGATCTCTCCTCCGGCACCCTCGGATCGCTCCTTGAGATGCCTTCGGATATATCCCTTAACGCCATCGGCAACCGTTCACCTCACACTGATCATCCTACATGAGGCAGAGCCAAGCAGGAGCCAATGCAAGAGGCTTATCCCCGTTATCCACCGTCCCTCAGCGTGCGCCTTGAGGCGCAGGTTGCGCCTCAGCGCAGGCCCGCAACCTCAGCCACGAGCTCGCGAAAGCGCGGCCGCGTCACTTCGATATAGGGGAGGGGGCGGCACACGTCGATCGCGGCAAGACCGATCCGCGTGGTCAGCGCCCCGTTGAACAGCCCCTCGCCGAGACGGGCCGACAGCTTGGCCGTGAGCCCGTGACCCACGAGCTGCTGGATCACGTCGTCGCCGAGTGCAATGCCGCCGGTCAGCACGATATGGGTCACCACCATGCGCGCGAGCTTGAGCAGCGCCAGCGTGCCGGGCCTCGCGCCGTAAAGCGTGGCGAGCCGCCGCAGCATGCGCAAATTCTCGCCGGCGACGAACAGCATGTCGATCAGGGCGCCGGGGCTTACCGCCGTGACCACCGACACGCGCTTGGCCGATGCCGCGACGACGCTCCGGGCAAGAGGATCGAGCGGTGCCACGAGGGTCCGCTCCGAGAGACGCAACAGCTCGGCGGCATCCATGATGTCGCCTTCATGCTCGGCGAGGCGCGCCATTCCCCAGGCGAGGTCCTTGCGCCCGCGATAGAGCCGCTTCAGCCGGTTCAACACATCGAGGGCGAGAGTTTTGTCCCCGTCCGCCGCGGCGCTGTCCGCCTCATGGCGAAGACGGCCGAGGCGCCCCAGGCGAGCTAATCCCGCGGCCTCCCGGAGGATGATCATCAACAGCGCGAGGATGGCGAGCCCGAGCAGGCTGACTGTCGCCCAGCCGATCCAATCCTGCCGCGCCATCATCTCGCGCACGAGATCGTGCAGCCAGACCGCCGAAGCGAGCCCGACGAGACCGCCGACCGCGACGAGCAGGATGGTTCCCCAGCGCCACCCCCGCTGCAAGCCGGGGAGCGACCGCACGGTAGCCGGAAGCTGAGGGGCGTCCGTGGCGATCAAAGGCGGCGGCAATGGGGTTTCGACGATTTCGATCTCCTCCAGCCGGAAGGATGCGGGTTTGCGTGGCTTGGTCATTGGAGACGATCTCCGATCAGCGCCTGAAGCGCGCGGTCGAGGCGGATATTGGAAAGGGGCGCGAAGCCCCCGGAGGGGAGGAGCACCGGGTCCGGCGGGCGGAACCGTACGAAGCGGACGTCGTCCGGCTGCGCATGCGGATTTCTGAGAGCGGCCTGCGGATCGGCGGGAAGGTCGCCGGGGAAGATGGCGAAGGCTTTGCTCCCGTCGAAGCGGCGCCGCCCGATGGTTTCGCCGGGAAGCGGATAGCCGACGATGCAAGGGAGCACCTCGCCGTTCCGCTTCGCATTGCCTTCACGCGTCGCCCGGATCGCGGCAAGCGCGAGCGCCTTGACCTGGGCGCCCGCATAGTGCGCCCGCCCCATTCCCTGCTCGGTCAGCGCGGCGAGGATCGCCTCGAGCCGGTCGTGGCTCTTCTGGTGAAGATGGTCGGCCTTGGTGGCCGCAAACACGATGCGGTCGATGCGTGGTGCAAACAGGCTCGACCATAGGCTGTTCGAGCCGGTCCTGAAGCATTCGAGAATCTCGGTCATGGCGCGCTCGAGATCGGCGACCGCGGGCCGCCCGCCATTCAATGCGGCGAGCACGTCGATCAGCACGATCTGACGGTCGAGGCGCGCGAAATGGTCACGGAAGAAGGGCCTCACCACATGGGTTTTATAGGCTTCATAGCGCCGCACCATCATCGCCCATAGCGATCCGCGCGGGAAGCTCTCCTCGCCATGCGCGTCGAGCGGCGCGAAGGTGAGCGCGGGCGAGCCTTCGAGATCGCCGGGCATCAGGAAACGCCCCGGCGGCAAGGTTGAAAAAGCGTGACTGTCGGCTCGTGTCTCGCGCAAATAGGCCTTGAATAGATCGGCGAGCCGCTGGGCTAGGACCTCGTCTGCCGGCGTCGCGGGATCGGTTGTGGCAAGCGCGGCCTTGGCGATCGCCTTGCGGCTTGCCGATTGGGCCTGTTCAAGCGCGTGGAGCGACCATTGCCGGTAATCGAGTTGCAGCAGGGGCAGGTCGAGCAGCCATTCGCCGGGATAGTCGATGATGTCGATATTGAGGCGATTGTAGCCCAACCGGCGCTTCCAGAATTTCTGCGTCTCGTATTCGAGCACTAGTCTGAGCTGGCTGATCCGCCGTGTGCTTTCCGGCCAGCGCGGCGGGCTCGCGGTAAGGTCTGCCAAGTGCCGCTCATAATCGAAGCGCGGCACTTGATCGTCGGGCTGCGGCTCCAGATATGCCCGCAGCACGCGCCCTTGCGCGACGGCATCGAAAAAGGGCATGCGCCCGCCGGCGATGAGATTGTGCGCGAGCGCGGTGATGAAGACGGTCTTGCCGGAGCGCGCGAGGCCCGTGACGCCAAGCCGGATCGTGGGCTGCACGAGATCGGCGGCAAAGTGGCCGACATTGCGAAAGGCATAGGCGACGTCTTGGGTGAGGGTCGAGATCGGCACGCCTCTGCATGTCCTTTTGCGTCGTGGCCCGAGCGCTGCGAGGCGAAGCCTTTGGAGCGAAGCGCCTTGGCACGAAGCGCCTTGGTACGAAGTGCCTCTTAGCGCGACGGGCAAGGTGACGGAAGAGTTGGTGAGCGCAAGCGCCGATCCCAAGCGCAAGCGCTGGAAAATTCACGCCCCCATCCGGGTTCGACGACGGCGATTTTGATCTCCCAAGCCCCGCAAGGGACGTGAAGAGAGCCGGCTTTCGGAGGCCTTTCACAGGCCCGTCAGCGGCCTGTCATTCGCCTGTAATCAAGCTCTGAATCTGTCTTTCGGCAATAAGGCGGCTGGCCCCGCAGCGGATCTTTGTCAAGCGCGTCTGCTCGCTTGACTTGGCGCTCCGCTTCCGTAAATACGGGGCAGCCCGGCGGGGGTCGCGGATCCATGCCAGAAGCCGGTCAAGAGAGGAGGGGCCGTTTGGCCCGATCATAAAGAGCATGCGTGTGGCAGAGGCATTCATGCGACCCAAGCGAAAACTCCCCGGTGACTATCGGCCCTCCGACGACGAGCCCTTCATGAGTGAGCGCCAGCGAGCTTATTTCCGTCGCAAGCTGCTCGCTTGGCGCGAGGAGATCCTTCGCTCCACGAAAGAGACGCTGCAGCACCTGCAAGACGAATTGGCGCAGCACGCCGATATTGCCGACCGGGCGAGCTCCGAGACCGAGCGCGCGCTCGAGCTTCGGGCCCGCGACCGCCAGCGCAAGCTGATCGCCAAGATCGATGCCGCGCTTGGCCGTCTCGACGAGGGCACCTACGGCTATTGCGAGGAGACGGGCGAGCCGATCAGCCTGAAGCGCCTCGATGCGCGGCCGATTGCAACCTTGAGCGTCGAGGCTCAGGAGCGCCATGAGCGGCGCGAGCGCGTCTATCGCGACGAATAAGGCGCCCGCTGGAGGCGCCAGGCGCTCGGTGCCGTATCCCCTATTTCTTCGTGCCCTGTTGCGGCTCGCTTCGCTCGCGTGGGGCGATCGGGAAACCGAAGATCGTGCCAGGATAAGGCTCGCCTTCGAGCGTGTAGTGCCACCACTCCTTCTCATAGTTCTTGAACCCGTGGCGGCGCATGGTTTCGACCAGCATCGCCCGGTTCTGCCGCTGCTTCGGCGTGAGGCCTGCGGCGTCCGTGTTCGCCTTCACGTCGAAACAGTCGAAGCTCGTGCCCATGTCGATGCTGCGGTCGGGGGCGCGCATCCCAGACGCCGGCGTACAGGGGTCGCGGCCACGGTCGGGGGCGGCGTGGGCTCTGCGGTCGCGTCGAGCGGCACCAGGGTGAGGTCGACCGTGGCGCCACGGGAATGGCCCGAGACCGTCGCGATATAGGCCGGAGACAAGACGCGCTTTTCCAGCTCGGGATAGTAGGTGGACTTCGCTTTGGGATCGTCGGGGGAGCTTGGCCCAATCGACGAAGGCCTTGACCGCGCGGGCCGGGCGATAACAGTCATAGACCTTGAGCGTGAGGTGCTTTCCGCGCAGCTCCGCCTGCACGGCCGCAAGCGCGTCGGCGGCTTGCCTGACCAGCACGCATTCCGGCGCCTCGTAGCCCGGCACTTTCTTGCCGACGAAATTGTTCGCGGTCGCATAGCGCATGTCTTGCAGGATGGTGGGATCGGTGTCGCGCAAATAGACGAACCCTCCGGCAAATCGCCGGCGCGGGACGGGGTGGCTGCGACGATGGCGGCGAGAAGTAGGAAGAGACGAAGCACGCCGTGCTCTGACCGCCGAATGCGGCAAGCCTACCGCGACTTCGAATTCGACGGGGATAAAAAAACTCCCCGCTTTGGGGCGGGGAGTGGAGTGTTTGGGGGACTGACATGACTGGCCGAAGCCAGTCGGTGTCGGACCATTAGCAGGGAACTACCGGCGCTCTTACGGCACGAGCGGCTGAAATTACCGGCGTCACCTCATCCGCCTGCCACGAAAGCTCGTGGCCGCCGTAAGCTCGGATGCTCTGTTTAGCGCAACTTCCGGGGCGCCACAAGCAAAACCAACCGTGGCCGGTTTGTCACTGTCAATTGTGAAGCGGTTGCCGGCGTTGCCAAAAGGGATCAGCTTTTGCCGTAGTCCGGGGCAGGGCGCGTGTCGCTCCGGGCGATGATCACGTCCTCGAGCGGCGGCTCAAAATGCCGGCGTCCTTCGATGCCGGTCTCGATCAGCACGTCGACCGGGCCGCCGGTCATGATCAGGTGCTCGACGTCGTCGCGCCGGATGAGAATGAGCTTGCGGCGCCCATCGACCGACGCGGTTTCCACGACGGCCAGGCGTCGGTCGCGGGCCCGCAGGAAGCCATGGCCGCCCCGCCCTCCGGTCGTGACGAAGGTCTTGAAGGCCCAAACCATGAGCGCGATGAGCGCGATAGCGAACAGGAAGGCGGCGACGGCGAGGATGATGCTGTTGGTGTCGTTGGGCATGGAAGACTTATCTGCACTCTCGACCGGGGGGGGCCTCCGCGACTGCGGGGCAAGACTTGCGGGCGGGCCCCTAATAAACCATTAACCAAGGTGCCAATATGGACACGGGAAGGGTGTCCCTGGCCCGCAGCCCGACGTGTAAGCTGACATACGGCTGCATGACGAAGGCCGGGGCGGGGTACAGCCAAACTCGAGGTCGCAATGGTCGATTCTGTGATGGGTTTCCGCGCCCAAGCTGCGCATTGGCACGACCTGCCGGCCGCGCTCGCCCACAGGCCCATCACTGCCTGCGGCACAATCTGCGGCTCAAGACGAATCGAATCGGATAGCTTGGCACCATGACCGACATCGACGCTCCCATGCGCTACGTCGAGCCTGTGGCCGACCGCCCCGGACGCGACGGCAACGTCGGGCTCGTCGTCCTGCTCGCGCTCGGGCTTGCCGTTGCCGCCGTTGGCCTTGCCATGGTGTCGCGCGAGATGGCCGAGCCCTTCGTCCTCGCCATCCTAGCGGGCCTTGCCGTGGTGGGCGTGTTTTGCCTGTTTGCGGGCGCCGTCGGCATTCTGCATTTCGGCCAGACGCCCGCCCGCAACGACGTCACCAAGGCCTTCGTCGACAATCTGCCGCAAGGGGCGCTGATCGCCGACGCGAGCGGCCGGGTGCTTTACGCCAATGAAGCCTATCGCAGTCTCCTTGGTCTCGACGCAGATATGGTGGTGGTGGCGCCAGACCGGGCGTTTGCCGGCAATGCCTATCTGGCCGAGCAGATCTTTCGCCTGTCGCGCGCGGCGCAACAAGGCCGTGCGCGGAAGGAGGAATTCCGTCTGCCTCCTCTCGGCGAGATTCCTGAGGACGAGGGGGTGCGGCCGCGCTGGTTCCGCATCTCCGTCCAACCCATGCCGGCGGATCCGAGGTCCGGCCGCAAAGGTGGGCTCGTGGTCTGGCAGGTTGACGAGATCACGTCGGACCGCGAACGGCAGGAAGCGGGGTTCGAGAAGGTGCAGCAGGCCATCGCCTATCTCGATAACGCTCCGGCTGGCTTCTTCACCGCCGATGGCGAGGGCACCATCGACTATCTGAACGCCACGCTTGCCCAATGGCTCGGGCTCGATCTGGCTGAGGTGGCGGGAAAGCCGCTCAAACTCGCCGAGATCATGTCGGAGGATGGGGCGGCACTGTTGGCGCGGGCCGGCCGCGGCACCTCGCCGGGAGCGACCCGCCGCTTCGAAATCGACCTCGTCAAGGCCGACGGCACAACCCTCCCGGTGCGGATCCTGCATCGTCTGCCCCGCTATGGCGGCAATGGCGGCTTGGCCCACGCGCTGGTGCTCAATCGCGCCCCGGGCGAGCCCGAGGAAGCCGGCGCCGCCGAGCTCAGATTCGCGCGGCTGTTCAACTCGGCCCCGATCGCCATCGCCACGGTCGACCGGGAGGGCGCCATCAGCGCCACCAACGCGGCTTTTGTGCGGTTGTTCGGGCGTGCGGTCGATGGCGTCCCAGCGCGCAAGGTGATGCTGGCGAGCCTCGCCGACGAAGAGGGGGCGATAGCTTTGCGCAATGTGCTCGACGCGGCCATTGCCGGACAGGGGCTGATCGAGCCCATCGACGTTGCCTTCAAGGGCGATAAGGAGCGGAGCGGGCGTGTCTACCTCAATCCCATCGAGCAGGCCGAAGGGGAGAGTGAGGCGGCGATCGCCTACGCCATCGACACGACCGAGCAGCGCGCGCTCGAGATGCAAATCGCGCAGAGCCAGAAGATGCAGGCGGTCGGCCAGCTCGCCGGCGGCATCGCCCACGATTTCAACAATATGCTGACGGCGATCATCGGCTTTTCCGACTTCCTGCTAATGAACCACCGCCCGACCGACCCTGCCTTCCAGGACATCATGAACATCAAGCAGAACGCCAACCGCGCTGCTGGCCTCGTGCGCCAGCTATTGGCCTTCTCGCGCCAGCAGACCTTGCGGCCGGAACGCCTGCAGCTCGGCGACGTGCTCTCCGAGTTGTCGATCCTGCTCGGCCGGCTGCTCGGCGAGAATATCGAGCTGAAGCTCGAGAGCGGGGGCGACCTGTGGCCCGTCAAGGCCGACCTGCACCAGTTCGAGCAAGTGATCATCAACCTCGCGGTGAATGCGCGCGACGCCATGCCCAAGGGCGGTAAGCTCGTGATTCGCACCGCCAATGTCAGTGAGCGTGACTTCGCGCGAGCTCGGCCAGCATCGGGTGCAACCCGGCGAATATGTGCTGATCGAGGTGAGCGACACCGGCACGGGCATGCCGCCCGAGGTGATGCAGAAGATGTTCGAGCCGTTCTTCTCGACCAAGGAGGTCGGACGCGGCACGGGCCTCGGTCTCTCCACCGTCTACGGCATCGTCAAGCAGACGGGCGGCTACATCTTCGCCGAGAGCGAGGAGGGTAGAGGCACCGTCATGCGTGTCTGTCTGCCGCGCGCCGTGGACGTCGCGGGCGAGGTCGAGCTTGCGCGGCAACAACCGCGGCGCGAGCCGCCGAGGGATTTGACTGGCCGTGGCACCGTGCTCCTCGTCGAGGACGAGGACGCCGTGCGCAGCTTCGCCGCGCGGGCGCTAGGTCAGCGCGGCTATCGTGTGCTCGAGGCCACCACCGGTGCCGAGGCGCTCGACGTCTTCTCGAGCCACAATGGCGACGTCGATCTCGTGGTGAGCGACGTGGTAATGCCCGAGATGGACGGGCCGACGCTGATGAAGCATCTGCGCAGCGAGCGGCCCGACCTCAAGATCATCTTCATGTCGGGCTATGCCGAGGATGCCTTCCGCCGCAACCTCTCCGATAATGAGGACTTCATGTTCTTGCAGAAGCCCTTCGATCTAAAGGAGCTGGCCGCGGCTGTGAAAGCCGCGCTGCAGGGCTGAGCTGAGGGCCCGCTGCTTTACCCGCGGGCGGACGTCGCAAAAAGCTTCCTTTCGCCTCCGATCGCGGCTAACACCCGTGCAAGCCTTGTTGTCGCCGCTACGGAGTTTGACGCGCGCGTGCCAGATTACGAGAAACAGCCGTCCGACGACGATTCGGGCTTCCGCCGGCGGGCGCGCAGGAAGCCGCGGCTGCCGGCGCTCACCATCCACCGCTATGGCGGGCGCTTGGTCTATTTCTGGTACGGCTTCCGGCTGGGAGCGCTTTTCAAGCTGTTCAAACGCGGTCGCTACAGCTTCACGCTGAACTGCATCCCCGACGTCTTGACCTTCTTCCTCTGGGTGCCGTGGAACTCGGTGCTCTATTGGATCAGCGAGGCGAAATATCGCCGCCGCGCCGAGAGCTTCGCGCTTGATCAGCCGCCGATCTTCGTCATGGGCCATTGGCGCACCGGCACGACGCTGATGCACGATTTGTTCGCTTCCGACCCGGGCCTTGCTTTTCCTACCACCTATGAATGCTTTTTCCCGCATCACTTTCTGCTCACCGAGAACACGCTGCCGAAGGTGTTCAAGATCCTGCTCCCGAAAAAGCGCCCGCAGGACGACGTGCCGGTCGGCTTCGACCGGCCGCAGGAGGAAGAGTTCG
Organism: uncultured Alphaproteobacteria bacterium; assembly: GCA_963804515.1. Taxonomy (GTDB): domain Bacteria; phylum Pseudomonadota; class Alphaproteobacteria; order Rhizobiales; family Methyloligellaceae; genus Methyloceanibacter. The sequence continues at coordinate 607,231 of CAWDQR010000001.1, read as the reverse complement.
CCATGATGATGCTGGGGGAGGGCACGCCCTATCTCACCATGGCCTGGCCGCGCTTCGGCCCCGCCGACAGCAACTATCTCGACTTCAAGGGCCTGTCCGAAGCCGAGCGCAATAAGTGGGCCCGTGCCTTCATGTGGTTCTACCGGCGGCTCATGCTGAAGCACGGCAAGCCGCTGGTGATGAAGTCGCCGGCCAATGCCGCGCGACTCAAGCTCTTGACCAAGCTCTTTCCCGATGCGCGTTTCATCTATCTCGCGCGCAACCCGCTCGATGTGTTCCCCTCCACGGTGAAGCTCTGGCGCGCGCTCTATTCGACGCAAGGGATCCACAACCCGCCCTATCTCGACAGCTGGCTCGACGACTATGTGCTCGACATGTTCGTGCGGCTTACCGAGGCTTACGAGGCGGATCGCCACCTCATCCCGCCTGGCCGCCTGATCGAGCTGCGCTACGAGGACCTGGTCAAGGACCCGATCGCCGCGATGCGCGACATCTATGCCCGCCTCGGCATCGGCGATTTCACTCGCGCCGAGGGGCCCATGCGGGTTTATTTGGAGGCGCAAGCCGAGCACCGCATTTCCGAATACGAGCTGCCGCCTGTGCTGAAACGGAAAGTCATCGAGCGCTTGCGCCCCTATATCGATCGCTTCGGCTACCGCGAGGCGGTCATGGGCGATGCTGATCGCGCCGCGGCTCCATCTTCGCCCCTGCCGACCGGCGAAAAAGTCGGGGCCACACCGGCCAACAGCTGAGACGTATCCGCGAGCGCCTTTATTGGCTATGCTCGCAATTGGCTATGCTCGCATGCGGAAGGTGCCAGGTGATATCGCATTTCACGGTTGGCCTCCGGGCCAAGGGCAAAGCGCACCGCGTCGCCGTCGATGCGGAAGACGCGCTAATCGCCGCCCTCAAGGTCAAGGCCGAGCGCCCTGACGCCACCATCACTTATGTGCGGCGGCAGAACCGCCGCGGGGACGCGCGCCACCCGGCCAATAGCCTCGCCGCCAACCGCCACTGACGCTGCTCGCGCTGGGCTTAATTTAGCGTCCTGAGCTGTGCGGCGCTGTAGGCCGCCCGAGCCTTGAAGCATGGGGTCGGCTCTTGCCGCTGATTCTGCTAAGCCTGGCTTGACCGCACGCGGTTGCATCCCTGCGACCTTCAGTTGCAGCGGTTGCTTGCGGCTGGCCGTCCCTACTCTTATGTCCACCCAGTGCCGCAGCGCTTGGCCTTGGTCGATGATAAAAGACACGATTGCCGCGGTCTGCACCCGGCTTAAGCTGTGGAGTTATCTCCTGCTCGTGACCCTCTGGCTCGGCCTGCTTCGGATCATTCTCTTAAGGCTAAAAGCTGGCGCAATGACAAGGAGAATGGCGGCGATTTCCCCTTAGCCTTACCCGCAACGGCGCACGCGCACGCCGTTCACGATGACAGTGTGGCAAACGACGACCGGACGACGCACGACTAGGGCGCCCCACGGGGCCCGGCGCAACCGGCGCGGACGACACCCCGGGCACAGACCACGGCATGTCACTGGGGGGGGATAGCCACGAAGACGGGGACACGGCGCGAGCAGCGAGTACGAGCAAGCGCGTAATTGCCTCCTTGGTTTGGCACAAGCACGGATAGCTGAGAAAAGCGTACAATTTAGGACAGTCGAAGGACAGCACCCGGCGGACGTTGACCCGCTCATCCGCGGCGTGCTGGCTTCGCCTTCCGAAATCGGGCGATGTGTGGCCAGAGAAGGACCGCGAGGTGTCGCTCGAGCTTCTGAAGGGAAGCATCAAGCCGATCTATCAAGGCGACCCAACGGGACGAAAACGAGGCCGCCGAGCGAGGCGGCCTCGTTGGATAGCCTAATAGCGCCAGGGGCGCCAATAACCCCCGCACGGGGCGCACCCGCATCGATAGGGACCGCAGACCCAGGTACGCCCCCATGGGCAACGAGGACCTGGACCACCGCAGGCGACCTTTTCGATAGGTGAGTAGTGCGTTGCAGGAGGCAGCGCAGATGCAGTCGGAGCGGCTTGAGCATTCCAGGCCCAGGCTCCGGCCAATAAGAGTGCCATTGTTGCTACGAAGGTGATTTTGCGCATTCCCTTTCCCTCCTTCGTTTTGGAAAAAACGTGACGGATTCGCGATAGCACAAAACGCGAATTAAGGCACTCAGCGTTTAATTCGGCTCAACACCGGGCGCTGTCCTAATTAGGGGAATTATGCACTTGACATGGGCGATGATCCGGTACTTGACATAAGATGGTCATTGGCATATATGCATCTTACGAACGGATGGGATGCCATGACGCTTGCTAGCCAAATCAGGGTGGTAGCCGCTGAGATAGTAGCGAACGCGCAACAGCGAGCCTCTAGCCTTCAGCGTGAGTTTGAGGAAATAGAGGCGCACCAATTGGAAATAAAGGCGAAGCTTAATGCGCTGAACCTCGCGCATGATCGCCTTCTCAACTTTGTGCTCAAGATCGGGCCTGACTACCAATGCCCCCGTTGTTGGATTGAGCACGAAAAGCGATCTGTCCTTACGCCTATTCCTGGCGACGTTCTTCGGTGCCATACCTGCGGCCTTGATATTTGAGGAATTATCCATGCCTCGCTCCAAACAGCCCCGTCAAATCCACCAGCTCACCGTCGCCCAATTCGAGACGATGTTTCCCAATGAGGATGCCTGCAAAGCCTATTTGAAAGCCCGCAGGTGGCCTGAAGGTGTCCGGTGTCCGCGTTGTGGCAATCCTGCCGTCTATGACTTGCCATCGCGTGCTTGGCACTGGCAATGCACTAAGTGCGCCCCCGGAGGTTCCACCGGCTATCGGTTCTCTGTCATTGCCGGGACGATCTTCGAGAACACGAATAAGCCGCTCCGCGACTGGTTTCGCGTCATTCATCTGATGCTCACCAGTAAGAAGGGCATTAGCGCACGCCAGATTCACCGTTACATGGGGTTTGGTTCGTACAGCACCGCTTGGTACATGGCTCACCGTATCAGGGCCGCTCTCTTTGCCGATGAGCCTGCCGCAAAGCTCGGCGGAATTGTCGAAGTCGATGAGACCTTCGTGGGCGGTCTCGCCAAGAACCGGCATTGGGACAAGCGCGGCGGTGGCGGTGGAACTGGCGGCGTAGGTTCTGGCAAAATCCCCGTTGTGGGGGCTGTCAGTCGCAAGGGCAATGCAGTCTGCCGCGTCATCGAGAACGTGGGTGCTGTCCTAATTTGAGGCTGAGTGTCCTAATTCGCATTTTGTGCTATCGAAGGCCGTTGTTCCACCAATCCAGGGAGGAAGAGAGATGCGCAAAGTGGCGATTGCCTTTGCGGCGACAATTGCACTCTTAGTCGCCGGAGTTTTAGCTTGGAGTGCTCAAGCAACACCATTGGCTGGAACTGCCCCCGCAAGGAATTACTTACCTATCGAAAGAGTGGGTTGTGGCGGACCAGGTCCTCGTTGCCCATGGGGGCGTACCTGGGTCTGCGGCCCGTATGGGCGCTGCGGGTGCGCTCCTTGCGGCGGGTACGGTTATCGCTACCGCTATTAGGCGGTCCAACCAACATTAGAGAGGCCGCCTCAGTCGGCGGCCTCTTTATACTGAAGCAGCTTCAAAACACGCACGTTCTGGTGCTGTCCTAATTGGGACAGCACCCGTCAACGCTTAAAGAACAGATTGCGAACGGAGAACAAAGCATGTACACTGCTCCCACGTCGCCCGAACGGAGCGGCAGCAGCAGCCCTATGGGCCTCGGGGGCATGCTTAAGCCAGCATTTGCCAGGATTGGCGGGCCTGTGAAATAAGGGAGAACGGCCATGTTGCAATCGAGCCTTCGTGTCGTCGAAGGAGGCGGGATGGACAGAGAGAAGGCGCTTGAGGCTGCGATCTCGCAGATCGAGCGAAATTGCGGCAAGGGTTCCATCATGCGGCTCGGCCAGAACGAGAAGGCGGTAGAGGTGGAGGCGATCTCCACGGGCTCGCTCGGCCTCGATATTGCGCTCGGTATTGGCGGACTCCCGCGCGGCCGCGTCGTCGAGATTTATGGGCCCGAATCCTCCGGCAAGACCACGCTTGCGCTGCATGTCGTGGCCGAGGCCCAGAAGCGGGGCGGCATCTGCGGCTTCATCGATGCCGAGCACGCGCTCGACACGATCTATGCGCGGAAGCTCGGGGTCGATCTCGAGAACCTCCTGATCTCCCAGCCTGACACCGGTGAGCAGGCGCTTGAGATCACCGACACTTTGGTGCGCTCCGGCGCCATCGACGTGCTCGTGGTGGATTCCGTGGCGGCGCTCACACCCAAGGCCGAGCTCGAAGGCGAGATGGGCGACCAGCTCCCGGGGAGCCAGGCGCGGCTGATGAGCCAGGCCCTGCGCAAGCTGACAGCGTCGATCTCCAAATCCCGCTGCATGGTCATCTTCATCAACCAGATCCGCATGAAGATCGGGGTGATGTTCGGCTCGCCGGAGACCACGAGCGGCGGCAATGCCCTGAAATTCTACGCCTCGGTGCGGCTCGACATCCGCCGCATCGGCGCCATCAAGGAGCGCGAGGAGGTGGTCGGCAACCAGACCCGCGTCAAGGTGGTGAAGAACAAGGTGGCGCCCCCCTTCAAGCAGATCGAGTTCGATATCATGTATGGCGAGGGAATCTCCAAGACGGGCGAGCTCGTCGATCTTGGGGTGAAGGCCGGCATCGTGGAGAAGTCGGGGTCCTGGTTCTCCTTCGATAGCGAACGCATTGGCCAGGGTCGCGAGAACGCCAAGGCCTATCTCAGGGAGAAGCCGCAAATCGCCGAGCGGATTGAGCGCGCCATCCGCCAGAATGCGGGCCTGCTCGCCGGACAGATTTTGGAAGGCGCGAGCGAGGCGCCCGAGGGCGAGGCCGAGGACAACATGCCGGGCTTTGCCGATGGCGACGGCACCGTCTCGCCGCTCGCCGGCGGGGCGGCCGCAAGGCGGGGCAGGCGAGGGTAAGACCCTCGACAACTATCCGCTAGACATCAGGTTGCCTTGGCCTGGCCCTCGGGCGTGACCCGAGGATGCACCCAACGTGCTTAAGGCTCCTCCGGATCGTTGTTGATGGCTGGGACGCGCCCGGCAATGACGGCATTTCACTTCCGCGGCGACGAAAGCCGGCACAGCGTCGGCCTAGCGCTGGACAGTCTCCCTTCCCCACACTATGTCTGGCGCGGGTCCCTGGCCGTCTCCTACTTGCGGAAGCGGCGCCGTCGGTGCTCGGTAGGCGCCCGAATCGGCTAGGATTCGTTTGCGTTCTTCGCGTAGCCTCGCTCGCGTTGAGAGGCCTCTCTGCTTCGCTGCCATGAGCTCAGCCAAAAAGACCAGCGCCAAACAAACCAAGGTCGCCCGTGCGACGGTGGGCAAGAAGAAGGTCAGCCGCAAAAGCATGAACGACACGAGTGTTAAGGACACGGGCGCGAACGACTCGGGCCTCGCAAGCACGAGCGTTAACAACACAAGCGTCAATGCCATCCGTGCGGGCTTCCTCGATTTCTTCAAGCGCTACGATCATCAGATCCTGCCGTCGAGCCCGCTCGTGCCGCGCCACGATCCGACGCTGATGTTCACCAATGCCGGCATGGTGCAGTTCAAGAACGTGCTGACCGGGGCGGAGAGACCGAGCTTTCCGCGCGTGGCGACGGCCCAGAAATGCGTCCGCGCCGGCGGCAAGCACAACGACCTCGACAATGTGGGCTACACCGCCCGCCACCACACCTTCTTCGAGATGCTCGGCAATTTCGCTTTCGGCGATTATTTCAAGGAGCGGGCGATCGCCCTTGCCTGGGAGCTGCTCACCAAGGATTTCGCGCTCGACAAGAAGCGTCTCCTGATCACCGTCTTTGCCGATGACGACGAGGCGGCGGCGCTGTGGAAGAAGATCGCGGGGCTCCCCGAGGAGAAGATCATCCGCATCGCTGGCGCGGACAATTTCTGGTCGATGGGCGAGCTCGGCCCTTGCGGACCCTGCTCTGAGATCTTCTACGATCACGGGCCTACGCTGCGCGGTGGGCCCCCCGGCAGCGCCGACGCCGACAGCGACCGCTTCGTCGAGATCTGGAATCTCGTATTCATGCAATATGAGCAACTCGCGGGCGGCAAGCGCGAGCCCCTGCCGCTTCCCTCCATCGACACCGGCATGGGGCTCGAGCGCATCGCGGCGGTGCTGCAGGGCACGCATGACAATTACGACATCGATCTGTTCAAGGCGCTGATCGCGGCGTCGGTCTCCTTGACCGGGGTGCCGGCCAAGGGCGAGCCGCGCCCAAGCCACCGCGTCATCGCCGATCATTTGCGTGCCTCCGCCTTCCTCGTCGCCGATGGTGTGCTGCCGTCGAACGAGGGCAGGGGTTATGTGCTCCGCCGCATCATGCGCCGGGCCATGCGCCACGCCCACTTCCTGGGCGCCGAGGAGCCGCTGCTCTATCGCCTCGTGCCGGCGCTGGTCGGCGAGATGGGCCGCGCCTATCCCGAGCTTGAGCGGGGCTCGAGCCTCATCATCGAGACGCTGAAGCTCGAGGAGACCCGCTTCCTCGACACGTTGGAGCGGGGCTTGCGCCTGCTCGACGATGCGACGAAGGGGCTCGCGCGAGGCGCCATGCTTCCGGGCGAGATCGCCTTCAAGCTTTACGATACCTATGGCTTCCCCTTCGATCTCACCGAGGACGCGCTGAAGGCCCGCGGCATCAGCGTCGACACCAAGGGCTTTGCTGCCGCCATGGAGCGCCAGCGCGTCGAGGCGAGGAAGTCCTGGGCGGGCTCCGGAGAGGCCGCGACCGAGAGCTTGTGGTTCGAGCTGAAGCAAGAACTGGGCGCCACCGAATTCCTGGGCTACGACGCCGAGACCTCCTCCGGCGAGATCCTGGCGCTCGTCAAGGACGGCAAGCGCGTGCCCGAGCTGAAGGCGGGCGAACGGGGCGCGGTGATCGTCAATCAGACGCCGTTCTACGGCGAATCGGGCGGGCAGGTCGGCGACCGCGGGCTGGCCACGGGTGCCCAAGGCACAACTGCCCAAGGCGCGCGCTTCGTGGTCCAGGACACGCAGAAAAAGCTCGGCGGCCTCTTCCTCCATATGGGGGTGCTTGAGAGCGGCACGCTGAAGCTTGGAGAGGTCGTGGCGCTCGACGTCGATCATGCGCGCCGCACCGCGACCCGGGCCAATCATTCCGCCACCCACCTCCTGCACGAGGCGCTGCGGGAGGTGCTGGGCGAGCACGTGGCGCAGAAGGGCTCTCTTGTCGAGCCCGGCCGGCTCAGATTCGATTTCTCCCATCCACGCCCCATGACCCATGACGAGATCCGGCGGGTGGAAGACCTCGCCAATGCCATGATCCTGCAGAATGAGCCCGTACACACGCATCTGATGCGCCCGGACGAGGCGATCGCGCATGGCGCGCTCGCTTTGTTTGGCGAGAAATATGGCGACGAGGTCCGCGTCATCAGCATGGGCAGGAGCGAGCAGAGCCGCAGGGCAGCGCACGCTTATTCCATCGAGCTTTGCGGCGGCACCCATGTGCGGCGTACGGGCGATATCGGCCAGCTCAAGATCGTCAGCGAGAGCGCGGTCGCTTCGGGCGTGCGCCGCATCGAGGCGCTGACGGGCGAGGGCGCGAGGACCTATCTCGCCACCCAAGATGAGCGGGTGCGCGAGGCGGCGGAGCTCTTGAAGGTCGGGCCGGACGAGATGATCCAGCGCCTCGCTGCCATCGTCGAGGAGCGCCGCAAGCTCGAGCGCCAGCTCGCCGAGGCGAAACGCGAGCTCGCGCTGGGGGCAGGCACGTCGGGCGGCGGCGCTTCTGCGATCCGCGACCTCGGGCCCGTCAAGTTGTTCGCCCGCATTCTGCAAGACGTGGCGCCGAAGGATCTGCGCGGCCTCGTCGATGACGCCAAGCGGCAATTGGGCTCGGGCATCGTCGCCATCATCGGCGTGACGGAGGGCAAGGCTGGCCTCGTCGTTGGCGTCACCGACGATCTTACAACGTCTTACAACGCCATCGAGCTCGCCCGCGCCGGCGCCGAGGCGCTTGGCGGCAAGGGCGGTGGCGGGCGCCCCGATCTCGCTCAGGCCGGAGGTCCGGACGGCGCCCGCGCCGATGCCGCGCTTGATGCCATCGCGGCGCGGATCTTAGCGGGCGGCGGCGATAGCGCCACCGCCGACACCGGCTCAAAGCGCCGCGCTGGACACGCTTGACGATGAGCTTCAAGGCCGCCTGGCACAGCTGGCGGATCAAGGTTCATGATATCCTCGAAGTGGGCGGCGAAACGGTTTGCGTGGTGCCCGGACGGCCGATCAAGTTGCTCGAAGGCGACTTCGAGATGGCGCTGCTCGAGCGGCGCCGTCACAAGCACGATGTCGTCGCCGACACGCCCTGTCGCGTCTATGTGCTGGACAGCGAGGGTCTGCGCGTCTCAGCCGCCGGCACCCCGAGATCGTCCAGCACATGAAGTCTGTGGCGAAGGAGCGAGCGCGCGAGAACGAGCGGGCCACGAGGGGCGGGGCGGTGCGAAACGCTCGCCCCGGATCCGCCGCCCGCAAGAGACAGGCGAAGCGGAAGCTCAGTAAAATTCCGTCAGTTCAGTAACTTACGCGGCGGCGCGGTCGGCCATTGCCCGGCGGAGCTGCTCATCGATCTTGTCGAGAAAGCCCGCGGTCGAAAGCCAGGCCTGCTCGGCGCCGACCAGCAGCGCCAAGTCCTTGGTCATGAAGCCGGCCTCGATGGTGCTGACCACAACTTGCTCCAGCGTCTCGGCAAAGCGGGCGAGTTCGGCATTGTGGTCGAGCTTGGCGCGATGCTTGAGCCCGCCCGACCAGGCAAAGATCGAGGCGGTGGCATTGGTCGAGGTCGCCCGCCCCTGCTGGTGCTGGCGGTAATGGCGGGTGACGGTGCCGTGCGCGGCCTCGGCCAATACCGTCTTGCCGTCCGGCGTCATCAGCACGCTCGTCATCAGCCCGAGCGAGCCGAAGCCTTGCGCCACCGTGTCGGACTGCACGTCGCCGTCATAATTCTTGCAGGCCCAGACATAGCCGCCCGACCATTTCAGCGACGCCGCCACCATGTCGTCGATCAGGCGGTGCTCATAGGTGAGCCCGCGGGCGGAGAACGCCTCGCGGAACTCCGCGTCGAACACCTCGGCGAAGATATCCTTGAAGCGCCCGTCATAGGCCTTGAGGATGGTGTTCTTGGTCGAGAGATACACCGGCATATTGCGGGTGAGCGCATAATTGAAGGTGGCCTTGGCGAAGTCGCGGATCGAATCGTCGAGATTAAACATGGCAAGCGCCACGCCGCTGCCCTTGAATTCGTGCACCTCATGCTCGATGTGCGTGCCGTCCTCGCCCAAGAAGTTGATGGTGAGCTTGCCCTTTCCGGGCACGCGAAAGTCTGTTGCGCGGTACACATCGCCAAAGGCGTGGCGGCCGATGACGATGGGCCTGGTCCAGCCGGGGACGAGACGCGGCACATTCCGGCAGATGATCGGCTCGCGGAAAATAACCCCGCCCAGGATGTTGCGGATGGTGCCGTTCGGCGACTTCCACATCTGCTTGAGGCCGAACTCCTTCACCCGAGCCTCGTCTGGGGTGATGGTCGCGCATTTGACGCCGACGCCGCACTCCTTGATGGCGTAGGCGGCTTCGAGCGTGACCTGATCGTTGGTCAGGTCACGGTTCTCGATGGACAGGTCGTACGTGCGGAGCTCGAGGTCGAGATGGGGCTTGATGAGCTTGTCCTTGATCAGCTGCCAGATGACCCGCGTCATCTCATCCCCGTCCAGGTCGATGACGGGGTTCTTCACCACGATTTTGTTCAACGGAGGTCTCCGGCGGGAATGTCGGTCGGCGTCGCGCCCTTGGTTTTTGGTCGCCATTGCGGCCAAGCGCCCCCTATAGCATCGTGTTTGCGATGATGAAAGCGAGGGCCGAAAACGCGAGCCGGATGGGAAGCAAGGCGAAAGTGCCAAGACCTGCCCGTTCCCGCGCGGGCGGCAGGAGCTGTCCGAGCGCCACGAGATTGGCGCCCGCGATCGTTCTCATCGAGCCGCAACTTGGCGAGAATATCGGCTTCGCCGCCCGTGCCATGGCCAATTTCGGACTCACCGAGCTTCGCCTCGTCGCTCCCCGCGACGGCTGGCCTAATGCAAAGGCCCTTGCGGCCGCGGCCGGCGCTGACGGCATCATCGGTGCGGCCACGCTCTATTCGAGCCTCGAGCCAGCCATTGGTGACCTCAACTTCGTGCTCGCCACCACGGCGCGGCCGCGGGGCATGGTGAAGCCGGTGCTGACCCCCGAGCATGCGGCCAGCGAGCTTGCCGCGAGGGGAGAGAGGGGGGAGCGCACTGGCGTGCTGTTCGGCCCGGAGCGGAGTGGGCTCGACAACGACGTGCTCGCCCTGGCCGACGCCATCATCACCGCGCCGGTAGATCCATCCTTCGCCTCTTTGAGCCTCCCCCAGGCGGTGCTGCTGCTGGGCTATGAATGGTTGCAGGCACAAGGGCCAACGCCGCCGCTCCGGCGCGTTACGCAATGCGACGGCCCCGCGATAGAGGGACTTTCCCACGCAGGCACGCCCGCAGCGACCCGCGCCGAGTTGCTCGGTCTGTTCAAGCATCTTGAAGGCGAACTCGACCGGTCAGGCTTCCTGCGGCCCCCCGAAAAGCGTCCGACCATGGTCCGCGCCATTCGCAACATGTTCCATCGCATGGGCGCAACCGAGCAGGACGTGCGCACCTGGCGCGGCATCGTGGCTGCGCTCAGCCGCCCCAAGCCGCCAAGGTCTTGAGGGGCCATAGTTCCGCCCCGTTTCTCCTATTGCGATGGCCTTCGAGGATGGCTAGCTTTCGGGCACCGCAGGGAGAGGGGCAATTGATGCGAGTTGGTTGGATTCAGTGGAGTGCGGCTGCGGCAATTGCAGCGCTGCCGCTCCTCACTGGCGGGCCGCTGAGAGCCGCAGACCAGACCGGCGTCAGAACCGTCGCCGAGGAGCTCGGCAAACGCACCAAGACGCCGGATGCCCCCGCAGATGCGCCCAAGGACAAGCTGAGCGACAGCGCCGTGCGCGTGATGTCTACCTTTGCCCTGTCGATCCTGCCGGACCAGATTCCGGACAGCAGCGGGGCCATGATCAAGCTCGATAAGTCGGACCCGAACAAATATCTCATCCCCATCGAGGATGCGCGCAGCGTAATCCGGGTGGCCACGCGCTCGGCCTATGCCGAGGCCTGCAACCTGCCCGAGCTGGAGAAGGCCAATTACGAAACGCTGATCCGTGGAGAGAGGGCGCGCAAGGTCTGGAACACGGATCAGATGATGTTCATCAAGGCCTTGCACACCTTTGCGACTTCCTACTTTGCCGGTAACGTCAAAATCACCGAGCAGGCGGCAGACGACCAAGGCAAGGCGCAACCCCCAGGCACGAGCGGCGAGGCCGCAGCCAAAGCAACCGAAGGCCCGGCGACGACGATTACGGGCAAAAAGCTCAGCTGCTCGCCCGAGCAGAAGGAGAAGGTTACCCAGGCGATTGGGGCCTACGTCCAGTCCGCGCCCCCAGCGGCGCCACAGGCCGCGACCCCGGCCCCGGCGGCGTCACAGGCCGCGACGCCGGCCCCGGTGGCCGGCGGCGCTAATTGACACTTTCACGCATTCGCGTGTAACAGAGCGCCGGGCGGCGCTTTCGGCCTGCGACGGCTAGAAGCGCTCGAAGGCAATGCCCCATGCGGCTTTTGCCCTCATCACGACAGATTTGGGAGCATGCGCGCGGGCGAGAGCCGCGGGCAGCTCGAATTCGGCTTTGGAGCTCTAGATGACGAAACGGATCAACGCGAAGCACAAGATCGACCGCAGGCTCGGCGAGAATATCTGGGGCCGGCCGAAGAGCCCTTACAATAAGCGTGAATACGGGCCCGGCGAGCACGGCCAGCGCCGTCGCGGCAAGCTCTCCGACTACGGCCAGCAGCTCCGCGCCAAGCAGAAGCTGAAGGGCTATTACGGCAACATCACCGAAAAGCAGTTCAAGTCGATCTACGGCGAGGCAGCGCGGCTCAAGGGCGACACCAGTGAGAACCTGATCGGGCTCCTGGAGCGGCGGCTCGATGCCATCGTCTACCGCGCCAAATTCGTGCCGACCGTGTTCGCCGCGCGGCAGTTCGTGTCCCATGGCCATGTGCGGGTCAACGGCCGGCGCGTGACGATCCCGAGCTTCCGCTGCCGCGAAGGCGACGTGGTCGAGGTGCGCGACAAGGCCAAGGATGTCGGCATGGTGCTCGAGGCGGCACAAAGCGGCGAGCGGGACGTGCCCGATTATCTGGAGGTCGATCACGCCAAGATGACGGCGAAGCTGCTCCGGTCGCCGACGCTGAGGGATGTGCCTTATCCGGTGATGATGGAGCCGAACCTCGTTATCGAGTTCTACTCGCGCTAGCCGTCAGACGCCTGCGATCAACGCGGTCCCAGCAATCATCAGCAACACCCCGAGCGGGACGCGCAGCATCAGCGCAAAGCAGCAGCCCAGACAATAGACGCCATGGCCAAGCCCCATGCGCCAGGCGCTCGGCACGCCTCCGCGCCAATGCGCGGCAAGGAACCTCGGCCGGCGACCGGCAATGGGCAAGGCAGCTCTCCTTCAAGGGCGTGAGTTGGTACAGGCCCGCCGCGATCAGTAGGCCGCCCGCAACCGCCCGGCTGCGCAGCACCGTCATTCCGGACATGGCGCCGGAATGCTCCAGCGCCCACTGAGCGGCGACGGCAAAGGCGCTGAAAAGAATCCACAAAGTGAGATAACCGGTGGCAAAGGCGGCGATACAGGCCGCGGCGTTCTGAATCTGCCCCTTACGCTCCGCCTGCCGCGCCACGCGCGCATAAAGCAGCACCATGGGTGAGGCGCTTTGGCAGCATCATGGCGACCATCATCACGGCCCACATGCAGAAGGCGATGAGCCAGTAGGCCGAAGTCCAGAGCCCGCTCTGCGCCGGTGCTCCCGCGGGCAGCAGCCATCCGCTCATAGCGAAGGGATCCCATGCCCGTACCTGCGCCGGCAAGTAGCACGAGCCACGCAAGCAGCGTGAGCGTAATGAGGGCGGCAAGGACGATAGCGGCGTCGCGCTTGACCAATGCCCCGAGCGCGGCCGCAGGCATCGTGCTCAGCGTACCATGCCGTTCTGGCAGAGATGGATGCGGGCAAACTGGCCGTAGGTGTCGGTGAGCTCGAAGCTGATCAGTCCGCTCGTCTTCGCCCAGCCCCGGCCGATCTCCGCCACCGCGAATTCGAAGCCGTTCGGCTGCTCGATGCGCACCCGGTGCTCGGCCTCGGTGATCGGGTTCAGGATCGGCGCGCCGCGCATCTCAACGACGCCATCGATGCGGGCTTTAGCGGTGCGGGCGTCGATGTCGAGCTCGAATGCGATATCCGCCACGATCGGCTCGTGCATCGTGTCGCAAGTGGCGGAGAAGATCTGGAACACCGTCGCTCACGGATTGGTATCCTCGCCGGTCAGGATGCGGAACAGCGCCTCGCGCTGCGCGGGCGTCGCGCGTCGATCGACGATGTGCACGCGCTCGCCCTCGTGAATGGCGCCTGGCCAGCGAAAAATCCCGGCGGCCTTTAGCCCGTCAAGCCGGGTGGTGCCGTGGAAGCCTTCTTCGATGTCGAACACGGCCAAGCCCCGGCAGTTGCCATGGGTCGGGAGCGCATTGAATTGGCAGGGGCAAGCCATAGGAGCAATTGCAGTTGCCGAACTCGCGCCCCTATCTTCGTGCAGACCTCGAAAGGCGCAGTTTGCACGAAGTGGACTGGAATCATTGAGGGTGGTTCTCGCAAGCGACCCTATGCCGTCAGGGTCTGCTGATTATGCGCAATGCCCTTGGCGTTAAACAGCTCCTGCAACTCGCCTGCCTGGAACATCTCTCGGACGATATCGCAGCCGCCGATGAACTCGCCCTTGACGTAGAGCTGCGGGATCGTCGGCCAGTTGGAGAAGGCCTTGATGCCGTCGCGCACGCTCAGATTCTCAAGCACATTGATGTCTTTGAAGTCGACGCCGAGATGGTTCAGGATCTGCACGACCTGCATGGAGAAGCCGCATTGCGGCATGTCCTTGGTGCCTTTCATGAACAGCACGACGTCGTTGGTCGCGACCTCGCGGCCGATCCAGTCCTGAATCTCTTGTTGGCTCATCCTGTGTATCTCCCTTAGGAAGGCGCTGAAGTTTTGAGCGCAAGCGCGTGCAGCGCCCCACCCATATGGCCCTTCAGCGCATCATAAACCATCTGGTGCTGCTGCAGTCGCGTCTTGCCGCGAAAGGCCTCCGACACCACACTCGCCGCATAGTGATCGCCGTCGCCCGCAAGATCGTCGATGCTGACCCGCGCGTCGGGAAAGTGCTCCTTGATCAGTTGCTCGATGTCGTGAGCCGCCATGGCCATCGGATAGTCTCCTCTTTACGCCCGCGCAATTCTAGCTTCCGCCCATGAAGTGCGGCAACCAGCGCGCATGGACGCTGCGCAGGGCAGCAAGCGAAAGTGGCGCTTCGCCTGGAAGTTTCAAGGCATCCCCCGCGACACTGCCGATGACGCGGACAGGAATCTTCGCCTTTGCCGCGTCTGCGAGGATGTGCGCAATCTCGCCGGGTGCCGTTGAGGCGACGTAGCGCCCCTGATCCTCGCCGAACCAGACGGCATGGGCTGGGAGCCCTTGCGGCGCCGCGTCGAGCTCGACGCCGAGACCGCCGGGAAGCGCCATCTCGGCGACCGCCACCAGCAGCCCGCCATCGGAGACGTCGTGCACGGCAGAGACGCGACCCTGCCGGATCAGTGCCCTGACGAAGTCGCCGGCGCGCCGCTCGGATGCGAGATCGACGGGAGGAGGGGCACCTTCGGCTCGGCCTGTGATGATCTCTTGGTAAAGCGACTGGCCAAGATGACCGGCCTCGGCCCCAACGAGGATCAGCGCGTCGCCGTCTCGCTCAAGCGCGATGCGGGCCATCTCACGGATGTCTGGGATGAGTCCGATGCCGCCGACCGCCGGCGTCGGCGGGATGGCGATGCCGTTCGTCTCATTATAGAGCGAGACATTGCCGGAGACGACGGGGAAGGACAGCGCCCGACACGCCTCAGCCATCCCTTCGATCGCCTCGACGAGCTCGCCCATCACCTCCGGCCGCTCGGGATTGCCGAAATTCAGGCAGTCGGTGATGGCGAGCGGGTCCGCGCCGACAGCGGTCAGATTGCGCCAGCATTCGGCGACCGCTTGCTTTGCCCCTTCGTGCGCATCCGCCGCGCAATAGCGGGGCGTCACGTCGCAGGAGATCGCCAAACCTTTCTCCGTGCCATGTACGCGCACCACCGCGGCATCGCCGCCCGGCCGCTGCACTGTGTCGGCCATGACCATGTGGTCATATTGCTCCCAGATCCACGCCCGCGAGCAGAGATGCGGCGACCCCATCATGTCCTCGAGCGCGCCGAGCAGGCTGTTCGGCGCCGGCACGTCCTCGGGCGCGGTCGCCACGGGCGCGGGCTTCCTCGTCCAGGGGCGCTTATAGACGGGCGCCGCATGCGCGAGCGCCGACAGCGGGATGTCGGCTTGGAGGACGCCACCATGGCGGACGACGAGCCTGCCCGTATCCGTGGTGCGGCCCACAATCGCGAAGTCGAGCCCCCACTTGCTGAACACGCGCCGGGCGGCGCTCTCGGCGCCGGGCTTCAGCACCATGAGCATGCGCTCCTGGCTCTCCGACAGCATCATCTCATACGCGGTCATGGTCTCCTCGCGGGTCGGCACCTGGTCGAGATCGAGCTCGATGCCCACCTGGCCCTTGTCGGCCATCTCCACGGAGGAGGAGGTGAGACCGGCCGCCCCCATGTCCTGGATGGCGACAATCGCGTCCTCCTGCATCAGCTCCAGGCACGCTTCGAGCAAGAGCTTCTCGGTGAAAGGGTCGCCCACCTGCACCGTGGGCCGCTTCTCGGCGGAGGCCTCGTCGAACTCCGCAGACGCCATGGTGGCGCCGTGAATGCCGTCGCGACCCGTCTTGGAGCCGACATAGACCACGGGAAGGCCCACGCCCTTCGCCGCCGATTTGAAGATGCGGGAGGTATCCACGAGCCCGACGCACATGGCATTGACCAAGATGTTGTCGTTGTAGCGTGGGTCGAAATTGGTCTCGCCGCCCACGGTGGGCACCCCCATGCAATTGCCGTAGTCGCCGATCCCTGAGACCACGCCCGCAACGAGATGGCGGGTCTTTTGGTGGTCAGGTGCGCCAAATCGGAGGGCATTCATATTGGCGATGGGCCGCGCGCCCATGGTGAACACGTCGCGCATGATCCCTCCCACCCCGGTGGCGGCCCCCTGATAGGGCTCGATATAGGAGGGGTGGTTGTGGCTCTCCATCTTGAACACGGCCGCCTGCCTGTCGCCGAGATCGACCACGCCCGCATTCTCGCCCGGGCCCTGGATCACTTGCGGGCCGTCGGTCGGCAGCTGCCTGAGCCAGACGCGCGAGGATTTGTAGGAGCAGTGCTCCGACCACATCACCGAGAAGATGCCGAGCTCGGTGAGGCTGGGTTCACGGCCAAGCACGGCGGTAAGCAGGCGGTACTCGTCGGCGGCGAGCCCATGCTCGGCGACGAGTTCGGGCGTGATCTTGGGGTTCGGCTTGGCCATGCGGGAGGTGCGAATTGACTGCATGCGGCGGGGTCTGGAACGAGCTTATAGTGGCCGGAAGCCAGAGAGTCCTAGGCCAGAGGCTGACAGGCGCCCGGCCTAGGCCGCAATGCTTTCGACCAAACCTCTGAACATCTTGGTCCCGTCCGTGCCGCCAAGCACCGGATCGGCCAAGCGCTCCGGATGCGGCATCAACCCCAGCACGGTTTCCGTATCGTTGTAGATGCCGGCTATGCTGTTGCGCGAGCCGTTGCGATTGGCTTCGGCCGTGACGCGCCCTTGCATGTCGCAATAGCGGAAGGCGACGCGGCCTTCCGCTTCGAGGCGCTCAAGCGTCTCGTCATCGGCGAAATAGCTGCCGTCCTTATGCGCGATGGGGAACCTGACCACTTCGCCTTCTGCGTAGCGCCGCGTGTAAAGCGTGTCCTTACGCTCCACGCGCAAATGCACGTCCTTACAGATGAATTTGAGCGAGGCGTTGCGCATCAAAACCCCGGGAAGGAGCCCCGCCTCGGTCAGCACCTGGAAGCCGTTGCAGATGCCGAGCACCGGCGTACCGGCGCGCGCCCGCTTGACCACCTCGCGCATGACCGGGGAATGCGCCGCCATGGCGCCAGAGCGAAGATAATCGCCATATGAGAAGCCACCGGGCAGCACGATCAGATCGCTGGCAGGCAGCTCCGCGTCGCCATGCCAGACCATGGCGGGTGGCGTTCCCATCGCCGCCTGGAGCGCCACGGCGGTATCGCGGTCGCAATTCGATCCGGGGAAGATGATGACGCTCGCTTTCATGCCTGCTTAAGCCGCCTCGAGCTCATAGGCGTAATTCTCGATGATGGTGTTGGCTAGGAGCTCCTCGCACATCCGTTTGATCGCGGCGCGTGCGCGGGCCGGATCGCTCTCCGCCACCTCGATCTCGATATACTTGCCTTGGCGCACGTTTCCGGCGGACCCAAAGCCGAGCGCGTGCAGCGCGCCTTCGATCGCCTTGCCTTGCGGGTCGAGGACCCCCGGCTTCAAGGTGATGGTGATGCGTGCCTTCATGGCCGACAGTCCTATTTCGAGCGCACCAGCACCGGGCCCGACTTCACCCGCATCGGGTTGTCCACATGCAGCCCGAGGCGGCGCGCCACCTCCTGATAGGCCTCGACCAGGCCGCCGAGATCGCGGCGAAAACGGTCCTTGTCGAGCTTGTTTTGCGTCTCGACGTCCCACAGCCGGCAGCAATCGGGCGAGATCTCGTCGGCCAGGATGATGCGCATCTGGTCGTTCTCCCAAAGCCTGCCGAACTCGCATTTGAAGTCGACGAGCCTGATGCCGACGCCGAGGAACAGGCCGGAGAGGAAGTCGTTGATCCTGAGCGCGAGCGACATGATGTCGTCCATCTCCTGCGGGTTCGCCCAGCCGAAGGCGGTGATGTGCTCCTCGGTGACCATGGGGTCTTCGAGCTTGTCTGACTTGTAATAGAATTCCACGATCGAGCGGGGGAGCGGGGTCCCCTCGTCGATGCCGAGCCGCGTCGCGAGCGAGCCTGCCGCCACGTTGCGCACGACCACCTCGAGCGGGACGATCTCGACCTCGCGGATCAGCTGCTCGCGCATGTTGAGCCGCTTGATGAAATGGGTGGGAACGCCGATCTCGCCGAGTTTCTGGAACAGGAACTCGGAAATGCGGTTGTTGAGGACGCCCTTGCCCTCGATCTTGTCGTGCTTCTTGTTGTTGAAGGCGGTGGCGTCGTCCTTGAAGTGCTGGACGAGCGTGCCCGGCTCCGGGCCTTCATAGAGGATCTTGGCCTTGCCTTCATAGACGCGGCGACGCCGGTTCATGTTACGTTCCTCTCGCTTTAGCAGCTCGTCAGAGCTGACAACACCACCACTGCGCGGAGGGCACTGCCCGTACCGCGTTTATCGCCACTCGCCATCGCAGGAATCAACCAAAGGGTCTAGTGGACCTTAACGTAAGGGGAGGGGAGTGACAACGTCGCTCGGCGCTTTCTGGGATTTGTTGATTTTCGGGCCCTTTAGCAGTATCCCTCGCCCAGGGAGAGACGAGGTTTTCCTTGATTTCTGGGATTTTTGGGGCGATCGGCGCCGAGAAGGAGATGTGCGGCAGATGACCACGTTTGAGGAGCGGGAGAAGGGCTTCGAGCGGAAGTTCGCCCATGACGAGGAGCTAAAGTTCAAGGCGACGGCGCGGCGCAACAAGCTGCTTGGCCTTTGGGCGGCGGAGAAGATGGGGCTCACCGACGACGCGGCCCAAGCCTATGCCCGCGAGGTGGTCAAGGCAGATCTCCTTGAGCCTGGCGAAGAGGACGTGTTCCTGAAGGTCCGGGGCGATTTCGACGCAAAGGGCGTGGCCGAGTCCGACCACCAGATCCGCCGCATGATGGGCGAGCTGATGAGCGAGGCGGTGCTTCAACTTGAAACCGAAGGCAAAGTCTGAAGCCCCATGCGCGAGGACCGGTTTCGCAAAGCCGCCCGTGAGGGGCGCACGCTCCTCAATGCCTGGCTCACGCTCAACTCTCCCTTCCTCATCGAGCTGATCGGGGAAGCCGGCTGGGACTGCATCACCATCGACCAGCAGCATGGCCTGGGCGGCAATGAGGCGCTGCTTGGCTGTCTCACCGCGGCGTGCGCCTCCGGGCTCCCCGCCATCGTGCGCGTGGCGGAGAACGACCCTGGCTTGATCGGCCGCGCGCTCGACGCCGGTGCCCAAGGCATCATGTGCCCCCTGATCGCCAACATCGAGGATGCGGAGGCCTTCGTCCAAGCCGTCAAGTTTCCGCCTCGCGGGCAGCGCAGCTGGGGCCCATACCGGGCGCGACTCGATTATCAGGGCGACTATTTCACCACGGCCAATGATTGGACCATCGCCTGTCCCCAGATCGAGACGAAGGGAGCGCTCGATCAGCTCGACGAGATCTTGGCGCTTCCCGGCGTGGACATGGTCTGCTTGGGCCCGAACGACCTCTCGGTGGCGCTTACCGGGCGCCTCGATATCCACGCAAGCGAGGTCAAGGAGGCCATGACTTTCGTTCTCAGCAAATGCCGCGAGATGTCTGTCATTGCATTGATTTTCGCCAATGATGTGACCTACGCCAGGCCTTTGGTGGAGGCGGGCTGGAATGTCGTGGCCGTCGGCACCGACGTGGGCTGGTTCGCCAAGGCGGCTGCCGACCTGAAGCGTGAGGCGACTGCCAAGGCGTGAGCTCTCGCGCAAGGCCACTGGGCAAAGCTGTGGCTGACGCTTGCCCGTGTCTGTGCCAAGATGATTGCAGAGAGGGGGGCTCTCGCATGCAGACTTTGACCAGGATGCTCGTCGCTTTTGTTGCGCTTGCCTTGAGCGGCGGCGCCGCTTCAGCCGGCATGGGCGAGACCAAGACCGACGTCGCGCTCAGGGCAGGGCCTGCGGCGCAAGCGGAGCTGCTCCTCAACATTCCGGCGGGTGCCGTGGTGAGCGTCGGCCAATGCTCGCGGGGCTGGTGCGGGGTAACTTGGAACAGCTATGGGGGCTATGTACGCGCGAGCGGGCTTTCCTTCCGCGAGGCCTCGGCCCCGGCTGGGCCGCCGGCGATTCCCGTCTATCCGCACTATCGCTATAAGGCCGGCCATTACCCGACGGCGGACGCCTATTACGACTTGCCCCCTTACGCCGACATCAACCCCTCCTACTACCGCTGGCGCTACTTCCTGACGTTCAGGGAGCACAATCGCTATCGCTACGTCCCTCACGTGTTTCACCACTACGAGTAGCCGGGGGATTGCGCTCCGCTTAACGGCCTTTTTTGGGCCGAGGGGAGGGACGTTTGTCGAACACCCGCGCGAAGATCGTGTCCACGTGCTTTAGATGATAGGCGAGGTCGAATTGCGCGCGCAGCGTCTCTTCGGACAGCGCGCGCATCACCTCCTCGTCGGTGAGCAGCTCGTCTAGAAAGTCACTGTTCTTCTCCCAGACCTTCATCGCGTTGCGCTGCACGAGCCGGTAGGCCTCTTCGCGTGAGACCCCAGCCTCGATCAGCGCGAGCAGAACCCGCTGGGAATGGATGAGGCCGCGCAAGGCATCGAGATTGGCGCGCATGCGCTTGGGATAAACCTGGAGCCCCTTGATGAGCTCGGTCATACGGACCAGCGCGAAATCGAGGGCGATCGTGGCGTCCGGGCCGATCACCCGCTCGACCGAGGAGTGGGAGATGTCGCGCTCATGCCAGAGCGCCACGTCCTCGAGCGCAGGGAGCGCATAGGCGCGGACGAGGCGTGCGAGTCCCGTGAGGTTTTCCGACAGCACCGGGTTCCGCTTATGCGGCATGGCCGAAGAGCCCTTCTGGCCTTCGGCGAAATGCTCCTCCGCCTCTAGCAGCTCGGTCCGCTGCAAATGCCTGATCTCGGTCGCAAGCCGCTCGATGGAACTCGCCACCACGGCGAGCGCCGCGAAATAGGCGGCATGGCGGTCGCGCGGGATCACTTGCGTGGAGATCGGCTCAGGCCGCAAGTCCAGCTTCTCCGCCACATAGGCTTCGACCCGCGGATCGACATGGGCGAAGGTACCGACCGCGCCGGAGATGGCGCAGGTCGCGACCTCCTCCCGCGCCGTGACGAGGCGCGCGCGGGCGCGATCGAACTCCGCGTAAGCATAGGCGAGCTTGAGCCCGAAGGTCGTTGGCTCGGCATGCATGCCATGGCTGCGGCCGACGGTCGGCGTGCTTTTGTGCTCAAAGGCGCGAGCCTTCAGCGCTTGGAGCAGCGCATCCATATCGGCGATAAGCAGGTCTGCCGCTTGCACGAGTTGCAGGTTGAAGCAGGTGTCGAGCACGTCGGAGGACGTCATCCCCTGGTGCAGGAAGCGCGCCTCGGGTCCAACCTTCTCGGCGACGGAGGTGAGAAAGGCGATGACGTCGTGCCTCACTTGCCCCTCGATCTTATCGATGCGGGCGATGTCGAAGCCGCCGCGCTTCCTGACCGCCTCGGCCGCCCGCTTCGGGATCAGCCCAAGCTCGGCCATGGCCTCCGCGGCCAGCGTCTCGATCTTGAGCCAGATGCGAAACTTAGCCTCCGGCTCCCAAAGACGAGCCATTTCGGGGCGGCTGTAGCGGGGGATCATCTCGAGGAACGGCGTCCTTTCCTGCAAATCGCAGGCAAGCGATGGTCTAGCAGAGCCCGCGCGCAGTCTCAAATCACGGGCGGGCCTCAAGCCTCTATGGTTCGCGGTCCTCGCGGTCCAAACAGCGCAAGGTAAAGCGCCGCCGCCAGCATCAGCGCGGCATAAGCCGGGCGCGGCGGCACCAGCATGAACAGCACGAAGGAATAGAAGTCGCTGAGCGATGTCCAATAGAGACCCGAGAGGGACCAGTCCAACTGATTGGGGTAGGTAAAGGCGAGATAGAGGATCCTGAGCAGGCCGCCGAAGCTGCAGAACGCCACGACGAAGACGAACAGCGCGAACAGGAAGCGGACGACGAAGCTGCGGGTGGAGGCAAACTGTTGCACCCACCAGGCGACGAGCGCGGCGAGACCGCCAGCGTAGCCCACGATCTGCAAGGTGTGCCGCGTCTGGTCGTTCATCACGCTATTGGGCTGCATGTAGTCGCCGACCAGCACCGCCTGCAGGCAGATGCCCATGACGAGCGCGAACGCCAAGGCGAGGACGAATCCAACCACCTTGCCAAAGGTCACTTTTTCCATCGCTGCCCCCCTTCAAACCCGTCGCCGGCTGCAACTATGCAAGGGAAATGTCCGCCCCGCAATCGGGGCCGCGGAAGACCGCTCGTCGCGAGCGGCTTGCTGCATCGTCCGGTTTATGGTCCGATCCGCGTGCGACAGCCCCCGAGGAGGCGCCCCATGGCATTCGACGATCTGAAGGCTGAACTTGCTCTGCTCATCAATCAGATGGAGAACCAGCCTGAGGATGCGCATGAGCTTTATCTTCAGGTTCGGGAGAAGCTGAACGAGATGCGCGCCTTCGGCATGCCGCTGCCGAGCGACCTGGTCGAGCTCGAAAAGGAGCTCGAGGCCCAGTTCGCCGAGACGAAGCGCGCGGCCAAGCAAGACTAGAATGCCCTCAGACCGCGCCTTGCGTTAGAGAGACTATCCAGCCGGCGGCGAGGCAACTGGATCGATCTGCTCATAGGTTCCGTTCGACCAGCGATAGACCGCGTAGGGCGGCAGGTTCGGGTCGCCCTTTTCGTTGAATTTGAACTTGCCGATCACGGTGTCGAACTCGGTGTCGTTAAGCGCTTTGACGATATCGGCCATCTCGGTTGACTTCGCCTTCTCCGCCGCCTGCTTCCACGCCTGGACCGCGGCATAGGTGTAAAGCACATAACCCTCGGGCTCGATGCCCTTGTCCTTGAAGTGCTTCACCACCTCGGCGGCGGCCGGGTTCTTGCGCGGGTCGGGGGAGAAGGTCATCAGCGTGCCTTCGCCGGCTGGGCCGGTGATCGACCAGAATTCCTGGGTGATGAGCGCATCCCCGCCCATAAGGATGGTGCTCATGCCCTGATCGCGCATCTGGCGGATGATCAGCCCCGCCTCGGTGTGATAGCCACCGAAATAGATGACATCGATATTGGCCTGCTTCAGCTTGGAGACCAGCGCCGAATAGTCCTTCTCGCCGGCGGTGATCGCCTCATACATGGCCTCCTGCTTGCCGGCCGCGTTCATCGCCTTCTTGGTCTCGTCAGCGAGCCCCTTGCCGTAGGCCGTCTTGTCCTGGACGAAAGCGATGTTCTTGTCGACGAAGTGGGATGCAATATATTTGCCGGCGACGCCGCCCTGCTGGTCGTCACGGCCGCAGACCCGGTAGATGTTGGGCCCGGCGCGGTCGTCGGTGAAGGTCGGGTTGGTGGAGGCGGGCGAGATCTGCACCATGTCGCTTTCGACGTAGACTTTCGATGCCGGGATCGAGGAGCCGGAGCAATAATGCCCGGCCACGAGCTTGACGCCGGCACCCGTCATCTGGTTGGCGACCGCCACGGCCTGCTTCGGATCGCAAGCATCGTCGCCGATAGAGAGATTGAGCGTCTTGCCGAGAACCCCGCCTGCGGCGTTGATGTCGGCGACGGCCATCTCGCCGCCGTTCTTCATCTGCGCGCCGAACGAGGCGTATTGTCCCGTGACCGGCCCGACCACCGCGACCGGAATCGTCTTGTCGTCCTTGCCGCAGCCCGCGATGATGACGGCTGCTGCCAAAGCGATGAGCAGCCCGGCAATTCGTTGCATCGTCACCCTCCCTATAGGATTTCGTGCACAGTCTACGGCATTTGCGCAAAGCGCAAGCAGGGGCTCAAGCTCGGTCGCGCCAGGTCAGCGGGCTCGTTCGCTCGTAGAGCCAGCGATATTGCGTGACCATCTGCGTTGTCCGCATGGCGCGGAAGCCGAGGCTCGCGGCGATCAGCAGCACGGCATAGGTGACGAGATAGTAATAGGGCGACAGGAGCTTGCCGTCGAACAGGGCGTAGTAGAAGAAGCGAACCGCGCCCGCGAGCAGCGCCATGTAGAAGAAGATCCGCCAGAACGGCTTCCAGCTCCGCGCGAGCCCGCGCCCGGCGAGGAAGGCCGCGCCGCCGCCGAGGATCACCGTGAGCACAAGAAACACCAAAGTGCTGGCGTCGGAGAGCAACGTCACCTGGCGGCTCCTTGCGGCTCCTTGCGGCGGCCGCCGTCGAGATAGGCGGTCTGCACCTCTGCGCTGTTCAACAGCTCGGCTCCGCTCCCCGAGAGCGTGATCCTGCCATTCACCATGACATAGCCGCGATGAGCGAGCTTCAGCGCGTGATAGGCGTTCTGCTCGACGACGAAGACGGTCAGGCCCTGGCTGTTCAGCTCTTTGATCACCTCGAAGATCTGCTTCACGATCAGGGGTGCCAAGCCCAGCGACGGCTCGTCCAGCAGCAACAGCTTCGGCCGCCCCATCAGGGCGCGGGCGATCGCGAGCATCTGTTGCTCGCCGCCCGACAGCGTGCCCGCGCGCTGGTCGCGGCGGCCTCTCAGCACCGGGAACAGCGTGCAGACCCTTTTCAAATCCTGGTCGAAGACGTCCGGGTCGTTGGCGATGATCGCGCCCATCTGCAGATTCTCAAGCACGGTCATGCGCGGGAAGATGCGCCGCCCTTCCGGCGACTGGGCGATCGAGAGCCGCGCGATTTTGTGGGTCGGGAGCCTGGTGATGTCTTGGCCGTCGAAGACGATGCTGCCTTCGCTCGCCCGGGGGCGCCCGAAGATCGTCATCATCAAGGTAGTCTTGCCCGCGCCATTGGCGCCGATCAGCGCCACGATCTCACGGGGGAAGATGTCGAGGCTCACGCAATGTAGCACGGGAAGCACGCCGTAACGGGCGGTTACCTTTTGCAGCGCGAGCATGGGTTCGCTCATAAGCGGACCTCGCGCGCGACATGGTCGAGCTCCTCGTCGGGCACGCCGAGATAGGCGGCGATCACATGCGGATCGTTGCGCACCTCCTCGGCCGCGCCGTCGGCGATGGTCTTGCCGTAGTCGAGCACCACGATGTGGTCCGAGATGCGCATGACCACGCTCATGTCGTGCTCGATGAGCAGGAGCGCGATGCCTTCCTGCGCGCGGATCGAATAGAGCAGCTCGTTCAAGCCCTCGCTCTCCCGCGCGTTCAATCCCGCAGCCGGCTCGTCCAGGCACAACAGCAAAGGTCGCGTGCACATGGCGCGCGCAATCTCGAGCTTCCTTTGCTCGCCATAGGCAAGCTCTGCCGCCGCCACATTCGCCCGTGCGGTGAGGCCCACGCGGTCAAGCCAGTCCCTGGCATAGTCGACCGCCTCCCGCTCCAGGCGGTTGAAGGCACCGAACCCCAAGATGCTGGCGAGCGGGAAGCGCGAGGCGCCGGTGAGCAGCTTGTGCTGCGCCACCATCAGATTTTCGAGCACGGTCATGCCGCCGAACAGCCGGATGTTCTGGAAGGTGCGGGCGACGCGGGCCCGCGCATTGATGTCGTGATCGTCGAGCCGCTCCAAGCGGAAGCTCTGGCCGTGCGGATGGTCGAGCATGAGCGTGCCTTCGGTCGGCTTGTAGAAGCCGGTGATGCAGTTGAACACGGTGGTCTTGCCGGCGCCGTTCGGCCCGATCAAGGCGGTGATGTCGTGCCGCCCCACATCGAAGGACACATCGTCCACCGCGACGAGGCCGCCGAAGCGCATGGTGAGGTGCTCCACCTTAAGCAGCGGCTCCTTCTGCCACGGCGTCATGCGCGGCCCTGCTTGAGGAGGGGGGCGCCTGCACCGCGCCGTTCATCCAGCACGATGGAGGGCTGGCGCGACGAGATGATTCCTCGCGGCCGCCACAGCATGATCCCCACCATGGCGAGGCCGAACAAGAGCATGCGGTAGAGCGAGGGATCGAAGTCCTGGCCGAAGACAAGCTTGAGCCATTGCATGTTCCGGAGCAGCTCGAAGCCCCCGATCATGACGATGGCCGACAGCACGACGCCGATCTGGCTGCCCATGCCACCAAGCACCACGATGGCGAGGATGATGGCGGATTCCATGAAGGTGAAGGATTCCGGGCTGATGAAGCCTTGCCGCGTGGCGAAGAAGGAGCCGGCGAAGCCGCCGAACAGCGCGCCCGTGGCGAAAGCGGTGAGCTTGGCGACCGTGGTGTTGATGCCGAGCGAGCGGCAGGCGATCTCGTCCTCGCGCATCGCCTCCCAGGCGCGTCCGATCGGCAACCGCCGCAAGCGGATCGTCACGAGACTGGTGATGAGCGCGAGCCCCAGGATCACGTAATAGAGAAAGATGATGGCGTGGAGCGGGTCATAGCGGAGACCGAAGAAGCTCGCGAAGGTCTCAGGTCCGGTTGCGGCGAAGGGCAGGCCGAAAAAGGTGGGCTTTGGGATGTCTGAGATGCCGTTCGGCCCGTTGGTCACCCGCGTCCAGTTCAGCAGCACGATGCGGACGATCTCCCCGAAGGCGAGCGTCACGATCGCGAGATAGTCGCCTCTGAGCCGGAGCACCGGGAAGCCGAGCACGACGCCCCAAAGCGCGGCCAGCAGTCCCGCGAAGGGCAGGCACATCCAGAACGACCAGCCGAAGGTGGCGGCGAGCAGCGCGAAGGTATAGGCGCCGACCGCATAGAAGGCGACATAGCCGAGATCGAGGAGCCCCGCGAGCCCGACCACGATGTTGAGCCCGAAGCCCAGCATCACATAGGTCAGCACCAAGATCGAAAGATCGAAGAGGTAGCGAAGCGGAATTCCCACATGGAGCGTCTTCTCGATGCCGAAGGCGAGGATCGGGAACAGGACCGCGGCGGCGACGAGCAGCGCCCCGCCATATTGCTTCCCATACCGGCCCACGGCGGGAATGGGCCAAGTAGGGCGCCAAGGGAGCCTCGGCAGCCGCCAGCTGCGGTTCCACCAGAAGAGGCCTAAGAGGAGCCTGCCGAGAAAGACGCTTCCGACCGCGATGGCGAGCAGCCCCGGCCGCGGCATCAAGTTCAGGCCGCGCGGGCTGTCGACGGTCTTGACCCCAAGCGTTAGGCAGAACAGGGCAAAGGCGACATAGGCCGCGATGATCGCGTCGGCGAGCGCTGTCTTCAGCCGGCTGGTCGGCGATTTGACCCGCTCGCTCAAGCGCCTAGACCTTTTCTACTTCTGGCCGCCCGAGCAGTCCCGTAGGGAAGAAGATGAGCACCACGGCGAGCATCGCGAAGGCCGCCACATCCTTGTATTCGATGCTGAAATAAGCGGACCAGAAGGTCTCGATCAGACCGATCACGAGCCCTCCGAGCATAGCGCCGGGAAGCGAGCCGATGCCGCCGAACACTGCCGCCGTGAACGCTTTGATGCCGGCGACGAAGCCGATGAAGAAATCGATCACGCCGTAATAGAGCAGGTAGAGGAGGCCGGCCACGGCGGCGAGCGCCGCACCCATGACGAAGGTGAGCGAGATGGTGCGGTCGACATTGACCCCGGATAACGCCGCCATCAGCCTGTCCTGCTCGCAGGCGCGTTGCGCTCGCCCAAGCGCGGTGCGGGTGATGAGGAGCCAGAACACTCCCATCAGTGCCACAGTCGTCACCACGATGAGGATCTGGATATTGGAGAGATTGACGATGAAGCCATCCTGCACGAAGAGCTGATAGCCGCCGGTCACCACGGGTTGCAGCGGTTTCACTCGGGCGCCTTGCGCCACCTGAATGAAATTCTGCAGCACGATGGACATGCCGATGGCGGTGATCAGCGGCGCGAGGCGGAACGATTCGCGCAAGGGCCGGTAGGCGATCCGCTCCACAGTCCAGCCCCAGACCGCGGTGAACAGCATGGCGATGATCAGCACGAGCACGAGCGCGAGCGGGATGAGAGTGACCCCGAAGCTCAACAGCGCGAGAAATGCGATGAGGGCGATGAAGGCGCCCACCATGAAGATATCGCCATGGGCGAAATTGATCATGCCGATGATGCCATAGACCATGGTGTAGCCGATGGCGATCAGGCCGTAGATCGAGCCGAGCGCGATCCCGTTGATCAGCTGTTGCAGGAAATAAGCCATGGACGCCGCCTGCTCCCTTTCCCCCGAACGGGGCTAGCGCTCCGGCCCCCTCGGCGAAAGCCTCCTTAAAGGGGCGCTGCTTCATAGCAATAAGGGCGCGGGGGGTACAACGTGAAGCGCACTTTCTGGGCATGCTCAAAATTAGAGCAGCATATGCGAGCCATCGCAGTAGGGCGGGTCGCCGGTATCCTTGCAGCCGCAGAGGAGCGCGAACTCGGTCCGCTCGGCGGTGAACATGAAGGGCTCGACGTCCGTCCCCGCATGCGATCCGTCGCAAAAGGGCTGCTTCTTGCTCCGCCCACACCGGCACCAGGCGTAGCGCTTCCCCGCCTCGAGCTCGACCTGATAGGGGCTCAGTTGTGGCCGTTCTGGCTCTGCCATGGCGATGCTCCCCTTCAAGCTTGGGGTGCCGTAAGACGCCTCCTTAGCCAATTCGTCCCCGCGGCACAAGAAAGCGCCTGATGCAGCGGTCCCTGTCGCATTGCCATCCAAGCGCCGCGAGCACACATTCAGGCCGAACCGACCGGACAAACCCATCTGCGAGGAGAAATGTCAGAAGACCCAGCCTCGGGCAAGGATGCAGGTAGCACGGCGTCCTATTCGGCCATGCATCCGCGACACGAGCAAACCTTTCCCACGTTTTAGGCCAAGGAGATCGAGCGGCTGCGCCGGTTCGGCACAGTGCAACGCTATGCCAATGGCGAGACGTTGTTCGAGACCGGCAAGCCAGTGCCCGGCATGTTCATCCTGCTATCGGGCCACGTCGCCATCACCCAGCGCGACGGCCTCCACGCCCGTCGTCGAGCAAGGACCTGGTCAATTCCTCGGCGAGATCGCGGCGCTCTCAGATCGTCCCGCGCTGGTCGATGCCCATGCAGAGGGCGACGTGGAGGCCCTGCTCATTCCGTCCGATGCGGTGCGGGCTCTTTTGATCGCGGAAGCTGATCTCGGTGAGCGGCTCACGCGGGCAATGATTCTGCGTCGGGTCAGTCTGATCCAAAGCGGCGTGGGGGGCCCGGTGCTGATCGGCTCTCCGAGCTCAAGCGGTATGGTGCGCTTACAAGGATTTCTGACCCGCAACGGCTATCCGCATCATCTGCTCGACCCCGCCACCGACCCTGAGGCCGGAATTTTGATCGCCCGCTTCGCGCCGGCGCCGCAAGATCTGCCTCTGGTCGCCTGCCCGGACGGCACGGTGTTGCGCAATCCAAGCGAAGCCGACCTCGCGCGGCAGCTCGGTATGATCGGGACCGTGCAGCGTCGGGCGCTGTACGACGTGGCGGTGGTGGGTGCTGGTCCGGCCGGCATGGCCACGGCGGTGTACGCCGCCTCCGAAGGTCTCTCGGTGGTCGTGCTAGATGCCCGGGCGTTCGGTGGCCAGGCTGGAGCGAGCGCCCGCATCGAAAACTATTTCGGCTTTCCCACGGGGATTTCCGGCCAGGCCCTGACCGGTCGCGCCTTCGTTCAGGCGCAGAAGTTTGGTGCCGACATGATGATACCGGTCGAGGTGAAGTGGCTTGATTGCAGCGGGCCGGACGGCACATTCGGGCTTGAGGTTGACGGCGGCGAGCCGGTGCTCGCGCGAACCGTGGTGGTGGCGAGCGGCGCACACTATCGGCGTCCCCCTATCGCAAACCTGCAAGAGTTCGAGGGGCGCGGCATCTGGTACTGGGCGTCGCCGATCGAAGCCAAGCTCTGTGCGGGCGAGGAGGTCATTTTGGTCGGCGGCGGCAATTCTGCTGGTCAAGCGGCGGTCTTTCTATCGGCCCAGGCCGCCAAAGTCCGCATCATGGTGCGCGGGCGCGGCCTCGCCGACAGCATGTCGCGCTATTTGATCGATCGGATCGCGGCGACGCCCAACATCGAGTTGATGACGGAGACCGAGATCGTGGCGCTCGAAGGCACGCCCGAGGCAGGACTTCGAACGCGTGCGCCTGGACAAAGCGGGCTTCGTTGTCACCGGCACGCGATGCGCGGAAAGCAAGGAACGCCCCATCTCGCCGCTCGAATCGAACGTGCCGGGCGTGTTGGCCGTGGGCGATGTCCGGTCAGGATCGGTCAAGCGCATCGGCGGGGCAATCGGCGAGGGCGCCCAAGTCGTGCAGTCGGTGCATGGCTTCCTCGCCGACGCAGAGGCCGGGTGAATTGCAACTCCACGCTGCTCGTCAGCGTGCCGAGCCGTGGGCGCGGGCTCTCTCGACCACCTGCTTGATGGCGTCGATCACCAATTGCGGCTCCTCAATCTGAACGTAGTGGCTGCTTTTGGTCGCGATGACATGCGGCGTATCCGGCTGGAGCCCTGCGAGTTCGTCCTGGCTCGCCGTCCAGGCCCGTTCGACCGCCGCCGGGAGACCTGCGGGCAAGTCGGACGGCAGCTGGAATGGCCGGCCCTTCGAGATCACGATCAGCGGCACCGGTGGGAGGGGCATCGCTTTGGCGGCCCGCGTCATCTGTTCGAAACTGATGTCGAAGTCGATTGTCTCGAGGTCCTTGTAATAGGCGATCTGTTGCGGCGGCTGGATGAGCAGGAGACGATCGTAGAGCGTCCACTCCTCGGGCGTCATCGCCCTCTGCACCCCTCGGCAATGGCATCCACTAGCACAAGGCCGGCAACCTCTTTGGGGTAGCTGCTGGCGTAGAGCCTGATGATCAGGCCGCCGGTCGAGTGTCCGACCAGGACGTAAGGGGCGGGAACAGCGGCGGCGCGAAGCAGAGCGTGCAAGTCGGCGACGGTGTCCCGGGCGGTTCTCGGCATGGGCACGGGATCGCTGCGGCTCAGCTGGTCTGTGCCGAGCGTCGTCCCGGGCCGATCATAGGCGCAAGTCCTGGTGAATGCGGCGACAGCCGGAAAGACCGCTTCGCCGGAATCGGGCTCGACGCTCCAAATGTCGGCGCGGTTGCGCAATCCCGCCTCGAGCAGGACCGTCGGCTCCCCGGTGCCGCGACACTCCATATACAGCTTCCGGCCTCCATCGATCTCGACGAAGCCGGCGAAGTCTTCATCGTGCCCGCTTGAGGGCCCGGTCGCGTGCGTGGATGACGCAGCCGCCGGGCCGAGAACACCGAGAGCCAGACCGAGCAGCAGCCAAGGCTTACGCATACGACCGCTTCCCCTTGTGCTTATCGGATGATGTGATCGATCGAAGCAGCCTGCGGGCGATCGTCGTCCAAACGTCGTCCCTTTTTGCGTCCGCTAGTCTCCGAACAATCCTTGGATTGAGCCCGAGACGGTGGTTTGCGGGGCGTTGGGCTTCGCCGCGGGCGCCGCGGTCGACTCTGGTTGTGCCGTGTCCCCGCCTCCGTCGGACGGCGCGGCGAAGGCGACCGTTTTGCCGAGCACCGCCGGGGCAACCTTGCGGTCGAGGCCATAAACATCGGCGAAGCTCGTGACGTTTCCCTGCTCGTCGGCGACGGCCGTGAAATAGGTCGTATGCACCGGGATCGGATGGTCCAGATTGACGGCGCTGTTATTGCCGCTGGCGACGAGGTCATCGACCTGCTTCGCGTCCCAGCCCTTGTCCTCGGCGAGCAGGACCTCGGCCAGGCGGCTTGGATTCGCCATGCGGATGCAGTTATGGCCCTGTGCCCGCATGCTGAGTTCGAACAGATCCCGCTTGATCGTGTCATGCATGTAGACGACGTGCTTGTTGGGGTAGAGGAACTTGAGCTTGCCCAAGACGTTCGTTGATCCCGGCGGCTGCGTGAAGGCGATATTGGCCATGTTCACGCGGTTCCAGTTGATGCTGGCGGGATCGACCGTGCGGCCGTTATATTTCACCTGCAACCCGTGCTCGCTGAGGATCGAATTGCCCCCGCCGAACCAGCCGCCGCGCAGATTGGGTAGAAGATTCTCCCTGACGATGGTCTCCGGCACCGTCCATTCGGGATTGAAGACGATGGTTTGCATGTCGGCGGAGAAGATTGGCGTGGCATAGGCCAGCTTGCCGACGAGGATCTTGTCGGAGTGGATGGTCTTGCCGTCCTTGACCACGTACAGCATGAACTCCGGAACATTGTCCTGGACATAGACGCTGCCGAGCTCTTCCGGCATCCAGCGCCAGCGCTCCATATTGATCAGCAGCCGCTGAATTTCGGCCTCGTTGCGCGGCTTTTTGGCGCCTGCATCACCCTCGTCGCGGGCCTTAAGCAGCGCCTGGCGCAAGCGCTCGAACTGCTCATGCTTTGGGTGCAGCGATCGCAGATAAGCGTCCGGCGCGGGCGAAGCCGCGATCTCGGCGAGGACGATCTTGGGGTTTTTGAGGGTCGGCTTCTGATCGAGCAGCACGCTCAGCTCCGAAGGATCGGCCCGTCCCCCGCGGGCAAAGCGCGCATATTTCAGAATGGCAAGCCCGAGATCGATCTCGGCGATGGCTTGCGCGTCTGCCGTCTTGGGGAGGTCGCCGGCCGGCGGCAACTCGAATTCCGCCGCGGAGAGGCCCCAATCATCCGCCTTGCCAATCTCGTCGATGGCGGCTTGCGCCTTGGCCGAGAACCCCATGGGGGTCATCCAGAGCGGCCCGCTGCGCCCGGCGTAGACCGCCTCGAGGGCCGCAACGTCCTCCGGAGCGGCGCCTTTGCGGAGAGAGGGGTCAGCAAGTTTGCGGCGGATGCTTGCGACGACGGGGTCGGCTGGCGCCGGCGGAGCGGCGGCTGCGCCCTGCGGCGATGGCTTGGCCGCGTCGGCCGGCGAGGGTGCGGCTGAGCTGGGTGGCGAGGGGACGACGGTGCTGGGTAGCGCGGTGGTCGCGCCAGTCAGGGCAACCGGCTGCTCTGCGGTTGCTGCGGCCTCGGCGGCAACCGCGGCCTGGACAAAGCCCGCAAGCACCAGGACAAGACTACGAGCAACAACGACGGCGACGAAGGATCGTCCGTGCATAGTGCGTTCCCCCGAGCGCAAGAGGTTAATCCGAGAAAGGCGCAACCGCCACTGCGATTCTGCAACCTCCGCAACCGAGCTGGTTGAACCTTCCGTGATGCGGACCGCGGAAATGCCGAAACTCCGCCATTAGTCTATCTGGCGGAGCGTCTCGCCCGCATGCGAATATGCCGGCGCCGCTGCTTTATACGTTGTTGTGGACAATTTAGCCGGCGGCTGTCCTGGCCGGCGATCTCTCTCATGAGGCCTGACGCGCCGTGTGGCATAGGATCGAGTGCTCATTTCAGCCGGATATCGACGCGGAGCCGCATCGCGCCACGGACCGGCTTTTGCTCTCGCGCCAGGGCTTCCTTCGCGCTGCCCTTGCCTTTGCGGCAGCGCCTCTGCTCAAGGCCATCCCGGCCTGTTTCGCCACGCCCGTGGGCGCGTCGCTTGCGGTGGACGAGATCGGGCCGGGCGTGTTCGTGCATCAGGGACGCTATGAGGTCCAATCCCCGGAGAACCGGGGCGACATGGCGAATGCGGGCTTCATCGTAGGCACCGACGCGGTCGCTGTGATCGACACCTTGGGCAGCACCCAAGTTGGGCGCGATTTGCGCGACGCCATCCGTACGGTGACGAGCAAGCCGATCCGCTACGTGATCAACACGCATATGCATCCCGACCATGTGTTCGGCAACGCGGCGTTCAAGGAGGACAGCCCGGCCTTCGTCGCCAACCACAAGCTCGCGCGTGGGCTTGGCTCCCGTGCGGAACGCTATCTCGCGATCAACAAGCAGATGCTCGGGCCGGAGGCCTTCGAGGGCATCGAGATCGTCTTTCCCACGGTCCCCGTCGACGGCACGCTTTCCCTCGATCTGGGTGGCCGCACCCTTCTGCTCGACAGAGGACCGCGCATACCGACAACGACCTCACGGTCACCAACTCGGCGACCAACACGCTGTTCTTGGGCGATCTCCTCTTCTCCGTGCACGTGCCGACGCTCGACGGCTCGATCAAGGGTTGGCTCGCGCTGATCGACGATCTCAAGCAGAGGAAGGTGGCGCGCGTCGTTCCCGGCCATGGCCCCCGCGCCATGCAGCTTCCCGGGGCGCTAGAGCCCGAGCAGCGCTATCTGGCGACCATTGCGGCGGATGTGCGCAAATTGATCAAGGAAGGCAAGACCATTGAGGATGCGGCGAAAACCGCCGGCTTCGAGGAGCGCGACGCCTGGAAGCTGTTCGATCAATACCGTGTCCGGAACGTCACGGCGGCGTTCGCCGAGCTTGAATGGGAATGATATAGATGAGCCGCCAAGCGAGGAGACTGGCGCGATGCCCGTTAGAGCCCATCGACTAGGCCTCATTCTTGGACTTGCGGCGCTGGTAGCATCGCTTCCGGTTCTCGCCCCTCGGGGCGCGCAGGCCGAGGAGGATGTCTGGCCGGCACTCAAACAGGCGAATTTCGGCGATCGCTCCATCGCGGCGGAAGACGGCATGGTGGTCCTCGACGCACCCACGACCGCCGAGGACGCGGCGATCGTCCCCCTCACGGTGCGCGTGCCGCCCGATGTCAAGGGGCCGCTCAAATCGCTGACACTGATCATCGACAAGAACCCGAGCCCGGTGGTGGCGACCCTCACCTTCGGTCCCGCGGCCGGTGCCGGCGGCGAGCGGTCCTTTGCCACCCGCGTCCGCATCGACATGTTCTCGCATGTGCGCGCGATCCTGGAGACCGAGGACGGTAAGCTGCATATGGCGACCAGATTCGTGCAGGCCGCGGGCGGCTGCGCGGCGATGCAGGCCAAGGACCCCGACACGGAAAACGCCGATCTCGGCAAGATGATCGTCAAGACCTTCCCGCCGGCGCTCTCGACCGCGCCGCTGTTTGAGGGTCTGGTGATGATCAAGCATCCGAACAGCAACGGCATGCAGCTCGACATCAACACCGGCGGTACCATCCCGGCGCGTTTCGTCAAGGAGATGATTGTGAAGCGGGACGGCGACCTGGTCTTCCGCATGGAGAGCACTTTCTCGATCTCCAGCAATCCCAATTTCCGCTTCACCTTCGGCCGCGGCGCCGACAACGAGCTCGACGTGGCCATCACCGATACCGACGGCACCGTCTTCACGGGCAAGTCGCAGCCAAGCGGGTCGTGACGGGCAGCGGCGAGCACGAGACCGAACTCTCCCGCGCCGGGTGTATCTAGCGAGAGAACAGAGAGACCGCGATGCCGGGGGGTTACGAGGCGATCGTCGTTGGCGCCGGGCATAATGGCCTGACTTGCGCCTGCTATCTCGCCAAAGCGGGCCTCAAGGTTCTCGTGCTAGAGCGCTATTCCACCTATGGCGGCATGACGATCTCGGAGGAGATCGCCGCACCCGCCTTCCTCTCCGACGTGCATGCCAGCGGCTATCTTCATCAAGCTCAACCCGGCGCCGCGCCGGGGCGGAACGCCGCTAAATCCATCTTCGGCGACCTCGGTCCCGCTTTTCCGGGCAAAACAGCAATCTAGGCAGAGGAGTTGATCGTGAGGGCGAGAGCAGCTTTCTGTCTTCGATTGTGCGCGCTTACGCTCACCCCATGTGCCGCGAGCGGCGCGGCACATAGGGCCGCTGACCAAGCTCCGGTGCCCCCCGAAATAAGCGAGATCATGCAGGGCCCGCGCTATCAAGGCGCGACCTGGGGACTAAAGGCCATTGACCTGCAATCCGGGCAGCCGGTCTCTTCCCTAGGGTCGAACGCCCTCTTTTTCACGGGTTCGGTCAGGAAGCTGTTCTCCGTGGGCCTGGCGCTGAATGCGCTCGAGCCGGACCATCGCTTCGTAACCCCGGTCTATGCTGACGGCGACGTCACCAAGGAGGGGGTGCTCACAGGCAACCTCGTGCTGGTGGCGAGCGGCGATCTGACGCTCGGCGACAGAACGACGCCCGAGAGCACGATCGCATTCACCGATTTCGACCACACCGAGTCGAATTCGCTCGGTAGCTCGACCCTGACCGAGACGGATCCCTTGGCCGGCATCGCTGCGCTGGCGCGACAGGTGGCGGCTTCGGGACTGAAGCGAGTGGAGGGAGAGGTGATCGTCGACGATCGCCTGTTCGATCACTTCCGAGTTCCGAACGGCAATGTGCTGATCACGCCAATTGTCATAAACGACAATTTGATCGATGTGACGATTGTTCCGACCGAGCTCGGCAAGCCCGCCAAGGTCGATTGGCGTCCGCAGACCAAAGGCTTCAGGGTCGAGGCACAGGTGACGACGGTCGCCGCCGGAGAGCAGAAAAAGATCGAGCTTGAGGTGTCTCCCGACGACCCCTCGGTCGGCATCGTCAAGGGCCAGATCCCGGTCGGCTACAAGCCGGACCTGCCACACGTGCCGACCCTGGTGCAAACCTTCGCGATCGAGGATCCATCTGCCTTTGCCCGCACGGCCTTCATTAAGGCCTTGCAGAAGGCGGGGGTCGCTGTGGATGCGAAGGCTGTCGGTTCGAACCCAGCTGAAAAACTTCCTGCCGCCGCGTCCTATGCCTCCGACAAGAAGCTCGCTGAGCTCGTGTCGTTGCCTTACGCGCAATACGCCCG
Source organism: uncultured Alphaproteobacteria bacterium (assembly GCA_963804515.1). Lineage (GTDB taxonomy): Bacteria > Pseudomonadota > Alphaproteobacteria > Rhizobiales > Methyloligellaceae > Methyloceanibacter. Next base: position 570,621 of record CAWDQR010000001.1, on the reverse strand, counting down.
GCTTATCCTCAAGGTGAGCCACAATCTCGGCGCCAATCTCAGCCTCATGCTGTTCGGCCTCACCAAGGACGCAAGAACCATCGACAGTGCGCTTGCGGTGGAGCGACAGACGCTTATCGGCGAGTACGGGCTTCCCGCGGACGGGTTCAATTTCCCGACCAATGGCAGCGGCAGTCCGGACAGCCAGGCAACGCCGGAAGCGGTCACCAAGCTGCTCGCCGCGATGCGCAAGACCGCGGCCGGCCGGGACTATTTCGACGCACTTCCCGTGCTCGGCATCGACGGATCGCTCGCGACCATCGGCAGAGAACCGCCGGATCCGGTCATCGTTCCGGCTTTTCGCCATGTCTACGCCAAGACCGGCACCACCGTCGCCAAGGACGCGCTGAAGGCGCAGGTCTTCGCCGGCTATATCGATGGGAAGAGCGGCGTCCCGCTCGCCTATGTCGTCTATGTAAACAATGTATCTCCGATCGCCGACATCGGCGACGTGATTAAGGTGTTCGCGGACGAGGGGGAAATCTCGGCGATCCTCTATGATCGGAACTGAGGCGCGGCCCTCCCAAACCCCGCAAGCTGCATGCAAGACATCGCTATTGCCCGCGTAGAAGCCGGATTAACATGACGGTCCAAGCATCGGAAACGAATTGGGGATCGGGATGCCAGGAATACAGCAGCTCTATCGCATGCTCGCGGCGGCGCTTGGCTGGTTCGCCATCGTGCTGCAATATTTTCTGATCGTTCGCTACAAGACCGATGGCGACCTCCTGGCGGCCGCCATTCGCTTCCTCAGCTATTTCACCGATCTCTCCAACGTGCTCGTCGCGCTCGCCATGACGCTGCCCTGGCTCGCGCCGGACTCGAGGCTTGGGCGCTTCTTCCTGCAGCCCTCGGCAGGACCGGGATCGCCGTCTACATCATCGTCGTCGCGGTGATTTATCACTATTTGCTGCGTCAGCTCTGGAACACGCAAGGCTGGGAGCTTGTCGCCGACACCATCGAGCATGTCGTGGCGCCTGTGCTCTACGTCATCGACTGGCTCGTCTTCGTGCCGAAGCGCACGCTTAAGGTCAAATCCGCTTTCGCCTGGCTCACCTTTCCCTTGGCCTATGCCGTCTACTCCCTGATCCATGGTCCACTTACGGACTTCTATCCCTATCCTTTCATCGATGTGAGCAAGCTCGGCTATGCCAAGGTCCTGACCGACATGGGCATGCTGATCCTCGTCTTCACCGCGCTCGGGCTCTTGCTCATCGCCATCGATCGCGGGATTGGCCTGGAAGGGCGCGGCCGCGACCGGATAGTCGCCCGCCGCCAGGCAACGGTGGCGCGTTAATCGGCTGGTATCACTTGCCCGGGAAGAGTGAGGCCGGGCGATTCGGGGTGACGCTCCATCCAATCTCGCCGCGACCAGACAACGCCATGAAAGAACTTGTACCGTTGGCCCATCCGGACCATAGAAGGCAAAAAGCCGAGCGGCGGCGTCTGACCATCGCGACAAGAAGCAAGGCTTTGGCGCGTTCAGGGGGTGAGCAAGCGGACGCAAAGGCTCGTTGGGAGAGTCCCTATGGCTGACCTCATCTTCACCCTCCTGTCACTGGCTGTCCTGTTTGCCCTGGCGATGAACCGTGCGCCGCTTTGGGCTTGGGCGCTCGCGGTTGCCCTCTTCACCTTGAGTCTGCAGATGGGGCTGGGGCACGGCCATCTGCATGGGCCGGTGTTCAATTTTGGCGCGCTGCTCGGCTGGCTCATCGCGGCTGGGCTCGTCGCGCTGACCTTTCCACGCATCAAGCGCGACTATCTCGTGCTTCCCGCCTATCGCGCGCTCAAGGGCTTGGTGCCGACTATTTCGGAGACGGAGCGGGAGGCGCTGGAGGCCGGCACCGTCGGCTGGGACGCCGAGCTGTTCTCGGGCACGCCCGACTGGTCGCGGCTCCGCCGGGTCAATCCGATCACGCTAACGGCCGAGGAGCGCGCCTTCCTCGACGGGCCGACGGAGGAGCTCTGCCGGAGGCTCAACGACTGGCGCATCCGCCATGAGCTGCGCGACATCTCCGACGACGTCTGGCGCTACGTCTGCGAGCAGGGCTTTCTCGGTATGCTCATCTCCAAGGAGCATGGCGGCCTCGGCTTCTCGGCGCAGGCGCAGTCCCTCGTGCTCGGCAAGATCGGCTCGCGCAGCCCAGACGGCGTCACCATCGTCATGGTGCCGAACTCGCTCGGGCCTGGCGAGTTGATCGAGAAATACGGCACGGACGCGCAAAAGGCCCATTATTTGCCGCGGCTTGCGCGGGGTGAGGAGATTCCCTGCTTCGCGCTGACCGGGCCATTCTCCGGCTCCGACGCCGCCTCAATGCGCGATATCGGCATCGTCGCCAGAGGCTGGCATGAGGGCAAGGAGACGATCGGCATCAAACTCACCTGGGACAAGCGCTACATTACCCTCGCCCCCACCGCCACGTTGCTTGGGCTCGCCTTCCACCTGTTCGACCCGGAGAACCATCTCGGCCGCGGCGAGGATATCGGCATCACGCTCGCGCTCGTGCCCACGCGCCACCCAGGCGTCGAGATTGGCCGCCGGCATCTTCCTTGCGGCGCCTCCTTCCCCAACGGCCCTACTTCCGGCAAGGACGTGTTCATTCCGCTCGACTGGATCATCGGCGGCAAGGAACGCGCAGGCCAAGGCTGGCGCATGCTGATGAGCTGCCTCGCCGCCGGCCGCTCCATCTCGCTCCCCGCTACGAGCGCCGCCGCCGCCAAGTCGATGCTCCGGACGACCACCGCTTACGCGCGCATCCGGAAGCAGTTCAACCTGCCGATCGGCTTTATGGAGGGCGTGGAGGAGCCTTTGGCCCGCATGGTCGAGGCGGCCTATGAGATCGAGGCCGCCCGGGCCGTCACCGCCTCCATGGTCTCGGCCGGCGAGAAGCCCGCGGTGATCTCGGCGCTGCTCAAATATGTCTCGACCGAGCGCATGCGCGCTTGCGTGAACGACGCCCTCGACATCCATGGCGGCAGGGGCATCTGCGACGGGCCCTCCAACTATATTCAGGGCGCCTATCAGATGGTGCCGGTGGGCATTACCGTGGAAGGCGCCAACATCCTCACCCGCACGCTGATCACCTTCGCCCAAGGAGCGCTGCGCAGCCACCCCTATCTCTTCACCGAGATCGAAGCGCTGCAGGATCCAGACCAGGAGCACGGGGTGGCGGCCTTCGAGCGGGCCTTCGACGGCCATGTGGCCTTCACCTTGTCGAACGCCTTCGGCGCTTTCTTCCACAATGTGACGCTCGGTGTGTTCGCGAGCGCCCCCGCGAATGCCGGGGCGATGCGCCGCTGCTGGCGGCAGCTCGCCCGCGCCTCCCGCTCCTTCGCGCTCGTCGCCGACATGACCGTGGTGCTGCTTGGCGGCGGGTTGAAGGTGAAGCAGAAGATTACCGGCCGCATGGCCGACGCGCTCGCCGAGCTTTATCTTCTCTCCTGCGTCCTCAAGCGCTATGAGGACGACGGCTGCCCGCGCGCCGATCTGAAGCTCGTGGATTATTGCGCCGAGAATTGCCTCTCACGCTTCGACCGGGCGCTTGCCGGTACCCTCGACAACTTCCCCGTGACCTGGGCGGGAGTGCTGATGCGACCTCTCGTCTTCCCCTATGGCGCCATGCGGCGTCCGGCATCCGACAGAGAGGGCAGGGCGATCGTGCGCGCCGCGCTCGAGCCCGGCGAGTTCCGCGACCGTCTCACCAGAGACATTTTCATCACCAATGATCCGAGTGACCGGATCGGACTGCTCGAGCATACCTTGCTGAAATTGATCGCCGCCGAGGAGGCCGACAAGAAGCTCGAGCAGGCAATTCGCAAGGGCGAGGTCAAACGCCATTACAACAATGATTGGATCGCTGAAGCCGAGAGGAAGGGCGTGGTGACCCCGGAGGAGGCCCGCTCGCTGGCCGAGCTTCGGGACCTCGTGGCGCGCGCGATCGCCGTCGACCATTTCGACGCGGCCGAGGTCGCGGGCAGGCGCGCTGCTCCGCAAGCCACGCTTGGCGCTTCGGTCCAACCCGCAGAGTCTATCGCTGCCGAATAAGGGTGATCATGCCGACGCCGCTTCCCACTTTGCATGACTGGCGCTTCTCGGTCGACTTCGAGGGCATCGCCTGGGCTCTGATCGACCGCGAGGGCGAGAGGATGAACTCGCTCGGCCGCCGCTTGACCGAGGAACTCGGCGAGATCGTCAAATGGGTCGAGGAGGCCGCCATGCGCGGCGAGGTCAAGGGCCTCGTGCTGATAAGCGGCAAGCCCTCCGGCTTCCTCGTCGGCGCCGACATCCGCGAATTTGAGCGCTTCGCCACCGAGTTCCAGGTTAAGCACGTGGTCAAGGAGACGACCGAGCTGCTCGACCGCATCGAGAAATTGCCCATCCCCGTGGTCGTCGCCATCCATGGCTATTGCTTGGGCGGAGGGCTCGAGCTCGCGCTTGCCTGCCATTGGCGCATCGCCGATCGCGAGGAGGAAACGCGGCTCGGCTTCCCAGAGGTGAAGCTCGGCATCTTCCCGGGGCTCAACGGCACGGTCAGATCCATCAGATTTGCAGGACCGATGGACGCTATGAGCGCCATGCTGACCGGGCGCATGCTGCGCCCGAGCGCGGTGAAGGCGATGGGCCTGATCGACCAAATCGTGCCGACCCATCACAATCTCCGCTGGGCCGCGCGGAAAGCGGTGCTGCAGAAGCGCCGCTCCAAGGACGCGCCATGGTGGAAACAGCTGATGCTGAAGCAGCCAGTGCGCGGCCTGCTCGCCAGGCAGATGCGCGCCAAGACGGCGGCCAAGGTCCGCGAGGAGCATTATCCCGCGCCCTTCCGCCTCATCGATCTCTTCGAGCACTATGGCGACGATCCGGCTCGCATGCGCACGGCCGAAACGGAGATCTTCGCGCCGCTAATGGCGAGCGAGACCTCGCGCAATCTGCGCCGCGTGTTCATGCTCTCCGAGATGCTGAAAGACGAGGCGCCGAAGGGCAGCTTCACGGCGAGACGGGTGCATGTGATCGGCGCCGGTACCATGGGCGGCGACATCGCCGCCTGGTGCGTGGTGTGCGGCATGCAGGCGAGCCTGCAGGACCTCGACGAGGGCCAGATCAAGAAGGCGCTCGCCCGCGCCAAAGGCCTGTTCGGCAAGCAGCTTCGCGGCAAGCAGGCGATCGACGCTGCGGTCGCGCGCCTCATCGCCGATCCGCAAGGCAAATACGTCAAGCACGCCGATGTGGTGATCGAGGCGATCGTGGAAAGGCTCGAGGTCAAGCAGAAGCTGTTCCAGGAACTCGAGGCGAAAATGAAGCCGGGCGCCGTTCTCGCGACCAACACCTCGTCGTTGCGGCTGGAGGATATCGCGAAGCCGCTCGCCGATCCCGGACGCCTCGTGGGCCTTCATTTCTTCAACCCCGTGGCGCAGCTGCCGCTGGTCGAGGTCGTGCGCGGCGAGCAAACGCGGGAGGAAGAGGTGCGCAAGGCCTGCGCCTTCGTCACCGCCATCAAGAAGCTGCCGCTGATCGTGCAAAGCTGCCCAGGCTTCCTGGTCAACCGCGTGCTCACGCCCTACATGATGGAAGCCGTGCGCCGTTACGAGCAGGGTGAGCCCAGGGATAAGATCGACCAGGCCGCGCTCAAATTCGGCATGCCCATGGGGCCGCTTGAGCTGATGGACCTGGTCGGCCTCGACATCGCCCACCATGTCGGCGAGCAGCTTGGGCCGGCGCCGAAAGCGGACAACACACTGTCGCGCCTCGTCAAGGCGGGCAAGCTCGGCAAGAAGACGGGCGAAGGCTTCTATGTGTGGGAGAAGGGCAAGCCCAAGCGCGGTGAGGTCACCTACGACGCTGCCGAGGTCGAACCTTTGGGCCGCGAGCTCATCAAGCCCATGCTCGACGAATGCGAGCGGACGCTTGCCGACAAGATCGTGGCGAACGCCGATCACGTCGACGCGGGCGTGATCTTTGGCACGGGCTTCGCTCCCTTCCGCGGCGGACCTCTGCATTACCGCCGCACGCAAGAGGCCGGGACCGCTGCCGCCGCGGCCGCGGCTTGACCCGGCAAGGAGTTTTTCAACCATCATGACGGAGCGGGGGATGCGGCGTGTTGCGGTGCTTGGTGGGGTGCGGATCCCGTTTTGTCGCTCCTATACGGCCTATGCCGAGCTTTCCAATCTCGACATGCTGACCACGGCGCTTTCCGGCCTCATCGAGCGCTTCTCGCTCGAAGGCGCCCATATCGACGAGGTGGTCGGCGGCGCCGTGGTCACCCACGCCAAGGACTGGAACCTTGCGCGCGAGGCCGTGATCGGCTCCGTGCTCGCGCCGACGACGCCTGCCATCACCATGATGCAAGCCTGCGGCACGAGCCTGCAAGGCGCGCTGGGCCTGGGCGCCAAGATTGCCACCGGGCAAATCGAATGCGGCATCGCACTCGGCACCGACACCACGAGCGATGCCCCCATCGTCTTCAAGCGGAGCTTCGCCCAGCGCCTGGTGCAGCTGTCGCGGGCGAAGGGGTTCGGCCAGAAGCTCGCAACCTTCAAAGGCTTCACCCCGGGCGAGCTGGCGCCCCAGCCGCCCTCCACCGCCGAGCCGCGCACTGGGCTCAGCATGGGCGAGCATTGCGAGCTGATGGCCAAGGAATGGGGCATCACCCGCGAGGCGGAAGACCTGCTCGCCTATGAGAGCCACAGGAAGGCCGCGGCTGCCTATGACGAGGGTTTCATGGACGACCTCGTCTTCCCTTGCGCCGGAACCTTCCGCGATAACAACATCCGCGAGGAGATCTCACTTGCGAAAATTGCCGAGCTGAAGCCCGTCTTCGACCGGTCGGGCGGCACCATCACCGCCGCCAACTCCACGCCCTTGACCGACGGCGCCTCCACGGTACTACTCGCATCCGAGGCATGGGCGGCAAAGCGCGGCATTTCGGTCCAGGCCCATTTGACCCTCGGCCGCACCGCCGCCGTCGACTTCGTGGCGGGCGAGGGGCTCCTGATGGCCCCGACAATTGCCGTCAGCGATCTCTTACGAGAAACCGGTCTTGCGCTTCAGGACTTTGATTATTATGAAATTCATGAGGCTTTCGCCGCGCAGGTGCTGGCCACGTTGAAGGCATGGGAGTCCGAGGACTATTGCCGCCGCCGCTTGGGGCGGAGCGAGCCGCTCGGGTCGATCGACCGGGCGAAGCTCAATGTCAAGGGTTCCAGCATCGCTTTTGGCCACCCCTTTGCCGCCACCGGCGCGCGCATCTTGGCAGTGCTGGCCAAACTCTTGCATAATCAGGGCGGCCGGCGCGGCTTGATCTCGGTGTGCACCGCTGGCGGCATGGGTGTCGCGGTCATCCTGGAAGGGGTGGCGACGACCCAGGCGCCGGTAGCGGCAGGCCGAAGCGAAGAAGCAATGGGCGTGGTTTGAATGGGTGGGGTGCCGCAAGCGCAGGGGCCATATAATGGCCTTATAAAGGCCCAATTAGGAACCAGGGGCGTAAGGTTAAATGCTGTTGGCGTCTATGGCGCCGGCGGCGCGATCCGCTACCAGGAGGTGCTCTTATGAAGCATCGCATATTCGCCCCGGCACTCGGCTTGCTTGTTGCCGCTCTCTTTACTGCCGGCGCTTCGTCTCAGGCCTTCGCCGCCGATCCCTCCGGCATTTGGGCCAAGGATGACGGCTCGGCGAAGATGGAGATCAAGAAGTGCGGTCGCGGCATCTGCAGCAAGATCGTCTGGCTGAGAGAGCCGAACGACTTGCGTGGCAAGCCCTTGCACGACATCCGCAACGAGGATCCGTCGATGCATGACCGTCCGATCATCGGCCTTCCGCTGTTCGGCAACATGAACCTGACCGACGCCAATACGTGGGTGGGGGATGTCTACAATCCCGAGGAAGGTCACATCTATTCGGACGTTAAGGTGACACTCGTTTCGCGGCAGCAAATCGTGCTCAGAGGCTGCAAGGCTTGGCTCCTCTGCGGCGAGAAGATTTGGACCAGGTCGCAGCTGGCGCCGGTCCCGGCCGAGCCCGCGGAGCCCATAGAAGTCAAGGCGCCGGCTGAGCCCACGCCCGGGGAAGCTACGCCAAGGCCCGACGCGAAGCTGCAGGCACCAATGGTCGAAGCGGCACGCAAGCCTGAAGCAGAATTAGCGCCGAAGCCTGGCGTAAAGGCAACTTCTGCCGTTGGCGCGGCCATGCCCACCGCGACCATCGAGGCCAATGCGGCAATGGAGTCGGTGGCCCCCCCCAAGATGCTGAAGCCACCGGCCCAGCCGACCTCCATCGGCCCCGGCTTCGTCATGGCCACCGCAAGCCCGGAGCCGCTGCCGCTCTCGGGCGAGAATGTCTCGAGCATGATGGTGATGACGAACCCCACGCCGGCGGCGGCTAGGACGGAGCCTCTCATGACCGAAGCCGCTGCTGAACCCGCAGATCAGGAGGCCGAGGCCGCGGATCAGACGCAGGATCGGCCGGTGCCCCTCCGGCCGGCAAAGCCGAAGCCGAAAACACAGGCGGCCCAAGCCGACGCCCCTGCGGCACCCAAGGCGGTGACGCCGAAACCGAAGCCGAAACGGGTGGTCGAGGAGCCACAAGAGCAGCTGCCCTGGCTGCAGCATCCTTAAATCGTCGCGACGGCTAGGTGCCTACAGGCTTTTCGCCGCCCGCTCGGCGCGCAGCTCTCGCTTCGAGTGCTTGCCTACCATGGTCTTGGGCAGGCTGTCGCGGAACTCGATCTCGGCCGGCAATTCGATCTTGGAGAGTTTGGCCCTTAGGAATTCGAGCAGCGCCTCCGCGGTCGTCTGCTCTCCCTCTTTCAGCTTGACGAAGGCCTTTGGCGCCTCGCCCCGATAGGCGTCGGGGATGCCGATCACCGTCACCTCTGCCACCGCCGGATGCTCGTAGAGTGCGTCCTCGATGCGGCGGGGATAGACCTTGAAGCCGGAGGCGTTGATCATGTCCTTGATGCGGTCGACGATGAAGATGAAGCCCTCCTCGTCCATGTAGCCGACGTCGCCGGTGCGGAGGAAGCGCCCGACGAAAGCGTTCTCCGTCTCCTCCGGCTTGTTCCAATAGCCCGGCATCACCTGCGGTCCGGAAATGCAAATCTCGCCGGTCTCGCCGTGTGGCATTTCCACAGCCGGATACTCGAGCGAGCGAATGCTGAGCTCGGTGCCCGGGAGCGGCAGGCCGATGGACCCCTCCTTGGGGGGGCGGTCGTGCGGATTGCAGGTCGCGACCGGCGAGGTCTCGCTCAAGCCATAGCCTTCGGTGAGTTTGCAGCCGGAGATCGCCTCGAAGCCCCGCTTCACCTCGAGCGGAAGCCCGGCGCCGCCGGAGATGCAGAATTCGAGGGAGGTGAGATCGAAATTGCCGATATGCGGGTGCCGCATCATGGCGTTGTACACGGTGGGCACGCCCGGCATCATCTTCGGGCGCAACTTGGTGATCAGCTTCAACATCTCGATCAGCTCGAATCTCGGCACGAGGATCATCTCCATGCCCTGGCTGATGCCGAAGTTCATCACTGTCGTCATGGCAAAGACGTGGAAGAGGGGCAGAATGCCGATCACGCGGTCGCCGTCGCTCGCCGTCCGGCTCCACCAAGCCATCACTTGGCTCACATTGATCGAGAGGTTGGCATGGGTGAGCATGGCGCCCTTGGGCGTTCCCGTGGTGCCGCCGGTATATTGCAGCACCGCGACCGCGTCGGTCGTGATCGCCGGTCTCCGATAGCGGCCGTCATTGGCCAGCAGCTCCCGCTCGCGCACAATCTTGCTCCGTTGGGGCGAGGAGCCGATTTGCGCGAGCTTCGGTCCCCGGCGCAGTTTCAGCCCGACCGACTTCAGCGCCGGCAAGAGCGAAGCGAAGCTCGCGACCACCGCCCTTTCGAGCGTGCCCTTGGCAAGCAGCGCCTCGACCTTATCGAAGGTGGCCGCAAGATCGAGCGTCACCATGATCTTGGTGCCGCTGTCCTGCGCCTGAAGCTCGATCTCCTCGACGCTGTAGAGGGGGCTGAAGTTGACGACCGTTCCGCCTGCCTTGAGGATTGCGTGGTAATAGATGACGAAGGTGGGCGTGTTGGGCAGGAGCAGTCCTACCTTCACGCCTTCGCCGACGCCGAGCTCCTGCAATCCTTTCGCGGCCCGGTCGGAGAGGTGCCCGATCTCGGCAAAGCTCAACCGCCGGCCCATGAAATAGGTGCAGGGCCGCGAGCCGAACGCCTCGACCGCCGCATCGAGCCGGCTGCCGAGCAAAGCGGGCTCGAACTTCATCCCCCAGTCGACGTCCTTCGGGTAGGCCTTCAGCCATGGACGCGCGCCGGCGGAAGCGTTGGCCGGCGCGCTTTGTGGGGTTAACCTCGGTTTAGCCATGACAAGGATGCCGCCTTAGCGTCTTTTTAGCCTCTTTGCGCTTTATCTGGTCCGAGCCGCCGGCAGTGGCTCGGAGGCAATTGGCCGCAGGGGCTCTTGTTCGCTTTCGATTGACTATTACTATAGCACGAGCGGGGGGCCGAGAGGCGGGGGAGCTACCCACTGTGGGTAAGGCCGCGATTATGCTGAAACCATGGCGCGAGCGGCCAAAAAAGGCCAATTTTGTTGGCGATGAGAGCCTTTGATATGCGGATGAATTGGATTAGGACGGCGTAGACTCGAAAAGTTTTTAAGTCTATTCCGATACCTGACTTGCCCTCGGTAATGCTATGAATTAGCGGGAGGGCAGGACGCGGACCCCGCAACGGGGCAGGGAGAGCGATATGGATGATGTGGCTACCAAGATCATCGAGATTTTGCGTAAGAACATGAAGGACCCATCGAAGACCGTAGCGCTCGAAACGCCCCTGAGCGAGCTCGAGATCGAATCCCTTGATCTCGCGGTGATCGTGTTCGATATTGAGGATACTTTCGGGATCGAAATCCCTTATAATGCGAATGAGGAAGTGGAGGCGTTCGCGACGGTGGGATCTGTCGTCGATCGCGTCAAGGGCATTATCGTAGAGACGAAGGCTTCGGGCGCAGCGGCTTGAGCGCGACATCGCGCTCGGGGCCTTCCTGGGCGTCTACGATCTCCGGAGTTACGTTAGCAAAGCATGACACATTCTAATGGGCGCCGACGCGTCGTGGTCACCGGCCAGGGCGTGGTTACTCCTTTGGGCACTGGTGTGGACCGTTTTTGGGCTGCGCTCAAAAACGGTGAATGCGGCATTCGCCAAGTCCAAAGCTTCTCCACAGAGGATTTGTACATCACCATCGCCGGTGAGGTGCCCGACTTCGATCCGCGGGAGCGGCTCAAGAGCAAATCGCTGCTGTTGGCCGACAAATACTCCCAATATGCAGGCTGCGCGGCGCAGGAAGCGGTCGCTCAGTCGAAGCTAGAGCTGCCGCTCAAGGACAGCGAGAGCTATCGCTCGGCCTGCATCATAGGCTCCGGCGTCGGCGGCCTCACCACGCTCGAATTCTCCTACAAGATGCTGTTCAAGGAGAACAAGCGCGCGACGCATCCGCTCACGCTGCTGAAGGCGATCGGCAGCTCCGCGTCGGCCCATGTCAGCATCGAATACGGCATCAAGGGGCCGACCTTCGGCGTGGTGAGCGCCTGCGCGACGGCGACGCATGCGATCGGCCTCACCTATCGCATGATCCGCGAAGGGCTCGTCGACTTCGGCCTCGCCGGCGCCGCCGAAGCCTCGCTGAACTGGGGCGCGACCCGGGCCTGGCAGGCCATGCGGGTGCTGAGCCCAGATGGATTATGGCCTTTCGCCAAGAAGCGGAACGGCACCGTGCTCGCCGAAGGCGCAGGCATCCTGATGCTCGAGGAGTATGAGCGCGCCAAGGCCCGCGGCGCTCCGATCCTTGCCGAGCTGATGGGTTACGGCATGACCGCCGACGCCGCCGACATGGTCAACCCCTCGATCGACGGGGCGTCCATGGCCATGCAGATAGCTCTCGATGACAGCGCCTTGGCGCCGAGCGACATCGATTATGTGAATGCCCACGGCACCGCGACGACGGTCAACGACATCAACGAGACCCGCGCCATCAAGCGTATCTTCGGCAACGCGGCGAACAAGCTCTCGATCTCCTCCACCAAGTCCATGCATGGCCATTGTCTCGGCGCCGGCGGCGGCATCGAGGCCGTCGCCGCGGTCAAGGCCATCGGGGAGAATTTCGTGCCGGCGACGGTCGGCCTCGACGAGGTCGATCCCGAATGCGATCTCGACTACACCCCGAATGTGGGGCGGAAGCGCGAGGTCAATTACGCGATGTCGAACTCCTTCGCCTTCGGGGGGCTCAACGCCGTGCTCGTGTTCGGGCCGCCACCGGCCTAGGCGCTTCGGCTCCTCCCCCCGTTCCGTGAGACGAACACTCCTCGCCCTGGCGGCCGCTGCGATGGTGATCGCCGTCGCCGTCTATAGTCTCGGGGCGAGATGGCAGGAGGTCCGCCAGCAGCGGGCGGTTGGCGTGAATGCCGAGCAGATCTTCCGCTCGCCAGCGGGCTTCGTGGCCGGCAACCCCAACGGCGATGTGAGCGTGGTCGCGTTCTACGACGCGAACTGCCCCTATTGCCGGCAGGGCGCCCCCGCTTTGGCCAAGCTGATCGCCGAAGACGGCCAAGTCCGTCTGGTGCTGAGGGAGCTTCCGCTGCTTGGCGCCGATTCCGAAAGCGCGGCGAGGGTGAAGCTTGCCACCATGGCCCAAGGTAAATATTTCGAGCTCTATCAGCGCCTATTCACCGAGCCCGGCCGGGCGACCAAGGACAAGGCGATGCGCATCGCCGGCGAGCTTGGTCTCGACACGGCACGGCTGGAACGAGACATTCAGAACCCGTCGATCGACGGGGCGCTTGCTGAGACGACGGGGCTCGCGCGGGCCTTGGGGGTGAGGGGGTACCTTTCTATCTCGTCGGCGACCGGGTGCTGGGCGAGGGCACCGACGACCTTTACGCCGAGCTCACCGCGCGGGTAGCCGAAATCCGCGCGCATGGCTGCCGCACCGCCTGTTGATTGATTGGCGCTGGGCGCATCCCCCTATGCCCCGCTCCCCCTTTAAGGGGGAGCACGTTCACGCGAACCGCGCTCAAGCAGCGAAGCCGTAGCGCGATCGAGGGCGCGCGAACGTAGGAGGGTAGCAGCAGGAGCGGTTAAGTCGAACTCCCTCCCTGTTCCTCCCCCCCTCAAGGGGGGAGAAGCAAGCTGTTACGCCCGAAAGCGGAAGCTCCGCTCAGATCAGCCCGAGGCCCCGGAAGCTCGCATGGCCCTGCTTGCTGACGATGATGCGGTCACGGACCACGATGCCGAGATTCTTTGCCGCCGAGACGATCTGCTTCGTCATCTCGGTATCAGCGCGGGAGGGCGTGGGGCCCCCCGGAGGGGGTGATTATGCACGAGCACGATTGCGGTGGATGACAACTCGAGCGCCCGCTTGACCACCTCGCGCGGAACCGTCGCCTCAGTCTCTCGCGATGTCCCAGATAATGGGGCTTGCCCGCATCCTTGAAGCCCATTCAGCCCGCTCTATTGCCGTGGAAGAGGTGGCCGGTCCAAGCCTCTTGGGGACACGGTGAACACTTGGCATCCCGTCTCCGTGACGCCGACTGTATGCTCGAATTGCGCCGAGAGCGAGCGGTCGCGAGTGACCGCGGTCCAGCCGTCGGACAGGATTTTCACCGGAGGCTTGCCTAGATTGATCATCGGCTCGATGGTGAAGAGCATGCCGGGCTTGAGCTGCAGACCTTCGCCGGGCTCCCCGTAATGCAGGATATTCGGCCGGTCATGGAAGACGCGCCCCAATCCATGGCCGCAGAAATCCCGCACCACGCTGCAGCGCTCGGCCTCCGCATAGGTCTGAATGGCGGCGCCGATGTCGCCGGTGGTGGCGCCCGGCCTGACCGCGGCGACACCCCGCATCAGCGCGTTGTAGGTGACCTCGAGCAGCCGCTCCGCGGCGCGGTTGATCTTGCCCACGCCGTACATGCGGCTCGAATCCCCATGCCAGTCGTCGACGATGAAGGTCACGTCGATATTGAGGATATCGCCCTCTTTCAGCGCCCGGGGCCCGGGGATGCCATGGCAGACCACGTGATTGAGCGAGGTGCAGATCGATTTCGGGAATCCGCGATAATTGAGCGGAGCGGGGATGGCGCCATGCTCAAGAGCGAAATCGAACACGAAGGCGTCGAGAGCTTCGGTGGTCACGCCGGGCCTGACCTTGTCAACCAGGAGGTCGAGAACCTCGGCCACGAGTTGGCCGGCCTTCTGCATGCCGGCAAAGGCGTCCGGCCCGTGCAGCTTGATCTTGGTGTCGCGCGCTTGGGCGCGGGCGAATTCGAGGTTCGACATCTGGTGCGTTCGGAATTGAGTGGTCGATCTTCACTTAAGGTGAAATGAGCCGATGTGCAACGGGCGCGCCCGGGTTCGCGCTTAAGGTCACGAGCTCTTGGCAGTTGGCCGAACCGCGGCAGGGCGCTAGACTTCATTCTGGCCTAGCTGGAATTGTCATGCCCGGCCTGGGGGGCATCCTTTGGAGCCGCAACACGTCGAAGTCGTGGATGGCCGGGACAAGCCGGCCATGACGGTCAATAATGGGATTCGGAGTTTACGTCGCTTCCTGCGCAGCCCGACATGACCGATACCCCTTCGAATACCGACACCGTCACCGCGGGCCTTCTCGTGATCGGCGAGGAGATCCTGTCTGGGCGCACCAGGGATGAGAACATCTCCCATATTGCGCGCTACCTCACCGAGGTCGGAATTGGCTTATGCGAAGTGCGGGTGGTGCGGGACCTCCCAGCCGAGATCGTCGCCGCCGTAAACGAGCTCCGCGCCCGCTACACCTATGTCTTCACCACCGGCGGCATCGGCCCGACCCATGACGACGTGACCACGGACGCCATCGCATCCGCCTTCGGGGTCGAGGCCGCCATCGACCCGCGCGCCGTCGAGGTGATGCGCAAGGGCTATCGCGGCGCGGAGCTGACCCCGGCGCGGCTCAGAATGGCCCGCCTCCCGGAAGGCGCCGAGCTGATCGACAATCCCGTCTCCCGCGCTCCCGGCTTCATGCTCGGCAACGTGATCGTGATGGCGGGGATTCCGCGCATCATGCAGGTGATGCTCAATGCCGTTGCCCCGCGCCTAAAGAAGGGCCGGCCGATGCTCTCCAGGTCCGTCCGCATCGATGCGCCGGAGGGGGATGTGGCGCCGGGCCTGGCGGAGGTGCAGGGCGCCCATCCGGAGGTGCAGATCGGCAGCTATCCATTCTTCGAGAAGAGCCGGCTCGGCACCTTTGTGGTGCTGCGCAGCGTGGATGCGGGCCTGCTCGACCATGCGCTTGCCGCGCTCTGGGACCTAATTGCCAAGGAAGGCTTCAGCGCCGCCGGCGAAGAAGAGGCTGGGACTTAGCCGCAAAAGACCCGGGCGCATGGGCGGCCAAAGACCACGCTCGATGAGCGGGCAGTGACTGCGGAAAGATGTTGAAAAAGACTGAGAAAACACGCCCCGGCGCCCCGGCCGAACAGACGAGAGGGGGCGGGCGCGGGGGGCGAGCCCCCGCGCCTCACCAGCTACTTTTTCTTCGTAGCCGTCTTGCGGCGAGCCGTGCCGGTCTTCTTGGCCATCGGCTTCTTCGCCGCCGCGGTCTTGCGCGCCGGCTTCTTCTTCGCTGCGGGCTTCTTCTTCGCTACTGCCATAGTGCATCCCTCCTATCGGGCTGGCTGGTAGTTCACTCTAGCTACATCCACTCGTCGCTCCGCACGTATCGCATTTGAGACACGTGCCGTTGCGAACGAGGGTAAAGTTTCCGCATTCTCCACATGCCTCCCCTTCATAACCCTTAACGCGCGCTTCGGCGATAAGGTTGGTCGAGCCGCGCTCGGCAAGTGCCTCGACGGCTCTAGCGACATGTTCTGTCGTTGGCGAAGGGACCGCATTTGGTGCGGGCGAATTGGCAAGACTCGTCGTGCGCGGAAGTGCGTCGTCATCGAGGCTTGCCTGCAGCGCATGCGCTTGCGCGCCGGCGCTTTGCGATTTGCCCGGAGCGAGGCGCTTGCGATCACTGAAGCGTCCACGCGTGAAGCCGGGCGACACGAGAGCTTCAGCAGAACGTCTGCCTTCACCCACGTCTCCGGTGCCGAGCGTCGTGTTGCCGATCTCATTTGGATCAACATGAGCAAGCTCGTAGCGCCCTAAATAGGAAACTGCAAGCTCTCTGAAGATATAGTCGAGAATCGAGGTTGCGTTCTTGATAGCCTCGTTGCCGCGCACCGGACCCGCAGGTTCGAAGCGCGTGAAGGTGAAGGCATCGACGAACTCGTCGAGCGGCACCCCATATTGCAAGCCCACCGACACGGCGATCGCGAAGTTATTCATGAGCGAGCGGAAAGCTGCGCCCTCCTTGTGCATGTCGATGAAAATCTCACCGAGACGACCGTCTTCGTACTCTCCAGTTCTTAAATAGACCTTATGACCGCCGACCACTGCCTTCTGTGTGTAACCCTTGCGCCGGTCGGGCAAGCGATCGCGCTCGGCGCGGGCACGGAAGCGTTCGATGACGCGCTCGACGATGCGCTCGGCGATCACGGTCGCGCGCTGCACTTGCGGCTGATCGGCGCCGATTGCGGCGAGCACCTCATCCTGCTCGTCCTCCTCGTCGGCGAGGAGCTGGGCGTTGAGCGGCTGCGATAGCTTGGAGCCGTCGCGATAGAGTGCGTTGGCCTTGAGCGCGAGGCGCCAGGAGAGGAGGTAGGCCTCCTTGCAGTCTTCGACACTTGCCTCGTTCTGCATGTTGATGGTCTTGGAGATAGCGCCGGAGATGAAGGGCTGCGCCGCCGCCATCATGCGGATATGGCTCTCGACCGAGAGGAACCGCTTGCCCTTGCGGCCGCAGGGCGAGGCGCAGTCGAACACCGGCAAGTGCTTGGGATCGATGCCCGGCGCGCCTTCCAGCGTCATCGACCCGCAGGCATATTCATTGGCTGCCTCGATGTCCCGCTTGAGGAACCCGATCTCGGCCAGGAGATCGAAGTCGGGCTGGTTGAGCCGCTCGGCGGGAAGCCCGAGCACGCCGACGCAGAACGCCTCGCCCAGCGTCCATTTGTTGAAGGCGAATTTGATGTCGAAGGCCGAGGCCACCGCCTTGTCGAGGGCGGCGAGCTTCTCCGGGGTGAAGCCCTTGGCGACCAGCGTCTCGTGGTTGATGCCGGGCGCGCCGGCGAGCGTGCCGCAACCCACGGCATAGTCGATGATCCGCTTGACCGCGGCCTCGTCATAGCCGAGCACGCGCAAGGCCTCGGGCACCATGCGGTTGATGATCTTGAAATAGCCGCCCCCGGCAAGCTTCTTGAATTTGACCAGCGCGAAATCGGGCTCGATCCCGGTGGTGTCGCAATCCATGACGAGGCCGATGGTGCCGGTCGGCGCGATCACCGTGGCTTGCGCATTGCGGTAGCCATATTGGCGGCCGAGCCCGATGGCGCGCTCCCAGGCATGCACGGCGTGGGCGAGCAGCTTGGGATCGGGGCAGGAGGCATGGTCGAGGGGGACGGGCGCCGTCTGTAGTTCCTCATAGCCGACCGGCTCGCCTTTGGCCGCGCGGGCGTGATTGCGCATGACTCGGAGCATCGGCTCGCGATTCTGTGCATAGCCGACGAAGGCCCCGAGCTCACGCGCCATCTCGGCGCTGGTGGCATAGGCGATGCCGGTCATGATGGCGCTGAGCGCCCCGCACAGCGAGCGCGCCGCGGCAAAGTCGTAGGCAACCCCCGAGGCCATCAACAGCCCACCGATATTGGCGTAGCCGAGCCCGAGCGTCCGGTACTCGTAGGAGAGCTGCGCGATCCGGCGCGAGGGGAACTGCGCCATAATGACCGCGATCTCGAGCACGATGGTCCAGAGCCGGATGGCGTGCTCATAGGCCTCCACGTCGAAGCTGCCATCCTCGCTGCGGAACGCCATCAGATTGAGCGAGGCGAGATTGCAGGCCGTGTCGTCGAGGAACATGTATTCCGAGCAGGGGTTGGACGCCCTGATCGGGCCCGAGGCGAGGCAGGTGTGCCAATCGTTGATCGTGGTGTGGAATTGAATGCCGGGATCGGCGCAGGCCCAGGCGGCGTGACCGACCTGCTCCCAAAGGTCGCGTGCCTTCAGCGTCTTGGCGACCGAGCCGTCCTTGCGAAAGGTGAGCTGCCAATCGCCGTCCTTCGCGACCGCCTGCAGGAACTCGTCGGTGACGCGCACGGAATTGTTGGAGTTCTGACCTGAGACGGTGCGATAGGCCTCCGAATCCCAATCGGTGTCGTAGACGGGGAAGTGGAGGGAGGTATATCCCTGGCGGGCGAATTGGATCACCCGGCGGATGGCGTTGTCCGGCACCTTGGCCTTGCGCGCCGCCCTGACCTCGCGCTTCAGCGCCGGATTGCGCTTCGGGTCGAAGCAGTCGGCGCCCTCGCCCTCGCAATTGACGCAGGCCTTGAGAATGGCGTTGAGCCGCTCGGCCAGGATCTTGGAGCCGGTGACGAGCGCCGCCACCTTCTGCTCCTCGATGACCTTCCAGTTGATGAAGCTCTCGATGTCGGGGTGGTCGATGTCGACCACGACCATCTTGGCCGCGCGTCGCGTCGTGCCCCCGGACTTGATGGCCCCGGCGGCGCGATCGCCGATCTTCAAGAAGCTCATCAGCCCCGACGACTTGCCGCCGCCCGAAAGCGGCTCGTTCTCGCCGCGGAGCCTCGAGAAATTGGAGCCCGTGCCTGATCCATATTTGAACAGACGGGCCTCGCGCACCCACAGATCCATGATGCCGTTCTCGTTGACGAGATCGTCCTCGATCGACTGGATGAAACAGGCATGGGGCTGTGGATGCTCGTAAGCCGACGCCGACGCCTTGATCTCGCCAGTGGCGAAGTCCGCGTAGTAATGGCCCTGGCTCGGGCCGTCGATGCCATATGCCCAATGGAGCCCGGTGTTGAACCATTGCGGGCTGTTGGGGGCGCCCATCTGCATGGCGAGCATGTAGCGAAGCTCGTCGAAAAAGGCGCGCGCATCCTCCTCGGTGGTGAAATAGCCGGCCTTCCAGCCCCAGTAGGTCCAGGTTCCGGCAAGCCTGTCGAAAACCTGGCGGGCATCGGTCTCCCCGCTGAAGCGAGCGTCTTCCGGCATAGTATTAAGAGCGTCCTGGTCCGGCGCCGAGCGCCAGAGCCAAGAGGGAAGGGCGGTCTCCTCGATCTTCTTCGCTTTGGCCGGGACGCCGGCCTTGCGGAAATATTTCTGGGCGAGGATGTCGGCCGCGACCGGGCTCCAATGCGCCGGCACGATGAAGCGTTCGAGCTTGAAAACCACCGAGCCGTCGGGATTGCGGATCTCGCTCGCGCTCTCCCGAAAGGGAACGGCGTCGTAGGGCGATTTTCCCGCTTCGGTAAACTTTCTTTCGATCCGCATTTTGT
The DNA here is from genome assembly GCA_963804515.1 of uncultured Alphaproteobacteria bacterium. Taxonomy (GTDB): domain Bacteria; phylum Pseudomonadota; class Alphaproteobacteria; order Rhizobiales; family Methyloligellaceae; genus Methyloceanibacter. Next base: position 551,165 of record CAWDQR010000001.1, on the reverse strand, counting down.
TTCCAACCCCCCGCTTTCAACGCTTTGATTCGAACCTACAAACGTGGGGCGATTCGGTGTTGTCATCAACTAGACATCAATATATAGGAAGCTACCCGTTAAATTCCACTAAATCCTGTGCGCTAGCCTGGGGACGACCTGTGAAAAACGCGGGCACCGCTCGGCGTGCGGTCATGCCGCTGCGAGCTAGAGGGAGCGCGGATGGCTTTGTGAGACCAAACCGCATAACGATGGCGGGCGGGATCTCAAGCTTCTCCACAAGCGCTCTCGCCTGGACCCCAGGTCCTGCTTTGGAGTTGGCGATCGAAGGAGGAAGCAATGCGGTGGATCGTAGTAGCAACAGCCATTGCTGCATTCGTGGGATCAGCGAGCGCTTATGCGCAAGCGGCGAAGCAGGGGAACCCGCAGCCCAGGCCGGCCGGCGGCGGGTGCAGCAAGCCATCAGTCGGGTCAGTGCCAAGCCGGTCCCGAAGGCGGGGTCCACCGGTCACTAGGGCCAGGGTGCAACACGCAGCCGGAGGAAGCGACGCTATCGGCGACTGGAATGCGGAAAAGCGAGCCTAACGCCCAAACAGCCAATTGGCCGTCTGGACAGACCTCAGGCCTGACGCCATAGTCCGCACCGCCTATTGAACAGCGCCCGATGCGTCCTGCATGAAACTCTTGACCGAGCTTTTCGCCTGGTGGACCGGCAACACGATCGGCACGCGTCTCTATACTTGGCGTCACGGCGCCCGCGTGGGCGCCGATGCCTTCGGCAATGTCTACTATCAGACGCAGGACGCGAAACGGCGCTGGGTCATCTATAAAGACGTCGCAGAAGCCTCGCTCGTTCCGCCCGAATGGCATGGCTGGCTGCACCACACCGTGGACGTCCCGCCGACCGAGGAGACCTACGCGCCGCGTCCCTGGCAGAAGCGATATGTCCCCAATATGACAGGCACGCCGCAAGCCTACCGGCCGCCCGGCAGCATCCTCAATCCGGACGCCGGCAAATCGGCGCCCCTCGACTACGAACCTTGGCAGCCGAGCTGATAGAATGAGCGCCGTCGAGACCACGCCGCCGAAGCCGGTACAGCGCTGGTCGGCAGACGACTACGCCCGCAACGGGCGTTTCGTCTCCGAGCTCACCCGTCCCGTGCTCGACCTGCTGGCGCCGAAGCAAGGCGAGCGGATCCTCGATCTTGGCTGCGGCGACGGCGTGCTCACCGAGGAGATCGCAGCCTCCGGCGCCGTCGTCCTTGGTGCCGATCTGAGCGAGGAGCTGCTTGCCGCCGCCGCCGCCAAGGGTCTCAAGGTGCAAAGGGTGGATGGGCACGCGCTCCCCTTCGAGGCGGAATTCGATGCCGTCTTCTCCCATGCTGCGCTCCATTGGATGCGCCGGCCCGATCTCGTGATCGCGGGCGTGGCGCGCGCGCTCCGTCCCCGCGGCCGCTTCGTCGGCGAGCTCGGCGGTCACGGCAATGTGGCCGCGATTGCCACGGCGATGCGGGCGGTGGGCGCGGCCCGCGGCGGCAACCCGGCACGTGTCGCGCCCTGGTTCTTTCCTGCCGCCAGCGAATATCGGCGCCTGCTCGAGCGGGGTGGATTCAGCGTCAAGGCGATCATGCTGGTGCCGTGCCCGACCCGGCTCGAGACCGGAATGGAGGGGTGGCTAACGACGTTCGGCCGCTCCTTCTTTGAGCAATTCGAGGAGCCGGAGCGGACCGAGGTACTGACCGAGGTGATCGAGCTGTTGCGCGCCTCGCTTTGCGATGCCGAGGGAGAGTGGACCGCCGATCACATCCGCCTTCGCTTTGCAGCCGAGCTGGCCCTATGAGGCATGGGGCCGCATTGTCCGCGTCATACCCATGCCCAATTCGTGGTCGAGGCCTGAAAGTTCAAGGGACGCCGAAGTGACTGCTTGCGAGCCAGTTCAGAAGGTGTGCGGCATGATGCAAGACTCTGAAGCACGACGGCTCCACACGGGCCTCGCTCAGCTTTTGGTCCTTCTCGCTATGGCGGGGACGCTCGGTGCGCAACCCGCCCGCGCCGACAAGGTCCAAAATCCGATTGCCGTGTTCGCCGCCCTCGACAAGGTGACGGGCCGCATCTCGCATCTGGAGATACCGATCAATCAGACGGTGCAGTTCGGCGCGCTCAAGGTGACGCCGCGCGTCTGCAATAGCCGCCCGCCGACGGAACCGCCCCACACCACGTCCTTCGTGGAGGTGGACGAGATCAAGCTCACCGGCGAGGTCGAGCGCATCTTCACCGGTTGGATGTTCGCCGAAAGCCCAGGGCTTCACGCCGTCGAGCACCCAGTGTTCGACGTCTGGCTCACCAGCTGCAAGACCTCGGCCCCGGTCGCCCCGGCGGCGAGCAGCGAGAATTCCGCCGCGGCAGCGCCGGCGCCCGCGCCCACGGCTGCAGCCCCGGCGGCGCCCGCGCCAACTGCACCGGCGAAGCGAGCGTCGCGGCCAGCGCCGCCAGCGCGCCCGCAGTAAAGCGCGCCCTCGAGAAGCCGCTGAAACTCTTCACGCCCCACTTCGATCGCGCCGAAGCGGGCGAGGTGCCCGGTCACGAACTGGGTATCGAGCAGCACGAAGCCCCCGAATTTGAGCCGGGCAATGAGATAGACGAGCGCGACCTTGCTCGCATCGCGGGCCTTGGAGAACATGCTCTCGCCGAAAAAGGCGCGGCCGAGATGCACCCCGTACAGCCCGCCGATCAGCTCTCCGCCCTCCCAGACCTCCACCGTGTGACAATGGCCAAGGGCGAACAGGTCGGCATAGAGGCTGCGAATGCGCCCATTGATCCAGGTGCTGCGCCTGCCGGCGCGCGGCGCCGCGCAGCCCTCGATGACGGCGTCGAAATCGTGGTCGATCCTGACCTCGAAGCCGCCTTGGCGGATGGTGCGGGCGAGCCGGTGCGGAACATGCACGCGGTCCAGGGGCAGGATGCCCCGCCGCTCGGGCTCGATCCAGTAAAGCGCGTTGTCCTCGGCGCTCTCCGCCATGGGGAAGATGCCGCAGGCATAGGCCTTGAGCAGCACCTGCGGCGTGATCTCGATCATGACGTCGTCGATGGAGGTCATGGGCTTTTCCGGGAGGAGCCGATCAGCTTCGCGCCAAATGGCTCTCCAGCCAATGGATATCATATTGGCCATCGGCAATGTCAGGCTCTGCGAGCAGAGACTTGAACAGCGGGATGGTCGTGTCGATGCCGTCGACGACGAACTCGCCCAGCGCCCGCTTCAGCCGCATCAGGCATTCGTTGCGGGTGCGCGCATGCACGATGAGCTTGCCGATCAGACTGTCGTAGTAGGGCGGGATGGTGTAGCCGGCATAGGCGCCGGAATCGACACGGACACCTAGACCTCCCGGCGGATGGAAATGCGTGATCGTCCCCGGTGACGGCCGGAAGGTGCGCGGGTCCTCCGCGTTGATCCGGCATTCGATGGCGTGGCCGTGGAATCGGATGTCCTCTTGCTTGAGGGAGAGGGGCGCGCCCGCCGCGATGCGGATCTGCTCGATGACGAGGTCGATGCCCGTGATCATCTCGGTGACGGTGTGCTCGACCTGGAGCCGCGTGTTCATCTCGATGAAGTAGAACTCGCCGCCCTCATAGAGGAATTCCACGGTGCCCACCCCCCGATAGCGCAGCTCCCGCATCGCTTTGGCCACGGTCTCGCCGATGCGCATGCGCTCGTTCACGTTGAGGGCGGGCGAGGGGGCTTCCTCCCAAAGCTTCTGGTGCCGCCGCTGCAGCGAGCAATCGCGCTCGCCGAGATGGATGGCGTTGCCTTCGCCGTCGCCCAGGACCTGCACCTCGATATGGCGTGGATGCGCGAGATATTTCTCGAGATAGACCGTGTCGTCGCCGAAGCTCGCTTTGGCTTCGATGTGCGCCGTGGCCAAGGCGGGCTCGAGCTCGTTCTCCACATGCGCGACCTTCATGCCGCGGCCGCCGCCGCCGGACGCGGCCTTCACCAGCACTGGATAGCCGATGTCGCTGGCGATCGCTTGCGCCTCCTGAAGATCGGTGATGGCGCCGCCGGAGCCCGGCACCAAGGGAAGGCCGAGCGCTTTTGCGGTCTCCTTCGCCTGGATCTTGTTGCCCATGAGCTTCACATGCTCCGGGCTCGGGCCGATGAAGGTGATCTCGTGCTCTTCGAGGATCTCGGCAAAGCGGGCATTCTCGGCGAGAAAGCCATAGCCGGGATGCACGGCGTCGGCGCCGGTGATCTCGCAAGCGGCGACGATCTGCGGGATGTTGAGATAGCTGTCTTTAGCCGGAGGGGCGCCGATACACACGCTTTCATCGGCAAGCCGCACATGCATGGCGTCGGCGTCGGCGGTCGAGTGCACCGCGACCGTGGCGATGCCGAGCTCCTTGCAGGCGCGTTCGATGCGAAGCGCGATCTCTCCCCGGTTGGCGATCAGGATCTTGTCGAACATACCAAGAAGCGCCTAGCCCTTCTCGATCACGGCAAGCGGCTCGGCAAATTCGACGGGCTGGCCGTCGTCGATGAGGACAGCGAGGACCGTACCGGCATGCGGGGCCGGGATGTGGTTCATGGTCTTCATCGCCTCGATGATGAGAATGGTCTGTCCGGCAGCGACGCGGCTGCCAATCTCGACGAACGGCGGGGCGCCCGGCTCGGGCGAGCGGTAGGCGGTCCCGACCATGGGCGAGAGGAGGGTGCCCGGATGGTGCGGCTCGTCGGCGGTGCCCCTGTCGCCGATCTCGCGCGGCGCCCGCGCGACATCGGCAGAGAGCGCGCCGACCCCAACGGTGACGTTTCGCGCCACGCGCACCCTTTGGCCTTCATGCTCGATCTCGATCTCGGTGAGTCCCGTCTCGCTCAGCAGCTCGGCGAGCTCGCGGATGAGGTCGCTGTCGAAGCTCCCTGCCTTTTTCGTCATCTGCGGCGTCCTCTCCTCCGCCATCAGCCGGCTCCGTGCGCTTCGATCGAAGCGGCCAGCGCCTCGATGGCAAGCTCGTAGCTCAGGGCGCCAAACCCGCAGATCACGCCCTTCACGCCCTTCGAGATATAGGACAGGTGGCGAAAGCTCTCGCGCCTGAAGATGTTGGACAGGTGCACCTCGACGCAAGGGATATCGGTGGCCAGCAACGCATCAAGCATGGCGATCGAGGTATGCGTGAAAGCCCCGGCATTGACGATCAGCCCGGCCGCTTGGCCGCGCGCCTCTTGGATCCATGCCACCAGCTCACCCTCATGATTGCTCTGCCGGAAGTCGATGGCAAAGTCCAATTTGGCCGCCCTTTGCTCGCAGCGGGCGCGGACATCCTCAAGGCTCTCCTTGCCGTAGACCTCAGGCTCGCGCGATCCGAGCAGGTTGAGATTGGGCCCGTTCAAGACGTAGATCGGTTTGGTCATGGTGTGAGTTGGGACATGGTGGTGCCCCGCATACCTGTCCCGACGCCTGAAGGCGGATAAGCCGGCCCCTTTAACAGTTTTTGCTGCGCCGCGCAAAACGTGGGAAGAGCATCGGTTTACCAGAACCGGCGCTCCCCGCGGCCCCGCCCTAGCAGGTGCTGCTACAGCCCTTCTGGCGAACCTCGGCCACGTTTTTCGTGAGCTGGTCGTAGAGGTCGTCGGGCGCGCCTGGCACAACCCGGTCGCCGATCAGATAGAGCGGTGTCCCTTGCAGGCCGAGCTTCTGGGCCAGGTCCTTGCTCTCATCGAGCGCCTGCTTGACGGAGGGGTCGTCCGCGTCCTTCTGCAGCTTATCGGCGTCGAGCCCAAGCTCCTTGGCGACGCGCAAAGCCTTCTCCTTGTCGGCCTTGCCGGGCTCGGAGAACAGCTTTTGATGCATCTCGAAATATTTGCCCTGCTTGATCGCGGCCAGCGCCAGCTTCGCCGCCGCCTCGGAGTCATCGCCGAAGATCGGTAGCTCCTTGAGGACGAGGCGGACCTTGCTGTCGCCATTGACGAGCTTGACCACTTCGGGGAGCGCCCGCTTGCAATAGCCGCAATTGTAATCGAAGAACTCGACCACGCTCACATCGCCGTTCGGATTGCCGGCGACAAAGGAGGTGGGTGACCTGAAGATCTTATCGGCATTCTCACTGATGGTCTTTTGCTGCTTCGCCGTCTCTTCGGCCGCCTGGCGCTTGTCGAGCTCGTTCGTCATTTCGACGAGGATCTCGGGGTTCTTGGTGAGATAGTCGCGCATGATCTGCTCGACGCGCGCTTGTTCGGGGGTGGTGTGCGCGGCACCGAGCCCAAGATGACTCGCAAGTCCGGCGTGGCGCAGGAGGGCATAACTGGTCCCAGCCGCCGTTAGACCTGCCACGGCGGCAGCCACGACCACATTGGCGAGGGCTTGTCTTAGGTTCATGTTTTCGGATCTCCGGGAGCTTGTCTCATTCGGTCGCGGGGAGCTCGAAGGCGAAAATGTCGTCGGCGCGAAGCCAGTCTGGCGTGCCGTTGATAAAACCGGCTTTCGCCCGTTTCGCTTGCTGTTTGGCGAGTTTCAACTGTCCTTCATAGAAATAGGCCTCCGCCGATGCAAGCTCCGCTTGCGCCAAATATTGCTGCTGCGCAACGCCCTTGGCGGCATCGCCCTTGCGGCCGTAGGCGGCCGCCAATTGGCGGTAACCCATCGACGAGCCCGTCTCACGGGCGAGCGCGGTCCGCAGATTGGAGATTGCCTCGTCCACATCCTTGAGGCTCGGCGTGCCGAGTAGTGCCTGCGCCAGCATGATGCGGATCAGCGGCTCGTCCGGCGCGAGCGTCACCGCCTGGCGCAAAACCGGGATCGCGGAGGTGACATTACCGCTCTCGAACAGGAATTGCCCTTTGATCTCGTAGAAATAGGGCCAGTCAGGCTTGGCGGCGATCAGCGCATCGAGTTGCGGCAGGGCGACCTGCACGCCGGATTTGCGATAGGTGGCGATGGCCCTCGCATAGTTGGCAGGGAGCGTCTGATCGGTTTGGGGATAACGATTGAACACGGTTTCTGGCTGGTCGAGGAAGCCATACAGCTTGGCCTTCACCAGATCGTGCCGGAACTGCAGCTCAGGCGAGTCCTTGTTATTGTAATAGGGGCTCGCCTCGGCGAGACTGCGAAGCTGCGCCAGGCGCTGCGGGGGAAGGGGGTGCGACTGCAGATAGGGGTTGATGCCTTGCACGCCAAGCAGCTTGTTGCTCATGGACTCCAAGGTCTCGACCAGGCCTCGTGACGATTGCTTGGTCGCATTCAGGAACGTCACGGCCGCCTGATCGGCGGAGGATTCCTCGTCCTGACGGTAGGCGAGCACCATGCGCATTGCGGCATCGCCGCCGCCATAGGCCACGCCCATTCCCGCCTGCCCGATACCGCCCGCGCCGACGGCTGCGCCAGCCGCCATCGCGGCAAGGCCGAGGATTTGCAGCATCAGGGCGGCCGATCTCGCTCTCGCGACCTGATTGCGGAGCCGTGCCAGGTGTCCGCCGGCGATATGGCCGCTCTCATGCGCGATCACGCCGATGATCTGATTGGGCGTTTTAGCCTCCATCAGGGCACCGGCATGGATGAACATGTTGTGCCCATCGATGACGAAGGCATTGAAGGCACGATCGTTGACGATGTGGATATCGATGCCCTGCGCGCCGAGGCCGGCGACGTTGAAGATCGGCTTGGCGTAACTGCGGATCAGCGATTCTGTCTCGGCGTCGCGGATCAGGCCCGCCGCATCCGCGGTCGTTGCGGTCACGAGCGACATGGCAAGTCCGCCGACGGCGGCGCAGCGAAGGCGTCGTAGGGCTAAGGCGCTAGGAAGGGGAGCCGGAGCAGGCATTGTCCGCTTTGATGATAAAGGCTTGCCGGTATCGGGCCAAGATGCCGGTTCTTGCCCTCCAGGGCGGCGCGCCGGCACCTTCGCCTCGCCGCATGACCGGGCTAGCGGAAGGTCGACGGCATTGGAGCCGCTCGTGGACTGGGTAGGATGCCGGGCTGTTCGCCTGAGCCACGTCTTTGCCTTAAACATCGATTGATTGGCGTTTGAATGCGGCGACAACGTGACAGCTGCAGCTCGGTCTCTTCAAGAAAGTGCGAGCCGATGATTGCGCGTGAGCTTGGCTTGGACGGGCGGAAAGCCGGCCGCTTGCCGCGGGACATGGCCCGCCGCAGCAGAATTGATCCGTTCATCGTCATGGACGTGATGGGGGAGGCGAATGCGCGTGCCGCTGGAGGCGAGGACATTATCCATATGGAGGTCGGCCAGCCGGCCACACCCGCCCCGAGCACCGCGCGCGAGCGGGTGCGCGACGCCCTCGAGAGTGAGCGGCTTGGCTACACCGAGGCCCTCGGGCTCCCGGCCTTACGGGAGCGCATCGCTCGCTATTATCGGGAGCGCTATGGGTCGAGTGTCGCCCCCCAAGCCCGAACAATCCGACCGGCACCATGACGGTGGGCTCCCGGCTCGCGGAGCTCGCCGAGGCCTGCAAACGCCGCGGGCTCTGGCTGATCTCCGATGAGATCTATCACGGCCTCGAATATGAAGCGCCGGCCGAAACGGCGCTCGCCTATTGGGATGCGGCCATCGTCGTCAATAGCTTCTCCAAATATTTCAGCATGACCGGCTGGCGGATCGGCTGGCTCGTGGTGCCCGAGGATTTGGTGCGGCCGATGGAGCGCCTCGCCCAGAACCTCTATATCTCGCCTCCGGCAATCTCGCAGATCGCGGCGCTGGGCGCCTTTGACGGCATCGAGGAGCTCGAGGCGATCAAGGCCGGCTATGCCGCCAACCGCGCTTTGCTCTTGAATGAGCTCCCGGCTGCGGGCCTAGGCTCGATCCTTCCCGCCGACGGCGCCTTTTATCTCTATGCCGATGTGAGCGGCCTCACCTCCGACAGCACGGCCTTTGCGCGCGCCATGCTCAAGGAGATCGGCGTGGCGATCACACCGGGGATCGACTACGATCCCATCCGTGGCCACCGCTTCGTGCGGCTCTCCTATGCGGGACCGCAGGCGGCGATGCGGGCCGCCGCAGCGCGCATCAAGGGCTGGCTGAAGCGCTAACGCTGCCACCAGCCGCGACGGGGCGGCGCGGTGACCTCGTCCTCCTTGCTCTCCACTCTGGCTTCGGGTGCGGCCGCCGGATGCTCCGTGGCCGGCGCGCCGAGCCCGGGCTCACGATCATGGACGGTTCGCTCAGGCTTATCGGCGCGCGAAATGTCGTCTTGCAGCGCCTTGTTTTGGCGCCCGTCCCCATTCTGCTGGGGCCTCGCTTCGCTCTCGCGCCGCGGAGCTTCGCCGCGGTTGCGGCCCTCGGCGTCTGGCGCCACTGGGCCACGCGCCTCGCTCGGGCCGTCTGCCCCGAGCCCCTCAGCTTCCGCCGCGCCGCGCTCGGGCCGCTGGCCGATTCTGGCGCGGCGTCCGCCGCGCCGGCCTCTACGGCGAGGCTTACGGTTTTGTGCAGCCGCTTCGGCGCCCTCCGGCTCCTCTGCAGCCGAATCCTGTTGCGGCTCCTCGTCCTCGGGCTCGGTCGCTTCCGCGGCAAATGCCGGACCCGCCTCGGGTGCCTCGGCATCGTAGTCGCCAGGGCCCCGGCGTTTGCGGCGGCGGCGCCTCGACCGGCGCCGGCTCGGGTCGGACTCTACCTCCGCGGAAGCGGCCGGTGCGGGCGTCGGAGCGGGATGGTGGTGCGCCCAATCCATCTGCACCACGGTGCTCTCGCCGATCCCGGTCGCGGACTCCGCCGAGCGATTGATGACGAATTGCGAGACATGCAAATTCTCGTCGGCCGTCACCGTGATCGGGATCCGATAGCGTTGCTCGATGTCCTTCAGATGCGAGCGCTTCTGGTTGAGGATGTAGAGTGCCACGTCCACCGCCGTGGTCGCCACCAGCGGCACCACGCCGTCGGTGATGAGGCGGTCCTCGATGGAGCGCAAGATATCGAGGGCGACCGACTCCACCGATCGGACGATGCCGGTGCCCTGGCACATCAGGCATGGGCTCGTGGACCCCTCGAGCATGCCGGTGCGCAATCGCTGGCGCGACATTTCAAGCAGGCCGAAATGGCTGATGCGGCCCACTTGGATGCGTGCGCGGTCGTTGCGCAAGGATTCCTTCAGCCGCCGTTCCACGAGCCGGCTGTTGCGGCGCTCATCCATGTCGATGAAGTCGATGACGATCAGTCCCGCGAGGTCGCGCAGGCGGAGCTGGCGCGCGATCTCCTCGGCGGCCTCAAGATTGGTCTTGAGCGCGGTGTCCTCGATATTGTGCTCGCGCGTGGCCTTGCCGGAGTTGACGTCGATGGCGACGAGCGCCTCGGTCTGGTTGATGACGATGTAGCCGCCCGACTTCAGCACCACTTGCGGGGAGAACATAGCCGCGAGCTGCCGCTCCACCTGGTAGCGGATGAAGACGGGCTCTGGCTCCTTGTAGGGCTTCACGTTCTTGGCATGGCTCGGCATTAGCATGCGCATGAAGTCCTTCGCCTCGCGATAGGCGTCGTCGCCAGCGACCAGGACTTCGTCGATGTCCTTGTTGTAGAGGTCGCGGATCGACCGCTTGATCAGGCTGCCTTCCTCGTAGACGAGGCTTGGCGCCGTCGATTTCAGCGTGAGGTCGCGGACGGTTTCCCAGAGCCGCAACAGATAGTCGTAGTCGCGCTTGATCTCGGTCTTGGTCCGCTGCGCCCCGGCGGTGCGGATGATGAGACCCATGCCTTCCGGCACTTCGAGCTCGCCCGCGATCTCGCGCAAGCGCTTGCGGTCGGTGGGCTGGGTGATCTTGCGCGAGATGCCGCCGCCGCGTGCGGTATTCGGCATGAGCACGGTGTAGCGGCCGGCGAGCGAGAGATAGGTGGTGAGCGCCGCACCCTTGTTGCCGCGCTCCTCCTTGACTACCTGCACGAGAATGATCTGCCGGCGGCGGATGACCTCCTGGATCTTGTACGACCGGCGCCCCTTGCGCCTGGGGCGCTCCGGCAACTCCTCAAGCGCGTCCTCGGAGCCTACCGATTTGACCGTTTCAGCAATGGCATCGCCATTGGTCTCGACCATGTCGACGGGCTGGCCCACGCTTTCCACCCGATCGGCCTCATCATCCTCGTCATCCTCACGATCCTCGCGCTCCTCACGTGCAGCGCGCGTCTCCGACTGCTCCGCGGCGTCATCGAGGTCACCGATCTGTTCCACGGCTTCCGAGACCTCGTGGATCAGATCGCTCCCCTTCATGGCGAGACTGCGCTCTGGGGGAGCGTTGTCGCCGTCGTCCTCGCGCGCCTCAGGGTCTGCATCAGACTGCGTTGCGCCGAGAGCATCGGTCGTCTCGCCGCGGCTTGACCCGCTCCGCTCCACAGGATCATGGCGGCCACGACCACGCCGGCCGCGCCGTCGCCTCCGCCCTGCCGCGGCTTCATCCTCGGCGGCCTCGGCCGCGCTGGCGCGGCTTTCCTCGGCGGCCTCCTCCTCGAGCAGGGCCTGACGGTCGGCGACCGGGATTTGGTAATAGTCCGGATGAATTTCGGTAAAGGCGAGGAAGCCGTGGCGGTTGCCGCCGTAATCCACGAAGGCCGCCTGCAGCGACGGCTCAACGCGCGTCACCTTGGCGAGATAGATATTGCCGCGTAACTGCTTCTTGCTCGCTGATTCGTAATCAAATTCCTCGACGCGAGTGCCCTTGACCACGACGACCCGGGTCTCTTCCGGATGCGCCGCATCGATTAGCATTTTGCTTGGCATGTTGATTGTTCTCCGCCGCGCTGGCCGGGGAGGGCGGCGCGAATGGCTGCCGCACCGCGGTAGAGCCCAAGCTCCGCGCGCGCTTAAGTTGAATAGACCACGATTCGCTGCGATGACGCATAGGAGGCTGCCCACTTGGGTTGCCCTCGGTCGCACTCCAGCGTATACATGCTACGGACAAAGCTTTGCCTTGTCCGCTGGTTAGCCCTGTGTTTTGAATTTGCATCGCAAAACCTGACCCGCGACCAGCGCGGGCTCTGAGAAGCTTGGAATAGCGATCGTCTCGCACTTGACCGCCGGTTTTCCGCGTCTTGGCCGCTTCTCGTTCAAGGCCGGACGCGCGAAATAAATGAGGTCCCGAGCCATCTCGCGTCAGAGCGTCCAAACGCCCGGTTGGGACCCTACAAGTAGGGTCTGCCCCTTATTACGGGCTTGGCGGGAGATTTGGCAAGTCTTCCCGTGAGATCGCCCCCAAAGGGTCACAAGATTTGCTTAACCAGCGCCCTTTAAGATTCTGGTAGCCATGACATATTTTGGCTGAATCGGTGAGATTCGGGGCGCGCTCAGGGAGCGGGCCGCGAGCGGCTCTGGGCAGGCGTAGGCGTCACATTTGGGCGAGGGGAAAATGCGAAGCGGGCATGCCTTGCTGTGGGCCACCCTGTCCTGTGCCAGCCTCCTTGCGCTCCTGCTCGCGGGGGCCGCGATGGCGGCCGAAGAGGCGCCTGCAAGTCCGCATCAGACGATTGCCAACGATGCACGGCTTGCGGGCGACCGCGCGCGCACCCGCTTCATCGCCGACCTGTCGAAGAAGGTCGAGGTCAGCGTCTTTGCGCTTGGCGACCCTTATCGCGTCATCGTCGATCTTCCCGAGGTAAGCTTTCAGATGCCGCCTGGGCTCGGCACCGAGAGGAGGGGGCTCGTCACCGGATACCGCTTCGGGCTTTTCGCACCCGGCAAATCGCGCATCGTCATCGATGTGAGTGGCCCCTTTCTCGTCGACAAGGCCTTCGTGCTCGAGCCGAGGCCCGACCAGCCCGCCCGCCTCGTCGTTGATCTCGTACCCACCGACCGCGCGACCTTTCTCGCCAAGCTCCGCGAAGCGGGCGCTAAATCTCACGCCAGCGAGGCATCCGCGCCTCAGGCGGATCCGCCGGCAAAGCCCCCCAATGCCAAGCCCGTGGTCGTCCTCGACCCCGGTCATGGCGGCGTCGACCCCGGCACGAGCAGCGCCAGCGGAACCACCGAAAAGGACGTGGTGCTCGCCTTTGCCAAGACGCTCAAGCAGAGGCTAGAGGCAAAAGGGCAATACGACGTCTATCTCACGCGAGACGACGATACTTTCCTGGCTTTGCGCGAGCGGGTGGAATTTGCGCAAGAGAAGGGAGCGAACCTGTTCGTCTCAATTCACGCCGATTATTTTCCCAAGCAGACCGCCGATGCGACCGGCGCCACCGTCTACACCCTGTCGGAGCAGGCGTCGGACGACGAGGCCAAGGAGCTTGCGGCGAAGGAGAACTTCTCCGACGCCATCGCCGGCGTGGACCTGCCGCGCGACTCCGACGAGGTGGTGGCGAACATCCTCATCGACCTTGCCCAGCGGGAGACCCAGAACCGATCGCTCATCTTCGCCAGATCCATCGTGGGAGGGATGAGCGCCGCCGATCTGCATACGAAGTCCTTGAAATCGGCGGGGTTTCGCGTGTTGAAGGCTCCGGATGTGCCGTCCGTGCTGCTCGAGCTCGGCTTCTTGAGCAACCCCGACGATGAGAAACGCCTCACCTCCGATACCTGGAGGGGCACCATGGCCGACAAGGTTGCCGCGGCGATCGACGGCTATTTCGCCAAGCGCGTGGCGCGCATGCCGTTCTGAGCTTCGGATAAGCTTGCCCTAAGTCACCCAACCGGAACCAAAAAGGCGATGAATTCCGGCGACGGCAGCGTTTTGTTGCCATAATGTTGGCTAGGGTTGCCTGGGTCCTCATAGGCGACTAAAAATCGGGGACGGGACGGGTCTCACCATGGACATCACGGCTCCAATCAAGCCGCCGGAGCAGAAGCGGCGGCGCAGGCGCGGCGGCTTCTTGCTGCGCTTCTTCGGCTTCATGTTCGCGGCGAGCATGATCGTCTTCGTCGTCGTGGCGGCCGCGGCGGCGTTCGTGCTGTGGAACGTGTCGAAGGATCTCCCTGACTACGAAGTGCTCGCCAAATACGAGCCTCCGGTGATGACCCGCATCCACGCCAGTGACGGGAACCTGATCGCCGAGTTTGCCCGCGAGCGGCGCATCTATGTGCCCTTCACCGCCATCCCCGACCGCGTCGTGGACGCCTTCATCTCCGCCGAGGACAAGAATTTCTACCAGCATGGCGGCCTCGATATTCAGGGCATCATCCGCGCCGCCGTCACCAATTTGAGCAGCGCGCAGTCTGGCAGGCGCATGGTCGGCGCCTCGACCATCACCCAACAGGTGGCCAAAAACTTCCTGCTCACGAGCGACCAGACGATGGAGCGGAAGTTGAAAGAGGCGATCCTCGCTATCCGCATCGAGCGCGCTTTTACCAAGGAGCAGATCCTCGAACTCTATCTGAACGAGATCTATCTCGGCGCCGGCGCTTACGGCGTCGCGGCCGCGGCGCAGACTTATTGGGACAAGTCTCTGAATGAGCTGTCCATAGCCGATTGCGCCTATCTTGCGACCCTACCGAAGGCGCCCTCCAACTACAACCCGTTCAGATATCCCGAGCGGGCGACTGAGCGCCGCAACTGGGTGATCGACCGCATGGTGGAAAACGGCTTCGTCACGCCGCAGGACGGCGAGACGGCGAAGGCCCAACCGCTCGGCGTGCAGGTTCGTCAGACCGGACCCAAGATCGTGGCCTCGGAATTCTTTGCCGAGGAGGTGCGCCGCGACATTCTCGATCTCTTCGGCGAGGACAAGCTCTATGGCGGCGGTCTTTCCGTGCGCACGACGCTCGACCCGGCGCTGCAACGTATCGGCCGCTCGGCGCTGGTCGGCGGGCTGGTCGCCTATGACCACCGCCACGGCTGGCGGGGCGTGCTGAAGAAGATCGACGTCACGGGCGATTGGGGCAAGACGCTCGCGGCCATCGATGTGTGGTCGGATATCGATCCCTGGCGCCTCGCCGTCGTGCTCCAGGCAGACAAGGACAAGGCCACGATCGGCCTGCGCCCGACGCGCACATTGACCGGGGCGCTCTCCAAGGAACGTGAGACCGGCACGATTCCGTTCAGCGAGGTGAAATGGGCGCGGCCCGAGTTGAAAAACGGCCTCGGCGCCGCCCCAAAGGTCCTCACCGACGTGATCAAGCCCGGCGACGTCATTTATGTCGCGCCGCGCGAGCCCACGGACACGGAGAAGGACGTCGCCGGACAATGGTCCCTGGAGCAGGTGCCTGAAGTCGGCGGAGCGCTGGTGGCGATGGATCCCCATACCGGGCGCGTGCTCGCGCTCGTCGGAGGCTTCAGCTTTGCCGAGAGCCAGTTCGATCGCGCCGTGCAGGCGCGCCGCCAGCCGGGATCATCCTTCAAGCCGATCATCTATACGACGGCGTTCGACAACGGCTACACGCCCGCGAGCATCATCGTCGACGGTCCCATCTCCATCGATCAAGGCCCCGGCATGCCGCCCTGGCAGCCGAAGAACTATGAAGCGGGCGAGGCTGCCGGACCTTCGACCTTGCGCTTCGGCATCGAGCATTCGAGGAACCTGATGACGGTTCGTCTCGCCAACGACATGGGGATGCCGATCATCTGCGAATATGCAAGGCGGTTCGGCGTCTACGACAATCTGATGCCGGTGCTGTCCATGGCGCTTGGCGCCGGCGAGACTACGCTGCTCCGGCTGGTGACCGCCTACAGCATGATCGCCAATGGCGGCAAGGAGGTGAAGTCGACCCTCATTGACCGCGTTCAGGATCGCTACGGTAGAACCATTTGGCGCCACGACGACCGGGAGTGCACCGATTGCGCCACCAGAGAGTGGAGTGGTCAAGACGAACCTCAACTCGTCGATGACCGGGCTCAGATCGTCGATCCGATGACGTCCTATCAAGCCATCCACGTCATGGAAGGCGTCATCGAGCGTGGCACGGCGCAGAAGCTCAAGGTGTTGAACCGGCCGATCGCCGGCAAGACCGGCACCACCAATGACGAGAAGGACGCCTGGTTCATCGGTTTCACTCCGGACCTCGTGGTGGGCGCGTTCATCGGCTTCGATAACCCAGCGCCGCTCGGCCATGGCGAGACCGGCGGCAACGTCTCCGCGCCGGTGGTCCGCGACTTCTTCAAGATCGCGCTCGCCGATCAGCCCCCCATCCCGTTCCGCGTCCCCCCCGGCATCAAGCTCGTGCGCGTGGATTTGAAGACCGGCTTGCCGGCCGGTCCGGGCGACGCGAAGACGATCATGGAGGCTTTCAAGCCGAGCCAGGATCCGAGCGGCTCAGCCCCCGACGAGGCGGGGGGCGACCAGGCTCTCGGTGGCGACAATGCGGGCCAAGGGCTGCCCGGCGAGCCCGTCGCGGGCGCGATTCCTGGGCCACGTCCAGGACCT
This sequence comes from uncultured Alphaproteobacteria bacterium, assembly GCA_963804515.1. Classification (GTDB taxonomy): domain Bacteria; phylum Pseudomonadota; class Alphaproteobacteria; order Rhizobiales; family Methyloligellaceae; genus Methyloceanibacter. Next base: position 534,914 of record CAWDQR010000001.1, on the reverse strand, counting down.
CCGCCTGGGCCGTTCCCGATTCCGGGCAACGACCGTGCTTTGACATCGGGCACCGGCGGCCTCTACTAGACTCTGATTTCTCAAGATCGCCGCGAGGAAGCGAGATCCTCGCGGCTCGTTTCGTCATCCGAGCAGAGGAAGCGATGCGCGCTGAAACCGAGTCGGTCGTCAACGACATCAGAGAGTCCCTGGCCCTGCTCAGGAGGCATCTTTGACCCTGAGCGGGCAAAGCACCGGCTAGCGGAGCTTGACCGCGAGGCCGAGGCGCCGAATTTCTGGAGCGACTCGGCTCGGGCCCAAGGCCTCATGCGCGAGCGCCAGCAGCTCGAATCTGCGCTCACCAATTTCACCCGTCTTGGCCAGGAGCTCGACGACAATATCGAGCTCGTCGCCCTTGGCGAGGAGGAGGGCGACGACCGCGTCATCGCCGAGGCCGAGAACGCCCTGAAGCGGCTGCGCGCCGAAGCGCATAAGAACGAGGTGGAGGCGCTGCTCTCCGGCGAGGCCGACGCCAACGACACCTATGTCGAGATCCATGCGGGCGCCGGCGGCACGGAGAGCCAGGATTGGGCGCAAATGCTTGAGCGAATGTATATCCGCTGGGCGGAAGCGCGAAGCTACAAGGTCGAGATCATCGGCGAGCATTTTGGCGAGGAGGCCGGCATCAAATCGGCGACGCTCCTGATCAAGGGCCCCAATGCCTATGGGTGGCTGAAGACGGAGTCCGGCGTGCATCGGCTGGTGCGCATCTCGCCTTTCGATTCCAATGCGCGGCGCCACACCAGCTTCGCGTCGGTCTCGATCTACCCGGCGGTCGACGACACCATCGCCATCGACATCAATGAGAAGGACGTGCGCATTGACACCTACCGCTCATCAGGGGCCGGAGGTCAGCACGTCAACACCACCGACAGCGCCGTCCGCATCACCCACCTACCGACGGGCATCGTGGTGCAATGCCAGAACGAGCGGTCGCAGCATAAGAATCGCGCGACGGCTTGGGCCATGCTGCGCGCACGGCTCTATGAGGCCGAATTGCAACGCCGGGAGGACGAGGCGAAAGCCGCGGCCGCCGCCAAGTCGGACATCGGCTTTGGCCATCAGATCCGCTCTTACGTGCTGCAGCCCTACCAGATCGTGAAGGATTTGCGGACCGGGGTGGAGAGCACCAATCCGAGTGCGGTGCTTGACGGCGACATCGATCGTTTCATCGAGGCGGCACTTGCCGAGCGGATTCACGCCGAACAGCGCCCGTCGTAAGGCGCCCAAGCTGCGCTTGTGGCCCGCGATCTGGATCGCTATTCGGCGGCGCGGGTTTGCGGTTCGGATCGGGGCTCCATGCGAGGTTTGTCGGCCGTGGCGCCAAGCTTGTCTGCCGGCGACTTCGCCGTCCCAAGCGGATCGTCCGAGCGGCGCGACTTGCCTTCGAAATAGGCGCCTTGCTCGATGGCCAAGCTCTGGTGATGGATGTCTCCTTCGACATGAGACTGCGCCTGCAGCGTGACGCGCAAACCCCGGATTGTGCCTACCACGCGGCCGCGCACGACCACGTCCTCGGCGATCACGCCGCCGATGATTTGCGATTTGTCGCCGAGCAGCAGCGAGCCGCACTGCACATCGCCCTGGATCTCGCCGTCGACTTGGATCTCGCCCTTCGAGGTCACGTTACCGGTGATCGTCAGATCTTCACCAATGATCGACGGGACGAGTTTGCTGGGGCCCGAGCTTCGCGCATAGCTTCCGGGACGTTCGGCAAAGGGCGTGGTCTCGCTGCCCGGTCGGTCGGTCATCCGCTGCAAAGCCTCGTCGCCAATGTCCCGCTCCGACCTCTTGGTGAACATGCCCGCACCTTCCCAGCAAACACACCTCCCGAGCGCCAAGGCACCTCGGCACTGCGCCTCAGCATCGAAACACTAAGGCCCGCTCGGGAACTCGTTGCGGACTCTGCCCACGGAAGTTTAGCAAACGCGGCAACGACCCCTTCTTTGAAGAATATCGCCTCGCCCCTTGCTTGTCATGCGGCTTCTATCGCAGGAGGATGTCCTGGGTGATATTGGCGGGCTCGGTTTACTGACCTACCGCCTTCCTTTAGCCGATTTTCGCGCCTCTTATGGCCATTGACTCTGTCGTCTCCGCGGGGGATTCGCCGGGGCGGCAAGGGGTTACTGGGGGGATACCGTTAAAGGGGCCATGAGCCAGCTGAGGCAGCGCTTGTTGCCCAGAGCCGGGCTGCCGCTTGCGCTTTTGGGTTTCGTGCGCTCACTCCGCGCGAGCCTATACGAGCGTCTGAATGCCTTTTACGAACGCCTCAATGCCTTTCCGAGCCTGCGCCGATTGAACGAGCGCTGGAAGGGGCATGCGATGCTTGGCCCGATGAACGAGCCGGTCGCCGGCGCGCTGGTCAAGATTTCGGAAGGCAGCAGAGCGCTCCTCACCTTGCCGGCGAAGGGCCGTGCCCTGGTCAAGCTGGTGCCCCAGTCCGTCCAGCTTGAGCTAAGGAAATTGTCGTCGCGCGGGGCGCATGTGTGCCGCGAGATTTTCGCGGGCATTCTGGTCGTGGGGCTGATCGCCATTGTGGGAGGCTACGGCCGGCTCGGCCGCGGCCCGATCTCGCTCCCGAGCCTCGTCCCGATCATCGAGCAGGCCATCAACGAACAGCTTTCCGATCTGCATGTGAAGATCGACGACGCGATCCTGCAGCGCTCGCCCGACGGTCCCGGCGTGCTGTTCAGGCTGCGCAACATCCGTCTGATCGACAGCGACGGCTCGATCATGGCGCAGGCGCCGCTCGCGGCCATCGGCATGAGCGGGGCTGCGCTCTTGGCCGGCCGCATCGCGCCGGGCAGCGTCGACTTTATCGGCCCAAGGCTGCTGCTCTACGCCTCCGATCATGGCCTATCCCTGAGCTTCTACCGGCCGTCCGGCGCCGAGGCAGGATCGCTGATGCGCGGCTCGCTTCCCGAAGACGCGGCGACCTCGCCCGACGCCCCTAACCCGGCACCGGCCGAGAGCGTCATCGCCAAGCGCTCGGAGCCGCAAGCGGAGCTGCCCCCGGCGGCACTTGCCGGGCGCCAGCTCGATGTGACGCGAACCATCACCGACGTGTTCGCGCGGGCGCGTCGCGGCAACACGTCCTATCTGACCCGCTTCGGCGTCAAGAATGCCGAGGTCGTCCTGAGCCAAAACGGCACCCAAACGCTATGGCAGGTCCCCGACTTCTCCGTCGATCTCGAGCACAAGGACGAGCGCAGCATCCTGGTGGGCCAAGCCGATCTGGCCTCGGCGAAGGGCGATTGGAAGCTTGATTTCCGTACCGAGCAACGCGCCAAGCGGCAAAGCCTGACCGTCACTGCGCTGATCCAGAACCTGGTCCCCTCCGGCCTCGCTGCGAACTTCCCTGGCGTGGCGACGCTCGAAGCTCTCGATCTGCCGGTGACCGGCGAGACCAGCGCCGAGGTTACGAGCACCGGGAAATTCCTGTCGGGTGACGCGAAATTGCAGTTGGGGCGTGGGCACATCACGCCACCATGGGATCCCCTCAACGCCATGCAGGTCGACGGGGGTAATCTGCATCTGCGCTATCTGAAGGAGAACCGCATCGTCGAGATCGAGCCCTCCACGTTGAAATGGGGCCCCAGCGAAGCCACCGTCAGCGGTGAGTTCCGCAAGGCGGACGACGACGATGGTTCCCCGTCCTGGACCTTCAAGCTCAAGGCCGACAACGCGGTGCTCGCCGCCGAGGAGTTTGGGCTGCCTCCGATGAAGGTGGACGAGTGGTCGGCGGAAGGCACGGTCACGCCCGCCGGCGGCCGGGTGAGCCTGTCCCGCTTCGTGATCCGCTCCGGCAGCGCTTCGGTCGAGCTTTCCGGCAGCGTCGTCGATGCGCCTGGGTCGCCCGAGGTGCATCTGACGGGTGCGATCAGTGCCATGCCGCTCGACGTGATGAAGCAGTTTTGGCCGAAATTTTTGGCCGGGGACGCACGCAAGTGGGTCGGCGAAAGCGTCCACGGTGGACAGGTTCTCGGTGGCAAGGTCCGTATCGATCTGGCGGCGGGCCAGCTCGCCGAAGTCCAGCACGGTGGCGAGCTTGGGCCCGAGGCGGTCAACCTGGAAATGGATCTTGTCGACATGGGCATCACCTACGTCCCCAAGATGCCTCCGATAGCCGCGCCGAGCGCGACGCTCAAAATATCGGGGACGACGATGTCTGTTGACATTCCGGAAGGCAATATTGCGCTGCCTTCGGGCCAGCAGGTCGCCCTTCATGACGGCCGCTACTTCATTCCCGACCTTCGGCAGAAACCGCAACAGGCAGAGATCACCTTCAAGGGGAACTCGGCCACCGCGGCGGCGCTGGAGCTTCTCGACCACGAGCCGTTTGGCTTCGTTCGCGCGATGAGCCTCAAGCCTGACTATTTTGGCGGCAACGCCGAGGGCAGTTTCGCCTTCACCATACCGATGCATTTTGGCGTTGGGTTCAATGAGATGAAGCTTCGTGGCGCGGCGCGCGTCGACCATGCCGTCGCTTCGAATGTGATCGGCAACATGGCTGTCGAAGGCGGCTCCATCGATGTGAATGTGACCGAGCAGGCCGTGGAAGCGAAGGGCGATATTCTGATCAAGGGCGTGCCGGCAAAGCTCGCTTGGCAGCGCGTCTTCGACGCGCCGGACGACCGGCAACCGCCGATCCGGGTCACCGCGACCTTGGATGAGGACCAGCGCGAGGCGCTTGGACTGAAGGTTTCCCATTTGGTACGGGGTCCATTGCCCGTCGCCCTTTCGATCATTCGCGACTCCAAGGGTACCGAGGCGATGAGCATGAAGGTCGACCTCACCAACGCCGAGCTCATCTTCGGCAATATGGGCTGGACCAAGCCGGTAGGCCGGGCCGCCACCATGCAGTTCGACGTCGTGCAAGCGGCGGACGGTTCGACCGATCTCAAGAACCTCAAGATCCTCGGGGACGATATCGCCATCGAAGGCTCGATCTCACTCGACCCCGAGCGGCATCTCAAATCCTTCTACTTCTCGGATTTCTCTTTCGACAGCCTCACGCATCTCGAAATCACCGCCACGGTGAAGGATGGAGACGTGCTCGAGGTCGATGCCCATGGCCCGAGCTATAACGGCAAGCAGTTCTTCCAGTCTTTGTTCTCGGCGGGCCAGCTGGCCGAGGACTCCGAGGCGCGAGATCCTTTCAGTGTCGATCTTTCGGCGCGGCTCGGCACCGTGGTGGGCTTTTACGATACGACGGTCAGCGACGCCCAGGTCACGCTCAAGAAACGCAATGGTCGGGTCGTTGCGCTGAACGCCACGGGCAAGCTCAACGGCCGGAACGAGATCGCCGTCAAGCTCGATGACAGCAATGGGTCACGCCTGATCCGCGCCGAATTGCGCGATGCGGGCGACGCCTTCCGCCTGATCGGTTTCTACCCCAAGCTCGATCGTGGCGAGGCATCGCTTGAGGTTAATCTCGACGCGGACCAGGCTGGAATGAAGGCCGGTACGCTATGGGCACGGGACTTCGCGGTGCTCGGTGATTCCGTGGTGAGCGACGTGCTGTCGGATCCCCAGTCCGCCGCGGCCCTGGGGAGCGAACGCCGGAAGCAGGTCAGGCAGACCCGCATAGCCTTCGACCAGTTGCGCGCACCCTTCGCCGTGGGCAAGGGTGAGTTTCTGCTCAACGACGCCTATATGAATGGCCCTGCGCTCGGCGCCACCATACGCGGCCGCGTCAACTTTAAGACGCAGACCGTCAATCTCGGCGGCACCTACGTGCCTCTTTACGGCCTGAACTCAGCGCTCGGCGCGATCCCAATCTTGGGCGGCATCTTTGTGGGCCGGCAGGGCGAGGGCGTCGTGGGCATCACCTTCGCCATCCAGGGGCAGCTTGACGACCCCAACGTGCTCGTCAACCCGATGTCGGTGGTGGCTCCTGGCATCTTCCGCCAGATCTTCGAGTTCCGAGGGGAGGGGCAGAACTCGGCCATCACCTCGCCGAGCTCGGCACCTTCCGATTTCAGCGCGGCGGCCGGGCGCTAAAGCACGATCGCGAAACCTGGGAAAAGCCTCACACGGGGCGGATCAGTACATGCCGCTTCTTGCCGAGCGAAAGCTTGATGACGCCTTCCGGCATCAGATCGGCAAGGGTGAGCAGCCGCTTCTCGTCGGTGACGGCCACGTCGTTCACCTTGAGGCCGCCGCCCTTGATCTGCCGCCGGGCTTCGCTCGTGGACGGCACGAAGCCGACCCACACATTGACGTTGAGCACGCCCAAGCCCTTCTCCAGCTCAGCGCGCGGCAGCTCCAAGGTGGGCAGGCTCTCCGTGATCATGCCTTGCTCGAAGGTCGCCCGCGCCGTCGCTTCGGCACGGTCAGCAGCCTCGCGCCCATGGAGCAGCGCGGTCGCTTCCGTGGCGAGCACCTTCTTCGCCTCGTTCAGCTCGGCGCCGGCGAGCCCTGACAGCCTCTCGATCTCGGGAAGCGGCAGCTCGGTGAACAGCTTCAAGAAGCGCCCAACGTCGGCGTCCTCGGTGTTGCGCCAATATTGCCAATAGTCGTAAGGCGAGAGCATGTCGGGGTTGAGCCACACGGCTCCCGAGGCGGTCTTGCCCATCTTGGTGCCCGAGGCGGTGGTGAGCAGACCCGTGGTCAGCCCGAACAGCTCGATCCCATCGGTGCGGCGCCCAAGCTCGATGCCGTTGACGATGTTGCCCCATTGGTCGGACCCGCCCATTTGCAGGCGGCAGCCGAACCTTCGGGAGAGCTCGACGAAGTCGTAGGCCTGCAGCACCATGTAATTGAACTCGATGAAGCTCAAAGGGTGCTCCCGCTCCAAACGAAGCTTCACCGAATCATAGGAGAGCATGCGGTTGACGCTGAAATGGCGCCCGTAGTTGCGCAGGAAATCGATATAGTTGAGATCGTCGAGCCAATCGGCGTTGTTGACCATCAACGCATCGCTTTGGCCGTCGCCGAAGCTCACGAACTTGCCGAACACCGACTGGATGCCGGCGACGTTGGCGGCGATCTCGGCGTCGCTCAGGAGCTTGCGTTGCTCGTCCTTGCCGGAGGGATCGCCGACCTTGGTGGTGCCCCCGCCGATCAGCACGATGGGCCGGTGCCCAGCCTGCTGCAACTTGCGCAGCATCATGATCCCGAGCAGATTGCCGACATGGAGGCTCGGGGCCGTGCAATCGAAGCCGATATAGCCGGTGATGCGTTCGGTGCGGGCGAGCTTGTTGAGGCCGGCTTCGTCGGTCGCTTGGTGGACATAGCCCCGGGTCTTAAGCTCGTCCAGCAACTCCGATTTGGTCGTGCTCATGATGGGGCCGGCGCGCGAGTTTCGGGTCAAAAGTGGCAGTCACGCCTGTATCAGGTTTGAGCGAGAATTGCACGATCAGGGGAAGCGGGTTTGAGCGGCGTGATCACAGCGATTGGGCTGATGAGCGGGACCTCGATGGACGGCATCGACGTGGCGCTGGTGGCGACCGACGGCGAGCGGCAGCTGACGCGCGGGCAAAGCCTCACCTTTCCCTATCGCCCCGAGCAACGCGCAAGGCTCTGCGAGGCGGTCGCAGCGGCTTGGCGCATTTGGGGCGGTGAGCTAAGCGGCGCAGCGCCTTCGGATCGCGGGCTGCTTGCCGATGTCGAGCAGGAGCTGACCCGCTTGCACGCGGACGCGGTGAAGGACTTCCTTGAGGCCTGTGCGCTCGCACGCGATTGCGTCGCACTCATCGGCTTCCAGGGGCAGACCGTCTATCACGACGCGGCCCGAGGGCTCATCCGTCAGCTCGGCGACGGCGACCTCTTGGCCCGGCTGACCGGCATCGACGTCGTCTATGACTTTCGCGCGGCCGATATGGCGGCAGGCGGGGAGGGCGCGCCGATGATGACCGTCTATCATCGCGCACTTGCCGAGGAGGCGGGCCTCGAGCGCCCCGTGGCGGTCGTCAATATCGGGGGCGTCGCCAATGTCACCTTTATCGGCGAGGACGGCAGCCTGATCGCCTTCGATGTCGGACCTTCCGTCACCGCGGAAGCGATTGCCCGCTTCCGCGAAATCTTGCCGGCGCCGCCGCGTCTCTGGCTGCTCACCGGCGGCGGCGCGCGCAACCCGACATTGGTGGAGGCCATCAGGGACCTCTTGGTCGAGCCCGTCTACCCCGCCGAGGAGATGGGTTGGTCGGCCGATCATCTGGAGGCAGAGGCCTTTGCCTATCTCGCCGTCCGCTCCGTCAAGAAGCTGCCCCTAAGCTTCCCTGGTACTACGGGGGTCAGGCAGCCCGTCACCGGCGGGCGCCTTGCCCGCGCCCCGCGCCGCTAGGCCGCGGACTCTCGCTTCTTCCTTTTGCCGAGCCGCTTGTCGAGATAGGCGTCGACCACCTCCATGAGGCCATCCATGCGGCCCTCGAAGAAGTGGTTCGCGTCGGGCACGATGGCGTGCTCGATGACGATGCCCTTCTGGGTCTTGAGCCGGTCGACGAGCCCGCGCACGGCCTCTGTCGGCACCACGCGGTCCTTGGCCCCATTCACCATCAGCCCCGAAGACGGGCAGGGGGCAAGGAAGGTGAAGTCGTAGAGATTGGCAGGCGGCGCAATGGAGATGAAGCCTTCGATCTCGGGGCGCCGCATCAGGAGCTGCATGGCGATCCAGGCGCCGAACGACACCCCCGCGATCCAGCACGAGCCCGCATCGGCGTTATAGGCCTGCATCCAGTCGAGCGCCGTGGCGGCATCGGCCAATTCGCCAGGGCCGTTGTCGAACAGCCCCTCGCTCCGGCCGACCCCACGAAAGTTGAAGCGCAGGACCGAGAAGCCCCGCCGCTGGAAAGTGTAATACAGATGATAAACGACTTGATTATTCATCGTGCCGCCGAATTGCGGATGGGGGTGCAGAATGAGTGCAACCGGCGCATTCGGCGTCTTGTTGTGATGGTAGCGGGCTTCGATTCTGCCGGCGGGGCCGCTGATATTCACCTCAGGCATGAACCACTAACCTCGAATGACGTTATTTGGACACGGGGGAGAAGGGGCTTACGCCAAGGGAAGTGGCAAGCGGGCCGCCGCAAATCTTGACTTTGCCGCTCAGGAATCCTATACAAACATAAGATTTAGAATTGTTCCAAACAAGCATGCCTCGGCTTCGGCCGCGCTTGGAACATCCCGGCCTCGGGCTGCGCTTCATAGCATGCGCGATGGGGTCTCGCGCAAGCGCTAACCCGCGGTCCTCTGCCGCGAGCTTCGAGAGGCCATGATGACGCGCTCTTACCTCGACTACAACGCCACCGCGCCGCTCAGGCCAAAGGTGCGCGAGGCAATGGTCGGCGCGCTTGAAACATTTGGCAATCCGTCGTCCGTCCATGCCGAAGGCCGAGAGGCGAGGGCGCTGATCGAGGCCGCGCGGGCAAAGGTTGCGGCGCTCGCCGGCGCGCGCCCCGAAGAGGTGATCTTCACGAGCGGCGGCAGCGAGGCGAATGCCCTTGCGCTTGCCGCGCAGCCCGGCGATGCCTCGCATTGCTACATGTCGGCGATCGAGCATCCGTCCGTGCTCGCCGGCGGCAGATTTTACCGCGAGAGCACGACCCGCCTCCCGGTCACCGGCGACGGCGTGATCGACCTCGAAACGCTTGCGAGCGAGCTCGCCAAGCACCATCTCGGAGGATGGAGGCCTTTCGCTTCGCTGATGGCGGCCAATAACGAGACCGGCGCGATCCAGCCGGTCGCTGAAGCGGCCGCGATCGTCCATGCGGCAGGCGGCCTTCTGCACAGCGATGCGGTTCAGGTCGCGGGTAGGCTCGCCCTTGATTTCGCGGCGCTTGGCGCCGACATGATGACGCTGTCTGCCCACAAGATCGGCGGCCCCAAGGGCGTTGGCGCCCTCGTGCTCCGCGAGGGGGTTGGGGTCGAGCCCCTGATCAAGGGTGGCGGCCAGGAGCGGCGGCGCCGGGCAGGCACGGAGAACGTGGCCGGCATTGTCGGCTTCGGCGTGGCGGCGGAGATCGCGGCCGCGGAATTGGACAAGGCGTCGGCACTCGCCGCGCTCCGCGACGGACTGGAGAGGAGGGCGCTGGCAATTGCGCCGGATGCCGTGGTGCTTTCGGGGGGCGTGCCGCGTCTGCCGAACACGAGTTGCATCGCGGTCGCCGGCACTAAGGCCGAGACGCTCGTCATTGGACTCGATCTTGCGGGCGTCGCCGTGAGCGCCGGCAGCGCCTGCTCCTCGGGCAAGGTCGAGGCATCGCATGTGCTGAACGCCATGGGCGTGGCCCCCGACCTCGCCCAAGCCGCGATCCGGATGAGCCTTGGTTTTGGCAGCGAGACTGCCGATATCGAGAGATTCCTCGGAGCCTGGGGCGAGCTGGTCAAGCGGATGCGAGAGCGCCAGAAAGCGGCCTAAGGGCCCTGAAGAGAAGGACTTTGGAGGAGAGCCATGCCGGCAGTGCAAGAGACGGTCGCCCGCGTCCGCGAGATCGACGTAGACAAATACAAATATGGCTTCACCACGAAGATCGAGTCGGTCAAGGCCCCGAAGGGCCTTTCCGAGGATGTGGTCCGCTTCATCTCGGCGAAGAAGAAGGAGCCCGCTTGGCTGCTCGATTGGCGGCTCGAGGCGTATCGCCGCTGGCTCACCATGCAGGAGCCGACTTGGGCCAATGTGCATCACCCAAAAATCGACTTCCAGGAACTCTATTATTATTCGGCGCCAAAGAGCACCGAAGGGCCGAAGAGCCTCGCGGATGTCGACCCGGAGCTACTTGAGACCTATGCCAAGCTCGGCATCCCGCTGAAGGAGCAGGCGCTGCTCGCGGGCGTGCAAGGCGTGCCGCGCGTGGCGGTCGATGCGGTGTTCGATTCCGTCTCGGTGGTCACCACCTTCAAGGAGGAGCTGGCGAAGGTCGGCGTCATCTTCTGCTCGATCTCGGAAGCGGTGCAGAACCACCCCGAGCTCGTGCGCAAATATCTAGGCTCCGTGGTCCCGAGCACCGACAATTTCTATGCCACGCTCAACTCCGCGGTCTATTCGGACGGAAGCTTCGTCTATGTGCCGGAGGGCGTCCGCTGTCCGATGGAGCTCTCCACCTATTTCCGCATCAATGAGAGGCAGACTGGGCAGTTCGAGCGGACCCTGATCATCGCCGACAAGGGCGCCTATGTCAGTTATCTCGAGGGCTGCACCGCGCCGATGCGCGACGAGAACCAGCTCCATGCCGCCGTGGTCGAGCTCATCGCTCTGGACGACGCCGAGATCAAATATTCCACGGTGCAGAACTGGTATCCGGGCGACAAGCAGGGCAAGGGCGGCATCTACAATTTCGTCACCAAGCGCGGCGATTGCCGGGGCAAGAACTCGAAGATCTCCTGGACCCAGGTCGAGACCGGCTCGGCCATCACCTGGAAATATCCGAGCTGCATCCTGCGCGGCGACGGCTCCAGCGGTGAGTTCTATTCGATTGCCATCTCCAACGGCTATCAGCAGGTGGATTCCGGTACCAAGATGATCCATCTGGGGCGCGACACGTCGAGCCGCATCATCTCCAAGGGCATCGCCGCCGGTCGCTCCAACAACACCTATCGCGGCCTCGTCTCGGCGCATCGCCGGGCGGCGAACGCGCGCAACTTCACCAATTGCGACTCGCTGCTCATCGGCGACAAATGCGGCGCGCATACCGTGCCCTATATTGAGGCCAAGAACGCGTCCGCCACCTTCGAGCACGAGGCGACCACCTCGAAGATCTCCGACGACCAGCTGTTCTACTGCTTGAGCCGCGGGCTGTCGGCGGAGGAGGCGGTGGCGTTGATCGTCAACGGCTTCGTCCGCGACGTGCTGCAGCATTTGCCCATGGAGTTCATGGCCGAGACGCAGAAGCTGATCGGCATCTCACTGGAGGGGAGCGTTGGGTGAGCGGGGCATGACGAAAGCGAGACAGTGCCAAAGGGTTAGAAAGACGTCATAATGCTTGAGATCAAGAATTTGCACGTCAATGTCGATGGCCGCGAGATCCTGAAAGGCCTCGACCTCGAACTGCCGAGTGGCGAGGTGCACGCCATCATGGGCCCGAACGGCTCTGGCAAATCGACGCTCGCTTATGTGCTCGCCGGCAAGCAGGACTATGAGGTCACCGCCGGTTCCGTGACCTGGAAGGGCCAGGACCTTCTCGCCATGGGCCCAGCCGAGCGCGCCGCCGCGGGCGTGTTCCTCGCCTTCCAATACCCCATGGAGATTCCCGGCGTCGCCACCATGACCTTCCTGCGCACCGCCGCGAACGCCGTGAGGAAGGCTCGGGGCGAGGCCGAGCTTTCGACGCCCGACTTCCTGCGTCTCGTGCGGAAGAAGGCAAGCGAGCTCAAGATAGACCCCGAGATGTTGCGGCGGCCGCTCAATGTCGGCTTCTCCGGCGGCGAGAAGAAGCGCAACGAGATCCTGCAAATGTCGCTGCTTGAGCCGTCGCTCTGCGTGCTGGATGAGACCGATTCCGGCCTCGACATCGACGCCGTGCGCATCGTCGCCGAGGGCGTCAACGCGCTCCGTGCGCCCGACCGCGCTATGCTGGTGATCACCCATTATCAGCGCCTCCTCGACTATATCGTGCCCGACCGGGTGCATGTGCTCTCCGACGGCAGGGTGGCGCGCTCAGGCGGGCCTGAGCTTGCGCTCGAGCTGGAGCAGTCCGGCTACGCCGATTTCGGCGAAGGTGCGGCCGCCAGCGGCGCGGCCAAGAGTGGTGCAGCCGCCAGCGGCGCGGCAGCGTAAGGGGACCGCTCTCGCATGGAACTCCCGGTCAAGCAGTTCCAGACAAGGGCCGAGCAGGCCTATCTCGACCTCTTCGCCGCCGCCGAGCAGGCGCTGCCGGGAGCTGGCAACCCATGGGTCGCCGACCTTCGCGCCAAGGCGATCGACGCCTATGCCGCGCTCGGGCTGCCGCACCGCCGGGTGGAGGCCTGGAAATATACCGATCTTCGCTCGCGGCTTACCGAGGCCCATCCGCTTGCGCGCGCCACCGGCATCCCGCTTAGCGAGGCCGAGCTTGCCGAAGCGCTTGGGGCTGAGATCGCGGAGCTCGCCGCTTACCGGCTTGTCATCCTGGAAGGCGAGCTCAGGGCGGACCTGTCAGACATCGCCGGGCTGAAGGCTAAGGGCGTCGAGGTCGCATCGCTCACCGAGGCGCTACAGAAGCCGCCGCGCTGGTTGAAGGGCCTGCTCGGCAAGGTCAATCCTCAGGACCGCGATCCGGTCGTGGCGCTGAATTTGGCGCTGATGAGCGGCGGTGCCGCCTTGCGCGTCGGCAAAGGCGTGACACTCGACAAGCCCGTCCATCTCATCCATCTCGACGGCGGCCCCGAGCCGTCAAGCGTGGTCACGCGCAGCGTCGTCCTGCTCGAGGAGGGCGCCTCGCTCGATCTCGTGGAAAGCTACGGCAGCCTCGGGGGGAGGGAGTTGCAGCGAAATGCGGTCACCGAGATTGAGATCGGCAGTAAGGCAAGCCTCAACCACGTCAAGCTGCAGCGGGAAAACGAGGAGGCCTTCCACCTAGTCACCTGGCTAGTCGAGCTTGGCACCGATGCCCACTATCAGGCGTTCCAGTTCTCGACCGGTGCGGCACTCTCCCGCAACCAGATCTATGCGGGCTTCGACGGCGAAGGATCGGCCCTCGACGTCTCCGGCGCGCTCCTGATGCGCGGCCACCAGCATTGCGACACCACCCTCGTCATCGAGCATCGCGTTCCGCGCTGCACGAGCCGCGAGCTGTTCAAGACGGTGCTGGACAACGAGGCGCGCGGCGTCTTCCAGGGCAAGATCATCGTGTCGCCGGGCGCCCAGAAGACCGACGGCAAGCAGATGGCGCAGGCGCTGCTCCTCTCGGAGACCGCGGAATTCGACTCCAAGCCCGAGCTCGAGATCTTCGCCGATGACGTGGTCTGCGGCCACGGCTCGACCTCTGGTCAGATCGACGAGGACCTGCTGTTCTACCTCGAGGCCCGCGGCATCCCGGAGGGACAGGCCCGTGCGCTCTTGATCCAGGCCTTTGTCGGCGAGGCCCTTGAGCGCGTGCAGCATGAAGGCCTCCGCGATGCCTTGGCCAGAGCCTCGGCCGCCTGGCTCGGCGTCGCGTTCGACTGAACGGGAAGGCTCCCATGACCATCTTGCCGAAATCGACCCCCGCACTGACCGGCAAGCCCGCTTACGACGTCGAGGCCATCCGCGCCGATTTTCCGATCCTGGCGCGTGAAGTGTACGGCAAGCCGCTCGTCTATCTGGATAACGGCGCCTCGGCGCAGAAGCCCCGGGTCGTGCTCGAGACCATCCAGCGCGCTTATGCGCAGGAATACGCCAACGTCCATCGTGGCCTGCACTATCTAAGCAATCTCTCCACCGCCAATTTTGAGAAGGCGAGGGAGACGGTGCGGTGCTTCCTCAATGCGAAATCCGACGCCGAGATCATCTTCACCCGCAACGCCACGGAAGCCATCAACCTCGTGGCCCAGTCCTATGGCGGCCCCCATATCGGCGAGGGCGACGAGATCGTGCTCTCGATCATGGAGCACCATTCCAACATCGTGCCCTGGCATTTCCTGCGCGAGCGGCAGGGCGCCGTGCTGAAATGGGCGCCCATTTCCGACGAGGGCGAGCTTCTGCTGGACAAATTCGAAGCGCTGCTTGGTCCCCGCACCAAGATGGTCTCCATCATCCATATGTCGAACGTGCTCGGCACCATCGTGCCGATCAAGGAGGTGGTGCGACTGGCTCACGCCCGCGGCATTCCCGTGCTCGTCGATGGCGCGCAAGGGGCGGTGCATCGTCCCGTCGACGTGCAGGACCTCGATTGCGACTTCTATGCCTTCACCGGCCACAAGCTCTATGGCCCGACCGGCATCGGCGTGCTCTACGGCAAAAAGGAGCTGCTTGAGGCGATGCCACCTTACCAGGGCGGCGGCGAGATGATCGGCACGGTGACCTGCGACCGCATCACCTATGCCGCCCCGCCGCACCGCTTCGAGGCCGGCACCCCGGCTATCGTGCAGGCGATCGGGCTCGGAGCGGCCATCGACTATGTGGAGGGCATCGGGCGCGAGCGCCTCATGGCCCATGAAGACGCGCTGCTCGCCTATGCCATGCAGCGCCTCGGCGACCTCAACTGGCTCCGCATTTTCGGACGCGCCAAGAACAAGGGCTCGATCATCTCCTTCGAGATGGATGGCGCCCATCCACACGACGTGAGCACGATCCTCGACCGCTACGGCGTGGCGGTCCGGGCCGGCACCCATTGCGCCGAGCCGCTGCTCGCCCGTTTCGGCGTCACCTCGACAGCACGCGCCTCATTCGCCATGTATAATACGCTCGAGGAGGTCGACAGGCTGGTCGAGGCTCTGCACAAAGCCCATGAGATGTTCGTTTAACTCAGGTGGCGCAAATGACTGAAAAGATTCAAGAAAGCGAGGAGAGGGTTGCGGCCCCCGAGGCGCCGGTGGAGGCCGAGCCGTCCGCTGAGACTGGAGGCGATGCGCCTGCGCCTACGGAGGCGGTTGAGGCGGCAGCTCCAGCGAGCCCATCGCCCGAGCTCGATCAGCTGAAAGACGACCTGGTCGCGGCGCTGAAGACCGTGTTCGACCCGGAGATCCCGGTCGACATCTACGAGCTTGGCCTGATTTACCGCCTCGACGTCGATGATGCGCGCAATATCGAGGTGGACATGACCCTGACGGCCCCGGGCTGCCCCGTGGCCGGCGACATGCCTGGCTGGGTGGAAAACGCCGTCTCCGCCGTCCCCGGCGTGGGTCAGGTGAAGGTCAAGCTCGTCTTCGACCCGCCCTGGGATCCGAGCCGCATGTCCGACGAGGCGCGGCTCGCCCTCAACATGTTCTGAGCGCGCCAAGGCTTGAACCGGATCGCGATCTGCCCCAAGTTTCACCCATGAGCATCCGCGCCCAATCGAAAGTCATCACGCTGACCGATGCCGCTGCTGAGCGTATTCGCTCGCTCACGGCTGCCTCGGGCAGAGAGGGCGCGGGCTTACGCATCGGCGTGAAGAAGGGCGGCTGCGCCGGCATGGAATATACGATGAGCTATGCCGAGACGAAGGCGCCCCATGACGAGGTTGTCGAGGATAAAGGCGTGCGCATCCTGATCGATCCCACCGCCGTGTTGTTCCTGCTCGGCACCGAGATGGACTATCGCACCGACCGCTTGAGCTCGGGCTTCGTCTTCCACAATCCGAACCAGACCAGCGCCTGCGGCTGCGGCGAGTCCGTGGCGCTCACGCCCGCGGCAGAGGCGGCGCGGAGCGGCTTCGATCTATCCGAGAAAGCCTCTTAAGCCCGGCCAATCCAACACCGGCGAGCGCAGCTGAAATTCTGCAAGGCGGAAGCTAAAGCGCGCCGATTAGCGCCTCGTTAGGGCTGATGCGCGCTCTTGACCTAGTCCAGGGGCCGTACGGAGCGCGTCATGAAGGCCGGGACATGCTCGCCCATGCCGCGCACGCCGCTCCGGGCCGGTTGCGAAGGCTTGGGCGCCGGCCGATGCGCAGGCGTGCCCTGGGGAGCTGTGGCCGCGGGGGTATGCCCATGGGTAGATCCTGTGTGGGGCGCTCTTGGCGGCTGCTCCCGTCTCTCCTCACGGTGCGGCGGGGCGCTTCTGACTGCCGAAGGGTTGGGCTCCTGCCGAGGGGCGGGAGTGCCATGCACCGCTTTCGGAGGTTGCGCGCGCCGCTCATGAGGCTGCTGCTGAACCGGCTTGCGGCTCTCGCTGCCGGCTGAACGCTCATTACTTTGAGGGGCCGGCCGCGCGGGCCCCGCGGCGTGGCTGCCGCTGCCTTTGTGGCGCTTCGACCGGGCTCCCCGCCATTGCCGGCCGTTCGATCGCTCCCGCTCCTCCGTTTGTGGCGCCAAGTCGGCGCCGTTCGGCTGGCCGTCGATCCAAGGAATGTCCTGGCGGAGCAGCCTCTCGATGGCACGGATCGCCTTCAAGTCCTTCGGCGTCACCAGGGTGGCGGCGAAGCCCTCGCGGCCGGCGCGGCCGGTGCGCCCAATCCGGTGAACATAGTCCTCGGGATGGATCGGCACGTCGTAATTGAAGATGTGGCTGACCTCGGGGATGTCGAGCCCGCGGGCTGCGACGTCGCTCGCCGCGAGAAAGGCGATGGAGCCGTTGCGGAAGGCATCGAGCGTTGCTGTCCGCTGATGCTGATCCATGTCGCCATGCAGCGCCCCGACATTGAAGCCGTGGCGCAACAGCGAGCGGTGTACGATCCCCACGTCTTTCTTCCGATTGCAGAAGATGATGGCATTCTTGACGTTGATTTCTCGCATCAGCACGCGCAGCGCTTCGCGCTTGCCCGCCGCATCGTCCGGCGCCTTTTTCAGCCGCTGCACGATGGTTGTGGCGGCCGGGGCTTGCGGAGCGATTTCGATGCGTTCCGGCCGATGCAGAAAGTTGTCAACGAGGCGCTGGATCTCTGACGGCATGGTCGCCGAGAAAAACAGCGTCTGTCGGGTGAAGGGGAGCAGCTTGCAGATGCGCTCGACGTCCGGGATGAAGCCCATATCGAGCATGCGGTCAGCCTCATCGATCACCAGGATCTCGATGCCATTGAGCAAGAGCTTGCCGCGCTCGAAATGGTCGAGCAGCCGACCGGGGGTTGCGATCACCACGTCGGCGCCGCGATCGAGCTTGCGGTCCTGCTCGTCGTAGGACACCCCGCCGATCAGCAGCGCCACCGTGAGCTTATGGTTCTTGCCGAGAATTTCGAAATGCTCGGCGACCTGCGCCGCCAGCTCGCGAGTCGGCGCGAGGATCAACGAGCGCGGCATGCGGGCGCGGGCTCTGCCTCGCTCGAGCCGCATCAGCATCGGCAGGACGAAGGAGGCGGTCTTGCCGGTGCCGGTCTGGGCGATGCCAAGCACGTCGCGACCCGCGACGGCATGAGGCACGGCTCGCGCCTGAATGGGAGTGGGAGCGTCGAAGCCTGCCGCCGTGACGGCGGACAAAACCTTTGGACTTAAGCCAAGTTGTGAAAAGCTCATGCGTCAGCAGAATAACCGCGGGCCCGAAGCGCCACGCGCGTTTCTTTCATTTTAATCGCGCAAATCTTGCTGCAACGATTCGTATCGCTTGCGCAAGACACCACTACACATTGCACCCAACGAGCTTGCAATGCGTACTCCTCAAATAAGGGGCGGCGGCTATGTGCGCAAGGGGCAAATAGCCGCTTGGGAGATGGGCTCCTTCGCCTAATCATCCTTCGCCCTTCGGGGGCGGGGCCGCCGCGTCATTGGTGGGCGGGGGCCGAGGCGCCCTTCGCGGGCGCCTTTTCCATGCTGTAGGTGCCGGGCAGGCCGCCTTTCACGAACAGGGTAATGTCCTTGTCCGCGTCGAAATCGTAGGAGGTCACGATGATGGTGATCTCGTTGTCCTTATTCTCCTCGCCTTGCAACTCAATCGCGGCATTTGCCAGCTTCTGGTCGTTGACCTCCTTGACCGGTACCGTTTTCACCACCGTGGGTATGGGGTTGTCATTGGAGAGAGCGAGCCATTGCAGATAAACATGGGCGCCAAAATTCTGCGCCTCTCCCGACATGATCACGAAGGCGCGATAGAAGCCGCCTTTCTTGTCGGCCGACCAAGAACCGCCGGTGACGATGTCGGCAACCTGCGGCGAAAATGCTCTCTATCAGCTTGGTGTCGTCGTCCGCCGACGCTGAGGCCAAAGGCACAAGCGAGAATGCGAGCAGGGCGGTGGCGAGGAGGATAGTCGTGAGCATGATGCACTCCTCGTTTCGAGCTTTGGCCGCGACGTCTGAACCAGGCGAGTTATAGAGTATTGCACCCGATTGTGACAGAGTATGGGGCCAACGCGATCGTCATCGAATTGTCCTGATCGAATGCATCCCATCGAACGCTCACGATCGAACGGGAGAGAGACGCGCATGCAGGGCTATGCCGATGTGGCGGTGAAACCCCCGCTTCTGTTCGCGGGCGCGCTCATGCTCGGCTGTCTCCTGAGCTGGCTCGTCCCGCTCGGTCCCGGACTTGGCTCCGCCACTGGCCGCGCGCTTGCCGTCGGGGGAAGCCTTGTTTTGGTCGGCCTTGCTCTGGCGGCGGTGTCGGTTCGGGAGTTCCGGCGCATGCGCGCCAAGGCGGTGCCCGGGGAGCCCGCCACTGTGCTGGTTGAGAGCGGCCCCTACAAGTTCACGCGGAACCCGATCTATATCGGCTTCGTCATTCTCTATTTCGGCCTGGCCATCGTGCTGACCAGCGTCTGGATGCTTCTGCTCCTCATCCCCGGGCTGATCATCTTGCAGTGCGGTGTCGTCGAGCGCGAGGAGACGCATCTGCAAGCCAAGTTCGGCGAGTCCTATCGCCGATACCAGGCGCGCGTGCCGCGCTGGCTGTAAGTCTCCCGGACGTCCCTCAAATATCGAGCTCGTCGGGCTTGGCGAATTCGGCGCGTTCCTGGATGAAATGGAAACGGGACTCCGGCTTGTTGCCCATGAGCTGCTCGACGACCTCAGTCGTCAAGCTAAGCTCGCCCTCGGCAATCTCCACGCGAAGCAGCGTGCGGACGCTCCTGTCCATGGTCGTCTCTTTGAGCTGCTTCGGCAGCATCTCGCCCAAGCCCTTGAAGCGTGAAACCTCGACCTTGCCCCTGCTGTTGAACTCGGACTCCATGAGCTCGGCCTTATGGGCGTCGTCGCGTGCGTAGAAGGTTTTGGCGCCCTGGCTCAGGCGGTAGAGCGGGGGCACCGCGAGGTAGAGATGGCCGCCCTCGATCAGCTCGCGCATCTCCTGGTAGAAGAAGGTGATGAGCAGCGAGGCGATATGGGCCCCGTCGACGTCCGCATCGGTCATGATGACGACCTTCTCGTAGCGGAGGTCCTCCTCGCGATAGCGGCCGCCCGTCCCGCAGCCGAGCGCCTGCACGAGGTCGGCAAGTAGCTGATTGTCGGCGAGCTTGGTCGAGCTGGCGCTCGCCACGTTGAGAATCTTGCCCCTGAGCGGCAGGACCGCCTGGCTTGTGCGGTCGCGCGCCTGCTTGGCCGAGCCACCGGCGGAATCGCCCTCGACGATGAAGATCTCCGTGCCCTGCGCGCCGCTCAAGGAGCAGTCGGCGAGTTTACCGGGAAGCCGCAGGCGCCTTGTGGCGGTCTGCCGCCCAATCTCCTTCTCCTTGCGGCGACGAAGTCGCTCCTCGGCGCGGTCGATCACCCAATCGAGCAGGCGGTTGGCCTGAGCGGGATTGCCGGTGAGCCAATGATCGAAGGCGTCGCGCACCGCGCTCTCGACGATGCGGGTCGCCTCCTGACTCGCCAGCCGATCTTTGGTCTGCCCCTGGAACTCCGGCTCGCGGATGAAGAGCGACAGGAGCGCGCCCGCGGTGGCCAGCACGTCCTCCGCCGTTACTTGCGCGCTTCGCTTGTTGCCGGTGAGCTCGCCATAGGCGCGCAAGCCCTTGACCAACCCAGCGCGTAAACCCGCCTCATGGGTGCCCCCGTCGGGGGTGGGGACGGTGTTGCAATAGGAATTGAGGAAGCCGTCCTCTCCGGCGACCCAGGCGACCGCCCATTCCACCGAGCCGTGGCCTTCGCGCTTGTTGCTCTTGCCGGTAAAGAAGTCCTTGGTGACGGTCTCCTGTCCCTCGACGCGGCCCGCGAGGAAGTCTTTGAGGCCGCCGGGGAAATGGAACACGGCGCTGGCGGGCGTCTCCTTGTCGCCGGCGAGAGCGGCTTCCGCACAAGACCAGCGGATCTCGACGCCGCCGAACAGATACGCCTTGGAGCGCGCCATGCGGAACAGCCGTGCCGGGCTGAAGCTGGCACCCTTGCCGAAAATCTTGGGGTCCTGCCTGAAGCGGACCTTGGTGCCGCGCCGGTTCTTGACGGGTCCAAGGGCCTCAAGCGGGCCATCTGGCTTTCCCCGGGTATAGGTCTGCCGGTAGAGCTTCTGCCCCCGCGCCACCTCGACCTCGAGGCACTCCGACAAGGCATTGGCCACCGAGACGCCGACGCCGTGCAGGCCGCCGCTCGTGTTGTAGACCTTGGAGTCGAACTTGCCCCCGGAATGCAGCGTGGTCATGATGACCTCGAGCGCCGACTTGGCTCTGAATTTCGGATGCGGGTCGACGGGGATGCCGCGCCCATTGTCGGTCACGCTCAAGAACCCGTCGGCTTCGAGGTCGACCTCGATGCGATTGGCGTGGCCCTCGACCGCCTCGTCCATGGCGTTGTCGAGCACCTCGGCGAAGAGGTGATGCAGGGCCTTCTCGTCGGTGCCGCCGATATACATGCCGGGGCGCCGACGCACGGGCTCCAAGCCTTCCAGCACCTCGATATCGGCGGCGGTGTAGGCGTCCTCGGCGCTGGACCCCGGCGCCCGCTTGCCGCTCTTCGCCGCCGTGGCGGACGCAATTGGCTTCTTCTTCAGCTCGTCCTCGAGCTTGGCGAAGAGATCGCGTGATGGTGCGGCTTTGCGCAATCGAGCTGGCCCGGCGACGAACGAATCTCTTGGGAACGAGTCTAAGCTAGCTCGCACGCGTCTGCGGCTTTTTCAAGAGTCCAGCCCTGAGCGGCGAGGCGCCAGTCGGCTTCGGCCCCGTTGCGGAAAGGCTCTGCTTTCGCCATATGCGGCATGATCGACTTATCAAAGGAAAGCGTCGATGGCGGCGGAGACCCCGATCTGCAATTTCGGCTGGAAGGCCGCTCCTTTCGCACTTCCAGCCATCGACGGCAAGAGCTACAGCCTCGACGACCTCAAGGGCGAGAACGGCACGCTGGTGATATTCATTTGCAATCACTGCCCCTATGTGAAGGCGGTGATCGACCGGGTCGTGCGCGACGCGAAGGAGCTCAAGGCCTACGGCATTAACACCGTCGCCATCTCATCAAACGACGCCACTCACTATCCCGAAGATTCATTCGATAATATGAAGCGGTTCGCCGAGCAGCACGGCTTCACCTTCCCTTATCTGTATGACGAGAGCCAGGCGGTTGCCCGCGCCTATGACGCGGTCTGCACGCCCGACTTCTTCGGCTTCAACGGCAAGCTCGAGCTGCAATATCGCGGCCAGCTCGATGCGAGCCGCAAGGAGGCAGGGCCTTCTGACGCGCGCCGGGAGCTGTTCGAGGCGATGCAAGGGATCGCCAAGACGGGCCAGGGCCCGCGCCAGCAGACCCCGTCCATGGGCTGCTCCATCAAGTGGAAGGCCGCCTGACCGTTTTCACTCTTTGGCATCGCCCGGCTCAGCCTGTCCTCGGGCCTGACCCGAGGAACCGGGGCGATCCAGTAGCCCCTCGAGTGATTCACGAAAGTCGGCGGTTACTGAGTTTCCGCCTTGGCGGGACTGACAAGCGCGAGCCTCGGGCGTAACACGGCCCCTGTTAACCGTCCGCTAAGCAATTCGCTTTCCCGTTTGTTTACGGGCTCTCCCTACAATTTGCCTCAAAAGCGGGAGAGTTCGGCATGACGATCATGCGCTACGCCATTCTCGTGACGCTCGCGGTGGCATCGCTCTCCGCCGTGATCAGCGCCAGCGCCAATACCGGCCAGAGGTTCCTGGTCGATGCGGGCCAAAGCGGCGCCGACCCGAAAGACATTTTCCTCTGGATGCTTTCCGGGATCGCGCTCGTCACCAGCCTGTCGCTGTGCCGGTTCGTGGTGTTCGGCATCCCATCGATGCTCGGCAACTGGTACACGAGCAACAAGCAATGGCTCTGCGTCCTCGTGCTCGGGATGCTGATCTGGGGAGTGTTCTATTTGATTTGAGGGAGAGCTTAGACGGGGGAGCCTGGCAGGGACCTTCGGCATTGCTCCATCCGCGTCCTAAGGGGGGTACGCGGGGGCGGCCAAAGGCCAAGCAGGCCGGGCGGAAAGTGGGGCGGCCAGGTCTTCGGCCGCCCCATTCGCTTTGGTCCCCCTTTGAACGGCAGGCGATCAGACGCTCGCGTCAGACGCTGTAATACATGTCGAACTCGATTGGGTGCGGCATCATGTCGAACCGCCCCACCTCCTCCATCTTGAGCTCAAGATAGGCGTCGATGGCATCGTCGGTGAAGACGTTGCCCTTCTTCAGGAAGGCGCGGTCCTTGTCGAGCTCCTCGCAGGCCTCGCGTAGCGAGCCGCAGACGGTCGGTACCTTCTCGAGCTCCTCCGGCGGCAAATCGTAGAGGTTCTTGTCGATCGGGTCGCCGGGATTGAGCTTGTTCTCGATACCGTCGAGACCCGCCATCAGCATGGCGGCGAAGGCGAGATAGGGATTGGCGGCGGGATCGGGGTAGCGGACCTCCACGCGCTTGGCCTTGGGTCCTGAGCCGAGCGGAATGCGGCAGCCGGCCGAGCGGTTGCGCGAGGAGTAAGCGAGCAGCACCGGCGCCTCATAGCCAGGCACCAGCCGCTTATAGGAGTTGGTGGTCGGGTTGGTGAAGGCGTTGAGCGCCTTGGCGTGCTTGAGGATGCCGGCGATGTACCAAAGCGCGTAATCCGACAGGTCGGCATATTTGTCGCCGGCAAAGATCGGCGTGGAGCCCTTCCAGATCGACTGGTGTGTGTGCATGCCCGAACCGTTGTCGCCGAAGATCGGCTTCGGCATGAAACAGGCGGTCTTGCCGTAGGCCTGCGCCACGTTGTGGATCACATATTTGTAAATCTGCATCGCATCGGCGGTCTTCACGAGCGGTCCGAACTTGATGCCGAGCTCATGCTGCGCGGCGCCCACCTCATGGTGATGCTTCTCGGTGGCGACGCCCATGTCCGCCATCACGCTCAACATCTCCGAGCGGAGGTCTTGTGCGGAATCGACGGGTGGCGCCGGGAAATAGCCACCCTTGGTGCGAGGGCGGTGACCTAGATTGCCCATTTCATATTCGGTGTCCATGTTTGAGGGCAGCTCGATCGAATCGATCTTGTAGCCACAATTGTAGGGCTCGGCGGTGAAGCGGACATCATCGAACACGAAGAACTCCGCCTCCGGCCCGAACACGGCGGTATCGCCGACGCCGGTCTGCTTCAAATAGGCCTCGGCCTTGCCTGCGATCGAGCGCGGGTCGCGCTCGTAAGGTTCGTTGGTCAAGGGCTCGAGCGTGTCGCAGAAGATGGCGAGCGTGCTTTGCGCAAAGAACGGGTCGAGCACCGCCGAGTCCGGGTCCGGCATCAGCTTCATGTCCAACTCGTTGATCACCTTCCAGCCAGCGATCGATGAGCCATCGAACATGATTCCGTCGGTGAACGCGTCCTCGTCCATCACCTTCGAGTCCATGGTGACGTGCTGCATCTTGCCCCGCAGATCGGTGAAGCGCAGGTCGACGAATTTGATCTCCTCGTCCTTGATTTTCTTCACTACGTGCTTAGCGTCTGCCATTGTACTCCCCTGTGCTTCGCATGATTGATGCCGCTTGAGCCCTAGGCTCGGCGGCTAAAAAGCGGTTTCGATCTCGCCGGCTCATCCAGGGCCGGTCCTGTCTTTCCGCGTTCCTCGTTAGATGGCATCATTTCCCGTCTCGCCCGTGCGGATGCGCACGGCCTCTTCGACATTCGACACGAAAATTTTCCCGTCTCCAATGCGACCGGTCTTCGCTGACGCGATAATGGCGTCGATGGCCTTCTCGACCATGGTGTCGCCGAGCACGAGTTCCAGCTTCACCTTGGGCAGGAAATCGACCACATATTCGGCGCCGCGATAGAGCTCGGTATGTCCCTTCTGACGTCCGAATCCCTTGGCTTCGGTCACTGTGATACCCTGAAGTCCGATCTCTTGCAGGGCCTCCTTCACCTCATCGAGCTTGAACGGCTTGATAATCGCTTCGATCTTTTTCATGTTTTCCACCGCACCTCCCCGCTGGGCATAGAAAAAACGCTTAAGCCGCGCGCTTCCGCCCGTGATCGCCGTCTTGCCGGAGCTGTAGCACGCGCTATGCCAATCCCTTCTGATGAAGCTTTCGTTCTGTTTCCAGGGATTTGGGAGGGGGATGCCGAACACCCGGGTGATGTTTCGAGCCACAACGGCCTAGCATTTAGGCAAGATGCGCATAATTTCATCAGAAAGTCATCACCCCTAGTTTTGCGTTTTCGTTGGCCCTTTGCTTTATCGTGAGATCGATGCTCGAGCTCTTGACCGCGAAGGAGATGGGAGAAGCCGACCGCCTTGCCATGGAAGGCGGGGTGCCCGGCCTCGTGCTCATGGAGCATGCGGGACGCGCCGTTGCGGACGAGGTCGCGCAGCGCTTTCCGGACGCGCGGCAGGTCGCCGTCCTTTGCGGCCCCGGCAACAATGGCGGCGACGGCTTTATCGCCGCCCGCCATCTGCTGGAGAAAGGCTACACGGTTTGCCTTGGCTTCTGCGGCGACCGCGCGAGGCTGCCCACAGATGCAGCAGCCATGGCCAGGCTTTGGACCGGCGCCGTCGAGCCCTTGAGCGCCAACCTTCTCGCCCGCGCCGATGTCGTGGTCGATGCCCTGTTCGGGGCGGGCCTCGCGCGTCCCATCGAAGGCAAATTCGCCGCGCTGATCGAGGCCGTGAATGCAAGCGGGCTTCCCGTGGTGGCGGTGGATGTGCCGAGCGGAATCGACGGCACCACCGGCGCCGTCCGGGGCGTGGCGGTTCGTGCGACCTCGACTGTGACCTTCTTTCGCCTGAAGCTCGGGCACCTACTGCTGCCAGGACGGGAAGCCTGCGGCGAGGTGAGTGTGGTCGATATCGGCATCCCCGACAACGTGCTGGAGATCATCAAACCCCGCAGCTTTGCCAATGAGCCTCCTCTATGGCTCCCGCATTTTCCCTGGCCGAGGCCTGAGGACCACAAATATGCAAGGGGCCACGCGGTGGTCGTGTCGGGTCCGGCCTTCAGCACGGGAGCGGCGCGGCTTGGCGCGCTTGGCGCTTTGCGCGTGGGCGCGGGCCTCGTCACCGTCGCCTCGCCGAAGGACGCCGTCGACGTGAACGCTGCCCAGCTCACGGCCATCATGGTACGGCAGGTCGATGATGCGGCGGACCTTGCGGGACTGCTGGCGGACGAGCGCAAGAATGCCGTTCTCGTCGGCCCCGGCGTTGGCGTCGGCGAGCGCACCAAGACGTTGGTCCTGACAGCGCTGGCGAGCCAAGCCGCTATTGTCCTCGACGCGGACGCGCTGACCTCCTTTGCTGGGGACGGCGGCACGCTGTTTTCGGCCATCGCCACGCGCGCCGCGCCTGTCGTACTCACGCCCCATGAGGGCGAATTCGCGCGTCTGTTCGGCCCGCTGGCGGACAAGCTTGCACGCGCCCGCGCCGCCGCACTGCGTTCGCGCGCGATCATGTTGCTGAAGGGCTCCGATACCGTCGTTGCCGCGCCCGACGGCCGCGCCTCGATCAACGCCACGTCGAGCCCATGGCTTGCGACCGCCGGCACCGGCGACGTGCTGGCGGGTATGGTGCTTGGCCTGTTGGCGCAACGCATGGAGGCGTTCGAGGCGGCGTCCGCCGCCGTTTGGCTGCATGGACGGGCGGCTCAAATATTCGGTCCGGGCCTGATCGCCGAGGACTTGCCGAAGATGCTGCCAAGCGTGTTGCGCGAACTCGCAAATCTAGGCAAGAGGCGCGAGGAAGGCCGGATTTCGAACCGCCATGAGGTAGCTCGGTGACCCTTTGTTGACACAGTCCGACTTTATGGGGAAATGGAGGCGGAGGGGCTCAATTAAGCCCGTTTCTGGTCGTGGGCTCATGACATCCAGGTGCCTTAAGCTTTGCGGGCTGGTTCTCGTCCTAATTGCCGGCGCGACCGCGGTCCGGGCAGAGGATGTGACGCTCTTGCGTGCCCGTGAGGGTGCGGCGGCCCTGCTGCGCGGCCAATATGACAAGGCCCTCGCCGCCTATGACGAAGCCCTGTCCAACCCAGAGATCGCCGACTTTGTCAAAGCGAGCATCTATAGCGACCGCGGCGTGGTAAAATGGCGGCTTAGGCAGACCAAGGAGGCGGTCGACGACTTCAACCAGTCGATCCAGATCTCCCCTGAGAACGCCACCGTCTACAATAACCGGGGCAACGCGCTCATGGATTTGGGCCACCCCGAGGAGGCGGTGAAGGATTTCGACCGCGCCATCGCGCTCTCCCCCAATTACGGCGCAGCCTACAACAACCGCGGCAACGCCCACACCGCGCTCGCCCAATACGAGCCGGCCTTCCAGGACTTTCGCAAGGCCGTCGAGCTGATGCCGGCAAGCGCGGTGCCCTTCAACGGCCGCGGCAAGGCCCATGCGGCGTTGAATCGCTATCATGCCGCGCTCCGCGACTTCACCCGCGCGCTCGGCATCAACCCCAAATATGAAGCGGCCTACGGCAACCGCGGCGAGGCCAATCTCGCGCTGGAGCAGTTCAAGGAAGCCGCCGACGATTTTACCCAGGCCCTCGCCATCACCCCGGACCAGCCAGACCTCTTGCTACTGCGTGCCCGCGCCTATGCCGGCGACAAGAAGTTCAACACCGCGGTGGACGATCTTAACAAAGCGATCGAGCTCAAGCCCGACTTCGCCGACGCCTATATCGAGCGAGGCATTGTGTTCACGCAAGTCCGCCGCCTTGACGATGCCATTGCGGATCTCTCCCATGCGATCGAGCTCGTCCCGCAAAGCGTGGAGGCCTACGCCATGCGCGCCTTGGCCAGGGTTCAGGCCAACGCCAGTGACGACGCGTTGAACGATGCCAACCAGGCGCTCTCGCTCGCGCCCGACGATCCGCTCTCCTTGCGCATCCGTGGCGATGTGTACAACGCCATCGGCCAGGCGCCCGACGCCATCGCCGACTATCGCCACGCGCTGGAGCAAGACCCGTTCCAGAACGAGAGCCGCGAGGCCCTGCAGAAGCTGGGCCAAGAGGTGCCCGCCGAGCAGGGTCTACCTTTGGGGCCGCCGGTTTCCGACTGGGTGATCAAGGAGCCGTCTCCTGGCCGCTATATTGCGACCAATCCGAAATACCCCTCGCTCCGAGCCGAGCTTGAGATGTTCGGCTCGGGCACGCCCAAAATTATCGAATGGAGCCTGATGAAGGATGCGCTCGCCGGCATCGGGCTTTTGCGCTATTACGCCGGCGACCTCGGCGAAGGCGCCGACCAGGGCCTCGTCTATGTGGCGATCGTCGACCTCTATTCGAACAAGGTGATCTCCATCGAGCCCTACAGCTGGGGGCCGTCGGCGGCCCAGTGGAATTGGCAGGCGGTCTCCGTGGTCGTGACCGATCCAGAAGGCAACGCCAACGAGATTAAGCTCAGGAAACCGAAACCGAAGCCTGTCGCGCGTGAAGATTCTTGGGGTTCTGACGCGTCCCCCTGGGGAGCTCCAGGCCAAAGTCGCGGCCGTCGCGGCGGCGGCGGCTTCTTCAGTTGGTTCCGGTGACGCTATTCCTCGCCAGCGTGCGCGATGAGGCTGAGGCCGAGCTTGCTCTTCTCGCCCGCGCCGACCTCATCGATCTGAAAGAGCCGCGCCGGGGCGCGCTTGGTGCTGTCGACCGCGAGACGACCATGGCCATCGTGTCGGCCATCGCCGGCCGCACTACGGTCAGCGCCACCATTGGCGACCTGCCGATGCGGGCGGAGGAGATAAGCGCTGCCGTGCTGGACCGAACCGACTGCGGCGTCGACTATGTCAAGTTTGGTCTCTTCCCCGAGGCAGACGCGCGGCGCTGTCTCGTAGCGCTAGGCCCCGTGGCGCGAAGCGTCCGCCTCATCGTCGTGCTGTTCGCCGACCGGCTGCCGGCGTTCGACGCCGTCGCCACGGCAGCCGATATGGGAGCCGCCGGCGTGATGCTCGACACCGCCGGCAAGACCTCCGGGTCGCTTCGCGACCACCTCGATCTTCGTAAGCTCGCCAGCTTCGTGACGCGCGCCAAGTCGCATGGCCTCATTGTGGGACTCGCCGGGTCGCTCGCCGGAACAATGGTGCCGGAGCTGCTCACCCTCGCGCCAGACCTGCTTGGCTTTCGCGGCGCGCTCTGCCGCGCCTCCCGAAAGTCCTCCCTCGATCCCGCGGCCTGTGCGGCGATCCGGTCGCTGATCCCGGGAGCCCGACCTGCACATGCATGCTGGCCAAGGGCCAAGTTGAACGGCGCGGCGGCGGAAGCTTCATGCTAGGGATCGGGCGCCCTTAGAGCGAAATCGCTTCAGGTGGAATCGTGATTCCGCTCTAAGTCTTTGTCTTGACGCATAATCGTGTCCGAAAAGTCTGCAACTTTTCGGGATCATGCTCTAGCCCTGACGGAGTTCCGCGCCGATGGCAGCTAAGCGAATGACGCGAGCAGGAATCGTGTCCACTGGCGGGACCGGTGCCACTGGGCCATACGACCGCGTCTTCATGCACGACCTCGTGCTCGATGCCGAGATTGGCGTCTACACCCATGAGAAGGGCGTCACCCAGCGCGCGCGCTTCTCCGTCGATATCGAGGTGATGCCGCCCGATCAGGCGGTGGAGGATCAGATCGGGCGGGTGCTCGATTACGATACGATCATCCAAACCATCAAAACCATCCTTGCCGAGGGCCATATCAATCTCGTCGAGACCTTGGCGGACGAGGTGGCCACTCGGTGCCTTGCCCATCCGCGGGCTGCCTCCGTGAAGGTCAAGATCGAGAAGCTCGACAAGGAGCCTGGCGCCGTCGGCGTGGAGATCGTGCGCCGCTGCGAGAGGGCCTGATATGTGAGCGGGCAAGCCTTTCCAGCCGACAATCATGAGTGGGGCGTCGCCGACCGATTGCGCCCCATCGTAGCGAAACTCGGCGGCAGCGTGGTGCGTTCCCCTGAGCTGCAAGCCTGGCTCGATGCCATTGCGTCAAGCCCGCGCCCCATTGTGGTCGTGCCGGGGGGAGGGGCGCTCGCCGACGAGGTGCGCGCCTGCCAGCGGCAGCTCGGGCTCGATGACGGCGCCGCCCATCGCATGGCGCTGCTTGCCATGGACCAGCTCGCCTGGGCGGTGGCGGGTCTGCGCCTAGGGTTCGAGGTTGGCGACACCGAGGAAGCCTTGCGGGGGTCGCTCGAGCAGGGCCATGTGGCGGTGTGGGCGCCTTTTACGCTCGTCGCCAACCGCCGCGACATTCCGCAATCCTGGACCGTGACCTCCGACAGCCTCGCGCTCTGGCTAGCGCACCGCCTCGGCGCCGAGCGCTGCTATGTGATCAAGTCCATGCCTCGGCCGCGCGCCGCGCTCAGCGCCGAGCAGCTTGCCCGCGACGGCGTCGTCGATGCCGCCTTTCCCGCCATGCTGCGCGACGCTGGGCTCCCTACCTTCCTGCTCGGCCGCGGCGATCAGGCGGACTTCGCCGCGAGCCTGGCCCTTCCCGGCGGCTGGGCTTGTGGCGCACGCATCGACTAAGGCCGTTGTGTCAAAGCACCGGCGCGGGCCCTCGCGCTTGCTTGCCGGGCAGGTTAGAAGTCGGCTGCAGGTCAAGGTCGCGAGCGGCAAGGAAGATGGCCGAAAGCATTCTGTTCCTCACCGGACACCTCGCCCGCCCAAGGCTCGAGGCGGTGCTTGCCGGCATGAAGGCGAGCTTCGCCTGGAAGGTGCTCGATATCGGGGTCAAAGTCGCGGCGCTGATGACGGAGGAGATCATCGCGCGGCGGCTGCCGAAGCCGGTCGAAGCCGACAAGATCATGCTGCCCGGCCGCTGCCGCGCCGATCTTGCCCGCTTGAGCGAGCGCTTCGGCGTGCCCTTCCTGCGGGGACCGGACGAGCTGAAAGACATCCCCGGCTTTTTCGGCCGCGCCCGTAAAGCGTCGGACATGACCAAATACGATATCCAGATCTTCGCCGAGATCGTCGACGCCTCGGCGCTCTCCGTCGAGGCGATCCTCGCCCGCGCGGAAGGCTATAGCCGCGCCGGGGCCAATGTTATCGATCTCGGCTGCCTGCCCGACACACCCTTCCCGCATCTGGAGGAGGCGGTCCAAGCGCTTACGGCGAAAGGCTACAAGACCAGCGTCGACTCCGCCGATGCCGCAGAGTTGCTGCGCGGCGGCAAAGCGAGCGCCGATTTCCTGCTCAGCCTGAACGAGGACATGCTCCACCTTGTAGACGAGGTCAAATCGACCCCGGTGCTGATCCCGAAGGAGCATGGCGACATGGCCTCGCTCTACCGCGCCATGGATGCGCTCGATGCCCGCGGCCGCGCTTATCTCGCCGACCCCGTGCTCGATCCCATCAATTTCGGCTTCATGACCTCGCTCGAGCGCTATGCGCAACTGCGGCGCGAGCGCCCGAAAGCCGAGATGCTGATGGGCACCGGCAATCTCACCGAGCTGACCGACGCCGACACCACCGGCATCACCGCCGTCCTGCTCGGCATCGCGTCGGAGCTCCACATCCGGAACGTGCTTGTCGTCCAGGTGAGCCCGCATACGCGACGCACGGTCGAGGAGCACGACCTCGCCCGCCGCATCATGTACGCGGCGCGGGCCGACCACGACCTGCCCAAGGATTACGCCTCCGGGCTG
The DNA here is from genome assembly GCA_963804515.1 of uncultured Alphaproteobacteria bacterium. Classification (GTDB taxonomy): domain Bacteria; phylum Pseudomonadota; class Alphaproteobacteria; order Rhizobiales; family Methyloligellaceae; genus Methyloceanibacter. The sequence goes on along the minus strand of CAWDQR010000001.1, from coordinate 503,476 downwards.
CTTGCCTTGCATTCCCGTCGCCCGTTCCCGCAAACGCCGGAGGAGATCGCGGAGGCCGCGCGCGAGGTGCGCGACAAGAACTTCCGCATCGAGATCGCCGAGGACGGTATCCATATCTATAACCGCGACGGCCATCACATCGCCGACGAGGTGTTCGAGCTCTATCCGAAGCTCGAGGTGGAGAAGGACGGCGCGCACGGCTTCTATCTCGGCGTCGAGCTCGCCCGCGCCGAGATCGCCTGGCGGCTCGCCAAGCGCTATGCCCAGGACGAGCCGCTCGATTGGGGCGTGGCCGCAGATGCCCCGGCGGACGACAAGACTAGGCTGAGAGAGGCGGGCCACACGCTGATCGCCAAGAAGAAGCGCCAAGCCTTGTGAGCCTCTGCTTGCGAGGGAGCTGAGCACGCCATGCCGATGATCAGGGAGACCATCGTCACCACCCTCAACCCGGAGGGTAGGGTGCATATCGCCCCGCTCGGCCTCATCGAGGCGGGCGACGGGTGGATCATCGCGCCGTTCCGGCCCTCGGCGACGCTCGACAATCTCCGCGCCAATCCCTACGCGGTGGCGAATTTCACCGACGACGTTCTCGTCTTCGCGGGCTGCCTCACCAGCAAACGCGATTGGCCGACGCGGCCAGCCACGCGCGTTCCGGGAGCCGTCCTCGATGCGGCACTTGCCCATGCCGAGCTGAAGGTCAGCCACGTGGAAGAGGATGAGCAGCGGCCACGCTTCCACTGCAAGATCCTGTTCGAGGCCGCCCACGCGCCCTTCAAGGGCTTCAACCGCGCGCAAAGCGCGGTGATCGAGGCGGCAATCCTGGCCAGCCGCTTGCACATGCTGCCGCGCGAGAAGATTGAGCGCGAGCTTGGCTATCTGCAGATTGCGGTCGAGAAGACGGCGGGGCCAAAGGAGCACGAGGCCTGGCGCCTGCTCGTGGAGAAGATCGAGGACCATTTTAAGCACACGCCAGGGTCCGGCTAAAATCCCGGCGCCACCCCGCTCCCGCTCAACCACCGACTATCTTGGTCCGACGTAAGGATTGTTGTAGCGCGCGTCGACGCATTGGACGCCGTTCCAATAGTGATATTGGCCGCAACTGGCGGGGCGGACCGGCACCAGAACCGGGGCGACCACGACGGGAGCGGTGGCCTGGGGAACAGGAACAACCGGAACAGCCGGAACAACCGCAACAGCGCCTGGCGCATATCCGTGTTGCCGATAATAGCGGTGCCAATAATCGACCTTCTGGACCATCCCGCCAGCGACGTTCCCGGCGGTTGCGGCCAGGACCGGCCCTGGGGCGGCGTGGCTCGGCGCGCTAAAGACAAGGATGCCGGCAATGAAAGCCAGCATGGCAATGAGCATGGGACGCATCTGACGCTCCGTCTGTTCGCTTGATTATCCCTCGAGCCCGCTAAGGCTCGGGCAAGTGGTAACCCATGCTCTGGCAATCAACAATTCCGTTTCCCTGGGTTTGGCCTCTCGACCGTTTTGTCGTTAAGGACGCCTCTGGGCTGCACCGGGCGCCCTGCCGGTTGCGCGAGCAGGGCGACGGCGACGCCGGGGGCGCAGCGCGTGGCGGCCTCGCGTGCCTCCGGCCCCGCATCGATGAACTCGCCGAAATCCACATAGGGGCGGCCGAACAGCGCGGCGAGGCGTTTGGCGAGGAAGCGCCCGCAGCCAGCCCCGATCACCGGCGCCGTCGCGGCGAGGTACTCGCGCGCTGACACCGTCCGCGCGGCGTCTTCCAACTGAGCGAGCTGGCATTGGCCGAAGGACCGGGCGAGCACGATCCAGTCATCAAGCTCAGCCTCCTCCGCGTCACGGCCAAGCATGCGGGCAAGCCGCGCCGCGCTTTCCTGTGGACTCTTTCCGCGCTGGTCCGCGGCGGGGTAGGGGTCGGCATCGCCGGGCAGGTCTCCAGTCAAACGCCAGACATCGGCCATGGTCGCAAAGCGCTCCGCCGCGATCCGCTGCATGCGTCCCATGAAGGGTGCGGTGTGTGCGATCGCCATCACCGGCGTGCGCACGACGCCGGTATAGACAAGCTCGCCTTGCGTGAGCCGCTCGCCGTCCGTAGTGCCGCGCGAGGCAACCTCTCCACCCTTGATCGGGATGAGGTCGGTGGTGGTGGTGCCGACATCGATGAGCAGCGCGTCGGAGCGATGCCGCGCTGTGAAGGCGGCGGTCGCGTGCCAATTGGCGGACGCGACCTCGACCGTCCGACGCTTGGCCTCCTCCGGCTCGAGAAAACCGGCGTTCCCGCCATAAAGGCGGAGCGGCTGACCCGAAGTGACCGTCTGCATTAAATCGACGAGATAGGCGACGCCCTCCTCGCGCCGGCTGAACACGTCGGACAGCTCCCCCGTCATGGTGACGGCGTGGAGCGCGGCCGAGGGGAGGAGCGGAAGCGCCGCCTGAACCGCCGCATCGAACTTGCCGCGACCGGGCAGGACCGGGCAGGGAATCTGGGCGATGTGCGCGACGAACCCATCCTCGACGCGTGCGACTTTCACATTGGCGCCGCCCAAATCCCAACCGATGACGCGTGTCATGGCCCTTCTCTCAGGCAAACGGGTGGTCTATTCAAGCCCGGCAATGGAGCCAGGGCTGATGCATGACTTCGCCGTCGTTCCCGTGATCGATCTCAAGGGCGGCCTCGTCGCCCATGCGCGCACCGGCGCGCGCGCGGCGTACCGGCCGATCGAGACGCCGCTCGGACCCGCCGACAATCCGATCGCGATCGCGCGCGCGCTGCTCGCCATCACCGCATCGCCTGCGCTCTATGTCGCCGACCTCGACGCCATCACCGGCGCCGGCAATCATTTCGATCTTTGCCGGGATCTCGCCGATGCGCTTCCGGCGACGTCGCTGTGGATCGACGCCGGCTTCTCCAACGTCACGGATTGCGCCTTCTGGCTCCCGCTCGGTGCCACGCTCGTGATCGGCAGCGAAAGCCTACCAGCCATCGGCAATTGGCACGAACTTCATTCGACCTATGGCGAGAGCCTGGTGCTGTCTCTGGACTTTGCCGCGGAAGGACTGCGCGGGCCCACGCCGATCCTGTCGGAGCCCGCGGCGTGGCCGAACCGGATCATCGCCATGTGCCTCGATCGCGTCGGCACCGATCAAGGCCCGGACGTCGAGCGCTTGCGGAATGTGGTCGAGGCGGCAGGGACCCGTGCCGTCTATGGCGCCGGAGGCGTGCGCAGGATCGGAGACCTTGAAGCCATCACCGCCGCCGGCGCAAAGGGCGCGCTGATCGCTACGGCGCTACATGAGGGCGCGATCGCCCAAAACGAAATCGCCGCCTTTTTGCAAAGGCGGCGATCTCGATAGATCAGATCAGAAACCCAGCTTCTTGAGCCACCGCTGAATCGGGCCCGGTGGTTTGCCGGTCTTCTCCCGACCTGGGGGTTCTCCCCTTCAGCCGGCGGCAAACGGGTGGTGCGCCGAATCCTTCTTCGCGGTGACCTCGGAGGACTTCGGCTCGCCCTTCACGGCGCGGGCGAGGGCTTCCTTGGTGGCGCGATAGTTGAAGTCCTGGATCTTCTTGTCGTCCTTGGCTTCCCAATGGATGAACACGCCGACGGTAATAAAGAGATCGTCGGCCTCGTTGGCGGGGATAACGCCCTCGGCGACAGAGTCGGCGACGGCCTTGGCCACGGCATATTGCGCCGGGCCGAACATCTGCACCGCCTGGCGTGCGTCCTTGATTGTCACCTTGTTGTAAAGAATCGTGGCCGGCTTGCACAAAAGGTTCGGCGCGATCACCGCGAGAAGCGTGGTGAAGCCGTCCTTGTTATTGGTCAAAGCATTGCAAAAAGCGCTCTCCACGGCGCTGCCGCGGGGACCTATCATCAAATCGACGTGAGCCACCTCGTTGCCATCGCCGACAAGCGATTCACCTACTGAGACACCACTAATTTTGGCCATTAACCAAGCCCTCCCTAGTTCGCTGAAACCATCTCACACCAGATTGTGCCGCCCACGGAAAGTCGGCGGCACGCAGACGAAAGTGCTTTGGCTGAGCCGCGCCTCCGTCCGCAACTCCTGGTCGGAGCTACGCGACCAGAACATAAGCCGGGGGCGGAAGGATCGGCAAGTCGATTGTTCGTCCCAAATGGGCCTTTATTGGCTCTCTTCCAGGGCTTGTAGCGCGGCCGCGAACAGCGTCGCAACGGTGAGGTCGGCGCTCGTGCCCGGGTTGAGGCCGCGTGCCGTCAAGGCGCGGTCGAAGGCCATGAGGTGATGTGTCAGGGCTTGCGGGCTTGCGCTTGCAGCCAAAGACCTTTCAAGCCATTCAGCCTCTTGCCGCACCGCATCTGCTTGCGCGGCCCCGAATTTCCGCTGGATCAGGGTGTCGGGGATCGTTCCGAGAAAGCCGAGATAGACGAAACTCGTGGCGAAGGGCAGGGACTGCCAGCGGTCCTTTGCCTGTTTCAGCCGCGGCAGCCCGAGATCGAAGATATCTGCGAAGCCATGAGTATAATTCCAGGCGATGCGGTCATGAGTCTCCGCCGCCCGCATGGCTTCGAGCAGGGTGACGCTGGGCTCAGAGCCAATGTCATGCCGCGATGCCGCGCCCAATCCTCCGGGCTTTGCGTGCCGGATCCCAGCGTAAGCCTCTCTCGCGTCCTCGACGCCGAGACCGGCAAGAGCGCGCGCAAGCCGCGTTCGCAGATCCACGCTTGCCTCGTCAAGTGCCGCAGCCGCAAGCGGGCTGCAAAGCAGGATGATGCCGAGATTGGTGTTCTGGCCGACGGCGCCGATCGTCGCCTCGACGCCCCGGCGAATGCGCGTGCCGACCGACAGCGCCGGCGCCGCGAGCGCGGGTGCCGAAACGCGCGCGCTCGTTTCGAAATCGGCGACATTCATGCGCGCATCGATACGAGTATCGTCGACACGAGTATCGTCGCCGAAGCGATGTACATTGCCTGGCTTCAGCGCATCGAGCTCCGCCAGGCAGGCATCATGGAAGGCTTGGGCAATTGCTGCGGAGGCGAGGGGCCGGCTCAAGCGCCCTCTCGCCCTTGGGCACGCGACGTCCCGAGCACGGCATCGAGAAACGGGGCAACGATGCTGTCGGCGATGCGCGTCCGCGTCACCCGCTGCAAGCCTTGCCAAGCCGGCATGCTGTTGACCTCGAGCACGAGATAAGCCCCTGAGCGGTCCTGAATGATGTCGACGCCGGCATAGTCGGCGCCCACGCAGGCAGAAGCGCGCAAAGCGAGATCGACCAGCTCCTGCGAGGGAATCGCGGCCTCGGCACGGGCGCCCTGCTTGATATTGGTAATCCAGCTCGATCCGTGCCGGATCATCGCGGCGACCACGCGACCGGCCGAGATGAAGATCCGCCAATCCCGATGCGTGCTGTCAGCCGGCGCCACGAATTCTTGCAGATAATAGACGCCGTTCACCGCTTCCGGCGGGGCGATCTCGTCAGGCGCCGTGATCAGGCGCAAGCCTTCGCCTTGCGCCCCGAACAGCGGCTTTTGCACGAGTTTTGATCCTCTCGCGAGCACCGTTGTCGCAACCGCAATCGCCGCTTCGCGGTCGGTCCCGGTCCAGGTCCAGGGCGTCGGCAGCCCGGCCTTATGCAGCAAGAAAGTGGTGGTGGATTTGTCGACGCAGCGCTCGATCGCGCGCGCATCGTTCCAGACCTTGACGCCAAGCTCGCGCAAAGCATGCAGCACGCCGAGATAAATCGTCACCGCTTCGAAGCTCCCCCCGGCACGAACAGCACGAGGGCGCCTCGCGGCAGATGGTCTCCGAGTCCGGGGATGGCGAACCCGGTTTTCGTCTCGGTGGTGAAGCCGCAAGCTGACAGCGACACCGTCAGCGGACTGATCCCGCGGCGCGTCAGGGCGCGCGCCACGCTTCGCCCGTGCCATTTCTTTCGCTCGCAGAATAGGAGGACGTCGGGGTCCATGGGTCAGGCGAAGGAGCGGGTGAGGATGGCCGTGTCGATATGGCCGGCCTCGAAGCTCTCGCCCGTGTCGAGCGCCGTCACTGTCACCATGGCCGGGCTGAACAGCATGCGGTCGATGGCATAGAAATCGCCCTTCACCGCCGCGAAGATGTCGGCGAACGGCTTGCCATAGTCCTTGGATTTGAGGCTCGGCAGCTGCTCCGCCAACGCTCGCGAAGCCATCGCTGCTCCGGAGACGTAGAGCTGCACCCGGCCGCCGTAGATGATGGCGTCGTTGGTGCGCCCCATGGCGGCGACGAATCCCGGCGCTGGTGGCGGCAAAGGCGCGGTCGCGATGCCGTCGACGATGTTGGCCAAGGGGAAATGCAGCTCATGGGTTTTGTGCAGCGCGACCTCGAGACACCTCGCGGCAATTTGCACCGTTCCGGCAAGGCTCGACGTCGGCGCATAAATGAAGGTCAGCCGATCCGCCGGGAGCTTGCAGGCCTCGGCAACGTGCTCCACCAACGCCACGGGGGGAGCGCGATCGGCCTCGAGCACGAGGCAGGCGCTATCGGCCTCGTCGCGATAGCCGAGCTCCTCGAAAAGCTTCTCCGAAGAGCCCATGGCTCGGGCAGGGCCGGAGCCGAGGACATGGTACGTCTTGCCCTTGTCCTGGACGGACAGGCTCCAGCCGGCATATTGCGAGCCGAGGCAGGCAATCACCGGCTGGCTCGTATGCACGGTCACCATGAAGGGCCACGCGCTTTCGGGATTCGTTGTCTCGAGCGCCACGCGGCCAAGGCCGCCTAGGCAGATTTCCGCCATGCGGCGCCCGGCTTCCAGGCCGCCCACGGCGCGGACCCCGCAATCGATGCGGGTCTCCCCGAGCGGCCCTTGCGTCACGTCGACGCGCAAAGCCCGGGCGTCCCGGATGAGACCTTCGACCAGCGGCACGACCTCGGCGTTGACGCTCGGCCACTCGGCTTGCCTCCGTGCAGTCACGGCTTCCTCTCTTGTCACACTCACTGATTCCCCCTTCGTTGGCCGGCGTATGCGGCCAAAATGATCGAAATTCGCTCCTCGGTCAGCCGTTTTGCCTCGGCCTTGGTCCCGGAGCGGGCCAACACAGTGCATATCGGGCGGTTTTTGTCGATGCATTCCCCCCACTTAGGCCGGTCGGCGGTCCAATCGGGCCACCCCATCGTCCTTGACACGGTGACGGGTTCCATCGCGTAGACGATAGCCGCGGCGCTCGCCTCCGGCAGATTGAGCTGGCCGTCGGGAAGCCGGTGCTCCAGCACGGCGTCGAGGTGAAGGCGAATGAGCGGCCGAGCCTCGCTGTCGAAAACATCGAGCGTGGCGCCGGGCCGAGGGTTGATCTCTAACAGCAGGGCTCTCGCCTCGTTCCTTTCCCCTTCGCTCAGCAGGAAGTCGGCGCTGCCGAGCCCTTTCAGCTCGAAGGTTCGGGCCACGCGCTCGACACTATCCGTCATGTGCTCCTCGAGGTCCGAAGAAAGCTCGGCTGGGCGCACCGCGCCGCCATAGCGCCATCTCGCGGCCTTCGTCGGCGCGGTCCATTGCTCGCTGAAGCCGAGCACACGGGCGCGATCGCCATTGCCGACGAACAGGGCTGATACCGCGCGGCCTTGCACCTTCTCCTGGAAATAGGTGCGGCGCTCGGGGTTCGCACCCGCGACGGCGTGTCTCACACTCTGGCTTGTCACAACGTGGCTTGCCACGATGTGACTGCCGCCAGCGCGGCCCTGGCGCTTGGCGAGCCAGCCGTCCTCCGCGGGGGGAGGCTCCGTGACCGTCCGCGGATGGGGGACGCCGAGGTGGGCGAGCGCGCCGAAAAAGCTCTTAGGAGCCTTCACTCGCTCGACCGTGCTTGCGTCATTGCCGAGCAGAAGCCAGCGCTCGGCAAGTTTCGCCAGCAGCTCCACGCGATCCTCGAAGCCCGAGCCATAGACCAAGCCGAGGAGAGGTGAGGGCGCTTGCTTGGCGAGCGCCTCTAGCGCGGGCGCAACGTGCTTCCACTTGAGCCCACGCTTGATCTCGCCATCAAGCTTCAAGCAAGCGTGGGCGATGCGGCCCGTATCGGCATCGGCGAAGAAATCGGCGACGAGCGGCACGAACCCGGCCCGCTTCGCCGCGGCGGCCAGCGACCGTCCCGAGACCGCCACGATGAGAAGCGAGGGGCTCTTAGCCGGCGAGCTTCTGGGCAAGGGCGTAAGCGTCGCGGAAGTCGAGGTAGAGCGGCTTCTCCGCCTCGATCATCTGCTTGAAGAGGCCAGCCTCGGTCCGGTACTTGACGTTGCCGACCGCAAGCGCCCCGATGCCGACGGCCCCGGTTCCGGGAATGGGTTCGGCGTCGTCGTTCACGCCCACGCCCTCCACGCCCGCGGGCGGCACGGCATTGACGTCGGTAACGACGAGGAGCTGCTTCGCCTGTTTGATCTGGTCGAGCGTGAGCAGCCTGCGCCCGGCGGGACCGGCCGAAAAGATGACATTGGCGTCGCGCGCGAGCTCTAGCTTCTGGTCCTCGCTGCTGCCATCCGCGTAGCCGATCGTGGCTGCGAAGCGCGCATTGGCCTCCTCGGCAAGCTTGCGCACCCGGTCTGGCCCATCATAGCCGATCAGCGTTGCCTGAGCCCCGTCAAGCGCGGCAATCACCGCTGAGGCAAAGCCAACGACACCCGTACCGCCGAACACGGCAATGCGCTTTCCCTTGAGTTCGGTGGAGAATTTACCGCGAAGAGCTTTCTTCGCGCAGGCCACCATGGCTGCGGCCGTGGTGAAGGACCCCGCGGGGTCGGCGAACACGGAGATCTCGAAAGGCGGGACCATCGCCGCCTTGGCCCGCTTCATCATGTCGAGGGCTTCGATGGCGCGTTTGCCGGCGATGAACATGCCCGTCCGCTTCACGCCCTCGGGCCCGCGCGAGAAGATCGCGTCCTGCACGAGCCCGGTCACGTCCTCTAGGGTGACGGAGGTATAGGGGATGGCGGCATCGTAGCCTGCGTCGAGGGCCATGTTCACATCGAAAGGGCTCATATGCTTGAGCGGCGTGATCATGTGCAGGATGCGTGGGTGCGCCATTGTCGAAGGGTCTCCGTCTGCCGGCTGATTCGCGGGGCGATATGCCGCGAAGCTCCCCTTTAGCACAAGGGGGGAGGTGGCAAAGCGCCTCACATGCCCGGTAGCGCGTGCGTATTCCCCTCAGCTCGTCTCGATGGTCGCCGGGCTGTTGCGCCCTTGCACGAGCTCTAAACGCAGGTTCGAGCCGCCGGCCCGGGCGCGGACTTCCGCGAGCAAGGCTTGGCCCTCCGCCTCGGAAGCGGCAAAGGCAAACCCGGTCGGCCCCCAGGAGCTCTGCCCGAGCCCGCTCACGCCCTTCCGCGTGAGCCGGCCGAGCGTTTGCGCGACCTCAGGGCTGACATAGGCGCCCCCCTGCAGCGGCGCGAAATAGGCGCCCATGCTCTTCTGCAAGGCGCCGACCTGATCACAGAAGGTCTTGAAGTCGCTCTCGGCCAAGGCCGGCAGCGCGCCGAGCAGGACCCGCCGGCAGAGATCCGCGGTTTCAGCTTCGGGGAAGTCCGGGAGCGAGGCGAAGGCCGCGGTCTCGCTCGCCCCGTGGATGCCGGTCGAGGTCGGGTCAAAGATGAGCAGGACGCGCCATTGCGCCGGGAAGGGCAGCCGGCAGAGCACTGGAGGCAGAGTTCCTGCGCCAGGACCGCCGTCGAGCACGGCGCCGCCTTGCCCGAAGGTGCCGATGCCGATGCCCGAACGTTTGCCCCGGTCGAGGCGCGCGGCAATCTCCCGCAGGTCCAGCGGAATGCCTTCGAGCGCCGCGACGCCTGAGCCGATGGCAAGCGCAAGCTGCGTGCCTGAGCCGAGGCCCGCATGACTGGGGATCACCTCGTCAAGCTGGAGGCGGTAGGCCGAGGCAAGGCCGAGGCTTGTGGTGATCGAGCGGAGATAGAGCTCGGCGCGGGTGCAGTCCACGCCCGTGATCTCGAACTCGGCTCCACGCCGGATCGAGAGCGTCGTGCGCGGCCGGTCGAGCGCAAGGCCGAAGCTGCCGAAGGGGCGCGCACGTCTGCCGCTCGGATCGAGAAAACCGAAATGCAGGCGCGCGCTCGTGCTGACCGAAACCAGGTCGCATGGCGCCGAAATCTCGTTGGCGCCTGAGCGCGCGGGCAGCAAGGCCTCCTCCATTGTTGGCTCGAAGCCTCTGGGATATGCTGAAAAAAGAAGGGTAGTCCTTCACTTTTTCAAAAGATGACCCCGATGGCAACGTCTGAGCGAACCTATACCGACGCCGAGGTCGAGGAGCGGCTGAAAGCCGAGCTCCCCCATTGGTATCTCGAAGGCGGCTGGATCAGGCGCCGCTATCGCACCAATAGCTGGAAGGGCACGCTGATGGTGATCAATACCATCGGCCATTTGGCGGAAGTCGCCTGGCATCATCCCGATATCACCGCCTCCTATGCCTGGGTTGAGGTGAGGCTGATGAACCATGCGGCCAAGGGCATCACCGACAAGGACTTCGCGCTCGCCAAGAAGATCGAGGAGGTCGTGCACTGGCAGCCTGGGCTCGAAGGCGGCCCGCTCGAGGGCACGCCCACGGACGACGCGCGCTTCGCCTACATCAAGCACGACAAGCCGAAAAAGTGAGCGTGGGAAGCTTCCCGCGCGGGGCGAGCGAAGATCACTCTAAACAGAGATTTAGGCGGGAGGCGCGCATTGCCGCGCTTGCACGCCTCCGGGCACCTGTTTAATGGTGCGGCCCCATGGCGGTGAACGTAAAGGGGGAGGGGGCCGAAGAGGCCAGCGCGGTTCAGCGCGCGGCCGAGCTGCTCGGCCACGCGCGATTGCCGCTGATCGGGGGTCTTCTGACCGACATCGCCGGAGCCGAGGCAGCCCTTGCCTTGGCCGGGAAGCTTGGCGGCGTCATCGATCATGCAGCGGGCGAGGCACTGTCCAAAGCCTCGCGCATTCTGCGCGAGACCGGAGGGTGCCCGGCAAGCCAGGGCGAGGTGCGCAATCGTGCCGATATCGTTGTCTTGCTCGGGGACGCACCGCTCAAGCGCGATCCGGATCTCTTGGAGGATTTGTTTCCCGCCGAAACTGGACTGCCGAGACCGGGCGACGCTCCCCGCAAGCTGGTTGTGCTCGGCGGCGGCAAGGTCAAAAGCGGAAGTCATGTCCCGGTGACGTCCATCGCGCTTGGCAAAAGCGACCTGCCCACGCTCATCGCCATGCTGGCCGCCGCGGTGGCCGGGCGCCGGCTGACAGCCACGACAAAGGATTTGGGTGAGCTCGTCCGTCTCGCCGAGCGTCTGCGGCAAGCGGCCTTTCCGGTCTTCGTCTACTGCCCGTCCGACCTCGACGAGCCCGTCCTGGATGCCGTTCTCGACATGGTGCGCCAGCTTTGCATCACCACCCGCGCGTCGGCCTTGCCGCTTCCCACGCCCGGCAATGGCGATGGGGTGAATTTGTGCTCCGCCTGGACCTGCGGCCTGCCGGTGCGGACCCGCTTCGCGCAAGGGCTGCCCGAGCATGATCCATGGCTCTATGCCACCGAGCGGCTGGTCGGGAGCGGCGAGGCCGATGCCCTGCTATGGATCGACGCGCTCGAGGCCGAAGGCGCGAAACCGCCGCGCGGCGTGCGGACCGTCGTGCTGGCGGGGAACAGCGGCGCGCGGAATGCGGCCGCCGAAATTGTCATCGAGGTCGCCTGCGCCGGCCGCGACCATGACGCGGCGCTTTACCTGGCCCGCATCTCCGGCATCGGCATGGTCACGGCCGCGACGCCGAGAATGGCCGTGCCCACGGTCGCCGAGACGATCAATCGGATCGCCGAGCTCGTCCCTAGGGACCTCATCCCTAGGGATCTCGTCGCCGGGCGCGAGGCTCGCCCGTGCTGATCCGTCTCAAGGGTGGCCGTGTCCTCGATCCCGTCCATGCCCACGACGCGGTCGGCGATGTGCTGATCGAGAATGGCCGCATCGTTGCCGCTGCGTCGAACGGCCGCGACGCCGACGAGACCTATGACGTCAGCGGCAAAATCGTCATGGCTGGCGGGGTCGATATCCATTCCCATATCGGCGGGTCGAACGTCACCATGGCGCGCTTGCTGATGCCCGAGCTGCCGGCGCTTGCGGCAAAAGGGGGCGCACCGATCGCGCCAACCCCTGCCGCCTGGGGCGCCTACGCCACCGGCATCCGCTACGCCGAGATGGGCTACACCACGGTGATCGAGCCCGCGGTGATCCCGACCCATGCCATCGAGGCGCAAACCGAGCTGTCGCGCATCCCGATCATCGATGTGGGCGGCCTCGTTATCCTCGGCAATGACGACTTCAGTTTGAACCTGGTGCGGGACGGCGCGGGCCCGACCGAGATCGAGGACTATGTCGCCTGGACGCTTCAGCATTCCAAATGCTTGGGGGTCAAGGTCATCAATGCCGGCGGCTGCGCGGCCTTCAAGTTCAACGCCCGCAGCTTCGGCCTCGACGATGTGGTGCCCGCCTACGGCGTCACCTCGCGCGCGATCCTCAGGGCGCTACAGCGCGCGGTGACCGGCCTCGGCGTGCCGCATCCCGTGCATGTCCACTGCAACAATCTTGGGCTAGCCGGCAATATCGAGACCGCGGTGGCGACCATCGCGGCCGCCGAGGGGCTGCCGATGCATTTCGCCCACATCCAGTTCTACGGCTATGGCGACGAGGGCCCCGAGGGCCTGTCTTCGGCGGCACCGCGGCTGGTCGAGGCGATCGATGCTCATAAGAATATTAGCGTCGATATCGGCCAGGTGCTGTTCGGCCAGACCACGACGCTGTCCGGCGACATCTTGCGCCAGTTCGACGGGCGCCGCGCCGCGAGCCCCAAGAAATGGGAGATCGATCAGGGCGACGGCAACGGCACCGGCATCGTGCCTTACAAATACCGCGCCAAGAATTTCGCCAATGCGGTGCAATGGGCGATCGGGCTCGAGATCGTGCTGCTCGCCAGCGATCTCTGGCGCGTCTTGTTCTCCACCGACCACCCCAACGGCGCGCTGTTCGCCCGCTATCCCGAGATCATCCACCTGTTGATGGACCGCGGGGAGAGGGAGCGCTGGCTCGAGCGGCTGCCGGAGGCCGCGCGGCAGGTCTGCAACCTCCCCGGCATCGCGCGTGAGTTGACGCTCTCCGAGATCGCCATCATCACCCGCGGCGGGCCGGCGCGCGTGCTCGGCCTCACCGACCGCGGGCATCTCGGCGCGGGCGCCGTGGGCGACGTGGCGGTGTATAACGAGCAGGCGGACAAGACGGCGATGTTCGCAAGCGCCGACCTCGTCTTCAAGGACGGCGAACTCGTCGTGCGCGACGGCGAGGTGGTGAACGTCACTTGGGGCCAGGCCTTTCAAGTCGCTCCGGACTTCGATGTCGCCATCGAGCGCCGGCTCGACCGTTTCTATGACCGCTATTACGGGGTTAATACTGCAAACTTCGGCGTGCCCGGCTCGATCGCGGCGCGCCCCGACCGGTTCGCGACGGTGCCATGTCTAAACTGAAGCTCAAGGGCGTCGAGATCGTCGAGACCTTCGCCGAGGCCTTCCCCATGGTCGGCACGCGGGTTATCACCACCGCGCCCACGCTGGAATGGGCCCTCATCGCGGCGCGGACCATGACCGGCTTCGCCACCTCGGTGATCGCCTGCGGCGCCGAGGCGGGCATTGAGCGCGAGCTTAAGCCCGAGGAGACGCTGGACGGGCGCCCGGGCGTGGCGGTGCTGCTCTTCGCCATGGAGACCGAGAAGCTGCAGCGTCAGCTCCGCAACCGCGTCGGCCAATGCGTTCTGACGAGCCCGGGCTCAGCCTGCTTCGCCGGCCTCGAAGGCGAGAAGAAGCTGAAGCTTGGCGCCTCGCTCCGCTTCTTCGGCGATGGTTGGCAAATGTCGAAAATCATCGGCGGCCGGCGCTTCTGGCGCATCCCGGTCATGGATGGCGAGTTCCTCTGCGAGGAGAAGACGGGGCTGACCAAGAAGGCGGTTGGCGGTGGCAATCTGCTCGTGCTGGGCCGGTCCCACGCCGCCGTGCTCGCCGCCTGCGAGCGCGCGGTGAAGGCGATCGGCGAGGTTCGCGAAGTGATCACGCCCTTTCCCGGCGGCATCGCGCGCTCGGGCTCGAAGGTCGGCTCCAAATATAAGGGTCAGATCGCCTCGACCAACGATGCCTATTGCCCGACCCTTAAGGGTGCGGTGAACACGGCGCTGCCCCTCGACATCGAGGCGGTGATGGAGATCGTGATCGATGGCCTCACCGCGCCTTCAATCGCCGAGGCCATGCGCGCCGGCATTTACGCCATCGTCGAAGGTGGCGCCAAGCAGGGCGTCACCCATGTCAGCGCGGGTAATTATGGCGGCAATCTTGGCCCGCATCATTTCCATCTCAAGGAGATCATCGCGTGAGCGCGCTGACGCTTAAGCTTGCGACGCGGCCCAACCAGCGTCTCGACCTTTCGTCGCTGATCCCTTGGCGGCTCGCCGGACTCACTCCTAAGGAGATCGAGACGCTTCCCGTCGGCACCACCCGCGAGCCGGTCACCGTGGGCGATCTGTTCAAGCTGAAGGGAACCGATGCCGCGACGCTCCGCCTCGTCGGGACGGACGCAAGCTGCGACCGCATCGGGCAGCGCCTCACCGAAGGCGAGATCCATATCGAGGGCGATGCTGGCGCCTATCTCGGCGCCTTCATGCGTGGCGGGGGGATTACCCTTTCAGGGTCGGCTGCTCCATATGCCGGGGCAGCCATGGCCGGAGGCTCGATCGAGATCGAAGGCGACGTAGGCGAACGGGCCGGTGGCATAGCGGTGGGGGAGACTGTCGGCATGCGCGGCGGGCGGCTGAGCATTGGCGGCAAGGCCGGTCCAATGCTGGGAGAACGGATGCGCCGCGGCCTGATCATCGTCAGCGGCGGCGCGGGCGACTATGCCGGGGCGCGGATGATCGCCGGCACCATTCTCATCAAAGGCCGCGTCGGGCGCTGGGCCGGTTATGGGTTGCGGCGTGGGTCGCTGATCCTCAGCGAGGCGCCAAAGGATTTGCTGTCGACCTTCAACGATTGCGGCACGCTCGACTTCAACTGGCTTCGCCTGCTCGAGCGGCAGCTTCACGCCACGGGGGCGCAGGTCAAATTCGGCGTCCGCGCCCGCAGGCTGATGGGCGATATGGCCACGGTCGGCAAGGGCGAGATGCTGATCCTCGACTGAGCCCGCGCCTCCTCGATGTTGACCTGGTCTCCTCCCATATGGGCTATGCTCGACCGAGCACGCTCGAGTTCGAGCGGATGTCGCGCGCGATCGGCCTTTGAGATGACTGCCACCCTCTTCGTTCTCCTCGACGATAGCTTGACGCGCTCCAGGGGAAGCTCGCACGGAACAAGCGCCCTTGGAACGAGCCTGCTCGGAACGACGCTGCTGTTCGATGCGCCGGAGCAAATCGTCGTGGCGCATGAGCCAAGCGAGGTGCGGTCAGGACTCGACGCCATCGCCCACGGCTTGGCGCGAGGACTGCACGCTGCCGGGTTCTTCTCCTATGAGCTCGGTTATTGCCTCGAGCCCAGATTGGGCGCGCTGCTCCCCAAGGATCGGCGCCAGCCGCTATTCTGGATCGGACTCTTTCGCGCGCCGCGCCGTTTCAACGAGGCCGAGACCCGCGCCTGGCTCGATGCCAATGGCGCCTTGCAGACGGCGACGATCTCGGACCTGCATCTGTCCTGGACCCACGATCAATATGCGCGCGCCTTCACCGCGGTAGAGGATTACATCGCCGCCGGGGACGTCTATCAGATCAACCTTACCCTCAAATATCGGTTCGCGTTTTCAGGCGATCCGGTGGCGCTCTACGCCGCGCTCCGGCGCAAGCAGCGCGTGGAATATGGCGCGCTGATCGGCGCTGCCGACTTCCACGTGCTCTCGCTCTCGCCAGAGCTGTTCTTCCGCCGCGAGGGCAAGCATATGGCGAGCCGCCCGATGAAGGGCACCGCGCCCCGCGGGCGCACCCCGCGCGAGGACGCGAGACTGAAGACCTGGCTCACCGTGGACGAAAAGCAGCGGGCGGAGAACCTCATGATCGTGGACCTCCTCCGCAACGATCTCGGCCGCATCGCCAAGATCGGCTCCGTCGAGGTCACCGACCTCTTCACCGTCGAGACCTACCGTACCGTGCATCAGATGACCTCCGGCATCACCGCCGAGCTGCGCGCCGATATGGGGCTCATTGACATGCTCAAGGCCCTGTTCCCCTGCGGCTCGGTGACGGGCGCGCCGAAGGTTCGCGCCATGGAGATCATCCGCGAGCTCGAAGGGGGCGCGCGGGGCGTCTATACCGGCGCCATCGGCCATGTCGCGCCAAACGGCGATGCCCAGTTCAATGTCGCCATCCGCACCATCGTGCTCGACGCCCATGGCGGCGAGATGGGTATCGGCGGGGGCATTGTCGCCGATTCCAAACTCGAGTCCGAGTTCGAGGAATGCCTGCTCAAGGCCCAGTTCCTCACCAAGGCCGAGGCGCCTTTCGAGCTGATCGAGACCATGCGGTGGGAGCGCGAGAGCGGCTTCCATCTGCTCGAGCGGCATTTGCTACGGCTCCAGTCTTCGGCGGTCTATTTCGGCTATCCCTTCGATCGCCAGAGGGTGCTTGCCGCGCTTGCCGCCGAGGTCGAGACGCTCGATGATGATGTGTACATGGTGCGGCTGCTGCTCGCCGACGACGGCACGCTGACCATGAGCTCAACTCGGATCGAGCTTCCAGCCAAAGGCACCGTGTGGAAGTTCGCGATCTCCGATCAGCGCGTCGATGAGAAGGACCCGCTGTTCTTCCACAAGACCACGCGGCGCCAATTCTATGACCGCGAGATGGAGCGCCAGAAGGCGCTGACCGGCTGCGATGAGGTCGTCTTCCTCAACAAGAAAGGCGAGCTGACCGAAGGCACCCGCACCAGTCTCTTCCTCGAGCAGGACGGCCGTTTGTTCACCCCGGCGCTGACCTGCGGTCTCCTGCCGGGCACCTTGCGCGAAGAGCTGATCGATTTACCGCGGGCGGCGGCGAGCGAGGCGGTGCTTACGCTCTCCGATCTCGACCATGCCGACCGCATCTATCTCGGCAATTCGGTGAGGGGCCTGATCCGCGCCGAGCCTCTGGGGCTCAAGCGCGAGGAGGAGAAGGAACGCGAGCTCGTCAGCCACTGACGCGTAGGGAGAACGGGCCCAGGGGAGAGGCGCCCTGCCTTAATGCGTCCCATCGGCGAGTGTCGCGGCATTGGCGGGGAGAGCGTTGGGGTTGAGTTCCTTTGCCTCGGCGGTCATGGCCATCATCACGATGATGGCGAGTGTGGCAAACGCGACGAGGGCAAGGAAAGCGTTGCGAAGAAACCATGTCATGGGTGCGACCTCCTCTTGGGGCCAAAAGCCAATCTGCCTCAAATTTATGGATATTTTCTTAGAGGAGGCCGGCTGAACCCCTGCTGAGGCTGCCATTCATCCGCCGTTCAGGCGGGGAGGCGATGTCTTAGGGCGCCCAACGCTTTCACCTAAACTGTGGGCTCGCCGCCCATGCGCAAGCTGACCGAGTCGAAGCGGCACGCGCCGGTTTCGTCATCTTCGCGCCGCGATGAACCTCATGCGCGCCAGGGGAGGCTGATCCAACCCACGGCCAACGCCAGTCCAGCGATGACCGCGAGCATGAGCGAGACGATAAGCACCCAGAAGCATAGCGCGCGGAGTCTTCGTCGCTTGCCTGGCTTCCGTGGGGTTGAGCTGGGTGACCATCAGCAAGTCCTTTCTCTCTTCGCGTTTGGGAAGGCTTGAGGGGAGCGGGAAAGCGTGGCTGCACTCCTCTCGCTCACCCAAGAGGAGAACGCGGACGAGGGCGTCGCTGTTCAAGAGGGAGAAACAGAGCGGCCTGATAGCCGCTTCAGGCGGCGGTGGCGCAATCGCAATCCAGCGACTGCATCGCCTCATGCACGGCGCGAAGCAGTTCGCCCGGGCTGCGGTTGTCCGCCGGCGGCATGCCTTCCTCGGTCGCGCGAATGAGCGCCTCGGCATCCTCCTCCCAGCGGATCAAGATCGCCTTTTTGTCCTCTGGCGAGAGATCGGAAACCTCGAGCACGTCCTTGGGCGCGCGGAAGACGGCGGCCGGATCAAGCTTGGCTTTGTCGAGGTCGATGGCTGCAACCTTCGTCATGGCAGAGTTTGTCTCCATGTCGTGTCCAGCATCCAACGCTCGCCAGCGACCTTACGTTCCGTCCTGGGAACGCCTCCGGGACAAGGGTGAAGCGAGCCTAGCTCATAGTCGGAAATCATTACGAGACGGTGAGGGAGCCTGGGGCTCTCTTGGGGATGCGCGCCGCGTCCTCGGAGCTCTCATCCAACCCCAGCAGGTCGCTCAGGCGATTGCGTGCGCGGTTGACGCGGCTCTTGATCGTGCCGACGGCGCAGCCGGAGATCTCCGCCGCCTCCTCATAGGAGAAGCCGGCGGCTCCGACCAGGACCAGCGCCTCGCGTTGGTCGTCGGGAAGACACGATAGCGCGGCGCGAAAGTCCTGCATCTCCATATGACCGTGCTGCTCGGGATGGGTGGAAAGCGTCGCCGCGTAGCTCCCGTCGGCGTCCTCGACCTCGCGACGGCGCTTGCGCCGGTCCGAGAAATAAGTGTTGCGCAAGATCGTGAACAGCCATGCCTTCAGATTGGTGCCTTCGCGGAACGAGTCGAGATGATTCCACGCCTTGAACAGCGTCTCTTGGACGAGATCGTCGGCGCGCTCCCTGTCACCGCAAAGCGACACGGCAAACGCTCGAAGACTGGTCATCTCGCCCACGAGCGACTCTCGCAGGCTCGCCGACACTTTCCGCCGCACCTATTTGTCTCCGCTCCGCTCGAGCTCCTTCAGCAGCTGAAGCAAACGCTCGGGTACGGGCTCGCGTGCAATCTCGTCGAACGCGGCGCGCAGGTGGCGGCCGATATGGGCTTGCAGATTGGGCGACAATCCCTCTTCAACCGCAGTTGCGGGAGAAACGCCTGACCGCATGGTGGCTCCGGTTGCTTGGCTCATCTTCTTGCCGGCGCCTTGCATCCCGCGCCGGCGTCCCTTTTTCTCTGCGTGATCCACGAAATCATCCCCCGCCGGGCTGGGCCGCTCGAGACGGCGGATATGCTCATACCTCATCTCGAAAACGTCCGAAACCTCAATTGGTTCCATTCATTGGTTCCATTCAGCGGGAACCTTTGCCGCAGCCGCGACGTTTAGAGGACTGTTGCGCGGGTTTTTTTGCAGTTGCCACCTCAGGCCCGGTAGTGCAAACGGGTGCCCCCGGGCCATCACCGAAAGACGATGCATGTCGATATCGCAGGCGATTGCGCCACATCTTCCCTATCTGCGCCGTTTTGCTCGTGCCCTAACCGGCACTCAGTCGGCCGGCGACGCTTACGTGGCGGCGACGCTCGAGGTGCTGATCGAAGACCCGTCGCTGTTCGACGAGAAGCTCGACCCACGGCTTGCTCTGTACCGGACCTTCGCTGGCCTATGGAACTCGGTCGGCATCAATCTCAAGCCGGAAAGTCCGGACGGACTTGCAAGCCCCGTTGACCGCAAGCTCGAATCGATCACGCCTTTGCCGCGGCAGGCCTTTCTGCTCGGCTCGGTGGAAGGATTCCCCGTCCCGGACATCGCCCGCATTCTCGACGTCGATGCCCACCAGGTGGAGGAGCTGATCGATCAAGCGGGGCGTGAAATCGCGGCGCAGGTGGCAACCAACGTGCTCATCATTGAGGACGAGCCGATGATCGCCATGGACCTCGAAGGCATTGTCGAGGGCCTGGGCCATCGGGTGATGGGCGTGGCGCGCACGCATGCCGAGGCGGTGAAGGCAACGGCGAAGGAGAAGCCGGGTCTGGTGCTTGCGGACATCCAGCTCGCCGATGGCAGCTCCGGCCTCGACGCCGTCAACGAGATGCTACTGTCATTTCAGGTGCCGGTGATCTTCATCACCGCCTATCCCGACCGGCTGCTGACGGGCGAGCGCCCGGAGCCGGCTTTCCTGATTACCAAGCCCTACCAGCCCGACACGGTGAAGGCGATTGTCAGCCAAGCGCTCTTCTTCGAGCGCCGGGCGCGGTTGCGCGACCACTCGCCGATGCGGGCCTGACGCTTCCGATTTCGATTTCAGAGAGGTCGCATTGCGCCAAGCAGGCGGTCGGAGCGGACCCGAGGGGCCCGCTCCTTTAGTCCGTCGCGCTAGATCTTACCCAGCAGCAGAAGAATTAGAAGGATCACCAGGATCAGCCCGACCACGCCCGACGGGCCGTACCCCCAGCCGCGGCTGTAGGGCCAGGATGGGAAAGCGCCCACCAGGATCAGAATCAGGATGATGATAAGGATCGTGCTCAGCATGTTACCCTCCTAGGGGGCCCGCCAGCGCGGAAGGCCGCGCGCTATGGGCCGAATGGTAGGGCAGAGGAACGCGTGATCGCCTAGCCCTGCCCAAGTTTCTCTGCCGGCGTGAAGCGCGCCACTCTCCACCTCTTAACACGTCAATACACTGGCGTGTGCGCGCTCTCGCTGGGATTGTCAGGAAAGAAGTTCGCTTTTTGCCAAGCGCTCCGACGGTCGCGCCGCGGCCCGCTTGGGTCATTCCTCAAACCCAAGATGGCGCGCGGCTGACCTAAAAGACTACTCGGAATTGCGCATCCAGTTGTCGACCTGCTTCTCGGCCTCGTCCTTGGCGATGCCGTAGCGCTCTTGTATCTTGCCGACCAGCTCGACGCGGCGGCCCTCGATGGTGGTAAGGTCATCGTCGGTGAGCTTGCCCCATTGCTGTTGAACCTTGCCGCGGAACTGCTTCCAATTGCCCTCGATTCGATCCCAATTCATGGCGATGCTCCTTTGCGAATAGCCCCCCGGGATCGGGGGGCGAGAGAGGTAGTCCAGAGGTAGCGATCCAACGCAGCCGCGTGCAAATCGGTTCCGCCGTTAGAGTTGCGGTAAACCACACGGGCTTAATCAAATTTGGCGAGATCGACGCAACGATTAGGCGGAGGTCTCGGTTCTTAAGCCGAAAGGGAGCCGCGAGGGGGCATGGCGTCGATGGCGGCCAAACGCATCCTTGTCGTCGAGGACGAGTTCCTCATCGCGCTCGATATCGCAGGGGCGCTGGAGCAGGCGGGGCACACCGTGATTGGACCCATGGGGTCGATTCGCGATGCGCTCCAGGCGCTTGAGCGCCAAGCGGTGGACGGTGCCCTGCTCGACGCCAATCTCGGTGGAGAGCCGGTCGGCCGTCTCGCCGATCTCCTGCGGGCGCGCGGGGTGCCCTTTGCCTTTGTGAGTGGCTATGGACGCGACCAGCTTCCGCCAGCGCACCAAAGCGCGCCTTTGGTTCGGAAACCCTTCACCGGCGAGGACCTGCTCGCGGTCGTCGCGCGCTTCGTGTCAGTCTCTTGACGTGAAGCTGGCGTCCCGCTCCTCTCGGCCGTTCGGAACAGAATCGGACGGCCGTGCGTTTGAGGCGCGTTTGAGGCGTCTCGGCGGTGGCATCCCTAGCAGCCGGCCATCCAACCTCGGGAGAGTGACATGCTCTATGGGCGCTCGTGTTTGCCGCCATTGCATTGGTGGCAGGCGTGTTCGGTTTCGGCGGCGTGGCGTCGGCCGCAGCCGGCGTGGCGCGCATCTTGTTCTTCATCTTCATTGTGATCTTCCTCGTCACCCTGATCGCCGCGCTTCTATAGCCGCGAGTTCCCGGGCATTGGTGCCAGAGACGCTCGGTGCCGGCTCGCCCATCGGCTGCGCAAGCCATGAGGTGATATAAGGAACGCCCGCAACCGCGGGGGCGGTTGCGGGCGTTTTGGTTCGATTGCCGCGGGGAGGAGTGGGGATGGGGAGCTCTCGAACAGCGAGCCAACCTCCACTGGAGGCGATTGGTTCCATCCTTCCTGCCGTCAAGATCGGCCGAAATCTGTGCAGCCCGTGAAAATGCCGGAAATCGCCCCCATTTGAAAAAAACCCCTTGGCGATCCGAGAACGAAGAGCTTGCGGGTGTGTTCTTCAGGTGTGTTCTTAATCTGACGAGGTGGGTGATCCCGGGCGCCGCCCTAAACTCCTCACGCCCCGAAAAAAACCCTCTGCTGGTATAGATTGGCATAATGGCAAGCTGGCTCCCCTTCCTCTTCAGCACAGAGGGATCTGCCACGCCAGCCGAAGCTGCGACCCAGAGCCTCGTCCTGCTTGATGCTGTTGCCGACGCCGTCATTGCCGCGTCCTTCATCATCATACCGGCGGCGCTCCTCTTCCTCTACCTCCGGAGAGGCGAGCGTAACCGGCGCAGCGGTGCGCTGCTCACGCTGTTCATCCTGTTCCTGCTCACTGTCGGTCTTTCGCATTTTGCCTCGCTATTCGCGTCATGGGGGGCGGGGCAGGGATTGGAAGGCGTGCTCAAAGCCTTGAGCGCCCTGACCGCACTGACGACTACGATCGTGATCTGGAGATTGACGCCGGAGCTCTTGAGGCTCCCTTCGCGTGCTCGGCTGCAAGCCGAGATTGCTGCCCATCTGCACACGCTGGATGAGCTGAAAGAGGCCCGTCAGCAGCTCGAGGAGCGGGTCGAAGCCCGCACCAAGGAACTGGCGGAAGCCGAGCGACGCTTCGAGATCGCGCTGCGGGGCTCGCCCATTACGGTGTTCAGCCAGGACCCGGACATGCGCTTCGTCTGGGTCCACAATCCTCCGACGGGTGTCGATCCGCGATCCCTGTTGGGCAAGACCGACGTGGAGGTGATGCCCCCCGAAGCCGCCGGGCCCATCCTGGCGGCGAAGCGCGAGGCGCTCGCGACCGGCTTGCCGCAGACGATCGAAAGCAATTTCGAGCTGTTCGGGCGCAGGCGATCCTTCTACCTGCTGATCGAGGCGCTGCGGGACGAAGAGGGCAAGATCGCGGGCACCACCACCGTCGCCGTCGAGATCACCGAGCGGAAGGCGGCCGAGAACCAGCTCCGCCTGTTGTTGCGCGAGCTGACCCATCGCTCGAAGAATTTGTTGGCCGTGATCCACGCCATTGCCCGGCAAACCGCATCGCGCACCAAGTCGATCGACGATTTCCTCGAGCATTTCGGCGCACGCCTCGTCGCCATCGGCTGCTCGCACGATCTTCTTATCGCCGACAATTGGCATGGCGCATCGCTGCGGACGCTGGTCGAGCAGCAATTGAGCGCGCATGCGGATCGCTTCGGCGCGCAGATCGCCATCGAGGGCGAGGATGTCGTGCTCAAGCCCGAGGCCATACAAAATCTCGGTCTCGCTTTGCACGAGCTCGCGACCAACGCCCAGAAATATGGGGCGCTCTCGAGCGACCGCGGCCGCGTGCGCATCCATTGGCAGTTCTGCGACGCCGCCAAGTTGAAGCTCATCTGGGAGGAGCGGGGAGGCCCGCCGGTGACCATGCCGGAGCGATCCGGTTTCGGGCGCGCCATGCTCGAGACGGTGGTAAGCCGGGCATTGGAAGGGGACGTGAAGCTCTCCTTTCCACCGAGAGGCGTGCGTTGCGTGATCGTCATCCCGGCGGCGCAGGTCGCCTCCCGCGGTTAGCATCGTCAACCTGGGCAAACGCGCTCGTGATCGTTCGTGCGCGCGAGTTGAATTGCCGTCGGCAACAAAGGACCTTAGCTTTCCAACCGAACCAAAGCGCGAATATCGCGCGCCGGCCGCCCGCGCGCGGCCGAGAATAGGAGACGAACAATGCTGACACGGCGCGAGATCGCACTTGGCACCGTTGCCGTCTTGGGCGTGGCCGTAACTGCTGTTGCGGTGCGCTTGATGAGCGGCGGGGCCACGGCGGCCACCGAGACCTTCGCGGTCACCCACACCAAGGAGGAATGGCGGAAGCTACTTACGCCCGAGCAATTTGCGGTGCTGCGCGAGGAGGACACCGAGCGGCCCTTCACGAGCCCGCTGAACCATGAGAAGCGGACCGGCACCTTCACCTGCGCCGGATGCGACCTGCCGCTGTTCTCCTCGGCCACTAAGTTCGACAGCGGCACGGGCTGGCCGAGCTTCTATGCGCCGATCGAAGGGGCGATCCGGAAATCGTCCGATTACACCTTCGGCATGGTCCGGGACGAGGTGCATTGCCGCCGCTGTGGCGGGCATCAGGGCCACGTCTTTAATGACGGTCCGCCGCCGACAGGCTTGCGCTATTGCATCAACGGCGTCTCCCTGAAATTCGTGCCGGCTTAGGACTGGCATCTCCAAGCTCGGTTGATCGAGATCAAGGCTGTCTCATCTCCGAGGGAGGCAAGCCGTTCGGCACCGCAATGCCGGCGTTCAAGACGGTGCTGACGCAAAAGCAGATTTGGCAGGTCATCGCCTATCTGCGGGCCGGGTTTCCAGAGATCGAGCAGGAGGGCGCGCCCGCAGACGAAGGCACCGAACCCCCGTTAAGAGCGACGAGCCAAACCCGGAGGCGAAGCCCGGCGGATGAGGGGGGGTGACATCCTTGCGGCTATTCGCCATGGTGCGCCGCTCAGCGTTGCGGGATAGACTTTCGGTTATCGGTCGGTTCGCCGCACCCTAAAGGGGGGAGAAAAGCTCATGCGACCAACGATGATTGCGACGGCAGCGGCGCTGAGCGCCGCGATGCTCTTGCTGCCGCGCGCCGCTTTCGCCTTCGACGTGGATCCGTCAACGGCCACCAATCCCGACGGCACGGCGCGCTTCTCCGATCCCGATGACGCCCCCGTTGCGCTGGGGGGCCTACAAGCCTTGGGACAAACCGGTTCGACCCACTTCTCCGATCCGGCTTCCACTTCGCCGGGATCCTTGCAGGTTTTCGGCGGAACCTTGCAGGTCTATGGGGGAACTGGTGAAAGCGCCGCCTATGGCGGTGTTCCCGGCTACAACGGTACGCCCGGCTATATCCCAGGGTCGCCGGTGTCGTCGGATTTGCCGCCTTTGCTCTATTCGTCTCCGGCCTTCCGCTCGTCGCGGTAAGTCGCCAAGCGGCCTGAACGCGCCGTTCGTTGCGTCGACCGCCGGCAGATTGGGCCTTTCCCAACCTCCGGGCTGTGGCAAAGTGCGGGCGTGACCCATCCTGTCGACCCGGCATCGGCCTCTCGGGCTCTTGAGCTTGCGCGCGCGGGCGTCCTTCGGCGAGGAGCGCCCGCGGCATTGCCCTCCCGCCTGCTCGTCGTGGACGTCGAGCGCCAGCGCGCCATTTGGTTCGAAGATGCCGAGGCTAAAGCCGCCTGGCCCGTCTCCACGGCGCGTGCCGGCATAGGCGGCGAGGCTGGCTCCTACCGCACGCCTCCCGGCTGGCACCGCGTGCATCGGCGGATCGGCGAGGGCGCGGCGGCGGGCGCCCTGTTCATTGCGCGCGAGCCGACCGGCGAGATCTGGCATGGCGAGGCGCGCGACGACGATCTCATTCTCACCCGCATCCTCACCCTTGACGGGCTCGAGGACGGCGTGAACCGGGGGCCGGGCCGGGACTCGCTGACGCGCTACATCTATGTGCACGGGACCAACCATGAGCGCCTGCTCGGCCGCGCCGTCTCCCATGGCTGCGTGCGCATGTCGAACGACGATGTGTGTCGTCTCTTCGGCCGCATTCGGGAAGGCGACCTCGTGCTGATCGCCGAGCCGATCGCGACCCCCATTCCGGATCCCCATGGGCAGGGACGCTTCCACTACGCTGGCCTCGGCGGCTCGGGGATGAGCGCGCTCGCGCAGTTCCAGGTGCTGACCGGGGGCCGCGCGAGCGGCAGCGACCGCGCCTTCGACCGCGGCGAGCGCATTGAGCTGCGTGCGCAGCTCGAGCGTCTCGGCATCGCGGTGCTGCCGCAGGACGGCAGCGGTGTGGCGCAAGATTGCGTGGCGCTCGTGGTCTCCACCGCGGTGGAGGAACAGGTGCCGGATCTCGCCGCGGCGCGCGCGCAGGGGATTCTCATCATCCACCGGTCGGAGCTGCTTGCGCATTTCGTCGCCTCCCGCCGTACTGTGGCGGTAAGCGGCACCAGCGGCAAATCCACGGTGACGGCGATGGTCTTCGAGATTTTGGCGGGAGCAGGCCGCAACCCGTCCGTGATCACGGGCGGCGATCTTCGCCTTTTGCAAGCCAGAGGCCTGCCGGGCAACGCTTGGGCGGGCCGCTCCGACCTCCTGGTGATCGAAGCCGATGAGAGCGACGGCTCGCTCGTGCGCTACGCGCCGGCCGTGGGGGTGATCCTCAACCTTCAGCGCGATCACCGGGAGATGGACGAGGTGGCCGGGATGTTTGCGGTGTTGCGCGCGCGTGCCCGCGAGGCGCTGGTGGTGGGGGAGGGGGAAACTCTCGACGAGCTTGCCGGAGGCGCGCTCCGCTTCGGCTTCGGACCCGCCGCCGATCTGCGTGGGGAGGACGTCGAGCTTGGGAGCGCCGGCAGTTGCTTCCGGGTTGAGGGCGTCGCCTTCACGCTGCCCGTGCCCGGCCGCCACAACGTCGCCAACGCGCTCGCGGCCATTGCCGCATGCCGGACGCTCGATGTGCCGCTCGGCGAGATGGCAGCGCCGCTCGCGGGCTTTCAGGGTGTGGGGCGGCGGTTTGAGACCGTGGGCACCTCGCGCGGGATCGCGGTGGTCGACGACTTTGCCCACAACGCCGACAAGATCAGTGCGGCCCTTGCCACGGCGCGATTGCGCGCGCGCCGCGTGCTCGCGGTCTATCAGCCCCATGGCTACGGCCCCACGCGCTTCCTGCGCCAGGACTTCGTCACGACCTTCGCCCGCGAGCTTCGGCCCGACGATCGCTTATGGATGCTGGAAGTGTTCTATGCGGGCGGAACGGCGCGGCGCGATTTCTCAGCCGCCGACATCGTGACGGAGATTGCGGCGCGCGGCGTCAAGGCCGAGTTCGCGCCCTCCCGCGCCTGTCTGGCGGACCGGATCGCCGCGGAAGCCCGCGCCGGAGATTTGGTGCTGGTGATGGGGGCGCGCGATCCCTCGCTTAACGAGTTCGCGGCCGAGATTGTGACGGCGATCGAGGGGCGCGAGCGGAAGGCCGAGAGGGCGGGTGAAACCGTGTGACACTACGCTTAAAAATTGCGCTATGATTAGAGCCAGAGGTGAGCACGCTGGAAAAAGCGGCTACTGACGAGCGCATGACGTAAGGAACGAACATTTGTAGGGGAGGGGTCGATGAAAGCGCGTGCCGTACTGCTAACGGTCCCCTTGGCAGTTTCTGTGGTGACCTTTGCGTCGCTTCCTGCCAACGCGGCCTGTTGGGTCTGGAAGCCGTGTGCGAAAAGCTACAATGGTGGCTATGGCTATGGGGGTCCGGTACAGGAAGTGGATCGCCCGCTTCCGCCTCTGCCTCCAGATGGTGGCGCCGGAGCGAAAGGGGCCGCACCGCCGCCCGCAGCCGCAGGCGCTCCAGTGAAGCTGACGCCTGAGAAGTCCACGAAGCCTGCCGCCGCTGCCAAGGCAAAGCCGGCAGGTGCCACGCCCGCGGCAACACAGGCAAAGGCAACACCCGCTGCGGCAGCAGCGCACCTACCGGCTCCAGCCCCGGAGGTCGCACCAGCGGCACAAGCGCCGGCTCCAGCCCCGGCGGCAGCAGCACACGCACCGGCTCCAGCGGCAGCACCAGCGCCGGCACCAACTCAGGCCAAGGCTACGCTTGGTCGGGCTCCAGCGCCGGCTCAGGCGAAGGCCGCACCAACTCCGGCCCCAGCACCGGCACCCGCGCCGGTTCCAGCTCAGGCGGCGGCACCAGCACCAGCACCGGTTCCCGGGACGGCAACGGTGAAGGTGATACCCCAATAGGGGTTCTGGACGACTGTAACAAAGGAAGCCGCCTCTGCCCTAGCGGTGGCGAGCGCCGGGTCCAATTGGCAGAATTTCGGCGAACTCTTATCAGGAGCTGTTGCGGGTGAAAGGGTGCCGGCAGGTCTCGGATTCCGCAAGCCTGGCGGAGGCGGCGCTGATGCTGCTCGGGGACGACGGCGCGCGCATGACGATGCAAGCCAATGCGGAAGCCGCAATCGCGACGATGAGCGGGGCGCTCGATCGCACCGTCCTGGAGCTTGAGCGATTTTTGCCGCCGCGCAAGGCCCGGCTTAATCGGCGAGGTGGTCGCCACCCTGACGCTTGGTCAGGGCCGGATCATTCTGAAAGCAGTAGGTCTTGCCGTCGATCGTCTTCTTGATGGGACACTCGGCTGGTTCTGGTTTGGCCTGATCGTCGGGGGCGATCACGGGAAGGTCACCCTTCGAACCCTGCACTGATTCTGCCGCGACAAGGGCCGCGGTGCCGAGACCAAGCAAAAGAGCAGCTACTAACACCGGGAACATCCTCATCATGGTACATCCTAGAGGATTCTGCCCGTGCCGCCCACACTAACTGCCGTGCTTTCTGTGGGCCTCTGGTGCCGTTCCCATGCCGTACCCAGGGCTGCCGGTCTCTGAGTAACCTATTGGAAAAATTGGCTCCCCTTCCTGAACACGTATCGAACCGTTTGCGCGTGCCCATCAGCGGAAATGCGCAAGCTCTTTGAGGACATTCGGACACCCCAACTCGCCGCGTAGGCAAGTTCAACTTCTGCTAGAGGTAGGACGGGCGCGAGCTCTTTGGGCAGTGCTTAAAAGAGGCTCGCGGGCTGTCAACACACGTTAGCCCAGGCCTTACTTAGCCACTCGCTGGTGCTCGGCCGTTGCCCGCGGGGGCCGGCTTCCGTCGCCCTCATTTTTGGGCTCCGTGACCCCAAAGCCGCAGCCCGTCGCTAAGTCCGTGCTACAAATGATTAGACGCGGGGGGACTGAATGCGTCGACAAGTCAAAGCGCTCGAAGAGTCTAATTTGAAGGACCAATTGGCTTTGCTGGTCCTGCGGGTTGTCGCGGAGATTTCACCCTGCACAGAGACATCGCTTATCGCCTACGTCTCAGGTGCCGACTGCACCCCAAAATCAGGCCACACTGAGTCTGCCTCACAGGCGCGAGAGCTTATTTGTAACGCTCTCCTAAAGCTCAAAGAGCTCGCCTTTATCCAGCTCACCGAGGAGCAAATCGCCTTAACTGATGAAGGAAGGCGATTTCTGGACAAATTGCCGGTTGTCCCAAGGGTGTGCGGCACACGCGCGGGAGCCTGGGCCATTGTTCTCGCGAACTGGCGAAGGCAGGGCGTACTCCTGCTGCGAAAGGCGGCCAGGGTCAGCGGCGTCTCCCCAATTGCCAAGCTTGCGGCTCGCAGCCAGTTGGGCATCTTTGGCAGTGCTCTCTTGGTGGTCGCGCTGTCGACCACCGCTGGGGGAGTCGCTTTCCTTTCGGGCAACCGTGCTGAGAGCTCACGGGGGGCGCCCTCAGTTTGGCTCTTTGACAGGCCAGACCGCTCCAGCTCGCCCGCCGATGCGGCCGAGCCTGGTACACCTGCGACGCTGATCAGTCCGACAGAAGCCGTCCGCTCGACGCCGCCAGGCGATGGCGACCAAAAGCCCGCCAGAGCTGCGGCTACGGAGCCTAGCAAAGTCGAGCAAAATCCTGCCGACAGGGCCGACATCCAGCCCGATGTTGCCGAGCAGGCCGCGACCGACCCCATCGTTGTGACCATTCGTTTGAAGCTCGCCGACCCCGCGCTCCGCAAGAACGTCCAATCCGACGATCTTGCCGCGCTTCAATCTTTCTATGCCGAGCGCAGCGGATCCCCGGTCTGGATGATGGGAATGG
Organism: uncultured Alphaproteobacteria bacterium; assembly: GCA_963804515.1. Classification (GTDB taxonomy): domain Bacteria; phylum Pseudomonadota; class Alphaproteobacteria; order Rhizobiales; family Methyloligellaceae; genus Methyloceanibacter. The sequence continues at coordinate 473,832 of CAWDQR010000001.1, read as the reverse complement.
GCTTCACGGCCAGAGCCCAGGCTATCATCAACGAGCTCCAAGCCGCGGATGAGTGGGGTCTTTCGGCCGATGTCTTCGACTTGCCGCCAGCGGGCGACCTGCCGGCAACCGAGGAGGCTCAGGCCACGGACGAGATCAAGCTTGGACTTGCCATTCTGAAGTATGCGCGCTTTGCCCGCGGTGGACGCCTCACGCCCTCTCGGGTCAGCGACCTGCTCGACCAAAAGCCCAAGCTTCTCGATCCCAAAGCCGTCTTGACCGAGATCTCAGCTTCGGCGGCGCCCGACGCCTATTTGCGGTCGCTGCATCCTAAGCAGGAACAGTTCGAGCGGTTGCGACAGGCGCTCCTAAAGGCCCGCGCTAAGAGCGCAGCGGGTGGCAGGAAGCCGGAAAATGAGCACGACATTCAGCGGCTCATCATCAATATGGAGCGCTGGCGCTGGATGCCCCCCGACATCGGCTCCTACTACGTTTGGGACAACATCCCGGAGTTCCTCACTCGCGTCGTCAAGAACGGCAAGACCATCTATGTGGAGAAGATCATTGTCGGGCAACTAAAATACCCGACGCCGATCTTCTCCTCGGAGATGCGCTCAATCGTGTTCCACCCGGAATGGGTGGTGCCCGAGACCATCATCAAGGAGGATCTGCAACCTTCCTTGCAGCAAGGCGGATTCTTCGGTGGCCCAAGCACGGCGATCCTCGAGGAGCATAACCTCAAGGTGAGCTATGGGGAGCGTCCTGTGGATGCCAACAGCATCGACTGGGTGAAGGCCAACATTTGGCAGTATACCTTCACCCAAGCCCCTGGAGCCGACAACGTGCTCGGTGCGCTGAAGTTCGACTTTCCGAACAAGCACGCCATCTACATGCACGACACGGTGCAGCCGGAGCTGTTTGCTGAAACCGTGCGCACCTTGAGCCATGGCTGCATTCGGGTGCGCGATCCCGACCGCCTCGCCACGCTCCTGCTTGCCGAGGACAAGGGCTGGTCGGCGCAGCGGGTCAAGAGCCTGCTTGCCAAGGACACGAGCAGCGTGGTGCCGCTGAAATCGGCCTTTACCGGTGCATCTTACCTACTTCACTACCGTGGTCGACGAGGAAGGTAAGGTGCAGAATTTTGCCGACGTCTATGGGCTCGACAGCAAGATAGGCGCGGCCCTGTTCGGCAAGGGCGTCAAGCTCAAGGCGCCCACGGTCGAGCCGGATGCTCAAAGTCCACGGAAGTCAAGCTGGAGAGCAGCCGAACACACCGGGAGCGTCGCCGATTCGATATCGGGGCTTTTCGGCAACTAGGTCCTCGGGCAATATTCAAGTCCTGGTGGCATGACGATCTTCGAGGTGCGCGCCGAACGCGCTGCCGGAGGAACCGCGCGCGCAGCCCTCAGCTGAGCGCGAAGCCGCCGAACGCCACTCTTCGCTTGAGACTGCGCTTCTATCGCAAGCAGCACAGTGTATCGGTTCTTAGGGGACAGGCGCGGCAACAGCGGCGATACTTACTGCCGGCTCTATTGTGTCGCAAGCTGAGGCGACGCCGGCGACGGGGATCGGTCTCTGGCAAAAAGCTCTTCACTCATTGAAAATGTCGCCTGCTGGTGTGGCCCATACCGATGTGCGTGCGGCCGTCCTTATTACCGACCCTATCGCTATGGCTATTACGGCTATGGCTACCGGCCGTGGCATTATGGGTATCGCTATCGGTACTAGGACCTGAAGCCCGCCTGTACCACTGCCACTCTCAAGCTAGAAATGCTAAGCCCTCGGCGGGTTCGCGCGGGGGCTTAGTTTTAGGTGCTAGCCGAAGGGCGCCCTCTGAGATGTGCAAAGAGCGTTCACCCGAGATTGCGGCGAGTTTGTATAGGGCGTGCTCCCAGGGTCGGGTTTCTCCCTCCCTCTCGAGCAAAATTACCGCCGCAAACGCAACGGCCGCGAACGAGACCCATCGCAACAAATCCACGAGGTAGCGAGGCGAAGCCAAAGATTAGCGCTATTGTTCCTACCAAAATACCGAAGCTAATCTCACCAGAGCGCATTTCCCCGTCCTTTCGGAAACCTTTGGCTCCAGAGAGAGGGCGCACGAGAGGGCTCGTGCCTCTCAGCTCACCCATTGCCTCTGAGGGGGCGCCCTTTCGGTGAGCCAGCAAATCAGAGCGCGAAATTTTTAAGAGAGAAAGTCTGAACGAAATTGGTTGCACTTGGCGGCTTGCTCGTTAACCGCAAAAAGGCGCCGGCCGAAGCTGACGCGGGAACCCTGGTCCCCACGGCGCAGTTAGGCTTTCTTCGGGGGATTAAAATGTCGCGCTGGGATTTGCTGGCCGAGGTTCAGAACGGCTACATCGTCGTTAGGGTGCCGGGCACGAGCTACGCCATAACGTTTCATAAACCGGCTGACTCGCCTCAGCTTCTCGCCAAGAACTACCCCCTGAAGGATGATCATCGCGCCCCAATAAATCAGGCGGTATTTCTCACGAGCGCTTGGAAGCTCGCGAACGACAAAGCGAGAGAGCTCGGCTGGATCATCTAATGGCTGGTGCTGGAACCGCCAGTATCGCTCCGAGTTTGGCAAATTCGCCCCCCCAATACCCTGCCGATCTCAAACTAATTGCTTGCTCAGAGGGGCCCGGCGGCCATGGCCGGGCCCTTCGCTGTCTACCTCCGGAGCTACACGCTTGCCACTCGAAGAAGTAAAGTGGCCGTGCTCTTGACCAGGCTCCAAAACTGGCAAAGCCAGAAGGCGAGATCCAAGCGGAGAAGATGCGAGATTTTATGCTGATATCCGCAACGGGTCAGTCGCTGACGTCACGACGACCCATCGAGTAAGTCGGCTTCGTGCTATAAGAAGAAGTTAGGGCACCATCAAAAGGGCCGGACCCCGCAGGAGCAAAACGGAAGCCGAATGAACTCGCTGAGGGGGCGGTATTCGCTCAGACCAAGGATCGACTTGATCGCCCTGGCAGGGCGAAATCAGGTTCGCTTTAGCTTCTCCGCCTCAGCATCCTGCACCAGCAAATCGATGGCCGAGGTCGACGTAACGCTGGAAGACAGCCGACGACAAGACGCGTAAGCGGGTGGATCGTGTGATTTCTTGCCGACTGGAACTACCGGGGAGGGAGGTGGGTGCACAGAAATAATGACCACCGGACGGGGCCAGGCGGGTAAGCCATCATTTCGGAAAGGTGTCATGCTAAATCCATTTGGGGCAAACGGTATTAGTATGCGCATCAAGGCGTCGCGAGGCTCATCGCTGTGATGGCCGGCCTGGCCATCGTGGGCCTAGTCCTCCTCATTTTGGGAATGCCGGTTACTGACCCGTGGTGCTTCCTATTAATGGCCGCCGCTATAATGGCGGTCTGCTTCGGACGCATTCGCCCTTGGGGCTCCCGCTGGTGGCTCGCTTTTGCAATAACGCTTGGCATCGTGACCGCAAACTGGCTCATGCCGGGACCACAAATTCAGGAAGGACACAACGTCTATATTCCAGTCGGCGAAAGCCTGAAGATTTTCCAAAATGAGCTTCCAGCGCAAGCTCAGGCCATCATGAGAAATCTTTTCGATCGAGCATACTTCGAAAACACAGAGGGTCTTCCAGGCTCTCCGCGTTGGTGGCAGTACGGCGCCTTCACTGAGCCCCGGCATTTCACAGAACATGCATTCGCGTCCTCATCCGATGCTCTTTGGCAGAATCCAAAATACTCACGAGTAGTCGACACAATCGACTTCAGAAGCCAGGACGAGGCTCGTATCGGAGCCATAAATCTATCGCAGTATAATTTTTACCCGGCTCGAACTAAGCCCAAATTCCGAACACCGCCCAGTTTCGAGACGGATTCAAGAATTGACCGGAGCGCGATGCCGTATTTTGTAATGGCTGAACTAAACGCCAATCTTGTTGGGGGCAAGGTTTGCTGGAAAGGCGACGTACTGTGGGAGGGGGCTAAAGAAGACTTCTCGCTCGCTCAGAGCGACACTTCGATTTGTCGGCCGCTTCAGGAGATGGATATAGGCAAGCGCATTTTCGCTCTGGCCATCACACGGGGACAACCCCTGGAGTTTGCTGTCTTTCCCCCATGGCAGCTACGATTGCTTTTCTGGGCCAAGCAGGCGATTCGGATGTTTGGTGTGCTCGCCGTGGTAGGCCTACTTGTCAGTTTTGACAGCTTCCGTCAGTTGCTGCTCCCGTTAGCGGCTGCTCTTTCGACGATAATCACAACCACGATCATGTGTCCCACGTTCCTGTACGGATTTCATACGGAGCAGGGAGGAAATGACGGGCTAAAACACCAGTCTTTCGGTTATCACATCGCCCGTGCAGTGCGGGAAGGCGACTGGACCGATGCGCTGCGAGGAGGCGAAAGCGTATATTATTACATGCCGGGCTTACGATATTTCAGGGCATTGGAGGATTTTCTGTTCGGGGACACGAACTTTGGCATGGTGCTTTGCATAATGTTCCTACCGTTGTTTCTGTATTTTTTCGTTCGTCGGCTGTTGCCCTTTCGCTTATCCGTCGCACTTATTTTTCTGTTCCTCTTCACGCCGCTTTTAGAGCGCTTCGGCTTTGCCCACTTTCTCTACGTGAAAGAGATGATCAAGGGCTTTGCAGAGCCCGTCGGCTATGGGGCATTTTTGGGTGGGCTGGCCATAGTCGCGAGACATGTGCCGACGTCGATCGCACCGTCCTTACCCGGACGGATACCTACGGTGTTGGTTGGGCTTGTTTTCGCGCTCAGCGTTGCGATGAGACCTAATTTGGCGATTGCAGCCGCGCTGGTTTTAGCGTTCTTGGCGCTTTGGCTATTTGTTGAAAAAAGATGGAGCGAGCTCGCTGGAGTGGCCTTGGGCTTCTCCCCGGTGCTGTTGCTCACGCTACATAACTGGGAATTCGGAGGGGAGTTTGTCCCACTTACTTCCGGTCCCTTCATTCCTTCCCTTCTCGATACCCCCCCGTCTGTGTATTTCGCCGCCTTGCAGCAACTATTGCAACTCAACTTCGGCAGCTCAGATCTGGCGCAAGTGATCCATCAACTCAGAAATTGGAACAATTGGAGCGACTTTTACCGCGTCGTGGCCGTTTTTGTCGTACTTTGGATCGCCGCGCGTCCGAGTACGGCACCGTCCATGCGGGCCTTGGCTGTCGTTGCCTTGTCGCTGCAAGCGGTACTGCTCTTTTATCATCCTGGCGGCCGCTACTCCTATCTAGCTTGGCTTCTGGTGTTTGTGATTGTAATTGCAACAATCAGGGAAGTTTTCCTACCGTTTGCGCGATTAAACTACCCAGAAACTTGGAGACGGCTCAGCGCATTGCCTGGCGTTCAATAAGCAGGCGTTTCCCGTAAGCCTCCGCGCAGGCCCAATTTGACCACTGCTCGGAAATCGCAGATCTCGCCGGTGTCGGCGTCACGTGTGCAGCCGCAACTCCTAATTGGCCTCGGTCTTCCTGTTGTTGTCGGTGTCCACCGATTTGATGCCACGCAAGAGATCGAGACCATATTTCAGCTGAGTGTCTTTATCCTTCTCCTGAGGCACGTAGGACGAGCTGCCACCCTCCTCTCTGTCTTTGCTATTGTCCTCCTCATCCTCGCCCTTGAGGTGGCCCCGCAGATTGGCTTCGCCCTGCGCGTTCGTGGCCGCCTTTTTCAGGTCATCGGGAAGCTCCTCCTCGATCACCACCTCGGGCTCGATGCCCTTGGCCTGGATGGAGCGCCCCGACGGCGTGTAGTAGCGAGCCGTGGTTAGCCTTAGCGCACCGTGGGAGCCGAGTGGAATTATGGTCTGCACGGACCCCTTGCCGAAGGACCGGGTGCCGACGATGGTGGCGCGATGGTGATCCTGCAGCGCGCCCGCCACGATCTCCGAGGCCGAGGCCGAGCCGCCATTGATCAGCACCACGAGCTTCTTGCCGTCGGTGATGTCACCAGGTGTCGCATTGGCCCGCTGGGTCTCCTCGAGGTTGCGGCCCTTGGTGATGACGATTGCGCCCTCGTCGAGGAAGGCATCTGAGACTGAGATCGCCTGGTCAAGCAGACCACCCGGATCGTTGCGGAGGTCGATAATGTAGCCCTTGAGCTTCGGACCGATTTCCTTCTTCAAGTCCTCGACCGCCTTTTGCAGGTCGGCCGTGGTCTGTTCGTTGAAGCTCGTGATGTGGATATAGCCCACGTCGTCCTCGGCGTTGTACTTCACCGGCTTGATGTGGATCACGGCGCGGATCATCTTCACATCGAACGGATCGTCCACGCCCTTACGCACGATGGTAAGCGTAATCGGAGCGTTTACCGGCCCACGCATCTTCTCGACGGCTTCCTGGAGGGTGAGGCCCTGGATCTGCTCCTTGTCGAGAGCGGTAATGAGATCACCGCTCTGTAGGCCCGCGCGTGCAGCTGGCGTATCCTCGATGGGAGAGACGACTTTGATCAAGCCGTTCTCCATCGTCACTTCAAGCCCGAGGCCGCCGAACTCGCCCTGGGTCTGCACCTGCATGTCGCGGAATTGCTTCGGATTGAGATAGGAGGAATGCGGATCGAGGGCCATCAGCATGCCATTGATTGCGGCCTCGATCAGCTTGTCGTCATCGGGTTTCTCGACATAGTCGGACCGCACGCGCTCCAGCACCTCGCCGAAAAGATCGAGCTGCCGGTAGATTTCCGAGTTGGCGGGCGAGGCCGACTGGCTTCGCGCCAAGCTCACCATCGTCGAACCGGCAGTAAGCACGGCCAACACCAAGAGCGTCCACAGCGCGTATTCGGATTTCCGCATCACCCTTGTACCTTTTAACTCGCCAAGCGGCTTACCCATCTCTGTTTCCGGCACCAGGTCGACGTGACTCAGAAGAGGTGATGCGTCTTCGAGATGCCTTCCTGTCCGCGCTTGCGGAAGGTTTCCTCAGCCGACCAACGGATCAAAATAGAGTGCCGCACGACGGTCCCCGGCTTGATCAGCTCTCTTCCATGGAGGCTGCGATGGCCGGGTAAATCGTTCACCACGAATGCATACCCGCTATTGGGCACGAACGGCATGCGTTTAATTTCTTTGTATCGCCCCAGGAACGGGCGCTGCAGCAGAGGCACCTCGTTATAAAACGACGTGCCCAGATCCTGCTGGCTCATGTCGGCCGGCAGGTAGAATTGCGCTGTTACCACGCTAGGCCAGCCATCGGGGTGCGGGCTAATCCGGTAATCCTCGATGTCGCGAGTAAGCGAAAAGCTGACAAAGGCAGGGACGTTCTCAACGTCGTCAGGGGGCATTTTGAGTCTAAGCGCGATATCTTGCTTGAACTTGCCGAAGATCAGGCGTTTCAGCGACTCGGCCGTCAAAGCGAACCAAATCTGGCGCCAAAAACTCGCGCGCCCTTCGTCCATCCGGTCAAGGATCTCGGGTAGGAAACACCTGTCGCGCGTTGAAACCCCTTTGGCGTTCACCCACTCCTTGATGTTCATCGGCCGATAGACGTCGTGCGGCGGGAGCAGTCGCAACATCTCGTCATACACGTCGGCAGGCCACATGCGATCGCTGTAGAAATGCTGGAACGGTTCGTCGAGCACGGCGATCGAACCAAGCTCATGTTGCCAGTGAGCGAGCACGCGTTTGGCCAAGGCGTTGTCTTGAGTGTCAGCCCGCGCCGAGACCTGGTACATCGTCGTCATCCCCTTCGCCTACTTCGCAAATCCTCGTACCACGCCCGAGATAAGCAGATCAAGAAAGGCGTGGGCTCAGGCACTCCATCGAGTGCCCAGAAAGACGATTGGGTCGGGGTGACCTCCCTGGCGATGCGGCGACCGCAGAAAGGATCCCGGCTGTCGGCTCGGCCGCAAGGAGCTGCTCTCCTTACGCGAGGAGAAAGCGCGCGTATTCACCTGTGCTGTAGCAGCGGTCCCGATGCTCGAGCCTCAACACTGTCCGAGTTTGCAGCATCACTCCTGACGGCGTGTGCGGCGCTGCTTGCCGTCCTTAAGTAAAGTACCGAGAGCCCAACCGCACACATAAGCCAAGTCTGCCATATGCCCCAGGCGAAGGCTGCGATGGACATGAAAACGGCAAAGGAGGCGGCGGCGAAGGGCTGCGTTTCAATCGGCAACAGGGAAATGCGGAAGGCCACCACGGCACCGGCGAGCGCGATTAGGATAGCTCCCACCGCGCCGAGTTCATACCAGGTTTGGAGAAACAGATCGTGTGCATGCCGCCCGGTGTTTCGCGGATAGGCATAGCCCTCCGGTTTCTCGGCCAATGCGACCGGCTCTCTGACTGCCGGCGTGGAGGCGGCGCCAATCCCGAGCCAAGGATGATCGAGGACGCGCTCGGCTGTGTATTCCCAGATGATCACTCGCGCCCGGAAAGAGCTTGGCAGCCAATTGGCCAACTGTAGATCCGAGTTGTAGGCAAGAAAATTTATGGGCATCACCAGCACAAACGCCAAGCAGTAGAGGCCCGCTAACGCGCGGATGACCGGTCTACCCCAGTTCCAAGCAAGAAAGAAAACAAGGGGCGACACGCACAACGCGACGATGGAAGATCGGTGTTGGGTGAGAACCACACAAGCCGCCACGGCGACAAAGAACAGGCCCATGAGAAGCGCACGCCGCGTGCCGCTTGCGATGGTCCGCAAAACCAACAGTCCCGGCCATAGGTTGAACGTCAGGATCGCAGCGTTGTGCTTGAGGTCCGAGGGTCGGATCCACGTCACCTTGCCTTGAGACACGACAAAATGCCTTGTCGTCTGCTCTGGTCTTAGCAAAGCGATTGAGTTCATCGCCAAGCGCGTGGCGGCGGAATGGGTCAGTACCTCAAATAAGACGAAGAGCGCTCCAAGGAATGCGCCGGCGGCGAAGGCGAGCGCGGCGCGGCGGAGCTGATGCTCATCGAGTTGGTCTACAGCTCCATTGGCGGCGAAGGTGATCACGACCAGCGTTAAGAACAGCGCAGCCGTGCGCGCGGCCGCGCCAGGATCAGCGGCCCACGTGGCATTGAGAAAAATGTAGAGGGCGACCAGGAGAAAGGCGATCAATGCCAGATTCGGCTGGATCAGGCGCCGCCAGTCGCCGGTTCTGCGCAGGGCGGGCAGGGTGAGTGCAATAACGATAAGCAGAAGAAAGAGCCACGTCACCAGTGGAGCGGCCGAGGTCACCGCGGCGCTGAGAAAGAATAAGACGGGTGTGATCGATCTCCTCTTGCCGGAATCGATACTGTCGAGGCAAGCGGCATTGAACAACAGCATCTCCCCTGCGGCTAGAGCAAAGGCCGGCGCCGACCTGAACTCGAAGCGCCAGGATCTCGACGTAGCACAGCAGTACGCACCCTGGGCCTATTATCGTCAAGGCAACAGTTTGTAGGCTTGTCGCGTCGCGAAGGCGACCCGCTGCATACGGTTGCGGAGTGTCGCGCCTAAGCGCATGCATACGTACACGCGATGTACGGGGTTGAGGGACAGCAGGCGACGGAAACGGGGTCAATGCCGCGCGTAGCGCTAACCGGATAGGTTCGTCTCCGGGGTCAAGACTGGCGACTATTTTGACACCAAGAGCCCTGGCCTCAATCTCCGCGTGACGCCCAATGGCGTGCGGACCTGGTTCTTGATCTTCACGTCGCCTAAGGACGGCAAGCGGGCCAGAGTGACGCTGGGGGCACCAAGGACGAAGCAAACGCAATCGTCGAGGCTTCCTTGTACAAGCGCGCAAACGGCTTCTACTACGAGACAGAGAAGGTGTTCCACACCGGTCGCTGCATGAAAGTGACCGAGTATGCGCTGCCGGACGTTGGCGCTCAGCGCCTGTGGCTGCAGAACAGGATGCCGGAGGTGTATCGCGAGCAGAGTGTCGCGGGAACCGGTGGGCCGGCAGCGGATATACCGTCGGCGGACACCGCACCGCGTCACGAAATCACGCTCGGTGAGGAGGAAATCTCTGACGTCAGCTTGGCGACGTTCTATGTCTTCGACAAGGAAAACTTGGGAACATCCCGGCCCAGCGTACAACTTGCCTACCACAGAGGCTGCCGTGGCTGCAGAGGCTGCGGCAGAGGCTGCGGAGGCTGGAGGGGCTGCGGGGGCTGCGGGGGTTGCGGCGGCAGTGGAGGCTGCGGGCCGTGGGGGTGGCGCTATTGACATAGCTACGGCCGGGCAAGCTTGACCCGGCCAACCACGTCTTGTTTTGCAGCGCTGCTGCGATCACGAAGCGCGCTCTTGGAGCCAAGTTTGACCGCTCACGATGTATTTGGGCGAGTTCGTGCTTTAACCTGGTCGAAGTCCTCCATCGGCACAACTTCGTGGGTTAGCCGGAACAGTTTAGCCGTGAGGCTGCGCCGCTCGGTCCCAAACGCATGCCACCATTCGGTGACGACGAGCAGGACGCCAACGAGGTCGAGCGATAGACCTATGACCGAAAACCACTGTTGGCTCATCAAGACCTCCCCCCTCCAAAGTGCAGCGTGTAAGCCGGGTCCTTCCTCTCCCGCATCCGCAGCGGGGGGCATTCTCCGCACGGAGACGCCGCATGGTGTCCGTCGGCAGGGGGAGCAGGGCGGTCATGCTGCCAGTGGTGGTAAGCCGGTGTCGTCGAGCTTCGCCCCGAGCGCAACGTGAGGCTCGCGCCAATGTGGCATGACGTGCACGATGTCGCCGGGGTCGATACTGCGCGTGTGATTGATGGTGATGACCTTCATGGCGCTCGCCATTTTAGGTTTGGAGCGCAGCCTGCCCTCACTTGAAGAGCGCCACAGCCTCGGAGGCGAGCACACCGCCGGTGATGTCGACGGTCTCGAACGGCGTCTTATCCGCCACCTCTGCGGCCGAGATCATGATCTGGCCCATCTTGGTGGCGATCTGGTCGACGGAGGCCGCGAACACCACCCGCGCGATGCCGCACCAGACGATCGCGCCCATACACATGCAGCACGGCTCGCCCGAGGTGTAGAGCGTCGTGCCCTTCAGCTTCTCGGGCCCGTGAGCAGCGAGGAAGCGCCGGATCGCCACCATCTCGCCATGTGCCGTGGGGTCGTGCCGCTGCTTGCCGAGATTGCGGCCCTTTACCAGCACCTTGCCGTCGCGGACGATGATGGCGCCGAAGGGATAGTCGCCGCGCTTGGCCTCGGCGATCGCAAGCCGCATCAGCCGCTCGTCCTCGTGGGTTGCGGCTTGCGCCACCGCGCGGGCGCGGGCGGGCGCGGGTAGCGCGGGCGCGAGCGGCAGCGTCGCCGCGGCGGTCGCGCCGATGAGAAGGTGTCTGCGGTTAAGGGCGCCGTGCGTGCACTGTGTCTTGCTTTGCATCGTCCGTCCTCTCGGAGTTTCGATCTGCCCGCCCGTAATTTGGGCTCCGCCCGCTTGTAGCCCTGTTGTAGCCAAATCGGATCGCGGTCAAGAGCAGCGGCTTGCGGCTGCGGGGCATGCGAGGCTGCTTTTCTAGTTGATTTTACTTTGTCCAGGATCGCGCAAATTATGTCTGTCCTCCAAACCCCCTGATACGAAATCAATGACACTCCGATGGAATACCGAACGCGACACAGTTGCTGCGGTGGATCGAGAAACGTGAGGCTATTCGGCTTCGCCGCGCGGCGGGCGAGCCGCCACCCTTCCTCGGGTCAGACAGGCCGTCAGGCTTGCAAAAACGCGGTATCTCCGGAGTTTTGGGGTTGGCCTGTAGCTGACTAAGGCCCCGCCTGTACCGCGATGAGACGGCGATGAGACGCGGCGCGCCCTGTAGCCTTATGGTAGCCTCAGCGTAAGCCCCCCTGGAAAATTGGCTCCCCGGGCCGGATTCGAACCAGCGACCCAGCGGTTAACAGCCGCTTGCTCTACCTGCTGAGCTACCGGGGAGCAGAGCGCGCTATCTAAGCGCAGCTCGGTGGCTCATAGCAAATGCGAGCATGGCTTGCCAGCGGTTTGCGGGCCCTCTGACACGAAAGTACGGTTGCGGCGTCCCGGGCCGCCCTGAAAGCTCGAGCATGGCCAACAAGATCCGCTTCGCCAATCGCCATTTCCAACTGCCGCAATCGAAACCGTTGCGCGTCGGTTTCGGCATCCTGCTCCTGGCCGGAGGGCTCATGGGCTTCTTGCCCGTGCTCGGCTTCTGGATGATCCCGCTCGGCCTGCTCGTGCTTTCGGTCGACGTTCCCAACGTGCGGCGACGGCGCCGCAGGCTTGCGGTCTGGTGGCATCGCGACCGCAAAGTGGGAAATGAGGCCACGCCACGGCCCGACGAGGCGTCGGGATCAAAGGTGGAGTGAATGCGGGAGTGGAGTTCTTGGAGGCCACGCCCGGAATCGAACCGGGGTATACGGATTTGCAGTCCGCTGCGTCACCACTCCGCCACGTGGCCGGTCCAGAACGATATGCCGAGACCCGTTACCTAGGTGCCGATCGCCCTGCGCGTCAATATGGCTTGAATCCACCCTTAAGTGAGGGTTGAAGTCTAAAGACGCGCGGCGGAGGCGCCCAGCCGGCTGGCAGAACATCGTTAAGGGTATGGAAAGGGGCCTCTTTGCCGGGGCTTGATGCGGGGGACCCAGGGGGCAAGATGACCGATTTCGAGCGTTTGCGGCAGACCATGGTCGAGTCGCAGCTCCTCCCGAGCCAGGTCACCGACCGGCGCCTGCTCAATGCAATGGGGACGCTGCCGCGGGAGCGCTTCGTGCCAGAGGCCAAAGCGACGCTTGCCTATATGGATGCGGCGCTCGAAGTTTGGCCCTCGATCGACGGCGCGCCGGCGCGCTTCCTGCTCGCGCCCCTGGTACTGGCGCGGCTGATCCAGCTCGCCTCGGTCGAAGCCGGCGACACGGTGCTCGATGTTGGCTGCGCCACGGGCTATTCGACGGCGGTGCTCGCGCGTCTCGCTCGTTCCGTCACGGGCGTCGAGTCGGAGCCCGAACTTGCCGCGGCCGCGAGCGACACTTTCCGCGCGCTTGGCATCGCCAATGTGAGCGTCGTCGAGAGCGAGCTGTCGCTCGGCGCTCCCGCGGGCGCCCCCTACGACGTCATACTCTTGAACGGCAGTGTGGCGGAAATACCCGAGACGCTGCTCGCGCAGCTTAAGGAAGGCGGACGGCTCGCCGCGATCATGGCCGACGGCCGCCAGGGACGGGCCCGCCAGGCCAAAGCCTATCGCTTCGTCAAGGTCGACGGTGAGGTGAGCGGCGTGCCCCATTTCGACGCCAATGCCAAGCCGCTTCCGGACTCTACCCCCGCGCCTTGCTTCACCTTCTAGTCGTCCGCAGCCGCGCGTCGCACTGTTGCTGCGATCCCACAGCGCTTTGAGTTTTTTGTTGAAATCGGCCTGATCCGGCTTCAACGGCTATCCCGCCACGCCTATCGTGCTCTATGATTCGAACCGCAGTCAGGGCGGGGGCGTCACTAGCTGCGGAGGCTGCGAAAGTGATTGGCGTCCTGAGCAGGCATGACACGTCCTGCGCGGAGAGCTTGTGGCTGCGTGGCGGGGCGGCGGCTGCCGTTTGCCTCTTCATCGTGGTCGCTCTCTGCGCGCGACCGGTCTCGGCCGAGACTCTGGATGAGGCATTGGCGAACGCCTATTTGATCAACCCGGCGCTCAGTTCCGAGCGCGCGCGCTTACGCGCCACCGACGAGCAGGTCGCCATCGCGAAATCGGGTATGCGCCCGAATGTCAGCGCGAGCGGCGACGCCGGCTTCCAGAGCTCCGACGGTAGCATTGCCGGAAGCGCCGCTCAGCCAACGTGCAGCGCCCTCGAACAGCAGAACGAGCCAGCCTTCTGCGCCTTCCTCGCCGAGCAGGCCAGTTCTGAAAATGCTCTTTTAGGCTTCGGCACCACGCATCCGCACGGTTATGCCGTGCAACTCACCCAGCCCGTCTTCGAAGGTTTCCAGAACCTCAACGCCCTCCGTCAGGCCAAAGCCACCGTGCAAGCCGGGCGCGAGAGCCTTCGCGCGGTGGAGCAGACCACGCTGCTGAATGCGGTGACGGCCTATGTCGACGTGGTGCGCGACCAGGCGGTGGTCCGCTTGCGCCAGTCAAACGTCGATGTCTTGACCGAGCAGCTCAAACAGACCAAGGATCGCTTCAATGTGGGCGAGGTGACGCGGACCGACGTGGCGCAAGCCGAGGCGCGCCGCTCCGACGCCATCACCCAGCTTTACGCGGCACAAGCCGACCTCAAATCGAGCCGCGGCACCTATGAGCAGGTGATCGGACATCCGCCCTCGGACCTCGTCCATCCAACCACGATCATGCAGCTGCTGCCAGGACAGCTCGATGACGCCATGACCCTTGCCGATGGCGAGAACCCCATCATTCTCGACGCCGTCTATCAGGAGGAGGCCTCCCTCTATAACGTCAACGAGATTCTTGGCGAGCTCCTGCCCCAGGTCACGCTCAACGCGCAATATCAGCAGCGCTTCGACGCGAACCTGATCCTACAGGAGCAGGAGACGACGACGGTCATGGGGAGGGTGAATGTTCCACTCTACCAGGGCGGCGGTGTCGCGGCGCGTATCCGCCAAGCCAAGGAAGCCAACTACCAGCTGAAGAAGGAGGTCGAGGACGCGAGGCTCAGGATCCACGCCGAGGTGATTGCGAATTGGGCACAGCTGCAAGCCACCGCCTCGGAGATTCAGTCGGCGCAATCCTCCCTCGAAGCCAACGGGATCGCGCTTGAGGGCGTACGTGAGGAGGAGAAGGTCGGTCAGCGCACAACGCTCGACGTCTTGAACGCCCAGCTGGAATATTTGGGCTCACAGATCCAGCTCGTGACGGCGAAGCGCGACCGCGTGGTCGCCGAATATGCGCTATATGGCTCGGTCGGCCGGCTGGACGCGCAAAGTCTTGGCCTATCAGTGCCTTATTACGACGCGATCGAGCACTATAATATCGTCAAGGACAAATGGTTCGGCCTGAAACCGCCGCCTCCGCCATCGCCGGATGACTGAGAAAACCGGGGGGTTAAGGTTACAATCATAAAGGCATCCCCGAACCAGGCCGAGACTTGTACGTTAACGCTGTGTTAAACTGCGGACGCTTGAGGGCCACCCAGGTGATGACCGCGGGATGCAGCGGGGAAATGGCGGCAAGGGAATCCAGTCATGAGCAGCACGGAGCGGGCTCCCGAACCGACAATGGAGGAGATTCTTGCCTCCATTCGTCGGATCATCTCTGACGACGAAGCGAATGCGGCACAGCAGCGTGCAACGACTGCCGACTATCCTGAGCAGGTCAGGGCCGAAGATGCGGAGGAAGAAGCCGCCGACACGCAGATCATCGACGACATTGCGCGTGTTCTGAGCGGGGGCAGCGCCCCAGCTGGCGGCGATGACGATATCCTTGAGCTGACCGAGCTCGGCGTGTCCGAGGCCAGGAACGGGCCGGTCGGTGCGGCCCCGGCCGAAGTGGAGCTCGTCCTCGTCGAGGAGACCGTGCTGCAGACGGAGGTCTACGTTGTGCCCGATTTCGCTGCGGCCTTCCCGTCTACCGACCAGAGCCTTTCAGAGCCCGCTCCGAGCAGCTTGAGCGAGCCGCCCCAGCCTGCCGAGATGGCTGCGAGCGCGCAGGACTTTGCGAGTGGCATTGAGCCTGCGCGTGAGGAGCCGACCACGGCGCTCGAACGGGCGATCGCCGCGTTGAAGGCCGGCGATTTGTCGGCCTTTGCGCGAGAGGCGGGGTCGGACTTCGCGGCGCCCGCGCCCGCACAGGCGACACCTGCCGCGGCGCCGCTCGCCGAGCCGTCGATCCCCGAGCCCGAACCGGCGGCAAGGATGGCGTTGGAGGAGCCCCTCGCTCTGGACGAGCCGGTTATCCTCGGCGAGCCCGAGCTCGAGCCGGCGCCAGCGGCGTGGTCCGCCGGAAGCGAGTCCTGGCCAGACAGCGTGAGCACGCCCGAGACCGAAGCCGCTCCCGCGCCCTGGCGCGGTGAGGATCTGTCTTGGGGCACGAGCGCGAGCACGCCGCCGCTTCAGCCGAGCCCGGCGCAGGTCAATGGCGGCTCCGGTCACCAGCATCATGAGTTCGAGACATCGCCCTCGTTCGAGACATCGCCCTCGTCCAAATCGCTTGAGGACAGCGTCAAGGAAATGCTTCGCCCGCTGCTCAGGCAGTGGCTCGACGAGAACATGGCGCGCGTGCTCACCGCGGCCTTGCGCGACGAGCTCGAGAACTCCGAGATGGGGCGGCGCGACAGCTAAGCGCCGCTTTGGTTCGCCTCCTGTAGGAATTCGCCCGACCGGTGACCGCCGGATTCGCGCGCTCGCTGCGCTTGGCGCAACAGAGTCCGGCTTCCGCCGGAGTGACACCGGACCCTCCTTGAGTTGACAGCGCGGAAGCCAAAATCGTAGGAGGCGGGACCTTCGCCCTTCGTCTCGCGAGCCCTGCGCTGATGCTGGACAAGACCTATCAGCCCGCTTTGATCGAGGGCCCGACCTACCGCCTATGGGAAGAGGCGCGCTCCTTTGCATCGGGGCGCCCCGACCGCGCGGCCGCGCGGCCCTTCGCCATCGTCATCCCGCCGCCGAACGTGACCGGCTCGCTGCATATGGGTCACGCGCTGAACAACACGCTGCAGGACGTCCTCGTCCGCTTCGAACGCATGCGGGGCAAGGACGTGCTTTGGCAGCCGGGCACCGATCATGCCGGCATCGCCACCCAGATGGTAGTCGAGCGCCAATTGATGGAACACCAGGAGCCCAACCGCCGCGCGCTTGGCCGCGATGCGTTCATCGATCGCGTTTGGCAATGGAAGGCGGAGTTGGGCGACGCCATCATCAATCAGCTGAAGCGGCTCGGTTGCTCCTGCGACTGGGAGCGCGAGCGCTTCACCATGGATGAGGGGTTCTCCCGCGCCGTGCGCAAGGTCTTCGTCGAGCTCTACAACACGCTGGGACCAGATGGTCGGCGGCTAATCTACAAGGACAAGCGCCTCGTCAATTGGGACCCGAAGCTCTTGACCGCCATCTCCGACCTCGAGGTCGAGCAGGTCGAGGTGAAAGGCCATCTCTGGCATTTGCGCTATCCGCTCGAAGGGAGGTCCTTCGATCCGAGCGACCCTTCGACCTACATCGTCGTGGCGACGACGCGCCCCGAAACCATGCTCGGCGACACCGCCGTCGCGGTGCATCCTGCCGACGAGCGCTACGAGGCTCTCGTCGGCAAGCAGGTGATCCTGCCGCTGGTCGGCCGCCGCATCCCCATCATCGCCGACGAATATTCCGACCCCGAAAAGGGCTCGGGCGCGGTGAAGATCACGCCCGGGCACGACTTCAACGATTTCGAGGTGGGCAAGCGCCACGGCCTGCCCATGATCAATGTGCTCGATTCAGAGGCCAAGCTCAGCCTCGACCCCAATCCCGAGTTCACCGTCGGTGTCGACCCGAGTCCGCAACTCGAGAAGACGATTCAGCAATTGAACGGCATGAACCGCTTCGCCGCGCGGAAACGCATCGTCGCGGAGATGGAGGCGGAGGGCATCATCGAGAAGATCGAGCCCCACACGTACACCGTGCCGCACGGCGATCGCTCGAATGAGGTCATCGAGCCCTTCCTCACCGACCAGTGGTACGTGAATGCGAGAGAATTAGCGAAGCCCGCCACCGACGCGGTCAAGCGCGGCCGCACCGTGTTCGTGCCGAAGAACTGGGAGTTCGACCTATTTCCATTGGATGGAAAACATCCAGCCCTGGTGCATCTCACGCCAGCTTTGGTGGGGTCACCAGATTCCGGCTTGGTATGGGCGCGCTAAGGCTTCGTATGACGAAACCGGATCAAGATCCGTTCCGTTTGCGCTTGAGATATTCGTTGCCGAAACCGAAAGCGAAGCCATCCGTCAGGCGACGGAGTACTACGGTGAGGCAGTCAAGGTCGTTAAACAGCCGGCCGTGTACCAAAGTATTGAGCCAACAAGATTTGATGTTCGAAGCGAAAGCGGGGCAGTCGAAATCTGGCAAGACGAGGACGTGCTCGACACCTGGTTCTCCTCAGGCTTGTGGCCCTTCTCCACGCTGGGTTGGCCGGACGCCGCACCCGAGCTCGCGCGCTACTATCCGACCGACGTGCTCGTCACCGGCTTCGACATCATCTTCTTCTGGGTCGCGCGCATGATGATGATGGGCCTGCATTTCATGCAGGAGGTGCCCTTCCGCGAGGTCTATATCCACGCGCTGGTCCGCGACGAGAAGGGCCAGAAGATGTCGAAGTCGAAGGGCAACGTCATCGATCCGCTCGAGCTAATCGACGCCTATGGCGCCGACGCGCTCCGCTTCACTCTTGCCGCCATGGCGGCGCAAGGCCGCGACATCAAGCTCAGCCCCTTACGAGTTGAAGGCTATCGCAATTTCGCGACCAAGCTCTGGAACGCGGCGCGCTTCGCCGAGATGAATGACTGCGTGTCCCGCCCGGGCTTCGATCCGGCGCAGGTCAAGGAGACCGTGAACCGCTGGATCGCCGGCGAGAGCGAGCGGACGCTGGCCGCCGTCACGGAGGCGCTCGAAGCCTTCCGCTTCAACGAGGCGGCAGCCGCCATCTACCATTTCGTCTGGCACGTGTTCTGCGATTGGTATCTCGAGCTGATCAAGCCGATCCTGGCCGGCAATGATAAAGCGGTCGCCGAGACGCGCGCCATGACCTCCTGGGTGCTCGACCGGGCGCTCAAGCTGCTCCATCCCTTCATGCCCTTCGTCACCGAGGAGCTTTGGGCAAAACGCGCGCCGGAAGGAGAGGGAAGGGAGAGCCTCCTGATCCTCGCCGCTTGGCCCAAGCAACGGGGACTCGAGAATGCCGACGCCGATGCCGAGATCGGCTGGCTGATCCGGCTCGTCTCAGAGGTGCGGTCGGTGCGCTCGGAGATAAATGTGCCGCTGGGCGCCCGCGTGCCCCTTGTCATCTCCGGCGCGAGCAGGAACACCGAGGCGCGGGCGAAGCGCCACGAGGAGACTCTGTTGCGCCTCGCCCGCCTCGACAGTTTGAACTTCGGCAAGACGCCGCCGGGCGCGGTGCAGATCGTGCTCGACGAGGCGATGCTCGCGCTGCCGCTTGCCGGCATCATCGATGTGGATGCCGAGTCGAAGCGTCTCCAGCGTGAGATCGACAAGGTCGGGTCAGAAATAAGGCAGCTCGACGCCAAACTTTCGAACGAGAAATTCGTGGCCCGCGCGCCCCAGCACGTGGTCGAGGAGCAACGCGAGCGGAAAGCGGACGCCGAGGCGACCGCGGCAAGGCTCGAACAGGCCCTGCGGCGGCTCGAAGCCGCGCTCTAAGCCAGCCTCGCCGCCAATTGCGCACCTTTATACGAAATCTTCACTGCTGTAGCCCAAATGCCACAGACTGCGGCATTTTCGCCTCGTTTGCGCCATAAAACTTTGAGACATCAGGCCCGTTCGAGGAGCATCGGCGAAAAAGCGTTCCTAAGGCTCTAGCAGGGGCGAAAAGCCGAGATCGGCCGATACGATTGTAAGCGGTGACGGGGGTCACCAGCTTCTCTTGCACGCTCATCCGGGCATTTGGACATGGATGCCAAGACGTTCGATAAGTCGCGTTTGCCGAGCCGGCACGTCACCGAGGGTCCGGCCCGCGCACCCCATCGCTCCTATTATTACGCCATGGGGCTGTCGCGCGAGCAGATCCACCAGCCTCTTGTCGGCGTCGCGACCTGCTGGAACGAGGCTGCCCCTTGCAACATCTCGCTGATGCGTCAGGCGCAGGCGGTGAAACAAGGCGTCGGCGCCGCGGGCGGCACGCCCCGCGAGTTCTGCACCATCACCGTGACCGACGGCATCGCCATGGGGCATGAGGGCATGAAATCCTCGCTGCCCTCCCGCGAGGTCATCGCCGATTCCATCGAACTCACCATGCGCGGCCATTGCTACGACGCGCTGGTCGGCGTCGCGGGTTGCGACAAGTCGCTTCCCGGCATGATGATGGCCATGTGCCGCCTGAACGTGCCTTCGATCTTCATCTATGGCGGCACGATTTTGCCCGGCTCCTTCAAGGGTCGGCCGGTGACGGTACAGGATCTGTTCGAGGCGGTCGGCCAATATTCGGTGGGCAAGATGTCGGCCGAAGATCTGGACGTGCTCGAGCAGGTGGCTTGCCCCTCGGCGGGGTCCTGCGGCGCCCAGTTCACCGCCAACACCATGGCCACGGTGTCCGAGGCCATCGGCTTGGCACTGCCTTATTCCGCGGGCGCACCCGCGCCCTACGAGATCAGGGACCGCTTCTGCATGGCGGCGGGCGAGAAGGTCATGGACCTGATCGCGCTCAACATCCGCCCGCGCGACATCGTCACCCGGAAAGGTCTGGAGAATGCAGCTGCCGTGGTGGCGGCCTCCGGCGGCTCCACCAATGCGGCGCTGCATCTGCCGGCCATTGCCCATGAATGCGGCATTGACTTCGACCTGTTCGCCGTTGCCGAGGTGCTCAAGCGCACGCCCTACATCGCCGATTTGAAGCCCTCCGGCCGGTATGTCGCCAAAGACATGTTCGAGGCGGGCGGCGTGCCGCTCTTGATGAAGACGCTGTTGGATCACGGCTACTTCCATGGCGATGTCATGACCGTGACCGGGCGCAGCATGGCTGACAACCTCGCCAAGGTGGCGTGGAACCCGGACCAGGACGTGGTGCGGCCTGCGAACGATCCGCTTTCGCCCACGGGAGGCGTCGTGGGCTTGCGCGGCTCGCTTGCCCCCGATGGCGCCATCGTCAAAGTCGCGGGCATGAAGGGGCTCAAATTCCGCGGGCCCGCGCGGTGCTTCGATTGCGAGGAAGATGCCTTCGCCGCGGTGAGTGCCAGGCGCTACCAGGAAGGCGACGTCATCGTCATCCGCTATGAGGGCCCGAAAGGGGGTCCCGGCATGCGCGAGATGCTGTCGACCACGGCGGCCCTTTATGGCCAGGGCATGGGCGACAAGCTCGCCCTCATCACCGATGGGCGTTTCTCCGGCGCCACGCGGGGCTTCTGCGTGGGCCATGTCGGCCCGGAGGCGGCGCTCGGCGGTCCGATTGCGCTGATCCGCGACGGCGACATGATCGTGCTCGATGCCGAGCTGGGCACCCTCGATGTCGAGCTCAGCCAAGCCGAGCTCGACAAGCGGGCGAAGGACTGGAAGGCGCGGCCAGATGCCTTCCGCAGCGGTTATCTGTGGAAATACGCGAACGAGGTTGGTCCGGCGCGGACGGGAGCGGTCACGCATCCCGGCGCTGGCGTGGAAGTGACGTGCTATGCGGATGTGTAACGTCAGGGCGCTCGCCGCTCTGGCGACGCTGATGATCCTCGTCTCCTTCGCCGTCGGCGCCGACGACGCGCCGCCCTTTGCCTCGGCGACCGAGGCCTATCACCAGGGCATGGCCGCCCTCAAATCGGGACGGATTGAGATGGCCCTCCCCGCGCTTCAATACGCTGCCGAACGCGGCGTGCTCGGGGCCCAGCTCAAGCTCGCGCGGATCTACGCGGCCGGCAATGGCGTGAAGCAGGACGATGCCCAGGCGTTTTTCTTCTATCGCCAGATCGCCAACGAGCACGCCGACATTACGCCCTTGAGCCCCGTCGCCAAATATGTCGCCGAAGCCTTCGTCGCGCTTGGCCAATATTATTTGGAAGGCATCCCGGGCACGCTGGTGCTGCAGGATCCCGCCCGGGGGGCGGATCTGTTCCGCCACGCGGCGAGCTATTTCGGCGACGCCGACGCGCAATATGCGCTCGCAGGCCTCTACCTCACCGGCACCGGCGTGGAGAAGAACATGGGCCTTGCGGTCAATTGGCTCGCGACGGCCGCGAAGAAGCAGCATGCCGAGGCGCAGGCCAAGCTGGGCGAGCTGTTGTGGCGTGGCGGCGACGAGATCCGCCAGAAACCCGCAAAGGGGCTGGCTCTGATCATGCTTGCCCATGCCAATGCGAAGGCAAACGGCAAGGAGCCGAAATGGATCGAGGATCTCTACGTCGAAGCGCAGGGCGCCGCCGATGCGGCGATGCTCAAAGAGGCGCAGTCCCTGATGCCGGAATTTGGCGGACCGGCGCTCGACACGAGTTCGATGGCGGCCAAGGCCGGGGTTCCGGACAAGCTGCTCCTTCCGGCGTCGGGCGATTTCTCGTCCAATCGCGCTCCGGGCGCGTCTGCCGCGGCTGACGCTATGCCCTCAGGCGAGGGCGCGAGCCCCGCCCATCCGCCGGCTGAGATGGGTATGCCTGTGGGCTTCGGGGCAACGGGTTCGGACCCAGCCGCGCTCAAGCCTTAGAACATGCTCCAATCGGAGCTAGGCTTCTGTCGCGATCCGTTGTGAGGCGACAGGGCGCTAAGGGCTGAGCTCGAGCCATATGGGCACGTGGTCCGATGGCTTCTCCCAGCCGCGGGGGCCGGGATCGATCTCGCATTTCACGAGCCGGTCCGCGGCCTGCGGCGACAACAGCATATGGTCGATGCGCAAGCCGCGATTCTTTTGCCAGGCGCCAGCCTGATAGTCCCAGAAGGTGTAGCGGTGCGGCTCGTCGTGGCAGGCGCGGAAGGCGTCCGTCAGGCCGAGATTGACGAGCGCCTGGAAATGGGCGCGCGTCTCCGGCCGGAACAGGGCATCGTCGACCCAGGCGGCGGGGGCATAGACATCGTCGGGTGTGGGGATGACGTTGAAATCGCCTGCGACGATCATCGGCTCCTCGAGCTTGAGGAGCGCCTTCACCCGCTCTCGGAGCCGGCTCATCCAAGCAAGCTTGTAGGCGAACTTTTCCGTTCCAACCGGATTGCCGTTCGGCAGGTAGATATTAACGAGCCGGATCACGCCCGCGGGAACCGAGACGACGGCCTCCAGATAGCGCGCCTGCACGTCGTCGGGATCGCCGGCGA
Source organism: uncultured Alphaproteobacteria bacterium (assembly GCA_963804515.1). Classification (GTDB taxonomy): domain Bacteria; phylum Pseudomonadota; class Alphaproteobacteria; order Rhizobiales; family Methyloligellaceae; genus Methyloceanibacter. The sequence goes on along the minus strand of CAWDQR010000001.1, from coordinate 451,061 downwards.
GCCTCGGCGCCACCTCGTCGAAGGGCAGCTTGGAGAGGAGCGCCACGCCGTTGAAGCCCTTCTGGCCGTGCACGGCGACGTTGTAGCCCAGCTCCTCGAACTCTTGGGTCGGGAATGCCTCATCGACGCATTTGATCTCCTGGAAGAGGGCGATGTCGGGGGCGGCCGAAGCGAGCCAAGTCTTGGCGCTATCGACGCGCGCCTTGATGCCGTTGACGTTCCAGGTGGCGATCTTCATGGGCTAATGAGGTGTGTGCACGGCGCGAGGGGTGGCGACCCTCGATAGCACGTCGGCGGACGGAATTGAGCCGGGATCGTCGCTCGGGCTGGGCCGTGTCTCGTTTTGAAAATTAGAGGCCTTGACGCGGGTTGGAACGCGTCTCGGTGCCATGCCACATGAGGTGCATGATCGAACACAGCTTCAATCGCCTCTGACTTGCCCACATTGCGGCCATGAGGTGACCGAAACGATGCCAATTGATGCGTGCCTAGTCTTCTATGACTGCGAAGAATGCGGAGAGAGACTAAAACCGACCCCTGGTGATTGTTGCGTGTTTTGCGCATATGGATCGGTACCGTCTCTGCCGGTCCAAGCGAAGCGTGCAGGGAATCCTGCCTAAAGGCCCCAACGGCGAAAAGAGATCGGCCGACGTGCTGAGATACGACCCGCGTCGGGCGATCGCTTGCCGCTAGATCGAGAAGCTCGTGCCGCAGCCGCAAGCCGCCGTCACGTTCGGATTCTTGACCTTGAACTGCGCCCCGATCAGATCGTCGACGAAGTCGATCTCCGCGCCGCGCACGAAGCCGAGCGAGACGGGATCGATCACCACCCGGGCGCCGTCGCGCTCGACCAGGACGTCATCCGGCGCCCCCTCCTGCACGAGGTCGAAGCGGTATTGGAAGCCCGAGCAGCCGCCGCCCTCGACGCTGACGCGCATGAGCACGGCATCCTCGGCCCGCAAGATCTCGACGATGCGGCGGGCGGCGCGCTCGCTCAAGGTGATGGACGCTTCGGTCATGTCGGTATAGCTAACCCAGGTGCAGGCTGGCTCGGGGTGGGCCAGCGCGTGAGCACGCCTCGACTGAAAGATAGGATGGCGGCCGGGCTTGTCAATCGACCACAGCCGCAAAGGGGAGCGGGGCTATGCCGCCAAGGCGAGGCCCGTCGGCTTCCAAAGAGACCCGATCGGCCTCGCGCCCTACGCCGTCCACGAGCGCCAAAGCCGGGGACGCCTTGTGCCCGAGCCCTTAAGCCCCACGCGCACCCTCTACCAGCGCGACCGCGACCGTATCCTGCATTCGACGGCGTTCCGCCGGCTCACCCACAAGACCCAGGTCTTCATCTATCACGAAGGCGACCACTACCGGACACGGCTGACCCATAGTCTCGAGGTGGCGCAGATTGCACGTTCCATGGCTCGGACGCTTCGCCTGGACGAGGATTTGACCGAGGCGCTGGCGCTTGCCCACGATCTTGGGCACCCGCCCTTCGGTCATGCCGGCGAGCGGGCGCTCGATGCCGCCATGGCGGGGGAGGGCGGCTTCGACCACAACGCCCAATCCTTACGCGTGGTCACCGAGCTTGAGCGGAAATATGCAAGCTTCGACGGCCTGAACCTCACCTGGGAGACGCTTGAGGGCCTCGTCAAGCACAACGGCCCGCTGTTGACCGGCGAGGCAATTGGCGAAGGCCCGCGACCGGTTCCCCAATCGATCGTCGCCTATTGCGCGAAGCAGGACCTCAAGCTCGCGACCTACCCTTCCGTCGAGGCGCAATTGGCGGCGCTTGCCGACGACATCGCCTACAACAGCCACGATGTCGAGGACGGGTATCGGGCGGGCCTTTTCACCTTCGCCGAGCTCGCCCAAGTGCCGCTCGCGGGGTACGCTCTGGCCGATGTCGGGTCGGCGCATCCGCATCTCGAGGGACCGCGCCTGCTCTTTGAGGCGAACCGCCGCCTCATCACCGCAATGATCGACGATGCGGTGGCCGAGACGAGCGCGCGGTTGCGGGAGCTTAAGCCCGGAAGCGCCGACGAGGTGAGGCATGCCGGTCACGCGGTCGCCGCCTTCTCGGAGCTCATGCAGCGGGAGCTCGCGGCCTCGCGGGCCTTCCTCACCACGCGCGTCTATCGGCATCCCCGCATCATGCGCATCATGACCGACGCGGAAGGGGTGGTGACCGACCTCCTCGGGCTCTACCGCCGTAGCCCCGAGGCTTTGCCGCCGGAATGGCGTGAGCAGACGCGCAACCGGCCGGCCAAGTCCTATGCGCGCCACGTTTGCGATTTCATCGCCGGCATGACAGACCGCTATGCTCTGGCCGAGCACCGTCGCCTGTTTGACGCCACTCCCGATTTGCGTTAGTCGCGCCGGGCGTCACGTTCCGGAGCCGTCATGGACGTCTTTGCAGGATTCCACGGACACCTCCTGGCCGCGGTCCAGCAGCTGAAGCATGACGGCGTCGTGCCCGCCGGGGCAAGCATCGAGGGGGTGACGCTCGAGCCCCCGAAGGATGCCTCGCACGGCGATCTCGCCACCAATGCGGCCATGGTGCTGGCGAAGGCCGCGCGGCTCGCACCGCGGGCGCTTGCCGAGCGCATCGTTTCGCTGCTCGCCTCCGATCCCAATATCGCGCGCGCCGAGATTGCCGGGCCAGGCTTCATCAATCTGACGCTCGCCCGGAGCTTCTGGCCGAGCGTGCTGCGCATGGTGCTCGAGCAGGGCGCGACCTATGGGCAGAGCGCCATCGGCCAAGGCCAGGTGGTGAACGTGGAATATGTCTCGGCCAACCCGACGGGCCCGATGCATGTCGGCCATTGCCGCGGCGCGGTGTTCGGCGACGCGCTCGCCAATCTCCTCGCCTTCACCGGCTTCGCTGTCACTCGCGAATATTACGTCAATGACGCTGGCGCCCAGGTCGATGCGCTGGCGCGCTCGGCCTATCTCCGCTACCGCGAGGCCCTTGGCGAGACGATCGGCGAGATCCCGGAAGGCCTCTATCCGGGCGACTATCTGAAGCCCGTGGGCCTCGCGCTGGTCGACCAGCATGGGCCGGAGCTCTTGACGCTCGCCGAGCCTGAATGGCTTCCGATCGTGCGCGACACGGCGCTCCGGGCGATGCTCGCCATCATCGAGGGGGACCTCGCCGAGCTCGGCATCCACCACGACGTCTTCTTCTCGGAGCGGTCGCTGATCGAGGGACCGCGCGACCAAGTCGCCGAGACGATCGAGGAGCTCAATGCCAAGGGCCTCATCGAGCTGGGCCGTCTGCCGCCGCCCAAGGGCAAGGTGGACGAAGACTGGGAGGACCGCGAGCAGCCCCTGTTCCGCTCTACCGCCTTCGGCGACGACATGGATCGGCCGCTCGTCAAATCGGATGGCAGCTACACCTATTTCGCAAGCGACATGGCCTATCACCGCGACAAGTTCAGACGCGGCTTTAACACCATGATCGACGTCTGGGGCGCCGACCACAGCGGCCACGTCCGGCGCATGCAGGCCGCGGTGGCGGCGCTCAGCAATGGGAAGGCCGAACTCGACGTCAAGCTTTGCCAGCTTGTGCGCTTGTTTCGCGGCGGAGAGCCTGTCAAGATGTCTAAACGTGCCGGGACATTCGTCACCCTCCGGGATGTCGTGGACGAGGTGGGCCCCGGCTCCGTTCGTTTCATGATGCTTTACCGGAAGAACGACGCGCCGCTCGATTTTGACTTCGTCAAGGTCACCGAGCAATCGCGCGATAACCCGGTCTTCTATGTTCAGTACGCCCATGCCAGGGCGAGTTCCGTGTTGCGTTACGTGCGGGACGTTTTCCCCGATCTAGATTTGGGGGGTGGTGCCTTGGCGCGCAGCGATTTGGATCGGCTCAGCGACCAAGCCGAAGTGGCGCTGATCCGCAAGATCGCCCAATTTCCCTGTATTGTCGAAGGCGCGGCGAAATCACATGAGCCACACCGCATCGGCTTCTATCTTTATGATCTTGCTGGGGAGTTCCACGGCCTCTGGAATAGAGGCAAAGACTCGCCACAATTACGATTTATTTACGAAACAGATCGAGAGTTAACACGCGGTCGCGTGGCGTTGGTGGCTGCCACGAAACAAGTCTTGGCGTCGGGTTTGGGCATTCTCGGCGTCCGGGCACTGCATGAGATGAATTGAGATGCATTGATCGGGGCCGGGGGGATGGTTCGAGGGAAGTACCATGTCCGAGCACGATGAAGGATACGGCGGCAACGCCGATCCGATCCTTGAGTTTGAGTCGGATTTCACCAACGCACTGAGAAACGGAAGCGCTCCGGTCGACCAGCCCTGGGGCATGAACGTACACAATGCTCATAGAAGCGAGGGACCCCTCATGAACTCGGGAGCAGGTAGACCGGGCCAGCCATTGATGGGACAGCGCTCGATCTTCGGAACCGGCCGCGGGCCGGTCTTTGCGCAGGTCCCCGCCTATACGCCGGTCACGCGGGCGCCCGATCCACGCGAGCAGCCCCAGCCGCCACAGCCGGATTTTGGGATTTATGCACGGCAAGGCGGCGGAGAAACCGATCCTCGCGCCAATCAACCGGGGGTACCGGGCTTCTCTAACCCCGATGGCGCGCCTCAGTCCTATCCAAGTTTAAACAACGACCATAGCGCCCCCCACGATTATTCGACCCCAGCCTACCCAAACCCGGCCTATTCGACCCCAAATTATCCAAGCTCGACCTATCCGGCGCAGAGCTATCCCACCGAGCAGAAGCCGAGGCTGCAAGCCCAGCCGAACCAGACCTATCCGGCCAAGAGCTACCCGCCCCAAGCGCAGCCCCAACCGAACCGAACCGGTCCGAGCCAGGCCGCTCCGTCCCAGCCGAGCCCAAACCGAGGCTATCCGAGCGAGGCCTATCAGAGCCAGGTAGCCCCGAGCCGAGCCTATCGGGACGCCGGTTTCCCCGAGCCGGGCTATCCGGCAGCGAGCCTTCCCAACGGCTTGGCCGATTCAGTCTTCACTGACGCAAGTTTCCCCGACGCGGGCTTTCCCGGCGCCAGTTTTCCCGACGCCAGCTTCCCGGACGCGAATTTTGCTGACGAAACTCAGTCCGCCCAGGCGCCCTATGGCGAACATGACCCCCTCGACCTCGATGGTCCGGCTGACAGCTATGGCACCGAGCAAGATTATGCGCCGCACGAGGACCAGGCCGTGCATGACTATGTGACCCAGGCTTCGCAAGAGAGCGCGCCGGCGGGGCAGGGGCGAGGCATACCGCCTCACCAGGCGCTGCAAGCCTTCGACGCGCCCTACGACCAGCCTCCGCAAATTCCGCTCGGCTCAACCCAGCACGCACGCGGAAGCACGCAAGGCTTCTATGAGGACGAGCACGTCGATGCCGACTTCCTCGATGAGGGCCAGCTTGCTCAGCCGGCGCGCAAGGCCGGGATGAAGGGCCGCAGCATGTTCATGGCCGGTAGCGCCTTGCTTGGCGTCGTGGCCTTGGGTGGCGCACTTGCCTTTGCCTATAAACAGAGCGGCGGGGCCATGAGCGGTGCCCAGCCTCCGCTGGTTCAGGCCGACAGCCGGCCCGTCAAGGAGCCCCCGCAGCAACCGGGTGGCAAGGATTTTCCACACAAGAACAAGCTCATCTACGAGCGCCTGCAGAATGGCGATCAGCCCGAGGCGGACAATGTCGTGCCGCGGCAGGAGGAGCCTGCCATGCCGACGATGCCCGGCGCCAACCCCACTGCGGGCATGCCGCCTCAGGCCGCGGTCGCGCCAGCGGCGCCGCCCACCGTGGCTACCGTCGATGACCCCAATGCCGCCGACGGAGGTCCCCGCCGTGTGAAGACGCTCGTGGTGCGTCCGGACGGATCCGTGATGCCGCCCGCAGCGCCGCCCGCGGCCGAGGCCGCTCCGCCGGCCATGGCGCAGGTGGCCGCGGCTGATGCTGCTCCACCGGCTCCGGCTCCGCAGCTGGCAAGTGCCGAGCCCGCCATGCCACCGCCGCCTATGCCGCAAGCGCAACCCGCGCCGGCACCGGTCGCGGCCCCGGCGCCTCGCCCGGCTGCCGCCCCGGTGGCCGCAGATCCGCAGCCCGTGGCCGCCATCCCGGCGGCGAAACCCAAGCCCAAACCCGTGGCCGTCGCGGATGCCGCCCCACAAGCCGCCGCCTCCAGCAAATATGTGGTCCAGGTCGGCTCCAAGCAGAACCAGACCGAGGCGCTCGCCACCTTCGCCGACATGCAGCAGAAATATCCGACGCTGCTCGCCAATTACCGGCCGATGGTGCAGAAGGCGGATCTCGGCGCGAAGGGCGTCTGGTATCGCCTGCGCATCGGACCGATCGTCGACAAGTCAGCCGCGACTAAGCTCTGCGGCCAACTCAAGTCGCAAGGCCTGCCCGATTGCCTAGTGATGGCGGCGCAGTAGGCGGCTTGACCGCGGGCCGCGTGGTGGTTAGCCCCGCGTGGTGGACTTCAGAGCCTTCATCTCCGGCTGCGCTGGCGCCACTCTCAGCGACGACGAGCGCGCTTTTTTTGCCGAAGTGCGGCCGTGCGGCCTGATCCTCTTCGCCCGCAACTGCTCATCGCCGCCGCAGCTCAGAGCCCTCATCGCCGCCTTTCGGGACGCGGTCGAGAGCGATGAAACCCTGGTGCTCATCGATCAGGAGGGCGGCCGCGTCCAGCGTCTGCGCCCGCCAAACTGGCGCCAGATGCCTCCGGCGCGGGTCTATGGCGAGCTCTATCGTCACGATCCGGCCCTAGCGAAGGCGGCAGCCTTTGCCGGCGCGAGACTGATCGCCGCCGAGCTTCGCGACGCCGGCATCAACGTCAATTGCACGCCCGTCCTCGACGTGCCGGAGCCGGGATCCCACGATATCATCGGCGATCGCGCCTTCAGCTCCGACCCCGACATCGTGAGTGACCTTGGGCGCGCCGTGGTCGAAGGGACGCTTGCCGGGGGCGTCTTGCCGGTGATCAAGCACGTACCGGGCCATGGGCGGGCCAAGGCCGACAGCCATCTGTCGCTGCCGAGGATCGATGCTTCGATCGACGAGCTGTGCGAGGTCGATTTCCGGCCCTTCATCGCGCTCTGCGACGCGCCGCTCGCCATGACAGCCCATGTGCTGCTGCCGGCCTTCGATGATCAGCGACCCGCAAGCGTCTCGCCCGTTATAATGAGCGAAGTGATTCGTGACCTGATCGGACTGAAGGGCCTGGTGATGAGCGACGATATCGGCATGGCGGCCCTCGGCGGCTCGATGGGGAGCCGCGCGGCGGCCGTGGTCGAAGCGGGCTGCGATGTGGCCCTCCACTGCAGCGGCGAGCTTGCCGATATGCGCGAGGTCGCAAGCGCGGTTCCGCCACTTGCCGGCGACAGCGCCGAGCGGTTCGCCCGCGCCTACGCCGAGCTCGGCGAGCCGCAAGCCTTCGATGCCGCTCAGGCGCTGGTGCTGGTGACGGAGGTTGCCGGCGGGGCCGGAAGCGTCGCGTGAAGCTTCAAGACGCCGGGACGACCATGGACGCGACCGAGGAAAGCATGACCGACGAGCCGCAAGAGCGCGTTGACGACGCCTCTGATTGGGAGCAGGCGGAGGCGGATGGTCGCGCGCCGGGCGCGGGCGAAACGCTCGTGGTCGATGTCGAGGGCTTCGAAGGGCCGCTCGACCTGCTGCTGGCGATGGCTCGCACGCAAAAGGTCGACCTTGCCAGGATCTCCGTACTGGCGCTGGCGCAGCAATATCTGGACTTCATCAGCGCGGCGCGCCGCCTCAGGCTCGAGATCGCCGCCGACTATCTCGTCATGGCGGCGTGGCTTGCTTTTCTCAAGTCGAAACTGCTCTTGCCTGCGGAGCCGAGCGCCGAAGGCGAGCAGAGCGGCGAGGAGCTTGCCCAGTTGCTGGCCTTCCGCCTCAAGCGTCTGGGCGCCATGCGCGATGTCGCGGCGCAGTTGATGACGCGCAAACGGCTCGGCCGCGATGTCTTCGCCAGAGGCATGCCGGAACCCATTCGCATCACCCGCAACAGCACCTACGATGCGAATGTCTACGATCTGCTCAAGGCCTATTCGCAACAGCGGCAGCGTACCGCGGTTCGCAGCTGGCAGGTGCGGCAGCGTACGGTGTGGTCGCTGAAAGAGGCGCGCGAGGAGCTTGAGCGGCTGCTCGGCATGACTTGCGACTGGGCGCCGCTCGATCAGCTTCTGGCCGAGTTCCTGGTCGGGCCCCACCTCCGCAAGACGGCGCTCGCGAGCGGCTTCACCGCAACGCTCGAGATGACGCGCGAAGGCGCGCTTGAGATCCGGCAAGCGAAGCTCTTCGCGCCACTTCTCATTCGCCGCCGCGCCAAGGCCGCTTGAAGCGCTGACAACAACAAAGAGGTCGTGAATGACAGCGAACAATCTGGATAGGGTGGTACCGCAGGAGAAGAGCGGGCGCGGCGCTTCGCTGCTTTTGCCCTTTCCCTCCAAGAACGTGATGGCGCTACCTTCGGCCGACCGGCGGGAGAAGCTGCGCATCCTCGAGGCCCTCCTGTTCGCGTCGCCCGAGCCTCTCGACCAGGCCGCGCTCGCCCAGCATTTCGGGCAAGGCGAGGATGTCGCTGCGCTGCTCGAGGAGCTGCAGGGCCTTTATGCCGGCCGGGGCGTCAATCTCGTGCGGGTTGCCGGCAAATGGGCGTTCCGCACCGCCGAGGACTTGGCCTTCCTGCTCGAGCGACAGGCCGTCGAGCAGCGCCGCCTGTCGCGCGCGGCGCTCGAGACCTTGGCGATCATCGCCTATCACCAGCCGGTCACCCGCGCCGAGATCGAGGAGATCAGAGGCGTGAGCACGTCGAAGGGCACGCTCGACGTGCTGCTCGAAACCGGCTGGATCAAGCTTAGGGCGCGCCGGCGCGCGCCCGGACGCCCGGTCACCTACGGCACCACCGAGCAGTTCCTCGCCCATTTCGGCTTCGACTCGATCCAGGATCTGCCGGGCCTTGCTGAGCTGAAGGGGGCAGGGCTCCTCAACTCGACCTTGCCTCTAGGCTTCTCGATGCCCAATCCCAATGACGCCCCGGACCTTCGCGAGGACGAGGAGCCGCTCGAGGACGAGCCTGATCTCGCCGACGAGGGAAGCTCGGCCGACGCCGGACGCGACGAGGGCGAGCCGCCAGCCTGACGCTTGCGGTCGCACCGCTCGCGGTTGCGCTTCTGCGGTCGAGATCGTAGATCAGCCCTATGCTTGAATTCTTGAAAGCGGGCAGGCGTCGCCGCGCGTTGAAGCGGCACGTCCCAAGCGAGCGGGGCAGGGCCGGCGTTACCTTCCCGCACGCCTCACCTTCGAGGACGTGTCCCGCCGCTTCGGCGATGGCCTCGCGCTCGACCATGTTCCCTCGACGTGGCGCCCGGAGAGGTGCTCTGCCTGCTCGGGCCATCGGGCTGCGGCGAGACGACCTTGCTCAGGATTGCCGCAGGCGTTGAGCGGCCATCTTCGGGGGCGCGTCCTGCTCGACGCGGGCTCCGACCATTTCGTTCCGCCGGAGAAGCGCGGCGTCGGGCTGATGTTTCAGGATTTCGCGCTCTTCCCCCATCTGTCGATCCTCGACAACGTGGCCTTCGGCCTCAAATCCCTGCGCCGCCGCGAGGCGAAAGCCGAAGCTCTTGCCGCCCTGACGCGGGTCAGGCTTGCCCATTACGCGAACGAGTATCCGCACATCCTCTCGGGCGGCGAGCAGCAGCGCGTGGCGCTCGCGCGCGCCATTGTTCCGCGGCCGAGCGTGCTGCTCATGGACGAGCCTTTCGCGGCCGCGTGATGCAGACCGGGAAGGCGCTCGACCTTTATCGCGCGCCCAAGGACATCCTCGCCGCGCGCACCGTCTCCGATCTGAACGAGTTGCCGGCGCGCATCGAGCACGGCACCGCCAAGACGGCGCTGGGGAGGCTTCCCCGCCAATGGCGTGGGCGAAGGCGCCGACGCGTCTGCGTGCGCCAGCGCGGCGTGCGATTGCTGGCGAGGGCGAGGGTGTGCCGGCGCGCGTGCTCGATGCGCGCTTCCTCGGCGACGTGGCGCTTCTGGAGATCGCGGTGCAGACGCACTCCTCGGTCCTTGTCTTCGAAGCCGAGGAACCGGCCGCCGCGAGCTCCGCGGCACGTCGCGCCCCCGGCTTGCGAGCGCCCGCGCTTTGCTGCCATAGTGCTTGGGCTGAGGGGCGCCCTCAAAGGAGTTGGAGACCGTCGATGGGATTGAGCTGGTGGCACATCCTCCTTGTCCTCCTCGTCTTCGTGCTGTTGTTCGGGACCGGCAAGATCTCCGGCCTGATGGGCGACGTCGCCAAAGGCATTAAGAGCTTCAAACAGGGCATGGCCGAGGACGACGAGGACAAGCCAGAGCCCGAGCCCACGCCCCCCGGGCCCAAGGTGATCGAACACAAGGCCACCAAGCCCGCTATGGGCAGGACAAAATCGGCGGCCCGCGCCAAGGCCCCGCGGACGCCGAAAACGAGCTAGAGCATGATCCCGAAAAGTTGCAGACTTTTCGTAGGATCATGCGTCAAAACAAAGGCCTAGGCCGCGTGGGGCCCGCCGCGGCATCTCACGCGATCGGCTGCACATCCGGCCCTGACACGCACCATGTTCGATATCGGTTGGTCTGAGCTCCTGGTCATCGCCGTGGTGGCGATCATCGTGGTGGGGCCGAAGGACCTGCCGCGGCTGATGCGCACCTTCGGCCATTACGCTGGCAGACTGAGACGCGCAGCATCCGAGTTCCAACGCCAGTTCGAGGAGGCGGTGCGGGACAGCGAGATCGACGAGGTGCGGAAAGCGATGCAGGACTTTCGCGAGCAGGCCCCCACGGTCGGTTTGCGTGCGCCCGTCGATAGACCGCTGATGGTGCCGAAAGAGGACCCGACGCCGGCGCCTACTATACCTGCTGCCGAAGCAGCCGCTCCGGCGCCACCGCCCGCGCCATCTCCGACGCCAAAGCCACGCAAGAAGCGGGCCGCGGCAGGGAAAGCCGTTCCGGCGAAGCCAATTCCCGCCAAAGCTGTTCCGGGCAAGACCAAAGGTGCCGCATCGAAGCCGCGCAAGCCTCGGGAGCCGAAGCCGTGACCCACGAGGACATCGAGGCGACCAAAGCCCCGCTGATGGAGCATCTGATCGAGCTCCGGCGCCGGCTGATCTGGTCGATGGTGGCGATCCTGATCGCCTTTGCCGTCTGCTTCTATTTCGCGCGGCCCATCTACAATCTTCTGCTCTGGCCATATCGGCTTGCGGCGGGCGTCGATACTCCCATCGAGATGATCTACACCGCGCCCCAGGAGTTCTTCTTCACCGAGATGAAGCTCGCGCTCTTCGGCGCCATCTTCATCGCCTTCCCGGTGATCGCCTCGCAGATCTACATGTTCGTGGCGCCCGGGCTCTATCGCAGCGAGCGCCAGGCCTTCCTGCCCTTCCTGATCGCGACCCCGATCCTGTTCTTGCTCGGCGCGGCGCTCGTCTATTTCGTGGCCATGCCGCTCGCCATGAAGTTCTTCCTGTCGATGCAGCAGACGGGCGACAGTCAGGTGCATATCCAGCTCACCGCAAAGGTGAGCGAGTATCTCTCGCTGATCATGACGTTGATCCTGGGCTTCGGCATCTGCTTCCAGCTGCCGGTGCTGCTCACGCTGCTCGCCCGCGCCGGGCTCGTCACCTCGGCGCAGCTCAAGGCGAAGCGCCGCTACGCCATTCTCATCGTGTTTATCGTCGCCGCCGTGCTGACGCCGCCCGACCCGATCAGCCAGATCGCGCTCGCGCTGCCCACGGTGCTGCTCTACGAGCTGTCGATTTATGCGGTGAAGCTCGCCGAGAAGCGCCACACCGCGGCGACCGGCGCGCGCGCTGGCAAGCGGACCTAGCCCTTTGGGAACTACTGTTGCTTGTCATGCCCGTGGAGGCGGGCATCCAGTAACCACTGGCGGGACGAATTGAGTTCGGACCGGTGGTTACTGGATCGCCGGGTCAGGCCCGGCGATGACGATTGAGGGATACGGGGCTAGGCCCACGCTCGTCATGCCCGGCCTTGTGCCGGGCATCCATGTCTTAGGCGCAAATTCAAAAGCGTGGATGGCCGGGCCAAGCCCGGCCATGACGAAGGAGAAGTGGACGCTCAACTGCGGCGGCCCTATACGAGGCGGTCACCCGGACTCAAGTCACCCACAGGACGCCGCCTTGCTCGACATCAATTGGATTCGCGACAACCCGGACGCCTTCGTGCGCGGGCTCGAGCACCGCGGCTTCGAGCCCGAGCCCAAGGAGCTGCTCAAGCAGCTTCTGAAGCTCGATGAGGAACGGCGCCAAACGATCGCTAGGGTCCAGGCTTGGCAGGAACGGCGAAACCGCCTTTCAAAGGAAATCGGCGTCGCAAAGGCGACAAAAGATGAAGCGCGTGCTAGTGAGCTGATGGAGGAGATGACGCGCCTCAAGAGCGATCTTACACGTGCCGGCGAAGACGAAGTAAAGCGCCTGGACGAGGCGATGCATGATCTCCTCGCCGGCATCCCAAACATCCCCGCTGACGACGTGCCTGTCGGACCTGACGCTAGCGCCAACGAGGTCCTTTCACGTGATCCGAAAAGGATACCGCCGAAACGGAAGTTCAATTCCGAGCCGAAGCAGCATTTCGAGATCGGCGAGGCGCTTGGCCTCATGGATTTCGAGACGGCGGCGAAGCTGTCAGGCAGCCGCTTCGTCGTGCTAAAGGGGGCGCTTGCGCGCCTCGAACGGGCGCTCGCCCAATTCATGCTCGACCTGCATACGAGCGAATTCGGATACACCGAAATCAATCCGCCGCTCCTCGTTCGTGACGACACCATGTTCGGCACAGCGCAACTGCCGAAGTTTGCTGATGATCAGTTTGGTACAGCACGGCCTGTAGACATACGTGATGCGGCAGAGAAGATTGAGGAGCGGCGCGTCGGTCTCTGGCTCATTCCCACCGCCGAGGTGCCGCTGACCAATCTGGTCCGCGAGGAGATCATCGACGAGGCCAAGCTGCCGCTCCGCTACACCGCCTGGACGCCCTGTTTCCGCGCCGAGGCGGGTGCCGCCGGCAAGGACACCCGCGGTATGATCCGCCAGCACCAATTCTCCAAGGTCGAGCTCGTCTCCATCACCACGCCGGAGCATTCGGCAGCAGAGCTTGAGCGCATGACAGCCGCCGCCGAGGAGGTCCTGAAGCGACTCGGAATTCCCTACCGCGTGGTCGTGCTTTCCACCGGCGACATGGGCTTTGCCGCGAAGAAGACGTACGACATCGAGGTCTGGCTGCCGGGGCAGGGGGCCTATCGCGAGATTTCCTCCTGCTCGGTGTGCGGCGACTTCCAGGCCCGCCGCATGAATGCGCGCTATCGCCCACAAGGCGCCAAGGACACCCGCTTCGTCCATACCCTGAACGGCTCGGGCGTTGCCGTCGGCCGCGCGCTGATCGCGGTCTTGGAGAATTATCAGGAGGCTGACGGTAGCATCCGCGTGCCCGACGTGCTCAAGCCCTATATGGGCGGCCTGGAGTGCATCGCGGCGAAAACCTGATGCGCATCCTGATCACCAATGACGACGGCATCGAGGCACCAGGCCTAGACGCGCTCGAGCACATCGCGAGCGAGATCGCTAAGGATATCTGGGTGGTGGCGCCGGAGACCGACCAGAGCGGCGCCTCGCATTCGCTCACCCTCGCCGAGCCCTTGCGCATGCGCGAGCTTGGCCGTCGCCGTTACGCGGTGAAGGGCACGCCCACCGATTGCGTTATCATGGGCGTGCGCTATCTGCTCGCCGAGAAGCCGCCCGACCTCGTGCTGTCGGGCGTCAATCGCGGCCAGAACCTCGCCGACGACGTCAATTATTCCGGCACCGTCGCCGGCGCCATCGAGGGCGTGTTGCTCGGCGTGCCCTCCATCGCGCTCAGCCTCGCCGTTGGGCAGAACGAGACGGGCCAGCCCCTCTGGGACACGCCGATGCGGCATGGCGCCGAGCTGCTGCGCAGGCTGCTCGACGCCGGCTGGCCCGAGGGCGTGGTGCTCAATGTCAATTTCCCGGGTTGCGAGCCCGACGCGGTCAAAGGCATGGCCGTGACGAGCCAAGGCCAGCGCAATCCCGACTTCCTGCGCATCGAGGACCGGCTCGATACGCGCGGCAAGCCCTATTACTGGGTCGGCATTGAGCGGCGCAAAGCCCGGCCGCCGAAGGGCACCGACCTCTGGGCGGTGCAGGCGGGGCGCATCTCGGTGACGCCGCTTCAGCTCGACTTCACTGACCAAGCGGCGCAGGCGAAGCTCGCCACCGCGCTTGGCGAATAGGCGCTTCGCAAGGCTAAGACATCGCTCAAGAATCGTCCGATACTCAGAAGCAACGCCTCGGGAAAGGAGGCTCGGATTCTTAATGGCGAGTGAGCCAGACCAGATCGGCCTGATCATGCAGCTCAGGCGTCGCGGCATCCGCGATACCAATGTGTTGCGTGCCATCGAGCGGGTGCCGCGCGAGCTGTTCGTCGACCCGGCCTTCGCCGATCACGCCTATCAGGACATCGCGCTGCCGATCGAGTGCGGCCAGACCATCTCGCAGCCCTTCGTCGTCGCCTTCATGACCGAGAAGCTCGAGCTCGACGAGAGCCACAAGGTGCTCGAGATCGGCACGGGGTCTGGCTACCAGGCGGCGGTCTTGTCGCATCTCTGCCGCCGCGTCTACACCATCGAGCGCTATCGCGAGCTGCAAAAGACGGCGGACCGGAGATTTGCCAAGCTCGGCATCACCAATGTCACCACCATCATCGGCGATGGCTGGCTCGGCTGGCCGCCGCAGGCGCCCTTCGACCGCATCATCGTCACGGCGGCGGCGCCCGAAGCCCCTGAAGTCCTGGTCGACCAGCTGAAATCGGGCGGGCGCATGATCATTCCGCTGGGGGAGTCGCGCGACGCGCAGTCGCTGGTGCAGATCGACAAGGCGGATGCCGGGATCGCCGCGAAACCCCTGCTCCCGGTGCGCTTCGTGCCGCTCGTGCATGGCCGGGTGAAGCGCTGATGGCCGCGAAGCCCGCTCAAGCCATTGCCGGGAAAGTCTTTTTCGACCCGCCGCAAAGATCGTTAACAGCTTGTTTACCGATCCCGCGCTTAACTCTGCCTGGCGGATTGTCATAGGGGTCGTGAGGGGGTTTGAGGGATGCAGGCGCGCGTATTGTGGTCAGGGATTGGCCGTTGCGCTCTAACGTCCATGGCCGCATCGATGCTGATTTTCCTGGGCGGTTGCAGCTCCGGCGTCTCTCGCTTCGATTTCCCCTCGCTGAGCCTCACCCGGTCGCAGGATGCGCCGCTTGCCGACCCGAACACCACCGCGTCGATACCGGTCCCGCAAGAGTCGGTCTATGCCTCGGGCAGCGCGAGCGACTCCAACAGCGCGCAACTTTCCCGCAGTAATCTGCCGCCGCCCCAATCCTACGCGGCACAAGGAACGCCCGAAGCCTACACGCCACAGATGACGCCCGCGTCCTATTCGCCAGCCCCGGGCCTGCGGCCGCAAAAGGTCGCCTATGTTCCGCCGAGCCCCGCGCCGCGGGCCAAGCCAGCCGTGCTGCGCGCGGGCACCCAGCCTGCGCCGAGCCGGAGCGTCACGGTCGCGCAAGGCGATAGCCTTTACACCCTATCGAAGCGCTACGCCGTCACCGTCCAGGCGCTTCAGGCCGCCAACAACCTTTCCGACACGCGGCTGCATCTCCGGCAAACTCTGGTCATTCCCGGAGCCGGCTATGCCGCGGCTGAGCCGTCCCTTGCGGCGGACACCTATAAGGTGCAGAAGGGCGACACGCCCCATCTCATCGCCGAGAAGCTCGGCGTGAGCGAGAAGGCCCTGGTCGAACGCAACAAGCTCGATCCCTCGCGGCTGCATATCGGACAGGTGCTCTTGGTGCCCAACGGCGCCCCTGGCAAGGGCAAGAGCCCTGTCGCGGCGCCAGCTACGGCGGCAAATGAAAGCAAGCTGCCGGCGAGCCCTGCGCCCGACATCCGCGTGGTCAAGACGACCACCATCCCGGCACCGGGAAGCGCAAGCGAGGGCGCGAACCACGCTCAAGGTGGCGCAAAGGCGCCGGTCGCTCCTACGGTTCCTGCCTCAACAGAGGTCACGGGCCCGAGCCATGGGCAAAATGCGCAAGTGGCAAGAGTCGATCAGCTTCCCAACCCTGAGCCCATGTCGGGCAACAGCTTCCGCTGGCCGGTGCAGGGCCGCATCATTTCCGAGTTCGGCACGAAGCCCGACGGCGGCCACAATGACGGCATCGATGTCGCCGTGCCGCAGGGCACCTCGGTGAAGGCGGCCGAGAACGGCGTCGTCGCCTATGCTGGCGACGAGCTGAAGGGCTATGGCAATCTGGTACTGATAAGACATTCGAATAACTGGGTTTCCGCTTACGCCAATAATGACGAGATCCTGGTCAAGCGCGGCGATCAGGTCCGCCGCGGCCAGATCATCGCCAAGGCCGGCAAGACGGGCCAGGTGAGTCAGCCGCAGGTTCATTTCGAGCTGCGCAAGGGCTCGCGGCCCGTAGACCCCACCAAATACATGACGAGCGCGCAGGCGAGTTCGGACTAGAGCGTCAGCCCGCGCTGTCGAGGCGGACGCCCAAGCGTCCAGCGACATCCTGGATATATTGAAACGCCACCCGGCCCGAGCGGGCGCCGCGGGCGAGCGCCCAGGCCAATGCCTCGCCCGCGAGTTCGTCCCCGGCCACGCCGAG
Organism: uncultured Alphaproteobacteria bacterium; assembly: GCA_963804515.1. Lineage (GTDB taxonomy): Bacteria > Pseudomonadota > Alphaproteobacteria > Rhizobiales > Methyloligellaceae > Methyloceanibacter. Next base: position 434,343 of record CAWDQR010000001.1, on the reverse strand, counting down.
GCGATAATGCGCGGCATAGGCCCGCACCATCTCGAGATAGGCGTCCTGGCTGCAATTGTGAAAGCCAATCCAGAGGCCGAAGCGGTCGGAGAGCGACACCTTCTCCTCGACGGCTTCGGACGGATTGATGGCGGTCGAGCGTTCGTTCTCGAGCATCTCGCGCGGCATGAGATGCCGCCGATTGGAGGTCGCATAGAACAGGACGTGCGCGGGCCTTCCCTCGATGCCCCCCTCCAGCACCGCCTTCAGCGATTTGTAGGAGGTGTCGGGCGCCTCGAAGGACAGGTCGTCGCAAAACAGGATGAAGCGCATGCCCTTGGTCTCGCGCAAATGGCTCAAGCAGCGGGGCAGCGTCCTGATATCCTCGCGATGGATCTCGATGAGCTTGAGCTCGCCCGCATCCGGCTCGCGTCCTACCACGCGGCTCACTTCCGCATGCACCGCCTTGACGAGGGAGCTCTTGCCCATGCCCCGCGCCCCCCACAAGAGCGCGTTGTTGGCGGGAAGCCCGCGCGCAAAGCGCAAGGTGTTGGCGAGGAGCACCTCGCGCATCCGGTCGATGTCCTTGAGCAGGGTTAGCGGCACGCGATTGACCTCCGCCACGGCCAAGAAGGCCTCGGGCTCGGCCTGCCAGATGAAGCCTTGCGCGCGGTCGAAGTTGGGCTTTCGCGGCGGTAGGGGCGCGAGACGTTCAAGCGCCCGCGTGATCCGCTCGATCAGGCCTCCCAACGGTTCTTGAAAGTTCATGGCCGCGTCATCCACGCTTGGAGCAGCCCGTTGCAAAGACGAGGCGGGCCGCTATAGTCGCGGCACTTTCGGCGTGCCAATCCCGCTTATCGGACCTCAGCGAGCCTGATAGGGCTTAAGGGCGGCCACCTTTAAGCCAAGCCAAGGACAGGAGCAATGATCGGAACCGTCTACGCTCAAGCCGCCCCGGGCCCCTTCGACGCCCTGAATAGCTTGATCGTCCCGACCGTGCTAATCATCGGCATCATGTATTTCCTGATGATCCGGCCGCAGCAGAAGCGGTTGAAGGAGCATCAGGCGATGATCGGCGGCCTCCGCCGAGGTGACACGGTGGTCACGGGCGGGGGCATCGTCGGCAAGGTGACTAAGGTTGAGGACCAGGAGCTGCAGGTCGAGATCGCCGACGGGGTCCGGGTCAAGGTCCTGCGCGCGACGGTCTCGGAGGTCCGGACCAAAGGGGAGCCGGCGAGCGCCAAAGCCAAGGCAGCGCCGGAATGAGTCAAATGCGCTTGGGGCTAAACGCCTGGCCGATGAGCCAAATCTGGAGTCGATAAGCGGCAATGCTGCATTTTCCTCAATGGAAGCTGATTCTGGTGATCGGCATCGTTGTTGCCGGGATCGTGTTCGCCCTTCCCAATGTGTTCCCGCGCGCGACGATGGAAAACATGCCGAGCTGGCTTCCGCATAAGCAGGTGCATCTCGGTCTCGACCTGCAAGGCGGAGCCCATCTCCTCTATCAGCTCGACGAGAACGAGATGACCGAGGATTGGCTCGGCACGATCCGCGATGACGTCCGCGAGACGCTCCGCAAAAACCGCATTCCCTATATCGACCTGATGCAGAATGTCGCCGAGCGGACCGTGTCGGTGAAGATCCGCGAAGGCGGGGATTTCGACAAGGCCTATAGCGAGCTGCGCAAGCTTTCCGTGCCGGTGGGTGGAACCCTTGGCGGCTTCTCGGGCGCTCATAACTTCGACGTCGATCAGAGTGGCGACAACGGGATCGTGCTGAAAGTCACCGAGGCCGGCCTCACCCAGCGCATGAACTCCGCCATCCAGGCCTCGATCGAGACGATCCGGCGCCGCGTCGACGCCTTCGGCACGACCGAGCCGAGCATTCAGCGCCAGGGCCGCAACCGCGTGCTCGTCCAGGTCCCGGGCATCAGCGACGTCGAGCGACTGAAAAAGCTCATCGGCGAGACTGGCAAGCTTGAGTTCAAGCTCGTCGATCCTTCGGCGAACGCGGCTCAGTTGGCGGAGAGCAAGCAGGTCCCTCCCGACGATGACCTGCTCTATTCGACGGGAACGCCGCCCGTGCCTTACGCGATCAAGAAAGAGACGCTCGTCAGCGGCGAGAGCCTGGTCGACGCGCAGCCAAGCTTCGACCAGCGCACCGGTGAGCCGGTTGTGACCTTCCGTTTCGACGCCACCGGCGCCAAACGCTTCGGCAAAGTGACGCAGGAGAATGTCGGGCTTCCCTTCGCCATAGTCCTCGACGGCAAGGTGATCTCGGCCCCGGTCATCCGCGAGCCGATCCTCGGCGGCTCGGGCCAGATCAGCGGCCGCTTCAATGTCCAGGAGGCGAACGATCTCGCCGTGCTGCTGCGCTCGGGCGCACTGCCGGCCAAGCTCACGGTGATCGAGGAACGGACCGTGGGCGCGAGCCTTGGCGCCGATTCCATTGCCGCCGGCAAGAAGGCCGCGCTGCTCGGCCTAATGCTGGTGGTGCTGTTCATGTTTGCCGCTTACGGCCTGTTCGGCTTGTTCGCCAATATCGCGCTGCTGATCAACATTGCGCTCATCTTCGGCGTGCTTTCCCTCATCGGATCGACGCTGACCCTGCCGGGCATCGCCGGCATCGTACTGACCATGGGCATCGCGGTGGACGCGAACGTGCTCATCAATGAGCGCATTCGCGAGGAGATACGCGCGGGCAAGTCGCCCTTTGCCTCGGTCGAGGCGGGTTACACGCGGGCGATGTCCACCATCGTCGACTCCAACGTGACGACCTTGCTCTCGACGCTCGTCCTGTTCTGGCTGGGCTCGGGCCCCGTGCGCGGATTTGCCGTGACGCTGAGCATCGGCATCCTCGCCTCGATGTTCACCGCCGTGACCGTGACGCGGCTGATGGTGGTCTATTGGATGCGCTGGGCCAGGCCCGCCATGGTACCGATTTAGAGGACAACGACATGTTCACGGGCTTCCATTTCATCCCACCGGATACCAGGATCGGGTTCGTTAAATTACGGACGATCAGCTGGGTTATTTCGGCCTTGCTGACGATCGCGCCGCTTCTGCTCGTATGGAAGGTAGGGCTGAACTACGGCATCGACTTCCAGGGCGGGACGTTGATGGAGATCCAGACCAAGGAGAGCGCCGCCAACATTGCCGACATTCGCGCCAAGGTTCACGGGCTCAATCTCGGCGAAGTGCAGATCCAGGAGTTTGGAGCGCCAAACGATGTGCTCATCCGCATCGCCGCCCAACCGACGGAGAAGGAGCAGCAGGACTCGATCGCGAAAGTAAAGCAGGTGCTGGGCGACGACGTCGAGTACCGCCGCGTCGAGGTGGTCGGGCCAACGATCTCGAGCGAGCTGATCTCAGGCGGGACGCTCGCCGTAGTGGTCGCCATGGGTGCGATCCTGCTCTACATCTGGTTCCGCTTCGAATGGCAATTCGCGGTCGCGGCCATCGCCTCGCTCGTGCATGACGTGACCGGCACCATCGGGCTCTATTCGGCGCTCCAGCTCGAATTCAATCTGTCGAGCATCGCCGCGATCCTCACCATCATCGGCTACTCGCTCAACGACAAGGTCGTGATCTTCGACCGGATCCGAGAGAATTTGCGCAAATACAAGAAGATGCCGCTCACCGAGCTGCTCGATCTCTCGATCAACGAGACGCTGTCGCGCACGGTGCTGACCCATGTGACGACCTTCCTCGCCATGATGGCATTCGTCATCGTCGGGGGTGAGGCGATCTATGGCTTCAGCCTGGCAATGGTCTGGGGCATCGTCATCGGCGCCTACTCGTCCATCTATGTGGCGGCGCCGCTGCAATTGATACTGGGCGTCAGGCGCGAGGGCGGCACGGCCACCGCGCCCGCGAAGGCAAAAGCCGCCGGCGCCGCGGCGCGCGCTTGAGCCAAGCGCGCCCGGCCGTTCTTGACGCATGATCTTGTCCGAAAAGTCCGCAGCTTTTCGGGATCAGGCACTAGGACGGGAAAGCCTTGGATGAGCGCGAAGGCGAGATCGCGGTCCGCAAGATCGCTCGCGAGGGCGATCCCGACCGCTATGCGAGCGCCTTGTTCGCTCCCGGCCGATGCCGCGACCACCTCTTCACTCTTTACGCCTTCAACATCGAGCTTGCCCGCATCGGCGAGCAGGTGCGCGAGCCCGGGCTCGGTGAGATCCGACTGCAATGGTGGCGGGAAGCCGTCGAGCGCGCCGCTTCGGGCGAGCCCACCGGACACCCGGTCGCGGACGCCCTAGGGCGCACGGTTCGGGAGTGTGCTCTGTCGCGGGTGGACCTCGCCGGGCTGATCGACGCCAGGAGCTTCGACGTCTCGGTGAGAATCATGCCGGACTCGGCTTCGCTTGAGACCTATCTCAACAAGACCGCCGGCGCGCTGTTCCTGCTCGCCTCCGAGATCACCGATGGGGCCCCTTCGAGACGGGACCTTGCAGCGCTGGAGCCTGTGGCTCTAGAGCCTGTGGCGAGAGTTGTAGGCTTGGCCTATGGCCTGACCGGATTGATGCGGGCGCTGCCGGTCCATGCGGCTCGGGGCCGTGTCGACCTGCCTTCCGACGCGCTGCGCCGTCACGGCATTTCGCTAGACCGCCTGCTTGCTGGCGAGACGAGCAAGGGCCTCATTGAGCTGCTCGCGGCGTTGCGCGGGAAAGCCAAGAACGCCTTGGACCAGGCTGTGCGCCAGGTCGCAGCGCTTGCGCCCCCCGCGCAGACGGCCTTCCTGCCGCTCGCGCTGGTTGACCCTTATCTCGCAGCATTGGCAAAACACGACCCCTTGCGGCAAATCGCTGAGATCAACCCGCTCTATCGTCTATGGCGGCTGGGCACCTATAGGTTTCGCGGAGCGGCATGAGGAAGGGACGAGATGACGAGAGCACAGGCGCTGGTCGTGGTGAAGCTGGCTGCCGGATATCGGCGCCGCCTTCTCGCGCTTTCCGCTCGCGGTGATCCTTGCCGCACTGCTCACGCTCTATAAGCTCTCGGTGGACAGCCCCGGCGAGGCCGATCTCAAGATCCTCGGCACGCTCGCCGCTTCCTTCCTGTGGGTCGTCGCTGTCGCTCTCTTCTCGGAATCGCATGGCGGCGCGCGCGCGGCGCGTGTCCTCGCCTGGATCGTTGGCACCGCCGCGATCGCGGTCTTGTTCAAGTTCCAATGGAGGCCTGGCTTGCGGTTCCGCTGCTGTTCGCCGCGCTGATCCTGGCAATCGGCTTGTCCGGCCATCTCGTCCGCGGCGAGCGCAACGCATCCTTCTGGCTGTTCAACCACCGGCTTTGGATTGCCGCAGCGCTGGCGCTGCTCGGCGCGGGCCTGTTCGGGGCCGGCCTCTCCATCATCCTCGAGACGCTGAATTTCCTGTTTGGCCTCGGGCTCCCCTCGAAGTGGCGTGAGCATATCTGGACAGTAGCGCTATGTTTCATGGCCCCCGTGAGCTGGCTCGCGCTCGCGCCCCGGAGCTTCACGGAGCCGGTCGGGGAGCAAACGGAGTTCACCACCCGCGCCGTCGCCGGTCTGGTAAAATTCGTGCTGGTGCCGCTTCTCCTCATCTACACCGCCATACTCTTCGCCTACGCCATCAAGATTGGGCTCGCGGCCACGCTGCCCAAGGGCACGGTCGGCAGCATGATCGTCGGCTATCTGCTGACCGGCGCCGCGACGCTGCTGCTCGCCTATCCAAGCCGCGACAGCAGCGGCGTGCTCGTGCGCCTGTTCTGGCGCTATTGGGTCTGGCTCGCGCTGATGCCGGTGTTGCTGCTCTTTCTCGCGGCTGCACGCGCATCGCGGCCTATGGACTCACCGAGCAGCGCTATCTGATCGTGCTCATCGGCGTCTGGGCGCTCATTCTCGCCGTGCTACGCATCTGGCGCGCAAGGAGCTTCGATCTCCGGCTCGTACCCGGGGTGCTGGCCATTCTTCTCCTTGCCGCGTCCTTCGGGCCTTGGGGCGCCATCGGCGCTTCAGTCTCGAGTCAAAAAGCTGAGCTTGCCGGCATCCTTCGCGCCAAAGGCCTCCTCGCCGACGGCAAGATCGTGTCGCGCCCGGCCGGTGGCGAAAGCGCCAACCCTCTCGGGCCGGAAGCGGCCCGCGTTCGCGGCATCGAATGGTATCTCAACACGCACCATGGGCTTGGCCAACTGGCACCTTGGTTCGAGGGCCAGAACCCAAATCCTTTCGCCGAAGGCAAGACGCCGGAGGAGACCTCGCGCGAGATCCTCGCGGCGCTGTCGCTCCGCGCCGATATTCCGAACTCGGCGGGCGTGGTCTATTTCACCCATTACTCTGACGTGCCGGCGGTCGTATCGCTTGCCGGCAACGGCCATGTGATTGGCCCGGTGGTGTTCGAGGGCGGCGGCCCGGTTCCCGCCGCCATTCCGGGCAAGTCGGTGACCGTAGGAGGTCTCGGCACGGTCCACCTCGAGATCGCCGACAATATGCTCGCTGCGCGCGTGGAGAACGGCCCCGAGCTTCGCTTCAACATCATGGAGGCCGCGCGGGAGCTCGCCAATCCGCTCAGCAAGGAGCACCACCCATTGCGCCTCGACGCCTCGAGCGGGGGCCTCACGGGCGTTCTGCTGATCGACAATCTGAACGGCACCTAATAGGGAGCCGGACTTCGACTTTTCGCTCATCCGCTTCTGGCTAGTGCTTAAGCGCGCCGGGTGAAGGTCGCTACTCAGCGGCAACCGAGGCAGGCCTCGCGAGCCACCGGTCGAGATCGGCGAGCGCTCTTCCGGCAAGCGCGTGCTTGCGGGCGAGCGTCTTGCCCCCGCGTTCGCCCTTCGCCCGTGCCGGCTCGCCGGCCGGGAGCAGCGGAAACAGGCCGAAATTGACGTTCATCGGCTGGAAGCTGCGCATGCCCCCTTCGCCTCCGCTCAAATGGCCTCCGGTGATGTGATGCAGCAGTGCGCCGAGCGCCGTGGTCGACGGCGGCTGCGACACGCTCTTGCCAAGCCGATCGGCCGCGGCGAAGCGCCCGGCGATGAGCCCAATGCCCGCGGATTCGACATAGCCCTCCACGCCCGTGATCTGCCCCGCAAAGCGGAGGCGCGGGTCGGCCTTCAGGCGAAGATCTTGGTCGAGCAGCACCGGGCTGTTGAGGAAGGTGTTGCGGTGGAGACCTCCAAGCCGCGCGAATTCCGCCTGTTCAAGGCCGGGGATCATGCGAAAGATGCGTGCCTGCTCCCCGTGTTTGAGCTTGGTCTGAAAGCCCACCATGTTCCAAAGCGTGCCGAGCGCGTTGTCCTGCCTGAGCTGCACCACGGCATAAGGTCTCACGCCGGGGCGATGGGGATTGGTGAGACCCACTGGCTTCATCGGCCCGTGGCACAGCGTCTCGCGGCCTCGCTCGGCCATCACCTCGATGGGCAGGCAGCCCTCGAAATAGGGCGTCGACCCCTCCCATTCTTTGAATGCGGCCTTCTCGGCCGTGAGCAGGGCCTCGACGAACGCGTCATAGTGAGCTTTGTCGAGCGGGCAATTGACGTAGTCAGCGCTGCCGCCGCCCGGCCCCACTTTGTCGTAGCGGGATTGCAGCCAGCAAATGTCCATATCGATCGAGTCGCGATGGACGATCGGCGCGATGGCGTCGAAAAAGGCAAGTTCCGCTTCTCCAGTCAGGGCTTGGACGGCTTGGGCGAGCGCGGGCGAGGTGAGGGGACCCGTCGCCACGATGACGCTGTCCCAATCCGCCGGCGGCAGCGCGCCAACCTCCTCGCGGAGGATGCTGACCAGGGGGTGGCTCTCAAGCGCCTGCGTCACCTCTCCGGCAAAACCGTCCCGATCGACGGCGAGCGCTCCGCCTGCCGGGAGCTTGTGCCGGTCGGCGGCGGCCAAGATCAGCGAGCCAGCGCGCCGCATCTCCTCGTGCAATAGGCCGACGGCATTGGTCGCCCATTCGTCGGAGCGGAAGGAATTGGAGCAGACGAGCTCGGCGAGGGCGTCGGTCTGATGCGCCTCAGTTCGCCGCACCGGGCGCATCTCGTGGAGCACCACCGGCACGCCGGCCGATGCGAGCTGCCAAGCGGCCTCGCTGCCGGCGAGCCCGCCGCCGATCACATGAACCTGGCCGACCATGATCGCTAGCTAGCCCGCCACTCTCGCGGTTTCAAGCGGGCAAGATTGGGGGGCAGCTCGCGGATGCCCGCCCCATCCAGCAAAATTCCAAGTTTAAAGCCTCTGTTGCCGCAATACCACAGAGCCGGACAAATCGCCTGGGGAGAAAGCGTGCGCTGGCCTCTCTTTGGGGGGCGATGCTATAGATCAAGGCCCGCCAACTCAAATTTCGGCTGATTTTTCAATGCGGTAAGGGCGCGTGCTGTTGAGCTTGCTTGTCGTGGCCGTGAGCCTCGCCGCCCGCACCCATGAGCGCAGCGGTGATATTCGCGAGCACTATGCCGAATTCGTGGCGCCGCCCGACGGCGATGCGGTGGAGGTCTGCCACGCCTACACCTGCCGGATGAAGACGACCTTCTACTTCCACCAGGAGGACATTAACGAGATCGTGACGACACGGCCTTCGAGGAGCGCGGCGCCATCGCCTACGCCATCGCCGATATCGAAAAAGGGTAGGGGCCAAGCTCGGCATTACCGACAGGGCCGGCATGGATTACGCAGGGTCCGGCGACCCGACCCAAGAGGATTGCGTCGACGAGGCAATCAACACCACGAGCTTCATGCTCGTGCTGCAGGCCCACGGCTTGCTCAAGTACCACACCGTGCAAATTCCCTTCTCCAAGGGCGATTTGTTGAAGGCCACGCTCGAGGGCGATCCGGTCAAATATTGGCCCCATTGGACCGCGGTGATCAAGGAGAAGAAGACCGGCCAGAGATATGCCGTCGATCCCTGGATCTACGCGAATGGCGAGAACCCCGTGGTGATGAAGGTGGAAGACTGGTACATCAAGGACCTCGCAAGCCTTCCGAAATCGACATACTGACACCAGTCGCCGCGGACGCCTCCCACGCCGGGGATCAAGGCATTGCTGGCCCCCCTCAAGGCTCCAAAGCGCCTACGAATTCTTCCTGCGTTGCGCAAATCCGAGGCACGGCCTTGTAGGATTTGGGCAAAATTGTGAAATGCATGTTCAAATGGTGCCCATCTTCGACTATGATTTGGGCGGAAGCCGAATCGATATGGCCTAAAAATAGGCTTCCGCTCCATAGAGCCGGTGGACCGCCGGCAGTGCGGAAACATCCACCCGCTCTCCAAACCAAAAGGGGGGTGAGATGTCTTTGAATACAGCTTTAGCGATTAGTCTTGGTGTCTTTGGCGCCGTCGCCGCGTGGCTCTTCCTTGGGCCGCTCGGCGGTTCGTTGCAGATCTGGGCTGCCTTCATCGCCTGGGGATGTTTCTACCATTGCGGTGGCAAGGAGCCCGGCCTTCAATCGACGATCCTCTGCACCGCCGCTGGCGCCATCATCGCCGGCATTACGCTGATCGTCGCGGGTGCAAGCATCGGCGCCAGCCTGCCGGCGGCAGTGTGGGTGGCGATTTGCGTCGGCCTCGGCGTTGCGGCGATGGTGCTGCTCGCCAATGTTCCGCTCTTCGCCAGCATCCCGGCTCAGGTCTATGGCTTTGCCAGTGTCGTCGCATTGGTGTTGCTCGGCAATAGCGCCGCCAACCTGACCGGCATTTCGCTGACCAATCCCGTCGTCGCCATCATCCTGTCGATGATCCTTGGCGCCGTCTTCGGCTATGTGTCGGAGAAGGTTGCTGGCATGCTGGTCGGAACCGGCCACCATCGGGCCGCGGCGAAGGCTTAAGCGCGCGCGAAGAGCCAAGAGCTCGCGCGAACTCGCGAGCGGGCCCGCCTCGTTGCGGCTCCGCCCGCGTTTGCGTGACTGGATAGCGGCGTGACGTTAAGGACAACGTCACGCCGCTCTGCTTTGATGGCCTGGTCGTAGGACAGCTGAGGAGGAATTCGCATGAATGGATCGGGATACAATTACGGCGCGGAAGGCGTGAAATATGGCGTGAGCTTCGGCACCGCGCTCGCCATCGCCATCTCCTATACGAACAACCACTCGATCCTGTGGGCCATCATCCATGGGATTTTCAGCTGGCTCTACGTGATCTATTTCGCCCTGTTTCACTAACGGAAGCGGCAAGGGCCCGAGACGATAGGAAGCCGCGCCCCGCGCGGCTTTCTCGGCCCCCTGAAAATCGCCGTTACGCTTTTGGGCGCTTCAGGATGGCGAGCGTGATCGCCCAACTGTTGCGAAGCGCGGTGACCAGCAGCAGCACGGACGCGATTGCGCCGGTTTCGTCAGCAAACGACGCGCTCAAGGCCCAGGCCGCCGCTGAGATCGAGAGACCGACATAGGCCGCAATCGGCAGGAGCGCATCCCAGAGAAGCTCGCGCTCGGCGGGGTCGATCCGTTTCCGGGCAAGCAGCGCAAGGTTGGCCGCATAGGCAAGCCCCGCGCATCCGATCAGGCCGAGCAGGCTCGCGCGTACGGGGTTCGAAACCGGCGCCACCATCGCGAGCGCAATCAGCAGCAGGCTCGCGAATTGGACGAGGACCGGCGTGACGAAAATACGTATGCGATCCGCATCGCCTGCCTTGGCATGTTCGCCGCCGAAGGTGATGACCACGAAAATGAGGCCGATCAGCGTGCCGGAGGTGCCACCTGCCAGCACGGAGAAATTATCCCAATTCGCCACGGCTCTCGACCCCTCCGAACCGCCGTCACTATAGCGCGCCGGCAGCTCAAGATTAGGGGTGCGTTGGGCGAAGGCGGCGGAAAAGGCCGCATTATTTTTAGGCGTCGCAAGGAGCCGTTCAGGTTACTGATGCGGGCCTGAGTGAAGTTGGAAACCGACCGTTTGCCACAGCTATAAAGCGTTGCCGCTCGACCTTGCGCATGCCGGGAAGCTAGCGCAAGGTCGCGGGGCTTGATCCCGTATTGGAGCGGTCCCCATGTCCCCTGTCGTCGTTGGCTGGACCGGCAGATGCCCCGATCCCCGGGCGCGCGCGAGGCTGGTCGGTCACCTGCACCGCCTGGCCGAGATTAACGATATTTATCTGCGCACGAGGCTGCCGGAGCAACCAGCCCTGAACGGGACGCGCGGGCGGCGGCCGAAGGCACGGCCTCGCGCCAATATCGAGCGCGTCAGCCAAGCGATCTCGGGCCCGATTCTGATCTCGAGCGAGATCGTGCAGGATCCAGGCGCCTTCATCGAGGCTGCGCGCGAAGCCGATCTTCCGGCCATCAATCACCCCGAAATCGATCGCGCCTCGATGACGCTGCTCCGGGACGCCCGCTTGAGCGGCATCGATTTCAAGCTGTTCGATCCAAGACAGCTCCATCCCGGCGCCGACCGCCTGAGCTTCGTCTTCCTCGAGACGGAGGTGACGCCGTTCCTCGACGGCAGGCTCGTTCAAGTCGACCGCAGCGAGGAGTGCCGGGACCACGAGGCCGAGATCATCCGCGGGGCAAGCTTTTATCTTGGCGGCCCCAACATCCACCTCCATTCCTATCTGGAGGATTGGATCGACCTGCTCTTCTCCTGGGTGAAGTACTTCTTCATCGGCGATCTATGGTGGCGGCGCTGGGAGGAGATGCAAGGCTACGAGGACTATCGGGAAGTGTTCTCCGACGTGCAGACCACGCTCGGGGCCGACCGCGCCGAGCAGGCCACGTTCGACGCGATCCTCGCCACCTTCACCCAGCACGCCGAGCATTGGAGCGGCAAGGTCGCGGCCACGGCCGGCGAGCCGCAAGGGCGGGACTGAGATCTGGATCTTGCAGGTAAGGGAGGACGGCCGGGCCCGTTACTGCGGGATCACCCAGTTCGACCCATCGGCCTGCGCGACTTCCGTCCGGCAGAGCGTCACATCCTGGCTTTGGCTTTATCCGTTCTTGCTCACGCTCTGGGTGACGTCGCGGCAGGTCGTGCCGTCCGGCCGCTGATAGGGGTCGGATTTGGGCACGACCCAGCCCGACGCGGTGACGGTCTTGGTCTTGGGGTCCGTCCGCTTCCGCTGCACATTCTTCGGCGGCGTGCGTGGCACGACCGGCTGCTCGGCCGCGAGTTCGCTGGCAAGGGCGAGCTGGCGCCGCTCTTCGTCGTCCAGCGATTTACCGATGGCACTGCCGACGAGCCCGCCCGCCACCGCGCCGATCACGGCGCCGGCAACGGGGTTGAAGCCCGTGTGTCTGGCGATCAGGCCGCCCGAAGGCCACCGGCGATGGCGCCGATCCCGGTTCCCGCGTGCTACCGCGAGCCGGGCGCACCACATCCGGCCACAAGGCTACCAGCGCCGTAAGAAGGACCATCGCAGTAAAGCCAGGACCGAGATTGCATGGTTACACCTCCCAAAGCTACGGCGACAGCCGGCCTCACTGAAAGATGCCGCGATGGTTGCGCCGCGCTTCGTCATCGGCTTGCCGATATTGTGGCGTTGCATCGGTGGCAAGACGCGCGGCCCCATTGGTGAGAGCCGCGAGCCCGAGATCGACGTTCTTGACAAAACAAATGTGGCGCGCGCCGCTAGGCGTGCAGCGGATCTGGGAGCCTTGCTCCTCGATGAACTTGGCCAACTGGTCGCGGTAAGGCGAGCCGAGGCCCTTGACGCCGGCAAGGACGATCGTCTCACCCTCGATTTTGAGCGTCCCGGTGTCGATCACCTGCTGGACCGTACCGCTCACCGCCAAGGATTGCGGCTCCGGCGGCGGCAACGGTTTGGGCGCGGCCACCGCCTCCGGCTCAGGCAAATGCAGGGGGAGGGGCTGGGGCTGGGGCGCGACGGCCGCCTCGGGCGCGGGCAGGGGCGTCGGTGCCACTGCGGCCATCGTCACTTGAGGTTGCGGAGAGGCGCCCATGGGGATGCTCGAGACCATCGCCTCGGCCTGCGGGGCCGGGGCCTCCTTCGCGGCAGTCGGCTGCGCAGGCACCTCTCAAGTCGCCTTGATCTGATCGGAGATATAGCCCCCGACCACATTGGACACGATGTCCGTGACCATGACGCCGCCAATGCTCAGGGCGGACACGATTCCTGCTCATTTCCAGCATTGATCGTTTGCCATGCAAAATCGGTCGAAGTGGGAGCACTGAGAACATGGCGGGATTTTGGCTGCCGCGCCCGGAACGGTCGCCCGGCTTGGGAAAAAGGCCGGAAAACGGGCGGGGCTTTGGCCTATCATCCGCCAGGACCCCACCGGATCTCGGCGCCTTCACGCACTCGCCATCATTGCCGTGCAAAACAGCCTTCACGCAAATGCAGAGGAGAGACCGATGGCCACGCTCACGCTCTATCATGCAGCCCCGTCGCGCTCGTCGATCGTGCGCTGGATGCTCGAGGAGGTGGGCGAGCCCTACGACATCCATTTGTTGCGGCTCGCCAATGGCGATCAGCTCAAGCCCGACTATCTTGCTATCAATCCAATGGGCAAAGTGCCGGCGCTTCGCCACGGCGACGTGGTCGTCACCGAGGCCGCCGCGATCTGCACCTATCTCGCCGACGCCTTTCCACGCGCGCGCTTGAGCGTTCCGATCGGCGATCCCCGCCGCGGCATCTACCTCAAATGGCTGTTCTTCGGCCCGAGCTGCATCGAGCCCGCGATCATCGACCGCGCCTCGCCGCGGAAAGAGGAGGCACGGCGCGGCATGCTCGGCTATGGCGATTTCGACACGGTGATGGACGTGATGGCGAAGGTCGTGGCGAAAGGCCCCTACCTAATGGGCGAGCAGTTCACCGCCGCCGACGTGGTCATCGGCTCGACGCTCCGCTGGGGCATGATGTTCAAGCTCATTCCCGAGCGGCCGGAATTTGCGGCATATATCGAGCGGCTCAAGCAACGCCCGGCGCTGCAACGCGCGCTTGCTCTTGATCAAGAGCTCGCCGCGGCGTGACCGGTGGCGCCATTCGGACGCTGAGGATCGGCACAGTTCAACTCTAATCCGGCACTATGCCAACACCGATCCATAACCGGCACGGTGTGGTACTGTTGACCATCCCCCAACAGCGAGCGCTACGCTCAGCTGACCAGCATGAAGGAGCGGTAAATGACCTCAACATCAGGTAACAAAAATCCGGTTGTTGCCTCAGACAAACTCAAACGCGGCGAGGTCTGGGGCGAGACCGACCCCGCGGTGCATTGGGCCGGCGCTTTCGCCGTCTATGGCGGACACGGGTCGACGGCGTCCTCCACCATCGTTTACGAGATCGAGCCGGGCAAGCGGCTCGGCTGGCACACCGACGCCACCGAGGAGACGCAATACATCATTGCCGGCACCGGCAAGCTCTATATGGAAGACGGCTCCACCTATCCGGTCGGGCCGGGCAGCGTCTTCGCGCTGCCGACGCCGGTCCGCCACGACCTCGAAAATACCGGCAAGAAGACGCTCCGGGCCGTCGCCTTCTTCGCCGCGGCGATGTTCACCCAGGACTTCGACCAGGTGATGATGCCGCCGAAGAGTCACATTCTCGGCACGCCCAATCGCGACGGCTAGCACATCACTTGGCAGGGTCACGGCCGAAGGCCTTGCGCAGCTCATCCTTGGCTTGCTCCAGCCTGGTGCGGTCCGCCTCGGAGAGATGCTTGCCGGCGCGGTTGATATAGAAGGTCAGCATCGACATCGCCGAGCGGAAGGGATCGGCCTTGCGCCGGTGGCTTGCTTCCGCCGAGCGCTTCAAGGACGCCGCGATCTTCTTGGGGTCCTCGAGCGTGAACACGCCCTGCCCGAGGTCGAGCGCGCTCGAATGCTCCGTCACCGCCTGTGACCAACGCTTGTTGGGCGTCGGCGTGGGCTTGGTTCCCATCTAACATGGCTCCTACGAACGCGCCGCGCCGAAAAACCTCAAGAACAGCGCGGTGCCGAAACCCCAGGTGCCGTTGAGGAGCAGCGCCGCGAGGAAGCGCGGCCACAGCTCCGGGATCGGCTCGCCCTTGATCGGCGGCACGACGAAGAAGGCCACGAGCGTGAGCGCCACCGCGCCGACAAGGATCCAAGCCGTCCAGTAGCTCCTCCCGCGCAGGCGTCCTATTGACGGCGCGAGAACCGCGCCCCAAACGCCGCCCCAGAACGCCTTGGAGATCACCGACGGCACGCCGAAGGGCGGGATGGGGGCAAACGGCCAGGCCGGGCGCTCCGGCGGAATGAGGCCCACTTGATTGAAGAGATACCAGAGGCTCTGATGAAAGATCAGCGTGGCGAGGACGCCGGCGATGAAACCGAAGAGCAACAGCTTCCACAGCGCTATTGGTGGCAGGGCCTCGATCGTAGTCATGCTGCATGATGCCGCTCCGCTCGTTCGGGGCGCAAGACTTCGCGGGCGAAGGACACGCGATGTTGAAGATCGTCTCCGGCGGCCAGACGGGCGTCGATCGCGCCGCCTTCGATGTCGCGATCGAGCGCGGCATTGCCTATGGCGGCTGGTGTCCGAAAGGCGGCTGGGCCGAAGACATGCCCAATCCTCCAGGTCTGCTGGCGATCTACGACTGCTTGCGTGAGACGCCGGAGGCGTCGCCACGCCAGCGCACCGAATGGAACGTCCGCGACAGCGACAGGCTGATGGTGCTCGTCGACAGCGGCGGGGCTTCGGCGTCGAAGGGCACCGAGTTGGCGCTTGCCTGTGCCGAGATGCTCGGGCGACCGCATCTCGTCATCGACCTCGACGCGGACGGCGCCGTCACCCGCGCAGCCACGTGGCTTGGCGACGCCCAAGGTCAATTGACCCTGTGCATCGCCGGCCCGCGCGAAAGCGAAGCGCCCGGCATCTATGCCAAGGCACGAGATTTCTTGCGCGTGGTCCTGGATCGCGTTTGAGCAGCAGCCCTCGTCATTCCGGCGCAAGCCGGAATCCAGGCGCGCGAAGCGCAAAATCCCGGCGGGTCCACCACTCGTCAAAGCCTAGGTATTGGGCTGGACCAATATGGTCGTCTAGAGGGGCAATAAACTTGGTCTTTGGAGGTCCCATGGCAATCTGTAAGAGGCCACAATATGGGTTGGGACTGCCCGGATCATATTCGAACACTGTATCCAGAAACCGGATGATGCTCTTTCTATTCAGTTGGCTCAGAAGTAGAAGTCGACCTCTCGCTATCGTGAAAAAGGATCCTGAGAACGGCGGCCATCCGCTTAGTTTCTGCATCATACCCGGCGTCGAAGGCGTCCGCGGAATCCACGAGGAAGTTGAGCTGCTCCTGCAGATGCGCCTCCTAGTCTTGGGTGGAAAGCTGATAACGCTCATTTCTGGACGACTTATCTGATGTCATTGGAGAAATCACTCCGCGGCTTGCGCGGCGCGCTTGGTCTTGCGGCGCCGGTCGAGCAGCTGCTTCAGATATTGCCCCGTATAGCTCCGAGGCTCAGCCGCGATCTCCTCTGGCGTGCCGACCGCCACCACATGGCCGCCGGCGTCGCCGCCTTCGGGGCCGAGGTCGATGATCCAGTCCGCGGTCTTGATCACTTCCAGATTGTGCTCGATGACCACGACAGTGTTGCCCTGGTCGACCAGCTCATGCAGCACGTCGAGCAGCTTGGCCACGTCGTGGAAGTGGAGGCCCGTGGTCGGCTCGTCGAGAATATAGAGCGTGCGGCCCGTCGCCCGCCGCGCGAGCTCGCGCGAGAGCTTCACCCGCTGCGCCTCGCCGCCTGAGAGCGTCGTCGCCTGCTGGCCGACATGGATGTAGCCGAGGCCCACGCGCTTCAGCGTATCGAGCTTGTCGCGCACGCTCGGCACCGCCTTGAACAGCTCTGCCGCCTCCTCGACCGTCATATCGAGCACGTCGGCGATGGAGTTGCCCTTGAATTTGATCTCCAGTGTCTCGCGGTCGTAGCGCTTGCCCTTGCACACGTCGCAGGTGACGTAGACGTCGGGCAGAAAGTGCATCTCGATCTTGATCACGCCGTCGCCCTGACAGGCCTCGCAGCGCCCGCCCTTGACGTTGAAGGAGAAGCGCCCGGGCTTGTAGCCGCGCGTCTTGGCCTCTGGCAGCTCGGCGAACCATTCGCGGATGGGCGTGAAGGCACCGGTATAGGTGGCCGGGTTCGAGCGCGGCGTGCGCCCGATCGGCGACTGGTCGATGTCGATGACCTTGTCGAGCTGCTCCAGCCCCTCGATGGTGTCGTGCTCGCCCGGATGCTCGCGCGCATTGTTCAGCCTCCGCGCGACGGCGCGGTACAGCGTCTCGATGAGGAAGGTCGACTTGCCGCCGCCCGACACGCCGGTGACGGTGGTGAACAGGCCGAGCGGAATGTCCAGGGTGATGTTTTTGAGGTTGTTGGCGCGCGCGCCGATCACCGAGAGCCTGCGGCCCTTGCTCGGCTTTCGCCGCTCCTTCGGCAGCGGGATCTGCTTGAAGCCCGTGAGATATTGCCCGGTGAGGCTGTCCGGATTGGCCATCACCTGTTCGGGCGTGCCTTCCGCCACCACCTCGCCGCCATGCACGCCCGCGCCTGGTCCCATATCCACCACGTGGTCGGCGGTGAGGATCGCCTCCTCGTCATGCTCAACCACGATCACGCTGTTGCCGAGATCGCGCAGGCGATTGAGCGTCTCGAGCAGCCGCGCATTGTCGCGCTGATGCAGGCCGATTGAGGGCTCGTCGAGCACGTAGAGCACGCCGGTCAAGCCCGATCCGATCTGCGAGGCGAGGCGGATGCGCTGGCTCTCGCCGCCCGAGAGGCTCCCGGAGGCGCGCGCAAGCGTAAGATAATCGAGGCCCACATCGTTCAGGAAGGTCAGCCGCTCGCGGATCTCCTTGAGGATGCGCTCGGCGATCTCGTTCTGCTTGGGGCTAAGCCTGGCCAGCAGCGCCGCGAACCACGCCCCCGCCTGCCGGATCGACATCTCGGCGACCTCACCGATATGCAGTCCATCGATCTTCACGGCGAGCGCCTGCGGCTTCAGCCGATAGCCGCCGCAAGCCTGGCATGGGTGGTTCGACTGGAAGCGCGACAGCTCCTCCCGCACCCAGGCGGATTCCGTCTCGCGCCAGCGCCGCTCGATATTGGTGATCACGCCCTCGAAGGTCTTGCTCGTCGAGTAATGGCGGACGCCGTCGTCATAGGTGAACGTGATCTCGTCCTCGCCAGAGCCGTACAGCACGATGTCGCGGAAGCTTTCGGGGAGCGACTTCCACGGCTTCGTCATCGGCTGCCGATAGGCGCGGGCGAGCGATTCCAGCGTCTGCTGGTAATAGGGCGAGGTGGCGGAGGTCCGGGCCCAAGGGGCGATCGCGCCGCGGGCGAGGCTCAAATTCTCGTCGGGCACGACCAGGTCCGGCTCGAAGAAGAGCTCGGTGCCAAGCCCATCGCAAGCGGGACAGGCGCCGTATGGATTGTTGAAGGAGAACAGCCTTGGCTCGATCTCCTCGATGGTGAAGCCCGAGACCGGGCAGGCGAATTTCGCCGAGAAGATGATCCGCTCTCGCTCGTGGCTATCCGCAAATTCGGCGATGGCCACGCCGTCGGCGAGCTGCAATGCCGTCTCGAAGGAATTGGCAAGCCGCGCGCTCATGTCGGGCCGCACCACGATGCGATCGACCACCACGTCGATGTCGTGCTTGACGTTCTTGTCGAGGGCAGGGGCGTCCGCGATCTCGTAGAAGCGCCCATCCACCTTGACCCGCTGGAAGCCCTTCTTCTGGAGCTCGGCGAAATCCTTTCTGAACTCGCCCTTGCGGCCGCGCGCAATCGGCGCGAGCAGATAGAGCCGCGTGGCTTCGGGCACGCCGAGCACGCGGTCGACCATCTGGCTCACGGTCTGGCTCTCGATGGGAAGCCCGGTTGCCGGCGAATAGGGCACGCCCACCCGGGCGAACAGGAGCCGCATATAGTCGTAGATCTCGGTGACCGTGCCGACGGTCGAGCGCGGGTTGCGCGAGGTGGTCTTCTGCTCGATGGCGATCGCCGGCGACAGACCGTCAATGTGGTCGACGTCGGGCTTCTGCATCATGTCGAGGAATTGCCGCGCGTAAGCCGCGAGCGATTCGACATAGCGGCGCTGACCCTCGGCATAGATGGTGTCGAAGGCGAGCGAGGATTTGCCGGAGCCGGACAAGCCGGTGATGACGACGAGCCTCTCGCGCGGCAAATCGAGCGAGATGTTCTTGAGATTGTGCTCGCGCGCGCCGCGGATGGAGATCTGCTTGGAGGTCATTGCCCTAGCAATGTCGGGGTGGGCTGTCCCTTCCGCAAGCCTTAGTCCTCGAGGAAGGAGGGGGCAAGGGGAGGGCCCCGGCCGGGGCAAAAGGCGTCTAGATCAGCTCGAGTTTCCTTAAGCGGGAGCGGATCGCGCTAGGCTTGCGGCCAAGATGGGCGGCGATCGCGCCGACCGTCTCGCCAGCCTGGTGGCGGCGCTTGAGGTCCGTCTCCTCCTCCAGGCTCCAGGACGCATAGGCCTTGGCATGGGTCGACCTGATGGCCTGCAGCTCAGGGCCCTTCGGGGCCCCATAGGCCCTGCGGGTCCGCTCGCCTGAGGCCGCTGCTTGCGTCCGGGCGCAGCAAGCGGCGAGGAAGGCCTCTTGCTTGGGCGCGAGGTAGATTTCGCCTGCCTCGCCGCGCGCCGCCGCCGAGGCCGCCCGGAACTCGGCGTCCTTCTCGACCGCGATCGGGTGCACGCGGAGCGCACGCTCGTTCAGGCCGAGCAGATGCAGCCCCGACAGCTCGCGCAACCGCGACAGCGCGACATAGCCCTGGCCGTATTCGAACGCCTTGGAGAGATCGATCACCGCGGCGTCGAGCGACATGCCCTGACTCTTATGCACGGTGATCGCCCAGGCGAGCCGCAGCGGCACTTGGGTGATACTCGCGCGTTCCTTGCCGTTCTCCTCGATCTTCCATTTGGCGGGCTCCGCCAAAATGCGCTTGCCGCCGCGTGTCCTCACCACCGGATGACCGCTCTCTGCGTCTAACGCCTCCACCAGCCCAAGCGTGCCATTGACGAAGCGGCCGCCCGGATCGTTCTTGGTGAACATCACCACGGCCCCGTGCTTGAGCTCGAGACTTTCCGGTGACAGGCAGCCGCGTTGCAGCGCCTGGATGAAAGGCTCAGGTCCTTTCGCAATCATGCTAAATAGCTGCGATTTGCCGCCGAGCTTCGCGAGCTCGCGCTGGTTGATCTCGTCCACGGCGGCGTTGTGGGTGAACAGTCGCGTGCAGCCGGCAGGCAGCCGATCCCGGTCGATCAGCCGCTCGGTGAGGTGCTGGCGATGGATGCCGATGCAAGCATTGGTGCGGATTGCAGCCAGCACGTCCACAAACGCCTTGTCGCTTTGCCGATGTTGCTCCGACAGATAGCAGACTGTCGCCGCGAGATCCTGCCAGGCCGGCGAGGTATGGGCGAATTCCGCACCATATGCCTCCATGCCGTCGGTGAGCGGCAGCATGGAGTCTTCCGCCTGCTGGCGCATAACCGGCGGTAGCTGGAAGAAGTCGCCCACTAGCACGATTTGCAGGCCGCCGAACGGTACCGAACCACCCCGGATGTGGCGGCAGACCGCGTCGACCAAGCTCAAGCTGCGCGCGGGCAGCATCGAGATTTCGTCGATGACGAGCACGCTCGTCCGCTCGATGCGGTCGGCGAGGCGCCGATTGGTGCTCAACGCGTCGAGGTCGCGGCGGGTCAGCGCCTTGCGCACGCCGATGCCGCTCCAGGCATGGATGGTGACGCCATGACCCTGGGTCGCGGCGACGCCCGTTGAGGCCGTATAGGCGACCTCGATTCCCTTCCGCCGCAGATCATCGATGTAGCGATTGACGGTGTGGGTCTTGCCGCTGCCGGGTTGACCGGTGAGGAAGACGCTGGTGCCGGCCTTGAGCAGTGCGAGCGCTTCGTCCTGGGTCATGCGCTCATTCAGGCGCTACCGGATCGCTGGGTCAAGTCGGGTGATGCCCGGGCCGGGCGCGACGGCGATGACACGGTTAAAGACAGGGGATCATCGGGCGGTGTAAAGACAGGGGATCATCGGGCGGTGCTTAGTTGCGCACGTGAAGGCCGGCAGATAAAGACGCCGATGCTGGCAGCGAGGCGAGCGTCCTGCCCGCTCAGAGTGGGATGCGGACCCCAAACACCATGAACAGGACGAGCCAGAGGAAGGCACCCATCGTCGGATAGAAGGTGACCCCGAAGCCGAAGGCACGCAGATAGGGATTCTGGTGGTAGCCAATCCAGAACAGGATGCGCCCGAACAGGAACAGGCCGGTGAGGATCACGAGGGTGCGGGCCTCTTCCGGCGGGCAGAACAGCGCGAGTCCCGCATTGGCGACGAAATAGGCCGCGAACTGCTCGAACGTATTCAGAATGAAGCGCGTGTTGACGTCGAGGGACGAGTTGGGTTTGGCTATCCGCCCCACCCACATCTTCGGATCGAGGCGCTGCGCGGCCACGACGCAGATGCCGATCACGCCGGGCAGAAGCGCAAACACGGCATCCTTGATCACCAGGGCAAGCCGGTCGCCGAGATTGTTCCACTCCGCCGGCACCCAATGCCAGACGGCTTTGACGCCCAGGAAAACCGCAAGCGAGAACACCCAGTTCCCCACCAGCACCAGAATGAAAGGCCATTGGCGCGAGGTGAAACCGAACGATTTGGCGTGCGGGTGGCGGCGCGCGCTCACCCGGCGTTTGGTGCTATGGCGCTGTTCAATTGAGCGCTGCATCTACGTGCTGGTCTCCGCGTATGGGGCCGCTCCGATGAAGCGGTGCGCCACGGTCATAACGACCACGTAGCTTACTCGCCTGGTCCTAAGCTCGTGTTACCTCCAAGCCATAGGGCGCGCCCGCGGAAATCTCAAGGCGCTTGCTTGCTGTGGACGCGTGAGAACAAAGCGTGTACAAAGTCAAAGAGGCTGCTACTGTGGACGGTCCTAGTGCCGACTATCGACAGGCGCCCCGCAGGCGGTAGAGTTGCGGCTGAAACAGTGCGGGGAGCAAGGGGAGGTCGCCAAATGGCGGGATCAGTAAACAAAGTCATTTTAATCGGCAATCTCGGCGCCGATCCTGAAATTCGCCATACCCAAGACGGCCGTCCGATCGTGAATTTGCGCGTGGCCACGAGCGAGAGTTGGCGCGACAAGGCGAGCGGGGAGCGGCGTGAGCGCACCGAATGGCATCGCGTCGTCATCTTCAACGAGGGCCTGTGTCGGATCGCCGAGCAATATCTCAAGAAAGGCTCGAAGGTTTACCTCGAGGGGCAACTGCAAACACGCAAATGGGAGGATCAGTCCGGCCAGGAGCGCTACTCTACCGAGGTGGTACTCCAAGGCTTCAATTCCCAGCTGACGATGCTCGACGGTAAAGCGAGCGCAGGCGAGGGGCGGGAGAGCGCAAGCGCGCCAAGCGGCGACTTCGGCCGCTCTGGCCCGCTTGCGGGCGCCCGGTCCTTCGACAAGGAGCTCGACGACGAAATCCCGTTCTAAACGGCCAATTTCCGCGCTCAGACAAGTGAATTCAAATTTAATGCTAATTTGAGGCTTTGCTGTTCGCCCGGTGCTCCGGTCCATAGGGCGCTGCCGAGACGAACCCCAATCCCCAGCGAGCCACAGGACCGTTCGTCCGCGGACCCAAGCCTGTGATGAGGAGCCGATGGCGAACAATGTTGCCGCTCTTCTCGACGGCCAAGACAACAATTTCAATCTAATCCGGTTCGTGGCGGCCTCCGCAGTGATCGTCGATCACAGCTTCGCCCTTGTCGCCAACAAGCAGACGGCGGCGTCCTTCATCGACTTCGAGGCGCACGGGCTCGGCCATTTGGCGGTCGATGTCTTCTTCATCGTGTCGGGTTTCTCGTCACCCGCAGCGTGCTGACGCAACCGACCCTCATCGACTATGGCGTAGCTAGGTCCTGCGGCTCTTTCCTGCGCTTTTCGTCGCCTCCGTGGCCATCGCCTTTGTGCTTGGGCCGACCGTCACCTTTGTCTCGCTGCATACCTGTTTTTCCGACCTGCGCCCGTGGATTTTCGTGCCCTTGACCGCGAGTTTGGATACCCCATTCCCTCACGCTGCATGCTGTCTTCGACACCGTGCCCGAGAGCGGGGTCATCGATCCACAACTTTGGACCTTGCGCTATGAGACGTTGTGCTACGGCATGCTTGCCCTATTCGTCTTGATCGGCGCGCTGGCCAATCGTCGCCGCACGAACCTCACTCTCGCAGCGCTGCTTGCCGGCTATGCCGTTGTCACCTTCGCCACCGATTGGCGCCAGCAGATGAGCGGCGTCGACAGCGCAATGCGCTTTATGCTCGCCTTCTTCATCGGCGGAAGCTTCTATCTGTTCGGCCACCACATCAGATTACAACTCGGTGTCGCAGTGACGCTTGCCGCATCGGCGGGCGCTTGCCCGTCCGAGGCTGCATCAAGTTTCGCGCTGGCCTATGGCGTGCTCTGGTTCGCGCGCATTCCGACGGGCGTCATCCGCAGCTTCAATGGGCTCGGGGACTATTCCTATGGTCTCTATAGTCTGAGCTTTCCGATCCAGCAGACTTTCATATTGATGGATCGAATCTTTACCCCGGGGGCATTGCTGGTCTGCAGCTTCCCCGCGCTTCTCGGTTTGAGCCATGCAATCGTGGCATCTCGTCGAGCAGCCGGCGTTGAGACGCAAAGTCTGTGCGCGTGCGTGGCTGCACAACGCTTGGCAAGCGCCCCGGTAGCAACGATCCTTGCCGCTGCCATCGAAGGCCTGAGTGCCGCGGCTCGAGGGCCAACCTGCGCTGCCCTCTAATAGGTGTGGGTCTTACTCCCGCCCTCGCTCTTCGCTGCGCTCTCCAGCACCGCCTGATCATCCAGCGACTGATAGTCTGGCGCAGCCGTCAGCGCAGTCTTGTCGATGTCGACCACGATCCTGACGTCATTGTCTTCGTCCCGGGTGAACCCCAGAGCGTCGAAGGGCACTGCGACGTCCTTCTCGCCAATGCCCAGGAAGCCGCCCACGCCAATGATGACGGCGATGGTCTTGCCGCTCCTGTCGGTGACGAGATCATTGACGTCGCCAATCGTCTTATTCTCGGCGTTCACCGCCGGTCTGCCGATGAGGTCGGTCGCCAACAGCTCGTCAGGCTTCTGTCGATCGAGAAAGCGCGCACTCAAATCGAGCACTGGTTTCGCGGCCTCCGACGACTGACCCGGCAAGGTTGAGGGCTCAACGGTGGTCTCGGACGGCTCCGCCTGAGCCTGCATCGAGGGCTCTTTCAGCGTCTCGTTCGCGAACGTTTGACTCTCTGCCAAAACCGGCGTGAAGCCTAGCAACAGGCCGACCGCCATTGATGCAACTAGACGGTTCATGGTGCTCCTCCTTTGCCGTTTCGAACAATTCGGCGAGGTCAACCAAGCTCCCACACAACAGTGTCAAAACAACGTCGGTTTACCCCAATCATTGCGGATTCGCTGTCCATCCGCATTATTCCGATGGCTGACGAATTGACGCCACATCGACCACCGGACATCCGGCGCGCAGCCAGCACAAGATATTGGTTTCGTTGATAGAATTTCAAGGGTCGTGAGGGTCTACCGCGCCCTGTGATTGGTTGCGTCGGGGCCGGCAGATCAGCTATAGAGAAGCGCCTTCTCCGGACAACTCTTGGTCTGCTGCGGGGGGCACCGTCGGGCCCGCGAGAAGCGGCGACGTTTGGACCTTCCGCCAACGACACGTCAACGGATTCATCTCGGCTTTGGCTGACAACGATCAAACTCCCGGATCAGGCGCGCCGCCAAGCCCGTCGGATATCCGGCCGATCTCCCTCATCGAGGAGATGAAGCGGTCCTATCTCGATTACGCCATGAGCGTGATCGTGGCCCGCGCACTCCCCGACGTGCGCGATGGGCTGAAGCCCGTGCATCGCCGCATCCTCTACGCTATGCAGCAGATGGGGCTCGACTGGAACAAGGGGTTCCGCAAATCGGCCGGCGTCGTCGGCGAGGTGATGGGCAACTACCACCCGCATGGCGACCAAGCGATCTATGACGCGCTGGTGCGCATGGCGCAGGACTTCTCCATGCGTCTGCCCTTGATCCATGGTCAGGGGAATTTCGGCTCGGTCGACGGCGATCCACCGGCGGCGATGCGCTACACCGAGTGCCGCCTCGCCAAGGTCGCACACGATCTGCTCGAGGACATCGACAAGGAAACCGTCGAGTTCCAGGACAATTACGACGGTCGCGTGCAGGAGCCGACGGTACTGCCGGCGCGCTTCCCGAACCTGCTCGTCAACGGCGCCGGCGGCATCGCCGTCGGCATGGCCACCAACATCCCGCCGCACAATCTCGGCGAGGTGATCGACGCCTGCATTGCCTATCTCGACAATCCGGCAATCGGCGTGGACGAGCTTGCCGAGATCATTCCCGGCCCCGACTTTCCCACCGGCGGGCTCATTTTCGGCCGCGCCGGCATTCGCTCGGCCTATTACAAGGGCCGCGGCTCCATCCTCATGCGTGGCCGTGTGACGACCGAACTCCTGCGCAAGGAGCGCGAGGCGCTGGTCATCGCCGAGATTCCGTACCAGGTCAACAAAGCCTCCATGGTGGAGAAGATCGCCGAGCTGGTGCGCGAGAAGAAGATCGAGGGTATCGCCGATATCCGCGACGAGTCGGACCGCGAGGGCATGCGCGTCGTCGTCGAGCTGAAGCGCGATGCCATGGCCGATGTGGTGCTGAACCAGCTCTACCGCTTCTCGTCGCTGCAATCGACCTTCGGCTGCAACATGGTGGCGCTGACCGGCGGGCGGCCCGAGCAGCTCAACCTCAAGGATTTGATCCGCGCCTTTACCGATTTCCGCGAGGAGGTTGTCGGCCGCCGCACCAAATTCCTGCTGCGCAAGGCGCGCGACCGGGCCCATGTGCTGGTCGGCTTGGCCATCGCCGTCGCCAATATCGACGAAATCATCGCCGTCATTCGCCGCGCGCCGGATCCCGCCACCGCGCGCGAGCAATTGATGACGCGTGATTGGCCGGCTCAGGACGTCGTTCCGCTCGTGGAGCTGATCGCCGATCCGAGGCACAAGGTCTCGGCCAAGGGCACCTACCGGCTTTCCGAGGAGCAGGCTCGCGCCATTCTCGAGCTTCGGCTGCAGCGCCTAACCGCGCTCGGCCGCGACGAGATTGCCGACGAGCTGAAGCAGCTCGGCGTGGAGATCGCCAACTACCTCGACATCTTGCGCTCGCGTGCGCGCATCATCGCCATCGTCAAGAACGAGCTCTTGAGCATCAAGAGCGAGTTCGGCACCCCGCGGCGCACCGAGATCCTCGAGACTGAGGGCGAGGTCGAGGATGAGGACCTGATCCAACGCGAGGACATGGTCGTCACCGTCAGCCACAAGGGCTACATCAAGCGCGTGCCGCTCTCCAATTATCGCGCGCAGCGGCGGGGCGGCAAAGGCCGCGCCGGCATGGCGACGCGGGAGGAGGATTTCGTCACCCGCGTCTTCATCGCCAATACCCACACCCCGGTGTTGTTCTTCTCGTCACGCGGCATGGCCTACAAGATGAAGGTTTGGCGTCTGCCGGTGGCGGCGCCACAGGCGCGCGGCAAGGCGCTGATCAATCTTCTGCCGCTCGACAAGGACGAGAACATCACCACCATCCTACCTTTGCCCGAGGATGAAGGCAGCTGGGGCAAGCTCGACGTGATGTTCTCCACCAATGGCGGCACCGTCCGGCGCAACAAGCTGTCCGACTTCGTCGAGGTCAGGCAGAACGGCAAGATCGCCATGAAGCTCGAAGAGGGCGACCGCATCGTCGGGGTCGAGATCTGCGACGCGCGCGACGATGTATTGCTGACCACGGCCGAGGGTCAGGCCATTCGGTTCCCGGTCACCGACGTGCGCGTGTTCAAGGGTCGCGAATCCGCGGGCGTGCGCGGCATCAAGCTCGAGGGCAGGGACGAGGTCATCTCCATGGCGATTCTCAGCCATATCGAGGCGTCGGCCGCTGAGCGCGCGGACTATGTCCGCCAGGCCAATATCGTGCGCAAGGGCGGAACGGATTACGAGCCCGACATCGAGACCGAGGCCAATGGCCAGGAAGCGGTGGTGTTGACACCGGAGCGTTACGCCGAGCTCAGTGCCCATGAAGAGTTCGTGCTGACCGTATCGCAGAACGGCTACGGCAAACGCACGAGCGCCTACGAATACCGTATCTCCGGCCGTGGCGGCAAAGGCATCATCGCCATGGTGGTCAATCAGCGTAACGGCAAGCTGGTTGGCTCTTTCCCTGTTGAAGAGGGCGATCAGATCATGTTGGTCACCGACCGCGGCCAGCTAATCCGCGTGCCCGTTGAGGACATCAGCATCGTGGGCCGCTCCACCCAGGGTGTGATCGTCTTCGACACTGCCGAGGATGAGCGTGTGGTCGCCGTCGAGCACATCCCCGACGTGGAGAATGGCGGCGACGAGGGTGCGACGGACTAGCGAGGGCTTTGGTGGAGTTGAAGCGCGTTCGATCAGTTCGTCTTGGCGAGACGCCGTCCTTCGCCGCGGCCAGGCCTTGCAGACGCCATGACTGCGCGGCTAGAACGTGGCGATGACGCGCATCGGCCTCTATCCCGGCAGCTTCGATCCGGTGACCTTCGGTCACGTGGATATCGTCAGGCGCGCCGCGACGCTCGTCGATCGCCTCGTCATCGCCGTGGGCACGCACCATGACAAGCAGGTTCTGTTCTCGGCGGAGGAGCGCCTGGCCTTGGTGGCGGATGCGGTCAGGCCCGTCGCCAACGAGTTGGGCTGCGTGCTTGATTTAACCACCTACGACACTCTGACCGTCGATGCCGCGCGCGAGTTCGGCGCCGGCCTGATCATTCGCGGCCTTCGCGATGCGGGCGACTTCGACTACGAGATGCAGATGGCCGGGATGAACGCGGCGCTTGTCCCCGAGGTCGAGACGGTGTTTCTGGCCTCTTCGCCCGAAACACGTTACATCGCTGCGAGCTTCGTCCGCCAGGTCGCCGCCATGGGCGGTGACGTCACTGCCTTCGTGCCGGCCCCGGTAGCCGCCGCCTTGAAAAGGAAGTTTTCCGCATGACGCTGAACCGCCGTCTCGTTCTTGCCGCCTTGCTGATAACCCTCGCGCCGGCAATGTCTCACGCCGCACCTCCGGCCGCCGACCCGCTCGAAAACGTCGTGCTCCTCGATCTCAAAGATGGGCGCGTCACCATCGTGCTGCGGCCGGATCTGGCGCCGAAACATGTCGCGCGGGTGAAGCAGCTCGTGCGCGAGCATTTCTATGACAGCATCGTCTTCCATCGCGTCATTCCAGGCTTCATGGCCCAGACGGGGGATCCGACGGGCACCGGCACCGGCGGCTCGAAATATCCCGATCTTCCGGCCGAGTTCAGCAACAAGGCGACATTCGAGCGGGGAACGATCGGGGCGGCGCGGAGCAGCGATCCCAATAGCGCCAACAGCCAGTTCTTCATCGACTTCGCGCCGGCGCCGTTTCTCAACGGCAAATACACCATTTGGGGCCAGGTGATCGATGGCATGGACGCCGTCGACAAAATCAAGCCTGGGGAGCCTCCGGTCAAACCCGACAAGATCGTCAAGATGCAAGTCGCCGCCGACGCCGATCAGGCATCGAAGGCCGCTGCCACCGCCGCGCTGAAAGCGCAGCAATAAGGAGTCTCAAATGGCGGCAAAGTCAGACGATACCCTCATCATCGAGACCACCCGCGGTCCGGTCACCGTCGAGATGCGGCCCGACCTTGCGCCGAAGCACGTCGCGCGCATCAAGGCGCTCGCTCGCCAAGGCTTCTACGACGGCGTCGTCTTCCACCGCGTCATTGACGGCTTCATGGCGCAGACCGGCGATCCCACCGGAACGGGGCGAGGCGGCTCCGGTCAAAAGGTCGGCGCCGAGTTCAGCAAGGAGCCGCATAGGCGGGGCGCCGTGTCCATGGCGCGGGCGCAGTCGCCCGATTCGGCCGACAGCCAGTTCTTCATCTGCTTCGACGACGCGACCTTCCTGGACGGCCAATATACGGTGTGGGGCCGCGTGATCGAAGGCATGGAGAATGTCGACAAGCTGAAGCGCGGCGAGCCTCCGGCCAATCCCGACAAGATCCTCACCATGCGGGTGGCCGGGGATGCGGGCTAGCGCCCCGTCCCATCCTCGTGCGCGTCGACGCCTTCGATTTCCTCCTCCCGCCGGAGCTGATCGCACTCCGCCCGGTAAGCCCGCGCGACAGCGCGCGTCTTCTCGTGGTCAATCCTGTCGCGGCCGACCCCTTCGCGGATCGGATTGTCTCAGACTTGCCTGAGCTGCTCGAGCCGGGTGACGCCCTCGTCTTCAACGACACCAAGGTGATCCCGGCGGAGCTGAAGGGCATGCGCGAGCGTGACAAAGCGTCGGCGCATGTGTCGGTCACCCTGATTGAGAGGCTCGATGCGAGCGGCTGGCAGGCTTTTGCCAAACCGGTGAAGCGCCTGAAACCGGGAGACCGCATCCGCTTCGGCGAGGGTGGGAATGTCTGCCTGCTTGGCAGTGTCGGCGCCATTGTGGAGGGCCGGGGAGGCGAGGGGGGGGTGACGCTCCGCTTTGATCTGCATGGCGCCGCCTTGGATGAGGCCATCGCCGGCCTCGGCCAAATGCCATTGCCCCCTTACATCGCTTCGCGCCGTGAGCCCGACGATCGCGACCGGAGCGACTATCAGACTATCTATGCAAGGGAGGAGGGCGCCGTTGCCGCGCCGACCGCGGGGCTGCACTTCTCGGATCGCCTGATGCAGGCTCTTGCAGCGAGAGGCGTGTCACGGCATTTCGTGACGCTGCATGTCGGCCCGGGCACCTTCCTGCCCGTGCGCGGCGCTAAGACCGAGGATCATGTCATGCATCCCGAGCGGGGCGAGGTCGGCGCGGGCGTGGCGGACGCCTTGAACGCCGCAAGAGCGAGGGAAGGCAAGATCGTGGCGGTCGGCACCACGTCGCTCCGGCTGCTCGAAAGTGCGGCTGCCGCCGACGGCAAGCTCCGGCCCTTCTCAGGTGAGACGAGCCTGTTCATCACGCCGGGCTATCGCTTCCGCTCCGTCGATCAGCTGTTGACCAATTTCCATTTGCCGCGCTCCACCCTGTTCATGCTGGTCTCGGCCTTCTCCGGGCTCGAGCTGATGCAGCGCGCCTATGCCCATGCGATCGAGCAAGGCTACCGCTTCTATTCTTATGGCGATGCCTGTCTATTGAGCGCGGGATGCAGCGCAACGTGAAACAGGTTTTCTCCTTCGCCGTGAAGGCACGCGACGGCAATGCCCGTTTAGGCGAGATAACGACGCCGAGGGGCGTCGTCCGCACACCGGCCTTCATGCCGGTCGGCACCGCCGCCACGGTCAAGGCGATGTTCCCGGAAACCGTGCGCGCGACTGGCGCCGACATCATCCTCGCCAACACTTATCATCTGATGCTGCGCCCGGGCGCGGAGCGGATCGCGAGCCTTGGCGGCTTGCATCGCTTCATGCATTGGGACGGCCCGATCCTCACCGATTCTGGCGGCTATCAGGTGATGTCGCTCGCCAAGCTCCGCCGCATCGAGGAGCAGGGCGTCACCTTCCAGTCGCATCTCGACGGCACGACGCTTGCGCTCACGCCGGAGCGGGCGATCGAGGTGCAGCGCCTCCTCGGCGCCGATATCCAGATGGTGCTCGACGAATGCACGCCCTTCCCGGCGTCCCGCGACGAGGTGAAGGCCTCGATGGAGCTGTCGCTGCGTTGGGCCGGGCGGTCGAAGTGCGCGTTCGAGGCCCTGGCCTCGCCCGGCCAAGCCCTGTTCGGCATCGTGCAGGGGAGCGTCTATCCCGATTTGCGTGAGAGCAGCGCTCGCGCGCTGGCGCGTCTCGGCTTCGACGGCTATGCCGTGGGCGGACTCGCGGTGGGTGAGGGACAGGATGCGATGCTCGATATGGTGGCGGTGACGGCCGCTCTGCTTCCGCAGGACCACCCCAGATACCTTATGGGGGTGGGCACGCCTGACGACATGCTCGCCGCGATCGCGCGCGGCATTGACATGTTCGATTGCGTCATGCCCACGCGATCGGGGCGCCACTGCCAAGCCTTCACCTGGGAAGGCCGCCTCAACTTGCGCAACGCACGCTATGCCGACGACCCAACTCCGCTCGATGCGGCAAGCGCCTGCCCCGCGGCAAGCTACGCCCGCGCCTATCTGCATCACCTGGTAAAGTCCGGTGAAACCCTCGGCGCGATGCTGCTCAGCTGGGCAAATGTGCATTTCTACCAGGAGCTGATGGCACGCGCGCGGGAGGCGATCCTGCGCGGGGAGTTTGCCGCCTTCACCGAGGAGGTGAAGCGCCGTTACTCGAGCGACAACGAGGACACGCCGAAGAGTGAGTGATCCTCCTTGAGGAAGCACGTTTTTTCGCCATGCCTGGCTCTATGCCGGGCATCCACGCCTTTGGAGCTTAGCCAAATCAAAAACGTGGACGAGCCCGGCCATGACGAGTTCTCGTGGTCATCCGATGTCGCTAGGGGAGAGAGCCCGGTCGTCACACGAGGTGTCATTGCGAGGCAATGTCGGAGGCGGGGCCAATGGCCCTCGGCCCCAGCGCCTTGCGCTCGCGCGCGAAGAGATAGAGACCCGACAGGATGACGATGGCGCCGCCGGAGAGCGTCCATAAAGTCGGCAGGTTCCCGAAGATGAGAAAACCGAGCGCGGACATCCAAATCAGCCCCAGATAGATGAAGGGGGCCAGCACCGGCGCCGGCGCGCTGCGATGGGCGAGGATCAACAGCCAGTGACCGAGGCCGCCCCACAGGCCGAGCGTGGCAAAGAGGAGCCAGATGGTGGCGTCTTGGGGTGCTTGCCAAGCGCCAAGGGCGAAAGGCAGCATGACCAGAGCGCCGGCAAGCG
Organism: uncultured Alphaproteobacteria bacterium; assembly: GCA_963804515.1. Taxonomy (GTDB): domain Bacteria; phylum Pseudomonadota; class Alphaproteobacteria; order Rhizobiales; family Methyloligellaceae; genus Methyloceanibacter. Next base: position 402,554 of record CAWDQR010000001.1, on the reverse strand, counting down.
GCGTATAGGTCTGCGTCACCTCGGGCGGGTCGTGGCTCGCAAGATAACGCGTCGAAAGGTTGTAAAGCGCGTAGCCAAGGGTTGCTATCAGGGCGAACAGCATGGCCGAGTGAAGCGTGCCGAATCCCGGTTGCATCACGATCAGCACCCCGAGGAAGCCGGCAAGAATGGCGACCATGCGATGCCAGCCAACCCATTCATGCAGCAACGGCCCCGCGAGCGCGGCGACCAGGAGTGGCGTGAGAAAGAATATGGTGACTGTCTGGTCGAGCTGCAAATATTTGAGCGCGACGAAGTTGAATCCCGTCGTGCAGATCATGAGCGCGGACCGAAATAGTTGCATCAGAGGCTTTGCCGAGCGGAGCGACGGCTTAACGGCAAAAGGCCAGAGTGCCAGGGCGCTGAAGACGACATGGCCAACGAAACGAAGCCACGTCACTTGCGCGACCGGGACTCCCTTGGTGCCGATCAGATATTTCGCCGTGGCGTCGAGCGCGGCGAAACAGACGGTGGCGAGCGCCATCAAGCCGATCGCCTTCAGTCTTTGGCGAGGATCGACACCGGCGGAAGGGATGAGGCGGGGCGTCATGGGCGGCTGTCTAACTGCATGAATCTTTGCCAAAACGCCATCGACCGGTAGGCTCGAAGGTCGTAAACAGCGCTGCGTCAGAAGGAGGACAGCGTGGCCGACATTCGTGCGATCTGCGCCATAGGTCAGCGTGGCCAGCTCGGCCTCAACGGCAGGCTGCCTTGGGAGGGCAACAAGGGCCGGGAGTATGTTGCCGATGTGGCCCGCTTCTTCGAGGTCACCCGCGGGCATGTGATCATTGCCGGTCCGCGCACCATCGCCTCGATCCCGTCCTTTGCCTATGCGGACCGGACGATCTGCGAGATCCGCTCCGAGAAGCATCCAGCCGAGGTCTTGGCCTGGTTCCCGGATCGCGTGGTGTTTGTCGGCGGCGGTCCGCCCGTTTGGGAGACTTATGCGCCCTTCATTCGCCACTGGGACATCACGCGGCTGCCTTACGAGGGCGAGGCCGACCGCTGGTTCGATCCGGCCTGGCTCGTGATGACGGCCAGCGATTCAAGCTAAAACCCTTGGCGCCTCGCCGCTAGAGGCCTAGGCCCGCTTTGCGCGCCGAGGCGCAAGGTTCGATTAAATCGGCACGCGCGGGGCCAAGCAGCGTGTCGCGGAAGACGCGTCCCCAATAATAGACATGGCCGATGAGGAGGGAGGGCGAGAGTCCGAGCTCGGCCATCTTGGCGATATGCTCCGGACGGAAGAGGGTGCAAGGCTTGATGCGATGGCGATGCAAGACGTTTGCCCAGTCCGCGGCCACCGTGCCCTCGACCGAGGAGATCAGCTCGACGCGCGACTGAGCGAAGGTCCAGCCAATGTCATCTTTTTTGGCGGCCCCATCATCACCGTCAACGGTGCCATGCCGCGCGTCGAAGCGATCGCCGTGCGCTAGGGCCGCATCAGCGCCGTGGGCTCCAACTGCTGGGCATGGCCTGCGTCCTTGGTGTCAGACTCCAAAAAATTGCATGAGCCTAAGGCAATTGCATCCATGGGCTTTAGGGAACTGAAGGGGGTTAGTCGCGGATATTCGGAGCCCGATGTGGTAGCTTTGTTATCCTAACCATATTCCAATGCGCTCAGTCGGTTGCAGGAGGCCACGCACATGAACACTGTTACGCGCGCAATATCCGTACTCACCGCGGCGCCGCTGGTCGCTGGCACGCGATGTTGAGCGGCAGGGCCATCGCCGCGGACGCTGCCACCAAGGACGAGGCGGTGGCCATGGTGCAGAAGGCGGTGGCTTACATCAAGTCGGAAGGTGCCGACAAAGCCTATGCGGAGAGCAGCAATCCATCGGGCCAATTTGTCGACCGCGATCTCTACCTCGTGATTTATGGGCTCGACGGCGTGGTTCTCGCGCACGGCGCCGACAAGACCCGCATCGGCACCAACCAGATGGACGCCTCCGATCCCGACGGCAAGGAGTTCGTGAAGGGGCGCGTGCAGATGGCTGAGGAGCGGCCGAGCTTCTGGCAAACCTACAAGTCCAAGAACCCGGTGACCAAGGCGGTCGCGCCCAAGCAGATGTATTGCGAGCGGCTGGACCAGACGGTCGTCTGTGGCGGGGTCTATCAGTTCTGAGGGTCGAGGCTAGGATGCGACCGCTCATCATGCTTGCGCCAATTTTCCTCGCGGCCCTTGGGATTTCTGCGGCTTTCGCGCAAGAAAGCCCGAAGGACAGCATTGCCGCCCAGATCCGCGATCAGGGCTATAAATGCGACGCTCCGCAAAGCGCGGTGCAAGACGAGGCTGCCTCCAGGCCGGACGAGGCCGTGTGGGTGCTGCAATGCGAGGATGCGAGCTATCGGGTGCACCTCGTTCCGGACATGGCCGCCAAGGTCGAGCGCATCGACAAAGACCAAGCCCCCGAGAAGTGACGTCCGATTTGGGGGGTTGGACGACCCGTCTAGCGTCGCGCTAGGCGGCGGCGGGACGGATCACTGCCGCCGGCGTAACCGCCCGGGCGAGAGCCTCCAGGCCGTGTCGCGAATCTTCACTGCGAGTCCCTGCGGGAAAGCACGTCTCTGGCCATGACCCACCCCCCTGGGCGGCCGCGAAGATGATTGCCTCGTGCGTTGCTTGTGCGTGGAGGGGATCAAGGTATGCCGTAGTTTGGCCAGCCTCGCTCGCTCCAAGAATGGACGCGCCACGAGACAGGGTCGATGGACTTGCGGACGACCGCGCGCCATGCCGCTTGGACGCTGCGAGAACACGCCCCGACACTCCGACCCTGAGCGAGCCAGAGATAGAGTCCCCAGGGCGGGCAGGCGCCACGCCGGACCCGCTCCCGGAGCGTCCTTCGCAACTTATGACGCTATTGCGGCGCTGGCGAGGGTGCTGGCGCTGGCGAGGGTGCTGGCGCTGGCGAGGGTGCCGGCGCTGGCGCTTCGCCGCTCGTCGGAGTGGCGGTCACGGCCTCCCGGCCGAGGACGCATTTGACCCAACTGGCCTCCAGCCCGAATTTGCAGTGGTGCCGGTAACTCTGCACCACCGCGAAGGCCACGACGGCAATCAGCACTATGAGAATCAGGCGCATTTGTTCTTCCCTCCCTTGCAGAGGCCGCAAATTAGCTGAATGCGGAAGAAACAGAAAGGGCTGCCTGTAGGGACGGGCTGCGGCGTTTGCGGAACATAGCGGGGTTCGGCCTGGTTTTTCGGCTAGACCCAGGGACTTGATGCGGACACGGTGACCCATGCGGAGGCTGGCGCTTTCATTGCTCGCAGGGTTGCTGGCGCTCAATTTGGCTGGGTGCGGAGATGAGGCGACCTTGCCCGAGCAGGCGGGCATGGGGCCCCAGCCTGAGCTTCCTGCGCCCAAGCAGACGCTCCCTTCCCACGGTGAACATTGCCCCGGCCGTGGGCTGGCCCGCCGGCGCGAAACCCACACCGGCCGAGGGCCTCTCCGTCGCCGCCTATGCGACGGGCCTCAACCATCCGCGCTGGCTCTACGTCCTGCCGAATGGCGACGTGCTGGTGGCGGAGACCAATACGCCGGCCAAGCCTGAGGCCTCACCAGGCATCAGGGACATGGTCACGGATTTCGTGATGCACCGCGCCGGCGGGGGGATGCCAAGCCCCAATCGCATCATTTTGCTGCGCGATGCCGATGGCGATGGTGTCGCTGAAGTGGCATCGACGTTCTTGGCGGGGCTCAATTCACCCTTTGGCATGGCCTTGGTGGGGCATGACCTCTATGTGGCGGATACGGATGCTCTGTTGCGATTTCCCTATGAAGCCGGGGAGACGAAGATTGCCCACCCGGGCGTGAAAGTGACCGACTTGCCCGCCGGCGGCATCAATTACCACTGGACCAAGAACGTCATCGCGAGTCCCGATGGCTCGCAGCTCTTCGTGACGGTCGGCTCCAATAGCAATGCCGGGGAAAACGGCATGAGCAACGAGGATGGCCGCGCCGCCATCCTCGATATCGATCCGTCGACCGGGCATGGACGCCTGTTCGCGTCCGGCCTGCGCAATCCGAACGGGCTCGTCTGGCAACCGGAGAGCCGTAAGCTCTGGACCGTCGTCAACGAGCGCGACGAGCTCGGCAGCGACCTCGTCCCAGACTATTTGACCTCGGTGAAGGAGGGAGGCCTTTACGGTTGGCCCTACAGCTATTTTGGCCAGCACCTCGACCCGCGGGTCACGCCGCAGCGTCCGGATCGCGTCAAGACGGCGATCGCCCCCGACTACGCGCTCGGACCTCACACCGCCTCGCTCGGTCTCGCCTTCTACGATGGCAAGCTCCTGCCCGCGCGATATGTGGGCGGCGCCTTCATCGGTCAGCACGGCTCCTGGAACCGTAGGCCGCGAAGCGGATACAAGGTGGTCTTCGTGCCCTTCGCCGAAGGCCGCCCGTCCGGCATGCCCGAGGACATCCTCACCGGCTTCGTCGATAGGAATGGAGATGCGCGTGGTCGCCCGGTAGGCGTTGCCATTGATCGGACTGGCGCGCTGCTGGTTGCCGATGACGTTGGCAATACGATTTGGCGTGTGGCCCCGCCGCGGCCGTGAGCGCCGGCGCCGAGCCCTGAGGCCACACTCCTTGGTTGCGCGAAAGAGGGGGAGAGGCTCGCGATTCAAGCTTTCTTAAATGTTCCGCGCTTCGATTCGCTGGCGAGTGCGCACCTCACGCACGAGGTGGGCCGCACAGAGCTGAACGGGGTGGGCGTCCTTCGTTGCCTTGAGCTTCCGGGCTCTGGGGCCGCGAAGGACGGGTGAATTGACTCACAAAGCGTCGGAATTTTGGGGCAGCCTTATTTCTATTGCCCCCCGAAATAACGTCCGTCTTGAGAGCAATTTGCCTCGCACCCGCTTCACAGTGGGGGCGTGTTTGTGTCCAACCCATTAGACGTCGTCCATCTCTTTGATGCGAAAGTTGCCGCCGTTGCAGGGACCGTCGCCCGGTCAAAGAAAGCTGTCGTCTCGGCAAAGGAGGACCTTGATAAGCATCAGCGGTGGCTTGAGCGCCATCGCGTCCTCTGCGCGAGGGACCTGAAACGGCACCAACGCCGCTTGCAACGCCGACGCGCGATCGAGGCGTGCAAGCATATAGCGATATCCGTGGTCCTGCTTGTGCCCTCTCTCTGCGGCGCGTTATTGCATGGGTCGATCCAGGCCCTGATCTTTCTTTACGACCTGATCTCGATCAGTTGTTCCTGGGCCGGCGCAAAGGCTCGCGCCCTTGGGCTCTGGCTCATCGGTCTGCTTTCACGCGGGTTCTCCTGGGTCGGCGTAAAGGCTCATGCCTTCGGGATTTGGCTCATCGGCCTGCTTTCGACCGGTTTTTCCTGGGCCGGCGCAAAGGCTCGCGCCCTCGGACTCTCGCTCTTCGGGCTGCTTACGCTCAGTTCCTCCTGGGCCCGTGTACAGGCTCGCGCCTTCGGGCTCTGGCTCATCGGCCTGCTCTCATGCGGGTTCTCCTGGATCGGCGTAAAGTGTCACGGCATCGGGCTTTCGCTCATCGAACTGCTTTCGATCAGTTGCTCCCGGATCGGCGTAAAGGCTCCCGCCCTCGTGCTTTCGCTCGAGGAAATAGTCGCAAGGCAGTTCTCGCAACTCCTCGTGCGATTGGGCTTTCACGATGACGCGCGCGGCGGGACGCGCGATACGAGTCCCGCCGGCCATCTCGATGAGCATCGCTTGCAGGAAGCAGCCTTCGCCCGGCTGCGATCGGAACATGAGCGCCTCCAGACCCGCATCCATGCATTGGACAAGCATTACGGGCGGCGCGTCGTGAGCGGAGGCCAGGCGAGCGGCGCATCGAACCAAGAATGGGTGCAACTGCGCGAGCTGGCGCGGAATGCGGCTCGGCTATTCGACATGCAAGAACGTCATTTGCTCGATTCTGCGGTTTCGAGGGGAAGTGGGCGCCCTAGCGTCGTCGATGGAACCGGCCCCTTGGCTCCCATCCATTCGCTTCAGGCTGGCCACGCCGTTTATGAGGCCCCCGCTCTGGCGAGACGAGACGACCCCAGGGCGGCGCCACGTTGTGGAGGCGCAGCCTCGCTTAGGGTCTGGAGTTATTGGTGAGCCTGCCAGGATCCGAGCCCGGGACCTCTGATCAAAAGTCAGGCCCACCGGTGTTCACCCGGAAGACATTAAAGGCCGAATTAGGGATTGGTGACGTAAGGTTTTAGGGCCCGAGGGCGTCTTTGGCGCCGTCGGCGCGGCACTTTACGAGGAGGTGCTCTCAATGGAGCATCGCGCTTTCGTACCGGCTTTCGGAGTTCTGGCTGCCGCTCTCGTCTCTGCTGGGGTCAGCTCTCAAGCATCCGCCAGATGGAGATCACACCCGCCGCGACCGTCGAGGCGAGGGTGTCCGTGGTGCCCGAGACGCTGAGGTCGGCACCACCGGCTGCGTCCCAGCAAGCCTCCTTAGGCCTCGGCGTCGTCATGCCCACGGCGAGTCCTGAGCCATTGCTGCTCTCCGGCGAGAATGTCTCCAGCATGATGGTGATGACAATGCCTTCGTCCATGGCCCGCGGCTCCGCTCCAGGCCGCGACGCCCTGCACCAGTGGCGGCAGCGCCCCGTGCCGTGACGCCGAGGCCGAAGCTCAAACCGGCGGTGCACAAACCGCAAGAGCAGCCGTCCTGGTTGCGCCTCTCCTGGTTGCGCCTGCCCTGGTTAGCCGTAGTGGACCTTTACAACAGCTTCCGCCAATGCGGGCAAATTCAAACTGAGAGACTACTAGTGGCACGCGCGCAAGAAGCTAGCCGCTAGGCTGCGCAGCGCTGATCAATGAATTCCTGGATCGGCCAAATAACATGAACGTCAGTCACGGGTTTACCCCCTCGCGTATCTCTTGCGTGCGCTCCTTTGGATTCTCCAGCAATAGGCGGCAAGCGTCGCCGTACTTCGCAATGAGCACGGAGAAATTGACGCAATCGTTCGTAATAAGAGCCGCGAGAGTTTCCACTGCCAACTTAGTTCGGGCGGCCAAGGCTTCGTCCGACATACCGGCGGACTTGCTGGCCATTATTGCGCCGTCCGCTGTCGCTTTTCTCAACTCCTGATTCCGCGAGAGTTCACCCTCCGTAGCCGTTCGCGGGGCGCACCGCCTAGCAAGTGTGAAGAATGCAAAGCAATTTGTGTATTCTGAGGACAGTTCATTAAAGACGTCGATTTCGTTGGCGGTAGCGGAAGTGCTCGCCACCAAGCCGCCAATTAACGCGAGCCCCTTCAACGTGGCGCGAACGCGATCCCTTGCGCCCTTGGTCATGCCTCCAACATTGCACGAACGCAAGATCGGGTCGAGAGCGCGACGCGCACACCATCATTGTTTTCTCCACCGACAATGGCGCGGAGAACTTCACCTGGCCCGATGGTGGCCAGACACCATTCGCTGGGGGCAAGGGAACGGCCCTTGAGGGCGGTTTCCGCGTGCCCGCGATCATTCGCTGGCCTGGCAAGGTTCCGGCGGGCAAGGTCGAGAATGCAATCGTATCTGGGCTCGACTGGTTCCCAACCTTCGTCGCGGCAGCCGGTGATCCAAACATCGTCGACGAACTCAAGCAGGGCAAGCAGATCGGTGATCGGACTTATAAAGTGCACCTTGACGGCTATGACCAGACAGACCTCATCACCGGCAAGGGCCCATCGAAGCGGCACGAGATCTTCTACTTAACCGAGAGCACCCTAAGCGCGGTCCGCATCGATGATTTCAAGTATCGCTTTACGGACGGCCCAACGGCTGGCTTGGCGCTACTGAGAAGGTTGATTGGCCTATACTCGTTAATCTCCGTCTAGACCCATACGAGCGCACTGGTATGCCCGACGGGAAAAGCGGTTCCATCGCCTATTACAACTGGTTCGCCTACGAGTTCTGGCGTTTCGTGTTCGTACAACAGGAGGTCGGTAAGGCCGCCCAAAGCCTCATCGAGTTCCCGCCGATGCAGAAGGGCGCGAGCTTCAATCTCGAGGCAGTGAAAGCGCAAATACAGGCGGCAATAGCCGCACAGACCGGTAAGTAAGACGGACAAGCCGCGCTGCTCGTCGCTTAGACGAGCCGGCGCGGCTTATTGCTAGAACAGCGTTCCACCCGCCCAAGGACGCCTCACGGGACCGATCCCTTCCTGGTCATGCCGAATATGATGAGCTTCGCCTACAGCAATTTGATCGGATTCGGCAGGTACCGATAAGGTCTGCTTTGGGTCAATTGCCGACGTCACTGCACACGGCCTAGTCAGTCCGCTTAATGCGAGAAGCGGTCATTGCCAGGCGACGGGGCCAAGTCCTCATCTATGAGCATTTCGGCATTGGGCAGCCGTCTGCTTGGGAAACTATCGAGGCATCGCTACGCTGTTCGCCGGGCACGGTAATGTGCTCAGGCCTCAGCAGCCCGAGCCGGCCATCCGCCCCAATCGCCACAGTATGAATGTAGAAGCCAGTGGTTTTGTCGTCAGTCGCTTCCATGACCGGTGAAGGGGCCGACACAATCAGAAGGCCCGCGCATTCACCGATCCAATCGATGTGCCGGTGACCGTGCATCAAGACGGCTCGGCCAGCCAAGGGCTGCAGTTGGCGCACGAACCAGTTGCCATTGATCAGCGCCGTGCCGATTCGCTCGGACAACGCCTTGGCAGGCCGAGGATACTCAACGACGTGGTGATGTAGGGCGATAATCCAACAGGCGCGAGGGTACCGCTCGCGTGCGATCTCAAGACCCCGGACCTGCTCGGCTGAGACCATTCCGAGCGCATTGGTAAAGGAAAAATGCGTGTCGGCGTTTGAGTTCAAGAGGATGATCCCAAGGCCGTCGTCCCGATCAGGTGGAAGAACCATTGGAAAGACCTTGGCCCAGAGTTCCGTCACCGCGTAGGACAGACGCGGCCTTGCGGCATCGGCGAACCGGATCATCGCCTTGAGATGCGGCTGCAACGCTTCTTCGAGGGTCTTACCCAGACAGCCTTCTGCATAGTCTACCACTCTGACGCGCCGACCCTGCAGCGCGGCAATGGCGGACAATGCTCTGATCTGGCGCAATCGCCGGTTGGGGCTGGTCGGCAAGTCCATGCGCGCCGGGTTGGCGCGATCGACAATGTTGAGGTCGTGATTGCCCGGCAGCACCAAGACGCGTTCGGCGATCTTGGGATTCGCTGCTATAACCTCGAGGAATTCGGCCCACTCCGCGGAGCTGCCCGCATCGGTCATGTCCCCCGTGATCAGGATTGCGTCTAGAGGGGCCTTTGCGTGCAGCGCCTGCAATTTCGCTAGCACCCGCTTCAGCCGAACGTTGCCGCGCGGGCCTGATCGCCCGCTCTCAATTCGAAAGCCGTAACGCTCGCCCACCACGTGGACGTCCGACAAATGTGCGATACGCCACACGCGGCTGTCATACGGGCGCGCGTGGAACTCGCCGAGATCGCGGGGTTGAGCCATGGTGGCGTCCGCCGTCGCCCAGACCATGGCGCCGACGGCCAGATAGGCCGCGACCAATACGGCACTGTTGGCCAGCGCCACGACCACAAGGCGGCGCCAGGAGCCAATCTCCGAGATGCTGCCGAACAGATGCGCACTCGGCCAGACCAGCCACAGCACTAAAAGGGCCAGACCGCAGATCATCACGCCTGCGGCGGCTGCCGCTGCGGCGCGCAGTTTGGCGTGTTGGTCCTTGCTGGCGTCCGATGCGAACAGCCGTTCGGCGATGTGCCGCAGCGCTTCGCGACAGGTTGCGTAGCCAGGCTGTACGACGACCGAATTCAGCGACCAGAAGCTCTTCTCGGCCAAGCGGAACAGCGTGCGCCAGCCGAACCATCCGACCGCGATGACCACCGCGAAAAGTAACGCGGACCCAATCCCAATCGCTGGGGCCGCGATTTTGCCGGAGACCTTCCTAAGCCAATCGGAGGCGACGATTGGAGCAAGGCCGAGAAGGAGGCCAGGTACGACAAGCAACAGCATCCAGGCTATCAGAAGTTTCGGAAGGCTGATCTCCACGAGCAGGCCGCCGGCAAGCGAAAGCAAAGAGCGACGCTTGGTGCTCGATACATCGGTTTCGATATCGCCTTGGCGAGGATCGATGATCGGTTTCAATTAGCCCTCCTCACTACGATGGGCTCTCCGTCAAATCCCGATATCAAGCCGTGGCTCAATTGGACGCACGATTCGGAGGCTTGCCTGACAAGAGGGTCGCGATCCAACGAGTTGATGGAGAGTGCTGGCAAAGCGTGAGCATGGCGATCGTGATCGGCACGCCAATGAACGCACCGGGAATGCCCCATAAGAAGCCCCAGAAGAACACGGCGAAGACAACCGCGAGGGGGGAAATGGCGAGTGCGGCGCCTGCCACCAGCGGCTCAAGGTAATTGCCAATCACAAATTGGATGGCGAACAGCCCCAAGATGACGATTGCTGTTGGCTCCCATGAGTTGAATTGAGCCATGGCGAAAAGGGCTGGAAGGATCGTGGCCACAAACGGACCAAGGAAGGGTATGTAGTTCAACGCAAAGGCGATGATGCCCCATGCAGCCGCGAGTTCGAGGCCGGTGAGGAGGGCAAAGCTCCCGACCGCAACCCCCGTGAGCGCGCTCAACAGCGTACGGACAAGCATGTATTTGCGAAATTTGGAGGCGATCTCAGCGCTTGCTTGCGCAAGCTCGCCGCTTTTCGCCCGATTGTCCAACAAAGCAAGCCGCTGCTGGAGGTCGCCGGTTTCGAGAAGCGCCAGCATCATGAAAATGAAAACGAGAACGGCGAAACCCACCGTATTATTGATGCGTCCGGCAATTGTCTGGAACAGACGAACCAACCACATCGCGTCGAAGCGCTCGGCCAGCGGCCCGACAATGAGAATGTCGTGCTCTTCAAGCCACTGCGTCCATTCAAGATACAACGCCTGGAACCGCGGAGCGTGGCTTATCACCCATTGAACGACCACGCTGAACCCCCAGGCGACCATGGAAGCAAAGGCAACTATGACGGCGACGGTGGCGATCAAAGTGAGGAACAGCGCAACGAACTGTGGGAGCGTTCGCTGAAGCGCCCTTTGCACGGGCCAGACGATCGCTATCATGAACAGCGCGATGGCTAGTGGCGCAAAGATGGATCTTGCAAAGTAAAGCGCCGCCGCGACGAGGATGGCGGTGCAAATGGCAAGCATGATTCGGGTTGGACGATCTGTCGCCATGGCTTCGGCGGTAGCTCGCGTCTCCTTTGCCCGCTGGGGCCCCGACCGGACGTTTTTCAGTCTTACGCATAGTACAGCCCGCTGAAAAGAGCGTGTGGACCCCGAGGCCAGCGCCCCTACCCCTGCCACCAGAGGAGAACTTCGCGATGACGCGCAAAAACCAATCGCCTGCGACATTGGAGACGATCGCCTCTCAGCTCGAAAAGCTCAGCAAGGACGTCGGGTTTCTCGACCGGTCGATAAAGACGCTCGCCGGGCGGATCGAGGCCTACGAGGGGGAGCGAGGCTCTAAACGCAGCGGACCATGCGCCAAAACCACTCTCCCTCCCGCCTTATTAGCGGCGGCATTGAACGGAAATATTCGCAACCGGCTCACTCCTTGGCGTAATGCAGCATTTCCAAGGCCATCGCGATTATGGTCTCTCGGCCCCCAGCCTTGTTCGTTTTCCTCCTGGTCATCTGCATTTTTATGAGCAGTGGCGTTTTCGCCGAGGATGCGGGCCCTGGAACAACCCAGATCATCGCTAGCTACCGTGTCTATTTTGCCGGCTTTCACTTCGGAGATGTTCGTCTGACGATGGCCCTGAAGGGCTCCGAGTATCAAATGAGCGGTGAAGGTCGCTTCTCCGTTCTGGGCGGCCTGATCTATGACTGGCGCGGCACGACGACAAGCTCGGGCAGGATCGTCAAGTCCGGCGCCAAACCATCCACGTACATGTTGAGCTACTCGGGGGGGACCAAGCGCGGAGATGTGCGCATTTCATTTGGCGGCGGCGCCGTCACGCAGGTCTCAATCTCTCCGATGGGGCACCCGAACCCCCGCGACATTCCGGTCATCAAGGCGCAACTTAAGGGCGTGCTCGATCCGATGACCGGAGCCTTTCTTCGGGCTCGTCCTGACCTACCCAATGCGGATTTGAGGGTGTGCAATGAAACCATACCCGTATTCGACGGCGCGCTGCGATTTGATCTCACCCTCACACCGAAACAACGAACGAGGGTGCAAAACGAAACTCCGAATGGATATTCGGGATTTGCCGCGGTGTGCCGCGTCAAATTCGTTCCGATCTCAGGATACCGGCCTGACGACTCCGCCGTCAGGTACATGTCCCACACGGACGAAATCGAGGTGTGGCTCGTTCCCGTGCCGGCAACAGTCTTTTATCTGCCATACCGAATTTCCGTGCCGACAGGCTTTGGATCTGGTTTGGCCGAATTGACTTCATTCCAGGTCGACAAGGGCCCGGCCGATGGCGAAGCTTTGACCCGACCATAGCCGAACCCCTAGAAGAGTGTCAGCCACCCATACGGTTTCAGGGTCAGTCGAGAAGTGTAAGGTAGGCAGCTGACATTTTTCAAAGGCGCGCTTGCTGCTTTGATGGACTCGTACCGAAAGCAGATTGAGCCCCCCGTCGAGGGCAGTCAATGAGCGAGCATGCCGCAAGTCACGGCAGTCCAGAGCCCACTCAGTGGGGAGTCGTAGTTGCTCTCTGCAGCCTCGTGGCGGCAATAGTGATCGTGGCAATCGCGAGGGGTTGGCTCTAAGGGCGTCGACCCGCCGAGCCGCGGTGCAGTGACCGGGTGCAGGCGCCTCACCAGAGAGAAGGGGAACAATAAGGAGAAGCCCCGTAAGGGGGGACTAGACCGGGGCCTCTCCCGGTTCCGTTTCGGGGGAACCTGTGATGGGAGGGAACGCCATCACAGTTCTTACGTAGCGAGCGAGTTGCCTGAGACAACCCCCGTGGCATGAACGTTTTATTAAAAAGGAGCGCTCTCAAGAAAGCGGCCGGGCGCCTCACACGCGCCGAGCACTGTAGTGAGGAGGACCGTCTAAACGGAGTCGCGTCTGATTTTTCAATTTGTTGCCACGGCCGCCAGCGAAACAAACGTTTTACAATTGAGACATTTTATATTTGCAATCCGCGCGTCCAATCGGGGGCTCCGGACGCAATCGATTGACCGAAAGCAAAGCAGAGCAAGGCAGGTCGTTGCAAAGGCGCTTCGCCTACTTACTCGGAGCCAAGGAGCACGGCTTCATCCACGGTCCGCGGCTCACCCCGGCTGGTTGGACCGCGCTGCGTGCTGTCGACGATGACGAAGAGTCGGACTGACGGAGCCGACCGCCCTTTCCGCAATGACATGCTAACTTGGTCGGCGGCGGGTTCCCAGCAATTTGCGCCTCATTGGGCTTCTCGCGGGAATAGACATAAGCGAGCGCCTGCCCGTTGGCATCTCGCACCACGAGTCAACCGGGGATCTTCGGGAGGGCGGCGGGAAGCGGCGGTCCGTCATCCGATCCTAACGGCGAAGACGAAAATCAGCGCCAGGATCAGCGTAGTAACAAGAACCGCTAGAACCACGGGCGCCTCACCAGGGGCCGAGCAGAGTGCCTAGATTCTGGGATCGATCCGAGAATCGGACATCTGCGGCATCAGGTCTCTACGAATGATTTCGATGGCTTTGCCCACTCGCTGGCTGGTCGCATTCGGCGCCCTTTCGAGGGCGTCAGCAGCGTTTCCCAGCAATGCGATTGCATTGGGCTTTGTGAACGTTCCCTGCTCTACCAGCTTTCCAATGAGTTGCATCAGGATTGCGGTGTTCGCTATGGCAACAGCCTGAGCGCTCTTTCCGTGAAGCATGACACGATACTCCTCCTACTCCGGATCAGGATAACGCCAAATGGCCGAAGCAAGCGCCCTTCCCGGCAAAGAAGAAGCCCCACCGTAGGCAGGGGCGGGGCTTCTCCCAAGCGTTCCCAATGGAGAAGTGATGGGAGAGGTACCCATCAGGAACAGTGCATATCATTTTCGAGGAGCTTCATCTTGCGCGTTTGTAACAGACCGTTTCTACGGCCGCTCAAGCAACGCTCCGAAACAAAATAGTTTTGGCGCCGAACCGTTCGCGCGGCCGAGGCCGACGCGGAGGATAATAAGACGATGCGGTGAAGGCGCCCCGTGGTAGTTTCAGCAGGGGTCACTCGATGGGCGACGTTCGTATTACTTTAGGGGTTGTGGCTTGCCTCACTACCTTTGCAACGGGCTGCGCCACGAGCTCGGTCGGGCAAGTGCAGGAGGTCGGACCAGGGACCTACAGCGTTGGCGTCAGTCATACCTTTGGCGGTGTATCGCAAGAGACAAAGGCGCTGAACAACGCCGTCGATACGGCGGGCAAATATTGCCACTCGAAGGGGCAGAAACTCTTAATTACGCCGAACCCCGCGAGCCAAAACAACGTCACTTTCCGTTGCGTCTCCTCGGGCGAGGTTGCCCCGGCCAACGCGGTCAACGAGCAGCGCGCTCACTGAAAAGGGTTCCAGACTGACTCGAATGTGGCGCTGCGAGCGCTTGTGTTGAATCGCAGACCGAAAAGAAAAAGCCCCGAGCTGGGGGCCGCGGGACTTTAAAGGCGATGAGGTGGCTCTAGCGCCAACCAGGAAATCGTATCAGCCCGTCTCAGCCGACGGCGCTGTGTGGCGTCACGGCACCGGGCGCACCGTTCCTGCTACTCGCCGTGTCATCCTAAGCAACGACGCAGCAGTACCCTTGGCGCCGATGAACCATGCGAGCCATACGAGGTCCAAGAGCGTTTCAGCCGCGATTCCCAATAAAGCGGAGTCTCTAAAGTCGCATTATCGCAACACAATAACGAGGACTGGTGCATGTCAGAGGACTCAAAGAAGGTGGAGGCTCCGGTCCCCGCCAAGCCCTACGAGCCGACACAGCATGAGAGAGCCGTGGTGGATGCCCACCGCGCTCGCGCCTAAAGCCCTCTCAGGAGGGCGTCATTACGCTGGAGCACCCACACTTTCCAACGGGAAAGTTTTTGCTCCTTGAGTTTGTAGGCGTGAAGGACTGGACCTTTGGTGGCGAGCTCTGCGCCGCGGCCGTGACGGCGCGCTCGGCATGATCGTTTCCTTTCCAATCGTCAGCCGCATCGACCAATCGATTTTGGCGGCGCTGGTCGCCCTATCCGCTGGCGCAACTGCATCCCCGGCTGCTTGATTTTCTTGAGTCCTGCCGAAAGAATGCCGGACGGTCCTCAATTCTCCGGGGAGACGACTTTGGCTGCTAACGGCCTACAATGTCGCCCCAAACAGCCATCCGGGCCGACAGGCCCGCCATCTCCGCATCTAGCCCTGCGGCGGCTGAGGCTCCCGCGAGCATAACTCCGCCCACCCGCAAACTACGCTGACGTTTTCACCAGTTCCCTATATGAGCAAGCTAGGGACCCACGGGTTGGCTCACATTGATAGAGATCAAGCAGCAGCGGTATCCGTACCGTATATTGACTCCCTTGCAAGGCTCGGGAATCCATCGTGAGCTTTCAAAGGGTACTCATCGCCGTTGATGACGGACCTGTCGCCGCCCGTGCTGCCCATACCGGTGCTGAATTTGCGCGTTCGCTTGGAGCGGAAGTGGCGCTGATCCACGCCATAGATCCCGCTCTTGGTTATGCTCCAGAAAGCGGGTCTTCTCCCGCCGTGCTGATCGCTCGGGCCGAGCGAGACGGAAAAAAGCTGCTGGCTCGTTTTCGGCGACAGATGTCGCTTCCATCATCCTCCCCGGCATTCGCCCAAGTCGGCAACCCGGCCACCGAAATCGTCAAGTGCGCCCAGTACTGGCCGGCCGATCTCATCGTGATCGGGAGCCATGGGCGCGAGGGAGTACGACGTGCGCTTCTTGGTAGCGTCGCTGAGGCGGTCATTCGACACACTCCATGCCCCGTTCTCGTGATACGCGCGGCAGAGTGAGCACCCCCGATCAGGCTGAGCCGTCTCCAAGACAGCCCGATCTCGAAGCGACTAGCGCGACGGCTTCCACTAGCACCTCAAATCGAGAGATGGGACTTTCGAGCGCAGAGGCGGCCACGCGACTCGACCGCGAGGGGCTGAACGAAGTCCCAGAGAAGAAGTCCCATCCCTTCATTCGCTTGGCGCGAAAGTTCTGGGGGCTGTCAGCTTGGATGATCGAGCTGATCATTATCGTCTCCTTCATCCTCGGCAAACGGGCTGACCTGTGGATCGCTCTCTAACTTCTCCTCGTGAACGCTGCCCTTAGCTTCCTCCAGGAGCAGCGCGCCTCAGCGGCGGTGACTGCTCTGCGGCATCGGCTACAGATCGCGGCACGCGTGCTCCGCGATGGCGTCTGGCAGACAATGCCGGCGCGCCGGATTGTTCGCGGCGACCTAATCCGTGTGCGCTCCGGAGATTTCGTTCCGGCCGATACTGAGATCATCGGGGGCACGCTTCAAATTGACCAGTCCGCGCTCACCGGCAAGTCACGCGAGCTCAGGAAGATCACAGGCGATACGCTCTACTCGGGCTCGATCGTCCGGGAGGGCGAGGCAACCGCCATGGTGACGGCGACCGGCGTGCGCACCTACTTCGGGCGCACTACGCAACTTGTCGAAAGTGCGCACCCAAAGCTGCATGTCGAGGAGGTCATCGCGCGGGTGGTAAAGTGGCTCTTTCTCATTGTCGGCATCATGGTGTCGATTACCTTCGCGGTAGCAATCGTTCAAGGATCGCGGCTGATCGACATCCTGCCTCTCTCGCTGGTGTTGCTCATGAGCGCAGTGCCCGTGGCGCTACCGGTCATGTTCACAGTGAGCATGGCGATTGGCTCCATCGAGCTTGCGCGACGCGGCGTGCTGGTGACGCGGTTGAGCGCCGCTGAGGATGCGGCCAACGTCGATATCCTCTGCGCGGACAAAACCGGCACCCTAACCATGAACCAGCTTTCGCTTATGGGTGTCCTGCCGCAGCCCGGATTTACCGAGGATGACGTGGCACATTACGCCGCTCTGGCGTCGAATGAGTCCGATCAAGACCCGATTGACCTCGCATTCCTGCGCGCTGCCAAGGAACGTAACCTACTTCAAGGCAACGAAAAGACCCTGTCGTTCGTGCCCTTTTCGCCCAGAACCCGCCGGACCGAAGCGGTCATTGACAGCGCCGGGCATAACATCTGGGTTATCAAGGGGGCCCTCCGCACCGTGGGAGAAGCTGCAGGCCTTGATCTCGTCTCGCTTGATCCACTTGAGGTCCGCGCAGACCAGGAAGCGCATAAGGGCTTTCGCGTTCTCGCCGTCGCCCGTGCGCGTGACCAAGAGAAGCTCCGCCTGGTTGGCCTTGCGCTCTTGTCTGACGCGCCTCGCGCGGATTCGCGTCAGCTGATCGCCGAGCTACGTGCGCTCGGGGTCACAGTCAAGATGCTGACCGGCGATGCGCTTCCCGTTGCGCGCGACGTCGCCCGCCGACTCGGCTTGGGCGAGATCGTGCGCGTGCCGCGCGAGCATGCCGGAGAACGTCAAGCACAAACCAGCGCGCTAATCCGCACCTCCGATGGACTTGCCGAGATATTTCCCGAGGACAAGTACCTTGTCGTGCAAAGCCTGCAGGCCGATGGCCATATCGTTAGCATGACCGGCGACGGTGTGAACGATGCTCCGGCACTGCGACAGGCGGAGGTCGGTATCGCCGTGAGCAGCGCAACAGATGTGGCAAAAGGTGCCGCCAGTGTCGTGCTTACGACCGAGGGCCTAGCCGGAATCGTCGATCTGGTGAAGAACGGCCGCGCGATCTATCAGCGGGTCCTCACCTGGATCGTCAACAAAGTAAGCCGGACCATTCTCAAATCGGGTGTCGTGGTGATTGCGTTTCTTGTCACCGGCAAGTTTGTGATCTCTGCCCTCGGGATGGTGCTGCTGGTATTCATGACGGATTTCGTGAAGATCGCACTTGCGACAGATCGCGTGCGGCCATCGCAAAAGCCGGAGAGCTGGAAAAACATTGGTCCGCTCGTGAAGCTAGCGGTGCTGCTTGGGCTGGTTATGATGGGCGAGGCCCTGCTGCTTCTCGCCCTCGGCTGGCGCTGGTTCGACCTGGGCAGTGCTGACGGCCGACTTCAGACATTCACTTTTGAGGCTTTGCTCTTCTTCGCCTTGTTCTCCATCCTCTCGATCCGCGAGCGGCGAGCCTTCTGGGCATCACGGCCCAGCACTACCCTTCTCCTGGCGCTCCTCGTCGATGCTGGCGTCGGCCTGCTCATCAGCGCGTACGGCCTGGGCGAGCTGCGGCCATTGCCGATGGCCCAGACCATATTCATCATCGCTTACGCACTCATCTTCTCGCTTGCTATCAACGATTTAATCAAGCTGGCCCTACTCGCGCGTCACCAGACCCGAGCGCTTAGCGCGACGCGCGCATAGACGCTGGCTGCCCGGCATACCTACGGGTCAAAGCGACTTGATCGCCTGCTCCACCTCGACGTGCCCGAGAACGACTAGCGACCACTAGGATGTCGCTCGGGCGTGCCTCCCAAATGCGTGATCGCCTCATCTGCCTTCTGAAGTGCCTCGGCTGTGGCGGTCGAAGCACGACTGCTAAGGGTCAAAAACGGCCCCAAAAGCCGTGTCCGCGTTTAATCCGCATTCCTCCCAGCTGCGGACATAGCGTATTGATGCCGTCTGCATGATGTGATTCCAGCTCCCCAAAACCGGAGCTTCGAATCATGCACTATGAACTCAGCGACTGCGAATGGAGTGTCATCAAGCCGATGCTCCCGAACAAGCCACGCGGCATTCCCCGCGTGGAGGACCGCGCGCATTCTCAACGGCATCTTTTGGGTCTTGCGCTCAGGTGCGCCGTGGCGCGATCTGCCGGAGAGCTATGGTCCCCCCAGAATTGCATGCGCACGAAACCATCGGGAATCCTTTAATAGAAATGACCCTTATGGGTCATGGTGAGACGACCCAGCCGCGAGCGCACGGCGTCCGGTCGACCCCAGCAGAGCTTGACACTGTTACGCCGGGTCAGATGGTCTCCGTCGGGCCAAATCCGGAACTGCAGCTTCCCGGCTAGCTGGTAGCTTGTGGAACACGGCAATCCCGCAGCAGGCGAGGAACTCCGAGCTCAAAATCCCTTTTTGTCGACGTCCATATCGTGGCCCTGAAAAACTCGCGACAATGACTGACGAAAATACGAACCAACTGATAGTCAAGGCACTGACCAACGGGCTTGGGAACGACCAATTCGAGGTTGTAAATATCAAATGCCTTGATGCGCATTTGCTGGGACATGCCTTCAAATATCATGAGCAAACCAGGAACATCGCAGGCGTCTATCCGTACCGAATTGACTATCTGGCAAAGGACGGGAGCAGGCAGTCGATCGACGTGATGGTGAAAGCCAAGCCGGACCAGGCGAGCATCATCGCCGTCTATCAGAGCCTGCTCGATCAGTGCGGCATCAAGCTGAAATCCTCTCTCTCGGACAACCTTGCAAATTCAGACTACACCACGCCCAATCTGAAAGAAGCTGTCCTGTTCAGGGATTTCGAAGGCCGGCTGCAACCCTATGTGCCTGCCTCGCTCGGCGTTTACATCGATCGGGCGTCTTCCTACACGCTGCGGCTCGAGCAAAAGCTGCCGGCCGGCAGCTTGATCCTCGATCCTGACGACGACACGACGCAGCGATGGAGCCCGTCATTCTCCGAGCTGACCTTGAGGGGAATAGCGGATATTCACGCGCGTTTTTGCAACAACTATCAGAGCCTGCTCGACACCGGATATTTCTTCGTCTGCGATCTGAAAGCGATGATGCAGGCTCGCGAGCTGTGGCAGGCATTTCACGATTTCCTGCGCGTCGCCTACGGGAACGTCATGAGTCCGGCGCTGGCTCGCCGCCACCAGACCATTCTGGACAGCATGACCGATTGGTACGCACTCGTCGATAAGCAACCGAAGACGCTGCTGTATGGCGACGTGAATCCGCAAAACCTGGCCTTCGCCAAGACCGAGGGCGGATTCGAGCTCAGCGTGTTCGACTGGGAGCGCGCCGTGATCAGCCTGCCGCAACGCGACCTCGTGGAGCATTTAATCTACACGCTTCCGGAAGACTTCGGAAAGCAAGCAGCGCTAGAAAGGATTGAGATCTATCGAACGGCGTTCGCTCAGAAAGCTGCGGCCAGGATTGACAAGGAAGCATTTTTCCATGGGTTGGTATGGATGCTTTATGATCTGATTATCAACCGCCTCCCTCTCATGATGATTGTCAAACAGGTGGCGCGTAAGCGCCGACACTCCGATACTGCCTATACCAAGGCACACATGCTCTTATCTTATCTGAGCTAGCGGCTAGCAGTGAATTATCCCGGTTAAACGGACTCGTTTGTTAGGTCGCTATCACTAGCCCGACGCATGGGGCGGAACTCAGCCTTCGACCATGCGGGTAATGTCGCTATCGCCCTGGTGGCGGGCGCGGTGGGCTATGCCTTCTCCCAGCGTGCGGTATTTCTTCTCGTGCCGTTCTTCGCCGGGCCTCCGAGGCCTATCGCATCCGGGCCTCTACGTATTGGCGGTGGCTTGGCACCGCTGGATAAAGAGGGACCGTGACAATCGTCTTGAAAGCTGCCGCGTTTACGAGGACAGCCTCGTGGTAGTCGGTAAGCTCCCGAAGCCGGAACGCGCTGCCTTCAAACGACGCACCGCCTGACTCAAGCCTCGCACCGATGCTCAGACCGTAACGCACACCTCGAACGCTTACATCGTTGAGCCGAACGAAAGGCTCGACAGAATTGGCGTTCGCTATGGCTACCGCTTCTGAGCTGAGATCGATGGGCAATCGTGAACAAAAAAATTAAGGGCTAGTCAGGCTGCCCCTGAGATCAGACGCGAAACAGGAAATATTTTGGTGGCTGAACCACAGGCAGCTAGTAGCGCCAGCGATACCAATAATCATCATTGGGATAGCGTCGAAAGGCATAGCAGCTAATGCACGCGCATCGCCTATCGAGCGTGCAGGCCAAGTAAAGCCCAAATGGGCAACGATCACGGCGTCTGATGCCTGGACAATTAACATTTTCTATCGGGGGGTTGTCTCTCGTTGCAGTGGGCGGTCTTGCCGGTTCGGTCAACGCTGTTGCGTCGGCCCATCCGGCGAGCATCATTGCCGTGGTCGCAGCGAGGGCAATCGCCACTTTACGCATGCTTGTCTCCCGGGTTGCATCCCAGCCCCCATAAAATCGGGGCGTGAGCGCCTTGGGACAATGACCCGCTTGGTTCCTGGAGTGGGGAGGCGCGAGTCTTTCCTCAAAGTCATCGAGAAGGAGTCAGAAACGTTGAGAGAGGCCGCCCCATCCCCCCGTGTCGAGATGGGACAGCCTCCCCGAGAGAAGCCCCGGTCTCTCGTTCCGGGGTGAGATACCGTGGTCCGTGAATCGGGCGGGCCTGCAGCTAAGTTGAGGCCATTCAGTGTGGCCCGAGTCCGTTTCTTAGACTTCAGAGCGCGCGAGCTGAGGTGGATCGTGTAGGTCCTAAGGAGCACCCCGACGATCCACCCCGATGTTCAAAAGAGCGGGAAGTTTGGCGACGCGCCAATGCGCCAGGACGACCCTGGCTACTTTGCCTTGACCAAACCGGCCTGACAGCCTGCCTTGAACTCATCGGCGTCGATGGTTCCATCACTGTCAGTGTCGACCATGGTGAAGTCCACGATATAGGGCACCGCTTTGTCTTTGGAGATGGTGGCGCCATTCGGCGATACCGTGGTCCAAAGGGCTTGGCACGTTGCGTCATCCACGGGCGCCACCTTATCGGCAGCCTGTGCTCCGGTTGTAGCGCCAATCAAAAGGGCCGCGCATGTCAAGATTGTTAGTTTCATGACTCATACTCCCGCACTGGATTACCACACTGGAAGCCTACCACGCCCAGGGCCTGACTTGGGCATGTTCAGACGCCGAAGCCAAGGAGGCCGAGTTCCACTTCCGCGTCGTCGAGCTGGCCACGCGCCGATCTCAATCTGAGTAGGCCCCGACGAGCCAGACGATAGCCACACACGCCGCGGCCACGCTCGCCGCAAAGGCTGCGTGTGCGTTCAGGCGACCGATCTTCGGTAGCACATCGATGAACCTGTCTTGGTTGTTGGGGACTTTCAGCAGCGACGCCCAAAACCAGAGGGCCACCGCTAACGCCGAAGCGGCGAGACCAACACCGCCGACTATCGCCAACGTGCTTTGGCTCATCGCAGCCCCAAAATCTCTGCTTCTGCCGGCAGTGCGTCATCATTGCCTTGGCTAGGTTCGATAGTGATAGCGACGACGTTTACGCCAACCATCTCTAGTACCTCCCCAGGAAAAATTCCTTGGCCCTGTCTGGCGTGTCTGCAATCGAATGCAGGGCCAGCTTTCCGCATGGCTCGATCACGGCCCACGCCAGAATTGGCTCAAAAGCCATCGCTGCCAGCTATAATATCGGTCCCGTTAGACAGATTGATTTGAGGTGGAAATTGCAACTGCCGTGTGGCTAGTTTGTAACGGCTTGTGTCGGAGGATCTCTGTGTCGCAAATCTGAAACACATGTCTGCACAGTGCGAGGCGTTCAGTGCAAAAGACCTACTTAACAAAAATGGAAGATGAGCCCGGTGAGCGAGCGAGGTCTCGACTTCAGCACAGCATGACAGCGAGGGAAGCAGTCGCCTACCACGAAGCCGGGCACGTGGTGATAGCCAGGGGGCTCGGCTACAACATTAGCTTCGTCACCATCATTCCTGACGAGAACACCAAGGGCAAAACTGTGCCGCCCGATGACGAAGAGCGGCGACCCGATCACCAAATCATCATTTGCTTTGCGGGTCCGGCGGCTCAGGTCGAGTTTGCTCCGCACTCCCCTCTCTGCAAGCACGATGTTTATGACGACCAGGCAAAGGCCGCCCACGTAGCCTTGTGCAACAAGATCGATGACACGACGAGAGACGACTTGCGTCACCAGGCGCGGGTGCTTGTCAGACGGCATTGGGCGCGCATCGAGATCGTCGCCAAGGTCCTCCTGGAGCGCGACACCCTTCAAGGGCAGGAAGTTGACGCTCTCCTGAGGAGGTCCACATGAGACTCATCCGGCTCTGGCTGGCCCGGCTGCTGTTGCTAATCGCCAGGGTGATTGCGCGTCTGAGGGAGCACGATGTTGGAAAAGCGGTCCTCGCCGTGGTGTGCATCCTTATAGCAACGGAGGTAGGCGGCACGGCTGAGTATCTTACAGGCGTGTCCCTATTGGGGGTGGCTGCCTTTATCGTAACCCTCTGGGCAATATACTGGCTTATCGGTGGCGCGCGCCTTGCGGATCTTGCCGAACGCTTGATACCCAAGGGCGCGGATAGCTTTTAGTGACTAAAAGCTTTGGCCCCCCAGCTTCGGTTGGCAGGGTTTTTTGTTAGGTTAGGTCCGTACGCAGACAAGAGGGCGGGATCAAATGATGCGGTCGTTGCTCGTGGGGATCGCGTTGCTTGCCTGTGCAACATCCGCAGAGGCAGCAGAGGCGTGGAGTTGTTCCCACGCAGAACTCATACTTGACCCCCGCGACCTTTCACGCCCCACCCACCAGCCGCAGCTTTTTCGGTTCACGGTATCGCCCCCTGAGGTAATTGGCGACATCGGCGCGATGACGGGTTTGCATTTTCGCATCGTGCAAAATGATGACCGCGCGTTAGTCGCCACGTGGGTACTTTCCGAGAATACCGAGGATCAGAAGGGCGACCCTACCGTGGGAGCCGGAACCGTTGCGATCAACAAGGCGACCGGCGAGTTTGGCCTAGCCTTTGTCGGGGCATTAGCTCAACAGGAGCCATATCCGGAGCCACCCATGCACGGCAATGTCTCAAAGACTAGCGCAGTCGCCTTTGACCCAAAATTGCCATACAGGCGCATCGCGGGCCCCGAGGAACTAAGGCGCGTCGATAGAGCAATCCTATCGGCCGTTTCGGTAAAGCCTATTGATCTCCAATGGTACAAAAAAGGAAGCTGGCAGCACAGGGAACCGGGCGCTGCAAGTTCCGGAACCGCGGGAGGAAACGTGAGGATAGGTGCGAGGGCTTCACGCTCCCTCACTCCATCCACAACACTATGCAAGCAGGTCGTTGCAGCTCAACCATGCACTTGTGGCGGGCTTGCACTATGCCTGCGTCAAGCCAAGGAGCGAAATAATGGCCAAGGTAGTTTGTGTTCTCTATGACGATCCCGTCGATGGCTACCCAAAGAAGTACGCCCGCGACTCCATTCCAAAGATCGACAAATATCCCGACGGGCAGACGGCACCGACACCGAGCACAATTGACTTCAAGCCGGGCGAGCTTCTGGGCAGCGTTTCCGGCGAGCTCGGCTTGAGAAAGTTTCTCGAGAAGGCAGGCCACACACTCGTTGTCACGTCGAGCAAGGACGGCAAGGACTCGGTACTCGATAAAGAGCTGCCCGACGCGGAGATCGTGATCTCGCAGCCCTTCTGGCCAGCCTACATGACCAAGGAGCGCTTCGACAAGGCGAAGAAGCTCAAGCTTATCATCACCGCCGGCATCGGCTCCGACCACACCGACCTGCAAGCTGCCATGGACAAGGGCGTCACCGTCGCCGAGGTTACTTACTGCAATTCGATCAGCGTCTCCGAGCATATTGTCATGATGATCCTGGCGCTGGTCCGCAATTACATCCCGTCTTATGGCTGGGTGGTCAGGGGCGGCTGGAACATCGCCGACTGCGTGGAGCGCTCCTACGATCTCGAAGGCATGAATGTTGGCACGGTCGCGGCCGGTCGTATAGGGCTTGCGGCACTGCGCCGTCTGAAGCCCTTCGACGTGAAGCTCCACTACACCGACAAGCACCGCCTACCCGAGAAGGTCGAGAAGGAGCTGGGGCTGACTTACCACCCAAACGTAGAATCGCTCGTGAAGGTCTGCGACGTGGTCACCATCAATACGCCGCTGCATCCCGAGACAGAGCACATGTTCAACGATAGGCTGATCGGCATGATGAAGCGCGGCAGCTATATCGTGAACACTGCCCGAGGCAAGATCTGTGACCGCGACGCTATCGTTCGCGCGCTCGAAAGCGGCCAACTCGCGGGCTATGCCGGCGACGTCTGGTTCCCGCAGCCGCCACCCAAAGACCATCCGTGGCGCACCATGCCCCATCACGGCATGACCCCGCACATCTCTGGCACGTCGCTGTCGGCGCAGACACGCTACGCGGCAGGAACGCGCGAGATCCTCGAGTCCTATTTCGCGGGTAAGCCCATTCGTACCGAATATCTTGTAGTCGACAAGGGCAAGCTCGCTGGAGTGGGAGCCCATTCCTACACGGCCGGGGATGCCACCAAGGGCTCCGAGGAAGCAGCCAAGTTCAAGAAATAGCGCGCCGTATCAAAGCTGGGCTTCGTTCTATCAAAATTAGATCGTGACGAAGCCCCGCTGCGCGTCGTAGGCCGTCGACAAAGGCCGCCGCGGAGGGAAATACGGATGACAGAACTCGGTAATGAACGACCGGTTCTAGAGCGCAAACTGTTCCGGGCCATGAAAGCGAAGGGGCTTTCCTTGAGGAGGCTGGCGGCGGAGACCGGTCTGTCGCCGTTCATCGTCACAGCGGCCTTGCTCGGACAGATGTCATTGCCGAAGGAGGCAGCCGCTAAAGTCGCCACTCTGCTCGAAATGCCCGAGGCGCAAGATTTTCTGATCGAGATCCCCCTTCGCGGCTCGCTCGGCCGGGACATCCCCACAGATCCACTGATCTACCGCTTTTATGAGATCGTGCAGGTCTACGGAACCACCCTAAAGGCTTTGATCGAGGAGGAATTCGGCGATGGCATCATGAGCGCAATCGACTTCGATCTCGATCTGATGCGCCAGCCGGACCCGAATGGCGACCGGGTGAAGATTGTCATGACCGGCAAGTTTCTAAAATACAAGAAGGACTGAGGAGGAGGCTCATAACCGAGCGACGGGAGGTTAAGGCGGAAGCTGGTCGCTCCGTGTCCCATTTCTCCCAGTCACCGAACCTCAATCACTGCCACATCGCGAACGCTGCCTCGTTTTGGAAGGCCCTAGCTCATGCCTTGCTGATAGATGCGAGCGAAGATGGCACGCTCAACATTCTGATAATGGCGCAGATTGCGCTCTACCGCCTGCCGCAGAAAATGCGAGCGGGAGACACCTTGCTCGCGGACCGCTAGATCAATCTGTTCAAGCATCTGAGCGGGAAGATTGAGCAGAACGGCTTTGTCGTTTCGTTTTGGCCTCAGCATGCGATCCCTCCATCTATATATTTATACAGGTAGAGGCTCTTAGCTGACGCAAGCACGCGATTTTTTGTAGGGCTGTTTCACGCTCACGTTCGCAAGTCGGGGGAGACATGAACCAGGAAACTCAAGTCCTCGCGTATCTCATGACGTTAGACCGTCTTCTTGGGCAAAGCTGACTCGACGGGCTTGTAGGCATTCTTGGCCAAGCCGACATACATCTCGCCGAGCTTCGACATCTCGGCCATGTAGGTGTCATAGGCCTTCTTGGTGAACTGAGATTGGATCTCGATAGCCTGCTCAAGCGACTTTGCGCCCATCAACTGCTCGAAAGCACGCATGCTGTCCTCGACCGCCTTCTTCGAGTAGTCGGTCACCTCGGCAGCAATGGCCTGCAAGCCCTTGTTCACCTCGCCTAACGATTTGACGGCCGCATCGAAGCTGTCCTTACCCACCTTCTGAAACTGTTCACCCGCCTTCTGAAACTCTTCGAACTCTTTGGCCATCTGAGACCCCTTCTCGATACCGGCTGTCCGGTAAATGTTGCAACCATGCTTATATACAGGCCCTTCCTGCAAGACGCCTTGCGCTGGACCAATATAAATCAAACCTCGTTAGCTGGCCATGGCACGCGATTCTCTTAGTGCAGCTTCCAGCTGATTGACCGTCTGCATCACCGTCGGCAGCGACCGTTACCGATTCGCAATAGGTGGGAACGACGTTTGCGCGGGCAGTGCAGTCCGGCGGCTGGGTGACCAGCCCCGGCAACGGCTCAACCGACGCGGCCCACAGCGGTTCGCCGCGCCGCAGCGATACGTCAGCAATTGGGGGTAAAGCGGACTCGTCACCAACGGCCTCGATCCGACGCTGTTGACCCACAGGAGACATTCAGAGGGGCATCTTATTCAATGACATTTTCGGCCCGGGCGAGCAGTGTCGGGGGGT
Source organism: uncultured Alphaproteobacteria bacterium (assembly GCA_963804515.1). Lineage (GTDB taxonomy): Bacteria > Pseudomonadota > Alphaproteobacteria > Rhizobiales > Methyloligellaceae > Methyloceanibacter. The sequence goes on along the minus strand of CAWDQR010000001.1, from coordinate 375,346 downwards.
ATAGCAGGAGGTTCAGCTAGAGCCGGCTTCGGTTGGCCGCGATCCAATTGTATATCGGGTGACCGAAAAGACGACTGAACAAGGGAACATAAAAGAATGGAACTTGCCACCACAATCCTGGCACGCGCAACACAACGTAACGATAGGCCTCAAAACCTGGCAGCGCCCGACCGTCGGGCAAAACGAGATAGACCGCCTTTATCATTTGTTCGTCACTCACGATCGGGGATGGGTTGGTGCGGAAGTCGCGTATCTGGATCTGCCTGAGACCGTCGAAAGCCAAAAACCACGCCATAGACCGCTTGCAGAAGCCGCAGGCGCCGTCGTAGATCATCTCCATTTCGCCCATTTTTCGCTTCCACGCCGCACCGAGGCCGCTCAGCCACTCGGGGCGCACAAAACTCATCTGTCCCATGATCATGACCCAAGAGAAATAATACAGGTACATCAGGACGGCGAACTGGAGATGGAGGAACAATGCTGCAGCAAGCATGTAAGGTCGTGAGCGCCGCTGCCAGATCAGGAATGGAAAGGCAATTTCGATCAAGATAGTGCCATACGTCGCAACATTGACCAGCCAGTATTGCGACGCTAACAAATTCAAAATATCATTGTTGTAATAATAACTGTTGGTAAAAAGCCACCATATGGCGTCACCGCCCCGCCAGTCGTCGCCTGTTAGTTTACCAATGGCACTGAAGAAGAACAGCACTGCCATCTGGATCTGCATCAGCCTCGTGCAGGCGAACGCCCAAGGACTGGTGAAGGCCGGTGGGCTGGCTCCAAGGCTTTTGCGCTTTGCTGAGCGGACCTCGCGCACTCTGTCCAAACTCATTGCGCGTCCGACCGGCGCGAAGCATAAAATCAACAGCAGGCAGGCAACGATCGAGTCTACGCCGTAGGTCATGATCGGGTTGCGGTAGTCGTAGGAGATGTGGCCGATCAGCACGGCCCATTTTACCCAGGACGTTCGCCATCCCAACATGAAGGCGGCGCAGCAGAACAAAAAAAACGCGTGGAAGGCGCTCCACTGCCAAGGAGCCGTAAAATAGAAAAAAACCGATTGCTGCCAAGGATCGGTAATTTCATTGGCGAGAAGTGCGCGCGGCATCCAGCCGTCGTCGCCCCAAAACGTCAAGAGGTAGGGGGTTGCCAGACCATAGTGGAGCACGAGCGCCGCACCAATGCCCATACGGGCGATCTCTAAAGACGACGTCGGCTTGTCCTGGAACCAAACCTGCGACCAGGCCTCTCTCAGGGGGGCGGCAAACGTGATTTGGTTCACGCGTGCCAACATTACTCGTTCGGGCATTGGACGGTGGTCAGAGTCTTCTCGTCGAGAAACTCGGGATCGAAGGGGTGCTTTCCGCTCAGTTGGTCCTCCGGCGAGAACTCATTTTGTTCGATCTCCAGAAGCGTGATGCTGACCGGGTGCAGCAAGGCATGTTCTCGACAGAGATACGCAGCGACGGCATCACCGTAGGTTTCAGGAGTATCCATAACGTGTATGTACCAATCTTTGACCCAGATATCGATTGGGTGGAACCTGCTCAGTTTATCAGCCGGGACAAAGGTATGACGCTCTCCGGACGCATCCTCCACGACGTAGCGGAATTCGGATTCCACGCGAACATCGGGGGCATAGAAGCTCCATCCATTTTCCAGCCTGAATAGAGTCAAATAGGGCTCGAATAGCAAACGTGCCGACCGGGTAATCGCACTGTCTGGCGACGGCGCGACCACGATAGCAAGGGTGTGCCAAACGACCAGTAATGACATCGCCGCATAGGTTAGACGCCCCCGCCACTGTTTCGATGTAAGAGATGGAAGATGCACTGGCGAACCTTCAACTTTTCCGAACCACTGGACAGGGGAAAGAATCAGGGCGCAGTCGCTGGTGTCCTCTCGCATTTCCACCCGGATTTCGGCACGTCCCGCGGGCAGCTCTCAGATCAACCGAACGACTGTCCAGCATGAAAATACCCTCCAGATTAACCCGCGGCGAGGTAGGCAATAGCCAAGGGCCACGGCAAGGCATAGCTTCCCCGCCCACAAACCAACCTTGAGAGGATCGAATGAAACGCCTTGCTCTAGCGCTACTGTTGTCCAGCCTGGCCGTCAGTGGAGCCATGGCGATCTAAGCTGCAAGGATCGGGCGGCAGAGAAGAAGCTGGCGGGTGCCGCTCTCACTAGCTTCATGAAGAAATGCGAGTCCGACGCGACGGCGTCATGCGACAAGGCCGCGGCTGATAAGAAGCTCTCGGGCGCGGCCAAGACCAGTTTCACGACCAAATGCGTCAAGGATGCCTCTGGCGACTAAGGGGTGGCCCAGCCGCCATTCTTTTCAAATCAGTGGGGCTTCTTATTGCGGTTGGTCGTCGATCGGCTGGATGCATTCCTCGGTGTCATTCTTCACGGCGTTGACGGACCGGCTAACGGCGTACGCCTCCATTAGAACGGCATCGTAGGGACGCAGCATCGCGCGGAGCTCGTCAGGGCTTGTGCTGGGACCGAGCCACCGATCGTAGTCTTCAGGCATCAACATCACTGGCATACGGTCATGCACTCCACCTACGAGTGGGTTTGGCCCTCCGTCTCTGCGCTCGCCCAGACGCTCCCTGCGACCGACCCGCTGCCCTCGTGGAAACGATGGCGCCGCCAAGGAGGCAATCAGCGGTAACAGCCCTTAAGCTCGTCGCTGGTGACGGGTTACAGGTTGCAATCGCGTTGGAACCTAGCGCTGACTATCTTCTCGTTACCCCTAGCGTTACCCGGCGCGTTCTTTGGGACCTTTTTTGTTTGGCTAGGTGCTGGTGCCGACTGGAGGATTCGAACCCCCGACCTACTGATTACAAATCTGCGCAAACGACATCGTGGTAAACTACGTGCTCCCGCTGTTAGCCGAGCTCCACAGCCGCCCCCCGGAACTTACTAAGTCATTGGTCTATTGGTGAGCCCGGCGGGACTCGAACCCGCGACCCTCTGATTAAAAGTCAGATGCTCTACCGGCTGAGCTACGGGCTCTCCCCGTGGCGACCATATGGGTGCGCCACCGCCGAGGTCAACATAAAGGACCGCGAAAGCCCGGCCTGCGGCCTGCGCCAGGCGTGACCATCGCCGATCCTGGCTGCCTGGCGCCATCCTAACCGGGCGGAATTAGGGAATCGCGAAAGCTTCAAGCTTTCAGTAAGCTCGCGCCGTCGTAAGGGCCGGGCAGGGGGAAGCGCCGTGACGCGTGAGACGCCAAAGGGGAGCCGGCTCCGCTATCTGCCGCGCCTTCTCCTCATCATTCCCGTCCTGGCCATGCTGTGGGTGCCGTCTTACAACAAGCTTGAGCCAGCGCTCGCCGGCATCCCCTTCTTCTACTGGTACCAGCTCGCCTGGATTCTCATCGGCGCGGCTCTGGTCCTGATCGTCTACCTCATTGAGATGGGCATCACGCGCCGAACCTAGCCGAAAGCTACGGGCGCTTTGAGGGAGTTTGGCCTGGTGAATGCGACTGCCACGATCATTTTCGTCGCGCTGTTCCTGCTCATCACCTGGCTCGGCTTCGTCGCCGCCCGTTGGCGGCAAGCGGATCTCAATCTACTGCATGAATGGGGCCTCGGGGGGCGCCGCTTCGGCACCATGGTAACCTGGTTCCTGCTTGGGGGCGACCTCTACACCGCCTACACCTTCATTGCTGTGCCGGCGCTCGTCTACGGCAAAGGCGCCATGGGCTTCTTCGCGGTGCCCTATACCGTGCTGATCTATCCCGCTCTCTATGTCGTGTTTCCCAGGCTATGGGCGGTGGCGCATGCCCGCGGCCATGTCACCGCCGCGGATTTCGTCCGCGATCGCTTCGACAGCCGTATGCTCGCGCTCGCCATCGCCGCGACGGGCGTGATCGCCACCATGCCCTATATCGCGCTGCAGCTCGTCGGCATGGAGGTGGTGATCGGCGCGCTCGGCTTCCCGACGGAGGGTTTCATTGGGCACATGCCCTTGGTCATCGCTTTCCTCATCCTCGCCGCCTTCACCTATAAGAGCGGATTGCGGGCGCCGGCGCTGATCGCAATCGTCAAGGACCTCCTGATCTTCATCACCGTGATCGCGGCAGTGGTGGTGATTCCGGCCAGGCTCGGCGGCTATGCGGCGATCTTCGCCAAGGTGCCTCAAGAGAAGCTGCTGCTGGCCGCTCCAACGGGCGAAAGTTTCGGCGCCTATAGCGCCTATACGACCTTGGCCCTCGGATCGGCGCTCGCCCTCTTCCTTTACCCCCATTCCATGACGGGGATCTTGAGCTCCGCACACGGCCATGTGATCCGGCGCAATGCGGCGCTGCTTCCAGCCTACTCCTTCATTCTCGGGCTGATCGCGTTGCTCGGCTACATGGCGATCGCCGCGGGCGTTGGTGAGGACCCTGCGCATGCTGCGGGCTTTGCCCGCTATGGACCGAACTACGCGGTGCCTGCGCTGTTTCTGGCCTCGTTCCAGCCGTGGTTCGTGGGCGTGGCCTTCGCCAGCATTGCCATCGGCGCATTGGTCCCCGCGGCGATCATGTCCATCGCCTGCGCCAACCTCTTCACCCGCAATCTTTACAAGGAGTTCTTGCGTCCCGATTGCACCGAGGCGCAAGAAGCGCAGATGGCCAAGATCGTGTCGCTGGTCGTGAAGATCGGGGCCGTCGTCTTCATCCTCGCACTGCCACAAGCCTATGCGATCCAGCTCCAGCTTCTCGGCGGAATCTGGATCATCCAGCTCTTGCCGTCGATCCTGCTCGGCCTCTACACCCGCTCCTGCAATGCCCCAGCTCTATTGACCGGGTGGGCCGTGGGGCTCGCCACCGGCACCTATATGGCGGCTACCCAGGACTTCGCGAGTTCGGTCTATCCATTGCAGGCCTTCGGCGTCACGATCCCGAGCTATGCTGCCCTCTATTCAGTCCTGCTCAATCTCTTCCTTGCCATCGTGCTCACGCCGGCCTTCAATCTCCTCGGCCGGCAGGGGCTCGCCGCCGCCGACCGATAGGCGCGACACCGGTCGATGCGAGCTTGTGCAGCCATAGGCCGGACAGGGACGCTGCTTCGGGCCCCGACCCTCGACCGAGGAGGGATTCCTCGCTAGGCTGCGTCCGACTGAACCACACGACCCTCAACAGGGAGACCAATCGCATGGCAAACGACAATCAGGCCGGCGGCAGGACCTTTCTTGCTATCGTCTTGGGCAGCATCGTGCTCGCCCTCGTCATCGCCGCCTACTTCATGTACGGGCACAAGGCCGAGCAACCCGCCAAAGTCGAACCGCCAGCCGCCGAAGCGCCGGCACCAGCCCCGGCGCCTGCCCCGGCACCAGCGCCTGCACCTGCGCCGGCACCCATGGCGGCTCCGCCAGCGCCTGCGCCGGAACCCATGACGGCCCCTTCGGCACCGGCCCCAGCAGCGCCGGCCCCAGAGGCCCCAGCGCCAGAGGCACCGGCGCCCGACCAGACGCCGCCGACCAATCCTTAGGCAAGCCGTGTCGGGGCGGTCCATTCTTCGTGGATCGCGGACCGCCCCGACACCCGCGCCTGACGGCTCCCGACGCGCTCGCCTTCATCTATCTCGTGCTCGCCGCACAATTCGAGAGCTTCAAGGACCCCTTCATCATCATGCTGACGGTGCCGCTTTCGATCACCGGCGCGCTGCTCGCTCTGTGGTGGAGCGGGGGCACGTTGAACCAACCGCCCTCCGATCGCGAAGAATACGCAGGCCAAAAAAAGAAGAGCCCCGGCGCGGGGATTGCCGAGGCTCGTACGCATTACACAGAACGCACTACCACCCAGACAAGATACAACCGGGCGCGTAGAGAATGCCTCGCGCCCATGGCAGTTTTTTGACGTTTTCTTGTCGATCTCGCTTTTGACAACAAGGATTTGCGGGTTTCGCCTCACCCCACATGGTTGATTCTCCCCCTTGATGCCCACGTTGCCTGAGGGGCCCTTGCGCTTGTGCCGAGGCCTGTCCCATGCACAATGGCCCCGATACATTCGGCCTGTCCGGGATGAAGTCGTCGAGGTGACCCTAAGATGCGGTGGCGCGGCGAAAGAGAAAGCGAGAATGTCGAGGATCGGCGTGACGAAGGCGGAGGAGGCTTCGGCTTCCCGTCTCCCGGCGGGTTGCGCTTTCCGAGCGGCGGCGCCGGGCGCGGCGGCGGCATCGGCATTGTCGGTTTTCTGATCCTGCTCGGATTCATGTTGTTCTTCGGGGTCGACCCGCGCGTCATCTTGCAAGGAGGGGGGTCGGGCGGTGATGATTTGGGTATACCCGACATCCACCTGCCGCAATCGCGCCCCGATACCACCAACTTCCCGGTACCTGGCCAACCGGGTCCGCAAGTTCAGCATCCCCAGACCACGAGCGAGGACGATCTGAAGCAATTTGTGTCTGTCGTTCTCGCCGACACCGAGGATGTGTGGAGCAATCTGTTCAAGCGCTACGGCGAGACCTACAGCGATCCGAAGCTCGTGCTCTTCACCGGCGGCATTCGCTCCGCCTGCGGTACGGCGATGTCGGCCATGGGGCCGTTCTATTGCCCGAACGACGAGAAGGTCTATATCGACCTTTCCTTCTACGAGGAACTCAAGAACCGCTTCCATGCTCCGGGCGACTTCGCCCAAGCCTATGTCATCGCGCATGAGGTCGGCCACCATGTGCAGAAGCTGCTCGGGATCATGGACCAGGTCGAGTCCGCGCGGCAGCGCATGAGCGAGAAGCAGGGCAACGCCTTGCAGGTCCGCGTCGAGCTGCAGGCGGATTGCTTCGCCGGCATCTGGGCCAACAAGGCGCAGGAGATGAAGAACATCATCGAGCCTGGCGACATCGATCAGGCGCTCGCGGCGGCGAGCGCCATTGGCGACGATCGCATCCAGCAGCAGACGCAAGGCTATGTGGTGCGTGATTCCTTCACCCATGGCTCATCGGAGCAACGGGTGCGATGGTTCCGCCGCGGCTATGAGAGCGGCAGCCTCGAACAGTGCGATACGTTTAACGCGAAGGACCTGTAGGCGGTGCCGCGTTTTTTGGTCCGATCCGAGGCTATCGGCAACCTTCACGGGTAGATCCGACGCGAGCGGCGCCGATGGACGGACCATGGCTGCGCTGCCGCGTATGCTGCTGGTATCCAGCAGCTTCAAAAAAAGCTTTAGCGAACGGGGGCCGGGAAGAGCCTCGCGCCATCGACATGATCTTCGAGACCTTGCGGGAGTTGCGCGAGGCAAGACGCTGGTCCTCGTCGAGCAGAATGCCCTCGTAAGGGGCTCGAATTTGCCGATCTCGGTTACGTGCTGGTGGCCGGCAGGCTGGCCAAGGCGGGAGACGCCAAAAGTCTACTGGGCCACCCCGATATCGGCCGGCTCTTCTTGGGCGGTTAGGCTAAAGGGAATCGCCCGCGAAGACCGTCGCCTCGCAAGGCATATTCGCCTTCTTGAACAGCGCGCAAGCCTGCATTGCCTCGGCGGCGCTGGAGAAGGGGCCGGCGATGAGCCGCCACTTCTTGTCCGGCGCGATGATGCGGCGCGCCTGCAGGCCAGCGACGAGCGCCGCATGGTTGGTCAGGAGGTCGCGCCACATCGGCCTGACCCCCTCCTGCTTCTCCACGCTGCCGATCTCGATGCCGAACCGGGTCGTGCCGGGTGGGATGGGCGGCGGCGCACTGACATTCGGGGTCTCGGTCGATGACGCAGAGGGTGTCGATGCCGGTTCGTTGGAGGTCACTTGCACTGCACCCGCCGGCTTCTCGCCCGGTTTCTGATCCTTTGAGCCCAGCGTTGCCGAAGCTTGCTCGGAAGGCTTCTCCGGGGGCTTCGTCCGGTTGGTGGGGGTCTCAGCTGCGGGGGCTGAGGGCGCCTCGTCCGCAGCATCTTGGTGGGAGGGCTGCTCCGGCGCCTTGGCTTGAGCGGAAGGCTTCTCCGCTGGCTTGGCAGACCCCGATGGCTTTTCCATCGTTTTGGCGTGGTCGGAGGGTTTCTCCGCCGGCTTCTCGGAAACCGAGGGCTTCTCCATTACCTTCACCTGATCGGAGGGCTTCTCCGTGGGCTTTTCAGCCTTGCCCAGATCGGCAGCCTTTGCGGGCTCCTTTGGGGCCGGGGTCTTTGCTTCCGGTTTCGGCGGCTCGGGGGGCTTCTCAGGTGGCCGCATTGGCTCAGGTGACGGCGGCGACGTCGTGACGGAGGTTGAGGTCGGCAAGGCGGCCACGGGGCCCAAAACCTTCTCGAGCGGCTTGAAGCGCGTATTGAGGTCGTCCACCTGACCGGAAAGCTCGCGCAGCGCGGTCTTCAGCTCGGCGAGCTCCCTGTCCTTGGCCTCGTTCGCATGCAACAGCGCATCAGCCTGCTCCGCCGAAAGCGGCGAGGGCGCATTGGCTGGCGCCGCGGCGGTCGAGTCCGGGCGCTCAAAATTTGGTACACCGTCGGGACTGGCCAAAGCCGTCACGGCCCGATGCGCGGCAGGGTCGGTGACGATGCGAAACAGATAGGCCCCCGAGAACGCGGCAAGCAAGATCCAGAAGGCCGCGAACAGGCCCGGGACCCAGTTGCGCGTGCCGCCTCGGCGATCCTTAACCACCATGGATAGATTCCCCTAAGACCCCGAATCTACGCTAAAAAGCGCCGGCAATATGGCTCCGCCGCTGCGTGCCGTCGCCAAGCAGAAGATGACTCGCTCTCCTCTCCGGGTCAATTTCTGCGTGTGGTCCCCGGATTGAGTGTTCGCCGTGTGGCTCTTGCGCCTGCTTTCCGTTAGACAATCCGCGGGTGGGGGCGCGGGCGTTCGATTCGCGACGCGCGAAGGACAAGATTAACGGTTTAACTCTCTCCTCTGCAGGGAGGCTTCCGGGCATGGTACTTGCTCGATTGCGCGCCTTGGCGCTGACGAAACAGGCATGACGCAGAATTCAGTTCTCGCCGTCGTCCTTGCCGCGGGCAAGGGCGCCAGGATGAAGACCGAGCTTCCGAAGGTGATGCATGCGCTCGCCGGCGCGCCATTGCTCGCCCATGTGCTGACCGCGGCCAAGGGCGCCTCGATCGATCGGATTTGCGCCGTGATTGCTCCGGGCATGGAGGAGGTCGAGGTCGTTGCGCGGGCGTTAGACCCGGACCTTGCGGTGTTCGTGCAGGCCGAGCCCCAGGGAACTGCCGATGCCGTGAAGGCTGCTCAATCGGCTTTTGCCGGCTTTGCCGGCTCCGTGCTCGTGCTTTACGGGGACACCCCGCTGCTCCGGACCGAAACGCTCAATCGGCTTCGCCGCGAGCTCGACGATGGCGCCGACCTCGTCGTGATCGGCTTCGAGGCCTCCGACCCAACGGGCTATGGCAGGCTGCTGCTCGATGATGGCGGGACCCTGATGGGCATCCGCGAAGAGAAAGATGCAAGCGAGACGGAGCGTGCGCTCACCCTGTGCAACTCGGGCATCATGGGGTTCCGCAGCGGCAAGATCTTGGCCGATCTCTTGTCCCGGATCGGCAACGCCAACGCCAAGGGGGAGTTCTATCTGACGGATGCGGTGGCGCTGGCGCGCGCGGATGGACTCGATGCGCGCTTGGTGCCGTCCGAGGGGAGCGAGGTCTTGGGCGTGAACTCCCGCGCGGAGCTGGCCCAAGCCGAGGCGGCGATGCAAGCGCGCCTGAGACGCGAGATCATGGCCGGCGGCGCCACGCTCATCGCTCCCGAGACGGTGTTCTTGAGCCATGACACCAAGGTCGGCAAAGACGTGACGATCGAGCCCAATGTGATCATCGGCCCGGGCGTGGTCATCGGCGACAACGTGACCATCAGGGGCTTCTGCCACATCGTGGGTGCCAATATCGGAGCCAACGCGGTGGTCGGACCCTTCGCGCGGCTCCGCCCCGGTACCGCCCTCGGGCCGAAGGCCCATGTCGGCAATTTCGTCGAGATCAAGCAGGCCGAGATCGCCGAGGGCGCCAAGGTCAACCATCTCACCTATATAGGCGATGCGAGCGTGGGCGCCCGCGCCAATGTCGGCGCCGGCACCATCACCTGCAATTACGACGGTTTCGCCAAGCATCGCACCGAGATTGGAGCCGGGGCCTTCATTGGCTCCAACACCTCGCTCGTGGCGCCGGTCAAGATCGGGGAGGGAGCCTATATCGGCTCCGGCAGCGTCATCTCCAAGGACGTTCCGGCCGATGCGCTGGCGCTCAGCCGCGCCCCGCAAGAGGAGCGTCCGGGCTGGGCCGCGCGGCTTCGCAAGCAGCGCGGCCGGGAGCGCGGCGGGGGAAATAATGGGACATAGCAAATAATGGGACATAGCATATGAGTTGCGAGTGCTTTGCGTCTTGGTTAGCTAACGGTAACAGTCGGGGCGTGGAGTAGCGCGGATGTGCGGCATTGTTGGCGTCCTCGGCAGAGGGCCGGTCGCGGGACAGCTCGTCGACGCGCTGAAGCGGCTCGAATATCGCGGCTACGATTCCGCGGGCGTCGCCACGGTCGAGAACGGCAAGCTCGGGCGCCGGCGCGCGGAAGGCAAGCTGCGCAATCTCGAGGCGCGACTCAAATCGGCGCCGCTTCTCGGCGAGACCGGCATCGGCCACACCCGCTGGGCGACGCACGGCAAGCCCACCGAGGCCAATGCGCACCCGCATATGACCGACGACGTCTCGGTGGTGCATAACGGCATCATCGAGAACTTCCGCGAGTTGAGGGAGGAGCTCCAGGCCAAGGGCACCGCCTTCACGAGCGACACCGACACCGAGGTCATCGCCCATCTCATCACCCGCGAGATAAGGGCCGGCAACGATCCGGTGCGCGCCGTCTATCATACGCTGAAGCGGCTGGAAGGTGCCTTCGCCATCGCCATGATCTTCCGTGGTTATAACGATCTGATGATCGTGGCGCGCCAAGGCAGCCCGCTTGCCATCGGCTATGGCGATGGCGAGATGTTCGTGGGCTCGGACGCGCTGGCGCTCGCGCCCTTCACCGACGAGGTCGCCTATCTGGAGGATGGCGACTGGGCGGTCTTGACCCGGGAAGGCGTCGCCATTCGCGACCGCGACGGCAACGCCGTGCAGCGGCCGGTCACCAGGTCGCTGGCCACCGCTCTCCTCGTCGATAAGGGCAACCATCGCCACTTCATGGCCAAGGAGATCCATGAGCAGCCGGAGGTCGTCGGGCACACGCTTGCCAACACTGTCGACCTCTCTTCGAGCCGCGTGGAGGTGCCGGATCTTCCCTTCGATTTCGCCAAGCTCGGGCGCCTATCCATCTCCGCCTGCGGAACGGCGTTCTACGCGGGCCTCGTCGCCAAATATTGGTTCGAGCGCTGGGCGCGCCTGCCCGTCGATGTCGATATCGCCTCGGAGTTCCGCTACCGCCAGGGGGGACTGGACTCGGGTGGCGCCGCTCTGTTCATCTCCCAATCCGGCGAGACGGCGGATACGCTCGCAACCCTTCGCTATTGTCGCGAGCAGGGCCAGCGAACCCTGTCGATCGTCAATGTGCGGGAATCCTCGATCGCGCGCGAATCCGATGCGGTGCTGCCGACCCTTGCCGGTCCGGAGATCGGCGTCGCCTCCACCAAGGCCTTCACCTGCCAGCTGACCGTGCTCGCCTGCTTGGCCATCGCCGCCGGCAAGGCACGAGGGCATATCGGCGAGGCGCTCGAGGCCGAGCTCGTCCAGGCCTTGACCGAGGTGCCGCGCCACATGGCGGCGGTGCTCAGGGACGAAAAACCATTCGAGACGCTCGCGCATAGCCTGTCTCGCGCGCGCGACGTGCTCTATCTCGGCCGGGGCCAAAGCTATCCGATCGCCCTTGAAGGCGCGCTGAAGCTGAAGGAGATCTCCTATATCCACGCCGAGGGCTACGCGGCCGGCGAGCTGAAGCATGGGCCGATCGCGCTGATTGATGAGAACATGCCGGTCATCGTCATCGCGCCACGCGACGACCTTTACGAGAAGACCGTGTCGAACATGCAAGAGGTCGCGGCGCGGGGCGGGCAGATCGTGCTGGTGAGCGATGCCGATGCTTCGAGCACCGGCTGCGCCATCCGCACCTATCTTAAGGTGCCCGCGTTGCATCGCTTCGTGACGCCGCTGGTCTATGCGCTGCCGGTGCAGCTCATCGCCTATCATACGGCGGTGTTCATGGGGACTGACGTGGATCAGCCGCGCAACCTGGCAAAATCCGTGACCGTGGAATAGGCTATAGCCTCGGATTTGCCTGATTTCTTTGGTTGAGCAAGGACATGGCCGTTCATCGGAGGCGCCCCTGCGCACCCTACCCGATTTCAGGAACGCGCCTGCTTCGGCGCATGCTCATGCTTTGTGCTTTGCTCGCTCCGGCGAGCCTTGCTGCTATGGCGACGGCGCATGCCCAGGAGGGCGGGGCTGGAGGCCTGAGCGGCGGCGCCTCCGCCTTCTCGTCCGGGAAATACGAGGCTGCGGTCCGGCAGCTCACGGCCGCGCTCGGCTCCGACAAGATTTCAGCGAGCGATGCTGCCAAGGCCCTCTACTACCGGGGGCTTTCCTACCAAAGGCTCGGTCAGTCGCCGCGCGCCGTCGCCGATCTAGGCTCGGCGATCTGGCTTGGGCTTTCTCCGTCCGAGCGCCTCTCGGCCATGGTCAATCGGAGCCTCGCCTATCGTGCCGCCGGTCTGAAGACTGAAGCCGACGCCGAGCTTGCCTCGGCGCGGAAGAGCGACAAGAACGGGGACGTGGATCGGCTCCTCGCCGACAATGGCGGCTCGGCCGCCGACGCCGCAGCGATCGCTGCCTTCTCGACCGAGGTGCGGCCTGCGGGCAGCTCTGCGCCCGGGACGCCCGCCAATGCCGAAGCAAAGCCGGGCTTCGGCGCCACCGTCACCGCGTCCGAGCCACCGGCCCGCACGGCAGATGCGTCGACCCCCAGCTCCTGGACCACCACCTCGCCACAGGCGTTACCATCCTCTTCGAGCGGCAATCGGATCAGCCAGTGGTGGGGCTCGATCCGAGGAACCTCCAACGAGGCCGAGCTGAAGCCTTCAAGCGAAGCGAACGAGAAGCCTCCGGCCGCCCCTCCAGCCGCGCCCACGGCTTGGACGACGCAGACCCAAGCGGCGAGCACCGATGCCGCGCCTGCGGCATCGGGCGCCGCGGGGGGCCCGGGAACGCGAGTGGCGGTAGCGACGCCAACCGCGCCGGTGCCTTCAGCAAGCCGGGGCGACTACCGGCTGCAATTGTCGCCCACCCGTTCGGAGGACGAAGCGCGGCAGCTCTGGCAGAAGGTTTTGAGCCAGAACCAGCAGCTCAGCAGCATCGAGCCGCGAATTGAGAAGACCGATATGGGCAATCTCGGCACCTTCTATCGGTTGCAGATCGGACCCTTCCCGGACAAGGCGGAAAGCCTTAAGCTCTGCAACGCGCTGAAGCGGAGCGGAATAGATTGCTTCCTCGTCAACCCCTAAGCACCCTATTTGCGCGTGACGCGTTACTTCCGTCGAGCGGCAAAGCCGGGGGCGCTGTCGCAGTAACGTAAGCAACAGAAATTGGTGTTATCCAGCGCTCATTGCCGAGCCTCTATCGTCGCCCGAACAACGCATGAACACCACCAGCGACCCAAAGCCCACTCCAAAGGCGAAAGCGCCCGAGCGGGATGAGGATCGGCTGAAGCTCGTCGTCGCCGCGGAAGAGCCTGCCTCCTCGCATCTCGGAACGCGCCTGCGGCGCTACTTCCTGACCGGTCTCATCGTCGTCGGGCCGGTTGCCATCACCGTCTATGTCGTCTGGTGGTTCATCAACCTCGTCGACACTTGGGTGAAGCCGCTCGTGCCGCCGCAATATTTGCCCGAGCACTATCTCCCTTTCACCGTGCCGGGGGTGGGGCTTATCTTTGGCATCACCGGCTTGATGGTGATCGGCGCGCTCACCGCCAACCTCTTCGGGCGGACGTTGGTGAGCTATAGCGAGATGATGCTCGCCCGCATGCCGATCGTGCGCAGCGTCTATCGCACCTTGAAGCAGATCTTCGAGACGGTGCTGTCCCAGGACGGCGGCTCCTTCAAGCGCGTGGGGTTGATCGAATTCCCACGGCGCGGGCTCTACTCGATCGTCTTTCTCGCCGGCGACCCGCCGCCCGAGGTCGAGGAGAAGATCGGCGCCGGCGATCCCATGATCACCGTTTTCATGCCGAACGGGCCTAATCCGACCACGGGGTTTATTGTCTTCGTGCCGGCGAGCGAGGTGATCGGGCTCGATCTTTCCGTCGAGGACGCGGCGAAGCTCGTGGTCTCCGCGGGGTTGGTGGCGCCCGATCAGCAGGATCGCCTGCGCGACCTCGCCAAACAGAAGGGACCGAAGCACCTGCCCGAGGAGGAGCCGGTCGTTTGATCTTGGCTCCCCTCTATCCTGCCCGCATCAGCTTGATGGCATTGTCGCGCTCGAACAAATAGAGCAGGAGCCGGAGCGGCTCCGAGCGCTGGCCTTTGAGCTCCGGGTCGCGCGCGAGCACGAGCCGCGCTTCGTCCCGGGCCGCCTGCAACAGTGCCTCGTCATCGGGCAGCCGCGCCACATGGAAGACCGGCAGCCCGCTCTGCCGCGTGCCGAGCAGCTCGCCGCCGCCCCGCAGCTTCAAATCCTCCTCGGCGATGACGAAGCCGTCCTCAGTGCTGCGCATCACCGCCAGCCGCGCCCGCGCGGCCTCCGACAGCGGCTTGCGGTAGAGCAGAATGCAAGAGGATTGCTTGGCTCCCCGGCCCACACGGCCTCTGAGTTGGTGCAGCTGCGCGAGGCCGAAGCGCTCGGCGTGCTCGATGACCATGATGCTTGCATTCGGCACATCGACGCCGACCTCGATCACCGTGGTCGATACCAGGATCGAGAGGTCCCCCGCGGCGAAGGCGGCCATGACCCCATCCTTCTCCGGTCCCGGCAGCCGCCCATGGACGAGGCCGACCTTGTCTCCGAAACGCTTGCGCAAATCCGCGCAGCGCTCCTCGGCGGCCGCGACGTCGAGGATTTCGGACTCCGCCACCAGCGGGCAAACCCAATAGACTTGCGCTCCCTCGGCAATGGCGCGGGCGAGGCCGCCCACGACCTCCTCCATCCGCTCGCTCGGCACGGTGCGCGTCATCACCGGCTTCCGCCCTGGCGGCTTCTCGTCGAGCCGCGACACGTCCATGTCGCCATAACTTGTCAGCAGCAGCGTGCGGGGGATGGGCGTCGCGGTCATCACCAAGAGCTCGGCGCCGCGTCCGCTTCCCTTGGCCTGCAAGGCAAGCCGCTGATGCACGCCGAAGCGGTGCTGCTCGTCGATCACGACGAGGGCGAGGTCGCGGAAGTCGACCGGCGCTTGCAGGAGCGCGTGGGTGCCGATCAGGATGTCGGTGCGTCCCTCTCGCAGCGCGGCGAGAATGCCCTCGCGCTCGCGGCCCTTCTCGCGCCCCGTGAGCAGCGCAATGCGGACACTAGCCCGCAAAGCGAAGCTTTCGATGGTTTTGAGGTGCTGTCGCGCCAGCAACTCGGTCGGCGCGATCAGCGCGGTTTGGCCTCCAGCTTCGACGGCGGTGGTCATGGTGAGCAGGGCGACGATGGTCTTGCCGCTGCCGACATCGCCCTGCAGTAGCCGGAGCATGCGGTGCGGGCTCGCGAGATCGGCATCGATCTCGCCGAGAGCGTGATGCTGCGCCTGCGTGAGCTGGAACGGGAGCTGCGCCAGAATGGCCTGCCGCAGCTTTCCAGGAGTGGCTAGCCGCCGTCCGGCGCTGCGGCGCAAGCGCTGACGAATGGCCGCGAGCGCGAGCTGGTTGGCAAGGAGCTCGTCATAGGCAAGCCGGAGCCTTGCCGGCGCGGAGGCCGCAAGGTCGGCGTCTGTCTCCGGCGCATGCAGGCGCCGGAGCGCGTTGGCAAAGGACGGCCAGGCGTTCTGCGCGCGCCAGCCCGTGTCGATCCATTCGGGCAGCGCGGGCAAGCGGGCGAGACCCTGGGCGACCAATTTCCGCAAACTCGCATTGGTGAGGCCAACCGTGAGCGGATAGATGAGCTCGAGCAGCGGCAGCCTGGCAGGGTCCTCGGTCTTCGCGCCTTCGACACTTGTGCTGGGACCCTCCGCGCTCACCACGTGATCCGGGTGGGGCATCTGCAGCCAGCCATCATAGGATTCGAGCTTGCCCGAGACCAGTCGCCGGCTCCCTTCCGGGAGGAGGCGCTTCAAATATGCGGGATCGGCCTTGAAATAGACGAGCTCGAGCGCGCCCGAGGAATCCTCCACCAGCACGCGATAGGGCGCTCGCGCACCCCGACGCGGGGGCCGGTGCTCGGCCACCGTCACCTCGAGCGTAGCGAGCTCGCCGATGCGGGCATCCGCGATCCTCGGAGTGACATGGCGATCGATGACGCCTTGCGGCAGATGCCAGAGGAGGTCGATCACGCGCGCATGGGCCGAGCGGTGACGGGGCGCCACGAGCTTGTTGAGCAGGGCTTCGATCCTGGGCCCGACGCCACTCAGGCTCCGGGCCGGGGCGAACAGAGAGGATAAGAGGCTTGGCCGCATCGGCTTTCCGCGCGAGCCTTGGCGTCGGGAGCAGCACAAGGCTAGACGCCCGCGCTTGACAGAGGTAAGCCCGCTCGCTCTAAGGCTCCGCTCTCCGCCTGTAAGCGCGACGGGGCTTGGCCGTCAAGAAAGCTCTACGAATGGGAAGCGATGATCTTGCCATGCGGCGGCGCCGGGCGCTTTACCGGGCAACGCATCGCGGGAGCAAGGAGTTGGACTTCCTGCTCGGCCGCTTCGCCGAGCAAACGATCGAGACCATGACCGATGCCGAGATCCGCGTGTTGGAGCGCCTGATCGAGACGCCCGATCCGGACATTGCCGTGAGCCTGTTTGACGGAGGGTCGCTCGGCGAGCCGGAGCTCGACGCGCTCATGCAACGCTTGCGGCATTTTCACGGAATCGCAGCGGGCCGCGCGAGCAGCTGCTAAGTGCATCCCATGGCAGAGACGCCGAAAACCCCATTGCTGCCGGTCGAGCGCCTGCTTGAGGGCGGCTCCACGATCGCGAGCGGGGTCCCCGAAGGGCTCGACGCGGGCGTCCTCGGCGAGCTTGCCCGTCTGGCAGGGCGGCCGGGCGCCCCGCGGCCGATCCTTCACGTCGCGCGCGACGGTCAGCGCCTGGCGACGCTGGAGGATGCCTTGCACTTCTTCGCAGCCGACGTTCGCCGGTTGAGTTTCCCCGCCTGGGACAGCGTTCCCTATGACCGAGTCGCTCCCAATGCCGAGATCGTGGCGCAGCGCGTCAGCACGCTCGCCGAGCTTGCCGGGCGCGATGGGAAGGACGGAAGGCCTCTGATCGTGCTGACCACCATCAATGTCGTGCTTCAGCGTGTGCCGCCGCACGACTATTTCGCGTCATCGATGCAGCGGCTTGTCCCCGGCAATGTCGTGAGCATGGCGAGCCTCATCGAGCGCCTGGAGAGCCTCGGCTATGGGCGCGCCGGCACGGTGACGGATCCCGGCCACTATGCGGTACGCGGCGGCATCCTCGACCTCTATCCTCCCGGTGCTCGCCCCATCCGCCTCGACTTCTTCGGCGACACGCTCGAGTCCGTCAGGGCTTTCGATCCCGAGACGCAAAGAACTCAGGCGCGCCTCGACCGCGTGACTCTGCTCCCCATGAGCGAAGCACCCCTGACCGAGGAGGCGCGAAAGCGATTCCGCGCCCGTTATGTGGAGCTGTTTGGCCCCGTCAGGGGTGACGACCCGCTCTATGAGTCGATCTCCGCCGGGCGACAGCATCAGGGCATGGAGCATTGGCTGCCGCTGTTCCATGAGCGGCTGGAGACGCTGTTCGACTATCTGCCGGACGCCGTCGTGACCTTCGATCCGCTCGTGGACGACGCGCGGGCGAAGCGGCTGGAGCAGATCAAGGACCATTACGAGGCGCGCGAGCAGGCGTTGGAGCGCAAGGCCTTCGGCGCGCCGCCCTATAATCCAGTGCCTCCGGAAAGTCTGTTCCTAACCGAGAGCGAATGGCAGGCAACACTTCAGGGTCGGCAAAGAATTGCACTCGACCCATTCGAACATCCAGAGGCCGCGCGCGATGCCGTCGTCGTGTCCTTCGGCGGCAGGCAGGGGCGGTCCTTCGTCGCGGAGCGGCAGAGCGAGGAAGCCAACGTCTTCGACGCCGTGGTCGCGCATGTGGGACGCCTCAAATCCGACGGCAAGCATGTTCTCGTTGCCTGCTGGAGCAAGGGTGCCAAGGAGCGCCTCGCCACTTTGCTTGCCGAGCATGGGATCGGCGACACGGTCGGCGTCGAGACTTGGGAAGAGGCACTGGCCGCGCCGCGCTCGGCAACAAGCTTCGCCGTGCTTTGCCTGGAATCCGGTTTCGAGGCGCCGGGCTTCGCCGTCATCGGCGAGCAGGACATCCTTGGCGACAGGCTCGTGCGTCGCACTCGGACGAAGCGCGGCAGCGATGTGCTCACCGAGATCTCGAGCCTTACGGTGGGCGATCTCGTGGTCCATGCCGATCACGGCATTGGCCGCTTCGCCGGGCTCACCACCATCGAGGCCGCCGGCGAGCCCCATGATTGCCTCGAAGTGATCTACCAGGGCGGCGACAAGCTCTATTTGCCGGTCGAGAATATCGAGCTGTTGAGCCGCTACGGCTCCGACGAATTGGGCGTCCAGCTGGACAGGCTTGGCGGCCTCGGCTGGCAGTCGCGAAAAGCGAGGCTCAAGAAGCGCATTCGCGACATTGCCGAGAAGCTCATCAAGGTGGCTGCCTTGCGCGAGCTGCGTCAGGCGCCGGTGATCACGCCGCCGGATGGTCTCTACGATGAGTTCGCCGCGCGCTTTCCTTACGAGGAGACCGAGGATCAGACCGCGAGCATCGCCGCCGTCCTCGACGATCTCGCGAGCGGCCGTCCCATGGACCGGCTGATCTGCGGCGATGTCGGCTTCGGCAAGACCGAGGTGGCCTTGCGCGCAAGCCTGCTTGCGGTGCTCGCCGGCAAGCAGGTCGCCGTCGTGGTTCCCACCACGTTGCTTGCGCGCCAGCACTTCAACACCTTCACCGAACGTTTCCGTGGCCTGCCGGTGAAGCTCGCGCAAGCCTCTCGCCTCGTCGGGGAAAAGGAGCTTGCCGAAGTGAAGAAGGGCCTGACCAGCGGCGCCATCGACATCGTCATCGGCACCCACGCGCTATTGGGCAAAGGCATCGAATTCGCCAATCTTGGTCTTCTGATCATCGATGAGGAGCAGCATTTCGGCGTGCAACACAAGGAGCGCCTGAAGCAGCTGCGCGAGGACGTGCATGTGTTGACGCTGACGGCGACACCCATCCCCCGCACTTTACAACTGGCGCTCTCCGGCGTGCGCGAGATGTCCTTGATTGCGACGCCGCCGATCGACCGGCTCGCGGTGCGCACCTATGTGACGCCGTTCGATCCCGTGATCCTGCGCGAGGCCCTGTTGCGGGAGCGCTACCGGGGCGGCCAGACCTTCTATGTGGTGCCGCGCATCTCCGATCTCGACGACGCAGCCGCCTTTCTTGCCGAGCATGTGCCTGAACTGAAGGTCGGGCGCGCCCACGGCCAGATGGCCTCGCGCGAGCTCGACGCCGTGATGAACGCCTTTTACGACCGCCAATATGACGTGCTGCTGTCCACCTCGATCGTGGAATCCGGCCTCGATATCCCGACCGTCAACACGCTGATCGTGCATCGGTCCGACATGTTCGGGCTCTCCCAGCTCTATCAGCTGCGCGGCCGGGTCGGGCGGTCGAAGATCCGCGCTTATGCCTATTTCACCATTCCCGCCGATGCGCGCCTCACCCCAGCCGCCGAGAAAAGGCTGAAGGTGTTGCAGTCGCTGGATACGCTGGGCGCGGGCTTCATGCTCGCGAGCCACGACCTCGACATCCGGGGCGCGGGCAATCTGCTCGGCGAGGAGCAGTCGGGCCATATCCGGGAGGTGGGCTTCGAGCTCTATCAATCCATGCTCGAAGAGGCGGTGATGGCCTTGAAGGGTGGGGAGGGCGGGGTGATCGAGGATCAATGGTCGCCGCGGATCAATCTCGGCACCTCGGTGCTCATCCCCGAGGACTACGTGCCAGACCTGCAGGTGCGGCTTGCGCTCTATCGCCGGCTTTCCGCGGTCGAAAGCCACGACGCCATCGAGGCCTTCGCCGCCGAGCTGATCGACCGCTTCGGGCCATTGCTGGTGGAGGTGAAGCACCTCCTCGACGTGGTGGAGATCAAGGCGCTGTGCCGGCAGGCAGGCGTCGAGCAGATCGACGCTGGGCCCAAAGGCGCGGTCGTCGCCTTCCGCAACAAGAGCTTCGCCAATCCCGAAGGGCTGATTGCCTTCATTCGCAAGGAGGGGTCCGGGGTTAAGCTGCAGCCAGATCACCGGCTCATCTATTACGCGGACTGGGAGACGCCGGAGGAGCGGCTCGCCGGCACCCGGGATCTGCTCCGCCGCCTGGTCGAGATCGCGGGCCTGGTGAAGAAGGCGGCGTGAGGTGTAAGTGCGGCGCGACCAATTTCTCTCCGCGCTTTGTTGTTCGTCATGGCCGGGCTTGACGAGGTTCTTTTGCCGAAGAGTGCGCCAGACCTCCGCAGGAGCTGACTGCGCAGCACGGCGCCATCCGCATCGCGTGGGATCGTCTTCGCAGGCACGAGCCGGCTCCGGATATTTGTATGGCACCACACCCTGATGCCGCAGAAGCCTCTGCAGCGCATCAAGGGAGAATGAATCTACCAGCCTTCTGCACCACGGCGGCGAAGATACGGTCGCCGACGATCGGGTCGGGAAGGGCGAAGCAGGCGGCGTCCAGAAACGCTGAACAACTCTGATACAGCTGATCGAGCTCGGCCGCGGCAATGGCAAAGCCACCATGGTGCAGGAGCTCCTGATCGCGTTGGAGTTTGTCGGCGGGACTGCTCATCGTCATTCGCGTCAGGGCCGAGTGGGCGCCGCGCTCTTGGCCTCTGGCTGCGAGGGCTCCCTCCACCAGCTGTCGAGCTGGTAGCCATAAAGCGGGGTCTGGGCCGGCCGTTGCAGTCCGCGCCAATAAGCGAGCCACTGCCGCGGTAGGTGGAAGAGGGGAATGACATAGTCGCCCGACAGCAGGACGCGGTCGAGCGCGCGGACCGCGGCGACGAAGCTCGCCTCATCCTCCGCCTCGAGCATGGCCTTGATCATGGCGTCGACGCCAGCGCTTGCGACGCCCGGATAGTTGAACGTGCCCTCCGTCGCCGCGGCGTCGCTCCCCCAACGAAAAGACTGCTCATTGCCCGGCGAGAGCGAGACCGGCCAGTCATACTGGATCATGTCGAAGTCGTAGGTCTGCTTGCGCCGCTGATACTGGGCCGAATCAACTTGACGGATTCGCGCGTCGATTCCTACCTGTTTCAAGGCGCGCGCATAGGTGAGGAGCAGGCGTTCCTCGCCCCGGGTGGCGGCAAGAATCTCGAAGCCGAAAGGCTCGGACGTCGTTGTGTTGATGAGCACGCCGCCCTCAAGCCGATAGCCGGCCTGCTCGAACAGCGCCAGCGCCTCGCGGCGTCCCTCGCGATTCTCGCCCGACCCATCGCTCGCGGGCAAGGTGAAGGTCCCATCCATGATCTCCGGTTTGACTTCGCTCGCGAAGGGGGCGAGCAGCGTGACCTCTCGCGCGTCGGCGGTGCGCCCATGGGAGCTCAGCTCGGAGCGATCGAAGTAGCTTTGAGTGCGCGCATATTGGCCATGATAGAGCGTGCGGTTGATCCATTCGAAGTCGAACAGCTTGATCAGGGCCTGGCGCACCCGCGCATCGGCGAAGAGCGGTCGCCGCGTGTTGAAGACAAGCGCCGACATGCCCGCCGGCACGGCAAGCGGGAACTCCTCCTTGACGACCCGGCCATCGCGGAGCGCCGGGAAGTCGTAGCCTTCCGTCCATCGCGTGGGATCGTCCTCGGGCTCAGCGTCGATCGCGCCGGACTTGAAGGCTTCGAACAAGCTTCCGTTGTCCCGGTAATAGTCGAAGCGGATCTCATCGAAATTATACTGACCTCGATTGACGGGAAGGTTCGCGCCCCAATAGTGCGGATCGCGCTTGTAGTTGATGCTCTTGCCTGGCTCGACCTTGTCCACAAGGTAGGGTCCGCTGCCGATGGGTGGCACGAGGCTCGTCTTTTCGAAGCTCTCCGCATCGATCAAATGGCGCGGCAGCACCGGCATCAGTCCGACGATCAACGGCATTTCGCGGTCGCCGCTGCCGTCAAAGGTGAACCTGACCGTGCGATCGCCGGTCTTCTCGACGCGGGTAACCTTCTGATAGTAGGAGCGATGGTTGGGGCGCCCGTGATCGCGCAGCAACGCGTGCGAGAAGATCACGTCCTCGACGGTGATCGGCGTGCCGTCGGAGAATTTTGCCTCCGGGCGGAGTGTGAACACGACGTAGCTGCGGTCTTCGGGCACCTCGACGCTCTCGGCGATGAGACCGTAGAGGGTGAAGGGCTCGTCATAGGCGCGCGCGAGCAGGCTCTCATACACGTATTCGCGGATGCCCTCCGCGCTGACACCTTTGACGATCAGCGGGTTCAGGCTATCGAAGGAGCCGCGCTTGGCGAGCACCAGCCGCCCTCCCTTCGGTGCATCAGGGTTCACGTAAGGAAAGTGGGTGAAATTCGCGGGCTCCCGCAGCGCGCCATGCATGGCAATGCCGGAGGTAGGCTCGCACCGGCCGCTCCCCGGAAACAGCAAAAAGGTCAAAACGAGCAGTGAAATAGGGGCTTTCAACGGCGAACGCGTGTGGCTATAGATGCTTCCGAATTGCAGCATGGTGTAAAGGTAGCATGGCTCGGGAAGGCGAACAGGTCTCGGGGCGGCACTTGGCCTTGCGGGGATTGTGACTGAAAGAGCGCAGAGCGCGCTGGAAGGCTCGGTGAAAGCCGTCCGTCCGCCAGCCACGTCTATGCCTCAATTCGGGTATTGACCCTAATGTAGGGATGCTGGGGATAGCCGGGTTTAAGTGAGCCTCGAATCGCGGCCCGCAAAAACGAGGAAAGGTCGATTATGATCTCGTCGATGGATCGGTTGAACACCTTCCGCCGCTTGGCCCGGTCGGCGTTGCTTGTGGGATTTGGCTTGGGTCTCGGAACATCTTTGGCGATCGCGCAGCAAGCCCAACCCAAGACCCCGGCGCCCAAGGCGCTGGCGCCGGCCTCTGCGACCCCCGCCGCGCCGGCCCCAGCAGGCGCCGCAGCTGACGCATCTCAGGCCGATGACACCGCTTGGGTCAAGCTCTGCCTGAAAAACGACCAGACCGGCAACAAGCAGGTTTGCCTCGTCAATCACGAGGGGCTCGAACCCAATACCGGGATGGTTCTGGTTGCCGCGGCGGTCCGGACCATCGAGGGCGAGGACAAACAACACCTTCTCATCAGGCTACCGACCGCCTATTCGCTGGTGATGCCGGCGGGGGTGCAGATCAAGATCGACGACGATGAGCCGATTTCCTTGCAATATGCCGTCTGCTTCCCCACGAGCTGCCAAGTTCAGATGGAGATGACGAAGGAGTTGTTCGAAAAGTTCCGCAAAGGCAAGCAGATGATCGTGGCTGCCATGAACATGCAGCAGAAGACTATGGCCTTCCCGGTACCGCTCGGGGGCTTCGCCAAGGCCTTTGACGGCGCTCCGGTCGATAATGCCAAATATGAGGAAGCTAGGCGCGAGATGATGGAGAAGTTCCATCAGCGCCAGGTGGAACTCGCCAACAAGGCCACCGAGGCGCAGCAGAAAAAGGAACAGGCCGGCGGCCAAGCACCGGCAGAGGGGGCCGCGCCGAATGCCACGACCGCCCAGAAGATGGCACCCGCGCCTGCGCAATAAGCCAGGCGCGAGGCCTGCCAGGCTAAAGTCAAGACCGCGCCGGAGCCCGGCCCTTTCGTTTGTGGGTCAGTGCTCCTGGACGAAGCGGAAGCGGAAAATGCCGTCCTTCAGATCTTCGAACAGCTCCGGCACTTGCGGGTGGCGCAAGGGCTCGTCGGAGCAGTCCGGCACGAGGTTCTGCTCGGAGACATAGGCGATGTACTCGCTGTCGGCGTTCTCCGCGAGCAGATGATAGAAAGGCTGGTCCTTGGGAGGGCGGACCTCCTGGGGGATCGAGCAGTACCATTCCTCGGTATTGCTGAAGCTCGGATCGATGTCGAAAATCACGCCGCGAAACGGATAGACCCGATGGCGCACCACCTGGCCAATCTGAAACTTAGCGCTGCGGACGACGGACATTGACCCTGAAACCTTCCCCCGAGTCTACGATAAGACTGAAGGCCAGAGAGACTGTCAACGGCAAATGAGGCTTATGGTAGGCGTCAGGACCAGCGGCGATTTGACCACATGAACTGCTCGGGATTTTCGCGGATCCAGGTCTCGAAATGCCGCTGGATTGCCGCCGTGATGCTGCGGATGTCCTCGGCCTGATTGTTGGTGCGCGGGATCCTGAGCTCGTTCACATTGACGTCGAAGCAGGCGCGATTGCCGATGCGCACGCAGCGTCCGATCCAAATGCGCGCGCCGACTCGCCGCGCGATCATCGCCGCGATCGGCATGCTCTTGGCAGGATAGCCGAAGAACGGCACCGCCACGCCTTGCGCATCGTAGAGGTCCGAGATGAAGCCAAGCCGGCCGCCCTGGCGCACATAGTCCATGATCAGCCGCGCGGTCTTCTGGCCTTCGTCGGTTCCCGCCGCCCGCCCACGGCCGAACAGGCCGCCCGGGTAGAGATCCTGCCGCTGAGCGCGGAGATAGCGGTCGACATAAGGGTTCTTGACCAGCCGGTAGACGCCGGCGGGGCGGACGCCCGCGAGCGTTACCGGCCACATGCCGAGCTCCCAATTGCCCATATGCATGGTCACGATCAGCGCCGGACCCATCTTTTCCTTGTAGCGGCCGATCCAATGGCCATTGGTGATGTGCAACCGCTCCGGCTGCTTCAGGATGCGGTCGATGTTCATGGTCTCGACCATGACGCGGCCGAGATTCTCCCACATCAGCAGCGCAATTCGCTCGCGCTCGGCGGGGGTCTTGTCAGGGAAGGCGCGCTCGAGATTGGCCAAAGCCCGTTGGTGGCGCCGGTTGAAGGGAGCGATCAACCGCCAAAGCTTCGCAGACAGCGTCCCCGCCACGTCGATGGGGAAGAGGCGAACGAAGCCGATCAGCAGGCGCAAGACGGCATATTCGAGCCGGTAGCGCAGATCCCGTAAAGGCGGGAGGGCAGAGGGGTCGGCGGCCATTGGCTAAAGCTCGTGCTTGGCTTGTCGATCGCGGAATGGAGAGGTTCCTCCTGGCAAATGGAGCTCTAGGCGTCAAGCCTGCATGGCCCTGGCAGGCCGCATCAGGCTCGGTAGCTGTGTCGGCGGCGTCATGCCGATCCGCATCACCAGGCGGCGCAACGGCGGCAATGCATTCAGCCCATGGGAGATAATGCCGCGGGCTACCCGCAGCGGGAGGAAACCGGTGAGGAGCGAGCGGCTCAACAAATCGATGCCGAAGGTCCGCGTCAGCACATCGACCCTGCGGGCGCTGTCATAGGTGTTTAGCACCTCGCCGCTGCCCGGATCACCGTCGCGCTCCAGCGCCACTCCGATGCAATCGGCGAGGGTCGCCGCATCGCGGAGACCAAGGTTCAGCCCTTGTGCGCCGATGGGGGAAAGAATGTGGGCAGCTTCCCCCACGAGAGCGGTGCGAGGACCGACGAGACTTTCGGCGGCGAGCCGCGTGACGGGAAAATGCGCGCGCGCGCAGACCTCACCGAGGCGCCCAAGGAGACCGTCAAGCCGCCCGGCAAGCGCGTTGCCAAAGCCCGTCGCATCGAGCCGCATCAGGGCGTCGATCTCCGGCGCTGCGCCGACCCAGATCACGCTCGAGGCATGAGGGTCGATGAGCGGCACCGCGGTGACGGAACCGCCACCACGGTGAAGCTCCGTAGAGACGCCCCCATGCGGCTCGGCATGCGTGAAGCTCGTCGCGATCGCGGCTTGTTCGGTACGCCGTTCAGACACGGCGATGCCAGCCCGCTTACGGCAAATCGAACACCGTCCGTCGGCTCCGACCACGAGCCGCGCGGTGATTTCCATGCCTTGCTTCAAGCTCAATACGGCGTGGTTCGGAGCGAGCTCGATGCGCTCGACGCTTGACGGCTGAAGCGAACCCAGGGCGGAAGCCGCATGGGCGTAGAGCATTTCGACGAGCACGCTGTTAGCGATGTTATACCCGAATGTCTCAAGACCGAGTTCGCTCGCCTTGAACTCCACATCCGGCGCTCGCAGCAGGCCGCCCGAATCGTCGATGATGCGGATCGCCTTGAGGGGTGCGGCGTGGCGTGCAAGCTCATCCCAAACCTCGAGGGTCTTCAGTAGATCGACCGAACTCGAGAGAAGCGCCGCTGTTCTCGTGTCAGGGTGCTGCGAGCTTGTAGACAGCGGCGGTGGCCCGATCAGGGCGACCTTGGCGCCGACATGGGCAAGCGCCAGAGCCGCGGTCAGTCCCGCGGGACCAGCCCCGACGACGGCGATGTCGCAGCAACCGTCAAAACCCTTGATTTCGATTTGTTCGTCCATTGCTGCTCATTCCGCGACATCGTAGCCTGGTTAGCAGCCTATCGCCATCTCGTCTCGCGATTCGGGCGCCGAGGCTCCCAAGCATTCTTGAACTGACCTTAGGTTAGTGTGACAGGCGACGCTCACAGGGATTCTGCAAAAGCGAGGCCCGGGAACGAATTTTCTAACGCCCCCTGAAATTAAGAAACAGCTGACTCTTGTTTTACCCGACTACCTTTGTAGAGTATATCTAGATTAGAAACGACCGGGGGTATGGTCGGGGGTTAAGGTTACAGTTTCAGTGTTTTTATGGGCGCCGGACCCATCGCACCGAGCTCGTGGATGCCTTTTAAAAGGGCACCGGCAAGCGCTGCTGACTTTGTGCGGATCAGTACAGCTATTTTAGAATTGCGTCGCCGATCTCGAGGTGGTCCCGAAGGACGATCAGAGTGTTTCGGTGACCATGTATGAGGAGACCAAAAAAGGCAGTGCAGGTAACCTCTGGCCAACTTTTACGAGTATACGCGAGGATCCCAGATTAGCAGGTGACGCAAGGAGAAGGAAACCATGACCACTCTGGCATTCGGTGGAAACCGTGTCTTACACTGCATATTGGCAGGATTCATGTTGGGCGTGACCCAACCGGCACTAGCGCAGAGCAGTCCCGATTTGGAACAACAAATTAAAGCTATACAGGCCCAGTTGCAATCAATTCCAGCTCTACAGGCGCAGTTGCAATCAATTCAGAAACAACTCGCGGCTCAGCAAGCCGCGACCAGACAGGTGCAAGCGGAAGTCAAGAACGTGCCTGGCGTGGCTGTCGTAAACCCACCACCGGGCGTGCAGTACGTCGAAGTTACCCCAAATGGCGGAATGAAGATCGGCCCGGTTGCGATTAAGTTAGGGGGCTTCGCTGAAGGTAGCATGATCTTCCGCACACGAAATGAGGCCTCCGACATCGGATCGACATTTGCGAATATTCCCTTTAACCAGGTACCTGCCGCGCATGAGGCAGAATACCGCCAATCGGCCCGCAATAGTCGGCTGAGTTTGTTGGCGGAAACCTCCTGGAATGAAGACACGCTCTTATCCGCATATGTCGAGACTGACTTTAAGGGCGTTGGCGTTACCACCACAGGGGGTCAAAACAACTCCTACTTGCCGTCGTTGAGGCAGGCCTACTTGACCGTGGACAAGACCGTGAATCACACAGACGGTTGGCGTTTTGAAGTTGGGCAGGCTTGGAGCCTGGTCACCGGCTTCAAGGATGGTTTGGTGCCACGGGATGAAAATATTCCATTGACAATCGACACCCAATACGTCCCTGGCTTTAATTCTCGACGCGATCCACAGTTGCGGATAACCAAGGTTTTTAGCCCCGAGTTTTCCGTCGCTCTATCGGCAGAATCCCCTGAAGCAAATTTTGCAGGGGATTTTCCGGGAACAGCTCAAGGGGTAGACGAATTGGTTACTTCGACTCCCGGAACCGGCTCAGGAGGGGGAACACTCAATTCAGGAGTTTGCGTCAAAGGAGGGGGGACTGGTTCCTTCACGACTGTTCCCGCTACCACCATCTCCACGACCCCTTGCGCAAACTATTCCGTTAATGTGGCACCCGACATGGTTCTCAAGGCAGCGTTTGACCCAGGTTGGGGCCACTATGAGGCTTTCGGTCTCGGACGGATCTTCCAAACACGGACCGGAGTTTTTAGCGGTGTAGCAGGGGATTCGGCGATTTCCGGCAACAACAACACGGCTTTTGGTGGCGGCGTTGGTGGAAACGTCATTCTACCGGTTATCCCAAAATACCTTGATTTCCAGGCCAGCGTGCTGGGCGGCTACGGCACCGGGATGTACGGTGCAGCTCAATTCGCGGATTTCACGGTGAACCAAAACGGCGAGCCAAAACCTATTCCGATGATCCAGACGCTGACCGGTGTCGTCGCGCATCCTACTCCAAAGTTGGATCT
Organism: uncultured Alphaproteobacteria bacterium; assembly: GCA_963804515.1. Lineage (GTDB taxonomy): Bacteria > Pseudomonadota > Alphaproteobacteria > Rhizobiales > Methyloligellaceae > Methyloceanibacter. The sequence continues at coordinate 346,847 of CAWDQR010000001.1, read as the reverse complement.
CTATGTCTATGGAGGATATGAGCAAGCTACACGAGATACTTTCCAAGACGGCAAGCTGATCTTCGGCTACGGTAGTCCACTGGACAACAACGCGGGGTGCAATATTGAAGGCTCAGCCACGTTTGTGAACCCAACCACCGGCGCCTCGGCCGCACTCCCGTGCAGCGGACAAAATAAAGACATTTGGCAGGTTACAACAGGTCTTTGGGACCGGGTGTACCAGAACAAGGTTGGCACATTGGCCGTGGGCTTGCAGTACTCTTACACGGAGCGCCAGCTGTTTGAGGGTATTGGTGGCTCCCCAACTGCCGTTGACAACATGGTCTTCGCCTCGGTGCGCTACTATCCATTTTGAGGTGACGGAGAGCGGTGGATTAGGGCAAGATGGACCCACAGCGAGTAGGTCTAAAGCGGACCTGTTACGTTTGTGCGCGGCCTTGTTAAGGTCTCGAGTTACCTAAGTGGTTCCGCCAAGGGTCCCCTACTTGGTGCTGGTGTTGCTTTTTCCCTGACCTTCCCCGCCTCCACAAACGTCAGCCAATTGAGGTCGAACTTCGACCATCACCGGATCTTCAAATGCTGGTTCGGTGGCGCATCTGCCAGCGAAGCTCTGAAGCTTCATCGATAGGGGCTGAGCGGCTGCAACAGTTCTCTCAAGCTGGGCGACGCTCAGTTGTTGTAATTGTGACGGGCCAGGCAGTCTTCAAAGCGCAACCACGCATTGGCGTCGCGGTGTCTCTGGAGCCGCAGTGACCAGCAAGGGTCGACGTGACCATCTCCACGGTCGTTTGCAGCGCTTCCGCTTTTAAGGCCAGACGTGTCCGCCGCCTGAGCTGAGCCCAGCATGAGCAGGGCCAAAAGCAGGCTGCCCCCAACGGCCGTAACTGCAGCATTGGTTTTTCGCATGACATCTCTCCTTCTTGGCTGAAACGCTCCTCATTTTCTGGCCGAGCTGACGGATTGCGTGCAGGCTCATTGCCAATGAGTTCATGGAAAAAAATCATAATACTACGACGAGTTTAAAAAGGAATGTTTTAGGGCCGGTCAGGCTGGGCGAGGCCGCATCAGCTGAGAAGACGCCCTGACTGCCCGCGTCATCGATGCCAGGGTGCGCACAATTGGCGTTACCGAGACGAATGATCCCTACCTCGATCCGGTCCTCGCCTGGGAGCACGGCGCCATCAATACGACAATATACCTTGCCGCTCACGGCCGGTGACCCGTGCCTTCTACTATCGCGAACTTTACCCCCGCACCCTTCGGGTTGATTTTCCAGATTTTCGAGGGGGCGCGGACGCCTGGCACACAAAGGGTCCAGTGGCGCGGGCTGGGGGATTTACGACGCCGGATAGCCAGGTTTAGCAGCTGGTCACTCCGGTGATAAAGCCACCAATGTGGGGCAGTCTTATTCGTGTGAAAAATCAAGCTGCGGCCGGAAAGCTGCAGCAGGATCCATCTCCACCTCGATCACCGGGGCATCTTGTTAGCTTGGAGCCGATGTTGCGTCTTTCAAGTCGGGAGTCTCTCAGTTGTTGTAGTTGTAATACGCCAGGCAGTCTTCAAAGCTCCACCACCAATAGGCGTTGCGGTGTCTTTGGAGCCGCAGCGACCAGCAAGGGTCGGGGTGACCGTAATCCTCCGATACACCCACGATGTGGCGGTGGCGGAAGTAGTGGTTGTTGAGATCAGTGAATCCAGGGCGACCTTTCCTAAGGTTAGACGCGTCCGCCGATGGCCCCAGCATCAAAGACGCTAAGAGCGGGATGCTTGCGACGGCAAGCACTGCCGCTATCCTCGTTCGCATAACGTCTCTCCTTTTTGTTGAGGCGTGCTACTGCCTCTCGATAAAGAGAGAGATGATGCAGACGCGTGACAGCTCGGTCAATTGCCAAACGCGCATCGCAAAGGCTCCGATCACAGGCTCTGGGCGACCTGCAATCATACGGCGAACAGGTTCCTGTCGCTAAGCACCTGTGGTCAGCAAATTTGTTCAATTAGCGTTGGATTGGACAAGGCCCGGCGAGGAAAGTACCACTTTTCACCGTAAGGGGTCGAAAGGCCCCTTATCTCCCAATCGAGCCGTTGCTGATCTATTGAAGCGTGCAATCGTTGGCGCTGATGCGAATCCATGGCGTGGCTGCTTTATGAGGCGCGAAGCCTAACCCTAGGCGTCGGTGGTAAGCTGTACTAGGCTCTTGACCCCCTTGCCGAAGAGTTCAGATGCATGTCCGTAGCCGGCTTCAGCCTCAGGCACCCTTATACGGTCGTGGCACTTATCATGCTGGTGTGTGTGCTTGCTGGTGGCGCGCTCACGCGTATGCCGACGGACATTTTTCCCGAAATCGATATCCCGGTCGTCAGCGTCGTCTGGACCTACAGCGGGATGAGCGCGCCTGAGATTCAGGATCGCATCGTGACGTTACATGAGCGCCAGCTGGCGGCGCTTGTCGACGACATCTCTCGCATCGAGGCTAATAGCTACGCCGGAGTGGGCGTGATCAAGGTCTACCTGCATGAGGGTGCAGACGTGAGCCGCGCCGTGTCGCAGTTGGCGAGCAGCGCATTGGTGGTGCTCAAATACATGCCGCGCAATATTACGCCGCCGCTCATCCTCCGCTACGGGGCGACCGACGTCCCCATCATCCAACTGAGCATGTCCAGCAATTCGCTCTCGGACACGGCGCTCAATGATCTGGGGCAGAACATCATTCGCCCGGATCTCGCGGTAGTGCGAGGTACGTCGGTACCCTATCCATACGGGGGCAAGCCTCGCGTCATCATGGTGGATCTCAACGCGGAGGCGCTGCAGGCGCGTGGGCTGACGCCGGCTGACATCACGGAGGCGCTGTCGCATCAGAACGTCATCCTGCCTTCCGGAGACGTAAAGATCGGCAGCAAAGACTACACCGTGGCGATGAACAACAGCCCTGATGCGATCGCCACCATCAACCAGTTTCCCATCAAGCAGATCAACGGCAAGACGGTCTTCGTCCGTGATGTAGCGCATGTCCACGACGGATACCAGGTTCAGACCAATTCGGTCAGCCAAAACGGCCTACCGGGTGCGCTAATGCTGGTACGCAAGACGGGCGGCGTCTCGACGTTGGCGGTGATCGATGGGGTCAACGCCGTACTGCCCGAAATCCGCAAGCTGATCCCTGAAAGCGTGACCTTGACGCCAATTTTTGATCAATCGATCTTCGTCAAGGCAGCCTTGAACAGCGTAATCATGGGCGGTCTGATGGCTGCCGGGCTGACAGCGCTAATGATCCTGTTGTTCCTCGGAAACTGGCGGCTGACGTTGATCATAATGGCGTCGATACCCTTGTCCATCATTACTGCGGTTCTATTACTTTATCTTGGCGGCCAAACGCTCAACACCATGACCTTGGGCGGCTTTGCGCTCGCGGTGGGGATACTGGTCGACAACGCTACGGTAGTGATCGAGAACATCGAAAGGAACGTCTCCCTGGGCAAGCGCCTAGAGCAGGCGATCCTCGACGGGACCGCCGAGGTCGGGCTTCCGACCTTTCTGGCTACCTTGTCGATCAGTGTGGTGTTCGTTCCGGTGTTCCTGCTGACGGGGACCGCCAAGTATCTGTTCTCGCCACTCTCGCTCTCGGTGATCCTATCGCTTGGCGCGAGCCTGCTGCTGTCGTTCACGCTGGTGCCAGTATTGTTCAAATACCTCATGCGCTCGCAGGTGGCGGCGCACCCCGCCGGTCATGGCGGCGCTGGCTCGCGGCAACCGGCGAAGCAGGCGAGGCGTCACAGGTTCAATCTGTTGAGCTTGATCCACGGCGAGTTTGAGCGCGGGTTCGAGCGCTTTCGCGAGATCCATCGCGATGCCCTGGCCTGGTCGGTCGACCGACCCTTGGCCACCGCCACGTTTTTCGCGCTGCTGATCATCGCGTCGTGCTTGCTGTTTCCCTGGCTCGGGATGGATTTCTTTCCACAGGTCGATGCTGGCCAGATGCGCCTGCATGTCCGCGCGCCGCCGGGGACAAGGATCGAGGATACCCAGCGATACTTCGCGCAGGTTGAAGCGGCCATTCGCCAGATTGTCGGCAACGATCAAATCGATGTCATTCTAGACAATATCGGCTTGCCATATAGCGGCATTAACATCGCGCTGAGCGATACCGCAACCGTCGGCCCGATGGATGGCGAGATCCTGGTGTCCCTCAAGAAAAACCACACGCCGACGCCTGACCATGTCGCCGATTTGCGCCGAGAGTTGCCAGGACGTTTTCCGCAGCTGCAGTTCTTCTTTCAACCTGCAGACATCGTCAATCAGGTACTCAATTTCGGCCAACCGGCTCCGATCGACATTCGGATTTCTGGGCCGGACAGCGCGGCGGCCTATACGGTCGCTGCCAAGCTCGCGCGCGACCTTACGCGCGTCCCTGGGATTGTAGACTCGCACGTATTCCAGGTTCCGGACGCACCGGCTCTGACGGTCAATGTCGACCGGACGCTCGCCCGCGAAGTCGGACTAAACCAAGAGACAATTGCGGATAACCTTCTGGTCTCGCTCAACAACAGCTTGCAAGTTGCGCCGAATTTTTGGGTCGATCCTCGCAACGAAGTCTCCTATCCGCTAGTGGTGCAAACCCCGACCTACAGTATCAGTTCGACGCAAGATCTGTGGACCGAGCCGGTGACGGCCTCGCAAAACCAAGACTTCACAGGTGCTGATGAATGTTGCCCAATTCGGCCGAAAAAATGTGCCGATGATCGTGTCGCAGCTCAATATCAGACCGGTATTCGACGTGCACGCCGACGTGCAGGGGCGAGACCTGAACTCCGCTGCCGGAGCGATAGACAAGGTTATTGACGCTGACAAGCCGGACCCCTCAAAGGCCACCTCGGTGGTGCTCAGCGGACAGGTCGAAACCATGAGGGAGAGCTATTCCGGATTGTTTTCGGGTATGGCGCTCGCAGTCGTTCTGGTGTTTCTGCTGCTGGTCATCAACTTCCAGAGTTGGATCGATCCACTGATTGTGCTGATGGCGGTGCCGTTCGCCCTCGGGGGGGTGATGTGGATGCTGTTCGTCTCACAGACCCACATCAGCGTTCCAGCCCTTATGGGAACGTTAATGTGCATCGGGCTCACCACGGCCAATAGCATCCTAGTGGTGACATTCGCTAATCAGCGCAGGGCGGCCGGTTCCGATGCGCGGACTGCCGCGATCGAAGCTGGGTATACGCGATTGCGCCCGGTTCTCATGACGGCTGGCGCAATGATCCTAGGAATGATACCCATGGCACTCGGCGTCGGTGAGGGCGGCGAGCAGAATGCTCCGCTGGCCCGGGCTGTCATCGGCGGCCTGCTGTTTGCGACCGCGGCCACTCTGGTGTTCGTCCCCACTATGTACTCCCTGCTTCGGCGTAAGCCGAAGGGAATGACTGCAACAGCGAGGCCTACCGTTGCATCCACCTGATGCTCCAAAGGCCGTGGACGGAGTCGACGACGCCAAGCTTGCGCTTGATGGGTTGGACGATGTCTGTCAAGAGAACACCGAGTTCGAAGGCGAGAGCGAAGCGCCCATAGCGACCAGCTACGATGCCGGAACGGGACGCCGGCTGCGGGTGCTGGCTGTGACCATCGCCGTCGTCTTGGCGGCCGCGTTCTTCATCGTGCATCACATTAAGAGCCGCGATGAAGCATTCCTTGCCACGGCGACGGCCGCACGCGCCGAGCAGCCGCCGCCGGTCAACGTCGTCAAGGTTCAATTCGCGCCGCCGAGGCAAGTTCTGACCCTCCCGGGAGAAACCCGGGGCTGGTACTCTTCAATCATCTATGCGCGGGTGAGTGGGTATCTCGCCAAATGGCTCGTCGACATTGGCGATCGTGTGAAGACCGGTCAGGTGCTGGCGACGATCGATACGCCGGAACTTGACGCTGAGCTCGAGGCCGCCAAGGCTCAACTCAATGCCTCTGAGGCCGAGGTCAAGGTCAAGGAGGCAGATGCCGAATTCGCCAAGACCACCTACGAGCGCTGGCAGGGATCGCCCAGAGGCGTGGTGTCCGAGCAGGAGCGCGAAGACAAGAAGGCACGCTTCGATGCTTCCGTCGCTGCGTTGAACGCGTCGCAAGCCCGCGTCAAGCTTGACGAGGCCAAGGTCGATCGCCTGACGTCCTTGACTGAGTTCAAGCAAGTGACTGCACCGTTCGATGGTGTGATCACCGAACGGCATGTCGATATCGGTGATCTCGTTACAGCTGGCAGCACGACCAACACCAGCCCGCTATTCGGGATCGCGCAGACCGAACAGATCCGAGTCTTTGTGAACGTCCCCCAAAGCGCCAGCGTGCAATTGGGTGTGGGCAGCGCGGCTGAGGTCACCGCGAGCGAGTACCCGAACTCGGACCTTCGAGGGCAAGGTGACCAGGACAAGTGAATTGATCGACCCGCGGGCACGTACGCTTCGCGTCGAGGTGGACCTGTCCAACAGCGATTTGGCGCTGATTCCGGGAATGTACGTCAAAGTGGCGTTTAGCCTCAAGCCGACGACTTTCGTGCAGGTGCCAGCGAGTGCACTGCTGTTCCGGGCCAGCGGTCCCCAGGTCGCGGTCGTCACGGATGACGACACGGTGAAGTTCCGCGACGTCACCATCGCTCGCGACAACGGCCATCTTGTCGAGATAGCCTCCGGGCTTTCGGAAGGTGACCGCGTCGCGCTCAATATCAATAACCAAATAACCAACGGTGAAAAGGTCACCGTAACGGAAAGCGGAGGGGAGATCCCGACCGCGCGCAAGTAGGTTCGAGGAGCCAGGGCCGATTTGGCTGCGGGGGTGCAATTGGCAGCCGAGGTCCCTGTGCGGGGGGCTAGCTGATGCAGATGTTCCGGTCGGCGCTCGCCATCGGTGCCGCTGTCTTCCTGTCTGGATGCGCCGTCGGTCCTAACTATCTGCCGCCCCGTTTTCGGCTACCGATCAACTTTGAGATGTCACATCAGCTCGGTGCAGCCGAAACCGGAGCCGCGGTAGAAAGCATTATGCGCTGGTGGCAAACGCTGAACGACCCAGAATTGAACACGTTCGTCGAGCGGGCCATCTTGGCCAATCCAGACATTGAAATCGCATTAGCGCGCGTGCAGCAAGCGAGAGAGCAGGAGTTCGTTATTGCGGGCTTGGCTTGGCCCGAGGGTAACGCCGATGCCGGTGCTGCGCGCGGCTCAGGAACCGATTCGCTCAAAGGACGGGTCCCGCAGTCGCTTGAGACCGGGGTCAACACGACCGGGTTCAAGGAGATCACGCGCGTTGTCGGCTTCGACGCCGGCTGGGAGCTTGATCTGTTCGGGAAATATCGACGTGAGCTCGAAGCGGCGCGCTACGATACCGACGCCGCCATCGAAGCACGCAATGCGGTGCTGATCACGGTCGTGGCCGACGTTGCCCGCAACTATGTGGAGCTGCGAGGCCTCCAGGCCCGTGCCAAGGTGGCGCATGAGAACATCGCGGTGGCACAAAAAACCGTGGACCTCGTCCAAACGCGGTTTAATCGAGGACTGACGAATGAATTGGACGTTACCTTGGCCAAGCGGGAACTGGCAACGCTCCAAGCACAGTTACCGGCGCTGATCGCAGTCATCTCCGATGCCGAAAGCCGGATCGCGTTGTTGCTCGGCACCTATTCCGGCGAGGTCAGCGGCGAACTTGATCGGCCCCGCGACATACCTCATAGCTCGGCCCGACTTCGGCCGGGGCAGCCGGTCGACCTGCTGCGGCGACGACCGGACATTCGGCAGGCCGAACGTGAACTCGCTTCGGCGACCGCCCTTGTCGGTGCGTCGATCGCCGATCTTTTTCCGCGGGTGCTCTTAACCGCTGGCGTTGGTGCGCAAGGCGGCCCGTCGAGCGGCGGGAAAAAGTTCCACGGGGCAATCTGGTCGGTCGGTCCGGGAGCCTATTGGCCACTGCTCGACTTCGGTCAGCTCGACGCCCTAATCAACGTCCAAGAGGCTAGGGCCTACGAACTGTTGGTGAATTATCGCAAGACCATTCTGGCAGCGGTCGAGGACGTCGACACCGCGATCAATCGTTATCGGGCAGCGCTGCAACAATTGCGCAATCTTGAGGATGCGCTCGCCGAGAGCCAGAAGGCTGTGGATCTTGCCAAGGAGCGCTATGAACGTGGGCTAACAGATTTTCTCAACGTGCTGGATGCTCAGCGCGAGGAATACGGCCTCGAAGACCAAGTCGTGACCGCTAAGCAATCCGTCGCCGTACAGTTCGTTGCAGTCTACAAGGCTCTGGGAGGAGGCTGGGAACTATACGAGACACTGCCACCGGTTCCCAAACCACGACCCGCTATCCTGGCGACGTTCCGACGGCTCTCGCAGCCGGGGCAGACTTGGCTTTCAGTTCCGCCGCCGCCACGTCCGTAGCCATTTCCCGAGTTCCCCGGGATATTGTGGCAGGCTAGACACACTCCGTGAATTTCGCGCCCGAGAGGCGGTTACATACGTTCGCTGTTAGAAAAGGTTCACAACCGCCCTCTAAACCTGGCATCAGACGCAAATTGGGGGGGGAGAATACGACGCGCCTCTGTCCCCTCGTGTAGACAGGAGGACGGTACATGTCACCCCAATACCACGTAATACTGGGCACGTTGGCAGGATTGCTGTTCGTGGCCGAACCGGCGCTGGCACAGGACTCCCAGCAAGATTTGCAGCAGCAGATTAAGGCCCTACAAGCGCAGTTAAATTCAATTCAGAAACAACTCGCTGCGCAGCAGGCTGCGACCAGACAGGTGCAAGCAGAAGTCAGGACCGTGCCGGGCGTGAACACAGTGAGCGTGCCGCCGGGCTCGCAAGTAGTGACAGTTGCCCCAGATGGTGGGGTCAGGCTTGGCGCTATTACGGTCAAGATGGGTGGGTTCATCGAAGGTGCAACCATCATCCGCTCGAGAAATGAGACCTCGGACGTTGGCTCGTCATTTTCGACTATCCCCTTCGGACAGGTGCCCTCCGGGCATATGAGTGAATTCCATGAGTCAGCGCGCCAGAGCCGGCTTTCCCTCTTGGTGCAAGGCATGGCGAATCCGGACACGAATCTTGCCGCATATTTCGAGGGTGACTTTCTAGGTGTTAGCACAATTGCCAATAACGGTGAAAGTAACAGCTACTCACCAAGATTGAGGCAGGCCTATCTAACCGTGGATCGGTCGACCGGTTGGCATTTTGAAGCCGGCCAAGCTTGGAGCTTGGTCACCGGCTTCAAGGATGGCCTCGTGCCACGCGACGAAAATATTCCCTTAACCATCGACGCCCAATACGTTCCTGGCTTCAATTGGCGGCGTGTTCCACAGGTGCGATTGACCAAGACGTTCAGCCCCGCACTGTCCGTGGGCGTATCGCTCGAAGCGCCAGAAGCGAGCTTTGGCGGTGCACAGGCAACTGGTATAACCGAATTCGTTAACACCACCCCCGGCCTTGGCTCAGGCGGAGCCACGCTCAACAATGGCAACTGTTTCTCCCCGACTCCCGCTGGTAATCCCAACGCTGGTGCGGGGTCGAACTGTGCAAAGTACTCCATTGATAATGCGCCCGACTTCGTACTCAAGGGGGCGCTCGATCCGGGTTGGGGCCATTACGAGGCTTTCGGTCTCGCACGACTCTTTCAAACGCGAGCCCAGGACCTGGCGGTGGTAGCGCAGCAGCCTCAAAATGACTATGCTTGGGGCGGCGGCGTAGGTGGAAACTTCATTCTACCAGTCATACCGAAATGGCTCGATCTCCAGAGCAGCGCGCTTTGGGGCCGCGGGATCGGGCAATATGGTGCGGGTCAATTTAACGACGTCACGACCGACCAGTTTGGTCAGCCAAAGCCTATTGAGATGTTCCAAGGATTGACTGGTGCCGTCGCGCATCCGACCCCAAACTGGGATGTCTATTTCTATGGCGGCTACGAGAGAGCATTTAAGACGACCTTCGATAACGGCACATTCGGGTACGGCATTTCAACAGGAGTCGACAATGCCGGCTGCAACATAGAAAATTCGGCTGCCGCGACTTGCACCGGTGTAAATGAAAATATTTGGCAGCTTACGGGAGGTTTCTGGGAGAGGTTTTATAAGGGCCCAGCTGGAACTCTCAATTGGGGCGTGCAGTACTCCTATACACAGCGCCAGTTGTTCGAGGGTGATGTTGCTAAATTTGGTGTTAATCAAAGCCCAACCACCGATGACAACATGGTCTTCGTTTCGTTCCGCTACTATCCGTTTAGCCACTGAGAGCTCGGAGGCGAAAGTGTCCATGTTCTGGAAAGACCATGTTATGGAGATACTTGGGCAATGTTTGGCAACATGATTTGGCGGGGTCGCACCGTGCAATGTCGGCTCCTTCAACACGCTTAACCAGGGGGGATGCACCTCGGTCCGCAGACGCAGGTCTGAATGATAGCCTTTTGCTCAAGTGGCGCCTCAGCTCACCCGTTCGATGCGCGTTAAGACTAAGGGCGACAGGCAAAGGCCAAGGTTGAGACGATGGCCTCACCACGGCTTCGCTGAAGTGAAACGTTTGCCTTGATTTGCTCCCGATAACGCTCCGGCGTCCTTTACGGAGCGGCGAGCAGCCTCTCGCTGAGTGTCCCAAGCGCAGCGCCAAGCGGTCAACGACGACAGATTATAACGGCAAGGGCATTACGCGCGTCGGAGCACCGCGTCGACATGTTCGACATGCGCGCTTGAGTAGAGATCGTTGGGAACCCCCCGGTTGAACGGACTCAACCGGACCGGCCGGCTGCTCGCCATTTGACGTCGCAATTGGCCATAAAGTCGCCAACCATCAGACAGCAAATCTTCGGAACACTCGTCAATTGGAATGGGCCGATACAACGGCCGCAACCGGCTCGAAAGCGCACAGACCCTGGGTCTATGATAGCCACCTTCGGCTACTCCAAAGTTAGCCACGACGTCCATGGAAGCGCCCGATTCCGCGCCCGACTGGCTGTTCCGCTCCATCCAGCTGAACATAAAGGCCGCAAGATCACACGCCTATTCGCCGCGGCGGTTCACCTCCTGACCGCAACCGGGGCCGCCTTCGCGCTGCTTGCGTTCATCGCCGCAGCGCACGCCAAGCCATACGAACATCCACTGCCAATCGCCTCGCGTATTGTTGCCGCAGCAGCGCGCTCTGGCATCCGAGGTGATGATTGAAAACGACTGAACGTCATGGAAACTTTGGTAATTGATCTTCAACGTGCCAGAAAGTGACTTGTGGGAGGGACAACGGTCGTGCTGACTTTTGCGGTCGCCAATGTGCCTCGGGCTCCTCTGTCACGCGGTCCGTTCTTGTCGTATCACTGAGAGGCGTGGATGAAATGCAAGGAGTTTGATCATGGTGTTGCGGTAGCGTGTCACATCGCGGGAGCGGTAGCGCTCTGCTTCATCACGCCAAACGGCGCGATGGCCGCTTCGCAAGAAACGGATTCCGCTCAGCAACAGGAGGCCCCCGCGTCGCAAGAGACAAGCACCGAGGAGGATGCGGAATACAACGATCAGGATTTCACCCGCCCACTGAGCCTTTTCCAGCTTCGCCTTGAGTACAAGACCACGCCGGGCAGCGGCGGCGCGCCGGGGACCACCCATCAGGTCACCAGCGACATCACGACGCTGCGCGCGGATCAACGGATCGATTTAGCGCCGCAATGGGCGCTTGCTCTACGCACCGACCTACCGTTCCTCGCGAAAAATCCTATTACGCCCGACAACCTAGACGCGGACTATCAGTTCGGGCTGGGCGACGCCGATTTGCAGTTGGCGCTGGTGCATGAGATCGACGCGCGTTGGGGTGCCGGTGTCGGCGCGCGGCTTATCGCCCCGACGGGTACGGACGATCTCGGCAGCGGGAAGTGGCAGATCATGCCAGGATTTGCCGTCCGGTACATGTTGCCGGAAATCGGCTCCGAAAGTTATTTCGTGCCCCTGCTGCGCTACGACGTGAGCTTCGCCGGCAATCCGTCGAAGAAAGATATCAGCAACCTGCAATTCGCGCCCACGTTAAATATCGGTCTGCCGAACGACTGGTTCTTCACATTCTATCCCAGTCCGGACATCCGGGTGAACTACGGCGATCCGGTCACCGGTCAGACGGGGCGGCTGTTTCTACCGTTTGACGCGATGATCGGCCGCGAGATGGCCAAGAATATGGTTCTGTCCCTGGAGGTTGGCGTGCCTATGGTCAAGGAATATCCGGTATACGACTTCAAGACGGAGGCACGGCTCAACGTGAAGTTCTGATGAGGTCCGCATGTCCGCCGTCTACCATTGCCACACGCCGTTCGTGCGAGTTCATCCCACACGAGAGGCGCGGCGGTGGTCAGCTTGATCAGCGCGCGCCACCTCGTCGACGACCGACGGCGCGGAAAGTCGTTCTGTTAGATGGACCTGGGAACAGGTAAAGCGTTTTAGATCAAAGACTTATATCATGTAGAGCCAAAAGGCCATTGCTTTTACCCAGCCGGCCGCTCAAGCCAGCACGCCGACCTTCACAGGTCGGCGGCGGTAGGTTTGCATAGCGCCAGTCTGAGTTGTAATGATCGCTCTGCCGCGGCGTAGATTGGCCAACCCATCCCGGTCGCTCTAATCGTCGAAGCTTCTTAAGCGACCACCAAGGAGCTTGAGGGATATCGATCTATATACGGTGCTGCCAAAGGCAAAGAGCGAGCCCATCTACTCGGCAATGCGGGCACTACTGGAAGAGCACGAGAGCCTTTGCCAGCGTGATCCAGATGCCCCAGGCAAGGGGGATGCCGACGGCTGCCCAGGCGAGGATTGCCGTCACGTCAACACCGCCTCCGGCCTTGGCGGAGACTGTCTTGACGCCTGCCGCCGCTGCCGCCGCCCTTGCCTCTGCCGCCTGAAGCGCCTTCACCTCTTCATCCTTCATGAACCACTTCTTGTCCAAAGGCCGGATGAGCAGGTTGGCGACGAAGCCCGCGACCAGAAGGCCTGCAAGCACGTAGAAGATCGGGTGATAGATCCGATCCGGCGCGATGCCCGCGGCAACGCGGTTGTCATGCATGTAGTTGACGATGACCGGTCCCACGATGCCGGCGGTCGACCACGCCGTGAGCAGCCTTCCGTGGATGGCGCCGACAAACTGGGTGCCGAAGATGTCGGCAAGATAGGCCGGGATCGTGGCGAAACCGCCCCCATACATCGAGGCGATGAGGCAGAAAGCAGCAGCGAACACCCCGAGCATGCCGAGGGTCGCCAGCGTGGGCGCTAGCGCATAGCAGAGAAAGCCCAGCGTAAAGAACGTGTAATAGGTCATCTTCCGCCCGATCTTGTCGGAGAGCGACGCCCAGAAGAACCGGCCCGCGATGTTGAACAGCGAGAACAGTCCGACAAACGCGGCGCCCACCAGCGCCGCCTGCGCCTTTTGCGCGTCGTTGAATTGGGCGAAGCCGACCGAGGGATCACCGAACAGCCTGCCGCCGAAGGTCTCCTGCAGCATGGGCGAGGCCGCCCCGATGATGCCGATGCCAGCGGAGACGTTGAGGCAGAGCACCGCCCAGATCAGCCAGAATTGCAGCGTCTTGTGGGCGTCCCTGAGGTGGACGTTTCCGGTCGTGATCATCGCCTTGGCGTTGGTGGGCGGCGTCCAGCCCGCTGGTTGCCAGCCCGCCGGCGGCAGCCGATAGCCGAACGCACCGCCCAGCATGAACATGAAATAGATCACGCCCAAGGCCACGAAGGTTTGCCAAACACCAACATCGGTCGGGGTCTTGAAATGCTCCATAAGGATGGTCGCCAGCGGGCTGCCGATCATGGCGCCCCCGCCAAACCCCATGATCGCCATGCCCGTGGCCATGCCGCGCCGGTCCGGGAACCATTTGATCAGGGTTGAGACGGGCGAAATGTAGCCGAGGCCGAGCCCCACGCCCCCGATCACGCCCGAGCCGAGCCACATCAGCCAAAGCTGGTGGATATAGACGCCGACCGCCGAGATCAGGAGGCCGCCGCACCAGCACAGCGCCGCGACAACGCCCGCTTTGCGTGGGCCGACTCGCTCGAGCCAGCCGCCCCAGAGGGCTGCCGAGGTGCCGAGTAGGACGAAGAACAGCGTGAACATCCAGCCGAGGTCGAACTGGGTCCAGTCGCAGTCGGTGGCGAACAGCGCATGCGCCGTTATTGCGACCTTGCCAAAAAAGGTCGTGGCGTCGCCTGGGCAGACGATCGGCTTTCCGGTCCCCGCGGCGACCCCGAGAGCGCGCCCGAGCGGCACCCAAAACACGCTGAAGCCATAGGCCATGCCGATGCAGAGATGGATCGCAAGTGCCGCCGGCGGGACGAGCCAACGGTTGTAATCGGCGGGCGCGATAATGCGCTCTTTGTCCAGTAGGCCGACACGGTCGTCGGCAGCCACCCCTCCCACGCTCGTCATGACGTTTCTCCCCAGACGCCTAAGTGTTTTGATTGGCCGACACTTTGTACGGGCTCAGGCGCCACTGCAAGACCGTTGCGGCGGCATGCGACCGCTCTAAAATCCGGCTGTGACTGCGAGGCCACAGCCGGCGATGAATAGACCAAAAAAGTCAATCTTAACCGCCGATTAACAGCGTTTGCGACAGGCTTGCAATCCAGCGGCCACGCGGTCATTTTGTCAGTGAAGAGTAGACCATGCGAAGAACTGGGGCGGTTATGGCTGGAGTGATGGCCGCGCTGTGGATTGGCGCGGGGCCTGCTCTTGCCTTTGAGCAGAGCCCGGAGGCGCCGCCTCTCGCCGCGCAAGTCGCGCCGGACGCCAAGGCTCCCGCCGTTCAGCTTCAAGACCCTGCGCCCGGAACAGCGCAAAGCTCCGAGACCGGCGGCACGAAGCTGTTCGGCTTTAGCTTGCTGCCCAAGCTTGATTTCGGCCTTGAGCTGCTTTACAGCCAGCAGCCGATGGATCTGCAGCAAGGCGGCATCACCACACTGGACGGCAATGGCGACCTTACCGTGCTGGGCAAGGTCAAGCGTAGCTTCTAGGACGTCGACCAGGGCTAAGGGCGCTTTTCCACCCGCCGCGACTGCCGATTGGCTGTTCCGCTCCATCCAGCTGAACATAGAGGCCGCAAGATCAGACGCCTATGCGCCGCGGCGGTTCACCTCCTGACCGCAACCGGGGCCGCCTTCGCGCTGCTTGCGTTCATCGCCGCAGCGCGAGGCGATTGGCAGTGGATGTTCGTATGGCTCGGCGTGGCTCTTGCCGTCGACACCATCGATGGGCCACTCACGCGTCATCTTAGGGTCACGACAGTCTTGCCGCGTTGCAGCGGCGAGCGCCTCGACCTGATCGTCGATTTTTTGACCTACGTGGCCGTTCCCGGCCTTCGCCTCAACCCAAGCGGCCCCCCCACCCCCGGCGTTCCACGTCACCGCGGTGTGCCTCACCGGAGTCGGGGCAATTCACTCTCTGCGCGGCCCGGGAGCCGCATGAGCGTGGGCTTTGGCCATGGACCTCCGAGGGGGGCTACGCTTTTAGCTCCGGGGTAAAGGCGGCTCGAGCCAATCCCCCACAGCGTAACGATGATCGATTTCCTGGCCGATCCGCATGTCTGGGCAAGCTTCATTGCCTTGAGCGGAGGTCGTGCTCGGGATCGATAACGTCGTCTTCATCTCGGTCATGATCTCGCGCATGCCCCCGGCCCAGCGCCTGGTGGCAAGACGAGTGGGCCTGTCGCTCGCGCTTCTGTTTCGCGTGGCCATGCTCGCCGGCATCATCTGGTTCACTCATCTGACGAAGCCCGTGTTCACGGCGTTCGGCTACGATTTTTCCTGGCGCGACCTCATTCTCATCGCCGGCGGCCTGTTCTTGCTGTGGAAGGCGACGCGCGAGATCCACAGCGACATCGAGGGCGATGCCGACACGAAACGTCTCCCGTCGTCGACGCGATGTTCTCCGGCATCCTCCAGATTGCCGTCATCGATATCGTCTTCTCCATCGATTCGATCATCACCGCGGTCGGCATGGCAGACCATGTCGAGGTCATGATCGCGGCTATCACGGTGGCCATCCTCGTCATGTATTTCGCTGCGGAGCCGGTCGCGGCCTTCATCGAGCGGCATCCGACGACGAAGATGCTCGCGCTTGCTTTTCTGCTTCTCATCGGCGCCGCGCTGATCGCCGACGGTCTCGATTTCCACATCCCGCGCGGTTACATTTATTTCGCCATGGCCTTTGCCGCTTGCGTCGAGGCCATCAATGTCGTGGCGTACCGCAATAAGCGGCGCAAGACGAAGGCGCGGCCACGCTAATGAGACCGCGCGACCAGGGACTAGCAACTGACTTAACTTTGTCACGTAACTTCCTCCACATAGCCCAAGTTTGACCTCTTTTGGACTGCGCTATCGCTCTCTCATGTGTCGGTAGAAAAAAGGGGAAGCCATGAAAATCGGAGCACTTGTGTTGGCAGCAGGCATGGCCCTGCCAGCCCTTCCGGCGGCTGCCGAAACCATTTCGCTCGCGGGCGATGAATTGCGTCAGGCCATCAGCGGCAAGACCGTCTATCTCAACGTTTCCGGCTTCGAGCTGCCCATCGTTTATTCGGCGAACGGCCGCATGAAAGCCACCATGGGCACCGTCGCCGCGGGCGTTTCGCGCGGAGATGGCGCCTCGGACACGGGCAAGTGGTGGGTGTCGGGCGACCAGCTTTGCCAGCGCTGGACAAGTTGGATGGACGGGCAGTCCTACTGCTTCAAGCTCACGCGCAATGGCAATATCGTGCAGTGGCTGCGTAACGATGGTCGCTCAGGCACCGCGCGGATCGGCGGCTAGATCACACCGGCCAGAGAGGCGCTTTTTTTCGCCGCAACCTGTAAGAGCCGCCTTAGGGCGGCTCTTCGCATTTGGGCCGGCTGATGGGCCGCGGGACATGCGACGTCTCATTGCGGGTCGCCCGATCGGGACTCCGCATCGTCTCGATATGGTCGACCTCGCCGACGATCGGCGTCTCCGCGCGGTGCTCGCGCCTGACTACGACGTGGTGCTTCTGCTCGCTGTGAACCGGCATGTCGAAAAGGCACGGGGCGAAGCCGCCGCAAGACGGATGCTCGCCACGCTGGCCGAACGTTCGCCCGGCTGCTGCCGTTCATGGGGAAGGGCGGCTAGCCCTCCCGAACAGCCAGCCCGCGAGTCCTGCTGCCGCGAGCGCCCCAACAAGTTCCGCCACGATGAAACCCGGGACGTCCGAGGGCGCGATACCCGCGAAGGTATCGCTCAGCGACCGCGCGATGGTCACCGCTGGATTGGCGAAGGACGTCGACGCCGTGAACCAATACGCCGACATGATGTAGAGGCCGACGGCGAAGGCGACCGCGTCCGGTTTGATGCGCACGCAGCCGAGGATGGTGAGCAGCAGCCCGAAAGTGGCGACGAACTCCGCGAGCCACTGCGGCCATCCGGTCCGCGCCGTCGTCGCGAGCTGGAGCGGGCTCAAGCCGAACATCAAATGGGCGAATAGGGCGCCGAGACAGCCCCCGGCGATCTGCACCAGGATGTAGGCGATGGTCTCGCGCCGATCCAACTCGCCTCGGAGCATCATCACCAGGCTAACGGCGGGGTTGAAATGGGCGCCCGAGACCGGTGCGAAGATGGTGATGATCACGACCAGGATGGCGCCGGTCGCGAGGGTGTTGCAGAGGAGCGCCAGCGCGTTGTTGCCGCCAGAGAGCCGCGCGGCCATGATGCCCGAGCCAACCACGGCCGCGACGAGCAGCGCGGTGCCCAGAGCTTCCGCCGTCAAGCGGCGAGCAAGGTCGAAGTTCTGCATGGCCCCCACCTGACGTACAGATCCCGCGCGGCTTTCAGCAGCAGCCCCCGCCGCTTGCCTGCGGCGTCGCCGCCGAGGCGAAGGGGATCGCCGTCCCGCAGCCCGGAAAGATTCCGTAATGCGTGGAGCAGTCGCCGATGAAATCGAAATGCGGGCGAAACCGCGTGTCGGCCAACATGCGCCAGCTATTGCCGCAAACCGGAAAGACTTTGCCGCGCTCCATGAGGTGGTGACCATCGAGCTCGAACGCATCGGGCTGCTCCACGACGCTCCCACGATAGATGACGGCCTGCCCATAGTCCTCGCAGGCCGTCTCCAAGCCCTCGAGCTTGAACATCCGATAGGTCGCCGAGAAGAATTTCGCTGCGCCCAATTTGTGTCGGACCGGCTCATTGGTGATCTCGATCGGGCGGCTGGTGACGAGGCGCGGGTCGAGGAAGCCGGCTGCCTTGGACATGGGCAGGAAATCGTTCCAATAAAGCGCCCCGCCGAGACATTCCCCATAGAGCACAGGATCCGCCCTGACGCTGTCGGTAAGACGCCGATCGCAATAGACATCGGAGAAATAGAGCTCACCGCCGGGCTTCAGTAGCCGCAGCGCACCGCGTAGCACCGCGGGCTTGTCCACCGAAAGATTGATCACGCAGTTGGAGACGATGACGTCGAAGCTCTCCGGCCCAAGAGCAAGCTCGTCCAGTCGTTCGATATACCCTTCAAGAAATCGCACATTGCTGCGCGCATAGCCGAACCGTTCCTGGTGCCAAGCTAGATGGGCATTGGCGGTCGCGAGCTGCTCATCCGTCATGTCGACCCCGACGACCTCGCCTTCGGGCCCGACTAATTGCGCCAAGAGATAGCTATCGCGGCCGGAGCCGGAGCCAAGATCGAGAACACGCCGGCCACCGAGCTCTGCCGGCACGACGATGCCGCAACCATAATATTTGGCGACGACCTCGGGATGAACATTGGCAAGCAGTGGCTGCAAATGGCCGGGCAAATCGCCGCCGTCGCAACAGGCGGAGGTCTTCAGGTCCTTCGAGCTCTTCAGCAACTTCCCGTAATAGTCTTTGACGACTTCGAGCTGCATTGTCCGGTCCCTCGAATTCCGACGGGAACGCGACTTTCTCGGCTACGTCATCGGAAATCAAGGGCCGATCACCGCACCGTGGTGGAGAAGTGCTGAGGGTCGTGGCAAACGAAACCCTTAAGTCACTCGCTCGTGGTTCCGATTCCATTGCGGGCAGGGGATGGGGGCGCATAGGATGGGCGTGCCGGGGGAGCCTGACGAAGGAGATAAGAATGCGTCACCTCCCCATCACATTGGGCGCCGCGCTTTTGACGGTCTGCCTGTTCGCCGGTTCCGGCCATGCCGGCGCCATGCCGGCGCTTTCCCTTGATCGCTCCACCATTGCCGGCGCACCGATCGAGCCGGTCGGCTACCACCGGCACTGGTATGGCGGCTACTATCCCTACCGGTATTACCGGCCCTACGGCTACTACCGGCCGTATCACCGATACGGTTACTATTAGGAAGCGGCGCGGGCCCAAGCCAGGATCGGGGGGAGGCCATCCGCCGGTCCTCGCTCCCGTGTCGTTCTGCTGTGGCTTTGCGGTCAGCCCGCGAGTCAATTTTGCAAAAAGAGGGGCTTGCGAGCACCTCCATCTCTTGCGGAAAGCGAGACGCTTGCTTTAGGGTGATCGGATACATTGTGTTTCGTTCATTGTTGCGTGAGTGGCGTGTCAGCTGAGTCCGAACATATCGAAGTCCTGCGCCGCGGCCCCCGGTTGTGGAACGCTTGGCGGCGGCAGCACCCGTCCGTCATTCCCAATCTGACGAGAATTTCCCTGAGCGTGAGCGAGCGCCAGATGGGGCCGATCAATGGAGGCCCGGTCGACCTCGCTTTGGCGCGATTGCGCAGGGCGTCGCTTCGTTTTGCCACGCTGACGGGAGCGAATTTCGAGGCGGCGGACCTGTCCGGCGCCGATCTCACCGATGCCCGGCTCGATGGGACCAATCTCTCCAACGCGGATTTGAGCGAGGCCGTTCTCGACCGTACGGATTTTGCCGGCGCCAAGCTCGCTGGCGCCAATCTGAGCGGCGCGAGCCTGCTCAAGGCTCGCAATTTGACGCAGGCCCAACTCGCCGAAGGCGTGGGCGACGAGTCCACCCTCCTGCCTCCGCATCTTGAGAGGCCCCAGTCGTGGACGTCGAGCAAGGTTGAACTCATAGAGCAACCGGCAAAAACCCGAGATCCTCGCGATCTCGCTTCTCTTGCGGCCCGTAGCGACAAGGCGGCGACGGTGTCTTGGCTGGTCGGCGGGCCTCTCACGACAGCCCAGTCTTGGCCAGCACCGTCGAGCCGGTGAGACTCGGCCAAGGCAACTAATTTACCATTATTCATCAGTATGTTGTGGTCGTAGGCGCATTCCTGGCCAGAGGCTTGTCCGCTCAGCCGGTCTCGCCACTCGGCGGTCTTCAATGCGAGGATTGATTGGATGTCTCCCTGCGCCTCACTGAGATCGTGCCCCTCCTGCAGGCATTCTGCCTCCACTGCATCGACCACATCGCCTACGCAGCTATAACCTCGCTTGGCCAATATCGCGCGACTGGTCTCATCGTCCAGGGGAAGTCGGTCACGGGGCTCGAGTTGCCGGTACCGTTGGCCATACTGGCTGACTCAAGGATAAAAGCGATATCCAATAGGCTCCTTAGCAGCGAGAAGCGCTTTCAAGAAGCACAGCGCGAGGATTGAGACGCCAGCATCAGCTCGGTCTGAGCGCGTGGCTTCGATCTGCGCTATTTCGGCGCTCACCGTCCTAATTTTCTTACGACGGGATTGGCTTTCGTCGTCTAAAAGCGGCCGGGCATCGACCAAGGCACGCGCGAACAGATAGGCGGCACCAGGCGCATCGCGGTATAAGCGATTCAGTTCCTTGCTAAGCTCCAACCTGGCAAGCAAGTCTTGGAGTTGCCGGCGTGGATAAAAAGACCGAACATCCCGCGCCAAGCATACACCTGAGGCCCTGCAGTACGATGGTGTTGGACTAGGCGGGCCGCCTATTCGCCTAAGAGTGTTGCGCTCACATTTTTCCCGGATCTTCGTCGACATGATTCTGCTCTAATGCAACGTTAGACTTGGGTCGGCCAAAAGTCAGGCGCGCTTTTGCAGTAAGCGAAATTTGGTCAGCAAGCGCGTCGAGGAGAGTTGTAATGCGTATGGCCCTCACGCTCGAACGATACCTGATCGCTATCATCACCGTGGTAGCTCCCCGCTCCACGGGCGACAGCGTCCGTGGAAGCTATCGCGCGCGACAGGACGAACATGCCCTAACCTTCCTGGCCGGCAGCCGTATAACCCACATGCCTTGGAGGGTGCCGTGAGCCACTCGGCGCCTAGTCCGTCTGACGACAACATCGTGCACCCAAGAACCTTAGCCCAACGCCTGAAGGGGGTGGAAGCCGATGGCGAGCCTTCGGACGAGCCTTCAGTCGGACAGACAACAAGTGACGTCTCAATAGGACCGAGTCCAGGCCCGTGGGTGAGCAACACGCTTCTCGCGGTGGTGATCGTCGTTTCGCTGGTTCCTGCGGCGACTATCGGAGCTATGTTTTGGCAAGGCGTAATCAGAACACCTTGGTCTATCGATGTGGCCGTGGGGAATGACAGCCGACCTCTAGGGGCTCAAAAGACATCGACCGCAAGCAGCTCTGCGGAAACGCTCCCGCCGAAGCAGAACGTCGAGAACCTTTCCGTTGCGCTCACCGTACCGAGCACAATCGAGGCAGAGGGAGGCAGTGAGGTCCCCTTCAGCATTGCGCTCAATTCGGCCGATCCACCGCTTCGAAGTATCATCACCATCCAGGGGTTGCCGAAAGGCACGACCCTCTCGGATGGGCGGCCCTACGGTGAAGCGGAATGGACCGTGAGACCGGACGAGATCGGCGATTTGCGGCTACGCCTACCCAAGTCGGCAAACGGCCACGCTAATTTGCGCATCGCGCTGATCGCCGCCGACGGTACTCCCATCGCCAGTGCAGCCACGCAACTTAATGTTGCTACTGACCCTAAGACGGCGCTGATCTCGCAGCAAGACGAGACCCGACTCATTCCTGACCTTATCGCGCATGGCCAAAAGATGATCGATGTCGGCTATCTTGCCGGAGCCCGCGGTTATTTCAAACGTGCGGCGGAAGCCGGGAGCGCCGATGCGGCGCTCGCTCTCGGAATGACCTACGATCCCAATTTCATAAACGATACCGGTGCACAGGGAATCAAGGGAGACTTGGTAAAGGCACGGGCTTGGTACGAGCGCGCCCGGGAGCTTGGGTCGCAAGGCGCTCAGAGAAAGCTTGACGAGCTGAAGCATGCTGCATCTGTCGCAGCCGAGCGTGTCCCAGGGCCGAATGAGTAGGGGCCGGCGCGCCACTGAACTCCACTGGAATCAAGACGAGAAGAGAGCTTCGAGCTCCCAACGCCTTCGCCGAACCTAGTTCCCAGTCGGGTCGTAAGTCTGAGTTGGGCTGCTTCTGCAATCGCGCTCCGCCGTTTCCGCCGCGTTAAGAGCAAGGCGCCACCGCGTTCTGCGGCGGTATTAACTCGCCGTTAACCATAAGGCCGTCCAATTAATGGTCGTCGGTGAAGCTGGAACGCGGTGACGTCGTTTCTGCTGAAGATTGATATTGAGGTCGATGCTCCGATCGGCCGAAGTGCCATGTTTGCGAACTCGGTCGATACGTCTGTCCATGTGGTCGGTAGGGGGCCGATTAAGCCCAGGGACTGATCGAATGATTAGCGATGACGAGCGGGCAACACCCCTCAGCCTCTTCCATTACGCTCGCTCTTTTTGGCAGTCGGCCGTCCTTTTGGAACGTTCTGGCCTCAATGAGGTGATGTATCCCAGCGCCCCAATCACATTGCTTCTTTGCCAAGCCATCGAGCTATATCTGAAAGCCTTCCTCCGCTTAAAGGAGGGCAGAGTTGAGGGTCTTGCACATCTGCGGCGCCGTTACAAAGCAATAGCCAAGGACGCGAGAAAGAAAGGGCTTCCCCTCTCTGACCATGACCTAAAGGTCGTTAAGTTCCTCGCCGCCGCAAACGCGTTCCTGGGGTCACGCCATTTGAAGACAGGCGAGCATAAAGCGCTACCCTCCGAAAAAATATCCGAGACCTGCGCACGTCTGGATAGTTTGGTCTCGAAAGTGCTTGTGGAAGCGGGGCATACCGTTATGAGACCTCTAGACGCCTCGATCGGGGGGCAAGCCGGGAGGCGCTTGCCATGAGCGAGAGGCAACTGACGAGGCTCTTGGTAATCCTTTGCACCCTCACGGGCGTCCTGATGGTCGTGAGTGCCGTTCGCGCTTTGGCGCCTCTAAGGGCCGGGTTTAACTGGGTTCTCGAACATGTACACGCCGCATTTAATTGGACCATCGAGCATAGACCTCTACAGGCGACGTGGGATTGGGCGGTTGCACATGATTTACCGCAAGGTTGGGCTACCCTCATTGGAGTAATCATCGGACTAGCTGCAATCGCCTGGCAGGCGCGTGTCGGCTTTCGCAACCTGATCCTGTCGCAAGGCAATCAGGCCGAGCTTGATCGCCAAGCTTTGCAGGAGCGAGCGCTTTTGGACAGAGAGGCGAGAGAGCATCAAATCGAACTCCAAGCCCAGTCACAGGAAGACCTCCAACGCAAGGAAACCACTGTCCTCGCGGCGGCGATGCGCGGCGAATTGATGGCAGCCGCGTATCAGTTGAGAAGCAGGCTCATATGGCTCGAGGGCGTGCAGGACATTCTGGACGAACTCGCAAAAGATCCTTCAAACAGATTTCCCACACCGTTCGAAATTGAGCGTGTAGCAACCCCGGTTTACGACGCGAACGCCCCTCGGTTAGCTTTAATCGGCGCGTCGCTTGCGGCTGACGTGGCTCAAGTTTACGCATTTCTCGTCACGGAGCATAAGTGGAACGAGCCCGGAGGCCGCGACCCGAAACTCTTCAAGGCGCTCATTGAGACAATTCAAAAGGCCAACTCCGTTCGCCTAAAAGACATCGTTCATGTATGCAAGCGGCTGATCGCCTATGAGCTGAGGAAGCCGGAAGAAGATCCGGGGTCTCTCTCCGAAGCTCGCAGAGAGTGGGGTGAGCCTTGGAATGAACCAAGGACGGAGTAAAGGGACGCGCGCTTTGCGTCACGAAGTCTTGGATACGAATGTCAGCTCGTGGCACGAAACTGACGCCAACGCGCTCCTCAATCTTGGTCAGCTTGTAGAAGTAAAGCTGACGTCTTTGCCAGAGACCTACTTCGTCCGGTTATGACCCAAAGCGGACACTGCAGGAGAGCACCACCTGGATGGCTGCGTGGTCTTCCATTCCCTAACATCACACCGGGTAGAGCGTGTCTGAATGATGAAGAAATGGGGCCGGGAACGACGGAAGCTTGCGCTGCGCGCCTGCGGGTTTCGGAGACTGCCGCCGTCTCTTATATCTGCGCCGCTCTAGAGTTTATCTGAGGAAAACATGAAACCCATCGAGTTCTCGGTGATGGTGATTATCCTCGCCGCAATTGCTTTCAAGCGGCAATGAAGCCGCTGCCCAGACGACCGCCGAAATCCCTCCGGCAATCATCACCCCGGACAAGGTCGACTCGCGCTTCGGTATATTGGATACTCGTGAGGTATAAGAAAAGCACCGATGGCGGCGTCGCGCCGCCATCGCCCGCCCTGGTCTCTCCACACAGAGCACCGCCCTTTAGGGCATTGGCAAAACTCGGGCTTCAGCCACTCGACCTTGATGGTGGCTGACAAGGGTGGCTACCACTGTCTCACCCTAGACAAAGATTGGCAGTCAATGGCACAGTTTCACGGTCAGGCGAGAAGTGTAAGCTATGACGATTCCATTCGTGCTTTCGTGGGGGCATTGTGGGCCCGGTTCACACTCATGACCAACTCTCCATCAAGCGCCGGCGACGAGCGCCCGACCATCCCGCCAATCATTTCGGCGCAATCCTCGCCGAACGCGAGTTTCTGGCTCAGAGAATTACCTTATGCAGGGGTGTTCGTTCTTGCGATTTTCGGGATCGCCTACAACACCTACTCGAAGCAATCGATCGTGGGCTACTGGGAGTTTCTTGCGCTGGTGATTTGCGTGGTGTGCATCGGCTCCGGATGGCCGCACGCTCATGACAAGAAGGCACGACTGCGCTTGGTCTGGACGCAGGCGCTGCATTGGCTCGCGTTCCTGGTCGCGATGAATCTGGTGTTGCTGCCCAACGTTCAACGAATGATGGATGCCGAGGCCACTAGCCTTGCCATTCTCATGCTGCTGGCGCTAGGCACCTTTACGGCGGGTGTCCATATCCTTGCCTGGCAAATCTGTCTGGTCGGACTCGTTATGGCGGTGGGAGTTCCCGCGAGCGCCTGGATGGAGCGGTCGGCCCTATTATTAGCCTTGGGCGGGTTGACTCTGCTAGGGATTGGCCTGGCATCCTGGCTCCTCATACGCCGACGCGGCGCTCGCCAGAAGGAACAGCAGTTCGTGCAGCCCGCGCCATGGGATCCGCGCACGTAAGTAGACGCGCATTGGGCTGAGTTGGGCTGGACACCCGAGGGTTTCCACCTTCGGCATATCTCGGACCAAGTTGCGGCCTCATGTCATTTGGACAGAGATGTGCAAAGCGCGCGGGATCGAGCTATGCAGCATTCCCGAGCGCGTATTGACGGCCGGTCGGGCGTAGTACGTTGACGGTATTGTCATAGCGCCTGGTTCGCCGGCCTAGCATGACGATGAGGACGCGCGCGCTTAATTCACGACACCCTTACGGCATGAGGATTCGTCGCCGCACCCAATAAGCAAGCGCAGTCACAGCTGCGGCGATAAGCGCGATATAGAAGATCTGCGTCGCAATATTTTCGATGCCAGACAGAGACCGAGCCAGGACCGCGCCAAAAAGCACAAGCGTTGGCGCCCAAACCAGCGCGGATAGAATATAGAATGTTGGCCACGTAGAAGCGTGAGGTCGGCATGTGCATCATGCCGGCCGCCAATGGCACAATCGCGCGTAAGGGGCCAAAGAACCGTCCGATGAAAACGCTGCTCCCACCATAGCGCTCAAAAAACCCAATACCATTCGTGAGGAGCTCAGGGCGTTTTCCGAATGGCCATATTTTCGGAAGAAACGGCCCGAATTTGTCCCCGAGCCAAAATGAGATTGAATCACCGAGGACGGCACCGACAATTCCCGCAATCACGCTCGAGACTGGATTAAGAATACCGGCGGACACCAGCGTACCAGCCGCAACGAGGATCGCGGTGCCTGGAAACAACAGACTGAGAAACATGAACGACTCCCCGAATGCGGTAAGGCCGATCATGAACATTGCCCAGCCAGGATTGGCCTTGATAACGGCTAGGATTTGAGTTGCGAGATGGTCCATCGAGTGAGGGTACCTGGGCGCAACCGGATTTGGAAAGCTGAGAGGGCGCGCGTCAAACTCCAGGTATTGGAGCCTTCACGGCTGCGCGCTGAACCCTTTGCCACGAACTGCAAGGCGTCAAAAATAGTCTTACCGCATAGGGGCATCCGAACTTCGCAAATCACAAGGCGCCCGGTGACGTGACGCCACAGCGCCATTTAGCCGCCTCGATCAGTTGAGACGGACTGATAAGGTTTCGGCTGGTGGCGTTTAAGCCACCAGTTCCCGCAATTGCAACCAAGCCCCGTGCTCCCCGCTTTTCTTCGGGGGATCCGCTCCAGTACGCCAGGACCTGCTACTGTGCCTTGACCAAACCGCCCTGGCAGCCTGCCTTAAACTCATCGGCGTCGATAGTTCCGTCATTGTCCGTGTCGACCATGGTGAAGTCCACGATATAGGGCACCGCCTTGTCTTTGGAGATCGTGGCGCCATTCGGCGATAGCGTGGTCCAAAGGGTCTGGCATTTGGCGTCATCCATGCCGCCTCCTGGCTTCTGGACAGCCTGCGCGCCACCTGCACCGCCAATCAAAAGGGCCGCGCATGCCAAGATTGTCAGTCTCATGACTCATACTCCTAGGGCTGGATTGCTACGCGGGCAAAAACTTACCACGCCCAAGGCCTGACCTGGGCAATGTTCGGGGATCTGGGATGAATCGTGTAGGGGCGCTGACTAGAAGGTCGCTCAAATAAGTCTATTTCACGAGCTTGCTTGTAGGTTGTCGCCAAATTTTTTCGCTTGATTGAACGCGGGGTGGATCTTCCTAGGCGTTCCTAAGCCTAAATACGATCTACTCCAGCTCGGCCGTACGCCATGGCCGTAGCCTCATTGGCCAACCTGGATTTTGACGAACCCCTTCTGCTCCATACAAGCCACATAATCCGCGTCAGCTCGGATCTTAAACGCCAGCGATAAATCCAGTCTTTGCTGCGAACGTCAGCCTTGCAATCGATGTCCCCCTTTCGAGCGCCCAAGTGTCTGACCGCTTCGCGGGATCGCCATTCACAGAATCCGGTCGCGGGAATCAGGCAGCGGCGCTTTGCAAAGGCCTCTCGAAATAGGGGTAGCTTGTGCACTGTCTCAGCACGCGCATTGATGTGGGGAACCTTCGGCTTCTCTTTCATCCAAAATGGAATGAGGCCCCAACGTGCCAAAACGAGCTCTCGCTCGCCATCGCGGGGGTCGATGCGAACGATCGGGATCTGATCGGTGGGCGCAATGTTGTAAACGGTGGGAAGTTTCGCCCCACGCGGAACAACGCGCTGTAGGAGTCTCGCGGGATCAGATTGTCGTACCGACCGCACATAAGTTTCAGTGCGCCGTTCGGCTCGTACGCGCTCTCGGTCTTGTGTGACTCCCCCTGGCCGTTGGCTTCGGCGCGTCTTGGCCCATCCGTCGCCTCACGGCATCACGCACTTTGCCGCGCCCCTTGGCCTGCATGCTCTCTTTCAGCGCAGCCATGATGTTGATGACTTTCGGAGGTTTGCCGCTCTCATCAGCGACTTGGATCTCCGGCGCCCGATGCTCCACCTTGGCGCGCACGAGCTCCTTCACAGCCTTGGCGTATTCATTTGGGCATCGCTCTTAGCCGTCGCGTCCACCTTCTCGAAGTAGGGCTCGGGATCCCGGAGCTCATGGGCGTAGCGCAGGATCTCCAGCACCAGACCTTTACCCTGAGCAGTGATACCCACGAGGTGCTCGCGCCCTTGCATGACGAGTTGGCCAATCGCCACTTTGCCGGTCTTAGCGAGCGCATCACGCATGATGACGTAGCCCTCATCGGCCTCGTCGCCGTCCGGCAGGAGATAATAAGGCTTTTCGAAATAGCGGCCGTCGAGGCTGTCCTTGTCCACGAAGCGAACCATGTCGATGGGGTGCTTGGCCTCGAGCTTCAGCGCGTCAAGCTCGTCCGGCTTCAGTAAGACGTGGTGGCCCTTGGAGTGCTCATAGCCCTTGATGATCTCCTCATCGAGCACCTCTTTGAAGCCCTCCCCTGTTTCCACGCCCTTGAGATAGCGGATCGCCTTCCCGCTTGGCTTGTGGATCATACGGAACGACACCGCGTCCTCCGTCGAGACGGCGGGATAGAGCTTTACAGGGATCGACACGAGAGACAGCCGGAGATTGCCCGACCAAAGAGCTTGAGACGCCATTGGGGATCACGCGAAACTAACAGACCACAGGAACTCCGAATCTGGGCCTCACGCGCATCGCCACAAGTGAACAAAGCCGGACTCGAAAAATGAAAGAGTTTGACGTTGTCGGGAAACCGATGAGGGGGTTGGGACGTTCATGCTCTAAGCGGTCGGAAATGGCGGCTCCCCTCGCTGCCAAGCGCGTAAGGCCCCGACCGCAAAGTTAAGAAGCCCGGCTCCCTCTTAGGCCGGGCTTCTTCTTATGCGGGTGGCTATGCCGTGGCCTGCCTGATCAGCCGCACGATCAGTAGGAGAATAACAGCGCCAACGGTTGCAGCGATAATCGCAGCGATAATCCCACTGCCAAGATGCAGACCAAGCGTCGGAAACAGCCAGGAAGCGATAAGCGCCCCGACGATACCAACCACAATATCGCCAAGCAGACCGAATCCGGTCCCCTGCACCAATTGACCAGCGAGCCATCCAGCTATTGCGCCAACGAGCAAGGCAACGAGCAAAGCGGTCATATCCATGTCATTCCCCCCGTGAGAGTTTTAAGTTGTGCGCGGACTTTTTTTGATCCGGGGATTGCCTTTGCCGAGCCAGGCCGGACCTTGGTCGCCCGCGCACTCCTGATAGTGTCACGGGCCGAAGCTTTCTTGTGTTGCAGAGCAGCCACGACACGCGACGACCTTGGCTTTGCGCTGCTCGGCGCCTTGACGGTGTTCTGTTTTCGTTCTCATCTGCTCGCATGGCTACGGGGAGACCGTTCGACCTGCCCTACATGGTCGAGCAGTGGGACAACGGGGATAGTCGGGTCGAGGAGCTGATCGCCCTCGTAGGGGACTACTTCGTAGCGCGGGCCGCTTTTGATGAGACGATGAAGCGTCGGCCTGGTCGCATTGTCACTCTGCGGCAGAAGACTCGCTTGTTAGCGGACAGCCGGAAGCTTCAGTCCTAGCTCAAGCGCTTTTCTCCGCACCTCGATTTCGGTGCGCATCAGAAAGGTGGCGATTTCCGGAACTTTGTACCCCCGTTCGATTGCGTGTCGAAGATCGAACAGATCCATCTTGGACCATTTCTTGCCGGTGTTGCGGCCAGTGACAAAGACTACGTTCTCCCATGTGATTTTGGGTCGCTCGTACACGGCTGAAAGGCTACCGGGCCCCCCTTTTATATTCCTAGGAGGACTAAGGACGATGACGCCGCGACCTGCCGAAGACGCTATAGGGCCACGTCGGGGGTGCGCTGAGCAGAAGGATGATCAAGATAATGAGCAGGATAGTGTCCATGGTCAGCTCGTCTATTAAGCGGCGAAGGCGATCTGTAAACGTGGAGAAGCGGCGTGCGGTTCCGCGCGGGGGAAGGCATCAAACTGATATCTGCGAGAGACCGCAAATTTGTATAGGAATGACCAGAGTGGCTGGGGAACGATGGGGCGATCATCGCGGTTGTATTCGAGCAGCCGCGCATAGTGAGCCGTCGGCTGGGGTCCTACGGATTGCGAGGCTTACGTCGCAAAGGAGGGTAGAACATGGCCATTGCCCCGACGTTAGAAAAGTATTTGGCTGCCCGCCCGACAACCAAGCGCGAGATAGATGTAGTGGCGTTCAAGCTGTTCTGCCTGTTCTCGATCATCCTGGTCGGCTTGATCATGGCCGGGATACTCTAGGAAGGGAGGCGCGAGGCGGGAAAGCTGAATTGCAGAGCACTTACGAAAATCACTGTAAAGAAAACTCGGCAGGAGATGAGCGCTGATCTTGCTTGTCTGCAATACAACGCGATCTTGAAACTGGGTACCGGTGCTTATGGCCTAGGAGGCTGCGTAGCGGGGACGCGGGCAGCCAGTTGGCCGAGTCGCCACTCCACGCTAAGCGCCCTTCGGGGCGGCTAGCGTGGTAACTCCCTTGCAGACATCCTTATAATCGTTGCCAGCAGCCATGAAGGCCAAGGCCCTCGTGACGTATGACGATTTGCCAACCATCATCATGGTTCTGCCATCTGGCTTTGCGTCGATGATCTGGCACTGTTTGGTGGTTGGGTCCTGCGCCACGTAATAATCGGCAAGTATGGGGCTGACGATAAATACTAGCAGGCTTTCGGCTATCAGATGCTTCTGCATTAGTCTCTCCTTATCGAGGCGGGGCGCGCTCGCGTTGCCGACTTCGTCTCGCGCTTGGGCATGTTCAGACGCCGAAGCCAAGGAGGCCGAGTTCCACTTCCGCGTCGTCGAGCTGGCCACGCGCCGATCTCAATCTGAGTAGGCCCCGACGAGCCAGACGATAGCCACACACGCCGCGGCCACGCTCGCGGCAAAGGCTGCGTATGCGTTCAGGCAACCGATCTTCGGTAGCACATCGATGAACCTGTCTTGGTTGTTGGGGACTTTCAGCAGCGACGCCCAAAACCAGAGGGCCACCGCTAACGCCGAAGCGGCGAGACCAACACCGCCGACTATCGCCAACGTGCTTTGGCTCATCGCAGCCCCAAAATCTCTGCTTCTGCCGGCAGTGCGTCATCATTGCCTTGGCTAGGTTCGATAGTGATAGCGACGACGTTTACGCCAACCATCTCTAGTACCTCCCACCCGTCAGTTTCGTCGCTCGCCAGGAAAAATTCCTTGGCCCTGTCTGGCTCTGCAATCGAATGCAGGGCCAGCTTTCCGCATGGCTCGATCACGGCCCACGCCAGAATTGGCTCAAAAGCCATCGCTGCCAGCTATAATATCGGTCCCGTTAGACAGATTGATTTGAGGTGGAGATTGCAACTGCCGTGTGGCTAGTTTGTAACGGCTTGTGTCGGAGGATCTCTGTCTCGCAACGATCCGACTGCACAATGCGAGCCGCTTCAGAGCAAAAGACCTACTTAGCAAAAAGGGTGCCGACCGAAGTCGACGCCTTTCTGCCTAAGGCAGTGGTGCGGAAATGTCACCCTGCAGCCCACAACTGTGCACAGCGAGACTGGTGACTCTAGCCTGTCACCCACTATCTAACCTCTGGCTTCCCGCCGGGGCTTATTTTTGGGCGGCGGCAGACGACGTCTGGCGGTCAATCCTCAGAGGGCTCTTTCTTAGGCGGTGGGTCAGGCGGTTTGCCGGTCTTCCTGGCTACTTCCTCGCGCTCGCGCCGAAGCCGCTCACGCCGCCGGCGCTGCCGCTCGACGCCCGTCATTGCCTTGTCGCCAATAGGTGGTCTTGACATGAACGAGGCAGGCTCAAGAACTGGAAGGCGCGGGGCTTTAAAGGCAGGATGTCGAGCAACGGAAACTTTATCAGTCCGTCTCAACCGACCCGACGCGGCTAAATGGCACTGTGGCGTCACGTCACCGTCGCCCGGAGCTTAGGAAGAAAAAGAGCGCCGACCCGAAGCCGACGCCCCACGCGCTTGTGCGCCAACATCCAGGACCGAATGGCCTTAAGAGGGAAAAGATCGACCGGCGTTCGCGGATGGGCTCTAACCCAAATGGAGATTTGTAGCGATGAAACACTACCTTAAAGTTAGCGGATTGGATGCTCTTACCATGGCTATCACTTCGTTTAGGCATATCTTAGAACATCTTGAGTCCTAGTCGCAATTGCTCCACAATGTATTACTAATATATCAATCCAGAGATGTGGCTGAACTCAGGAAAAGTGATGGTCGTTGGAACATTAGTCAAAGTGAAAGTAAGCTTGGCGTAAAGGTTACAGAGGAATCCCTCTCGTTGGCCATCGCGTACTGGCGGGCGGGTGACACCACGCGTGCGCATCTCTTTGACCATACGCATTCCATCTTTATCGATGCGACCCTCAGATTAGATGTCAGATGTCGAGACCGTCTGTGAACGGATGGTGGCTTCCCGGACGAGGTAGTGCTCAGCCGGGAAGACTGTGCTTGGCGTAGTAGGCCTTGACCCGCGGGTCGTTCTTCACCCGCTCATAGTGCTCAACCAACTTGGGCGCGACGCGACTGGGCAAGTCGGTCGGCACATGATCGAGTGCTCCGGACCTAAGGTGCCGAATCCACACGAAGACTTTGAGATCGGCGACTGTGAGGCGATCGGCGGCAAAGTACCGGCCTCCATGTGCTTCAAGCCGCTGCTCCAGCCGGGTGAGATAGAATGGGATCGGGCCTGCGACCAGCTCTTCGCGCCGAGCCTTTTTCTGCTCTTCCGGTAGGAAAAAAGTAGCTCCAATCTTTGTGCCGATGTCCTCCATGGCCCCCATCACCTCGTCGCACAGCGCGGCTTGCCACGGATCGGACGGGTAGAGATCCGCAAGCTTGCCGACATAGCGGTTGATCGCATTTGACTGCGCGACGGCCTGCCCGTCCTTTTCGAGCACCGGTAAAGCGCCGAACGGGGTATGCGCCTTGCGGCTCCCCCACTCCGAGGGTGGGACGCGATCGTCCTCGAACGGGATCCCGCCGATCGAGAGTGCGAGTCTTGCGGGTTCTCCGCGTCCACCGTGAAAGTCGAAGTAGGTAAGTTTCAACTTGGCCATGGGCTGGCTCCTCTCGCACGGTCCCTCATCGATCGCTTGGGTCCCCGCGGCGGACCTTTAGCAGCAGGTACGCCGGGAAGGCAGGCTTAAGTGACAGCAAATGGTCGCGAAGGTCCATTCTATGTCGGATCGTCAGCTAAGTGGTTGCCAATTAGCAGACATTTTGGTGAAAGTTGTCGGCGGTGATCTGTTCGGCCGCCAGTTCGGCGCAGGCGCAATGGACTGCGATGGCTCTACCTTGGCAACAAGTAGCGCCGGCCGGCGTTTATCGTGCGGCAAGCTCTGCACCGAGCGTCTCGTTGCGGTAAGATCGCTAGCGGTTTTGCTGAACGTATGGATTTGAACAGACTTCAAGGGAGAAAACGATGCGAAGTTCTTTTGGCTTGGGGATGCTCGCCACCGCGCTGATGGCCGGCGGCACGCTGATGCATGGCAGCGCACAGGCGGCGCCGGTTGGCACCGCCGGTGGGATCCGCGCTGCGGCCGACAGTCTGAAATTGGTCGAGAGCGTGCAATACGTCTGGGGTGGTCAAAATTATTGCTGGTACGACGACGGCTGGAACGGGCCGGGCTGGTACGTGTGCACCTATGGTCCTTGGGTGTCTGGCGGTTGGTGGGGCGGCGGCTACGGCTGGCATCATTGGCACGGGGGACATCCTGGGCATTACCACGGTGGTGGCGGGCATTACCACGGTGGTGGCGGGCATGGTGGTGGCGGGCATGGTGGTGGCGGGCATGGCGGTGGCGGGCATGGCGGTGGCGGGCATGGCGGTGGTGGGCACGGCGGTGGCGGGCACGGCGGTGGCGGGCATGGCGGTGGCGGGCATGGCGGTGGCGGGCATGGCGGTGGCGGGCACGGCGGTGGCGGGCATGGCGGTGGCGGGCACGGCGGTGGCGGGCATGGCGGTGGCGGGCAAGGGTGGCGGTGGCGGGCATCATTCCGACATCCGCCTCAAGGAAGACATCGTTCCGCTGGCACGGCTCGACAACGGCATCGAACTCTATCGCTTCCGCTACAAGGGCCGCGACCACACCGCCTATGTAGGCGTCATGGCGCAGGAGGTGCAGGAAATCGAACCAAGCGCGGTCTGGCGCGACCGCGACGGATATCTGGTGGTCAACTATGACCGGCTCGGGCTGAAATTCATGACCTGGGACGAGTGGCTGGCGCGGATCAGCACGAATTACCAATCGGCGCATTGACGTCGAGTGCGAACGATCGAAGTGGACGGCGTTGACGAACCCACGACTGTGCCGGATGAGCACAGTCGTGGCCTGCCTCCCGGGGCGAAGGGGCTAACGCCTTGGAAGATGTTGAGCTTATGGGCCCCCGACATGCTGGTCTCGTCTCGCATCAAATTCAAGGAAGGGCAAAGTCGAGTCTCGCACGCGCGGTGAGCAGCGAGCAGGCAGCAAGCTATGAAGTTGAGGCATCGCGGATGTCGGCTTTGGGGTCAAAAGCGGACGTAGCTCGCGCCTCACCCAATAGGTCCGCTCCTAGGGGATGAGCGGAATCAGGCATTGCTGATCCAGGGATTCAGTTGTGACGCGTGAAAGCCCTATCACTTTTTCTGGGTCTTTGATTTCGGCATGAGCCCGCTGAGCGCCACCATCACCTCCTCAAGGGGGGCCATTCAATTCCCAGAACCGGTGCCGCACCTGCTCATCGAGTGGGTCGTGGTGCCCAACTACGTAGAGACCGTCTGGGCGCGCGAGCGCCCGCGCGCGCTTATTAGGGGTGCTCTCTTCACTTTGCCGCAGCGCAATCTCGGGTCTCTTGCCAGCTTTCAACAGTCCAGTCGGCCAATGACGTGGAGCCGGGCTTTGTAGTCGTGGCGGTGGCCGAACGGCTGCATTCGCCGTAATTCAACCATTGGAAGGCCATGCGACCGCTACCGGCATCGAATTGAGTTGTCGGTGGCCCTAGCTTAAGAACCACTTCTGACACCGGGTGGCTAATATATGCATCATCTACTTGCCCGGCCCGGTAGGTAGCGCAAGCCGTCAGGCTAAGCGCGAGCAACACGACGAAGAGCCGCCGCATTTCTTGACCGTCGGCCGGGGAGACTATCAAACTTTAGCGGCCCTTAACACGGCAGGAGAAGCGCAGCCATGAACCCAAGGGAATGGAAGAACTCCGTTCTGATCATTCTGGTGCTTCTTGTGCTCGCTATCCTAGTCTAGTTGCTCAAAGCCGCAGGAATTGCGAAATGCCCGGATCCTCATTGGTTCCTTGCATTTGGGGCAAAGCACTCAATCCACCAAAGGGTCCTCCCCAGGGGCCGAGCGGAGTGCAATAGAAAAGGCGCCGGCCGAGCCGACGCCCTTGCGCCAAAGAAGAAGCCCCACTGCGGGGCGGGGCTTCTTCCAAGCATTCCCAATGGAGAAGTGATGGGAGAGGCCCATCACGTACAGTGCATACCATTTTCGAGCAGTCTCATCGTTGCGGGTTTGTAACAAACCGTTTCAAGGGCCGCTCTGGCAACCTTCCGAAACAAAAAAGTTGGGGCGCCGGCCGAAGCCGACGCCCCTGCGATGAGCGCGGTGCCTCTTCGGACCCCATTCCTTAATGTCCGACCACAGCCAAACCAGGCCGACGACAAGCATTAGGAGCGTAAGCCGAGGCCGATTTCCGTTCGGCTTAGCCTAGTGATGGGGGTAGCACCGCATGCTTCGCGGCCAAAGGACTTGTGGCTGGTACCTTTGTAGCTCTGGGATCTCGTCGCCGGCGCACGCATGGGCCGAGGGCAGCCCAATTTTGTGGCAGGCACACGTGACCGTTCCATGGTGCTGCGTTACGCATTTCTCATGGGTCCCTTCCGGACATCGAGCCCATGCGGTGACAGTCATTGCTACGATCACGGCCGCTGCCAAGGTGATTCTCGTTATCATTTGCCTCCCTCCTAGGCGCGCCAGGCCGAAGCCAACGCCGTCTTAGCCTTATTCCAAATTTGCACTTGCATGGGCCTCAGTCCAGTCGTGCACTTGGCAACCTTAGAGTGTCGTTACTAGGGAGAAAAACCAATGCGCGTACTAATCAGCCTTGAGTTGCAGGCCGTCTCCGGCGGGGCCAAGGCTGTTCCTGTTCCTACTCCTCGTCCTGTTCCCACTCCTATCGGTCGTCCTGTTGCAGGTCGTGGTCTTGAGACGCTTATTGTGGCGTTGGTGCGACTAATCAGGGTACTTGAAGGTGGGGCACCCGCTAGGCTGAAGGCCGCCGCATAGCTCCTCCGACCGTAAGAACGCTCTCCGTCCTTAGGGAGAGCGCTTGTACTTGGCTTAGCAGCGTGAGCAGCTCGGCGTCACCAGCCGCGCCCTCCAGAGCCGCTTCACCTCTTCAGGGCGCGACGGCGCCGGCCGAAACCGACGTCCTCGATAACCTCAGAACGCTAAACGCGACGTGAGGAGCCATGCACGGTTGTACATTGGTGTCAGGGGGTCAAACGTCTGCTTTGAAACCGCGAACTGATAAGCTACGCCGACGATAAGCTTCTCACGCCCGCCAAGAGGAATCCGTCCGAAAATAATCCCGGGTGTCAGGAATAGTTGGTTCTTTCCCTCCCGCTCGCCGTCGAACCAATAGGTATCGTTGAATTCAAACTCCGGCCAGAAGTACTGTCCGAGGTGATATTGTAAGGCAACATTCGTCGCGAGCGAGGTGCCGATCGTACTTTCGAGCTCGGTCGGGATTGGTACGCCGACTGTTGCCTGAATGTCGAAGTTGCCCCAGCCTTTACCCCCCGCAAGGGTCGGCGTAACGACATAAGCGTGGTTGGTAAAGGGGCTGGCGCCGATCGGCGCTTGACCCGCCAAAAACGCGGTGAGGATGTAATTTCCATTTTCTTCATTGGCGCTCAAGAGCCGTTGCTTGACTAAAAAGAATGGCCAATCTCCGAGACCGTGAGCCTGCTCTACCTCTGTTCGATCCAAGTAGGGCGGGAGATTAAAGATCACCTCGTTGGTGGTAGTAGGGATGAGCTCAAGTCCCTTACCACCATCGAAGTTATAGAGGTTGGCCCCGTTTCCAAGGTGCTCAAACAACTGATCGTAACGGAATTCCTCCTCAAGCCGAGGCGTGACCGTGGCGAGTGGCGTTATCCAGTGCGGCTGGCTCGCTTGAGCTTGATCCACACGGTCGTACCAATGCGCGAGATAGTCCTCTAACCAAGAGGACGGGTCGCTCCAGAAATCCGTGGCAGGCATCTGTGCGTACGCAGCACCCTGTACGGCTTGCCCACTGTCTTGAAGGTTCAGGTCAGCCGCGTGCGCGGTGACCGGCATGCAAAAAAGCAGCGTCGCCGCTAGTGCGTTCCGCAGGTGCCCGAGCACTTCTTGCGGCTGCATCTCAAGTCCCCCCAAACAAAACGTCGAACAATTCGACCGTGATAATCAATAGGGTTCATCGAAACGACCGATAGGCAACATCTATCAAACGGCCGAACGCCGAGGTAAGCACCGTCAAAGAGTGAGGGCGGCCGAAGCTGATCCGCTCTAGTTTCCGCCGAGCAGCTCCGGGAGCTTCGCGAAGTTGCTCGCCATCCGCCGCGCTTCGTCCTCGGTGAGCACATTGGCAATGCGTGCCGCCAGAATAGACGTAGGCGAGCGACTGACCGTCAGCGTCACGGACCACGACCCCCAGGGCATCTTCTCGGCGGTCCAGGGCGGCGGGAAGCTGCGCTCGGTCATCAGGCGAGAATCTCAAAACGAAAGAGCTGTGGCGCTTGGCCGTTGCTCGTTAACCACAAAAGGGCGCCGACCCGAAGAACATCAGGCAGGCTTTGGTTATGTCCGGGAGCGCCAAGGTTGCCAAGGTGTGCGAGCTCCATAAGGATGGGATCGGCGCGCTTGAGATAGCCCGCCAGGTTGGCATCTCACGCACGACAGTTCTTGCGGGTGCAATGACGCCTAGCCCTTGTGACCTATCACACATTCCCACCCTCTAGGAGCTGCCCCCCTAGGGGGGAGGGCTCGGAACGGGTTTCAACACATGATTGACAGCTAGAAGGGTCTCTGGAGAGTTCTGCTTTCCGCTGTGGAATGGGCTGCAATCGCTGGCGGCGCGTTAGCCGAAGTCGACGTCTCGCGGGTGCGCATGTTCGGCCCGCCAGGTTAGGCCGGGGAACTTTTGGGTCATGACTAAGTTGTTAGTGGGATGGGCTCGTCCACAGTGGATCATCGCTGTCTAGTGGATGGAATCTAACACTTGGTGTCCTCGCCTGACGGCGGCAATGATTTTGTCTGGGTCTGCGGTCCAGGTGAAGGGGATGGGATCATTGTTTGTCTCCGCGACGAAGCGGTTGATAGCGGCCTGGAGATCGACGACTGAGCGGAAGACGCCGCGCTTTAGTCGCCGCTTGGCGAGTTTGGCGAAGAATCCTTCGACAGCGTTGAGCCACGAGCACGAGGTGGGCGTGAAGTGGAAGGTGAAGCGTGGATGCCGGTCGAGCCATCGACGCACCTTCGGATGCTTGTGGGCGGCATAGTTGTCGAGGATCACGTGCACGATCTTTCCGGCCGGCACCTGCGCCTCAATACCGTTCAGGAAGCGGATGAACTCCTGGTGACGATGGCGCTGCATGCATCGGCCGATAAC
The DNA here is from genome assembly GCA_963804515.1 of uncultured Alphaproteobacteria bacterium. Lineage (GTDB taxonomy): Bacteria > Pseudomonadota > Alphaproteobacteria > Rhizobiales > Methyloligellaceae > Methyloceanibacter. Next base: position 308,402 of record CAWDQR010000001.1, on the reverse strand, counting down.
CTTGCCTTCGAGGACGTCAAGAGCAGCGAACAGCGTCGTCGTGCCGTGGCGCTTGTAGTCATGGGTCATCGTGCTGGCACGGCCCTTCTTCATCGGTAGGCCCGGCTGGGTGCGGTCGAGCGCCTGGATTTGCGACTTCTCATCGACCGAAAGCACGATGGCATGAGCGGGCGGATCGACATAGAGCCCGACGACGTCGCGCAGCTTGTCGATAAACTTCGGGTCGTTGGAGAGCTTGAAGTGCTGGACCCGATGCGGCTGAAGACCGTGCGCACGCCAGATGCGTTGGACCGAACTCGCACTGATACCGACCGCTTTTGCCATCATGGCGGCAGTCCAGTGGGTCGCCTCGGCGGGCGGATCGGTCTGAGTGAGTACAACCACACGTGCGGCGATATCCGACCCAAGCGGCTTGATGCGCGAGGGTCGCGTCTTATCGCGCAGGAGCCCGTCGTAACCTTCCTGCATGAAGCGTTCCTGCCAGCGCCAGACACAGGTCTTCGACTTACCGGTCTGGCGCATGATCTCATTGGTGCCGATGCCGTCTGTGCTCAACAGCACGATCGCGGCCCGCCAGACATGCTTATGCGGCGCATTGCGATCCCGTACGAGCCCCTCCAGACGGCGGCGATCCCCGGGCATGAGAGTAATGGAAATTCCAGTTCGCATGCGCCAGACTCGCATGCGTCGAATCCGGTGGGAATCCTCTTCGGGATTCAAATGTCAGATTTGATCCACTAGTGGATGGAATCTAACACTTGGTGTCCTCGCCTGACGGCGGCAATGATTTTGTCTGGGTCTGCGGTCCAGGTGAAGGGGATGGGATCATTGTTTGTCTCCGCGACGAAGCGGTTGATAGCGGCCTGGAGATCGACGACTGAGCGGAAGACGCCGCGCTTTAGTCGCCGCTTGGCGAGTTTGGCGAAGAATCCTTCGACAGCGTTGAGCCACGAGCACGAGGTGGGCGTGAAGTGGAAGGTGAAGCGTGGATGCCGGTCGAGCCATCGACGCACCTTCGGATGCTTGTGGGCGGCATAGTTGTCGAGGATCACGTGCACGATCTTTCCGGCCGGCACCTGCGCCTCAATACCGTTCAGGAAGCGGATGAACTCCTGGTGACGATGGCGCTGCATGCATCGGCCGATAACCTTGCCTTCGAGGACGTCAAGAGCAGCGAACAGCGTCGTCGTGCCGTGGCGCTTGTAGTCATGGGTCATCGTGCTGGCACGGCCCTTCTTCATCGGTAGGCCCGGCTGGGTGCGGTCGAGCGCCTGGATTTGCGACTTCTCATCGACCGAAAGCACGATGGCATGAGCGGGCGGATCGACATAGAGCCCGACGACGTCGCGCAGCTTGTCGATAAACTTCGGGTCGTTGGAGAGCTTGAAGTGCTGGACCCGATGCGGCTGAAGACCGTGCGCACGCCAGATGCGTTGGACCGAACTCGCACTGATACCGACCGCTTTTGCCATCATGGCGGCAGTCCAGTGGGTCGCCTCGGCGGGCGGATCGGTCTGAGTGAGTACAACCACACGTGCGGCGATATCCGACCCAAGCGGCTTGATGCGCGAGGGTCGCGTCTTATCGCGCAGGAGCCCGTCGTAACCTTCCTGCATGAAGCGTTCCTGCCAGCGCCAGACACAGGTCTTCGACTTACCGGTCTGGCGCATGATCTCATTGGTGCCGATGCCGTCTGTGCTCAACAGCACGATCGCGGCCCGCCAGGCATGCTTATGCGGCGCATTGCGATCCCGTACGAGCCCCTCCAGACGGCGGCGATCCCCGGGCATGAGAGTAATGGAAATTCCAGTTCGCATGCGCCAGACTCGCATGCGTCGAATCCGGTGGGAATCCTCTTCGGGATTCAAATGTCAGATTTGATCCACTAGCAGCCCTTAAATTCACCCGAAAAGCTATGATGGAGATGGTCATGGACTGGAACCGTGTTCAAGGAAACTGGAAGCAGGTCGAAGGCAAGGTCAAGGCGAAGTGGGGCAAGCTCACTGACGATGACCTAACTACTATCAACGGCCGCCGCGAGCAGCTCGAAGGCAAGATCCAGGAGCGCTACGGCTTAGCCAAGGATCAAGCCCGGAAGGAAATTGACGATTGGTTTGTGTCGCAAGGCTTTTAATACAAGGCTTTGAAGATGCTCCTCGGGCCCGGCTTTGTGCGGGGCCTTCTTTTTTGGGCTTGCCCGGCATGATCGAGCCCGGCGTTGCGCTCGAGCATGAAAGCTCGCCAACGACAAGGCGCGGGAATGGGGATGGATCAAATAGCGGGCCGCGCAGGCCGCGACGTGAGAGAGGCCGCCCTATCCCCCCGTGTCTAGAATAGGACAGCCTCCCCAAGAGAGGCCCCGGTCTCTCGATCCGGGGTGAGATACCGTGAGCCGTGAATTGGGCGGAGCTGCAGCTAAGTTGAGGCCATTCGGTGTGACCCATCCCGACGTTCAAACAAGCCAGGAAGTTTGGCGACAACCGCCGGGCGCTCCAGTGCGTCAGGACGACCCTGGCTACTTTGCCTTGACCAAACCGGCCTGACAGCCTGCCTTGAACTCATTGGCGTCGATGGTTCCATCATTGTCGGTGTCGACCATGGTGAAGTCCACGACATAGGGCAGCGCTTTGTCTTTGGAGATAGTGGCGCCGTTCGGCGATACCGTAGTCCAAAGGGCTTGGCATTTGGCCTCATGCATGCCCCCTCCCGGCTTGTTGTAGGCAGCCTGCGCGCCACTTACACCGGCAGCCAGAATGGCCGCGCATGTCAAAATTGTCAGTCTCATGATTTATATTCCTACGGCCGGATGAAAAAAACCGGAGGTCGGGGCGACCGGGGTTGGCAATTGCTCAGGAGAAGCGGGAAAGCTAGCCGGGTTCTATGACAAACGCATCACTTGTGTAGAACCGCAGGAGCTAAGAAAGAAGCCCAGGCGTTCCGCAAACGGGGCTTCTGGAAGCGAACCGGCCGGAGCCTTTGGGGGGAAAGCCGGCTCGATGGATGCCTTATAGGCGCCAGAAAGTTGCCTCAGGTGCCACCGCCCGCGCTCCTCGACAAAGTGACGCGGCGGCACTGTAGGCAGCGGGCGGAGAAAACTATAGTTCTCTCGCCGTTGAGTTGCCGCCTTTCGCGTCCTGAAACTCAACCTTCAACGTGCGTTTTGAGGCGAGGATCCTAGCTTCATCTTTTGAGGCAACGGCTGTAGCGGTTACGCCCTCTGGCGAGACGGTTACGACTAGGTATGGCATCCCAGATTTTGGTGGATGATAGATTGCGGTTTTAGTCTTGGTCTTGTTCTTCGCCATATCAACCCACTCCGCTTGGCTCGCTGAAGGCTGCCCTGGCCAATCCGCGCTTGGCCTGGGCAGCTAATGGGTGCGTTCTGAATGCGTACGCAGCCTTTGGTTACGGCACACCTTTGTCACAATCAATCGCCCCGTTTACGCAAAAAGGGCGCCGGCCGAGGCCGCCCTGCCTTTCCTGGTGACGGACCAACCGGAACTAATGACTGCCACGCCAGTTGGGTCTTAGGGATTGCTCTGCCAACGCTCCCTAGCGCATCTCTGGCAGATGATCCCGCTGATGTTTTGCGAAGTGTTGGTTCCAGAAGTCCCGGTCACGTTGGTCGGGGCTTCTTTTTTTAAGCCTCGGAGAGGTCCCCCGGGGCTTATTTTTTTGGTGCCGGCCGAAGCCGACCAAAGTGCGCGCTCAAGACCGGATCAGGCGTAGTGCCAACGCGCTGGACTTATTTAGCGGCCGTATTTCCTAGTTTGAGCTTCTAAGGTATTTGGAAAAGGTAGGTGCCTGCGAGGTCTACCTGTGAAAAGCGTGCATAAAGATGGCGTGGCAATTGTGTCGTCGGTCGTGTTGTTGCGTTGTTGCAGATGCGGCATTCCAGACTCAATTGGCAGGAGGGGGCTCCGATGCCTACCGAAAACCTTAACCTCAATGAAAATTGCGTTTACGTCGGAGTTGACGTCACGTTCAAGGGAACAATCTCTGCACCAGACGCGGTCGTCATAGCGGGTACTGTCGAAGGCGATGTAACTGCACGCACAGTGCACATTGCGACGGGTGGTGCAATCAAAGGAAGTCTTGTGGCCAACGACGCTGATATTCGGGGCGCTCTGTCCGAAAAAGTCGAAATCAAGGAGTTCTTGTATCTACACTCCACCGCGCGGATCGAAGGCGATATTAGCTGCGGTGATATCCAGGCAGAGAAAGGCGCGGAAATCGTTGCTAGGGCATTCACAGTGGGCAATGCAACGTTCGCGGAAAAGCCAACGGAAGCGGCCAAGATTCACCCCACAGAGAAGGTGGCTCACGTAGTACAACTAAAATTCCAGGGTGACGGCAGTTCTGTCCCCAAGGGACTGGCCAGCAACGGATTAAATCCATCCATTTAGGCTCGCTGGCCAAAGAAAAAGCCCCGAGCCGGGAGGCGCGGGGCTTTTGAGGTCGATGAGGTGGCAGTAGGGCAACCCGGAGAACTTATCAGCGACTTCTAGCAGCCGGTTGGCTAGCCAACAGCGAAGCGCACCCACAGGATCGAGGCGAGGGTCATCTCAGGCCGCCAAGTCCAGTGGCTCTGGCATCGGCTCCCCCTCCGGTGGGTCGGGGTCCTCCGGTCCGTCGGGCAGGGGATTGTCGGGCGTGTAACCCAATCGCGTTGGCAAGTCGTCCCGGCCGGGTTTCACAGGCTCGGCCGGGGCGCGCATTGAAAATGCGCCCCGCCTTCGGCTTAGCGTCAAGTATGATTATGGGTAGTAAAGTGGGATATTCACGGTCAAGAACGATTTAGCAAGATAAATCATTGGCTTAGATGAAAAACTGGCGGATGGGGTGGGATTTGAACCCACGAGACGCTTGCGCGCCTGCCGGTTTTCAAGACCGGTGCCTTCAACCACTCGGCCACCCATCCATCTAATTGAACTATAAAGCATTTCTGGTTTGTGCAATTTTCAAAAAAGCTCGTTGCTACCGAAATTGCTACCGAAGCCGTTCATTTCGTGTTTGGAGTTAGCCCGCAGGGCTACCACAGGCTCTGGCGGAACATCCATCCGCCGAAGCCCGCCGAGCTTCCTCGACGGGCTCTGGGGTGCTCCTTTGGCTAGGGCGTTGCCAAGCAACCTCGTTAGACCGGCTAGAAGAGTTCGATCTTAACGCCGCCGTAAACTTCAAACGGTGCAGCGGGTACTATGGATCGGGGGTTGGTGAAGAAATTAGGCCCGGTCACAGGATTAGCGGCGGAGGCGCTATTGGCTTGGTCGACCTCGGTATATCCGCCGTTGAGCCCAAAGTGCTGGTCGAACAGGTTGTTGATGAGCCCATAGAGCTGGAGGCGGGGCGTCATGTCATAAGAGGTGTGTAGATCGACCCGCGTATAACCCCCAATCTGCTTGTCTTGATTTGACTCATCGCCAAAGAAGTATTGGCCACTGGCCGCCACGAGGTCGCCTCCGAACTTCCATTTGGACGTGATCCAGTAGTCGGCGCCGAGCTTGACCCGGTTCTCCGGGATGCCGGGCAGATGATCGCCGGGCCGCACGTTTATGCAGTTCGTGTCAGCGGCTGGATCGGTGCCCGGGCAAGTTGTCGCAAACGGGCTAAGGGAAGTCAGCGTGAGCAGATTTAAGAAGGTGGCATCGACCAAGGCGTAATTGGCGTAAAAGAACCACTTGCTGGTCTTATAAGAAATGTTAGCTTCGACACCTTGGCGCAGGGTATTGCCAGCATTCTGGAAAACGCCGCGACCGGCAATGTTAGAGAACACGGTGATAATATCGTTGATATTCTCGGTGCGAAACGCACCTAGGCCCCACTGAAGCTTGTCGCTCCCAAAAGTCTGCGTGCTCCTGAGGCCCGTCTCCCAGGTATCCGACACGACCTGCTGCAGCGGGGGATCAGCGGTCAGAAAGCTCTCGATCAAGCAAGGATTCTTAGGATCGGCGCAGGCGAGCTCGGCTGCCACTGGAGCACGATTGGCTTCCGAGTAGCCGCCATAGAGCGAGAGGCCTGGATTGATTTTGTAGGCGGCGCCAGCCATCGGGTTGAAGTGAACATAGGTATCAATGCCGTCCAGTTCCGGAAACTGGCCAGTGTTATCCTCGAGGTTAATCATGGCGATATTGTACCTACCCCCGGTAGTCAGCGAGAGCCGTTCGTTGACATCGAATGTGTCGGAGAAGTAAGCGCCCACATAGTCGTTCAGCGCCGTAATGTTTCTAGGGGCAACGACTGAAGGAGCAGAGAACTGTATGCCGAGCGAATCAACGACGAAATCCGATCCGAATGTTCCAAGTATACTAGATGTGCTGTAAGTTGTATTTCCGTGATCGTAGCTCGCGCCCATCAAGAACTGATTGGTATGGCCAAAGATCGGCTCCTTATCCACTGCTTGTAGCGACGTACCCCAGCTCTTGGAGTTCGTGTCGGTGAAGTCGTCTTCGCCGAGCGCAGGGTTCGACGGCGTGGGGATCGGATTGCCAGTTTTGTCGAGAGCCTGACCCCCATCGAGGCAGAGGGTGCCTGCCATTGAACCGGGGCCGCAGTCCGCAGCATCGGAGATGTTGCCGTCGATGTGGCTCTGTGAGAACTGGCGCATGTAAGCGACCCCCGAAAAGCTCAAAGTGTCGGTTGCCTTGACCGTACCGTTCATCGACTCCATCGACATCAGATTGGTGGTGCCCTGCGGCGTGGTGAAGGCCTTGCCCCAGCCAAGACCCAAGAGTTGCACCGGCGATCCCGCTGCGACACCGACAAAATTGTCGGCACCGGTGTAATTCAGGTGGAACTCGGCATCGCTGTTTTTGAAACCCAGGTCGGCATACATGCGCCTGACGTCTGACGGCGAAAACTGGCGCCAGCCATCATCCTCTATCCGCTCCCCCCCGAAATAGGCCGCCCAATTGCCGCTCTGCACGCCAGTTTGTGCTGTTCCTCCCACCCGGCCGAACGAACCACCCGTCGAGGTCAGCTCTGCGCCGTGATAGTTGAAACCGTTCTTCATATCGATGGTGATGGCCCCGCCAAGCGCATTGAGGCCATAGACCGGGTTATTGGTGACCACGGTCATGGTGTTGATGGCGACGGCCGGCAGGAAGTCCCAATTGACGATATCGCCGAAGGCTTCATTGATGCGCACGCCGTTCTGATAGACGGCAAGGCCCTGCGGCACGCCGTTGACCGGCGAAGCTTCGAAGCCGCGGAACGAGACATCAGTCTGGAACGAATTACCTTGTAGGTCATTGACGATGACGCCCGGCACGCGCTGCTGCAGGATGTCCTCCGGCGAATTGATGTAGAATTGGCGCCCAATATCCGAGCCGCGTACGATGCTTACTCCTCCCGGGTACTTACCAAGCGGGATCTCGGAGCCGCTGACCGGTGACATGGGCACGTCTGTGCCCGACGTTTCCACGCTGCCGGCAGAGTCTGCATCGATGGCTGGCGGTGGCGCCGGGGCTGCAGCGGGAGGCGCGGGGGAAGGAGCCGGCGTCTTTTTAACAACGACCTTTGGCTTTGTCGGTCCCGGCTGCTTAGTGATCGGCTGGATAACCTCAACTGGAGGAAGCTGACCCTGCTGCGCGCCTCCCGCTGCAGTAGACCCCTGCTGTCCATTTTCAGTTGGAGCGGGCGCCGTCTGCTGCTGCGTGCCTGTGGGAGGCGGAGGGGTTTGCTGATTTTCCTGGACCGGCTCCTCCGCGCCCGCGGGGGGCGGAGACGTGCCTCCAGGGTTCGGCGTTGGTTGGTTAGTTTGCGCGCTCGCTCCGGCGGACACCATTATTGTCACGCCAAGTACTAGGGCGCTTCGAAGCAAGCGCAAGTTCAAGCCCCACCCCCCAATTGCGCCTGTGCCTAGGCGATAGCCGAACAGGCGGCGCCGCACCCTAGGGTCCCCGAACGCTCCGTGTTGCAGCCATCAACCCCGGCCGATTTCTCTCGCCACGTGCAGGTTCTCTGTATGTTTTGACGACGCGCCAGCCCCTCAATGGCATGGTCAGTGTCCCCCTGGCCTTAAATGAATGTGACATAACGACATGATTAAGCCAATCCCAAGCTGGCATGAACATTATGCAATGGGCTTGCCGACGACATGCGAATTACCGGTGCCATTAATCCTCCCAGCAGGAGTTCGCATGTTCCCGGAAGGCGCGGCGTGGCAGGAGGCTGCGGCGGGCGAGCGAAGTGCCCCTCGCACGAGGTTCATCGAGGCCGGCCCTCCATCGCTGGCATCGTGCTCGCTGCGATCCAGGGGGGCTCGCCGATCGCCCCGTTGTTCGAGAGCTCGGGCCAGGAGCCCCATCAAGGCCGCTGTTTTGCTCGACGGCTAAAATGAAAATCACATAACAATAGGATTAACCCAATCCAAATTTGCGATGAAGATTTGACAACCGGCTTGCTAACGAACTGCGGGTTCAACTATGCGTTCTACGAGCGTGTGGGAGGTGTGTTCTAGCCCGGTCGTAAAATTCTAGACAAGATGGTATTAGCGAGGAGGCCCGCTATCCGATTGAGCGCCGCGGTTTGGGCTTTTCTTGCTGCCGGCGCGGGGTCATGGGTGTGAGCACGACGTGCTTGGAGGGTGGTTGTTTGCGGTCCTTCGTGTGTTCGCTTGGGCATAAACGGCGTGAGGAGAAGCGAGGCTGGCGCCCTGCAACGTTGTTTGGCGCCTTCACGACTTTGCTTGCCCTTGGCACTGCATCTGGAGCCGAACCGGGTGGCTTGTCGGTCGAGCTCAACAAGCTTGAGTCCCAGGAGCGGGGATGCCGTGCGTATGTCGTAGTCACGAACAAGAGCGCGACGGCCTATCAGGTCTTGAAACTCGATCTTGTTCTGTTTCAGACCGACGGCGTGATCGGAAGACGTTTCGCGATCGATCTTGGGCCACTGAAGCCCGACAAGCGCACGGTCAAGCTGTTTGATCTCGATGCCACTCCTTGTGATCAAGTGGGGAGTTTCCTGATCAACGATGTTCTCGAATGCAAGGCGGAACCGGAGCCGACTACCGACTGTCTTGGAAGTATCACCCCGACCTCTCTCACCAAGGCACAATTGACGAAGTAAGGACTTTTCTATGGAGCAAGTAAGCCAAGCCGCGTCGGACTTTTCCGTCTACGGCCTCATGATGCATGCAGACCCCGTGGTCAAGGGCGTGCTGGTTCTTCTTGTGCTTGCCTCGGTCGCATGCTGGGCCATCATTCTGGAGAAGGCCATTCGCTTGATCGGATTGAGCCAGGATGTGCGCCGCCTGCGCAAGGCCGAGATGCAGATGCTCAATCCAGAGGCCGAACGCGGATTGGTGCGCGCGGTCCTAAGAGCGGCCGAGCAAGAAGCCGATGAGGATTTAGAGCGTGGCGAACCTCGCAGTGAGCAACGCGCCCGTCTTGAACGGGCCATGCGGTCAGCATTGAAGACCGAGTTGCAGCGCCTCGAAGTCGGACTGCCCTTCCTCGCCACGGTGGGCTCCGCCTCCCCTTTCATCGGCTTGTTCGGGACCGTCTGGGGCATCGTTAACAGCTTCACGTCGATTGCCCAGCAGAAGGACACAAGCCTCGCCGTTGTGGCGCCTGGTATCGCTGAAGCGCTGATCGCCACAGCATTTGGTCTTGCTGCCGCAATCCCTGCAGTCGTCGCTTACAATCAGATCGCTGTCTCCTTGGGACGCGCCTCCGCGCGTGCCAATACGTCCATCACTAAAATTGCAAAGCGATTGGCAAGCGCACACGCCGAGCCGGTGTTACGCAGCGCCGCTGAGCCGATCCGTGTCGGGAAGCACTTCTGATGGGAATGTTTATCAACAACGGCACGGGAGACACCGCCGATGACGGCTACAAGCCCATGGCCGAGATCAACATCACGCCCATGGTCGACGTGATGCTTGTGCTTCTCGTCATCTTCATGGTGGCAGCGCCCCTGATGGTCGCCGGCGTGCCCGTCGAGCTGCCACACACGTCGGCTGCACGTGTCAGCCAGCTGAAGAAGCCGATGATCGTGTCGCTTGCCGCCGACGGATTGCTCTATATTCGCGACGAGCAGGTCAGTCGGGATGGCTTGGTTCCAAGGCTGCAGGTATTGCACTCGCAAGAGGGCGACACTGTCGTCTATGTCCGGGCTGACAAGAAAAGCGCCTATGGTGAGGTCATGGAGATTCTAGGCAAGGTGGGTGAAAGCGGCTACGGGCGCGTCTCGTTGCTCTCCCAACCAAAGGCCCACGAGTCCCAGTGAGGGTGTCAGACCGATAACGGTCGCGCGTATTGTCATGCTTCGTCCCCTCACATGGCTGATCTCGCTTGCACTGCACGGCGCCCTCGCCTTGTTTTTCCTGTTGCCCGCCGGCGGCGCTGCGCTGGAGCAAGGCTCGGGGCAAGATCTAATGGTAGTCGAGCAAGGCATCGCGATCGAAGGGATGGCGAAGCTCGGCGAGGACGAAGCCTCCATCGATCCGGTTGAAGCCCCGCCCGTGCAAACGAGCGAGGCCACGCCTCCACCCGAGGAGGTGAAGCCGGTCGAGGACGCTGAGCTCATCGAATCCAAGCAAGGGCCTGACCAGGAGACTGACTTTGAGACCAAACCTGAGCACATCGAGCAGCCGCACCCACCACAAGTTGCGACCCTAGAGCAGGAGACGGCAGTCGAGGAGAAACGCAGCTCCGGTCAGGCTCTCTCCGGCGGCGATACCACGGCACAGTCTGCGTATTTTGGGGCGCTGCGCTCCCATCTGGAAAAGGAAAAGGTCAATCCGCATACCGGCATTGCTGGAACCGCTGTTGTGCGCTTTGTTGTTAATGCCTCTGGCCAGGTCATCTCTCGTGAGGTCACGGTCAGCTCAGGTCACAAGGTGCTTGATGACGCGGCGGTAGCTTCGATCGACAAAGCTTCGCCATTTCCCCCGATGCCGAAAGGCCTGAATCGCGATCAGGTCGACGTCTCAGTGCCTTTCAAGTTCAGCGTCCGCTGACACGCGCATCGTGGAACGAGGGAATACGGAAAGGCCGAGATACCCGAGCGCTTGCACAACATTTCCATTCCCGGTAGGGACGGTTTCCAAGGAAGACTGGGCAGGAAGGGCAAGCCCTATGGGAAGAGGGATGGGATTGCTGTTTGCAGTCCTTGCAATTCAAACGGGTTCAACTTCGTCGACCCATCGGGCGACAGCTGGAAAGCCGGGCCAGACGCCCTGGGAATAGAAACCAAACTCAATCTCTTCGGCAACGACACATTCCAGAAGCCAGGCTCTACCGCTCTCGCGATACTGACGGCGATAGATATCCCCACAGTACGGAACGGCGTGGGCGAGAAGGATGTCGAAGGCAGCGTGGCGCTTCCCTTTGCGATCAAGCTAACGGAAAATCTCGAGCTGATGACCAAATATGTACTTCAACAGCGGGTCCTTCTCTCCTCAGGGCTTACAGAACGTTTGGTGTGCGTTGCTACCGAAACTCGGTAGCACGGAGAGGGAAGTAAACGTACGGAGACCGACGAAACCAACAAAAACGCGTTACAGAATGGGGCCTTGAGGAACCAGCGGGTATCCTTCGACATGGCTTCGGTAGAATTTCAAGACCGGTGCCTTCAACCACTCGGCCCACCCATCCTTGAGACAGTTCGTTCGCAGCGAAGGGAGAACACGCCAATCCCGCTCGCTCCGCTACCGCCAAGCAGCCTCCGCATCAAGCCTCAGATCGTACATTTTGCCGCTCATTTCCAGCTTCTTAGGCCTGGAACGGCAAGCGCAGTGGCCGCATTATGCGCTTGTCCTTAAGCGTTTCCACGATCTTCATCCGGACATGAGCCGCAAGCCAGACCCTTACGGCCGCGACGCGAGGCGTCCTTACCACATCCCCTTGCGGGGCTGGTGGCAAGTTGCCCAGCGGGTGTGGACCGAAAGCGGCCGCGACAATCTCTCCGTGGTGGCTGCGGGTTGCGCCTTCTTCGCGCTGTTTGCCATCTTCCCCGCGCTGTCGGCGCTGATCTCGATTTACGGTCTCACCGCCGATCCGGCGACGGTGGAGCAACAGTTCGGCATCCTTGCCCACCTCCTGCCGGCGCAGGCCTATGATGTCGTCATCGAGCAGATCCGCCGCATTGCCGAAGCGTCCAACCGGTCGCTCGGCTGGAGCCTCGGGCTAAGCCTCGGCCTCGCCTTTTGGAGCGCTAATGCTGGAACCCAGGCGCTGTTCGCGGCGCTCAACATCGCCTATGAGGAGCCCGAGCGGCGCGGCCTGCTCCAATTCTATCTGAGCGCCTTCACCTTCACGCTGGCCGGCATCCTGGGTGGCGTGATCATGCTGCTGGCCATCGTCTATGTGCCGATCTTGTTCGCGGTCACGGGAACTTTCTACGCCTTCGAGTTCTTCGTCAGGATGGCCCGCTGGCCCTTCCTTGCGCTTCTCGTCCTCTGCCTGCTCGCACTCCTCTACCGCTATGGTCCGTGCCGGCGCACGGCCAAATGGCACTGGGTGAGCGTGGGCTCGCTGTTCGCCACCACGGTATGGCTGCTCGCCTCGGCGCTGTTCTCGCTCTTCGTCTCCAACTTCGCCCATTACGACAGGACTTACGGCTCTCTCGGCGCCGTGATCATTCTGTTGTTCTGGCTCTACATCTCCTTCTACATCGTGCTGCTTGGCGCGGAGATCAACGCCGAGCTGGAGCTGCAGACGGCTGAGGACACGACCGCCGGACCGCCGCGGCCCATCGGCGAGCGAGGCGCCTTCGTCGCCGACCACGTGGCCGGCGGACCAAAAGGCGATAAGCGACCGTCCCGTCCGTTGCCAGAGGATGCAGGCGCAAAGCCCGGTGCCGGCTGAGGAGCGCGGCAGAGCCACTTTTGAGGAGGCGGGCGATTTCGGCGTTGGACGCGACACGCCGCTTCGCACCTTGCGCCGCTCTTGCCAGACCGCGGGAAACCCTCGCAGACCCGCGACGACGCCCCGAAGCGCCGCTGCCCATCTACCAAACCCCCGCCGCAACACGACGAGCGGCACGACCGCCAGCTGCAACAGGAGGACGAGCCAACACATTCTTGACCACGACCCAAAGGCGATTGCGCTGGCTGTGAAACACGAAGAAATCGCTTTTCCGTCCGGCGACGGCCGACCCCACATGCAGCACCTCGGCGCGTCGCACCTGGACGCAACGCTCGCCCAGAAGCCGCAGGCGGTAGCCAAGGTCGACGTCTTCGAGATTGGCCGCACCGGCGCAAGCAGCCGCCTGCGCTTTCTACAATATCTTCCGGGATTGGACGAGTACGACATTGATGTGCACCACAGCGCCTTTCTTGGATGATGCCTATCTGAAGAAGCTCTATGGGGGGCGGCGCCCCTCGATGGGGGCGCGTCTTCGCCTTCTATTCCGAACGCTTGCGGCACCTCGTCAAGGCGCGAGAGTTCGAATGGTGTGGATCGAGAAGGAAGTGTTGCGTTGGGTACCGCATTGGGTCGAGATGACGGCACTCGGCTCACTCCCCTTGGTGGTCGACTTCGACGACGCTTGGCATCTCCGTTACAGCGGATCCGCCAATCCGCTCGTCCGGTGGACACTCAGCACGAAGCTCGAGTGGATCGCCAGGCGCGCTGACTTCGTCATCGTGGCCAATAAGTTCCTGCAATGTTGGGCGGAGCAGGCCGGGGCGAGGCGGGTGACCTGCATACCGACCGTGGCGGATCTGAGGCGTTATCCCGAGGAGGCGTTGCCCGTGCCGAACCCTTTACCATCAGTTGGATCGGGACGCCGGAAACAGCACCCTATCTCGATACCATCAATGGTGCGCTGAGCCAGGTCCTTGCCAAGGACAACACTTGCCTGCTTCTGGTCGGCGCGGACCAGTCGTTCCTGCCTTTTCACAATGTGGAGGCGCAGCCTTGGTCCGAGGCCAAAGAGACGAGCCTCCTGCACCGCATGCATGTCGGCATCATGCCGTTGCCCGACGGCAATTGGGAATACGGCAAGTCCGGTTACAAGCTCGTCCAATTCATGGCCGTGAGCCGGCCGGTGGTGGCATCGCCGGTTGGCGTGAATTGCGACGTGGTGAAGGAAGGCGTGAACGGCTTCTTCGCCATCACCGAGGCGGAATGAGTTGCAAATCTTGGATTTCGCGGCAATCTCGCCGTGACCTCGGCGCTGGGATCGGCTGCAAGAGAGACGGTGGAAACGTCGTTCTCGCTGAGCGCAACGGCACCCAAGATCGCCGAGATCTTGCATTCCGCGGCAGCCCTGAGGCGATCGTGGCGACGGAGGCCCTCCCGAACGGCCATCAAATCCGGTCTGGCGCGCTCCGCCGGGTCCAGCGGCGTCGCACCATCCCGATGAACAGCACCAAAAGGGCGCCCAGGACGGCTCCCGCGAACTGGATGCTATGCGCCATCGCCGGATCGAAATCCTGCGTGAACAGCGGATCCTTGGCGATGATCTCGCCCGCAATCCAACCGAGCAATGCCGCGCCCGCCCAAACGATCACGGGAAAGCGCTCCAGCAGCGCGATGACGAGCGCCGCGCCCGCCATGATCAGAGGAATGCTGCAGGCGAGCCCGAACATCAGCAGCGCATAGCTGCCTCGCGCGGCCGCGGCGACGGCGACGATATTGTCGAGGCTCATCACCACGTCGGCGATGGCGACGATCTTGATGGCTTGCCACAGGCTATTGACCGGCTCGATCTGCTCGGTCCGGCCGTTATCGTCGGACCCGAGCAGCTTGACGGCGATCCAAAATAGCAGCACGCCGCCGATCAGCTTCACATAGGGCATCATCATCAACGACGTAACGACGCCGGTGAAGCCAATGCGCAGCGATATGGCCACCAGCGTCCCGAGCACGATGCCCCACGCGCGTTGGCGCGGTGGCAATTTTCGGCAAGAGAGTGCGATGACGATGGCGTTGTCGCCAGACAAGAGCACATCAATCCAGATAATTTGCAGGACAGCGAGCCAAAAGCCAGGTTCACCGACGGTCATGCTGTCTCTGCCCCCCAATCCGCGCGAGCACCGGGCGGCGGCTGAGTCTGACGAAGTCTGCCTTACCCTTTGCCGCCAAAAGCGGCAAGGGCAAGACAAATATATGCCTTCCGCGATGAGATTGAAGGAGGCGAGGCCGACTTTGTCGCCGATGCCAATCCCTTGTTCTTTCCCCCGTTTCCGCCGGGGACAAGGCATCGTTATTGAACTATGCTGGGCCGCGCTTGGTCCACGAATCGGGCGAATCTGTGCCCAGCTCACAGGGGGGAAGGATGCCGAGCTTGAACCCGGAGTTGATCGATCCGCTTGTGGCCTTGATCGCTGGAATTCTCATTTTGCTCATGCCCCGACTGCTCAATTACGTCGTGGCGATCTATCTGATCGTGATCGGCCTGCTTGGCCTCGCGCACCACTTCCATTCTTAAGCAACATCAGAAGGACGCGTCGCTGCTCGCGGCGCGCCGGCTCAATGCAAGGATCGCTTGGAACCATCCCATCTGATGACCTATAGTTACGTCCTCACGCTCAAGACCAAGGGATATCTCCCGCGCGGGCAAGCAATCCTTGCAAGGCGTCGACACGCGCGAAGTGTGAAATGGCGAAGGTCTGGCCAGCGACGCTTTGACGGCTGGGTTTCGGCCAGCGCTGCGGCGGGACAGTGATTAGGCATTTTGGAACGGGCAGGGCGCCCGAGCCAGGATGCGCCATTCTGGAAGGATAAGAATTCCATGTCGGAGTTCCGGGCGAGACCCTTGCTGTTTTGTCTTGTCGCCGTCCTGCCTCTGACCTTGGTCGCGGTCCTCGGCGCACGCGCGGACCTGAGCGGGGGCGGCGATGCGGGCCTTAAGCCCCCGTCGCCAGCCGTCCTTGCCGGCGTGACGTCGAACACCGATCAAGCTGCTGACGCGCCGCCGACGGCTTATGTTTGGTCAGCGACCCGCAGCGGTTCGATGCTGACGCTCAGGGGCTTCGTGCCCTCGGAGGAGGATCACCGGACCGTGCTCGGCATGGTCAAGGCTCATTTTGCCGATCTGGAGGTCGAGGACCGCCTCAAGGTTACGCAAGGCGCCCCACCGCGAGAGCAGTGGCTCGGGGCCGTCAGTTTTGGACTCAAACAATTGTCGCATCTGAAACAAGGGTCGGCGAGGCTGTTGAACGCAGGCCTGAAGGTTGAGGGCGAAGCGCGCAGCGGCTCCGACTACGCCGAGGTGAAGAAGGCGCTGTCCGGACCGATGCCCACCGGCCTCACCCTCTTGAACGACAATGTGCGTCCCCCCGTCGCGGATCCCTTTGTCTTCGCCGCCTCGCTAGGCCCCAATGCGCTGACCCTGACCGGCAGCGTGCCAAGCGAGGATTTCCGTAAGCAGCTCAAAGACTGGTCACGGCAGTTATTCGAGCGTCCAATGCTCGACGATCGGCTTCAGCTTGCGTCAGGGGCGCCGAAGAATTGGAAGAACGCCGTGGAGGCATCGCTTCGGGCCTTGAGCCACCTCGATTCCGGTAAGATTGCACTCTCCGGCCTCGCGCTCACGATCGAGGGCGTGGCGCCGGACAAGGACACCGCCATCGCGGTGTCCTATCAGCTCCACCGCGACTTGCCAGCACCGTTCTCATCCTCCGAGAACATCAGCTGGAAAGAGGCGGATATCGCGCACAACGTTGGTGAGCTGATCGCCCCGCGGATCAAGGACATCATCCAGACCGAGGGCGGCTTGATAACCGGTGCCGTCCCACCGGCCACCGACCTGGAGCCGTCGCTCGGCAGTGAGTGAGGCTTACCCAGGAATTGAGCGGAAGCGTTCAGGAGCCGACGAGCTAGTCGTTGGCGGCGAGAAATGTTCCGATTGCCTCGACCGTTTCAGGCTCGGCGAGCACCGGCACGTGTCCCTGGCCCGGCACCGTCAATGTGCGCAGATTGGGGTGCCGCTCGACCATGGCCTCGACGGTTTCGGCGCTCAGCAGATCCGAATTCGCCCCCCGGATCACGAGCGCCGGGAATTGCCCCAGTGCAATATACTGTGGCCAAAGATCGGGCACGGGTTGGCCCAGATCGATGGCACCGATGGAGCGGGCAAGCCGCCGGTCGTAGCTTCGCGCCGGACGCCCGTCGCGCTCGTTGAAGATTGCCCGCGCAATCTCCTCCCATTGCCACGCTTCGATCGCCGGGAAAGCGCGCTCGTTCATCTCGCGGAGCAACAGAGCGGCGTCGTCCCAGCTCCTAGGGACCGGCATCCGTCCGACATACCCCATGATGCGCGCCAAGCCCGTCGTTTCCATCACCGGGCCGATGTCGTTCAGCACGACGACGCCCATCGCGGTCGGCCTGATCGCCGCCATCATCATGGCGATGATGCCTCCGCGCGAAGTGCCGATGATGGCGGCTTCATGCAGCTCCTGCGTCGTCATGAAATCGAGCGTGTCGATCAGCTCGATAAACGGCGTGTAGTTGCGCCAGTGGGGGTCGTATTGCGACATTCCGCGGCCGCGATAGTCGACGCAATAGACGGCCCTCGGCCGCTGCGGATGATGCGAGAGGTAGCTCGCGAGATAGTGGAAGTCGCGGGCGTTGCGGGTCAGGCCGGGAAGGCAGACCACGGGCCTCGCTTTGGCGTCAGTCACAGGATAGTGGCGGACGTGCAGGCGCAAATCGTCGAAAGACGCGTAGTAGATATCTCGCCACAGCTCGCCGTTAAGCTCGGACATGTCTTGGGATCACGTCTTGGGATCACGCCTTCGGGAGCGGGTTCTAAGGTTGGGAGCGGGGCCGCCCGCGCGACTCTCGGCTTCAGTTTTCACAAAGTTCCGTTGCGAGCAAGCCCACCCGCCCGGCTCACTCCGATTTTGCCTGTACCGACAGCGGCACCTTGGACGTAGTGGGCCTGCCGCGGTTGAGGTCCTGCACCAGCTGCAGCGCCTTCTCGCTCCCCGAGAGGCGGGAGCGATAAAGCTGCAACGTCTCCATGATCTTCTTCACATATTCCCGCGTCTCGCTGAAGGGAATGCGCTCGATCCAGTCGACGGGATCGGTGCGCGCGTCGCGTGGATCACCGAAGGCGTGCATCCACTCTTGCACCCTCCCGCCGCCCGCATTGTAGGCAGCGAGCGCGAGGAAGTAGGAGCCCGAATAACTGTCGATGAGGTCGCGGAGATGCGCTTCGCCGAGTTGAACGTTATAGGTCGGGTTGGTGAGATCGGCCACCTGGAACTTGACCTTATATTGCTTGGCAACGGCCTTTGCCGTGCCGGGCATCAGCTGCATCAGGCCGCTCGCGCCGACGGGACTCTTGGCCGCGGCGTTGAACTCGCTCTCCTGACGCGACAGCGCATGCACGAGAGCCGGATCGACGCGATCGGCGAGCAGGCTCCTGAACTCCGGGAGCACGCCAATGGGAAGGGCATAGTCGCCGACGGGAAGATCGCGATTGAAGGCGATCTTGGCGAGCCTCAAAGCGAGCTGCGGGTTGCCCGAGCGCTTGGCGAATTCGAGCAGCAGCACGACCTCGCCCGGACTCGTCAGCTGGCGCGCGAGCGCAAGGAAGAACTGCGATGTGACGCTGTCCATGTCTGCGGCGAGTGCAATGCCAATCGCGCGCACCGCGTCGCGGGCGAGGAAGGTCCGGATGTCGGCCTCGCTGGGGGGAGGCGTGGGCGTTACCGCGAGATTTGCAGGCTTTGCGTCGAGGGCCTGGCGGCCGAGCTGACCGTAGAAATATTGAGGATATTTGGCGGCGGCATGGAAATGCACGAGGGCCGACCCGCCGTCCCCGAGGGCAAGCGACGTGCGGCCAAGCCAATATTCGGCAAGGGCAAGATTCTTCGAGCCCTTGGCGGCGGCGCGAAGCGCATGGAAGTGCTCGAGCGCCGTCGTGGGCTCGCCCAGGAAGCGGAGCGCGATCCACCCCGCCAGGAACTCGGCCTCGACATAAGCATCGCCTGAGATCGGGCCGTGCTTGGCGGCGATGGCGTAGGCGATGCGGGGCTGTCCGGCGTTAAGGGCGATGCGGCAGTCGAGACGTCGTTCGCTCCACCATCCGTCGAGGTCGATGAGCTTGTCCGGCTCGCTCGGCGCGTCAAGCAGCATTTTCCAGGCTTCCTCGTCGCGATCTTTGCGCCGGAGCCATTGGATGCGGTTGTACAGAAGCCCAACGTCGCCCTGCGTCGCGCTCGCGGGCAGCGCATCAAGCAGCTTTCCCGCATTCGCACCGCGCTTGACTACGGCGACGCGCGCCGCGACCTTCTTCTGCTCGGGCGCCGGAAGCAGCTTTGCGGTCCGCAGCGCCACATCGGCGGCGGCCGGGCTGTCTGGAAACAGCAGCTTGTCGATGCGGGCCTGATGATCCTCCGTGCGCAGCATCGAGCCGAAGCGGTCCAGGATCTTCTTCTCCACCGGCAAATTCAGCTGATAATCGCGCCAGGCCGAGACCACGAGCTCGCGCGCTGCCGGCTCGTTGCCTTCCTTCAAATAGGCGCTGGCGAGGGCGGCCTTGCCGGCGCCGGTAAGCGCCGGCAAATTGGCGAAGAAGGCCCTGACCTTGTCCGGGCTTGCATCGCCCAGGAAGAGAGCGATTTCGGCGCGTTGGCGGAGCTCGTCTTGGCCAGGCCAATCGGGATTGGCGAGGCGGAAGCTCTCGATCGCCTCCGCGGACGCATCGAGGTCGCCGTTCCTGTAGTCGAACCAGGTGGCAAGCTTGCGGGCTGCCAGGTCCTGGATTCCCGCCGCCGCGTGGGCTCCAGCGTCGTCGCCTGCCAGACTCTCGCGGAACGAGCTCTTGAGGTTGGCCATGTCGGAAGCACTGAGCTGATAAGCCAGTAACGGCTTCAGAATGGTAGCGAAATCGATATTGGGCGCGGTCGTGTCTGCAGGGGTGGCCGGCACCTGAGACGCAAGCGGCGGCGTTACCGATGGTCGCACTGGATTGCGATCGGGGGACGGAACGGCTGCGCCGTTCCCGTCGGCAGGCGTCGCAGCAAGGGCCGCAGTCCCCGGCTGTGCCGGGGACGGCTGCGTCTGATCGGGGATCGCTCCTGTCGCCGCTCCCGGCGGAACGTCCGGGCTGGCGGCCGTTGCCAACGCCGCACGGGTCGGATTCCGGTCGGGCAGGGGGACGGAGTTGGGCTGCGCTGCGCGCGCTTTGGCGAGGTGGGACTTGGGCGGTACCTTGGCCGTGCGCGACTTAGCCGCCAACGGCCCCGGGGCCACTGGCGAGGCGAAAGACGCGCAGAATACAATGAGTGCTATGGTCGCGCTAAAGCGTTTCATTCTCGTCGATCGGTTCGGTTTCGCGATCCTGCCAAGACCAAACAGTCAGGATTCCCCCTTGGCCGGGGCGCCGCGACGATACTCGATAACTATAGGCCACCCTTTTGAACAATGTCTGAAAAAATCCGGCGGGAGTGTGGTCGGGTTCACTTTTTCGCCCATTTGAGCCCTTCTTCGCAGGGGTTTCCAATTTGGTTTCCAAATAAAGTTTCCACTTGGTTCGATGCGCCTCCAAAGGCGCGGGCAACATCAGCCATGCCCTTGCGTGGCCAGCACCGCTTGCTCGGCGGCGCGCCGGTATCGCGCTATCTCGCGCGGGTTTTGTGCCCGCTGATCGCGGCGATCACGCTGTCGGAGCACCCTGCCTCGGCGAGACGCCTACAGGCGGCTTTGCGAAGCCCGTGGGCTGATCTTCCGGCTGGCAGCCCTGCCGACCATATCTGGCGACGATCGAGCACCATCGCGCCGCCGAGCTTGTCCCATGCGACAGTCGAGACTTCGAGACAGTCCGATTGAACGTCAACGCCGCATGTCAGCGCCAAAGCCTCGACCGGGATGGCTTCGAGCGAGAACGGTTCGGCACGCGTGGTCAGACCGCCCTCGTCGATTTCGTCAGACTGAGCGCCCCAACCCTCCGCGAGCACGGTGTTGAAGAAAACCCGAAGCTCGTCGGTGTCATTCTTGGCGGTCAAAAATTCAGCGGCGAGCTTCGACCATGATGCGTTCGGCAAGACGCTCACTAGCGCGTTCAAGCGGAAGCCAGCGTGGCCGATATCGGTCGGATTGGTGACGCGCCACGCGCCAGCCTCGATCATCGTGAGCTTGTGGCTCTCGGCGACCAGGGCCTCGCAATGCGGGCATCGAAAGCTCGCCGTCTCGGGATGGTCCGGCTCCCATTCGATCATCGACCACCTAATCTCGGTGAACGCCCCGCACGCCGGGCACGGAACCTCGAAGACGCGCTGATCGCTCTGCGCCCATAGTCGCAGCACGTGGCTCGTATCTTCGTCGCGCGGCGTCGAGCCCACGATCAGCTTGCGGTTCGCAAACGAGAGGGTGCGCTTCTCGGCGAGCGCTATCGGTGAGCCTTCCGCGCGCGCCTCCATTGCATCCAGCCTCATCGACGAGCAAGATGCGCGCGGCGTGCCGTCGCAGATTGCGCGGCGCCTTGCTGGCGACGATCTTGAGCGGGCCGCCGTCGGACATGCGATGGGCGAGCGTGTTGCGTCTCGCTTCGGTGCGACCCGGCTCGCCGAGGACGCCGCGCAAGCTCGGGCTTGCGGCGAAGATCGGCTCAATATCGCTCGCCATATAGTCGCGGCAATCGCTCTCGGTCAGCAGCACCGCGAGGATCGGAGCCGGATCGTTGACGACATGGTGCGCGATCAAGCCGGTGAGCAATGTGGTGAAGCCGGAGCGCGCCGACTTGACGAGCGTCACGCGCTCGATGGCAGGATCGTTCAACGCGTCGGCGATGCCGCGTTGTGTCGCCCACAGATGAAGCGGACCGCCCTCGGCGCTCAAGCCGAGCGGCAAGCGGACATTTGCCTCAAGCCATCGCGATAAGGGCTCGATCTTGGGCGGGCGAAGATGCTCGACGGCACGCGCCCATGCCGATGCTAGCTTTTGAGACACTTACCGTGCACTGGGTGGTTCACAGATTGACCCTGTCCAGCCAGTATTATGCTGAGCCAGAACTCGCCGGTCCCTTTGTTGATCACCACGGTCGTCACTCCGACAGTGGGCGTTTTATCGCCCTTCTCAATCTGAGAAATCGACGACGCGGCGACAAGGCCATAGTCATTGTTTTCTAAAATGCGATAATGCTTCTGGAATTCGGTTTCGACTAGGTCTGGGGGCGACACCTCGAAGCGCGTTAGGCTAGCCTCATGATCCTGCCCCATATAACTACAAGTCCACGCTTCCGCTGCCGCGCTTGTAGTTGTGACACAGAGAAAAGCAGCTGCCACAGTCAACGAATTCACAAGTTTGAACTCCCTTCGTCCGCAAGTTCCGTGAGGGCAGCACGAAGCTCCCCTGTCAGCTTCACATGCTCACGCGGCGGCAGGCTTCGTATCCGGTCGCCGATGCCAAGGATGCGGTTGCGGAAGCCCTTGAGCTTGCGCGTCCATAGCGCCTCGACCTCGGCAGCTTCGACAAGCTCACCGACCAACTGCTTCGCCTTGGTCTCGGCGAGCGTGGCTTGCGCCTCGGCGAGCTTGCCCCTTGAGACTGTCGCCAACGTGATAGCGTCCTCGGTGCCGTGGCGGCCTTGGGCCAGGCCACGAAGATGGGCGCAATAGCCCGACACGGACGCTTCGAGCTTGTAGAAGCCGCGCTTGTCGCCACGCTCGATGATGCGCCGCTTGGTGAGGTCGTTGAGCGCGGTGCGGTTCACTCCAAAGAGCCGTTGCAAATCGGCAGACGCGATGTCGGTGTCCATGCCGCAAGTCTAAGGGATCACACGCCCGCGTCGAGCATCAAAGACCATGGCACACGAAGGGCCCTCCGTCGATTAAGCGGAAGGCCCCTCGATTGTTTTTATTGAAAGTGGCAGCCTAGCCAGGATGCTTGCTGGTGTAATAGGACTGCGCCTTCGCCATGTTGCCCTTCGGGTCCTTCATAAACTCGGTCTTGGCCGCCTCGCTGCCGAAGCAGTAGGTCTTGCCATCAATGCTCGCGTTGACCGAGCAGTCCGTCTTGATGTCCTTGCCGAGAGCCAAGCCTTCCGTACACATGTTGTTGAACTCGCCGGTCACGGCTAGAGCCGCTGTGGTTAAACCGAGCAATAGAGCGCCTGCAAAGGCGGACGTGATGTAACTTCTAACCATCGTTTCCTCCTGGGGTGTGGGGGCATGGGGGGATTATGCCCGTGTTTTTTATAACATCTCCGGGGCGCTATTTTCTGTGACCTCAGTCACTTCGGTGTGATGGGGCTCATCCGGGTTTTTGCTCTGCCAGCCACCCGTTCACCCCGACCGGCAGGAATTACAGCGAGCGATATTCCGGGAGGCTGCGCTCCCGCAAGGAGGGTCGAACCCAAGGAGGAGCCTGAGACGGTTCACCATCCTTGCCGGGGCATTGGTCAGGATGGTCAGCGCGGGATGGTCAGCGTTGGCAGGCGGGTAACGCGGAGGTGGGGTACGTCACGCCCTAGCGCCATAGCAATGTCACCGGGTCGAAACTCACCGCTTCGGCAAAGCTTTGCTTGGAATATGGTGGTTAATGTTCAGCTAGTAGCTTCGGTAAGAACCCAAGAAACTCTAAATAAATAATCAGCACCAAAAACGCTCGCAAACCCAACAATTGGTACTCTAACTGAACCGATCGCATCATCTATAGCCTTGCGAGCTTCAAATTTGGTGTACTTTAGCATTTTTGAATAGGCGGCGCTTAAGCCTGAGTTCCAAATCGCTGCACCGAGTGACAAACAAGCCAAGCCAATACTGAGATATGGAAGCAGTGTCTGGTAAGCCGTTGGGTGTTGATAGGCCAAGAACGTCAAGCTTGAGATCGTCGCAAGCGCAAGGCCAGGAGCTATCTTGTTCATCCCCTCCTCCCACGCCAAGCCGAACCACTACATGCTTAGCGGAAAAAAGGAGCGAGCGGTTTCCGCCTCGGGTTTCCAAGGCTCCGCGACCCTAAGTCGCTGGCGTTGCTCGGAAATGTTTTTTCCGGCGGAAAAATGACTGCCGATCCCTCGAATCCAGTAACAGGATAGATGAGCTTTGTTCGCCAACATGCGGACAAATCAAATTTTTGCCGAGATCGGAACTCAAATGAACGCTGCCGTGGCGGGAACCGGCACAAGCCAGGGGTCGGCGCCTGGCCCGGCTTGCCGCGTCTGCCCCAAGCTCCTATTGTCCGCGCTTATTTTTCCAAGCTGAGCAAGCTCGCCGGCGCACCCCCCAGGAGCTCAACCCTCGTGCCCATGCCGCCATTTCGAGGCTCGATCACGGCCCTGATCACGCCCTTCAAGAACGGCAAGATCGACGAGAAGGGTTTCCAAAGACACGTCGAATGGCAGATCGACCAAGGAACCCATGGTCTGGTACCGGTGGGCACGACGGGTGAATCGCCAACCCTCACGCATGATGAGCATAAGCGTGTCATCGAGCTTTGCATCGAAGCCGCCGGGGGTCGTGTCCCCGTGATTGCCGGTACCGGCTCCAATTGCACGGCTGAAGCTGTCGAACTCTCCCGGCACGCGAAAGAGGCAGGCGCCGATGGCGTGCTGGTGGTCACTCCCTATTACAACAAGCCGACCCAGGAGGGGCTTTACCTCCACTACAAGGCGATCAACGACGCCGCCGACATTCCCATCCTCATCTACAATATCCCGGGCCGGAGCGTCGTCGACATGTCGGTCGAGACCATGGCGCGGCTGTTCAAGCTCGCCAACATCGCCGGGGTAAAGGACGCAACCGCGAATATGGCGCGGGTGAGCCAGCAGCGAGCGGCGCTCGGGACCGATTTCGTCCAGCTCTCCGGCGAGGATGCAACGGCGCTCGGCTTCATGGCCCATGGCGGACAAGGCTGCATCTCGGTCACCGCCAATGTCGCTCCGGCTCTCTGCTCCGAGTTCCAGCTCGCCTGCCTCGGCGGTAATTTCAAGCGGGCGCTCGAGCTGCAGGACCGGCTGATGCCGCTGCATGATGCGCTGTTCGTCGAATCGAACCCCGGACCCGTGAAATACGCGGCCGAGAAGCTCGGGCTCTGCCCAAGCGAGACGCGGCTGCCGCTGGCGCCCTTGACGCAGAGCTCGAAGGCGAAGGTCGATGCTGCGCTTGGCCAGGTTGGCCTCTTCCTCGTCTAGCGCCCAAGGTCAAGCCAATGGCGCAGAAGCGCGAGAGCGGCAAGCTCGTCGCCGAGAACCGCAAGGCCCGCTTCAACTATGAGATCGGGGACAAGCTCGAGGCGGGCATTGTGCTGCTCGGCTCGGAAGTGAAGTCGCTGCGCGCCGGCAAGGCCAATATTGCCGACGCCTATGCCTCCGATGAAGGAGGCGCGCTCTACCTGATCAACGCGCACATCGCCGAATATGCGCAAAGCGGCCGCACCAACCATGATCCCACGCGGCCGCGCAAGCTGCTGCTGCACCGCCGCGAGGTCGGCCGGCTTATGGGCGCGATCCAACGGGAAGGCATGACGGTCGTGCCGCTCAAGCTCTATTTCAATGCGCGCGGGATCGCCAAGGTCGAGCTCGGCCTCGCCAAAGGCAAGAAGCTGCATGACAAGCGGGAGACCGAGAAGAAGCGCGACTGGGAGCGGCAGAAGGGCCGGCTGATGCGCGAGAAAGGGTAGCAAGAGTGGCGCTCCCTCCTTGTTTGGATAACGATGAGGCGGACCACCTCCAGCCAGGCATGGCACTGCCCCGCGTCACGCTTCCATCCACCGCAGGCCCCGACATCTGCCTTGCCGCTTATCCAGGCCGCAGCGTGCTCCTTATCTATCCTTGGACGGGACGCCTCGGTCTTCCCAATCCGCCCGATTGGGACGTGATCCCGGGCGCCCATGGCTCGACGCCGGAGATCGAAGGGTTTCGCGACCTGGCCGTGGCATTTGCGCAAATCGCGGTCGGCCTAATTGGCCTCAGCGGTCAGACCAGCCTCTATCAGCGCGAGATGGTGGAGCGCCTCAGCGTCCCGTTTCCGATCCTGAGCGACGCCCGCGACCGCTTTGGCGCGGCGCTCAGGCTGCCGCGTTTCGCCACCGGCGGCGAGACCTATCTCAAGCGACTGACGCTGATCCTGAAAGACGGCCTCATCGAGACCGTGTTCTATCCCGTACGCGCGCCGGAGGCGCATGCGGGCGAGGTGCTTCGCTTGCTTGAGCGAGATGCTGCCGGACGGCGGCCCGACGCTTGCACCTAGAGCGCTTCGTCCTCGGCGTCCTCGACCGAATAGCCGAGCCGGTCCAAACCCTCCTCGAGATAATCAGCGAGCAAGGGCATGCCGAGCAGATAGTCCGCGCTGCGATTGACATGCTCGGTACGGGCCGTATCCAGCGCCTCGTCGAGCTCCTCCGGCCCAAAGGAGCCTCTGCCGATCCAGGCAAGCGCCACGAGGCTCGCCTGCTCGTCCTCGTTCAGATCGCGAATATAGCCCTTCAGCTCCGCGCGCGTCGCATCGTCGCTGAAAGCCTCGAGAATCGACTCGGCGTCGTGATCGGAGGTGGCGCCGTCGTCCCAAGCCGCCACCTTGGCTGCGCATTCGCGCGCCTTGACAATTACATAGCCGACTTTCGTCGGCGAGATCTCCAACGCGGCCATAGGCTGCTCCTCGCGGACAACGAGCCCGCAATCTGCCTCAGCATGCCCGAGATGATGCGCGCCAGCAAGAATCTCGGAGCGATCACGAGCTACCAAGCTCGGTTGCGACATTGGCGAGAACGGTTTCGAACATGCCGGTGGTCAGGCGCCCCGTATTCGTGTTCTGGCGCGAGCAGTGGTAGCTGTCAAACAGCACGATCCCGGATTCAAGCGCATGCCGCGCGCCATGGGCGAAGGGATAGCGGCTCCGCTTCAGCGCAAGCGCATCGAGCGTGCTGTCATGCGCAATGCGGCCGAGCGCGAGGATGGCGCGCAAAGCGGGGAGGGCAGCGATGCGCCCCACCAGAAATTGCCGGCAGCGGGCGATCTCGCTTGCACTGGGCTTGTTTGCCGGCGGTACGCAGCGAACGGCATTGGTGATCATGCAGTCGACGAGCGCAAGCGCCTCGGGCGCGGTTGCATCATGGTGTCCACGGGCGAGCCCGGCCTTGAGGAGAGAGCGGTAGAGCAGCTCCCCCGCATAGTCTCCGAGAAAGGGGCGCCCCGTGCGGTTGGCGCCCTTCAATCCTGGCGCGAGACCGACGATGAGCAGCCGCGCAGTCTCGCTCCCGAAAGACGGGACGGCGGCGTTGGACCAGTCCGGATGGGCGGCTCTGTTGGCTCTACGGAAAGCAACGAGGCGCGGACAGAGCGGGCAGTCGGGCGCGGGTTCCGGCACAGCCAACCCCGTCTCGCGGATGAGCGCCATGCGTCGCGGTTATCGGCTGGGAGCAAGCGGCGATTCGTCACCGGCGTCTCGCGCCGCGAGCTTCGCCAATGCCGACCAGTCGAGATTTCCGCCTCCGTGCGCGATGAGTGCAAGAAAGCGCGTGGCGATGAGGCTCGCGAGCGGCATCGGCACCTTAAGCCCATCCCCCGCAGCAATGGCAAGGCGGATATCCTTATAGCCGAGCTCAGCCTTGAAGCCCAGCCGGGTGATACCGCTCCTCCGCAATGAGACCGCCATAGGTCTTGTACACGGGCGCTCCGAACAGCGTGCTCGTCAGCAGATCGAGATATTGCTCCCGGTCGATGCCGGCCTTGCCAATGAGCGCGAAAGCCTCGCTCAAGGCCTCAATCACCGAGGCGATCAGGAAATTGCCGCTGAGCTTGACGAGGTTCGCCTTCGGCGGCTCACGCGCGAGCACGAAGCACCGCTGACCGAGCACGTCGAACAGGGGCTGGCAGGCCTGCACCACATCTGATTCGCCCGCGGCGCGTGCCCGGCCTTCAACAGATTGGCGGCCATGCCGCTCCCCATGGCACCCAGGCCCGATGAAGCCGATCCGCATCACCTCGCCTCCTTTTCGACGGAAGCCGCTTCAGGCTCAGGTCTCGATCAGATCCTCGGATTCGAATTCCTCGAGCGGCTCGGGCCTTCGGCGCTGCTCGCGCTGGGCGCGCTCGGCCGGATCGCGGCCGATCTCTGTCTGTAGATAGGCGAGGTCGATGAACTGGTCGGCCTGGCGGCGCAGCTCGTCCGCCACCATGGGCGGCGTGGTGGCGAGCGTCGAGACCACGCTGACCCGCTTGCCCTTATGCTGCAGGGCCTCGACCAGCGAGCGGAAGTCGCCGTCGCCGGAGAACAGCACGATATGGTCTAGATATTCCGACAGCTCCATGGCGTCGACAGCCAGCTCGATATCCATATTGCCCTTGATCTTGCGCCGCCCGGCGGCGTCGGTGAACTCCTTGGTCGGCTTCGTCACCATGGTGTAGCCGTTATAGTCGAGCCAATCGATCAGCGGCCGGATCGAGGAGTACTCCTGCTCCTCGGCAAGGGCCGTATAGTACAAGGCTCTGACGAGCTGGCCCTTGGTGCCGAACAGAGCCAGCAGACGCTTATAGTCGATGTCGAAGCCGAGAGACTTGGCGGTGGCGTAGAGATTGGCGCCGTCGATGAAAAGGGCGACGCGCTCGGTCGGATAGAAATGCATTGTGGGTCCTATCATTTGCAATATGGACGCAAGGAACAGGCAGCAGCCTTGCGCAAATCGGCAGGCTGCCCTGAAACATAGGAACGACACAGTGTGTCCGCAATCGGCTTCCCGCGGCAAGGTCCTCGTAGGTCTTGGTGCAAATTGTCCCGGTCCATGGGGGAAGCCCGCCAGGACCCTGCGCCGGGCCCTGCGTGAGCTTGAACAGGCAGGGGTCACCGTCGAGGCCGTCTCCGATACTTACGAGACCGCCGCCATGGGCCAGACCCGCCAGCGGCCCTACCGCAACGCTGTGGCGCTCATCACCACGAGCCTGCCCGCGCCCGCCCTATTGCGGCTCTTGAAGCAAATCGAGGCGCGTGCCGGGCGGCGCGGGGGGAGACCTTGGGGCGAGCGCACCCTCGACCTCGACATCCTTGATTATAAAGGGCTTCGCCTGAACTGGGCCGGGCGGCGTCGGGTCGCCCCGCGCCAGCGGGCCCTCCCTCTCGTCTTGCCCCACCCGCAGCTGGATCTAAGGCCCTTCGTGCTCCGGCCGCTACTCGACGTGGCCCCCAATTGGCGCCATCCGGTGCTGCAGCTCGGCGCAAGAGAGCTTTGGCGGCGTGCGTCGAAAGTCGGGCAAGGTCGCGTACTTAGGCGCGTTTCCTGAGGCCTCGACGCCTTGCTTTACCTTGCCAGGCAAGAGCGAAGCGCCTAAATAGGGAACAACTTCCTCTAACCTGAACAAGGATTTGCTGATGGCTCGCGTCACCGTCGAGGATTGCGTCGACAAGGTTCCCAACCGCTTCGAGCTCGTGCTGCTGGCGAGCCATCGGGCCCGCACGATCTCTGCCGGCGCCCAAATCGCCGTGGATCGCGACAATGACAAGAATCCGGTCGTGGCCTTGCGTGAGATCGCCGACGAGAAGGTCGACTGCGACGACCTTAGGGAAGACTTCATCCACTCCATGCAGAAATATGTCGAAGTGGATGAGCCTGAAGCTGAAGCCGTGCCCATGCTCTCGGCGGATACGAGAATGCCGATCCTTGGCCAGGACGACCAGTCGACTGACACCGCGATCGACAAGATGACCGAGGAGGAGCTGTTGCGCAGGATGGCGAGCCAGGCGCCGTCAGATGGCTCCAATGCGGGACCGCGCTCGCGCTGACCTCACTCCGACGCAAGTCTGCCGCAGAAGCGGGGGCTTTCGCTTCGCTTTAGCTGATCGCCATCCGGCGAAGGCCGGGATGCGGGATTTCACGTTTTAGGTTGGCGGCTCTGGAGTCCGGCTTCCGCCGGAACGACGCAAGCTCGGAGCGCCCGGCATCTCACGAGGCTCCTCCCATGACCCGGCAATATGAGCTCGTCGAGCGGGTGAAGAGCTACGAGCCCGACGCCGACGAGGCGCTGCTCAACCGAGCCTATGTCTATGCCATGAAGGCCCATGGCAACCAGAAGCGGGCCTCCGGCGCCCCTTTCTTCTCCCATCCCCTCGAAGTGGCCGCGATCCTTGCCGAGATGCGGCTCGACGATGCCACCATAGCCACGGCGCTGCTGCACGACACGATCGAGGACACCGGCGCCACGCGGAGCGAGATCGATGCCCTGTTTGGTCCCGAGATCGGCTCGCTGGTCGATGGCCTTACCAAGATCAAGAAGCTCGACCTCGTCACCAAGAAGGCCGAGCAGGCCGAGAACTTCCGCAAGCTCCTGCTCGCGATCTCGAGCGACATCCGCGTCCTCCTCGTCAAGCTCGCCGACCGCCTGCATAACATGCGTACGCTCGAGCATGTGAAGCCGACCAAGCGCAAGCTGATTGCCGAAGAGACCATGGACATCTATGCGCCGCTCGCCGGCCGCATGGGCATGCAATGGCTGCGCGAGGAGCTCGAGGACCACGCCTTCCGCTGGCTCAATCCGGAAGGCTACGCCGCCGTCGTCGATCGCCTCAAGATGCTCCGCGAGCGCAATCAGGGCCTGATCGAGGAGATCGAGAACGCGCTAACGAAAAAACTGGAAGAAGCCAAGGTGACGGCGATAGTCGCCGGCCGCGAGAAGAAGCCCTACGCCATCTGGAGCAAAATGGAGCGAAAGCAGATCTCGCTCGAGCAGCTCTCGGACATTTATGCCTTCCGCATCGTCGTCGGCCAGGAGATGGATTGCTACCGCGCGCTCGCCGTAGTGCACACTACCTGGCACGCGGTTCCCGGCCGTTTCAAGGACTACATTTCGAGCCCCAAGCAGAACGACTACCAATCGATCCACACCACGATCATTGGACCCCGCCACCAGCGCGCCGAGCTCCAGTTGCGCACCGAGCGGATGCATTCGGTCGCGGAATACGGGGTGGCGGCGCATGCGCTGTACAAGGACGTCACCAACGGTTCGCTTCCGAAGCAAGAAAGCAACGCCTATCGCTGGTTACGGCATCTCGTGGATATGTTGCTCGAAGGCGATAACCCCGAGGAATTCCTGGAGCACACCAAGCTCGAGCTGTTCCAGGACCAGGTGTTTTGCTTCACCCCGAAGGGACGCCTGATCGCGCTGCCGCGCGGCGCCAACCCCATCGACTTCGCCTATGCGGTGCATACCGACATCGGCAACACCTGCGTCGGGGCTAAGATCAATGGGCGGCCCATGCCGCTCGTCACCGAGCTCAGAAACGGTGACGAGGTCGAGATCATCTGCTCGGAGGCGCAATCTCCGCAAGCTCCGCCTTCGGCGTGGCAGAGCCTCGCCGTCACCGGCAAGGCGCGCTCGGCGATCCGCCGGGCGACCCGCGATGCCGTCCGCGCGCAATATGGCAAGCTCGGCCGCGAGATTCTCGAGCGGGCCTTCAGCCGGCGCGACAAAACGTTCAGCGAGGAGGGGATCGGCCAGGCGGTCGGCCGCCTCTCGCAGAAGACCGCGGAAGACGTCATCGCCGCGGTCGGCCGCGGCGAGTTGAGCTCGGCCGACGTGATCCGCGCCGTCTGGCCGGAGGAAGCGTCCGCCGAGACGCCGAAGCGCCGGCGCAAGGTCAAGCGCACGGAAGAGGGTTGGTTCGGCCTGGGCAAGGTGATGGGGCTCAAATTCCGCTGGCCCGGCTCAAGCGGCCGCAGTCGCCCGGCTGGGGCGAGCAGCATTCCGATCCGGGGCTTGCGGGGCGACCTGCCGGTCAGCTTTGCCGAGGACGGCGCGGTCCCGGGCGATCGCATCGTCGGCATCCTCAACCCTGGTCAAGGCATTACCATCTATCCCATTCATGCCGAAGCGCTGAAGGCCTTCGATGAGGAGCCCGAGCGCTGGATCGACGTGACCTGGGACATCGACGAGGACAACCCCCAACGCTTCCCGGCCAAGATCGCCGTCATCGCCTTGAACGAGCCGGGCAGCCTCGCTCAGGTCGCAGCCGTCATCGGCGAAGCGGACGGCAATATCGATAACATTAAAATGATGAAGCGGGTCCCGGACTACGCCGAGATGATCATCGATCTCGAAGTGTGGGACCTCACGCATCTGAACGAGATCATTGCCGGATTGCGCGCCAAGGACGTCGTGAGCAGCGCCGCGCGGGTGAGCGCCTGAGGCATTTGAGTGCCCTCGGGTCTCCGGTCCTGGCATGTGGAGGAACTTAACCTAAATATGCTAGAGGCTTCCTCGCGTTTTTCAAGGTGCTTAGAGGTTTTAATGCTGTTTAGGCGTCGCGAGACGGAGAGCTTCTTGGAGCGGATGCGGGTGCATTTGTGGCCGCGCCGCAGCTGGGCCCGCTCGAGCCGCTACATCGTCTATCGCCTGCGGCGCCTCAGCGCCACGCCCCATGCGATCGCGCTTGGCTTCGCCGCCGGCGCCTTCGCCGCGGGCACGCCCTATCTCGGCACCCATATGGCCATGGCCGCCTTGGTCGCCTGGGCGATCGGCGGCAGCATCGTCTCTTCCCTGCTCGGCACCTTTCTCGGCAATCCGCTGACCTATCCCTTTCTCTGGTTCGCCAGCTACAAGGTCGGCAGCTTCCTGCTCGGCGCCCGTGGCATGAAGCGGAACATCGACCTGTCGCACGGACTGTTCCAAACCTCCTTCGATAAACTTTGGCCGATCCTCAAGCCGATGACGCTGGGCTCCATCCCGGTGGGACTTGCCGTCGCCACCACCTGCTACTTCCTGGTCAAGCCCATGGTGCAGGCCTATCAGCATCGTCGCCGCCGCGAGCTTGGCTTGCGTGACCGCCGCGACGCGATCGGGGCTTGAGGAGCGGCCCCTCATGGTCAACGCTCGGCAGAGCCCGGCGGCGCCTCCGATCTGCCTCGGTGTCAACATCGACCACGTCGCGACCCTGCGCAATGCACGCGGCGGACGCCATCCCGATCCCTTGCGCGCGGCGATGATCGCGGTCGAGGCGGGAGCCGACAACATCACCGCGCATCTGCGGGAGGACCGCCGTCACATTAGCGACGACGACATCGCGCGGCTCATTCGCGAATTGCGCTGCCCGCTCAATCTCGAAATGGCGGCGACGCCCGAGATGCTGGCTATTGCGCTCAAGACGAAGCCGCACGCCGCTTGTCTAGTGCCGGAAAAGCGCGCCGAGCGCACCACCGAAGGCGGGCTTGACGTCGTTGGCCAACACAATCTGCTGGTTCCCGTGGTCTCCGAGCTGGTCGCCGCAGGCATTCGCGTATCGCTGTTCATTGCTCCGGAGCTTCGCCAGATCGAAAGCGCGGCACGGCTTCGCGCGCCGGCAATCGAGATTCACGTTGGCCCCTGGTGCGATGCAATTGTCGAAGGGCGCCCGCACGATGCCGAGGCCGAGTGGCGGCACATTCGCGACGGTGTAAGGGCCGCGCATGACCTCGGCCTCGAAGTGCATGCTGGGCATGGTCTCAACTATGCGACAGCGGAAACCATCGCTGCGCTGCCGGAGATCGTCGAACTCAATATCGGCCACTTCCTGGTGGGGGAGGCCGTCTTGTTCGGTCTCGGCGAGAGCGTGCGCCGCATGCGCGCCACGATGAACAAGGCGCGGCTAGCCTTGCGGCAAAGCGACACGGTAGTTTAAGCGAGCGGCAGCGCGTGATGATCCTCGGGCTCGGCAACGACATCATCGACATCAGACGCCTCGAACGGACGATTGAGCGCTATGGCGAGCGGTTTCTCTCCCGCGTGTTCACCGAGACCGAGCGGCGGAAATCCGATGGTCGGGCCGCCCGCGCGGCCTCCTACGCCAAGCGATTCGCCGCGAAAGAAGCTTGCGCCAAGGCTTTGGGCACGGGCTTCAGGCACGGGGTGTTCTGGCGCGATATGGGCGTCGTGAACCTGCCCTCCGGCAGGCCGACGTTGGAGCTCTCGGGCGGCGCCGCGCGCGCGCTTGCGAGCCTCACGCCTGAAGGCCACGCGGTGCGCATCGACCTGACCATCACCGACGACTTCCCCATGGCGCAGGCGATCGTCATCATCTCGGCATTTCGCGTTCCCATTCGCGATTGAGCGATTTGCCTCGCAATCGGGGAAGGGCTATAGGGGCCCCCACGGTCCCCGCATAGGTCGGCATGCAAATGGAGAGTTCACGCATGAGCGTCGAAGCCGAGGAAACGCAAGAGAAGGGCGGGGTCAAAGACACCGTGCGCGTGGTCATTCACGCGCTGATCCTTGCGCTTTTCGTCCGGGTGTTTCTGTATCAGCCCTTCAACATTCCTTCGGGCTCGATGATCCCCACGCTGCTGGTCGGCGATTATTTGTTCGTGGCCAAGTACAGTTACGGCTACAGCAGATACTCGTTTCCCTTCGGGCCCAACCTGTTCTCAGGCCGCGTCTGGGCGAAGGAGCCGGACCGCGGCGACGTGGTGGTGTTCAAGTTGCCGCGCGATAACGAGACCGACTATATCAAGCGCGTGATCGGCTTGCCCGGCGATGAGATCCAGATGATCCACGGCGTGCTCCACATCAATGGCAAGGCGGTGAAGAAGGAGCGCACGGAGGATTTCGTCGCGCGCGATGCCTCGGGGCGCGAGCGGCATATGGCACGCTATCTCGAAACGTTGCCGAACGGGGTGACCTATCCCGTGCTCGATCTCGTCAATGAGGGCATCGGCGACAACACCGAGGTGTATAAGGTCCCCGAGGGCCATTTCTTCATGATGGGCGACAACCGGGACAATTCCACCGACAGCCGGTTCCTCTCCGAGGTTGGCTTCGTACCCTTCGAGAACCTGGTTGGCCGCGCCGAGATCATCTTCTTCTCCATCGATGACGATGCGAGCGTCTGGCAGATTTGGAAGTGGCCGGCCGATGTCCGCTGGTCGCGCATCCTGCAAATGGTGCACTGAGCTTGCCCAAGCGGCGCGATACGGCACTCGAACATCTCTCCGAACGGCTCGGCTACGCTTTCAAGGACATGTGGCTGCTCAAGCTGGCCCTCACGCATGCGAGTGCGCGCACCGGACTGAAGCCGATCGAGGACAATGAGAGGCTTGAATTCCTGGGCGACCGCGTGCTCGGGCTCGCCATCGCGGAGCTCCTCACCGAGAGCTTTCCCATGGCCAGCGAAGGCGACCTCGCCCGCCGCTACAATCAACTCGTGCGCGCCGAGACCTGTGCCGAGGTGGCGCTGCAATGGCAGCTCGGGACGCTGATCGAGATGAGCGGGGGCGAGGCCGAGAGTGGCGGCCGGGCGAAGAAGACCATCCTCGCCAACGCCTGCGAGGCGGTGCTCGGCGCGATCTTCACCGATGGCGGCTATGAAGCGGCAAGGGACGTCGTGCATTGCTTTTGGGCCTCGGAGCTAGACGGGCTCGATCTGGCCAATCCCGACGCCAAATCGGTGCTGCAGGAATGGGCGCAAGGCAGGCGCTTGCCGCTGCCGCGTTATCTGGAGGTCGCCCGCGAGGGGCCGGATCACGCTCCGCGCTTCACCGCCGAGGTGCAGATCGACGGCGTGGCGCCCGAGCGCGGGCAGGGGGTGAACAAGCGCGCGGCTGAGCAGGCCGCAGCACTCGCCATGCTGTTGCGCGAGGGGGTCTGGCAAGCGCCCCAGGATGGCTAAGTTTCCGGTTAAGCAAGACAAGTCTGACGAAGTCAGCACGCGCTGTGGCTTCGTGGCGCTGATTGGCGCGCCGAATAGCGGCAAGTCCACGCTCACCAACGCCCTGGTCGGCGCCAAGGTCGCCATCGTCACCCATAAGGCCCAGACGACGCGCGGGCCGGTGCGCGGCATTGCGCTCGTTGGCAACAGCGAGATCATCCTGGTCGATACGCCGGGCATCTTTCAGCCAAAGCGGCGGCTCGACCGGGCGATGTTCGGTGCCGCTTGGAATTGGGCGGCCGACGCGGACCTCGTCGCGCTGGTGATTGACGCCAAGCGCGGCCTTGATCGGAGCCTAGACCCTCTCCTCAAGCACCTCCCCGAGGTGCGGCGACCCATCAGCGCCATCCTCAACAAGGTCGACCAGGTGTCGAAGCCCGAGCTGCTGCGCTTGGCCGCCGAAATCGCGGTTATCAGACCCTTCGACCGCACCTTCATGCTTTCGGCCCTGACCGGAGACGGCGTGGCGGACTTGAAGGCATATCTTGCTGACGCCGTACCGACGGGCCCTTGGCTCTTTCCCGCGGATCAGCTGACCGACGTCTCGCTCCGGCAGGCTGCCGCCGAGATCACCCGCGAGAAGCTGTTCCTGCGGCTGCATGACGAGCTTCCGTATAGCCTGACGGTCGAGACCACGGATTGGAAGGAGCTCAAGGACGGCAGTATCCGCATCGAGCAGACGATCTATGTGGAGCGGGAGAGCCAGCGCAAGATCCTGCTCGGTGCCAAAGGCGCAACCGTCAAGGAGATCTCCATGGCCGCGCGCGAGGAGATCGGGCAAATGGCGGAGCTGCCCGTGCATCTCTTTCTCTTCGTCAAGGTACGCGAGCGCTGGGGCGACGATCCCGAGCGCTACCGCGAGATGGGCCTCGACTACCCCAAGGAGTGATAGCCTCAAGCGATGGACTTCAGCGACGAGGGCATCCTCATCTCCGCCCGCCCCCTCGGCGAGGCGAACGCCATCGCCGAGCTTTTTACCGCGCTGCATGGCCGTCACCTTGGGCTCGTGCGGGGCGGGCGGTCGCGGCGCGTGCGGCCCTTGCTGCAGCCGGGCAATGTGCTCGCGCTTACCTGGCGCGCGCGGCTGTCGGAGCATCTCGGCAGCTTCGCCATCGAGCTTATCGACGCGCGCGCGGCGCGCGTCCTCGACGACGAGGCGGCGCTTGCCGCCATCGGCTCGCTGACGGCCCTTTCCAGGCAGCTGCCCGAGCGCGATCCGCATCCAGAGCTTTACCGCGGAGCACTTGAGGTTCTGCGTGCGCTCGATGACGCGAGCGTCTGGCCCGCGCTTCTCGTCCGCTGGGAGATGATGCTTTTGCAGGATCTCGGATTTGGCCTCGATTTGAGTGAATGCGCGGCGACCGGAGCCGATGGCGACCTCGCCTTCGTCTCGCCCCGGTCCGGACGCGCCGTGTCTCGCGACGCAGGCCAACCCTATTGCGACCGGCTGTTGAAGCTTCCGCGGTTTCTTTTGCAGGAGGGAGTACCCTCAGGGCAGCACGATGTCGTGGCGGGCTTTGCGCTCACGGGCCACTTCCTGGAGCGAGACGTGCTTGCACCTCAGGGCCTTGCGCTGCCTCAAGCCCGCGATCGCCTGACCGAGTTGCTCGCGCGCAGTCAGCGGACCGGTGTCATGCCCGCGAAGGCGGGCATCCAGTAACCCCCTGGGTACGATGGCTCGTTGGGTCGAGGTTACTGGATCGTCCGATCGAGCCGGGCGATGACAAGGTCGCGCGTGCGGCCCTCACTTGAGCCCACGCAGCCGATGCGCTAAGCGCACCCTATGGGAAAGCGAATTCCCCCGTCTGATTCGGATGGCCTGATCGAGCCGGTAAACCTACGCGAGGCGCTGGAAGAGCGTTACCTCGCTTATGCGCTCTCGACCATCATGCATCGGGCGCTCCCCGATGTCCGCGATGGCCTGAAGCCCGTGCACCGGCGCCTGCTCTACGCCATGCGCCAGCTTAATCTCGATCCCCAAGGTCAGTATCGCAAATGCGCCAAGATCGTTGGCGACACGATGGGCAACTTTCACCCGCACGGCAACCAGGCGATCTATGATGCGCTGGCCCGGCTCGCTCAGGACTTTTCCGTCCGCTATCCCCTGATCGACGGCCAGGGCAATTTCGGCAATATCGACGGCGATAACCCCGCCGCCGACCGCTACACTGAGGCGCGGCTGACGGAGATCGCCGCCCAGCTCCTTGACGGCATCGACGAGGACACCGTCGATTTCCGTCCGAATTACGATGGGCGCGAGCAGGAGCCCGTCGTCCTCCCCGCCAATTTCCCCAATCTGCTGGCCAATGGCTCCTCCGGCATCGCCGTCGGCATGGCTACCAACATCCCGCCCCACAATGCGGGCGAGCTCTGCGACGCGGCGCTATATCTGATCAAGTTTCCCAACGCCACCGTGGACAAACTAGTCGATTTGGTTCCCGGCCCGGACCTGCCTACGGGCGGCATCCTTGTCGAGCCGCGGGAGTCCATCGTCGAAGCCTATAAGACCGGGCGCGGCAGCTTCCGCCTCCGCGCGCGCTGGATTCAGGAGGACACCGGGCGCGGCACGTATCAGATCGTCGTCACGGAAATTCCCTATCAGGTGCAGAAGGCGCGGCTCGTCGGCCGCATCGCCGAACTGCTGCAAGCCAAGAAGCTCCCGCTGCTGACCGACGTGCGCGATGAGTTGACCGAAGACGTCCGCCTCGTGCTTGAGCCGAAGAGCCGCAGCGTCGATCCCGTGCTGCTCATGGAGCAGATGTTCAAGCTGACCGAGCTCGAGACGCGCCTTCCCCTCAACATGAATGTGTTGAGCCGCGGCCAGATCCCAAACGTGCTGAGCCTCCAGCAGGTGCTCCGCGAATGGCTCGACCATCGCAAAGTAGTGCTGGTCCGCGGCTCAAAGCATCGCCTCGCTAAGATCGACCATCGATTGGAGGTGCTCGAAGGCGTCCTGATCGTCTATCTCAACCTCGACAAGGTCATCAAAATCATCCGTGAGAAGGACGAGCCGAAGCCCGCGCTGATGCGCGCCTTCAAGCTCACCGAGGTTCAGGCCGAGGCCATCCTCAATATGCGGCTCCGTTCCTTGCGCAAGCTCGAGGAGATGGAGATCAGGCGCGAGCATGAGACGCTGACCGCCGAGCGCAAGGAGCTGAAATCGCTGCTCGCCTCCGACGACAAGCAGTGGAAGCGCATCGCCGACGAGATCAAGGAATTGAAGGAGCGCTTCGGTCAGAAGACCGAGCTCGGCCGCCGGCGCACGAGCTTCGATGTGGCACCTGAGGGCGCCGAGGCTGAGCTCGCGGAGGTCATGATCGAGAAGGAGCCGGTGACCGTCATCCTCTCGGAGAAGGGATGGATCCGCGCCATCCGCGGGCATCAGACGGAGCTCGACGGCCTCGCCTTCAAGGAGGGTGACCGGCTCAAGCGCGCCGTGAGAGCCCAGACCACGGACACGCTGCTCCTGTTCGCTACCAATGGCCGCTTCTATACGCTGAGCCCCGACAAGCTCCCGAGTGGCCGGGGCCATGGCGAGCCGTTCCGCCTCATGATCGATATCGAGGAAACGGCCGATGCGGTCGAGCTTTTCGTCCACGAGGCCGGCCACAAGCTCCTCGTCGCGAGCACGAGCGGTCACGGCTTCATCGTCCCCGAGGACGAGGTCCTGGCCATGACCCGCAAAGGCAAGCAGGTGCTGAATGTCGCCGCGAATGAAGAGGCAGCCATTTGCGCGCCCGCCGACGGCGACAGCGTCGCCGTGATCGGCGACAACCGCAAGCTTCTACTTTTCCCCTTGAAGGAACTGCCCGAGATGCCGCGCGGCAAGGGCGTGCGGCTGCAACGCTTCCGCGATGGCGGGCTCGCCGACGCCAAGATCTTCAAGAAGAAGGAAGGGCTCATCTATACTGACTCCGCCGGCCGCAGCTTCACCGTGACCGAGCTGAGAGAGTGGTGGGGGGCCCGCGCCCAGGCCGGCCGCCTGCCACCGAAGGGCTTCCCGAAGTCCAATTCCTTCGGTGCCAAGTTCTGAACCCGAGGACGGAAATCCGCGGCTCTTAGCGCTTTCTCGGGTCTGGCGCGCCGCTTTCGGTTTCCGTCCGCACCCATCCCTTGGAGGTGAGGTGCTCCTGCGGCTGGAAGCGGTTCTTGTAGCGCATCTTGCGCGACCCATCGATCCAATAGCCGAGATAGACGAAGGGCAGCCCCAAGCTTCGCGCATATTCGACCTGTTCGAGGATCATGTAGGTGCCGAGGCTCCGCGCAGGCTGATCCGGATCGTAGAAGCTGTAAACCATGGAGATGCCGTCGCTTAGGAGGTCGCAGAGGGACACCCCGATCAGCGGGGAGTCTCCCGTGTCTGGATCAGGCTTCAGGCGATATTCGGTCACGCAAGTCTCGACTACGCTGTCCTCGACCATTAGCGAGTAATCGAGCACCGACATCTCCGCCATGCCGCCATCGGCATGACGCGCGTCGATATAGCCGCGGAACAGCGAATATTGCTCCGGGCTCGGCGTGGGCTCGATGCGGCTCGCCATCATGTCACGGTTGGCGCGAGCGATCCGCCTCAGCGAGCGGCGCGGGCGAAACGCATCGACCAGAATGCGGACGGGCACGCAAGCCGAGCAGGCGTCGCAATACGGCATGTAGGCGATGTTCTGGCTGCGCCGGAAACCGCCCTTCAGCAAATTGTCGATCAGAAAATTAGGCTTTTCCCGCGTGAGATGGGTGAACAGCTTCCGCTCAAGCCTGCCCGGCAGATAGGGACAGGGCTGCGGCGCGGTGATGTAGAACTCGGGAAAGTTGCTCTTATGCTCTGTCACGGCCAGTCAACCAGGATCGAATCTCCCCAGTGCCGATAAGATTAGTGGATCGGAGGTCTAGAGCGCAAATACGGAACGCGCCAGGATTGGGTTGCGACTGATACGGAACGCGCCAGGATTGGGTTGCGACTGACGCGGGCGGCCAGGCCGTCCGGTCTGGGCCGCTAGGGGCGGTTGGTCACCACGACGCCTGCCAGAATGTCGTGCAGGCAGCGCTTTTGTGGGTCGAACAAGGCCCAAAGCAGGATCGGGCAGAAGATGACGAGCGAGAACCAGAACAGGAGCGCGTGGAAGGCCGCCACCAAGGGCGACACCTTTCCTCCAAACCAGGTCCGGACCTCGAGGCCCATCATCCGCTGGCCGATCGTCGCGGAGTTCGGGCCGCCGATGGTGAGAGCGTTGTAGCCGAGGCCAACAGCCGGGAAGGCGAGGCCGAACAGCAGCCAAGCGAGACCAAGGGTGAGGATTCCGAGCACGGCGATGGCGACATAGACGAGCACGGTCAACAACAGGATGATGATGGCATCGACGATGAAGGCCATGACGCGCTTGCCGATCACGCCGTCGAAGCGTTGCGCCTGCGTCACCGGATCGTAGGCCGGCCGCTCGCTGAAATCGGCACCTGCACGGGGCGGAATGGTTCTCTGCTCGAACATCTCTGGCTCCGATCGAGGTTTGCGTTCCATGCCTAGATGGTGGCTGTGACGGGCGCAAGCAAGCAGAAACTGGGCGAAAGCTGACGGAACCTCGCCGCCTCTGCGCGTCTTCTCCATCATGGTCTTCTAAGCGCCAAGGTTGCCGAGCTTTGGCTGACACGTTAAGGATTTTTCCTGAGGCGACGTGGTTAAAGGCCAGCTGACGAGGGAACCACTCATGGTGAGACTCGGAGCGTTGCTTGCGGTCGTCGTCCTTTTCGTTTCCGGCGCTACCTGGCGGGCAGCCGCATGCGAGGGAACGGACGTCGTGTTCGAGGACAATTTCGCCGACGACGCCGGCGGATGGGCGATCAATCAAGACGTCGAAGTGAAGGACGGCAGCTTCGTCTTCAAGCTGCCCCCGGATGCCATGCAACCGGATCTGAACGTAACCTACACCGTCAATGACGCCGACATTTGCTCCGAGACCGTCTGGCCGGACGGCGATCCCACGACGCTCGGTGCCGGGCTCCTGTTCTGGGGCGAAGACAATAAGAGCTATTTCCAGTTCGGGGTGCTCAACAACGGCAAGTTCTGGATTGCGCGTAAGCAGGACGGCAAATGGCTGACCATCGTGGAAAACGTCCTCTCGAGCGCCATTAACACCGCGCCGGGCGGCTCCAACAAGCTGCGTGTTAAGGCGACCGGCAATTCCGCGTCGTTCTTCATCAACGGCACCAAGGTGCGCGATCTGCGCGGTCAGCCGCCCAAAGGCGGCTGGCGCTTTGGCCTGTCCGGCGACAATTTCGACAAGGCGAAAGACGCCCGCGTGGTGTTCAAGAGCGTGAAGGTCACCGACTGACGCGACGCAGGCGTAACCGCTAGACCTCAAGGTTAGGCGCCTAGGAGCCGCGCGGCCTCCAGCGCGAAATAGCTGAAAATGGCATCAGCGCCGGCGCGCTTGCAGGCGGTCAAGCTCTCCAGGATGACGCGATCTCGGTCGATCCAGCCACGCTCCGCCGCCGCCACGATCATCGAATATTCGCCGGAGGTCTGATAGACCAGGGTCGGCACGTGGAACGCCTCCTTCACCCGGCGCACGATGTCGAGATAGGGCAACCCGGGCTTCACCATCACCATGTCGGCGCCTTCGGCGATGTCCTGGCCAACTTCCCGGAGCGCCTCCTCGGCATTGGCCGGGTCCATCTGATAGCTCCGCTTGTCGCCACGCAGCATGGCCCCGGAGCCCACCGCATCGCGGAACGGCCCGTAAAAGGCGGAGGCGTATTTCGCCGCATAGGCGAGGATCTGGGTGTGGGTGAAGCCGTTCGTCTCGAGGGCGCGCCGGATCGCCCCGACGCGGCCATCCATCATGTCGGAGGGCGCGAGGATGTCGCAGCCGGCCTCGGCCTGGGTGAGCGCCTGGCGAGTCAGGACTTCAACGGTCCGGTCGTTGTCGATCTCGCCATCGATGAGCAGCCCGTCATGGCCGTGGCTCGTATAGGGATCGAGCGCCACGTCGCAGATGATGCCGAGCTCGGGCACGCTGGCCTTGAGGGCGCGCACGACACGGCAGACGAGATTATTGGGATTGCAGGCTTCGCTCGCCTGCTCGTCGCGAAGCGAGGTCTCGGTGTAGGGAAAGAGGGCAATCGCCGGGAGTCCCAGGGAGACGGCCGTCTCCGCGGCCTTGACCGCAAGGTCGATGGAAAGCCGCTCGACGCCGGGCATGCTCTCGACGAAACTGCGTGCGCTCCTGCCTTCGATCAGAAAGATCGGCCAGATCAGGTCATCGGGTGAGAGCGAAGTCTCCCGCACCAGCCGGCGCGACCAGTCCGAGCGCCGGTTGCGCCGGAGGCGTGTCGCCGGGAATCCCGGTTGCGGCAGCTCCGGCGCCTTTGCCGTCCCGCGCTTGATGCGCGCGCTGCGCAAGGCGACCGTCTTATCTTTAGGGGAGGACACAGCCTACTGATCTCGAACGCATTTAGGGTGCCGGCAAGCTAGCACCTGGCATCTCCCCGTGCCAGCAACTCCCGACACTATGGTTTCCCGATCCGTCGACCTACTCGCAGAAACTCTTGCGCCGCTCTTTCATGTCGAGG
Organism: uncultured Alphaproteobacteria bacterium; assembly: GCA_963804515.1. Taxonomy (GTDB): domain Bacteria; phylum Pseudomonadota; class Alphaproteobacteria; order Rhizobiales; family Methyloligellaceae; genus Methyloceanibacter. The sequence goes on along the minus strand of CAWDQR010000001.1, from coordinate 265,339 downwards.
TGGAAGTGGTTCTTATGGGCTTCGTTCGCCTCCGGCCCGAGCACGGTGCCGAAGTCTTTGCAGGCGGCATCATGCACCTGCTTCACGAACAGGCTTTTCGGATCGGAGATCGGCGCCGAAGCCACCGGCGGCGGTGATGGCGGGGGCTCGGGCGCCGCTTTTGCCCGGGTAACACTACTGGACTTCGCCGGCGTGAGGCCAGCCGTCTTCTGCGCCGTCGGTTGAGGCGTCGCCGCCGATGTGGCGCTCGGCGTTGGTCCGTGCTCACGCGTGGGGTTGGGAAGGGGAACCGGGGCCGCGGTGATGATGAGTTTGGGCCAAGCGTCGAGCACCGTAATCCGATCGCCGGATGCAAGCACGAATTCGGACACATCGAGCGCATTGGCTAGGGCGTGCTCGCTCAAGGGCGTGTTCGCGCCACCGTAGCGATTGCGGCAGGCATAGGAGGTGGCGTTGCGCAGCGTGACCACGGCAGCGCCGAGCAGGGCCTTTGCCGCGGGCTGAACCGCGTCGCGAAGCCAATCGCCCAATTCCTTCGCCATCGGGCAACTGATGGTGGCGGGTGGATCGATCACGACTTTCGGCTCGCTGCCGATCGACCGCACCAGGATCGGCGCTGGCGCCCCGCAAATGCCGTCCTTGATGGGATCGAGCGGCTGGTAGTCGAGCGTGGTCGAAGCCAGCAGTTCGCTGCAACTATCCTTTGCGGCTTTCACGTCCGCCTCGGTCCATGGCACGGTCGGGAGCTCGCCCGGAAGAAGCGGCTTCACCGGCACCGGCGCGCCGGGCCGCATTGAGTTGCGGTCCGGGAGAGGCGGGGTTGCGTCGGACTGTGCCTGGACCCCAACGGGGAGCAGGCTTCCGAAAAGCATTAGAAGTGTAAGGACTCGCAGCTTCATTCCGGTACGATCGAAGAGCCTTCCTGCGCCGCTTGTGGTTTCCAAGATTGAATGCTAGCTGGCCCGGGCGGGGCCCCCTTTTGCGGGGCTTACACCAATTCGGTCAAAGGGGACATCCAGGCCGTGGGCGAGCCGCTCGGCATCGACTTTGAAGAGAACAATCGCGCGGGCGTCATTACGCTCAACCGGCCCTCTCGGCTAAACGCGCTCAGCCGGGAAATGTTCGATGCTTTGAGCGAGCATTACCAGCGCTGGGCGCCCAGCCCTCACATCTACGGCGTGGTGATGCAATCGTCGCATCCGTCGGTGTTCTCGAGCGGCGGCGATCTCAAGACTCTCCACGCCTGGAGCGAGCAGGGCGCGCTAGGTGCCATCCGCGAGTTCTACCGTGCGGCCTATAGCCATGTCTGGCTGCTCGAGAAATTCATCCGGCCGAATGTCCCCCTGATCAATGGTCTGGTACTCGGCGGCGGCATCGGCATCACGCTCTACGGCACCCATTGCGTTGCCGGCGAAGGCTATCGGCTGGCCATGCCGCAAGTCGGCATCGGTTTTTTTCCCGACATCGGCGGCACCTATTTTCTCTCCCGCCTTGAAGCTCACACCGGTCTCTACCTCGCGCTGACCGGCCGGGCCATCGGTCCTGCCGACGCCTACCGTCTCCATCTGATCAGCCACTATGTTCCGGCGGCGCATTTTCACGTCATCAAGGATGCGCTGAGCGACAATCACCCGATCGACCGCCTGCTTGATGGGCTTCACCGGGACCCGGGCGAAGGCGAGCTCGCGCGGCTTACCCCCGCCATCAACCGGATTTTCGGGATGTCCTCCGTCGAGGAGATCCTGGACCGGCTCGACGCCGAGAGCGGCGAAGACGAGGCCTGGGCGAAAGGGACCGCCGCCGAGATCCGCACGAAGTCGCCGACCTCGCTCAAAGTCGCCTTCGCGCAGCTGCGCCGCGGCAAGACGCTCAGTCTCGCCGACGCGCTACGGCTTGAGTACCGGCTCGCCTCGCATCTGATCGCACGGGCCGACTATGGCGAGGGCGTCAGTTCCCGGATCGCCGGGAAGGGCAGAGAGCCTCGCTGGCACCCGGCCATCCTCGCCGAGGTCGACGAGGCCAAGATCGAGAGCTTGTTCATGCCGCCGGTGGACGGAGAACTCGAACTCGACGAGCGCCGCGGCTAGACCTCTATAAGTCCGCGACAACTCACCGAAACTTAATAATGGTATTTCATGCAATCTTAAGCATTCTTATTAAACGGATTTTAGGTGCCTTTGCGTATAGTCACCCTCAAAGTTGGGGATTAACAACAACTGACGAGGGTAGGCGATGAGTGTAGCCCTAAATATAGGGTCGCGTGCGATTGCTGAGCAGTCGGAAGATTTTAAGGGACGATATCTCGTTTCCCTGAAGTTGATCGAGAGACTGCATCGGTTGCTACTGGATGTGATCAAGGACGAGTTCGAACGCTTGGGCCGTTCCGACGTGAACAGCGTGCAGGCGCTGCTGCTTTTCAATATAGGCGACGCCGAATTGATGGCCGGAGAACTCACGAGCCGCGGCTACTATCTGGGCTCGAATGTCTCCTACAATCTGAAGAAGCTAGTCGATGCCGGCTACATCAACCATCAGCGCTCGAGCACCGACCGCCGGTCGGTGCGGGTGCACCTTACCGACAAGGGGCAAGAGATCTGCAAGGTGGTGAATGCGCTCTACCTGCGGCAGCTCAAATCCTTGCAGCAGGTGGGCGGCGTCGATGCGAACGACCTGGAGACGCTCAACAAATCGCTGATCCGGCTTGAGCGCTTCTGGACCGACCAGATCCGCTACCAGCTCTAGGGCCCAGCTCTCGAGCCGGCTCCAAAGCGCCACCATGCTTAACGCCTTTTGGCCCCGGTGACCTTTCACCGGGGCAATTTGCCTTTTCTTCCCAGCGCCAAGCTCAAAAACGCCCGATTCCGCGTTTACCCCTTGAACCGGGGCGCCACCTGCAGCATCTTTAGCTTGCAGTTGCGGGTCCGGCTGCGGAGGGGGAACATATCGTCCTTACCCTTGTCTTGAGGTCACTCCCTCGGTGTTGCGCAAAAACTTACGAGGGCATGGCAATTCGATACGCTGGGTTGGACTTTGCTCGCTCTGAGACTGGCTAGAGTAGCAAAGGCGAAGCGCCAATAGTCGGGTCGAGGCGCGAAGCCGCAGGTGACGGGAGCGGCGCATGGTGACGTGGAAACGTTTCGGGGCGAGGGGTGCGGCGTGCGCCACCCTGGCCTTAACAGCCGCCCTGCTTATCACCGGCAGCGCCCCCGCAGGCGCCGGCCTGTTTTCTTGGTTAGGCGGTAACGGCCAAGGCCAAGACGACGGTTCACAGCCTCCACCCAATCGCGGATTCTTCGGCGGCCGCGGCGGTTTTGCGCCATCCACTGGTGGTGGTCAGTACGTCGCGCCTCAGCCCGGTTCCGCCGCCTTCCATGGCGACGAGCTTCCCCCCGCCGAGGGCAACGACGCCACACGCGCATGGATCACCAATCCCGCGCTCGGTTCTCCGACGCTTTCCACGCGCAACATCGAGGCGACCAAGGCCGCGATTCGACGGTATCAGACCATCGTGGCGCAAGGCGGGTGGCCGACCGTGCCGGCATTCGCCATGCGGCCTGGATCCCGAGGGGAGCCCGTCGAGCTGCTGCACCGCCGCCTTGAAATCAGCGGCGATCTTGTCGGCCAGAGCATTCCCGACGAATACGATGCCGGACTGACGCAGGCGGTGCGAAAGTTCCAGGCGCGTCACGCGCTTCCCCCAACGGGCGACATCGACAGGGCAACCATCGATGTGATGAACGTGCCCGCGGCCGTCCGGCTGCACCAATTGCAGTCGAATTTGGGGAGGCTGCAGACGCTGGCGCCCGCCGCCGCGAACCGCTACGTGATGGTCAACATCCCCGCAGCGCAGGTCGAGGCGGTGGAGAGCGGCCAGGTCGCCTCGCGTCATGCTGCAGTGGTGGGCAAGCCCGAACGGCCGACGCCCGAGCTCAGCAGCAAGATTCAGGAGATCGATTTCAACCCCTATTGGTACGTGCCGCGCAGCATCATCTACAAGGACCTCGTGCCGAAAGCGCGCGAGTTCGCACAACGACACCAGGACATGCTTGCCGCCTACCATATGGAGGCCTTCGATGCCGCAGGTAACCCGATCGAAGCCCAGTCAATCGATTGGTTCGGCGACCAGGTCTACGGCTACAATTACCGCCAGCTTCCTTGGGAGGAGAACTCCCTCGGCTTCGTGAAGATCAACTTCCCGAACAAAGACTCGGTCTATATGCACGACACGCCGCTCAAGAGCCTGTTCGGCCGCAACGTCCGCTTCGAGAGCTCGGGTTGCGTGCGGGTGCACAATGTCGAGGGCCTGGTGACATGGATCTTGCGCGACACGCCGGGCTGGGACATGCAGCACGTACTTGCCATGAAGCAGAGCGGCGAGCAGGTTGACGTGAAGCTCGGCAAGCCCGTCCCGGTTTATTTCGTCTATGTGAGCGCCTGGGCGACACCCGACGGCGTGGTCAACTTCCGCCCGGACATCTATGACCACGACGGCGCCCCGGAGACCGCATCGGCCGCCGAATAGCGCGACGCCTAGGCGACGAGCCTTACGGGTATTTTGAGATACTGGACTCCATTGGCGTCCGCCGGCGGGAGGTGGCCCGCCCGGATATTCACCTGGATCGATGGCATCAGCAGCAGCGGCGCCGTGAGTTTGCGTCGCGCGCCTCGCGCATCGCCACGCAGCATCTGGCCAAGATGCGCGAGGAAGGCATCGTCGACTTCCGCCGCGACAGCCAGACGCTTTGGTACCGCGTCTGGCCCTGCTGGCTCGCAGCTAACCTTCCTCGCACCCAACATTCTCGCGCCGCACGTGGTCTTCGACCCATTGTCTTGGGTGTTGCTGGCGCGCCCGCGCGACATGTGGTAAGGGCAACAAAATGCCCTGGAGCCTTGCGCCGGCCGGAGCCCTCGCAGGAAAGCATCCATCGGCAAAGCGGGAAGTGCTCTGGTTGCGAGGAGTGATTGGCGATGGCGGCAAGTGACGCAAGGCGTGCCGAGGCGCGCGATTCGGGTTTCTTCACTAGGCATCTGAAGGACGCCGATCCCGAGCTTTGGGGGGCGATCGAAGGCGAGCTCCATCGCCAGCAGGACGAGATCGAGTTGATCGCCTCGGAGAACATCGTTTCGCAGGCGGTTCTCGACGCCGCCGGCACGCTCCTTACCAACAAATATGCCGAAGGCTATCCCGGCAAGCGCTATTACGGCGGGTGCCAAAACGTCGACGTCGTCGAGCAGCTTGCCATCGACCGCGCCAAGCGGCTGTTCAACTGCGCCTTCGCCAATGTGCAGCCCCATTCGGGCTCGCAAGCCAACCAATCCGTGATGCTGGCGCTGATCAAGCCTGGTGATACGGTCATCGGGATGTCGCTCGCCTCGGGCGGGCATCTCACCCATGGCGCGCCGCCCAATCTTTCCGGCAAATGGTTTAACGCCGTCCAATATGGCGTGCGGCCCGACGATCACCGCATCGACTATGACGAGGTCGAGCGGCTCGCCCATGAGCACAAGCCTGCCCTCATCATCGCTGGCGGCTCCGCCTATCCCCGCATCATCGACTTTCCGCGCTTCCGCGCCATCGCCAACTCCGTCGGCGCCTATCTCATGGTCGACATGGCGCATTTCGCGGGGCTCGTCGCCGCGGGCCTGCATCCGAGCCCGCTGCCGCACGCTCATGTCGTCACCACCACGACCCACAAGACCTTGCGCGGACCTCGCGCCGGCATGGTGCTGTCGAATAACGCGGAGATCGGCAAGAAGATCAACTCGGCGGTCTTCCCCGGCCTCCAGGGCGGCCCCTTGATGCACATCATCGCGGCCAAGGCGGTGGCCTTCAAAGAGGCGCTGTCGCCGGCCTTCAAGCTCTATGCGCAGTCCGTGATCGACAACGCCAAGGCCTTGGGCGAAACCCTCGTCAAGGGCGGCGTGTCGCTCGTCTCCGGCGGCACCGACACGCATCTGATGCTCGTCGACCTGCGTCCCAAGAAGCTCACCGGCAAGGCCGCCGAACTGGCCCTTGGACGCGCGAATATCACTTGCAACAAGAATGGCGTGCCGTTCGATCCGGAGAAGCCCATGGTCACCTCCGGCATTCGCTTGGGCTCCCCGGCCGGAACCACGCGCGGCTTCGGCATCGCCGAGTTCCAGACGGTCGGCAACATGATCATCGAGGTTCTCGACGGGCTTGCCGCCAACGGCGACGAAGGCAATGCCGCCGCCGAGGCGAGCGTGAAGCAACGCGCCAAGGAGCTTTGCGAGCGTTATCCCATTTATCGGTGAGAGTCGGCGTGACGGTGGAACAGGGAAGGGCGGTCGCCCATGCGGTGCCCCTATTGCGGCAGCACCAACACGCAAGTGAAGGACTCGCGGCCTAGCGAGGATCACACCACCATTCGGCGGCGCCGCGTCTGCGCCGATTGCGGCGGGCGTTTCACCACCTTCGAGCGGGTGCAGTTGCGCGAGCTCACCGTGGTCAAGCGCAACGCCAGAAGAATGCCCTTCGACCGCGACAAACTGATGCGCTCGGTGCAGATCGCCTTGCGCAAGCGCCCGGTGGACCCCGAGCGTGTCGAGCGCATGGTCAGCGGCATCGTGCGCCGGCTCGAGAATATGGGCGAGAACGACATCAAGTCGGAGACGATCGGCAGGCTGGTGATGGAAGCGCTGAAGGCGCTCGACGATGTGGCCTATGTACGCTTCGCGTCCGTGTATAAGAACTTCCGTGAGGCCAAGGATTTCGAGGCTCTGCTCGGCGAGCTTGCCGGTGGCGACACGGCCGACGAGGAAACGGCTTCGGCCGAGGATTAGCGTCAAAGCTCCCAAAAGCAGATGAGCGCGAGTGACGAGTACCACATGGCGCAAGCGCTCGCGCTTGCCAGACGCGGGCTTGGAACCACCTGGCCCAACCCTTCCGTCGGCTGTGTCGTCGTCGCTCCATCCGGCGAGATCGTCGGCCGCGGGCTCACCGCGCCAGGCGGACGCCCCCACGCCGAAGCCGTCGCGCTGACGCGAGCGGGCGAGGCTGCGGCCGGTGCAACGCTTTACATGACGCTTGAGCCTTGCGCCCATGAGGGGCGGGGGGCCGCTTGCGCCGATGCGATCGCCGCCGCCCGGCCGGCACGCGCCGTAGTCGCCATGGGCGATCCGGATCCACGCACGGCGGGCCATGGGCTTCACCGCTTGAGGGCGGCCGGCATCGAGGTGACGGAAGGCGTGCTCCAAAAGGAGGCCTTGGCCGTCACGCTCGGCCATTTGCTCCGGGTCACCCAAGGGCGCCCCGCGGTTACCTTGAAGCTCGCCCTCGGCAGCGACGGTCTCGTTCCGAGAGGCGAGGGGGGCGCCCCTACTTGGGTGACGGGCGAATTAGCGCGCGCCCATGCCCACCTCCTACGGGCCCGCGCCGACGCCATCCTTGTGGGTCGCGGCACGATCATGGCCGACAACCCGAGCCTGACCTGCAGGCTTCCCGGCATGGAGTGCCGGTCGCCGGTGCGGGTGATCCTGGACCGGTGCTTGCGCACGCCCAAGGACGCGCGCCTATTCGAGGATGAGATGGTGCCCGTCTGGTTTATCTGCGCCGCCGAAGAGCAGGAACCTAATGCCAAGGCCCTGCACGAGCTCGGTGCCGAGATCATTCCTGTCGGGATCGACGCCCAGGGCCTTCCGGCGATCAAGGAGGCGCTGGAGCAGCTCGCCAAGCGCGGCATCACGCGGCTTCTGGTGGAAGGCGGACCGTCGGTCGCTCGCGTCTTCCTCGACGCCGACCTCATCGACGAGGCGGTGATTTACCAAGGTCCAACCGCCGCCGGCAGCGACGGCCTTCTCCCCTTTGTCAGCGAAGGGCTTGATCGTCTCACCGATTGCGGCCATTTCACCGAGACCGATGCACGGAGCTTCGGCCCCGACCGGATGACCTCGTGGCAGAGAAGGCGCAAATGTTCACCGGCATTATCAGCGACGTAGGCAGGCTTGTGGCCAGAAACGGCACCAGGTTTCGCATCGAAAGCCGCTACGACCCTGCGGGTTTGATAGAGGGCGCCTCGATCGCCTGCGATGGCTGCTGCCTCACGCTGGCGCGCCTTTCAGAAGGCGCTGGGCCCGGCGCCGTGTTCGAAATGGACGTCTCCAACGAGACCTCCGCGCGCACCACTCTGGGTGCCTGGACCGAAGGCACCCGCATCAATCTGGAGCGCTCGCTGTCCTTTGGCTCCGAGCTTGGCGGCCATTTGGTGACGGGACATATCGACGGGCTCGCTCGGATCAGGGAACGGAGGTCCGATGGCGAAAGCGTCAAATTCGTCCTGGAGGCCGCAGCGGAGCTCGCCCACCTCATCGCGGCGAAGGGCTCGATCGCCCTTAACGGAGTTTCGCTCACCGTCAATGAGGTCGAGGGTGCGAGCTTCGGCGTGAACGTCATTCCGTACACTTTGGCGCATACCACGTGGGGAGACCGGAAGCCCGGCGATCTGGTAAACCTTGAGGTCGACTTGCTCGCGCGCTACGTCGAGCGCATCGCCTCAGGACGCGTCGCGTCTGGACGTGACGAGCCAAGACAGGATCATTGCCCGTGAACGTCGTAAGCCACGCCCGCTACCACCCGGCGCTTTCCTCTATCGAGGAGGTCGTCGAGGACGCCCGCAATGGGCGCATGTTCATCCTCGTCGATGCCGAGGAGCGGGAGAACGAAGGCGACCTCGTGATCCCGGCGCAGATGGCGACGCCGGACGCTATCAACTTCATGGCCAAGCACGGCCGCGGGCTCATCTGCCTCGCGCTCAATCCGGAGCGCGCCAAGCAGCTCCATCTCGAGCTGATGTCGACGTCCAACCGCTCGCGCCACTCGACCGCCTTCACGGTGTCGATCGAGGCGCGCGAGGGCGTGAGCACCGGCATCTCGGCCCATGACCGCGCCCACACCATCTCGGTCGCCATCGATTCCACCAAGGACCATCGGGACATCATGACCCCGGGGCACGTCTTTCCGCTCGTGGCCAAGGGCGGCGGCGTGCTCGTTCGCGCCGGCCATACCGAGGCAGCCGTGGATGTGGCGCGGCTCGCCGGGCTTTACCCCGCCGGCGTGATCTGCGAGATCATGAACGACGACGGCACCATGGCGCGGCTCCCTGACCTCATCGCCTTCGCGCAACGTCATGGGATCAAGATCGCCACCATCGCCGACCTGATCGCCTACCGGCTCCGCTACGATCATCTCGTCAGGGTGGTCGCGGAGACCGCGATCAACAGCGCCCATGGCGGAACCTTTGCGGTCATGGTCTATGCCACGACGGTCGACCCTGCGGAGCACGTGGCGTTGGTCAAAGGCGATGTGGGCAGCGGCGGCCCCGTGCTGGTGCGTGTGCATGCCTCGAACACTCTGGACGATGTCTTGGCCGCCGGCGGCCACAGCGAGACCTTGGTGCACAAGGCGATGGACCTCGTGGGACAAGAGTGCCGCGGCGTGATCGTGCTCATCCGCGAGAGCCGGCCCGACGCCATCTCCGCCCGTCTCAAGCAGAAGGAGGGGGGAGGGAGGGCCGGTCAGCAACGTCTGATCGAATATGGCATTGGCGCCCAGATCCTGCTCGACCTGGGCGTCCGTGAGATGGTGCTAATGAGCAATTCTCCGGCCCGCAAGATCGTGGGGCTTGAGGGTTATGGACTCAAGGTTGTGGGCCATAGAAGCCTCGAGTCCCCGGAAGCCCGGAATAAAGCGCCATGAGCCGCAAGACCCCGCGGTCAGTGCTCATCATTGAGGCCCGCTTTTACGAGGACATCACCGACGAGCTCGTGCGCGGCGCGGTCGCCGAGCTGGAGGCAGCCCGCATCGAATATGAGCGGATCGCCGTGCCCGGGTCGCTCGAGATCCCGCTGGCGCTCAGTCTCGCGCTCGCCAATGGCTTTGTCGGGCGCGCCGGCCGGCATCGGGGATGCATCGCGCTTGGCTGCGTCATCCGCGGCGAGACGACCCATTACGAGATCGTGGCGCGGGAATCCGCCGCGGGCTTGCACGCGATTGCCGTTCAGCATGCCGTGCCGCTCGGCAACGGCATCCTCACCTGTGATAGCCGCGAGCAAGCCTTGGCGCGCGCGAGCGTCGATGGGCGCAACAAGGGCGGCAACGCCGCCCGCGCCTGCCTGGCGCTGATGCAGCTCGAGCAGCATTTCAGCTCGGCGAGCCGGCGCTAGCGCCGTGGCGGAGCCCGGCCCGACCTCAAACCGCGCCGCCGCGCGCAGCGCCGCCCGCCTGGCGGCCGTCCAGGCCCTATACCAGATGGACATGACCGCGATCGACTTGAACCGCGTCATCGCCGAGTTCGAGACGCATCGTCTGGGCCAGGAGATGGAGGGGTGCCAATATCGCGATGCCGAGCCTCGGTTCTTCCGCGATATCGTCGAGGGCGTGGTGCGGGAGCAGCTCCGCATCGATCCCCTCATCGATCGCCATCTGGCGGAAGGCTGGCGGCTCAACCGCGTCGACTCGATCCTGCGCGCCATCCTGCGCGCCGGTACCTATGAGATGCTGATGCGAAAGGACGTACCCTCCCGCGTGGTGATCACCGAATATGTCGACCTCGCCCATGCCTTCTTCGCGGGTGAGGAGCCGAAGGTGGTGAACGGGATTCTCGACAAGCTCGGTCATGAGGTGCGCCCGGAGGAGTTCGCGCGCCACGGGTCCACCGATGGTTGACGGGGTGGAGCGCGTCAGCGGCGCCCCGCTCGGCGAATTTGAGATCATCGCCCGCTATTTTGCGCCGCTCGCGAGCGATCCCGCAGCACTCGGACTCCTCGACGATGCCGCCGTCCTGTCGGTACCGGAAGGCCAGGAGCTTGTCGCCACCTGTGACACCATCATCGAAGGGGTGCATTTCCTGGCCGGGGATCCGGCCCAATCGATCGGCCACAAGGCCCTCGCCGTCAACCTCTCCGATCTCGCCGCCAAGGGCGCAAAGCCTCACGCCTATCTTCTGGCCCTCGCGCTCAGGGAGCCGCCGTCCCCGGCATGGCTTGAGGGCTTCAGCGAGGGTCTCCGCGCGGTGCAGGAGCAAGCGGGCATCGACCTTGTGGGCGGCGACACCTCTGCGACGCCAGGTCCCCTGACCATTTCGATCACGGCGCTTGGGTTGGTGCCGCAAGGCGAGGCCGTGCTGCGCCGAGGGGCGGTCGCCGGCGACCGGCTGTATGTGAGCGGCACCATCGGCGACGCCGTCCTCGGTCTGAGGCTTTCACGGGAGCCTCGCCTCGCGAGCGCGTGGGGCCTGTCCGCAGCCGAGCGTGATTTGCTCATCGAGCGCTACCGGCGCCCGGAGGCACGGGGTCCGCTGGCGTTGCCGCTCCGCCACTACGCCCACGCTGCCATCGACGTGTCGGACGGGCTAGTCGGCGATGCGGGGAAACTCTGCAAGGCTTCCGGCGTCAGCGCCCGGATCGAGGCGACCCGCCTGCCGCTCTCCTCGCCTGCGGCCAAGGCGGTCGCGCGGAGGCCCGCACTGCTCGCAGAACTGCTGACCGGGGGAGACGACTACGAGATCATCGCCGCAATAGCGGAGGCGAACGCGCGAGGCTACGCAACCGAGGCCAAAGAGCACCAAGTCTGCGTCACCGCGATCGGCGCCGTCGTGCCCGGCGATGGCGAGGTCCGCGTCCTGGATGAGGAGGGCAGCGCGCTTGAGCTCGGCCGGGTGGGCTTCGCTCACTTTTAGCAAAGCGCCCCATTAAGCCGAAAAAAATGCCAATGGCTTAGGCAGTCTGTTGCGTCGCTGCTCTAACTTTGGCATTTTCCTGCCCGAGCCACGCTGGGCGATAAGGCCGCGGCACCTAAACCGGTGCCGCGCCTAATTCTGTCTATTTCCTGCCATTTCAACCGGACGAACGGGGACAGTTCCTTCATGACCATAATTCTCTACCTTATCATCGCTTGCGGGGCGCTCTCGATTGTCTACGGCCTGCTCACCACCAGATCCGTGCTCGCGGCCGATCCGGGCACACCGCGCATGCAGGAAATCGCGGCCGCCATCCAGGAAGGGGCGCAAGCCTATCTGGCCCGCCAATACACGACGATCGCCCTCGTCGGCGTCGTCATCTTCCTGATCCTCGCCTTCCTGCTCGGGATACCGCAAGCCATCGGCTTCGCCCTCGGCGCGGTGCTGTCGGGCGCCGCCGGCTATATCGGCATGAACGTGTCGGTGCGCGCCAATGTGCGGACGGCGCAGGCTGCGACCAAGAGCCTCGCAGACGGATTGAGCCTTGCGTTTCGCGCCGGCGCCATCACGGGCCTTCTGGTCGCGGGCCTCGCGCTCCTCGGCGTCTCGGTCTATTTCCTGATCCTCACCCACTTCCTGGGGCTCAGCCCGGCCTCGCGCGAAGTGGTCGATGCTCTGGTATCCTTGGGCTTCGGCGCCTCGCTGATCTCGATCTTCGCCCGTCTTGGCGGTGGCATCTTCACCAAGGGTGCCGATGTCGGCGGCGACCTGGTGGGCAAGGTCGAGGCCGGAATCCCGGAGGACGATCCGCGCAACCCGGCAACCATCGCCGACAATGTTGGGGACAATGTCGGCGACTGCGCCGGCATGGCCGCCGATTTGTTCGAGACCTATGTGGTGACCGTGGTCGCCACCATGGTGCTCGCCTCGATCTATTTCGCCGGAACCGACCGCCTCCTGCCGATGATGCTCTATCCGCTCACCATCGGCGCCCTATGCGTGATCACCTCGATCATCGGCACGTTCTTCGTGCGGCTCGGCAAGAGCCAGTCGATCATGGGCGCCCTGTATAAGGGCGTGCTCGCCACCGGCGTATTGTCGCTGATCCTGCTCTGGCCGCTCACCTCGAGGCTGGTCGGCATGGACACGGTCATGACCGTGGGCCAGCTCAGCTTCACCGGCAAGTCGCTCTATCTCTGCGGGGTGGTGGGCTTGGCCGTCACGGCCCTGATCGTGGTCATCACCGAATATTATACCGGCACCAATCACCGGCCGGTGCACTCGATCGCCAAGGCCTCCGTCACCGGCCATGGCACCAATGTCATCCAGGGCCTTGCCGTATCGATGGAGGCGACCGCGCTGCCGGCGCTCGTGATCATGGCCGGCATCATCGTCACCTACCATCTTGCCGGCCTATTCGGGATCGCCATTGCCGTCACCACCATGCTTGCGCTCGCCGGCATGATCGTAGCGCTCGATGCCTTCGGCCCGGTAACCGACAATGCCGGCGGCATCGCCGAGATGTCGGGCATGCCGAAATCGATCCGCAAGACCACCGATGCGCTCGACGCGGTGGGCAACACCACAAAGGCCGTGACCAAGGGCTATGCCATCGGCTCGGCCGGCCTGGGCGCGCTCGTGCTGTTCGCGGCCTATACCGAGGATCTCAAATATTTCGCTGCCAATCCCGACAAATTCCCCTATTTCCAAGGCGTGGATCCAGCATTCACCCTGTCCAATCCCTATGTCGTCGTCGGCCTCTTCCTTGGGGGGCTGCTGCCTTATTTGTTCGGCGGCATTACCATGACAGCGGTCGGCCGCGCGGCTTCTGCCATCGTCCAGGAGGTGCGCCGGCAATTCAAGGAGAAGCCCGGCATCATGCAGGGCACGGAGCGGCCAGATTATAAGCGCGCGGTCGACCTGCTGACCCGCGCCGCGATCAAGGAGATGATCGTGCCGTCGCTTCTGCCGGTGCTGTCACCGATCGTGTTCTACTTCGTGGTCTATGCCATTGCGGGCAAGAGCGCAGCTTTTTCGGCTTTGGGAGCCATGCTGCTGGGCGTGATCGTCACCGGTCTGTTCGTGGCCATCTCCATGACGGCGGGAGGGGGCGCCTGGGACAACGCCAAGAAATATATCGAGGACGGCCATTATGGCGGCAAGGGCTCGGAGGCCCACAAGGCCGCAGTGACCGGTGATACCGTCGGCGACCCTTACAAGGACACTGCCGGTCCCGCCGTGAACCCCATGATCAAGATCACCAATATCGTGGCGCTCTTGCTGCTTGCGGTGCTTGCTCACTAGGCTGAACGGCGCCACGAGACTCAAGGGGTAGTTGGGATGCCGGTGTCGGCGCCCTGCTTCTGATTCTTGAACATACTCCGTTGGGAGATGTTGCCGAAAATCTGCTCGAGCACGCCAAGGTCCTTGCCGCGGGCGGGTGTCTCGTCCTTGGCGTATTTGATCACGATGCCGTCCTTCACCCCGTATTGGGCGACCTGCTGGACGTTGGCCTGCCCGTTGAAATAGACCGCCACCACTTTGCGGTCGATCTCCCAGGGCTTGAAGAACGAGTAGGATTTCTGCGTGCTCGAGATATAGTAAAAGGTATCGCCGCCGATCGAGCTCGTCGTATCGGGCGAGCCGAGCGCGAGCGTCACTTGGTCCTTCGACATGCCGGGCTGAATCTGGGCGAGGTCGACATCCATGAAGACATGGCCATGGTGGTCGATCTGGACGCCGCAACCAGCAAGCAGCGCCGAAAGCAGCCCAACCGCGAGGCACGCAAGGCCCGAAAGTCTCGACCGGAAAATGATCGGCTTGCCCCTAATCACCGTGAAATCGCCCCTCGATGACCTAATGCAAAAGTGACCCGCCCGATGCCGCCAACCCACCGACGCGAGAGCCTCCCCAACGAGCCCTTGCGGGCTGCAAACCGCGGAGCTTAAGTGAAGTGACCGCTACTTTGAACCTTCTCAATCGCCTGATGCGATGGCGCTCAAAGACGCGCAACACCGACAAACTCTATGGCGCGATTGTGGCGCAGGCGCGGCTCCCCGTCTTCTACCGAAGCCTGGGCGTTCCCGACACGCTGCAAGGCCGCTTCGCGCTTCTATCGCTGCACCTGTTCGCCGTGCTCCACCGCCTGAAGGGCGAGGGCAGGGAGGGTCTTGCGCTGGCCCAGGCGCTCGTCGACCGTTTCAGCAGCGACATGGAGACCGTGCTCCGGGAGATGGGAGTGAGCGACCTTCGCATCCCTAAGACGGTAAGGGGCCTAGCCGCGTCGAGCCACGCTTTGCTTGAGCACTATGAGGCCAGTTTCGCCGAGGGCGATGCGTCATTCGCCGCCGCGATAGCCACGGCGCTGCCCCTCAACCCCAAGGCGGCCGGGCTTAGCAGCGGGCGTCTCGCATCCTATCTAAGGGCGGGTGTAACGCAGCTTGAGCGGCAGCCCCTTGCGTCCCTCAAGGGCGCCATGCTCGACTTTCCAAAGGTTGCGAAGCCGTGATGGACAAGGTGCGGAAGACAGTTTGGTTGAGCGAGGAGATCAAGCGCCCGCCACTCTCAAGGACGGTTCGCGTCGACGACGTCCGCGAGGGCGAGGAGCATTTGATCGAGGCCGATCCGGCCGAGAGACAGGCGATCGCCACCTTGCTTGATCTCGCTGCGCTCGATCGCCTGAGCGTCGCCTGCCGCTTCTATCCGAGGCGCGAGGGGCGCCTCGTCTTGCACGGCACGCTCGCCGCCTCGGTGGCCCAGACCTGCGTCGTCTCGCTGGACCCGGTGCAGAGCACCATTGAGGTCCTGGTTGATATTGAGTTTTGGCCCCTCCCGCTGATCGAGGAGCTCGCGGGGAGCGACGCCGACGAGGCGATCCTCTCCGCAACGCTCGACTGGCCGGAGCCGATCGTCGATGGGAAGATCGACTTGGGACCCGTCATTTACGAGACGTTTGCGACGGCCCTCGATCCCTACCCCAAACGCGAAGGGGCAAGCTTCGAGTGGAGGGAGGCGGGCGGAGAAGCCTCCCTCGGGGAGCGGGCCGCAGGGCCGTTTGCCGCGCTGGCCCGACTTAAACCGCGCTAATCGGCGGAATTGCGCCTCGCCAAAATCAGGTTGTCACTCGGTCTTATTTGGGTATGTTCGGGGTCCGCTCCTGGGGGCTCTCCCGACCATCCGGCCGGGACCAGCAACGTTTTTCCTATCGGCACATAGTATGGCTGCGCCAGTCACCATAGCGCTCGACGCCATGGGCGGGGACCACGGACCGAGCGTGGTCGTCCCAGGGGCTGCGATTGCGTTGGTCCGCCACCCGGATACGCGGTTTCTCCTGGTTGGCGATCGAGCCCGCATCGAAGCCGAGCTCAAAGAGCTTCCAGCGCTCGCCGGCAAGGCCGAAATCCTTCACACCGATGTGGCGGTGGCCATGGACGCGAAGCCGAGCCAGGCGCTGCGTAAGGGACGCCGGCATTCCAGCATGTGGCTCAGCATCGAAGCGGTGAGGGACGGACGCGCGAATGCCGCCGTGTCCGCCGGCAATACCGGGGCGCTGATGGCCATGGCCAAGTTCTGCCTGAAGACGATTGCGGGCGTCGACCGGCCGGCGATTGCGGCCATTTGGCCGACCATCGACAGCGAGTGCATCGTGCTCGACGTCGGCGCCAATGTCGGCGCGGACGCCCGCCAGCTCGTCGAATTCACGCTGATGGGCGCGGCCATGGCCCGGTCCCTGTTCGGCATGGAGCGGCCCACCGTCGGGCTCCTCAACATTGGGGTGGAGGAGGTCAAAGGCCTGGACGAGATCAGGGCAGCCGCGGCCGTGCTCAAAGAGGCACCGCTTCCCATTGACTATCGGGGCTTTGTCGAAGGCGACGATGTGGGCCGGGGGGCCGTCGACGTGGTGGTCACCGACGGCTTCACCGGCAACATCGCCTTGAAGACCGCCGAAGGAACCGCTAAGCAGATCGGTGAGTATCTGCGCGCCGCCATGGGGCGGTCGTTGCTTGCTCGCATCGGTGCCGTCCTCGCGCAGGGCGCTTTCCGTGCCCTCAAGGAAAAGATGGACCCGCGCCAGCTGAACGGCGGCATTTTCCTTGGGCTTAACGGCATCATCGTCAAGAGCCACGGCGGAACCGACGCTACCGGCTTTGCCAGCGCCATCGACCTTGCCTACGACATGGCATCGAGTGGCGTGGTGAAGCGGCTTGCGGACGACGTTGCCCGCTTCCATGCCGAGCTCGAGCACGATGGAGCGGCGTAGGCTTGGGAGTGGTGCTGGTGAGCGTGTTGCGGACGGTGGTCAAGGGCTGCGGTGGATACCTGCCTGAGCGGGTGTTGACCAATGCCGACCTCGCCAAGATGGTCGACACGAGCGACGAGTGGATCACCACGCGGACCGGCATCAGGGAGCGGCGTATCGCCGCCGAAGGCGAGCTCACCTCGGCCCTGGGCACGGCTGCGGCGCGGGCGGCCCTCGCGGACGCCGCAATGGAGCCTGAGGACATCGATCTCATCATCCTAGCCACCTCGACCCCCGACCAGACCTTTCCCGGCACCGCCGTCACCATCCAGGCCGAGCTCGGCATCACGCAAGGGGCGGCCTTCGACGTGCAGGCCGTCTGTTCCGGCTTCGTTTTCGCCACCGCGACCGCCGACAACTACCTGAAAGGCGGCCAATTCCGCCGCGCCCTGGTGATCGGCGCCGAAACCTTTTCCCGCCTCGTCGACTGGACCGATCGCTCGACCTGCGTACTGTTCGGCGATGGCGCCGGGGCGTTGGTGGTGGAGGCGGAGATGCAAAATGGCGCCACCACCGACCGGGGCATCCTGGCCTCGTGCCTGCGCTCCGACGGCCGCTATCGCGACAAGCTTTACGTCGATGGCGGCCCGTCTTCGACCGGCACCGTAGGCCATGTGCGCATGGACGGCCCGGAGGTCTTCCGCCATGCGGTCACCAACATCAGCGAGGTGATCGGCGCCACACTTGCTCAGGCCGGCTATCAAACCTCGGACATCGACTGGTTCGTGCCCCACCAGGCGAACAAGCGCATCCTCGATGGCACGGCGCGGAAGCTTGGGCTCGACCCTCAGCGGATCATCGTCACCTTAGACAGGCATGCCAATACCAGCGCCGCCTCGATTCCCTTGGCGCTCAACGCAGGCTGCCAGGACGGCCGCATCAAGCCGGGCGACCTCGTGCTGTTGGAAGCCATGGGCGGCGGGTTCACCTGGGGAGCCATCCTTATCCGCTGGTGAATTTTGGCGAAAACTGCCGCGCTAAAGTCACACCTTCGTCGAAAATGATGCAATATCAGGAATTTGATCGCGGCAGCGATTGACCACGTTGCGCCTGCTCGATTAGCATCTTGGTTTATCCCGCGACCGGGGGAGCAGTCGTAAGATGAGCGGGAAGACACTGACGCGCGCCGACCTCGCGGAGGCGGTGTTTCAAAAGGTTGGCCTACCTCGGAACGAGTCCGCTGAAATCGTGGAGCTCGTGCTGCACGAGATCGTGGCAAGCCTTGAGCGCGGCCACATTGTCAAGCTTTCCTCGTTCGGCTCTTTCGGGATTCGCGACAAGGGTCAGCGTATTGGACGCAACCCAAAGACGGGGCAGGAAGTTCCTATCACACCGCGGCGCGTCCTCGTGTTCCGGGCAAGCAATATCATGAAGCAGCGCATCAACGAGGCGCTGTCCCGGAGAAAGGCGGCCGAATAGGCACGGCCAGATTTAAGACATTGCAGGACGTTAACGGCGGGGAGTTTGGAGCGGTGGACAAAACGCCCGAGGCCTTTCGTACGATCAGTGAGGTCGCCGACGAGCTCAACGTGCCGAAGCATGTGCTTCGTTTCTGGGAGGCCAAATTCGCCCAGCTCAAGCCGATGAAGCGGGGCGGCGGCCGCCGCTACTACCGGCCCGAGGACGTCGCCTTGCTGCGTGGCATTCGCTTCCTCCTTTATGACGACGGCTACACCATCAGGGGCGTGCAGAAGATCTTGCGGGAGCAGGGGCCCCGCTTCGTTATGGCGCAGCGGCCCGACGCCCCGGAAGCCGGGACAGAGGCGACGCTGCCGCGTGAGCGGGAGATTCCCGACGTCGCCGCCGAGGCGGCTCGGAGCCGCGGCCTGAGCCGCGCCCGGGACATGGAGGACAAGGCCGTGCAGGTGGACGCCGACGCCCTCAGCGCGGTCCTCGACGAGATCGAGGCCTGCTATCGGATCCTGGTCGCCGCCAAGAGCTAGCATTCGGGCGGGCGACGTAACGCCTTGTTTCGGGGCCTTGAGGGTGTATATCCAAGCTCGCGAAAAGCAAGGCTTCGGAGCGTAGCGCAGCTCGGTTAGCGCACCGGTCTGGGGGACCGGGGGTCGGGAGTTCAAATCTCCCCGCTCCGACCATTTCCTCCTTTGATTTTCAAGAGTTGCTGAGTCGGGGTGCGACACCTCGCAAATGCGAGATCGGAACGAAACAGCGCCAAAGGTCCCGAAGAGGCGCGAAAAGTCCCGAAGAAATCCCGAAGGATATTCGTGGTCCGTTCGGGGCATTCTTTCGGCGCGTTCTCATTTAGCCGATAGACAGGTTCCTCACTCGTGATCGGCGAGCGGCTCGATACATTCTTCGGTGTCGTTTTTGACGCTGTTGATAACGCGGCTCACGGCGTATGCTTCCATCAGGTCAGCATCGTAGGGCCGCAGCAGCGCGAGCAGCTCGTCTGGTGTCGAACCGGAGCCGAGCCAGCGGTCATATAGCCCTCGGGCAGTAGCATCACGGGCATGCGGTCGTGCACGCCGCCCACAAGGGGGTTGGGCTCGCCGACGATCATGGCGGCTGATAGAATTTCAACACCATCAAGGCGCGCGAACTCCAACACACCCGCGAAGGCGAAGGGCTCAAGGTCCTTGCGCCGGAAGGCGGAAAGTTTGACCAAGGTATCCGCCCGGCTCGAAAGAGACCGGCATAGGCATCGCGAGGTATTAGGCTGACCGCCTACTACAATGTCGTCACGCCCAATGACATCGGCGCCAATTGGCAATTGCGCACTCAGTGGACGTTCCTATTTCCGACGCACTGAACGGGAGACCAAGAGCAACCTGATGTCCGCTAATGGCACTAAGCCGACGTGCAGCCGATCGCGTCGCGACGTCTGGTTCCGGCCGAAAAGCGGACATGCCTAATCAGCGTCTGGAATGGCCGCCTATGACCCAATCGTCGTTCAGGCCGGAGCGAAGCGCCTCATCAACGCCTCCTTGATGGACGCTCCTTTTCAGCCGGTTTCATCTCATAAGTGAGCATCAACATTGTCACTAATATCGTCGAAAATAATCCCGCCAAGGCGCCGATCCAAACCGCCGTTGACATCAGATCGTGGCTATGAGTCGCGATCTCCAATGCAACCGAGCTGCCCCCTAGCGATGCAACGGCGGCATATATAGCTGCGATAAGCGGGATCCGCGACACATCAGGTCCGGCACCTGATCCGAAGCCCATAATCGTGTTGCGAGCGATCGCACCAATAATCGCAGCAGCGAAGCCGGCTATAATCGCGAGAGAGAGGTCGCCCACCATCCCGTTTAGGACAACACCGGTGAGAGCCCCGACAACGAGGCCAACAATCAACACGATCAATATACTTGCCGAGGTCATTTTCTACTCCCGATAGGTTTAGGGGCGCTTACCAAGGACAGCTCCCTTGACTCTCCGCTGGTGAGGATGACGCTTGCCATAAGGCAAAATTGCTTCGCCAATGGCATCACCGAGCGATGATTGGTTCGCGTAAGAGGGAGCTTGTGCCTTTCAAAATACAAGATAATCACCGATCAGTTCTATGCGTACAATGAGAAATCGGCAATCTCCAATGCCGTCATGGACCGAATCGCGACCTCCACTGAGACCACTGAGCTTACAGACGTTTCAAAAATTCCTGCACCTGACGCGAAAGCATGGCGCGCGGCCATAGAAGCTTTTATCGCCGTTGGGCAGCCCATGTTGCAAAATCTTCTCGAATACAAAGCTCTTGGATGCAGTCCAGATCAGCAAGCCCAGATGACAGATCAGATAAATAAAATTACGGAAGACCTTGAACAATCGCGCGCGCGCCTCAACGCACTCGTGAGCGGCCTGCCAGCGTCTACATTTCAGTGAGCGCCGCTGGGACAACCCCAACAGGCTGGACCCTTTACGACTCCCCCTTCAGCTTCGACGTGAGGCCTCCTAGAAGCGCTAGGCTTGGGCGCTACCTTCACGCTTGAACTCATCGTAGTCGGCTATGTGCTTTTCAATGAGCCAACGTGTGAGTGATCTCCTAAACGTCCGAGTCGTTACCACCAATTCCTCACCATAGCCCACATAGAGCGAACCCATCTTTTCGACGATATCCTGCAGACCTTCTCGTCGGTCCTAGTGAACAACAAGCCCGTCAAAGTAGAAGCGATAAAGTCGGTCCTTCGTCATCATTCACCGCCAGAAGTGTTTTTGTTTTTAACACCGGCATGCAAATCTATGCTTGCGAGGCCAAGGACAACGGCATCGAGTGGACGTTCAAAGGGCCTGAGGCGAGCCTGTTCGATGAACACGGGCGACAGCACGGCACTCATTTTGGCGGGCCGACGTGGAAGCTCGAACTCGGTTCGGCAGTCGTGGGCGAGGTCGTCGCGAAGGCGAGACGGTTAAGCACAGTAGCCTTCATCCGGCGCGCGAAGACCAAGGGTGGCGCGGCGCCGGCCGCAGGCTGCGATGCGAGCCACCTCTCGGAGCAGGCCCGCATGCGCTACTCCGCGGAATATCAGTTCTTCAGCATAGCGAAATGAACCAGTGCGGGCAGTCGATCACGGATAAAGCTCCTCAAAAACATAAACGCCGGCCTCCCGCGCCTCGCTAAGGATGCGATCAAGCTATGCTGTGATTGATCAATTCGTGGCGCGCAAATTCGCTGCCGACGCGCTTCATTGCGCCACTCTCATCAGTCACGACGAATGTTGCGCCATGCAGCTGCGCACGCAAGATTGGTTGCAACGTGCTGGCGTTGACTGCGGGAACGTAGTGAGAGCGCACACAACCGCCGCGCTCTACCAAAGCAAAAACAGCTTCCTTGCCAGTTCCGCCTGTTCCTTGGTGCTTGCGCTTGCTACGGTGCTTGTTCTTTTCAAGTCCGCCGACGAAGCTCTCATCGATTTCAACCGTCTTGCCTTCGCCGCCCAGCGGGCCAGGAGTGGTCTCACGCATGCCTTCCCTAATGCGGTGAGCCATGAACCAAGCCGTCTTGCGCGCCACGCCTAGCATGCGGTGAAGCTGTAAGGCGGACATACCCTTCTTGCTCGCGCAAAGCAGATAAGTAGCGTGAAGCCATTTGCTGAGTGGAATGTGGGAGCGCTCATACAAGGTACCCACGCGCACCGTGAACTTCTTTCGGCACGGGTTGCAGTGATACCAGCCCTTAGTGGGCTCGCCAGTGCGCTTGCCCTTCATTGCCTCAGGTGGGACTGCCTTGACGTGCTCGCCGCTGTTGCAGAATGGGCAAACAGGGCCATTAGGCCACTGTTGAGCCTCTAGCCAAATGCGGGCTTTTTCCTCGTCATGGAAGACTGGATTTGAGATGGCTGCTTTGCTCATGCCCGAAAATATAGGGCATTAGCATTGTGCAGTCAAGTATGCAATTACTCTAATTAGGGGTTAGACCGTTTTGCTTTAGCTCCTCCCGCTCTCGAACTCGAAGTAACGTTAAGAGGCTATGTGCGCGCTGAAGGGGCTTTCGGCGTGGGCGCGTCCCCAAGCGCGGAGAGATAGAACTCGACAATCTCGTTGGTCATGCGCTCCACGGTCAGGCGCTTCGCCACATGCGCCTGCAGCCGAGCGGCCCGGTCGAGGAATGGCTTTGGGTTGGCAAGGAAGGCCCGCATTTGGGCTGCGAGCGCGGCGATGTCGCCGGCTCGGACCAGGGGCGTGTCGGTGCCCGCTACGATCTCGGGGATGCCGCCGGCATCCGTGGCGATCAGCGGCATCTGCGCCGCGGCGGCCTCAAGCACCACATAGGGGAAGGACTCCGCCCGTGACGGCACCACCACGCAGCGACCGCGAGCGAGCGCCGTCCGTGCCGGAAGGGACCCCGCGAAACTGACTTTGCCGTCGAGGCCAAGCTTTTGGGCGAGCCGGTGGAAGTCTTTTTCGTCGGGACCGGACCCGACAATCACCGCCGTCGCGGGATAGACGGTTCGCTGCGCCGCGAGCGCGGCAAGCAGGATGTCGACGCCTTTCAATTGCCTGAGCTCGCCCACGAAGACGAAGTCGGCAGCATTGTCCGCGAGCATCGCCTCGTAGAACTCATGGCGATAGAGACCGTTCGGCACGATGCATACGGCGCACGGGGGCTCGCCGATGAGCTCGCTGTAGCGACGCGCGGCGAAGACGCTTTCGAAGATGATGCCCTCGGTCAAGGGAGCGAGCCAGCGCTCCGCCTGGATGTAGAGGCGCCCGGTCAGCGTTGCTGGCGAATAATGCAGGCTGCCGCCGTGAGGCGTGTAGAAGGCCCCAACTCTGGTGCCCTTCCGTTTCAGCGCCCGGGCTGCGAGCCGGGCATAGGCCCCGCCTTTGGCGCCATGGCCATGCAAGACGTCGACGCCGAGGCTGGATGCAAGCCGCTTCACCTGACGATAGCCGCGCCAGTCGCCGAGACCAATCTGACGAGGCATCGGGCAGCGCGTCACGCCGAGCGTACAGGAATCCGCCAGACGTCCGAGGGCGCGCACGACCTCCTGACCGCCCGTCTCCGAATCGGAGACGACGCCGACCTGAAGCCCAAGCTCGGCCTGGCCCTTCGCCAAATCGTGGACGCGGCGGAACAGACCCCCGATCGGCGCTCTCAAACAATGGAGAATGCGAAGCGAGGTGCTCACGATGATGGGAATTAGGAGTCCTGGGTGACGGTTCCCTGCTGTTTAGAAGAACCGTTCGAGCACGTAAATAGTATCGCCCGGCTGCACGGGATAGTCGGTCGGCACCATCACCGTGCTCATCACCCTCCGAACCTGCGCGTGAGCCGCACTTTTCGCTGATTGGCCCGCTCCGTATAGCCCTCGGCGATCGCCCCCGCCATTTCCACCGTCATGGTATTCACATAGGGAAACTGGCGGGCCTTCTTCACCTCCCCGAGAATGAAGATTGGTCGATAGGTCTCCACCTCGGCCGTCACTTTGGGGTCTTTGACGTAACTGGTTCTGAGCCCTCTAGCGATGGCGGAGGCCAGCTCCAAGGTGGTGAGCCCCCGGGCGCGCACGGCTCCCCCCAAGGGCAGCGAGACATACCCGCTTCCGTCCACGCCATAGACGCGCGAAAGGTTGTCTTGCCCAAACACGACGATCCGCACGCGGTCTCCGCTGTCGAGCGTGTATCGCTCGAAGGAACGACCGGGGCGCCGGGGATGCCGGCCTTGACGGGCACCGTCGGCAAGGGTGGAGGGGGAAGGGGTGCCAGCGTCGAAAGCGCGAGCTCGAGCGTCGTTAACCCAGGTATCGCGCTCATGTTGCAGCCGCCTAGCGCTGCGGCAACAACCAGCGTGATCAGCGCATATCGCGTGAGACCGGCCCGGGTGATTGGCTCGGTTCGCATCCCTTCGATTTACCGCCGCTATGGTTAACGAAAGCTGAGCGCGCGTGCCGAAGCGAGCCGGAATTTAAGAACTTAGTTACGGGGAGGCGCTTTAATGCCTCTTCCAGGTCAGGAGTCCAGGCGTCCGATGCAGTTCCAAAATGCTGTTCCCCCCGTCGAGGACATCGATCTCGGCACGCTCGGCCGGGCGCTGTGGCCCGCCAAGACATGGATCGTTGGCCTCGCCATCGGCGCAGGGGTGGTGACCTTTGCTGGCCTGTCCATGGTCAGGCCGCTTTACACCTCGGAGTCGCGTATCCTCATTGAGAACGACGTGTCGCCTTTCACCCGCGCCGCCACCGACCTCGGCCGCGATCAGCTGCAGGCTTTGGACGAGCAGGCGGTGCAGAGCCAGGTGCAGGTCCTTACCTCGCGCGACTTGGCGCTCGACGTCGCCAAGTCGCTCGACCTTGCCAACAATCCGGAATTCGCCAATGACGTCGGCGTCAACCTGCTCGGGCGGCTCATGAGCCGCTTCGGCCTCGGGCGCGGCTCGGAAAAATCGGTGCAGGACAAGGCGGCGGACGCCTTCGAGGAGCATCTCACTGTCTACGCTCTCAATAAATCGAGCGTGATCGCCGTGGACTACACCTCGGGCGATCCAGACCTTGTGGCGAAAACCGCCAACAAGCTCGCCGAGGCCTATATCGACTGGCAACTCCAAGCCAAGCTCGAGCAGACCAAGGACGTCACCACCTGGCTCAACGCCCAGATCGAGGAGTTGCGCAAGAAGGTCGCCGATTCGGAGGCTACCGCGGAGCAGTTCCGCTCGACCCAGGGCTTATTTGAGGGCCCCAACAACGTCACCCTCAATGCCCAGCAGCTGTCCGAGCTGAATAACCAGGTCATCCTCGCCAAGGCGCAAAAATCCGAGGCCGAGACCCGTGCGCGGCTGATCAGCAAGATGCTCGCGGAGAAGAGCGACATCGACGCGACGCCCGAAGTGCTCAAATCCGAGCTGATTGGCCGAATGATCGAGCATCGGGTTCAGGTGCAGCGGCAATTGGCGGAGCTGTCGGCGACGCTGTTGCCCTCGCATCCGCGCATCAAGCAACTCTACTCGGAGCTCGCCGATGTCCGCAGCCAAATCCGGCAGGAGGGGGAAAAGATCGTGAGGGGACTGGAGAACGAGGCCGAGGTCGCAAGCGCGCGCGAGACCTCGCTGCGCAACAGCTTGAACGAGGTGAAATCGCAGGCCTCAAGCCAAAGCGAGGCCGAGATCAAGCTCAGAGCTCTCGAGCGGGAGGCCAAGGCCAATCGCGATCTGCTTGAATCGTATCTTGCCCGCTACCGCGACGCGAGCGCCCGTCACGACATGGGAGCTGTCCCGGCCAATGCCACGATCGTCTCACGCGCGTACGCCTCCTCGATGCCGTCCTTCCCGAAACGCGGACCGTTCTCGGCGTTTGCCGCCGCGGCGACGGGCCTGCTCACACTCGCCTTCGTCCTTTCCCGGGAGCTGGTCGCCGGTACGGCGACAGCGGCCCCTGGCTTGCGCGCCACCACACCTAGGCCGAAACGCCTCAAGGAGCCGGGCGCTCCCGCGCCGTCACCCGCGGCGCCCGAACCGCCTCCACTCGCGGCAACGGCGGAGCCTGCTGCGGCAGGCGCGCCTGTCGAGGAGCCTGTACAAAGGGTCGATCCGCGCAAGCCGGATCTGCTTCCGGCCTTGCCGGGCAAAAAAACGGAGGCGCCGAGCCGTCCCGAAGCGATTCCCTCCGCCATGCCGGGACCGTCGGCCGAGTCAGAAAAAGCCAGGCTCGATGAGCTGTTGGCGGCATCGTCGGCCACGGCAAAAGGCCTGTTCGAGAGAGTGCGGGGCGCGCTTCCCGCCGGAACGAGCGAGGCTCAAGAGCGGAAGGGCGAGCCTCCACGTTCCGCGCCCCGGGCTGAGGCTGACGCCGGGGCGCCAAACGATCTCCGCAGCTATTTGCAGCGAAGGGCTGCCCTGCAGACGCGGGACCTGGCCAGGGACGCGCGGCGCAAGGATGCAGTTCCGTCAAAACCGGGTAGTGGCAGGGTCGGGCCAGTGCTGAAGTCGCTTGATGCGGTGCTCAATCACGTCCGCGCCCGCTCGGCGGGGAGCACTCCACGCACGGTTCTCGTGGCGCCGGTTTCGACCGAAATCGACGCGACCGACGAAGCCATCCGGATCGCGCGAGCGCTGCTCTCGGGCAAGCAGCGCGGCGTTCTCGTCGATCTCGCGCGCGGGGCCACGGCGGTGTCTGGGCGGCTCGGCCTTTCTCGTGCACCAGGCTTCACTGATCTGGCCGCGGGCCGCGTGGGCTTCGAGGACGTCGTCCAGGTCGATGACGAGACGCCGCTGCAGGTAATCCCTGCCGGCAATCCCACGGTCAAAGCCGATGGCAACCAGACCGACAGCGTCGCCCGCATCTTCGAGGCTCTGGCCCAAGCCTATGACTTCATCGTGCTGCACGTCGATCCCGAGACCGCGCGGAGGCTCGAGCCGGCTCTCGATGGACGGCTGCAGGTGGTGGTTGCCATTCTCGCCCCCGGCGACAGCGCCAAGGGTGGCGACAGGGCGCTAGCCGAGTTCACGGCGTTCGGCTGCTCCGTGGTGCCCTATGAGCAGGGCGGCGGCGAGCGCCGGTCCGGCCGATCGGGTCTGTTTGGCCGCGCCGCGGCGATCTGAAATTGCGGACCACCGGAAGGAGTATCCCCCCATAGCCGGTGTGAAGACCGCGGTGATGAAGGCAGCCATGTCGGGGCTTTATCATTCTCGCGCCCATCGCCTGCTCGCCCCTACACGCAAGGCGCCGGCGTGATTTTCACGCTGCACCATGTGAGGCCCGCGCCAGCGAAAGCGTTCGCGCCGAACCGCATCCTGGAAGTCTCGCCGGAGTTCCTGGATGCCGTGCTCGACCAGGTGTAGGAGGCCGGGCTTGACGTCGTCTCGCTCGACGAGGCTGCGCGGCGCCTTAAAGACGGCGAGGCGCGACGCTTCGTCTGTTTCACCTTCGACGATGGCTACCGGGACACTCTCACTCACGCCTATCCCCTGTTCCGGCGCCGGTCTTTGCCGCTCACCATCTACGCGCCCACCGACTACCGGCCGCGTGGGGCGAGCTTTGGGTGGCTTGCACTCGAGGAGGTCGTCGCCAGAGCCGAGGAGATCGAGCTTTGCCACAATGGCGAGATATGGCGTCTGCCCACCGCGACGCTGCAGGAGAAATGGCGAAGCTTCGAACAGATCTATTGGTGGCTCCGCACCATCGACGAGGCCACACAACGGCAGGTCATGCGCACCCTTGCCGACCGTTACGAGATCGACATGCCCGCGATGTGCCGCGACCTGGTGATGACTTGGGACGAGATCCGCGCGGCTGCCGCCGGATCCGCTGGTCACCATCGGCGCGCACACCAAGGGCCATTACGCCGTCGCCAAGCTCTGCGCCGAGAAGGCCGTGGCCGAAATGGCGGGAAGCGCGGATGTGATCGAGCGCGAGCTTAAGGCGAGGCCCGCCCATTTCAACTTCCCCTATGGCGACGAATTGAGCGCGCGTGCGCGCGACTTTGCCCTGGCCAAAATGCTGGGCTTCAAGACCGCGGTAACGACACGAAAAGGGGTGCTGTCCCCGGCCCATAAGCGCTATCTGACCGCGCTCCCCCGAATTCTCGCTCAACGGCGACTATCAGTCCTTGGCCTATACGGAGCTCTATCTGTCCGGCGCGCCGTTCGCCTTGTGGAACCGGTTCCAGCAGGTCAGCGCCGCTTGAGCTCGTCTTTAAGCGTCTGGCCGCTGCATCCAGCGGATCAGCAACCCCGCCGGCAACACCCAGGCGAGTCCGGCCACAAGGAAATAGGCGAGCTTGGCCAGAGGTGAGGCAGAGGCGATGCGGCCGGCCCCGATGCTTGCTGCGGCCAACGCGTAGGCAAGCAGGAAGACGAGCAGGACGATCGTGCCGACGAGCTTGCGGGTCCTTAGACGCATGCCGAGCGCTCATGCTGCAAGGCCGGCCCATCGCGATGCAGCCTAAGGTGCGTTATGCATGGTTCGGCGAGACCCGGACGCGCTTTCCATTGAAGTGATAAATTACGTGCGGCCCGCTGGCCGTAACCATTCCGATGCGACATCGAAAGGACGACATGCTGCTCGGTTCCGAACGACTCATTACCTCTCTCCGACTGAACGGTCTGCGCGTGGGTGTCTTGGCCAACCCGGCCTCGATCGATCACAGTTTTACGCACGTGGTCGACCGGCTCGGCCAATCGACCGACTACACGCTCGCCGCCATTTTCGGGCCCCAGCATGGCTACCAGTCGAACCTGCAGGACAACATGATCGAAACGCCGCACGCCGAGGACCGGCGCCGCAGCGTGCCGATCTTCTCGCTCTATAGCGAGACGCGGGAGCCGACCCGAGACATGCTGGACCTGATCGACGTCCTGGTGATCGATCTGCAGGATGTGGGCGCGCGCATCTATACCTTCATCTACAGCATGGCCAACTGCCTGCGCGCCGCGGCGCGGGCGGGGCTGCCCGTCATCGTGTGCGACCGTCCGAATCCGATCGGCGGGGCGCGGGTGCAAGGACCGATGCTCGAAGCCAGCTATGAATTGTTCGTGGGTCAGTTCCCCATGCCGATGCGACATGGCATGACCGTCGCCGAGCTCGCGCAGCTGTTCAACGACCATCACGGCATCGGTGCCGATCTTGAGGTCGTTCCGATGAAAGGCTGGTCGCGCGAGATGTACTGGGACGCGACCGATGTGCCCTGGGTCATGCCGTCGCCAAATATGCCCACCCTGGACACGGCCATCGTCTATCCGGGTACCGTGCTCCTCGAAGGGACCATACTGTCGGAAGGTCGCGGCACGACGCGGCCCTTCGAGCTCATCGGCGCGCCCTGGCTGGACGGCGAGCTGTTGGCGGCGCACATGAACCGCATCGGGCTCAGCGGCGTCCATTTCCGCGGCGTCACCTTCGAGCCCACCTTCCAGAAGCACGCGCGCATCGCTTGCGGCGGTTGCCAGATCCACGTGACGGCCCGCGACGAATTCGAGCCCGTGAAAGTCGGTGTGTCGCTGCTCCGCGAATGTTTCGGCTCCGCGCCAGATCGGTTCGCATGGCGCGACCCGCCTTACGAATACGAGCACGACAAGATGCCTATCGACATCCTGGCGGGCTCGCCCGCGTTGCGGGAGCAAGTCGAGCAACAGGTGGCGATCGAGGAGATCGCGGCGAGTTGGCGCGCCGGCGTCGCCGAGTTCGAGGAGGTCAGAAGGCCGTATCTGTTGTATTGAGCCTTGGCCGCATCGGCGACGTTCGGCAATACTTACAGTGATATCGTTGAGGCAGAAACAGCCCAGGTTATGGCCGGCCTTGTGCCGGCCATCCACGTCCTTAATCATTTGCGGAAATTCGTGGATGGCCGGAACTGCGCCCGGCCATGACGAATCAACTAGGATCGATTTCACTCTACGCGAAGATGAGCTCCCCAAAGCACTCGGGTTGGTGGAAGTCGAGCCGCTCGCCGATGTCGGCCCAAGAGCCCCAATGCGGGTGTGAGGACTCGACGGCGCATTTGTAAAAATTCGCGCGCCATATCTGGCCGCTCGGGGCTCCAAGCGGACCGACGAATGTTTCGAACAGCGCCAATGGGATATGGGCGCAGAGGGTCCAGACCAAGGGACCGGGATCTTCCTCATGGATTGGCTGCGCCAGCGACGCGCGCACCTTGATACTGCGAGCGATGTCTTCTGGAACCTCCGTGTATTTCTCGAAGCTACCGTCGGGCCTTCGGGGCTTCTCGATGTACCACAGCAGCAGCGTGCCGATCGCGTTGAACTCGAAGTTGAAATAGCCGCGCTCGGGCAGGGGGCGCGCGAAGAACTCGACGCAAGAGTCCTTGTGCGTGGGCGATTGGTACGTCGTGCTGCGCGCGAGCACGTAGCGGTCTTCGACGCGAAACATCAGGCCAAGCGCATGGCCGTCGTGCAACAGGCGCGCCTGCGTGAGCGGTGTGTGGTCGCTGCCATGCGAGCGTGTGCCGCGCGGATGGAAGCGTGAGATCGTGAGAGTCTCGGCGCGGGACCATGCGGGGTCGTCCCAGGCGGTCGACGGCTTCGGCAAAATGTCCGCGCGGCGCACGATATAACGCGCTGGGTCGGGTCCGCCCGCCGCTCGCAAACGGCCAGCGCTTGGCGCCACCGCGTTGTAACGCGTCATTGGTTCCTCGCGGTGATGTGGACCCAATGCAAGCCACGCCGAAGCGGTTAGTGGTCCGCTTTGCGGCTATCCACCTCGCGTTGGGAAATCTCGCCGGCTGCGATCAAGGCTTCAATACAGCCTTGTGACAGCCTGTCACCCATGCTGTCCATGCACTGCCTCAATTCCTGGCTGCCGACGTCATAGGCGCTGCATAATTTGTAATAATCGTATCGGCACGCAGTTTTCACGCGCGGGCTTATCGGTGCCGCCTGCGTCGAGGAGGCGAGCGCGCAGATGGAAACCAAGGTGACGAAAGCGCTCCAACGCATGGCCTTCGTCGCACGGGTTGCATCAACCCCCTGGTCTGAGCATCGCTGATGCGCCCTTTGTGCGATGGTCCTGTGGAAGAACGGCCTCTCGACGCCGGCGACGTCAGCCATGGAAAATTCCCCCCTTTTTGCTCAAAGGAGGACGGAATGCCGCGACCGATTCGCCCCTCCTTTGCGGAAACCAATTTACCAGCCGAGAGGAACGTTTGTGAGAGCGCGAGGCCCTTCTCATGAACTCGCTAACAGGAATATGTTAGGAAGGGTGCGGGCGACTCTCTGTTCCAATGAGCGCTTGATGGGCTCGCGGGTCTCCTTCGCGAGCATCGAGAAGAGCGCAGCCTTCAGCGGTGTTGAGGTCGCGCATCGCGGCTCACAGGGCCCGTGCGAGCCTCGAACAGACGGGCGCCGCCAGTCCGAATACGTCATGGAAATGGAGGATGGGCAATGAGGTTGCTTTTGGCGGGCGCGGTGCTGTTCCTTGCAGCGTCAAACATTGCAAGGGCCGACGATGTGGGTTGCGTCAGCACGACCTTCAATTTGCTTTCGCCGAACGACAAGGTGTGCGTCGGCAACTTCGATGACCCCAAGGTGCCTGGCGTCACGTGCTTCATCTCACAAGCGAGGAAAGGCGGTTGGGGCCAGCCATTGGGTCTCAATGAAGACCCGTCGAATTTCTCGGTCGCCTGCCGGCAGATGGGACCGATCATTACAGACATCTCGACGCTGCCCAAGAGCGAGGAGGCGTTCAGCGAGAAAACGAGCATCTTCTTCAAGGCGACGCGCATCTACCGACTGCCGGATCAGGAGCGCAATACGTTGGTTTATCTCGCCATCAGTTCGAAGATCGTGAACGGTTCGCCTGCCAATGCGGTCAGCGTCGTGCCGATCCTGCCTTGGCCATCGAAATGATGGCCTGTGCAAGGTTTCGTCGGGCCGTGCAACAGCGCTGACGAAGGTTAAACCGGCGTCTGGCACCAAACGGACATCACCCAATTTTTCTCGCGTGCGGCAATCGGCCAGCGCCAAGCACATTGAGTTCCGTAGCCCAGCCCGGTATCAGACGCGGCATGTCCACGACCGTCGCCCCGAGTGTTACCGCAAGCCGTCTCAGCCCCGCGCCCACAAATGCGAGACACATCGGCGCCTTGCGCGTCTGGCTTGGCGGTCTCGCGTTGCTGATCGTGGCGATGGTCCTGGTCGGAGGCGCCACGCGCCTCACCGATTCAGGCCTCTCCATCACCGAATGGCAGCCGATCATGGGGGCGGTGCCGCCGCTCTCTGGGAGCGATTGGCAGAAAGCGTTCCAGGCTTATCAGAAGATCCCCGAATATATGGAGCTGAAGCGGGGCATGAGCCTCGATGCGTTCAAGACCATCTATTGGTGGGAGTGGAGCCATCGATTCCTCGGCCGCCTGATCGGCTTTGCCTTCCTCTTTCCCGTTATCGCTTTCTGGCTTGCGGGCTACATCCCCCGCACGCTGTTACCGCGGCTGCTCGGCCTGTTCATGCTTGGGGGCCTGCAAGGCGCCGTTGGCTGGTACATGGTGAAGAGCGGTCTCGTCGATCGCGTCGATGTGAGCCAATACCGGCTCGCGGCGCATCTCGGCATCGCCGTGCTCATCCTCGGCTATACGCTTTGGCTCCTGTTCGGTCTCGGTGCGGAGGAGGGAAGGCGCGCAAGGTCAAGCTCGCTCCTTGTGGCTTGGCCTGCCGCCGCGATGCTCGCGCTGATCTATCTGCAGATGCTGGCAGGGGCCCTCGTTGCGGGTCTCGATGCAGGCCAGGGCTTCAACACCTGGCCGCTCATGGCGGGAGCTTTCGTGCCGGAGGGTCTCGGCACGCTCTCACCCTGGTACCTGAACCCGTTCGAGAACGCGCTCACCGTGCAGTTCGACCACCGCATGCTGGGCTACAGCGTGGTGCTGGCGAGCGTCGCGCAGGCCGCCTGGCTCGCCGCCACCCATAAGCCTTCAGTCCTGGTCGGAAGCGGACTGACGCTGGCCTGCCTTGCCTTGCTGCAAGCCACGCTCGGCGTCTGGACGCTGCTGCTGGCGGTGCCGATTCCGCTCGGGCTCGCCCATCAGGCGGGCGCCATCTTGGTCTTTGCCACGGCGCTCCACCATCTTTGGCTTGCCGGCGAGCCTTCCGCCTCGCGCAGGGCTCAAACCGCGGCAAGCGCCTGATCGAGATCGGCGATGATGTCGCTTACATCTTCGAGGCCGATCGAGAGCCGCACCACGTCGGGGCCGGCGCCGGCGCGCCCGCGTTGCTCGTCGGAAAGTTGCCGGTGCGTGGTCGAGGCGGGATGGATGATGAGGCTCCGCGTGTCGCCGATATTGGCGAGATGGCTGAACAGCCTGACATTGCTCACAAGCCTCACGCCCGCATCATAGCCGCCCTTGAGCCCGAAGGTGAACACCGCACCCGCGCCTGCGGGACAGTAGCGCTCGGCCAGCGCATGGTATTTGTTGCCGGGGAGACCCGCATAGTTCACCCAGGCCACCTTGGCGTGGCCCGACAACCACTCCGCGACGGCGAGCGCGTTGTCGCAGTGCCGCTGCATGCGCAAGGGCAGCGTCTCGATACCGGTGAGAATGAGGAAGGCGTTGAAGGGCGAGATCGCGGGTCCAAGATCGCGCAAGGAGAAGACGCGGCACGAGATGGCGAAGGCAAAATTGCCGAAGGTCTCGGCGAAGGTGACGCCGTGATAGCTCGGCGAAGGCTCCGAGAGCGTGGGATAGCGTCCGCTTTTCAGCCAGTCGAAGGTGCCGCAATCGACGATGGCCCCACCAAGGGAGTTGCCGTGGCCGCCCAAGAACTTGGTCAGCGAATGCACGATGATGTCGGCGCCATGCTCGATGGGCCGCATCAGATAGGGCGTGGCGAGGGTATTGTCGACGATCAGGGGCACTTCCGCGTCCTTGGCGACTGCAGAGATGGCGGCAATGTCGGTGATGATGCCGCCGGGATTGGCGATCGATTCGACGAAGATGGCCTTGGTCTTCGGCGTCAGCGCCGCGCGGAAGCTTTCCGCGTCATCGGTGTCGGCGAAGCGCACAGTCCAGCCGAACTTCTTGAAGGACTGGGTGAACTGGTTGATCGAGCCGCCATAGAGCTGGCGCGCGGCGACGAATTCGTCGCCCGGCTCGAGCAGGGCGTGGAAAATGAGAGCCTGCGCCGCGTGGCCCGACGCCACCGCAAGCGCCGCGGTTCCGCCTTCCAGTGCCGCCACCCGCTCCTCTAGCACGGCCTGGGTCGGGTTCATGATGCGGGTGTAGATGTTGCCGAAGGTCTCGAGATTGAACAGCGCCGCGGCGTGCTCGACATTCTCGAAGACATAGGACGTCGTCTGATAGATCGGCGTGGCGCGCGCGCCGGTGGCGGGGTCTGGCTGCGCGCCCGCGTGAATCGCCAAGGTGTTGAAGCCGGGTTTCCGCTCCGCGGTCATCACAAAATCTCTCCGAGCTGTTGGTCGGCCGGGACTATAGCAAAAGTCGGTAACGCGGCGTGGAGATGGTCTCGCAAGAGCCTAGAGTGGGCTCAGTCGCTGTCGTTGATGGTGATGATCCGGACCAAAATTTCTGACCCAGATTGCGGCCGCGGTCGCCGACCATCAGACCTTGCCAGTTCTCAAATACCTGGTCCGGGTCTTGCGCGAGCACGGCCGCTTTCACCTCTTTACTCATGACCGACGCATAGTGGCTGAGAGACCACGCCCGGCTCGGAATGACTCTGGTCTTGGCGCCATAATAATGGACGGGAACATGGAGATGGGCCGCAAGCCACGCCTTGTCGTCGGCGCCGACAGCCTTTTGCAGCGGGGCGACAAAGGCAAGCTTGGGGGGAACATCGTCCTCCGCCTGCGCGGCTCGCATGACGACGATAGGATAGAGCAGGACGGCGCCGACAAGCATGCCGAGCGCCCGCGCGGATGCCGGCCCGCAGGGTCAGCCTCCGCGCTTGAGCGCGCCGCCCTTGCCGAACAGCAGGGGCTTGCGGTTATCGATCAGGCGGCGATTGACGCCCATCCAGCCGATCTCGCCTGAGAGGCGGCCATACTCGATCTTCGGGCAGCGATTCATCACTACCTCGAGCCCCGCTGCCTCTGCTTCGCGCGCGGCCTCGTCGTTGCGCACGCCGAGCTGCATCCACACCACCTTGGCCCCGATGGCGACGGCTTCGTGCGTCACCTCAAGCGCAGCATAGGAATTGCGGAAGATGTCGACGATCTCGACCGGCTCGGGGATTTCGGCCAGAGACGCGTAGACCTTCTGGCCAAGCATGGCTTGCCCCGCTTGGCCCGGATTGACCGGTATGATTTGGAAGCCTTTGGCCATGAGATATTTCATGGCGAAGGCGCTCGGCCGTTCCGACTTCGCGCTCGCGCCCACCATGGCAATGCGCCGGTAGCGCAAAAGGATGTCGCCGAGATAGGCGTCGCTATAGCTGTCGTGATCCATACCGTGCGAGCCCGCGAGCCGGGTAAGCTCGCAATGGTGCCGATCTTCCAGGAAGATGCTGGCTCACGCCGCGCCAACGGTTAGGCGACCCGGCATCAGCCATGCGCGTTAGGGTTTGGTCTCTGCAGCGCCGGGCGACGCCCGGCGCAGTGGACGCGTCAGCATCGCGGGTTTGGCCTCCTTCGCCTTGTCAAGAGTGACAGGGTTCCATACCCGAACCGGCAATTCCACAACAAGTCGCAGAATCGCAAATGATAGGGCACGGCCCTCAGGTGCGACGGAATATAGGTGATCGGGGGAAGCGAGACTAGGTTGGGGACTCATTCAAATCCACTGACATATGATGGCGGCGAGTGCGAGTCCTGAGAGGTAGTTTTGGGCGTGGCGATCATATCGGGTTGCGATGCGTCGCCAGTTTTTCAACTTGCAGAACCTGCGCTCGATGACATTGCGGCGCCGATAGGTCTTTTGATCGAGCGGGTATGGGATCCGTCGGGTGGCGGTTGATGGGATAACAGCCTTGATCTTTCGTCGCTTGAGCCAGTTACGAAAACTGTCGGCATCGTAGGCCTTATCGGCAAGCAAACGTTTGGGCTTGTCCACGGCGCCCAGGAGCGGAATGGCCATGGTTATGTCGGCGACGTTGCCGGGCGTCAGGGCGAAGGCGACCGGTCGGCCACTATCATCGGCCAAAGCATGGATTTTGCTCGTTCTTCCACCGCGCGAGCGCCCAATCGCTTCCGCGTACTCCCCCTTTTTGAGCCAGCGGCCGAGCGGTGCGTTTTGACGTGACTGGTATCGATGCAAAACTCTTCAGGCACTGGCCCTGCCGCAGCCATCTTCTCGAAGATCCGCTGCCAAATACGGCGCTTCGACCACCTGTTGTAGCGGTTGTAGATCGTTGTGTGAGGTCCGTACTTCGAGGGGCAATCGCGCCAGCGGCATCCGGTCTTAAGGACGTGCAGGAGGCCACTGATCACCCGACGGTCGTCTACTCGCGGCTTGCCAGGTTTGCCGTGCGGAAGATGGGGCTCGATCGCTGCCCAGGCGTCATCCGACAACCAGAACAAATGCGTCATAGCGGCCTCCTTGTCAGTTAGACCCAATGAAGGCCGCGATTCGCCAAAATATTCAACGTGCTGTATGAGTTCTCAACCTAGTAAGGCGTGAACTCATAAACACGCTAGCGGATGGCTAGTCCACGCCCTAGGCCAATCGAATGCCGGGATGTGAGCCGCAAAAGAGGCGAAAGGTCAACTCGGCCAGCGTGGCCGCCGCTTCTCCAGGAAGGCGCCGATGCCTTCCTCGGCCTCGGCATGGAGCATGTTCTCGACCATGACGGCGGAGGCGTAAGCGTAGGCCTCCTCGAGCGGCATCTCCAGCTGACGGTAGAAGGCCCCCTTACCGATCTTCAGCGTTGCCTTCGGCTTGGTCGCGATGAGGCGGCCAAGCTCGATCGCCGTATTGACGATCTGGTCGGGTTCGACCACCCGATTGACGAGCCCA
Source organism: uncultured Alphaproteobacteria bacterium (assembly GCA_963804515.1). Taxonomy (GTDB): domain Bacteria; phylum Pseudomonadota; class Alphaproteobacteria; order Rhizobiales; family Methyloligellaceae; genus Methyloceanibacter. The sequence goes on along the minus strand of CAWDQR010000001.1, from coordinate 228,538 downwards.
AGCTCCTTGGCCTCGGCTGCGGTCACCATGTCGCCGAGCAGCAACAGCTCCATGGCGGCTTTGCGCGACAGATTGCGGCTGAGCGCCACCATGGGGGTGGAGCAGAAGAGTCCGATATTGACCCCGGGCGTGGCGAAGCGGGCCTCGCTGCTCGCCACGGCGAGATCGCACGCCGCCACGAGCTGACACCCTGCGGCCGTCGCCAGTCCGTTCACCGCCGCGATCACCGGCTTCGGCGAATGGACGATCGACAGCATCAGCCGCGAGCAAGCTTCCATGATCTTCGCAAAATAGGCTCGCCCGCGATCGGGATCGTTCCGGTGCGCGGTCAGCTCCCTGAGGTCGTGTCCCGAGGAGAAGGCCGAGCCCGCTCCGGTAATGACGATTGCGCGAATGGAATCGGAGCTGCCAATCGCCACGACGGCGCCGTGAAGCGCCGCGATCAGATGCTCGGACAGGCAATTGCGCGCCTCGGGACGATCGAGCGTGAGCAATGCAATGGCGCCGTGGTCCTCGCGCAGCAGCGGAGTCCCGCCCAGACCGCGTTGTGGCTCAATGTCTATGTTCCGAACCTGTTTCACTGCCTGATGCGCCTAAAGCCTAGACTAACTAGGCAAACAAAATTCACGACGCCGAGTCGAGGTCTTCTGTCATAGGAGAACTTCCCAACAAAATCAAAGAATGCCAATGCATGTGGTATCAGACTACCGCACTGCTAATCGTCGGAATTAGCTCACTATTCCTGTTCCCCGCTTGACCTCGCCGCATGGAGCCGTTAGAAGCCGCCAACCCGGTCGGGAGAGCGACGCCATGAAAACCTACTCAGCAAGACCCAAGGACATCGAGAAGTCCTGGATTCTTATCGATGCCGACGGCCTCGTGGTGGGCCGCCTCGCGGCCCTGATTGCCACAAGGCTCAGGGGCAAGCACAAACCGAGTTTCACGCCGCATATGGATTGCGGCGACAATATCGTTGTCATCAATGCCGACAAGGTCGTGCTCACGGGCAACAAGCGCGCCGACAAGGTCTATCATTGGCATACCGGCTATCCGGGCGGCATCAAGAGCCGCACGGCCGAGAAGATTCTGGACGGAAAGCACCCCGAGCGAGTGCTGCACAAGGCAGTAGAACGGATGCTGCCGCGCGGACCGCTTGGCCGCCAGCAGCTGAAGAACCTTCGTATCTATACCAGTGCTGAGCATCCCCACGAGGCGCAAGGCCCAAAGCAGATCGATATCGCTGCCCTCAATGCCAAGAACGCAAGGAGCGCTTGAAGCCATGGCCAATCCTGAGGTGAGGACGCTCGAGGATCTAGCGCCGCTCAAGGGCGAGAGCGCGGGTTCCCCGACCCGCGTCTATGAGCAGAAGCTGGACGCGAAGGGCCGCGCCTACGCCACCGGCAGGCGCAAGGACGCCGTTGCCCGCGTATGGGTGAAGCAGGGACCTGGCAAGATCACGGTGAACGGCAGGGATCACGTCGCTTATTTCGCGCGGCCCGTGCTGCAAATGATCCTGAAGCAACCCCTTGTCGCCGCCAAGCGCGAGGGCCAGTTCGACGTCGTTTGCACGGTCAGCGGCGGCGGCCTATCGGGCCAGGCCGGCGCCGTGCGTCATGGCATCTCCAGAGCGCTCACTCATTATGAACCCGAGCTTCGCGGCGTGCTGAAGAAGGGTGGCTTCCTCACCCGCGACGCCCGGACGGTCGAGCGCAAGAAATACGGCAAGGCCAAAGCCCGACGTAGCTTCCAGTTCTCCAAGCGCTAGCGCGCTTCGGCTCTGGCCGCCCTCCTGCCGGCTCAGGCTTGCAGACGCGGGTGGAGCGCGGCCGCTTTCGCAATCCTTCGAATTCCGCTAAGCCCGCGCAAAGTCAGAAACCGCTCGCGCGGGTTCAAAGGTATCGACCATGGCTGCAAACACCAAGATCAGGGCGGCGGTACTCGGCGCCAGCGGCTATACCGGCGCCGATCTGATCCGGCTGGCCGCCCGTCACCCAAAGATCGCCATCACCGCGCTGATCGCCAAGGGTCATGCCGACCAGACGCTGGCACAAGTCTTCCCGCATCTGGCAAGCCTCGATCTGCCTCCGCTCGTCACCTCCGATCAGGTCGATTGGGGTCAGGTCGACGTCGCCTTTTGTGGGCTGCCGCACGGCACCGCGCATAGCGAGATCGCGAAAGTCCCGGAGCGGGTCAAGGTCATCGATATGTCGGCGGATTTCCGCCTGCGCGACGCCTCCATCTATGCAGAATGGTATGGGACCCAGCACAGCGCGCCTAAGCTGCTGAAACATGCCGTGTACGGACTAACCGAGCACTACGCGCAACAAATCCGGACCGCGCGGATCGTCGCCTGTCCGGGTTGCTATCCGACGGCCGTGCTGCTCGCGTTGCTGCCGCTCTTGCGGGCCAGTCTGATCAAGACCGATGACCTGATCATCGATGCGAAGTCTGGCGTGTCCGGCGCGGGCCGCACGCTGAAGCAGAACATCTTGTTCTCGGAAGTCGGCGAGGGGGTCTCGCCCTATGGCATCGGCAGCCACCGCCATGTGCCGGAGATCGAGCAGGAGCTCGGGGCTGCCGTGGGCGTGCCGGTGACAGTCAACTTCACGCCGCATCTCGTGCCTATGAGCCGGGGTGAGCTATGCACCTGCTACGTTCAGCTCGCCGGCAAGACCAAGGTTGACGATCTGCGGGCAGCGCTTACCAAGGCCTATTTCGGCTTTCCCTTCGTCCGCGTGGTGGAGGAGGGCGTGACCCCAGCCACCCAGCATGTGCGCGGCTCGAACTTCTGCCATATCGCCGTTTTCGCCGACCGCCTCAAGGCCCGCGCCATCATGGTTTCGGCCATCGACAATCTGGTGAAGGGATCGGCCGGTCAGGCGCTGCAGAATTTCAATCTGATGTATGGCTTCGACGAGACGCTGGGGCTCGAGCAGCTGCCGCTGTTTCCCTAAGCTCGTCTCCCAGCGATGCGTCGCAAGCCGGGAAGCGTTAGTTCGTCGAGCTGCATACTCGCGGCTACACGGCTAGATTCGGGTCCTCACATAAGACCCGGGGGCGTCCTCGATCGGCGCTAGCGCGCCAGCTGACGGGTCGCGTGGCGCGACCCTCGGTCCGGAAAGCGCGGCAAGCCAGCCCGCCCAGTCGGGCCACCATGAGCCCGGCGTCTCGGCCACCTTCGCCGTCCAATCGGCGAGCGACCCCGCGGGGCCGCCGGACCAGAATTGATACTTCTTCTTGGCCGGCGGATTGACCACGCCTGCGATATGCCCGGATCCGGCCATGACGAAGCGGACCGGTCCGCCGAACAGCTTGGAGCCCAGGAATACCGACGATGCCGGGGCGATGTGGTCTTCCTTAGTGGCAAGCTCATAGATTGGGATGGTCACCCGGCCAAGATCGAGGCGCACGCCGCCGAGCTGCATCTCGCCTTTGCCGAGGCGATTCAGATGATAGAACTCGCGCAAATAGAATGCGTGGTTGGCGGCCGGCAGCCTCGTCGAATCCGCGTTCCAGAAGAGTAGATCGAACGGGAATGGCTTCTTGCCGAGGAGGTAGTTGTTGACGACGTAGGGCCAGATCAGGTCCCGGGGCCGCAGCATGTTGAACACGGCCGCCATGCGCGAGCCGTCGAGATAGCCCTGCTCGGCCATCATCTCCTCGAGCGCCTTCAATTGCGTATCGTCGATGAAGATGAGGAGGTCGCCCGCCTCGCTAAAGTCGACCTGCGCCGCAAGGAAGGTCGCCGATGCGATCCGGTCGTCGTTGTGCGCGCTCAGATAGGCGAGCGTCGAGGCGAGCAGCGTGCCGCCGACGCAATAGCCGAGCGCATTGACCTGAGGCTGCCCCGTCTGGCGAGTGACGGCCTCTAGCGCCGCGAGAATGCCTTCGCGCATATAATCCTCGAAGGTCTTCTGCGCGAGGCGCGCGTCGGGGTTCACCCAGGAGATGGTGAAGACGGTGAACCCCTGATCCACCGCCCATTTGATGTAGCTCTTCTCGGGAATAAGATCGAGGATGTAGTATTTGTTGATCCACGGAGGCACGATGAGCAGAGGCCGCTCATAGACCTCGCTTGTGCTCGGGCTGTACTGAATCAGCTGGATGAGATCATTCTGGAAGACGACCTTGCCGGGCGTAACCGCGAGGTTCCTGCCGACCTCGAAGGCCGACAAGTCGGTCTGGCTGATGCGTAAGAGATCCTTCGAATGCTCAAGGTCGTGGGCGAAATGCGCCATGCCCTGGACCAGGTTCGCGGCGTTGGTGGCGAGTGTGGTGCGCAACACCTCGGGGTTCGTCAGCGCGAAATTCGAAGGCGAGAGCGCGGCCAGCATCTGCTCCAGATAGAACAGCGCGCGTTTGCGCGTCTTGTCGTCGACGCCCTGGGTGCTGCGGGTCAGATCCTCGGCCCAGCGGGCGGTCAGGAGATAGGCCTGTTTCCAGAAATCGAAGAATTGACCGTTCGACCAGTCAGGGTCCTTGAAGCGGTTGTCGCCGGGCGCCGGCTCGATCACCGGCTCCACGTCTTCGCCGAGGAAACGACGAACCGAGCGGCCCCAAAGCTCGGCATAGTCCTTGAACAGCTCATTCTGCGCCGCGGCCAGCTTGCCGGGCTCACTGACCCAATGCCGGGCGATCTCGCCGAGCAGCTTGGTTGCTTCGCCCGCCTCGGACGCCATGCTATACGGCCCCGAGCCGTTGCCCCGCTCGGCCAGGCTGCCGAGCACCTTGGCACCCTCGTCGAACAGACGCATCATGTTGCGCGCCAGCACGTCAAGTTGGTTGATTTGAAACCCTTCGGATTTGGCCCCCGTCATTGTTTTGTTGCTTTCCTGCATGGAAGGTCGCGCCCTTATTTTACCCCCGGTTAATCACAATGATGCCAAGGTGAACGGAGCATCTGAGCTGTCTCGGTCGCTTCCGTTCAAAGGCTCATTGTGCTATGCAATATAGCAAGGGGCGGGCGATGCCAATCGCCTGGGAAGAGAGAACAAAAATAGTGGTTCCACCCATGCTGCGCTTGCGGTCGAAACTTGCCGCTTTCGTCATCGTTGTTTTACCCGCGCTCGCTTTGGCCGGTTGCTCCGATTCATTGACCGGTACCCAACCACCCCCAAACTTCGCCAAATCCCTGAACAGCTATGACAAGACCCTGACCCCGGAACAGCAAAAGGCCGCGATCGCGGACCTGCAGAACGCGCAGGCGAAGAACAAGGCGCCGGGTGAGGACACCACTGCGGAGAAACCGGCCCAGTCGCAAAACTAGAGGCTCGCCCCTGAAGTTAGGGCTGCTTGCCGAGGGGCCCGCTTCTGTGGTTCAAATGCCCACCCGTTAGGCAACGGCCCCGGTCGGGGGACAGCGGGACGCCAATTCGTGAACACCGATTTCCACAAAGTCAAGCGACTGCCGCCTTACGTCTTCGAGCAGGTGAACAAGCTCAAGGCGCAAGCCCGCGCGCGCGGCGAGGACATCATCGATTTCGGCATGGGCAATCCCGACATGCCGACTCCCAATCATATCGTGCAAAAGCTCATCGAGACGGTGCGCGACACCCGCACCAGCCGCTATTCTGCTTCCCGCGGCATCCAAGGGTTGCGGCGAGCCCAGGGCGCCTATTATCAGCGCCGCTTCGGCGTCAAACTCAATCCCGAGACCGAGATCGTCGTGACGCTCGGCTCCAAGGAAGGCTTCGCCAACATGGCGCAAGCCATCACGGCGCCTGGCGACGTGATCCTGGTGCCGAACCCGACCTATCCGATCCACGAGTTCGGCTTCATCATGTCGGGCGGCGTCATCCGGCACCTGCCGGCCTCAACCGATTCCGCCTTCATGACCTCGCTCGACCGGGCGGTGAAGCACTCGGTGCCGAAGCCCTCGGCGCTCGTATTGAACTTTCCGGCTAATCCCACCGCACTCGTCGCCGATCTCGACTTCTATCGGGAGGTCGTCGCCTTCGCCAAGAAGCACGATCTGATCGTGCTTTCCGATCTCGCTTATGCCGAGATCTATTTCAAAGGCGAGCCGCCGCCCTCGATCCTTCAGGTCCCCGGCGCCATCGATATCGCCGTGGAATTCACGACGCTGTCTAAAACCTACGCCATGCCCGGCTGGCGCATGGGCTTCGCCGTCGGCAATGAGCGCCTCATCGAAGCGCTCACGCGGGTGAAGTCCTATCTCGATTATGGGGCCTTCACGCCCATCCAGGTCGCCGCCGCAGCGGCGCTGAATGGACCGCAAGATTGCATTGACGAGATCCGCGGCATCTACCGCCGCCGCAGGGATTGCCTGGTCGACGCTCTGACCCGGTCCGACTGGCCGATCCCGTCGCCGCCGGCGACCATGTTCGCCTGGGCGCCGATCCCCGACATGTTCGCCCATTTGGGCTCGCTGGAATTTTCCAAATTGCTTCTGCAACGAGCCGGGGTGGCGGTGTCGCCAGGGGTGGGTTTTGGCGAATATGGCGAGGGCTATGTGCGCATCGCGCTGGTCGAGAATGAGCAGCGCATCCGCCAAGCAGCCCGCAACATTCGAAAGTTCCTCGCCGAATTGGCCAAAAGCTTGCACAACGTCATTCCTATTGCGTCGAAGGCGACGAGGACGCTCTGATCCTTCAATGACGGCGCCTCTCAAACTTGGGCTCGCCGGGCTCGGCACGGTGGGGGGCGGCCTCCTGCGGTTGCTCGCGGAGCGCGGACCCGTGCTTGCCGCGCGGATCGGCAGGCCCATCGAAATCGTGGCCATCTCGGCGCTCGACCGGCACAAGAACCGCGACGTCGACATCTCGAATTTCCGCTTCGTCGATGACCCGGTTGAGCTTGCGCGCGATCCTTCGATCAACACCTTCGTCGAGCTGATCGGCGGCGACAGCGGGCCTGCGCGAGACTCGGTCGAGGCCGCGCTCCGTGCCGGCAAGCACGTCGTCACCGCCAACAAGGCGTTGCTCGCCCAGCACGGGCCGAGTCTCGCCGCGCTTGCCGAGAAGCACGGCGTAGCCCTGAATTTCGAGGGCGCGGTCGCCGGCGGCATTCCTGTGGTCAAGGTGTTGCGCGAGAGCCTGCAAGGCAACGACATCTCCCGCGTCTACGGCATCCTCAATGGCACCTGCAATTACATCCTCACCTTGATGCTTAAGGAGGGCAGGGCCTTCGCCGACGTGCTGAAGGAGGCGCAAGCCCAAGGCTATGCCGAGGCCGATCCCTCTTTCGATATCGGCGGCTTCGACACCGCCCACAAGCTTGCCCTGCTCACGACGCTCGCCTTCGGCACGCGAACCTCGTTTGAGTCCGTGTATGTCGAAGGCATCGAGAACATCACCCCTGCCGACATCGAGGCGGCCGACGATCTTGGCTATCGCATCAAGCTGCTTGGCGTGGCGTTGCGCACCGATGGCGGCATCGAGCAACGCGTGCACCCGACCATGGTGCCGAAGCACACGGCCATCGCCGACGTGGACGGGGTCTCCAACTGCGTCGCCATCGATGGGGACTTCGTCGGCGATATCATGCTGATCGGACCTGGCGCGGGCGCGGGTCCCACGGCCTCTTCGGTGGTGAGCGATCTGATCGACATTGCCCGAGGCCACATCCTGCCGCCCTTTGTCACACGGGCGAAGGATTTGAAGCCTTACAAGAAGGCTCAGATGCGCACCCATGCAGGCGGCTATTACATCAGGCTGTCGGTGTACGACCGGCCGGGCGCGTTTGCCGCGATTGCAAGTCGCATGGCCGAGCAAGGCATCTCCATCGAGAGCATCGTCCAACGACGCCGCCGCGCCGAGCTCCCGGGGTTCAGGCGCCAGGAGGCGGGTTCGCCCGCAGCCGTGGTCATGATCACGCATCAGACCATGGAGGCCGCCATCGGCAAGGCGCTGGCGGCCATCGAGCGGGACGGCCATGTGGATGCGAAGCCCCAGATGATCCGCATCGAGAGATTGTGATAACCATGCGGCAGCGAAATCGAGTTTCGCTGGGTGAGGGAGCGCCCGCCGTGGCAGAAGCTCAAGAGAGACCCGAGCTTGACCGCACCCTAAGCCTTGAAATCGTGCGGGTGACTGAGGCGACGGCGATCGCCGCCGCGCGCTTGCGCGGCCGGGGCGACGAGGCCGCCGCCGACGCCGCTGCGATCGGCGCCATGTATCGCGAGCTTGCCCGCCTGCCGCTGCAGGGCGTTGTCGTCGTGGGCGAAGGCGAGGAGAATGAGGCGCCACTCCTCTATATCGGCGAGACGGTCGGCGCGGGCTCGAGCTCGGGCCTTGAGGTCGATATCGCCGTAGATCCCGTCGAAGGCTCTACGCTCGCCGCCAAGGCGCTACCCAATGCGCTCGCCGTCATTGCTATCGCCGAGCGCGGCAGCCTTTTGAAGGCGCCTGTCATCTATATGGACAAGATCGCCATCGGGCCGGGCTATGCCGACGGACTCGTTGATCTCGACGCTTCGCCCGCCGACAATCTTAATGCGCTTGCCAAGGCCAAGGGCGTGCCGGTCACCGAGATCAGCGCTTGCATCCTTGACCGCCCGCGCCATGCCAAGCTAATCGAAGAGGTGCGTGCCGCGGGCGCGGCCGTGCACCTGATCGGCGATGGCGACATCGCCGGGGTGATCCACACCACCGAGCCGCAGGACACCGGCATCGACATCTATATGGGCGTGGGCGGCGCCCCGGAAGGCGTGCTCGCCGCGGCGGCGCTTTGCTGCATTGGCGGCCAGATCCAGGGAAGGCTCGTCGCCCCAAGCGGCCTACAGCGCGAACGCGCGCGCGCCGGCCGCATCGCCAATTTTGAGCGCAAATATACGATGCGCGACATGGCCTCGGGCGATGTCAGCTTCGCCGCCACCGGCATCACCGACGGCTCATTGCTGGAAGGGGTGCGCTTCACCCGGAACGCGATTTTCACCCATTCCGTGGTGATGCGGGCCCGGACCCACACCGTGCGTTGGATCAGAACCGAGTATCGCAACTTCGACAAGCTCGACTGACCGGGGAACGGACCGCGAATCAGTTAGGCTAGGCTCCGACCACATCGATTGTCGGTAGGTGCTTCGAGCGTGACGGCGGCTCCCAATTACAAGATGGTGCAAGGCGCGGCTTCGCCCGCCTTTCTCGGCGTGGAGCGTTCTGCGCGCGGGCTTCGCTGGGTCGAGCGTCTCGAGCCCTCCCGCGCCTACGCGGCAATGGCCATCGCACAGTCGAATGGCCTACCTGAGCTGCTTGGCCGTCTGCTCGCCGCGCGGGGTGCGGAGGCGGGAACGATTGCCCACTACCTCGATCCGTCGCTCCGCCATCTCTTGCCCGACCCTGCGAGCTTGCAGGACATGGAGCGGGGCGCCGAGCGCTTCGCGCGGGCGATCCGCGATCATGAGCCGATCGCCGTCTTCGGCGACTACGACGTGGACGGCGCGGCGTCGGTGGCGCTGATCGAGCGCTTCTTGCGCGCCCACGGTCAGAGCGTGACGACCTACATCCCAGACCGTCTCACCGAGGGCTATGGGCCGACGCCCGTGGCACTGGCCGGGCTCGCCGAAAAAGGCGCAAAGCTTATCCTCACCGTCGACTGCGGCACGACGGCCGGAGCGGCGATCGAGGCGGCGGCCGCGAGCGGTGCCGACATCATCGTCATCGACCACCATCAGGCCGATGAGGCCTTGCCACCGGCCTTCGCCGTGATCAACCCCAACCGGCAGGACGACCTTTCCGGCCAGGGCCATCTTGCCGCGGCAGGCGTGGTCTTCCTGTTCCTTGTCGCCTCCACACGGGTGCTCCGGCGCCACGGATTCTATCGGGACGGAGCCGAGCCGGATCTGCTCGGGCTGCTCGACCTCGTGGCGCTCGCCACCGTTTGCGACGTCGTGCCGCTCAAGGGCTTCAACCGCGCGCTGGTAGCCAAGGGGCTGAAGGTGCTGAGGCTTAGGCACAATGCAGGCTTGCGCGCGCTTGCCGACGCCGCGCGCATCGATGCGGCACCCACCTGCTACACGCTCGGTTTCATCCTGGGGCCACGCATCAACGCCGGGGGCAGAGTGGGCGCTTCAGCCCTGGGCGCCAAGCTTCTCGCCTGCGACGACGAGATCGAGGCGCGGGCGATCGCCGCAAGGATCGAGGAGCTCAATGCCGAGCGTAAGGCGATCGAGGAGCGTATGTTGGAGGAAGCCTTCGCGCTGGCTGAGCAGCACCTCGACACTGGGCGCCCCTTTATTTGGCTCGCCGCGGACGGCTGGCATAAGGGCTTGCTTGGCCTGGTCGCCGGCCGTGTCTCCGAACGTTTCAATCTGCCGACCTTGGTCACTACCTGGGACCCCGACGGTCAAGGTGTCGGCTCGGCACGCTCGATTGCCTCCGTGGACCTCGGGGGTGTTATCAGAGCCGCCGTGCATGAGGGCCTGCTGACCAAAGGTGGGGGACACGCCATGGCGGCAGGCTTCAGGCTGGAGCGGCGCCGGCAGGACCGATGGCTCGGCTTCCTCGCCGAGCGCCTTTCCACGCCCGTCGCCGCCGCCACCACCTTCCGTCCCTTGGCCATCGACGGCGCGCTGTCCTCGGGAGCCGCGAATAAGGAGCTCATCGAGCTGCTCGAGCGGGCAGGGCCCTACGGGCCAGGTCATCCAGAACCCCGCTTCGCGTTTCCTGCCCACCGCTTGGCTCGGGTCCGCATCATCAATGACAAGCATGTGCGCTGCACCCTGATCGCCGCCGACGGCGCGCGCATCGAGGGCTGCGCCTTCCGCGCCAGCGACACCCCGCTTGGCAACCTCCTGCTCAAGGCCGAGGGGCTGCCGCTTCATGTCGCGGGACATCTCCGCCGCGACACTTGGAACGGACGTGACCGGGTCGAGCTCGTGATCGAGGATGCGGCGGCAGCAGGCGGTCACTCGCCCTAGCTTGCCGGAGCCTGCAAAGCTTTCTATATGACCGGTGTCTTGCCGGGGCCCCCTTCGTCTAATGGTCAGGACGTCAGGTTTTCAACCTGAAAACAGGGGTTCAATTCCCCTAGGGGGTACCAATAAAAACAATGGCTTAAGATGAGCAAGGATCCAAATGTTCAAAAAATGTCCAATAATATAGGATGGCTGAGAAGCCCTCAGGAAGCCCGTTGCGGGCGAAAGCGGGGGCCGCAACCTGTGACCACGCAGGAGGTTCGGATGCCCAACAATCCCTATCACGAATTGGACTGCGCTGCCCTCCTGCACACCAAAGGAGAGCCTTGATGCTAGCAGAGAACGTTGTGCCCTTCCCGGAGCCGCCTGCGAAGATACTTCCCGCGGAGGCCGCCGGCCCCTTGTTCGGGAAACGGCTGACACTCGGCGCGGGCGCAGCCGTTTCTCCCGCAGCAGATTTTATCGCGACCGGAGATTGTTTCGCGGCGCGCGCTGACACTGCCTGCTAGCACGCTGCATAGGAGCAGCTGCTACCACTTGCCGACATTCTGCATCGAGGCCCAGGGCTCCTGCTGCGGCAGCGGCTTGCCCTTTTGCAAGAGCTCGATCGAGATGTTGTCCGGCGAGCGAATGAACGCCATATGGCCGTCGCGCGGCGGGCGATTGATCGTTACGCCGTTCCGCACCAGCCGCTGGCAGGTCTCATAAATGTCATCGACCTCATAGGCGAGGTGCCCGAAATTGCGGCCCTCGCCATAGGCTTCCGGATCCCAGTTGTGAGTGAGTTCAACCTGAGCGTCCTCGTCGCCGGGCGCGGCAAGGTAGAACAGCGTGTAGCGTCCCTGGGGAGACTCCATTCGCCTCACTTCCTTGAGGCCGAGCTTGTTGCAAAAGAAGTCGAGCGATCGGTCGACATCGGAAATGCGCACCATGGTGTGCAGATACTTCATGAGATCACCTCTGGCTGGCCGTTGCCGCGCTGCCTCGCTCCCCTTAGCGCGAAGACGCGCATCATGACAAGCGGGTCACGTCGGTCGCGCTCCCGCGAGATTTCAATGCGGATTCGAGCGCCATTGTTGCCCGGCGTCCACAGAGTCATCACGCGCTAGCGCCGAGCACCGGAAAAGTGAATTTTTGCTCGACGATAGAGACGCTTGACCGATTCCTCATCCTCCAGCACGCAAGCCGCAGGGATCTGCTCGCAGCTGCCGATGTAGCACAAGAATCGCTTTCCCGTCAGCCGCTTGCGACGAGAGTCGCGGACGGACCACGAAGTTGCGGGTCGCACTGTGGAGAAGGCGAAACTGCGCGGAAAATTCCACTGGCCTCGTCAAGCGGCAATGCTATGTTTTGAGCGAGCACATCCCAGATGATTCGAGTGGGGTCAGTATCACTCTGGGCACTCAAGTGAAGCGGGGGGAATGCGGCATGGGGGTGAAAGAACCGCCACATATTGAAGGCTTTACCCAACGCGACGAGGAAGCCACAGTTGATGTCTTTGAGGTCTCGGGATCGATCAAGTGGTTCGACGCGTCCAAGGGTTATGGTTTTATTGTTCCAGACGAGGATCATCTTCCAGACGTTCTTTTGCATGTGACGTGTCTCAGGCGAGACGGTTTTCAGACCGCCTACGAAGGTGCACGAGTTGTATGCGAGGTGCTGCGGCGGCCGAAGGGGCTGCAGGCCTTCCGCATCCGGGCTATGGACGATTCGACGGCGGTTCACCCGTCGCAATTGCCACAGCGGACGCATGTCGCGGTGAATCCGGAGAGCGACTGGGAAAGTGCCATGGTGAAGTGGTTCAATCGTCTTCGCGGTTTCGGGTTTCTGACCCGGGGGCCTCAGACCATGGACATTTTCGTGCATATGGAGACCTTGCGGCGGTTCGGCTTCACCGAACTCCGGCCCGGTCAGACCTTGCTGGTACGTTATGGCCGCGGTCCGAAAGGGCTGATGGCGGCAGAACTCAAACCGGATGGCATGACGGGGCCATCCTCTCACTGATCATCGGAAAGCTTGCACGACTGGGACGCTTGGCAGCGGGAGTAGGATTTGCGCTGATCCTGCTCCTGCCGCCGCCTCCTGCCGCCGCCTTCAGCACGGGCACGCTCGTGCTGAAGACGGGCTCCGGCCCGCATAGCTTCACCATCGAAGTGGCCATGACCGACCAGGAGCGCGCGCTCGGCCTGATGTTCCGCCGCAACCTCGCTGCGGACGCCGGCATGCTGTTCCTCTACGATCGCCCGCAACCCGTGTCGATGTGGATGAAAAATACCTTCATCCCCCTCGACATGATCTTCATCGGCGCGGGCGGCAAGGTGCATCGGATCGAGAGCAATACGGAGCCCTTCTCCACCGCGGTGATCTCCTCGGAAGGCGCCGTGCGGGGCGTCCTCGAGGTGAACGCGGGAGCCGCCGACGCGATCGGGCTGAAGGCGGGTGATGAGGTCATCTATCTGGGCCTCGGGACCGGCTCTGGGCCTTAAGGCGTTCGCGAGGGCCTCTGGCTTGCCGCATTGGCGCGAACTATGTATGTGCTCACTGGCAAGGTGCTGGCTTGATGCCGTAAGGTAAGATTACTCCAGCCAAGTGGCCGATCGGGGCATAGCGCAGTCTGGTAGCGCACCTGCTTTGGGAGCAGGGGGTCGCAAGTTCGAATCTTGCTGCCCCGACCATCGCCGCTCACGCCGTCAAGGGAATGCACATGGTCGCCCGCATCTACAAGCCCGCCAAGACCGCGATGCAGCAGGGCCCAGCCGGCACGCGTGAATGGGTTCTAGACTATGCGCCGGAGTCCGCGCGTATGATCGAGCCGCTGATGGGTTGGACAAGCTCGGGCGATACCAGATCGCAGATCCGCATGCAGTTCGATAGCCTTGAGGAGGCCGTTGCCTATGCCAGCCGCCAGGGCATCCCCTTCCGCATCGACGAGCCGCAAAAGACGAATCTGAAGTCGAAATCCTATGCGGAGAACTTCAAATTCGGCCGCGTCGACCGCTGGACACATTGAGGCTTGGTTGCGGCGTGGCAGCCAGTTCGTTTCTTTTTCACCCAATCGGTTTAGAGTTGGCTATTGAGTGGGCGCTGCAAGCGCCACACGTGGTCCCGTAGCTCAAGGGATAGAGCATCTGCCTTCTAAGCAGAGGGTTGAAGGTTCGAATCCTTCCGGGACCGCCAACAAAATCAAAGGCTTAACCCAGAAATTCCAATAACTAGAAGCCCTCCACTTAATGGGCCTTCGACCTCGGCAAGCTCGGCGAGGCCATCGATGTAGGGCCGTACCTCCCGCAAAAGCCAGTTTCGGGGGCATCCATAGGGCCGGATCCAAAAGACCTGTCATTTGGCGATGTATTCAGGCCTGCCGGGGCCGTCAGGCGCAAAAAGCCCAGACCTGATCGCTCAGAGGCCGCGGAGGACGCGGCGGCGGATTTTGGAGCCAGTCCTGACTAACCTCCCCAGGCCTTCCGACCCATATACGGCTTCCTAACGGGCTTTGTGCCGCCGACTTGCTTTGGGCGCCAGGCCGGCGCACCATCGGAGCCGTGACCGAGCTTTTTGAAATCGACTTGGACGGCCCCGCCGGCAATGCCCGTCACATTATGGGCGTGGTTTGCGAATTCCTCAGGGCGACGGATCCAGACCAAGAGTCCAGCTTCGTCGAGGAGGCGACCGCTGGTGACTATGAGCACTTGCTGGCGACGGCAAAGCGCTATTGTCCCGCCCTCCTGCTCCGCAAGGGCGACCGGCCTTATGACGTGGAGGCTTAGTCCGTTGGGGGTGCAGCATGTGCATCCGTGTTGCAAGCGCGTTAGCCTACATCGCGCTAGGAATGGCATTCGCTCCCGCGATTGGGAACGCCACTCAAATCATTCCGAGCGTAGAGTACTCAAATGACAAGATTGAGCAAAACGGCGTCATTCGAGCCTGCATCGTAACCGCAGCTCTGATATGTCCTCCCGCGCCGGAAATCCGAAGTTTTGGCGTTCTCCAGGTAGTACTCGACGCTCCAGTGGCGATTTGCTCTTCAGCAGGAACGCCTCTTGGCTCTGTTGAATTTTCACCACATCCCGGAAGGTATCCGCCAGGAAGACGGCGCGCCGCATCTCATCCTCGTAAAAATGGCGGAATTCTGCGATTTTCTGCCCACTATCCGACCGAGAAAAGAAAGGGCGACGGACCCAGAAAATCCTGTTGTGCCGCGATCTATTAAGGCCAAGGCAAAGGAGGAAAGGCCTCATCGGGCCTACACCTGATGATGAGGCCATCAAAGCGGGTAGGAACCCTGCAGCGATGTTCTCGCTCGATGAACTTGATCTGGCGCAAGGACGACATGCGGTCCCCGACGTACAAGGCAGTAATCGCGAGACGTGCGTCCAAACGAAACATTCGCAGAAAAGCAGGGGGAGGACATGTCAAACTCAAGATTGTTATGGCCGACGCAAAAGCAACTGCGCCGTCGGTACGAGCTGATGGACCGGATGATGCAGAAGCGCGGAGTGGACACCAATGCGGCACGTCGCGTGGATGGCGGGTTAGCCTTCCTTGAGGCTCGCGCCAAATGCCGCTGCTGCCTGCACGAAGAGGCGTGCCGGCGCTGGCTGACAATTAGGGCACCGCGGAGGTCTCCGGATTTCTGCCCCAACGCTGCATTTTTCCTGACTTGCCTGAGCGCTGATTGAGAAAACTTTCGCTTTGTCGAAAGACCCGCGAGTGGCTGCTTGCGCCCCGTAGCATGACTGAGCCGTGCTAAGCAGCGAGGCGCTCATTGAGCGCGTCTAAAAACTCGGCACCTGCAATATCCGGTGCGCCCCCAATATCAAAAACCATACTCTTTATAAGAATGTCATTCGCATGAACCATGCGGAGGGGTCTCGCTAGAGTGGATGGATAGACGAGCATGGCGCGCCTGATCTGGAGTTCGCGCGCATGAAAAGCGATCTTATAGATATCGTCCTCTGAAGGTTGCTCGTCTGCCTTGTATTTTGTGTCGAGGACGGCGATGGGCCGTTGCGAGCGCTCCTCGCACAGCAGGATATCGATTTCAATCTCCATCCTGAAATTGGCGTCGAGCTGGGCTTGGTACTTACGGCGCACGACCATGCCTGGCGGTACGTTGGCCGCAACCATTCCGCCACGAATAGCTCGAACAACTGAGGCATATTGAGCTCGAAGGGGATGAATACCTGATCGCTAGGATGGAGGTCGGGTCCCGTTTGCTCCAGAATAAAGCGGCAAAGCCCATGCATCGGCGCATAATCGTCGTTGAGCCGATGGTAAAGTCTATTCACGCAATCACTCGGGGAACACTGCTCTAGGGTGATTGTGCCATCGAGCGCACGGCGCGCGCGATCGAGCTCGATCCTTATCTTCTCTTGACGAAGCGCTTGTCGCCTCACGCAATGCAGCGTCCAGAGTAGGATGCGATTATCCTCGAGGTCCGAAGTTTGCTCCTGATACCAGCATGGGATGCGTGAGCTGCGGAAAACAGTTCACGCGCGATTTTGATGCCGCCGCTGGCTATACAAGCGCCGCTTTGGGTGTTTGAACGGCGCCAATTAAAACGGTTATGGCAATAGTGCGATCTAGGAGTGAGGGTTCATCATTATCTGGCGAGTTCACGCGAGTAGAGATCGGCCACGTCGTCATCGACTCTGATGGATAGCTGATGAGGAGATCGCGCGGATCACGGTCGGGACCAAGCCAGCGGTCGTAGCTTGAGGGCTGAAGGATAGCAGGCATGCGGTTGTGGATTTGACCCACCAGCTCGTTGGACGGCACCGTGATGATGGCGAAGGTGCGCTCCCACTCTCCCGTGTTCGGATTGCGCCAGTTCTCCCACAGTCCCGCCAGACCAAAGGGGGGCGTCGTCCTTCATTGCGATGGCATAGGGCTGCTTGGCCCGTGCGCCCTTAATGGCCCGCCATTCGAAGAAACCATCGACCGGAACGATGCAGCGTCGCTGGGCATAGGCGTCGCGGAACGTAGGTAGTTGAGCAACTGTCTCGGCCTTAGCGTTGATCGGCTTGCGCCCACCCCTTGGGTCTGTGCACGAATGTGGGATCAGGCCCCATTTGATCAGGTCAAGCAACCGCCCGCCTGCTTTTTGGTTCTGCCGAATAACCAGCAGTTCTTGGCTCGGCGCAGCATTGAAGCGCGGGCGAATGTTGCCCATCCGGCTGTCGCTGACATCGAGGCCTTCAACAATAGCGAGGCGGAGGGGTCGGGAACCCTGGATAACACGTCCACACATGCCGTCAGGATAAATCGGCGGCTGCAGCTAGAGGGCTGTTTCGAGGGGACAATCGAACGTCTGGAAATGCCCCAAGAGCAGACATCCGCGAGCGCCGCACTGATGTCGCAGAATGACCCAAAGCGGACATCGGCGCGGCAAGCGAGTCTCCGTCAAAGCCCACTCTCGATGGCGTGGAGCAGCTCGAAACGCAATGGGCCATTGCTCTTGAGCGAGATCACGAAGCGCACGCGACCGTGCGTTGAAGTGTCGGCGTAGCCCGCGAGCGTGCTCACGCCAGACATCGTGCCGGTCTTGTTCAAGCCGCCGTCGTGGCCGTGAAGCAGGTCGGCGTGTGGCGCGAAAAGGTCGAGCACCTTGGCGAGGCCGCGGGCCGTGAAGCGGTTGCCGCGGCTAATACCCGAGCCCTCCTCGAGATGGATGTCCTCGGCGACGCCGTTCGCGGCGAGCATCTTGTTCGCCACTTTCAGCGACTTATCGAGGCTGACGGGCCCGCCGAGGGTGCCGCCGACCTCCAGGAAGACCTGGTTGGCGATGTAGTTATTCGAGGCGATGAGCAGCTGGACGAGGATCTCCGAAAGGGGACGCGACTTGTGAACGTAGACCGGCTCCAGGCCCGCGGGCACGGATCCGGTCGTGATCTTGCCCTTCACGCTGCCGCCCGCCCGCTCGATGAACGCGGCGATCAGCTCGCCGGCATATTGCAGGCTCACCGCGGGGTCCTGGCTCAGGCTGATGCGGCCGCGACCCTGCGGCCCTCGCGCCCGGAACTGGCTGATCGCGAGCGGGGTGATCGGGGTCTGCTTCTCGGCTGAGCGGACCGTCTTGCCGCTCCGCACGGCGGCGATCGTGTTGAAGTTCACCGCGAGCGCGGAGTTCAGGGCGTCATAGGCCTCTTGGCTCGCCTCGATGCCCGGGATGCGGAGGTCGGAAGGGTAGTAGCTCGCGTCGAGCACGATGCCGGTGATGGACGCCTGGCCAATTGCGGCGACCAGCTCCCGCCCGAGTGGCGCCAGCTCCTCGGAGATCAGGAAGGGATCTCCGCCGCCGCGCACGTAAAGCACCCGGTCCTTGTCCAGGTAGAAGCGAGTCTCGAAGCGGTAGTCGCCGCCCAAGACCTCTATCGCCAGCCAGGCCGTCACGATCTTGGTGACTGAGGCCGGGACGAAGGGCTTGTCAGCGTTCTGGGCCATCAGCTCGTTGCCCTCGGCGTCCATCACGAGCACCAGCCCCGACGGAGCGAGGGCCGCGACCTTCTCCTTGGCGCCGGCCAGGGCCGGGGCGGGCAGCAAGAGCAGGGCGCAGGTGAGCAGACGAGACCACATGGCGACTTCAACGTGGGATCGGGGATGCGGGGACTATAGCAAGGGCGAAGGGCCGTCGACACAAGCGTTGGGCGCCGGCTTCCCCCGGCTCAGCGCGACAAGGGGCTATTTATCAATTTCCACTATTGGCACTAAACGGACGTGCAAACCGCGCTGATGAATGTCCGCTTTGAGGGGAGTAACGGACACGTGGCACTTAGGAGACATCGATTCCAGCGATAAGCACGGAAGGTCGTACCGCGCCTTCGGGCAGACAGCGAGAGTCATCATGGCGGGGAAAATCCCGGCAAGCGATTTCGCTGCGGTTGTCGATGCAGTAGAACAGCGGCGCGCGATGGAGGAATACGGTAACGAGGATTGGGTGATCCATGCAATCAACTAGCGAGAGATTTCACGGCACCATGCACACCTGGAGCGGCAAGGGATATGGCTTCATCCGGCGGGACGATAAGCAGCCGGACGTTTTTGTGCATATCAGCGACGTGATGGAGTTCATGGGCGACCAGCTCGAGGTCGGCCAGCGCGTCACGTTCGAGCTAGGGCAAGACCCAAAGAGCGGAAAGACGAAAGCCGTAAACGTGAGAATATCGTGAACGTAAGACTATGAGGCTTGGCAGCGCTTGATCAGGTGGAATTGACTTCCAAGTCTTGTAGAAATCGTAATGACCGTTGGTGGGAAGGCTAACGAAAATGACCGACGAGACGACATCGACGCCGACATCGACGCCGACACCGACATCGACACCGAAGCCGAAGACTGAGCTGCACCAGGATCGCTTCCGCGTGGGGTTCAGTGGAATCTCCAAAAGCGACTGGGATCGCATCTTCGGGGATAGCAAAGATAGCAACGAGAAATTAGCAAACGCGCGGGTCATGACCGGGAGAAAGACGCGGCGGTGATAGAAACCCAGGGCGCCAATCGGGCTCAATAAAGTTGACCTGGCCATCGGCAAGTTTGCCGAATTACGAAGGCGCGCGAAGTCTTAGCGCCACGAATCTACCTCAAACGTTTGTTAGATTTTTTCTGAAGTTGAAGACTTCAGGGGGGAAATTTGATCATGCCGACATCCTTGAAGGCAATCAGCGCAACGGCGTTGATAGGTTTTGGTCTCTCGCTATCGTCACCGGCTCACGCGGGCTGGTGCGGTTGGGGATGTGGGTGGGGTTCTGCTCTCGCCGGGTTTGGTGTTGGCGCGATTGTAGGGAGCACGATAGCGGCCCCACCGGCTTATGCAGTGCCCCCCCCACCGCCGTACCATTACGGGCCAGCTGCCTATGGGCCCTACGATGGACCAGCGGGCTATGGGCCACCTGACTATAACGGCGGGCCACCTGCCTATCACGGACAAGCGGGCTACGGGCCACCTGACTATAACGGCGGGCCACCTGCCTATCACGGACAAGCGGGCTACGGGCCACCTGACTATGACGGACAAGGGGGCTATGGGCCACCTGACTATAACGGCGGGCCACCTGCCTATCACGGACAAGCGGGCTACGGGCCACCTGACTATGACGGACAAGGGGGCTATGGGCCACCGCCACGGACGCCGAGTGGGTATGGCAATCGCCCGTATCCGCCTTCGAATACGCCACCGCATGTGACCGCTGATGCACAGCGGCCCGTGGCGTCGCGTTCGACGACAGCGAAAACAGGCGTCATCACTACCTCCAAGGAAAAAATGGAGGCCAAGTTCAAGTACGCCGAAGCAAAAGCAAAACGCGACGGTGTTGACTCGCTCACCAAAGAGGACGTTGAGGGTCTAAGCCCCGAACAAATGAAACAACTCAGGGGGTACTAATGCCAAGCCTCCCTGACTTTCCGCCGCGTCCCCGAAGCCAGGCGGGGCCGTAGTTGGGCGCTGCGATTGACACGACCACGTCGGCATCTTTGCGTCGCTCGCCGAGTTCGAGCGTAATCTAATATCCGAGCGCACGCGCGCTGGACTCACCCCGGCCTCCTGAGAGGCAATCAATCTCGTTAAGAAGGCCCACATCGGGAACTGCGGGACCGGTCGCCCGATGTTAAGAGCTTACAGACTCAATACAGGTTGTTGTCGCCGGGTGTGTGCATCTTCATCTTCACTTCCGACAATGGCCCGGAGATGACTGAGCCCTGGAACGGATGGGCTGGGCCGTGGCGAGGGACATACTTCACCGGTCTGGAAGGCTCGTTGCGCGTCCCGTTCATTGTCAGCTGGCCGGGTAAGATCCCTGCCGGTCGCGTGAGCACCGAAATTGTAAATGAGATCGATCTTTTCCCGACTGTCGCCGCCATTGTTGGCGGAAAAGTACCGACCGACCGCGCGATTGATGGTGTTGACCAAAGCCAATTTCTTCTCGGCAAACAGCAACAGTCCAACAGGGATGGCTTTGTGGTTTATGTCGGCAACGAGATCTATGGCGTGAAGTGGCAGAACTGGAAGATGATGTTCAAGGAACTCGAGACCGGAACCGGCCCGGTCGAGCAGTGGAGCATTCCCAGGTTCTTCAATTTCAACCTAGACCCGAAGGAGGAACACGTGCTCAGCTACGGGCCCCAGTACCTGTGGGTGCGTTGGCCAGCGGGTAAGATCCTAACAGACCACTTGGCGTCGCTTAAGAAGTATCCCCCGATCCCGCCAGGCGTGGCCGACCCGTATGTGGCCCCCCAGAGCAATGACGGCGAACACCAGGTAGTGTCCGATGGAAAGGCGCGCCTTAGTTAGATGCTCGAATAGGTATGCTGTTTGGTGCCTTGCATGAGTCTGAAATTGGCACTTCTGAGACATACAATGCCTCCTCCGACTCGTCCGGAATACCCTCCAAAACGGACATGTGAGGTGCTGGTAGCGCTTATGAGTGTGGCCTTAATTCGCCCGAGCAGCCTTGCCCGCTCCAAGTGCCCGATACACGCTTGCCTTGCTGAGGTCCATTTGACGCACGATCTCTGGCACTGTCTTGCCCTGCGGCCGAACATGTTCCACCCGGTCGATCTAGACGAGCGAAGGGCGATCGTGCTGTGACCATAGTCCGCCGATCCACTTTGCTCTTAAAGCGTCAAAGCGACAAGAGAACGATATCAACAACGCCAGTCTCACATGAACAAGACCAGCGAGGCTAAGGGCGGGCACACGACGAGAGCTCGAGCCGTCGCCAGCAGGGGCAGGCGCAACCCCCAATCGGCCGAGATCAAACTTGCGGAGCTCAGGCGGCGCCTGCTGGAGATCAACGACCTAAGCGCAGCGGGTGCCGTGCTCGCCTGGGATCACGCCACCTACATGCCAAAGTGCGGAGCGACTGCGCGGGCTCGGCAGGGCGCGATTGTGAGCCGATTGGCCCATGAGAAGTCGGTCGCCCCGGAGCTCGGCAATCTGCTCGAGGACCTGGAGCCGTACGCCGCCAGTCTATCCTACGATTCCAACGAAGCGAGCCTTTTGCGCGTCGCGAGACGCGACTTCGAGAAAACGATCAAAGTGCCCTCCGATTACGTGGCGCGCGTCAGCGCGTTCGGTGCTACGGCCTACGACGCCTGGAAACGAGCCAGGCCGGCGAACGACTTTGCGACCATGGTGCCATTCCTCGAAAGGGCTATGGATCTTGGTCGCGAGTACGCAAACTTCTTCGCCCCCTATGAGCATGTCGCCGACCCTCTCATCGATGATGCCGACGAAGGTATGACGACGGCTTCAATCTGCACACTCTTTGCGGAGCTGAGGAGCGAGTTGGTGCCGATCGTGCGAACCATATGCAATCAACCGGCGGCAGACGATGAGTGCCTGCGTGGCTCCTTTGGAGAACCAGCACAGCTTGATTTTGGCCTCTCCGTGGTCAAACGGATTGGCTACGACTTTGACCGTGGCCGCCTTGATAAGACCCTGCATCCCTTCTGCACTAAGCTTTCGGCGGGCGACGTCCGAATTACCACCCGTGTTTACGAGAGCGATGTCAGGCAGGCCCTATTCTCGACCTTGCACGAGGCCGGGCATGCGCTCTACGAGCAGGGCGTCGATCCTGCGCTAGAAGGCACCCCGCTCGGACGGGGAGCTTCCGTCGGCGTGCATGAGAGCCAGTCCCGGCTCTGGGAAAACGTGGTGGGCCGTGGTCGTAGCTTCTGGCAGCACTTTTATCCGTTGCTGCAGTGCGCCTTTCCGGACCAGCTCAGCAAAGTGCCACCCGAGACTTTCTATCGCGCTATCAACAGAGTCGAACGATCTCTGATACGCACCGATGCCGACGAGGTGACCTACAACCTTCACATCATGATGCGTTTCGGACTGGAGCTGGAACTGCTCGAGGGCCGCTTGCGGGCCAAAGATCTGTCGGAGGCCTGGCGCGCAGGTATGCAAGCCTATCTCGGGATCGTTCCGCCTGACGATCGAGATGGTTGCCTGCAGGACGTCCATTGGTATGCCGGCAGCCTCGGTGGTGGATTTCAGAGCTATACTATCGGCAACATTCTGAGCGCGCAGTTCTACGCTGCCGCCGTCAAGGCACATCCCAATATCCCGCGTGAGGTCGCAATAGGCGAGTTCAGCACACTGCACGCCTGGCTGCGCGAACAGCTCTATCAACATGGACGCAAGTTCAAGCCGTACGAACTTGTCGAGCGGACAACCGGCGGACAGATGAGCGTCGGACCCTACCTCGCGTACCTTCGCGCGAAGTATGGCGAGCTCTATCAATTGCCGTCTGTTGAAAAGCGTTGAAAGACCGGTCGGCGAATTATTGGAACTGTGCTCTTCCGACTTTTCTGCTGCCCCAGTTGCTCGACAGCAGTTCCTGCCGTCTTGACCTACCTTCTCAGGTGGGCGGGGTCGCGGTTCGGTTCTTTTCGACAAAGGATCGCAGAGCGCGGTTGGCGGATCTACCATGATGAAGAGAAGGTGGGCGCGGGAAGATCCGGTTTGGGCCGCCTGAGTCCGCTACTCGCCACCCAGGGAGATGTTGACCTAAGTCAATGCAATTTATTTTCAATCCTTGATACTGACTTTTCAAAATCTAACAGGAGGATCTGGATATGGCCGAGGCTGCAACCAAGTTACCCGTAAAGACTGAGGAAAAGGCTTCCACGCTTGGTCCTGCGCTGCAGGCTTGGTGGCCGTCCGAGAGCCTTCGCCGCGAGGTCGACCGTCTGTTCGACGATTTCGGTCGAGGCTTCTGGAGCCTTCCCTTCCGCCGCTCCACCTTCGCTGTCGAGCCTTTTTGGCGGCGCGAATGGGCGTGGGGCGCTGAACCAGCCGTCGACATTGCCGAGAGCGATAAGGCCTACGAGATCACGGCCGAGCTGCCGGGCATGGACGAAAAAACTATTGAGCTGAAGCTTGCAAACGGCGGGCTGACGATCAAAGGCGAAAAGCAAGAAGAGAAGGAGGAGGAGAAGGAGGGCTACCATCTCCATGAGCGCCACTTCGGCTCCTTCCAGCGCTACTTCCGCGTGCCAGAAGGCGTCGATACCGACAAGATCGAGGCGAGCTTCAAGAACGGCGTGCTCACCGTGACGCTGCCGAAGGCATCCGAAACGCAGAAGTCGGAAAAAAAGATCACCGTGAAGGCCTCCTGAGAGGTTTTATCGAAAAATGACGAGCAGGGTCCGATAGACTCTGCTCGTTCACATACCCGCGCTATCGATAATTCGACTGAATCAAGTCGGGTTGAAGCGGTCGAGCCAAACCGAGCGATCGAGCGACTGGATGAGCAAATTCACAAACCAGCACAAGGAGGTATCCTATGACCACCTGCGCTTGCGATAATTGCCAATTCTTCGACAATCAGAGCCAAGCAGCCGCGAAGGCAAGAAAGGACCACTCTGGCCTGTGCCGCTACAATCCGCCCATGCCACAATCCGCCGGCACCCATCATGGATTATGGCCGGTCGTCGGGACGAAAGACTGGTGCGGTCACTTCGCGGCAACGGTCGAGCGCTTCATGACCGCCGCCGAATAAGTGGCTGATGCTCGGGGTGGGAAGATCTGAACCTGCGACCTCTTCGTTCCGAACGAGGCGCGTCACTAGACTGCGCTACTGCGCGGCGCTCAAAAAACTGACGCGGCGAAGTTCCCGGCCGACCACAAGGCGCGGGTTGCCTGGCGGAAGGAATGCAGAACCTATTGGAAGGCCCACAAAACGGCGCATAGGGTTGCCAAGAAGGCCGCCTAGACAGACCGTCATCTCTCAGCGCGAGCTTTTCTGAGGAGGCGCTGGTAGTCACGCGTGAGACTTCAAGCCTCGCCGGTGTATTTTTCCCCCTTGCCGGGATGTGGGCCCGAAGCTGTGACCGCAAGGTCCTGCTCCCTGCGCTCAAGCTCCGCCAACTCACTCGTTCCTTCCGAAGGCTCAAGGCATCCTTTGGGAGCCGCTTCAACGAAGAGGCGCTCGCCCTTTGCCGCCTTACTGTAGCGCCCATGCTTCCTGCACCTTGAAGTGTACAGCGACCGCTGCGAAGATTGACGTGCCGAGGGCGTATCGCCCACCTATAGCTTCGTAGCGGCTGGGACCCGCTCGCTGCATCAGAGGGAGCCTCGAATGCAAGCCTTTCAGATCGTGGCGCTAGCTCTGGTCGCTGCCACAGCCTTTTGGGTCTACCTGAAATTGAAGGAACGAATCGAGTTCCTTGAGCACGAGGTCCGTTGGTTAAGAAGAGAGTTGGAAGCCTTGAAGCCGACTGAGATCAAGTCCGCCTACGATTAGTGGCACCTTTCGCCGCGCTCCCGACGTTGCCGTATAGCGCCTCCGGCAGGTCGCGGTATAATCGTCCTTAGTCCTCCTGAGAATACTGGCGGGGGACCGAATAGCCAAGGCGCACAAATTCCCTCATGGGCAGCCTTCCAGCCGTCTACGAGCGCCCCTGCACACCTTAGAGGCACGCTATTTGTTATCAGGAGCCGGGGTTCTCTGAGGTTCCTAAGAAGTTGACGCGCTGGTTGACGAGTAACCGCTGTGCCAGCGCTTCGATCTCTGGCCAATGCTGCTCCACGAGCTTGCGCGTCTCTTGGATCATTTCGTTAATTAGGGTTTCGGCGCGCTCGGTATCTCGGTCAGTAGCCAACAGCGCCAGATTTGTTGTCTTCACCCGGTCATCGGCATCACCCCACGTCGGGGAACCGACGTGCCTACCTTCAGCAAGTCTGGCTCCGAGGAGCACCTTCAGTGCATGTTTGATCTTGTCGTCGTGCCCCCCTTGAGCTTCGCATCGCTCGAGAGTTTGAGCGTCATATCACTTTTGAGAGTGAGGCGATTTTCGCCCACGGCGTTGACCATGTATGTGCCATCGGGCACAAACACAGTCGCTCCATTCCCCGCAACTTGGTCAATTGCCGCTTGGATCGCCGTCATCGGTCTGCCCGTCGGCTTTCGCACCCTTGTCTTTGACGTTGACGACAAAAGAGGAGGTGGGCGCCTTGGCACATCCCTGAGAAGCGCTCAATGACGCAGGAGTTTCAAGAAACAGAAGGCACGCTCCCAGCACGCAAGCATTAATAAGAATCCATGGCTCAGGCCTGTTGCCCTTGGAAATTGCGTACATCTTGGGGAGCATGGTTTCCAACTAGAGCAGGACGTTAATTTGCGCTTTGACCAATGAATAATCGAGCGTGCGCGTAGCCCTCGATAATGGCTACATTTCGCCTTTTTCCTCTAATCGCCGCAACTGCTCCGGCGACAAACGAAAACAGTCATGATGACGTGCTGCCGCTTCAGTCACGCATCGAGTTTCCCTTTTTTGGCGAAGGCGCCGGGCCCGAAGCCGATGCCTCTGGCGCCTTTTGCTAAGAGCCAGGCGGGAACAATGTCTAGTTTAAGATGTGCGCGGGACGCCGTTCGGTTTAGTAGGGGTCCGATTCTGCGGCTGATCGGAGGTTCGGCGCATACCTAAATCCGCAAAGCCGACCTTAGACGATCCACCCCAGCTCTCTCGCCTTGTCATTGGCGAGCTTCCATGCCCGAGCCAATAGCTCATAGTCATCGGTTTGCGTTCGACGCCTTAGGATGAGCTGTCGCTGATCGGCGAGTTTGGTGTAGACCGCACAGAAACCGGCTTCCGGCGAGTAGATGATGATTTCGCCCTCACGCTCATCGACTCGCAACTCTGTCTGCGGCATCTGCCGATGCTACAACAAAAGAGGCGCCGGGCCGAAGCCGACGGCCCTGAGAAAGAAGAAGCCCCGCAAGGGGCGAGCGGGGCTTCTGGTTTCTTTGGGGAACGTGATGGGGATGCACTTCCATCACGGTAGTTGCTTAGCACCGTGGGTATTTAGATCCAGCCCTGATAGTTCGAACATTTTGTCCCAAATTGCAGGCAAGCGCTCCGGAGCCAACCATCGTTAGCCCTCTCTCCTGGGACTTGGGACCGTCCGTCGTTCGAACAAACCGAATCGAATACGTCTATTTCTCAAACGAATTCGTACTCGGCTGATTAGCCACCCCTGATCCTTCATCGCTAGGCACCAAAAATGGGGCGTGTGCTTACTTGCTCGGCGGGGAGCCGATCAGGAGGAAAACCTATGCGTGTACTAACCGGCATTGAGCTGCGAACCGTCTCTGGCGGGGCCATGGCGGCTCGTCCTGTCAATCTTCGTCCCGTAGTTCGTGAGCTTGAGGAGCTTATTGTGTTGGTAAGAATACTCGTGAAAGACCTCGGTGGCCGCGGGATGACACCCCCCGTGCACAAGCCTCATAGCTCGACTTTACGCATGAGTGTCTCCAGGAGGGCCGGCCAGAGCCGGCCCTTTCTGATTCGTCCAAGTGCGTTTGGCTTCGGGCTCCCTTCGCTCTGGCGCAAATCGAAATCTCTTGCCTAACGTCGAGCCATGAAGCGCGCGACTACCGCGAACGTGTGCTGGTTGAGGACGTTCTCGTAGGTATCAAATTTATGCTCATGCCGATTGTAGGTGTGCCAGCGCATCCATTTAGGCTTAGGCGGCAGGTCCCATTCGTCAGGATCAAGATTGCCGATCAATCGCGATTTGATTTTGGATTGACTGAGGTGTGCCCGATCGACGGGTGTTCCAAATTGTGAAGAGTAGGCGACTTGCCTTCGCCGTGTTTGGCGGCTGCAAAAGCGCGTCGCGCCCGGAGGCATCCACAACACCGAACAGTGTCGATGTGTGACAGGGCACTCGAAGTACCATTGGCGTCCACCGAAATGTCGAGGCTGAGGGACTAGGTCGATCCACTGGTCGAGGCTTCTGATTTGGATCCTCAGCGAGCCCCCGTATTTGCCTTCCATGTTCGCAGTGACGACACCCCCTCGCGATTTCCTCACCCGTGTAACTATAAGTCCAGCGATTGATGATGCGACGTCCGACCTTTGCTCCCCGCCGCATCAGCCCCTGACGAGTAAGCTTGTTGAGATCAAGCTTCAGGCCTTGTTCGAGGCATGCTCTCTGCCTGGGTTTCGGCATTTCGGTTTCGTCTATCAGGCTAAAACTGCCTTCACTCTTTTGGTTAGCATTGTCTCGATGGGCGTATAATTGCTTGTTGCTGCTGACCCGCGCTGAGAGCCTTGATGGGTTTAGGGACATGAAGGCCATTCGAGCACTATGGCTGATCCTAATTGCGGTGCAAGCGATCGTCGCGGCACCTCCAAGGAGCGAGGCCGCTTCGGCAGCCAAGATCAATGCCGACGCCACTGCAACACTGCATAGCTTTGTCCGCCAAATCGGGGGCGCGCGGGAGTTCGGCAGCAAAGCCGCGGGCATTTTGGTGTTTCCCTCTGTTGTTAAGGCGGGAATTGGATTTGGGGGGGAATATGGCGAGGGACTACTGCTTGTTCATAACAGACCCGCTGGGTACTACAACCTGATATCGGCCTCATTCGGTTTTCAACTCGGTGTGCAAGAGCGGTCCGTTATCATCATGTTTATGACCGATGAAGCCCTAGCTGGATTCAAGCGCAGGGCAGGGTGGAAGGTCGGCGTCGACGGATCAGTGACAATTGTAACCGTGGGCGTCGGCGGCTCGATCGACACCGATAAGATCACGAGCCCCGTCATCGGGTTCATCCTTGATCCCAAGGGACTGATGTACAATCTGACGCTGGAGGGTTCCAAAATCAGTCGGATCTCGCGCTGACCTGCTGGGAGCTATCGAGCCAGGGGCTGGCAACCTTAATCTTGCTGTCGCGCATGCCGCTGCTGACGCGCAGCTGGACCGATGCTCTGCGTGGTGCCAGACCGCTTGCCGAAAATGGGGATTCGAGGGGCTCCTCGCCAGGAACGTGGAACACCAAATCTGCGCCACACCTCAGGTCCTCCACCTTTCACGAGATAGATGCCATTCGGATTGCGAGGGAAGGTAAGCTTGAGCGTGTAGTCGGCGTAATCGCCTTCGCCGTGACGGTCGATGAGCCGCTCGAGTGCCCTCACCACCTGAAGGCGCTTCCCGCCCCTCAAAAAGGGGTGCGCCGGGTGGAAGAGCATGTGGCAGTGGACAACCTCCGCCGTGCCACCTGAAAGGCGCTCGCGCACCCATATGGCGGTCAGACCGCCTGGGATGCCATGACGCTTGAGCCACTTGTCGAAGCCCTCACGTACTTTGGCGAAGCGCCGACCGTCTGGATCATCACCAGCGTCAGTCCCGACCCAATGAATAGTGGCATGGGCATTCAAAGGAGTGCCGATCTCACGAGCGAAGGCGAGAGCTTCGATCATGTTCTGAGCCTGCCGCATGCTGATGCGGTTTGATGATTGACGCGCTGGCCGCTCTGTCTTGCTTGTTGGGACTGGCCTGTAGAGAGAGAAGGTGGTCACGCGAGCCGCTCCTCTCCGGTCCCCACCAACCGGGGCAAGAGCTAGCTGCACGGCGGCCTACACTAAGAAAGACACTGCTTACTGCCGGGCCTAGGTCGTGGACGAGAGGCTTTTTCGAAGGAGCATCAATACGGTAAGGGACATACTGGTCAACTTTGGGCCGTTCATGCCGCCCATTACTAGCAATGGTTAAGTGCCTGATTTTACAATGCCTTACGAAACTGGCTCCTGGTGCCTGAAACGTCTCGTAAACTTCCAAGTTTTGCGCCGTCATTTAGGCTTCTTCCAATCGACGTGGAAATCGGGTAACGCCTCAAGTTTGGCGAGAGCATCGGCGTCGACCTCGCCGCAGTACTCACGAACGCAGCGCAGCAGTCCCTCTCGCGTTCTGCAAAAGGATCGGTTTTGCAGCCGGAGTTCTTCTTCCTTGGATTGCCCTTCTTCCGCTGGAGGATCCATTGCAGCGGATCATCCACGACTCTCCAATGCGCGTTGAGCTGGGCTGTGAGCGAACTTGGAGGGTGTGCCGGGGCGGTTGAGGGACTGTAGAGCACTTCAGGCCGAAAGTGGCAGCATGGGCAGCGCCGCAGCTTCATGAACAGCTAGAGCGGCTAGAACAGGCGATAAGTCTGAAGCGCCCTCGTATGATTGTCTGTCAGATCAACCCAAAGCTGGCAGACGAGCAGCTCTCCGAGCTCTTGAAACCCGTCTCGGCGACGGACGCCGATTGGGTGGTTTGCATCAAAGTCTTTGGTTCTCCTGAAGGCCACTTCCAGCTTGGCAGTATCAGCGCCTTGATGGCTTAGAGGGCCGGGGTTGTGCTACGGTGACTGCGGTGGTCGTTCCCTGCGATCACTCCTTTGGTAATGGGAAGCCCTGGTCAACCACCTTGGCCGGGGCTTCTTTATTGGTTCATGCAAATGTTGGGTGAGGATGAGGAAGGGATGGGGTCCGTGCCGCGTGTGCCCTT
Organism: uncultured Alphaproteobacteria bacterium; assembly: GCA_963804515.1. Lineage (GTDB taxonomy): Bacteria > Pseudomonadota > Alphaproteobacteria > Rhizobiales > Methyloligellaceae > Methyloceanibacter. Next base: position 198,393 of record CAWDQR010000001.1, on the reverse strand, counting down.
CGAGTCGTCCAATGCCTTAAGATCTAGGGATTTCCAATTGCCACGCTCGCGGAGGATCTCATGTCCAATGTGTCAAAATACAGCATCCTGTTCTACAGCGGTCCGAACGGCTACCAAAACAACCGCGCCCAGATTTCGCTGAGTGATTCTGCTGGCAAAACTCTTGCTTTTATCCGCTTCAAGGATCCCGGAATGCCTTATGAGCTCGATACGGATAATGACGGGATTATCACCATGCATCTGCCTTCCGCCATGTTTCCGAGCGTTCTCGACGCTGTTCGCAATGAGAAAGCTGACATCTACTACCAAATCGGGCAGGCGTTCCTGTATACGGAGGTTGAACGTGCGGGCCATGGAACGCCTTGAACGCTTTTCACGCCGGACAAAAGTCGAACCATGGAACTCCTGTGTGGTTGCGTCGCGCCGGGTCGTGCTGTGGTCGTGCATCCCGCTTGCCACTATGTCGTAGTGAATGGCGTGCGCGTGCGTCGCTGCTAATTAAGAGAGCATCAAATGGTGCGCGACCGTCCTCGATGAGGCCCCGATCCCCCGGGGGGACGCCCTGCAACCGAGTTTGCGGCAAGTCGGTATAGGAATTGCCCTCTACCCCGAGACAGCGCGAAGAACCGCGCACGCTGCTTTGCTTAGGTAGCGGAAAACGGAGCTATGCCTTAAGCAAACAGGGGTGACCGCTGACCCTATTTTGCCCCAAGGTGATGGCCATGCGCCGAATTAGTTTCACCAGCCTTGTTGTCGTGGCGCTGTTAGCCCCATCTGTGCCGGCCGCGGCGCGCATCCAGTGCCAAGGCAATTTTCAGATCACCAAATACGGCCCGATTGACACGCCCTACTGCGAGGAAGAACAGATCGCCATCGTGGCCCAGAACTACGGATGGCATGTGTCTGCGTCTGAGGTTCACAATGATCCCCTGAAGAAGGTCTATGTCTGCCAAGTCCTTGGCAGTGATGCACGGTTGAAGGGCTCTTGTCCGGTCAGAGCCAAGCGGTCGAACTAATCAATTTTGACCCACCGGCAACCTTGTAAACCGGGGTCACTTAAGCAGAAGGGTCGCCGGTTGCGCTAGGCGCAAAGGATTCGACACCAAAGAATCAAGAAATCCCAGGTGAGTTGAAGTCAGAGAGATCGATGGTCGACACCGCGAATGAGCATCCTGACTAGGCGTCGCTCGTCTTGGCACACGCTGCCAGGAAAGCATCGACCGTCTGATCCTCCTGCGCAGAAACGTCGGACACTGATCAATAGGCGTTGGCTCATCGCAGCCTCCATCGGTGAACAAGAAGAGTGCCGACCCGAAGGCCGACGCCCTCTCGTATCCCTGGAGTGCCTGGATCTTCTTGGGTTCCCTGCATTTCGGGCAAAGCACTCAAGCACTAGGCGCAAACAGCTCCCTAGCCACGCCCTGCCTTTCTGAGCCTGTCGGCGAGCGAGAGCTGCGGCGGCGCCTGGGGGTTCGTCAGCGTCAGCACGTCGCCCATGCGACGGTGCTCGGCTTCCATGACCTTGCCAATCCATGCGAGCGACGACTTCAGCTCGGCTACGTCCGCATCCCGCTCGCTTTGCAGCTGCTGGACCATTTTCTCAAAATGGGCACAAGCAGCTCTGATCTGCTCCTCGATAAGATTGGCACGCTCTTCTAGATCGCTACGGATATCGCGCATCGCCTGTCCCTCGCATTACCGCGCTTTAGATTTGTAGCAGTGGAGTCGTCCGACGGAAGACTCCCGCGAGCCACTTTCGGCTAGTGGCCTTGGCCCCGCCACGGAAAATGTCATTCTTTCACTGAGATCATGACTCGATACTCTGTCTCGAGTTTCGCCTGCTGCTAGAAGGACGTCGGCCGACGCCTTTTCTGGGTCCTTCTCCGGTAGACCCAGAGACCGACCTCGATTTCACGCTCATCGAGGATTCTTTCGCAAATGTCGTGATACCCCCCCAAGAGACGTCTTAGAGGCGTGATCGGGCGAATGGTAGGGCTGGTTTGCATTTCAACCGTCTCTCTCCGCACAGCTCCACATACTGCTCCGCGTCATCCTCTACTTGGTTCCGATCCTCTTCGCTTATTGTTGACAGCTCGCCATAGCCAAGTTCACGCGCCACTAGCGCACATATGGCAGCAAATTTTTCTGCCTTTTCGGCAAAGAGCACTTCGAGTTTTGTCATGGTTTTCCCTCCCGTTCGGCGGCGGAAGCACCCCTCCGCCACCGCTCGCGCTTATCCCCCGACTCCAAACAGGCAGGTAGCGATAGAGTTCCGTCTTTGACGAATTATTGAGGGCCAATGCAATCAGTGACGGCTGCGGCGGGTACTGGCATCGGATCCCCTCCGGTGCTAAGCACATGTGACAATAGCACAAGTTGGATGACGTGTGACAAGCGCACAGATAAGGGCAGCGCGGGGATTACTGAATTGGACCGTCCGCGACCTGGCGGAGCGGGCAGGCGTTCACCGCAACACCGTTAGCAACATTGAGACCGGCGCGTGTGCTGGCGCCCCTGAGACGCTGGAGGCGATCCGCCGCGCTTGCGAAAAGGCAGGCGTCGAGTTCACAAACGGCAAGCGGCCGGGGGTGAGAAAAGGGGTGACACCATGATCGATGTTAGACGTCGCGACTACCTAGTCGCCAAGGCTTTGGCGTACGCGATAGCGGCAATGGAGAGGTTGCCATTTTATGAGCGCGAATTGTCCGATCAGAACGACATGAAAACGCTGTTCGACACCATAGTGATCGGAGATTTCGACCGCGAACAACTAACGAATGCGGCGAGGGCAAAATTTCTAGGCGAACCCTCACAATCAGAGTCCCAATGACTGACGGGGATCTACTCATTGAAGTGCGAGGGAATAAGCTCCTCGTCATTCAACCCGGCACCACCTACGTCGTCACGTATTACAAGCTGCCCAACTCTCCTCAGCTCATCGCCAAGAACTTCCCACGCGAGAATGATAAACGCGCCCCAATGACACAGTCCCAATTCGTCACTCGCGCCTGGCAGCTCGCCAACGACAAGGCGCGCGAGTTCGGGTGGATCGTGTAGGAAGCGGCGCGGGCGCCTCACCAGGGGCGGGGGTTGTGACCATCGCCAGCGGGCGACAGGGCCTTCTCGGCCGCTAGTTCGTTCAGGGTATGAGAAGTATCTGGGCGTCTTCCAGCTCGACAGCGAGCCTCGTCCAATGGTGCGCTAGATCGACGAAGGTCCTTCTTACCTGCGGGTTGGTGGCATCCTCGGCAAGCTGCATGCAGTTTTTCGCGTGCATGCGACATTCCTGGGATCGCCGGGCATTTTCCAAACTCCCTCCTGTGGAGGGTGGAAGCCCGGGAGGGAGCGGAGGCTTCCTGAAATAAGCCATTAGAAGTTCATACCAACGATCAATTGATTCCGAGCGCAGGCTGGAGAGTCAACACTGAACTCGGTACGGTTTCAGACCATAGAAAAGGGCGCCGGCCGAAGGCGACGGCCCCTTTGCGCATTTGGGGGTTCCAGAAACCGCGGTTAGGAGGACCTAGCCAATAAAGCCCGGTTGCAGGACTAGTGTCGGCGGAGGGATGCTCCGCCAGAGCCTGTGGTAGCCCTGCGGGCTGACTCAGCCGACCATGGGAAGAACATCGGGCAGGCTTTGGTTATGTCCGGGACGATGAGGTCCAGCCCGGGGGTGCCGAGCTCATCGTTCATGAGCAGCAGCGCGAGCCAGAGCTGGCAGCCGGAGTAGTGGACACAGTCCGAGCAACGGCTGGTGTCTCGGAATTTCCTTAGCTCAGCGTTGCTAAAGCGACCCATGACGAACGTCCATAGCACTAAAGGGTGACAAAATTTTGCCGAGGTAGCCCTGAAGGCAAACCATGGGCAAGGTCATGGTAGGAGTAGTCCAGGGGCGCGACCCATGGGGGGCTACGGCTTGGAACCGAGTTTGCGGCGAGTTTGTATAAGGGGTTTCCGGTCAATGAGAAGGCGTGTGTTTGCGTTGGTGTTGCTCGCCCCGGTGTTCTGGCCTGCTAGTGGCCAATCGCTCGATCAAAATGAGAAGTTCCTGGCATTGGGCGCAGGCATGAACTCTTGCGGACAGTGGACGAAGGCCAGGGTCGAAAGCGGCGTTTCAATCGCCGATGAAAATTGGATCCAAGGCTTCATCAGCTCGCATAACCACTATGCTCCTGGGCCCAATGACTTGGGTATGGGCATGAAGCTCGATGCGCTTAGGTCCTGGGTCGACAATTACTGTTCCCAGCACCCTGCCGATTTACTCGTCTTTGCCGCAGAAGCCCTTGTCATTGAACTTATCAAGCGGCGGCCACCCTGAAGACTAAACCGCTCCTGCTATAGCGATGACTTTATACCGCACAACCCCTTTTCGGGCTGAGTTTACCCGTGCCAAAACCTGTGTCACCGATAGCGGAAGTAGCGTGCCCGCCATCACAGACGTGAATGTCACGAGCCTTTAGGAGTAGCTAATTCAACCTGACTTGCCATGGTTTTCGCGTCCTATTTTCTTCGGCCCCTTTGTTGCAGAATTTTGCCAGACGGGTTTCTGAAACAAGCCGTTACAAACTCGCCACCCTGTAGCTGCAATCCTGACCTCCAATCTGATTTGTTCTCCCGTTGACGATTATCGCGCCTGTGAAAGTGCCGGCTTTCGGGTCGGCACCAGCGCACGGAGGAGGGTTCTGGTTCTAGTGTGAGCGGCATGGCCAATATAGGGGATGCAACGGAAGGGGGGGCTGATGCGTAACGTTCTTGCCGGTGCCTCATTCGTGCTGCTCTGTTGGGGTGGTCTAGTGCCCGACGTTTCAGCGCAGGAGGGTCAGACAGTCGATGCTTTCCTGGCAGCGTGTGCCAAGACGAGCGACGCCTGGTCAGGATGCTCATTCGCGGTGTCAACCATCGATCTCTCTGAATTCAACTCACCTGGGATTTACACAACTTGCCCGCCTAGAAATTCTCCAGAGGTGGAGACGACGTCGGTTGTCAATTGGCTTGTTGCACACCCTGAGATGCACAACATGACGAAATCCGCCGGAATATTAGCGGCATTGAGAGCTTTATATCCGTGCCGAAGTGCGCCCTAGTGTGAGGCGCTGAGCGTGAGGCTCGCTCCTAACGATCCACCCCAGCTCGCGCGCTGACGCGGCGCGTGACGCCGAAGGCTTCCAAGCTCCAGCAAATGCCGTGACACGTTTGTCATGGAACTCGGCTAGCTTCCGCCTCTCCTGATAGCAATTGCCAGCCCCGGTCACCCCAATGGCCGGGGCTTTTCGTTGGCGAGACTGCAGAGCGCTGCTCAACCACACACGGAAGGGGACACCACCATGGGCGTCGTGTTCATCAAGCACAAGGTGAAGGATTACGCGAAATCGCGCCCCTTATTTGATCGACACGCCGGAGCGCAGGAGGCTGCAGGACTCACAAATCCGCGGGTACAGACAGGAGCGAGATCATCGGGGTGTTTGATCCCAGCGATATAAATTCAGCCCAAGAGTTCGCGGCGTCTGCGAGCTTGAAGAAGGCAATGGAAGAGGCGGGCGTGATCGAACTCCCAACCATCTATTTCCTCCAACAAGCCTAAACCTGCTTCTACCTCACGACCTCTTCATCCTCACACCCGGCGCATCGCCGTTGGTGAACTCGACGGCTGCGGCCTCAAGAGCGCGGCAGATGGCGGCAAGATTATTGGGGGAGCGTATCCGGCGCCCCTTCTCAAAATCCCTGATGGTGCTCTCGCTCAAATTGGAGCGCCTCGCATCATTGCTCAGGGCCGCAAGGCGAGTGGCGCATGAGGCGTCGCTTCTCAGCGTGACGCGGCGGGTGACGTGCCACAGCGCCATTTAGCCGCGTCGGTCGGTGGAGACGGCCTGATAAGATCTCCGGGTGGCCCTAAAGCCACCTCATCGAACTTTAAAGCCCCGCGCATGCTGCCGGGGCTTCTTCTTTTAGGTCTCCTGTGATTCTACACAATCCATTCCAGCTCGCGCGCTCTGGCGCTCGCAGTGGCACATACGAGTCAGTCCGGAACCCTTTTCAGTGAACGCGCTGCTCGTCGACCGCATTGGCCGGGGCTTCCTCGCCCGAGGATAAGCAACGGAAAGTAAGGTGTTTTGGCTCGCGGAGTTCGGCGTGATTAAGAGTTTCTGCCCCCTCGAGTGGCCATATTCGCCCGCCTTATCGACGGGCGGCTTCCATCGCCTTTGTGTCTTGCGATAGGCTGCCTAACGCATGATTGATACCAACGCTGTAGGTCCCGGGTCCGACCTCCTGCACCTGCCCGACCGAGGCGGAGGCGCAGCCCGTTGCAAAGGTAGTGAGGCAAGCCGCAACGCCTAAAGCAATACGAACGTCGCCCATCGCGTTCTAGCAGGGGGCGCACAGCAATGCCCGTGGGGACCACAGACCCAATGCGATCCCGGCCGGCAGCACGGGGCTAAAGTTCTTGGCCGCTAGCGGGAGTTGGCGTCACTTCCCGGCGTCGTGGCCTCAGCCTTCCAGACCATGGAGCCGGCTACGAGTATCGCCGCTGTGGCCATGAGGGCAGTGATCAGCTTGCCCATTGTTTCCTCCTTTGTTTGAGATTGTTCCCGCCGGCGGCGGTTTTGCCGCGATCGTACGAGGATACGTCGCACCTCCGAGGCCAGAAGTCGGCTCAGGCACCTCGGGGCTTCCGCCGGCGGCCCTATTAGGTCGAAGGGGCCTCAGGTCGCCAACTCCGCTATGATCCCAAAAGCAGGAGTATCAAGACGCCGAAGATGCCAAGAGTGACCACGATGAGTGTCGCGTAGGCAGCTACCATCGCGCCCTTGCTGACCCAGCGACCAGCCAGCAGATCATTCTCAGGCTGCCGCGCCGGATCGATGGCTTTCCCCCTATCTTGGCGCATTTTCAAGAGCGCGTCGGCTTCGGCCCGGCATCCTTTTGCACCCTTGGCGCTTGCGGGGCGCCCACCGGGATCATGAGGCATGGCTTCGGCTGCCATCCCTTCATTGGTCTCCCATGTCGTTGTCGGTTTGTCTTTTCCAGTCGAGCCAGGAGAGGATCGGGCCGACAACAAACACCACAAACAGAAATATTCCTCCCACAATCAAGCTAGCGAGCAGTATATCTTGGGGTATCTTTTTCTCACCCTTCAGCGCTCAACCAAAGTTGCCGCTCATCGGGCTTAAAACGCTATTTCTCCTGATCGAGCTAGTCTTCCAGTTGTGGAGTGTAGATGACACCCCTCATTCATGATATCGGGTGGCAGCGTCACAGCACTCTTAACAAGGTAGCGTTCGATGATCCCTCCGGCCCCTTGTCTTGCAACCACAGAAAGCGCCTTGGTCGTCTCGAAGCAACCGTTGAAGCGCGACTTCTCTTGTTCGGTCTCTCGAATGAGGAGAAGCGCGGGTTGAGTAACTAAGGTCGAATCAAGCGGAGTGGGGCTATAGCGCTCCCGTTCGGTGATTTGACGAACTGGTACGATGCCGCGCAAGTAAAATGTCAGCTCGGCGTTTACGTCGTAACTCGTGGTCGCAATCCAACTAGCGCCGCTCTGTTGTCGGAGCCGCTCAATAGTTGCGGCGAATTCCTGCCAGCCCTCTAGTCGATCTGCTGGGCTCCGAAAACCAAGCGGCAGTTCGAAAGGTTGCGCGAGGTAAACAAGTGCTATCGTTGAAATAGTGCACCCCAACGGCACGACTGAATGAAGGACTCGCCTGCGTAGCGGTGGTGTACTTAACTCGTCGTCGTCGGCGGCGACAGCGGCAAGAAGCGCGACCTGAGGATAGATCGGCGCGAGCCAGTTTGCTTGAACTCGATCATGGAATGCGTGGACGATCATATATGCGGTCAGCGGCGCCGCAATAGAGACAAGGAACGCTGAAGGATTTGATCGATCATTTGGGTTCTTGAATGCGAGGACAATGGCCAAGAACGCAAAATAGGCGATAAGCGGATTGAGCAGCCCGAGCTGAGATGCTAGGAATTCCCCTAAATAGCGAACCGTTACCTGCTGCACCGTGATCCGGCCGAATTGCCGCGAAAAAGAAATCCAGTCGTGCTGCGCGTTCCATATGAACACCGGTAAAAATATGAAGCACGCGACTGCTACTCCTGCCCACAGCCAAGGACTCCGAAACCAGCGTCGGCCCGCGGGATCGATCAAAAGCCAAACGATGATGCCAAGGCCGAGAAAGAGATTTGTGTATTTGGAGATACAGCCAAACCCTACGAAGAATCCTACGAGGATCCAAAGCCAGGAACGCTGGGTGCGAAAAATTGCCGAAAGAGCCCAAACCGCCAATGCCCAAAACATCACTGAAGGTGCATCCGGCGTGCTCAGAATGACCCCGACGCCGATTAGGACCATGGCATTAAACCAGAGTGCCGCGCGTAATGCTGTCGAGCGGCCCCAAAGCTGGCTCGCTATTCCATAGACCGAAATTGAGGTCACCACTCCTGATAGGATCGGCAACACACGAATGCCTAATGCGGTGTCACCCAGGATTCGTGTGGAGAGCCAAATCCACCAGGCAATCATTGGTGGATGATCAGGATAACCGAGCGAAGGCGTTTGCGACCAAAGCCAATAGTAAGTCTCGTCCGGCGCGAGCCCGGCGTGCGTGGCCGCCCAAAAACGGAAAATCGTGAGGACACCAACAATCGAAACGATGGTGGGCCAAGCCGCTTCATTGACCCCAGGTAATCGCTGCATTGGGCGACGCGTGACCCTTTCAACAGTGCTGTACCAAGCTAACGCTAAATGTGGATCGCGGGCATTGCCGGCGCGTGGATTGGGGCAATTTGGAATTTCGCCACCACTGCGGCATTCACTTGGCGCGCCTGAAGAAACGAACCATACGGCTTCTTACGTGGAGCGGACAGGCGCACTTAGAGGCGCGTCTAGTACTCTGTTAGGCGACTCTCCCCTCGCGCGACGTGTCTCTGTTCGAGGTTCCGGTAGAATCGGACCAAACTTCATTGTCACCCGCAGGCCTGGTGCATTGTCATCGACGCTGAGCTTTATGCTGTGCAGCTCTGCGACCGCGGCAACCAGGGAGAGTCCAAGCCCATTGCCGGGCGTCCTAAAGCTATGCTCTAGGCGATAGAACCTACGAAAGATTCGATCGCGCTCCGTCTGCGGCACCCCGGGACCATCGTCGGCGACGATCGCAATTAATTGCGAATCAGTCTGCGTGAGAGAGACCTCGATACGCGCCTCCGGTGGCGTGTGTCTAAGTGCGTTATCAATGAGGTTTGCGAGCATCTCCGCAAGCAAGTCTGGGTCACCCCAGTATTCGAGAGAGGAGGAAATCTTTACGGTAATGGGTTTCCCTTGATCTTCGGCCGCGGCGGAATACGCACCCGAAACGGTCTCAAAGAGATTGCTCAGATCGAGCTCGCGAAAGCCAGCTGTGCGTGTTCCCGACTCAATCTGGGCGATGCGTAGGAGAGCCGAAAACGTATCGAGGATATTTTCCGTCTCATCGACGGCCCCATCGATGGTTTTCTTGCACTTGGGATTTTCCCCGGCATTCAGTCGCGCCATCTCCAGCTTTTGTTGTAAGCGACCAAGCGGTGTGCGTAGCGCATGGGCGATGTCGTTCGAGACTTGGCTCAGACTCTCCATCAAGAGCTGAATTCGGTTGAGCATTCGGTTTAAGCTCACAGAAAGCCGATCGAAGTGATCATCTGTGCCGCGCAAAGGGACGCGCGAATCGAGGTTTCCTTCAATGATGGTCTCGACCGTTTGCACTATGGCATTCACCCGCCTCAAGAAAAGGGTGCTGAGAAGAAGGCCACCTGCCAGTGTCAAGACCAAGAACGCTAGGATGGCCCAGACCAGGGCATCGAAAAACGCCCGGCGAATATCATTTTTAGAGCCAAGATCGTCTCCAACGGCGAGTCGGAAGCCATTGTCCAGATCGACGGTCTCGAGGCGCAAGTACTTGATTTGATTCGCGTGCCCTTCATCTGGAATATCGAGATCACTCCATCCGAGGGTCGAGGGCATGCTAGGCAAGTTTCCCGCCAACTTGAATCCATGCGCATCGGCGAGAAAGTATTCGAGGTTTCCGGCGTAGGTGGTGCGCTTTTGAACTCCCCTGATTAATTCATCCGCTCCCTCCGAACGAAGTTCGTCCTTTAGGACTCTGACTTCCCAATCGATGCGTGTAGACAGCTGTTGGTCCATCAGCGACTGCACTGTCCAGTAAACGATGCAACCCAAAATCACGGCCGACGTGGCAAAGAGAGTCGCATAAAGCAGCCCAAGTCCGAAGCCTGTTGTGCGCAGTAGCCTAAACAGGCGCGCGAAGAACATAACCCGCTCCCCGAATCGTGTGGATGAGCTCCGGCTGACCATCCGAGCTGATTTTGGCGCGAAGCCGACTCATATGCGTTTCAACAATTTTCGTTTTTGGGTCGAAGTGGAATTCCCAGACTTTCTCCAGCAGCATAGTCCTCGTCACCACACGATCGGTGTTCTGCATGAGATATTCGAGCAGCCGAAACTCTCGTGGCTGGAGCTGGATATCCTTACCGGCTCTTTTTGCCCGGTGCGCAACGAGGTCAAGTTCGAGGTCGGCGACGCGGAGCACGGTTTCGACGCGCGAAAGCGGTGGACGGCGGGCTAATGCGTTGAGCCGCGCCAACAGCTCGGAGAACGCAAACGGTTTTATGAGGTAGTCATCGCCACCCGCCTCGAGCCCCTCGACCCGATCATCGATACCCCCTCGGGCGGTTAGAAAAATCACACTTGCTTCAGCACCGAAGCTGCGAAGCGCCTTCACCAGGGCCAACCCGTCCATTCCTGGCAGCATGCGATCGACGACGATGGAATCGTAGTTGCCGCTCGCAGCAGTGAGCAGTCCTTCCCGCCCATCGGACACGTGATCGGCAGCGTGGCCGCTCCTGCGCAGACCCTCCACGACGTATTTGGCGGTTTCAGCGTCGTCCTCGATGACAAGGATACGCATGGCATTCTCTTGGATTAATAACTAAGACGTTGAGGGAATGCGGGACCTGCGCCCTTACCCTTTTCATTCAAGAGATGGCCTGAGATTGGGCAGCGGGTTACAAATCTGTATAGGTTCAGAAATCGATGTGTAGAATCGGCCTCGATTTGGACAAAAGTGCGGCTGGATATCTCCAGTTATCGAGGCTTTGAGGTTCCATCTGAACAACCAGATGCCTGTCAGCCTGACAGTTCGTCAGAGCCGCCGCGGAGGGATGTTAGTTGCTTCACCATGGACGACCAACGGTGCCGGCGCACCTCTCGGTCGGCAACTCGTTCGTCCGTCACCCAATTCATCTGAATTACCTTGCGATCGCCTTCAAAGGGCAAGTGTCCATGGAAGGAGTGATCACACCGCCTGAAAATCACAAGCGTGCCTACCGAGGGTGAAATTTCTTTCACCACATTGTCGAGATCCGTCGCACTGCGCAGCAAGCGCAATCGGCCGCCCACGTGCGGCCATTCGCGGTTCATGTACAGCAGTACCGTGATGATCTTGCTCTCCGTGTCGGTGTGAATTTTGCCGTCTTTAGCGCGACAGTGCCCGCGCACCGTAAAGGTAGTGGGCCGACCTTCCAAATCGACTGAAAACTTTTGTTCGATGAGTTTCCGGAAATCCTCTGAATCCATGGCCTCAATGAGTGCTAGAAATCCGGCACTCACTTTTACTGCAGATAGCGGAAAACTGCCGCCTTGCTTAAGGTACGGAAATTCCTGGATGAGCCGATGGTGCCATTCTGGTCGAATGAAATCTGACGCGACCAAATAATCGAACGGCTCCGTTTTCAATTTTGCGAAACGTACCTTATCTAAGTCCAAAATTGGCGTGCTAGTAACCTGCTCATTGGTTTTCTGCTCTAGCATAGGATTGCCCCATCGAACCGGCACAACACCGCTCTCCGCGGGCTCAAAGCCAGTAAGCTGCTCGATCCGCGGTTCAGCCGCGTACCACTGAACATCAATGTTGTTGGCTCGTGGGCGCCTAGGTTACTGATTTGTATCCTGATAGAGATGAAACCGCTGGCCGACACTGTCGCGCGGAAGTCTTCTAGGTCAGCGGCGCTACCAACTCGACGGCTTGGCATGACGCTGGCCTGATTGAAGCTCGGCAGCCGCTAGAAGAAACGAGGCCGAAGTGTGGAAACCAGCATTTCCGCGAAGGCTAACTATGCTGGCTCAAGTCTTCATGAGCCCATTGCGATCGCAGAACCATAAGCCGGCCTTGCTTGGGCGGCTCTGCCACCGGACATCATTTTTTTCAAAGCTTATTGCCACGTTCAGTGCTCCTGTTCCTCGCGATTTTAACGACGCTTAGCGGCGGGGTGGCGCCACCATCACGATGAACGTAACGGGTCTTGCGGAGTGACCCTCGAACCAATGTGAGAGAGTCAGTTTTCGCTCGCTCTTGTAAGGCATCGGTACTGAGTCACTTTCGGCACGGCACTTCTGATCATTTGCTTCACAAATCGCGAGAAACCCCGATCTGGTCAGATCCTCAGACGTGACCCAAGGCGCTCGATTGAAATCGAGATGAATGAATCCGTGAGGTCGATCAGGACTGTAAAAGGCCACCGCGTTTTCATAGCGCTGGCTGCCCCCGACAAATTGAAGCGGTGATCCGGTGACTTCGTGCCAAATTTGCGTTGCCTCTTGCGCCAGTTCCTTTCGGGGCTCGATATAGTTGTTATCGCTGGCAAGAGAAAATTTAACAATGGCAATTGCCGGAGAAAGCATGATGGCCGCTATGGTAAGATAGACTGCGAGCGCGCAGCTTCGACGATACAACTGGCGGTCTTCGCGAGAGTCAGCAAGTTCCAGCAAGAAGAGTGGGACAAGGCTGAAGATCCCGATCGTCATGTTGGTGGATGGCATCAAGTGAAAGAGAACTGCTGCAAGGATCGTGAGGCACAACGGAAGGAGCGCGAGTATGGCAAGGACTCGAAAACGCGGGTCCTGCCAGCGCGATCTGACCGTGCCGAGCAACCGCCGCGGCCGAAAGTCCACAGTGATACTGATCAGAGCAATAACAATAGAATGGAATGCGACGACGCCAACAAGTAGTCCAAACGCCGACAGAATGGCCGTCGGCAATCCAAACCCGGTCTTACTGATGAAATAGTGAAGAGGTGGAGCATCATTCCGTGCTAGCCACCAGACGTGCGGCGCAAACAGCACAGCCGCGACCAGAAACGACGCATAAGGCGACGCCGAAGCAAAGTAGGCGCGTCGTTTGGGATGTGCCAGAGCAGCGATCAAGCAGGTTGCCGCCAAAATAAGGGCGAAATATTTGGAAAGCATCGCGAGTCCTATGAACAAGCCGAAGAGAATTGCGTCAACGACGCGTCGATTCTTTATCGACCTCAAAAAGAAATGCATCGTCCACGGCCACAGCGACAAGAAAATCGAGTTTGCGTTATATTTCAGTGCCAGAAAGGTATAGAAAGGCGTGAGCAACAGGAGCGCCGTTGCAGCAAGCCGGCGGTTGCCCTCGGCGAAGTCGCCAATGAGCATCCACGAACCGAGCAGGCCAAGACCGGCGTTGAGTGTGGACAGGAGTGAAAACGCCCAATCAGCGCGCGGAAACAATTCGAACCAGACACCTGCGATCCATGCCCAGAATGGTGGATGCTGAAAGTAACCAAGCCTAAATTCGCGACCCCAAACATAGGCCTCGGCCATATCATTATGGATGGATGCTGGAGCGGCCGACACTACGCTATACAGTGTCCAGATTGTAACAAATGCTATGAGCAGCGCCAGCCACCGAAATGTTCCCGGTTGGGCCATGACGTCGCTGTCGAGCGTGGTTGGATCGCTCGTGGTCTGTGCCATCCCCACGTTCCCAGTCTCCCACTGCCAAAGGTTGTGAACCACAAGGTGCTGGTTCTCGACCTATCCGGGCCAACTACGTCCCGCGTCCCATTCCGAACTCTTGGAGTGTGGCAAGAGGGATGTGGCCCCCAAACGACTCTGCTAAATTTGTGGCGGGCGCCAGCCGCCGAGGTTACAGCTCTGTATCCTTTTGGAATAGTAGCGCCACATCTCGGAGCCGGAGGGACTAGGGCTGCTGCTTGATCAGTTGTTAGTGTGCCTCATGTCTATGCCCACCAATCGCGTGGTCGCGAGTTCCTTTAGTCGGCCTAAGACACTAACCGGTTGAGATGAACCATCTACGATCCACGAAGGATGATCGGCGCGCCGACATAACCTGGATCGTCACCGATGGCACGGTCGGTATGGAAGCGCAGGGTATCGCAGTGGCGGAGGCAATCGGCCTTCGCTACTCATTAAAGCGTGTGCAGGTGACCGGACCGCTGCGTTGGTTGCCCAAGCAAATGCAGATTTATGTTCCCTCGGCGCGATATCTCCGTTCCGTGGCATCAAACGAATCGCTGGGGCCGCCCTGGCCGCGCCTAATCCTCTCTGTTGGTCAACGAAGTGTGGCGACTGCACTTGCCTTGAAACGAATCTCGGAACCGCAGGCTCTTGCCGTTCACATCCAGAATCCAAGTGTGCCGCTACGCCACTTCGATTGGATTGTAGCTCCGGTGCATGATGCCGTCAGCGGCTCCAATGTTCTAGCGACTATGGGCGCTGTGCACAGGATCACACCAGCTCGTCTTTCAGAAGCCAAAGGACACTTTAGCGATATCGTTGAAGGTTTGCCGCATCCACGGATTGCGGTTCTCCTTGGCGGCCGGAGTAGGGCATTTGAGTTTACGTCAGATGATGCCGCGCAATTTGGTTCCTCCCTTGCCCTACTAGCAAGCGCGAGCCTTGGATCGCTACTCGTAACTCCCTCGCAACGTACGGGACCGGAAGCTCTTGCCGCCTTTTCGCGTAACATTGCCAATATTCCGCATTTCATTTGGAATGGCACCGGTGCAAATCCTTATCTTGCGCTGCTGGCCTTCGCCGATGCCATCGTTGTGACGGGCGACTCCGTGAACATGGTCACCGAAGCCGTTGGCACGGGAAAGCCAGTCTATATCAAATCGCTGCGGGGAAAATCGAGGCGGAATGAGCGCTTTCATTCCATGATGCGTAAAGCAGGCGCCACACGCCCCTTCGCTGGGCGCCTTGAGAGTTGGTCCTACGCACCTATCAATGACACCGAATTGGTGGCAACAGTTATCCGACGTGCCCTTGGACTCGATCAGCTAGCCTAAGGGGTACTCCGACAAAAGGCAACTCAGCCATACATTTGCAGCGAAAACAAGAAGCCCGGCCTCGGGTGGCCGGGCTCCATTAGAGATCTCAGCTAGTCGTCGCTTGCGAGCGAGCGAGACGCCTAATAGCGGTAGTACCGGTAGGGACGGTAATAGGGGTGGTAATAGCCATAGGGACGGTAATAGGGGTGGCCGCACGCACATCCCCGGGGTCCGCAGACGCAGCCAGCTTTTTCAATGGGTGAATAGCTCTTTGGCAGAGGTGTCAGACCTCCGACTCCCGACACCGTCGCCGCTTCAGCTTTCCCGACGATAGAGCCGGCAATGAGTATCACTGTTGCCGCGAAGGCAGTGATCAGGCGCATAAGTTCCTCTCCTTGTGCTGGACGGTCATCAGTATAGCACTTAGCCGCGCCAGGTGACGGAATTTGGATAACCCGACGCTCCTGGAGCAGGGCGCTGGCTTCGGCGGACGTCCTTTTTGCGGTTTCCTGCAGCGGCCTGGGCGACCCGCGGCGAGTTCCTTATCAACGTTATTGAGTTTGGCCGGTGCCAAAAACGTTGGGAGATTGTCACTTACGCTAGGCTCCCTCACGCCACTCGCCGGACCGCTCAACGATGGCCCGCGCGTCCGCCGGATCGGGGCCCGTGAGGTGTACCAGATCGGCATTAGGCAGAAATCGCCTGCTCATCGCTCAAGCTTGTCGATCTCGCCGAGAAAACATCGCGAGCCCAAGCTTGATCACGATACCGTGCAAGCCGTCGGCAGGGCTCTCGGCGATCTGTTCTCAATCCGCCGCACCGTATCTTCGGCTCTGATCCGCCTCGCTCTCGGCTGTGCACGCGATCCAGGCGGCGGCGGCTGCCAGCCACTCGCCCCACAGAGCGAGCAATTTGGCGTCCGGCTCGGTGGTGTTGGAAGCGCCAGTCATCGAAAGCTCCCGGCTCGGCTCATAGGCGGTGACGACAGCTCTACCTTAGATGACGCTCCGCACCACGCCGCCATCGACGCGGATAGCCGCACCCGTGGTCGCGCTCGCACCCTCGCCACAGAGATAGACAACCGCATTTGCCACCTCCTCTGGCTCGGCAAAGCGCTGGATGAGGGATGAGGGGCGATTGGTCTTGATGAACTCCTTTTCATGACCTTCGAGCTGCATCCCGCGGGCGGCTGCCATCGTGGTCAGGAACCCGACAACGCCTTCCGATCGCGTCGGTCCCGGCAACACGGCATTCACCGTGATCCCGGTGCCGGCCACGCTCTCGGCGATGCCGCGGCTGACGGCGAGCTGCGCCGTCTTGGTCATGCCGTAATGGACCATTTCCGGCGGGATCTGCACGCCCGATTCGCTGGAGATGAAGATGATGCGGCCCCAATTCCGCTCGAGCATATGCGGCAGCATGGCGCGGGAAAGACGCACCCCACTCATCACATTGGTCTCGAAAAAGCGGAACCAGTCCTGGTCGGTAATCTCCAAGAACGGCTTTGGCTCGTAGATGCCGACATTGTTGACGAGAATGTCAACGGTACCCAGCTCCCTGACCAGCCGGTCTACCTCCGTGGCGCTGCCGAGGTCGGCGGCGATGCCGCTCACGCTCGCTCCCCCCTCGCTGGCGAGCCGCTTGACCGCCTCCTGCACCTTGGCGTCGCTGCGTCCATTGACCACGACGTCGGCGCCCTCGCGCGCCAAGCCTTGCGCGATCGCATGACCGATGCCTGCGGTCGAGCCCGTCACGAGCGCCCGCTTGCCCTTGAGTTTCAAATCCATTCAAGCCCTCGATCAGTTTCCGGTCGATATCGCGACGAGCAGGGTGGCTGTGAAGGGAGGATCGCTGCGTTGAACGGTCGCGGAGGTACCACTGACTCATTCGGCGTTCGCAGCTAGCCGGGCGAACCCGGCTTCGAGATCCGCTTTGAGGTCGTCCACATCCTCAAGCCCCACATGCAAGCGGAGCGCCGGCCCTCGCTCCGCCCAAATCGTGGCGGTGCGGTAGGCCGAGGGGTCGAAAGGCAGAATGAGGCTCTCGAAGCCGCCCCAGCTATAGCCCATGCCGAACAGCTCCAAGCCATCGAGCATGGCGGCCACGGCCTGACTTGAGAAGGGCCTCAGCACGATTGCGAACAAGCCCGAGGCTCCGGTGAAATCGCGGCTCCAGAGAGCGTGCCCTGGATCGGAGGGAAGCGCAGGATGCAGCACCCGCTCGACCTCTAGCCGGCGCTGCAGCCAGGCTGCAAGCTCGAGCCCGGACGCCTGATGGCGCTCCAGCCTCACACCCAGGGTTCGGAGCCCCCGCAAGCCGAGATAGACATCCTCAGGACCAGGGCAGAGGCCAAGGTCCTCATGCGTACGGGCGATCGTGGGCCAAGCGGTCTTTGTCGCGGTGATGGCGCCCAGCATCGCGTCGGCATGGCCCACGATATATTTGGTCGCGGCCTGAATCGATACGTCTACCCCATGGGCGAACGGCTTGAAGTAGAGCGGCGTCGCCCAGGTATTGTCCATCACCAGCAGGGCGCCAGCAGCGTGGGCCGCCGCTGCAATCGCCTGAATGTCCTGCACCTCGAAGGTCTGGGAGCCCGGCGACTCGGTGAAGACGACTTTGGTATTGCCTTTGACGAGGTCTTTGATGCCCGCGCCTATTACAGGGTCGTAATAGGTGGTCTCGACCCCGAGCCGCTTCAGTACATGGTCGCAGAAGCGGCGCGTTGGGCGATATACGCTGTCGGTGACGAGCACATGATCGCCGGCCGAGACGAGCGCGAGCAGAGTGGCCGCAATGGCCGAAAGACCCGAGGGCGTAAGTAGGGCGGCGTGACCGCCCTCGAGCTCCGCGAGCGCCTCTTCCAGCGCCTTGACCGTCGGCGTGCCCAAGCGGCCATAGGTAAATTCCTGAGCATTGGCTTCGAGGCACTCGACGCTCGGAAACAGCACCGTGGAGCCGCGATAGATCGGGGGATTGACAAAGCCGTGAAAGCGCTTGGGCTCGCGTCCGGCATGAGCAAGCCGCGTGTCCTGTTTTTGTCGCGAGGACCGCTTGCTCATCGGCTGAAGCCTGGAGAGAGCGCACGCATCGGCGCCATCTAGCCCGTCTCAAGGGGGAGGCTTTGATCCGCGCCCCATTCGGACCAAGATCCGTCATAAACGGCGGTCCGGCGATGGCCGATCTCGGCGAGAGCGAGCGCCAGCACGCTCGCGGTGATGCCGGAGCCACAGCTCGTCACCACGGGCTTGGTCAGATCCACGCCCGCCGCGTGGAACAGCGCCTCAAGCTCGGCAGGGGTTTTCAGGGTGCCATCCTGTTTGAGCAGGCGCCCATAGGGCAGGTTATGCGCGCCGGGGATGTGGCCGGATCGCAAGCCGGGCCGGGGCTCTGGCCCACGCCCAGCGAAGCGGTCCGCCGAGCGGGCATCAACAATCTCGGCCGAATGATCCCTGAGGAGCGCCTTCATGTCGGCGAGGTCGCGAACGAGATCGGCATTGCGGCGGGAGGTGAAGTGCCGCGTGCTGCGGATCCGCGGCTCGCCACTCTCGAGCGGCAGGCCCTCGCGCTTCCATTTCGGCAAGCCCCCATTAAGCACGGTGACATCCTCGACGCCCATGACACGAAAGGTCCACCAGACCCGCGCAGCGCTGTAGATCCCAGCCGAGTCGTAGACCACGATGCGCGAGCCGTCGCCAATGCCCATGCTCCGCATGCGCGAGGAGAACTTCTCGGGGGGCGGCAGCATGTGCGGCAGCGTGCTCTTGGTGTCGGCGATCTCGTCGATGTCGAAGAAGATCGCGCCCGGGATGTGCTCCTCGAGATAGTCGGCCCGCGCCGCCTTGCCTTCGCTTGGCATATGCCAAGAGGCGTCGATAATGACGACGTCGGGCGCGTCAAGCTCCGTCGCAAGCTTGTCGGTCTCGGTGAGCCAAGACGTGGAATGTTCGGTCATCTGCAATTCTAACCTAAACGAATGCTGCCGGGACTGCGGGTTCGCGACTATTGAGCCAGTCGGGAGCCGGCAAGCCCTTCTCGCGCAGAAATTTCGGGTTGAACAGTTTGCTCTGGTAGCGGGTGCCGTAATCGCAAAGCACCGTGACAATCGAGTGGCCCGGGCCCATATCGCGAGCGAGGCGGATGGCGCCGGCGACATTAATCGCGCTCGAGCCGCCGAGGCAAAGGCCTTCCTCGCTCAATAAGTTGAACAGGATCGGCAGTGCCTCGGCATCCGGGATCTGATAGGCCTCGTCGATCTCCGCGCCTTCGAGGTTGGCGGTGATGCGGCCCTGGCCGATGCCTTCGGTGATCGAGCTGCCTTCGGATTTGAGCACGCCGTGCTTGTAATAGCTGTAGAGGGACGCGCCCATGGGATCGGCGAGCCCGATGATCACGTCCGGGTTCTTCGCCTTCAGGCCCATCGAAACCCCGGCGAGCGTCCCTCCGGTGCCCACGGCGCAGACGAAGCCGTCGACCTTGCCTTGCGTCTCTTCCCAAATCTCCACCGCGGTCGTCTCGATATGGCCTTGGCGGTTGGCGACGTTGTCGAACTGATTGGCCCACACCGCCCCATGCGGCGCCGTCGCTGCCAGCTGCTCGGCGAGCCTTGCTGAATATTTCACATAGTTATTGGGATCCTTATAGGGAACCGCCGGCACCTCAATCAGCTCGGCGCCGGCAAGCCGCAGCATCTGCTTCTTTTCGTCCGACTGCGTATCGGGGATGACGATGACGGTCTTCAAGCCCAGCGCATTGCCGACCAGGGCGAGCCCGATGCCGGTATTGCCGGCGGTGCCTTCGACCACCGTGCCTCCGGGTTGGAGCTTCCCGGACTCGAGTGCGTCGCGAATGATGAAGAGAGCGGCGCGGTCTTTCACCGACTGGCCCGGGTTCATGAACTCGGCCTTGCCGAGGATCGTGCAGCCCGTCTCCTCCGAGGAGCGTTTGAGCTTGATGAGCGGGGTGTTGCCGATCGCCTCGATGATGCCATTACGGTAGGACACGTGCATTTCCATTCTCTCAATTCGAGGCGGCAACCTACTAAAGCCCCATCGGCCGGCGCAAATACTCATTGCAACGCCACAGTCGCCACGGCGCGGGCGATTTTGTCGGCGCTTCAGCCTTGGACAGCCCTGGCGCGTGCGAAGCTCGTCATTCAGATGCACAGGCGTCCCGATGATTGCGGTGATCGCGCTCTCGTCGGAGACGACTTTCGCCTCGTTCTCGACATTGTCGATGAAACCGACCCGAGCGGGATCGTCAGCCGCGTGGATGGTCAGCGGCGGTGCGGCGGCAAGGACGAGGATGGCGAGCAGGCGCAACCGAGATGGCGGAGCATGCGTGGCGGCTCTCTGTTAGAAACGAAACCATCCCTCGGCGGAGGCGTGGCAATCAGGGCGAGGCCTGCATCATAGACGAATGGACGCAAACCGCGATAGACGCAAGGGGGGGTCGCCGGTGCGGCGCGTAGCTTGCTCCCTCGGGCGGCAGCTGCGATATAGGCGCGGGCGCGGGCATTAGCGGGCGTGGTGGAACTGGTAGACACGCCAGATTTAGGTTCTGGTGGCTTCGGCCGTGGGGGTTCAAGTCCCTCCGCCCGCACCAATCGGCAATAGGAGCTTCGCGGGAAAAGCGCGCTCGCATCGGGGGCGCAAGGCGAATGCGAGGCGATGGATTAGGGCCTAGATGGACATTACCGAAACAAACGCAGAGGGCCTTCGCCGCCAGTTGAAGGTGGTCGTCGGCGCCGACGAACTCGAGCGGCGCCTCTCGGCGCGCCTCGACGAGTTGAAAGACCGGGTCAAGCTAAGGGGTTTCAGGCCCGGCCATGTGCCGAAGGCGCATTTGCGGAAAGTCTATGGCCGCTCGGTGATGGCCGAGGTGGTGCAACAGACCGTCGCCGAAACCAGCCGGGAGGCTATTTCCCAGCGGCAGGAGCGCCCAGCCTTTCAGCCCAAGATTGCGCTTCCCGAGGACGAGACGGAGATCGAAAAGATCTTCTCCGGCAGCGCCGATCTCGCCTTCACCATGTCCTTTGAGGTGCTCCCAAAATTCGACGTCATGGATTTCGGCAAGATCGATATCGAGAGACCAACCGCCGCGGTGACTCCCGCCGACATTGACAAGGCGCTCGAGCGGGTTGCAAACGCCAACCCTCGTTACGATCCGAAGGACGGCCCCGCCGCGGAGGGCGACCGGCTGACCATCGACTTCAAGGGCATAATCGACGGAGAGCCATTCACCGGCGGCAGCGCCGAGGATGCGCAAGTCCTGCTCGGCGCCCGCAATTTCATACCGGGCTTCGAAGAGGGCCTCGAAGGCGTCAAGGCGGGCGAGGCGCGCACGATCGACGTGACCTTCCCCGACGACTATCCGGAGACGAACCTGGCGGGCAAGCCGGCGCGTTTCGAGGTCAAGATCAAGGAGGTGGCGAACTCGGTGACGCCGCCCCTCGACGATACTTTCGCCACCGGGCTAGGGTTTGAGTCCCTGGATCGGCTGCGGGAGACGGTGAAGCAGCGTCTGGAGCAGGATCGCGCGGCGGCGTCACGGCAGAAGCTGAAACGGGCGCTGCTCGACAAGCTCAACGCGGGTTATGACTTCGAGCTGCCTCCGACGCTCGTCGACAACGAGTTCGAGGCGATCTGGCGCCAGGTGACGAGCGATCTCGAGCGTGCCAAGCGGAGCTTCGAGGACGAAGGCACCACCGAGGAGAAGGCAAAGCATGAATACCGCGGCATTGCCGAGAGGCGCGTGCGGCTCGGCCTGATCCTGTCGGAGGTGGGCACGCGCAACAAGATCGAGGTCACCGACGAGGAGGTGAACCGCGCTCTGCTCGACCGCGTCAGGCAGTTTCCGGGACAGGAGCGTAAAGTCTACGACTTCTACCGCAACAACCCGCAGATGCTTGCGGAAGTGCGAGCCCCCCTGTTCGAGGACAAGGTGATCGACTTCATCACCGAGCTCGCGCAGGTGACGGAGAAGCCGGTAAGTGCCGAAGACCTTTACGCCGACGCGGAGGACGGTCACGGCCACGCCCACGGGCATCGCCACGACCATGACCATGACCACCACGATCACGACCATGATCACGGCCACCACCACCATGATCACGATCACCACCATGAGCATGACCATGATCACCGCAATGAGTGACGACTGGCCGACTGGCTGACGCGGAGGCCCGGCGATCAAGCCTCTTCCGTTTGCAGGATCGACGCCATATGTAGTAGCGCGGGCCTTGAGGATTCGCAGAGCGGCCCCCAAGTGGAGACTTCCGCCCATCTAGCTCTTTGGGACAGCAATGAAAGACTTGAGCCATATCTACCTGAACACGCTGGTGCCCATGGTGGTCGAGCAGACCAACCGCGGCGAGCGGGCCTATGACATTTATTCGCGCCTGCTGAAGGAGCGCATCGTCTTCGTCACGGGCCCGATCGAAGATCAGGTGGCCTCGCTGATCACGGCGCAGCTCCTGTTTCTGGAGGCGGAGAACCCGAAGAAAGAGATCTCCATGTACATCAACTCGCCGGGGGGCATCGTCACCTCCGGCATGGCGATCTACGACACGATGCAATTCATCCGACCGGCCGTGGCTACCCTATGCATCGGTCAGGCCGCGTCCATGGGCTCGCTTCTGCTCGCGGCCGGAGAGAAGGGCATGCGCTATGCGTTGCCCAACGCCCGTATCCTGTTGCATCAGCCTTCGGGCGGCTTCCAAGGCCAGGCGAGCGACATCGAGCGCCACGCCGAGGACATCATCAAGATGAAGCGGCGTCTGAACGATATCTATGTGCACCACACCGGGCAGAGCTACGAGACCATCGAGAAGACGCTCGACCGCGACTATTTTTTGTCGGCGGAGGATGCCCGCACCTTCGGCATCGTCGACGAGGTCATCACCAAGCGCCACCCCCTTGAAGAGAAGCTGGAGCGGTTGGCGCCGGTGTCCTAGCAGTTCGCGTGGTCACTTTGCTTCGGAGCGTTAGGCCTGGCTCCCGATTTGGGTTGGGCCGATCGTCGCGGCGGGTAAGGCATGATCCCTGCATGGCTGCCTGATCGGTCGGGTCGTCGGCCCGATGCCGGAGCGGGATTAATCAATCCTTGATCAGTGGCACCCTAGCATGCTGAGATTGCCTTTCCGACAGTTTTTCCCGGAGGATGGTGCTCATTTGCAACAACGTACGAAAAGCCGATCGTTGTGGCGGATTTGGCCCACATTATCGGCGATTGGGAACTGGATAGGCGCATGAGCAAGGTGAGCGGAAGCGATTCGAAAAATACTCTCTACTGCTCCTTCTGCGGCAAGAGCCAGCACGAGGTCCGCAAGCTCATTGCGGGGCCGACGGTGTTCATCTGCGATGAATGCGTCGAGCTTTGCATGGACATCATCCGTGAGGAGAACAAGTCGAGCCTCGTGAAGTCGCGCGACGGCGTGCCGACGCCGATGGAGATCTGCGCCGTCCTCGACGACTACGTGATTGGCCAGGATTATGCGAAGCGGGTGCTCTCGGTTGCTGTGCACAACCACTATAAGCGCCTCAACCACTCGAGCAAAAACTCCGACGTCGAGCTCGCCAAGTCCAACATCCTGCTGATCGGGCCGACGGGCTGCGGCAAGACGCTGCTCGCGCAGACGCTTGCCCGCATCCTCGACGTGCCCTTCACCATGGCCGACGCCACCACACTCACCGAAGCAGGCTATGTCGGCGAGGACGTCGAGAACATCATTCTGAAGCTCCTGCAAGCCGCCGATTATAATGTCGAGCGGGCGCAGCGGGGCATCGTCTATATCGACGAGGTCGACAAGATAAGTCGCAAATCCGACAACCCGTCGATCACGCGCGACGTGTCGGGTGAGGGCGTGCAGCAGGCTCTGCTCAAGATCATGGAAGGCACGGTTGCGTCCGTGCCTCCCCAGGGCGGCCGCAAGCACCCGCAGCAGGAGTTCCTGCAGGTCGATACAACCAACATTCTTTTCGTCTGCGGCGGCGCCTTTGCCGGGCTTGAGAAGATCATCAACGCCCGCGGTCGTTCGACTTCCATTGGTTTCGGCGCCAAAGTCGAAGCCGCCGATGAGCGGCGCACCGGCGATATCCTGAAAGGCGTGGAGCCCGAGGACTTGCTCAAATTCGGCCTGATCCCGGAGTTCATCGGCCGTGTCCCGGTGATCGCCACGCTTGACGACCTCGACGAGGAAGCCCTCATGCGCATCCTGACCGAACCCAAAAATGCCTTGGTCAGGCAGTATCAGCGGCTGTTCGAGATGGAGGACGTCCAGCTCAGCTTCGCCGAGGAGGCCATGCGCACCATCGCCAAGAAGGCGATCGACCGGAAAACCGGGGCGCGCGGCCTTCGCTCCATCATGGAGGGCATCCTGCTCGACACCATGTTCGAGCTGCCGAGCCTGCGGGGGGTAGAGGAAATCGTGATCAGCGCCGAGGTGGTCGAGGGCAAGGCCAGACCCTTGCGCATCTACTCCGACCGCCATGAGGAACTCGGCACGAGCGCCTGAGCGCGGGAGGCCGCTTTCCCGCTTGCCGGACCGACCGAATCCCACTCAAAATAGTGGGAATCTGGGCTGACTCTGTAAGGGGCAGCCATCTTGACGGCGGCCTTGGCGGTCGCCAACTAGCATCGGCGGGCTGCGATGTCGCAGGATCGCCGCTCTCATTTGCCGAAAAAGTCGGGGGAATGACCCGAGCGGAGGCGGGCTGGCATTCTGGCGAGGGAAAAAAAGAGGTGCAAGGGCAGCGCTTTGGCGCGCAACTTGCTTATAACAACGGGACTGTCATGACCGAATTCAAGCCACACAGCAGTGAAGGATTGGGCCCGGAGCACTATCCGGTCCTGCCGCTTCGCGACATCGTCGTCTTCCCCTACATGATCGTGCCGCTCTTCGTCGGCCGCGAGAAGTCGATCGCGGCGCTAGAAGAGGTGATGCGCACCGACAAGCAGATCCTGCTCGTCGCCCAGAAGAATGCGAGCGACGACGAGCCGTCGACCGACGGCATCTACACCATGGGCACGCTCGCCTCGGTGCTCCAGCTGCTCAAGTTGCCCGACGGCACGGTCAAGGTACTGGTCGAAGGGACCGTGCGCGCGGCCATCCAGCGCTATACCGAGAACGAGAACTATTTCGAGGCCGAGATCGGCCGCGTCGACGAGACGACCGGCGCCGAGGACGAGATCGAAGCGCTCGCCCGCTCGGTGGTCTCCCAGTTCGAGAGCTATGTGAAGCTCAACAAGAAGATCTCTCCCGAAGTGCTCGGCACGGCGGCGCAGATCGAGGACTACTCGAAGCTCGCCGACACCATCGCCTCGCACCTTGCCATCAAGATCGCCGAGAAGCAGCAGCTGCTTGAGGTCACCACGATCTCCGAAAGGCTTGAGCGCGTGTTCACGCTCATGGAGAGCGAGATCTCGGTGCTGCAGGTCGAGAAGAAGATCAGGAGCCGCGTCAAGCGTCAGATGGAGAAGACGCAGCGCGAGTACTACCTGAACGAGCAGATGAAGGCGATCCAGAAGGAGCTCGGCGACAACGAGGAGGGCCGGGACGATCTGGCCGAGATCGAGCAGAAGATCGACAAGACCAAGCTTTCCAAGGAGGCGCGCGAGAAGGCGCTCGGCGAGCTGAAGAAGCTCCGCCAGATGAGCCCGATGTCGGCCGAGGCCACGGTCGTGCGCAACTATTTGGACTGGCTGTTGTCGATCCCGTGGGGCGTCAAGGGCAAGATCAAGCGCGACCTCGACGAGGCGCAGATCATCCTCGACCAGGATCATTACGGGCTTGAGAAGGTCAAGGACCGCATCGTCGAGTATCTCGCGGTGCAGAACCGCACCAATATGCTGAAGGGCCCGATCCTCTGCCTAGTCGGCCCTCCCGGCGTCGGCAAAACCTCGCTCGGCAAGTCCATGGCACGCGCCACGGGCCGTGAGTTCGTGCGCATGAGCCTTGGCGGTGTGCGGGACGAGGCCGAGATCCGGGGCCACCGCCGCACCTATATCGGCTCCATGCCCGGCAAGGTCATTCAGTCGATGCGGAAGGCGAAGAAGATCAACCCGCTGTTCCTGCTCGACGAGATCGACAAGATGGGCGCCGATTTCCGCGGCGATCCGGCTTCGGCGTTGCTCGAGGTGCTGGACCCGGAGCAGAATCACACCTTCAATGACCATTATTTGGAGGTGGATTACGACCTCTCGAACGTGATGTTCGTCACCACGGCCAACACGCTCAATATCCCTCCGGCGTTGATGGACCGCATGGAGATCATCCGAATTGCGGGCTACACCGAGGATGAGAAGATCGAGATCGCGCGCCGCCACCTGATCCCAGCCCAGACCAAGGCCCACGGTCTTGAGGCGGAGGAATGGGGCCTCGACGACGACGCGCTGAAGGAGGTCATCCGCCGCTATACGCGCGAAGCGGGCGTCCGCAATCTCGAGCGCGAGATCGCCAAGATGGCGCGGAAGTCGGTGAAGGAGCTGCTCACCACCAAGAAGAAGTCGATCAACGTCACCCTCAAGAACCTCGAGGACTATCTCGGCGTGCCGAAATACCGCTATGGCGAGGCCGAGCTTGAGGACCAGGTCGGCGTCGTCACCGGCCTTGCCTGGACCGAGGTTGGCGGCGAGCTTCTGACCGTCGAGGGCGTGATGATGCCGGGCAAGGGCAAGATGACCGTGACCGGGAATTTGCGCGACGTGATGCGGGAGTTGATCCAGGCGGCCAACGCCTATGTCCGCTCGCGTGCCGTCGAGTTCGGCATCAAGCCTCCCTTGTTCGAGAAGCGCGATATCCACGTGCATGTGCCGGAAGGCGCAACTCCCAAGGACGGTCCGTCGGCTGGCGTCGCCATGGTGACGGCCATCGTCTCGATGATGACCGGAATTCCGGTGAAGCGCGATGTCGCCATGACCGGCGAGATTACGCTCAGGGGCCGGATTTTGCCCATTGGCGGACTGAAGGAGAAGCTGCTCGCGGCGCTTCGGGCTGGCATCAAGACGGTGATTATTCCCGAGGAGAATGCCAAGGATCTTACGGAGATTCCGGACGCGCTCAAGAACAGCCTCGACATCCGTACGGTCTCGCGCATGGACGAAGTGGTGAAAATCGCCTTTGTGCGCCCCCCGCAGCCGATCTCCTGGGAAGAAGACAGCGAGGAGGCAGGCAAGCTGGTGCCGCCCAAGGAAGAGGCTCCAGCCGGCGTGACCGCGCATTAAACGGCAGCTCTGCCGTTGATTTGCCTCAATTAAATGGTCCGGCTCAAATTAACGAGTTGGACCATTTTTGTTGATTTTCCGCGTTTTCTCAGTCACTCATACACCACTTGTTTGTGAATTGGAGCGTACCCAAGCGGCCGTGGGGGATTAGGACCTCCGCAAGTTAGGGCCGAGCGAAAGGATGAACACCCGTGAACAAAGCTGAGCTTGTCGCCCAAGTGGCGAAAGAATCCGATCTGTCGAAGGATGCGGCCGAGAAGGCCGTGGACGCGACATTCAAGAATATCGAGAAGGCTTTGCAGGGCGGAGATACCGTCCGGATCGTGGGCTTTGGGAATTTCCAGGTCGCACAACGCAAAGCTTCGACCGGCCGAAATCCGCGCACCGGCGCCGAGGTAAAGATTCCCGCCTCGCGCGTGCCGAAATTCCGCGCCGGCAAGGCCCTCAAAGAGGCCTGCAACAGCTAGACTTGGAAGCTGCTGACCTTTTGGGGCGGAGTCTCGCTTTTCGCGGACTCCGCCTAATTGTTTTTGCTAGGCAGGCACCTCCTGCCTGCTCTATCTCGCTCTGTTGGCAGGGGCGGTTAGCTCAGCTGGAAGAGCGCCTGGTTTACACCCAGGAGGTCGGCAGTTCGAGACTGTCACCGCCCACCAATAAATCAAGTAGTTAGCGGCGTGATGGGCAATGGACGACCTCGCAAGGTAACAAATAAGGTAACGGGCGAGGCCACGCCAGGCGCCCACAGTGAGCCCGTGGCGGCCGGGCCTGGAGGAGTTAAGGGCCGTCAGGCTCACGCAGTGTGTCCGGCTCTTTAGGGATTCGTTCTTAGCGGGATTCGACCGCCATTGGCACTGGGATAAGTGCTTCGGACAATGCCGAATTTGCAGAAGCCAATTCGCGAGACACCGTCGCAACCCTCTGCGTTGTAGCGGCGATTTCATCTGCCGCTGCGTTTGCGGTGATCTGATTGTTGAGAAGTTTAACCGTGGCCTCCAGCTCGTTGCGTTTTTGTGAAACGACCGCTTCCCTGTGGTGCGCCAAGGAAAGCCTGGCTTCGCAGGTGCCGCTCTCGGTCTTTAATCTGTCTATCTGCCGACGATAGACCGAGCTAACGAAAGCCCAAACGGCCAGAGCGATTACGATTGCACCGCCAATTGCTAGATGTGGCGCACCGCTGATCAATGGCCACTCCCGACTCCAGAACGTGAGGTCCATGGTAAGTCCCGTCACTGAGAGGCAACCATTCTACCCGATCCAGATCGGCGCTGGCATACAAAGCCTTAGCGGGGCCGTCAGCGGTCAACGTCGCGGCTGATGCCTCTCAGAGCCTCGATGTCTTCCTGGGGGATTTTGCGCCGGGCGCCGGCGGTAGTGATCCAGACGTTGCACGACATGCAGCCCTCAAGCCGCTCACGGTAGAAGTCGATCTCGGTCAGTGGCTCGCACCTGGCGAAGCGGCTCGTGCACCGCGTGCGTCAGAGCTGGGGGAGTTGGAATATTCACGTCCCATATTGAGCGACCATCGGTCATCGGGAAACGCCAATTCTCACGATGACAGTCGACGCCCGATGGCGACGTCGACGTGAACTTATAGCGGCGCCCGCGCGTGCTGATGATCGCAAAGGTGGTGACGTGGAAGGGGGGACTATAATGATGAGGTCAAACGGCTTCGGGGGGCGCGGCGCGGGGCGCCTCGCCGCTGAAGCGAAAGAGAAGCTCCCTCCGCCTGAGGAAGGAAGGGGGGAGAGTTCTCTCGTCGGAAGAGCTAGTAGTCTGTTTACCGGGCAGGTTGGGCCGGAACTGGAGTACCGCCGCATTTCCTCTCGGGTCTGCAGCTGACTCGGACTGGACGGCATACAGGACGACAAACAGGGGTAGGTGCCTTTAAACCGCCAGAGACGGCCTGCAGCTCAATGCTGTTTAGCTCGCGCATGCGTTTCTCCCTAGGGATGCGTGCCCACCATCTAGCAACCATGGCGTACTACGCAAATTTTGAGCCCAACACAATTATGAAGGGGATTGGCTAATTAATACGTTACATAATCGCTCTGGAAGTCAGCGTATTTGAGTGGATTTGTAACAATAAGCGGCGTGACGCCACAGCGCCACGACTGAACCGGACTGATAAGATGTTCGCTCGGCGGCAAGGATGCCACCGGTTAGTTCACGCACAACTAAGCCCGGTGCCGCTCCCCGCGCCGGGGCTTCTTCTTTTCCGGAACCCTCGCACGGGCTTCGTTGGGTCGGCGCAGGATTCTCCCTTGTCCCGTGTTCTGAGCCGTAGGGGGACTGCTCGTCATGGCAAGACGACCTATCGGCGCCAAGGCAATGACGGGGGCCGAGCGACAGCGCCGTTTCAAGGAGCGGCGACGGCGCGAGCGCGAGGAAGCAGCCAGGAAGGCCGGCAAGCCGCTGGACCCATCGCCTAAGGAAGAGCCCTCTGAGGAAGCCCGCCTGACGATGCAGCTTGTTCCCGCCCTGTTTTGCTGTGCGTGGAGCGGATGAGGCGTCGGTACTGAGCGGCTTAGAGGGCGGCATGGCCTGGTAACTTGCCGTCCTCGCTTTTATCGGTCCCGGTTCTCGACCCAATCTGTGTTCCTGGCGTCCGTAAATAGGAACTATCTGCGCAGAGTTCGGTTCACCTATTACGGGCCAACCAAAGGAGTAAACACATGATGATGAAGTCAATTTTGGCCGCGACCGCTCTATCGTTGAGCATGTCGACGGCTTGGGCTGGGCCAATCCCGGCTTCGGAGCCAAATCAAGCAGCGTCCACAAAGCTCGTTCAAGCTGACGAGCATAAGGATAAGGATAGGTCCGAGGGCAAGAATTACCATTATGGCGATCGCGATTGGGGGCACCGCTATAGTTCTCGGCCGGACGATTGGGAGACCCAAGGCTGTGTGGGTGCGGGTCCGGTCTGGTACTGCCCGTAACTCTAAGACAATTCAACCAAGGGCGTCGGCTTCGGCTGGCGCCCTTTTTGCTGCATCGTTCTAGTAACGTCAGCGACTAATCCCGCGCCCGAGCCTCAGTCCGATGGCGCGCAATGTCCTCAGGTTCCTCATAGTCAATTTTCGTAAGTGCATTGTTTGCTCGACCATGCGCGTGCAGTAACTCGTCGAGCTTCGCCTGCATCGCTTGCGTATCGCGATATTCTGCGCGCTGTATGAGCAGGGTCATGAGCCAGACAGCTAACGTGGCAAAGGCATTCCAATCGAGCGTATCCCGGTCAAAGATGAACCAGAGCATGGCGTAAACGATGATAACGCCAAAGGAACCAGGGTGAGCGGACAGTTCGCCAAACCGTGTAAGCCAATGTCGGATCGCGTGCATTCTGTCGGCCATTTAATCCTCCCTACATGCGGTCCACCGATTGCTGTTGAAATAACGCGACCATGGTTTTTGAGGGTTCTTGTCGAAAGCTGAGGCGGTGCGTCGGCTTCGGCCGGGGCCCTGCTATCTGCGTTTATCGTGTTTTCGCTTTGGTGGTGATGCGGTCTTAACCTCACTTATGTCCACCACGATTTCATGATCGGGCGGGAAAAGCAGGTGGATGTCTTTCTGCGCCACAGCGAACCGATGGCGGTGCCCGCCAGCGAATGGATACTTTTCCTTCACATCAAAATGGTAGGCAATGATGCCTAGGCGCCGGATACCCATAGAAGCGAGAGAGCACCAATTCTCTTTTCCCTCTTTCTTGAGTGGGAACCTGTAGTGCGCGAAGCTCATCCGGCGACTTTGATGCCCTTGTCCTTCAGCTGCCGGCTGCAAACACCGCGTTTCGAGGCAACGACAAGGCTTTACCAATCTCAGAGACAGTGATGCTGGTGCGCCCGAGAGTGCGTACTGCTCTGACATAAGCGTACACAGCAGCCTCAAACTCCTTAGAGGCGTGCGCCTGTCTTGTGGTCGGCTTCACCAGGCGAGGAGATAAACCAACATTGCTGGCCGAGCTCGTTGTAGAGCCAAAGCCTTCAGTGCTCGTCGTCGCAGTTTTCTTTCCAAGATACGCAATATCACTCATCTTTTGGTCCTCCGGCACCGGGCTGCAAGAGCGGGCCGACGTTCTTCTCATACGTGTCCTTTTGGATGTTGAGCACTCTTAAACAGGTCTAGCATGAGGCTTGGCGGAATGATGATCCGCGCTAATGCCTCAGTTTCAAGCCTGCCGCTCGCTTTCAGTTCCAGCATCTTTTCTTCGGATAGTTTTGCTGGCAACCGCGCAAAAATCATCTCGAATTCGTGGGGGCTATGGCCGATCTCAACGTGGTTGGCGTAATAGGCGGGACTTTCGTCGATGCCGGTGATGACGATATGGGTCTTCGGCCGCGATGCTGCTGCCGCAGACCTGCAACTACGTCCTTGTTTGCCGGGTCCGTGTAGACCGCCGCGAATGACTGCTCGGGCGAAAGCTCGGGGCTGGCCTTCGAGCGGGCAGCCGCAAGCTGCATGAGCTTGTCCATTGCTGGCGATGCCTTCCGCACCGGCGACGGCACGGGCCGTTTGAACTGATGATCAGGCCCGCCTGCGAGCTTGTGCGCCTGCATTAGCACCTTGCCGACATCGGTGTCGGCGAACCTGGCGAACGCCTGCGCAACGCTCTCCCCAGGCTTCTTCTCGGCCTCTGCTCGCTTACTCAGCTCATCGAAGAACTGTGCCTTCGTCACCGTCGTCGGCGCACCCGCCGCAACGGCCTTCGCAATCAAGATCATGTCTGCCATGTGTGTGGTCTCCATCTCCTGCTTTAAGGGTCTGTCGTTGTGCGGCCGCGCGTTGCTCTGCTTCCGCTTTATCCTTCCGCCGACGGCGGGCCTTGTCTTCGGCGTGATCGGCCCTGGCCTTCGCGACGCTGGCCTCGTGATATTCGTGCACCGCCTCGGCGAGGGCTTCCTGGTCGAAGACGCCGCCGTCGCGGATGATCTTCTCCATCCGCTCCGGAAGGTCGAGCGCCTCATCGGAGACGTCGAGCGGCTCCACATCGTCACGCTTCATCAACAAGACGTCGACGCCAACGCCCGCGCCTCTATCGACCGAGCTGACCTCGCGGATTTTGAGATCGGTGAGCCGCCTGGCTCGTCTAAGTCCGTCCATCGGATTCATGCCGCCTTCTCCGTCATGTCGAGCGGTCGATGAAGCTGGAGACGTCGGAGCGGAACTCGCCGCCGTATTCTGCCCGAGCAGCCTCAGGATCGTCGAGGTAGGCATCCGCGATCACCTGGGCGTCCAAAGTTGGGTTCATCGTGGCTGAAGCGACCTGCCACACCAGGACCCGGCTTTCATCGTCGCCGAAGTGCTTGGCGTGGTCTCGTAGTGCTGGCCTTCCTTCGCCCATGGCGTCGAGATCGACAGCATCAGCGGTTGCGAGACGCTGGCCATGCCTGGCGCCAAGGCCCGAAAGATTTCCTTCGCGGGGTTGGTGCTGGTCTCGCTGTCACGCCACATACTTGTTTCGTCAGCCAGGATTAGCGGGCAACTGAAACCGCGAACGCCTCTGCGAGGAACTCAGACAGTTTCATGAAGGCATACTTATCGTCCCTATCGGCAATGTGCTTTGCCAAAAGCTGAGGGGAGTTTGCCGGCTTGTAGTACGTGACGATGTAGCTCGTGCCCGGCAGCGTGACGATGATCTCGTCGTCGCGGAGTTCGATTTTTAGCGATGCTTCATTCATGGCTCAGGCGCCGGAAACGGGGCGCCTACGGTGGGCATCCCCATCATTGTACAGATTGACCAATGGACGTCACCAAGACGGCATTTCTCCCTCACGAGTAGCCCAATCGTCATGGCGACAAGGAGGACTATTGAAATGCCCACCACCGCATTTCGCGCCATGCTGCAATCCTATTGACGCTAGGGCCTCGGCTCACACCTTCGTCATGATCAAGCGGCGGCTACGCCGCTTGTTTCCACATCAAAGGCCGCTTGCCGTCCCAGCGCGACGGGCCCTTGTTGTCGGTGGCCGGCAGCTGAAAGGCGACTTTATCCTCTGCCGCATGAGACGGCGACTGGTCATGCATGCGAGGCCTGTCGTTGGGCTTCGGTCCATCGAGGACACTCCCCAAGGCGGCCACCATCGCTCAAACTGGCTTTGCGGGATGCAGGAATGGTCCTCGCCTTGACTTGGTGAATCCCAGCCCGTACATGCCTCTAAGATTGCCCCTGGCCTCTGCAGCGGCCGGCGAGGGGGTGTAGCTCAGTTGGTTAGAGCGTCGGCCTGTCACGCCGAAGGTCGCGGGTTCGAGCCCCGTCACTCCCGCCATTTTTTCAATAGCTTAGCGGAACCGCGTAAGGCTGTTCCGACTTTACGGCTCGGCCTGTTCCGACTTTTGAGCGTCATCCGTTCCCCCTGAGCTTTGCGCGCCCCCGGCGGCGAGCTTCCATCACGCTCCTAATAGTCGTGAGGTTCACCGGGCAGTAGGTCGCGAATAGCGTATTAGAGGCGCTGAGTGTATTTCCCATGGCGTGTGCCAACGCGGCAGGCGTGGCCTCACCTGCAATGGCCTCGTGGGCTCCACTCCGGCGAAAGTCTGCCAAGGTGCGCTTGTCCCGCTCGCCAAAGACAGCAATGCGAACCGCCCGAAAATCGTCGCCCAAGGTATCACTGGAGTAGGGCGCTCCGCTGCGATTGTGGAAGATGTAGGCCTCGCCGTGCAGCTCGATGCCGAGCTTTTCGACATGGGCTTGCATGGCAACCAGCGCGCGGTCATTTAGCGATCCGCCGACTGGCTTCCCGGTCTTGCCACGCTCGGCAAAGAACGCCGCGCCACTCGCATCCTTGGCAAGCTGTGAAGCCCGTAGCGCCCGCACGTCGCCCGGTGAGAGTTGCGTTGACCACGCAACGGCGATCAGCGCAGCGAGCCCGTGGTAGCCGTCGCGCCATGCGCGCTTATAGAGCCTTACGGCCTCGCCCTCGGTCCACGTCTCCGAGCGCCCTCGCGCGGCAGAGTTGCGAACACCAAGCGATGGGTCAGCATCGCGGACGCAATACCCGAGCGCCGCTGAGACCTTCCATAGGGCTCGCCAAATCTTGAGCGCCCGATGAGCTTCGCGGAGCGACACAGTATCTTCAATCGCGCTCCGCCATGCGCTGATGTCCTCCAAGTTGACGGTGCGCGGATCGGTGTCACCGAAAATAGGCTTGATGCGCTTCCAGGCTCGCCACCAGTCCTCGCGCGTGCGCGGAGCCTTCGTCTTGGTCCACTCATTCGTGCGACGATAGCGGCGGAATGCCTCGCCTAGCGAGTGGGGTGGATAGACTGCCAATTCCTCGGCCCGCTCGGGCGAGAGGTTGTCAGCAGCGACCATTGCCGGGGAGGGCGCTTCGCCCCGCCGTGTCGCCTGCCAGCGGCCCTCCCATGCTTCCGCAATGGCCCACGCCTCCGGCCCATCAGGACCGCATGGCATGGAGACAAATCCATGGGCTCGCATTGCCCTCGTCGGCTCCCAGAAGGCTCGACCGCCTCGCTTGACCCGATAATGCTTGAGCTTGATGGTCGTCATGCAGCCGCCCTCCGCATGGCCTCAATTCTGTCCTTTGCAACGGTACTGGCATCGCGCGCCTGCATCGAGGCGTTGCCGAATAGATGAGCGTGCCGCGCATCGCACCATTTGTCGATTGCCACGAGATCGAAGTTGCCGGTATCGGGGTCCGGCTTCGGGAAGCCCTGCGCAATGAGATTGGGCAACACAGCATCGAACTCCGCCTCGCTCTTGCCGAGACGGCGAGCGGCCATCTCGATAGGAACGTCGCGAGGCTCAACCCTGAAATGCATCGCTACCTCTCGCCTTCCCAAAAGCGACCCCGCTGCTCCCGGCCTGATGCCACCACCGATCTGAGCGCCAAAGCGATTCAGGCCGAAGGGGAGGGCGGTCCCGCATTAATCTCCTCATTAATCTCCTGAAGTCGAAGATCATGAGGTGTTTCTATAGGGCCTGTCCTGACCTCGTGCGTCGAGTCCACAACGAATATCCAGGCGCGATCTCAGGCCGCCTTACCTCCGATAATGGTTCTTCTCGGAAGGAATATCCCAGCCATCGTCTTGCGCCGCAGCCTGCTCAATGGTGTGGGTTTTCCTGCGTGCGTCGTTCACAGCAACCCGAAGCTCAGCGACGCGCTTAGTGATCCCCTGATGCGCTTGGGCGTGCCTCTCTGGCAAGCCATTGAGCTTTTCTTTAAGACTCGATTGGTTCTCCCGCCACAGCTCCTGCTGATCCTGAAGCTCGGCGATAATCTCAGGGATAGTGGGTATGAACTTTCGGAGCGGCGGTCGTTTCCATTCATCCAATTCGTGTGCGCGCTCTTTGCGCGCTGGGCGCAGCATCCTCAGCAGTGCGCTATAGAGTGCGATTGTGGAAGCGTGCTCAGCTTTGATGATCTCGACGCCGGTGGTCGCGACAACCTCAGGCTCGCCCCTCGAACCGAACAATCCGTGCAGCACCGTAAGTCCGTCAGCGATTTGCTCTGTGGTTGCTTCCTGCATCGCCTGTTCAAGTAAGGCCATCGTGTTTGCGATGTCGGACGGAAGCTCGCTCTTGCTCAGCTCTGCAAGACGACGCTCGGCCTCGGCGAGCGCCCATGATGGTTCCTCTCCCCAGTGTGATTGACATTGGAGGTAGCTGAGGACTTCATCCACTCGCCAACAGACCCAGGCAAGGTTATTCACTTTAGCTCTGAGCGCGTCCGTTTCATTAACGGGGAGCAGTCCACTCCCTCGCATTGGCAGTTTCGCGACCTGGTTCATGCATTCCCCCTTCGTTGCAAGGCCTCGACCATTGCCGACGTAGCATTGCCGTGCGCCTTCTGATTATTCGCCATAAACTCGATTGATCGGATGCACCAATTTTCCCAGGTGCGCGGCCAATCACGCTTGACGCCCTTCGGGCCCGGCACGCTCAACCAATAGTTTTTGAATTTCACCGCCTCGCGCTCGATCATGGCTTCCTGCATGCCGAGCTGGCGGGCATAGGCAAGGTCGCTATCCGACAGCTGCCATGACTCACTGAGTCGCGTTCCACGCAACCCTGGCGGCGCCTTCAATGAAGGCTGCCTCACCGCTGGTGTGCTCCCTTCCTTGATACCTTCCTTGTTTTTTTCCTTGCTTACATTCCTTGTTATATGCGGGTCCGCTGGTGACACCGCTAAGGGTCCACTGGTGAGACTAGGCGGGTCCACTGGTGACACCGTTAGCGGTCCACTGGTGACACCGTTTCCCACCTCTAAAGGGTCCGCTCGTGACACCATTTTCAGTGTGTAGCTGTTTGGCCTATTGCGCCCGCCGTCGGTCCGATGAACATCGAGCACGCCAAGCTCTTCCAAGATCTTGACGGTACGGATGGCTGTGGGCTTGCTGACCCCGGCTGCCTTTGCCTGCGTGCTGTAGCTCGGGAAGAGATTGCCATTCTTGCTGTTGTGGAATTGGAAGAGGAGTCCGTAGGCGACCTTGAACTGATCACCCGTCAGGGCTCGCTCGGCGAGCAGCCAATTGGCAAGCCCTAGCTTTTCGACCAGGGAGAGCGGCGTCATGGCTGGCCTGACCATGAAAGGCGGGTCTCCCAGGCTTTGTAATCCCGCAAATATGCCAACTTGTTCTCGTGCTCTTTACGAGTTGGCTTATCGGTACGCTTCTCCCCTTTCCACTGTGGCTTCTTGTAGGAGAATAGCTCACGCCCAGGGTTCGGCATTTGAGGGCGGTATTGTTCATTGAGAAAGGCCGCTCTATTTAGGCTCCACCCCCGCAGCTTCTGCACCTTCTCTAATGCGCGCATCTCGATCTGACGAATGCGCTCAGGGCTCACGCCGAGCTTGCGAGCGAGTTCTTCGCGTGGCTTATCTAATAGGCACCGCACCTCAAGAATGCTGCGCTCGCGCTCGTCAAATACACTGCTGTTCTTATGCAAAAGATTGCGCAGAAAGTTGCGGAGAGTGATGATCTCCATCTCGTCGTCGTTGGTGAGCCGATCTTGCCAAGTGTCGCCATCAGGCTCGTCAATCCTGTTAACCGCTTTGTTTAGGGAGAAGAACTCTGGTGCATTTTCACCGGGGACGGGCTTCACAATGTTGCGGTTTAGGTTGAGGCACTTGAGTAGTGCGCCATTGACCCAGAACCTGGCATAAGTGGCAAAGCGAGCCTCCCGATTGGGGTCGAAAGCATTAGCCGCCTTTAACAAGCCTTCATTGCCTGCAGAGACAAGATCATCTCGCATTGCGGCCCAGTCGTACTTACAAGCCATCGACTCCACGAGCGGGCGATACATGTTGATCAGCTCATGAAGAGCGAAGACATCGTCGTTTTCGCGCCAACGCTTGATGAGTTCGTTGGTATCGTCGAACGTTTCGTCCGCATCTTTATTCGACGCCTGCAGAGGCAGATGGACAGGGTGGTTGCTGCTAAGAGCAGCGGAGTGCATATAGTTCATTGTGAAGTTCTTTCTCTCGCGCCGTCGCCGACCCCGCAGATCGGCCCGGCGCCTTTGTTTTGCTGGATGTCAGCGAATGCTCATGCTGTTGGCTTGAGCGTTGACTGCCGCTGATGCGCAGCCAAGTAGGACTCCAAATCCGCGAGGCGATAAACGACCCTACGGCCAAGCTTACAGAAAGCGGGGCCGACGCCTGTCTGGCGGAGCTTGGCTAGGGTCGAAGAGGCAATGCCAAGTCGGCGAGCTGCCACCTCGGGAGGAACATCGCGAGGTTCGATACTGAAGCGCATCACTCCGTTCCTTCGAGCCTTCGCACCTCACTGCCGTCCCCGAGTTGTCCGGCGCGTGCTTGCTTCTCGGCGTCAGAAAAAACCGAGCGGCCCCGCTTAAAGCGCGTATCTCTCTGTTTCGAGCATGTCATTTCGGGCCGTTTCATCTTGCTTATTACCCCCTGCTTCACCTCTTCCTCCGCGTGCCCCGGCCTAAGGGTATGTCATGAACACTTCACGCCGGGGGGCACTGCCCGTCTTTACTATCAGCCCAACCTACGACGACATTAAAAGGTGACTTCCTGTTTGTAGCAATGCTATTTTGAGTGCCAGCCCACTGATTTTAACCTAAAATTTAAGTAACGTAGGGCCATACGCCCTACTTATACTCAAAATCCACGCTCCCCGTGCCCTGCTTATCTTCAAAAAAGATAGGGCACTACGCCCTACTAATAGTTAAAACCTAGGGCACGATGCCCTACCTGTACTCAAAAACTTAGGGCACTATGGCCTGTCACTGCTTATCAGCACCAGCGCTTCAGATGGCGCTGACGGCAGGAAGTTTTTCTTTCTTTGCTCTTCTGGGCGAAATGATCTTTGCGCTTCTAAACGCTCTGAGGCCACCTTGAGTTAAACTTGGGGAGCGGCCTACCTAGGCTGGGCTATGACTATGAAGCGAAGCTCCTGTAAACAAAAGCATGAGTGATCCAGAGCTGAGAGCCGTCGCCGCACAAGTGAAGAAGCTCACGGCCAGAATGGAAGCCCTGGAAAGGCTCCTCGAACGCATACTGCGACAGAAGCCAGTCTCCGAGAAACAGCTGGAAAGAGCGCTGAGGAGCCGTGGCCTGAACTCGTCCCGAGATTGGCCGCTAAGAGCGGTGTCAAGGCGCTTAGGTCAGGGTTGCGTCTCTCCGACTTGGTCCAACAGCGAAGCGTCATCGTTCTCCGGCGCGTTCACCCGCGTGGAGATCGGCCACATCGTCATGGGCTCAGACACATAGGTGACGAGGATATCTCGCGGATCAGGTTCGGGACCCAGCCAGCGGTCGTAGGTCGCGGGCTTAAGGATCGCGGGCATGCGGTCGTGGATTTGAGCGACCAATGTGTTGGAAGGCACCGTTATGACGACAAATGTCCGCTCCCACTCGCCTGTGGTCGGATTGCGCCAATTCTCCCACAGCCCAGCTAGACCAAAGGGTGAGCCATCCTTCATGGCGATGGCATAAGGTTGCTTTGCCCGTGCGCCCTTAACGGCTCGCCACTCGAAGAAGCCGTCATCTGGCACGATGCAGCGCCGCTGAGCATAAGCATCGCGGAACATGGGGAGCCTGGCGACAGTCTCGGCCTTGGCATTGATCGGCCTGCGTCCTCCCTTTGGATCTGTGCACCAATGCGGGATTAGCCCCCACTTGATCAGGTCAAGCGAACGCTCGCCTGTCTTGTGGTTCTGCCGGATGACCAGCAGTTCTTGGCTCGGGGCGGCATTATAGCGGGGGCGGACGTTACCCATGCGGCTATCGCTGACATTCAGGCCTGCCTTCGACAATAGCGAGGCGAAAAGGTCCCGAACTCTGGATAATGCGGCCACACATGCCGTCAGAATAAATCAGTGGCTGCTTTTAGAGGGCTCTTTCGAGTGGACAATCGAATGTCTGGAACTGCCCCAAGAGCAGACATCCCAGAGCGCCAGACTGATGTCGCAGAATGACCTAAAGCGGACATGGGCCGGACGCGAGGAGCCATTCATGGAGCAGTTTCGAACCCGAAGATCCGCTTCCAGTCATTCTTCATGCTGATCACGGTCCAGCCGTCTTTCTTCGCTTCGTCGTAGAGTGCCTGGGTAAATGTGCCAACTTTGGTGTCCGGCAACCCCGTGGCCGGCCCGTAAGCGTATTCGCGCGTCGGGTCATCGTGGAGGACGAGCATCTCTAGCCGCGCGCCGTCACCGCCTGCGGTGTATTCGAGCATCTGCCGGTCGCCGGTAGAGTTGCCGAACGCAGCGTGAGGGCGTTGGCCGATCATGAAGTGAATGCCCTCGGGCTTGCCGGCGTCATTGTCGTTGAGGAGAAGCTTCGGGTCTTTGGTTAGGAACGCCTTTCCATTCTTGTCATAGCTAAAGGTCGTGCGACCGGCTGTGCCGACCACTTCTTCGGGCGGGATGCCGTAAGCCTTCTCAGAATAGACGCGGACGAAGTCTTGCCCACCTCCGGTGACGATATAGGTCTTGTAGCCGTTGTCGCGGAGGTACTGCAGCACCTCCTGCATCGGCTGGTAGGTAAGCTCGGTATATGGCCGCTTCCAGCGCGCATCTTGGGCGGTTTCTGTCCACTTCTTCGCTTCGGCACTGAACTCATCCACCGACATGCCGGTGAATG
This sequence comes from uncultured Alphaproteobacteria bacterium, assembly GCA_963804515.1. GTDB lineage: Bacteria > Pseudomonadota > Alphaproteobacteria > Rhizobiales > Methyloligellaceae > Methyloceanibacter. The sequence goes on along the minus strand of CAWDQR010000001.1, from coordinate 157,960 downwards.
TAGCGGCAATAATCTTCTCAAGGTCGTGTAGGGAGAGCTTTGCGATCGCTTCGCGGTCGCCGGTCAACACGGTCTTGAAGGGTTCGACCTTGGCAAGATGCGGTTTTGCCTTGACCACTGCCGGCACCCGGTCAAGCGCGTACATGACGAATGAGTAGATGGGATGCTCGACCCACAGCGTGCCGTCCTGGTCGAAGGTCGCAATGCGGTCTTCGGGTGGCACGAACTTCGGGCTCGACTGATCGGTCGTGGCCTTCACGAAATCCACGATTGCCTGCTTTGCGGCACCGTCATTCCACGAGGGCAGCGGGTCAGAACTCCGCCGCTGCCGATATGGGAGCAAGCAGGCCGCATGCGACGGCAAGCGCTGCCAGCGATGCGATCATGCAACGCCGGCTCGGATTTGCGCTGAGGCGGAGCGATCTCATGACGCCCTCCAACAAAGTTGCTTGTTTCAATTTGCAGGCTCGCAAAGCGGGCGACCCTTTCGGGCCGCCCGCTCCGCTGACCTACGTGCCCGGCTTGCCGGTCATTTGCTCACACCCTCCGTCGGTAACTTCTTAACCTGCTCAAGCACCTGGGAGAGGTTATAGCTCTCCGGATCCTGCATCGGCGGGAAGTCGATGTAGGTTTGAAGCTCCTTCAGCCACAGTTGCTGCCCGGTGGGCAGCATGTTCCAGTTGTAGAGGTACGCGGTGCTCGGGGAGGCAAGTGCACCGCCGATGGACAACACCGACTTCTGCTCCTCGCCCACCGCCTGCTCGAAGGGATCGCGCTTGATGTTCTGGACTTGGGCCCACCCGTAGGTCTGAGGCCCCGCAAGCGCCGAGGCACCGGTCGAGCCCTCCATCGTGAAATAGATCTTCCAGTTCTTGTACCGCACCGCCGACGGCGTCGCCCCGGTGTAGTAGAAGAAGGTGTCGCGCGCCGATTTCTCCGACTTGCCAGTCAGATAGTCGATCTGGTTCACGCCGTCGAGGTGGGTCTTGACGATGCCGGGATATTCACCTTTCTCGATCTGAGCCCTCAGGTCATTGCCCTTGGGCCCGCCAGCGATTTCGACGAATGTCGGCAGCCAGTCGTAGGATGCGAAGATGTCGGTCATGACGGTGCCCGGTTTGATGTGGCCCGGCCAGCGGACGACCATCGGCACACGCATCCCACCTTCCCAGGTGGTCAGCTTGTTCGCCTTGAAGGGCGTCATGCCGCCGTCCGGGAAAGTCTGGCTCTCAGCGCCGTTGTCGGTGGTGAAGGCGATGATGGTGTTGTCGAGCTCGCCCATGTCTTCAAGCTTTTTCAGCACATAGCCGATGTTGTCGTCCATCTGCTTCATGCCGGCTTCGTTGATGCCCCAGTCCTTGCCGCCTTCCTCGCCAAGCATGGCCAGGTACTTCGGTGGCAGCATGGTCGTGATGTGCATACGCGCCGGGTTGTACCAGACGAAGAACGGCCTGCCGGTCTTCTTCGGGTCGTTGCGGTCGAGGAAGTCGATCACCTTGGCGGAGATTTCCTCATCCACGGTTTTCGAGCGCTCCAGGGTCAGCGGGCCTTCATCCTTACAGTTCTGGTTCGCCGCGGTGCCGTCGGATGACTTGCACCATATCACCGGGCGCGGCGGCGTCAGGCAGGTGGTCGTCTTCGGATCCACGGCGCCGGGGACCTCGGGGAGGCCCGGGACCGGCGTATTCTTGCACGGCGGCGCGAAACCTTGCTGGGTCGGGCTCTTGTTGATGTCGGGGAAGCTCACCTGCTCCATCGCGTCGAGGTGATAGAGATAGCCCCAGAATTCCTGGAAGCCGTGCGCCGTTGGCAGCGCATCGGTATGGTCGCCGAGGTGGTTCTTGCCGAACTCGCCGGTGTTGTAGCCGAGGTCGCCCAGGAATTTGGCGAGCGCCGGCGTGCCGGGCCGGAGGTAGGAAGGGCTGCCGGGAAGCTGCGGCGGGATCATGCCGGTGCGTAGCGGGGTCATGCCGGTGAAGAAGGCGTTGCGGCCAGCCGTGCAGCTTTGCTCGGCGTAGTAGGTCATCATCTTGGCGCCTTCATTGGCGATGCGGTCAATGTTGGGTGTTTCGCCGAGCCCCATACCTTGCTGATAGCTGACCACTTGCATCCAGCCGATGTCGTCGCCCATGATGAACAGGATGTTGGGCTTCTTCTCTTGGGCGGCTGCCGGAGCAGCAAGCGCTGCTAAGCCGATGGCGAATACCGCCGCCACAAGCCAAGCGGTGATGCTATGTAATTTTTGTCTCATTGGTCTTCCTCTCGATGACATGTGAACGAGCATCAAAAATGCCGATCAAAACAGATTCAAATAGGCAAGCAGCGGCCATACGGACCGAGGTAGTAGCCGTATGGGCACACAGCTGCCGGCGCCACCACCACGGGCGGCACATAGCGCGGCGCCACCACCACGGGCGGCGCCACCACCACCGGTGGCACATACACCGTGCCGTTGCGAATGCAGCCGCCATATGGGCCGCGGTGAAAGCCCCACCCACAAAAGCCACGCACTAGCGTGATATCGGGCGCCGCGGTTTGCACCGGCACGGACAAAACGGGTAAGGCCTGGACGTTGAAAGAAAATGACGACACCAGCACGCTACAAGCAAAGATCAAAGCTAACTTTTTTGACATCGGCAAAACTCCTATACGCCCCAGCGCCGGACGCGAGGCGCCATTCATGGAGCAGTTTCCTTAGTGGTTAGACGGCGAAACACGCTGACTTTAGTGGCCGGCTCGTCTCCGGGCCTGCACATAGTTCTTCGAGACATCACCCGCCTGGATCAAGGCGTTCACGCAAGCCCTGGACAGTTTGGCTCCGTTGTTACGAAAGCAGTAATTCAGAAGTGGGCTTCCGATCCCATATTCGCCGCAGAAATTGTGATAGTCCCATCGACAATCTTGTGACACGGCCTGGGTTATGTCGGGCTCCGCTTGGGCCGCGCAGGTGAAGCAAGCGATGCCTACAAAGGCGATAAACAGTTTCGAGCGATAGCGCGTCATTGACAACTCCCTTCCATGTTAATTCCGTCAGATGCGTGTTTTGAATCCAGAATAGTGTAGCCGCGCCACGCGAGCCGTTTAGATCGCGCGCTGCGTTGATCGCAGTTACAAACCCCGAGTATCAGCGACATATCACTCCCCCGCCCATAAAGCGGCGCACCGCTACCGAAGCGCGACGAGAGCAACCAAGATGGCTCGATCTGGTCGAGTTTTAGGATTTGGCGTTGAATTTCGGGCGGCAAGGTGGCGGTATTGTAACGATTGATTGCAGGCGACTGACTTCAAACTCGCGGCGATGTCCGCTTTTGGCACATCTGCGACATGCACCGCCTCAGCCAACTTGTCCGCAATACCCTCCAAAGCGGACATGTGAGGCGCTGCTCGGCATTTATGATTACAGGGCCTAGTTCGCCCGAGCGGCTTTGTCCGCTCCAAGTGCCCGATACACGCTTGCCTTGCTGAGGTCCATTTGACGCATGATCTCTGGCACTGTCTTGCCAGCCTTCCTCAGCTTGCTCACTTGCTGGATCGTCTCGGAGACCAGAAGAGGCTTGCGCCCGAACCTCACGCCACGATCCCTCGCCCTGGCGATGCCGTCCATCTGCCGTTCGCGCCGGATGTCGTTCTCAAACTCCGCGATCAGTGCGAGGATGCCCATCACGAGCTTGCCTGTCCGCGAGCCTGTGTCGATTGCCGGATCGTCGAGCACCTTGAACTCAACGCCCTTCTCCGCCAGCTGCGAGACGATGCGGTAGAGGTCAGAGGTCGAGCGCGCCAGTCGGTCGAGCTTCGTCACCAACAGCGTGTCGCCTTCGCGCAGGTACTCAAGGCAGCGCTTTAGCTCGGGACGCCCCGCATCAACGCCGGAGCGCTTCTCCTTGAAGACCTTGTTGCAGCCTTTCAGCTTCTCAAGCTGCACACCAAGGTCTTGCCCCGTGCTCGACACTCGGGCGTATCCCACCGTCGTCATAGCGGTTCCTTATTCCCTTAAAGGTAGTGAGAACCGCATTAAGAGACATGTTTTGAAACTCGTCAAGCAGGAGTGTCATAATGTGTACTTTTTGAACCTTCAATGCCCCTTGCCCCCCTGTCTCCTCGCGCTGCCGCGAGTAGCTCATTCCTCAGCATAGGCTGCACAGCCAAGGGTCGATCTGGAGGGCCGCGCCATAACCGTGGTGCAGTCTCTGGAGCAGACGAAGGAAGGTCTTAGGTTCAAATCGCCTAAGACACACCGAAGCCGGAGGGCCATAGCCCTCCCCACCATGACTGTCGAGGCGTTGCGCGCACTTCGCGCCAAGCAAGCTGAGGCGCTTTGAAGAGCATCAATAGACGCTAGGGCGACAGAGGGAGTTGAGCGCCCCCAACCTGTCTTTGAATTCATACCGCGCCTGGTCGCCGAGAGCCGCCACGGCTGCGAAGTCGCCCGGCGTTGGGACTACGCGCGTAACCCGAAGATCACGGCCGATAGAAAGTACCGAGTAGGCATACGAGAATGGGTCGTCGGAATCGTCGTCGGATGCTTCGTAGCGTCGCCGTTCGCGATAGTACTGAAGCTTGACGAGGACGATCAGATCGCGATCGAGCGCGGTCAGCAGTTCCGACAGGAAGCCGCGCTCGCACAGCAGCGCCGAACCCGAGTCGGAAGTCTCGTGTTCGCCTTGGCCCTGTCTCTCACCCCAAGCGAGAGAGCGGAAAACTGCGCGCCCGGCGCCGTCGCGCCACGCGTCGGCCCAAGGTTCGTCAGCGCGCAACTCGAAGGCTTCGATGATGTGCTTTGCGGGTCGCGCGCGCTGCAGCGCCTCGCGGCAACCGTACGGGTCGCGCTCGTCGATCTTGAGCTCCGCCTGCAGGTCGGTGATCCACGGCTTGACGGGCACCATCTCCGAATGGCGGTGCCGGTCTTTCTCGTCCTCGTCGTTGTATCCGAACTTAGGCAGCCACATGTGGAAGAGCGGCGCGGTGCCGAGCGCGCGAGCCACCACGTCACTTTCCCCGGTTGGGACCAGGCCTGACGAAATGGAGACGCTCACGCCATCGGGTGAAGACCATGAACCGTCGACGGTCAGGAGCGCGCGGACGCTACCGTCCCTCGCTATTCCAGCCAGCGAGGCGAGCAATGCCGGGTCGTCCGAGGGCCGCTCCTTTCCCAAGCCCTCCGCCTTCAGCTCGTGCAGTGAAAATTCGGGATGCGCGCCGGTGCCGTCGGCCAACCAAAGGCCGTCGTGGCGCGTTGGCGAATAGCGCGAAAGCCACTCGTCCCACCTGTCGTACGTGTAGCGCGACCTGTTGATCGGAGTCGTGAGCAACAGCCTGCCGGCTTCCAGCGCCAATGCATGCCGCGCAAGGTAGGCACCATAGGACTGGAAGCTATCTCCCGCGCCGGTCGCATAGGTCGAATAACCGCTCGCGTGATCGCGCCCGCCGAAGTCGTGCATGTGGTCGATGGTCGGATCCCACGTCCTTATCCAGGCCACGCATCGATCTCCGACCTCCCACTTCGGCAGACCGAAAATGTTGCCGACGCCGGCCAGGTCGTACTTGTCGAAGTCGTAGTCGAAGTAGAAGGGGAGCTCGGGCTCCGGCACGTCCTTGGGCCGGCCCCAGTGGAAATCCGGCGAGGCCTTGGCCGGCTCATCGCTGGGAGGAAACTTCGAGACGTGAATCTCGTTGAGCCGTCGTCTGAGCGCTTCGGCCGCCTCCGACTTGTCCCCGGTCACGCAGGCGAAGAGCGTGCGGCGCGCGGTTTCGCGCAACGCCACGTGCGGGAATGCCTCGTCGAACGCTACCGCTTGGAGCCTCTTCGCATGGCGCGCGATCTCCGCCGGAAAATCGATGGCGATCCTGGCGACCGCGAGCAGGAACCATTGGCGCGAGTGCATTACGAAAAACGGGAGCCGCGGGTCCTGGAATGCGCCGGCATCGGTCGCGTCGAAAAGCTCGAACAATGCGTCGATCACTTGCCAGCGTCCGAAGCGCGCCAGCGCCCTGACCGCGTGCGCCGCCCTCCACCGCTCGGCGGCCTGTGGCGAGCCGAGGCAGAACCAGACCAGGCCGGCAACAATCGCGGTCGGATCGCTCCCTGCGTCCAGCGCGGGTTTCCAAGCACCGTCCCCCACCTCGTCCGCAAGGCGCGCCGCGCCGCTGTCCAGGAGACGTTCCAGCGCGCCTCTCGGTGCTTTCTGATCTGCGCGGCCTGCAAGAATTGACGCGAGATTGAGCCAAGTGGTTGCGGCGGTATCCAAATCACGGGTCGTCGCCGCCTCGATCAGACCGACCGCCAGATCCTCGCGCGGCTGGCCGGTTATCTGCGTGAGCTTGTTAAGCTCCCATGAAAACCCCCACTCCTTGCCGACAAGCTCGGAAGCGTGCTCTTGGACCAACCTGCTGCCGACGCCCTTGAGAATGTCGAGTTGGGAGGGCGAGGTCGCAAGCCAGTCGGCCTTAATGCCTTCGAGGAGTTCATTCTTAGCGAAGAGCTCCATATTGCGAGCCGAGACGACGGCCTCGATATGCCTGCTCTGGTCAGCGTAACTGACCTTCTCGCGCAGCTTCCTGAAGGCACGTGACTTCACGTCGACAGCGCCGTCAATTTCGTCCAGCGCGGCGACGAGGGCCTCGATCGAAGCCGCGTTCAAGGGGTCGGTGCGGTCTACGGCGGCACCGATCTCCTGCTCCTTCTCCTGGGCGGTCTTGCGGGCCGCCTCCGGATCGAGACCACCGAAATCCTGTCTTGCGTTCTCTCTCTCGACCCGTCGCGGCTGCGACGCTCTCGCCTCCAGACGCTCTAAGCGGTCCTTCACCGATGCGAGCGCGGCGGGGTTCTTTTCCAGCGCCTTGCGCATTTTGTTTAGGCTCGACGCGGGCGGCCGCCGCGGATAGGCGAGCTCGAACTGGGTCAGGACTGCGTCGAGCAGCGCTGCGATGTCGGCTGGCCATGCTTCGATGAAGGATTCGACGAGATCGTCCCAGCCCCAGTCCCACCCCTCCACCGGTTCGACCAGTCGAAGAAGACCGACGGCATCTTCGGGGGACACGAACCGGTCGCGGACAAGAGATGACAGCGCGCACGGCAGCGTCAGTTTCAGATCGGCCTTGCGCCGGTCGTGCCATCGCGCGATCTGCGCCAGATAAGACCCGCCCCAGATGCGGGAAAAGGCGGCCGCGGCGAGCGGCCAGGGAAACTTGTGCGAGTTGTAGACGTTCAGCTCGCAGATCTTCGCAAGCCGATGCGCCGTTTCCGAACGCAACGGCTCAGCTGCGAGCGAGCTGGCGAACTTCAAGAGCTCGTTCGTAAAGGACTGATCGCCGGAACCGATGGCATCGAGCTCCGACAAGCCGCGCGAGAAAAGTGCCGTGGCCTCCGCGCGGTTCGCAGGAAGGAGTGCTCTGGCCAGCCGGGCTATGAGGTTCGACCGATGCTGCACGTCGTCCTCGGCTTCGATCGCCCTGAGCACTTCGGCGGCCATCCGGCCGGCCAGCGCGCTCGTCTTCTCGTCCATCGCGAAATGCTCGACCAGATCGATGCATAGATGTGTCGAAACGAATTCGGACCGTTGCATCCATTCCGCGAGCGCCAGGCCCGCTTGCGGAGTGAAGATGTCGAGAGCGATCAGCACGTGCAACGCGCAGGTGCTATAGAGATTGTCCAGATATCGCGCCGTTTCCTTCGGATAGTAGTAGTCCTTCTGGGCGGCGGCCAGCGTCGCCTTCCAGCCTTCGAAGAAAGAGGCGAGCGCCGCGTCGCGTTCGCCGTCGCTCGTGGCGCGCACCATCGCGGTCAGCTGACCCGCAAGAGCGACGATAGGCAAAATGCGTGATGTGACCAGATCACGCGCCCGCCGCCGGTCCGACTCCGACAGCTGGGGCTCCTTTTGCTTGTCGCCTTCGGCGGTCTCGACCGGCTTTTCCTGCAGCTTCTTTTCGAGCAAGGCCCGTTGACTGGCCTCGGAGTCCGGCGTCGGTTCTGCCGACACCAGATCCCAGAGCTCGGAAGGAAGGCAGTCGAACAGCGTCGGGGATCTGGATTCGGCGCCCGCGCGCGCAGCCACGGAAAGTATCCACGGCGGGACGTACTGCGAGAACGGATCCCTCAGCGTCCAGAGCCCGCAACGTCTTGGGGCCACGAATGCGGCTATCGACGCGGCTTCGGCGCTTAGGCCCAGATGCGCCGCTCGCAGCGAGCAGCGCTGCAGACCCAGGCTGTAGGAATCGGATTTTCCGTATCCGGGAAAATGGTCGCCCACCGCCGGTTGCTCCGGCAGAGCTTTCGCAAGACGGCGCAGCAGGCGCGATGCTGCTGCGGCGTCGAAGCCCGGAAAAACCGTCATCATTGCGACGCCGATCGCGGGCGGCAGTTTGCCGCATCGCACGGCGGTGCTCAGTGTGTCGCGCAGCTTGGGCAGATTTCCGAGTGCATGCGAGACTTTGCAGATCTCGAACAGCCTGGACGCGACTTCGTAGCTGTAGGCGTCGCTCCATTGGCTGAGGTATCGCGCAGCCGCCGTTGTTCTGCCGCTCGCCATTAAGTAGGCGGCGACCCCGACGAAGTCCTCGGTGTCGACGCTAATCTGGAAACGGTTCTGTTCCTTCCGCCCTATGAGCCACATTCTCCATTCGTCCGCGCGTTTCGCCTGGGTGTAGGCCTCGGGCATGTCGCCGTCCGTGGCGTACGCCGTCGCAAGACGGGCGTGCCTCGCACCGGGCCAGCCAGTCTTGGATTCGAATAGCCGGCGGAGCGTTTCGGAGTCGCCCAGACCGACGACGAGATCAGGGTGCTCAAGGAGATAGTCCTCGCCGCGCTCGTCGACGGCGACGACCGAAGAGAGCTCGACGAGCAGATCGATCATCGCATCGTAGTTTCGCTCTTGGGAAGCCGCCCCGAGCGCCATTCGCAGACGGTTAATACGGATCGTGCGTCTGGCGACGTCGCCGGCGAGCGCAGCCGGAAAACGTGTGTCGAATGCGAGCTTATGCAGGTCGTCGACCTGCCTCATCGCGAACAGAAGCCCAGGAAGCGACCGCGCAGCGTAAACTGACGACGCTTGCGCCGCGGTGAGGCGCGCCGCGACATCGTTCAGCAGATGAAGCTGCGAGCCGTACCTCTGCTCGACGAGCGTTTCGGTCGGCTCGTCCCGAAAGATGATTCCGTGCCGCGTGCGGTCGAGCAGCGGCGATAGGTCGGCGGCGAAGCTCTCGACCTCGGCCGACGATATGCCGAAGGCGATCGCGATTTCTTCGATCGGCACTGGCGGCGGCAGAACCGACAGCGCGCAGAGGAAGGCGCTGACGGAATTCGCGTGCGCGCCCTTCTGGTCCGCCAGCTTCACCGCGCGGTCGATCCTTTCCTGGATCAGGCTTTCCAACTTGACCTTGGCTTCGGTCTGCGTTTCGCCGACGAGGTTGTGGTCGAGCTCGATCAGGTTCGCGATGACGCGCGGGTTTCCGTCGGCGCGCCGGTGCACGACCTGCATCTGCGCGGCGGACGCGTCCGGACGGCGAGCCGAGATGTACGCCATGCTTTCGGCGAGGGTGAATGGCGTCAGCGCGAAGGGCCGGCACTCGGCTTTGCCGATGGCCTTGTCGCGGTGCTCGGTTCTTGCCGTCGCGATCACGAAAAGACCGTCGACGGGAGCCTGGGCCGACAGACTTTCCAGCAGCTCACGCGGAAACGACGGCTGTCCGCGCCGCGCCGCCTCCAGAGCGGCGTTGTCGGCGGCATCGATGATGATGAACAGGCGGCCGTCGGGCCTCGTGCGCCGCACGACCTCGATTGCCTGCCGGAAACGCTGAAGGCTGCGGCGCACGACCTCCTCGGCGTCGCTTGTCCCGGGCAGAATCGGATCGCAAAGGCCGCGGCGGCAGGCGAGCTCGTTGACGATGTGCAGGAGGCCGCGCTCCGGCTTATGTCGGCCGTCGACAAAGGCGCGGTAGGCTCCGCCTCCGAAGCAGTCGAACAGCACAACCTCGTCTTCGGCCTCCAATTGGGCAGCCAAGCTTTGGACGAATATGGTCTTTCCGATACCGCCTGCGGCGTGGACGATCCAGCGAGGCGCTGTCGCGATGACCTTGATGAAGTCCGCGAGCTGGGCGCGCTTTACGACCTCGCCGACCTCGGGAAATGCCTGTGGTGTCGGCAGCAGGTCGCTCTCTTGAGACAGACCGAGTGCCGCCAGGACGTCGACCTGCTTGATGAGATTGTTGCGTTGTCCTGCCGAACTTGCCTTGTCCCGGACGACCCGCCTGAGGTCGCCGAGCCGCGCGCGAGCCAGCACATCGTCGGAAGCGGACCAGTCGGCGATGGTCCGCGCATTTCCGAGCTCGAGATCCCGCAGGCTTTCTATCCGGCCGACAAGAACCACGCGCGATGCGAAGCTCCTGAGCTGGTGGCCCGTGAGCGGAACGGCTGCAAGCAGCTTATCGAGCTGCGCCTTGCCGTCTTCGGACGCAGGCGCCTCGCCTGTCGACGCCGCGCGAAACGCTTCCAGCATGCCGTCCGATATCGGCCGGTTGCTGTTGAGCGAATACGTCAGCTTCGCGGAGACCGCCGCCGCGCCGCGTTTGGCAGTGAAATCGGCCTCGGCAGTCGCGAACTTCGCCAGCGTCTTGCGGGCATCCGAGACGCGCAGCGCCTTGTCCTGCGCCACAATGGAATACTTGAATTGCGCCACCTCCATGTGCGAACAGGCTTCGAACGACGCGCCGCCTCCGAAGTAGAATGTGGCGTCGGCGATCTCTACCGTGGAGTCGGGCGCACCTTCTTCGTCGTCTTCGGCAAGGCCCTCGACGGCGATCGCGTGGAGCGCGTTCCGCGAAAGCAGCAGAGTAAGGGCGCAGCGCGCCACCCAAGCCTCGTGGAATTGATGACCGTCCTTCGAGGCGCGGACCTTATCGATTCGGATTTCAGGCACTAGGAAGGGACCATGCTCGTGCTTTGCCGGCGGCTCAAGGGGGTGCCAGGGAGGGTCCGTAATCCCCTTGCCCCGGAGCCCTTGGTTTCAGCATATCCCAACGATAGTTGGACCGAGCCAGCTACGCTTGGTTCCTTGCAAGCGTTTTCATGGCGCGCAATAACGTCGCAATCTCGCGCCGGTTCGTGATGGCTTGGCCAGCGTAGCGCCCATGGAACTTGATCGGCGGGCCAGACTTCTTCGGCCCCCACGAGCTTCTGGGTAGCTAAGTAAGCCTCGGCGAAGACCTCGAAGGCATCACCTCGATCTTGCTGCGTCGGCAAAGCGGCAATGCGGGCCTCAAGGTCGGCGAAACCTTCGAGCCTCTCGAAAAGACGACGAGCAACAAAATAGCCGGTGCGACGATGCCTGGGGCCGGTGACCTTTAACATCCGGCAGAGCGTGTCGGTCGCTTCCGTCAAATCGGCGAACCGTGCCGTTGGAGATGCCAATCGTGACCTGAGTTTTTATGTACCGGAATTCCTGGCTGCATCTCGCAACCCTCAGTCGGTCTAGTTGAGAAAGAAATGTCCCTCACGCTAATCGATCATAACTTGCCATCGCATGGAAGGGTAGCTAGTGCCTCGCGTGATTGCCGGAGAAGCTGGCGGAGAAAGCGGCGCTCTTCAACGGTCTCTTTCGTATAGAGCCCGTGCCGATACATACCGTTGCGCTTGCCCTTTGGCGCTCCACCGCGCGCCCCGTGGAATTTGCAAACGGCCCAGCCCCGAAGGGCGGGAGCATTGCACCGTACTTTCGTGCGCTTCGAGGTGGCGCAGCATCGCGGAGCCTTTTGAAAGGCATACTCTCGTTTCATGAGGTTGACCCCTTGGATTTTGTGCTGACCCCCTCTCCCCCGTGCGAGACGGGGCCGACAATGGCCTGTCCGCCTTCGTTCACCGTGACATGCTTCACCGTGACTTTTTGCTCTCCTCCGGTCCGGTAACGCTTGAGCGCATCGAGCTGCATCGCGAAGGTCCGCGCGAGCTTGTTGAAGGCGCGCTCCGCACTGTCCTGTTGCGCGATATTTTCTACATGGGCGAGCCGGCGCGCGAAGGTCATCGTCGCCATATGCACGGCGGCCATTTGCGCGGCGAGCAGGGTCTCCAGCTCGTCCCGCGGTTTCACGCTCTTGACCACGGAGAGCATGAAGTTGAGCGCCCGCGCATCCACTTTGGGGCCTTGCGTTCCGGCATTGGCAAGCTGGCCAAGGATACCGTTCAGGAAGTCCTCATCCATTGTGCCGAGCGCCCTCATGAGCAACAGCTGCCCGAACGCAGGCTCCGGATGGTCCAGCAAAATTTTCGCCGAGCCTTCCTTCTGCAAGATTTTCAAGCGCGGGGCGAGGGACGCTTCGCTGTTCCGGGCGAGGTAGGCCTCGATCGCTGCGCGCTCTTGCGGCGTGGGCTTGTAGGGCGCGGTCAGGCTTTGTGACTTCATCTTCGGCTTCCGGCGGGACATCTTTTGAAGTCTCCATCTTCAACACTGCTCACTCGGACCATCTTTTCGCGCCTATGGGCCAGGTACCGCTGCCGCAAAACTGCTCCAACGCCTACGGCTTCGGGATTGAGCGCTAGGGCGCGCTTCCACTTTTTCCGCTCTTTTGTCCCCCTCTTGCCCACTGAACCGTTGAGAGGGCTGGGTTTAGGCATAGCTTGGCCTGTTACGGACCAAGCCATGCTCTGAACCTCCGAGCCGGGAGGGCCTGAGACATAGGCGGATCGAGACAACCTCAATTGAGGGAGGCCGGGGTCACGCTGTCGGCCTTTACGTCCCGCTTAATGACGCGGGAACACCGCTCGCTGATCCACCAGCTTCGCGGTTAACCTGTGGGTCGGCGCTAGCCGTTGCCCACTCCTGCAATCGTCCGCGGGTCTGCGGACGATTGCTTTTGCCGATGCCCTTCGGCTTGCGACACGGTGCTCTACAACAGGCCTGGATAACCTCGTAGACCGTGGCTCATGGTGAGCTGGCATGGAAAGCACGCCAACTCACTCGGCAGCCTGCAGAACCTCCTTGTGACCGTTGATGACGCGAAGTAACGGAGGCTCTTCAAGCGGAGCTTCAGGCGCCTCAGGGGCTTCGTCGTCGCCCCAATCAATATCGGGGTGTGGCGTCGCCCCAGTCGCTATCTCGACATCCTCATACCCACCGCGGCAACGGCGGATAAACTCGATCTCCCCAAGACCGGCCGTACGCAAAATCGCTTGCGCGATGGCTGGGGCGTTTTCGGGGGCAATCGTGAAGAATGGGTCTCCTTCCTCATCCCACCGCCGCTCGCACCTGATGACCACATGCCCGACGGTGTTCGGATAGACGGCCAGAGAAAGCTGCTCACGGACAACGATGCTGGGATCTCGATGCCAGTCGAAACGATCTGTCTCGGTCATGCCACCGCCCTCCCTTTGGAGAGCATCCCTGCAGAGACGGCTTTCGCTTCGGCGTTCCGCATGGCGGCGATGAGCTCGGGCAGCTTATCGACGTCGAGGGTGACGCCCTTGTCGCTCGCCCACCAGGTCCCGCTGATGGGACCCGGCGTGTATTCCCTGACGCTGATCTTGTGCTCGCCGCGCCAGGTCAGCAGGGTCACTCGCACCTGCACGCTGGCGCTTCTATCGATGATCGCGACGGTAATGTCGGGAGAGCGCGTCATATCGACGTCCTCCCTGCTTGCGGAGTGGCGGCGGGCGGTGTAATTAGTGGGCTCCTGAACTTACCTTGATCTATCTTCGCGGCGCCGCCCCGGTCCCACTGGGCGGCGTTCGCTTTTATGGGCGGTGGTTCAGGTCTTCGGTTTGTAAGTGCGCCGGAAATGCCTTTAGCACCAATATGCTCAGATAAGTGAGCTTGTAAGTCTAAGCTGTTGTAATCAATGGGGCGGTCTAAGCCCGTCACTCCCGCCATTCACTGCAAGAGCCGCCGGATGTCGCTCGGCCCCCGAAGTTCGGCTTGAGGCGCGGCATCTCCTCCCAATCCGCTTACGCTAGCGCCAGGAAGCCGCCTATTTTGCCTCGGTCCCAGACGCGGATGGCCCGCGTTTTCTTGCCAGCGATATCTTGCTGCGCTAAGCCTCCCTTCGGGCGTTAACGAGAGCGTGCCGCCGTTGACCGTAGGTCGACTGCCTTGGCTCTTGAGCCGTCAGCGTGAGGCGCCATACCATGAGCCAGCTCCTCCAGGCCTATCTGCCGCTCGTCATCTTCGTCGGCCTCGCCTTCGTCATCTGCGGCGCGCTGCTCGTCGCTCCGTTCGTCATCGCCGTACACAAGCCCGACCCGGAGAAGGTCTCGGCTTATGAATGCGGTTTCGACGCCTTCGACGACGCGCGCATGAAATTCGACGTGCGCTTCTACCTGGTGTCGCTCTTGTTCATTATCTTCGACCTTGAGGTCGCGTTTCTGTTCCCCTGGGCGGTGGCGTTCAAGGACGTGGGCCCGTTCGGTTTCTGGTCGATGATGGTGTTCCTCGCCATACTCACCGTCGGCTTCATCTATGAGTGGCGGAAGGGCGCGCTCGAATGGGATTAAGTCCTGAAGTCAATTTCGAGCAGCCCAAGGAGGGCAGGAGCGGCGGCCTCATCACGCCGGCGCAAGCGAGCTTTGGCGAGTTCTCCGACGCGCTCGCCGACAAGGGGTTTCTGCTCACCACCGCCGACGATCTCATCAACTGGGCGCGCACCGGCTCTTTGATGTGGATGACCTTCGGGCTCGCCTGCTGCGCGGTAGAGATGATGCAGGCGTCGATGCCCCGCTACGACCTCGAGCGCTTCGGCTTCGCCCCACGTGGCAGCCCGAGACAGTCCGACGTGATGATCGTTGCCGGCACGCTCTGCAACAAGATGGCCCCGGCGCTGCGCAAGGTCTACGACCAGATGCCCGATCCGCGTTACGTCATCTCCATGGGATCCTGCGCCAATGGCGGCGGCTATTATCACTATTCCTATTCGGTGGTTCGCGGCTGCGACCGCATCGTGCCTGTGGACATCTACGTGCCTGGCTGCCCGCCAAGCGCCGAGGCGCTCGTCTATGGCGTGCTCCTGTTGCAGAAGAAGATCAGGCGGACCGGCACCATCGAACGCTGAAACCTTCTCTTAAGTCCAGGACGCTTGATGGACGAAGCCCTTAATGAGCTCGGCGGTTATCTCGCAGATCGCCTCAGGCCCGCGCTGGCCTCCTGGCGCGTGGCGTTTGGCGAGCTCACCGTCGAGGTCGAGCGCGAGCAGCTTCTCCCCACGATCGAGTTCCTGCGCGACGATCCAGCCTCCCGCTTTGGCTGCCTGATCGACATTTGCGGCGTCGACTACCCAGAGCGCGAGCGGAGATTCGACGTGGTCTATCATTTGCTCAGTCCCTGGCATAACCATCGCATTCGCGTCCGCGTCACGACCGACGAGGAGACGCCCGTGCCAAGCCTGGTCGGCCTTTTCCCGGCGGCCAATTGGTTTGAACGCGAGGCCTACGACCTTTATGGCATCCTCTTCTCCGGCCACCCGGATCTCCGGCGTATCCTCACCGATTACGGCTTCGAGGGTCACCCTTTGCGCAAGGACTTCCCGCTCACGGGCTTCGTCGAGCTCCGCTACGACGACGAGTTGAAGCGCGTGGTGTATGAGCCCGTGAAGCTGATGCAGGAATACCGCAGCTTCGATTTCCTGAGCCCCTGGGAGGGCATGGACACCGCCATCCCCGGGGACGAGAAGGCCGGAGAGGCCCGCGACCTCCGTGCCGGCGATAAGGACGCGAAGCCATGAAGCCATCCCTCAAGGCGGGCCTAAGGCATCACTTCTCCTACACCGTGCCCGAAACCAAGACCGTGCCGCATCTTTATGCCGAGGCGGCCGAGTTGCGGGAGATGCCCGAGGTGTTCGCCACAGGCTTCATGGTCGGGCTCATGGAGTGGACCTGCGTGCAGCTGCTAACAGCTCATCTCGACCCGGGCGAGGGCAGTCTCGGAGTGCATATCGACGTCTCGCATAAGGCCGCGACCCCGCCAGGACTGACCGTCACGGTCGAGGCCGAATGCGTCGAGGTGAGGGGACCGCGGACGCGCTTCACGCTCCGCGCGCATGACGGCATCGACGAGATCGGCTCCGGCACCCATGAGCGCTTCATCGTCAACTGGGACCGATTCAAGAAATCCGTCGCCGCCAAAGCCGCGAAATTTGCTGCCGAAGTGGACGTAGGATGACCGAGACCAAGGCCCCTGCCGCGGACACCGAGAACCGCAAATTCACCATCAATTTTGGTCCGCAGCATCCCGCCGCTCACGGCGTCTTGCGCCTCGTGCTCGAGCTCGACGGCGAGGTGGTCGAGCGCGTCGACCCCCATATCGGGCTGCTCCATCGCGGCACCGAGAAGCTGATCGAGTACAAGACCTATCTTCAGGCGCTGCCCTATTTCGACCGCCTCGACTACGTGGCGCCGATGAACCAGGAGCACGCCTATTCGCTTGCGGTGGAGAAGCTCGTGGGCGTCGCGGTGCCGAAGCGCGCCCAGCTCATCCGCGTGCTCTATTCGGAGATCGGCCGCCTGCTCTCCCACCTCCTCAATGTCACCACCCAGGCCCTGGATGTGGGCGCGCTCACCCCGCCGCTTTGGGGTTTCGAGGAGCGAGAAAAGCTGATGGTGTTCTACGAGCGGGCGAGCGGCAGCCGCATGCACGCCGCCTATTTCCGCCCCGGCGGCGTGCATCAGGACCTGCCGCCAGAGCTCGTCGCCGACATCCACGCCTTCTGCGATCCCTTCCTCAAAGTCTGCGACGACATCGAGGGGCTGCTCACCGACAACCGGATCTTCAAGCAACGCAACGTCGATATCGGCGTGGTGAAGCTCGAGGATGCTTGGGCCCGGGGCTTCTCCGGCGTCATGGTCCGCGGCTCCGGCGCCCGCTGGGACCTGCGCAAGAGCCAACCCTACGAGTGCTACGCGGAGCTTGAGTTCGACATTCCCATCGGCAAGAACGGCGACTGTTACGACCGCTATCTCGTGCGCATGGAGGAGATGCGTCAGTCGGTGCGCATCATGAGGCAAGCTTGCGAGCGGCTCTCGACCGAGCTCGGGCCGGTCACCGTGGAGAACCACAAGATGGTGCCGCCCAGGCGCGCCGAGATGAAGAGCTCGATGGAAGCGCTGATCCACCACTTCAAGCTCTACACCGAGGGCTATCACGTGCCCGCCGGCGAAGTCTACGCGGCGGTGGAAGCTCCCAAGGGTGAGTTCGGCGTCTATCTCGTCGCCGACGGCACCAACCGCCCTTACCGCTGCAAGATCAGGGCGCCGGGTTTTGCGCATCTCCAGGCCATGGAGTTCCTCTGTCGAGGCCATATGCTGGCCGATGTCTCGGCAGTGTTAGGATCGATCGATATCGTGTTCGGAGAGGTGGACCGATGAGCCGGCCCCATTTGATCTTGGTCTTGACGGTGAACTGCGAGTTTCGCGGGGAAAAGCGTAATCAATGAGCGTCCGCCGCCTTGCCACCGAGCAGCCCGAAGCCTTCGCTTTCACGCCCGAAAATCTCAACTGGGCAAAGGGCCAGCTCAAGAAATATCCCGAAGGGCGCCGAGCCTCCGCGGTCCTGCCGCTGTTGTGGCGGGCGCAGGAGCAATGCGGCGGCTGGCTGCCCGAGCCCGCGCTTTGCGCCATCGCCGACATGCTCGGTATAGCCTATATCCGGGTCTATGAGATCGCGACCTTCTACACCATGTTTAATCTGGCGCCGGTCGGGCGCTACTACGTGCAGCTTTGCGGCACCACCCCCTGCTGGCTGCGCGGCGCCGATACGCTCAAATCCACGTGCCGCAAGCTGATCGGCGAGCCGGGCCATGTCACCGAGGACGGACTTTTCTCCTGGGTCGAGGTCGAGTGTTTGGGTGCTTGCGTCAACGCGCCGATCGTCCAGATCAACGATGACTATTATGAGGACCTGACGCCAGAAAGCCTGGAGCGGATCCTCGTCGATCTGCGAGAGGGCCGCAAGGTTGAGCCCGGCCCGCAGGACGGACGTCATTCCTCCGAGCCGTCTGGCGGACCGACCACGCTGACGGAGCCGTCGCTCTATGAGACGGAGCCGCAGTGATGCTCAAAGACTCCGATCGTATCTTCAAAAATCTTTACGGCTTCCATGACTGGCGGCTCAAAGCCGCGCGCGCCCGCAGCGCCTGGGACGGCACCAAGGCCATGATCGACCGGGGTCATGAAGCCATCATCGAGGAGGTGAAGGCCTCGGGCCTAAGGGGTCGCGGCGGCGCGGGCTTCCCGACGGGGCTCAAATGGTCGTTCATGCCGAAGCAATCCGACGGCCGTCCAAGCTATCTCGTGATCAATGCTGATGAGTCCGAGCCCGGCACCTGCAAGGACCGGGACATCATGCGCCATGACCCGCATCTTCTCATCGAGGGCGCGTTGCTCGCGGCCTTCGCCATGCGCGCGCATGTCTCCTACATCTACATTCGCGGCGAGTTCATCCGAGAGCGGAAGGTGTTGCAAGCCGCGATCGACGAGGCCTATGACGCGAAGCTGATCGGCCAGAACAACTCACACGGCTGGGACTTCGATTTGTATCTCCATCACGGGGCAGGGGCCTATATTTGCGGCGAGGAGACGGCGCTGCTCGAAAGCCTCGAAGGCAAGAAGGGCATGCCGCGGCTGAAGCCGCCATTCCCCGCCAATGTTGGGCTTTATGGCGCACCAACCACCGTCAACAATGTCGAATCGATCGCAGTCGTGCCCGATATCCTTCGCCGTGGCGCGACCTGGTTCGCCTCTCTCGGCAAACCCAACAACACCGGCACTAAGCTTTTCTGCCTTTCGGGCCATGTGAACAAGCCCTGCAATGTCGAAGAGGAGATGGGCGTCCCGCTCCGCGAGCTGATCGACATTCACGCGGGCGGCGTTAGCGGCGGCTGGGACAATCTGCTCGCGGTCATCCCGGGCGGCTCGTCCGTGCCATGCATCCCGGCAAGCCAGTGCAACGACCTGCCCATGGATTTCGACAGCCTGAAGGAACTGAAGACCGGGCTAGGCACTGCGGCCGTCATCGTCATGGACAAGTCGACCGATATGATCCGCGCCATCGCCAGGCTCTCCTATTTCTACAAGCATGAGAGTTGCGGGCAATGCACGCCCTGCCGCGAGGGCACTGGCTGGATGTGGCGGGTGCTGGAGCGCATGACGAAAGGCCAAGCCGAGAAGCGTGAGATCGATATGCTGCTCCAAGTCAGCTACCAGGTGGAGGGCCACACCATCTGCGCGCTGGGCGATGCGGCGGCCTGGCCGGTGCAGGGGCTGATCCGCCATTTCCGCCACGTCATCGAGGAGCGCATCGACGCGCAAAGCACGCGACCCCTGTCGCCCTCGGTCCCCGTCGCGGCGGAGTAGAGGAGCAAGGCACCAAAAATGCCGAAGCTGATCATCAATAACCGCGAGATTGAGGTACCGAACGGCATCACGCTGATCCAGGCCTGTAGCCTCGCCGGCATCGAGATCCCGCGCTTCTGTTATCACGAGCGTCTCTCCATCGCCGGCAATTGCCGCATGTGCCTGGTCGAGGTCGCCGGGATGCCGAAGCCCGTCGCCTCTTGCGCCATGGGG
Source organism: uncultured Alphaproteobacteria bacterium (assembly GCA_963804515.1). Taxonomy (GTDB): domain Bacteria; phylum Pseudomonadota; class Alphaproteobacteria; order Rhizobiales; family Methyloligellaceae; genus Methyloceanibacter. The sequence goes on along the minus strand of CAWDQR010000001.1, from coordinate 138,426 downwards.
GTCGGCGATCTCCGGCCTGGGCGCGACGGAACCCCACCGACCATCATCACCAACTCAGAGATGGTGAAGAAGGCGCGCGAGGGCGTGCTCGAGTTCCTGCTCATCAATCATCCGCTCGATTGCCCCATCTGCGACCAGGGCGGCGAATGCGATCTTCAAGACCAGACCATGGCCTATGGCTTCGATGCGAGCCGCTTCGGCGACAACAAGCGTGCTGTCGAGGATAAATATCTCGGGCCTCTGATCGGCACCTACATGACCCGCTGCATCCATTGCACGCGCTGCATTCGCTTCATGACCGAGGTCGCGGGCGTCGAGGAGCTTGGCGCCATCGGCCGCGGCGAGGACATGGAGATCACCACCTATCTCGAGCACGGCATGATCTCGGAGCTCTCAGGCAATGTCGTCGACCTCTGCCCCGTGGGCGCGCTCACCTCGAGGCCTTACGCTTTCGTCGCTCGTCCCTGGGAGCTCACCAAGACCCAGTCGATCGACGTCATGGACGCGCTCGGCTCCAATATCCGCATCGACTCCCGCGGGCGCGAGGTCTTACGCTTTCTCCCGCGCGTCAACGACGCCATCAATGAGGAATGGATCTCTGACAAGACGCGCCATGTCTGGGACGGCTTGCGCCTGCAGCGTCTCGACCGGCCTTATGTCCGGCGTGACGGGCGGCTTGAGCCAGCCAGTTGGGACGAGGTCCTGTCCGTCGTCGCCCGGAAGCTGAAGGGCCTCGACGGCGACCGCTTCGCGACCCTCGCCGGCGACCTCGCCGGGGCCGAGGAGATGTTCGCGCTCAAGCTTCTGGCCGAGCAGCTTGGCTCGCCCAACATCGATTGCCGGCAGGACGGCGCCAAGCTTGATCCCGCACTTGGCCGCGCTACCTACCTCTTCAACGCGACCGTCGAAGGCATCGAGCAGGCCGACGCCATTCTCCTCATCGGCACCAATCCACGCCTCGAATTGCCGGTGCTCAATGCGCGCATCTTAAAGCGCTGGCGGCAGGCGCAAGGGCGCCTTCCCATCGGCCTTATCGGCGAGCCGGTTGACCTGACCTATGCCTACGAGCATCTCGGCGCCGGCCCCGAGACCCTCGCCAAAGTCGCCGACGGCTCCCATCCCTTTCTCGAGAAGGCAAAGGGAGCCGAGCGGTCGCTGGTGATTATCGGCCAGGCTGCGCTTGTGCGAGCCGACGGCGAAGGCGTGCTGGCGCTCGCCGCCAAAGCCGCGCTTGCGATGGGTGCCGTCAAACCAGCCCTCGGCTGGATTGGATTCAGTGTGCTTCACGCCGCCGCCGCCCGCGTTGCCGGTCTCGACCTCGGCCTGGTGCCGGGCAAAGGCGGCAGCGACGTCGACGCCATCCTCAATGGGGCGGGGAGCGGCGCGATTGAAGCCGTCTACCTCCTCGGCGCCGATGAGATCGAGACGGAAAGGCTGGGGCAGGCCTTTGTCATCTATCAGGGCAGCCATGGCGACCGGGGCGCCCATCGCGCCGATGTCATCCTGCCGGGCGCTGCCTACACCGAGAAGGACGCGCTCTTCGTCAACACCGAAGGCCGACCGCAAATGACCGCTTGCGCCGTCTTCCCGCCGGGTGAGGCGCGCGAGGACTGGAAGATCTTGCGCGCGCTTTCGGGCGCGCTCGGGCAACCTCTGCCTTTCGACACGGTCGCCGAGCTCCGTGCCAAGATGTTCGCCGCCTGCCCGCACCTCGCTCTGCTCGACACCGTCATCCCCGCCGATGCCGCCGCCATCGAGAGACTGGCCGCCAAAGGAGGCAAGACCGGCAAGGAGCGCTTCGGGCAGTCCATTGCCGATTTCTATCTGACGAACCCAATCGCGCGGGCATCCGAAATCATGGCGAGCTTGAGCGCGATGCATGCGACGAGCACCGAAGAGGCGACGGGCACCGATGGCTGAGCTCTGGTCGAGCTATGGACTGCGGCTTGCCATCATCATCGGGCAGAGCCTGCTCCTGCTGGTGACACTGCTGATCATCGTCGCCTTTCTGCTCTATGCCGACCGGAAGGTCTGGGCCGCGGTGCAGCTCCGCCGCGGGCCAAATGTAGTCGGGCCATGGGGCCTGCTCCAATCCTTCGCCGACCTGCTGAAATTCGTCTTCAAGGAGCCCGTGATCCCGGCTTCCGCCAATAAGGGCGTCTTCCTGCTGGCACCCCTCGTCACCGCCGGGCTCGCCCTGTCGGCGTGGGCGGTGATCCCGGTAGCCGACGGCTGGGCGGTTGCCGACATCAATGTTGGCATCCTCTACATCTTTGCCGTCTCGTCGTTGCAGGTCTACGGCGTGATCATGGCCGGCTGGGCGTCGAACTCGAAATACGCCTTCCTCGCGGCGCTTCGCTCGGCGGCGCAGATGGTCTCCTACGAGGTCTCGATCGGCTTCGTCATCATCACCGTGCTGCTCTGCGCGGGCTCGCTCAATCTGAACGACGTTGTCAAAGCGCAAAGCGGGCCGTTCGGGCTATTCGGTTGGTATTGGCTGCCGCTTCTCCCCATGTTCGTGGTGTTTTTCGTTTCGGCGCTCGCCGAGACCAACCGGCCGCCCTTCGACCTGCTCGAAGCGGAGTCGGAGCTCGTCGCGGGCTTCATGGTCGAATATTCCTCAACGCCTTACATGCTTTTCATGCTCGGTGAGTATGTCGCCGTCGTGCTGATGTGCGGGCTTGGCACCGTCTTGTTCCTGGGCGGCTGGCTGCCGCTGTTCCCGGTGCCGCCCTTCACCTGGATTCCAGGTGTGGTATGGTTCATGGGGAAGGTTTGCTTCTTGTTCTTTCTGATCGCCATGGTCAAGGCCATGGTGCCCCGTTACCGCTATGACCAGCTGATGCGGCTTGGCTGGAAGGTGTTCCTGCCATTGTCGCTTGCCATGGTCGTAATCGTGGCGGCCATCCTTCAGCTTTGGCAGCAAGCGAATTGAGAGGAGATAAAGCGTGAAGCGGGTTGCCGAGGCCGCCAAGACCCTGTTGCTGACCGAGTTTCTGTCGGCCTTTTGGCTCGCGCTCAAATATTTCGTGAGACCCAAGGCAACCATCAACTACCCCTTCGAAAGGGGGCCGCTCTCGCCCAGATTCCGCGGCGAGCATGCGCTGCGGCGCTATCCGAACGGTGAGGAGCGCTGCATCGCCTGCAAGCTCTGCGAGGCGATCTGCCCGGCGCAAGCCATCACCATCGAGGCCGGACCCCGCCGCAACGACGGCACGCGCCGGACCACGCGCTACGACATCGACATGGTGAAATGCATCTATTGCGGCTTCTGCCAGGAGGCGTGCCCGGCGGACGCCATTGTGGAGGGACCGAATTTCGAGTTCACCACCGAGACGCGCGAGGAGCTTTACTACGACAAGGAGCGGCTGCTTGCGAATGGCGACCGCTGGGAGCGCGAGATCGCCAAGGACCTGGCGCTCGATGCGCCTTATCGGTGACCGCCAGCGGGGGCGAGGTCTATTGATGCTGTCGGCGCTGTTCTTCTATCTCTTCGCCGGGATATGCGTGGCCTCGGCCTTCATGGTCATCGCCGTGAAGAACCCGGTGCACGCGGTGCTCTTCCTTATCCTCGCCTTCTTCAACGCGGCCGGGCTCTTCGTGCTGCTCGGCGCCGAATTCCTCGCCATGATCCTGGTCGTGGTCTATGTCGGCGCGGTCCTCGTGCTGTTCCTGTTCGTGGTGATGATGCTCGACGTAGACTTCGCCGTGCTCAAAGCGGGTTTCCTCAAATATCTGCCAGTCGGCGCCACCGTCGGCGTCCTGCTCCTCGTCGAGCTGATCTTCATCGTCGGCGCCTGGGTGACGGCGCCCCAAGCCGCCGCGCAGGCGCCCTCGCCTCCGGCGTCGGAGATGAGCAACACCGCGGCGCTTGGCCAGATCCTCTACACGAAATACGTCTACCTGTTCGAGGCCGCTGGCCTAATCCTGCTTGTCGCCATGATCGGCGCCATCGTGCTCACCCTGCAGCATAAGCAGGGTGTCAGGCGCCAGTCGGTCACGCGCCAGGTGCAACGCACACGCGAAATGGCGGTCGAGGTGGTCGAGGTCGAAACGGGGAGGGGACTGTCGTGACCGTCGGCCTGTCCCACTACCTCACTGTCGCAGCGATCCTGTTCACGCTCGGCATTTTCGGTATCTTCCTGAACCGCAAGAACGTCATCGTTATCCTGATGAGCGTTGAGCTGATGCTGCTCGCGGTGAACTTGAACCTCGTCGCCTTCTCTAGTTTTCACGGCGATCTGGTAGGGCAGGTCTTCGCGCTCATCGTGCTGAACGTCGCCGCGGCCGAAGCCGCGATCGGCCTCGCCATCGTCGTCGTCACTTTCCGCAACCGCGGCACCATCGATGTCGCGGAAATCGATCTCTTGAAGGGCTAACGCCGCCCATGTATCAGGCGATCGTCCTTCTGCCGCTGATTGGCGCGATCTTTGCCGGCTTTTTCGGCCGGCTCGTCGGCGCACGGGCGAGCGAAGTGGTCACCACGAGCCTCGTCCTCGTCACCGCGATTCTCTCCTGGGTCGCCTTCTATCAGGTCGGCATCCAAGGCTATGAGGAGCGGATCGAGCTCTTGCGCTTCATCAACTCCGGCGCGCTGCAGACCTCCTGGGCGCTCCGCATCGACACGCTCACCGCCGTGATGCTGGTGGTGGTGACCACCGTGTCCGGCCTCGTGCACCTCTATTCCATCGGCTATATGGACGAGGATCCGCACCGGCCGCGCTTCTTCGCTTACCTCTCGCTCTTCACCTTCGCCATGCTCGCGCTGGTGACGGCCGATAACTTCCTACAGCTGTTCTTCGGCTGGGAGGGCGTAGGCCTCGCCTCCTATCTCCTGATCGGCTTCTGGTATCACCGCCCCGCGGCCAAGGCGGCCGCGATCAAGGCGTTCATCGTCAACCGCGTCGGCGATTTCGGCTTCGCACTCGGCATCTTTGCCGCGTTCACCGTGTTCAATAGCCTGCAATACGACACGGTGTTTGCGTCCGCCCCGGACCAGGTCGGCAAGACCATGGAATTCTTAGGGATGCAGGTCGACGTGTTGACGCTGATCTGCCTCTTGCTGTTCGTGGGCGCCATGGGCAAATCGGCGCAGTTCCTGCTCCATACCTGGCTCCCCGACGCCATGGAGGGCCCGACCCCCGTCTCGGCGCTGATCCATGCCGCGACTATGGTCACGGCCGGGGTGTTCCTTGTGGCGCGGCTGTCGCCGTTGTTCGAGCTTGCGCCCATCGCGCTCGGCTTCGTCACCTTAATCGGCGCCACCACGGCCTTCTTCGCCGCGACCGTGGGCCTGGTGCAGACCGATATCAAACGGGTCGTCGCCTATTCGACTTGCTCGCAGCTCGGTTATATGTTCGTGGCCGAGGGCGTCGGCGCCTACGGTACCGGCATCTTTCACCTCTTCACCCATGCCTTCTTCAAGGCGCTTCTGTTCTTGGGCGCGGGCGCCGTGATCCACGCGCTGCATCACGAGCAGGACCTCCGCCGCATGGGCGGTTTGCGCAAAGTCATCCCTTTCACCTGGGCGATGATGCTGATCGGAACCCTGTCGCTGACCGGCTTCCCCTTCACCTCAGGCTTCGTCTCCAAGGATGCGATCATCGAGGCGGCTTACGCCGGGGCGTCACCCGTCGCGCTTTATGCCTTCGTGCTCACGGCGGTCGCGGCGCTGCTGACCTCCTTCTATTCCTGGCGGCTGATGTTCCTCGCCTTCGAGGGCAAGCCCCGCGAGAAGCCCGAGGTGCTGGAGCATGCCCATGAACCGCCTTGGACCATGGAGCTGCCACTGGTGATTCTCGCGCTTGGCTCGCTGTTCGCCGGCGTCCTGTTCGAGCACCTCTTCATCGGCGCGGACCAAGCCGCGTTCTGGCGCGGGTCGCTCGTGACCCATGCGACGGAGGCCGGCCACGAGGTGCCGATCCTGGTGATGCTGGCGCCGACACTCGCCATGGCCGCCGGCTTCGGGATTGCCTGGTACTTCTACATCCGCAATCCGCTCGTGCCCTTCGGCCTCGCCAAGCGCTTTCGCGGGGTCTACCAGTTTCTGCTGCATGCCTGGTATTTCGACGCCCTGTACGACGTTCTCTTCGTGCGGCCGGCCAAACGACTCGGGCGCTTTCTGTGGAAGACGGGCGACGGCGCCGTCATCGATGGGCTGGGGCCTGACGGGGTGGCGGCCCGCGTGATCGACATCACTAACCGCGTGGTGCGGCTCCAGACCGGCTACATCTATCACTACGCCTTCGTCATGCTGATCGGCGTGGCCCTCCTGATCACCTATTTCATCTTTGCGGGGGGAGGGCTGCCGCGATGAGCTTCGGCTGGCCGATCCTCTCCACTATCACCTTCCTGCCGCTGCTGGGCGCGCTGCTGATCGTGCTCCTGCGCGGTGACGATGCGAGCGCCGTCAGCAACACCCGCTTCATTGCGCTCTGGACCACGCTTCTCACCTTTGCTCTGTCGCTGCTGCTCTGGCGGGAATTCGATTCAACGACGGCGCAATTCCAGTTCGTCGAACGCCGCGCTTGGCTGGGTGAGATAAGCTTCCATATGGGCGTCGACGGCATCTCCTTGCCCTTCGTCCTGCTCACCGCATTGCTGATGCCGATTTGCATTCTGGCGAGCTGGCAGTCGATCACGACGCGGGTGAAGGAATATATGATCGCCTTCCTCGTGCTCGAGACCTTGATGCTGGGCGTATTCACGAGCCTCGACCTCGTGCTGTTCTATCTTTTCTTCGAGGGCGGGCTGATCCCGATGTTCCTCATCATCGGCATTTGGGGTGGGCCGCGCCGCGTCTATGCGAGCTTCAAGTTCTTTCTCTATACGCTCGCGGGCTCGCTGCTCATGCTGCTCGCCATCATGGCGATCTATTGGGAGGCGGGGACTACGGACATTCCCACGCTGCTGACCCATGGCTTTTCTGCCTCGATGCAGACCTGGCTCTGGTTTGCCTTCCTCGCCTCCTTCGCGGTGAAGCTGCCCATGTGGCCGGTGCACACCTGGCTCCCCGACGCCCATGTCGAGGCGCCGACCGCGGGCTCCGTGATCCTTGCCGGCATTCTTCTGAAGATGGGCGGCTACGGCTTCTTGCGCTTCTCCATCCCGATGTTTCCGCTTGCCTCGGCGCAGTTCGCGCCGCTCGTCTTCGCGCTCTCCGTAATCGCCATCATCTACACCTCCCTGGTGGCGCTCGCGCAGGAGGATGTAAAGAAACTGATCGCCTATTCCTCAGTCGCGCATATGGGCTTCGTCACCATCGGCGTGTTCACCCTCACCATGCAGGGCCTGCAAGGCGGGATCTTCCAGATGCTGTCCCACGGCATCGTCTCCGGCGCGCTGTTCCTCTGCGTCGGTGTGATCTACGACCGCATGCACACCCGCGAGATCGCGGCCTATGGGGGGCTCGCCGACCGCATGCCGCTTTATGCCTTCTGCTTCATGGTGTTCACGCTCGCCAATGTCGGTTTGCCGGGCACCTCCGGCTTCGTCGGTGAGTTCTTGAGTCTCGTCGGCGCCTTCCGCATTAACACCTGGGTGGCGTTCCTCGCCACCACCGGGGTCGTCCTTTCGGCGGCCTACGCGCTCTGGCTCTATGGCCGCCTCATGTTCGGCAGACTGGAGAAGCCGAGCCTCAAATTCATCACCGATTTGACCTGGCGCGAGATCGCGGTGATGACGCCGCTCGTCGTGCTTACGATTGTCTTCGGCTTCTATCCTGGGCCGGTGCTGGATGCGAGTGCGGCCTCGGTCGAGGCGCTGATCAAGAATTACCACACCGCCCTTGCCGCCGCCGAGCAGGCGCGCATCGCGCTCGCGCCCTAAGGAGACCCCGTGCAGCCCTCCCTTCACTTGTCGATCACGCTGCCAGAGCTCACGCTCTCGATCGGGGCCATGGCATTGCTGCTCGCCGGCGTGGCCACGCGGAGAGAACGGGGAAAGCTTATACTTTGGGTCGCGGTCCTCGTGCTGGCGCTAGCGGGCTTTTTCGTGGTGGGGGAAAGCGGCACGGCCACCTTGTTCGGAGACAGCTTCATCGTCGATCCCTTCGCCCGCGTGATGAAGCTGCTCACGCTGACCGGCGCTGCGGTGACGCTCCTCATGTCGGTCGACTATTGGCAGGAGGCTGGCCGCGTAAAGTTCGAGTTTCCGGTTCTCGTCCTGCTCGCCGTCACCGGCATGATGATGATGATCTCGGCCAACGATCTCATCGCGCTTTACGTCGGCCTCGAGCTGCAGAGCCTCGCCCTTTACGTGGTGGCGGCGTTCGACCGCCGCTCGTCGCGATCAAGCGAGGCTGGCCTCAAATATTTCGTCCTCGGGGCGCTCTCCTCAGGCATGCTCCTCTACGGGGCGTCGCTGATCTACGGCTTCACCGGCTCGACGCTGTTCGCCGAGATCGCCAACGCGTTGCAACCCTCCGGCGTCAATCTCGGCCTCATTTTCGGGCTGGTATTTCTGATGGCGGGCTTCGCCTTCAAAATCTCGGCCGTGCCGTTCCATATGTGGACGCCCGACGTCTATGAAGGAGCGCCGACCCCGGTCACGGCCTTCTTCGCCGCCGCCCCCAAGCTCGCCGCCATGGCGCTCATGGTGCGCACCCTGTTTGCCGCCTTCCCGGCGGTGACGCCCGAGTGGCAGCAGATCGTCACCTTCCTCGCCATCGCCTCCATGGCGCTCGGCTCCTTCGCCGCCATCGGACAGCGCAACATCAAGCGCCTGATGGCCTATAGCTCGATCGGACATATGGGCTACGCGCTGGTCGGGCTGGCGGCCGGGACCATTGAGGGCGTGCAAGGCGTGATCATCTACCTTGCCATCTACCTCGCCATGACGCTCGGCACCTTTGCCTGCATTCTCGCCATGCGACGGAACGGCCGCATGGTCGAGGACATCGATCAGCTCTCCGGGCTTTCCAGCACAAGCCCGCTCATGGCCTTTCTCCTGGCGATGCTGCTTTTCTCGCTTGCCGGCATTCCCCCTCTTGCAGGTTTCTTCGCCAAGTTCTACGTGTTCCTGGCCGCCATCCACGCGGGCCTCTATGCCCTGGCCGTCACCGGCGTGCTGTTAAGCGTGGTCGGCGCATATTACTATCTTCGCATCGTCAAGATCATGTATTTCGACGCCCCCGCCGAAGGGTTCGAGCCGATGCGAGGGGTGCTTGCCGCCGTTCTCGGGGTGAACGGCCTGTTTATTCTGTTCTTCTTCCTCTATCCGGCGCCGCTCGTGAACGTAGCGGGAGCCGCGGCGAAATCTCTGTTCTGATGCCAGCTTTCTCCTTGTCATTGCCGAAGGTGCCAAGCGGCTACCGGCTGCTCAGGCTCGAGACCGTGGATTCCACCAATGCAGAGGCGAGACGTCGCGCCGAGGCCGGCGAACCCGGGCCCCTATGGATCTGGTCGTCCCGGCAATCGGCAGGACGCGGGCGCAATGGACGGCAGTGGGAGTCCCAGCACGGCAATCTTTTTGCGAGCCTGCTGATCGGCCTCTCCTGCCCGCTCAGGACGGCAGGGCAGCTCGCGCTGCTCGCGGGTGTGGCTGCCTATGATACGGTCGCCAAGCTCCTTCCCGACGAAGCCCGTTCCGAGCTTCTGCTCAAATGGCCTAACGATGTCCTGCTCAATGGTGGCAAGGTCGCGGGCATGTTGCTGGAAAGCGCGAGCGAAGCGACGCCGAACCGCTGCAAAGTGGTAATCGGCACCGGCATCAATCTTTCGACCCATCCAGAAGGTCTGCCAAATCCGGGAACCGACCTGGCCGCGCACGGCGCTGCGGTGACCCCTGCGGCCGCGTTGGAGACGCTCGCCGCGGTCACCGATGCGTGGCTAACGCGCTGGGGGCAGGGCGTCTCCTTCCCAGCCGTGCGGCGGGCTTGGCTCGACCGGGCCGGCCCGACCGGCAGGTTGTTGCGCGTGCGCCTGCATGATGAGGAGGAAACCGAGGGCACCTTTGCTGGACTCGATTCCGGTGGCGCGCTCCGGCTCTTGATGAGCGACGGCGCCGAGCGCCGCGTCGCCGCCGGCGACGTGTTCTTCGCCAACTCTTGATCGTCAGGCACCTGATAGATCATGTCTCGCCGAACCAACCCGCAACGGCCCGAGTTCGTGTTCGTCCCCCTCGGCGGACTGGGCGAGATCGGCATGAACCTTTACCTCTACGGCTATGGGCCGCCGGGCGACCGCGAGTGGCTCATCGTCGACATGGGCGTCACCTTCGGCAGCGATACCGAGCCCGGCGTGGACGTCATTCTTCCCGACATCCGCTTCCTCGAGGAGGAACGTCCGAACCTGAAGGGCCTGCTCTTGACCCATGCTCATGAGGACCATTTCGGCGCCGTCGTCGACCTGTGGCCTAGGCTTGGGGGCATCACGGTCTATGCCACCCCCTTCACCGCCGCCATGTTGAAGTCGAAGCTCGCCGAGAGCGGGCTCCAGCGCGACTTTCCGTTGGAGGTCATGCCGATGGGAGGGCGCCGCACGATCGGGCCCTTCGACGTGGAGCTCGTCAGCATGTCCCACTCGATCCCGGAGCCGTCGGCGGTCGTGCTTAGAACCGATCTCGGCACCGTTCTGCATACCGGAGACTGGAAGCTCGACGAGAATCCGCTGACGAGCGCGCCGACCGACGAGGCGCACCTCAAGGCCCTGGGAGAGGAAGGCATCACCGCGCTGATCTGCGATTCGACCAATGCCGTGCGCGATGGCGTCTCCGCTTCAGAAGCCGACGTGGCGATAGCGCTTGAACGCCTGATCCGCGAGGCGCCCCGGCGCGTGGCGGTGACCACTTTCGCCTCGAACGTTGCGCGCATCCGCTCGGTGGCCAATGCCGCGCGCGCCGCGGGGCGCAAGCTCGTGGTGGTCGGCCGCGCCATGTACCGCGTGATCGAGGCGGCCCAGGAGACCGGTTATCTCGACCCCGATCTCCCCGTACTCCAAGAGACCGAATTCGAACGGATTCCGCCACGAAAAGTTGTGGCCCTCTGCACCGGGAGCCAGGGCGAGGCGCGCGCCGCCATGGCGCGGATCGCTTTGGGCGAGCACCCCAATGTCAGGCTAGATGCCGGCGACCGGGTGATCTTCTCCTCGCGGACCATTCCCGGCAACGAGAAGGCGGTAGGCCGCGTGCAGAACGGGCTCTCCGATCTCGGCATCGAGGTCATCACCGATCAGGACGCTCCCGTGCATGTCTCCGGCCATCCAAGACGTGGCGAGCTCGAGCAGCTCTACCGCTGGCTGCGGCCAAATATTGCGATTCCGATGCATGGCGAGGGCAGGCATCTTGAGGCCCATGCGCGGCTTGCCGAGACGCTTGGCGTGCCCGAGGTCGTGCGCGCCCGAAACGGCGCCATGGTGCGTATCGCACCGGGGTCCGCCGCAATCATCGACGACGTACCGATCGGGCGCCTCTACCGCGACGGTGCCATCATCACCCGCGCCGATGACGGGCAGGTGCGCGAGCGGCGCAAGCTGAGTTTTGCCGGTTCCGTCGCAATCTCCCTCGTGATGTCGGAAAAGGGAGCGCTCCTCGCGGAGCCGGAGGTCGCGCTCACCGGCCTCCCTGCCGCCGACATGCAAGGCACCCCGTTTGAGACCATTGCGAGGGAGGCCGCGATCGGCACCGTTGAAAGCATCCCGCGGCCCCGCCGCAAGGACCAGGCGCTGGTGAGCGAGGCAGTGCGCCGTGGCGTGCGCGCCGCCGTCAACCAGGCCTGGGGCAAGAAGCCGGTGTGCTCGGTGCTACTGACGGTGCTATAGCGCTCAAATAGCGCGAAGCGCGATAGCGCATTAAAGGACTCGCTCAAGCAGCTCGAAGCGCGATAGCGCATTAAAGGACTCGCTCAAGCAGCTCGAAGCGCGATAGCGCATTAAAGGACTCGCTCAAACAGCGCGAAGCGCGATAGCGCACTAAAAGACTCGCTCAAGTAGCGCAAAGCGCGGTAGCGCATTAAAAGACAAGTGCGACAGCAAAGGGTCCCTTTGAGCTCGCATGGAGTGAATTGAGGAGACCTGTCCGATGATCGGACGCTTGAACCACGTCGCCATTGTCGTCCCCGATCTTGAGGCCGCAACCAAGGTCTATCAGAACACGCTCGGCGCCAAGGTCTCCCCCATGGTCGATCAGCCGGAGCATGGGGTGACCACGGTGTTCATCGAGCTCCCCAACACGAAGATCGAGTTGCTCGGTGCCCTTGGCAACAACTCCCCGATCAAAGGCTTTCTCGAGCGCAATCCCAATGGGGGGATTCACCATCTCTGCTACGAGGTGCCAGACATCGTGCAAGCGCGCGACCGGCTCCTCGCCCAAGGCGCTCGCGTGCTGGGGCAGGGCGAGCCGAAAATCGGCGCCCACGGAAAGCCTGTGCTTTTCCTCCACCCCAAGGATTTTTGCGGCACGCTCGTCGAGCTTGAGCAAGCCTGAGTCATGACGCTTGCTTTCGCCCTAGCCCTCTACGCGACGATCTGGTGGATCGTGCTCTTCGCCATGCTGCCGATCGGCGTCCGCACTCAGGCGGAGGAAGGCGAGGTGTCGCCTGGCACGACCGAGAGCGCGCCGCACCTTCCAAGGATGCTGCCGAAGATGGTGGCAACCACGGCGGTCGCAAGCGTGGTGTTCGCGATCCTCTACGTGATCATCGTGGATCGCGTGATCACGCTCGACGAGATTCCCTTCCTGCCGCGCTACGAGACCATGAAATGAGGGCGCTTTGCGCCAAGCAGCAGCGGAAATGGACGAGGCGAAAAAAAAGCAAGGTCGCTCGACCTTGCTCTTTTTCGTACCATGACTCCTTACCTCACCGGCCTCGCGAGGCTCGCCGTCAAATCCTGACAATCGAGGGTGCTGGCTAGAGAGTGGCGGCGCCTATGCACTGCATATCAGCGCGCGTGGAGCTACTTCCTCCCAAGACTTGGACCTGGTCCAATCTCAACGCGTGACTCCGAGATCGTTACCGGTCCCGAACGCACATCACGTTGTGTTGGGAACCCTAGCAAGTCCGTGCCAAATTGTCACCATGATTGTGATTGGCCGACGCAAATTTATGCTTGAGGCTATGTCTCAACTGAGCAGATCGCCTTAAAAAAAGTCAATCCAGGCAGCTTTGTGGCTATGGGGGCACTCGAGCTTTATTGCCCCCGAACCGGCATCAAACTGTGCCATTCGAAGGCCCAGGGCGGCGTCCGAACTGTCGATCGATTCGATCACCGGGGCCACCTCCGGACCTAAGGACTCGTCGGTTTCCCAGGATTGCTTACCCTCGCCAAAGTAAGCTATTAGCCGCGCAACGGTCCCGCCGGGAGGCTACTCCTGCTTGCAAGGCTTGGACTTAACCGGCGCGGCAGGCTTGGCTCCGCCCTCAAAAACGAGCACGGCTCCTCATGCGCCTCAGCCGCTATTTCCTGCCTCTGTTGCGCGACGACCCGAAGGAAGCCGAGATCATCTCCCACAAGCTGATGCTGCGCGCCGGTCTCGTCCGGCAATCGAGCGCCGGCATCTATTCCTGGCTGCCGCTTGGGCTTCGCGCGTTGAGCAAAATCGAGCAGATCGTGCGCGAGGAGCAGAACCGCGCCGGCGCGCTGGAGATGCTCATGCCGACCATCCAGCCCGCCGAGATCTGGCGCGAAAGTGGCCGCTACGACGTGTACGGCAAGGAGATGCTGCGCATCGCCGACCGCCATGAGCGCGAGATGCTATACGGGCCGACCAATGAGGAGCTGATCACCCAGATTTTCCGCGACAGCGTGAGGTCCTACAAGGAGTTCCCGCGCATCCTCTACCATATCCAGTGGAAATTCCGGGACGAGATCAGGCCCCGCTTCGGCGTGATGCGTGGGCGCGAGTTCCTGATGAAGGATTCCTACTCCTTCGATCTTAGCGTCGAGGACGCGCGCGCCTCCTACAACAAGATGTTCGTCTCCTATCTGCGCACCTTCAACCGCATGGGGCTGAAGTCGATCCCCATGGCCGCCGAAGCGGGTCCCATCGGCGGCGATTTGAGCCATGAATTCATCATCCTCGCCGAGACCGGGGAGAGCGAGGTCTATTGCCATAGGGATCTCGTCCGGCTCGCGCCGCCAGGGCCCGAGCTCGACTATGCGGGCGATCTGTCGCCGATCATTCGCAACTGGACGAGCAAATATGCGGCGACCATCGAGAAGCACGATGCGGCCCGCTTCATCCAGGAGGTGCCCGAAGCAGATCGCGTCACCGCCCGCGGTATCGAGGTCGGCCATATTTTCTTCTTCGGTACCAAGTACTCCGAGCCAATGGGCTGCAAGGTCCAATGTCCTGGCGGGGAATTGGTGACGGTGCAGATGGGATCCTATGGCATCGGTGTGTCGCGGCTCGTGGGCGCCATCATCGAGGCGTCGCACGACGATGCCGGCATCATCTGGCCGCGAGCCGTGGCGCCCTTCGACGTCGGCCTGATCAATGTCAAGAGCGGCGATCGTAACACTGACGCCGCCTGCGAGGATGCCTATGCCAAGCTCGAGGCGGCCGGTCTTAGCGTGCTCTACGACGACCGGGACGACAGGCCGGGCGCGAAATTCGCCGCTTTCGACCTGATCGGGTTGCCCTGGCAGATTATCGTGGGGCCGAAAGGCATCAAGTCGGGCGAGGTCGAGCTGAAGCAACGCTCGAGCGGCGCGCGGCACAATATGAGCTTCGAGGCCGCTTTGCATCACCTCGTCGCTTCGGCCACCGAGCTTCGCAAGGAGGCAGCATGAGCACGAGGACACCGGCTTTCGCGCCCTTCGAATGGATGGTGGCGCTCCGCTATTTGCGGGCCCGCCGCAAGGAGGGCTTCATCTCGGTGATCGCCGGCTTCTCCTTCATCGGCATCATGCTCGGCGTGGCGACGCTGATCATCGTCATGGCGGTAATGAACGGCTTCAGGCAGGAGCTGTTCAGCAAGATGCTCGGATTGAACGGCCATGTGGTGGTGCACAGCCTCGACGCCAACTTCGCCAATTATGACGACGTGGCAGGCCATATCCAGAAGATAGGGGGGGTCAAATATGCCCTGCCGCTGATCGAGGGACAGGTCATGGTTTCCACACCCTCGAGCTCCACGGGGGCGCTCGTCCGCGGCTTGCGCGAGGCCGACCTCAAGCAGTTGAAAGCCGTCTCCAGCAATATCCGCTTCGGCACCCTCGACGGCTTTGACGGCAAGCAGGGGGTGGCGATCGGCACGCGGCTTGCCAACGAACTCAACGTCAAGCTCGGCGATCAGGTGACCCTGCTCACCCCCCGCGGGGCCTCGACCGCGCTCGGCACCGCGCCGCGCGTGAAGCGGTATCCGATCGTCGCCATCTTTGAGATCGGCATGTCGGAATATGATTCCAGCATCCTGTTCATGCCGCTCGCCGAGGCACAGCGCTATTTCAGTCAGCCCGACAGCGTCACGGTGCTGGAGGTCGTGCTCGATTCGCCCGACGAGGTGAGCGAGCTCGGGCCAAAGATCATCGAGGCCGGGGGGCCCACGATCTATATCAGCGATTGGCGCCAGCGAAACGCGACCTTCTTCACGGCGCTTCAGGTCGAGCGCAACGTCATGTTCCTGATCCTTGCCCTGATCGTGCTCGTCGCGGCGCTCAATATCATCTCCGGCCTGATCATGCTGGTGAAGGACAAGGGCCACGACATCGCGATTCTCAGGACCATGGGGGCCACGCGCGCGGCCGTCATGCGCATCTTCTTCATCACCGGCGCGAGTATCGGCATCCTCGGCACATTGGCTGGGCTCGGACTCGGCGTCCTCGTCTGCGTCAACATCGAGCGCTTGCGCGAGCTCATCGGCTGGATCACCGACACCGAGCTGTTCTCGCCCGAGCTCTATTATTTGTCGCAATTGCCGGCGGACATGGACACGGGCGAAACCGCCTCCGTGGTGATCATGGCGCTCGTGCTCTCGATCCTCGCCACCCTCTATCCCTCCTGGAGGGCCTCTCGTCTCGATCCGGTCGAAGCCTTGCGCTACGAGTAGGGGCCAATAGTGGGGAGGTCCGATCAAGCGCCGACGCTCCGCCTCGAGCACCTGGAACGCGCATATGCGCAAGGTTCTCGGCTGATCGAGGTGTTGAAGGGGGCGACCGCTTCCTTCTATCCCGGCGAGGCAGTGGCCCTGCTTGGCCCCTCTGGCTGCGGAAAGTCGACCCTGCTCCATATTGCCGGCCTGCTCGAACAGCCGGATCGGGGGGCGGTTGTGATCGACGGGGTGGACTGCGTCAGTCTCGGGGACGGCGAGCGCACGCGCATGCGCCGCGCGGAGATCGGCTTCGTCTATCAGTTCCACCATCTGTTGCCCGAGTTTTCGGCGCTCGAGAACGTGGTCTTGCCGCAGCTCATCCTTGGGCTTTCGCGAAGCGAGGCCGAGAAGCGCGCGAGCCTCCTGTTGGAGGCGCTTGGGCTTGGCGAGCGCGGCGAGCACCGGCCGGCGCGGCTTTCCGGCGGCGAGCAGCAGCGCGTGGCCATCGCCAGGGCCGTGGCCAATGGTCCGAAGCTTTTGCTTGCCGATGAGCCGACTGGAAATCTCGATCCGCCCACGGCTGAGCGCGTGTTCGACCAGCTCTTGAGCCTGGTGCGCCAGTCGGGCGTGGCAGCCGTCATCGCCACCCACAATCTCGATCTTGCCGCCCGCATGGACCGGGTCTTGCGGCTGATGGACGGCCTCCTGGTCGAGGAGGAGGTCACGGTGGTTGAGGTCTCCGAGGCCGAGTGGGGTAAAAACACCGCTTAAGCGCTTACAGCACGGGCCTATTTCGGACTTGACGTGGTATGAAACAAAGAGAGAACATGTTTTGGTCCGGCCGTGCCTAAGGTGGAAAGTTTGGATATCTCTGGGGGGAGGCGGTCGCGCCGATTGCGCGCTGGGGCGAATCCGAGGGGTAATGGGGAGCGCCCCTCAACCGGCCGGCCGCCAGCGGAGACACGATGCGTGACTGAGCCAACGCAAGCCTTTGTGCATCTTCGCGTGCACTCCGCCTATTCGCTGCTCGAAGGGGCGCTCACCATTCCACGGCTTGTCAGCTTGGCTGCGGTGGACCGTATGCCGGCGCTGGCGCTGACCGACACGAACAATTTATTCGGCGCCCTCGAATTTTCCGAGGGCGCCGCTCAAGCCCGCATCCAGCCGATCGTCGGCTGCACCCTCTCCTTGAGCTTCGCCACCGACGGCGAGACGGCGCCAGGCGCCGAGATACGGCGCGCTTCCGCCGATGGCCACATCGCGCTTCTCGCCAAGGACGCTGAGGGTTACGCCAACCTAATGCGGCTCTCGAGCAACGCCTATCTTGCCGCCGCCGACACGGGGGAGGTGGTCACGTCCATCCGCCAGCTTGCCGCCCAGGCGCACGGCCTCATCGCGCTCACCGGCGGCCCCGAAGGCGTCATCGATCTTGCCCTGGCCGAGGCCAACCCGGACCTCGCCCGCGCCCGTCTCGCGGCCCTCAAAAGCATCTTCGGCGATCAACTCTATGTGGAGCTGCAGCGGCACGGACTGCCGCAGGAGAGGGCGGTCGAGCCGCTCCTGCTCGATCTTGCCTATGGCGTCAATCTGCCGATCGTTGCGAGCAACGAGCCCTATTTCGCCAGCCCTGACGACTTCGAGGCCCATGACGCGCTCCTCTGCATCGCCGCAGGAAGCTATGTCGCCGTCGATCAGCGTAGGCGCCTAAGCCCCGACCACCATTTCAAGCCCGCCTCGGAGATGACGGAGCTTTTCGCCGATCTTCCTGAGGCCATCGACAACACGATCGAGATCGCGCGGCGCTGCTCATACCGGCCGCGGGAGCGCGCGCCGATCCTGCCTCAGTTCTTGACCGGCACGCGATCCTCCGAAGCGCAAGGCGAGATCGAAGCGGCCGAGCTGCGCCGCCAATCGGAAATGGGCCTCGCGCGGAGGCTGGGCGAGGAGGGGATGGCGCCGGGCTATACCGCGGAGGCCTATCGGGCGCGGCTTGCCTTCGAGCTCGATGTCATCACCGGCATGAATTATCAGGGATATTTCCTAATCGTCGCCGATTTCATCCAATGGGCGAAGGCGAGAGGGATTCCAGTGGGGCCGGGGCGTGGATCCGGCGCGGGCTCTCTCGTCGCCTGGGCGCTCACCATCACCGACCTCGATCCCATACGCTTCGGGCTCCTGTTCGAGCGCTTCCTGAACCCCGAGCGGGTCTCCATGCCCGACTTCGATATCGACTTCTGCCAGGACCGCCGCGACGAGGTGATCGCCTATGTGCGCGAGCGCTACGGCGCCGACCGCGTCGCCCATATCATCACCTTCGGCAAGCTGCAGGCCCGGGCCGTGCTCCGCGACGTCGGCCGCGTGTTGCAGATGCCCTACGGCCAGGTCGATCGCCTGTGCAAGCTCGTCCCCCACAATCCCGCTAACCCCATCACGCTGCCCCAAGCCATCGCCGGCGAGCCCAGGCTGCAAGAGGCGCGCGACGCTGAGCCGATCGTGGCGAAGTTGCTCGACATCGGCCAGCAACTCGAAGGGCTTTACCGCCACGCCTCGACCCACGCCGCGGGCGTAGTCATCGCCGACCGGCCGCTGATCGAGCTCGTGCCGCTCTACCGCGACGCTCGTGCGCAGCTCCCGGCAACGCAGTTCAATATGAAATGGGCCGAGGCCGCAGGGCTCGTGAAGTTCGACTTCCTGGGGCTCAAAACGCTGACCGTGATCGAGACTGCGCGGGCGCTGCTCGCCCGTAAGGACATCTCTCTCGATCCCGCGAGGCTTCCGCTCGACGACTTAGGCAGCTACGCGCTGCTCGCTCGCGGCGATACAGTCGGCGTGTTCCAGCTCGAAGGCGCGGGCATGCGCGACGCCTTGCGCAAGCTCAAGCCCGATCGCTTCGAGGACATCATCGCCATCGTGGCGCTTTATCGCCCGGGTCCGATGGATAATATCGACAGCTATGTCAGCCGCAAGCATGGCCGCGAAGCGCCGGACTATCTGCATCCGCTGATCCAGCCGATCCTGGAAGAGACCTACGGCGTCATCATCTACCAGGAACAGGTGATGCAGATCGCAAGAGAGCTCTCCGGCTTTTCGCTGGGCGAGGCCGATCTGCTTCGCCGCGCCATGGGCAAGAAGATCAAGAAGGAGATGGCGCAGCAGCGCACGCGCTTCATCGAGGGCGCCGTCGGCAATGGCGTCGAGCGGGCGCGCGCCGAGCTTATCTTCGAGCTCGTAGCCAAATTCGCAGGATACGGCTTCAACAAGTCGCATGCCGCGGCTTATGCACTGATCGCCTACCAAACAGCCTATCTCAAGGCAAATCACCCCATCGAGTTCCTGGCGGCCTCCATGACCCTCGATATCGGCAACACCGACAAGCTCAATGGCTTCGCGCAGGAAGCCCGCCGCATGGGCATTCGCATCGAGCCGCCATCGGTCAACCGCTCCGAGGCGGGCTTCGTCCCGAGCGACGGCGCCATTCGCTATTCGCTGGCGGCGCTCAAGAATGTCGGCCACCAGGCGGTCGAGCATATCTGCGCCGAGCGGCAGACGCGTGGGGCCTTCCGGGACGTTTCGGATTTCGCGCGGGCGATCAATCCGCGCCTCGTCAACAAGCGCGCCCTGGAGACGCTTGCCGCCGCCGGCGCCCTCGACGAGCTTGGGCTCGACCGTGCTACGGCCTACGCCAATGTCGATCGCATCATGGCCGCCGGCAACCGCTCCCTCGAGGAAGCGAGCGAGGGCCAAAACGACCTCTTCGCCGGAGCTTCGCGCACGCCGCCCCCCATCGAGCTCCGCGCCGCGAAGCCCTGGGTGCCTACCGATCGGCTGTCGCGCGAGTTCGAGGCGATCGGCTTCTTTCTCACCGGTCACCCCCTCGATGACTATCAGGACGTGCTGCAGGCACTCGGCGTCGATACCTGGGCAGACTTTTCGGCCAAGGCTCGCGCGCGACGCGTCGTGGGCACGCTTGCCGGCACCGTGCTGGCCGCCCGAGAGCGCAATGGCAAGAGCGGCAATCCTTACGCCTTCGTCGCCGTCTCCGATCCAACTGGGCAATTCGAGGCGGTGATATTTTCCGAGGCGCTGGTGGCCTCGCGCGATCTGCTCCAGCCGGGGACTGCGGTCCTGCTCGAGGCGGAGGCGGAGGCCGATGGCGAGACCATGAAGGTGCGCGTCCAACGGATTGCCTCGCTCGAGGCCTCCGCGGAAGCGCGCCACGCCGGCATGAAGATCTATTTGGAGGGGACGCGCGCGCTCGATTCCCTGGCCGAGCAGGTCGGCACGAAAGGGGGGCAGGGGCAGCTCCGCCTCGTGCTCCGCCTTGACGATATCTCACGCGAGGTCGAGTTCGTGCTGCCGCAAGGCATCGACGCCACGCCGAAGCAAAGGAGCGCGCTCAAGCTGGTCGAAGGCGTGGCCGCCGTCAGCGCGCTCTAAGGCAGTGGCGCCGAGCAGCCTCGTCAACAGACCCGGCAAGGGCTCTTACCCTTGCCAAGAAGGGGTTGCATCCCTATAAACCGCACCATCTCACACGCGGGACCATCAGCGTCGCGAGGCTTGTTTCTCTGGCCCTCGCGCTCGCTCCGGTGACCGGGCTCAACCGGTCTTCATCATCTCGCGGCGGCAGAACCGGAAAAGGAGCAAGCAGTCCCATGGCACTGCCTAATGTCAACATGCGCCAGCTGCTCGAGGCTGGCGTGCATTTTGGTCATCAGACCCACCGTTGGAACCCGAAGATGGCGCCGTTCATCTACGGGTCGCGCAACAATATCCACATCATCGATCTGACCCAGACGGTGCCGCTTTTTCACCAGGCGCTGCTCGCCGTAGCGGACACCGTGGCCAAGGGCGGCCGCGTGCTGTTCGTCGGCACCAAGCGGCAGGCCTCCGAAGCCGTCGCCGAGGCCGCACGATCCTGCGCGCAATATTACGTCAATCACCGGTGGCTCGGCGGCACGCTGACCAATTGGCGCACCATCTCCAATTCGATCCGCAGGCTCAAATCGCTCGAGGAGCTGCTCGCCGGCGAGACGCAAGGCCTGACCAAGAAGGAACTGCTGCAGCTCACTCGCGAGAAGGACAAGCTCGAGCGCGCGCTTGGCGGCATCAAGGACATGGGGGCGCTACCCGACCTCATGTTCGTCATCGACACCAATAAGGAGGCGATCGCCATCGCCGAGGCGCGCAAGCTCAACATGCCCGTCGTCGCTGTGGTCGAACTTCGAACAGCAATCCGGAGGGGATCAGCCATCCCATTCCGGGCAATGACGATGCGGGCCGCGCCATCACCCTTTATTGCGACCTGATCTCGCGCGCGGCCCTTGACGGCATCGAGCGCGCCCAAGGCTCCGCCGGGATGGACCTCGGCGCGGCCGAGGAGCCGCTGAGCGAGCCTGCGCTTGGCGAAGGCGAGGCGGAAGGTGGCGAAGGGGCAGGGCGCCCTGCACCGGATAGCGAGCGCAAGTCCCGGCGGAGGCCCGGACGGACCGAGGCGAGAGGTAACGGCAAGGCCAAGCCGCAAACCGGGCGTCCCCCAAAGGGCGCCGAGCCCGAGGCTGCACATGAGAAACCGGAACTGGTCGAGGACAACGGCTAGAACCAGGCAAGAGACGAGACGCCCGTCGCAGAGGCATGGCATGACAGCGATTAGCGCAACGATGGTGAAAGACCTGCGCGAGAAGACCGGCGCGGGCATGATGGACTGCAAAGCGGCCCTGAACGAGACCGCCGGCGATATGGAGGCCGCGGTCGATTGGCTGCGCACCAAGGGTCTTGCCAAGGCGGCCAAGAAGGCCGGCCGGGTGGCTGCCGAAGGCCTGATCGGGCTTGCCGCAGAGGCCAAGCAGGCTGCCCTTGTCGAGGTCAACTCCGAGACCGACTTCGTCGCCCGCAACGACAAATTCCAGGACATGGTGAGGACGATCGCGGCCGACGCGCTGAAAGCCAAGGGCGATGTCGATAAGCTCGCCAAGACCGGCTTTGGAGGTGGCAAGGTCACGGTCGCCGATCATTTGAAGGAGATGATCGGCTCGATTGGGGAAAACATGACGCTCAGGCGAAGCGCCTACCTTGCGGTGAACCACGGCGTCGTCGCGAGCTATGTGCACAACAGCATCGCGCCTGGGCTCGGCAAGATCGGCGTCATGGTCGCGCTCGAATCAACGGGTGACGTGGAGAAGCTGAAAAGCTTCGGCAGGCAGGTCGCCATGCACATTGCCGCCGCCAATCCGCAAGCCATCGACGTCGGGAGCCTCGATCCGGCTCTCGTCGAGCGCGAGCGTGCGGTGCTCACCGAGCAGGCGAAGGACTCGGGCAAGCCCGCGCCTGTGATCGAGAAGATGGTTGAGGGCCGCTTGCGCAAATTCTACGAAGAGGTCGTTCTGCTGCAGCAGGCCTTCGTGCACGATCCAGAGACGACCGTCGCCAAGGCGCTCGCCGCGACGGAGCAGGCGGCCGGCACGCCCATCAAGATCACGGGCTTCCATCGTTTCTCCCTCGGAGAAGGCATCGACCGGCCCGACAGCGATTTCGCGGCGGAAGTCGCCGCTGCGGCCTCGGGGTCTTAAAGGCGGCGAGGGGGGAACTCGATGGCCCGGCCACCGAACTTCAACCTCGCGGCCGCTCGGTCTGCAAGGAGACTGGGCTGATGGCAGCACCGCGCACAGGCCAATCGCCTAACTACCGCCGAATCCTGGTGAAGCTCTCGGGCGAAGCCCTGATGGGGACCGGCGGCTACGGCATCGACACGACCATGCTGAACCGTATCGCCGCGGATATCGCTGAGGCTTCCGATCTCGGCATCAAGCTCTGCCTCGTGGTCGGCGGCGGCAACATTTATCGGGGCCTTACCGGTACGGCGGACGGCATGGACCGGGTAAGCGGCGACTATATGGGCATGCTCGCCACGGTCCTGAACGGACTTGCGCTGGGGCACGCGCTTGAGCGCAAAGGGCGGCAGGCGCGAGTGATGTCGGCCATCCCGCTGCCGAGTATTTGTGAGCCCTTCGTTCGTCCCCGCGCTCTCGCCCATTTGGACGAAGGCAAGGTGCTGATCTTCGTCGGTGGCACCGGCAACCCCTTTTTCACTACCGATACCGCCGCGGCCCTGCGCGCCGCCGAGATGGGATGCGACGCGATTCTCAAGGCGACCCAGGTCGACGGCGTCTACGATGCGGATCCGGAAACGAACCCGGCTGCGCGCCGCTACAATACGCTAAGCTACGACGACGTGTTGAGACGGGACCTGCGCATTATGGACGGCGCCGCGATCGCCCTTGCCCGGGACAATGGGATTCCGATAATTGTGTTCTCCATCAAGGCACAAGGCGGCTTGGCGGCGGTATTGCAAGGGAAGGGCTCCTCGACCACGATAGCTAGTGGACACGGCGCTTGAGGCGCGCCGGCCAGTCGGCGCCGTTCGACGCGAGACAAGGCTTGCCCGAGCGCGGATACGAACAGGAGAGGCGACATGGCGAGCTTCGACCTTAAGGAGACCGACCGGCGGATGCGTGGCGCCCTGAACGTGCTGAAGCAGGAGTTTGGCGGCCTGCGCACGGGCCGCGCCAATATGAGCCTGCTCGATCCGATCATGGTTAATGCCTATGGCGGTCAAATGCCGCTCAATCAGCTCGCCACCATCAACGTGCCGGAATCCCGGTTGATTACCGTGCAGGTGTGGGATCGGTCGCAAGTCGGCGTCGTCGAGCGAGCGATCCTGGAGTCCGATCTCGGGCTGAACCCGGTCGTCGAAGGGCAGCTCTTGCGGCTGCCGATCCCCGAGCTCAACGAGGAGCGGCGCCACGAGATCGCCAAGGTTGCGCATAAATACGCCGAGCAGGCGCGCGTGGCCGTGCGCAACGTTCGGCGCGACGGCATGGAGCACTTGAAGCGCATGGAAAAGGACGGGGACATGGGCAAGGACGAGCACCATATGCTCGCCACCAAGGTCCAGGAATTGACCGATAAGGTCATCAAAGAGATCGACGAAACGCTTACCAGCAAGGAAGCTGAGATTATGCAGGTCTAGTTGGCGAGGTGCCGGACCACGAGACCGATTAGGATTGGAGCACTCAAGACGTGACGCTCGCAATAGAGGAGCTTGCCTGGTCGACGACAGAGATGCCGGCCCCTCGGCACGTCGCCATCATCATGGATGGCAACGGACGCTGGGCTGGGGAGCGGGGGCTCCCACGCGCGGAGGGCCATCGCCAGGGTGTCGAGAGCGTCCGGCGGACGGTCAAGGCCGCACTCGAGCTTGGCATCACGCATCTCACCCTGTTCAGCTTCTCCTCCGAGAACTGGTCGCGCCCGCGACAGGAGATCCATGACCTGTTCGGCCTCATGCGCCGCTTTGTCAGGCGCGATCTCGCCGACCTGCACAAGAATGGCGTCAAGATCAGGATCATCGGCACCCGTACTGGCCTCGACGACGACATTTTGCGGCTGATCGACGACGCCGTTCTGCTCACCAAGGACAATGCGGCGCTGCATCTCACCATCGCCTTCAACTATGGCGCCCGAGATGAGATCGCTCGCGCCGCCGCTCGCATTGCCGAACAGGTGGCACAAGGGTCGCTCGCCGCCGTGGACGTCACGCCCGAACGATTCGGCGCCAATCTCGACACCGCCGACATGCCCGATCCAGACCTGCTCATTCGCACGAGCGGCGAGTTGCGCTTGAGCAACTTCCTCCTCTGGCAACTCGCTTATAGCGAGTTCGTGTTCATCGAGACCTATTGGCCGGACTTCTCCCGCGAGACGCTGATCGCCGCAATCGCCGAATATCAGCGGCGCATACGCCGCTTCGGCGGAACTCAAGGCGAGATCCACCGCGTGACGCCGCTCGATGTCGCGCCGGGCAGCGCCAAGCCCGGAGCCCAATCGCAAAAATCCGAGATGGCCACGCGGATAGCCTCCGCCGTGATCCTCGCAGCCCTTGCGCTTGGGGCCGTGGTGGCGAGCCGATGGACCTTCGCGGCGCTCGTGATTGTTGCCGGCGTCACCGTTGCTTGGGAATGGGGCCGACTCGTGCGGAGGGGAGGCTTCGATACCATTGCTGCCATCCAGGCTGCCTCCGTCGGTGCCGTCGCCATCTTCGTCACCCTTGGCCGACCCGATCTCGCGCTCATCTCCGTCGCTGCCGCCTTTGTTGTAACCTCAATCCTCGGGTTCTCGTCCCACACGCTTGGCTGGTCGCTCGGAGGCCTCGCTTATTCGGTGCTGCCGGCTTGGTCCATGGTGTGGTTGCGCAGCGATCAAACGTTGGGCGCGGTTGCACTGCTCTTCCTGTTTGCGGTGACTTGGACAACCGATACCGCGTCCTATGCCGGAGGCCGGCTGATCGGCGGCCCAAAGCTTGCGCCGAGAATCTCGCCCCGGAAGACCTGGAGCGGGCTTATTCTGGGGATGCTCACGCCCGCCCTCATTGGCTATGCTTTCGCCGTTACGCTGAAAGGAACCTCGAGTTTGCGCTTGGCTCTTGCCGCCGTCGCCATCGCGGCGGCCTGCCAGATCGGGGATCTGAGCGAGAGCGCCGTGAAGCGCCGGTTCGGCGCCAAGGACATGAGCCATCTCATTCCTGGGCATGGAGGGCTGCTCGATCGCATCGATGGCCTTCTCATCGCCGCAATCGCGGCGGTTTTGATCGCATTACGCGATCCGTCCAGTCCCGGTCGCGGATTGCTCATATGGTGAGGCGCTGCCAATGACCTTGCTCGCCCATAGTTCCGCCGCATTCAGGACAAAGGTGCCCGGCGCACATCCGCGACGCATTTCCGTTCTCGGCGCCACCGGCTCGATCGGCGAAAGCACGCTCGATCTCGTTGGCCGTGACCCGTCGGCGTTCACGGTCGTGGCCTTGACCGGCGGCCGGAATGCAGCGCGCCTTGCCGAGCTTGCGAAGAAGCACCAGGCCGAGCTCGCGGTGATCGCCGACGAGGCCTGTTATGAGGAGCTCCGTGCCCGACTGGCTGGCACCGGCATCGAGACGGCCGCCGGCCGCGACGCGCTGGTCGAGGCCGCGGGCCGGCCCGCGGATTGGGTCATGGCCGCAATCGTGGGCGCCGCCGGCCTCAAGCCCACGCTCGCGGCGGTGCGGCAAGGCACCTGCACGGCGCTCGCCAACAAGGAATGCCTGGTTTCAGCTGGGCGCATCTTCATGCGCGAGGTCGCGCGCCACGAGACCATGCTCTTGCCCGTCGATTCGGAGCATTCCGGGGCGATGCAGGTGATGGGAGGCGCGGCGGCGGAGAGCATCGAGCGGATCTGCCTTACCGCCTCGGGAGGGCCGTTCAGGTCCTGGAGCCTCGCTGATATGGCCCAGGTTGACCCGAAGCAAGCACTCGCCCATCCCAACTGGTCGATGGGGCCGAAAGTGACCATCGATTCGGCTACCCTCATGAACAAGGCGCTCGAGCTGATCGAGGCGCACCATCTGTTCTCGGTCGAAGCCGATCGGCTCCAGGTTCTGATCCATCCCCAATCCATCGTGCACTGCCTTGTCTATTATCTTGATGGCTCGGTGCTCGCGCAGCTGAGCTGCCCCGATATGCGCACCCCAATCGCGTTCAGCCTCGCTTGGCCCAATCGCATGCAGGCGCCGACGGCACGGCTCGATCTTGCCAAGCTCGGCGCGCTGACGTTCGAAGCGCCCGACGAGGCACGCTTTCCGGCCTTGCGCCTAGCGCGAGACGTGCTCGCCGCCGGCGGTAGTGCGAGTACCGTGTTGAACGCCGCCAATGAGGTGGCGGTCGAGGCATTTCTCGACGGCAGACTCCGATTCCTTGCGGTTGCAAGCCTAGTCGAGGCCACGCTCGAGCTCACCGCCAATCTCATCGCGCTCTCCCCCGACGGCGTCGACGATGTGCTTGCCATCGATGCCGAAGCGAGGGCCATCGCGCTTTCGCTGCTCGGCCGATTTGCCCAACCGGCAAGAGGTCGCTAAGAAGTCTCAATCTTTTAGGACAAACTCGGTCATGGAAAAGCTATCCGTTCTCGGAGCCTCCGGTCACATGGCGCTCTTCACTGTGGCGGGGTTCTTATTCGTATTAACAACTGTCGTGTTTTTTCACGAGCTCGGTCATTTCCTCGTGGCGCGCTGGTGCGGGGTGGCTGTTAAAGTGTTCTCGATCGGCTTCGGTCCCGAGATTGTCGGCTTCACCGACCGGCTCGGCACACGCTGGCGGCTCTCATGGATCCCGCTTGGCGGCTATGTGAAATTCATCGACGACGACAATGTCGCGAGCGCGCAAAGCGGCCGCAGGGCGCTCAAGCATCTGTCCGAGGAGGATCGGAAGCGCAGCTTCCAGGGCAAGTCCTTAGGCGCCCGCGCGGCCGTGGTCGCCGCCGGGCCGATTGCCAATTTCGTCCTGGCCATCATCATCTTCACCGCAATCTTCACCTTTTTTGGTGAGCGTACCACCGCCGCTAAGGTGGACGTCGTCTATGCCGGCAGTGCAGCAGAACGTGCGGGTTTCGTGCCCGGCGACCGCATCGTCAGCATCGACGGCCAGGCGATCGAGAGCTTCGCCGAGATGCAGCGTATTGTGAGCATGAGCCCCGCTCAGCCGCTTCATTTCAAGGTCGAGCGCGAGGGGAAGATCGTCGAGATCGTGGCAACGCCAGAATTGAAGGAGATCACTGACAATTTCGGCAACACCATGCGAGTCGGGCTGTTGGGCATCCAACGCAGCGCCTCGCCAGATGACTGGACCTTGAAGCGGCATGACCCGTTCACTGCTCTGAAGATGGCAGTACAACGAAGCTATACGATAATCCAGACGTCCCTCGAATACTTAGTCAAGGTGGTATCCGGCCGAGAATCCGCTGACCAGCTCGGAGGCCCTATCCGAATCGCTGAGATATCGGGACAAGTTGCATCGCTCGGGTTCCTGCCCTTGCTGGATCTCGCCGCGGTAATCTCCGTAAGTATTGGTTTCATAAACCTCTTCCCGATTCCGATGCTCGATGGCGGGCATCTGCTGTTCTATGGGATCGAGGGGATCAGAGGCCGACCACTGAGCGAAAGCACTCAGGAAATCGGTTTCCGCATTGGCCTTGCCTTCGTTCTCATGCTAATGATTTTCGCGACTTGGAATGATCTGATTCATTTGAAGTTTTTGTGAGTTTCGGGGGCGTAAGCACACAACGCAAGCGGGTAAAAAACGCAATACCCCCCGTGGGGGTACGGACCAAAATCGGCCACAAAACAGTGGCCACTTTCGATCCTGGGCTCTGCGTCCACGGGGGATCGGTGTTGAGGGGACGACACCAGTGATGGTGCGGTCGTGGTTGGCTAGAGGGCTGTCTGCAGCCTTGCTCGCAGCAAGCGTGGTTGTGCTGTCGCTCGGCATAAGCGCCTGTCTCGGCGAACTCTCGGCACACGCCCAGTCGGCTGGGACCGTCACCGCCATCCGCGTTGAAGGCAACAAGCGCGTCGAGCCCGAAACCGTCCGCACCTACCTTACCTTCAACGTGGGCGACCCCTACGACCTGGCCAAAATCGACGAGTCCTTGAAGGCGCTGTTTGCCACCGGCCTGTTCGAGGACGTGCGCATCCGCCGCGAGGGCAGCACGGTCGTCATTGTCGTGGTTGAAAACCCGATAGTGGCCAAGGTCGCTTTCGAGGGCAACAAAGAGATCGAGGCCGACAGTCTGTCATCCGAAGTGCAGCTCAAGCCGCGCGCCGTCTACACCCGCGCACGCGTGCAGGCGGATGTGCAGCGCATTCTCGACCTTTACCGCCGGCAGGGCATGTATGCGGCTCAAGTCGATCCCAAAATCATCAAGCTCGAGAATAGCCGCATTAACGTTGTGTTCGAGATCAACGAGGGTCCGAAAACCAAGGTCCGCGCCATCCATTTCCTCGGGAACGCTGCGTTCAGCGATTCCCAGCTCCGTTATGTGATCAGCACCACGCAAACGAACTGGCTGAGCTTCCTCAAAGGCACCAACATCTACGATCCCGACCGGCTCAATCTCGACCGCGAGCTGCTGCGCCAATTCTATCTCAAGAACGGCTATGCCGACGTTCGCATCGTGTCGGCGACCGCCGACCTCGACCGCGACGACCAAGGCTTCTTCATCACCTTTACCATCGACGAGGGCCCGAAATATCGGTTTGGCGACGTCGACGTCGAATCCGCGCTGCCTTCGGTCAACTTGCCCGCGCTTCGTAGGGTCATCATGAGCCGGCCTGGCCGCGTCTATGACGCCCAGAGGATCGAGAAGACCGCTGAGGCTTTGACCGTCACCGCCTCGCAGGAAGGCTACGCCTTCGCTCAGGTCAAGCCGCGCTTCGACCGCGATGAAGTGTCCCGCCGCATCAATGTCACCTACGTCATCGAGGAAGGTCCGCGGGTCTATATCGAGCGGATCAACATCGTCGGCAACTTCCGTACCCAAGACCAGGTGATTCGCCGGGAGTTCAATGTGGCGGAGGGCGACGCGTTCAACCGCCTGCTCGTTGAGGCCGCTAAGCGGCGGCTGAAGGCGCTGGGGTTCTTCAAGAGCGTGGACATTGACACCCAGCCCGGGAGCTCTCCCGACCGCGTTGTCCTCGTGGTCACGGTCGTAGAGCAGCCGACGGGCGAGCTGTCCTTTGGCGCAGGCTACTCCACCAGCGAAGGTATCATCGGCGACATCAGCGTCACCGAGCGAAACCTCATGGGTAAAGGCCAATATGTTCGACTCTCCTTCTCGGGAAGCCTTGAGCGGGCGCAGGCCGACTTCAGCTTCACCCAGCCGCACTTCCTCGATCGCAATCTTGCCGCGGGCTTCGACCTCTTCAGCAAGGTGGTCGACTACACTAACATCAGCGTGTCCTCTTACACCCAGAGTGATTATGGTGGCGACATCCGGATGGGTTTCCCGATTGCCTACAATACTCAGCTTGGCTTACGTTACAAATTCGAGCGCGAGGACATCTACGACGTCGCCACGAACGCCTCGCTGGCTGTCAAGGAGTCGGAGGGGGTCGCCTATGTCTCGAGCGTGGGCTACACCGTTGCCTATGACAGCCGCAATCTTCCGCAGTCACCCTCAAGCGGTATCTTCGTCTCCTTCTCGCAAGATTTGGCCGGCGTCGGCGGCGATGTGGACTATTTCAGGTCGGTCGCCGACGGGCGCGGTTATTATCCCCTCACCAATAAGATTACCTTGGTGGGACGCATTCAGGGCGGCGTCATCGATGGATGGGGCGGCCAGGACGTGCGAATGACCGACCTTTTCTTCAAGGGCGGCGAGACGATAAGGGGATTCCAGCTCGCGGGTTACGGTCCCCGCGATGCCTGCGAGGATCCCTCTACCGGACAGCACATAAGCTCAAGCACCTGCCAACGGGATCCGCTTGGAGGTCAGATTTTTTGGGCAGCGACTGCCGAGGCTCGCTTCCCCCTGCCCGGGGTTCCTGACAACCTCGGTATGCAAGGTGCCGTGTTTGTCGATGCTGGATCGCTATTCGATCCGAGCGGTATTGCCTTGTCAGCTGTCGCCAAGGAAGGAAGCTTCATCAACGATTCTCCAGAGGTGCGGATGTCGACTGGCGTGAGTTTTATCTGGCAGTCGCCGCTCGGACCGCTGCGCGCCGATTTCGGGGAGGCCCTGCTCAAGGCCTCATATGATAAAACCGAGATTTTCCGTTTTGGCGCCTCGACCAATTTCTAGGGGGCTTGCTTCCGCTTCCCGGTAGGCGTCATTGCTGATGGTGCGGCCCCTATTGGTGAGTATTCGATGGAACATCCGGGCTTTTTCGAGCGTGCTGGCCCCTTCTCCTTGCGCTCGATGATCGAGGTCGCCGGAGCGGCCCCCTCCCGCGAGATCGATCTCGAGACGAAGATCAGGGACGTGCGCCCCCTCGATCAAGCCGGAAGGGGAGACCTCTCGTTCCTCGACAACCCGAAATATCTACCCCTCTTCGCTCACACCAGAGCCACGGCCTGCCTCGTCGCACCCAAATTCGCAGGTCAGGCGCCCGCCGGAACGGCGGCTCTCGTCACCCCCGATCCCTATCGCGGCTTCGCCAAGGTGCTGGCTCTATTCTATCCCGACGCGCTCAAGCCAAAGGCAGCGGGAGACGGCGCGCTCGGAGCAGCCGGACGCATCGATCGGAGCGCTCGCCTGGAAGAGGGCGTAACGGTGGAGCCTGGCGCCGTGATCGGGCCCGAGGCGTCGATCGGGCGGGGGTCTACCATTGCCGCCGGCACGGTCATCGGTTACCGGGTGCATGTTGGCCGCGACTGCTATATTGGGCCCAATGCGACGCTGACCCACGCGCTGGTGGGCAACCGGGTGACCATCCATGCCGGCGCCGCGATCGGCCAGGACGGGTTTGGCTTCGCCATGGGCAAGGCCGGCCACCAGAAGGTGCCCCAGATTGGGCGTGTGATCATTCAGGACGACGTTGAGATCGGCGCCAACACCACGATCGACCGCGGCGCCTTGCGCGACACCGTGATCGGGGAAGGCACGAAGATTGATAATCTGGTGCAAATTGGGCACAACGCGGTGATTGGAAGGCATTGCATCATCGTGGCGCAAACCGGTATTTCGGGTAGCGCCGAGCTCGGTGATTTCGTCGCTTTGGGTGGCCAGGTCGGCGTTGTTGGCCACGTTAAGATCGGCGCCGGCGCCCAGATTGCCGGAAGCAGCAATGTGCGAGGTAATGTGCCACCGGGCGTGCGGTGGGGCGGCACGCCGGCCAAGCCCGCGCGGCTGTGGTTTAGGGAGCTTACCCTTTTGCGCCGGCTCGCCGAGCGCAAGGACCTGAAGCTCGACGGGAACGAGAGCGGCGATTAGACGCTGGTTTGGCGGTCGCCATGGGAGCCCATTGACATGAATGAGAGCGGCGCGAAATCGAAGCTGGGGAGGGCGGACATCGCCGACATCCTCAAGCTCCTGCCGCACCGCTATCCGTTCCTCCTTGTCGACCGCATCGTCGACATGGATGGGGACCGCTCCGCCACGGGCATCAAAAATGTGACCGCGAACGAGCCCTATTTCCAAGGGCACTTCCCGGGCAATCCGGTCATGCCGGGGGTTCTCCTGATCGAAGGCATGGCGCAGACGGCTGGCGCGCTCTGCATGCGCTTCCTCGAGGAGTTCAAGGAGCCGCCGCTCGTCTATTTCATGGCGATCGACAAAGCGCGCTTCCGCCGGCCGGTCATTCCTGGCGACACCGTGCACTACCACGTGCAGAAGATGCGCAATCGGGGACGCGTGTGGCGCTTCCGGGCGCAGGCGCTGGTCGATGGCGTCCTCGTCGCCGAGGCCGAAGTCAGCGCCGTGATCGTCGAGACGTAAGTTCAAAGCCCGCGCGACATGGCCAAAATTCATGCGACCGCTGCGGTCGATCCAAATGCTGAGCTGGGGGCTGGAGTCGAGATCGGCCCGTTTTGCGTGGTCGGACCGGACTCGACGCTCGGAGACGGGGTCGTCGTCCATTCGAACGCCGTGATCACGGGCCGCACCACGCTTGGAAATGGCTGCCAGGTCTTTCCCTTTGCCTCCATCGGCCACATCCCGCAGGACCAGAAATATCACGGCGAGGCGAGCAGGCTCGTCATTGGGCCCAAAACAGTCATTCGCGAGCACGTGACCATCAATCCCGGCACCGAGGCCGGGGGCATGGTGACCCGCATTGGCTCCGACTGTCTCCTGATGGTTGGCGCCCACATCGCGCATGATTGTCAGCTCGGCGAACACGTTATCCTCGTCAACAATGCCACCTTGGCCGGCCATGTGACGGTTGGCGATCACGCTATCGTCGGCGGCCTCTCGGCCGTGCACCAATTCGTGCGTATCGGCGCGCATGCCTTCGTCGGTGGCATGTCTGGCATCACCGCCGACGTCATTCCCTACGGCATGGCGGTCGGCAACCGGGCCGCGCTTGCCGGACTGAATATCGTTGGGCTGAGGCGTCAGGGCTTTCCGCGGGAGCAGATCCACGAGCTCCGCCAAGCCTATCGCATGCTGTTTTCCAGCGAGGGAACCTTGATGGAGCGACTTGAGGACGTGGAGAACATGTTCTCGGCCAATCCGCTCGTGCAACAGATCATCGAGTTCATCAAGACCCATTCCGACCGCTCCTTCTGCGTACCGAACAACGATGTCCCAGCGCCGAGCCAAAGCTGAGCTTGAAGAGTCGAGAAGCGACGCGCGCGTCGTCGAAGAAGGCCCGCTTGCGATCATCGCCGGAGGCGGTACGCTTCCTTGTGCGCTCGCCGATGCCGCGACGGCGCGAGGACGTGGGGTGCACATCCTCGGCATTCGCGGCGAGGCCGACGAGGCGATCGCGCGCTTTCCGCACACCTGGCTGAAATGGGGCGAGGTGGGTAAGCTCTTCGCCACGCTCGAGGATCGAGATTGCCGCGATCTCGTCATCATCGGCGCTGTCAAGCGGCCTGACCTTGCCAATGTCAGATTCGATCTCGGCGCCATCAAGAACCTGCCCTTCCTGCTCAGTCTCGGCATGGGCGGCGACGATCACGTGCTGTTGAGCGTCGTGCGCTTTCTCGAGAGCAAAGGCTACCGGGTGCATGGCGCAGGCGACGTGGCCCCGGAGTTGCTGGCCGGTGAAGGCAAGCTCGGCGCCAACGCGCCGTCTAACGAAGACCAGGCCGATATCGAGGCGGCCTTTCATGTGGTTGCGGCGCTTGGACGCCTCGACGTGGGGCAGGCCGCAGTCGTGGCGAAAGGCCACGTGCTCGCCGTCGAAGCCGCCGAAGGCACCGACGCGATGCTCGTCCGTTGCGCCGAGTTACGCAGGCGGGGGTCGGGACGCCGCTCTCCCACAGGTGTGCTCGCAAAGGCGCCGAAGCCTGGACAGGAAGAACGCGTGGACCTCCCCACGATCGGCCCGGGAACGGTGGAGAAGGCGGCCCAGGCGGGGCTTGCGGGGATCGCGGTCGCCGCCGGCCGGGTGCTGATCGCTGAGCGCACCGCTACCATCGCCACCGCCGACAAGCACGGGCTCTTTCTGTTCGGCCGGAAGCCCGCCGAAGTCCCTGATGCATAGTCAAGGGAATGCGGGGCGGAGTCCCTCGGGGCTGAGCCCGCATGGGGAGCTTCTGAAGCTGTTCTTGATCGCCGGCGAGCATTCGGGCGACGCGCTCGGCGCCAAGCTGATCGAGGGCTTGCGAGCCCTGTCGCCGAGACCGCTCGAGCTCGCGGGCGTAGGCGGCGAGCTGATGGCCGAGCAAGGCTTGCCCTCCCTGTTTCCCCTGGCCGAGCTCGCCGTGATGGGCCCTCTCGACGTGCTTCCGCGCTTGCCGGCTATCTTGCGGCGCATCCGCGAAACCGTGAACGCCGTGATCGCGCAAGGCCCCGATACGCTGGTGATCCTCGACAGCCCCGAATTCACCCACCAGGTGGCCAAGCGCGTGCGGCGCTTGAGGCCAGACATTCCCATCGTCGACTACGTCTCGCCGAGCGTGTGGGCTTGGCGGCCCGGCCGGGCGCGCAAGATGCGGCGCTATATCAACCACATCCTCGCCATCCTGCCCTTCGAGCCGGAGGCGCATCGGCGCCTTGGCGGCCCTCCTTGCAGCTATGTCGGCCATCCGCTGGTGGAGAGGCTGGACTGGATGCAGCGCCTCGATCCTGAAGCCTTGCGCCGACGCCTCGGCATCGCCGAGGACCGGGCCATCGTCGTCGTCTTGCCCGGCAGCCGGACGAGCGAGGTCAAACGTCTGATGGCGCCCTTCGGCGATGCCTTGCGCCGGCTTGAGGAGCAGGCAGGTCCTTTCGAGGTGATTCTACCGGCCGTGTCGAGCGTTCGCGAATTGATAGAGCAGCGGCTTAAGACCTGGTCCTTGCGACCGCATATCGTCTGCGGCAAGGCCGACAAATTCGCAAGCTTCAGGCTCGCACGCGTGGCGCTGGCCGCATCGGGCACCGTTACGCTCGAGCTCGCGCTGGCCGGGACGCCGATGGTGGTTGCCTACAAGGCAGACCCGGTAGCCACCAGCTTGCGCTTTCTCCTGATCGCGCATTCCGTCGTGTTGCCGAACCTCATCCTCGGCGAGAATGTCTTCCCCGAGCTTCTGCATAAAGCGTGCAGCGGCGAGCGGCTGAGCGAGGCGCTCCTGCCGCTCATGCGGGAAGGTCCGGAGCGGGACCGGCAGCTCGCTGGCCTCAGCCGAGTCATTGAGCGGGTGCGCGAGACGGACGAACCCCCGAGCCAGCGCGCGACAAGAATCGTCCTGGCCTATGCCGAACGCAAGCAGGCGAAATTACCCCCGCTTCAGCGCGCCGCGATCGGGACGTAAGTGCGCTCGGTCGGGCCCGTATAGAGCTGACGCGGCCGGCCGATGCGCTGTGACGGGTCCTCGATCATCTCCTTCCACTGCGCGATCCAGCCGACGGTGCGGGCGATCGCGAACAGCACCGTGAACATGTCGGTGGGGAAACCGAGCGCCTTCAGCGTGATCCCCGAATAGAAGTCGATATTGGGATAGAGCTTCTTCTCGACGAAATAATCGTCGTTGAGCGCGATGCGCTCAAGCTCGAGCGCCACTTGAAGGATCGGATCGTCATGGTGACCCACGGCTTCGAGCACCTCGTGGCACGTCTTCTGCATGATCCGCGCGCGCGGGTCGTAGTTCTTGTAGACGCGGTGGCCAAAGCCCATCAGCCGGAACGAGTCGTTCCGGTCCTTGGCGCGCTTGATGTATTCGGGAATGCGGTCGACCGTACCGATCTCCTGCAGCATCTCAAGCGCCGCCTCGTTGGCCCCACCATGGGCAGGCCCCCAAAGACAGGCGATGCCGGCCGAGATGCACGCAAACGGATTGGCGCCGGATGAGCCGGCCAGCCTCACCGTGGAGGTCGAGGCGTTCTGCTCGTGGTCGGCATGGAGAATGAAGATGCGGCGCATGGCGCGCGCCAGCACCGGATCGACCTTATATTCCTCGCATGGCACCGCGAAGCACATGTGCAGAAAGTTGGCGGAGTATTCGAGCTCATTGCGCGGATAAACGAAAGGCTGACCGATGGAGTATTTGTAGGCCAAGGCGGCGATGGTCGGCATCTTGGCGATCATCCTCACGCTCGCCATTTCGCGCTGCGCCGGATCCTTGATGTCGATCGAGTCGTGATAGAAGGCGGAGAGCGCGCCGACCACGCCGACCATGACGGCCATTGGATGCGCATCGCGGCGGAAGCCGGTGTAGAACCGCGTCATCTGCTCATGCACCATGGTGTGGCGCGTAATGAGCTGATCGAACGTCTCGTACTGCTCCTTCGTCGGCAGCTCGCCGTAGAGGAGCAGATAGCAGGTCTCCATGAAGGAGCCATGCTCGGCGAGCTGGTCGATGGGATAGCCGCGATAGAGCAGCACGCCTTTATCGCCGTCGATGAAGGTGATCTTGGACTCGCAGCTGGCTGTCGAGGTGAAGCCGGGGTCATAGGTGAAATGGCCGGTCTCCGCGTAAAGCGCGGCGATATCAATCACGTCCGGGCCGAGAGTGCCCTTGCGGACTGGCAGCTCATGGCGACCTCCGGCAACCGCCAAGGACGCCTCGTCAGCGACGGGCTTGTGGATGTAGCTTTCTGCAATGCTCATCAAAGCCTCCTGGGACCCCAATGCGATGGAGAGGGCAACGCCCGATGGGCTGCATTGTGCCAGCAGTTCAAAGTTTGGCTAGCGTTTTTTTGCAGTGCGGTATAATTGAGGCAAATGTAACGCAGTGCAACACGCAATTAATGCACAAACTTTTATGCAGATTTCATTTGCAATGT
Organism: uncultured Alphaproteobacteria bacterium; assembly: GCA_963804515.1. Lineage (GTDB taxonomy): Bacteria > Pseudomonadota > Alphaproteobacteria > Rhizobiales > Methyloligellaceae > Methyloceanibacter. The sequence continues at coordinate 101,726 of CAWDQR010000001.1, read as the reverse complement.
CTTATCGCGGATGCGGGCGAGCGATTCATCGCGGCCGAGCACGTCGAGCACGTCGAAGATGCCGGGAGAGGTCGCTCTGCCGGTGAGCGCCGCGCGGAGCGGCTGCGCCACCTTGCCGAGGTTGTGTCCGGTCTCCTCGGCAAAGGTGCGGACGCAGGTCTCGAGCGCCGGTTGCGACCAAGGCTTGACGCCCTCAAGCCGCTGCAGCAATGCAGAGAGCATCTGACGACCTTGCTCGTCGAGCAGCTTTTGCGCCGGCGCGTCGAGGATGAGTGGCCGTTTGGCGAAGAGATACTCGGCATTATCAATGAGCTCGACCAAGGTCTTGGCGCGCTCCTTGAGGCCGGGAAGGGCGCCCTCCAGCTTGCGCCAACCCTCCACGTCGATGTTGGCCGCGAGCTCCCCGCCATTCTGAAGCCCAGGCACGAGCGCCTTTAGGCGGGTCATGATCTCGGCGTCAGGGGTCGCCCTGAGATAATGCCCGTTCAGATTCTTGAGCTTGGCGAAGTCGAAGCGCGCGGCCGACCGCCCGATCCCGTCGAGATCGAACCAGCGGATCATGTCTTCCATCGACATGATCTCGTCGCCGCCATGGCTCCAGCCGAGCCGCACAAGGTAGTTGCGCAAGGCAGCGGGCAGATAGCCCATGGCCCTATACGCTTCCACGCCGAGGGCACCGTGGCGCTTGGACAGCTTGGCGCCGTCGGGCCCGTGGATCAGCGGCACATGGGCGAACACCGGCGTTTGCCAGCCGAGCGCCTGGTAGATCTGCGTCTGCCGGCCGGCATTGGTGAGGTGATCGTCGCCGCGAATGACATGGGTGATCCCCATATCGTGATCGTCGACCACCACCGAGAGATTGTAGGTGGGCGTGCCGTCGCTCCGCAGGATCACGAGGTCGTCAAGGTCCTTATTGGCGAACACGACGCGGCCCCGGACGCGGTCCTCGATCACCGTCTCACCCTCGCGGGGCGCCTTGAAGCGGAATGCGGGATGGATCCCGGCCGGCGCTTCGGCGTGGTCGCGGTCGCGCCAGGTCCCGTCATAGCCTGGCGCTCGGCCCGCCGCGCGCGCCGCCTCGCGCATGGCGGCAAGCTCCTCTGGCGACGCATAGCAACGATAGGCCTTGCCCTCGGCGAGCAACTGCTCGGCTATTTCGCGGTGACGCGTTGCTCGGGCGAGCTGATAGACGGGCTCCCCGTCCCAATTGAGCTCGAGCCAGCTGAGGCCATCGAGGATGGCGAGGATGGCACCCTCCGTCGAGCGCGCCTGGTCGGTGTCCTCGATGCGGAGCAGCATCTTGCCACCCTTGGCCTTGGCGTAGAGCCAGTTAAACAGCGCCGTGCGGGCGCCCCCGATATGCAGATAGCCCGTGGGCGAAGGCGCAAAACGCGTGATGACGGTGTCGCTCATGGGGCTGGACAAGGCCTTCAGTGATTTGAGAGGTGACGCTGCCGTGATGTAGCATAGGGGCGAGGAAAGGTCAGGGCAGAGGCATCGACGATCCCGGGCCGGGACGAGCACGCCTGGAGGAGTGAAGGGGGTCCTCAGGGCCAGGGGATCCGCTTGCCTTTTGTCCTTGCGGCTCCTATGCGCTCTCTCGAAGCCGAGTCCGACCGCTGGTTTCTCTGGATCCCCGTGCTGTTCGCCGGCGGCATTCTCAGCTATTTCGCGCTTCCCGACGAGCCTGGTGCGGCATCATCCGCCGCGGCGCTGGTCATCGCCGCGGTTGGTCTTTGCCTCGCGGTAAGAGGCTCAGGCTTAGGCCTTGTCGTGTTAAGACCTCGTGGACCTCCTGGTCGGCAGGGGCAAATGGGTGGCATCCTGGCCGGGCGCCGTCTCCATCCTGCCGTCAATCTCCGGCACAGCACTTCCTGCTGATGGTGCTTGGCGACCTCTGGCTCTGCCTCTGGCGAACGCTCTGGCGGTCACTCGGCCTCGTCATCGCGACCGCCGGGCTGCTGGCGAGCGGAGGCGGGACGAGGCCCGACGTGCGGTGGAGCGCGATGGACGGAGCCTGGCGCTCCGGTCGGAGGATGGCGCGCTCGCGCTGCCGCCCGGCACACGGGCGAGCTACAGCGTCGACAATTGGCTGCTCGCCGCCGGGGACGACCGCGATGCGGAGGCCGCGTCCGCGAACGGTCCGTTCCGCTGCGACCTGCTTGGCTGCGTCGGCAAGGTAAAGGGCAAACCATCGCGCTTATCCGCCGCCCCGCGGCGCTGGAAGAGGACTGCCGGACCGCCGACATCGTCATCGCCCCCCTTCAGTGTCGGCAATGGCTGCCGGGCGGCACGGGTGGTCGTGGACCGGCACGTCCTGCAAACGGGTGGCGCCTATGCCTTCTATATCGAGGGGTTGTCGATCAGGAGCGAAAGCGTCGCCGAGGCGCGCGGACGTAGGCCCTGGGTGCCGGAACGTCCGGCCGCGAAGCCGGCCTTACCAGCGGGCCAGGCTTACGCCCGTGACCGGGGCGCGTCCGAAGATGACGACGACAACCGCTTCGACGGCAATCCGGATGAGTGAAATCGCAGGGCCTAGTACCGGCGAATGAGCCCCACGAGGCGCCCCTGCACGCGCACTCGGTCGGGACCGAAGATGCGCGTCTCGTAAGAGGGGTTGGCGGCTTCAAGCGCGATCGAGTCGCCGCGGCGCCTGAGGCGCTTCAGCGTCGCCTCCTCCTCATCCACCAGGGCCACGACGATGTCGCCATTGTTGGCGTCGTCGCATTTCCTGACGATGATGGTGTCGCCGTCAAGGATGCCGGCCTCGATCATCGAATCGCCTTTGACCTCAAGCGCGAAATGCTCACCCTTGCTGAGCAGCTCCGGCGGCACCTCGATGGTATGCATTCGCGTCTGGATCGCCTCGATGGGCACGCCAGCGGCGATGCGTCCCATCACCGGGATGCTGGCGCTTTGCGGCAGTCTTTCCCCATCGGCGACCTGAGGAACGCGACCCAAGCTCCCTTCGATAACGCTCGGCGAGAAGCCGCGGCTGCGCGCGGCGAGCCCTTGGGGCACCGAGTTCTGGCAGCCGCACGATTTCCATGGCGCGGGCGCGGTGGGGCAGCCGCCGCACGAAGCCCCGCTCCTCGAGCGCGGTGATCAGCCGGTGAATGCCGGATTTCGACTTCAGGTCGAGAGCTTCCTTCATCTCATCGAAGGAGGGGGGGACCCCCGTTTCCTTCAACCGTTCGTGGATGAACATGAGAAGCTCTTTTTGCTTCGATGTCAGCATCTGGTCCCCTGAGCCGTGTCCGGTCTAAGCCTTGTACAAATCATGAACACGTATACATGTTCTAGTTGTGTTCCGCAAGCGATTTGCCCGGACAGTACGCTTCCGCGCGCGTGTTGCTACGATGTCCCTGATTCGTATTGCCGAGACCTTAACCGGGATGAAGTGGCCGACGGCCCGCCTTTGCGGCAATTCCAGCGGTGAATATACCCGGCCTGATCGCTCCGAAGCTATGGTGGGCCCTCGGCAGGTTCAGACGTCCAGGGGGATGATCGTCACGCGCGCACCGCGCTGAAGAAGAGGGGCATTCGGAGCCCGCACGATGAGGCAGTCGGCGCGGGCGAGATCGGCCATCAGCGAGCTATCCTGGGAGGAGAGGGGCATGACCCGCCTCTCACCGTCAGCCACCCACTCGGACACGCCGCGCATGTAATGCTCCCGCTGGCCGTTGGCCTCCAGATCCTGGCCGAGCACGGCCTCCTCCTTGCCCCGTGCGCTTTCTTTGACCCCAAGCAGGCAGTGTAGCATCGGCACCAGGAACACAAGGCCGCAGATAAGCGCCGACACGGGGTTCCCAGGCAGCCCCAGCACGCGCTGGCTACCCAGGCGCCCGTAAAGGAGCGGCTTGCCCGGGCGCATGGCGATCTTCCAGAAGTCGAGCTCAAGGCCCTCTGAGCGGAGCGCCGCGCCGACCAGATCCCGCTCACCGACCGACACGCCCCCGATGGTCACGAGAATGTCCGCGGCGCTGCCGGCGCGCATGAGGGTGATGAGGCTCTCCGGCGTGTCCTTGGCGATGCCGAGGCTCGTGGCCTCGCCCCCTTGCGCTTTGATCAGTGCCACTAAGCCAAACGGGACGGAGGAGATGATCTGGTCTGGACTAGGATCGGAGCCAGGCGGCACCACCTCGTCGCCCGTCGCGAGGATCGCGACCCTTGGCCGGCGCCGTACGGGAACCTCGGCATGGTTCATGGCGGCGGCGAGCATCAGCGCGCGGGGCCCAAGCTTCACGCCCTCGCGCAGCAGGACATCGCCTTGCGTGAAATCCTGCCCACGCGGGCGGATGTGGCGGCCTGAAGCTGCCTCTTTCACGGTCACCACGCCGTCGGCGACATCGGTGTTCTCTTGGACGGCGATGGTGTCGGCGCCCTTCGGCACCGGGGCACCGGTGAAGATGCGGACGGCTTCGCCGCTTCCAACTTTGCCGGCGAAACCATGACCAGCCGCGGACTCGCCGACGAGCCGGAGCGTTGCCGGGAGCGTGGCCACGTCCTCGGCGCGGACGGCATACCCATCCATGGCGGACGCATCGAAGGGAGGCTGCGTGAGGCGCGCGGTCAAAGCTTCGGCAAGCACGCGGCCGCGCGCCTTGTCGAGGGGGACGCGCTCGGCTTCGAGCGGCTCGAGCCCTCCAGTCACGCGGGCGAGAGCTTCAGCGACGGAGAGAAGAGCCATGACCGATTAGCGGCGATGCGCCTCTGCCTTGTAGTAGCCGGAGCGGCCGCCCATCTTCTCAATCAGGCGAATGCCGGAGAACACCATCGCCCGGTCGGCCGCCTTGCACATGTCATAGATGGTGAGGCAGGCGACCGTGACCGCGGTCAGCGCTTCCATCTCCACGCCGGTCTTGGCCTCGACCTTGGCGGTGGCCTCGACGCGAATGCCGGCAGGATCGCAGGAGGGCGCAAACTCGACGGTCACTTGCGTCAGGGGGAGGGGATGGCAGAGCGGGATCAACTCATGGGTCCGCTTGGCCGCCATGATCCCGGCGATGCGGGCGGTGGCGAGCACGTCGCTCTTCGGCGCGTTGCCCTGTAGGATCAGCTCCAGCGTTTCGGGCGCCATGGCGACAAAGCCTTCGGCCACGGCCACACGCTCCGTCGCCGCCTTGGCCGAGACGTCGACCATGCGGGCCTTACCCGCCTCATTCAGATGGCTAAGGCGGCGCGTCGTCATTGCGCTGCCCCGGCTTGAGCTGCGGGCGAGCCGATCGCCGGCAGGCCGGTGAGCAGCGCCCGGGTGGCACCGGCCACATCGGTGGCCCGCATCAGACTTTCGCCGATGAGAAAGGCGCCGACACCTGCGGCCGCGAGCCGCGTCACATCCGCATGGGTGAAGATGCCGCTCTCGGCAATGACGATGCGGTCTTGAGGCACGCGGGGGGCAAGCGCCTCCGTGGTCGCAAGGCTCGTCGCGAAACTTTTGAGGTCACGGTTGTTGATGCCGATCAGTTTGGTGTCGAGGAGAAGCGCGCGGGCGAGTTCCGCCTCGTCATGGACCTCGGCCAGCACGTCCATGCCGAGATCGCGCGCCGCATCGGCCAGACCCTGCGCCGTAGCATCATCGACCGCCGCCATGATGATGAGGATGCAGTCGGCGCCCCAAACGCGCGCTTCGAGGACCTGATAAGGATCCAGCATAAAGTCCTTCCGGAGCGCTGGCAGGGCGGTCGCCTCGCGTGCTTCCGTCAGATATTCGGGACGGCCGTGGAAGGACGGGGTGTCGGTCAGCACCGAGAGGCAGGTCGCGCCCCCCGCCGCATAGGCCCGCGCCAAAGCAGGGGGATCGAAATCGGCACGGATCAGGCCTTTTGATGGACTCGCCCTTTTGATCTCGGCGATCAGGGCCAATTCCGAGCGTGCCAGACATGTGGCGATCGCAGCCGCGAAGGGCCGCACCGGAGGGGCGGCCCCCGCGCGGGCGCGCATGACATCTGGAGGACACGCGGCCTTGGCGGCTTCGACCTCGCGCCGCTTATAGGCCATGATGGTGTCGAGCACGGGCGCCATGCCATCAGACCCTAGCATGACTGAGCGTCACGAGCGCATCGAGAACGCCCATGGCCTTGCCGCTGTCGATGGACTCCGCGGCGAGCGCAACACCCTCTCGTAGCGTCTTCGCCTTACCGGCGACGAGAAGCGCCGCTGCCGCATTGAGCAGCACGACGTCCCGGAACGGTCCCTGCATTCCCTGCAACACGGCGCGGATATGGGCGGCGTTCTCGACCGCATTGCCGCCGGTGAGATCTTCCGGCCTCGCTTCGGGAAGCCCGGCATTCCGGGGCGAGATCTTGAACGTTGAGACCCTCCCCGCGTCGAGCACCGCAACGTCGCTGACGCCAGCGGTGGTGAGTTCGTCCAGCCCATCGCTCCCATGCACGACCCAGGCCCTCTCGGCCCCCAACAGGCCGAGCACCCGCGCGAGCGGCTCGACCCATTCCTGCCCGAACACGCCCACGAGCTGATATTTGGTGCCGGCCGGATTCGCGAGCGGCCCGAGCAGATTGAAGATCGTTCGCGTGCCGAGCTCCGTCCTGACCTGCGCGACATGGCGCATGGCGGCGTGATGGGCTGGGGCGAACATGAAGCCTAGCCCGCATTCGGCGATGCAACGCGTGATCGTCTCGGGCGCGCAGTCGATATTGACGCCGAGCGCGGCAAGCACATCCGCCGAGCCCGACCGCGAGGAGATCGACCGGTTGCCGTGCTTGGCCACTGGCACCCCGGCCCCAGCCACTACGAAGGCGGCGCAAGTCGAGATGTTGAAACTGCCCTTCGCATCGCCGCCGGTGCCGCAAGTGTCGATGGCACCGTCCGGCGCGCGGATCGTAAGCGCCTTGGCGCGCATGGCGCGGGCCGCGCCCGCGATTTCGTCCACGGTCTCGCCGCGAACCCTGAGCGCCATCAGCAGGCCCCCCATCTGGGCCGGCGTGGCCGCGCCCGACATCATGAGCTCGAAGGCTTTGGCAGCTTCGTCCTGGGTGAGGCTGTTTCCCGAGGCGACCTTGCCGATCGCCCCGCGCAGATCCGCGAGGATCGCCGTACTTGCGAGCGCCGGACTAGAGGGCACCGAGCAGTTCTCTCGGCGCCGATGCTCGTGAGCGCCGCTCCACCCGGGCGAGATCGAGGAAGTTCGCAAGCAGCTGATGGCCGTGCTCCGAGGCGATGCTCTCGGGATGAAACTGGACCCCATGCACCGGGTAACGCTTGTGCTGCACGCCCATGATCACGCCGTCCGCCGTCTCCGCCGTGATTTCCAGCGCGTCGGGAAGGCTCGCGCGCTCGATGACAAGGGAATGGTACCGCGTCGCGGAGAAGTCTTGCGGGATGCCGACAAACACGCCGGTGCCGCGATGATGCACCTTGGACAGCTTGCCGTGCATCAGCGTCGGCGCGCGCACCACGCGGCCGCCATAGACCTGGCCGATCGCCTGGTGGCCGAGGCAAACGCCGAAGATCGGCACCTCGGCTCCGGCGCGGGCGATGAGCTCGAGACAGATGCCGGCACGGTCGGGATCGCAAGGGCCGGGCGAGAGCACGATGGCCTCGGGCGCCTCCGCCAGCACCTCCTCGACCGAGACCTTGTCATTGCGGTAGACGCGCGCTGGCGCGCCCAATTCGCCAAGGAAATGAACGAGGTTGTAGGTAAAGCTGTCGTAATTATCGATCAGCGTCAGCATGGGGCTGGTGTTACGCCCACGCGTATCAATGCGTCAAGTTGGAGAGAGAGCCAGTTTATTGCCGAGCCATAAATAAGTTCGTCATGCCCGGCCTTGTGCCGGGCATCCACGTCTTAGGGCCAATCGCAGACAAGTCGGGATGGCCGGGACAAGCCCGGCCATGACAGAAACCTGTTTGTTGAAGAATTGCTTCTAACCCTGCTCCATATCCCTTGGCGTTAGGAACAGCTCGAGCTTACCGCTGTTCACCGCGACGTCGCCCCAGGCGCCGGCGGGAAAGCGCATCACCACGAGCCCTGCCGTCGGCAGCTTGGCCTCGAGCCGGTCCTTCAGCTGCTTCGCGCCGGAACCGATCAGGTCGAGAGCGAAGGTCTGGAGTTCTGGGTTATGACCGACCAGCAGGATCTGGCCCGCGCCGGCGCCAACCGCATGCAAGATCGCCAGCATCTCCGCTGGGGTCCCGTGATAGAGGCCATCCTCATAGATGATCTTCGGCTCGGTCTTTAGTTGCGGCAGCACGAGCTCAAGCGTGTCCCGCGTCCGCCGCGCCGTGGAGCAGAGCACGAGGTCCGGGTCAAGGCCATGCTTGGCCATCGCCTTCCCCATCAAAGGCGCCTCGACCATGCCGCGTGTGGCGAGCGGCCTGTCAAGGTCGGGCAGAGCCGTGTCCTTCCAGCTCGACTTGGCGTGGCGCAGGAGGCTTAAGGTCAACATGGCTTAGCGCGTCATCGGGATCACTGGCCACGTTTCGCGCGCGCAGCGAATCGCACGGCTTCCTCTGCAGCCCTGAACAAGGCCGAGGCCTTGCTCACACATTCGGCCTGCTCGCGTTCGGGCACCGAATCGGCGACCACGCCCGCGCCTGCCTGCACATACATGGTGCCGTCCTTCACCACCGAGGTCCGGAGCACGATGCAGGAGTCCATTTCTCCATTGGCGGAGAAATAGCCGACGCCGCCGGCATAGAGCCCTCGCGTTTCCTCCTCCAACTCGTCGATGATCTCCATGGCACGCACCTTCGGCGCGCCAGAGACGGTGCCGGCGGGAAAGCCCGCCATGAGCGCATCGATGGCGTCGAAGCGCGGCTCGAGCCGGCCTTCCACATTCGAGACGATGTGCATCACCTGGCTGTAATATTCGAGAAAGAAGCTGTCGGTGACGCGCACGCTGCCGACCTCCGCCACGCGTCCCACATCGTTGCGCCCGAGATCGAGCAGCATCAGATGCTCGGCCCGCTCCTTGGCATCGGCGAGAAGCTCTTGCGCAAGCGCCTTGTCCTCCTCAGGCGTGGCCCCGCGGGGCCGCGTTCCGGCGATGGGGCGGATGGTGACCAGCCCATCGCGCACCCGCACCAGGATCTCGGGGCTCGAGCCTGCCACGGCGAAGCCGCCGAAATTGAGATAGTACAAGAAGGGCGACGGGTTCACGCGCCGAAGCGCCCGGTAGAGCGAGAAGGACGGCAGCGTGAAGGGCGCCTCGAAGCGCTGGCTGAGCACCACCTGAAAGATATCGCCGGCGGCGATGTAGTCTTTGGCGCGAGCGACCTTCGCCATATAGGCCTCCGGCGCCATGCTCGGCTTCGGTTCTGGATGCTCCGCTTCCGCCTCGAGATCGCTCACATGCGGCAAGGGCTGATCGAGACGCTCAAGCACGACATTAAGCCGGTCGGCGGCCCGCGCATAGGCGGCCTTGGCGCTGATGCCGGGTGCCGGCCGCACGGGCGTCACCACGGTCATCTCGTCCTTCACCGTGTCGAAGATCACGATCAAGGTCGGCCGCACCAGAATGCTGTCGGGGAGCCTAAGCGTATCGGGCTTGCTCGTTGGCAAATGCTCGATCAGCCTCACCGTATCGTAGCCCATATAGCCGAAGATGCCGGCGGCCATGGGCGGCAGCTCCGGTGGAAGCTCCATGGCGGATTCGGCGAGCAACGCGCGGAGCGACGCCAGCGTCGGCAGCGGCGAAGGGGCGAAGGCCGATGCGTCGGCCTGCGGCGCCCGGTTGACCTCGGCGCTCGCGCCGTTGGCGCGCCAAATCAGATCGGGCTCGCAACCGATGATCGAATAACGGCCGCGCGCAGCACCGCCCTCGACCGATTCCAAGAGGAAGCTGTTCGGCCGCTCATGGGCGAGCTTGAGCATGGCCGAGACGGGGGTCTCGAGATCGGCGACGAGCCGCGTCCAGGCGACTTGCGGCGTGCCCTCGTCATAGAGGCGGGCGAAGGTGGAGACGTCCGGCTCAATAGGAACGCCACCTGGTTGCGGCAACGGCGTGACGGAAGCGGCAGGAGCCGGGCTCATGGTTCTTCGCTGCCGCCAGCGAGCTTCGCCACGGCCTGCTGATTGACGGTGACGCCATAGCGGGCCTCGAGCGCGGAGAAATATTCCCCGATAATGTCTTCGCCGACGAAGAGCTTGAGCTGACGCTTTAGCGCCTCAAGGCTCGGCACGTCGAGCGGGGGAGGCGGCGCGACCTTGTCGACCTGAAACACAATGCGCCCCTCGTTGACGCCTGAGGGGGCCGAGCCATATCCGCCTTGCGGCAAGCTGAAGGCCTGCGCCACGGCGTTGGGCAGCACGTTCACAGTCATACCGTTGCGCTTCAGCGGCTCGGTCGTCAGGACCTCGGTGTTGAGCTCCTTGGCCAGGTCCTCCAGCGTCTTGCCGCCGATCAACCCCTTCACCAGGTCGTCCGTATATTTGGCGAGCCGGCTCCGCTCCTCATCGAGGCGCCAGTCTTTGGTCACCTCCTCCTTCACCTGATCGAGGGGCTTAAGCTGACTGGGCGTCACGCCCAGCACCTCATACCAGATCAGGCCATCATCCTTGGCGTCGAGGGGATCGTTCTCGACGCCTACATCCGTAGCGAAGGCGGCGTTCAGCAGGTCGGTCTTCTGTGGCAAGGTCAAAGTCGTGCCATCGGGCGCCTGGCCTTGGCGGTTGACCTGATCGAAGACTTGGTAAGACAGCTTGAACTTGTCGGCCACCTCCGAGAGCTGGGTCCCGGAGGCACGCTCGTCCTCAATGCGGTCGTGAAGGTCGAAGATGGCCCCCTGGGCGCGGTCCTTGAGGATCTTCTGTTCCAGCTCTGGCTTTGCCTCTTCAAAGGCGAGCACCTTGCCAGGCTCGATCGCGGTGACGCGCAGCAGCACCGTCCTGCCGAGCTGTCCGGCGACGGGCTCGCTCACTTTGTCTTTCTCGAGCTTGAATGCGGCTTCGGCGATCGAAGCGTCTGCCATCTCCGCCTGCTTCAGCAGCCCAAGGTCGATGTCACTCTCGTTCAGGCCCTGCTCCTTAGCGAGGGCAACGAAATCGGTGCCTGATTGAATCTTCTGATATGCCGCATCGGCGGCCGCCTTGTCGGGGAACGAGATCTGCTGCACGCGCCGGCGCTCAGGGGTGCCGAGCTTGTCCTTTTCCTTCTCGAAGGCCGCCTTCAGGTCGTCATCGCTGATCTGCACCTTGTCCTTTACGGTCTCGGGGGTAACCGCGAGCACGCCGATCTTGCGAAACTCGGGCTGGGTGAATTTGGCCTGGTGGTTGTCATAATAGCGCTTGAGATTCTCCTCCGTCGGCTCGGGTACGGATCCTGCGGCGCTCTCCGGCACCAACACATAGCGCAAGCTGCGGGTCTCATTGTTGTAGTTGTTGAGAGCGGTAAGGAACACTTGGGACGCAGCCGCGGTCTTGCCGACGGTGGAAAGCAGCTGGCGGCGCAAGTTCCGCTCGCGCTCTGACGCAAGATAACCCTGCTCGCTCATGTCAAGGTTTCGCAAGGCCTGCTGCAAGGCGATAGGGCTGAAATTGCCGGTCGCGTCCTGAAAGGCCGGATCCTTCATGATGCCTTCGAGAATCGCCTTGTCGCTGACGCTAAGATGAAGGTCCTTGGCGTGGGTATTGACGGCCGCCCCGCCGATCAGTCTTTCCAGCACCCGGTTCTCAAGACCCGCTTCGCGCGCTTCCTGCAAGGAAAGGCTGCGGCCCGCATCGGCGCTCATGCCGCGCAAGACCTCATGCTGAGCGCGCGCATAGTCCTGGGACGTGATTTCGGTGTCGCCGACCCGGATCAAGGTCTGGCTGTGATAGCCTCGGAAAATGTCCGCGATCCCCCAGACGCCGAAGCTTACGACCAGCATGCCCATCAGGATCATGCCGAACAGGCGTCCTGCTCCCTTTCGCAAATTTTCGAGTATCACGCCGCAGAACCTTCCTGTTGGCTGTTTGCAATCGCCGCGCCGAGGCGTCAATCTTTGGCGATTGCTCGCGCGGCGCCGACATCATAGGTAGCAAGATGGAAGGCGGCAAGGCACCGTTCCGGAGCTGCGCATGCCATTGCCGGTCGGGTCGACTGGCCACCCCGCGCCCGACGGCCTAGAGGCAGGAAATTGGGGGAAACAGGGTGAACACAATCAGGCCGCTCGTCGCCGGCAATTGGAAGATGCATGGGCAGGGCGCGTCCTTGGCCGAAATCAGGTCGTTGCTCGACCTCTTGACGCGCAAGCCTGTTCCAGAGACGGACGTCATGATCTGCCCGCCCGCAACCCTGCTGCAGAGAGCCCGTGACCTTCTGTCCGGAAGCATCGTCACGCTCGGCGCGCAGGATTGCCACCCTGAGGCGGCAGGCGCCCATACTGGCGATCTTTCCGCGGAGATGTTGGCAGACGCAGGCGCCAAGTCCGTGATCGTCGGCCATTCGGAGCGGCGCACAGACCATGGCGAGACCGATGCGCTTGTCGCCACCAAGGCGGCAGCAGCCCACCGGGCCGGTCTCGCCGCCATCATCTGCATCGGCGAGACGGAGAGGCAGCGGCGTGAAGGTGCCACGTTGGACGTCGTCGGCCGTCAGCTCGACGGTTCCCTGCCGAAATCGGCGAACGCCGCGAACACCGCCTTTGCCTATGAGCCGGTCTGGGCGATCGGGACGGACTTGACGCCAACGCCGAGCGACGTGGCGGAGGTACATGGCTTCATCCGCGAACGCTTGGGCAAGCTGCTCGGTCCCGCCGAAAGCGGGCGGCTCCGCATTCTCTATGGCGGCTCGGTGAAGCCAAGCAATGCCGGCGAGCTCCTCTTCGTCCCCAACGTTGATGGCGCTCTCGTCGGCGGAGCGAGCCTGAAGGCGAGCGATTTCTATGGTATCGTATCGGCTTATTCGGGGAATCACCGGTGATGCTGGCCGGACAGAACAGGCAGGTAGGCGTTGGCAAGGCAAGCAATCTTCGCCATTCTGCGGCTGTCTGGTTGGCTAGGAGATGACTCTTCTGCGGAGCCATGATGCTGCGCCCTAACGCCATCGCAGTGCTGGTTTCGGTAGCGGCGAGCGTCATCGCGTCGGTTGCTGCCGCCGAGCCCCTCGACAAGCAGAGCTGCGCCAGCTTGCAGAGCGAGCGCACGCGGCTGCTCAACACCGACATGCAAGCGGCGCTGGACCAGGGTCCCGATTGGGTCAAGAAGCATCTGACCGAGGAGGCAATCGGGCGGGTGAGGCACTTTCTGAGCGTCGAAGAGCAGATCCAGTTCCGCTGCCGGGGTGGCGGCGTCGCCAGGTCTGAGGCCAAGCCCACCGATGCCAAACCCGCCGATGCCAAACCCGCCGATGCCGAGCCCGCCAATGCCACCGACGCCAACGCCACGGTGCCGCTGCCGGATCGCAAGCCCGCGCCGCCATCGGCTGCCCGCGATGACGGCAAGCCTAGCCAAGCCCTAGCCAATTCGGATAAGACACCGCCTGGTAAAGCGAAGGCTACACGATGACCACAGTGCTTCTCGTCATACATGTCATGATTGCCGCGGCGCTGATCGGCGTCGTCCTGCTGCAGCGTTCGGAAGGCGGCGCGCTCGGAATTGGCGGCGGCGGCGGCGGCTTCATGACCGGCCGCAGCGCCGGCAACGCGCTCACCAAGACCACGGCCGTGCTCGCTGCCATGTTTTTCGCCACGAGCCTCTCACTCACCGTCGTGGCGAGCCGCCAAAGCGGTCCGACGTCGATCTTCGACCAGGGGACAAGCGGCGGGGGAGGGGCCTTGCCTGGCCTCGTGCTTCCGTTGGCTCCTCCGGCGCCATCAAGCGCCCCGGCGCCGCAGGCCCCGCAATCGAAGTAAAGCCCCAATTCGCCTGATTGGCTCGGCAATGGCGCGGATTAGCGCCGATGAGCTCGGTTTGGTCGCGCGTCTCCCTAGACCGGTGGACGCGCTTACCTTTGGGCTACAACTCAGCGCGCTTTCAGTATATGTTCGAGGCCCATGGCGCGGTACGTCTTCATTACCGGCGGCGTGGTCTCCTCTCTCGGCAAGGGGCTGGCATCGGCCGCGCTCGGCGCGCTGCTGCAGGCACGCGGCTACAGCGTCCGCCTGCGCAAGCTCGATCCCTATCTCAACGTCGATCCGGGGACGATGAGTCCCTATCAGCACGGCGAGGTGTTCGTCACCGACGACGGCGCCGAGACCGACCTCGACCTCGGCCATTATGAGCGCTTCACCGGCCGCCCCGCCTGCCAGTCCGACAACATCACCACGGGCCGCATCTACCAGCAGATCATCACCAAAGAGCGGCGCGGCGACTATCTCGGCTCCACCGTCCAGGTCATTCCCCACGTCACCGATGCGATCAAGGCCTTCGTCACCAGCGGCAATGAGGACGTCGATTTCGTCCTTTGCGAGATCGGCGGCACCGTGGGCGACATCGAAGGCCTTCCCTTCTTCGAGGCGATCCGCCAGCTCGGCAACGAGCTGCCGCGTGGCCAGTCGGTGTTCATCCACCTGACCCTCGTCCCCTTCATCCCGAGCGCGGGCGAGCTGAAGACGAAGCCTACGCAGCACTCGGTCAAGGAGCTGCGCTCGATCGGCATCCAGCCCGATGTGCTGCTCTGCCGCTGCGAGCGGCCGCTGCCCAAGGACGAGAGGCGCAAGATCGCGCTCTTCTGCAATGTGCGCCCCGAGGCGGTGATCCAGGCGCTCGATGTCGCGAGCATCTACGAGGTGCCGGGCCGCTATCACGCCGAGGGGCTCGACCGCGAGGTGCTGGCCGCCTTCGGTATCAGGAATGCGCCGGAGCCCGATCTCGAGCGCTGGCGGCAGATCGCCGAGACCATCGCCAATCCCGATGGCGAGGTGAATGTGGCGGTGGTGGGCAAATACACAGGGCTAAAGGACGCCTACAAATCCCTGAACGAGGCGCTCGTCCATGGCGGCATCGCCAACAAGGTCAAGGTCAACTTGCAGTGGATCGAGTCGCAGACCTTCGAGCAGGAGGACGCCGCCGCCTATCTCGAGGACGTGCACGGCATCCTCGTTCCCGGCGGCTTCGGCGAGCGGGGCTCGGAAGGAAAGATCAGGGCGGCGAAATATGCGCGCCTCCGCGGCGTGCCCTATTTCGGTATCTGCTTCGGCATGCAGATGGCGGTGATCGAGGCCGCGCGCGATCTGGCCAGGATCGAGGAGGCGAGCTCGACCGAGTTCGGCCCGACGCCGGAGCCGGTGATCGGCCTGATGACCGAGTGGATGAGAGGGGAAGAGCTCGAGAAACGCCACAGCAACGGCAATCTCGGGGGCACCATGCGTCTTGGCGCCTATGACGCGGTGCTCGCGCGAGGCAGCAAGGCCGCGGAGATCTACGGCACGACGCGCATCTCCGAGCGCCACCGGCACCGCTACGAGGTGAACACGCGCTATCGCAACAGGCTCGAGGCGGCGGGCTTGCGCTTCTCGGGGCTATCCCCAGACGGCCTTCTACCCGAGATCGTCGAGATCCCCGAGCATCCCTGGTTCATCGGCGTGCAGTTCCACCCAGAGCTGAAATCGCGGCCCTTCGAGCCTCACCCGCTGTTCGCCTCCTTCATCGGCGCCGCGGTGGAGCAGAGCCGGCTGGTCTAGCCGCGATTTCGGACTCTCAGTCACATACGAATTGAATCGTCATGCCCGGGCGCAGTCCCGGGCATCCACGAACTTCCGGCCACAAATCAAAGACGTAGATGGCCGGGCAAGCCCGGCCATGACGAGGACTGTTTCTGCCTCAATACAAACGGTTTATCGCCGCTTGCGCGGTGCCGAGGCCGCCGGCGGCACGTCCGATCTCCCGGCCCCACGCTCCGGGATCACGTCGTCCGCGGCGAGAATACCCGACTTGAACAAATAGCCTGCCGCGGCGGCGCCGATCAGAGGCGCGACGATAAACAGCCACACCTGCGCAAGCGCGTGCGGATTGGTGGCAAAGCCAACGATTGCCGGCCCGAGCGAGCGGGCAGGGTTCACCGACGTGCCGGTGACGTTGATGCCGAGCAGGTGGATCGCGACGAGCGTCAGGCCAATGGCGAGACCAGCGAGTCCGACCGGCGCGCCCCTCTGGGTGACGCCGAGGATGCAGACGAGGAACAGGAAGGTGCGGGCCACCTCATAGATGAAGGCCGCAAGCGTGTTGTACTCGCCAAGATAGCCGGCTCCCCAACCATTCTGGCCGAGCGATCCGCCCCAGCCCGACGCCTTGCCCGAGAGAATGAGGTACAGGACGGCGGCGCCCGCGATGGCGCCCAGAACCTGAGCGATGACGTATGTCACGAAATCCTGAGTCGACATCCGGCTCGCTATCAGCACGCCGAAGCTGACCGCCGGATTGACATGACAGCCTGAGATCTGGCCGATGCCATAGGCCATAGCGACGATGGTGAGCCCGAAGGCAGCGGCAATGCCGAGAATATCGACTGCGGTCGCGCCAGTTCCCATTCCGGCGATGACAGCAGTGCCACAGCCGATCAGGACAAGAGCAAATGTCCCAATGAATTCTGCAATTGCCTTTTTCATGGTGAAGTTCCCCCCTGGCGAAGCCTGCATGATGCCAGACCGCGCCCTAGCGCCATCTAAAGAGAGATATCAGGGGCCTGCGCCGAGGCGCTTCAGCGCAGCTTCAAGATCCTGACGGTCCTCGCTGCTGGGATTTTTGGCCAACGCCACGCGGTAATCGGCGATGGCGTGTTCCCGGTCGCCCTTATGGTCGTACAGCACAGCGCGGTTGGCATAGGCGTCGCGATAGTCAGGGTCGATCTCGATGGCCCTGGTGTAGTCGGCGAGGGCTCGGTCGACGTCCCCCGTCTTCTCGTAAGCGACGCCGCGATCATTGTAGGCGACGGCGTCTTTCGGATCGATCGCGATCGCCTGGTTGCAATCTGCGATTGCCAAGTCGCCTTGACCTTTGTCCGTATAGGCAACGCAGCGGTTGATGAAGGCTTCCGCAAATTGCGAGTCGGTCTCGATGGCCTTGCTGAAATCGGCAATGGCTTGATCGCGATCGCCCTTGTCTCGGTAGACGATGCCCCGATTGACATAGAACCTGACCTGGCTCGGCTCGATCTCGATCGCCTGGCTGAAGTCGGCGATGGCCCGGTCGGGGTCGCCCTTTTTTTGGTAAGCCCCGCCGCGAAGGCCGTAAGCCAACGCGACATAGGGACTGAGGGGGTCCTGCTCGAGAAATTGGGTGCAGCCCTCGATCTGCCTTGCGATATCCGCGCTTTGGTTGCAGTCGTCGATTGGGTTTGCGTGGGCGTGACCGATCGCAAGCAGGGCGCTAACGCCGAAGAGGCTGACGCCAAACAGGACCCTTCCCGATATCATCGCTTTCATGAACGCAACTCCTCGCCGCCCTGGCTGCCGCGCTGACATCCGTTAGTCTAGCAGGACCAGGACAATTGGGGCTTCCGCTGCAAATCAGCTCTCGGTGCCCGAGAGTATGCCGAAGGACGCAAAATGGCTGATGCTCCTGTCACCGCGCTCCGCGGCACGATCGTCACCTTCGCCGACGATCCCTTTCTCGTCGATCCGGCAAAGGCCGTCCTGCACGAGACCGACGGGCTGATCGTCTGTCGGGACGGGGTGATCGAGGCCGTCGGCGCCCATGACAGCGTACGGAGCAAATTGCCCACCGATGCTCCGGTCACAGACTATTCCGGCTGCATCCCCTCTGCCGGCTTCATCGACACGCATGTGCACTACGTGCAGACGGGGGTGATCGCCTCGCCCGGCAAGCAGCTCCTGCAATGGGTCAACGACTACGTCTATCCAGCAGAGGAGGCGTTCGCCGACGAAGCCCATGCGCGCGAAATCGCGGCGGTCTTCTGCGAGGCGCTCCTGCGCAACGGCACGACCACGCCTTGCGTCTATTGCGCGGTGTATCCGCAGTCGGTCGACGCTCTGTTTGCCGAAGCCCTGAAACGCAACATGCGGCTCGTGGCCGGCAAATGCATGATGGACCGCAACGTGCCTGAAGCGCTCCGCGATACTGCGCAGACGGGTTACAACCAGTCCAAGGCGCTCATCGCCAATTGGCCTGGGCGAGGACGCTTGCTCTATGCCATCACCCCGCGCTGGGCGGGATCGAGCACGCCCGTACAGCTCGAAGCGGCTGGCGCGCTTTGGCGCGAATATCCAGAGCTTAACTTGCAGACCCACATCGCGGAAAATCGCGACGAAGTCGTCTTCATCACCAAGCTCTTTCCGGAGCGGAAGGACTTTCTCGATGTCTACGATCATTACGGTCTGGTCGGCCGCCGCACCGTTCTTGGCCACGGCATCTGGTTCTCGGAGTCCGAGTTTTGCTGTTGCCACGAGCGGGACGCTGCAATCGCCCATTGCCCGACCTCCAACCTGTACCTTGGCAGCGGCCTGTTCCGGATGCGCGCTGCCAAGGATCCAAAGCGGCCGATTCATGTCGGTCTCGGCACCGATATTGGCGCCGGCACGAGCTTCTCGCTGCTCACAACGCTGAACGAGGCCTACAAGATTGCCGAGCTGAACAGCGCGCCGATCGGCGCCTTCGAGGGGCTTTATCTTGCCACGCTCGGCGGCGCTTATGCGCTTGAACTTGAGGATCGCATCGGGTCGCTGCAGGTGGGACGTGAAGCCGACATCGTGGTGCTCGACCCGAAAGCCACGCCGCTCCTTGCCTACCGCGCCGACCGCGCCAAATCATTGGAGGAGACCCTGTTCCTGCTGATGACGCTCGGCGACGATCGCACCGTGCGCGCGACCTATGTCGCAGGGAGTCTTGCGCATGCCCGCGGCCCGGTTGACGCATGAGGCCCCGCGCCCCCATGGTCCAGCCATGACCGCTGCCATCAAGCTCGCTCCGAGCTCCGCCGTTGCCGTGGGGAATGCTCCATTCGGCAACGCCTTGCCCTTGGCCGTGATCGCCGGCCCATGCGCGATTGAGAGCCGGGCGCATGCGCTGGAGATGGCGCACGCACTCAAGGAGATCGCTGAGAGGCTCGGCGTCGGCCTCGTCTACAAGTCCTCCTTCGACAAAGCGAACCGCACGAGCCTCGCCAGCGCCCGTGGCATCGGCCTCGCCGACGCGCTCCCCATCTTCGCCGAGATCAGGGAGAGTGTCGGCCTTCCCGTGATCACCGACGTGCACGAGCCGGAGCAATGCGCACTCCTCGCCACGGCCGTGGATGCGCTGCAAATCCCGGCCTTCCTCTGCCGGCAAACCGATCTGCTCCTGGCCGCGGCCCGGACGGGCAAGGTGGTGAATGTAAAGAAGGGTCAGTTCCTGGCCCCCTGGGACATGAAACACGTCGTCGCCAAGCTCGTCGGTGCTGGCAACCCGAACCTTCTGCTCACGGAGCGCGGCGTGAGCTTCGGCTACAACACGCTCATCTCGGACATGCGCGCGCTGCCGATCCTCGCCGAGACGGGGGCGCCGGTGATCTTCGACGCCACCCATTCCGTGCAGCAGCCCGGAGGTCAGGGGGCGGCAAGCGGAGGCGAGCGGCGTTTCGTGCCGGTGCTTGCGCGCGCGGCCGTGGCCGTCGGCGTGGCGGGCGTGTTCATCGAGACCCATCCGGACCCCGACCGCGCCCCGTCGGACGGTCCGAACATGCTGCCGCTCAAGGAATTAGAGCCACTGCTTTCCGAGCTGATCGAGATCGACCGGCTGGCGAAGAAATCGCGAGCCGACGGATACTAGCCACCGGGCGCTATCAGCCGCTGTGCACCGGCGTCGAAGCGCCACAACGCGTCCTTGGTCAAATGCGTGCCGCCCCACCAGCGGTCGATCGTGTTGTGAGCCGCCCGATCGGCACGACCTGCGACGACCTCCTCGCCGAGGGGCGTGAGCCGGAGCACGCTCTGGAAATACGCCTGATCCATCCCGCTCTCTCCAATGAAGGGCGCTCCATCAAGACCTTTGACGAGCGGGCGTTCGGCGAGACAAAGCCCGTCGAGCAGACCCCAGAAGCTCCAATCGCCCATGAACACGGCGCGCTCCTGCCGCTGCGCCGCCACGAACAGCGCCGGGGGCGGTTTGGTTGGGGCGCCGCGGCGAAGTGCCGCCAGCATCTGGCGTTCGGTCCGTGACAGGCCGTCTGGCCCCGGCAGCTCTTCCAGCATGCGGGAGACAGACGCCCGAAGGAAGGGCAGCGGAGCCAGGTCGAGGTCGAGAAGCCTTTGCCATGCTTCGGGCGTCTCTGCGCGAAGGGCACCAAAGGCGCGCCCCGCCAGCGCCAGCTGCTCGGAGGTCACGGCTTGCTCTGACGCTTGAACGCGTGCAGTTGCTCGGGCGTCTGCCGGCCGAGGAAGTCCGAGGCCTGCACCAGAAGCTAGGACCCATCGCGCGGGTGCTCGCCGAACCAATCGAGGATCTGCAAGAGCTGGAGTTGATCGAACAGATCGTGCTCAAACCACAACACCACCCTGTCGAAGCTCGCCATATGCATAAGTCCACGATCGCGCGCCGCCAAGTCCGCTTCGATCCGCGCAAACTCGCCCCAGCCCCTGCCGGCAAGATAGCGCGCGCGAATGGCCGTCAGCTCAGCGAGGTCGTGCGTCAGCGGCACCGGCCCGTCATGCAGCACGTCCCGCCACGGGAGCACCTCAGCGCCGGCAAAGCTGCGGCGGAGCAATTCGCCGGCGGCATCACCATTGGTGATGATGAGATCGAGCCTCATCGCCCTAACCAAAGGCTAGCCTAGCCCCGGCCGCGATAGGGGGCGATGCCTTGATCCGGCAGCCAGAGACCGTCCGGCACCACACCATGCTGCCAGAAGACGTCGATGGGTATGCCCCCTCGCGGATACCAATAGCCGCCGATCCGCAAATAAGCGGGCTCGACCAGCTCGACGATGCGCTTGCCGATGCTGACCGTGGCGTCCTCGTGGAAGGCGCCATGATTGCGGAAGCTCGCCAGGTAGAGCTTGAGCGACTTCGATTCGAGCAGCCAGGCCTTGGGCGCGTAGTCGATGACGAGATGGGCGAAGTCCGGCTGCCCGGTGATCGGGCAGAGGCAGGTGAATTCCGGCGCGGTGAAGCGGGCGGCATAGAGCGTCTCGGGATCGGGGTTGGCCACGCGCTCCAGCAACGCCTCATCGGGCGAGCGGGGAAGTGGCGTTGCCTTGCCAAGCTGTTTCGGTCTGCCCGTCGTGCCGGCCATGGCCTTGCCTATTCCGCAGCGGGCTGGCGCGGGTCCCGCGCCGGCGGCCCGGCATAGATGCAGCCTTCGTGACAGCTGTCGCGCGAGATTTGAATCTCGGCAAGGCCGGGCAGGCGGTCGTGCAGCCGGTCCCAGAGCCACATCGCGATCCGCTCCAGCGTCGGGGCGGATAGCCCTTCCACATCGTTCAGGGAGCGATGATCGAGCGCGTCGCTGGCCTCCGCAATCGCCGCTTCGAGATCATCGAAATGCAGAAGGATGCCGGTCTTGGGATCGGGCTCGCCGTCGACGACCACGCGGGCGCGGAAGGAATGGCCGTGCACCCGCGCGTTCGGATGGCCCGGAGGCGCGGAAGGCAACCAATGGGCAGCCTCGAAGAAAAAGTCCTTATAGACGCGCATGGGAGGCTGTTTAGAGCATGATCCGGAAAAGTGGAAACCGGTTTTCCGAAAAGATCATGCTTCAAAAGAAAATGCGATTTTGCTCTGCCGAGCCAGGGCCAGAGCTGCGAGGCTTAACGCAGACCCAGCAGCTTGTGGGTCTGCAGGCTCAACCGCCATTTGGGATGGGCGAGACAATAGTCAATAGTCGCGCGGAGATTGCCGGAGGTCTTGGGTCCCTCATCCATGGGCTGCAACAGGAAATGGGTGAAGTCGAGGTCTTCGACTTGCCTCGGCTCAAGCTGGCCTTGGGGGTAGACGAGTTTCAGCTCGTCGCCCGACCGCTGGGTTAGCGGCACGCCGGATTTGGGACTCACGCAGATCCAGTCGATGGAGCGGGGCACGGGCAACGTGCCATTGGTCTCTATGGCGATCTCGAACCCTGACGCATGCAGCGCCGCGATCAGAGGTTCGTCCACCTGCAACATGGGCTCGCCGCCGGTGAGCACGACAAAGGCGGGTGTCCCGCTATTGCCGCGCCAGGTGTTGCGACAAGCCTCGGCCAGCGCGCCGGCGTCCGCGAACTTGCCGCCGCCGGGACCATCGGTGCCGACGAAGTCCGTGTCGCAGAAATTGCAAGCTGCTGTCTCGCGGTCGGCCTCGCGGCCGGACCAGAGGTTGCAGCCCGCGAAACGGCAGAACACCGCCAGGCGCCATGTTTGCGCGCCTTCGCCTTGCAGCGTGTAGTAGATCTCCTTGACCGAATACATGGGTCGAAGTTGGCCCTTACCAGCATCGAGAGCAAGAGCGCGATTCGCGATCGCGAAACGCCCCCTCACCGGGCTTGGACCTGAAGGTCTTCGACCTAAAGGTCGAAGCCACCCTCTTGCGCGATGCTGCGCGAGTTGCATGACGGAAAGGGTGAGGGGTGATCCCGCTCGTGGTTCCGGCCAGTACAAGCAGACATGCGATCCGTTGCCGCGACGCATTCAAGCGTCCGGGCTTGGCTCCTTTCTCCCCCCATCGCGCAAGCGTGAGGGGAATGGCGCGCCGAAAAGCGCAAGTCCATTATGGTTCGTCTCTTTGCGGAGCGCGCAGGCGCCTCTCGGCGCGCCATGAGCGGCGTTTATGCGATCACCGGGCCGCGTTTTCGCAAGAGGTCAGCCGCGACGCCGCGAAGCTGTCTCAGGTCGTCAGCCAGCTCCTGGCAGGAGGCCTTAGTACCTCCGACCGGAGGCCCCGGCGCCGCCCGAGTACCTGGCTTGCGCAGGCGCGCGGCCGCACCTCGTCCCGCCTCACGACGCCTCGCGAAACGCCCCTTAGCGCGGACGAGGTGAGGAGAAGGATAAAGGAGGTTCGACGAGCGAGGATAAACTACCTCCTTGTCATCGCATGATAGCAAGGCGCGGTCTTGTCTAGTGGATCAAATCTGACATTTGAATCCCGAAGAGGATTCCCACCGGATTCGACGCATGCGAGTCTGGCGCATGCGAACTGGAATTTCCATTACTCTCATGCCCGGGGATCGCCGCCGTCTGGAGGGGCTCGTACGGGATCGCAATGCGCCGCATAAGCATGTCTGGCGGGCCGCGATCGTGCTGTTGAGCACAGACGGCATTGGCACCAATGAGATCATGCGCCAGACCGGTAAGTCGAAGACCTGTGTCTGGCGCTGGCAGGAACGCTTCATGCAGGAAGGTTACGACGGGCTCCTGCGCGATAAGACGCGACCCTCGCGCATCAAGCCGCTTGGGTCGGATATCGCCGCACGTGTGGTTGTGCTCACTCAGACCGATCCGCCCGCCGAGGCGACCCACTGGACTGCCGCCATGATGGCAAAAGCGGTCGGTATCAGTGCGAGTTCGGTCCAACGCATCTGGCGTGCGCACGGTCTTCAGCCGCATCGGGTCCAGCACTTCAAGCTCTCCAACGACCCGAAGTTCATCGACAAGCTGCGCGACGTCGTCGGGCTCTATGTCGATCCGCCCGCTCATGCCATTGTGCTTTCGGTCGATGAGAAGTCGCAAATCCAGGCGCTCGACCGCACCCAGCCGGGCCTACCGATGAAGAAGGGCCGTGCCAGCACGATGACCCACGACTACAAGCGCCACGGCACGACGACGCTGTTCGCTGCTCTTGACGTCCTCGAAGGCAAGGTTATCGGCCGATGCATGCAGCGCCATCGTCACCAGGAGTTCATCCGCTTCCTGAACGGTATTGAGGCGCAGATGTCGGCCGGAAAGATCGTGCACGTGATCCTCGACAACTATGCCGCCCACAAGCATCCGAAGGTGCGTCGATGGCTCGACCGGCATCCACGCTTCACCTTCCACTTCACGCCAACCTCGTGCTCGTGGCTCAACGCTGTCGAAGGATTCTTCGCCAAACTCGCCAAGCGGCGACTAAAGCGCGGCGTCTTCCGCTCAGTCGTCGATCTCCAGGCCGCTATCAACCGCTTCGTCGCGGAGACAAACAATGATCCCATCCCCTTCACCTGGACCGCAGACCCAGACAAAATCATTGCCGCCGTCAGGCGAGGACACCAAGTGTTAGATTCCATCCACTAACTAGCCTCTCGCCCGTCGCGGAGAGCCGGCGGAGCGGGAGGCCTGCCACGTCTCGAAACCGCGGGCGCGGAGCTCGCAGGCCGGACAGGTGCCACAGCCATAGCCCCAATCATGACGGAGACCGCGCTCGCCGCGATAGCAGGTGTGTGTCTCCTCGGCGATCATTTCGACAAAGGCTTGCCCGCCCAGCTCCTCCGCAACCGCCCAGGTCTCTGCCTTCGACAACCACATCAGCGGCGTCTCGATCGTGAAGGGAATTTCGGTCCCGGCCCTGATCGCCTGCTCAAGCGCGCGCAAGGTCGCGTCGCGGCAATCGGGATAGCCCGAATAGTCCGTCTCGCACATGCCGCCCATCAGCACGTGCAAACCTCGGCGATAGCCGAGCGCTGCGGCATAGACGAAGAACAGTAGGTTGCGCCCGGGCACGAAGGTGCTGGGGAGCCCAGAGGCCAGCATCTCGATCTCGCCGTCGGAAGTCAGCGCCGTGTCGCTGATGGCGCCGAAGCTTGCGATGTCGAGCACATGGTCTGGCCCGAGCCGCGGCGCCCAAGCTGGGAAACCGCGCTTGATGTCCGTCAGCACCGTCTCGCGGCATTGCATCTCGACGTCGTGCCGCTGGCCGTAGTCGAAGCCGATGGTCTCCACGCGGGCGTAGCGGCCGAGAGCCAGCCCCAAGCAGACGGTCGAATCCTGCCCGCCCGAGAACAGCACCAGCGCGCCGGTGTCGGTCATCTAGGACGCCCCGGGATCAGCAAGGCAGCGAAACTGCACATCCGCCTTTCACTCCGCTCCTGCCTGGGTTAAGAGGGCTCTCATTCGCCTGGAGCCCGTTTAGACCCTGCCGTCGTTCAAATCACGCCAAAAAAGAGCAGCCATGACCGCAATCGCTACCGTCGTCGGCCGGGAAATTCTCGACAGCCGCGGCAACCCGACCGTCGAGGTCGATGTGGTGCTGAAGGACGGCGCCTTCGGCCGCGCCGCGGTGCCCTCGGGCGCCTCTACGGGCGCGCATGAGGCTCACGAGCTCCGCGATGGCGGCAAGCGCTATAGCGGCAAGGGCGTGCGCAAGGCGGTTGAGGCCGTCAACGGCGAGATCCGGCAGGCGTTGACCGGCCTCGATGCCGACGACCAGCGCGGCATCGACCAGCGCCTTTGCCAGCTCGACGGCACCGAGAATAAGAAGCGGCTCGGCGCCAATGCCATCCTCGGCGCGTCTCTCGCCAATGCCAAGGCCGCGGCGAGGGCTCACAATCAGCCGCTCTACCGCTATCTCGGCGGGGCCGAGGCGACGCTCCTGCCGGTGCCGATGATGAACATCTTGAATGGTGGGGTCCATGCCGACAACCCGATCGATTTCCAGGAATTCATGATCGCGCCGATCGGCGCGCCGAGCTTCGCCGAGGCCTTGCGCATGGGCGTCGAGGTGTTCCACGCGCTGAAGCACGCGCTGAAAGGCGCCGGCCACAATACAAATGTCGGAGACGAGGGGGGTTTCGCGCCAAATCTCGCCTCGACCCGAGACGCGCTCGACTTCGTCGTGGCGGCGATCGCGGCTGCTGGCTTCAAGCTGGGCGAGGACGTCTTTCTTGCCCTCGACGCCGCCGCGACAGAGTTCTACGCGGAAGATCGTTACTTCCTCAAAGGCGAAGGGCGGAGCCTGGATGCCAAAGGCATGATCGCCTATTACACCGAGCTTGCGTCGAACTATCCGATCTATTCGATCGAAGACGGCATGGCGGAGGACGATTGGGAGGGCTGGCGCGCCATGACCGGGGCGTTAGGGCAGCGCTGCCAGATCGTCGGCGACGATCTGTTCGTCACCAATGTGACGCGGCTCAAGCAAGGCATCGAGCGGGGCATCGCCAACGCCATTCTGGTCAAGGTCAACCAGATCGGCACCTTGAGCGAGACGCTCGATGCGGTGCGCATGGCGCAAGGAGCGGGCTATGCAGCGGTGATGTCGCACCGTTCTGGCGAGACCGAGGACGCCACCATCGCCGACCTCGCCGTCGCCACCAATTGCGGGCAGATCAAGACGGGATCGCTGGCGAGATCCGACCGCGTCGCCAAATACAACCAACTGCTCCGCATCGAGGAAGAGCTGGGCAAGGCCGCCCGCTATGCTGGCCGCTCGGTGCTAAATCGTGGGCCGCTAACCCACGCTTAACTGTCCTCAGGCGACTCTAAAACCCTGCATCGTCATGCCCCGGCCGGGACAAGCCCGGCCATGACCGGCAGTGTTTGATCCTCACGGGTGGTCCAAGGGAATGCGTCTTCGATCTCTCCTGTTTCCGCTGCTCGCCTGTGGGCTAGGCGGCTATTTTGGCTACAATCTCCAGATTGGGGATCATGGCCTCAAGGCGCGCGTGGACCTGGAGAAACGCAAGCAGGTGCTGGCGGGCGAGCTTGCCGGGCTGAAAGAGGTGCGGCAGCGGCTGGAGCGGGACGTGGCGCTGCTCAGGCCCGAAAGCCTCGACCCGGACATGCTGGACGAGCGCGCCCGCGCCATTCTGAACCTCGCCCATCCCGACGACCTCATCATGCTGAAACGCCGTCCGCCCGCGGAGGACACGGGCGCGCTGCCCAAGCGCTGATCCGGAGCCTTGCGCTTTCCCCTTCATCTCCCCCTACCAAGGGAAGGATGGCGCCATCTTTCGGGCGAATCCAAACTCGTGTTAGCGTGCGCGAGGGAAGGTGGGAAAATGCGAGGAGTGAAGGTTTGACCACGCCCGCAGACGGCGCCGAGCAGATGCCAACCCCCGCACCGTCCATCGTCCCAACCGACGCGCTGCCAACCGCGATGGTCTTGCAGCACGGAAGTGCCCCGAGCCTCGCCCCGGAGCAGGCGCTCGACGCCTATCGGCAGATGCTGCTCATCCGCAGATTCGAGGAGAAGGCAGGGCAGCTCTACGGCATGGGGCTGATTGGCGGCTTCTGCCACCTCTATATCGGCCAGGAGGCCGTCGTCACCGGCATGCAGATGGCGCGCGAGGAGGGGGATCAGGTGATCACGGCCTATCGCGACCACGGCCATATGCTGAGCAGCGGCATGGACCCCAAAGGCGTGATGGCGGAGCTGACCGGGCGGCGCCACGGCTATTCCAAGGGCAAGGGCGGCTCCATGCACATGTTCTCGGTCGCCAGGAACTTCTATGGCGGGCACGGCATCGTGGGCGCGCCCGCGCCGCTCGGCACCGGGCTTGCCTTCGCCAACAAATATCGCGGCAACGATCGCGTCTGCCTCACCTTTTTCGGGGAGGGCGCGGCCAATCAGGGCCAAGTCTATGAAAGCTTCAACATTGCCTCGCTGTGGAAGCTCCCGGTCCTCTACGTGATCGAGAACAACCATTACGCCATGGGCACGTCGGTGGATCGGGCAAGCGCCTTGGCCGAGGAGCTTTACCATCGAGGCTCGGTCTTCGGCATTCCGGGCATGAAGGTGGACGGCATGGACGTCCGCGCCGTCAAGGCCGCCGGCGAGGCTGCGATCGCACAAGTGAGGGGAGGCGCTGGGCCGATGATCCTCGAGATGCGCACCTATCGCTATCGCGGCCATTCCATGTCGGATCCCGCCAAATATCGGAGCCGCGAGGAGGTGCAGGCGATGCGCGCCCATCACGACCCCATCGAGCTCTTGGGCAAGCGCATGCTCGAAGCGGGGATCGCCGATGAGGAGCGCCTCAAGCAGATCGACATGGAGATTCGCGCCGTGGTGAACGAGGCCGCCGAATTCGCCACCCACGATCCGGAGCCCAATGCCGGCGAGCTCTTTACCGATGTGGTCGCTTGATCTTAGCTGAGCCCGTAATGCCCACCGAAATTCTCATGCCGGCGCTGTCTCCCACCATGGAGGAGGGCACGCTCGCCAAATGGCACGTGAAGGCGGGCGATGCGGTGCGCACCGGTGACGTCATTGCCGAAATCGAAACCGACAAGGCAACCATGGAGGTGGAGGCGACAGACGACGGCAAGGTCAGCACGATCCTGGTGCCCGAGGGCACCGAGCATGTGCCAGTCAACCAACCTATCGCGCTGCTCCTTCAAGATGGCGAAGACGTAGCCTCATCCTTCGCGGCGCGGCCTTCGGCCACTCCTAAGGATGAGGAGTTAGCGCCTCACCCTGAGGAGGGCACGCCGACGCCCGTCTCGAAGAGCGAGGCCCGTGACGGTTCCCCCCTCTCCAAACGGGGAGAGGAAACGCCCCGAGATTTAGGGGAGGCGCCCCCGGACATCGAGGAGGCACCGGCAGGGCCGCAACTGGCGCCGGCCGAGCCGCGCCCGGAAGCGGAGATCCCTCCGGGCACGGAGATGGTCGCCATGACCGTGCGCGAGGCGCTGCGCGACGCCATGGCCGAGGAGATGCGCGCCGACGATCGCGTCTTCGTCATGGGCGAGGAGGTCGGCCAATATCAGGGCGCCTACAAGGTGACGCAAGGCCTGCTCGAGGAATTCGGCGAGAGGCGCGTGCAGGACACGCCGATCACCGAATATGGCTTCGCCGGCGTCGGCGTCGGCGCGGCCTTCGCAGGGCTCAAGCCGATCGTCGAGTTCATGACCTGGAACTTCGCCATGCAGGCGATCGACCACATCGTCAACTCCGCCGCCAAGACGCCCTATATGTCCGGCGGCCAGATGCACTGCCCGATCGTGTTCAGAGGGCCGAACGGCGCGGCATCGCGCGTCGCGGCCCAGCATAGCCAGGACTTCTCTGCTTGGTATGCGAGCGTGCCGGGGCTGAAGGTGATCGCGCCCTATGCCGCCGCCGACGCCAAGGGCCTGCTCAAAGCCGCGATCCGCGATCCGAGCCCCGTGGTCTTTCTCGAGAATGAAATTCTCTATGGCCAGAGCTTCGAGGTGCCGAAGCTCGAGGATTTCGTCCTGCCGATCGGCAAGGCGCGCGTGGCGCGAACCGGCTCCGACGTGACCATCGTCTCCTATTCGCGGGGCATGGCTTACGCGCTGGAGGCGGCAAAGCGGCTCGCCGAGGAAGGCATCGAGGCGGAAATCATCGATCTCCGCACGCTCCGGCCGCTCGACATGGCGACCGTGCTCGCGTCGGTCAAGAAGACCAACCGCTTGGTCACCGTCGAGGAGGCGTGGCCCCTCTGCTCGGTGGGCACGGAGATTTGCGCGGCCGTCGCGGCGGAGGCCTTCGACCATCTCGATGCGCCGCCGCTCAAGATCACCGGCGCCAATGTGCCAATGCCTTACGCGGCGAATCTCGAGAAGCTCGCGCTGCCGTCGGTCGAGCAGGTGATCGCAGGCGTCAAATCCGTCTGCTATCGGGAGTAATTCGCGTGGACGATGCGCCCATGAACTGGAAACAAGGCGGCTGCCATTGCGGCGCGGTGCGCTTCGAGGTGCTGGCGCCCGACGAGATCGAGGTCAAGGAATGCAACTGCTCGATCTGCCGAAAGGCCGGCTACCTGCACTTGATCGTCCCCAAGGAGCGCTTCCGCTTGCTTAAGGGCGAGGCCACACTCACCACCTACACCTTCAACACCGGCACGGCGAAGCATCATTTCTGCTCGTCATGCGGAATAAAGACCTTCTACGTGCCGCGCTCCAAGCCCAACGGCTACAGCGTCAATGTCCGCTGCCTCGACGACGGCGCCGTCCGCGTCACCCGCATCACCCTGTTCGACGGCCGGCATTGGGAAGAGCAGATGGCCGTGCTCGCCCGCGAGCAAAGCGCCTGATCCATGCCGACACCGATCCTCATGCCTGCGCTGTCGCCCACCATGGAGGAGGGCAAGCTCACCAAATGGCATGTGGGGGAGGGCGATGCGGTGCACGCAGGCGACGTCATCGCCGATATCGAGACCGACAAGGCGACCATGGAGCTCGAGGCGGTGGATGAGGGGAGCATCGGCAAGATCCTCGTTCCGGAGGGCACCGAGCATATCCTGGTGAACCAACCCATCGCGCTGCTGATCGCGGAAGGCGAGGACACCTCTCCCATGGGGGGGAAGGTCGTTTCGCGCAGCGCGCCGGGTGAGGGGGTACAGAAACCAGCCGACTCGCCAATCCCCTCACCCCAGCCCTCTCCCCACCGGGAAGAGGGGGATTCGGCCTCAAATGGGATGGGGCTAACAAATGGTCACGCGAAGCGTATCCACGCGAAACGTGTCTTTGCCTCGCCGCTGGCACGGCGACTCGCACGCGAGCGCGGCATCGATCTCGGCGCGCTCGATGGCTCGGGCCCGCACGGCCGCATCGTCAAACGGGATATCGAGCAAGCTTCGCTTGAAGGGCCTCACGCCGAAAAATCTGTCGAGAGGTTCGAAGCCGTCGAGGCCGTGGCGGAGCCCGATCGGCGCCGCCTGGTGCATACGCGGCTTGCAGCCGCTCCGCTGTCAATCTCCGACGAGCAGGTGCTGGCGCTGTATGAGCCCGGCACCTACGAGCTCGTGCCTCATGACACCATGCGCCGGGTCATCGCCGAGCGGCTGACCCTCGCCAAGCAGACCATCCCGCATTTCTATCTCGGGATCGACTGCGAGCTCGATGCCGTGCTCGCCGCGCGCACGCGGCTGAATGCGATGGCGCCAAAGGACGGCCCCCGCGCCTTCAAGCTCTCGATCAACGATTTCATCATCAAGGCGCTCGCCATGGCGCTGCAGAAGGTGCCGCGCGCCAACGCCACCTGGACGGAGGCCGGGCTGCTGCTGCATCGCGCCTCCGATGTTGCCGTCGCCGTGGCGCTTTCCGAGGGCGGCCTGTTTACGCCCGTGATCCGCAATGCCGAGCTCAAAAGCCTATCGGAGATCTCCAACGAGATGAGCGATCTGGCCGCCCGGGCACGCTCGAAGCGCCTCGCGCCCCACGAATATCAGGGCGCCACCACCACCCTCTCCAATCTCGGTATGTACGGCGTCGCCCGCTTCGACGCCGTGATCAACCCGCCGCAAGCGAGCATCCTCGCCGTGGGCCGCGCCGAGAAGCGCGCCGTAATCAAGGACGACGCGGTGAAGATCGCGACCATGATGAGCGCGACGCTGTCGGTGGATCACCGAGTGATCGACGGCGCGCTCGGCGCCGAGCTGCTGGCAGCCTTCCAGGCCTTCATCGAAGACCCGGTAACCATGCTGGTGTAGGTCCGAGGATTAGGAATGCGGCTGATCTTGGGACTTCTCGTCGCCGGAGCGCTATCACTCCTGATCGGGCTTGCCGCGAGCGAGATCGCCGCGCTCATGCCCTGCCGGGGTGAGGACCTCGCGTGCGCCCTGGACGAGGCTATCGGCGCTTACGCGGTGCTGATCTGGACCGTGCTCGGCCCCGCCATTTTCGGCGTGATCCTGTTTGTCGCCCGCAACAAAATCACGCTTGCGGGCGGCATGGTCCTGCTGCTCGCACCACTTGTCGTGTTCTTCCTGGGGATTATGATCGAGACGTGACAGACGATCAGCGTCGAGCCCTACCGGGATCTGAGGCAGGTCCTGCTGATGTTCGCGCCCGTAGCGCTGACCGTCGTGGCACTGGATGGTGCTCGGGTCGCCTTCCGTCGGGACGCAAATCCCCCCCGGCCAAGGTGGACGCAGCCGCGCCGGAGCTGCCTGCGACCAATGCCAGTGTGGCCGAGGCGCCGGACCGTGATAAGACGCCTTGCGAGCGGGCCACGGCGGAAGAGGGGTTCGTGCCCTTCCCAACCAAATGAGAGCCTTGGCTTGCCCCCGCATAGGTTTCGAAGCATCATGCGTGAAACGAGCTTCGATATTGCCGTGATCGGCGGCGGACCCGGCGGCTATGTCGCGGCGATCCGGGCGGCGCAGCTCGGGCTCAAACCCGTCGTGATCGAGCGCGAGCAGCTTGGCGGCATCTGCCTCAATTGGGGCTGCATCCCCACCAAGGCGTTGCTCCGCACCGCCGAGCTTTATCATCTCATGGGGCGCGCTTCGGAGTTTGGACTTGCCGCCGACAATCTCCGTTACGATCTCGCGCGAATTGTCGAGCGGAGCCGGAAGGCGGCCGCGCGCCTGTCGGACGGCGTCGCCTATCTCATGCAGAAGAACAAGATCACCGTGGTGGACGGCACCGCAGGCCTGCAAGGGCAGGGACGCATCGCTGTCACCGATAGGGACGGGCAGCCGCTTCCAGAAATTGAAGCGAAGCACATCATCGTCGCGACGGGCGCGCGGGCGCGCACGTCGCCGGGCCTCGAGCCCGACGGCAAGGTGGTTTGGACCTACAAGGAAGCCATGGTTCCGCGGAGCTTTCCGAAATCTCTGCTCGTCGTGGGCTCAGGCGCCATCGGCATCGAGTTCGCGAGTCTCTACCGGACACTCGGCGCCGAGGTGACCGTGGTGGAGATACTCGACCGCATGCTGCCCTCCGAGGACACGGAAATCTCTTCGCTCGCGCACAAGGCCTTCGCCAAGCAGGGGATGACCATCCACACAAGGACCGCAGTGGAACATTTCGCGCACCACGGCGACAGCGTCACGGCGACCCTGAGACGGCCTGACGGCCTTGCCGAGGAGCTGACGGTTGATCGCGTCATCCTCGCCATCGGCATCACCGGCAATGTCGAGGGTCTCGGGCTCAAGCAGCAGGGGGTTCGAAATCGCGAAGGGCCATATCGTCGTCGACACATGGTGCCGCACCGGGGCCCCCGGCCTCTACGCCATCGGCGACGTGGTGGGACCGCCTTGGCTTGCCCACAAAGCGAGCCATGAAGGTGTCCTCTCCGTCGAGAAGATCGCTGGCGTCGAAGGCGTTCACCCCCTCGACAAGACGGCGATTCCGGCCTGCACCTATTGCTCTCCGCAAGTCGCAAGCGTCGGCCTCACCGAGGAGGCAGCGCGCGCCGCTGGGCGCACCGTCAAGATCGGCCGCTTCCCCTATCAGGCCAACGGCAAGGCGATCGCGCTGAGCGAGACGGAGGGTCTGATCAAGACCATCTTCGACGCGGAAACCGGCGAGCTCCTCGGCGCCCATATGTTCGGGGCGGAGGTGACGGAGTTGATCCAGGGCTTCGCCATCGCCAAAAGCCTTGAAACCACCGAGGCCGAGCTGATCTCGGCCATCTTCCCCCACCCGACGCTCTCGGAGACGATGCATGAATTGGTGCTCGAAGCTTACGGCCGTGCGCTCCACATCTAGAGCCTCTGTGACAGCCGTCAGGCGGCGTGCTAGAGCAAGCGGGAGGTTAAGGAGCGGAGAGCATCGACCATGGAGCTGATCGTCGGCCTGATCATTTTTTGCATCGTCGGCCTCGCCGCCGGCGCGATCGCGGCTTTCTACATGGGCCGTCAGCAGGACCTTTGGATGAATCTGCTGATCGGCATCATCGGCGCCATGGTCGGCGGCTTCATCGCTAGGCTGCTTGGGATCACCGCCTATAACGTCGTCGGCGAGGTCGTCGTCGCCACCTTGGGCGCCATCCTTTGTCTGTATGTGTGGCAGCGGGTGCGGGGGACTTGAGCCGATCGTTGCCCAGGCTAAGGTCACCTATATTGGGCTTCGGGCCCCGAGAGTCGCGGGTTCTGGTGAAGCGTCGCTGCTGACGTCAATTTTCGGAGGCTCGAATGCAAAATAAGCTCATGGACTCCTTTCCATGCCGGGGGTCGGCTTTTTCGGCATGCTGATCATCGGCATTCTTGCTGGCTACATCGCGGAGAAGGTGACTTCGAGCGACCATGGTCTTCTCACCAATCTGCTCGTCGGTATCGCAGGTTCCTTCGTGGGCGGCGCGCTCGCCAATCTCCTGAATATCCAGTTCTACGGCTGGCTGGGCAATCTGATCGTGGCCAGTGTGGGCGCCGTCATCGTGCTCTGGGTCTGGCGCAGCTTGCGCAAGCCGGCACAAACGTAAGGGATCGCGCTGCTGGTGGTAACGCTGCTCGACACTGTCGGCGAAGGCAGCAGCAAACTGCGCGCGCGCCATCCCGAGAAGGCGCATCTGCCGGATACGCCAGTCCTGGCGAAGCCTGCATGGATTCGGGTCAGGGCACCCGGTGCTCGCGCCTTTGAGGCAACGCGCGCGATCCTGCGCGGGCACCGCCTGCACACCGTCTGCGAGGAAGCCGCTTGTCCCAATATCGGCGAGTGCTGGGGCAAGCGGCACGCCACAATCATGATCCTGGGCGACACCTGCACCAGGGCCTGCGCCTTCTGCAATGTACGCACGGGACGCCCGGGGCCGCCCGACCCTTCGGAGCCCGAGCGCGTGGGACGGGCGATCGCCGACCTTGAGCTTGCCCATGTGGTGGTGACGTCGGTGGATCGCGACGATCTTCCCGACGGCGGCGCCGCGCAGTTTGCCGGCACGATCACGGCGATCAGGGAACGGGCGCCCGCGACCAGCATCGAGGTGCTGACCCCCGATTTCCTGCACAAGGAGGGCGCGCTCGACACCGTGATGGCGGCGAGACCCGAAATCTTCAACCACAATCTCGAAACGGTGCCGTCGCTCTATCGGCGCATTCGCCCGGGCGCGCGTTACGCGCATTCCTTAAGCCTGTTGCAGCGCGCCAAAGCGCTTGACGGACGCGTCTTCACCAAATCCGGGATCATGCTGGGCTTGGGCGAGACGCCAGCGGAAGTACTTGAACTGATAGACGATTTACGAGCGGCGGACGTCGACTTTCTCACTCTCGGCCAATATCTGCAGCCGACCCGCAAACATGCCGCAATCGACCGCTTCGTCACACCCGAGGAATTCGTGGCCTTCCGGGACGCCGCCGAAGCCAAGGGCTTCCTCCTCGTGGCTGCAAGTCCCCTAACCCGATCCTCCTATCATGCGGCCGAGGATTTCGCGCGGCTCAAATCCGCCCGCCAAGCCGCGCTCGGCCGTTGAGCCGCGGCCGGCCAGCAAGCGTCCAATGCACGTCTACGAGACTAAGCACGCCATCGCCCATAGTGCGGACGACATGTTCGCCCTCGTCGCCGATGTCGAGAGCTATCCCAAGTTTCTGCCGCTCTGCGAGGCGTTGCAACTGAAACGCCGCGAGCACCGGGAGGGCAAGGAGGTGCTCATCGCCACTATGGTGGTGGGCTACAAGCTCATCCGCGAGAGTTTCACCACCGAGGTCATGCTCGACCTGGGCGACCGCACCATCCTCGTGCAGCATCTCGATGGCCCGTTTTCCGTGCTGGAGAATCGCTGGCGGTTTCAGCCGCTTGACGCGGAGACATGCGAGATCGATTTCTACATCCGCTACTGCTTCCGCTCGCGCATGCTCGAGCGGCTGATTGGCGCGCTGTTCGCCAAGGTGGTGCGGCGCTACACGGCCGCTTTCGAAAAGCGGGCCGACGCGATCTATGGGACGCGCTCGGCTTCCTTTGTTTCACAGCACTGAGGCGAGCAGGCTAAGCGCGCGCTCGACGCTGCCGCGTCTGATCTCGCCCCGGCCGATCTCGCCGAAAAGAGCACGCTCGTGCCGGACGGTCTCGTCGCGCCTCGCGGCAGCGATATGGACGAGGCCGACCGGTTTCTCCGCCGTCCCCCCGCCAGGACCCGCAATGCCGGTGACGGCGACGGCGATGGTAGCACGCGAATGGGTGAGCGCGCCTCCAACCATGGCGCGGGCCACATCCTCGCTCACGGCACCGTGGCGCTCGATCAGCCAGGCGGGAACGCCGAGCATCTCGCTCTTCGCGGCGTTCGAATAGGTGACGAAGCCGCGCTCGACCACCTCGGAGGAACCGGGAACGGCGGTGAGCGTGGCGGCCACGAGCCCGCCGGTGCAGGATTCCGCAGTGGCGATCAGCACCCCGCGCTCGCGGCACGCCTCCAACAGCGCCGCGGCTTGCGCGATCAGGCGTGGGTCGATCTTGAGAGAATCGATCATGACCAGCCAATCATGGCAGGCGCACCGTGGCCGTGGCCATGGCAGCAATGCCTTCGCCGCGACCGATGAAGCCCAAGCCCTCATTGGTCGTGGCCTTGATGCTGATCTGGGGCAGCGCCAGGCCGAGCATTTCGGCAAGCCGCGCGCGCATCGCCTCGCGGTGAGGCCCAATGCGGGGGGCCTCGCAGAGGAAGGTCAGGTCCACATGCACGATCTCCCCGCCGCGCGCCTTGAGCTTGGCCGCCGCATCTTTCAGGAACAGCTCCGAGGGCGCGCCTCGCCAGCGATCATCCGCGGGCGGGAAATGGACGCCGATATCGCCGTCGGCGATGGTGCCGAGCAGCGCGTCGGTGAGGGCGTGCAAGCCGACATCGGCGTCGCTGTGGCCGACGAGCTTTTTCGGATGCGGGATGCGCACGCCGCAAAGGACTACCGCGTCGCCCGGTCCGAAGGCATGAACGTCGTAGCCCGACCCGACGCGGACGGCGCCAGCCGCGTGCGCGGCTCGCAGCTGCAGCAATTCATCGGCGCTCATCAGGTCCTCCGCCGAGGTAAGCTTGCGATTGGCTTCCGAGCCTTGGACCAGAGCCACGTCAAGACCGAACCATTCGGCGATGCCGGCATCGTCGGTGAAACTGGCGTTGGCCTCATCGGTCGCGGCGCGATGCGCGGCAAGGATGGCATCGAAGCGGAACCCTTGCGGCGTCTGGGCGCGCCAAAGCTCATCGCGGGGAACCGTGCCGGTCACGCGACCCTCGCATCCCCGTTTCAGCGTATCGGTGACGGCCAAGCCGGGGAGGGCAGCGACATGGGCATCCAGACCGTCGATGACGCGGCCGATCAGTCCGGCATCGACGAAAGGCCGTGCCGCGTCGTGGATCAGCACCCGATCGGGCGCCTGAGCGGCGAGGGCCTCAAGCCCGGCGCGGACGGAATCCTGCCGCCGCGGACCCCCCGGAACCGGCGGTCTTAGGCGACCAGCAAAGTCCCGGATCGCCGCGTCATACAGCCCGGCATCTTCCGGATGGATCACGACGATCACCGTATCGATCTTGGGATGAGCGGCAAAGGCACTGATCGCCCGGGTCAGCATCGGCACCCCGCCTAGGGTCCAATATTGCTTGGGTATCAGCGCTTTAGAGCCAGCCGCTCGGACGCCGCGGCCAGCCGCCACAATGAGGGCCGCAACGCTCATCGGAAGGTCATCCGCTGCACCCAAAATTGGGTCAAGTATGATTTTGTGCACTGCGTCAATTGTCGTGTTGCTCTAAGGTCAAATCCCTACTATCCTGCACAATAAAAGATCATGGGGCCCTGCTGCATATTCTTTGTGCATACGCGACTTCATTGAAGTCACGAGGATACACCGCTTGAGCGCCTCGACCAAAAAGCAGGGCACGCGCCGTCCTCTCCTGCCGCCGCTGATACCGCCAGAAGCCATGCTCAGCGCCTTGCCGCATCCGCTCCTCGTCATTGGCGAAGGGCTTCGGATCGAATATGTCAACACCGCCGCCGAAGACTTCTTTCAAATGAGCGCGGCGGTTCTGTGCCGCCACGGGCTCACCGACGTCGTTGCCTTCGGCAGCCCGCTGGTCGCCCTTGTCGAGCAGGTGCAACGCAACGGCACCACCGTCAACGAATATGGCGTGGATCTCGGCTCCTTCCGCTTCGACGCTCCGAAGCTCGTCGATCTCTACGGAGGACCACTGCCTGAGGCGCCGGGCCGGGTGCTGATGATGCTGCAGCAGCGAAGCATGGCGCAAATGATCGAGCGCCAGCTCACCCATCGCGGCGCCGCGCGCTCCGTCTCCGGACTGGCGGCGGTGCTCGCCCACGAGATCAAGAACCCGCTTTCCGGCATCCGGGGCGCGGCCCAGCTGCTCGAAAGCGAGAGGACCGATTCCGACCGGACCCTGACGCAGCTCATCTGCGCCGAATCCGATCGCATCTGCAAGCTCGTCGACCGCATGGAGATCTTCGGCGATGAGCGGCCGCTGCAACGCGAGCCGGTCAATATCCACGACGTGCTCGACCACGTGAAGCAGATCGCCGTCAGCGGTTTCGCCCGCCAGATCAAGATCGTCGAGCACTACGATCCCTCGCTGCCGTCGGTGCCGGGCAGCCGCGACAAGCTGATCCAGGTCTTCCTCAACCTCGTCAAGAACGCTGCCGAAGCCATCGGCGAGGAGCGGCCCGACGGACAGATCACGCTCACCACGTCCTTCCGTCCGGGCGTACGCCTCTCGGTCCCTGGCAGCCAGGCGCGCGTGAGCCTGCCGCTCGAGATTGCCGTAGAGGACAACGGCGCCGGCGTTCCCACCGACCTCCTGCCGCATCTCTTCGATCCTTTCGTCACCACCAAGCCGTCGGGGACCGGCCTAGGACTTGCATTGGTGGCGAAGATCATCGGCGACCACGGCGGGATCATCGAATGCGACTCGCGGCCCCGACAGACGGTCTTCCGTGCCCTGATGCCGATGGCCGAGAGCGAAATGACCCAAGGGGGGCAGGCTTAACCCATGGCCAAGGGCAATATCCTCATCGCCGATGACGACGCCGCGATCCGCACGGTGTTGAATCAGGCCTTGGCGCGCGCGGGTTACGCGCCGCGCGCCACCGGCAATGCCGCGACGCTCTGGCGCTGGATCAGCCAGGGCGATGGCGACCTCGTCATCACCGATGTGCTGATGCCTGACGAGAGCGCCTTCGACCTGATCCCACGCGTCAAGAAGCTCAGGCCGGATCTTCCGATCATCGTGATGAGCGCGCAAAATACCTTCATGACCGCGATCACCGCGGCGGAGCGCGGGGCCTACGAATATCTGCCGAAGCCCTTCGACCTGAACGAGCTCATTGCCGTGGTCGGACGGGCGCTCGCCGAGCCGCGGCGCCGAGCCCAGCGGCTCGCGCCGGAGCCGAGCGAGGGCTTGCCCCTGATTGGCCGCTGCCCGGCCATGCAGGAGATCTATCGGGTGCTCGCGGAACTCACCCAGACCGACCTGACCGTGATGATCACGGGTGAGTCGGGGACGGGCAAGGAGCTCGTCGCCCGCGCGCTTCACGAATATGGCAAGCGCCGCAACGGCCCTTTCGTCGCCATCAACATGGCTGCCATTCCCCGCGAGCTGATTGAATCGGAGTTGTTCGGTCACGAGAAGGGCGCCTTCACCGGCGCCCAGAACCGTCACGTCGGACGCTTCGAGCAGGCCGAAGGCGGCACGCTGTTTCTCGACGAGATCGGCGACATGCCGATGGAGGCGCAGACCCGCCTCCTCCGCGTTCTGCAAGAAGGCGAGTACACGACGGTCGGCGGGCGCACGCCGATCCGGACCAATGTCAGGATCATCGCCGCCACCAACCGGGACTTGCAGCAGCAGATCGATCAGGGTCTCTTTCGCGAGGATCTGTTCTACCGGCTGAACGTGGTGCCGCTCAGATTGCCGCCCTTGCGCGAGCGGCTGGAGGACATTCCTGACCTCGTGCGCCACTTCCTCGCCATTGCCGAGAAGGAGGGCCTGCCGTCCAAATCCTTCGAGCCAGGCGCGATCGAGCGGCTCAAGCGTTACCACTGGCCGGGAAATATCCGCGAGCTGGAAAATCTCGTGCGCCGCTTGTCGGCGATCTACGCCCAGGACAGCGTGACCGGGGAGATGGTCGACAGCGAGCTCGCCAGCGCCGCCCGCGCGCCCTTTAACGACACTTCGGAACGGACGGGCGATCTGTCCGAGGCGGTAGAGCGTTTTCTCTCGGACTATTTCATGAGCTTTGGTCAGGAGCTCCCGCCCGCCGGCCTCTACACCCGCGTGCTGCGCAAGATCGAGCTGCCGTTGATCACGGCGGCGCTGGCGGCAACGCGGGGGAACCAAATCCGCGCTGCCGACCTGCTGGGCCTCAATCGCAATACCTTGCGCAAGAAGATCCGAGACCTTGGCGTCAAGGTGATCAGGACGCCGGGGTCCTAGCGGAAAATTTTCTTCGGTTTCGGCCAGGACTTGCTCTAGGCGCCCAGGTTTTGGGGGGCCCGGCAAACGCATCACTATTGCGCCACAGTCGCTAAAGCGCCACATTGTGATTTTATTGCACCATAAGAGGGTGAGCGCTTCCCTCATTGCAGACGGCGAGACCTTGGGCGGGTAGGGGAGAGGTTTGAGTAACTTATTGCATTCGTTGCGAAAAGCGGCGGAGAAATCGGGATTGTGGCGCGCGCGCCAGAGCCCGAACCAGCCGTCAGGGGCCGGAGACGCTCAAGCGGGCGCCAACTCGGCGCTGCTTGAGGGTTCGGCGCGGGAACCGATTCGTTCGCGCCGCCGTCTGCCTTTCACTATCGGCTTGATCACCATGATGCTGTCGCTCGGCTCCGGCCTTGCGACCTACGTCATCCTGACCGGTCTCACCCCCATCGTGCCGACCCACCTCGTCGTGGTGGGGATGCTGCTCATCAACCTCGTGCTCGTGCTCGCGATGGTGATGATCATCGCCTGGCAGGTGACGGGGCTCTGGCTCGCGCGGCGCCGGCAGGCCGCGGGCGCGCAGCTCCATGTTCGTATCGTCAGCCTGTTCAGCGTCATCGCTGTCGTCCCTGCGATTCTGCTCGCGGTCTTTGCCAGCGTCTCCCTCGATCGCGGGCTCGACCATTGGTTCTCCGCCCGCACCAAGTCCATCATCCAGAATTCGGTCGACGTAGCCACAGCCTATCTTCAGGAGCATGGCCAGGTGATCCGCACCGATACCCTCGGCATGGCCAATGATATCGACGAGGCCGTCAACCTATTGAAGTCGCGGCCGCAGGGCTTCGGCAACTTCCTTGCCGCGCAAGCCGCGATCCGGGCTCTGCCCATCGCCTATCTGATCGATGGCGACGGGAAGATTCTCGCGACCGCGGCGACGCTGCAGGACGTCCCCTATCAGGCGCCGCCGAAAGCCGCCATGGACCTCGCAAAGAAGGGCCAGGTCATCGTCATCGCGCCCGGACAGACCGCCCTTGTCGGGGCCATCAAGGCGCTAGAAAACTTCAACGACACCTACCTCTATGTGGTCCGCCCGGTGAATGCGCAGGTGCTGCAACAATTGCGCGAGACCCGAGCCAATGTCGCCGAATACCAGCTGCTCGAGCAGCGCCGGACGGGCGTGCAGGTGGCCTTCGGGCTCATGTATGTGGCCATCGCGCTCACTTTGCTGCTGTCCGCCATCTGGATCGGCATGTGGTTCGCCAAT
Organism: uncultured Alphaproteobacteria bacterium; assembly: GCA_963804515.1. GTDB lineage: Bacteria > Pseudomonadota > Alphaproteobacteria > Rhizobiales > Methyloligellaceae > Methyloceanibacter. The sequence goes on along the minus strand of CAWDQR010000001.1, from coordinate 60,667 downwards.
CGCCTGGTGGCGCCGATTCGCCAGCTGATGGGGGCAGCGCAGCAGATCTCCCAAGGCAATCTCGGCGTCGAGGTTCGCGTCCGGCCTGCCGATGGCGACCTCGCCGTGCTTGGCGCCACCTTCAACACCATGACGTCCGAGCTCAAGAGTCAGCGGGACGCGTTGGTCGGCGCCAACACCACCCTCGACGAGCGGCGCCGCTTCATGGAGGCCGTGCTGTCGGGCGTGACGGCGGGCGTGGTCGGACTGGACGCGGAGGGGAAGATTACGCTCGTCAATCGTTCCGCTGAGACCCTGCTCGGAGCCAAGGAGAAGAACCTCGCCGGGAAACCGCTGGCCGAGACCATCCCCGAATTCGGCCCGCTCATGAAGCGCGCGCAGAAGCAGGGCAAGCATCTCGTCACCGACCAGGTCGCGCTCCGCCGCGGAGGCTCCGAACGTAATTTCGCCGTTCGCGTCACCACCGAGGGAACGGACCAGCAGGCGCAAGGTTATGTCGTGACCTTCGACGACATAACCGAGCTTGTCAGCGCCCAGCGCAGCACCGCCTGGGCCGACGTGGCGCGGCGCATTGCGCACGAGATCAAGAACCCACTCACCCCGATCCAGCTCTCGGCCGAGCGCATCCGCCGCAAATACGGCGATTCCATCACCAAGGATCGCGACGTGTTCGATCAGTGCACCGACACCATCATCCGCCAGGTCTCCGATATCGGGAAGATGGTCGACGAGTTCTCGGCCTTCGCGCGCATGCCAAAGCCGATGATGGAGCTCCACGACGTCCGCGACATCGTGCGCGAAGCGGTGTTCCTGTTCCAGGTGAGCCGGCCCGAGATCACTTTCACGTTTGATCTTCCCGTTAAACCCGCGGTGATGCTTTGCGACCGGCGCCTGTTGACCCAAGCCGTCACCAATCTTGTCAAGAATGCGAGCGAGGCCATCGACACCGCGCTTGAAGCGGAGCCCGAACGGCCGGAGAAGGGGCACGTCATCACCAAGGTACGGGTGAAGGGCGACCGGCTGCAGATCGCCGTCATCGACAATGGCTGCGGCCTGCCCAAGGAAAATCGCCAGCGCCTGGTCGAGCCCTACATGACGACGCGAGCCAAGGGCACGGGGCTTGGGCTGGCAATCGTGCAGCGGATCACCGAGCAGCATGGCGGTACGGTGCAGCTCGCCGATGCGCCGAAACGCAACGGAAAAGTTCAGGGAGCTTCGGTGCGCATGGACCTGCCCATCCGCGAGGTCGAGGATGTGCTTGCCAGCACCGAAGCGAGTGCCGAGGAGGACGCCTCGCTTCAGGCGAAGGCTGCCGAGGCGGCTGAGTGAAAGGAGGGAGAAACCTATGGCGTCCGACATCCTCATCGTCGACGACGAAGCCGATATCCGCGAGCTGATCTCCGGCCTCCTCGAGGACGAAGGCCATGGCACGCGGCTCGCCAAGGATAGCGACGAGACGCTTGCCGCCATCGAGGAGCGGCGCCCCTCGCTCGTGATCCTCGACATTTGGCTGCAAGGCAGCAAGCTCGACGGGCTCGAGCTGCTCGACCGCATCAAGCGGGCGCACCCCGATTTGCCGGTGGTGATCATCAGCGGCCACGGCAATATCGAGACCGCCGTCGCCGCTATCAAGCGCGGCGCCTACGATTATATCGAGAAACCCTTCAAAGCCGACCGCCTCGTGCTCATCACCGCGCGCGCGCTCGAAGCCTCGAAGCTCAAGCGCGAGAACCGCGAGCTGCGCGAGCGCAGCGCTTACAGCTTCGACATGATCGGCCGCTCGACCGCCATCAACCAGCTCCGCCAAGCCATCGAAAAGGTGGCTCCGACCAACAGCCGCGTGCTCATCACCGGGCCGTCAGGCTGCGGCAAGGAGCTCGCCGCCCGTGTTATGCACATGAAATCCGCCCGAGCCGACGGACCTTTCGTGGTGCTGAACGCGGCCGCCATGGTGCCCGACCGGGTGGAGCTTGAGCTGTTCGGCACCGAGGACGGCGCCGGCGCGGGCCCCCGCAAGGTGGGTGCGCTCGAGGAAGCCCATATGGGCTCGCTGTATATCGACGAGGTCGGCGACATGCCGCTCGAGACGCAAGGGAAGATCCTGCGCGTGCTCGTGGAGCAACGCTTCCAGCGGCTGGGGGGTGGCGGTCCGAAGGTACATGTCGACGTCCGCGTGATCTCCTCCACGAGCCACGATCTGCAGAAGGAGATGTCGTCAGGGCGCTTGCGCGAGGACCTGTTCCATCGCCTGAACGTCGTGCCCATCAGAGTGCCTGCCCTCTCCGAGCGGCGCGAGGACATTCCCGAGCTCGTCCGCTACTTCGTGCAGGCGATCTCGGTAGCCTCCGGGCTTGCTCCACGCCGCATCGGCGAGGATGCCATGGCCGTGCTGCAATCCCATGATTGGCCCGGCAATGTGCGGCAGCTCCGCAACAACATTGAGCGGCTGATGATTCTCGTGGGCGGCGACGCCGACAGCATCATCACCGCCGACATGCTGCCCGACGAGATCATCTCCCCGGTGCCGCTTTCGCCCAACGGGGCAGGGGGAGAGCATTTGATGTCGCTCCCCTTGCGCGACGCGCGGGAGATTTTCGAGCGCGAATATCTGCTCGCCCAGGTCAACCAATTCGGCGGCAATATCTCGCGTACGGCCGAGTTCGTGGGCATGGAACGGTCGGCGCTGCACCGCAAACTGCGCGCGCTTGGGGTGAATTCGACCGAAAGAGGGGCCGCTTTGCGCTAGGCCTTAACCATGGTGCCAGCTGTATCAGGGCACTTGCGGTAACGCCTCGCAATCGCGTCTAATATGACCTGCCCGGCAGGGAAGGCAATCGTCCGGGGCGATTCGATCAGCGTAAGCGTGGACCTAAGGGACGGGGAAGCCCATGGCAACTGAACGCGCGCAAAGTCTGCAAGACACGTTTCTCAATCACGTTCGCAAGCAGAAGACCCCGCTGACGATATTTCTCGTGAACGGCGTGAAGCTGCAAGGTGTTGTGACCTGGTTCGACAATTTCTGCGTCCTCTTGCGCAGGGATGGGCATTCGCAACTCGTCTATAAGCACGCGATTTCGACGATCATGCCCGGTCAACCCATCCAGCTCAATGAAATCGGCGACGCGGAAGGTGCCGTGGATTAGTTGCGCCCGACCAATCCGAGACATCTGAAACCTAAGCAGCAGCCAGCGGCGGGCCGCCGGAAGGATGTCGCATCGGCCCGGCATCCGATCAAGGCGGTGGTTTTCGAGCCGGTCCTCGGCACGGAGCCGCGACGGACGGGAGCGGCGGCGGAAACGTTGACCTCGCTGCCGCGATCGCCGAAGGTACGCCTCGAGGAAGCGATGGGTCTCGCGCGCGCAATCGACCTCGACCTGCGTGCGCACGGGCTCGTGCCGCTGCCCCGCCCTCGGTCTGCAACGCTGTTCGGTTCCGGCAAGGTCGCAGAGCTTGAAGGGCTGATCCGCGCCGAAGCGGCTGAGCTCGTGATCGTCGACCATCCGCTCACCCCGGTGCAGCAGCGCAATCTCGAGACCGCTTGGAACGCCAAGGTGCTCGACCGCACCGGTCTCATTCTGGAGATCTTCGGCGCGCGGGCGCGGACGCGGGAAGGGCGCTTGCAGGTCGAGCTTGCCCACCTCGTCTACCAGAAGGGCCGGCTCGTGCGGTCATGGACCCATCTGGAGCGCCAACGCGGCGGTTTCGGCTTTCTGGGCGGCCCGGGCGAAACGCAGATCGAGACCGACCGGCGCATCATCGGCGAGCGCATCGAGATGATCCGCCGCGAGCTCGATCAGGTCCGCCGCACCCGCGCCCTGCATCGGAAGTCGAGGGCCCGCGTGCCCTATCCGGCCGTGGCGCTCGTCGGTTACACCAATGCCGGCAAGTCGAGCCTGTTCAACGCGCTGACCGGTGCCAACGTCTTGGCCGAGGCTACGCTGTTCGCCACCCTCGATCCGACCTTCAGGGCCATTCGTCTGCCCCGCGGCTCAAAGGCCGTGTTGTCGGACACCGTGGGCTTCATCTCGGATCTGCCGACGATGCTGATCGCCGCCTTCCGCGCTACGCTCGAGGAGGTACTCGAAGCCGACCTGATCCTGCACGTCCGCGACATCGCCGACGAGGCGAGCGCAAATCAGCGTGCCGACGTCAATTCCGTCCTCGGCGAGCTTGGCATCGACGCCGCCGCGCGGCCCGAGCGATTGCTCGAAGTCTGGAACAAGGCCGACCTTCTCGATGCCGACACCCGCGCCCGCCTCGCGAACGAGGCAGCCCGGGATCCGCAAGCTCCCTGTCTCGTCTCGGCGGTGACGGGCGAGGGGCTTGCGGCGCTCCTGGGCGAGATCGAAACGCGGCTCAATCAAGCCCGCGCCACCATCGATCTTGCGCTCAGCCCCGAGGAGGGGGCGTTGTCGAATTGGATCTATGAGAATTGCGAGGTCGTGCAGCGCGCTGATCTCGGCGACGGCGTGACCCAGCTCCGTATCCGCGTGGCCCCGGAGAAACGGCACAGGCTACAGCGCCTCGCTGGGGCGGCGCGGCTGAGACTTGCCGCCGAATAGCTACGACTTCGAGGCCTCTGCTGCCTTTGCCTCATCCCAAAGCTGATCCATCTCTTCCAATGTGGCGTCTTGCGGCGACCGGCCTTGGGCGCGAAGAGCTTCCTCGATGCTTGCAAAGCGCCGTGCGAATTTGGCGTTAGCCTCACGCAAGGCAGCTTCCGGATCGAGCTTGAGATGGCGCGCGATGTTCGCCATGACGAAGAGGAGGTCGCCGAATTCCTCCGTCACCTCGGCAGAAGAGCCGCGCGCGCCACGTTTGCTCTCAGCGATCGCGGCCTTAAGCTCGGCGATTTCCTCCTCGGCCTTGCCGAGAACAGGCTCCAATGAAGGCCAGTCGAATCCAACCCGCGCCGCGCGGGTTTGCAGCTTCACCGCACGGCTCAGCGCGGGCAGGGCAAGCGGCACGTCATCGAGCAGCGAGCCCTCCGTCGTCTTGCCGCGCGCGGCCTTCTCCTCGGCCTTGATCCGCTCCCACGCCCCGCTCGTCTCGAATGCGTCTCTGAGGCTCGCATCCGCGAACACCTGGGGGTGTCGGCAAATCATCTTTGCAGTGATGGCGTCAACGACGTCGCCGAAGCCGAAGCGTCCTTGCTCCTCTGCCATGCGCGCGTGATAGACGACTTGCAGCAGGAGATCGCCGAGCTCGTCCTTAAGCCCATCGAGATCGCCGCGCGCGATCGCGTCGGCCACCTCATAGCCTTCCTCGATGGTGTAGGGCGCAATCGTCGCGAAGGTCTGATCGCGATCCCAAGGGCAGCCGGATGCCGGGTCCCGCAGCCGCGCCATCACGCGCAAAAGATCGTCAATGCGGAGCGGCTTGGCCGGCGTGTCGGCCATTACCGTGGGCAGGCAAGGCGCGCGGGCCAGCCCGCCGCGCGGCGAAAATTGATTGCTTCGCCAAGGGGATAGGCGAAAGGCCCAGTTTTCTGACGGATATTCTCGATTCGCATAAGGTATATTATGGAAAATTTATGGGCGATGTTACACTTGACATACTCGACCCCCATGATTTAGTATTTTGGCCATAGGAGACTTATCGCTATGGCCACCGAAATTCGCGAAACCACGATAACCACGGATGACGGCGCTTCCATTGTCCGGCTTCATATAGCCGACGCGCCAATTGGCGATGACACCGCTGCATTTCGTCTAACTCTGCTTGCCAAGCTGCCGCGCTACAAAGCGCCGCTCCTCGTCCAGATACAACGCGAGGCGATCCTTCGGGCTCGCGAGGTTCTGAGCCGCCTTGAGCGCGAGCTTTTGCAGGACGTTCCCGAGCGGATGGACGCTCGCCCGACCGAGATTTAAGGATATCAGACATGGCCAAATCCGTCCTTTCCGCCCCGCATTTCCAGAACGAAGCCGCTGCTTTTGCCTACGTAGAAGCTACGCTGTGGCCCACTGGACCTGTGTGCGCTCATTGCGGTGAAACCATAAGGGTTGGGCGCTTGAGCGGCAGAACTACGCGCCCCGGCCTCTACAAGTGCTACGCCTGCAAGAAGCCCTTCACGGTTCGGATGGGAACGATTTTCGAGTCTTCCCATTTGCCACTGCATCTGTGGCTGCAAGTCATTCACCTGATGTGCGCCAGCAAAAAAGGCATCGCTACTCGGCAAATTCAGCGGATGCTCAATTGCAGCATGAAAACCGCATGGTTCCTCGGCCATCGCATCAGGCTCGCCATGGACCCTGGTTCCGCAACGCCTCTTGGCGGCGCTGGCAAGACCGTCGAGGCCGACGAAACCGCTATCACCAATTCCCGCAAGACCAAGCGCGGTCCTGAGCGCAAGAAGCCCAAGGCATACGTCCTGAGTCTTGTGGAGCGCGGTGGAGCAATCCGTTCCATGACGCTTGACCATAAGAGCGTTGGACCGCTGCTCTATCGGCACGTCCATGAGGATAGCCGCCTCGTGACCGACAAAGCTCAACACTACAAATTCCCGCCAGTTGCTAGCCACGAAAGCGTAGACCATTCCAAGTACGAATGGGCGCGCGGTGACGTGCATGTGAACACGTTGGAGGGCTTCTTTTCGATCTTCAAGCGTGGCCTGATTGGTGTCTATCAGCACATGGATGCCAAGCATCTTGATCGCTATCTGGCCGAATTTGATTTCCGGCAAAACACCCGCGCCAAGCTTGGCATCGATGATGTGCGGCGCACCGAGATTGCGCTTAAAGGCGTGGTCGGCAAGAGGCTCACCTATCAAACAACTGATCGCGCGTAAGAATTCGAGAGAGGACGGCCAATGACGGCGGCGGCCCGTCCTTTCTCGCACTAATCTAGGAGCAACCGTCATGGTGGCGTATCGACTTGTCGGGCTCGAAAGCGGAGCCGTCGATACAGTGGCGCATGAGATACATTTCGTGCTTACCGTGTCGGGACGGCCACCGATGGCGTTTGTTGCCAAATATGGACCTGCGGCGCAGGTCATCGGCGCTCTCGGTCGGATGTTTGTGGAGCTACGCCGTATTTTAACCGAGGCGAACACGGCGAAGGCGATTGCTGCAGAGAAAGTTGCATCGAGTTCATGTGCAAAAGGATCGATGGGAGAACGTGGTACTAATGCAACTGACGACTCCAGAGGGCGTTCCGTATACGTTTTCATTGCCGCCCCATGTTGCAGCCGGAATTGCTGAGCAGTTGAAAACTGAAAGTGCAAAACCGCATCCCGCATCAGACTGGCCGTAGTTAACCCACTTCATGATAAGGTTCCCTGATGCCAAATAGACCGCCCACCAAGCCCAAACTGACCGATGCCGAACGCCACAAGCGATTCGTGGAAATGGCGCGCGTAGTAGGCGCGTCGGATGATCCGAAAGATTTTGATCGGGCCTTCAAGAAGGTCGTTCCTTCTTCAAAAAAGAAGCCTTCCTAGCGTCACGCTTCGCACGCCATTCCTCGATCTCCATTCGCCGTATCTTCTCAAAATTGATCTTGAGATTTTTCAGGGCATCGGCGCGGAGTTCGATGAACGTGAGTTCGCCTCTCGTGGGGGGCGCAGTCATGTCTGCTGAAATTCGAGTTTCAAGCCACTCATCCGTTTTTATCAGCTTCGAGTAAAAAGCAGCAAGAAAGTCGCCCACCATCAAAGGGGGACACGTTTCCTTCGCTTCAACGGTAAAAGTACCGAAAAGATCAATTCCTATCCGCAATAAGCGAGACTTGATGTCATTGAAAATGCGCTCGCAGTCCCACACGTTGGTGTGACCGCGTTCGATTACGATATTTAGCCGATCACGGTTTCCACGAGCCGTCATTCGATCCAGTAGATGCGCCAAACAAGCCCGAAAGCAGACACCATACTGGCTGTCTAAATTCATCTTCTTTGGTATCGGAGGGGCGCGATACTCGCTCAGATACCTCTTTCGTTCGAGGGCAACGGCAAAACCTTCCGCTAGGTTCTTTCGCACCAGTTCATTGAGGTCATTGACTAGCTTCGTCTTTTTTGGCTCCGACCATCCTCGAAATTCATTGGCATTCGCCTTAAAATCCTTGGCGTGAAAAACCTTGAAATCTTCTTGTTGCTGAAGGCGACCAAGCTTCGTCTCAAATCGTCGCCACTGATAGGCATGTCCAAGAAAGGCGGCCATCACTAACATAGGAGACGGTCCGTGGGTGTTAGCCTCGTCAAAATAGGCCGTGAAGATCACAAATAGCTCGCGCGGCTTCCATTCGTGCCTAAGGGCGATGCATAATTCCCCGACGAAGCCTAGCCTCCCATCATACCCCTTGTGGCTAGGTATGGGAAGTGTAACATCGCCAATTTATGGGCGGGGTGTGGTCCGCAGCCGCAAGGCCCGCGCCAGGCGCGTCATCGGCTTAACTCCGCTCATAATGATCGCGGACGAGCTGGTCAAGCAGACGCACGCCGAAACCCGAGCCCCAGCTCCGATTAATCTCGCTGTCGGGCGAAGCAAGTCCGGTGCCGGCGATGTCAAGATGCGCCCACGGAGTTCCCTCTCTGACGAAGCGCTGGAGGAACTGTGCCGCCGAGATCGAGCCGCCCCACTTGCCGCCGGTGTTCTTCATGTCGGCAACCTTGGAATTGATCATCTTGTCGTATTTGGGCCCGAGCGGCAGCCGCCATAATTTCTCGCCGGTCTCGTTGCCAGCCGTTACCAGGCGGTCGGCAAGCTCGTTACTGTTGGAGAATAGGCCCGCATGCTCCTTGCCGAGCGCGACCATCACGGCACCGGTTAACGTCGCGAGGTTGATCAGTGCCCTCGGCTTGAAGCGGTCTTGCGCGTACCAGAGACAGTCCGCGAGCACCATGCGCCCCTCGGCGTCGGTGTTGAGCACCTCGATGGTCTGGCCAGACATCGCTGTGACGACGTCGCCCGGGCGTTGCGCGCCGCCGCCAGGCATATTCTCGACGAGCCCGATGATTCCGACCGCATTGACCTTCGCTTTCCGCTCGGCGAACTCATGCATGAGGCCAACGACGCAAGCAGCCCCTGCCATGTCTCCCTTCATGTCCTCCATGCCCGCTGCGGGCTTGAGCGAGATGCCGCCGGTGTCGAACGTCACGCCCTTGCCGACGAAAACGATGGGGTCGCCGCCTCTTGGGCCGGCCCCTTTCCACTGCATCACCGCCACATGGCTCGGCCGCTCACTCCCCTGCCCCACGGCAAGCAGCGCGTTCATGCCGAGCCGCTGCAGCGTCTTCGGCGCAAGCACCTCGACCTGCACGCCGAGCTTGGTGAGTTCCTTGGCGCGCGCGGCAAACTCGGGTGGGCCCAGCACATTCGCCGGCTCGTTGACAAGATCCCGGGCGAGCATCACGCCGTTGGCGACGGCGCGAGCCGAGGCGAACATCCTGTTGGCGGCCCTCTGATCGGCGCAATGAATGACGATCTTCTTCAGCGTCCTGTCGTTGTTTTCGGCCGGCCCGCCATTTTTCTTCCGCGCCTTGGATTTGTACTTTTTGAACTTGTAGCCCCGCAGCGCCGCGCCGAGTGCGAAGCGCGCAATGTCGGCCGGCGCAATATCGCGCCCGACGGCGTCGAGGACGATGTGCGCGGTGGGCGCTTCTTTGCCGGTCAGCAGGCCGCGAACCGTGCCACCGAGATTGAGCCAGTCCTCGGCGCCATAATCGCCAGTCTTATCCATCCCCACCATCACCAGGCGCGAAAATTTCAGCTCGGACGGCGCGAGCAAATCGACGGATGTTTCCTTCTTGCCCTTGAAACCGCTGATCTCCGCGGCGCGTGACAAGAGGCCCTTGGACGTCTTGTCGAGGTCCTTGGCCGCTGGCGTGAGCTTGGGGCCATCCTCCGCAAAAACGACGACGACACCCTCTTGCGGCACGCTCAGATTGGCGAAGGAAATCGTGGTCTGCTCGCTCACCGGCAACTCCTTAAGGCGTTGGCCCTCTAGCCCCCGGAAATAGTCGGGAAAGCGCCGCAAACGCGCTTCGTCCGCGCGCTTACTGATGCAACTTTGCAACAGCGGGAGAGAATTCAAGACAATCTTCCTAGTTCCTGTCGGCGCGGAATGCAAGCCGCCCAAACAGCCGAAATTCGGCCATTTTGGCCTGATGACCTTCGCTTTGACACCGAACGGTTGGCGCCTGCCAGGTTCGCTGACCGCCAAGGGTCGCACGGGGATCATTGAGAAGCAGCATGACTCTCTTCAGCCGATACGTCTTTCGGCAGGTGGCGAATGCGTTCGTCATCATTTTGGTAACGCTGACGACGATCGTCTGGCTGGCCACGGCCCTGAGACAGCTCGATCTGATCCTCTCGCAGGGTCAAGGCTTCGCGTTGTTCTTCGAGATGACCTTTCTCAGCCTCCCCGGTCTGATGGCGCTGATCGCGCCAAATGCGATGCTGATGGCCTCGCTCTACACGCTCGACCGCATGAACGGTGACAGCGAACTGATCGTGATGACAGCCTCGGGGGCACCCGTCTGGCGCATCGGCGCGCCGTTCGTCGTTCTCGCCGCGTTCGTTTGCGTGGCCATCCTGCTCTGCAATCTCTACGTGATGCCGGCGGCCATGCGGGAGCTGCAAGTATTAATCACCGAGGTACGCACCGACGTGATCTCGCAAGTGCTTCAGCCAGGCCGATTTTCCAGCACGGAGCCGGGACTCACCTTCCACATCCGCGATCGCTCTCGGACCGGCGAACTGCTCGGTCTGCTGGTGCATGACGCGCGCGACGATAAGCAGGTGATGAGCTACCTCGCCAACCATGGGCGCATCATCAGCAACGACGATGGCGCCTATCTCGTCATGTTCGATGGCCACGTGCAACGCTACGAGGCCCAGTCCCCCGACAAGGGCGTTCAGATCGTGGCCTTCGATCAATATGTCCTGAATATTTCGGACCTCAGTCCCAAGGACGACACGAGCACGCAATTGCGCCCGCGGGAGCGCTATCTCAGCGAGCTTACCCACCCGGACGCCCAGATCCTGGCGATTAGAGGCGCCGCTGGCCAGCTCCGCACGGAGCTGCACGACCGCTTTTCCACGTCCTTCTACCCTATGGCTTTCGCCTTTCTCGCCGTTGCCATTCTGGGCCATGCGCGCACGACCCGCGAAAGCCGCTGGGCGCAGATTCTCATGGCCGCCGGCCTCGCACTGGGCCTCAGGGTTTCGGGGCTTACGGCGTCCAATCTGGTGACCCTGAATGCGGCCGCCGTGCCACTTGTCTATGCTATTCCGCTGGGGGCGATTCTCGTTGCGGCGTTAGCGGCGCACGTTAGAATGTCGCCTGAACTTCGGTCCAAGCTGAGTCTCCAGCTTAAGTTCAAGCCTGAAAACATAAAATTCTGGGCCGGTCGGGGGATGCAAGCAAAGTGAGAGCGCAGATGCGAGGCATCAGTGCAGCAGGGACCCTTGCGCGCTACTTTTCGCTGCGCTTCCTCATCGCCATGCTGGCGATGTTCGCTGTGTGCTGCGTGCTCATTTTCTTCGTTGATTTCATTGAGATGCTGCGACGCGCGGGGAACTATAACGTGGACGTTTCGGGCTTCCTTCTTGCCTGGATAACGCTGCTTCGCCTGCCCTCGTTCTCGGAGCTTACCCTGCCCTTCGCGGTGTTGATCGGGACCGTCGGCATTTTTCTGATGCTGAGCCGCAGCTCCGAACTCATCATCGTTCGCGCTGCCGGCGTTTCCGTGTGGCAGTTCGTGCTGCCCGCCATCATCGTGGCCTTCCTGCTCGGGATCGTGTTCGTGGCGTTCTACAATCCGCTTGCCGCGCTTGCCCGCGCCGAGGCCGAGCGGATTTACGCAGACGCCTTCGACCGCCAGGACACCCTGCTCAAGACGCAGAACGCGGGCGCTTGGCTTCGCGAGGATGGCGCGGACGGTCCTTCCGTCATTCACGCGCTCCACGCCTCCAATCAGGGGCTCGAGCTTTCTGGCGTCACGGTATTTCAATACGCTCCCGATCAGAGCCCGACCGAGCGGATCGAGGCGCGCAAGGCCCTGCTGAAGGATGGTCGCTGGGAGCTGGAGGATGCCTGGGTGAGCGCCGTAGCCAGCGAGCCGGTCCTGTACCAGCATTACTTGGTCAGCACCTACCTCACGCCGACGCAGGTGCGCGACAGCCTGGGCACCGAGTTTGCGATCTCCTTCTGGGATCTGCCAAACTTCATCGAGATTGCGGAGAGGGCGGGCCTTCCCGCCACCCAATACCGGGTGCAGTATCAGCTCCTCTTGTCGCGGCCGTTTCTGCTCGTGACCATGGTGCTAATCGCCGCCACCTGCTCGCTCCGGGCGTTTCGCTTCGGGAACGTTCAAATCAACGCCATCGGTGGAATTGCCGCCGGCTTTGCATTCTTCGTGCTTGGGGAAGTGTCGCGTAACTTTGCCATGTCCGGACTGACCTCGGCGATGGCCGCTGCCTGGGTGCCGATCATCATCGCGGGGAGCCTCGCGCTCACTGTGCTCTTGTACAAAGAGGACGGGTGATGGCGCGCCACCTTGCATCGCTGACCAGGATGCGCCGGGCAGAGCCCGGCCTCACCGCGTTTAGAGGCCCGGGCTTCACCCGCTGGAAATCCTTGCTGCACGTCTGCGCGACCGGCCTCGCGATCGGACTAGGTCTGTTCTCTGCGGTCGATACGGCCAAGTCTGTCGAAATGGGGGCGTCGACCCGACAGGCGCAACAGCAGACCAAGGACCTCGCCAAGATGCTCGCGTTGCCGAAGGTGGAGTCGACCCAGCCGATGCTGCTGCAGGCCGACGAGATGGTCTACGACAATGTGAACAACCGCGTCACGGCCAGAGGCAACGTCGAGATCTATTACGGCGACTACACGCTGCTTGCGGATCAGGTCATCTACGACCGCAACGCCAACACGCTCACTGCTACCGGCAACGTCAGCATCAAGGACCCTTCGGGCGCGATCATCTCCGCCAATCACATGACGCTGACCGACGACTTCCGCGACGGCTTCGTCGATGCGCTCAAGACGGTGACCCAGGAAGACACAAGGATCGTCGCGACCTCGGCCACACGCGAGGCCGGCAATGTCACGGTGTTTCAAAACGGTTGGTTCACGCCTTGCAAGCCATGCGAGGACAATCCGAACAAGGCGCCTTCCTGGAACATTCGCGCGAAAAAGATCATTCATCGGACAGACGAGGCGACCATCACCTTCCGCAACGCATTCTTCGATTTCTTCGGCGTGCCTATCATCTGGGTGCCCTATTTCCAAATGGCCGATCCGACGGTGAAGCGCAAGTCTGGGTTCCTGATGCCCTCGTACATGCAATCCACAACACTCGGCACGGCGGTGACGGTGCCCTATTACTTCGCGCTCTCGGACCATTACGACTTCACCTTTGCGCCCATGTACACCTCGCAGGCGGGCACCCTGCTGCAGGGATCGTGGCGCCAGCAGCTGGCGAGCGGGGCCTATCGCGTCGACCTCGCCGGCGTCTTCGACGATGGCACCTTCCAATCCGGCGTTGACAGCAATTTCCGTGGCAGCTTCGTCACCCAGGGCAAGTTCGACCTCAATCCCTATTGGTCCTGGGGATGGGACGCGGTCGGCCAGTCGGACGACACGTTCCGGCGCTTTTACCTCCTCGACCCCGAGGACAAAACCGACGAAGTCTCGCAGCTCTACCTCGAGGGCTTGCATGACCGGAATTATTTTAGCGCGCGCTTCTATCAGACCAGCAACCTGCTTCCCACCCAAGATCCCCTTGCCGACGCGATGGTGTATCCGATCATCGACTACGACTACATCGTCAACAATCCGATCATCGGTGGCGAGCTCAGCTTCAACTCGAACGTAATGGCCCTTAACAATGCCGACGGGACCGATTCGAACCGCGCCATCCTTGAGGCAAACTGGCGGAAGCAGCTCATCGATCCCATCGGTGAGGTGTTCACGCCCTTTGCCGGGCTCCGGGGCGATCTTTATGATATAAGCGCATTCACCGATCCCCAAACCAACCTGGAATCGAGCGGCGCGCTCGTGCGCGGCAACGCCCTCCTCGGCGGCGAGTACCGCTATCCTTTCATCGCCACGACAGGCAGCGTCACGCATGTCATCGAGCCTATCGCCCAGATCATCGGCAGGCCCGATTCTGTCGGCAATCAGTCTGTGATTCCGAATGAGGATGCGGAGAGCCTCGTATTCGACGATACCATCCTGTTCGACATCGACAAGTTCTCTGGCTACGACCGCATCGAGACCGGCACCCGAGCCAATGTGGGCTTCCGCTACACGGCGCAACTTCCTTCCGGAGCTTATGCTCGCGCGGTGTTCGGTCAGAGCTATCAAATCGCCGGCGAGAACAGTTTTGCTATCAATAGCGGCCTTGGCACTCCGAGTTCGGATTATGTGACCGGCCTCTATCTCCAGGCGGCAAAGTACCTGTCGTTCACGGCGCAGACGCGCTTCAACCACGATACTCTCGCCATGGAGCGCACCGATCTCAACTCCCAAACGACCTTCGGTCCCGTCAGCCTTACGGTGAACTATGCCGACATCGCACCTGACGCTGTGCCGATCGAGCTCACAAGTGCCAACACCATTAACACCACTAGCGGCCCCGAGCTTGTGGCCGAAGCGGAGGGTGATCTCGTTAGCGCCACGAGTAGTAGCACCACCACTACCCCGCAGCGGCTCGAGGAGATCCAGAGCAACGGTACCCTGTCGATCACCGACAGGTGGGCGCTCCTCGGCGGCCTCCGCTACGACATCCAAAACGAAATATTTATCCAAGACCACATTGGCGTGCGCTATCAGGACGACTGTTTGACGCTCGGCGTCACCTACTATCAGAACAATATTGATGTGCCCGGTACCGATCTCAAGCCGAACGAGGCAGTGATGGTGAACTTAGCGCTGAAATATCTCGGCAGCTACCAGTTTGGGACCAGCGTCACGGGCCTGACGCCTTGAATACCGGCAATTAGGAGGCAAGCTGCATGCAGCGGTACCGGCCCGCGCCATCTCATGTGATTTCGAGCAGGGCCACGCGCCGTGGCACCGTCCGGCGCTGCTCCCTCGGATTGCTCGCCGCGCTCACCTTTCTGGCAGGGCTGACCGGCGCCACCTGTGCCGTGCGGGCGCAGACCGAGCAATCGATCGTCGTGCTCGTCAATGACGATCCGATCTCGGCCTATGACATCGAGCAGCGCGAGCGCTTCCTGGCAGTCACCACCCACGAAGAGCCGTCCGCGGAACTGAAAAAAAAGGCCACGGACATGTTGATCGAAGAACGCCTGCAATTGCAGCAAGGCAAAAAGCTCGGCGTCACCCCCGATGAAGCGGACGTGACGAAGGTCTTCGTCGACATGGCGCAGAAAAACAATATGAGCCCCGAGGCGCTTACCAGCGCGCTCGAACAAATGGGCGTCAACGTCAAGACGCTCAAGGATCGCATCAGGTCCCAGATCGTCTGGCAGGGCGTGGTGCGCAAGAAGTTCCGCCTCAACGTGCAGATCGGCGATGCTGAAGTCGATAAAGCGCTTGCCGGTAACGGGGAGTCTGGGAAGACCGTGGAGGCGCTTCAGCTCCGCCAACTGAAGTTCGAGATCCCAAGCAGTGCCGATCAAACTGCCATTGCCAAGGAGCTTGCAGCACTCGAGGCTCTGCGCGCCCGTCTCCAGTCTTGCGCCAACGTCGCCACTCTTACCAAAGGCATGCAGGGCATCGTCGTGAAATCGCTTCAAGACCAGATGCCGAGCTCGCTGGCGCAGCCGGTGCGCACGCTCGTGATGAACGCGAAGGTCGGGGAGATGACGCCCCCCACTCTCTCCGGCTCGGCGATCGAGGCTTACGCGGTGTGCGGCAAGCACGCGACCAAGGGCGATCCAAAGCAGCGCGAGGAGACCGAGCAGAAATTGATGGGGGAGGAGATGGGGCTCAGGGCGGAGGGTCTGCTGCGCGACATGCGCCAGGATGCGTTCATCGAATATCGCTAGCGGTTTCAGGTGACGTGAACGCCTAGTCGGCCTAAGACACTGCGCCTTGCCAGGTAGCCGGAACCCGTTTCCGGCCGAGGCGATGCGGGAATCCGCTTGCGCCTCTTGGATCGCCCTACGCCATGGACCGTGTCGACCGACCGCTTGCCCTTACGCTCGGCGATCCCGCCGGGATTGGCCCCGACATCACGCTTCTCGCCTATCAGGCCCGCGCGACCGAGCCGATCCCGCCCTTCATGCTGCTCGGCGATCCCGATGTGCTCGCCGCCCGTGCCCGCAGCTTAGGCGTTGCCGTCGACATAGTGGCGATCGGAGATCCCGCCGCCGCAACAAGGCTTTTCGCAAAGGCGCTGCCGGTGCTGCCGATCTCCGTTTCCGGAACAGTCGTTCCGGGACAACCGGGCCCTGCTGCGGCGGCGGCGATCCAGCGATCAATCGAGCGCGCAGTCGGTCTCACGCTTGAGGGCGCCGCGAGCGCCGTCGTCACCAACCCGATCAGCAAGGCTGTGCTCTATCGCGCAGGCTTCGCTTTTCCCGGCCACACCGAGTTCCTTGCCAGCCTTGCCGGTCGCCCTGCCCCCGACGCCGTGATGATGCTCGTCGCGGGCGATTTCAGAGTAGTGCCGGTCACCATTCATATCCCGCTCCAGGAGGTGACGAGCACACTCACGCAAGCTCTCATCGTCAAGACGCTTGCCACCACGGCGCGCGACCTTGCGCGCTATTTCGGCGTGGCGCGGCCGCGGGTCGCGGTCACGGGCCTCAACCCCCATGCCGGCGAGGACGGCGCCATGGGCCGCGAGGAGATCGACATCATCATCCCGGCGATCGAAGCGGCGCGGGGCCAAGGTCTGAATGTGACCGGACCCCACCCCGCGGACACGCTCTTCCACGCTGAAGCGCGCAAGACCTATGACGTGGTGGTCGCCATGTATCACGACCAGGCGCTAATCCCGTTCAAGACGCTCGCCTTCGAGGAGGGCGTCAACACCACGCTCGGGCTGCCTTTTGTGCGGACCTCCCCCGACCATGGTACGGCCTTTGTGCTTGCGGGCACCGGCAAGGCGAGCCCCCGCAGTCTGATCGAGGCCTTGCGTCTGGCGGACGCCATGCGAGCCCACGCCGAGGGCAGACCTTGAGCGCACCGGACGGGCTGCCGCCGCTCCGCGAAATCATCCGCGCCTCTGGCCTCACCGCGCGCCGCAGCCTCGGCCAGAACTTCCTGCTCGATTTCAATCTGACCCGTCGTATTGCCCGCGCCGCGGGCCCGCTAGCAGAGGCAACCATCGTCGAGGTGGGCCCTGGCCCCGGCGGCCTCACCCGGGCGCTGCTGCTTGAAGGCGCCCATCGCGTCATCGCCATCGAGAAGGACGAGCGCTGCCTGCCGGCGCTTCGCGATATCGCCGAGCGGTATCCCGGACGGCTCGAGGTGATCGCCGCCGATGCGAGGACGGTCGACTATGGGCGTCTCAACCTTCAAGCGCCCGCTCGCATCGTCGCCAATTTGCCCTACAGCGTCGCCACGCCCTTGCTCGTAGGCTGGCTCAAGACCTACCCCTGGCCGCCCTGGTTCGATCGCCTCGTGCTGATGTTCCAGCGCGAGGTTGCGCTTCGCATCGTCGCCAGGCCGGGCACCAAGGACTTCGGTCGCCTCGCCGTGCTCAGCCAATGGCGGACAGAGCCGCGCATCCTGCTCACGTTGCCGGGCGCGGCCTTCACGCCGCGTCCCAAGGTCGAGTCGTGCCTCGTCGAGCTCGTGCCGAAGGAAGCCTCCGATCCGGCTTGCGACGTTGCGAAGCTGGAGAGAGTGACTGCAGCGGCGTTCGGCCAACGGCGCAAGATGCTCCGCTCCTCCTTGCGTCAGATCACGCGCGACAGCGAAGCGCTTCTCGAAGAGCTTGGCATCGATCCGCGGGCCCGCGCCGAAGAGCTGCAGATCGCCGATTTCTGCCGGATCGCCAATGCCCTTCCGTAGCGGCGCCTAGAGCTCGGCCAAAAGACCCTGCACGAAGTCTTTGAGGCCGATGAGGCGCGACCGGCGCAAGCGCTCCGCCGCAAGGATAGCCCGAAGCGAGGCGAGCGACTGGTTTACATCGTGGTTGATCACGACGTAGTCATAGTCTCCCCAATGCTGAATCTCATTGCTCGCCCCGCGCATTCGCGCATACACGACCTCCGCTGAATCCTGCGCGCGCTCCGTGAGGCGTTGCTCCAGGGCTTTTCCCGACGGAGGCAGAATGAAGACCGTGACCACATCGGCCCCCGCCTCGGCCCGGAGCTTCTCGGCTCCCTGCCAATCGACGTCGAACAGCACGTCTCGACCGTTCGTCAGAGTCTGCTCGACGGGTTTACGGCGAGTGCCGTAATAATTGTCGAAAACGACGGCCCATTCGAGAAACTCCCCATGATCGCGCATGCTGGCGAAGGTCTCGCGATCGACGAAGCGATAGTCCCTCCCCTCGATCTCGTCTTTGCGCTTCTTACGAGTTCGTGTAGGAGACCGACATCTCCAGGCCTGGTTCACCCTCGAGCAGCCGGCGCGCGAGCGTGGTCTTGCCCGCCCCCGAAGGCGAGGACAACACCAGCATGAGACCTCTTCGCGTGGGCTCCATCAATCGCCTCACTCGATATTTTGGACCTGCTCGCGCAGCTGATCGATCACCGTCTTGAGCTCGAGCCCGGTCCGGCTGATCTCGATGTCGGAAGCCTTCGAGCAGAGCGTGTTGGCCTCGCGGTTGAATTCTTGCGCGAGGAACTCCAGCCGGCGCCCGACCGGCTGATCCTGCGCCAGGAGCTCATACGCTGCGGCCACATGGGCGCGAAGACGATCGAGCTCCTCCTGGATGTCCGCCTTGGCGGCCAGCAGCAGCGCTTCCTGATGCAGCCGCTCGGGGTCAAGGCCGGCGCCGGTCTCGGTGAGACGGCCCACCTGCTCGGCCAGGCGCTGAGCGATCGCCTCGGGCTGGCGCGCCGAAGCGTTCGCCGCGCGTTCCACGAGCCCCGCGATTTGACGGAGCTGATTGGCAATCACGTCGGCGAGCCGTGCGCCTTCGGCCGCCCGTGCGGCGGCGAGCTGACCGAGCGCCGCGGCGAGGCCGACAAGCAACGCCGCTTCGAGCCGGCCTTGCGCCTCCTCGCTCTCCTCGCCCTCAATCACCTCGACGACGCCCCGCATGGCAAGTAGCGTGTCGAGGCTTGGAGCATCCATCTGCGTGAGCCCCCGCGCACGCTCGGCGACCGCGAGCGCTTGGCCCAACGCCGCCTCATTCAAGCGGATGGCGAGCTGCCCGGCCTCGCGCCGCAGAGTGAGATTGAGCGTGCAGTTGCCCCGGGCGAGCTTTTCTTGGCAAAGCGACCTGGCTCTGATCTCGAGTCCCTCGAGGCCCGACGGTATGCGGAAGCGGAGCTCGAGGTTGCGGCCGTTGACGCTCCGCACCTCCCAATGCCAGCTCGTCTCGCCCTGGACGCCGGCGCTCCGGCCGAAGCCGGTCATGCTTTTGAGGGTCATTGCGTTCAGCCTTGCAGCTGGTGGAGCCCCGGGCTTGCGAGGATGAGTGTTATAAGCCGAGTTGGGCCGGATGCGGCGAGCGGAACCGCGCGCCCTCGCAAACGCTAGGCGGATTAGTTAATGGGATAGGCAAAGAAAGCGCACCGAGGCGCCCGCTCTACCGTTTCGGATTGCGCAGCGGGAGGGGCATGTCCACCGGCCCCGCCCCCGCCTGCACCGCCGCGGAGGCAGCCGCTGGGCCTTCGGCGGGCACGGGCGGCGTTTCGGCCGATGTCTGCAAGCCTTGGAGCGCGTTCGGCGCTATCAGCACACCTGGTGTGGGGCCCCCCTCCGGAGGAGCTGCACCTTCGGGCCCGGTTTTGGCCGCTGCCGCCGCGGCAGCGGCTTCCGCGCGCTCCTGCTCGCGCTGGGCCTTCTCGACCTGGCGCCAGCGCATCACATTTTTATTGTGCTCCTCCAAACTCGGCGCAAAGGCATGGCCCCCATTGCCGTCGGCCACGAAATAAAGATCCTTGGTCTTGGCCGGCTTCAGCACCGCCTCGATCGCGGCACGACCCGGATTGGCGATTGGCGTCGGCGGCAACCCATTGATCTTATAGGTATTGTAAGCCGTATCGCGGTCGAGCTCGTCCTGCTGGATGGGGTGGTCGAGAACCCCCTTTCCTCCGACCAGCCCGTAGATGATGGTGGGGTCGGACTGTAGCCGCATATTCTTCTTGAGCCGGTTCTGGAACACGCTCGCGATGCGCGGCCGCTCATCCGCCCGGCTCGTCTCCTTCTCGACGATGGAGGCGAGGATCACAGCCTCTTCCGGCGTCTGCACCACGATGTCCGGATCGCGCTCCTCCCACATCTTGGCAAGGAACTTCTGCTGTCCAGCCTGCATCCGCTCGAGGATGTCCTGCCGCGTGTCTCCAATTTGGAACCGATACGTATCGGGAAGCAGCGTTCCCTCAGCGGGGATCTCCGTGATGTCCCCCTCAAGATCGGGATTGGCCCGCATCCGGTCCACCATCTGCTGGCTGGTCATCCCCTCGGCGAGGGTGATCTTGTGGTCGATGGATTTGCCCTCGACCAGCGTATCTAGCACCTGCCGCATGCTCGCATATTTGCGGAACTCGTACTCGCCGGCCTTGAGCGTGCCGGTCCCTCGCAAATAGATGAAGTAGATGATGCTCGTCATGAACAGGCCCCGGTCGGCGATGACTTCGTCGCGTTCGAGGCGCTCGGCGATGCCGCTCAACCCCTCGCCCTTCGGAATCACCACCACCGTGGATGTAGTCAGGGGTCCGGGCCGGTCAAACTGGATCTTGACGTAATAGAACAGAGCCAACAGCACGCCTGCCATGACGAACACGAGCTTGAACAGGCCGTTGAAAAACGCGAGCACAGGGTGGATGCGCGGTTCCCGCGGCTCGCGCTCCGGCGGCTCGGGCGGACGCATCGGCTCGAGCGCCTCGGCGGGACTGCGCGTGAGATCCCCGAAATCCCGGCCTACGCGATCCCTAGGCTGAAGCGAATCATTGTCGTTAGCCGTCGACGAGAAGTCGCTGGTCACAGACATGGCCTGGATGCCCCGCGCGCGGATAGCCTATCCACTTGGAGTCGAAATATGGCGAAAGGGAGGTTCGGCTGGCAAGCGCCATGGGAAGCTGATCAGGCGTCGCACCGGCGCAAGATCAGCGAGGCGTTGGTCCCGCCGAAGCCGAAGGAATTGGAGAGCACGGTATCGATCGTCCTGCGATGCGCCTTGTGCGGCACGAGATCGATGGCCGTCGCCACCGATGGATTGTCGAGATTGAGCGTGGGCGGCGCCAGATTGTCGCGAATGGCGAGGACCGAGAAGATCGCCTCGACCGCGCCGGCAGCCCCAAGCAAATGGCCGATGGCCGATTTGGTCGACGACATCGAGACCTTGCCGGCGGCGTTGCCGAAGAGTCGCTCGACCGCGGCGAGCTCGATCTCGTCTCCCATCGGCGTCGAGGTTCCGTGGGCATTGATGTAGTCGATATCCGCGGGCTCGATCCCGGCACGCTTCACCGCTGCAACCATGCAGCGATAGGCGCCGTCGCCGTCCTCGGCGGGCGCCGTGATGTGGAAGGCATCCCCAGAGAGGCCATAGCCGACCACCTCGGCATAGATCTGGGCGCCACGGGCCTTGGCGTGATCGAGCGCCTCGAGCACGACCATTCCGGCGCCCTCGCCCATGACGAAGCCGTCCCGATCGCGGTCATAGGGCCTCGAGGCACGCTGCGGCGCATAGTTGAAGTTGGTCGAGAGCGCCCGGCAGGCGGCAAAGCCGGCAATGGCCAGGCGGCAGACCGGCGATTCGGCGCCGCCGGCGAGCATCACGTCGGCATCCCCGAGCCCGACCAGTCGGGAGGCATCGCCGATCGCGTGCGCTCCGGTTGAGCACGCAGTGACCACCGCGTGATTCGGGCCCTTCAGCCCGTGCTGGATCGAGACATAGCCGGCAGCGAGGTTGATCAGACGGCCGGGAATGAAGAAGGGACTGACCCGCCGTGGGCCCTTCTCCGCGAACAACAGCGAGGTCTTCTCGATGCCTTGCAGACCGCCGATGCCCGAGCCGATCAGCACGCCCGTGCGAATCTGATCTTCATAGGCGGTCGGTTTCCACCCCGCGTCGGTGAGCGCCTGCTCCGCAGCCGCGATGGCATAGACGATGAACTCGTCCACCTTGCGCTGGTCTTTCGGCTCCATCCAGTCGTTCGGATTGTAGGTGCCGTCGCTTCCGTTGCCGCGTGGAATCTGGCACGCGATCTGGCAGCTCAAATCGGAAACGTCAAAGCTCTCGATGCGCCTGGCGGCGTTCTCGCTCGCGGTCAGCCGCTGCCACGCGACCTCGACGCCGCAACCGAGCGGCGAAACGAGACCTAGTCCTGTGATGACGACACGTCGCATCTGACGCCTTCGCGTGATCCCGCGGGAACCGGTGATCGAGCCGTATGGGTTTTGCACCTATCACGGTGGGAAACGCCCCGCGCGCGACGGCAACGGAGGGTGTCAGGCAGCCGTGTTCTTCTCTAGGAACTTGATGGCATCGCCGACGGTCAAGATGGTCTCTGCGGCGTCGTCCGGGATCTCGCAGCCGAACTCTTCCTCGAACGCCATGACGAGCTCGACGGTGTCGAGGCTGTCCGCCCCGAGGTCGTCGATGAAGCTCGCACTCTCGGTCACCTTGTCGGCCTCGACACCGAGATGCTCCACCACGATCTTCTTTACGCGCTCTGAGATATCGCTCATTTCCGCCTCACCGTTGCTTATCCGTCCTAAGGCCTCGCACGTCCCCCGAGCTTCGGCTCACGGCCTAACGCACCCTAGAGCGGCAAGTCACAGGGTTTGAACGCGAGGAGAATTATCTTTGTCAAGCCCCCATCGAGCCTCACAGAGCGGCCGTTTGGGTAACATACTTTCCCGCCCTTTGCCAGCAGCCCGAACCGGCCCATCGCCCCTGGGCGAGGCCTATCGAGGCCACTCTGCCAAGGTCTTGCGGCGCAATGGGCTACACCATCACCATGCCCCCATTGACATGCACCGTCTCCCCGGTCACGTAGCCCGCCTCGTCGCTGGCGAGGAACACCACGGCGGCGGCAACGTCCTCGGGCTTGCCGAATTTCGCCGCGGGAATTGCGGCGGCGATGGCCTCGACTTGCTTCGGCGTCAAGGCATCGGTCATGGGCGTCGAGATGAAGCCGGGAGCAATGCAATTCGCGGTGATACCGCGGCTGGACACCTCGCGGGCGAGCGACTTGGTCATGCCGACGAGCCCCGCCTTCGATGCCGCATAATTCCCCTGCCCTGGATTGCCGAGCACACCCGAGATCGACGCGATATTGACGATGCGGCCGTAGCGCCGCCGCATCATGCCGCGCAACATCCCGCGCGTCAGCACGAACACCGAGGTGAGATTGACGGCGATAACGTCGTCCCATTCCTCGTCCTTCATGCGCATGAAAAGATTGTCATGGGTGATGCCGGCGTTGTTGACGAGGATGTCGACCTGGCCGAGGGCTTTCTCCGCCTCCTCGGGGAGCTTGGCCACGGCCGGCCGGTCGCGCAAATCGCAAGGGAGCATGGTCACCCGCGAGCCAAGCTTCGCCGCAAGCTCGCTGAGACGTTCAGTGCGGGTTCCCGAGATCGCGACATGCGCGCCTTGCGCATGCAGCGCCTCGGCGATTGCCCATCCGATCCCGCCGGTTGCACCGGTGACGAGGGCGCCCTTCCCGGTCAAGTCGAACATGCCGCTCTCCTTCTGCTCACGCCTGGCTATCCCTTCAGCGCCGCGGCGGCCGCTTCGAGCTCCTCCGGCGTGCCGATCGAGCGTGCCTCGAAGCCATCGAACCGCCGGGCAAGCCCGGTGAGAACCCGGCCGGCCCCGACCTCATAAAGCGTATCGACGCCCTGGTCGCGCAAATACAGCATCGACTCCCGCCACCTGACCATGCCCGTGACCTGCTCGATCAGGCGGGCGCGGATGACTTCGGGGTCGCTGATGGCGACGCCAAGCACATTGGCGACGAGAGGCACCACGGGAGCCGCGATCCTGACCCCGCTCAGCGCCTCTTTCATGATCTCGGCGGCCGGCTGCATCAAGGCGCAATGGAAGGGCGCGCTCACCGGCAAGAGCACGGCCCGGCGCGCGCCGAATTTGGGAGCGAGCGCCACCGCCCGCTCGATCGCCGCACGCGCGCCGCTGATCACCACCTGGCCCGGAGCGTTGTCGTTGGCGGCCTCGCACACCTCGCCTTCACTCGCGGCTTCGGCAAGCGCCTGCGCTTGGGCCAACTCGGCGCCAAGCAGTGCAGCCATGGCCCCCTGCCCGACCGGGACAGCAGCCTGCATCGCGCGGCCCCTCGTCTTGAGCAGACGCGCCGTATCGCCAAGGCTCACGCTCCCCGCCGCGGCGAGCGCCGAATACTCGCCGAGGGAATGGCCCGCGACATAGGCGACACGCTGCTCAAGCACGAGCCCCTTTTCCTCCCGGAGCGCCCGAAGCGCTGCCAACGAAACAGCCATCAACGCAGGTTGGGCGTTCTCCGTGAGCGTGAGCTGATGCTCCGGCCCCTCCCACATTAGCGCCGACAAGGGCTGACCAAGCGCGTCATCCACCTCGGCGAACACGGCGCGCGCCGATGCATAGGCCTTGGCGAGCTCCGCGCCCATGCCGACAGCTTGGCTTCCTTGGCCGGGGAAGATGAAAGCAATGCTCATATGTTGGAGACGGTCTCGCTGGAGTGCGCGCCAAAGACACCGTTTGCGTCCAAGCTGTCAAGCGAGCCAAAGGCTTAAGCGGAGACCACCGCGGCGCCGGAAGGCGTGATCGAAAGAGATCGATCGAGGATGCAACGTTCCACGCTAAAACTTTGTTTCCATGTTAGAATTTTTAACTTGCAGCCTAGGGAGAAGCCGATGAAACCCGCTTTGGTCACGATTGCCGCCTTGGCCGTGCTTGTCGCCACGCCAGTTACTGCCGCCGACACGTTGGCATGGCCCTGGAAGTCGAAGACGCCCCCGGACCCGGCGCTGGCGATGCTGTCCAAAATCACCGACCTGACGGCCACCGTCGACAAGTCCATCGTGAGCATCGTGGTGAAAGTTGACGCGCCAACGCCCAATTACAGCGAGCTACAGCTCACCCCCCGCATGGGAGATCCCAACGACCGCATCTTCGCGTTTGACGCGCGTGGCCGAGCGCCCCAAGACCTGAACAATCAGGTGATAACGCCCGTGACCATCAAAGCCTCATACAGCGCTGCGCCGATCGGCAAGTTCGACGTGATCGAGGTCTATGCCAAGGAGAACTGCATGGGCTATTCGGTCAAGGACGGCAAGCCGGTGGAGTGCTCGTCGAATGCGCCGCCCCAGCCCTAGCCGCTCAAGCAATTCGAGCAGCGTCGGCCGACCTTGCAAAGCGCTGCCAAAGCCTTATAAAGCGGCCTCGCAATCCGCTCTGGTCGGAGGCTGAACGGAGAGCCGCTGGTTTGGCGGTAGGCCCAAGAGGCCGATCTCCCGTGTCTCCGCTCCCAAGGGTCATCTTCTTGGGCCTTTCCTTTCACGGGGCCCATGAGAGGCTTTGCGCCGGAGCAGAGACGTAAGGAAGGGCAATCCATGCCATTTTATGAGCATGTCTTTTTGACGCGCCAGGACATCTCCGCGCAGCAGGTCGAGGGTCTGGTGCAGGAGTTCCGCGCGATCATCGAGGGCCGTGGCGGCACCATCGGCAAGACCGAATATTGGGGCCTCAGATCGTTGACCTTCCGCATCAAGAAGAACCGGAAGGCGCATTTCTCGCTGATGAACCTCGACGCTCCTCCAGATGCCGTGGCCGAGCTTGAGCGCCAGATGCGCCTTTCGACCGACGTCATCCGATTCCTGACCGTCAAGGTCGACGAGCACGAGCAGACGCCGTCGGCGATGATGCGCCGCGCCGATCGTGACGACCGCGGCGATCGGGGTGATCGGGGTGATCGGGGTGATCGGGGCGATCGCGACGGCCGTCGCGGACCGCGCCGGGATCGCGATCGGGACCGCGACTTTGGCGCGCGCGAGCCGCAAGCCGCCATTGAAGTGCCTGAAGGAGCCGCCGACACCAGAGAGGACGCCTGATGAGCATGACGCAAACCGCGACCAGGCGGCCGTTTTACCGCCGGCGCAAGACCTGCCCGTTCTCGGGCGATAAGGCGCCAAAGATCGACTACAAGGACGTGAAGCTCTTGCAGCGGTACGTTTCGGAGCGGGGCAAGATCGTGCCAAGCCGGATCACGGCGGTCTCGGCCAAGAAGCAGCGCGAGCTCGCCCGTGCGATCAAGCGCGCACGCTTCCTCGGCCTCTTGCCCTATTTGATTCAATAAGAGAGGCTTGGACGCGCCGCTTAACGCTCTAAGCTCAAGCTGACGCCAAAGGTTGGGACGGGTCGCCCGCCCCTAACCGCTCTTTCAAGAGTTGGGACAGCGCTCACCATGGCAACATTTCTCCTCATCGGCGCTGGCGCGGGTCTCGTAGCCGCGGCGCTCTTCGCCTCCGCGGCGACCGCTACAGCGCTTGCGGCCATCCTGTTTTACCTGGCCCCATTGCCGATTTGCCTTGCCGGGCTCGGCTGGGGCACGACCGCGGCGGCGGTCTCCGCCCTGACCGGAACCGCCGTCGTAGCAGGCGCGCTTGGACTTGCCACTGGCGCCATCTTCGCGCTCGGTGTGGGCGGGCCGATGGCCGTGCTTTGCTACCTCGCTTTGCTCTCTCGTCCGACCGCCGCGCCGCAAAAGGCGGGCACTGGCGGGCTCGAATGGTATCCGGTCGGGCGCCTGGTTGGCTGGGGCGCCGTGATGGCCGGCTTGCTCGCC
Source organism: uncultured Alphaproteobacteria bacterium (assembly GCA_963804515.1). Classification (GTDB taxonomy): domain Bacteria; phylum Pseudomonadota; class Alphaproteobacteria; order Rhizobiales; family Methyloligellaceae; genus Methyloceanibacter. The sequence goes on along the minus strand of CAWDQR010000001.1, from coordinate 33,842 downwards.
GGTGCCATGGTGCTGATGCTCGGCTACGACGCCGACTCCTATCGTGAATCGATCAAGAACGTTCTTGAGCACAGCGCCTTGAAGGAGCTCGACCAGGGCGGGACCTTGATCAACGATAGCACGATCGGGGGCTTGAGCAGCGCGCTCGCCCGGGCAATGCCGGCCGCCTTTGCCATCATCTGGCAGAGCATCGCCCTGTTCAATTTGTGGTTGGCGGGCGTGATCGTCGACGCCTCCGGGCGCGCACTTAGGCCCTGGCCCCAGCTTGACGCATTCGAGCTTCCGAACGCCTTCTTTCTCGCTTTCACCGGCAGCCTGCTCGCACCCTTCCTGCCTGGCATGGCAGGACTGCTGGCCATCGGCTTCGCCGGCGCGCTGCTCTTTGCCTATGTGCTGCAAGGACTTGCGGTGCTGCACGCCTTCACCCGCGGCATGCCGTTTCGTGGCGTGCTGCTCGCGGTCGTCTATCTCGGCATTTTGTTATTGGGTTGGGTTGCCATCGCCATCGCCATTCTCGGCCTAAGCGAGCCGATGCTCCGCCTGCGCGAACGCGCGGCGGCGCGGGGGCAGCCACCCGGCACGGATTGATGGATCAGTCAGGAACAGGAGTTCGAAATGCAAGTCATTCTGCTTGAACGCATTGGTCGGCTCGGCCAAATGGGCGACGTAGTCGCCGTCAAGGACGGGTTCGCGCGCAACTTTCTCCTCCCCCAGGGCAAGGCGCTCCGGGCCACGAAGGCAAATCGCGAGCGCTTCGAGGCCGAGCGGACCCAGCTCGAGGCCCGCAATCTCGAGCTCAAATCCGAAGCGCAGGCCGTCGCCACCAAGCTCGAAGGGCAAAGCTTCATCGTTATCCGGCAGGCCGGCGATTCGGGTCAGCTCTACGGCTCCGTCGCCACGCGCGACATTGCCGAGGTCGTGACCGAAGGCGGCTTCTCCATCGAGCGGCGGCAGGTGATGCTCGACAGGCCGATCAAGACGCTCGGCCTGCACGAGGTCCGCATCGGGCTCCACGCCGAGGTCGAGCCGCGCGTGGTGATCAACGTCGCCCGCTCGCCCGACGAGGCGGCACGCCAGGCCAGAGGTGAGCAAGTGACCGGCAAGGCCATGGACGAGGCCGAGGAGGCGGCTCAAGCCGCCCGGCTTGCCGCCGAGAAGCTGTTCGAGGAGGGCGCCGTTGCGGACGAACTTGCGGAGGAGGCCAAGGAGGCCGAGGAGGCTGCCGAGCCGGGAGCCTAGGGGTCAGCGCGGGCATCACACGGTCTTAAGGAACTTTGCGAGCTAACGGTTGTTATGCCGAGACTCGACTTATAAAGTAGAGGCTGAAGGCTTTCGAAGGCCCTCCTCTGGAGGGAGAGTTTGGCGCGTGGTTCGATGTTTCGCCCGCTCCGTCACGTCCTCGATCGAATCGTCACGACAGGATATCTGCTCCTGATCGATGCTGGGGGCCGCGCGCATGCGTTTGGCGACCGGAGCGGCCCTCCTGTCGTGGCCCGCATCACCGATCGCCGGACCGAGCGGCTGCTCGTATTCAATGCCGCCCTCGCGGTCGGGGAAGCCTATATGGATGGGCGCCTCGTCATCGAACAGGGCACGATCTACGACTTTCTCGAGCTGATCCTCGCCAATCTCGATTACGCCCACTGGCCGCGCTGGGCGAAGGGGTTCGAGACCCTTCGTTTCACCACCCGCCGCCTGCGCCAGTTCAACCCGCTGCCACGCGCGAGGCGCAACGTCGCCCACCATTACGACCTCGACAGCCGCCTGTATGAGCTGTTCCTCGACAGCGACCGCCAATATTCCTGCGCTTATTTCGAGCAGGAAGGCATGCCGCTCGAGGAGGCCCAGGCCGCCAAAAAGCGGCATCTGGCGGCCAAGCTCAACCTTCGCGACGGGCTCAAGGTCCTCGACATCGGATCCGGCTGGGGTGGCCTTGCCCTCTACCTCGCCCAGACCGCTCATGTCGAGGTGACCGGCATCACGCTCAGCAAGGAGCAGTGCAAGGGCGCCGAGGATCGTGCCCGCGCCATGGGCCTCTCTCGCGCCGTCAAGTTCCAGCTCTGCGACTATCGGGAGCTCGAAGGCCGCTTCGACCGCATCGTCTCGGTTGGCATGTTCGAGCATGTGGGCGTGACCCATTACGGCAGCTTTTTCGACACCATCAGCAAGCTGCTTACCGAAGATGGCGTGGCCTTGCTCCACTCGATCGGGCGCTTCGACGGCCCTGCCACGACCAACCCGTTCATCGACAAGTATATCTTTCCCGGAGGCTATAGTCCTGCTCTGAGCGAGGTGTTGCCGGCGATCGAACGCACCGGCCTGTTCGTCACCGACGTCGAAATCCTTCGACTGCACTACGCCATGACTCTGCGCCACTGGCGTCAGCGTTTCCGCGCCGCCTGGCATAGCGCGGTCGAGCGCTATGGCGAGCGCTTCTGCCGCATGTGGGAGTTCTATCTTGCCGGTTCCGAGACGGGCTTCCGCTACCAGAACTTGATGGTCTTCCAGCTGCAATTGACCAAACAGCAGAAAGTGCTCCCCCTCACCCGGGATTATATTGGCGACGCCGAGCACGAGCTTCGTCTCCGCGACGCCCGCGCTTCCCGGCAGCCCGTCCGCCGCGCCAGACGATAGCCACGCCGCCCCGCTCTTGTTAGCGATTGTGGTCTCTCCCCGTTGTTCACAGCCTAACGACCTAGCCCCCTCTGCGGTTTGAGCTACTGTGGTGACATGACCAACGCGCTGATTCGTTCAGTCCCCACCTCGCCCGAGTTGCCGACCTTTCGCGCGCCGCCCCACAATTTGGAAGCGGAGCAGGCGCTGCTCGGCGCCATCCTGGTCAACAACGAGGCCTGCGACCGCGTCTCCAACTTCCTAAGAGCCGGACATTTCTACGATTCCCTGCATGGGCGCATCTATGACGTCGCCTCCAAGCTCATCCTTGGCGGCAAGCGGGCGACGCCGATCACGCTCAAGACCTATTTCCAGGCAGAGGCGCCGGTGGGCGAGCTCAGCGTGCCCCAATATCTTGGGCGCCTCGCCGCCAACGCCACGACGATCATCAACGCCGAGGACTACGGGCGCACCATCTACGACCTCGCCATCCGCCGGCAGCTCATCGAGATCGGCGAGACCCTGGTCAACACGGCCTACGATTTGCCGATCGATGCGCCGCCCTCGGCGCAGATCGAGGACACCGAGCAACAGCTTTACGAGCTGGCCGAGACCGGCAAATACGGCTCGGGCTTCGAGCCTTTCACGACCGCCCTCACCGACGCCATCGACATGGCCGCCAATGCCTATCGGCGGGACGGCGGATTATCGGGTCTCGCCACCGGCTTCAACGACCTCGACCAGCGCATGGGCGGTTTGCAACCCTCCGATCTGATCATTGTCGCGGGGCGCCCCTCCATGGGCAAGACGGCGCTCGCGACCAACATCGCCTATCACGTGGCCCGGACCTACCGGCAGAACACTCAATCCGAGCCCCCTCTCGACGGCGCCGTGGTCGGGTTCTTCTCGCTCGAAATGTCGGCCGAGCAGCTCGCCACCCGCATCATCTCCGAGCAGTCCTACATTCCCTCGGAGCGCATTCGCCGGGGGCGCATCGAATCTGAGGAGTTCGATCGGATCGTCGAGGCCTCGCAGGAGCTGCAGAACCTTCCCCTCTATATCGACCAGACGGGCGGTATCACGGTGGCCCAGCTCGCGGCGAGAGCGAGGCGGCTCAAGCGGCAACGGGACGTTGGTCTCATCGTCGTCGATTATCTGCAGCTCTTGTCAGGCTCGAGCCGGCGCGCCGCGGAAGGCCGCGTCCAGGAAGTCTCCGAGATCACCACTGGCCTGAAGGCGCTCGCCAAGGAGCTGCATGTGCCCGTGCTTGCCCTCTCCCAATTGTCACGCCAGGTCGAGAACCGCGACGACAAGCGCCCGCAACTCGCGGATTTGCGCGAATCCGGCTCGATCGAGCAGGACGCCGACGTGGTATTGTTCGTCTTCCGCGAGGAATATTATGTCGAGCGGAGGCAGCCGCGAGAGAACACCGAAGAGCATAAGCAGTGGCAGGCAGAGATGGAGATGGTCACCGGCAAGGCCGAGGTGATCATTGGCAAGCAGCGTCACGGGCCCACGGGCACGGTGAGGCTCCAGTTCACGCCGGAATACACACGGTTCAGCAATCTCGCCACGGAGGATCGCCTTCCGGAGCGGCGGGAGTGACGGCCGCTCGCCCGCCCTCCGCCGCGAGGGGTCAGGGCGAAACGGAAGCCGATGCGGCGACGGCGCCATCGATCCTCACCATCGATCTCGGTGCCGTTACCGCCAATTACCGCCGCTTGGCCGAGCTCAGCGCCCCTGCCGAATGCGCGGCCGTGGTCAAGGCCGATGCCTATGGATTGGGCATGGCCATGGTCGCGCCCGCCCTCGCAGACGCCGGCTGCAAGACCTTCTTCGTCGCCACGCTTGGCGAAGCCAAGAGCCTGCGCTCCCTCCTGCCCTTGGCGACGGTCTATGTCTTCGATGGATTGCTCGAAGGGACCGCGCCCTTCTACCGCGAGCATGGCTTGCGGCCGGTCCTCAACAGCGCCGAGGAGATCAGGGAGTGGGCTGCGTTCTGCGTGGCGACGCGCGCGCGGCTCTCGGCCGCTGTCCACATCGACAGCGGCATGAACCGGCTCGGCCTTTCCGCGGCGGAGGTCGAGGGCCTCGCAAGGGCGAACGATCTCTGGGGCGTCTTCGAGCTCGCTTTGGTGATGAGCCATCTCGCTTGCGCCGATGAGCCAGAACACCCCAAAAGCGGGGCGCAGCGGCAGAGCTTCGAGCGTCTCCGGCGCAAATTGCCGAAGGCTCTCGCGAGCCTTGCCAACTCGGCCGGAATCCTGCTCGGGCGACCCTATCATTACGACCTGGTGCGTCCCGGCATCGCGCTTTACGGGGGCAAAGCGCGGAGAACGGGCCCGAACCCGTTTGCCCCCGTGCTCCATTTTGCCGGCCGCATCCTGCAGGTGCGCGACGTGGCCCCGGGAGAGACCGTGGGATATGGCGCGACGCGGACGCTCAAGCGCGCCTCTCGCATCGCCATCCTCTCCGTGGGCTATGCCGATGGGCTCTTTCGCGCGCTCTCGGTCGGCGATGGCAAGGAGGGCTTGCGCGTCTATCTCGGGGGCCACCCCGCGCCGATCCTGGGACGCGTTTCGATGGACCTGATCACCGTGGATGTGACCGGCTTGCCCGAGCATCTTGCCCGGCGCGGGGCCTGGGTCGAGCTGATCGGCCAGAACGTCGCGGCCCATGAGCTTGCCGCCCATGCCGGCACGATCGATTACGAGGTGCTCACCAGTCTCGGCGCCCGCGCCGCGCGGCGCTATATCGGCGGTCAGCCTTAAGATCCATGGCCAAGGTCTCAAAAGCCTTCGTCTGCCAAGCCTGCGGGGCGGTGACCACGCGCTGGTCCGGCAAATGCGCCGCCTGCGGGGAGTGGAACAGCATCATCGAAGAGGCCGCTGCCGCCTCCGGGCCGCCTGCGCTTGTTGCCATCAAAGGCGGCAAAGGCCGGCCCGCCTCCTTCGAGGGCCTGCAAGCGGCGAGCCTCGATGCGCCGCGGCTTCCGACCGGCATGGCGGAATTCGATCGGGTGCTCGGGGGTGGCCTCGTGCCGGGCTCCACCGTTCTCGTCGGCGGCGATCCGGGCATCGGCAAGTCGACGCTGCTGCTCCAGGCCGCCGCAGGGCTCGCGCAGAGCGGCGCTTCCGTCATCTATCTCTCCGGCGAGGAGGCGCCGGCGCAGGTGCGCATGCGTGCCGCGCGGCTTGGGCTCTCGCAAGCCCCGGTGGCGCTCGGCACCGAGACCAACCTCGCCAACATCATTGCTACGCTGGCGAAGGCGGGCGCGCCTGCGCTGATCGTCATCGATTCGGTGCAGACGCTTTGGTCCGAAGGCCTGGAGGCGGCGCCCGGGACCATCTCCCAATTGCGCGGCTGCGCCTCGGCGCTGGTGAGCTACGCCAAGGGGAGCGGCTCGACCCTCGTTCTCGTTGGCCATGTGACCAAGGATGGCCAGATCGCGGGCCCCAAGGTCATCGAGCACATAGTCGATACCGTGCTGTATTTCGAAGGACAAAGCGGTCATCAATTCCGCATCCTGCGCGCGGTGAAGAACCGCTTCGGGCCGACCGACGAGATCGGCGTCTTCGAGATGCGCTTTGAGGGACTGCAACAGGTCGAGAACCCCTCGGCCTTGTTCTTGAGCGACCGCGATCAGGGCGCCCCGGGAACCGCGGTCTTCGCCGGCATGGAAGGGACGCGGCCGATCCTCGTGGAATTGCAGGCTCTTGTCGCACCGTCTTTACTCAGCATGCCAAGACGCGCCGTGGTGGGCTCCGACCCCAATCGCCTGGCCATGCTGCTCGCCGTGCTCGAGGCCCGTTGCGGCGTGCGGCTTGCCGGTCATGACGTCTATCTGAATGTCGCCGGCGGATTGAAGCTCGGCGATCCGGCTGCCGATCTCGCCGCGGCGGCCTCGCTCCTCTCCTCCTTCACCGGCCGCCCCGCGCCGGAGGACACGGTCTTTTTCGGGGAGGTGAGCCTCACCGGCGCTGTCAGGACCGTAGGCCATATGGATCAGCGTCTCAAGGAAGCGGCCAAGCTTGGTTTCACGCGGGCGGTCGTGCCGACCGCTTGCGCTCCGGACCGGGAGTTTCAGGACATTCGGCTCATGGCCGTCTCGCAGCTACATGAGCTCGTGGCCTGGTTCGGCGAGCCGCGGCTTGAATAGTCCCAAGGCCTCACCTGCGACAATGCGCCGGTTTTAGCATCCGCCGTTGCCGCCCCAGGCCATTTGTGCTTCATCGCGGGGAATCGTGATAGTCTTCGCCGCGCCGCTGAAGGAGCCTCGCGCCATGCCGTTTTCCTGGCTCGATGTCATTCTCGTCGTCATCATGCTCGTGTCCGGATTCCTCGCCATGGTGCGGGGGTTCACGCGGGAGGTTTTGTCTATCTTCTCCTGGGCCGTGGCCGCCGTCGCCGCCCTCTATCTCACTCCGAGATATTCGGACGTGCTGACCCCCTACATCAACAAGCCGGTCGTCGCCCAGATTGTCTTCGCCGCAGGCGTTTTCATCGTCGCCTTGATCGTCGTCAGCCTGATCACGTTCCGCATTTCCGACCGTGTGCTCGACAGTCGCGTCGGCGCGCTCGACCGCACTCTGGGCTTCCTCTTTGGCCTCGTACGAGGGTTTCTTCTCGTCGCTATCGTCTTCATTCTGTTCACCGCGCTCGCCCGGGACCAACCGACCTGGATCCTCGAGGCCCGCTCCTACCCAATTCTCAAGCAAACCCAGGTGGCGATCGAATTGCTGATGCCGCTTAACCCCGAGCAATACCTCCCCGGCGGGTTGAAGCCCGAGACTGCTCCGGGAGGTCAGCCGGAGACGCCTGGCGCGCAGCCTCCGCCGCCCGATCAGCGCTCCGAAGGCGCGAGACCAGCTGAGCGTGCTGCGGGAGTGCCGACGACCCATGGGATTGAAGCGCCTGTCGCGGCGCCTATCTAACAGGAGGTGAGGACGCGCGTGACCGAGCACGTTGACCCTAACGAACATGCCCTGAGCTGGCTCGACGAGGACCGGCTCCATGAGGAATGCGGCGTCTTCGGCATCTTTGGCCATCCGGATGCCGCCGCGCTGACCGCGCTCGGGCTGCACGCGCTTCAGCACCGTGGCCAGGAGGCCGCAGGCATCGTCAGCTTCGACGGCAGTCACTTCCACACCGAGCGCCGCGTCGGGCTTGTCGGCGATCACTTCACCAGCAGCCAGGTGATCGACCGGCTGAAGGGCGATACGGCCATCGGCCATGTCCGCTACTCGACCTGCGGCGACCCCATCTTGCGCAATGTGCAGCCGCTCTTCGTCGACCTCGACTTCGGCGGCTTTGCGCTCGCCCATAACGGCAATCTCACCAACGCGCTGACCTTACGCGACTGGTTGATCAAGAAGGGTGCCATCTGCCAGTCCACCACCGATACGGAAGTCATTCTGCATCTCGTCGCCCGCAGCGAGAAACGCCTGTTCGTCGAGCAGTTCATCGAGGCGCTGCTGCAAGTAGAAGGCGCTTACGCCCTGGTCGGGCTGACCAATAAGAAGCTCGTCGGTGCCCGCGATCCATACGGCATCAGGCCGCTCGTCCTTGGGCGTCTCGGCGAGGCTTGGGTGCTCGCCTCAGAGACCTGTGCTCTCGACATCATCGGCGCCGATTTCGTGCGCGAGGTCGAGAATGGCGAGGTGGTGGTGATCACGCGCGATGGGATCGAGAGCCACCGCTTCGTGCCGAAATACCCGGCTCGTCTCTGCATCTTCGAATACATTTATTTCGCCCGTCCCGACTCCATAGTCGGCGGCCGCTCCGTCTACGAGGTGCGGAAGGAAATGGGGCGGCAGCTGGCGCGCGAGGCTCCGGCCGACGCGGACGTCGTCATTCCCATTCCCGATTCCGGCGTGCCCGCGGCCATCGGCTATTCGCAAGGGTCCGGCGTCCCCTTCGAGTTCGGCATCATCCGCAACCATTATGTCGGCCGCACCTTCATCGAGCCCGAGCAGCGCATTCGCCAGCTCGGCGTGAAGCTCAAGCACAGCGCCAATGAGGCGCAAGTCAGGGGCAAGCGCATCGTGCTGATCGACGACAGCGTGGTCAGGGGCACCACCTCGGTCAAAATCGTGCAGATGATGCGCGAGGCGGGCGCCAAGGAAGTACATATGCGCATCTCAAGTCCGCCGATCGCGCATCCCGACTTCTATGGCATCGACACGCCGGACCAGGACAAGCTGCTCGCCGCCACCAAGAGCCTCGAGGAGATGCGAGCCTTCATGGGCGCCGACTCGCTGGAATTCCTCTCGGTCGACGGCATCTACCGGGCGATGGGCTATGAGGGCCGCGATGCTGCCCATCCGCAGTTCACCGACCATTGCTTCACCGGCGAATATCCGACGCGACTGCGCGACCGCGAAGGGCCGCCGCAGCAGAAGCAGCTCTCCTTCCTCGCCGAGGTCGGTTGAGCGAAGCGCGCCTCAAGGACCGCATTGCACTCATCACCGGCGCCTCGCGCGGGCTCGGTCGGGCCGTGGCTCTCGCCTTCGCCCGCGAAGGAGCCCATGTGCTGCTGCTCTCCCGGAACCTCAGCGCGCTCGAACAAGTCGATGACGAGATTCGCCAAAGCGGTGACAAAGCCACCCTCGTGCCGGTCGATCTTACCGACGGGCAAGCGATCGACGCTCTGGGGCCCTCGCTCTATGAGCGCTTCGGCCGGCTCGACGTGCTCGTCGGCAACGCCGCCATCCTGGGCGTCCTCTCGCCCCTCCCCCACATTCCATCGGCCCATTGGGAGCGCGTCTTCGCCGTGAACGTGACCGCCAATTGGCGGCTGATCCGCACGCTCGATCCGCTCTTTCGCCGCTCCGCTGCGGCCCGCATCATCTTCGTGACCTCGAGCGTGGCGCGTTCCTGCCGTCCCAATTGGGCGCCATACTCCATCGCCAAAGCGGCGCTTGAGGCGCTCGCCAAGACCTACGCCAATGAGACCGCGGCAAGTTCGATCAAGGTGAACCTCGTTGATCCCGGGGCGCTCGCCACGCGCATGCGCGCCGAGGCCTATCCCGGCGAGGACCCGGCAACTCTCCCCTCGCCCGAAGCGGTCACGGGGATCTTCGTTGATCTGGCCATGGCGAAGAGCGATGCCACCGGTGAGATCTTCACGCCTGAGCCCTGAGGCTCCAAGGCTGAGCGTCAGGCCACGGCGCGCTTGCGCGAGCGGATGATCGACTTGATGCGTCCGCGCGAGCTGCCGGACATCTCGCCGATCTTGCGGTCCTGCGTCTCGATGAAGGTCCGCGCCGGTGTGTCTCCATCGAGTCCGCCAAGGTCGGCCGCGGGTACCTTGCGATTGGAGGTCTGCGTCCCGTCCTCATAGAGGACGTCGAACAGCACAAAGCCGTTGGCGACTTGTTGTTTCTTGCGGGCCATGTGCGTCTCCAATCTCAAAACTTAGTTGTCCTTCGGGGTCTTCTCGGACTTCGGCGTGCCGTCGCTCGGGGCGTCGCCGCGCGCGGCTTTGCGCTTGGCGGCATCCTCTTCGCGACGCTGCAGCTTCTCCTGCTTTTTCTGCGCTTTTGTCCGGTTCCGGTCAGTGCGCTGCATGTTGTAGTTGGGTTTGAAAGGCATCTCTTGTCCTTGGCTCTATTTCTGCGCTGGGCGACGCGCCTTGGGGCGAGCCACCGGCTTTGACGCTGCGGTTTCACGGTCTGCCGCCTCCTTGGCCAGACGCAGCTCGCGGAGCCGCGCCGTCTTCTGGACCATCGCGTCGTGCTCGCGCTCTTGGTCCAGCTTGAAGCTCGATTCCCGCTTCTTGGACTGGCTCAACAACGCTTCGGCGTTGCGCCTCGCGGCGCTGATGCGCGTCGGAAATTTGCTCATCTTGGCTCTCCTGACAGGGACACGCGCGACGTCGCTTTCGGGCGGGCCAAACCTCCCCTGGCTGCAGGGAGGGCTTGGCCGTGTCGACCACGCGATCGCCACGAGGGCTTGGGTGCCACCTTGGCGGCCGAACGTTCCGGCCGACGCTCATTTGACACCGATTCGGCCTGCGCCAGACGATGGCTCACCACCGACACCGGCGACCGGGTCAGCCCTTCGATGGCCTTAAGATATGACCGCTCGCTCGGGTCGCAGAACGAGATGGCCGTTCCCCCCGCACCGGCTCTCGCCGTGCGGCCGATGCGATGCACGTAGCTTTCAGGCTCGTTCGGCAGCTCGTAATTGATGACATGCGAAATCGAGGCCACATCGATCCCCCGCGCGGCGATCTCGGTGGCAACCAGAATGCGGGCGCGCCCGCTGCGGAATGCTTCAAGCGCGCACACTCGGGCGTTTTGTGCCTTGTTCCCGTGCAGCGCCTCCGCCACCAAGCCGGCCTGCCTCAGAAACTTGCAAACGCGATCGGCGCCGCGCTTGGTGCGGGTGAACACCAGCACGCGATCCATGGCGGGATCTGCGAGCAGCTCCGTGAGCAATCTGCTCTTTGCCTGCGCCGGAACGAAGTAGACACGCTGATCGATGCGATCGACAGCGACGCTCGCCGGAGACACGTCGATGCGAACCGGCGAGCGGAGGACCTCTGCCGCAAGCTTGGCGATGTCTGGCGGCATGGTGGCTGAGAATAGAAGCGTCTGCCGCTGCTTGCGGCATGCGGCGACGATCTTCCGCACGTCGCGGATGAAGCCCATATCCAGCATGCGGTCGGCTTCGTCGAGGACGAGGATGAAGACCTGGTCGAAGCTGACATGGCGCTGGCCGTACAGATCGAGCAGGCGCCCTGGCGTCGCGATCAGAATGTCGACGCCCTTGACCAGCGCCTTCACCTGTTGCCCCTGTCCCACGCCGCCGAAGATCACGGCCGACCGCAACGGAAGGCCGCGTCCGTAGGCGCGGAACCGCTCGTCGATTTGCAGGGCGAGCTCGCGCGTGGGCGCTAGGATCAAAGCATGCGGCCGGCCCGGGGAGCGCTGCAAGCGTTGTACCGAGAGGCGGTGCAGAATCGGCAGTGCGAAGGCCGCGGTCTTGCCGGTGCCCGTCTGGGCGATGCCGAGCAAGTCCCTGCCTTCGGTGAGAAGTGGAATCGCCTGGGCCTGAATCGGCGTCGGCTTTAGGTAGTTTTCGTTCTTGAGCGCAAGCCGCAGGGGCTCGGCGAGGCCGAGGCCGTCAAAAGAAGCAAGTGTCACTTAAAATATCCTTGTGGGCCCAGAACGCCACTCATGTCTGGAGCGGTCCTGAGGGCCTTTGCGCCGATTCCCACGCGCTACCTGGGGTCAGACGATGATTAAGAATTGTCTCGGGATGAAACGCCGCAAAGTGGGGCGGCAGCTTCGCGCGATCGCGAGCAATTAGATAGCGGGAACATGGAGGTGAGCCGGCGGTATGTCAAGTGTAGATCGCGATGAGGGTTGATGATCCGCGCGCGTCACCCTGTTGTCGTCAGCACCATGCCGTCATAGGCGGGCTCGACGCCTTCGGGCAGCGCACGAGCCAATGAGTTGTAGTCGAGATCGACATGCATATGGGTGAGCGCGGCCCGCTTCGGCTTGACCCGTGCAATCCAGGCAAGCGCCTCATCCACGCTAAAATGACTCGGATGCCGCGCGTAACGGAGCGCATCAATGATCCACCCATCGAGGTCTTCCAGCAGCTTGAGCGTCTGCTCCGGCAGATCGCTCACATCCGGCGAATAGGCGATGCCACCGAAGCGGAAACCGAGCGTCTCTCCGGCGCCGTGGCGCTGCCGGAAGGGCATCGCCTCGATGCTCCCCCCTGCCCCGAGAATCTTGACCGGCTCGCCCGCTCTGATGTCGTGGCTTTCCAGGATCGGCGGATACTCGCTCTCCGGCGGGGTATCGAAGCAATAGGCGAAGCGCTGCCTGAGCAGGCGGCCCGTTGCCTCGTCGTGATAGACCGCGACGCGCCGGCGGCCGTTATAAGCCACCATGCGCAAATCATCGATGCCGTGGGAATGATCGGCGTGATCGTGCGTGTAGAGCACGCCGTCGAGCCACCCGACACCTACGTCGAGCAGCTGCTCGCGGAGGTCGGGCGAGGTGTCCACGAGCACATTGGTGGTGCCCTCCCCGCCCTCGCGTTGAACAAGGACGGAGCACCGCCTCCGCCGATTCTTCAGATTTGATGGATCACACGCGCCCCAAAAATTACCGACGCGGGGCACGCCGCCAGAGGTGCCGCAGCCGAGGATGGTGAGCCTAAGGGTCATGGGGCGCGGGACGTAGCCTCGAGCGCCGAGGCCGGCACTTTCCTGAACAAACGAGCGAAGTTCGCGCTGGTGGCGCGGGCGATCTCCGCTTCGCTCATCCCACGGATGCTCGCGAGCCGCGCCGCTGTATGCACGACATTGGCGGGCTCGTTGATCCGCCCCCGCAAGGGCTCCGGCGCCAAATAGGGCGCATCGGTCTCGACCAGCAGCCGGTCGAGCGGCACCTCCTTGGCGATGTCGCACAAGGCGCCGGAATTCTTGAAGGTCAGCACACCCGAGAATGAGATATAGCCGCCAAGCGCAAGACCCCGGCGGGCGAGCTTGGGGCCACCCGTGAAACAGTGCAGCACGAAGGGGAAGGCGCCCTTCTCCGTCTCCTCTTCGAGGATCCGCGCCACGTCGTCATCGGCATCACGGGCGTGGATCACGAGCGGCAAGCCCGTGAGCCGCGCCGCCGCGATATGGGTACGAAAGCCTCGCTCCTGATCGTCGCGCGGGCTGCTGTCGTAATGATAATCGAGACCCGCCTCGCCGATCGCAACCACCTTCGGATGGGATGCGAGCGACACGAGCGCGGCGGCCGTCACGTCCAGCTCCTCGGCCGCATGATGCGGGTGAGTCCCAATGGAGCAAAAGACCTGGTCGTGCCCTTCGACGATCTCAAGGAGCTCGCCGAACCCCCGCACGCGCGTGGAGATGGTCACCATCAGGCCAATGCCGGCGGCTCGCGCCCGGGCGAGCACGGCCTCGCGCCGGGCAGCGAGATCAGGGAAATCGAGATGGCAGTGACTGTCGATCAGCATCAGAGCGCGGGCGTCTCAGCCTCGACATAGCGTGGAAACACCGCCTGGGGCGGCGGCAGCTCAGTTCCCGGTTTCAACCGTTCCGCCGGCCCGAGCGTGGAAAAGTCACGCGCGCCTTCCCGCACCCCAAGCTGATCGAGCAGCTTGCTCGCGCTCTCCGGCACGATCGGCTGCACCAGGATACCGATCTGGCGCGTGACCTCGGCCGTCACATAGAGGATGGTCCCCATACGCTTTGGATTGGTCTTCCGATGCGCCCAGGGCTCCTCGCTGGCGAAGTAGCGATTGGCGTCAGCGACGAGTGCCCAGATGATTTCAAGCGCGCGGTGAATGGCGAAGTCGTCGATGGCTTGCTCGACGCGCGCCAGAGACCCGTCCGCTGCCGCCAGGATCGCGTCATCCGCCTGCGTGAAATCTCCGGGCGACGGCACGACGCCCCCGCAACTCTTGGCGATCATGGACAGCGAGCGCTGGGCGAGATTGCCGAGGTCGTTGGCAAGGTCGGCGTTGATGCGCTGCACGATGGCGTCGCGGCTGTAATTGCCGTCCTGGCCGAACGGCACCTCGCGCAAGAGGAAATAGCGGAGCGGGTCGACGCCATAGTCGCCGACAAGCACGAAGGGGTCGACGACATTGCCGACCGACTTCGACATCTTCTCCCCGCGATTATAGAGGAAGCCATGCCCGAACACGCGCTTGGGCAGCGCGACGCCGGCCGACATCAGGAAGGCCGGCCAATAGACCGCGTGAAAGCGAATGATGTCCTTACCGATGATGTGCACCTGCGCGGGCCAATAGCGCTTGAACTTCGCCGACTCCACATCGGGGAAGCCCACGCCGGTCAGATAGTTGGTGAGCGCATCCACCCACACATACATGATGTGCTTCGGTTCGCCCGGCACCGGAATACCCCAGTCGAAGGTGGTGCGCGAGACCGAGAGGTCCTGCAGGCCGCCCTTGACGAAGCTTTTCACCTCATTGGCCCGCGTCTCCGGCCCGATGAAGTCGGGATGCGCCTCGTAGTGGGCGAGTAGCTTCTCCTGATAGGCTGAGAGCCGGAAGAAATAGCTCTCATCCTCTACCCACTCCACTGGAGTCCCTTGCGGCGAGAGCTTCTGCCCGTCGCCGCCCTCCTTCAGCTCGCTCTCGTCGTAATAGGCCTCGTCCCGGACCGAGTACCAGCCGGCATAGGTTGAGAGATAAATGTCGCCATTTGCTTGCATGCGCCGCCAAAGCTCGGTGCAGGCGCGCTTGTGGCGCTCTTCCCGTGTGGAGACGAAATCATCGTTGGAACAGGCAAGCGCCGCGACCATCTCGCGGAAGCGGGGCGTGTTGCGATCGGCGAGCTCGGCCGGCGTGATGCCTTGCTTCCGGGCCGTCTGCAGCATCTTAACGCCATGCTCATCGGTGCCGGTGAGGAAGAACACGTCGCGCCCTTGCAGCCGGCGGAAACGCGCCAGCGCATCGGTCGCCACCGCCTCATAGGCGTGGCCGATATGGGGGGCATCGTTCGGGTAGGAGATGGCAGTGGTGATGTAATAGGGCCGCATCTCTGCCATGGGCTCATGCAATAGCCTTGCCCGTCCGCGCGAGCAAGCACCGGCGTCATCTTGCCTAAACGGGGGTTTCGCGGGCGACCTGCTGCAGTCTGTAGAAGACCTCGAGCACGAGCAGATTACGGTCGAGATTGAGGCTTGCGGCGTCCGCCTGGGCGCGGTCGATCGCCTCCCAAACCTCCACCCATCGGGGCAGGATCGAGCGATCGACCAACCGGCCCGCAAGCTCCCTATCCTCGCCGATAGCGCCCTCTCCCGTGGCGGCAGTGCGGATCAGCCGCTCCAACAGGCCGAGTAGCAGCGACAGGAAAAGTTCCAGCCGCTCGCCGTCGGAGGCGCCGCCGAGCCGGTCCACCAGCCGATGTAACCGTGCTCCATCGAGCTTGGGCAGCCCGCCGAGTACCGCAAGCAGCTCGCGATAAAGCCCGATGCCCTCGCCGGTCGCAAGCTCGAGCGCACGCCGTACGCTGCCCTGGCTAAGGCTGAGTGCGGTCGCCAGCGTCTCCGCGTCCACCTCATGGCCGTCGCGCGCAAGCGCGGCCCGCACCGCCTGCTCCAGATCGCCCTCGCCAAGGGTAGCGACGCGAAGCGTCCGGCAGCGGGAGCGGATGGTGACGGGAAGCCGGCCTTCGGCCGTCGCCACCGAGAGAAACAGCGTCCGCTGCGGCGGCTCCTCGAGTGCCTTCAGCAGAGCGTTGGCGGCATTCTGGTTCAACTCGTCGGCGCGATCGACGATGACGACACGCCACCCGGCCTCGCCCGCGCTATGGCCAAGAAACCCGCGTAAGCGCCGAACCTCGTCAACGCTGATCCATTGCGAATAGCGCTTCGTCCGCTCGTTCCAGGGGCGTCTGAGCAACAGAAGATTGGGATGTGAGAGCGCCGCAACCTTGCGGAACACGGGATGCTCGGCGCTCACCGGCGCGACCTGGGCTCGGTCTCCGGCCGCTTCCTCGCCAAGCGCAAGCACATTCCTCGCCAAGCGATAGGCGAGTGTGGCCTTGCCGATGCCTTCCGGACCCACGAGCAGCCAAGCGTGATGTAGCCGGCCGCTGCGCAAGGCATCGTCGAATTCGGCGAGTGGCGCGTCATGGCCGAAGAGGCAGTCGACCTCGCGGGGCGCAGAAAATCCCTCCAGGCGATCGGGCTCGTCTTCGGGCGTTCGGGTTAGCTCGGCCGCGGCCCTGCTCATGGGCTCAAGCGTTCCGCCACCGCTTCCCACACATCTTCGGCGACCAGGGCCTCGGGCTTGCGCGCGTCTATGACGATGCAGCGGTTTGGCTCCTCCCCGGCGATATCGAGAAACGCCCTGCGCACCCGTTCATGCTGGGCGAACTCTAGACCTTCAAAGCGGTCCGGCGCGGTCGTCCCAAGCCTTTGCGCCACGCGCGCGAGCCCCTCTTCGGCCGGGATATCGAGCACAAGGGTAAGGTTCGGCATGAATCCGCGCAGCGTCAGCCGCTCGAGCGCGCCGATCACGGGCGCGGGCACGCCACCGGTGACCCCCTGATAGGCGCGCGTGGAATCGAGAAAGCGGTCGCAGACCACCCATTTGCCTTGCGCCAAGGCCTCGGCGATGACGCTGTCGACGTGATCTTGCCGCGCCACCGAGAAGAGCAGGGCCTCGGCGAACGGGCCGAACGGCCGCACCTTGCCCGACAGCAAGGCTTCGCGGATCTGCTCGGCCGCAGGCGACCCTCCGGGCTCGCGGGTGGCGATAACGTGGCGGCCCGCGCTGAGGAGGCGATTGACGAGGATCGAGACTTGCGTGGACTTGCCCGCCCCTTCGCCACCTTCAAACGTGATCAGCTTGCCGGGTTCGACCGTCTCGTGCCGCATCTTGCCTCAAGAACCGTCCCGGGGCTTCGCCTCAAAGCATCCAGCCGAAAGCCAGGACCATCAGCGAGTCGAGGCCGCGCAGGGCAAAATTGCTCCGGCCGACATCCTCGCCGGCATAGAGCGGGATGTCGTTGGTCGCCGCGGTATCGGCTGCGGTGATCCTGAGCACCGCCACCTGATCGCCCTTGCGGATCGGCGCCTTGATCGGTCCGTCATACACGATCTGTGCGTTGACCTTACCGCTCGAATTGGTCGGCAGAATGATGTCGATGTTGCGGTCGCCGACCAGCGGCACATAGTGCCGGGTTCCGCCCCAGACAAGCGCATCGCTCACGGTCTCGCCGACATCGAACAGCCGGAATGGTTTGAAGCTCTTGAAGCCCCATTCGAGCAGCTTGCGCGGCTCCTCCTCGCGCTCCTTCTTCGTATCGAGACCGCTGACGACGAGGATCACGCGCTGGTCGCCACGCTTGGCGCTCGCCACAAGCCCATATCCCGCCTCTTCGATAAAGCCGGTTTTCAGCCCGTCAACGCCGAGATCGGCGAAGATGAGCGGATTGCGATTGTTGAAGGTGTGCTTGTTGAAGGTGAACTGCTTCTCGCCGAAATAATGATAATATTCGGGGTACTCCTTGATCAGGAAGTTGGCGAGGAAGGCGAGTTCGCGCGCGGTCATCACATGCCCGTCGGCGGGGAGCCCTGTCGAGTTCTCGAAATGCGACTTGGTGAGGCCG
Organism: uncultured Alphaproteobacteria bacterium; assembly: GCA_963804515.1. Classification (GTDB taxonomy): domain Bacteria; phylum Pseudomonadota; class Alphaproteobacteria; order Rhizobiales; family Methyloligellaceae; genus Methyloceanibacter. The sequence goes on along the minus strand of CAWDQR010000001.1, from coordinate 16,108 downwards.
ATCTCCTTGGCATATTTGTTCATCTCTTTGACGAACGCATCTTCGGTGCCGCTAATGCCTTCGGCCAAGATGATGCAGGAATCGTTGCCGGACTGAACGGTGATGCCTTGGATCAGATCCTCGACGCTGACCATCGAATTGAGCGGCGCAAACATGGCGGAGGAGCCAGAGGGCGCTCCCCCGGTGCGCCAGGCGTGCTCGCTCACCTTGAATTGATCCTCTAGCTTGATACGGCCGGCCTTCAGCTCGCGAAACACGACGGCCAGGGTCATGAGCTTGCTCATGCTTGCCGGCGGCATCAGTGTGTCCGGGTCCTTCTCGTAGAAAACGAGATTGGCATCGGCATCCATTAGAATGGCGTGCTTGGCCTTGGTCTCGAACCCCCCTGGTGCCGGAGCCGCGGCGCGAGCAAACGCCGAGACGCACGCGGCCCCCATGACGAGCATGGCGAATACCACGGCGATCCTTATCAGGACTTGAAGGCGCAAAGTGTGCACGAGGTGACAATCGGATCGAATTGGCCAGGGACCGCCCATCCCGCCGGTCTTTTTACCACTATCGAGCGCTCTCCCTGAAAAATCAACCGGTGAGAGCTTTGAGCCCTAATTAGTGACGATTTTCGCGCCGGCATAGCCCGCCTCGGTCACCCGTGCGAGGGCCGATGCTGCTGCGCCCCGGTCCGCGAAGGGCCCCAGGCGAACGCGGAAAATGGTCTCGCCACCGACCTCCATTGGAGCCATCTCCACTTGAGCGATGTCACCGAGCAGCATCTTCGCTTTCTCGGCGTTGTCCTTGCTCTTGAACGAGCCGGCCTGGATCAAAAGCCCGCCCAGCGGCGCGACGCCAGAGGCTCGGCTAGGCGGAAGGTCCTGACCGCTCGCAAGATTGAGCCTCGCCGGCGCCTCTGCGCTTGCTTGCCAACGGAGCTGCGGCGCCGCGGCCGCAGCTGCCTGGTCCGGCACCCTCGTTCTCGCCACGTTCCAATTGGGGGATAGGCCGTTATTCTTCCGCTGCTGCGGAGGCCCGACATCGCCGGCAAGGCTTCCGACCGCGAGTGGCTCTCGAGGGCCCGCTCGCGACGTTTCGCCCGATGCGATTTGCGCCCAACCCTGGCTTGCAAGATAGCGGCGCTCATAGCTGTCGTCGCCACTTAAGGGCGCCGGGCCGAGATACTGGACGCGAACCCTCGTCGTGCCGACGTCCCGGAAGCCGAGCAGCTCGGCCGACCGCCGCGACAGATCCATGATGCGATCGTTCGCGTAGGGACCCCGATCGTTGACGCGGACGACGATCGAGCGGCGGTTGGCGAGATTGGTCACCCGCGCATAGACGGGCATGGGTAGGGTCGGCGATGCGGCCGACAGCCGATCCATATCGTAGATCTCGCCATTGGCGGTGCGGCGCCCGTGAAACAGTTCCCCATACCAGGACGCGTTGCCGACCCGGTCGTAGGTCGGGTCCTCTCGCGGCTGATACCAGACGCCATCGACCTGATAGGCACTGCCGATGCGGTAGACGCCGCCGCCCTTGGGCACGGGCTGACCCAAGGGAATGACGCGCTCCGCGAGATTCTCCCCGTTGCCCGACCGGCACGCCACAACGCTCGCGGCGACGGCGCCAACCAGGATGAGAGAGAGCAGAAGGCGTGCGGGCGGGACCGTGGCGGCGCGCCAAACGAGCCTCGCCGCCGCAAGCGCGGGCCCTAAGCTACCCACCCAACCCAACGTCCTGACCCCGTCAAGACCTACCCACGGCGCCGCAAAAACCGGCAGCAAAATGCCAAGGCGCCCAGCCGTCGCAACTGTCCGGCGATAGCGTTAGGAAAGGATGAATCAGGGCGTGTCTGCCGGTAGGAAGCCGATCTCGGCTCTAGCCGGATTTGGCCTCACCGATGAGGCCGAGACAGGACGCGACCACCTGATCGAGTGGCCGGTTCGCATCGACGACGGCAAAGCTCTGCGGGCCGAGGTCGTACGCTAATTGCTGGTCGAGCACGGCCGGGGTCGCGTCGGAAATGTCGCCTCTGCGGCCTGCGATTCGCCCCCGCATCGTTTCGGGCGGTGCTTCGAGCCAAAGGCCGGTGAACTCGACGCCGGCGCGGGCGGCACAGGCGGCAATGGCCTCCCGTTCCTCGGCCTTCGCGTGCACGCCATCGACGATCACCGCCTGGCCGCCCTCAAGCACCATGAGCGCGCGCTTGCGGCAGATGCGATAGACAACGTCGGAGACCTCCGCCGCATAGGCTTGCTCGGGAAGCTGGTGGTCCGCGCTCAACCCAAATAGCCGCTTGCGCTCCAAATCGCTCCGCACCTGCACAGCCCCTGGAAACGGCCCGAGAGGCGGCGCGAGCGCCTGCGCCACGCTCGACTTGCCGCTCCCGGAAAGCCCGCCAATGGCAACCAACCGCGGCCGCCGTGCTGCCAGATACTCCCTTGCAAGCAGGACATAGGTCGCCGCGCGGTGCCGCGCTTCGTTCTGCGCCGGGCCCGGGGTCAGCCCGGCCCGCAGCAGCTCGACTTTGGCTCTGATCATGGCGCGCACGGACAGGAACAGTGGCAGCGCTTTCAGCCCGATGAGATTGCCGGTGCCGCCGTAGGCGTCCAGATAGGCGTTGAGCACCAGATTGGCGTGGGCAGGAAGGCCGCGCGCGCCGAGGTCCATGAGCAGGAAGGCAAGGTCGTAGAGCACGTCGACGGTCGCGATCGCATCGTCGAACTCGATGGCATCGAACAAGACCGGGGAGCCGTCGATGTCGACGATGTTGCGTAAGTGCAGATCGCCATGGCAGTGGCGGACATAGCCCCCAAGCGCCCGCGCCTTGAGCAGCGGCTCAAGCGCGGCAAGCGATTCGCGGCTTTGGCGGTTGACCGCAGCCAGAGCCACCAGGGAAAGGTCGCTTCCCTTCGCCGCAATAGCGGCTGCATTGTCCTTGAGCACCGCGTGCAGCGCCGCGACGCTTTGCTCTGGCGCGAGCAACCGGTCGGCGCTTCGGTGGAAGGCGGCGATCGTCGCGGCGAGTTGAGGTATGGCCGAAAGGGGCAGGCGCCCTTCCTCGGCCATGCGATCGTAGAGACCAGCTTGCTCGAATCGGCGCATGGCCAGCACCCACTCCACAACCTTGCCCTTGCCATTGAGATGGAATTTACCGTCATCGCTGATGGTTACCGGAACAACCTCAAGATACAGATGAGGCGCCGTGCGACGATTGATGGCGAGCTCGTTGAGGCATGCCGCCCGCCTGAGTTCAAGGGTGGAGAAGTCGAGGAAAGGGTATCTTACGGCGCGCTTGACCTTATAGGCGCGCTGCCCGGCCAAAAAAACGACAGAGGCATGGGTTTCGACGCGCTCGACCCGGGCGGGCGCCGGATCGTAGGCTTCCGGCGAGGCCATGAAATCCAGCAGCTTGGCCTGATCGGATTCGCACTGCCCCATGGTGTCAACATAGCACAGGAGCATCTGGTGCCTCGGAGCATCGGTCGCGCGGCGGCGCCGGACTCAGGGAGAAGCCCCCCGCGACGCGATCAAACCCGCCGCACCTTGTCGGGCCCGCGGCAATCCCGGCCAATGCCGCCCTTGTCGGAGCCCTGCAGGGCACCAATATATAGCGTCCTTTGACAGCTCCCTGATATAGCGTCCTTTGACAGCTCCCTGCGCTTCTCTTATGTGCATCGGGTTTATTGCCCGTCGTCATTTCCAGGCGGTTGGCCGGGCGCTAAGATCGCTCGCGTAAGTGCCAAGGTTTCGTGTGACATGTTGAGGTTGGCGTGACCCGTGATCCCCGAAACGTAATGTGGGCGGAGGCCTGCGCCCTGCTCGACAGGGCCGAGCAGCTGCGCCGGCAATTCTTCGAGCCAGCCCACGAGGGAGGCCTCCATGCGCGCTGGGAGCCGCCGATCGACGTCTTCGAGACCGACCGCGAGCTCTCAATCATCGTGGCGCTGCCGGGCGTGGCGCCTGATGCCGTGCAGGTGCAGATCGAGGCAGGCACGTTGATCATCGCAGGAACCCGCGCCCTCCCTACGCGTGGCAAGAAGGCCAGCATCGTCAGGCTGGAGATCCCCTATGGAAGCTTCGAGCGGCGCGTCACGCTTCAGTTCAACCGGTTGCGGCTTGCCGAGCGCGAGCTTTTGAACGGCTGCCTCCTACTCACCTTTGCCAAGCTAGGCTGAGCGGTCCCTCATTATGAACGACACGACCCAAGCTTCCCCCGCCGAGCAGGCATCTGCCTCCGATCTGCAACTGCCGGATCGGGCCCTGATTATCCTGCCCACCCGCAACGCCGTGCTGTTTCCCGGCGTCGTGGTGCCGCTCGGCCTTGGCCGGCCGCAATCCATTGCCGGCGCGCAAGCCGCCGCCCGGGCCGACAAGCCGGTGGGCGTGGTGCTGCAGAGCGATCCCTCCGTCGAGGCGCCCGGGCCCGAGCATCTGCATCGCGTCGGCACCGTCGCCGAGATCTTGCGCTATGTGACCGCACCCGACGGCAGCCATCACATGGTCACCAGAGGCACGCGCCGCTTCCGCATCGGCGAATTTCTGCCCGGCTATCCGTTCCTCGTCGCCCGCGTCGACGAGGTGGGAGAGGCCGAAGTCTACACGACCGAGATCGCCGCCCGCATGCACCAACTGAAGGAGCGGGCGCGCGAGGCGATCTCCCTCTTGCCCGCGATCCCGCAGGAGATCGCCGGCGCGATCGAGCAGATTCAATCTCCCTCAGCGCTCGCCGATCTGATCGCCAACGTCTCGGATCTCACCCCTACCGAGAAGCAGGACCTGCTGGAAACCTTCGACGTCCAGGAGCGCCTCGACAAGCTGCTGCGCTACCTTGCGCAACAGATCGAAGTGTTGCGCCTTTCCAAGCAGATCGGCGAGCAGACGCAGGAATCGCTGCAAGGGAGGCAGCGCGAGCACATCTTGCGCGAGCAGCTCCGCCAGATTCAGAAGGAGCTCGGCGAAGGCGAAGGCGGCGAGGCCGAGATCGCGGAGCTGCGCGAGGCGATCGAGAAGGCCAAGATGCCCGAGGAGGCCGAGAAGCAAGCTCTGAAGGAGCTAAAGCGGCTCGAGCGCATGCCTGAGGCGAGCGCCGAGCACTCCATGATCCGCACCTATCTAGATTGGCTGATCGAGCTCCCCTGGGCAAAGCTTTCGGAGGAGCGAATCGACATTGCCGAAGCGCGCCGCATCCTCGATGAGGATCATTACGGCTTGCCCAAGATCAAGCAGCGTATCCTCGAATTCCTGGCCGTGCGCAAGCTGAAGCCCGACGGCAAGAGTCCCATCCTTTGCTTCGTCGGGCCTCCCGGCGTCGGCAAGACCTCCCTGGGCCAATCGATCGCGCGCGCCACTGGCCGCAAATTCGCGCGGCTAAGTCTCGGCGGGTTGCATGACGAGGCGGAAATCCGGGGCCATCGCCGAACCTATATTGGCGCGCTCCCCGGCAACGTCATTCAGGCGATCCGTAAAGTCGAGACGCGCAACCCCGTGCTCATGCTCGACGAGATGGACAAGCTCGGCCAAGGCTTCCACGGCGACCCGTCTGCGGCCCTGCTCGAGGTGCTCGATCCCGAGCAGAACTCGACCTTCCGCGACAATTATCTGGCGGTCCCGTTCGACCTGTCGCGGGTGATGTTCGTGGGCACCGCCAATGTGATCGACACGATCCCCGGGCCCTTGCGCGACCGCATGGAGATCATCGAGCTTCCCGGTTACACCGAGGAGGAGAAGGTCGAGATCGCCAAGCGCTATCTGCTGAGGCGCCAGCTCGAGGCCACGGGGCTTGAGGCTGGCACCTGCGAGATCAGCGATGACGCCATCCGCGGCATCATCCGCGACTACACCCGCGAGGCGGGCGTCCGCAATCTGGAGCGCGAGATCGGCGCCATCTGCCATCACGTCGCCATGCGCGTTGCCGAAGGCAACGCCGAGCGCGTGAAGGTCGAGGCCAAGGATCTGCACGCCATTCTCGGCCCCCGCCGCTTCGAGAGTGAAATCGCCATGCGCACGAGCGTGCCGGGGGTTTCGACAGGGCTCGCCTGGACGCCGACCGGCGGCGACATCCTGTTCGTCGAATGCGCGCGCGTGCCCGGCCACGGCAAGCTGATCCTCACCGGCCAGCTAGGCGACGTCATGAAGGAAAGCGCGCAAGCAGCGCTGAGTTTGGTCAAGGCGCGGAGTGCCTCGCTCGGTATCGACGAAAGCGTCTTCGAGAAGTCGGATATTCACCTGCACGTGCCGGCAGGCGGCATTCCGAAAGACGGTCCGAGCGCGGGCGTTGCCATGTTCATCGCCATCGTCTCCCTGCTCACGGGCCGCACGGTGAAGAACGACACCGCCATGACCGGCGAGATCTCGCTGCGCGGACTTGTCCTCCCCGTGGGCGGCATCAAGAACAAGGTGCTGGCAGCCATGCGGGCGGGCATCACCACCGTGCTTTTGCCCGAACGCAACCGCAAAGACTTCGAGGACGTCCCGGAAGCCGCGCGCAGCGCATTGCGTTTCGTCTGGCTCTCCACCGTCGACGAGGCCATCGCCGCCGCGTTCTAGGCCCGCGCGATCGGGTGCTGCCGTAGCAGCAGCCCCGGGAAATGCGAGCTTGCCGCCATCACGTGGGTGACGGCGGCGCGATCGTAGTCGTCGCCCGAGCGATAGGTTTCGAAATAGGCGTTGAGCGCGTCCACGCGCTCGGGCCACGCGCCCACCGCCTGCAAGCCCACCGAGACGCCGTAATTGGTGAAGGCGAAGCGCATGTGCGGCAGGTAAGGCTCGCGACAGAAATAACCTTGCTCCTGCCACATCCGATCGAGCATCCCGAGCGAGCGGGTCCGTTGCAGCTTCGCCCACCCCTCCTCGGAAAAGAAATGCGCGAGCCACAGCATCATGCCGAGCCCGAGATCCTGCGTGATCGCGAGGTCGGCTGCGGTCCGCTCGATCAGCTCACGCATCTCCGCTATCTCGCGGGCGAGCGCCCGCTCGTCGAGCATGCGGTAAGCAACGTAGCCGTCGAAGGCGTCAAGCGCGCCCAAGCCGTAGCCGGGGTAAGGTCCGCTCAAATCCTCCTGCATCTTCCAGACCACGCCGCGGCCAGGCAGGACGAACGCGTCATGGATCTGCCGCACCAGAGCGACGCCTTGCTCCCGGTAGCCGGGCCGATAGCGGCCAAGCATGGCGAGCGCATAGAGCCACATGGCGAGATAGTGGAAATATTGACCGTCGCGATCGGGCTCCTCTCCGATGCGGATGCCGCGCGGGCGTCCGAGCACGCGATTGACCTCCGCGACCAGCCACTCGGCCTCCACGAGGTACCGCTCATCCTTCAGCTCCTCATAGAGCGAGACGAGAAGGACGAGGCCAAAGGCATCGGTCCATAGATAGCGCAAGCCGTTGGGCCAAATCCGCTCCGAGCGCATCCAGTCGAGCTTGGCGAGCACGTAGCCTGTATCTCTCAGTCCGCGCATTGACTTTCAGTCATGTCGATAAACCCGGAGTGGGGTTGCGCAGTTGTTTAATCTGGAAGCCCGAGCCGGGGCTTGATACTCATCAATCGCAGACTACCTACCCAACAGAATGGATTGATCAATCTTGGCTCGAAATGCGGCGTGCCGCGCTTCCTCGTGAAGCCCTCGGCACAAAGGAGAAGAAGTTATGCGGAGTACCCTGATTGCAGTAGCCGTCACCGCCCTTATGGGCGGACTGGTGGTTGCGCCAGTCACCCAGCAGCCGGCCAAGGCACAAATGTTGGGCGGCCTCAAATCCGCCAGCCCCACGACGAGCGGGAACCTGCTCACTCTGGTTGGCGGTGGCCACGGCGGTGGCGGGGGTGGTGGCGGCGGTGGCGGCGGCTATGCCTATCATGGTGGCGGCGGCTATGCCTATCGCGGTGCCCGAGGCTGGTCGGGAGGCTACGGCTATAGGGGCCGCGGCTACGCCGGGGCATGGAACAACCATCACCACGGTTATTACAGACACGGCCACTACCATCCCTATGGGTGGTACGGGCCTTACCTGGGCTACGACTATGGCTACGGCTACGGCAATTGTTATTGGCTCCGGCAGCAAGCGATCATCACCGGCAGCCCCTATTGGTGGCAGCGCTATAACGACTGCGTGTACTACTAATGCGATCTTGGTCCAGAACGGCCAACAGCGGTTAGATTTGATTGGTCGTTCTGGACCGAAGCTTCCTGAATACTCCCCGCGTGCTGACCCTCTCGCTTCGCGCCCAAAGCGTTTGTTCCAGTCTGGAACACTCCATGCGCTCCGGTTCGTAACGAACTCCTCACTGAATCGGCTTATTGCTTTCATCCGCATCCAATTGCCGTCTGCGACACGCTCCCGACGGCCCGAACTCATTTGCGCGTAAGGAGGTTGCTTCATGAAGGCGCGTGACCTGCTTATCTCCGGACTCCTCGCAACAGCCCTGGCCGCCCCTGCCACTGTTGCGCTCTCCGATCCCGTGCGACCCCCCAATGTCGTGGTGATCATGACCGATGACGTCGGCTGGGGCGATCTCGGCAGCTATGGTGGCGGCGCCATGCGCGGCGCCCCAACGCCGAACCTCGACCGCCTCGCTGCCGAGGGCATGCGCTTCGTCAATTACTATGGCCAGGCGAGCTGCACCGCGGGCCGCGCCTCGTTCATCACCGGCCGGATCCCCATTCGCACATCGCTTTCCGCGGTGCTCGCGCCCGGCGATCCGAACGGCCTCACCAAGCAGACGCCGACCATCGCCGAATATCTGAAGCAGGCCCACTACACGACGGTGCAGTTCGGCAAATGGCATGTCGGCGACAAGCCGGAGAACTTCCCGACGGCGAACGGCTTCGACGAGATGTACGACATGTTGCCCTATTATGCCGGCGTCTATGCCTATGACGACAAGACGCTGCACCCGAGCTTCCCCACCAACGACAAGCAATTCATGACGCTCTGGGACCAGGTCGACCTCTCCCAATGGGACGGCAAGGCCGGCGAGCCGCCCACGGCGGTGAAGAAGGAGTTCAACTACGCCGACCTCGCCACCGGCGATGACGAGATGCGGGCCAAGGCCATCGACTGGTTGAAGACCCACGCCAAGGACCAGAACCCGTTCTTCATGTATCTCTGCTTCCTCAAGGTGCACAACCCGAACAACCCCTCCCCGCGCTGGAAGGGGAAGTCTCCCGGCGGCGGCAATTATCTCGACGCCCTGATGGAGCTCGACGACAATTCGGGCCAAGTCGTGCAGGCGATCCGTGACCTCGGTATCTCCGAGAACACGCTCGTGGTCTGGACCACCGACAACGGCGCCTGGATCGACGCTTGGCCGGATGCGGGCTACACGCCCTTCCGCGGCATGAAGGGATCCTCCTTCGAGGGCGGCTTCCGCGTGCCGGCCATTGCCTGGTGGCCCGGCCACATCAAGCCCGGCACGGTCAATATGGATATGTGGTCCCACATGGATTGGTGGCCGACCATTGGGAAGCTCGCGGGCCTCGAACCGCCGCCCCATGATTGGAAGGACAATAACGGCAATCCGATCATCTTCGATGGCATCGACTTGAGCGACTCGCTGCTCGGCACCGGTCCGGGCAAGCGCGAAAGCTTCATCTATTTCAACGACCAGACCTTCGGCGGGGTGCGCGTCAAGAACTTCAAGGCGCTATACACGGCCAAGGATACCTGGCTTGGACAGGAGCAGACCCTGAAGATCCCAGCCCTTTACGATCTCTGGTGGGATCCGGGCGAGCAATACGACATCGTTTTCAACGGTGCCGCGCCGACGCGTGGGGACTTCAAGACCTCGCCGGGCCGCTATTCCGGCCAGGACAATGGCTGGGTCGGCCTCTATATCAACCCGGTGACCGCGCAGTTCTGGGATGAGATGAAGACGCATCCGAACCTCCTCTATCAGCCCTTCGGCGCGGGCTCCTACGAGCAGATTCCGCCGGCCTACCGCTAGGCGCTCGCCGCAAAGCGACTTGCCGCGAAACGGCTTCGATGATGGCGAGGGTGCTGCCAAGCGCCCTCGCCTCTTCTTTTCCCGCCTCCCCGACGGGGAGAGGAGAACTTGTCTCCTCATGGGCAAAGGATGCGCAGAGTTTAGGCGCGGCGGAACGCCCAGGATAAATCTCCGAGGCGATTTCAACATCGCGCCAGGAAAGCCGAAACCGCACGCTTCGACACGCGAATTTCGAAACGTGATTTGTCAACGTCACAGTCTCGTACGAGAGTGGCGTTTCGGGTGCGCGTGCGGCACGCATGATCCGGTGCCCTGCCCCGATCAAGACCAGGTGAGTCCGGTGTCTGCGGCGGCGTCGGGTGTAAGGGGTCTGCGTGTTGCGTCATGTGCAAGGAGGCTTGCACAGCCGTCGTGGCACATTGCCGGATTGCTGCTCATCATCGCCACGATCTCTGCTTGCGGTCCGGCGCGGGCCTCTCTCGATAAGCGGGACGCGTCGCTGCAGGCCAGCCAAGGACGGGCAGCGCTCATTCGCACCCAATATCTCGATGCGGAGAGATTGCTGACCGCGGCGCTCGAATCGGCGGCGCTCCCTGCCATGACCCGCGTCTTCGCCTTGAGTGACCGAGGAGTGGCTCGCTGGCGCCTTCACAACCTGCGCGCCGCCGTCGATGATTTCAACGCCGCGGTCAAGCTCGCGCCCGAGGAGGCCACGCTCTACAACAATCGCGGCAATGTGCTTCTGGAGCTCCACCTCTATGCCGAAGCCGCCAAGGACTTCGGTCAAGCCGTTGCGCTCACCCCGCAATATGGCGCAGCCTACAATAATCTTGGCAATGCGCGGTTTCTCTTGGGCGATCCTACCGGGGCGTTAGCCGATTTCACCAAGGCGATCCGCCTGATGCCGAGCAGCGCGGTGCCGTTCAACGGGCGCGGCAAGGCCCAGCTTGCCTTGCGGCGGCCGGCCGGCGCGTTCCGCGACTTTTCGCGAGCGATCGTGCTCAGCGGGCGCTACGGCCAGGCCTACGCCAATCGCGCCGAGGCCCTGGTCGCGCTTCGCCGCTATAAGGACGCGGTCAGCGACTACGCCTCAGCTCTTCAATTCGGCGCCGATACCGCTCAAGTCTATCTTGGCCGGGCGTCGGCCTTTACCCAGTTGCACAAGCCGGACCTCGCGCTTGCGGATTTTACCCACGCAGTTGAGCGCGATCCGTCGCTTGCCGCTGCCGCCGCTGAACGCCGCTCAATCGAAGACCAGGCGCGGCAACACACGGAAGCGGCCGCAACGGACTTGGCTCGCGCTTTGGTATCCGACCCTCATGCGCCGACACCGCTTCCTTGTGCCGGCAGGCAACGTCCGGCACAGAGCGAACCGCGGTTGGGACTCCCAAAGCTCGCGGACGCCCTGCATAGCGGCGTGGCGAGCGCCCTGGTTTATCAAGCCAAGGACGAACCCGGTGACGCCCTTGGCGCGGCAGAGCCCGCTGGCGCCGATGACCGACTGGCATTGCCTTGCGACGCGCAAGGCGAGCAAGGTCCCGCGCCCTTGGCGCAACAAGCGTCCGCCGGCCAAGACGGTGACCAGCCTGTGGTCGCGGAGCTGGACGGCTGGAGCGTAGAGCGCTCGCCAGGGGGGGACTATGTCGCCACGCATCCCCAATATCCTGCGCTCCGGCTCACCCTGGAAATGTATGGCGCTGGCGAACCGGTGCTGCTGAACTGGCAGACACTGAAAGGCGCTCTGCGGGGCATTGGACTGCTCCATTACTACGCCGGCACGTCGCCCGAGGGCGAGCGTCTCGAATATATCGCCATGGTCGATACCAAGTCTGGCAAGTTGCTTGCGATCGAGCCCGGCCGCTGGGGACAACGCCAAGCGGAATGGAATTGGAACGATCTCGCCGTGGTGGTTGTTGACCCGCAAGGGGTACCGAGCCGGGTGCAGCTGCGCGAAGAGGATAATGATGCGCGGCCGCCTCATCTCAGGCACATTAAACAGGTCAGGCGCTACATCCCGCCACAGTTCACGCAGCGAGCCAGGACGCGCCTGTGGTCCAATAGCGGCGGCTTCAACCCCTGGAATTTCCGCTAACGCCGCGCGCGAATACGGGGCCTACGCTTTCGCACGATTTCCATCAGAAGCGACGTTATCGGTCCGCGCGCGGGCATGAATGAAACGCCCGGCACAAAAGTCGAGCTGAGGCGTTGCATCCATGGGCACTGCCAGAAAAGGTGACCATGACAGACTTTTCTTCTCCAGACCGCGGCTCCGCCCTCATCGTCGAGGACGAGTTCCTGATAGCGCTTGACCTCGAAGCAACGATGCAGGCGTTAGGCTTCGAGGTTTGCGGGCTGGCGCCGACTGCCAAAGAAGCCGTTTCCATCGCCATGCGCAATCCGCCGGACGTGGTCTTGATGGACGTTTATCTCGATGGAACCCGCCAAGGGATCGAGGCCGCCCGGTGGCTTCGGAACGTATGCGAGGTGCCGATCATCTTCGTCACCGCTCACAGCGACGATGGCACTCTGGAGCGCATCCGGCAGGCGGTGCCGGGATCGCCCATAGTGTCCAAGCCGATCTACCGTGAGCGCCTTGCGGCGGCCATAGCCGAAATCGTGCATTAGCCGGAACAGGCATCGGCACTGACGGCACTCTTAACCGCGTTCGCGGTGGCGGAGACGGAGTCCGCTTGTAGATGCTCCGCCGAATTCCAAAGGCGTCCACAATTCCCGCTGAATCAAGCTGTTGATAGCCTCACTCATTCCAGCACGTTCCGACAAACTCTCGTAAATCCAGCTACTGTTTGTGGACAAGACAGTGGACAGTAGGTGCGGCCTACGATGCGGGAGTTGAACCGGTTATCGGCGCTGAAAGTGGCTCGCCTGACCAAGCCCGGGCTGTATGGCGATGGCCGCGGACTGTGGTTGCGAGTAGCTTCTGGCGGGACAAAGGCGTGGGTGCTCCGCTTCATGCTGAACGGCCGAGCGCGAGCCATGGGCCTGGGCCCAATCGACCGCATGTCGCTCGCAAAGGCGAGAGAGCGCGCGAGGGACGCACGCAAACTGCTCTTAGACGGCAGCGACCCCATCGAACACCGCTGTTCGGCCAGGAGGCAGGCGCGGCTAGAGGCGGCTCTCGGCATCACCTTCAAAGAGTGTGCGGAGCGGCACATCGCCTCGCATGAGACCTCCTGGCGGAACCCGAAGCATCGGGCGCAATGGCGGTCGACGTTGGCCACATATGCCTATCCGGCTTTAGGCGAACTTCCGGTTGCCGCAATTGACACTGGCCTCGTCCTACAGGTGTTGGAGCCGCTCTGGCGCACAAAGACCGAGACCGCGTCGCGGTTGCGGGGCAGGATTGAAGCTGTTCTCGACTGGGCGACGGCGCGAGAGCATAGGCGAGGCGACAATCCCGCACGTTGGCGCGGACATCTCGACAAGCTACTGCCGAGCCGCCGTAAAGTGGCGAGCGTGCGGCATCATGCTGCCCTGCCCTATGTCGAGATACCGGCCTTCATGGAGCAGCTTCGTGGACGCGACGGCGTGGCTGCTCGCGCGCTCGAGCTCCTAATTCTCACCGGCACGCGAACCAGCGAGGTCGTCAAAGCGCGATGGGATGAAATCGAACTCGGCGCCAGGGAATGGGTGATCCCTGCCGAGCGCATGAAAGCCGGTCGCGAGCACCGTGTTCCGCTATCCGACCGCGCCGTCGATCTGCTTCAAGAGCTTCCCCGCGAGGCCGAGTTCGTGTTTCCCGGCGGGAAAGCCATGACGCCACTGTCCAACATGGCGCTGCTCGGCGTGCTGCGGCGGATGGGGCGCGCCGATCTTACCTCGCATGGCTTCCGCTCATCATTTCGGGACTGGGCTGCCGAGCAGACCAACTATCCGAACCATGTTGTTGAGATGGCGCTCGCGCATGCCATTGGAGACCGGGTGGAGGCGGCTTACCGGCGAGGCGACCTGTTTGCGAAGCGCAAGCGCCTCATGCAGGACTGGGCACGGTATTGCGTATCGTCCTCACGAGATGACGAGGATCGGGTCGTCACGTTTCGGGGAAGCGTTCATGGCTAAGCAGTCGTCAACCACAGCGGAGCAGAAAGTCGAAACCGAGCCGTATGATTTGACTTTCCCAAAATGGAAAAAAGATTTTGAAGGTGGTGATAGTAAGGGTTTGTTCGCGACGATATCGACGAGCTTAGTCTATGGGAGACTACCGCCACTTTGGGCAATATGCGCATTCGGTGAATGTCTTGACCGTGTCTTCGAGGCTGAAGTTGGTTCCTGGGACGAAGCATTTGGACGTCCCTATCCCAAGGGGACGCATTTGGCCACACTCCACCAGAAGCTCAAGCTCGAATTCCTTAGTCCCATTTTCAAGCGTATCTCGCAAATTCTTGAATGGCGTCCCGGCGACGAGCCTATTGCAAATTGGCTGACTGAACGCGCTTCGATCGGTCCCGAGCTGTTTGAAGCGGTTGGCAAGGAATTTGTTATTGGCCCCCGAAAGTGCAAAGACCTCTATTACGAGCAGAAGAAGCGCTATCTCCGAGACGCCGGCAAATAGCGCACTTCCGTGAATTTTAGGATTTTATCTCTTGCTTTCCGCAAACTTTTGCAGTTTCGGGACATTCTTCCGGAAGCCCTTAAATTTTTGGGCAAATACATTTTTCCCGTGCACGACCACATTGCACCGTTGGCTCCGAAGCGAATCGGAGCGTTCCGAGAGGATGGATTCGATGGTGCAACGAATTCTTCGACGCCGCGAGGTTACGAGCGTTAGCGGACTGCCGACCTCAACTCTCTATGAGCAAATCGCCCTGGGCCTGTTTCCGAAACCGGTAAAATTGGGTGAGCGCGCCGTAGGCTGGTTGGAGGACGAGGTCAACGCTTGGCAGGAAGCGAGAATAGCCGAGCGCGACGGTAGTGAGTCCGAAAGCGGGGCTGCTCGATGAGCCGGCGATGCCCATTGGCCACGCGGAGGCGCCGGTAAAGGGTCTCAACTATGAAGACCTCGGCCACCATCTACCTGCCTCCTGCGCAGCCCGGGGATAAAGAAAAGGCGCTCTACGTTTTGGCGCTGTTGGGCCTTCCGAAGAGCCACATGAAAGTGGGGGCTGTACTCATTTGGCGGGCCAACCGACGGTCGGGCCGATGCGATCCGAGCGTCTCGCGCATTGCCTACGACGTTGGAATTGGCGAGCGCAGCGTCTATCAAGCCCTGAAAGCGTTGGAGAAAGCTGATTTCCTTACAAGGGCGCGGTACAGAGGCGGGGCATTCACCAACGCCTATTCGATCAATTGGCCAGGCATCCGCGCCAAGCATGAAGCATGGGAGGCCCATTGCGCGAGCTTCCGGCATAGACCAGACGCGCGTTTCTTCGAGAGCGAAAACCGCTCGGCTTCATTCGCAGCGAGTATCCCACCCCTGAACAAATGTGCAGGGGTGCCCCTGAACAAACGATCTAACACCCCTGAGCGAACGTGCACCCAAACTCCTGTAAAGAACTCTATTGAAATTAACTCATTGAATGGTGAGGGCGAGCCCTCGCCCCTTAAACGGGGCTCGCCCTCACTCCCACAGACTCAAAACAAGGAAAGCCTTCAGGGGGAAGCGTCTAAGCCCGAAACTCCCAACAGGAGAGAAGAGTCCCTCGGTCGTTCAGCAGGCCGGGCAACGCTATCCCGAGACGTGAGGCTTAACAAAGCAGCTCAAAGGCTGGACGCTAGTTTGCGTGCCACACTGGACGGCGAAGCCTACGGAGACCTTGTGGATGCCGTTCCGGCCGAAACGCTAGAGCAGGCCACGGTTTCCGAGATGGACATGCCCGGCAGCGGCGCGCCATTCGTGCTTGCTGCTTACCGCGCACAGTTAGGACACAGCCATGTCTCTCAAACCCTCACCATGAATGATCCAACGAAAGACCTAGGAAGACAAAAATGAGCAATCAGTGAGCATCTCTCACTCTCTCTGAGATTTTCAATCCAACCAAATTCAGCTCAGCTTCCGCTATCGTGTCCGCACAGTGTCCGAAAACCTTGAAGGCGATCGCTGGACTGGAGCGGGAGTATAAGGTCACCGATATAAGGGTGTGGCTGGTTCCCACGCGGTCCGACGGCGGCGGCTTCAACCAGTTCCCGCACCAACACGAGCTCGCCGCTCGGCCCATC